>NZ_JAUOTP010000003.1 GCF_030546695.1 Sphingomonas natans
CTCGATGCCGCCGGTATCAGGTTGCTCGGTGTCAGTCCCCACCTGCCCGAGCGCGGTCTGGGTGACATTCGTCAGCGACATGGACTTGGTTACGAAGTCGCGTCCGACCGTGACAACGGGCTCGCCCGACGATTCGGCCTGACGTTCATTCCTCCCGATAATCCTGCCGTGCCGGCCGACGATCCCCATTGGATCGGCACACTGACCGGAACGGGCACCTGGGAGCTCCCGCAGCCCGCGATCGTCATTATCGATCGGACGCATATCGTCCAGTTCGTCGATGCGAGCCCGGATTGGTTGCGGCGGACTGAGGCGGAGCCAGTTATCCAGTCGATCAACGCAGCACGCCTGGCCACTGCGGCCTGACGCCAATTCGGCATGTCGGTCGACGAAGAGAGACGAGATCGCTTCGGCGGGTAGGACCCATTCTCAGACACTCCGCCGCGCTTCAGGGCTTCCCGAAACCGGACGCCCGTTCATGTGGATCTACGCTCGGTCGGGCAAGCGAGGCGAACCCCTCAGAACGGCATGGACTGGGACAACCCGTCGTACGCCAGGGCTTCGCCGAACGGCGGTTTCAGCGAAAAGCGGCGACTCCGATCGAAGCTAAGCCCAGGCAGCAGACCGAAGACTTAAGCGCCTCAGTTAGTTTAGTACGCGGAAAGGATTGCCTCAAGTTCGTCCCGGCGGAACGGCTTTGTAAGGCGGGGGATGTCTGCGCTGACGCTATCATTTTCAGCGTAACCGGAGACCAGCAATACTGGCGTGCCGGGCCTGAGCGATCGAATGCTCAATGCCAGATCTGTGCCGCTCATGCCGGGCATCAGATGGTCGGTCACCAGCAGATCAAAATGTTGACCGGAATGTACGAGGCGCATCGCCTCTTCGCCCGATGTCGCTTCTACCACCGCGTAGCCGAGTTCGTTCAGCATGTCCGCAGTGCTCGCCCTGACGAGTTCCTCGTCATCGACCAGCAGGGCTGTCCCACCCACCGCCACGGTCCCGAGTGGGTGTGCCGCTTCGGCCGATCCAGAGGAAGCGATGCTCCGCGGGAGCCATAATTCGACATTGGTGCCAAGGCCGGGCCGACTTTGAATCGTGATTGCGCCGCCCAGCTGGGAGGCGAGCCCGTGAACCATGGAGAGGCCAAGGCCAGTCCCTTTCCCGATACCCTTCGTCGAGAAGAAGGGCTCCGCGGCCCGGGCCAGGGTTGCTTCGTCCATGCCAGTGCCCGTATCCGCCACCGAAAGGCGGATGTAATGGCCGGTTCGCAGTCCCGAGCGGTGGCCGGGGCGGATCGCCTCTCGCCCCGCGGAGATGCGCAGCGTGCCGCCATCCGGCATGGCATCTCTGGCATTAACGGCCAGGTTCAGGATAGCCATTTCGAGTTGGTTCGCATCCGCCATGGCGTAGGCCATATTTGGCGTATCGACAGCGACCTTGATTTGCGGTCCGGTCGTGCTCGAAATTAGATCTCCCATGTCCTGCACGAGTTTGGCCACGTCGACGGGACTGGGCTGGAGAGGCTGTCGCCGCGCAAACGCGAGGAGGCGCTGAACAAGCGTGCGAGCGCGCTCGGCGGATTGGATCGCACCGGCAATCAGGCGTTGCTCGCGCTCCCCGCCCAGCCCCTTGCTCTGTAGCATGTCGAGGCTGCCGACTATTGGCGTCAGCAAATTGTTGAAGTCATGCGCTACGCCGCCCGTAAGCTGACCCATGGCTTCCATTTTCTGACTTTGCCGGAGTGCAGCCTGGACTTCTTCCCGTTCCGCAATCGCGGTCGCAACCCGTGCCTCGAGGGTGGCGTTGAGTTCACGGAGTGCCTCCTCGGCTTCCTTCCGGGCCGTGATCTGAACGACGGTGCCAGCCAAGCGCAGGCAGCGACCCTGTTCGTCGAACACACCGCGGCCCTTGGCTTCCAGCCAACGGATAACCCCGTCCTCCTTGCCGATCGTGCGATATTCGACGTCGTAGAGCGCGCGCTGATCAGGATCTGCGGCCGCTGCGAACGCGGCGCTGGTTGCGTCGCGGTCATCGAGATAAAGACCGTCATAGAAGTCCTGTATGGTGACCGGGACGTCGGGCGATATACCAAACATCGCCTTCGTCCGCGGCGGCCAGGTCAGCGTGTCGTTGACGACGTCGAGATCCCAGAAGCCGACATCTGCGTTATCGACCGCCAGGCGCAACCGCTCCTCACTTTCGCGGAGCCGAGCTTCGGCGCCAACCCGCTCGACATGGGCCCAGCATCGCTCGATGACTTCCTTTACAAACTCGATCTCGTCCACCGTCCAGATCCGCGGGCGGTTCTGATGGATCGCCATCATGGCGGTGAGACGCGCGTCCTTGATGAGGGGGCAGCAGATGATCGCGTCGATGCCGATCGACTGGAACATCTCGAGACCCTCGCCTGGCTTGAGTTCGGCAGGAATATCATGGACGACCAGCGTTAGGCCAAGCCGCAGATCATGTGCTGCTCGGGGACCAAACAGGTCTAGGCGGTAGGTCCCGGCTGACGTCTCCAGCCCAGGCGCAGTGTAGTCGCTTCGGATCCAGAAATGATCGCCGTCGCTCTGGACGTCAGCATAGGCACAACGCGATGCCCCCAGTTTCAATCCCAGCATTTCGGTAGCGGCGCTCAATGCGTCTGACGCGCCCGAACACCTGAACAGGCGTTCTTCGAGCTCCGTAAAAAAGCGCAGACGCTCATCGTTTTTCCGCAGGGCGCTTTCTGTCGTACGCAGTTTATCGATGATCGCCTGCTGTTCGCGATGTAGCTGGCTGCTTGCCTCGGCTTCACCCCGCATCTTCATCAATTCGGTGAGATCCTCGACACGGTGAATTATGTATTCAACCGCGCCGTCCTTATCGAGCACCGGGGTGTTGACCGGCGCCCACCAGCGTTCGACGAACTGCCCTTCGGGCGTCGGCAGCGCGTATCGTTGCACCGCCATGACATCGGCTGATCTTGTCCGGACGACGCGTTCCAGCGACGCCGTCAAATTGCGAACCCCGTCTGCCGTCGGATCGCTTGGGTCGGCCGGAAAAACGTCGAAGAGCGGCCGACCGATCTGGTCCTCGCGCCTGGTGCCGGTCACCTGAAGCCGCGCATCGTTTGCGGTGATTATGGTCCATTTCGGCGGCGCGACGACCAGCAACGGGATTGGCGAGGCGTCAAACAGCGCCCGATAGGAGACTTCGTCCATGCCCGACGGCGGCGGTGCGCCCATAAACCTCAACTCTACTTTTCCGACGCGACCTTCAGCCAAGCCTTTGTAACCTTAGCCAGGTTTGAGCGAAATACCGTCAAGCAATCACGAAGCGTCGCATGTTCACACGATATTACCGGCGGTATGAACATCGGGCAGAAACTTGACCTCGAAGCAGGCCCCACCCTCTGACCGCGACGACGCCGTGAGTTCGCCGCGCAGCTGTTGAGTAAGCGCTTTGACGACGCGCATTCCAAGGCTTTTCATCTCGACTGAGGGATCAAATCCATCAGGCAGGCCGTCCCCTTCGTCGCAGACAATCAACGCGTGCTGACCCCCGGAAATCCGGTACGTCACATCGATGGAGCCAGCTCCATGTTTGGCCGCGTTCGTCACCAGTTCGTTCATGATAAGACCGAGAGGCTGAATGAGCGTGGTCGGCACGTTGCCCTCATCTCCTTCGACGATGAGCGGCCTCCCCAGAATCTCGGACAGGTCTCCTCCTAGGCGTCGCAAAAACGCGATGGCGGAAGCCTGATCGCCTTCGTCGGTGTAGAAGTTGCGATGAACCTGAGCGACCGCCGCTACTCTGTTCGCGGCCAAGGTCAGCTGATCGGCGGCGTCGGTGTCCGAAACAGTACGGCTCTGCATCGCAAGGAGACCGGATACAAATTGCAGGCTGTTCATCACCCGGTGGTCGATTTCCTTCGCCATGATCTGGGCTTTGGCAATGGCCAGGCGCCCGGAAAGCCGGATCTCGAGGTGGTCAACCACAACGGACGCCAGAGCTTTGAGGTCTGCAATCTGGCCCTCATCGATTGGCCGGGCTTCCTTATCGATCACGCAAAGGGTGCCGAGGTTAAAGCCGTCGCTGGTCGTGAGTGGAACGCCCGCATAGAAACGCAGTCCAAAATCGCCGGCAACAAGGGGATTGGCCAACGATCTGGGATCGATGCTTGCATCTTCGAGGGTGTAAGCGTCCTTCCCCAAAATGGCAGATGCGCAAAGTCCCGGCTCTCGGTCGATTTGCTCGACGTCCAGGCCATGGTGTGACTTGAACCAGATGCGATCGTGGTCGACGATGCTGATGATCGAGATCGGCACGCCGAAGCGCCGGGCGGCAACCTCTGTGATCCGATCGAACGCTCCATCCGGTGGCGTATCAAGGATCTCGTATCGCCTGACCGCAGCCATGCGATCCGGCTCATTGCCAAGGGTCATCGAAGGAGAACTGTGCATCCGTGGCCCTTATCGGCAATGCGCGGAACGGAGCGTTTCGCTACTTTCCGGAGCCTCCCTGCGAAGAGCACACCCGATGAAGATCGTGCGTACGGCGGCGTCACCGAGTGCAATCTCACCCTATTGCAGGAGAGGGCGCTAAGCAACGCTGCTCTGTGTCCGCCACACGCCATCTCCGGACACCCCGTATTGCCAGCGCTCTCCCGCGACGGTCGGAGTCGCTCATCCCCTATGAGATCGCTGAACGGCATGAATTGGTCGGGAACTGCCGTAACTCCCGCGCGGCTACGACGACCCATTAGCGGACATTCAGGCCGGCGTGGCCCCTTTTTTGAAACCCGCCATTCGTTCATTTGGCTCAGCGGTTTCGGCATTCCGGTCATAACAACTTGAATCGGGACTTTCCGGTCATTCGGCACGGTCTCTGCCCGCGTTCTGGATGCTGCGTAGCCCGCGGCCGGGCGTCGACCGGGAAGATCTCGTTGACGAGTTTCGCGAGCGCAGCGGACGGATTTATGGCTCATGACAAGCCGATTAGAACGGGTGGTCGCCAGGCTCGTCGGCCGCTTCGGCGGGTCCCTCCTCGCCTGGATTCTCGGCGAGCCAAGCCTCGTAGTCCTCGTCATCCCGGTCCCAATGGATCTCGCCGAAATCCACCGAGCGAACCCCGTCGACAAGTTCCACCTCGTCGACCTCCAAATCATCCTGCGCGCCGGAAATCGAACCTGCGAGGTTCAGCAAGATCGCACCGTCGAACGTGACGTCACGCTCTGCTGACTGGCTCCCCATGCCCATATGCTCCTTGTCGACGCTATCCCAAGCATACAGCGAGAAGTCCGCCATCGCCGTCGCCGTGATGCTGACGCCGATTCTTGCCGCGACGCTGTCGCTTCCCAGCCTCACGATCGTGATGTCGAAATGGTCACCGAGCTTCTCGAATTCGTAGGACTGATAGACGAGCTCGACACTGTCCACCTCGAGCGAGAAGACACCGTCGCCCTCCGCCTGGAATTGCCAATCCCCGACGGCGCGTTCGATGCCAGCCTCGATGCGGGCGGCAAGAGCGGGAATTTCGCCCGACTCAACCGCCGCCAGTAAGGCCGCCATGGAATGCCCCGCTGCGTCGGTATGCTCCTGCAAGATTTCCAGCGCCTTGGCGAGGTCGGCCTCGACGTCGATCCATTCGGATTTATCCGCGAACGCCTGCCAACCGCCATCCTGCGAGACGGCCAAGACCTTCTTGCCATGGTCCTTTGCCCAAGCCTCAATCGAGACCAGCGCGATCGCGTCGGGAAACTCGCTTTTCTTGGCCCCCGCCGTCTCAAAGGGGGGTGTCGATCCAAAATACGCCTTCACCACCGCGTCCATCGGCGCCAGCGAAACCGGAATGTTGCCGGCACCCGTGGCTTCAAGGAAAGCGCGCAAACGCCTGCCCGCCACGGTGATGGGCTGATCGAGCTCGGCGGCCGCGTTCCTGAAATCCGCCGCGGCCTGCCCTGTCAGCAGCCGGACCTCATCGACCTTAGCTGTGACGCTCAGCAGCTGGTCACGTGTCTTCTTGACCTGCAGCACGAGGTGCTTGTGCATCTCGCGGACAACGATCTCGGACAGAACAAGATCGATCTGCCCGTCCTTGAACTGGGAGAGTTGCCCCAGCAAGCCGGCCTCAAGATCGAGGTCGCCCCGGATCGCGATATTCGTGTCGATAGTAATCGCGTCATAGGCCATCCCTCCCGCTTAGCACGACCGACGGCGCATCCGAACGGGTGATCGCACCGGTAAGGAGCCATTGGAAAAAGACAGAATGGCGCCAGATATTGGTTCGACAATTCCGGACCCGCTGACATGACCACTCCGCCAACGTCTCCAAATTCCACCATTATGTCGCGCGCACCCATCTTGCGCGCTTCGCTCCCGCCGGGCGGCTATGGGTGTATGACAAGCGCGCAGGCCAAGTGTTCCCCCGGTCGATCAACGATGCCTTCGGCGAGACGCATCTCAATACGCTAACAATGCCCGACGGGACGCGCGACCAGTCCCTCGAGGATGATCTCGGCAAGCTCGAAACGCGCGTCACGCCCGTCATCAATGAGATGCTCGCAGCTGCGCGATCGGGCCTCTCGCCCGACGTTGAAGCCGGAAAGCGCTCAACCTGGGACGAATATTTCATCGCCCAACACTCGCGTACGCCGGATGTCTTTAACGCCGCGCCGACACTTCAGATGGGCGATGCCCATATCCGCGAGTTCGCACGGCTCGCGAAGGAAAAATATCCGGACCGCGCCGACGAAGCCGACGCACTGGTCGCAGACGAAGAGCGCAAGCGCCTGCTCAAGGCCGCGCGCATTCAGGCTCAAAAGATACCATCGCAAAGGCTCGCGGCGTTGCTTTCGGCAAGGTCGCTCGCTGGCCTAAGGCCCGGAAGCGATGGCCGACAGTTCGTGATCGGGAGCAATCCCTTCGTGCGCTGGGGTGGCGACCTGCGCCTGCCGGATACACGCTTGTGGCTGCCCGTCGCTCCTGACCTCGCGCTCGGACCGGGTTCGTCAGGCACAGGCGCAGTGCTGTGTTCCCCCGAGGACCCAGCTGAGATTGATCGGTTCAACCTCACGATCGCCAAGCGCAGCACGGTCGTCGCGTCGGCGGACCGGGCGATGGTCGAATCGCTCAAGTCCCAAGTCGAAGGCTAATCGCGGTTTCGACGGCCATGCGACCGTTCACGACGGATCCCGCCGGTCCCGAAACCGGACGTCGATTTTGACGATGACAGCGGCCAAAAATGGGCCGTAAGCTAACAAGCGAGTTCCGAGCCACAGTGCTGGGCAAGCTGTCGATCGTTGGGCCAACCTGTGCGCCGCAATGACTCAACCGGACTTTTCTGCATAGCCCGCCCCCTCCCCCGAGCGGTTGGTCTGTTAAGTCGCCGATGATGTCCGCGGTAAGCTGCCATTTGGAGGGTTCACGATCATTGCCTCCACAGTGATTCATTTCTCGCCTCGAAAGGCGTTGACTTAACTCCATCCGATGTTTCACATTCGTTCCGTCAAGCAGCTCGAACGGAGTAGAGGTGGCCACTTCAGCCGGGTCGGAAGCGACCGCCGTCCCGGGACGTCTTCGATCCCTGCTCGTCAAGCAGCCGGAACCAGTCCTACTGATAGGTGCGGGTGCGTCGATCTCCTCGGGCATTCCTGCCGCCGCCGCTGCGGTTGAGCAAATCGTGCGTTGGCGATGGTGCCTCGATAACAATCGGTCCCATAAAGACCCAACTGTTCGTCCCGGGGACTACAAGCCATGGATGAACACCCTTTCATGGTATTCGGACTCCGTTCCACTTGCCGACCTGTATCCGGTTGCGGTGAGGAACCTGCTGAACGTCGCCAACGATCGGCGCTCCTTCTTCGAGGACATGATCAATCCCGAAGTTCAACCCAACGTCGGTTACAGGGCGCTGGCGAACATCCTCCACGCTGGCTGGGTGCGAACGGTTCTAACCGCGAACTTTGACGAATGCGTTCAGCGCGCGAGCATCATCCAGAATCGCCCGCACCACCTAGTGTCGATCAAGACACCGTCGGATCTGATTCGATTCTCGTCGGCTCCGGAAAATCCTCAGCTCGTGTATCTTCATGGATCGGTCGAACACCTTACCGACCGAAACCTGGACACAGACGTGCAGGATCTCGACGCTGAGATCGTCGACAGGGTGAAGCCGCTGCTCCGTGACCATCCTGTTATCGTGATCGGCTACCGCGGGGCGGAGCCGTCGATCATGCGCAGGCTCTTCCTGGACAACGTCGACTACGCCAACCGCTTCTACAATGGCATCTACTGGTGCGTCCTTGACCGCGAGATCGATCTGCCGCTGCCCCCGATGGTGGCCGAACTCGCCGCCCGCATCGGTGGCAATTTCAACAAGGTCGGCATTCGGCACTTTGACGATCTACTCGATCGTGAGCTCTGGCATCGGCTTTCAACGGAAGGTCATCAGCCCACTCGGCAGCCATCGCGAGGCGGCCCGATTGATGTCCCCTTCGACATGCGGGTCCAGGAACAGGATTCGGTTGATGATCTGGATCTCGTGCTGCTTTTCACGCGGCTTCGAGAGTATGCGCTGGTCCTTAGCATAGCCGCGCCCGACGCCTTCGATCGGGAATGGACGCTGTCTTTGGCTGAGACCTTCCATCTGATTGGAAAGCCGACTGGGAACGAATTCCATCCGACGGTCGCGGGAAACCTTCTTTTTTCCAAGGGCGAACCCACCGCGTCGCCAGGAGCCCACGTGCGCCTTCGGGCCAAGGGGCCGGAGCGGTGGCTGCGGCAGTGCTTCGGCGACGACGCCGATTTCCTGCCCCAGGAAGACGACTCAGTTTACGAAGTGGACATTCGTGGCAACCTCTGGTCGCAACTCGACCAGCTGACCGAGATCCTATCACTTGTGAACCGCCAGTTTCGCCTGAAGCAGGAGGTGTCCCGGCAGGCGCGATCATACAACCCGCTCGCACTCAAAGAAATGATCGTGAACGCGCTCGTTCACCGCAATTACGAAACCGACGAAGCCGTCGAGATCGAAATCACACCTGCCAGCATTCAGACGGTTAGTCCGGGCGGACTTGTCGATGCAGTCGTAGCGCAGATGTATGATTCCGAGCTCGAAGCCTTGATTAAGAGCGGACGTCGAAGCATCAAGGGTTACCGGAACTCGGTCATTTCCGATCTCTTCTACGGTGGCGGTCAGATGGACCACACTGGATCTGGACTTTCGGACATGTGGCGCGAGACGGTCAACAACAACGGCGACGTTACCTTCGGACCTACTAACAGCAACACGAGGTTCGAGGTCGCCATCCGCGCTCGCCAAGAGGCCGTGGACGAGATCACTAACACTGCTGTCGCGGACGAATCTCAGGTTACCCGTTACAGCAGCAACATCCTGCCGATCAGTGCTATGCCCGAATGGGTATGGCATGCTGGGACGACGGCGGGGACGAACAAAGGACTGTATCACTCGGCTAGTGGATTGCCAGTTCCGCCTGGGCTAGTTCAGGATGGTCGTTTCTATACCCTGTTTGATCTTGAGGAGCTGGCGGACGGTTTGGTCACTCCGTTCGATGTCGGTGACATTGAAGCTATGAGGGTGGACGAGCTGTTACTGCTGCCGAACGGCACGAATATCCTTATTCATCTGCTTCAAGATGCGGTGCTGCGTCACTGTCGTGCCCTAGGGATGCAAGTGGACTGGTCTCGGAAGCGAGCGCACTTTCCGCGCTACGAGGATGGTGACGAGCGTCGCGTCACCTACCAGGCGCGCTACAAGCGGGCGACGCGGACGGTGGTGAAGGTCCGCATGCGCCGGGACAGCGATGAGGTCTCCTACTACGAGCACAAGGCGCTTTCTGTCACCATCCTTCCGGCGGGCGAGGAGTGGTGCCTAATATTGTCACCGGGCTATGCGTTCACCCGCAATGGATTCGGAAAACTGATAGGTAACGAGAAGATCAATAGTCTCTCGACGAGAAGGGCGGCCAAGGACTTCAATGCAAGCGTCCACAACGATCTCACGTTCTGGCTTGCAATGCTCATCGAAGGGCAGTCCGGTCTCTTTTCGCTGCTACCTGACGTTTCGTCCGAGCTCGAGCCTTACGCGCCGAACATTGTGATCTCTGATCAGCTGGTTGGCGCCTCCCTGAATTCCAGCGCCTTCGACGATCTCGCCATCTCCCAGGCGATTGCGGATGACGAGATGGACGAGCTCGACACGGAGCTGATGAAGCTGGCCGATATGGACGAAGTGGAAAACCCGGATGACAACGAGACGGATCAAGGAGTGTGACAAAACTCACGCTCCTAGAATTGCGATCGCCGCCACTTCAGTTCGGTGGGGCTGCCCACACCTCGGATCCCAAAGCAGGATTGGAGGCGGCGGGTCCTTTCGACATTAGGTTCGGCTCGGCGAGGAAGGAAACGATCAATCTCGGCGTGATCGGGCCTCCTGCGCTCGCTGACGACGCACGGAGGTGGATCGACCGCGTGTCAGCGGGCATACCAGTGCTGTCCGCGTCGACTGCGCTGCGCCGCCCGTTTCCACCATTTGAAACGGTTTTCAGGAAATCGCTAATCCATACCGATTTCATGACCGTGGCGCTCGAAGGAGAGGCAGATCCGATAGAACTGGCTCTTGCGCATGCTGACCCGTTCGACCGGTTTCAGGCAGTTGTCGATCTCTATGGAGAGGCCCTAGATCGTCTTTCGCGCCGCGATGTCAATCGACCCGATTTGGTGTTGCTTTGCCTCCCGGACGCCGTCGTCGAGAAATGTCGCACGGTCGAGCGCAACTCCACGGAGGACGAGCGGGAACGAGCCAAGGCGATCCGCAAGTCAAAGGCTAGCCGTCAGGGCGACTTCTTCGACGTACTGGATGAGATCGAGGAGGGTGCGGACGACCTTCTCAAGCGCGACCTGCGTCAGGCACTGAAGGCGCGCGCGCTCGCTGCGCGGCTTCCCATCCAACTCGTAACGTCGAGACTGCTCTACGACAGCGTGAAGGGCGAGGATCCAGCGACCCGCGCGTGGAATTTTTCGGTGGGTATTTATTACAAGGCAGGGGGCATTCCATGGCGACTGACACCGCCCGGTCCTGACACCTGCTTTGTCGGAGTGACTTTTCACCACTTCCATACGCGTCAGCGCCATGTCGTTCAGTCGAGTCTCGCGCAGGCGTTCTCGAGCGAGGGCGAAGGCTTCGCGATCCGTGGCACCGGAGTTCCCGTGACGCCCGGCCAGCGGCTGAATGTCCACCTTTCGGAGGAACAGGCTTTTGATCTCGGCGCTCGAATACTGAGCGAGTATCTGCTGCGAACAGGTCGATCGCCTCTGAGGCTGGTCATCCACAAGACTAGCCATTTCGATGATGCGGAAGTGAGAGGGTTTGGGTCGGCTCTAGCCGATGTTCCAATCGTCTCCCTTGTGACGCTGGTTCCGAGCGCAGTGCGCCTCATTAGATTCAGCCAATATCCACCTAAGGTCGGGACCGTCTTCAGCCTGAACGGTTCGCGCACGTACCTTTACACGTCCGGCTTCATTCCCGAGATCGACACCTACCCTGGACCGCACATACCGCAACCGTTTGAGGTCCGGTCTCTAGGCCCCGAGGATTCGATGATCTCCGCCACTGACGTGTTCAACCTCACGCGTATGAACTGGAATACGGCGGACGTGAGAGGGAAATGGCCGGTGACTCTGTCGTTTGCCCGACGGGTTGGAGGTATATTGAACGAATACGGAGACCAGGATCCCGAAGAGACATCATTCAGATATTTCGTCTGAGTGAGGAACCCACGACCGTCAATTTGAGAGTTTCGCAGCGGTGCTACAACCTATGATGAAACTAACGGCGGTTTTCAGGATCGCAGGCTGCCCCAGCGAACGCCCGATATAGCGGCGCATAGCTACCGTGCGATTCGACCTGAATAAACGGCTGGGAAGGCATTTCGCAGCCTCAAAGCGGCCGTTCCGTTTTCCACCCAATTCGCTCAAGCGACCCGTCCGGCGTACACCAGAGATCGATCGTCCAACATTTTCTAGATGCATGCAGCCCGAACCCCTAGCTGGGCCGTCGGAGTGCCGCGTCGGGCGCAGCCAGCCAACGGCTGGGCCTTTCCCTAGGGGGGTGAGGATGCGGTGGTGACGGGCGCCGGCGACGGCGCGAGGGTCGCGCGGCTGAAGTTGCACGCGCTCTTGCCGCTGGCTGACTTCGCATACGACTATCGGCCTCTCGTGCCCGGCGCGTAGAAGTAGCGCGGGCGGGCGGCTTTGCACTGTGTATCGATTTCCCGCTCCGCGCTGATATCGGACCTTTACGCGCACTAGGCGCCCCGTGTTCCGACCGCCCCCTCCAGCGGAAATAAAGTCGCGCCGGGTCGTCCAGGGCAAGGGAACCCCTAGCTCTATCAGTCGCTTAGGCTCTTCCGCACCGAGGCCATGATGTCCCAAAACGCCTGCCATCCAACCGTTCTGGTCGTCGAAGATGAGGTTTTCATACGGATGGTCAGCGTGGATGCGCTCTCCGATGCCGGATACGAGGTCCTGGAAGCCGAAAATGCGGACGAAGCATTGGCGCTCTTAAAGGGTGCCGGTAACATCGACGTGTTGTTTACCGACATCCGGATGCCTGGAGAAATGGACGGCTTAGAGCTGGCGGAGCGAGTTCACGTTTGCTGGCCGAAGATCAAGCTCTTGGTGACGTCTGGGCACCGCAGACTTTCTGACGATGAAATACCGGACGCGGGCCGCTTCATCGGCAAGCCCTACTCTCTCGATGCGGTTGTTCAAAATATACAGGGAATGTTTGAAGATTGATCCGCTCCGCTGGAGATCATTGGTCAAGCTGCCGATGTCGACGGGCGAGCGCCGTTCGACGGCTCGGCCTGGGCCTTGCGAACAGGCGAAATATCAATAGACAGCTCCGATGGCACAAATGACCCTCCGGCAAATCATATATGTTAGCCGAGCGCGGTCCGATATCAATCTGGATCAAGTGCTACTGAGTTCGAAAAATAACAACGCTATTGATGGTGTTTCTGGCCTTTTATGGGTCGATGACCTGTTAGTAGTCCAGGTTATTGAGGGGCCCGACGAGAGCGTCGTCGCGACGTTCGATCGCATCAAAGTTGACGAACGCCATACGGATGTCGCTGTCGTGAGCGATCGAACCGTAAGCGAGCGGGAGTTCGGCTATTGGAGCATGGAGCTGAGACGCCGAGGCCAGCCCATTGACGATCTCGACCGACGACTGAGACGGAAGCTGTCCGGCATGCCGAGGGATCTCCACACCAGCTTCGCAGCGCACTTCGGCACCAGATCGTAGCGGGCTCGTTGCGGCGGTCGGCGCGACAGACAGCTGCGACCGACCGGATTTCCCGGAACGGTCGCGGCGCGGCTACATCGATCAGCGGAACCAGTGAAACGAGTGGAGTGCCTCTTCAACCATGCTGGCCGCGCTCGCCGGAGCGGCGAGACGAAGCGAGCCAATCATCGCCGTAGCCCAATATGCGAGCCTCGACATAGAACTAGGTCCTCATCGGGGAAACGCTCATGCGGCATATCTGAATGTGCAAGAGAAGCGAGCCTGAGCCTTAGGATCTAAAGGCTTCACCTGTACTTGGGGCATACCGATCGGAGCTTTGGCGAGCGAGACCGGCGCGCGGGTCACGGGCGCTGGACGAAGGGGTCGGCGCCCAGGTCGAGCGGGAGGTCCGCGACACCGCGGTCCGCAGAGCGATCCGGCAGCTCGGTCCTTAGAGCCGCCGAGATCATCCGTTCCCAGATAGCGACGTCGCCCACCGCGACCATGGCCCCATCAGGCTCGCGTAGCGTTCGCAGGATCGCAATCGCGTCCTCGCGATGCGCCGGCCAGGTCGCATCGACGCCATCTCCGGCCGAGATCTCGGCTCCAGCCGCGTTCGCGCTCAGCTCGCGTCCGGCCAGAACACGCGCGATGCGCTCGATCGCGGGAGTTTTCGCGACGTTCATATCAGGCCGAGAGCCTCTCGGCGGCCGCGTCTAGAGTGGCGCGATCGTTCCCGTGCCTGTCGATGAGCTCGCGCGCCTGCTCGCGGCTTATGCCATGCTTGTCCGCGAAGTAGGCGACTTCATAGGGCTCCTCGCCTGCGACCTGCCGCCGGTCGTTGCCGCCCGTGTTCGTCTTGTCGTCCGCCATGACCAACTCCTCTTCCGCATCCAGAATCCCCGAACGCATTCAGGAGTTCCCGCTCAAGGAACGTCGTCGGCCGTCGCGAGGAGCGGATCCATCCATCCGTAGCCGGCTTGCGACGGGAACGACTTGTCGTCGACCGCGTCTTCTGACGATGGAATGGCGCTCCTGACACCATGGCCCGAACGCGATCCGCCAAGAGCCACGACGGGAGCGCCGGCGCGTCCGCCGCGCCGCCGTTCCAGCCGGTGCAGCTTGCCAAGCTCGTCGATCATGTCCCCGTGGGGAACGCGTGGCTGCATGAGCTCAAGTTTGACGGCTACAGGTGCCTTCTCAGCGTCGGTGCCTCCGCCGCGCATGCCTTCACGAGGTCGGGGCTGGACTGGAGCGACAAGTTCGATGCCATCGTGGCAGACGCGCTGAGCTTGCCCGCGAGGTCGGCGCTCATCGACGGCGAGGTCGTCGTCATCGACGATGACGGCCGCACAAATTTCCAAGCCCTTCAGTCGGCCATAAAGGGAGCGCCCGCGCGCTTGGAATACTACGCGTTCGACCTGCTACATCTGGATGGCGAGGACCTGACCGGCCGCCCGCTCACGGAGCGCAAAGCGAAACTAGCGGCACTGCTCAAGGGCCATGATGGCGTGATCCACTATTCGGATCACATCGTGGGCTAAGGCGAGGCGCTGTTCGACAAGTTCTGCGGTGCTGGGCTCGAGGGCGTCATCTCCAAGCGCGCCGACGCCAAATATGTCGGTTCGAGAAACGGTAGCTGGCTCAAGACCAAATGCATCTGCCGGCAGGAGTTTGTGATCGTCGGTTGGACCAAGTCTGACAAGGGTCGGGGCTTCCGTTCCCTGATCCTGGGCGTGAACGAAGGCGGCAAGCTGCGTTACGCCGGCAAGGTCGGCACCGGGTTCGACAATGCCGAGATCCTGCGGCTTGGCGAGATCATGGAGCCGCTTGCGGTGCGAGAGGCTACGGTCGCCGCGCCCCGCGCCGAGGCTAGGGGTGCGCACTGGATCAGGCCGAAGCTTGTTGCGGAGATCGCCTTCACCGAGATGACAACGGAAGGGACCCTCCGCCACCCGAGCTATCTGGGGATGCGGGAGGATAAAAAGCCGGAAGCGGTCGTCATCGAGACGGAAGCGTCCGTCGCTCAGATCGAAGCGGCGGCGACATCGAGCGTTGTGATCAGCAATCGTGATAGGGTGATCGATCCGGACGGCGGCACGACGAAAGGCCAGCTTGCGGACCACTATGCAGCCGTTGCTCCGATCATGCTGCCGTGGGCCGGCAGCCGGCCGATCAGTCTCGTACGTTGCCCTCAGGGGCGCTCCAAGAAATGCTTCTTCCAGAAACATGACGCAGGAATGTTCGGCGAACGCGTCCATCAGGTCGCGATCCGCGAAAAGGCTGGTCACGAGGAGCCCTATCTCTACATCGATGACGCCGACGGTCTTCTGACCTGCGTGCAGATGGGCACCATCGAATTCCATGGTTGGGGCGCCCGCATTGAGGCTGTGGAAAAAACAGACCGGCTGGTGTTCGACCTCGACCCCGACGAAGGACTTACCTTCGAGGCGGTGCGTTCCGCCGCGTTCCACTTCCGGGACATTTTGAAGCAGATAGGTCTGGAGACCTTCCCGATGGTCACGGGCGGCAAAGGCGTCCACGTTGTCGCGCCGCTCACGCCGCAGGCCGAATGGCCCGAGGTGAAGAGCTTCGCGCACCGGCTCGCCCAGGCGGTCGCCGAAGTCGATCCCGCAAACTTCACGGCCGCGCTGCCAAAAGCGCAGCGCAAGGGGAGGATCTTCGTCGACTATCTCCGCAATCAACGCGGCGCGACGGCCGTGATGCCCTACTCGGTCCGCGCCCGGGCCGGTGCCCCCGTCGCCGCCCCCATTAGTTGGAAGGAGATGGAGACGATCGACAGCCCCGCACACTGGCATGTCGGGGACGCCGCGGAGCTCCTGAAACGGTCCGCATCGAAGGCGTTGGCGAACTGGGGCCGGGCTGACCAGGTCTTGCCGGACCTCTGAATGAAAATCGCTACCTACAATGTGAACGGCATCAACGGCCGACTGCCGGTGCTCCTGCGCTGGCTGACCGAAGAGCAGCCGGACATCGTGGTCCTGCAGGAGCTGAAGGCCCCGAAAGACAAGTTTCCAGAGGCGGCGATCCGCGACCTCGGCTACGACGTCGTCTGGTACGGTCAGCCGCGCTGGAACGGTGTCGCGATGCTGAGCCGAGTAGGTGAAATACACGAGACCCGTCGTGGACTGCCCGGCGATCCCGACCCGTCACAGAGCCGCTACATCGAGGCGGCGGTGAACGGAATCCTGGTCGCAGGGCTATATCTGCCCAACGGAAATCCGCGTCCCGGCCCGAAATTTGACTACAAGCTCGCGTGGTTCGAGCGACTGATCGAGCATGCCGCCGGGCTGATGGCCAGCGGCGCGCCCGTGGTGCTGCTAGGCGACTTCAACGTGATGCCGACCGAGCAAGACGTCTACAAGCCCGAGCGTTGGCTCGAAGATGCTCTGTTCGCGCCCGAAGTGCGCGCTGCCTTCGTCCGGCTGCTCGACCAGGGATGGACAGACGCGCTTCGCACCGTCCATCCCGACGAGACGATCTACACATTCTTCGATTATTTCCGGCACGCCTACGAGCGCAACGCGGGGCTGCGGATCGATCATCTGCTCCTGAGTCCGGACTTGGCAAAACGGTTGAAGGACGCTCAAGTGGACCGTCACGTCCGGGGATGGGAGAAGACCAGCGACCACGCGCCGACCTGGATCGAACTCGGCGACGCCAAGGCCACGCGCAGGAAGCGGTAACGTGCCGGCATCCGATGAGACCGGCGACCCGTCCGGGCCGCCCGTGACACCCGACGGTCGATATATCGTCGTACGCGGTCGCTTGTGGCGCGCGTCCAACCCGCATCTCCCCACTGAAGGGCGCCAGGCGCTCGTCGACGAACTGATGGCAGCCCGCCGCGCGGTGGCATTGGCAAGACATGCTGGCGATGGCGCCGCAGAAATCGCGGCGCATTCTGCCGTAGACAGGGCCAAGGTCGCGCTCGGTGAACGCGGACCTCCTTGGTGGACGGACGGAGCGCCCGACCTCAACCGACGGATGGCGAAGAACACCTGCTATGCAGAATGGTACGTGAGGACGCTGAGCAGGAGCACGAGGCCAGCTTCATGAGGTCAGCCTGTCCGGTCGGAGCGCGGCGTAGAGACCCAGCCGCGCTCCTCCCCAATGCCGGGCGCGGGGACGCGGACCGACAGTCGATTAAACGTCCGGCCGAGCCGGATCTTGCGGGTCTCGATCGAGGACGCGGCGATCCTCTGTGGATAACTCCGTGAGTCCGGCGCGCCGAGATTTGAAACGTACGAAAGCCGGGCGCCGAGTGATGCGGCCCTCACCGCTGCCCAACGATAGCCGTCCGACCTGCTTGGGCCGCCGCCGCGTCGATGACCACCAGTTCCGGCAACATGGAGACGGCCATGCGCTTCGCTATGACGATCAAGGCCTCGATGTTCTCCCATGACGTAGCGCAGCCGTTCGCGGGGTTGGTGGGCGCGGGCGCGAAGATCGCAAGCGCGGCGTCCGTGACGCAAACCGTCCGCTGCAGATCATGCATATCCATGGTGAACAGGACGCCACCTGGGACAAGCCTGGGCGGATCGACGAGGTGCGAGAAAACCATGCGCGTCACGTAGGCGGCGCGGCCATCGCCACCATCGCTCGGGCCTGCGTCTTGGCCCCCATTTCGGTTCTTTCGTCGCGAGCGTTCCCGCCGATAGCCGCTATTTCTTGGCGGCCGTCTTGCCGCCCTTCTTGCCAAGCTCGGCTTGCGCGGCAGAAGACTTGCGCGGGTTCTTCTCGCCGGCTTCGGCGGCCTTAGCGTTCGCTTTCTGCGCGGTGGCGCTGCCGTGCCCCTTCTTCTCTGTCATCAGATAGTCCTCTGCTTCAAACTACGGCGTCTTCGTGCTCGGGAAACGGGAAGGACGCCGAGCCGTTCCGCCACGGCGTATTCAGCCATGATCCCGGATACTGCTCAGGAAAGCATGAGTGGTTGCGCGTGCAACCTAGTCGTCCGTGCCCCGGCTCTTGAGCAAGGCATCCTTGACGGTCGTTCCCGCCAACGTCCCCGCCGCAACAGACATCACCGTGCTTCCCACGAAGAAGTCGGCGATGCCAGCTACCGTCCCAAACGCAAGCAAAACGGAGCCTGTTACCGGCGCCGCGGCGGCAACTCGACCGACCGTGACCTTGGCTTCCTGCCGAAGCGTCCGGATCCGCTCCAAGGCCGCGGCCAGAGGTTTCTCCGAGCGCGCGAGCCGGATCAGTTCGCCGAGCGCCGCATGAAGTGCGCGCAGCTGCAAAAGCGCCTGATCCCGATCTGCATCGACCGGACCGCCATTGTCGCGCGACCTCTCCTCCTCGCGTATCAGCCGTTCGAGCGCGTCAAGCGCGGCCGGCGCGAGCGCGCGCACGACGGCGGATTGCTCGAGCAGCGTCGAGCGCCCGGTCCAGCGACTTGAGCGCTGGGAGGGCGGCTCTGCAACCTCGTCCCTCAGTAGCGCAAACTCCGCGCGGACCCGCTCACGTCGATCCTGGCGATTTCCTTCCTCTCGCAGATGACGCACCAGCGCCGGGAGATTGGGTTGAGCCGCGACGAAGCTGGGCGCGAGGGAACGGAGATTCGCTCGTGCCAGCAAGCAGCGACGAAGCGCCTTGTATCTCGCGTCGTCTGCGAGATCCTGGATCCCGTCGCATGCACCAAGGCACAGGGTCTGCAGCCGCTGGACTGCCTCCACGTCGCCCAGCCTATCCGGCCAACCGCGCGAGACGACCTTCATCTCCATATCGTTCCCTTTTCGTTCCGCCGAATCGCAGATCGCATATTCGTGGACCTGTAGGAAAGCAGGATCTCTGCTCGCCGTGAGGATCTGGTCTGCGGCTTAAATCCCCTCTGTAAAGCCTGCCCGATGCTCGCCGCGCCGGCCAGAACAAGGGCCGCTATGGAACTATCGGGGTCGCCGCGCTTTGCCCCAAGTCTATGAAGCTCAACGTTTTTGACGACATCGTCGTCCCAATTCACTCTCGCGACGGGTCTCCTAAGGTCATAGGCGACACTGCCCGTCTGCGGGAGGTGGTTCTATGCCCGCCGTCTTATCTTGCGCCGGTGCCCTGCTGCTCCGTCACGCGCGAGAAGCTGCGCGATGGCTTCCAAACCGATACCGAGTTGGCCGGCAGGCAGCACCGCGTTCTTCAGCGGGCGCTCGAGCGCTTCGGGGTGCAATGCCACGTCATACCCGCCGCGCCCGACATGCCGGACCTGTCGTTCACGCGCGACGTCGCCGCCACCACACCGTGGGGCCTCGTTCTGCTCAACCCGGCAATGCCGCATCGCTCGATCGAGGTGGAGCACTTCTCTGCCGCGATCGAGCGCATCAGCGGCGTCCCGGCACGTCGCATCACAGACGGCTTCATCGAGGGCGGCGACGTCTGCGTCGCACGGCCGGGCCTGCTCATCGTCGGCGTGTCAGGCGACCGGACCGACCAGCGGGGGGCTGACGCCTTCGCCCGCCTGTTTCGCGAGCAGAGTTGGGAGGTAATTACCTACCGCTTCGATCCGCACTTCCTCCACCTGGACACGATCTTCTGTATGCTCGACGACGCCACCGCGCTCGCATGCACGGACGTGCTGGACAACGGATTCCTGGATCAGCTCGAAGACCGCGGCATCAAGGTCATACCCGTTTCCTACAAGGAGGCGCGCCGCCTTGGCTGCAATGTGGTGTCGATCGACGGAAAGACGATCTTCACGAGCGATCGGGAGCCGAGGGTTGCTGAGGCTCTCCGGCAAAGCGGGTATCGGGTCGAAACGTTCGACATCTCCGAGTTTTCGGCGTGTGGCGGTGGGATCCATTGCCTGACCATGCCTCTGGCACGGGGTTAGCCGATCCTACGGCGCGAGCCGCCGAACATAGTTTGGCCCGATTGGATCAGGCAAAGCATCTCAATAGCCCGGACGCCACGCTCCAAGACACTTGCCGGATTATCACCGCCAAAAGCATTTGGCGTCGATCAGGTCGTCGTAGGCTTCGTCCGCCGCCTCAATCAGACGTGCCTTCCGCTCGGGGTCGGACGCTATTGCCGCGGCGTGTCCGCCTGGGTCGAGGAGCCTCAGCACCTCTGGCGCTGTTGCGAGATCGTTCAGGCCCCCGAGCTGCTCCTGCAATTCCTCTAGAGCCGCGACGAACTTCTTGGAGCGCCGCTTCTCTCGCTTGCGCTGAAAGATGGGTTTGAAAAACTCTGACGCGTAGCGCAGCTTCTTGGCGTCCTTGCGGACTTCATGACGCGTCTCGTCGTCCGCCGTGAGCAGGTCGCGCCCGTCCTTCTTCACCTTCTTGCGAAACCGGTTGAGCGCGCCTTCCGCATGCGCGCGGATCGGCCTGCATCGATCGGTCTCCAGCGCTTCGTTCCGGAGCCATTCCCCCGCGGCGGTCCACTCCAACAGGTCGAGCATCGTTGCCCTGGCGCTCGGCGTTGCGAGCACCGCCTCTACGCGATCATAAGCATCCTCCCGCGCTGAGAAAATTCGATCGCGCAGAGACCCAGCCTCGGTATGATCAAGCAGCACATCGAGATTGCGCGCGTCGCCGAGATCGGCCGCAAGCCCGCGCAGCTGTCCCCGCAGCCGCTCTGCTTCTGCGCCGCGCACGATCGAGGCGAAGATCGAAAAGGCCGACCTCAATCGCCGCAGCGCCACACGTGCCTGGTGTAGCGTGTCGGGATTTCGGTCGGGAAAGAGGGCGGCTTCGTTCAGCCTGAAATGGCGGACACAGCCGTAGACGATGCGTTGGAAGGCCTCCGCCGACGTCATGCCGTCATCCAGAGCCGCAGGCTCGGCCTTGAACGAAGAGCGGACCTCGTCCGAGAGACGATAGCCCCGTTCGGACTTGGTCAGGACGCCTGGACGCACCGGCGCCCGCGCATCGAGACGCCGAGCCAGCGCGAAGAGGTCGGCGGCAGCGCCCTCCTTCAGTTCCAGCTCGATCTCCGTGATCGGCGAGTTGCGGTCGGCGGCGATCGTCTCACCACGATCGATCACCAGCTCGATCGTTGAAGCGCCCTCCTGAACCATCCAAAGGTGCCTCTCGATGCGCACCTCGAACCGCGGCTCGATCCTTTCGACCGCATCGCCGACAATGGCACGGATCGGGTTCGTCTCGTCGAGCCGAGGCTGGTCGCCGTCGACGGGGCACTCCCACTCGCCACGCGCGAACAGTCCCGCGGTGCCCCCGCCGGCGGCCTTGACGGTTTGGACGCGTTGCTCACCCGATCGGCGAATGCGGAGCGACAGACCGGCCTTGCGGAGCCCATTTTCGGGCGTATCGAAATAAATGGCACGCTGATCGATCACCTGCGGCTCGCCGACGAGCAAGGGAGACCCTTCGATTGCGAGCGCCGCCTCCCGGCTCACGTCGAGCTTCAGTTCGATCTCACTTGCCATGCAGGTCCGTTTCTCTGGGTTGAAGAATATAACCCTCGGGAAGGCTCACTGTTCATTCCGCCGCCGGCGCCTACCGTTCCAGCTGGCTATAGCGAGCTAGGTCACAGCATCATGCGTCATGGTCCGCCCGGACCAGCCGTTCGTCCTGAGCGGCCGTGCCGCCATCGACGCTGTGTCCGCGATGCCAAGATGGTCGTCCGTGGACTCGCAAGAATCAGGTCATGCGACCGCAGGAAGGGCTGATCACGATGGCCGACCGGGCGGAAGCGGCCAATGAAGGCGAAAACGGATATGCCGTCCACTGCACGACCACGATCCGCCGCCTGGAACACGCCGCGGGACAGAGCTGGTACGGCAGGCTCGTCTGGAGACCCGGATCCAGCTCAGGGCGTCTGCAAAGCAGCGGACCGATTTCGGAGGCGCTTGTCATTCCCGACGACCGTGCGGTGGATCGGTGCCAAAGCGAGCGCCGGGAGGGTCACAACGGCGGCGGTGGCCGCGAGGTTCTGTTCGGCGATCCGCATCCAGTCAGACGGCCAGAGCGCGGCGCCGCTGAACAGCCGGCCCATCACCGCCATATTCGCCTCGGCAGCCAGGAGCAGGGTTTCGCCGGCCGCCGTCACGGCTCGTCCGGATACCGCGAAGGCAGATGTTTTTTCAGACACCATTTTCGAAAGCTCGACATGGTCGGCCGTCCATGGCTGCCGCATGGCATCGGCGATCGTCGGCAGCCTCGCTACAACCACGCTGTGCGCGCTTGAAACCGTCTCACTCATGTCATTGAGAAGGCTGAGACTGTTGAGCGGCCACATCCATAGCGCCATCGCGTTTTCTGATACCGTCGTCATTTCAACCCCTTGCTGCGGCGCAACAACGCGTGGGAGGTGGCCCGGTGTTCCATTTCATGGTCGTTGAACGCGCCACGACCTGAGCCGTTAAGAGGGGGTGAGCACAGCCCCTATCCTGCCAGCCGAACGGCGGTGGCTCCCGAGGCGGCTGCTGCTGACGCGCTCTGCCGCCGGCTGGGCGCATGGCCGCGAGATCGCGCGTCGTGCCGCGGAGACCGGCGTTGAGATCATCGAACTGACCAGCGATCGCCTTTCGCTCGACCTGCCCGAAGATCCTCGCCGCGCTTATGCCGAGGCCAAGGCGACGCTGGCCGTGGTCGTCGCACCGCCGTCGAAGCTAAAGCTGCAGCCGATCGCGCCGAGCGCCGACTGGCGGGTCGACCTCGCCGAGGGCTGTCCGGCGCATTGCAGCTACTGCTACCTCGCCGGATCACTGAAGGGGCCGCCGATTACGCGCGTCTACGCAAACCTTGAGGAGATCCTCGGCAGCCTTCCCGCTTATCTGGGCCAAGGCACGATCACCTCGCGAAGCCGCATGCGCGCTCACGAGGGCACTACTTTCGAGGCATCCTGCTACACCGATCCGCTGGCGCTCGAGCCGCTGACCGGCTCGCTCTCGGCGGCGATCGCCTGGTTCGGCCGCTGGGACGCGGACGCGCAGCTTCGCTTCACGACGAAGTTTGCTGACGTCGAGCCGCTGCTGAGCCTCGAGCACGGCGGACGCACCCGGATGCGCGCCTCGATCAATCCGCCTGCCTTCGCGCGTTTCGAGGGTGGCACCTCCCCCGTGGCAGCGCGGCTAGCGGCGCTACGGCGCATGGCGCTTGCCGGCTATCCGGTCGGCCTGACGATTGCGCCGATCATTGCCGCCATAGGCTGGGAGGCGGCATACATTGCGCTTATCGAGGACGCCGCGGCGGCGCTCGCAGATATTCCGACACTCGACCTCACCGTCGAGCTCATCACGCATCGGTTCAATGCGGGTTCGAAGGCGATGTTGGAAAGCTGCTATCCGGGATCGGCGCTCGACATGACCGATGCCAACCGAACGACCAAGCGAACCAAGTTCGGCACCGAGAAGCAGGTCTACGACGCAGCGACGATGCGCGCCCTACGCAGCTTCTTCGAGCGAGGGATCGGCGAGGCACTCCCCACGGCTCAGATCCTCTACTGGACATGACAACCTACTTTACCGCCGACACCCATTTCGGCGACCACCGCACGATCAACATCTGGAAGCGGCCTTTCGCGAATATGGCTGAGATGGACGCCGTCCTTCTGGCGCGGTGGGAGGAGAGCGTTGGTCCCGAGGACAACGTCTGGCACCTTGGCGACTTCGCGCGGCGAGCCGACGATGTCGCGGCGATCCTCGCCAAACTTCCGGGTCGCAAGCACCTCGTCCGTGGCAACAACGATCCCGAGGGGACGCTCGCGGCGTCCGGGTGGACGAGTGTGCAGGATTACGCCGAGATCGAGGTGGACGGTCAGAAGCTGGTTCTGTGCCATTATCCCTTCAGGAGCTGGAACGGGCAGCATCGCGGCGCGATCAACCTCCATGGACACAGCCACGGCCGCCTGAAGGCAATGCCGCGCCAATATGATATCGGAGTGGATGTTCACGACTACGCACCCGTCACGCTAGCCAGGCTGACCGGCCGCACTGCGGTCGACCGGAAAGGGTGACCGTCAGCCCGCGACGTCGGCAGCGGTCAGCAAGATCGGTGGTTCGCCGCCCAGACGGCTGACGAACTCGCGATGCGCGATCCTGTGGATGTCGGCTTCGTATTCAATGAACGTTTCGATCGCGGTTTCGCGGTCGATCGCCTCGACGGTGGGGTCGAACAGCTCTGCCAGCGCCTCGATCGTGATCAAGAACTCGACCAGTCCCATCCCGGTCTCGCCGACGAACAACATGCCCTCGCGCTCGGGCAGCCACTGCCAATCGCCGGCTTCGAAGCGCACGCTTACTGCCATGCTCTAGCGTCCCTCGCCGGTTGACGGCAGCCGCTCCACGAGAACCGCGATGCCTTCGCCACACAAGGTCAGCATCGCGGCGCCATTGATCTGTAGCGGGTGCTCAATGGTCAGCACGGCCGCCGTGCGGTGCTCGGGGTCAAGCTGCGCCCACGCGCGGACCGCACCCTCGAGAGACGTCACGTCCGCCACATCGCCATCGCCGCGCGGAACGTTCTCGAGCGCGGCGCTCACACGCCAGTCGATGGGTGGCGTCTTCGCCTCGTCGGCCCAGGGTGCTTCCGTCATCGTCACGTCTCCGCGGATGCGCGCCTCGACAGCAAACCGACGGGCGCGCATGCTCGGCCGCACGAGCCTGTGCCCATCGAGACGCTCACGCGATGCCCGCGCCGCCGGTCACGCCATAGACCTCGCCCGTGATGTAGCTTCCCTCCTGTGACGCTAAAAGGACGTAGACTGGCGCGATCTCGACCGGCTGGCCAGGCCGGCCGAACGCGCTGGCCTCGCCGAACTTCGTGAGCTTCTCCTGCGTCTGGCCGCCGCTCGGCTGAAGCGCCGTCCAAAATGGGCCTGGCGCCACGGCGTTCACGCGGATGCCCTTCTCGATCATCTGCTTGGCGAGCGCCTTGCTGTAGGCGACGATGCCAGCCTTGGTCGTAGCGTAGTCGAGGAGAGACGCCGACGGATCGTAGGCCTGAACCGAGGCTGTCATGATGATCGATGCACCGGGCTTCAGATGCGGAACGGCCTCCTGCGTGATCCAGTGGAGCGCGTAGAGGTTCGTCTTCATCGTCACGTCGAAGTCTGCCGAGCTGACCTGCGAGATGTCCTCGCGCGTCTGCTGATGGCCGGCGTTGATGACGAGAATGTCGAGCCCGCCAAGGTGCGCGACGGCATCGGCCACAAGCGAGCGGCAAAAGCCCTCGTCCGTCACGTCACCGGGAAGTGCGACGGCCTTTCGCCCATCCGCCTCGATCAACGCCACGACGTCCTTGGCGTCGCGCTCTTCTGCAGGGAGGTAGACGATCGCGACGTCGGCGCCCTCCCGGGCGAATGCGATCGCGGCGGCTCGCCCGATCCCCGAGTCCGCACCGGTGATCAGCGCTTTCCGACCAGTCAGCTTGCCCGACCCTCGATAGCTCTCCTCCCCGTGATCGGGCTTCGGGTCCATTTCGGCTGCGAGGCCGGGAGCAGGCTGCGGCTGCTTCGGGAAGGGCGGGCGGGGGTATTGGTCGCGCGGGTCCTGCATCGTAAGCCGGTCCGTCATCGGTCCTCCTGAGGTCGTCCGGTTGGGTCTAGCGGTTGAACGCGCGGACCGGACAGCGGAGCCTTCATCAAATCGGCGCTTACGCGAATTGGCCCGCCAGCCCGACGAGGGGCGCGATGTCGCGCCAGTCGATACCCTCGATTTGTTCAGGCGCCGGAGCCTGCTCACTCTATGGCAACCGATCGCGCCTCGCCGCCTTCGCCTTGTACAAACGATGTCCGCCGGGCCATGATATCGGCCAAATCCTCGCCTGCCCTCCGACCGCGACGCCGAGACTGGCGGGCGTAGTCGGAGCCCACGGAGTTCGAGTTCTAAGGGAATTGGGCAGATCTCGTGCGATTCCCGCGCGTTCGACATCCGCATCAAGGCCGATCGCAATAAATCCATCACCGCCACGGCCGGCGAGCATGAGCCCGAGATCGGTAGTCCGCTTGTGCTGCCGTCTTTGCAGGCCACACCTCGCTTTGTGGCAGGCCAATTATCGCCGCTCGCATATGGGTGCGAGGACGGTTCCCGCGGCGCGCATGGTGTTTCGTAAAGGTCGGGCGCTGGCCATTTTTGGGTCAGCGGCGTAGGCTGATCCGGCGTTCCCCCAAAGTGTGACCCAATCCCATGTCCAGTGCCGCCGACCGCATCTACGAGTTCCCGATCAGCATCTTGGCGGACGACATCGATTTCATGGGTCACGTGAACAACGCGGTTTATTTGAAGTGGGTGCAGGCAGCGGTCGTCGATTACTGGCAACGGGTCGCGCCCCCCGAGGCTGTGGCGTCGCACCTCTGGGTCGCCCTGAAACACGAGATCACTTATCGCCGGCCGGCGTTTCTAGATGATGGCCTCATCGCCGAGGTCGTTGCTGAGCGCGCGCAAGGCGCACGCACCTTCTTCACCACGCTCTTCAAGCGTGGCGAGGAGGTGCTGGCCGAGGTCAAGAGCAGCTGGTGCTGTCTCGATGCGGCGACCAAACGACCCGCCCGTCTGGCCAAGGACATTTTGGCCCTCTTCATAGCGTGAACGCCTGAGCCGGCCAAAAAAGGCGCGATACGCGCGCCCCTTCCGCCCCAATCCGCTCGCTCATATGATTCAGCCGCTCTTGATCCATGTTGTCTGCCCTGCGGACGATCGTGGTTACGGTAGGCGACTGCCATAAAGGATGCTCGACCGTGACCATGGGGCCGAGGCATCGGAAAATATGCTGGATTCTGCTAGCTTGCATTGTCCTTGCCGCGGCCGCGCTGATCGGCCTGGGGTTCTACACGATCATTGGGCAACCAGCGGCGATCCGGGGAGCGGCCGGACCTTTGTATCAAAGTTCACCAGGGCGGGACCCTCCACCCTTGATGATGCGGCCAAACAAGACGCCTTGATGTCGAGCCTTTGTGACTCGCGGGGGCCAATGCGGCCTGAAGCGATCAACAGCCCTGCTACGACCATGGCGGATGTACGGCTCCGACAGTCTTAAATGCGTCAAGCCATCCTCGCCAACACTTGGCAGGCCGGTCGTTCAAAAAAAGTCGAACATGGATCCTGACTTGCGGCCCGGGATCTGGGCTTGTCAAGACGACAGGCGATCGCGCTCCATTCGGACATGCACGATGAGGCCGCTCTCTGACCAGTCGTAATCGATGGTGCCGCCCAGCTGGGCAGCGACACTGCGGCGGACCAGTTTGCTGCCGTAGCCGGCGCCTGCTTCGGGCTTGGTGACGGCGGGCCCTCCTCGCTCGAGCCATGTCAGCACGATGTGAGCTCCCTCCGTCTGGCCGGATACGTCAAGCGTTCCAGTTTGCGCCGATAGAGCGCCATATTTCATGGAATTTGTAGCCAGTTCGTGAATCACAAGGGCGAGCCCGGTCGCCGCGTTCTCTCCGACGCCCATCCGTTCGACTGCCACGCGAACGCGGCCCTTAAATGCCCCCAGATCATCGTAGGGTGCCAGCAAGACCGAGATCAAATCGCCCAACAACGCCGCGTGTCCTTGGCCGTTCGGTAGCGGGCGGACGAGATCGTGCGCACGCCCGAGCGCGGTCAGCCGCTCGGTCAACCGATGCGCCATCTCCTCCTTGCTGGTCGTCGACTGCGACGTGATCGCCGTGAGTGCCGACGCTATCGTAAGCAGGTTCTTGACCCGGTGGCTCATCTCGCCTGCGAGAAGCTCGTTGCTCTCCTCCGCCTGCTTCCGACCAGTCACGTCGAGGAATATACCAAACATGGTGCGGCCGACGATCCCGACGTCCTCGCCCTGTCCGCGCGCCGCGATCCATCGGATCTCCCCGCCCACCAGAATGCGGAAGTCGGTCTCGTAGCGCCCGAGAACCGCCCTCGTGGCGGCAAAGGCGGCGCGAACGCGATCGCGGTCCGCGGGATGGATGTGCGCCGAGAGCTCCTCGAACGTGACCGCATCGCTCCACGGCAAGCCCCAAAGCTCGAAGCCGCGTTCGTCCATGGTGAACAGATCAGTGTCGACGTTCCAAGCCCAAAGGGCCACGCCTGCCGCCGTCACGGCAAGGCGCAGATGCTCCGGCTGCCAAGTGTGCGCGATCGGCATTTCGGGAACCACGGCCATTACCCTTTTCGGTAAGCGTGCTTCCTACGACGCATAGGTCCACAAACGCGCCGACATTATCTATGTGTCTGAGCTACTTGTATAGCTTGCACAATGAAAGAGCCGCGCATGCGAACGTGAACGGCGTTGGAGGGTCTGCGCGGCACCGCTTGTTAAACCTCGCGACGGCTGCGCTGACGATGCGAATTGGATTGGATCATTCTTGTCGTCCGCCACTAGGTCACGGTTGCGCGCTAGGTTTTAACCGTCGGTCCTGAGGGTCAACAGCCGGGACAAGACGCGTTCAAGGCCCTCTGCCGAATATGGCTTTTGCAGAAGCTCGAAACCGTGGCTCCCCTCCTGGGCGAGGATGTGGCTGTAACCGCTGGTCAGCACGATCGGCATCGCGGGATATTCCGCACGCACCCTTTGTGCCAGCTCGATGCCGGTCATTCCGGGCATGACGATGTCGGAGAAGATGGCATCGATGCTCCCGGCCCGATCCCCCAGGATTTCGAGAGCGGCACGCGCATTCGGTGCGAGCAGTGCCGAATAGCCGAGATCTTCGACGAGATCCGTCGCGAACCGGCCGACCATCTCATTGTCTTCGACGATCAGTATGAGACCATGACCTTCGCCGGGAGCGGCCGCGGGCTGGATCTCAGCGGCTGTGACGCTTTCAACCTGCTTGCCCGTAGTTGGTAGATAGAGCGTGAATATGGCTCCGCCCTCGCTGCGGTTAGCCACACCAATGTCGCCGCCGGACTGCTTGCAGAATCCGTGCACCTGACTGAGCCCGAGACCGGTGCCCTGTCCCACACCCTTCGTCGTGTAAAATGGCTCGAAGATCTGGGCGAGGCTGCCGTCGGGAATGCCGGGTCCAGAGTCGCATATCGCAACCGCGACAAACTCGCCGGTGCGCGGACCATGCGCGCGGATCGTGGGTATGACGTCTGTCTTGCCGATCGCGATGCTCAATCGACCACTTCCACCCATCGCATCGCGCGCGTTGACGACCAGGTTGAGAATCGCCGTGTCGAACTGACTGGGATCGGCCAACAGCAGGCAAGGCGGCTGCTCCACATCGAAGTCATACGAGACCCGACTACCAAGGGTTGCCATTAGGAGCGGCTCCATAGCGCGAACGGCCGCGACGGCGTCGAATACGACCGGCTTGAGCGGTTGTCGGCGCGCGAATGCGAGCAGTTGCGCCGTCAGCGCCGCGGCGCGGTCGGCCGTATCCGAGATCGCGTCGAGATAGCGGGCGCGTCGATCTTCCGCGAGGTTCGGCTTCCTCAGCAGCTCGGCGCTTCCACGGATGACCGTGAGGAGATTGTTGAAGTCGTGCGCGACGCCCCCGGTGAGCAGTCCGACCGCTTCCATCTTTTGCGCGTGGCGAAGCGCTTCCTCCGCCTTCATCCGGTCGTCCATCTCGGCCTGCAGGCTTTCGATCGCAGACGCGAGGTCCTCCGTCCCCTGAGTGACTCTATGCTCTAGGGCAACGGTCAGGCGCTCCAGCGCCGTCCGCGCGCGCGCTTCGTTGTCGACATCCAGGCAGGTGCCCATCCAACGCGTAATGTGGCCGTCGTCATCCCGGTCCGGAAGGGCGCGACACATGAAGGAGCGATATAGCCCATCCTTGGCGCGGAAGCGCAGTCGCACGCTGTAGGGGCTGCCATCCAATATTGACTGGCGCCACCGATCCGACGTCACCTGCCGATCATCTTCGTGCACGGCCTCGAGCCAGTGATCACCGTTCAGTTCCATGTCGCTACGGCCGGTGAAGGTCCGGAACAGCTCGTTGGTCTCGGTGAGATGTCCATCGCCGTCCGCGATAAACAAAAATCCTGGAATGGCTGCCGTAAGCGCGTTGTAACGCTGCTCGGTTGCGCGCTCCTGGGTGCGATCGCGCATGATCTTGGCGAAGCCGTCAAACTGTCCGTCCGTCCCCAGCAATCGCATCATCAGCCCGGATCCCCAGAAACGGGTCCCGTCCTTCCTTACATGCCAGCGTTCGTTCAATGCCCGGCCATCGAGCCGGGCGCGCGCCATCTCACTGGCGGGAACGCCGACTTCTCGGTCCTCCGGGGTGAAGATCTGGTCCGCGTTGGCACCGATCATCTCATGCCGCTGCCAGCCTAGAAGATTCTCGGCGCCCGGGCTCCAGCTTGTGATGAATCCGTCCCGATCCTGACTGATGATCGCGAAGTCGGTCGCGCTCGCGAGGATGCGGCTCTCCAGCTGGTCCGACTGCATTCCCACCGTCTCATCCCCTCGCTGCGTTCGGCGCTATATTATCGGGCTAGTTCGGTCGTAACGCTGCACGGAGCCTATCGGCCGCGTTCCGTTCACGCGAACGTCTGAATTCAGCCGAAACTTCTGGCCCGCAGGGGCGTCAGGTGTGGCGCTGCCTCGCCGCGGCCGCATCCTTCGGATCGTCGATATGTTTAGCAGCCAGCCATCTGATCTACCGTCATAAGTATGGACCGCGAGACGGCCATGCGTGGGCTCGTCCCCGGCATTGAGGCGCTCGAGCTCCGCGCATCGGCGATGGACCCGAAGCGATACACCGCGCTCGATAGGTAAGGAGCACGACGGTATTCGGCCCGCCGTGCTCCTGTAAAAGCCCGCCGGCTTGGCATGGGGACCAAATGCGCCGGCGGGCAGAGCGGCCTCACCCCGCCGCTCCGAATCGGCGTTGCCAATCCGACCGTGAAAGTATCGTGATTCTGCGGAATTGCCCGCCGGCCCGTTTGATCAGGCCAGCTGGCTCCGAAGCATATCTCGAGCGCGTTCTCGACGAGGCGGATCGCCTCAGAGCTTGGTCGACGGGCCAACTGCAAATCTTGCTCAGTAGATTTTGAAGGCCGGCGAGGAGCGCGATCGAACTCAGACCCGACGCAGGATCCCCGGATGTGAGCGGCGTCCACACCGAGTGAACACGCCAACATGCGATATTATTCTTGGCCCAATGCATGGAAGCCGATCCTTCGATCCTCGATGAGGGGGACTTCCGGATCGAAGTGACCGACGAACGTGATCTATTGCTCGTGACTATAGTTCCGCTATTAATTAACGCGCCGGCGAGCGGAATGGTTTGAATCCCTTCCTCAAGCAAGCATCGCGGGCGTGATACATCCGAGGGCGATGTTCATGATCCTTGCGCCAGAGGATTACGAGCGTTGGAACTCTTCGCTGAAATTCGGCTCGGCGTTCAGCTCTTCGATCTTCGACATCGCCAATCCCCGGTTTCAGCGCGCCGAAGATGGGTTGCCGGCAATTTGGACAAAAGATGGGCCTCAGCGTCGCATCCGATTGAGCATCTATGCGTTCCCGCACCCTAGGAGACGGTGGATGAAGCGAACCGAGGCGCACAATACGCCGAGCGACGTCAGTGCCGAGGCTGGCGAAGTGCTCGTGGAAGGGCCGGATGGCATCATGATCTCGTTCACTCCCGAGGCTGCCGCTGAGACCGGGCATCGGCTACAGGGCGGTGCGGGCAAGGCCGTGGATCAACGAGCCGGCAAGCGTCCTCCCTTCGACGTCAGCGCGGGGAACCCCCATGGCTAATGATCCCCGATCAGCTTTCGGACGTGGGGAAGACGACGGAGCATTCATGCTTCGACGGGCCGACGAGGAGCGACAGAAGGTCGCGGAGACGTCGTGTATGGTGCGATCAGTCCATGAAGAGCTTCTGGAAACCTACGAGGCGCACGCAGCGGAGGCCGCCGGGCAATCTGAGGCAATCAACGCCCTGCTGGACACCATTGATGGTTTAACCGCGCCCTAGACGAGCAACACGCGCGCATTCGTTTCCAGATATGCTGGTTTGAAACCAGCCGTGCGCTGGATTGCAATCCAGTCACCGATGCTTAGCCGGCCTTTCCTGCGGACGATCAGTCCCTGCTCAGCCAGATCGCCGATGATCCTGTTAAGATGGACCGGCGTAAGCCCGGTCGCATGTGCGATCTCGACTTGCGTCATTGGAAACTCGAATGCCGCCGGTGATCCGAGCCCTGCCATGCTTGCGCGCACCGTGAACTCGCAAAGCATGTGAGCCACTCTGCTCTTTGCGTTGCGGCGCGCAACATTGAGCAGCCACTGTCGATAAATCGCGGCATCCAACAAGGAACTGCACCAAAACGCTTCGGCGAGCCCGGGGCGGGATAACGTGACGCTGCGTAGATCCTCCCTCGCCACGCGAGCCACGACCACGTTGGTCACTGTATGGAGGTTGTGATCTGAGGGTCGGAAGAACACATGCTCAATATCAAGCAGATCGCCCGGCATGTGAAATGAGACAATCTGGCGGGACCCGTTAAGAGCCGTTTTGCCCTTAGCGACATAGCCATCGAGCAAAACGGAACATAGCGCGGCGTGCTCGCCCTCCCGGATCAGAATCGAACGAGCCACTTTGCTCTCGATCGACCATGGCAGACCACGGATCGTCGCTTCGTCGGCTTCCGATAGCGCGCAGACGCGATTGAGCTTTCGAAGGAGCGCCGCGAACGCATCAAGTTCGGCACCGTCCACGTCGCATCTTAACACCGCTACGTGATTTAAATCAATTTCTCGAAGGGAGTGCCTCAGGGGGGCTGATCTGCCCAAGGCCGACGCGCTTCCGGATGTGCAAGGCTTACAGGCGCCGGCATAAACGACGACGATCAGGAAAGCAGCCGGATGAGCAGCGACGACCCCCAATCTTGGTCAGGCCGGCGTTTGTGTCATAATGTTGCTGTCTGAGGGGCGCGGCACGGCAGGGGAGTGCGCCCGTTCACTACCGATGTCATCCTCACCGATCCGCGGATAGGGCTTGAGCGCGAAACGTTGACTGGCAGCGTCGAGACGAGAGCGACGAGGTCATGACTGTTCATTCAGCGAGCCGAGCACCGGGATACGCATGCCATTCACGCGAAGCTTGATATGAGCTGCTCAAGGCGGACGATAGCCCGCGGACCGATCTCAAGGACGTCGACGGCGGGCCCGAGGAGACCGAGGCAGCGCGAGAACGTCAGTGATTGCTGCATATGCCGCCTGCGTGCCTGCCGTGCGCGTCGCTTGGCTCTAGGAGGCCAGATGCAGATCGGAGCAGCGTCCGACGAACGCCTGCGACCGTACTATGGCAGCATCTCGATCAAGCACCGGCGCGCACGTTATTCGTTGGGCCTGACCGACGACTCCGCTCGTTGAACTGCGACTTATCCCGGAGGCCCACCATGATTCCCGACCCGAAAAACGACGCACCGTCCGAGCCGACCAGCGAAGAGCAAGATAAGGACGCCTTGGAGAAGGCGCAGGAAGAGGCGGCCGAAGAGCGCAAGGAGGGCGGCTATCAGTGACGTCTTGAAGGTGACCGGACAGGTCAACGCCCCAACAGGCGTCAGCGATGTCCTGATCGTCGGCGCCGGTCCAGCCGGACTGACGGCTGCGATCTACCTGAGCCGCTTCCATCTCAAGGTCGCGATCGTCGACGCGGGCAACAGCCGCGCGGCGTTGATACCGCGAACGCACAACCATGCCGGCTACCCGGGCGGCATCCGTGGCACCGAACTCCTCGGTCTGATGCGCACGCAGGCGGAAGAATTTGGCGTGCAAGTCCGCGAGGCGGAGATCGCGGGTCTTCGAAAGGACGGCGAGTCCTTCGTCGCGACGCTGGCCGGTGGCGAGATCCAAACCCGGTCCGTCCTGCTTGCGACAGGGGTCGTTAACAACCGGCCCCGCATGGCCGAGGCCGTTCATTCCAAAGCGCTGGAGACAGGACTGCTCCGCTACTGTCCGATCTGCGACGGTTACGAGGTTACCGATCGGAAGATCGCCGTGATCGGGACGCGGGCTCATGGGCACAACGAGGCGGTCTTCATGCGCACATATACGCGCGATGTGACGCTGATCGCGCCAGACGCGGCTCATGCGCTCAGCAGCGATGAGCGCCAGCGACTTGCGCGTCTAGGGGTGGAGCTTGTCGATGGACCATGCGGCCCGCTCGAGATCGACGGTGATCGGCTTTTCGTGCCGACGCCGTCCGGGGCGCTTGGCTTTGACAGCGTCTACCCGGCGTTGGGCTCCGTCATCCGGTCCGAACTCGCCGTTTCGCTCGGCGCAGAGGCTACCGAAGATGGTTGCCTCGTCATCGATGCCCATCAGCGAACGACCGTCGCCGGTTTGTACGCCGCTGGCGACGTGGCCAAGGGACTGGATCAGATCAGCCACGCCATGGGCGAGGCCGCGGTAGCGGCGACGGCCATTCGCAATGATCTTGCATCGCTCATGGAACTGGCCCGGAGGTAGCAGTCATCGACGTCAGATGGCGTTGCTGTCACCGGACCCGGCGATGTCGTCCAAGCTAAGACGGCTTCGGTGCTTTTTAAGGCCGCGAGCCGCTCTGCGGGTTCCGAGATATCTGAATCAGCCAAAGACGGATGCAGCTGCAAACGCCGAATTGGTGTAGTCCCGAAGCAACGCAGCGACATCATCATAAAGCTCGATTGCGCCGGCTTCGAAGAGCGATTGAGCGCTGAAGCTGCCTGACCGCAGGCCGACCGCGGCGATCCCGCGCTTTGCCGCCGCCTCAGTGTCGTAGGGCGGGTCACCGACCACCAGGACTTCATCCGCCTTCAGGAAAAATATTTTCTCGAGGGCGACTTGTTTGACGAGGCGCAGATTGCGGACGGCAAGCAACCGGTCGGTCCCCGCGGATTTTCGGCGCGTCTCGCGCGCGTCATCACGCGGGCACTGCCGTCATCCGCGAGCTAAGGCCCTGACCGCCCGGGCCCTCCGTCCGCGACGGAGGGCCTGCCGCTTCTGGCGCCGGAACGTCGAGGCCGCCGCTTCGCTTTAGCCGCGCGGTCGCTCCGGCCGCGCGAAAGGACACGCCATGGCGGACGACAAGGCAGCAACGCTCTACCGCATGATCCTCCCGGAGGAGACCTGCCCGTTCGGCGTTCGCGCTAGGGCGTTGCTCGAAGAGAAAGGCTTTGTGATCGAGGAGCATGTCCTTCGATCGCGCGACGAGGTCGACGCCTTTGAAGCGAAGCACAGTGTCCAGACGACACCGCAGATCTTTATCGATGGCGAGCGAATTGGCGGCAGCGACGATCTCGAGCGCTACCTCGCGGCATGAACCAGCGCGCTGCCAACAGCCTGCCCGGTCTGTCGCCGCTGGTCGCGGGCGGCATCGTCGTCGGCGTGCTAGGTCTGAGCGCGCTCATCGGACGTCGGAATGCGCCCGCCCCCTCGCATCCCAGAATACGGACCTGGTATCGTCACCTCGACAAGCCGGGCTTCACGCCACCCGATGCGGTCTTCGCGGCTGTGTGGCCCGTGCTGGAGACCGGCATGGCGGTCGGCGGGTATCGGCTGCTCCGCCACGCGCCGTCGCCCCGACGAAATTCATCGATCGGCCTTTGGCTGGCAACATCGGCCATGATCGGTGGCTGGACCGAGCTTTTCTTTCGCGAGCGCGCTCTGGCGACGAGCGCCGCCGCATCCGGGGCGATGCTGGCGACAACGGCGGCTTATGTCGTGACTACGCAAAAGGTCGACCGCGTGGCGCAGGCAACGGCGCTCCCGCTGTTGGGCTGGCTGGCGTTCGCCACGGTGCTGGCGACACGTGTATGGCAGCGCAATCCGTCGCCCGCTTTGCCCCAATGCGCCTGACCGTCTGGCACGATGGTGGCTGCCCGCTGTGCCGCCGGGAGATTGCGCTTATGCGGCGGCTGGATCGTCGCGGTGCGATTACGTTCGTGGATGCCAGCGACGGGGCCAGCGCGTGTCCGCGCGACAGGAAGGCGCTGCTCGACCGCCTTCATGCCGAAGACGATGGGCGCATGCTCTCGGGCGCGGCGGCGTTCGCCGCGATGTGGAGGGCGATTCCACTGCTGCGGCCGTTGGGACTCGCGGCACGAGCCCCGTTCGTCCTCGACGAGCTCGAGTGGCTCTACGGGCGCTTTCTGGCGGCTCGACCAATGCTGCAGCGCTTTGCCCGCCGCCTTGAGGGGCAGGCCGCATGATCCGGCCGGTTCCTGATCCAATCGAGCCGGGGCAAGAGAGCGTCTGGGCCTTTCCCCGTCCGGCCATCGCCCAGCCCACCGATGCGCATTTGCGCATCGTGCTGGATGGACGAGTTATTGCCGAGACGCGACGCGGCATCCGCACCATCGAGACCAGCCACCCGCCGACCTTTTATTTTCCGCCGGATGACATAGCGCGCGAAGCGTTGCGGCCCGTCGCAGGGGGCAGCTTCTGCGAGTGGAAGGGCTCGGCGGTCTATTTCGACGTCATGGTCGGCGCTGTGGTTCGAGCAAAAGCGGCCTGGGCCTATCCTGATCCGACGGCGCCATTCGCGATCATCCGCAACCATGTGGGCTTCTACGCTTCCGCGATGGACGCCTGCTTGGTCGACGACGAACTGGTCATGCCTCAGCCAGGTGGCTTTTACGGAGGCTGGATCACGTCGCGTTTTGCAGGTCCGTTCAAAGGTGTTCCGGGGAGCCACGGTTGGTAGACGCGACCGCCGTGGTAATCGGCGCGGGCGGCGGCATCGGCGGCGCGCTTGTCGAGGCGCTCGCGGCATCCGGTCGCTACACGCGCATATATGCTCTCTCGCGTCACCCGCGCACGAACGAGGGCCGGATCGTCGGCGGCGCCATCGACGTCGTGGACGAAGCCAGTATCCGCAACGCCGCAGAGCGGATCGACTTGCCGCTCGATCTGGTCGTGATCGCGACCGGCATCCTGCATGAGGATGGCAGAATGCCGGAGAAGGCTCTGCGCGAGCTGGATGGCAGCACGCTCGCGCGGCTCTTCGAGCTGAACATGATCGGACCCGCCCTCGCGCTGAAGCATTTCGCGCCGCTGCTGGCCAAAGACCGGCGGGCGGTGATCGCGGCGCTCTCCGCGCGCGTCGGCAGCATTTCCGACAATCGCACTGGCGGCTGGTATGGCTATCGCGCCTCCAAGGCAGCGCTCAACATGATCATGAAGTGCGCGGCGATCGAGATCGCGCGGTCGCGGCCCCAAGCGCTCTGCGTCGCTTTGCACCCGGGCACGGTGGACACCGACCTTAGCCAGCCCTTCCAGCGGGGCGTGCCGCCGGACCAATTATTCTCTCCAGGGCGCGCCGCCCGACACCTCCTGGATGTGCTCGCGGATCTGGATCCAGCATCGAGTGGGAAAATTTTCGCCTGGGACGGCAGCGAGATCTTTCCCTGACGCACGATGAGCCCGTGCCGACGAGGGTCGCCCGCGGTCAAGCCATCGATCCGCTGAGGAGCTTGCATCGAGACTGACGCGCGTCAGCTAACGCTTTGCCCATTGCAAGCGGTGTGGTGCGCGGCGCAGATGATAAGGTGGACAGCGGAAATCAGCGTCGCGACAAGGTGGAGCAGTCCGTCCGACGCGCCGTCGTCGACGCGTTACACACGGCGTTCCCCGTCGCAGAGGTGACCTCGTTCAATACGAATGTGGCGGATCTGCTTGCGAAACTGACGGACGGCCGCGGCTCCGATCTGCGGTAGGGGCGCTGGCGGGAAAGCGATTGTCGCTCTCGCCTCCGCGAGCAGGTGAATCGGACCTGCTGCACTATCTGGATTGAGCCGGTCGCTTGCTGGTGCGTTGAGGTAGCGCCATTGGACGGAGGCATTATGTCGAACCATCTTGAACAGCGGGGCGCGCCCTATTCTCACCGCATCGACATGAGTCAGGAAGATCAGGTCGAATATTGGACCAACCGCTATGAGGTGACGCGCGACGCTCTTGCGGAGGCGGTCAGGCAGGTAGGAAGTGATGCGGATAAGGTCGCGGTCTGCCTCGGCAAGCCGGCCTGATCGCCTGTCAGTATGGCTTGAGATTAAGAGAGGAAAGTCTTGACGCGGATTTGGTCCGCTCCCCTCGCGGAAACGGCCCCGCGTCATGCTCGGCGATCGTCCATGCCGACAAAGTGGGAGCCGGATCGATAGCGAAGTTAGGCCGGACCTGATCAAGGAGGCGCCTGACGGGAAGAGACGCGATGGCTGAACGTGACTCAGGAACAACTGTCTGCCGGCGCGCGCCGAAGGAATCATGAAGCGAGGACAATGAATTGAGAGCCTTCCTGGATTTCGAAGCTTCGTCGCTTGGCAAGCGAAGCTACCCGATCGAAGTCGCCTGGGTATTCGAGGATGGCACGGCTGAAGGCCATTTGATCCTGCCTGCGCCGAATTGGACCGACTGGGATGAGAAGGCCGAAGCCGTCCACGGCATCGCGAGAGCCACACTTCTCAGCGAAGGCGAACCGGTCGAGACGGTCGCCGCCAGAATGATGCAGGCGCTGTCCGGACACAAGCTCTTCGCAAGCGCGCCATCGTGGGACGGCAAATGGCTCAGCGCGCTTCTCAGGGCTGGCGGCCAGCCCCGGCACGGACTGCGCCTGCGCGACAGCGAAGAGGCACAACGTGAGGTTGCCGAGCAGATTCTCGCTGAAGCGGCGCCGAGCCATGATCTCGGCCGGCTGATCGAACGCATCGTGGCGCAGTGCGCAGAACAGCAAGATCTGCTTCCGACAGCACACCGCGCGATGGCGGACGCGCAGGCCGAGCTGGCGCACTGGCTCGCAGTGGCGGACGTCGCCCGAGTGGAAGCCAAACGGCTCGGATCGTGATGGTGGTTCCGAAACTGCTTCTGGAGATAACGGATCTGCGCAAAACGGTCCCCGGGGGCCGGCTGCTATTCGACGGCTTAGCGATGCGCTTGGAGGCCGGAGAGCTGATCGCGATCATGGGCGAATCTGGGGTGGGAAAGTCGACCTTGCTCAACCTGATCGCCGGTCTCGACGTGCCCGACGCCGGCGTGGTGGAGTTGGATGGCGTCGCCCTCGCCGCACTCGACGAGGACGGGCTCGCGGCGCTGCGCCGCAGACGCATAGGCTTCGTCTTTCAAGCGTTCCACATCCTCCCTCACCTGACACTCGCTCAAAACGTCGGTCTGCCGCTCGCCCTGCTGCGCGCTGCGCCCGCCGAGGTCCGCGCGCGGGCGATTGCTTTATTGGCCGCCGTGGGTCTCGCCGGCCGGGAGAACGACTATCCGGGCCAGCTTTCCGGCGGCGAGCTTCAGCGGGTCGCGATCGCCCGCGCGCTCGCTCACCGCCCGGCGCTGATCCTGGCCGACGAACCGACCGGAAATCTCGATCCCGAAACGGCGGCGAGGATCCTGGCCCTGCTGATCGGACAGCTCCGCGAAGCCGGCGCGGGCGGCCTGCTCGTCACCCATTCCGACGTGGCGGCGGCCTGTGCCGATCGCGTTTTGCGCCTGACGGCCACCGGCCTCGTGGAGGCGTGACAATGGCGCTCGACTGGCGCGCCGTCACCGTGCCGCGCTGGATGATGATGGGCGAGTGGCGGGCGCATCCCGTACGGATCGGGACCGCGATCGTCGCGATCGCCATCGGCGTGGCGCTGGGTTTCGCGGTGCATCTGGTCAACGCCTCCGCGCTCGATCGCTTCGCGCGCGGCCTCGCCACCGTGAACGGTGGGGCCGATCTGAGGGTCGAGGCTGCCGGCGGACGTGGCTTCGGCGAGCAGTTCTATCCACGCGCGGCATCCGTCGCGGGCGTCGGCGCGGCGAGCCCCGTCGTCAAACTTCGTGCCCAGCTCGACGCCCGCGCGATCGACCTGCTCGGGATCGATGTTCTGCGCGCGGCTCGGGTCACCCCAATAATCGTGCCCCAGCCAGGCCCCGGCCACGACGCGACCGCGCTGCTCGATCCCGCCTCGTTGTTTCTCTCTCGCGCGGCGCTGGCGGGCCGGCATGTGGGGGACGCCGTGTCGCTGGTCATCGATGGCCGCACCCAGCGCTTCCGGCTCGCGGGCCTCGTGGCGGGCGCGGGAGACCGTCCACTCGGGATCATCGACATCGCCGCCGCGCAGGATCGGTTCGATCGGGTGGGACGGATCGACCGCATCGATCTCAAGCTCGCCCGCAGTGCCGATGCCGACCATGTTCGTGCCGCGCTGGCCGCGATCCTGCCCGCAGACGCGGTCCTGGCGGGCGCGGAGGACGACGGGAGCCGTACGGACGCATTGTCCCGCGCCTATCGCGTCAATCTCGACATGCTTGCCCTCGTCGCCCTGCTCACGGGCGCCTTCCTCGTCTATTCGGCGCAGGCGCTATCGATCGCGCGGCGCCGGCCGCACTTCGCCCTCCTGCGCGTGCTCGGCGCATCGCGCCGTCTCATCCTCGCGCAACTGCTCGCAGAGGGCCTGATCCTCGGCGTGATCGGTGCCGCGGTCGGCATCCTGCTCGGTTTCGGCTTGGCCGCGGGCGTCCTGCGGCTCGTCGGCGGCGATCTTGGCAGCGGCTATTTCGGCGGTGACGGCACACCGCCGCTGCTGTTCGCGCCGGGTGCAGCGCTGGCCTTTGCCGGCTTGGGGCTGATCGCCGCTTTGGTCGGCAGCCTCCTCCCGGCCTATCAGGCCGCGCGCATTGCGCCGACCGTCTCGCTCAAGACGATCGGCGACGCGGTCGATCCGCGGCGGCGCCCTCCCCTCGCGCCGGCGTTCGTGCTTGCCGCGATTGGCATCGGCTTCGCGCTGCTGCCGGCGGTGCGCGGTGTTTCGCTATTCGGCTATGGCGCGGTGGGTCTGCTGCTCGCAGCCGGCATCGCCGCGATGCCCTGGCTCGCGCGCATCCTGCTTGCGCCGCTCGCGCGTGGACGCTCGACGTCGCCGGTCATCCAACTAGCGATCGGCCGCCTATGGGGCGCGCCATCGCAGGCGGCCGTGGCATTGTCGGGCATCGTCGCCAGCGTCGGCCTCATGATCGCGATGGCGGTCATGGTCGCGAGCTTCCGCGGCTCGGTCGACGACTGGTTGAACCAGATCCTCTCGGCAGACCTTTATCTCAGCGCGGAGGGCAGCACGCCGCTCGATAAAGCGACGCGGGACCGCCTGACCCGGGCAACCGGCGTCCGGCGCGTCGATTTCGCGAGCCAGCGCGGGATCACGCTGTCACCGGGCAGGCCGCCCGTGCTCCTCTCCGTCCGCGACGGCGACATGCCGCCAGCCATCGGACGAGAGATCTCAGCACCCGCCGGCACGATCGCGGTGCGCGTCTCCGAGCCGGCCGCGCGCCTCTACCATCTGACACCAAGCGCAACGCTGCAGCTGCCGCTCGGAAGCAAGCCCGTTCGCGTCTTCGTCACTGCGATCTACCGCGACTATGCCCGGCAATCCGGTGCGATCACCATCGATGGGCGAGCCTATGACCGGCTGACCGGCGACACCGCGCGCGGCGAGGCGGCGATCAATCTCGCGCCGGGCGCCGATGTGGCAGGCACCATCTCGGCGTTGCGCCGCGCGCTTCCGCCTTCGATCCTGGACGTCGTCCGGATCGTGCCGACCCGTGCGTTGAAGGCCCAGGCGCTCGCCATCTTCGACCGCAGCTTCGCCATCACCTACGGTCTGGAGCTGGTGGCGGTCCTGGTCGGGCTCGCCGGGGTCGCCGCGACGACCTCGGCGCAGACGATCGCGCGGACGCGCGAGTTCGGCATGCTCCGTCATCTCGGTGTTACCCGCCGGCAGATCGTCGCGATGCTGGGCGTGGAAGGCGCGCTTCTCGGGCTGGTCGGCGGCATCGCTGGTATCGCGCTGGGGTGCGGCCTGGCCCAAATCCTGATCCACGTCGTCAATCCGCAGTCGTTCAACTGGACGATGGAGACACGATGGCCCGTAGGCCTACTCGCCGGCGTCGGCGCCGCGCTCGTCGTCTCTTCCGCGCTGACAGCAATGCTCGCGGGCCGCCGGGCAGTCTCTACCGACGCTGTGCGGGCCGTGCGGGAGGATTGGTGATGCGCCGGACGCTTCCGCTGCTGGGGGCGGCGCTGCTGATGGCGGCGGCGCCCTCCGGACCGCCGTTTCGCGACGTCAGGCCGGGTGTGGCGCTGGTGTTCCCGCGCGATCATGGCGCGCATCGCGACCACCGCACCGAATGGTGGTATGTGACCGGCTGGCTTGATGGTCCAGGCGGCACCCATCGCGGCTTCCAGATCACCTTCTTCCGCACCGCGACCGGGCTCCGCGCGGCGAGCCGCTCGGCATTCGCCCCGCGCCAGATCCTGTTCGCGCATGCCGCGCTCTCCGATCCGGCGGTGGGCCATCTCCTCATCGGCGAGCGCATCGCCCGCGAAGGTCTCGGCCTTGCCCGCGCTTCGACCACGGACACCGACGTCCGCATCGACGACTGGACGATGCGTCGCCTGCCCGACGGTCGCTTCGTCGCCCATGTCGCGGGTGATGGCTTCGCGCTCGACGTCTCGTTCCGCCCGGATCAGCCGGTGCTGGCGCAGGGTGATGGCGGCTACAGCCGCAAGGGGCCGGACCCGCGCTCGGCCAGCCGCTATTACAGCCTCCCCCATCTCGACGTCACGGGATCCGTGACCCGTGGCGGACGAACGGAGCGAGTGACGGGCACCGCGTGGCTCGATCGCGAATGGTCGTCGAGCTACCTGCCGGCGGGCGGCGTCGGCTGGGACTGGACGGGGTTGAACCTCGACGACGGCTCCGCGCTGATGGCGTTCCGCATCCGCCGCGTGAACGGCGCGTCGCTATGGGCCGGCGGGTCGTGGCGCGCAGCCGACGGCAATGTGACGGTGCTGGGGCCACAAGACGTCGTGTTCGTACCGCGCCATCGCTGGCGTTCACCCCGCACCGGGGCACTTTATCCGGTCGATCCGGTGCTGCGCGTGCGGTTGCCCGGCGGGGTCCGAAGCCTGCCGCTCCGCCCCCTGTTCCCGGATCAGGAACTCGACGGCAGAAAGGCGGGCAGCCCGGTCTACTGGGAAGGTGCCGTGACAACCCCCGGTGGCCGCGGCTATCTGGAACTTACGGGATATGCCGATCGACTTCGCTTATAATCGGCGCGGCGGGCGCAGACGTGTCGCGCCCGCTATGCGAGGCGCAGCGTTTCGTCCGAAATCCCGGGCGGCCGGCGTTCCCTCTCCTCGGGCTACAACCGTCGCACCAGCACTCCCATATCGCTAAGATGACCCTCGAGCGCCTCCGCGTCATCGATCTGGAGACCACGGGATCCAGGCCCCCCGCGCATGCCGTCTGCGAGATTGGCTGGCAGGACGTCGTGCGGAACGACGACGGACGGTGGTTCGTCAGTTCAGAGCGCGGTGCCCGCTTCGTAAATCCCGGCCGACCCATTCCGCCCGTCACGATGGCGATCCATCACATCATCGACTCGGACGTGGCGGGGGCGCCATTTTGGCGCGACGTAGCGCCATCAATCCTCAGGCCGGACGGAGGCTCGCTCGCTTTGGCCGCGCACAGGGCTTCATTTGAACAACGGTTCTGCACGCCGTCGCTATCGGGAGGGGCCCGCTGGGTCTGCACATGGAAGTGTGCGTTGCGGCTATGGCCGGACAGCCCGAGCTTCTCCAATCAGGTTCTGCGCTATTGGCGCATGCCGGAGGGGCTGGATCGCGAGACGGGGTTGCCAGTGCATCGCGCTATGCCCGACGCCTATGTGACCGCCCACCATCTACGGGACTTGCTCAACGAGACGAGTTTGGACCAGCTGCTTGCGTGGAGCGACGAACCTGGTCTGCTTCCGCGAGTCCCCTCGGGACCGGAGCGAGGCCGGTATTGGGCGGATCTCGAGGATGACATTCTCAAGCGTTTTGCTTCTGATCGGGACGAGGACATCCGGTTTTCTGCGGAGACCGAGTGGCGACGAAGAACCGGCGATCGCGAGCGGAAGCCTGAGCGACCGGCTCAGGCGCGCTTGATTTGACGTCGTTGTCCGGGATCAGCCGCATGTCCACATTCGCGGCCGCTAGCGGGGGGGGGGGCAACCGCCGAGCCGTCTTCGGAGATACGATTCCAGCGGCGGCGACCGCCAGCCCGTCGAACGGGACGAGCCGGGACGCTGGTCATCCGCAGACTGCTATCACCTTCCGTCCAGGATCATCGGCATCGCCGCTGGTTGCGGCGCTAGCCTTCACTCGCGCTCCGCGGCGCTAAAGTAAGCGTGTCGGCTGCGGGCTTGGTGCGGCACGGTGTTTCCGCGGACGTCCGGCACCGGCGCGGTCGCCACGTAGTGATGCTCCGCCGTCTCCGCGGCTCGCCGTCGTAAGCTTGATGTGGTCGCCGTCGAGATGGTCCACTGGTCCCACCGTCCCTACATGGACGCCATCGGGGAGCACATTGAGGGGGTGCGGCGCCCAGTGCGCTTCAGTGATGCGGGTGATGCCCATGCCGGGCGACTGGCAGCGCTCGACCTAGTGGAGGGTTCGCTCGGATTCGAGCAACAACGAGACCGCGTTGCGGATGACGAACCAGGCCGACAATTGCGCGACGTCCTGCGCCGCAGTGAGCCCGTCGATCTTGTGCTGGAGAAATTGGGCAACGTCGTCGCCATGCTCGTCGAGTAATTCCTCAGCGATCAGAAAGGCGCGCGTTTCGTGGTCGTCCATGACGCCACTATATCGCCCTCGATCTGGAACTTCATCCGTTTCAGTCGAAGCGGACGTCCGCCGATACGCGAGGCCGCGCTCATCCAGGAGCGCTTTGCGCCGCGGTGACGCCCTCACCGCGCCAATGATGATCAGTCGGTGCGCCTCGCGCAATAGGATCTGAATCACCGAGTTGCACGGCCAGTCTGGCAGCAGCCCCGCACCAACGACAGCCAAATCTGCCCCGCGCAAATCTCTTGAAAGCGGTTCGCCCGGCCGCCATCTGCCGCGCCAGGACCCCCTGGGAGCTGATTGGAACGCTATGACGACGACCGACACCGCGCCGCAAACCCGCTCGTTCGAAGCGGATGTCGCCAAGCTGCTGCACCTCATGGTGCACTCGGTCTATTCGGATAAAGACGTCTTCCTGCGTGAACTCATATCGAACGCCGCCGACGCGTGCGAGAAGCTGCGCTACGAAGCGATCAACAGCCCCGGGCTGCTCGGCGATGATAGCCAGCCGCGCATCACGGTCACACTCGATCCCGACACGAACACCGTCACGATCGAGGATAACGGCATCGGCATGAGCGACGTCGAGCTTGTCGATGCGCTGGGCACGATCGCGCGCTCGGGGACCAAGGCCCTCATGGAAGGAATCGCCGCGGCCAAGGAGGCCGAAGGAAGCCAGCTCATCGGTCAGTTCGGTGTCGGCTTTTATTCCGCGTTCATGGTCGCTGACCGCGTCGACGTCGTCACGCGCCGGGCCGGCGCGGATATCGCTGCCATCTGGGCGTCGGACGGCTTGGGCACCTATACCATTCGGCCGGTCGAAACGGTCGCCGCGCCTGCGCGCGGCACCCGGGTGATCTTGCACCTAAAAGAGGAGGCGGCCGCCTACACTCAGGCGCCGAAGACCGAATCCACCATCAAGGCTCAGTCGGGGCATGTACCGGTTCCGATCTACATCAAGGACAAGCCGAACGCCGAACCGCGGCAGATTGCGGACGGTGCGGCGCTGTGGACCAAACCGAAGGCCGAGATCACGACCGAGGATTATACGGAATTCTACCGCAGCGCCGCCGGTCAGTTCGACGAGCCGGCGCTGACCCTGCATTACCGCGCCGAAGGCCTTCACGAATATACCGTGCTGGCGTTCGTGCCCGAGACGAAGCCCTTCGACCTGTTTGATCCCGACCGTGCCGGACGGATGAAGCTTTACGTTCGGCGCGTCTTCATAACCGACGAAGCACAGATCCTGCCGCGCTATCTCCGGTTCATGCGTGGGCTGGTCGATTCCAGCGATTTGCCTCTCAACGTCTCGCGCGAGATGATCCAGGAGAGCCCCGTGCTCGCCACGATCCAGAAGGGCGTCACCAACCGCGTGCTCAGCGAACTTGCCAAGCTGTCGACGAGCGACGCCGCTGCCTATCTCAAGGTCTGGGACAATTTCGGCGCTGTCATCAAGGAGGGGCTCTACGAGGACTTTGCTCGCCGTGAGGCGTTGCTGGAGCTCGCGCGCTTCAAGACGACCGCCTCGGGTGACGCCTGGCGATCCTTGAAGGATTACACCGCCGGTCTGAAGGAGAACCAGACGGCGATCTATTATGCGACCGGTCAGGATCTCGATCGCCTGGCATCGTCTCCCCAGCTGGAAGGCTTCCGCGCGCGCGGGATCGAAGTGCTGCTGCTCGCCGACCAGGTCGACAGCTTCTGGGTGACATCGGGCGTCGACTATGAGGGCAAGCCCTTCAAGTCCGTGACGCAGGGACTGACCGATCTCGGACTCATCCCGCTGCCAGATGGCGAGCAGCCGCCAGCGGCGGCCTCGGAGGCGGTCGCTGGATTCATCGCGTTCGTGAAGTCGACGCTCGGCGATGCCGTGTCCGACGTTCGCGCCTCGGAGCGCCTGACCGAGAGCGCCGTCTGTCTTGTCGCGCCCGAACACGGCATGGATCGGCAGCTCGAGAAGCTGCTCGCCGGCGCGGGGCGGCTTGATCGAGCGGCAAAGCCCGTGCTCGAGATCAATTCTCGTCATCCGCTCATCGTGAAGCTCAGCGAGGCAAGCGACAGCGAGCAAGCGCGTCGAGAAGATGCGGCGCACCTCCTGCTCGACGAAGCCCGGATTGCCGATGGCGAGCTGCCCGTCGATCTCCGCGCATTCTCCACGCGGCTGACCCGCGCGCTTGCGCAGGGCTGGTAGCCACACGCAGCGGGCCGATCACGCCCCATGGGCGCGCGGGTTCGTCATAAGCGACGAACTCGCGTCCCCGCACGGTATGCAGCGGGCGATGCGTGGGGCGAAGGCTGCGCCGACCGCGCTGGCGAAAAGTTCGAAAGTCTATGGCGCGCGATCGGATCCGCTCGGAACCGTGACCTGCGTTCCGAACGCCGATGCTTGCGGCCAGACCAGAATTTGCATTTCACGCACGGCGAAGGCGGTGGCCATGTGAGTGGTCTTGATGTGGTCCAAGATCGCAGCGGCACCTTCGCGATCGGGATCGGGCTGTAGCAAAGGGGCTCGATCGCTCCGCGGTGCAGGAGCGATGCCGATAGCGTCTGCTGGACGGGATGCAACATGCCGAGGAGCCGGCCGCCGGTAGCGCGTTGCCCATCTCGGGAACGGATGCTCCAGTTGGGGCGCAGGCTGCGCCGGATATCATCCATAATCCGCTCGGCCGCACAGGGTGATCGTCGCGCAGACCATCCGCAAGGACCATGCCGAAGCGCGGGCGAGTGCGCCCGACGTCGCTCAGATCGTCCTGCACGCCATCGGAGAGCGGTTGACCCCCGGGAACTCGACACGCTCGTTTTGTGCCGAAAGGGCTGGCGGACACCGAAATTGCGCGCGTGCTGATGTCTCCACAGACATCGTCAAAGTCGATCTGAACAGCCTCGTCGGCACGCTCGACGTGGCGATCCTCCTCGCGCAGCCCTGGTGGCTGTGCGCGGCGGCTTCATCCAGCTTTGACCGGCCCCTGGGGCCGATCCCCTACGCGGCTTTGCCGAAAGCCCGTCTGACGGCGGGAGTGATCGTGTAGACGGCCTCCCGCTGCGCCCCTCGATTCTCGTGGTCCACGCGAAAGCCCTGATAGTGACGGCGGACCAATCCGGCGCGTACCAGGTCGGACACGGCGCGACTGATATTGGTCCGTCCGGAATGACGGAGACGGTCGCGCACTTCGCTTGCGATCATTTCCTCCGCCGCTTTGGGTTCGATCGGCAACTGGCCATTCCGGAGCAAGTCGGCACGAACCTGTGCGATGACCGCCTGACGCCGGGAATCGCGCTGCACCATTGGTAGCAGCGCGTCGCTGAGCCAATCCCTGACGGGGATCGAATGCCCAGCTTCCCGCACGTACGGTCCGATGCTGTTGGATTGGCCGGCGGCGCGTGCAATCAGATTCAGGACCATGAACGTATAACGGGGCCTCGGAGAGGTCTGCGCGACGCGCTTGAGGACCGCCGGAAGATCAAGATCCTCGGTAGCCACGTCTCGAGCAAAGAGGTCCGGCTGCATCATGGAACATTCCAAGCACAGCGGGAACGGAATGTGAATCCCTCTTGAGCGCGAGGAGGTGAATAAACACGAATGACACTTTACCCGAAAACCGCGGGTAAAGTGTCATTGTTGGTTCTTTGTGAGGCGCTGATCAAAGGGTGGTCGTGGCTATCGGGGCACCTCTCGCATCGGCCTGGCAGGGCCGCAGCCCCGGGCTTCCGCCGGTGCATGGGCTGCGGGTCACATCGATCAACCCCGATGATCCGAACGATGGTGGTCAGAAACGCCACGACATCCTGCCTCCAGGAGTGCACGCTACGGACGTCTGCAGCGCCCTGGGCGACGGGCTCTCTGCCAACATGGACGCACGACTTTTCAGGCCGCTCCTGCTCGCGAGGCGCTCCACATGAACTCCGCTGATCATACGATCGTCTCGGCCGATGCCGAAACCTGCTCCGGCCTCTTCACCGCGACCGCCCAGAGGATAGATGGGTAAACGCCATAAAGTCGGGGTCACGCGACGCGTCGTGGCCGATCACGCGTCAAGCTGCGGCGGTCCTGAAGGCGCGCTCGCCATCCGCGGGACCGCGAGCTCGTCTAGGGCACCGATCTCCCAGAAGCCGATCGTTTCACGGCACCCTGCCGCTTCACCATCATGGAACCGAGGTCTGCCAGCTCCCTCGTTGGGAGCTTTCGGCGCGCACGTGCGGTGTCGTCGCCACATAGCCTGGCGTCCCGGGAACGAGCGGATAGAGCCCCAGACACGACCAGATATACCATGCTGACATCGTGCCGTTATCGTCGTCCATGCCCTCCGCAAAGCCCTGCGGCGCGGGTGCGAAGCTGCGCCCGGTCCACGCTTGCGGCCGGATGCCGGCATTCGTGTAGCGATGCGCAACGCGATCACGAAGGTAGCGTTCGACGATCCGGTCCGTGGCCTGCGCATCGCCGGACCAGGCGAACAGGTAAGGGACATGGATATCAGGCTGGTTGGTCATGTTATAAAGATTGTCCGCAAAGAAGCGGTCGAGCTCGGGGCGAAAGCGCGCGCCCAACGTGGCGGCGATCCACGGAAGATCGAAGACCGGGGCCCAGCGATATTGGGCGAGCGTGCCTTGATAGAGCCCACGCGCATGGACAAGGTCCGCATCCGCGCCGAGCATGTCGAAGGTCGCCCGCCACATGATGCGATAAGAGAGCGCCTTGGCGCGGAACTGCTCTGCGGTGGCCGCTTGGCCCAGATCCGCTGCCAGTTCGGCAATCGCCCAGTCGTCATACGCTGCCTCGATCTGCTCGTCTGGAGTGGTGCGCGCCAACGTCGCGCTTTCGGCGATCATCCCCGCCAACGCGGCCTTGGCATCAAAATCGACGATTCCGCGGCGGCGAAAATCGAGCAGGACGATGCCGGCATGTTCGGTCCGGACGGTCAGGAACGGCTCGGTGGTGGTGGCCCAGCGTTGCTTGCCCGTTTGATAGAGCCGGACGAGCGATCGAGCGATGGCCCCGGCGCGTAGCGGGTCGATGAATGCCAGCAGAGGCATCTGGGTCCGATAATTGTCCCACAATGCCCAGCTCGTATAATGCTGTTCGCCGGGCGCGAGCTGCACGATCGCGCCATCGCTCCCACGAAAGCGCCCGTCCGGATCGGCGATGGCGACAGGCGTCTGCATGACACGGAATAGCGACGTGTAGAACAGGGTCTCCTGCTCGGCCGAGCCCCGGATGGTCAATCGGGCGAGTTGCCTGGTCCATTCCGCCCGCGTGGCGCCAGCGATCGCGTCGAAGGATCGCGTGCCGAGCTCGTAATCTCGTACCGCCGCCGCCGCGGTGGGATCGATCGACGACAGGCCCGTGCGTATTTCGACCACCTCACCCTTGCGGACCTGAAGCACCGATCGGGCCTTGCCGCCCGCCCCGGTCCAAACCAGCCGGACGTTCCCGCCCGAACGCGTGACGCGCGTCGCGGAATAGAGATGGTAGCGGCCCTGATCGCAGACCGTTCCGGCAGAGAAGCTTGCGCGGACGTCGCCGTCCGGCTCGGCCTGCCATTGCGCGGCATGGCGGCGCGAATAGCCTTCGTCGAAGGTGAGGAGGAGATCGACGCTGCCGGCACGGGGCATCACGAACCGGATCACGCCCGCGCCGCGCGTCGCCGTCATCGCGGCGGCGATGCCGCCGCCGTAGCGGACCGAATAGATGCCGGCGTGCGCGGTCTCATGCGCCTTGTCGATCGCCCACGCCGGCCCCGTGCCCGCATAGCCGAGCGACACCCGCACGTCGCCGCCCGCGCCGCTGCAGCCGACGCCGACGCCGCGCGTGTGCGAGAAGCCGATGAGGTGCCCGGCCGCGAAATCATAGCCCGCATGATTGGCGGGGCGGGTATCCGGTCCCAACTGGACCATCCCGTAAGGCGCGACCGCGGCCGGGTTCAGCTGGCCGAAGTCGGCAAGCGTCCCGATGAACGGATTCACCTTGTGCGCGAGATCCCGCGCGACCGCCGCTCGTGAGAGTGACACGGCCGCAAACAGGAAAAGGAGGGCGGCGGCCCGGCGCCTCATCGGTCGAGCGGATCCGCCGCCGCATCGACCTGGAACGCGATCGGATCCGGCACGACGCGCAGGCGGGATTCGTCCGGGCCTGGCATCGGGGCGCCCGGCTGGATGCGCCTCTCCGCCAGGTTGCGCTGCGCCAGCTCCTTGCCGCCGGTATACGGGATCGTGCGCGGATCGGAGACGACGAACGCCGGCCGGTCGCTCGGGACCCCGGCCGCGAGCAGCGGGTGCGCGCAGTCGCGCAAATTGGTGGTCGTGTGGCGCGCATGCGGTTCGATCAGGATGCGATCCGCCGGCACGCCATAGGTGCTGACGAGCAGGCGCTTCATCCTTGGGGCCCATGGCTTGAGGAGCGATGCGCCACCGTCATCTCCTTTTGCCGCCCTTTGCGGCACGGGACCGTCGAACCGCGGCGGCACTGCTGTTCACCCCGTCCTCGCTGGCGAGCTTGCGCCACCGTTCGAAGCGCGTGAGCGAGATCGCCTCTTCCGCAATCGCGGCGCGAACTGCGCATCCGGGCTCGTCACGATGGGTGCAGTTCGAGAACCGGCAGGCGAGCGTCAGCGCCAAGATATCGTCGAACACCTCGGCGACGCCCAAGCTCACCTCGGACATCCGCAGCTCTCGCATGCCGGGCGTATCGACAAGCCAGCCGCCGGCCTCCGGCCCTTGACCCAACCGATACATTTGCCGGACGGTCGTCGTGTGCAGGCCTTTGCCGTCGCTCGCGCGTACCGCCTGCGTCGCGATGCGATCGGATCCCGTCAGCGTGCCGACGAGTGTCGATTTGCCCACGCCCGACGATCCGACGAGCGCTACGGTTTCGCCGGCACAACAATAGTCGCCCAAGCGGGCGACGCTCTTGGGATCGCGCCCATTGATCAGTTCCACTTGCAAGCCCGGCTGGAGCGCGCGCGCTCCCTCGACGAACTGTTCGGACGAAGAGGAAAGGTCCGCCTTGGTGAGCACGACGACCGGCCTCACGCTCACGTCCCGGGCGAGCACGAGGTAGCGCTCGATGCGCGCGACATTGAAATCCTGATCGCAGGAGGTGATGATGAACAGCGTATCGACATTTGCGGCGATCAGTTGAACCCGCCGTTCGTCGCCGGGGGCCGGCCGCTTGAACACGCTGATACGATCCAGAATGCGTGCCATGCTCCGGGTTTCCGGATCGATCAGGAGCCAATCGCCCACGGTAGGCCGGTCCAGCGGCCCCACCGGCAGCGCGAGGCTGGACGAGACGGAGCCATCGATCCCCTCCCCCACCACATCGACCATTCCGCGATGGACCGACATCACGCGAGCCGGTAGGTGCAGCCGATCCTCACCGGACAGCTGCTCGCTGAAAAACGGCTTCCAGCCGAGTTGGTGAAGGGTCAAGCTCGGTGCGTCCATCGGTCCAACAGAGCTTTCATCGGAACCCGCATGCGGAGGGAGCGGAGCTTCGTCCGCTTAGGGATCGATCCCGCTCTCTTTGTTCGGCGTCGCTGATCCGGACAGCTTTTTATCCGCCTTGGCCTTCACCTTCGCGGCGGTCTCGGCAGCCTTGCTTTTCTCGCGCTCGCGGCGCTCGAAATCATAATTCGTTTTGCGTGGCGTGTCCGTTGCTCCGAAAAGATCAGGCGCTCGTGAAGGGCCTATGCCGTTGGGCGCCCGGGTCCGCCTACACCGATCCTGGCTTCGGGGCTAGGCTAGCGGCTTGAGGTAGCCCAAGAGAGTCAGCGCTGACCCTAGAGCCGACGTTCAGCGCCGTCGCCGCGCCCCCAACTTCAAACATTCATTCCTATGGCTTCGATGCGATGGACAGCGTTCGCCGCACGGTGCGATCGTGATGAATAAACTCAGCGACCGTCAGGACGCACCAAGCGCCACGAGGCGGCCTGGGTCGCGTCCGCAACCCTGCTTCTGATCAGCCCGTCGTGGCACGCTTTGCAGATGCGGTCGCCGTCAGGACCAGTTCGGCGGCGAGCAGTGCGCCCTCCTGATCCTGCGCAATCGACGTATGCTCGACGATGTCGGCGATGAACTGCGGGCCGAACGGCAACGGCACCTTCGAGCAATCGAGGTAGCGCGCCCCCTTCCGGTCGGCGATGAAGAGGTGGTTTCCGCCCGGCCGGCCCACCAGGTCCACATATTTGCGCAGTTCAATATAGCCCTCGGTGCCGAGGATGAAGAGGCGCCCGTCGCCCCAGGTGGGCAGGCCGTCCGGTGTGAACCAGTCGACGCGGACATAGCCAGCGCCCCCGTCGCCATGCACCATCATGTCGCCGAAATCCTGGAAATCGGGATGCTGGGGGTTGCCGAAATTGCCGACCTGCGAGGCGACCACCTCGGCGCGCGTGCTGCCCGTGAGATATACGAACTGATCCGCCTGATGGCTGCCCACATCGGTCAAGATGCCGCCGTTGCGCTTGGTATCCCAGAACCATTCGGGGCGGGACGGCGCGGACAAGCGATGCGGCGCGAGATTGATCGTCTGGATCACGCGCCCGATCGCGCCTTCGTGCACCAGCTGCCCCGCCATCACCGCGGCCGGCACCTCCAGCCGCTCCGAATATAGGATGCCGAACTTGCGGCCTGTCTCCGTGATGGCCTGCCGCACTTCGGCAAGCTGCTGCAGCGTCACCACCGCCGCCTTGTCGCTCAGATAATCCTTGCCCGCGCGCATCACCTTGATGCCCAGCGGCGCGCGCAATGCGGGGATGGCGGCGCTGCAGACCAGCTTGATCTTGCGATCGTCGATGATTTCGTCTTCCGATCGCGCCAGCTTCACGTCGCCATAGCGCTTGCGGAAGGCCGCGATCTGGCCGGGATCGCTCGCGTAGAAGGCGGTCAACACGCCGCCGCCGCGGATCATCGCGTCCGTGATGCTGTAGATGTGGTTATGGTCGAGCCCGATCACGGCGAAGGGGACGCGATATGTGGCCTCGGGCGCCGGCCGCGCGGGCGCGCCTTCGGTGGGCGCGTCGCCGCGCGTGGCGGACTGAGCGAAGACATCGGCGGCGGCAAGGCCCGACAGGCCGGCGGCGGCCCCGAGACCAAGAAGGGTGCGGCGGTCTGCATCGATCATCGAAAACGGCCTTTCGGTCAGGCGGCATCGCGCCGGTGGAGATGAAACGGAAACGGCATCAGACGGCGACGAGCGAGGTTGGCCAGGTCACGGCCTCGCCGCGATCCATCGCCTGTTCGCCGAGCAGCGAGGCGACGCATGCCGCATAGTCCTGCGCCAGCAATTACGCTGGATCACGTCATGCCGAAAGCACACTATCGGTGCTTTTCGATCTTCGGAATATGTACGGCTTGGCGACAAGGATTTCACCGCCTTGCGTGAGTTCTCCCCGCGCCTCTTTGCAAAACTGCGATCCACGCTCGTTCCAAGGAAGATCCACGACACGCTGGCGATCGGCCTTTACGAGGGCATGCAACGCGGCGAAGCCATGCACGTGCATATCGTGCTTGCGAGCCCACGGCGCTGGCCGAAATCGATGACTTCCTCGACGTCGCCTCATTGTTCAAGGCGATCGGAACCGGAGTAAAGCTGCATGCGCACCTTATCCGGTGGTAAAATATCGTCGATGTGACCGAATTCGATCTGCCGACCCGTGCTGCGACCTTCGCGGCAATCGAACGCTTCGTGGCAGACCGGCTGGCCCGCGCCGGCTTCGCCGATCACGTCCTGAGCACCGTCGACGTCGCGGCGGCAGACCCGATCGGCGCGGCCGATGCTCCGCGGGACGTGATGGAGGCGATCAAGTGTGTCGAAACTGCGGTTTCCGACCTCGGCTCGGCGGATCCCTCTATTTCCCGAAACCTGCTGTGGATAACGGGTTTCTATGCGCGCCAGGCGTCGTTGCAGAAGCTCGGCGCAGCGCAGCCGCTCATCGATCTGGCGATCCGTACCAGCATCGGGCGTCGGGTCGGCGACGTCTACCGGCGCATGAGTCTGCCGGCGCGGCACGGCTTCGTCCTGCTCACATCCGAGCTGAACGGCCGCTTCGTGCAATGCTATGACGACGGCATGCCGATCGCAAACATAGCGCTTGCCGGACGTCCATGATGACGCTGTGACAATCAGCCATGCGACATGGAGCATCCTCGCGGGCGTCCTGTCGCTCGCGTGTAGCCGTATCCACGCTGATACTCGCGCGCTGCAATATCGACGTCGTGCCGAGCTGGTCCACCTGGCACGAAACAATTGATGTGCCGCATGATCGCGCCGTCGCGGGAGCCCTGACGGCTGATAAGTTCGTCGTGATTGTCGATCTCGGACTTTCAAAGAGACTCTCGACACAGTTCCGCTCACCGTTCCCCCGATCCGGCTTCAATCGACCGTCAAAACAATGCGCAGGCTCGGCAGATCAAGACTTTCGGCAAGGGCGGCGCAGGAGAGTTCGTGCGGGCCGGCTCCCATCATTACGCCTGATTGAAACGACCCATTCCTGGACCTTGGCGGGTCGATTTCGGATTTCCACCTTTAGACGTCTGCTTATGGAGATATTATGGCCGTTTTTGCGGGCAGTCGAACCAGCGGTTGATCGCCGGTAATTGGTTGGTGGCAGAACGCCGTCTTGAAGAACGTCGACGGCGCATAGCGAGCGACAAGTCGACGAGGTCGGACCACTGATCTCGTAACGCCTGTCGAAAGCGAATGCGCTGCCAAGGAGCGAAGGTGGGATTGAAACTTGGGACCGCCACGCTCCTGCTTTGTAACGCCTCGTTCAATCGGAAATAGGCAACCACCGAAGGCAGCCTATGTCGGGTCGGCCAGTGCCGCGCACGTCGCGAGCGCCGCGACACTGCCGCCAAGCAGTGCTCCATACACCGTCTTGACCGTCGCCACGGTCACGAAAGGCCATTCGTCAGGCCCTGCGAGCAGGGCGATAGCGGTCAAAAGGACGCCGATGCCGGCAGCACAGCAGGCAACGAGCAGGGCGCGAAGCATGGCGTGCGTTGGCAATCGACTTCGCGCTTTACGGACGGGGATCGCGCCCGATCGGACACGGCGACGCGTCAGCAGCGTCGGCACGAAAGTGGACATCAACGCCACCATGAAACTCTGGGGAATCGCGTCAACGATCAATCCGCCAGTGCCGCCTACCGGTATGGAGGCTTGGCCGCCGAAAATGAAAAAGCAGAAGACCAAGCTCAACACCGCACTGATTGCGAAGCCTATGCTCGTTTCGGCCGCGAGATAATGGCGATGTTCGGCTGTCACGGCCGGGTCGGGGTTGTCAGCAGATCGCGCGACGCAAGCCACGCCATGAATTCGGGCAACACCTGCGTGGACGTCGTCCCGGGGCGGCCCGTACCGAAGCCATGATCGCCCCGCTCATATGCGTGGAACTCGACCGGCCGGTTCGTGGCATGCCAGGCCTCGACAATCCCGAAGCCCTGACGGCCGAACAGGCCATCGTCCAGCGCTAGGGCGACGAACATTGGCGGAGCCGCCGGCGGTACGTCGACCTTCTCCATCGGCCCATAGATGTAGCCGATGAACGCGGGCATGTCGGTCGGGGCGCCTGACAATACGGTTTGCAACGTTGCCTGTGCCCCGGCTGAGAAGCCAATCATGCCGACACGCGCCGGATCGATATGCCATTCCGAAGCGCGCTGCCGCACCAGCCGTAATGCCTGCAATCCGTCCGCGGTGGCGGCCGGATCGCTGATCGCATGCGATCCGCCGGGACGGGCCGCTTCGCCCATGACGCGACCGACCATGGCCATGAACGCCGGCTCCTCATTTGGCACCGGGTTCGTACGATATTTGAGCACAAAGGCGGCGATGCCGCGATCCGCGAGCCGGTGTGCGACCTCGAACCCCTCGCTGTCCATGGAGAGCGATAGGAATGCGCCGCCGGGTGCGACGATCACAGCCGCTCCGGTCGCCTTGCCAGCGGCGGGGAGAACCGGCGTGATCGTTGGCACCGTCACATTGCGGACGATGCGCGTATCCGGCCCCATCGGGCCGCTCAACATGCCCCATCGCTCCAGGCTCGGCCCTTCCGGAGCGATCGATGCCGGATATAGAGGGATGGCGCCCGTCTGATCGGGCGCTGAAATGTGCCCTAGGCTGAAGCTCTTCTGCGCTGCGGCCATACCCGGTGACAGAGCGATGAAGGCGGCAACAACGCAGCTCAGGATGCGGGTCATCGTTCTTTCCGTTCGTCGATAGCGAGGAGGGTCACGGGGCCGATCAGTCCCGAAGGCCGTAGCGGTGCGTCGGGGCGATAACCGGGCGCAGCGATGAACGTGCGCTTTGTCGCATCGGGCTGAGCATCACCGATCAAACGGTTGACCCACAGGTTGGCGACGCGAACGTCGACGCTGTTCTTGCCGGCATGGATAAAACGGCTAAGGTCGAGACGGAACGGCGCGTGCCAGACAATGCCCACCAGCTTTCCGTTGACGCGTAGCTCGGCCACATCGCCGACTTGGCCCAAATCGAGCAGCGCTCCCTTCGTTTCGCGCGGCACCGTGAGGTCGCTGGTGTAGCGCGCGACGCCAGAGAAAAATTTGACGCCCGGATCCGCCTGCAGCTCCAACGGCGCGAGCCGCGGAAGCGTGATCGTCGGCGGCGCCCCTCGGCCCGGCTGGAAGGCGACCAGCCATGGTGCGGACATCGTCTCGATGGTTCGCGGCGCCTTCGCGGTGACCGTCAAGCTGGCAGCGGGTGCCGGCCGGCGGAAGATGACGAAGAGCGACTCCTCGGGCGCGAGCGCAAGCGGCACGATCGTCTGCGCGAGTTCGCGGCGATACGACGCCGGCTCGCCGGTTCCGGCGTCGGCACGCCAGATCTCCGGGGCACGTCCGCTCGCGCGGAACCTGCCGTCGATCGCGAGCGAACGATCGGTGCGGTTGCTCAGGAAGTAGATGTCGGCATCGGACAGGATGCGATGCTGGAATAGGACGTCGCTGCCGTTCGCCCCTGCATAAGTAAAGTCGGGTACGATGCCGGCGCGGCCGAGTGCAGCGCCGATGTCATGCCCTGGTGTCACCTGCCCGCGGCCCGTCCGGGTCTCGTTTTCATCTCGCCAGAGCGTGTGCACCAGTGTCGCGAACTCCGCCGGATCGTCCGCCAGCGACGGCGAGCCGATCGGCGGATCGCCGATGATCATCGCGCCCGCGTCCGCCAGTTCCGCAATCCGGCGCAGCGTCGGCAACGTCATCAACCGGCTGCTGCCGCCCAGATAGAGCGCCCGGTATCGCGCGCCGCCCCTGGCTACGATTACGCCGCCGGAGACGGATAATTGGTCCACCAGCATATCGGCGTTGACGAAATCGAACCCTCGGTCCGTCGGCACGTCTGCGAGAGGGGCCTGCGCATAGAGTGCCGTCAGCGGCGCTTCCTCGCCGGCGAAATAGGCCACGTCTGCCGCGTGCCTGCCCTGCTGGAGCAGGAAGCTCGATCGCGCGAGATAATCGACCCACGGCCGCGCCATCTCGGCCCAAGTCTCGTGCCGGTTGAAATATTGTCCGAAGATGGCGAGGCTCAGGCCCGGCTCCTTGTCGTCCATCGGCGACAGGACGGAGGTGTGGATGACCGGCCGATTGACGCCGAGCGCGAATTCGAGATCCGCCACGCGACGAAGGTCCGAGGGAGCGAATGCCCAAGGCGCAAACGAGGCGGTGAACGACTCCGCCGCCACCAGATTCTGGCCGTAGACATGCGCGACCGACGCCGCGCCGAGAATGTCGCCGATCAGCGTGGGACGTGGCGCGCCGCCTTTCGGGAACGCCCACATCGCCGCCATCGGCACGTCGGTATGCGCGCGCATCGCCAGATCGTCGCCGAGCTGCGGCCGACCATCCTCCAGGGCTTCGCCATACAGTTTCAGGCCATGTTCGTGCGCGATGGTGGCGATCGTGCCATAATGTTCGCTGGTCAGCAGATCTGCGAGAGTACGCCGGTAATCGTAGAGGAAGGCGTCGCTCTGCGCGCGTGATCCGATCACGGCGCCGGTCAGGACCGGCAGCCAGGGCCTCGCATCATAACCTCGCAATGCCCTGAACCGCGCGATCATCTGCGGGGTCCAGTTGGCGTCGCCGGATTCGATGCTGTCCGTCAGGAGAGCATCGATGCCCCTGCCCGACGGGCCCATCGCGCCCTTGTAGGTGTCGAGATAGGTCGAAAGGTAGCGCCGCACTGCCGCGCCGTCATATTTGTCGACCTCCAGCCCGGTCGCTTCCGGCGAGGCGGGATGGTTGGTCGTTCCGAGCAGGGACCAGCCCAGCCGCACGATCCGCCACCGGCCCGGCGGCGGTGTCCAGTCGAGCGTGCCGTCGGCGTGCAGACGGTCCGTGAGATCGATCACGCGATCAGGCGCCACCGCGCCACGATCGGGCGCGTTGCCCGCCAGTGCATAATAATCCGGCACGGTGGCGAAGCCCGCCTTCGCCTCGAACCGATCGGTCCTCGTCTCGGCCGACAACACGAAGCTCGCGATCGGCACCGTCGTGCGAACCGGGCCGGCGGGGAAGATGCCGTCCGCGATCGCCCCCGGCGCGGGGGGTGCCAGAGCGGTGCGCTTGGCACTGTCGTTCGCCGCCAATACCAGCCGGAAGCGCTGCGCTTCGACGGGATCGAAAGCGACCGTCGTCGGGACGTTGCCGAGCGGCAGCGTGGCGATCGCTCGCCAACCGGCCGCGGTCAGCGCTTCGAGACGCGGCAGATATTCCGGGTCGCCGAACGGGGGTACGGCATCGGGAATGAACAATGTTGCCGAGCGCACCAGTCGCGATTTTGGATAGGCGATCGTGAGCGCCGCTGGCATTTTTTCGTCGCCGCGCGGAAGCGAGACCTGCGTGTCCTCGCGCCCGTCTTCCAGCGCGGCGATGTCGAGAGGAGCGCCGGCTTGATCCGTCGCCTTGGCATCGCCCGCCACTGTCATGCCGACCGGATAAGCGAAGACGGCAATCTCGCCCGAGGCCGTCGGCGCGGGCTTGGCATCACGCCCTTCGAATGCGGCCAGCGGATTGGAAAGCGGAGAGGCGCCGTAGGGACCGGTCACCGAGGATGGGGCCGCCAGGCGGCCCGCGAAACGCTTGCCGCCTGCGACGTCGGTCTCGCTCCAGACCAGTTTCTTCATCGCATCGGCCGGGGCCACCCAAGGGCCTCCGGTCTCGCTCCAGCCGGGCGAGGCGGCGATCGCGAGCTCCAGATTCAGTCGATCGGCCGTATCGGCCGCATGGGCGAAGGCCTGTTTCCAGGCCGGCGTCATATAGGCCAGCCGATCCTTCACGACTTGCGGCGTGCCCAGCGACGCATCGAAGGTCTGGACCCCGCCAATCCCGGCGCGCTTCATCCATTCGAGATCCTTGGTGATCCCGTCCTCGGTGATGTTGCCGTTCAGCCAATGCCACCATACGCGCGGGCGGGCGCTGGCCGGCGGATCGCGAAAGCCATCGGCCAGCGGATCGGCCGCGTGCGCCGCACCCGCGCTCCCCATCCAGGCGATCACCGCCAGCGAGGCAACCAGAAAGCGCGCCATCACAGGGCGTTGCGCCGGACGATGGCGCTATAGACGCCCGCGCTGCGCTTGGGTGTACGAGCAAAGGTCGCGCGATCGACCGCGACGAGGCCGAGCTGCGACTTGAAGCCCGCAATCCATTCGAAATTGTCGAGCAGCGACCAGTGGACATAGCCCTGGACGGGAACGCCCTCGTCCATTGCCTTGCGCAGCTCGGCCAGCGAGGCGGGGATCAGAGCGGCGCGGATCGCATCGTCGTTGGTGTTGACGCCATGTTCGGTCACGATGATCGGCTTGCGGGTCTGCGAATAAGCATAGCGCACCGCATTGGCGAGCGACGGCGCATAGACCTCACCGCCGGCTGCGTTGAGGATCGCACCCTTAGACGGCGGCATGCGGCCCTCGGGCCCCCACTGCACGCGCTCATAATTCTGCACGCCCATGAAATCGTCGTCACGCGCGACCTCCAGCCACGCACTGTAGAGCTCCTTGCGCGCCGCATCGCGCTTGGCTGGCGCGCCGACCGCAGTGTCATCGAACATCGAGAGGGTGAAACCGACGGGCAGATCGGAGCGCACCGCCTTGATGGCGCCACGTGCCGCCTTGTGCCCGGCGATCATGTTGACGGTGATCGCGTCGATGTCTTCCGGATTGGCTGCATTGGCGCCCGTGAACTTGGCCATGCCGGCTTTCGCCGCGGCGGCTGCGAGCATCTTGCGCTGCAGGTCGATTACGAATGGCGGCAGCACGTAACGCAGGATCGGCATGATGTTCGGCTCGTTGAGCGTCATCGCATGGCTGATGCCCGCGCCCAGATGCCGCGTCGCATGATCGCAGAAGCGCGCGAATAGCTGGGGCGCGTCGGCCGACAGCCAGCCGCCCTGCCTGGTGAACCACAACGGTGCGGTATAGTGATTATACGTCACCATCGGGCGGATGCCGCGAGCGTGGCACCCCTCGATCATCGCCTTGTAATGATCCAGCATCACGGTCGAGAAGAGGCCCGGCTCTGGCTCGATCCGCGCCCATTCCAAGCTGAATCGATAGGCGCCGAGCCCGAGCGATTTAACCAGATCGAGATCGACCGGCCACATCTCGAAGCTGTTGACGGCATCGCCGGACGGCTCGCTGAACACGCTGGGCTTCACGTTTTCCAAGAACCAGACGTCGCTGTTGACGTTGTTTCCTTCGACCTGATGCCCTGCGGTCGCCGCGCCCCACAGAAACCCCTTGGGGAAGGCCGTGCCGGCGCGCGCCGCGGCGAACGCCGGAAGCGCCGCCGTGGCAGCAGCGGCGGCGAGGAAGGTGCGACGGTCGACGGTCATGCCAGATCTCCGATGAAGGCGAGCACCTCGTCGGCAAGCCGCGTGTCGGCCGTGCCAAGGTGATAAGCGAGGCTGAAATGGTTGTGGCCGGAGGCAGAGAAGCTTCGCGGAAGCACCCCATGCCGCTCCAGCCGCGCCGCCAGCAGGCCGACGAACTCGGCTTGAAAGCGCGGCGGATCATATTCGGCACCGGCGAGCAGCAGCGGCAGGGAGGTCGCGACCATCGCCTCCTTGGGCCAGCGATCGGAATAGTCGGCCGCGGACCCGTAATAGAGCGTGTCGCGCTCATCGAGCGGCGTAAAGCCGTAGAGGCCGGACAGAAGCACTGCGGCAGCGAGCCCGGTCTCTTCACGCAGGCGCAGATGGGTGGCGACGTGCACCGCACCGGCCGATGTTCCCATCGCCACGATCCGCGCGCGATCGCCGCCATGCGCCGCACCGTTTTCGCGCAGCCAGTCGACCGCGAGGCCCACATCTTCACCTCCCGCCGGCCAGCCATGATCGGGCGCCAGGCGGTAGTTCATTACCGCGCCCAGCATCCCGTTTCGGGCCGCCCACCGCGCGGCATGAGCATTGAAAGGATGATCCACGCTGCTTTTCTCGCCGCGCAGAAAGCCGCCGCCATGCACCCAGAGCAACACGGGAACGGGACCGTCCCTGCTGACCGGTGCATAGAGATCGAGACGCTGTCGGGAATGATCGCCATATTCGATATCAGCGGCATGGACCGGCTGCGCGGCGGCGAGGTGGCCCTGTTCCTCGCGGAACAGGGCATAGACCGCCGCCAGTACATCGGGCCCGAGCCGCCGGCCTAGCCCGGCTATTGCTGTCCGTTCGGCGGCCGGTTGCATTGTCATGGCTCGATCCCCGGCTGTCAGAATTTGGCGTCGAGGCTCAGGCCGATCTGCCGGAACGATTGCGGGCCATAGATCGCGCCGACGTTGGTCGCCCCGCCATATGGAAATGAGCTCTGCATGAGCTGCGGCTCGTGCTGATTGAACAGGTTTCGCGCGAACACCGCCACCTGATAGCGATCGTCTTCGGTCCGCACGCCGAGGCGGCCGCCAACCGTCCAGTGCGCGCGGTAGGTCGTCTCCGCGAGCGAGTTGGCCTCGTAACGGATGCGTGACTTCCAGACCGTATCGCCGGCGAGGAAGCCCTTGAAGCCGTTCGCCACGAGATGCTCATATTCACCCGAGAAGGTGAATTTGTACTTCGGCGCATAAGCGAGCTGGGTGCCGCCGATATTGGTGCCATCCGTGCCAATATAGCTGCCGGGATACGTCGCCTTGGCGAGGATGAAGCCGGTATTGATGGACAAATCCCGCGTCACGCGCCCGAACAGATTGATCTCGGCGCCGCGGGATTTCACGCCGTCGATATTGTTCTGCACGCAGGAGATCGCCGCCGTCGCCGGATCGGTAGTGCACGACTGCGCCTGGAAATCCTTGATCTTCGTATAGAAGACGTTGAGATCCGCGACCCAGCCGCCGAACAACGTCGTCTTGAGGCCTGCCTCATAGGCGGTCGGGATCTCTGGCTGCACGACATAAGGCACTGCCGGCAGAGCAGGCGTGGCGATCTGGCCACCCTTGAAACCGCGCGACGCGGTTGCGTAGACCATCGTCCGGTTGGCGAGATCATATTGCGCGCCGAAGCGATAGGATATTTTCCCGGTACTGAGCTCCTGCCGGTAGAACGGGCTTGCCGGGGTATCGAGGCTGGTCCGATTGAGCGCCAGCTTCGCGCTTGTATAGCGCCCGCCCGCAATCAGCCGGGCCTTCGACGTCAGGTGGATCGTACCCTGACCGAAGACCGACAGGGATTCGTCCAGGATACGATCGAACGCCCCCAGATTGCGCGCGACCGGGATCACGACCCCGGGCGCGGGGACGATTGAGACGCTCAGCGATTCCGGATCGCGATTCTGGATCTGGCGCGAGAAGAAGGTGCCGGCCGTATATTCGAGGAACTGGCTGGCCGGCGACGAGATGCGAAACTCCTGCGTGAACAGGCTGATCCGCCGGTTGACCGGGCCGTTGGCCACCTGCAGCTCGAGCGGATCGGCGCGGAACACGTTCGTCGCCGATCCGAGGCCGGTTTCTCTGGCCTCACGATAGGCGGTGATCGACGTCAGCGTGAACGGCTCCGCCTCGTAATCCGCCTGGAACGAGCCGCCATAGCTTTTAAAGCGCCCTGTATAGCTCTGGCTCGTGCAATAGTCCCGATTGCCTTCGCGGGCGGTGACGCCGCAACTGGCGAGGCGGGCGGTGATGCCGCGCGTATCGGGCACGGCACCGAAGATCAGGCCGGGCCCGCCCGTGCTCACGAAGGTGAAGAAGTCGCCGCCATTCTCCGTCTTGGTCTTGCTGTAGTCGCCGATCAGGTTGAAGGTCAGCCGATCACCCGGCCGCCACAGCAGGCGCGCGCGACCGCCATAGCGGTTGGTGTCGTTCAGCGTATCGCCCGTCGCGTTGCGATTGGGACCCTGGCGCAGATTGCCGAAACCGGAAACGCGCAGCGCGGCATCGGTCGTGATCGGCACGTTGACGACGCCTTGGACGATCTGGTTGCCATATTGCGAACCAGCGGTTCCGGCATCCGATAGCTCGGTGCGGACGCGCGCGCTGAAGCCCGAAGGATCGGGCGCGTTCGTGGTGATGTTGATGACGCCCGCGGAGGTCGTCAGGCCGAAGAGCGTGCCCTGCGGCCCCTTCAGCACTTCGATGCGGCCGACGTCGAACAGATCGGAGATGTTGGCGTTGCCCTGGCTGACCTGATCGACGACGATGCCGACCGAGGCGACGGCGCCGGCCGAGAAGGTCTGCGTGCCGAGCCCGCGCAGCGAGCCACCGCCGCCCGTATTCTGCCCGGGCGCCTGCTGCACTTCGAGGCTCGGCGAGATGCGCGAGAGATCGTTGACGGTGTTGACCTGCTGACGTTCGAGCTGCGCCTGACTGGCGACGGTGATCGAGATCGGCACGTCGACGACGCGCTCCTGCCGCCGCTGGGCTGTGACGACGATGTCACCGGCCTGCTGTTCGGTCATGTCGGTGCCGCCCTGCGCCGCGTTCGACGCTGCGGCTGGCGTAGCGGATGCATCCTGCGCCATGGCGGGCGTGGACAATGCGATAAGACTGGCGGTGCCGATCATTGCGGAAAGCTTCGTCTTCATGTCATCCCTCCTGCTATTTTGTGATTTTATTGTTCGTCGATGATCCGATTGGTGAGCGTGCCGATAGGGCCGATGTCGATTTCGATCCTGTCGCCGGCCTTCATCCAGACCGGTGGCTGACGCTTGGCGCCAACCCCTCCGGGCGTACCCGTGGCGATCACGTCCCCCGGTGAGAGCGGAGTGAATGCGGAGACGTAGGCGATGATGTCGGCGATCGAGAAGATCATCTCGCCGACCGGCTGATCCTGCATCACCGTGCCGTTCAGCCGCGAGACGACGCGCACCCCCAGAAGATCGCCTGCCTCGTCCGGCGAGACGAGCCACGGGCCGAAGCCGCCGGTCGCCGGGAAGTTCTTGCCCGGTGCGAACTGCGTGGTGTGCCACTGCCAGTCGCGCACCGATGCATCGTTGAAGCAGGCGTAACCCGCGACATGATCAAGCGCATCGCCCGCCGCGATTGCGCGTCCGCCTCTGCCGATCACCACCGCCAATTCCGCTTCGTAATCGAGATCGGTCGAGGCGCGCGGCCGCACGATCGGCTGGCCGTCCGCGACCAGAGTATCGGCAAAGCGCGTGAAGATGGAGGGGTGGGCGACCTTGGCGCGCCCGGTCTCCTGCCGGTGGCTCTCGTAATTGTGGCCGACGCACAGGATCTTCCCCGGATTGGGAATGACCGGAAGAAGCAAGGCGTCGGCCAGTGCAACCCGCGCCTTCCCCGAGAGCGAGGCCAAAGCCTGCGCGGCGATTGCGGACTTCAGATCCACAGGCGCGCCCGGCGCGGCGCCCAGATCCACGATCTGATCGCCCTCGATCCGGCCGTAGCTGGCGGTGCCGTCGGTCCGGCGGAAGCTGACATAGCGCATGGAATCTGTCCTCAGGCAGCGGTGGTGGCGAGCGGGGCAGCCACCCAGTCGCGATGAAAGCGGAAGCGCTGTTCGGCCTCGCGCAGCGCGGCATTGTCCTTCTCGGACAAGCCCCAGTGATCGATCCGGTTTTCGGGCCAGGTCCAGTCCTCGGGCGCGCCGACCTTATAGTCGTCGGCGACCTTCTCGACGGCGGTCGAAAATTCCACGACGGCGCCGAACGGGGCGATGAAGTAAGCGAAGACATTTGCCCCCGGGCCGTGCCGTCCCGGCCCCCAGGCCGGCGCCATCTTCTGATCGCGAAGACGGCCGATCCCCCGGAAGACGGCGTCGATATCCGCCATCTCGAACGCGATGTGGTTGAGCGACGAAAAGCCGGCGCGCGCGAAGGCGGTGCTGTGATGCGAATCGTTGCAGCGGACGAACACCATCGCCTTCGTCCGATCGGACACTTGGAAGCCGAGCACCCGTTCCGCGACATCGCCGGCAGCCTCGGCATCGGCGGCGTTCAGCACCACGTGGGTCAGCTTCACGGGCAGATCGCGCCCGTCGAGCGGCTCCGCCTCCGCGCTACCCGCGAGGAAGCGGAACAAAACACCTTCGGGCAGCTCGACGATCAGGCCATGTCCGCCGCCCGGATCTTCCGACACCACTGGCTTCGCGGCCAACCCGCTTTCCGCGACGCGCTTCTGCAGCGAAGCGAGTTCAGTCTCCTCGCACAGGAAGGTCGTCGAGCGGACGCCTTCTTGGCCCTCCTCCAACGCGACGAGATAGGGGTGCGTCCCCGATCCGCGCAGATAGTGCGTAGTACCGCGCTGCTCGGCAGGCGCCATGCCCCAGATATCGGTCAGGAAGGCTGCGGCCTTCGCCGCGTCCGGTGTGATCAGTTCGATGCTGCGCAGCTTCATGCTTCGGCTCCGTGAGATAGGGCGGCGATGCCCGCCATGGCGCAGGCTTCGTCCTGATCTGGGGTATCGCCGCTAACCCCGATCGCGCCGATGATCGCGCCGGCTTCATCGCGGAGCAGCACGCCGCCCGGCGAAAGCGCCAATTGCCCGCCCGTCGCGATCGCGACCGAGGTGAAGAAGGCAGGATTGCCGGCAGCGCGCACGGCGATCTCGCGCGTATCCGCGCCCATGCCGAGCGCGCCCATCGCCTTGGCGCGGGCGATGTCGAAGCGGAACAGGCTGGCGCCGTCTTCGCGCGCGAACGCCAACGGATGCCCGCCCGCGTCGAGCACGATGATACCGAGTGGCTTCGCTTCCCGCTCGCGCGCATCGGCAAGCGCGGCAGTCAGAATGATGTGCGCGGCGGCGAGGTTCAGGATCATGCCGCCTCCTCCGCGCGCGCCGGAGAGCCACCCAGCATCGCGTTCCAGCTCTCGATCAGCGCGCCCACATCGTCGCTCGTCCCGAACACGTAGAAGTCGGGCCGCACCAGCACTGCGCGAACGTCGCGTGTCGTCAGCCATGCCGCGACCGCCCCCCCGTCACCGAGCTGCGATGCATCGATCACGGGATATGTGGGCAGACGAGACCGTGCGGCCTGCGCCGTCGCCGTATCGATCGCGAAAAGCCGCCAGCCGTCGCCCGTCGCGCTGTCCAGCAGCAGCGGCACCCCGTCCCGCTCTATCCACGGCTGGATGAAGCGCTCGCCGGCAGCAGCGCTGCCGCCCATGACGATCCCGGTGCCGATGGCGGGGATGAGGTCGGCGGCCGTGCTGTGGCTCGCCGCGCGAGCCGCTTCGCGCATCGCTTTGTCGCGCGCGGCGGCGGCGTCCGTGTCCAGCATGCAGATGTAGCGGCCCGCCGCCACCGCCGCTGAGATCACCGCGCGGACATGCGGATCGCGCTCGGGCTGGTAGGTGTCGAGGATCGACGGCGCGGCGACGCCGTTCGCCACCATCGCCAGCTTCCAGGAGAGATTGGCGACATCGCGCAGCCCGTGACACATGCCCTGGCCGAAGAAGGGCGGCGTCTGATGTGCGGCATCGCCCGCCAAGAACACGCGGCCAACCTGCCAGCGTTCCGCAATCAATCCGTGAAACCGGTACGTGGCGGCGCGCGTGATGCGGTGTGGCACGCCCGCCAGCCAGGGCGCGACCAATGCAGAGACGACACCCGGCTGCATCATGGCCTCGTCATCCTCGCCGGGCAGCAGCATGAACTCCCAGCGACGATGATTGCCGCGCCCCGGCACGATCGTCGCGGGGCGGCGCGGATCGCACATCATCACGGAAAGATGCTGCAGATCGGCCGCCTCTGGCACGCCGGTCAGATCGGGAAAGCGCACGTCACCGTCGACTTCCGCGTCCACCACCAGCCACGGCTCTTCGAAATCGAGATCTTCGAGAGCGACGTTCAGCGCCTTGCGCACGGCCGATCGCGCGCCATCGCAGGCGATCACCCAACGCGCGCGCACCGACTGCGCGTCCGCCGCATCACCCAAAGCCAGCGTGACCCCGTCCGCATCCTGCGTCAGCCCGCGCAGCTCGCTGCCAAATCGCAGGTCCACATTGGGAAACCGGTCCAGCGCCCTGCGCAGATGCGCTTCCAGCTCGGGCTGATAGAAGAAATAGTCGTTAGACCAGCCGAATGGCCGCGGCTGGCCGACCGTGCCCATGTAGCGGATCACGCCATGATCGGCACCGATATGCAGATGCCCCGCCGTATCGCGCATGTCCGGCAGGATCCGATCGATCACGCCAGCCGACTGGAACAATCGCAGCATCTCATGATCGAGATGCACGGCGCGCGGCAACGGAAAGGGCGCCGCCTCGCGCTCCACGACCAAAGTTGCGAGCCCGGCCTTGCCGAGCAAATTGGCAGCCAGCGCGCCCACGGGGCCGCAGCCGATGATTGCCACATCGTACATCAGATCAGCCTTGGTCGAATGGTTCAGGCGATGGCGAGCGCGGGTTCCGGCGCCTTGTGAAGGCGGCCTCCCTGCATGATCATCGCCAGCTTGGTTTTGTCCTGCAGGATCGAGACGTTGATCGTCGGATCGCCATCTACGAGCAGCAGGTCGGCGAGATAGCCGGGCTTCACGAGGCCCAATTCGTCCCCCATCTGCATCAGCTCGCCGCCGAGCTTCGTTGCCGCCACCAGCGCTTCAGTGGGCGTGCACTCGAACAGGTCCACGAAATGCTGAAGATCGCGCGCGTTGCGGCCATTGGGATTGAACGGAAAGCCGTAATCGCCGCCCGGCAGCACGCGCACGCCGCGGCGGCGCAGCTCAGGGATCATCCGCCTGGCATTGGCGATGACGGGTTTGGCCATCTCCTTCATCGAGCTCATGTCGATGTGCGGCGGCGGCGTGGCCTCCAGCGTGCCCACGATCACACCGATCGCGGGCGCCATGAAGATGCGGTCGCGCTGCGCTTCCAGCATGGCGAGAGCTTCGTCGTCGGCGTAGCTGCAATGGTACAGGACATCGACGCCGCAGCGCAGGGCGATCTTCACGGCCTCGGCTGCCTGCGTATGCGCGCCGACAAGCATGCCCAGCCGATGCGCTTCGTCGCAGGCGGCGGCCACCTCGTCCTCTTCGTACAGGATGTGCTGCGAACTGCCGGGCAGGAGCGCATCCTCGCCCGAGATGACGAGCTTGACGTTGTCGATCCCCCAGTCCTTGCATCGTTGGACGAAGGCCCGCATCGCGTCGGGGCCCCTCCCCTCCATCGATATCTTCTTGCCGGTCTCGACCCCTTCGGCCGCTTCCGGGCTGCGCTCGATCGTCGACGCGCGCAGGCGGGGGCCGGGCGCCGTGCCGGCCGCGATCTCGTCGCGAAGCTCCACCTCCAGCGTGTTGCCGAGCGCGCCGGCTGAGAAAGCGCTGGTGAAGCCGTGATCTAGCAGGACGCGGGCATTGCGCCATGTCGCGATCCGCATCTCGTCGGGCGGAAGCATGAAGGTGTGATAGATTTTCTCGACCGACGAGCCCCAGGAGAGATGGGCATGCGCCTCGATCAGGCCGGGCATCAACATGCGGCCGGCACCAGCGATGACATGATCGCCCTCGCCGGTTTCGAAGCCGGCCGACCCGCGATGGACGGCCGCGACCCGATCGCCTTCGACGACGACGGTTGCGGCATAAGGCGCGGTCCCGGTACCGTCGAACAGCTGGATGTCACGAAATATATGACGCATCAGACCCTCTCGTTCGCCGGCTTTTCCGGTCGCTCGTCGAGCTTATGCGCCTGTCCGCGCAGTCACGTAAAATAATGATTCGTGGCCACACCATAGGTGCAGGCTATGGCTGAAGCGCCGCCAGGAGCATCGCCGCCAGTGGCGAAAGCGGCCGGTCGGCAACGTAGCGCACGCCGACGCTTCGGTTGATCCCGGCGTCGATGATCCGGATGCCGCGCAAGACGCCGATCGAGAGCTCTGCGGCCGCGACGAGCCGCGGCAAGATGGTAACGCGCGACCCGCCCCGAACGATCGCCTTGGTCGTCAGCAGAGAGTCGCAGCGGATCACGTCTTGGGGGGTCGGTGCTTCGGTCGCGATGAACAGCGCATCGATATGCCGACGAAAGCCGCCTCTCGCCTCGGGCAGGACCCAACGCATCTCGCTGGTCGCGCGCAGGGAGATCTCTGCCGGCAGATGGTCATTGGCGCGGCCGACCAGCAGGTCGAAAGGCTCCCGCGCGCATGTTAGCTCTGCGATGCCAGCCGGGGGCGGCTCCATGCCGGTCGTGACGAGCGCGAGTTCCACCTCCCCCTTCTGCAGCATGCCGACCAGATCGCCGTCCGGCCGTTCCAGCACCTGCAGCGCGAGCCGGCCGACCTGGCCCTCGATGCGCTTCACCGCCTCGGGTAGAAGGCTGACGAGCGCGCCCGGCGTGCCGCCCACGCGTAACGGCCCGGCCACCGCATCACGCGCGTGAAGCACGTCCTCCTTCGCGTGCTGAAGCAGGAGTTCGAGCGCCTCGGCGCGTGCACGAAGCGCCGTCCCGGCAGCCGTAAGCGAGATGCCACGCCGCCCCCGCTCGAACAGCATGGCTCCTACCGCTCTTTCGAGCTGCGCCATAGCCACGGACACGGAGGGCTGTGAGAGACTTAAGGCGCGGGCTCCGCCGCTGATCGAATTCTCTCGACAGATTGACAGGAAGATTCGGAGAGAGCGCGGGTCAAGCATCGCGCGATCCTAAGCGATGCGCCGCCGGAAACCGAGTGCGTCGCCCATCACTGCTTCACTAGAAGCATCCAAAATAGGAATGTTGCCTACCCGTTGTGAATTCGCGGATTGCACTAGCGTATACCCGATGAGCCGGCCTTCGCGTTTTTCAAAAGCGGGATCCCTTCCTCCTCAGTGCGACGGTGGCAACGCACCGCTGCGCAATGCCCGCCCCTAGGGTGGCCTCCAGCGGTCGAAGCGGTCGGTTTGCAGGGCGCGGAGACTATCTGCGCAATAGGCTGTCTTTCAGCGTTACCTGCAGTGTGATGGCCCGCGGCGCACTCGCCGTCCCCAGTACGTCCCCCTGCCGCGTCACCGCGGTGCCGGTCCCCGTGGCGGTGGAGCCGACGACGGAGCCGGCAACCACGTACAGCTTGTTCGTCAAGTTTCGCCCGATCAGTGCGACTTCCCAAGGTTTGTTCGGGCCGCCGTTGAGGGTGACGGTGCCATTGAGTTGCCAATAGCGACCTTGGCGGTTGAGAGGGTTCGCCTCGGTCTGGGTGACGTAGGAGCTGCTGTAGGCGGTATCGAGCGCGATTGTGCCGCCAAGGCCGTCCGTGAACGCATGGTCGTAACCAATACCGGCCGTCAGGCCGAACCGCGGGGCCCGGAACAGTCTCTGCCCGGTCTGATCCTGATCCTGATAGGGATTAGCCGCCGTTCCGTAGGTCGATGCAGGTAGCCCCGGACTACGGGGATTGAGATTACACCCGGCCGCGATCGCCTGCCCCGCATAACAGCCGCCGATGAAGTTGGTATATCGCGAATGATTGTAGGCAAGGGCCGCGTTGAGCGCGAGCCCGCGAAGCTGGTTGGGGCGGATAGTCGTGCTGAACTCCAGACCCTGTATTTTTGCGCCGCCGGCATTCTGCGTAAGCTGGGTGAAGGAGGCGTTGTCGTAGCGGGAAAGCTGCAGGCCACTGTACTTGTAATAATATCCAACGAGATCGAACAGCACCTGCCTGCCCGCCAGATACCCCTTCACGCCCCCCCTCCGCCGCCCCGGGCGGTCATCTGCCCATAGGACAAGTCCGTGCGCGGTAGCGTTTGATTGGCGGCCGATCGCAACGTTGCAGGAACGGTGTTGAAACCGCCCGAGGTGAAGCCTTCGCGATAGGCGGTATATAGCGTGAGGTTCGTATTGGGGCGGTAGGTAAGCGTGATCTCAGGCGAGAAATCGTGATAGTTTCGCTTCGGAGACAGCACGTCGATCGTGCTGCCAAACGATGTTCCGGTCAGCGATTTACGCTCCCACGAATAACGACCGCCGCCGGCCAGTTCGAGATCGTCCAGCAATTTATAGCGGGTCTGTCCGAAGACGGACGTCGCGCGCGTATGAACGTCGTAATATGTGGAGCCCACGAGGAATGGCGCGCCGAAATCGACGCCGAACGCCTGCCGGATCTTGAAATGGGCGTCCTGATAGAACCCGCCAGCGAGGAAGTTGACCGGACCATCGAAATCCGTCGCCAGGCGCAGTTCCTGACTGAAACCGTCCGCGACGATATCGTTGGAGGCGGCGAAATAAGGCACGTTGGAAAAGGTGAACGGATCGACCGATTTTTCTCCGAGCCGATAATAGCCGGTCACGGAGGACAGCGTGAAATCGCTGCCGATCTCTTGGTCGATGGCCAAGGACGACAGGAATTGCGTCGATTTGACGAAGGGAACGCCATCCTCGAGCGTGGGATCGAGGGCGGTGACACGTTGAGGGATGATCACACTGTAAAAGTTGCGGTTGAGCTTGCAGTCGATGGCTCCCGACAGCCGGCTGACGCCGCCGGGGCAGAAGACGATCTGCGACCCGCCGGTCGGGCCCACGCCATCACGCGTTCTCTGCCCATAGGCGACCTTGCCTTTGAAAATGGCACCGCCCCCCGCAGGATTGTAATTGAGCGTGCCGCGAACGAATATGTCCTCAGCGTTGTATGTTTTGGCCGCCGGTCCTGGCGTTACATTGGGAATGGGCACCGCAACGTTGCGAAACCAGCCATCTTCCTTCGAATAATACGCAACAATACGCGCGCCAAGCTTGTCCGTCACCGGTCCCGAGACGACCCCTTCGACATATCTTTGGTCCGCATTGAACTCGTAACCTGTGCGAAGCTTCATCTCGAGGTCGCGGCCCGGATCCTGCGATACCAGCGAGATGATGCCGCCCGGACTATTCTTGCCGTAGAACAGGGCCTGCGGGCCTTTCAATACCTCGACCCGGCCGAGATCGATCTGACCAAGCCTTATCGCGTTGCCGTAGCTGATCGGGACGCCATCCATGTTGAGCGTCACCGCCGTTTCTGTGGACGGATTCGAAATGCCGGAACCGATCCCGCGAAGATTGATCGAACCACCCACCTGATTCTGAGATTCGGCAATGACAAGTTGCGGCACCAGTTGGCTGATGCTTGACAGGGTTACGTTCGAATATCGGGAAAGCTGTTCCTGAGACAAAGCAGATACGGCGACCGGCACGTCCAATAAGCGCTCGTCGCGCTTACGCGCCGTCACAATGATATCGCCCGATCCAAGGGTCGAGCCTTCCGTGTTTTGAGCATGTGCCGGCGGCATGGCTAGTAAAGCGCTAAACCCGATTACGGCTGCTCCCTGGCAGATCCTCTTCATCATCATCCCCAGTCATCTTATTTTTTCGGAAACATAGTCCGCCGCGAGGCCACTGATGGGCACGTCGGCCGACCTAGTCCCACCGTTAAAGTGATCTCGGTGCGTATCTCTGCCAGAAACCGCAAAGCGCGTAATGGGAAGGCAGGACCGGTTGCTATCGATATCGCCGCTGCGATTACGCGACCGATGACTTTGAAGAGAGGCAGTTGCTAGCGCCGACACGATAGAGCGGCCACGTGGCTCCTTCGTGAAGTTGCCATCAGAATACCAAATGCAGGCCTCAAATCCGTTCTCTGATCTCGATAGGCCGCTGGTTAAGCGGCATCGCGCAACCATATATGCGAACGGCCAATTCACTCTTCGCGATACATCCTAAAGCGCCCACTTGACACCGCTGAGATAAGGATCGGGCTCTCGTAGACCCGGCTTTCCATGAGCCCCGCGCCCATAGAGGTAAATTGGGCGCCCTGCCGTAGCGGAGCCGGCAGGCCTGGGCGAGATCGAGGCGACGACGAAGAGCAGGTCGAAACCGAAGCTAGCGCCCGCGGCGATGTCCGTCGCACAGTTCCCGGGATCCATGTAGCCGACGGCAATCAACATGCCAGGGCCGACGAACCCTGCCACCCGTCGCGCGAGCGAACCCCCTGAAGGGACGACGACGCTGCCAACAGTCTCGGACGGGCAGAACGGTGCGGTTGCGACCGAAGGAAGTTTCACGCCGAATATTGATGTCATCTCCGCGATCTAGACTGCGAGCGCCGGCAATCAATCACGGGGGGCTTCAAGCGCGAAAATCAAAGCTTTCGCGGGCATTCCCTGTCCGCTCCTAGTCGGCTCAGCGTAGCGCCATAGGGAGCCGTCCGACATATGGACGCCTTCTTTTTTCGTTCGTCGAGCAGCGCAATGCCCCTTCGCCTCGGAGGCGGCCCGTGGCGGTCGGTTACGCCGTGGCTCGCGGCGTGGTCGCAGCCGCGAGCTAAGCCTACGCTATGGTCGGTCGGCGCTCCGTAAGGAAGAGAAGGAACGCCGCTGTAGCCGATACCGCTCCCAATGAGGCGGTGGCCGTCCAGCCTCCCTGGTCCAAGCTCAAGGTCGCGAGCGTCGAGCCAAGAGCCCCGGCAAGGAAGACGATTGTCATGTAAACCGCATTGATGCGTCCGCGAGCCTCTGGAAGGATCGAGAAGAGCACGCGTTGGCCGAGCACCTGGTTCATCTGGGTCGCCGCATCGAGCAGGATGGCGGCCGCAGCGAGCAGAATCAGCGCATGCGCGGCCGCCGCCCAGCCCGCGATCAGAAACGCGACGATCGCCGATGCGAGCGCCGCTGCCGTGCCAGCTCGAACATATCCGCGATCACCGAGCCGTCCCGCGATCGGGGCTGCCAGCGCTCCGCCGGCTCCGGCCAGCGCGAACAACGCGATACCGGCCTGACCGAGGCCGAAACGCCCCGCGAGCAGCAGTGGCACCGCCGTCCAGAACAGGTTGAACGTTGCGAACATCGTCGCCTGGTAGGCCGTGCGTCGCCGGATCGCTGGCGTTTTCACAAGCAGCGAAAGGCTCGACAGCAAGAGCTGCCCATAGCGCAATACCGGCTCGGGCCGCCGCTCCGGGACGGTGCGCGCAATGAGCAGCGCCAGTGCCGCCATGCCAAGTGCGGAGACTCCGAAAATCGCGCGCCAGCCGGCCACGGCGGCAAGGCCGTTCGCCAATGGGCGGGCCAGCATGATGCCGGTGATCAGCCCGCCCATGATATTGCCGACGACCCGGCCGCGGCTGTCGTGCGGCGCCAGATGGGCGGCAAGCGGCACCATGATCTGGGCGCCGACCGAGCAAAAGCCAGTCGCGAACGAAAACAGAAGAAAGCTCACCGCGTCGGCGGCCATCCAGGTACCGAACAGTCCGCAGCATGCTCCCGCCGTCAGCAGCAGGATCAGCCGCTTGTTCTCGACGCGATCCGCGAGCGAGACGACGAAGAACAAGCCCGCGCCATAACCCAGCTGCGTCGATGTGACGACGAGGCCCGCGACCCCGCCATGAAGGCCCAACGCCGGCGCGATCTCGCCGATCAGCGCTTGCGCATAATAGAGGTTCGCCACCATCAGCCCGCAGGCGACCGAGAATATGGCGGTGAGGGCAGGGCCGATGCCCGGTCCGCGCGTCTTGCTGTTCATCGCGACTCAGGCTGCTGCGCTTGAGGTTCGATGCGCTTCGATCGTCTGATAAGCTCCGCCCATGAGCGCCGTGACCTCAGCCGCGCTCAGTACATAGTGCGGCTCATATCCAAGGCCGCGCCGCCTGGTGCGCCTCCAGTGCTCTACATAGAGACCCTGGTTAGGACCGAAGACGAGATTGATGTGACGCGCCAGCTTCGGAGGCCCGTGAGGCGAATAGGCGATCCGAAAGATGGAAATGTCGGCCACGTAGGGCCCGACCATCACCCAGACGTGACCGTTACAGTCATAAGCTTCGGTAGAGCAGGAAGCCGCCCCGCCGCGTGGCGAGCGATCACCGAAAACGGCTTCGCCCTCCACCGTCAGCGTTCCGGCAACGACCTGGATCGGGCCGCGCAACACCCTTTCGAGCTGAACCGCGAAAGCTGCGCTCATCGCTGCACAGGCCGCGGGGACGTCGAGAAAGATCGTGAGGAGATCGACGGCGCTCGTCGTCAGCACGGCGCGATCCCGGTCATTCATCTCATACGCTTTGAAGGCCTTCGCCGCGGGCCAGCCGTGCTGCCTGGCTATCAGCTTACCAAGCTCGGTGAGGTCTTTCGCGACGGACATCGCGAGCAGATAGCGGCGTGTGCCGGTCAGCGCCAGCGCTCGCACTCCGGAGGCTGACAGCGCCAGGCGTCCAGCTGCTCGCCGCAGCCGGCGGCTCCGTGCGCCGAGCGTGCCGCGTCAATCAAGAAAGCTGCGAATCCGTCGCGCGCGTGCGGGATGGCTCATTTTCTTGAGCGCCTTGGCCTCGATCTGGCGGATCCGTTCGCGGGTCACGCCGAACTGCTGTCCGACTTCCTCGAGCGTGTGATCGGTGTCCATGCCAATGCCAAAGCGCATGCGCAGCACCCGCTCCTCGCGCGGCGTAAGCGCCGAGAGCGCGTGCGTCACGTTTTCCTTGAGACTGGCTTGGATCGCCGCATTGACCGGGATCACGGCATCCTTGTCTTCGATGAAATCGCCAAGCTTGCTGTCGTCCTCTTCGCCCACCGGGGAATCGAGCGAGACCGGCTCCTTGGCAATCTTCATAACCGCCCGGATTTTCGCCAGCGGCATCGAGAGGCGCTCGGCCAGCTCCTCCGGCGTCGCCTCGCGACCGGTCTCGTGGAGGAACTGGCGGCTGGTGCGGACCAGCTTGTTGATCGTGTCGATCATGTGGACTGGGATGCGGATCGTTCGCGCCTGATCTGCGATTGAACGGGTGATCGCCTGTCGGATCCACCACGAGGCGTAGGTGCTGAACTTGTAGCCGCGGCGATATTCGAACTTATCGACCGCCTTCATCAGGCCGATATTGCCTTCCTGAATGAGATCAAGGAATTGCAGGCCGCGGTTCGTATATTTTTTAGCGATTGAGATGACCAAGCGGAGATTCGCCTCGACCATTTCCTTCTTGGCAATGCGCGCCTCGCGCTCGCCCTTCTGGACCATGTTGACGATCCGGCGGAACTCGGTGAGCGCCATGCCCGTCGCCTGCGCGATCTCGGCGATCTCGGCGCGGACGCGCTCGACCGCGGCGCCCTCGACGGTCGCAAACGCGATCCACTTCTTGTCGACCGTCCCGACGCGCTCGAGCCAGCCTTCCTCGGTCTCGTGACCGACATAGCGATTTAGAAAGTCCGTACGAGGGACTTTGTGGCGTTCCGCCATGCGCAGCATCTGTCCGCTTAGCGCGGTCAGCCTGCGGTTGAACGAGTAGAGCTGGTCGAGCAACTCCTCGATCAACGCACTACGAAATTTGACGCCCTCGACCTCGGCGGTGAGCTGCTCGCGGAGCTGCTGATACTCTCGCTCCCGCGCCGCCGGGAAAGCCGCTCCCAAGCCCATCGCCGCCATGCGCGCGCGCTGCAGGTCTGCGAAACTCCGATAGACCGTCGTGATCGTCGCGAACCGCGCCAGCGCCTGCGGCTTGAGCTGCTGCTCCATTTGGGCGAGGCTCAGCGCATTGTCTTCCTCATCCTCGTCGTCGGATGGCCGCGACGGATGATTTTCGGCGCCTTCCGGACCTTCGTCGGCGGACGCGTCCTCGGTTTCCTCTTCCTCCTTGAAGGATGGCCCAGCAGACGTTGCGCTGATCTCGCCGCTATCGTCTTCCCCGGCACGCGCGGCCTGCTCGGGCGTCGGCCCACGGGAGATCATCGCGTCGAGATCGAGGATCTCGCGCAACTGCATCGTGCCGTCATCGAGCCGCCTCGACCAGTCGATGATCTGGGTAAAGGTCAGCGCGCTCTCGCAGAGCCCCCGGATCATTGTATCGCGCCCGGCCTCGATCCGCTTGGCGACCGCGGCCTCACCCTCGCGGGTGAGATATTCGACCGTGCCCATCTCGCGCAGATACATGCGGACCGGATCGCTCGTACGGTCGATGACCTCTTTCGTCGGCGGCTGCGCAAAGACGGCCGAGCTCTCATCGGCTTCATTGGAGGCCTCAGCCCTATCGGCATTGTCGTCGTCCGGCCGTTCGCCATCGGCATCGTCGTCGTCACCGGCAGTTTCATTTTCGACGATGGTGACGCCCATCTCGTTGATGGCTGCCATCACGTCCTCGATCTGTCCGGACGTCATTTCGTCCTGCGGCAACGCCATGGCGAGCTGTTTGTGGGTGACGTAGCCCTGCGCCTTGGCCCGAGCGATGAGATTCCTGACACCGGCCTCATTCAACTCGATCAGCGGCGCACCTCCTGCGTCGTGATCGCTGTCGGGCTCTGGCGTCATTGTACTGGCCATTTTGTCGTTTCAGATCCTGATGCGTGCGCAAGAAGGTGCCTTTGCGCTCCTACGCTTAAGAAAGTCCGATGTGAGGCGACGGTGAGACGAGCGCGAACTACCTCTCCCTGACGGCGTCTGGGCGTCAAATGCTGCTCAGGCGAAACAGACATGCACGGCGGCGGCCTGATAAGTTATTGCGCGGGGGTCGCCTTTTCAATGACGCTCTCGAGCTTCGCTCGGTCGCTGTCAGAATAGTCCCCTACTCGATCGCACTCGATCTTGTGCTGCAGGAATGTGTAACAGCTCCGGTCCGGCTGTGCCGCGATATAAGCGTATCGAGCGATGACTAGCAGCAGCGCGAGCACGATGAGCCAACGCACGGCCCGCAACCAGCCGTCATTGCGACCTGAAGATGTCGGACGTCGGCGCACACTGGTCTTGCTCCCGCGTCGCGGGGATTGCTTCGTGGCCACTACCTTGTATCGCTCCGATCATCGCAAGGTGGCAGCCGGCGCCGCCCCTCGAGCTTTGTGGGATGCGCCGTTATCAGCGAGCCGGATCGCCGTCCACCGGACGGCTTAGCCCGTTGCACCACAATGAGGCTTCCCGGATAGAAAGACGTGTTGGACCCGGCCCGCCACTCGCGGAACGAGTAGCGAAAATTTGACAGTCCGCTTGACCCGTCCTCCAGCCAAACCAGATGCTCATCCCGCTGGATATTCGCTCGCGAAGTTCCGTTAGTTAGCCTAGACGGCATGCCTTCCCAGCTCCCGCGCAGGCAGAAGCCGAAAATGCAGATCATCGTTCGCGACAACAATATCGACCAGGCGCTCCGAGCGCTCAAGAAGAAGCTTCAACGCGAAGGCATATACCGCGAGATGAAGCTTCGTCGGCACTATGAGAAACCCTCCGAGAAGCGCGCGCGCGAGCATGCGGCCGCAGTCAGCCGTGCCCGGAAGGCCGATCGCAAGCGAGCGGAGCGGGATCGGTAACAGAAGTCGCTGGCAGCAGACACCTCGCTGTCCCCTACTTTGGGCGCTCATTGACGTTTTATTGCCCCGCGTAACGATCGACCACCTGAGCGTGGTCGTCTCGGAGCCGAACTGGTCGGCCACGAGCGTTCCACTTGCTTTCGCCCTTGCAGACGCCTGCCGGGCGCAAATCAAAAGCGACATCAATGCCGAGGGCGAGACTAACGCACGCGATGGAGCTCGCGATAATAGTGCGTTCCGTCCTTCAAATCATCCGCTTCAATAATCAACGTATCACCCGAAAGCTTGTACGGTCGTATCTGGTCTGTATTGGTGTAAGTCGTATCTAACGCGCCTTCTACCTCATGATGAATAAGGTGATTGACCTTGTCCACACGGTAGGTCCCAAAGTAGCTGACGAAAGCGCCATATGCCTGCGTTTTCTCAGCGTCGGTTGGTTTCTTGCTATCTGCGGCGAACGCCGGCAGCGGCGGATCGCGCATGATCTGAACGCTGAGGTGGCCCGTCTTGTCGTACATGAAGTACCCGCGTGGATGGGCGCCGTAAGGCGTCTTCACCGCTCCATCCTTCGACATATTCTCAAAACGGACGAGGCGCCACGTGCCGACCAACCCCCATTCATCCACGGGCGCGGCATGATCCGTTTGCGTTACCGCATGCTGCGAAGCGAAAACCGGGGGCATGATCGTCAGTGACGTCAGCACGAGCGCTCTAAAGAACAATGTATTTCCCAACCGATAGAGCCATAAGTCAGTTTGGTTCAGTCGACCGATGTCCGCAAGCGGGCGCGAGACGCCCGGCGGGTCCGTGGCAGGGAGAGTTGCGGACCCCCCAGATCCCCACGGCAAAGACGATATAACGAGCTTGCGCCCCCTGCCGCCAAAGCGATGGGACATTCGTCCATCGATGCTGCACTCGATGTACGCCGCCCCTGGAATGACGGACGATTTCTCGCCCGAAGAGCATTCAAGCCGCCGCCTTCTACCGCCGGCGACGATTGGAACGACGTCTGGCGTCGCCGATCGCGCGTGGGAAGACCGAGGGCGTTGAAGAGCGCTTCAGTCCCTTGGACGGGCGCGTGATTGTCTAAGCGCCCTCGACAAAACCGGACATCTCACTATCTAGGTGTTACCACTAGAAAGGTTTGACGATGGACCGGGCGATCAGTGCCAGCGACGCCAATCAGCGTTTCTCCGAGATGCTCCGCGAGGTGCAGGAAGGCGAAACCTTCGTCGTGACGTCGCGCGGTCGGCCCGTCGCCAAAGTGTCACCGATCGACGATCTCGATCGGCAGGATCCCGCGCTCGACGCGCTGCTCGACTTTGTTGCGACCCTTCCCCGCCGCCATGGAAAGGCGTGGCGACGCGAGGATCTTTACGAGTGACCCGGATCGCGTTCGACACGAACGTCCTCGCTTATCTAGCCGGCGTCGACCGTCATCCCGACGACGGCGCCAAGATCGACGCCAGCCGAACGCTTCTTAAGCGCCTACGCGGCCGCGCCGTGCTCGTGGCCCCACTTCAAGTGCTGGGCGAGCTTTTTGTCGTGCTGACGCGCTCAGGCGCGACGCGTGATGAAGCCCGCGATACCGTGCTGCGTATGACAGAGGCCTTCGGGACGGCCGACAGCAATGCCTCCGCCTTCCTATCGGCGCTCGATCTCGCGGCTGCGCACAAGTTTCAATTCTGGGATGCGCTGATTTGCAACGCCGCTGCCGAAGCCAGTTGCGGCTTGCTGCTGTCTGAGGACATGTCGCTGGGCTTTGCGTGGCGCGGTGTGATCATCGTCAATCCTTTTGCGCCAGAGCCAGACGCGCGGTTGACCAGCCTCTTGGCCTGATCTCGGGCCATTCACAAAGACAGGAATGGAAGCGTCGAGGGACGGCTCAAGCACGGGCTCAATAAATTTTATGCTTGGGCGTCGCGCGCTTCTTTGAGTCGCCGACGACACGATTAACGTGCCCCCCCCCCCCGCGATCGGAACGATTACTAGCAGCTCTATTTTCCCTGCTCGAGGCGCCAGCATCCGGTGCGTATTTGCATATGCGGAGGCGCGCGCGACGCAGATCGACCTCGATAAGAGCCGGTCTTCCGACCAGCCGCATGACTCCCTCCATTCTGAGGCGCCAATCCACACCGCCACCACGATGGCACAAATATAAAACCAATAATCTATGTTCATTTATGATCAGACCGGGGAACGTCGATTAACGCGACCGGTTTCAATCGCTCCTACCGGAGAATTTCCTAATGTTTATGCACAATAAGCGTCTGCAATATACCGTGAGGGTTAGTGAGACAAATCCGCGTCTCGCCACTATGATGCTTGAGCAGTTCGGTGGCGCAGACGGTGAGCTTGCAGCCGCAATGCGCTATTTCACTCAAGGACTCGGCGAGGACGATGCCGGTCGCAAGGATATGCTGCTAGACATCGCGACCGAGGAGTTGAGCCATCTCGAAGTGATCGGGTCGATCATCGCGATGCTCAACAAGGGCGTGAAGGCGCAGCTGGCCGAAGGCCAGATGGAAGAAGTCGAACTTTACCGTACGTTCGGAACATCAGGCGTGAGCGCGAAGGAGGCTCTCTTGTTCGGTGGTGGACCTGCGCTGATTGATTCCGCCGGGGTTCCCTGGACCGCCGCATATATCGACAGCCGCTCGGAGCCGACGGCGGACCTTCGTTCGAACATTGCAGCCGAAAGCCGCGCGAAGATCGTTTATGAGCGCCTGATCAACATCACCGATGATCCAGGCATCAAGGAAGCGCTTGGCTTCCTGATGACGCGCGAAATTGCGCATCAGAAATCCTTCGAGAAGGCGCTTTACGCGATCGAGGACAACTTTCCGTCGGGCAAGCTGCCCGGTGTCGCAAAATACGCCAATATCTACGTCAACACGTCGCAGGGAGAAGGTGACACGAACGGACCGTGGAACGCTGGCGGTCAATGGGATCGGATCGACGACCTTACGCAGACGATGCCGATTGATGGCGGCGATGGCACGGCCAGCGTCGGGTTGAGTTCGGCGGAGGAGGTCGCGGCAGCCAAGTTGGCTGCGCGAACCGCATCAAATCCCGCTTCGAACCCAAGGACGGGCGTTGATCTGGGCGCAGGCCCCGGCGCCGGCCGTACCACGGATGCTGATCTGGGTGGTGCCGAAGACATTGCATCCGCGCCGGCCTTTGCCGAGGCGAACCCGCCGGCGTCCGTGGACACCCTGACGACCTAACCCTCTCAAGCCCGGCGAGGTCGTATAAGCCGCGCCGGGCTGACTGTCCGTGGTCAGGGAGGCGACGAAATGAAACACGCGCGTATAGGCAGCGCCATCGATATTGAGATTGGCAAATCGGTTTACGGCTCGCGCAGCCGGTTGCTCCTGTCGCTCATCGCGCTCCTGGCGATGGGCAGCGCATCGCTAATGGGCGACGAACCGGACATCGGGTCTTCGATCATGATCCTATTCGTGAGCGGCACTGCCTTGTTGGCTGCATCATCTCCCAAATCGACAAGAGCCTCGACCGATGCCAGCTTGGAACGACTGCTCGTTCGTCCGACAAAAGTGGCGCACGAAGAGCGCTCGCCGACACCGGGCGTGGCCCGATATCAACGATGAGATACTATCTCACCATCTACAACGGCATAGGAATGGTTGAGGACGAAGAAGGTCGTGATTTCGCTAGCCTTGCCGAGGCAAAAGCCGCCGCGATAGATGGCATTCGGTCCTTGATCAGCGAAGAAGCCCGACAGGGAACGGTGGACCTTACCGGGCGGATAGAGGTTCTAGACTCTCTTGGAAAACTGCTGTGTCTCGTGCGCTACGAGGAGGCGATTGACCTGCGGCTTTCGAAGGGGTGACGATGCTCGATATCCATCTGCGCAAGTTACGCGCACGAGACGAAATCAGCGCGCCTGAAGAGGCCGCAATTCGGGCGGCCGCGTGCCCCGAGATCAGACTGCCCGCCGACACGATCGCGATCCGCAAAGGCGAAGAGCTCGCGGCGAGCACGCTGCTCCTCGAAGGGATGATGTGCCGTTTCAAAGATCTACGCAACGGCGAGCGCCAGATCACCGAATTGCATGTCGCCGGCGATTTTGTGGATTTGCACAGCTTTTCGCTCAAGCGCCTCGATCACTCGATATTGACGCTGACCGAGTGTCGCATCGCGACGGTCCCGCATGCAAAACTGTCGGCTATCACCGAACAGCATCCCCACCTTACCCGGGTATATTGGTTTCAAACTAACCTCGATGCCGCTATTCACCGGGAGTGGGAGCTTTCGCTGGGCCGACGGACCGCTATAGCCAAGCTCGCAGCCTTGTTTTGCGAACTCCGCATTCGCCTCGGAATCGTTGGCTTAGCCGAAGAGGCCGCATATTCCCTCCCACTTACCCAACTCGATTTAGCGGAATGCCTGGGGCTGACCCAGATCCACGTCAACCGAACGCTAAAGGAACTTCGCGAACGGAAACTCGTCGAGTTTCGCAGTGGTCGGGTGCGGATCGCCGATCTGGCAGGGCTGGCCGCCGTAGCAGAGTTTGATCCGGCCTACCTCTATCTCGAACGTCGGAAGCGGTAATTCGGGCGTGGCGTCATGCCGAACGAACGCGAATGCTATGTCACGCTTCAGATCGCTGAACCGGCGCTGGGCACTGCTATCGGCCAACGCGCCGTGTGCCACTGCTCATGAGGCATTAGGACAGGCGTAGAAATGCATTGTGACCCGCGACCGCTGATCGCGGGGGCGAGGTTTCTCGCGGCGAGATGCTCGCTGCTTCGAACCTTCGACGCGCTGATCTCCACAGACCGCGGCGGGCGACAGATCGCCCAGGGCGTTGGGCCGGGGACGACGGCGCTTCGCTGGATCGCAGTGCATGAAGCGCTGGGGCTCATCGTGCCGACGCCAAATCCGACGATCCCGCAGCTCGCCGGCGAGGCTACCTCGTAAGAGCTTCGGTTCTGCACGACTTTCCTTTGACAGACGCCGCAGCGCGGGGCTTATTCGCTCCAACAAAAGATGATGGGCGGATGAACAAGCAAGATTTGATCCGCGCAGTGGCGGAACAGACGGGGTTTGACCGGAGCGATGCGGCTCGGCTTGTTGAGGCTATCCTCGGCAAGATCAGCCAGACCTTGGCTTCCGGCAGCGAAGTCCGGCTAGCCAGATTCGGAAGGTTTTACGTCGGGGAGCGGAAGGCCTCCTTAGGGCGCAATCCACGTACCGGCGCGCCTTTGAACATCAGCACGATCCGGCGCCCCAAGTTTCGACCTGCGCAGGGGCTGAAGGGCTTGATCAAGTAGAATGCTCGGCCTCATGCGTACGGTGCTAGGTGGGGTCAAATGGCGGCCCACGCCGGAGAACTCTCTCTCGATATGGCATTTTACCTGCGCAGCGAATATCGCCCAACCGCCGCTCTAGTTCATGGTTTCGCGCTCTGCTTCACAGACGCGCGGTGCTTGTCATTGCAGCAGCGACGACACAGGATGTGAGTATGAAAGCCGCTGCGCTCGAAACGCTACTCGTCGAAATGCTGGTCGGCGCGACGGGGGGAAAATATGCGAAGTGGGTCCGCGCGGTGGGGGTGGTGGAAGTGCTGCCGATTACGAAGCACCCGCAGTCGAACTGGCGCGTGATCCCCGTCGGAACGGCCGATGAGAAAACCGCAGTGGAGAAGGCGGCTGAACTCGTTCGAGAACATCATCCATATGCGGAAGCGTGAAGCCCAGCGGTGAGGCTAGTCACGCATCATCTGGTGGCGTGGGTTAAGACAGTCTTCACCTACAATGTTCGACCGAGCAGGCGCGCTATCGGAACAACGCTGGTGGCAGAGCGTATCCAGAATAGTGGGAAAAACTGCCAATATTCCTCTTTGTTTTGAGCTCTGCGAGGCTTTGGCCGCCCGGCTTGCCGCTATGTCGGAGGCCAACGTCGCTGGAAGACACGAAGAAGCCGATCGTCACATGAAGGTCGCGCTGAAGCTGATTGCGGAAATTCGAGCCCGACGCACTTCGCTCCAACGGAGGTTGACGAGCTCAGGCCGATAGGAGCCCCGCCTGACGGGGGGTGGCGACGGGGCTCTAGCGAAATCGCAGGGGGAGGCGTGTATCTCGCTCAGCTAAAACGATGTTCTGCCCATGTCGTTCCTGGTGGTCGATAGAAGTTGTCCTGCGCCCGTAAGTAAGCGAGCATGAACCGTTTTCAAAAGAGAGATGGGCGCTGCATCATCGACATGCGATCCAGGCGTCGATGACCGAGAGACATACGCGCACTCCGCTTGCGTAGCACGAGCAACGTCTTGCTCATCAACGAAAACGACTACAGCCTTGGACCCCGCGCGTTCCTGAGGCCCACGGTCAGGCTGCGCGTCTTTGTGCCGGACGCGACCTTAGCCGCCTTGACCCAGGCAGCGGCGCTCACGCCCCTCGGGCTCTTGAAGCCGTGCAGACGGCGAAGGAGGTGAAAGTCGAGGTCGCCGATTGCACGGCGAACGCGCCAAATCATGCGGCACTCGTTGGCGCTCCGTACCGCGATCCAGCGGAGGCTGGGGCACGATCTCCTGTCTTTTAAGGCGCCGTCTTTCGGGTAGGTTGGGATTATGCTCCTTACAACTGCGGCGCAGCATCCGCGGCGTGCGCTGATCCTTTTCGCCGGTAGCTGTCACCCGCCAATTGTATTTGGAGTGCGGCGTCATCGGGGGGGTATTGATCATGGCCGATGCTGGCACGCCAAGCCCAGGACTCGCCGCCGGCTCCGCCGACAAGTATGCCGAGCAGCAGATCCCTCTCGGTCGGCCGTGGTCACGCGTAAGGAATGGCGCTGTCGAGCGGTGTGGCAATACTGCCCTCTCGCGATCGGCAGTGGTGTCACCGGCGGATCGCCGCGTAGAATGCAGATGGACGTGTTGCGCATCATGCCTCGTGCGCCAGGTGTTTACGATAAGCCGTGCATAGAAGATCGCACGGACAATGTCTTACCCAAGGCCCCGTGGGCGACTTGGCCAGTATCCGGATTGATTGATGCGGCGCGCCGCGTGCCCTGCCAAATTTCAACATAGCCAGGATGATCCTGGCGGATGGCCTCGGCGACAGCCGAGGCATCATTGTCGCCGGAATAGTTTTCTGCCCGCAATATGCGGCCATCCGGATCCAAGAAATAGAGGCGGAAGTGATGCATCCCCATGCTCCCACTCTTCGAGGCGAACATGCCACGGTGCATGTCCTGTCTCTGGCGCCTCAGCCCCGGCCAGCGATGTTTCGCTCTACCGCCCGCTCGCCATGTCAATCTTGATCTACGTCGAGATAGGAACGCTTTTTTTGGATGAAGGGTGATGATGCGGCGTATCTCGTTGGCTGCAATTTAATCTGGTCGACCGGGGCCTTCCTCTCATTCCCGCTCGTTCAAGAAGACCTGATGGAGAAATCGCAATGATCCCGGATCCCGAGCTTGAGAAGCAGCTGACTGACGACATCGCGCTCGAAGCCGCCACCGAAGGTGGGGAGCTTCCGACCGACGTTGAAGCGATTGAAGACGACGACGCTGCCGATTTGGAAGAAGTCCAGGACGAAGCCCCCGAAGAGCGCACAGAGGGTGGCGTCCAGTGAACACGGAGGTGAAGCCACCGACCTGCTGAACGGCAGGACGGTAGCCCGGTTACAGGAGCACGGTGTGAGCGACGATCGTCTGATCAATCCTGAGCAAGGAGCGGCGCGGCCGCGCGGAGAAACTGAGGCCCCGGCACCGGTTGGCGACGCTCGGTTCGCTTTGTCTGTCGCAACCGACGGCGGGCAGAACCGCGGTCGCCGCGCCGGGGTCACGAAGAACGGCGAGGTCGTCGGTAGCGGCGCTGGGGCTGGCGGCGGCGGCGGGGTCGAAGATTTCGACAGCGATCCGGCGGCGGGCGATGGAAGGCCGGAGTTGCCAGTTCAGCATGGCACCGAGGCCGAGCCTGAGAATAGCAACACCTGAGCCGTTACGGGTCTTATCGCGCCCCGGATGGTTAGAGCAGGGACCCGGCGCGTCCGTCGCGGTCCGAAAGGGTCATCATGAATAGCGACACATATATCGGCACAAGCAAGAACGTGACCGGTCAGATCAAAGAGGTTACCGGCAAGGCGATCGGTGATGAGCAAATGCAGGGCTCCGGGATCGCCGACCAATTTTCCGGAAATATCCAGAATGCGTATGGCAAAGCGCGCGACTTTGCCCGCGATCGTCCCTTAGCAACGGCCGCGGTCGCTGGAATAATCGGCTTAGCGATCCTCAACACGCTGCGCGGCAATTAGAAGGTGCGTCGCCGCCATTGACGGCGGCGCCCGAGTTCAACAGGGACCAGTTCATGGATACGATCGACAGCGAGACCATCCAAGCATCGGAGACAGGTTCTTTGATCGCGTCGAGCAAAGTCGAGGGAACCCGCGTGTTTGACGCGGCAGGTTCGAAGTTGGGCACCGTCCGCAATTTCATGGTCGATAAGCGTTCCGGTCAAGTCGCGTATGTCGTCATATCGACCGGCGGGTTCCTTGGGCTCGGCCAGGCCTATCACCCGTTGCCGTGGTCGGCTTTGCGCTACGAAGACGGCAAAGGGGGATATGTCGTCGAGGTCGCGAGCGACATGCTCTCCGGCGGTCCGAGTTTTCGGCCCGACACAGCGCCCATTTTCGATGACGCCTACGGCGCACGGATCGACGAATATTATCGTCCGCCCGCCGGTACGATTTCGCTCTAACGTCGTACGTGACAGCGACCATCAGGGGCTGACGTTCATAAGCTGCAGGCGCCGCGCCGTTATGTTGGCTTCCTCCGCAATCCTTCCCGCGCGATCGATTGCTTGCGCTAGGATCGATGGTTTGCTCAAGCCTCCGATTTCGGTTCGGCTTCGCTCACAATAAGTCTGCCAGCAAATTCCCGAGCAGGGCCATGAGGTGCCCCCAATCGTGTTGAGCAAAGAAGGGGATCAGCTCTGACCAGCTTAGGCGACCATTTCTTTCTGCGTACGTCCATCGAACATGGCAATCCCCGTTTTTCTGATCGGCAGCGCGAACCGGCCGAGCCCATCGATCAGGCGTTCCATCTCTGCTTTACCGGCATCCCAGCGGTCTCCGACCGACCGGGGCGAGAAATCCATCGCCTTACCGGATATTTCTGTGTCGGGCGCCTCGTAGGCCAATCGCAGGAAGGAGATGCCTGGCAGGTTTTCACCCTGACGCCTTTGATAGTGATCTTTCCACCTTGTCATCGACCGGTGTGACTGAGTCGCGAACAGGAGGTCTTGCATCCGGGTTGCCGCGTCACCGAGCGTCCGCGGCCGCCTCCCCGCAAGCGGCAGCAGGTCGATAGCGATGCAAAGCGTGGGAATGGCTGGCGGCGACGCGAAAAACGGATCGACCGGAAGGTTTGCGGAGAGCCCGCCGTCCGCAAGCCAGCGGCCATCTATCTCGACGGGCGGAAACGCCACCGGCAGTGCTGCGCTTGCGCGGACATGTTGAGGCCCGAGAACGTCCCGATCGGTATCGAACAGCACGTCCTCACCGCTCTCTATATCCACAGAGGTCGCCGTGAAGCGGACATTGCCCCTGTTCAGACGCTCGAAATCGACCAGTGTGTCCAGATTCGAAACCATTTGGCTTGTTTCAAAGATTGCAGGCGTGCCCGCCCCGGACAAGATCGGCCCAAACACCCCCAAACGACCGGCCGTCATTGTCCAATGCGCGGCGGCCGATCGCCTCAAGATTTCTATCGTCCTGCCCAGGTGTCGGGAAGGCAGAGGTTGGCGGCCCCGCCTTGGCCGCCAGAGATCCGCTAGCTTGGCCAAGCGCGCCGCCGGATCGTTGCCGGCAATGATTGCACCGTTCATCGCACCGGCGGAAGCGCCGATGACCCAATCGGGCTCGAGCCCGGCCTCATTCAGCGCTTCATAGGCGCCCGCCTGAAAGGCACCCAGGGCGTTCCCGCCGCTGAGGATGAGAACGAAATTGAAATCGCGTCGCTCGCGAGCGAACTCGATCGCCATCTTAGCTCTCACACCAATGAAAGTCCGCGGTAAGTCGGCAGAGGTTCGCAACGGCAAACTTTCCGGGGATTGCGAAAAGGTCGTCGGTCGTCTGGCCTTGTGCTTCAAAAGACGTGAGCCGTCCTAGCCCTAAGGCGCCGGCTGGCTGCTCGCGAGCGCCCATCCTCTGCCGAGGCCGGTGCGCTTCGAACTATTGCGCACCGGCTTCAATTCAACCGTGTGGCCGCATCACTACCTTGATGACACCGTCTTCCTTATCCCGAAACTTTCGGTACATTTCCGGCGCATCTTCCAGGCTTGCCGGGTGCGTGATCACGAAGCTCGGGTCGATATCGCCCGCCTCGATCCGCGCGAGCAATTCCTTCGTATAGGCCTGCACATGCGTCTGGCCAGTCTTGATCGTCAGGCCCTTGTTCATCATCGCGCCGATCGGGATTTTGTCACCCATGCCGATATAGACGCCCGGGATCGAAACCGTCCCGCCCATGCGGCAGCTCATGATCGCCTGGCGCAGAACATGGACGCGATCTGTTGCAAGGAAGGTCGCCGCCTTGAGCTTGTCGAGAACGGCATCGGCTCCGCCATGGCCAGACGCCTCGGCTCCGACCGCATCGATGCAGCTGTCGGGACCGCGTCCTTTGGTGCGGAACTGGAGCTCATCATAGACGTCGACCTGACTGAAATCGATCGTCTCGGCGCCGCCCGCCTCGGCCATCGCCAGACGCTCTGGGACCTCGTCGATCGCGATCACGCGGCCTGCGCCAAGCATCAGCGCCGAACGGATCGCGAACTGACCGACTGGCCCGCAGCCCCAGACAGCCACCGTATCGCCGGGCTCGATCTGCGCATTCTCCGCCGCCATATAGCCCGTCGGGAAGATGTCCGAGAGAAACAATGCCTGCTCGTCGGTGACGTTGTCGGGCACCTTGATCGGACCGAAGTCGGCCATTGGCACGCGCAGATATTCTGCCTGCCCGCCGCAATAGCCGCCGAGCATGTGGCTGAAACCAAACAGGCCCGCCGGCGAATGGCCCATCGCCTTGATAGCCAGCTCGGAGTTGGGATTGGTCCGCTCGCATGCCGAGTAAAGGCCCTTCTTGCAAAACCAGCAGTCGCCGCAGCTGATCGTGAAGGGGACGACCACGCGGTCACCGATCTTGAGGTTGGTCACTTCGGAGCCGAGCGCGACCACCTCGCCCATATTTTCATGACCGAGAATGTCGCCTGCTTCCATCGTCGGCTGATAGCCATCGAGAAGATGCAGATCGGAACCGCAGATCGCGCAGGCGGTCACCTTGATGATCGCGTCGCGGGGATGTTTGATTTCCGGATCGGCGACGGTGTCGACGCGCACGTCGCCTTTACCGTGCCAGCAGAGAGCGCGCATGAAGTCCTCCTGTGAGGGATGTGCAAGCCGAACAGGTGGGGGAGCGACATGTTCCTCGTGAAATCAAAACCTTGTTCTCGGTTTTTGGCAGAGCAACCTATGTGCTTGCAACAGCGCAACGACCCGGAACCGGACATTCCGCCTGTGCTTGTGGTTCCAACTTCGGCCGCTCATTCGCGTGCCTACGATCGATCTCGGCCATCGCGATCAAGCGTACAATCCTTGCGAAGTGGCAGGGTTATTAGGGTCGCTTTCGGCGGTAAGCGGTGCGACACCATCGCTCATCCCGCCAAATTCGGAATAAGCCGTGCCGACCGATATGCACGCGAGCGCCGCACATATCGCCCGCGGCGCCGATCAGCACGGTCTGCAGCGTTGCCTGCGCTCGAGCTGAAAACCCATAGCGCCGCGCGTGGGTCGATATGCCAGTCCGCGGCGTGCTGCCACATCCTTGAGCCCATCGGCGGTGTCAGCGGATCGGTGATCTCACGGGTGCCGCCGGGTGGGGGCGCTTAGCGCATCACGCGGCCGACGAGGGCTATACCCGGCTCGTCATTCGGCTTCGGATCGTGCGATACTTGAGCACGAAGGCAATGCCGCGATCCGCAAGCCGGGGCGCGACTTCAAAACCCTCGCTATCCATCGAAAAGGACAAAAAAACGCACCGCCGGGTGCGATGATCACGGTAGCGCCGGTTGCACCGCTGGCGGCGACGAAAACCGCCGTGACCGCACAGCTACGTCCCATTTCCCGGCGTCTTGGAAGTCAACGGGCAGGGCAGTGTCCCTAAGACGCGATCACCCTTCCGGTTGGATTTCTCCCCTAACCTGCCCGTGCGCAAGTAACGCGAATAGCCCTGTACCCCCGACGATATTGCCGAGCAACGAGGGCAGTATCAGCCCGCAAGTTGCGTCGTAGAACGTCGTCTCATGCGCCAACCAAAGCAACCAAGCCTCTCCCGAGCCGGCAACGACGTGGCTGAAGCCGCCGAGCGCGATGACGTAGGTCATCAAAACGATCACCCAGAACTCGCTACCGCGAGCGTTGGGCAGGATCCACGCGATTGCGGCAACAAGAAACCCCGCTGGCATTCCCATCAGGAACGTCGTGGCTCCATCATGGCCGAGGATTGGCCGCGAGATTACCAGCGCTGCGTGCAGATGTTCGGCATCGACAATGATCTGGTACGCCACCAACACCGCGACAAGCAGTGTCCCCGCCATATTGGCAATGAATACCGCAGCCCATAGCCGCAATAGCCTTGCGAGGTTTCGTTTCGTGGGGTGAGTGGCTAGCGGCAAGACAGCCGTGACCGTATTTTCGGTAAAAAGCTGGAGGTTCCCCATTATGACAATCACAAAGCCGACTGAGTAGCCCAGCGACCAAACCAACTTCGCCCAAGGGGCGTCGGGCAGTCGCGAGTGCAGAAATGCCTCGGCCAGGATAGATGCGCTAATCGCGACACCTGCGGCAAAGCCAGAGAATAGCAGGGAGGGCAGTGGACGACCGAGTTCCTCGTCGCCCTGGAGCCTTATGACTTCGTGAACGACCTTGGGGGATCCCGCTTTTCGTTCGAACACGGAGTCAGCCTCCGTGTTGGAAAGACCGGACGAAGGCTCGGACTCACGCTCAGCAAGATGCCCGTCAGCTCCCACACCACCCCCAATGCTCGTGCTCGATCACTGTTTATCCTGCGCGTGCCGTCTCGCTTGAGGCCGCTGCCCGTTCTTCAAATGTCGAAATAATACTCCCGACCTTATTCCAGGGGAGCGAAAGAGGCTCCGCACTTGAAACCGGCCGGAGACGGTAATGCAAGACATGCAGCGCTACCCGCGCCGAGTTTGCTGACCAGGCGCTTTCCAGCGCGTTGTGCATCTCAGCCCTCTCAGCATCCCATCGCTGGAGAATTGCTGTGGTGGCGGACGAGGCCGGCTCTCTGCTCATGGGCCGTTTATGATACGCAATCACGCAGACACCTCATCCTAGGTTAACATTGCGGGCAAATCTTTCGTAGGAACGCGTGTCGGGCTATGGCCGACGCGTTTCGTCCGCGGCACGGTGAGAGACTCGGCGACGGTTTAGCAGTAGGCGATTAACGGCGGGCCGCTGCCCTCGCCTCCCCAAACATCCCATTTTGCGGGTGTGACGACTGGGATAGCCGTCCACCAGATCCTGGCTTCAGCGCACCTGATATAGCAGCGCGGTCTCTGGATGATTGAGCGTCATCAATTTCATAGGGATTAAATCACCAAGGGCTTCGATCTTTCGTCACCCGCGAGATCAATCGATAAAGTTGCACGAATAGCATCCAATATCGTGAGCGTTTGGATCTCAGCAGCGGATTCACCGACATCTGCTGCAATCTCCCGTTTCGCGTCGCCGGCAATGTCTACGATTTCGATCGCTTCCGCAAAGCTTAGCACGCGGCGGGCGATCAAACTATGAATGAGGCTCTCCACCAACAGGATCGCTGCTTCCCCGTGAGGATCTTCGATCCGCCGCCGACCATCTAAACTGCGGTGATTGTCGTTGGAGATGAACTCCGACATATTTTCAAGACTCCGCCCAGACAGACACGCCCCAGCCCCAGCCGCCGGGGCGAGAAATAGGGCACGACGATCCGGCTATCTTACCGAATACCGCCAGCTGGACATTCAACGAAATTAACAATCGGCATTAACTTTGGACAATTTTAGGAACTTGCCGAGTGTGAGATACCGGCTTATGAACAATCGTTTCCTCACCAAGCTGCGCAATTTTGGGGAACTTGGGGAAGCGGGCGAGGCCGCCCTCACAAAGGCGACGGCGATGCCGCGCAAAGTGGCCGCCAGATCCGATCTCATCCGAGAAGGCGACCGGCCCGGCCCTGTGTTCGTCATGCTCGACGGGTGGGCGTTTCGTTATAAGATCATGCCCGGCGGTACGCGACAGGTGTTGGCGTTTTTGATGCCCGGAGACTGCTGCGATCTCCATATCGGGTTATTGGCGGAGATGGACCATAGCATCCAGACCGTGACCCCGGCGCTCGTTGCCAAAATCGACCGGGTCGAGATGAATGCGATCCTCGATGCTCACCGCCCCGTGGCCAGGGCGATGTATATTGCGCAGCTCGTGGACGAAGGGACAATGCGAGCCTGGATCGCCAGTATGGGGCGACGGTCCAGCGTCGAGCGCGTTGCCCATTTGATGTGCGAACTTTACCTAAGAGCGCGCAATATCGGCCTAACGTCGGAGGGCCCTTTTGCTCTGCCGATGTCTCAGATTGTGTTGGCGGACGCGCTGGGCATGACGCCTGTTCACATCAATCGCGTCTTCAAGGAATTGCGGCTCGCCGATGCCATGACCCTCAAGCGAGGCAGCCTGATGATCACCGATCCGTCGAAATTGGCCAAGATTGCGGGGTTTGATGAAAATTTCCTGCACCGGCGGCTTCGTCAGACACGCTAGCGCCATAGGGCTTAATCCGAGCGCCTTCTTGCTCGGTTGCTTCCGCATCGGCGGGAACGAGAGGGCCGACGAATCGTTGGAATAAATCAAATAAGGACCTTTGCCATGCAACCCTATCTCTGGATATGGCTATTGGGTGCACCATTCGTGGTAGCGCTTGCCGATCTCGTCACCACTCGGGCCGTAAGAGGCGGGCGAGTCTGATACCTGGCGCCGGTTTCACTTTCCAAAGCCGCCGAGCCATAATAGCTCGGATGCGTTCCTAACCTTCGAAGCCTTCCACTCCGCCGCGCTCGTTGACGGGTCAAGGGTTAGATAGCTCGGGCAGCCGCACGAGCGTACCAGTCGGCGTTCCCCCTTCACGGCCGGGCATGGTCACAGGCCGGCTAGCATCTTTAAAAATCGCTCCGTCGCATGTGCACAGACGGCGAAATGTTCGTCGTTATCGTCCATCTTAATACCTCAAAGAGACGAGTGACACCGTCCGGGTCACCCTCCCCCGCTCCCGATGCTCGGCTGTCGCAACCGTTGGCTCGCCGGATCCAAGCTGTAGGCAATAGCGGCGCAATAGAATTGGTGCTGGTTGGCTCCCATCATAACGCCTAATTGAAACGACCCAAAGTCAGGCACTCATAAGAGAGCTCGGTTCTTGACCCAATTCGCGCGCCGCTTTCATATTTGAAGGAGTTAAAGCTGCTGCAGGGCCCACAATATTTTGCGGCTCAATGCCAACAAAATTCGCTTTGTATCCGACGGCGCGCTGATCGATCTGGCGTGGTTCGGACAATATGAGGAAATGCCGGTACGCTCTGCCTTTCTAAAGGTCGTACAGGTTCGGGATCCCGCTATTAGCGAGCGCATATCAGCGGATTACTCGGTCGGCATGACTTGGGGATATCATGAGGAACAGCGGTATCTCCTCGACCTTATTCGGGCTCGCCTATCCTTTCCAACCCTGCTTGATCGCGTCATTGCTTGGCAGCGTAAGTGGCGGGCAGACGCTATGGTGATCGAAGGAGCATGTATCGGCATATCGCTTCGGCAAACCGTCAAACGCGCCGACGTTATGGATATGGTGCTCGCTCTTACCTCGAGGGGATCTAAGGAAGAACGCCTAGCGGGCCGTTCCGCTTAGCTCGCTACCGGGGACTATCTGCTTCCGACGGCAGCCGCCTGGCTTTATGATCTCAAGCGGGAGCTAGTCGTATTCCCGGACTGCACCCACGACGATCAAGTCGACGCGTTGTCGCTATTCCTCGACTTCGCGTTCGGCCACCACCGGTGGCTACAGATTAGATTTGACGCCCGAGCGCGCCCGCTCAGTCGGCCCTCGCGACCGAACCGCCACAGGCGACACGGACCGAGTGCCATGGGCTAGAGACGACCACAGCAGGCTGCCGCGACCGCATGTTCCCGGCCGAAACGCTTAGTCGAGGTCGAAGCGGTCCGCGTTCATGACTTTGGTCCAGGCAGCGACGAAATCATTTAGGAATTTGTCTTTGGCATCCACAGCTGCATAGACCTCCGACACGGCACGGAGCTGCGAGTTTGAACCGAAGACGAGGTCGGTCCGCGAAGCGGTCCAAAGTGCGTCACCGCTGTCCCTGTCGGTGCCTTGGAACTCCTCGTCACTCTCGTCGCTGATGCGCTTCCAAGCCGTTCGCATGTCGAGCAGATTGACAAAGAAGTCATTGGTCAGCGTTCCCGGCCGGTCCGTGAGGACGCCGCATGGCGAGTCCTCATGCACAACGCCGATCACCCGCAATCCGCCGACAAGCACAGTCATCTCTGGGATGCTGAGCCCGAGGAGCTGCGCGCGGTCGATCAACAACTCCTCCGTCGGCACGTTGAACGGCACTTGAAGGTAATTCCGGAAGCCGTCCGCCCGCGGTTCGAGGACCGCAAAGCTCGCGATGTCCGTTTGCTCCTGCGTGGCGTCTACCCGACCTGGAGCGAAGGGCACCTCCAATTCATGGCCGGCCGCCTTTGCGGCCCGTTCGATGCCCACCGAACCGCCAAGCACGATCAGATCGGCGATCGCAACACGTTTGCCCCCAGAGGGGCCCTCTGGACTGCTTTTAGACTCGAAGCAGGTCTGGACCTGTTCATAGGCCGACAGCACGCGTCTAAGCCTTGCCGGTTCGTTGACATCCCATCCGTTCTGGGGTGCCAGGCGGATGCGCGCGCCGTTCGCGCCTCCCCGTTTATCGGAATGTCGAAAAGTTACAGCTGATGCCCAGGCCGTGCCGACCAGTTCCGTTATCGACAGGCCGGAATCCGCGATGCTGGCCTTGAGGTCCGCCAGATCCCAGGCGTCGATCCGAATGGGCCCGGCTTTCGGAAGCGGATCCTGCCAGATCAGATCCTCCTCCGGGACGTCGGGTCCGAGATACCTGCCCCTCGGGCCCATGTCGCGGTGCGTCAGCTTGAACCAAGCGCGTGCGAATGCATCGGCGAAAAAGGCTGGATCGCTGCGGTAGCGCTCCATGATCTCTCGGTAGGAGGGGTCGACCTTCATCGCCATGTCGGCCGTAGTCATCATCGTAGGAACCTTGACGCCGGGCGAATGCGCCTTCGGGGCCAAAGTCTGGGCGGGATTGCCGATCGGCTGCCACTGCTTCGCACCAGCCGGGCTCCGGATCAGCTCGTATTCGTGATCCAGCAGCATGTCGAAGTAAGTCATGTCCCACGTGGTAGGCGTTGGCGTCCAAGAGCCTTCGATGCCGCTCGTAATCGTATGGTCGCCTACGCCGCTCTCATGCCCCGACTGCCAACCGAGGCCCATCTGCGCGACGTCGGCGCCTTCGGGTGCCGCGCCGATTTTCGATGCATCCCCCGCGCCGTGCGACTTGCCGAAGGTGTGTCCGCCGGCCGTCAGGGCCACGGTCTCCTCGTCGTTCATTCCCATCCGCGCAAACGTCTGACGAATGTCACGGGCTGATTGGAGGGCTTCGGGCCTGCCACCGGGCCCTTCAGGATTGACGTAGATGAGGCCCATCTGGATCGCGGCGAGTGGCTCCTCGAGCGCCCGCCCCGCCTCATCGTCGATACGCGTCTTGCTTTCGGGATCGCCGACCCACTGCTCTTCTGTGCCCCAGTATATGTCGCGCTGCGGCTCGAACGTGTCCGCGCGTCCGCCTCCGAAACCGAAGATGGGACCCCCCATCGACTCGATCGCGACGTTTCCCGCCATAATGAACAGATCGGCCCAGCTGAGCTTCGCCCCATACTTGCGCTTGATCGGCCAGAGCAGACGGCGCGCCTTATCCAAATTCCCGTTGTCAGGCCACGAGTTGAGCGGCGCGAACCGCTGCGAGCCGGACGACGAACCACCCCGACCGTCACCCGTCCGGTATGTGCCGGCCGAGTGCCAAGCCATGCGAATGAAGAATGGTCCGTAATGCCCATAGTCTGCGGGCCACCACGGCTGGCTGTCCGTCATCAGGGCCAAAAGGTCGGTCTTGACCCCTTGGTAGTCGAGTGATCGGAAAGCCTGTCGATAGTCGAAGTCTGGAAGGAACGGGCTTGGTGAAACACCGCCCTGCGTCAGAATGTCGAGCGATAGGGCGTTAGGCCACCAGTCCCTGTTGGTGCGACCGAGCAGAGCTCTCATCGCCTGCGGCACCTTGTCCGGATCGCTTAGCGGGCTCCCCTTCGTGATGGCGTCCATGCAAATTCTCCGTCGGTCGATGTGCGGCGAGAATGCCGCTGCGGGGCGAGCGAGGCTTGTAGGATCGTGCCGTGATCAAACGACGTTGATCATCATGGCAGCGTTCGTCAGGGATAATTCGTGGTTCTGGCGGGCGATGCGGTTCAGGCGTCGACGTGAGCCACAGCGTCGAGGATCACGGCCGCAACCTTCTGAGGCTGGGAAAGAATCGACAGACGGCTCGCCTCAAGCTCGACCGTCGTCGCGCCCATCCGGGTGGCGAGAGCGCGCTCGAGTTCCACGCTGACGATGCGATCATCCGTGGAAACGACATACCAGCATGGCCGGCTTGCCCACGCTGCCTCCGTGATCTCCTCGCCGAAAGTGCTCGCCGGAAGCGGCGGCTGGAGCACAGCGAGAACGCGCGTCTCCGCCTCTGGCAGGTCTTGGGCGACGTCATGCGCCCAAGCCTCGACGCTGAGCTTCAGATTGCTGGCCCCATCATGCCTCAGTTGGGCAAGGCCCGGAGGTGCAGCGTGAGCCTGGACGAGTTCGCCCACCGTCTCGCCAGCCTTTGGCGCGAAAGCGGCTACGTAGACCAGCGCCTTAACCTTCGGATCGTTACCGGCCTCCGTGATCACGGCACCACCCCAGCTAAGGCCCACGAGCACGACGGGACCCTCTATCGCACTTATAGCCAACCGGGTTGCCGCGACATCGTCAGCGAGGGAAGTGGTCGGATTCTGAACGGCGACGACCGGGATTCCGTTGTCCAGAAGAATTGGAATGACCCGCTGCCAGCTGGAGCCGTCAGCCCAAGCGCCGTGGACCAAAACGGCGGTAGGCGATGACAAAAACATGACCTGGCCTCATTCCTAGGAACTATCGTCGCCCGATAAGGGCACTCCGAGCAGATTTATTGTCGCATTAAGCCCTTTCTTGTCTTCGAATGACGGGACGGAGGCAGTTCGCTCGTATGAGCGCTGACCGTGAACAAGCGGGGCGGTCCGCTCCATCGGCAGCGCCGACCCGAAAGGGTGTTGCCAGTCAGCCTGGTCCGACAATTCGCGCACATCGCGTCCAATAAACGCCAGCACCGCTACTTTAGCACTTCGCCGCACAAATTCCGGCGACATTCCTCTCGCGCCGGTCAACGCTGTAGTCCCGCGGAGGTTTGATGATCATCGATCTTGAGAAGGCGAGTGAAAACATCACGCTTCATACAGAGATCTGCATCGTCGGATCAGGCGCCGCTGGCCAGACGATCGCGCGCCGTCTGCTTACGCTGGGTCACGAGGTCACTTTGCTCGAAAGCGGCGGGACCGATTACGAACTGGGAACAGCGGGTCTTAACGACGGAAAGATCGTCGGGCAGGCATACTACCCCCTCCGAGACGCGCGCCTCCGCTTCTTCGGCGGGACCACCGCCATTTGGGGAGGTCGCTGCGCCGAACTCGAACCGATCGATCTGGAGAAGCGCGAGTGGATCCCCCATTCCGGCTGGCCTCTCGGTTGGCGCGAAATCCGTGACTATTACGAGGAGGCGCGGCCGTTGTTCGGGCAGCCGAACTGGCGGCCCGACATCAGCGACATGGTGGGCGCCGGGCTTACGATGCCTCCTTTCGACGAAGCACTCCTAACGACCCCCCTCTGGACGTTCGACACGAGCCTCAACCGATTTACTATAGGCCGTGCCGACGACATCGCCTCCCATCCGCGAGCCAGGATCGTCCTCCACGCCAACGTCACCAGACTACAGGCTAACTTGGAGGCAAGCTCCGTCCGTCGATTGATCGCGCGAACCATCGGAGGACGCCGCCTCGTCGTGCATGCCCGCGCAATCGTGCTTGCCGCAGGCGGCATAGAAACGCCACGACTGCTGTTGGCGTCACGGACAGAGATGCCGGGCGGGTTGGGCAATGGACACGATTTGGTCGGGCGCTTCTTCATGGAGCACCCGCACGCCCGCGGGGGGCGGATCGTGGGCGGCGCGGCGTGGCGGATGCTCAAGCTCTTCGCGCGTCGACATCGCATCGAGGGCCAGGACATGGCTGCGATGATCGCCACAAGCCCGGCGCTGCAGCGCAAGCAGGGTCTTCTGAACTCCTCGCTCACGATCGTGGCCCGGCAACCCGAGGATGCGAGGAAATCTTTGGGGATGCGTATCTATGACGGGATGAAACACGACATTCCACCCAACCGCGCGGGACGAGCCCTGTGGATGGGCGCCAAGAACTTCGCTTCCTCGGTCCAGCGCCATGTTGATCCCGCTCGGCCCTGGGCTCTGTATAAGATGGGGCGTCTCGAGCTTTCGCTGCTGGTCCGCGCCGAACAAGCGCCGAACCGGGACAGTCGGATCACCATGACGCGCGACGTCGATGTCGTCGGGATGCCGCGCGTCCAGCTAGACTGGCGCCTGACGGAGCTGGACAAGCGAAGCGTGATCGGACTGGTCGATGCGCTCGGTTCAGAGCTCCGTCGTCTTGGTCTGGGCCATGTCGAACGGGCGGAATGGCTAGATGATCCAAGACGTATTTGGCACAGCGACCCCCTCGTCTCGTCGCACCCGCTAGGTGGTTATCACCACATCGGGACGACCCGGATGTCTTCCGATCCGCGCACGGGAGTCGTTGATCCGCACGGTCGTGTGCACGGCATCGCGAATCTCTACATCGTAGGATCGTCGACGTTCCCCACCTCCGGATGGGCGAACCCTACCGTCACGATCGCCGCCTTGGCCTTGAGGACAGGGGATCGGATCTCCGCCTCCTTGAAGCACCGCGAACAGCATCATCCAAGGCTTCAGGCCGCTTCGACCCGTTCGTCAGCTGGGGACAACCTTGGCCAACGCCCGATCGCACCTCGAATGATGGCCGGCGGTGCCTCATGAATAATACGAAGCTCGTCCAAAAAGGCGTCTCGTGGCGACAATCCTCACAGCAATACCGGTGGCAGGCCACGCAGATCATCCCTTCGACCCGGAATGTCTCGTTGAACCGACACCTCACCCATACGGTCGCCCCACCGCTCGTTCTTGATGGCGCCGGGGACGCCTTCGCAGTAGATCGCATGACACCGCGATTGCCCTGTCGCCGTCGGGCACAGTCAGCCATTTTAGTTCTCTCGGCATCGCTCTTGATAGGATGGAGCGGGACTGCTCTTGCTCAAAGCCGCGACGTTGTTCCCGATGCGAATCCCGACAGTTTGGCTGCAGATACGCAGGAACACGCGAGCGCGCCGCCGACGCTGACAGGCGAGTGGGGAGGCCTGCGGACCCGAATCAGGGACGCTGGCGTCGATTTGAACGCGTCCTACGTCAGCGAATTGGCGACGAACATCAGCGGGGGAGCGCGCAAGGACGCTACCGAGACGGGTCAGCTCGCGTTCGGCGCCGCGATCGACACAGAGAAGCTGTTCGGCCTGCGTGGTGGCTTGGTCCAGGCAAGCATCACCTATCGGCGCGGTCACAATCTCACGGATCGAGCCGGATTGGGACTGCTCCAGCAGGTTCAGGAAGTCTACGGACGTGGACAGACCTGGCGACTGACGCGTCTGTGGTATCAACAGAGCCTCGGCGGCGGGGTCGATGTGAAGCTCGGGCGCATCCCTGGTGGGGGCGAGTTCAATGCCTTCTCGTGCGACTTCATGAATCTCAGCTTGTGCGGAGCGCCGGCGGGCAACCTCGCGGGTGACTACTGGTATAATTGGCCGATCAGCCAGTGGGGCGTGAGGCTCCGCATGAAGAAAACGCGCTGGTATGCGCAGGCCGGCGTCTACGAACAGAACCCGCGCAACCTCAACAACAGGTTCATCGTTGGTTACTTCCATGGCGCCAAAGGCGCACTCGTGCCAATGGAAGTGGGCTACACGCCTCGGCTCGCCGCTGGCCTGCCGGGCATCTATCGGCTTGGCGCCTGGTATAATACCGCCAACGCCAACGACCTTCTGCTCGACGGGTCGCACCGCCCCTATGCCGTTACCGGACTGGCGCCATTGCGGCGGGACGGGCGCTACGGGGCCTATGTCATGCTCCAGCAGCAGATCACCGGAGCCGCGAAGCTCGACGCCAACGGCCAACCTAGCACCATCAAGGGACTCACGCTGTTTCTGAACATCACCCAGACTGACCGCCGGACGCAGCGGACGGACAACCAGATTTCAACCGGGCTATTCCTGACCGGTGCGATCGCCTTCCGCCCCCACGACGACATCGGGCTGGGTTTCGCGAGAACCAACGTAAACGGCCGTGCCGACCGCTCGGAAGGTCTCTCAGACCCGGGAACGCCGAGAGCGAAAGCAGAGTATGCCGGGGAATTCTTCTACAGTGTTCATCTCGCTCCTTGGCTGATCCTGCGCCCCAACTTCCAATACGTCCTTAACCCTGGCGGGCGGGCGGCACTACCGGACGTGGTCGTGCTCGGGCTCAAAAGCGCGATCACCTTCTGATGTTGTTTTCATCAAAATCATCGAGCGTGCAAAGTACGACCTTGGTCAAAAGCAGCTTCCCCTTCAGGCCGCACCCCTCCCCGGCCTGATCTGGCGTCGGGACGGTCCGCCGTCCCGACGCCCTTTTTGATATTGAAGGCTGTGTAAGGTAGGGCTGGCGATCTAGCTCTTGGGAACGGACGTAGGCAACGTGGCGCCCCGTCCCGGCCAACGCTCATAAAGAAGCTGCGTCTCCGCGCTCGGTTCAGGTGCAGCGTAGTCGGAGGACCGCCAAGCCCAACCTGCGCGCGTCATCAAGTCAGACAGCTCTCCCTTTGGCACGCTGAGCTCAGGATATGGCCAACGCTCCGGCTTCTGCACGTAGCCTGCCAGGAGATCGGTAGCGGAACGAAGACCTCGGCCTCTGCCGTCACGATAGTCCCATAGATCCGTTCCAAGACACGCAGCGACGTCAGCAACGTCATATGCCGCGGTTAGCGCGTAAATCGAGTAGTGGAGGCTCCGCGTCCGCGCCAGCTCGCGAGGCAGGCGCCCATCACGCGCGAACTGCACAGAGATGCGACGCTTCGGAAATGCCTGCACGACCGCGCGGGCGACATCCGGTTTGCCCGCAAACAAAGCGAAACGGGTCAGCTGGGCATCGAACCACATCCCGTGATTATTGTTCGCTGCCCGCTCCGCGCGTCCATTCGGGCTCTGCTGCATCCAGTCGACGTATCGCGAAAACCATTCCTCAAGACCGGCCTGTTCCTCGGGAGCGAGGGCGGCACTCGATTTCATCAGGCCGATCGCCTCGACAACGCGGAGAAGGCGACTGGTGTCCAGCACCCCCTCCTTCCGACCCGACACTCTGCCCGGCACCCCTTGCGCATAGTCCATGTTCGGGTTCATCCGGGTGCTTGGATCTAGAAACCAAGCGCGGATAAACCTGGCGGCCGCCTCGGCATACCGGCGCTGGCCAGTATAGTGGTAGGCAAGCGCCAGGTCCGCGACGGCATTGCTCATCGCGTCCATGCGCGTCGCGTCGAACGCGTTGGTGGCGCGCTCCGGGTTCACCTCGCCGTCGCGGCGGATGTAGGGGCGCTGAAGATTCGTCTTGTCCGGCCACCAATATGGACCAATGCTCATGTAGTCGTGACGGTCCCCCGATGGTGGCAGGCTGCTTTTGTCGACGACGCTGAAACGCTTCAAGCCCATCGCCGCGTCGGCACGCGCTACCAGTTCGGCGACAGTGCGAGCGAGCGCCGGATCGTTTGCCTGGCGCGTCTTCAGAACCGCCAGCTGATCCTCCTTCCAAATGATCAAGCTCGGACCGCCGAGATCGCCGTTGAGGTCTGCGGCACAGCGATCAGAGACGATTGCTCCGTAGGCTCGTGTAGAGCCATACGGCGCGACGCCCAGTTCCAATGCCGCGATAACAAAAAAGAGTGAGGCGCATCAAAACACCACACGCACACCGGCATAGTAGGTTGGGCCGCTAGCGCTGACCTCCGTAACGCTATCGTATCCCCCTTTGAAGAATATGTCGCGGGTGCCCGTAATGTTCTGGGCCTGAGCCTTCAGCTGGACGTGATCGTTGATGTTGTATTGGACCGACACGTCTAGGAAGTCGGATCCCCGAACAGAGCGGTTGGTGCTGCTGTTCGGCTTGTAGTAGTTCGACCGGTAGCGGTAGAATCCACGTATCGAGAAGCCATACTTCTCCCACCAGATCGATGCGTTCGCATTGTATTTCGACGAACCAATCAGATTTGCCGGCTCCACGTAAGGCGCCAGCGTCGACGGATCCGGATACGCGAAGTTGGCATGGACGTAATTGAAACCGCCGCTGACCCCGAAGCCGTCGAGGGGAGCGGGCAACCAAGCCAGTTGATGGCTTCCACTCACCTCCAGTCCATAGAGGCGGCGCGTGGTGTCATCGTTTATCGGGGCAATCGAGCTGATAGTGATCGGCGCACCGTTCACTACCAATGTGGTCGAACGCGGCGCGCTCCTCGCGATCACCGCGCCCTTCAGCCATTTATAGTAGGGCGCCAAGGAAAACGATGTGTCCTTATTGAGATAGAGCTCCATCGAGACGTCCGCGTTCCAACCCATCAAAGGCTTGAGCGCCGGATTGCCCGTGGTGCTGTTTGCAAGTGCATCCTGAACGGTTGTCGCGGTCGAGCTGGCGGCACCGATGGCGACACCGGCCCCGAAGCTCTCGATGCCCGACCGGGAGAGAGACCGGTATCCCGCAAGGCGCAACTTCACTTTCTCAGAGACGTCAAACGCTATGTTGGCGCTCGGGAGCCAGTAGGCATATCTACCCTTCTGCGTGGACTCCACGACGGTCGCCCCTGCGACGGGATTGACCACGAAGAGCCCGGAATTTGGATCGATCACGACCGAGACGGGCACGTTAAAGCCCTTGGAATCGATAGTGGTGCGGACGTAGCGCACACCCGCGTTTCCGGACACGGGAACGTCCCCGACCTGGCTCCGAAAATTGGCCATCGCGTAGCCCGCCCAAATGCGCTCGCGCACGTTGATGTCGCTTGGATCCCGCGTCTCTGTCGGAAAGGGCAGTCCCTCCGAGCCGCCCGTAAATGTCCGATAGAGGCAGTCGTTGTCGAAGGTGGCCCAAGAGGAGATGTTCGTCTTGGAATCGTGCATGAAGTCGTTTGTCGGGAAGGACGTGCGGCACTGCTGATTGCCGGCGACCGAGAGCGCAGGCGCAATGGTGTCGAGATCCGTGTTAGCAGCGTTGTCGTTCGTGCGCCGATGCGAGGAATACCGTCCGCCGACCTTCAGCGACTGGAGGAAATCGCCATCGAGGTCGTAGGACCCGTCGACGCGGCCCGCGTAGATCTTATCCCGTCGGTTCGTCGCGAGCCGGTTCCGGGCATATCCCGCCAATGTGTAGTTAGCGGGATCGTTGATGTTGAAGTTGCCGAAGGACACGCTTGGGACGGCATCCCGCGTATTATCGAAGACATAGGCTACGCGGGTGTTGGAGCGCAGTCGGGTTGCCTTCTGCGTCTCTGTGCGATGCGACCCCGAATATGAGGCGTCGGCCACGAGCGTCAGCTGGTCGTGCTTCCAATTCACGGTCCCGCCGCCGCCGACATACGTCTCATTCCTCTGGCGACGCTCGTTCTGTGTTTCGAGGTTGGAGTTGCCAGCGTATCGGAGCAGCGCCCCGGCGGAGTCGTCGTTTCCGACACCACCGATAATCTGCGGCTGGATGCCGCGAGTGGCCTCCGTGATGGAGAAGATGAAGCGTCGCTCCAGGCTGCGCCGCTTCGAATATTGTCCGTCGAGCGAGATATCGAGTTCCGAGGTCGGTTTCCACTCGAGGGCGCCGATGAGCGCGTCACGCTTCTCGTTGGTGACATTTGCGCGCCAGGCCCGGCTGCTCGTCGCGAAGTAGCGGCCTCCCACCGTGCTACCAGTTGGTGCGGTGACGGCGTTACTGCAGTTCGTGGCACTCGTGCCGGGAGCATTCGCCGACGTCGTGCACGGCACGAATGCCGAATTTGTCGTGTAGTAGTCCTCGGGCGCGGTAGTGTCCTGACGCTGGTAGCCTATGCTAACGCCGATATCGCCGATCCCGGTCTCGAACTGGTCGGTGTAGGACAGGTTCGCGCGGTAGCTGGCGCCAGTCCTTCCAAGATTGTCGTTTTCTTGCGGCGAGTAAGCCCCACGCACCTCGGCCACAATGCGGCGCTTGCCGTAATCGAGCGGCTTCAGCGACCGGAGGTCAATGATACCGGCCGAACCGCCCTCGACGAAGTCCGCCTCCTGCGACTTGTAGACGAGGACGCCGTTGACGAGTTCGGAAGGGAATTGCTGGAACGCAACCGAGCGGTCGGCGCCGGCGCTGCTGACTTCGCGCCCGTTGAACGTCGCGAAACTCAGCGTCGGCCCAAGACCGCGCACAGAGATCTCGTTGGCGTTGCCCTTGAAGCGATCCGACGTCACGCCGGTGATCCTCGTCAGTGTGTCACCCACCGAATTGTCGGGCAGAGCACCTATCTGGTCATTGACGATGCCGTCGAGAATGACGGCTGCGCTGCGCTTCGTCTCCAACGATGAGCGTTGAGTCGCGCGCGCTCCGCTGATGATGATTTCATCCTCTTTTGAAGCGTTTGCAGTAGTGGCGACGCCCTGGGCCGGCATCGCCGCCGTTTCGGGTTCAGCTACCGGGTTGGGTTGCACCGACGAAGACTTGATGCTCCCTTCGACAGGCGAACTGGCGGCGGCCCCCGGGGACTGCGCGTTGTCCACCGTCTGCGCAATCAACGGCGCCGTGACGCCTACCATGGAGGCAAGCAGCATAACTCGCAGGGCAAGTTGCCGCTGCGGATCCGACCTGGTGTCCGTCATTCTCATTCTCCCCTGTTTGCCCGATCCGGGCTTCTGACTGTTGTGCCGACCTAGCTCTAACCCGAGGCCGGCTATCGATATGTAAGGCTCCAGCCGACAGACAGCGGGCTCGCCATGGTCGCAGCGCCACGTTCGCACAGTGCTCGGCTCGAGAGTGGGCCGGTCGGCGCGCGGTAGGGTGCCGCGTTCACCTCGGCCGCCCTGCACCTCTGGAAGCCCTGCACATCGAAGCGCGTGACTTCCCCCTCCCCATAACTGATCGCACCGGCCGCCTGAACGACCGGCTTCGAAGAGAAGCTCGCAAACTCGAGTGAGATGTTCTTAACCTTGAGCGGCTCGGCCGGAACCATCCGATCCGTGCGGGTGATATGACCGGGGCTGAAGACATAACGCGTCTCGAAGGAGAGCCGTTTGTCCTTCACCGCATCGTCACCACCGATGCGATCCGCGGCGTCCTGCCGATAGGTCACGATCGTGGTAATGCCGTTTAGCTCAACGGTCACATCCCGAAACCAGGCGAGCGGCATCAGCACCGTGCCATCTTGTAGCGTGACCTGCGGCACGAGCTGGGGGAAGGTCGCGTCAGCGGAACCGGACAGCATTCCCGTGGAGGCGGGGATCGGAAAGTAGGCGTTGTGCATATGCTGCCCGTCTGCCCCATTGATGAGCGGCAGTCCGATGACGTGTCGTCCATCCCGCAGAGTGAGCAGGGCGCGGTCGTAATCGCCCTTGGCGAACCAGGTGAATGTCGATTTGGGAAGGCGATCAAGCCAAGCCGCATAGCCTGGATCGGTCGGCTTGCTTCTGAAGCCGAGATCGTTCCATTCCTCGTTCGTATAGACATACTGACGAGCAAGGCTCAGGTTTTCGCCGAGAATGCGATACTTCTCGCGATAGCCGTCAGTGCGACGCCCTTTGTCCCACATGTTCACTGATCCCGTGTCTGCATCGATCCAGAAATCGACGTATCGGGCAGCGATCCGAGAGGAGAACGCGTAGGCCATCCGCTGTTCCTCCGGAGTGAGCACTCCGAGTTCGGCGGCTGCGGTCATGACCTCCAGAAAGCAGGTCTCACCGTAGGGCCCGATGCTACGTCCATACTCGAAGCCCTCACCGGTTAAGTTGAAGCGCGGCAGCATGAGATCAACTGACTTGCGCAACCACTCCCGCACTTCGGGGGGCGGGGTCCTGCCGGTTTCGATCAGTCGCTGTGCGATCTCCCCGATCAGAAGCACCGAGTAGCGGTCGAAGCGACCTTTACCGTCCGTCTCGTCCGCGAAGCCGAATGCGCCCGAGTATTTGCGGTAATGGTCGAGCATCTTCTCGAACAGGGCGTCACTGCCGCTTGCATCCTCCCAGCCGAGAAGCATGCGCAACCGTGCGATCGAAAAGGCCACGCCGAAATAGTTGTTCGGCAGCTCGATGAGGGTCAGGTCGTCGGTGCGGACGAAACGTCGCCAGTCTAGCTTCTCGCGCAGCTTTCGCTGGGTTTCAGCGCTCACGGCAGAGTCAAGCAGTCCCGCCTTCTTCAACGAATAGAGTGCAGAAATGTAGTAATACATGCCCCAAGAGTCGTTATCGTCCTCGACAGTCATGTCGGCGATTTGTCGGAAGCCCGCCAAGTATGTCTGAAAACGGGGATCGGAATGCGGCGTATCGAGGAGCAGCAGGGCGAATGCGCCTGCGATCTTTCCCGGCAGGAACTTGTCATGGGCATCGAACACCGGAACCCCGTCCAGCCGCATGGCCCGCTTCTCGCGCAACGTTTGATCAAGAAGAGCCGCAAGCTGGGGCATGAGACGGGTCCGGATCGTCACGTCCATGGGGGCCACGGTGCCGTAGACTGGGCCGTGCGGAGCCGCAGCGGCAGTCTCGGCAACGCCCGGCGTTCCTGAAGCCAGCATCACAGTCATCCCCACGAGTCGAAGAGATTTTGAACAAATCATTATGTTACCTTCTGCTGCGACACGCTTTGTCCAACTGTTATTGTCTCGATTATCCTCGAGCTATTGCTGCCCTGAGCAGAAAATCAGATCCACAGCACTGGCTGACGAATGGGGAAGTTTCGGATGATCTCCGGTGTCTCCGGATCTGCATCAAGGCCTTGCCAGAGCTTCAGATAATCCGATCGACCCAGCGCGAGTCCTCCAAACAGGAGTGAGACCTGCCGCACTGGGAGCTTGTCGAAGAATTCGACGTCCGGCTTGGCGGGCCAGCGTCGCTTGTCCGCTATTGCTGGCGCCATATAGGCGAGTGCCTTGGCGAGCCCGCGGCCGTCCGCCGTGGCGAAATGCCACAGATCGTCGTCCGCACTCGACGCTATGGTCGCGAGCGTCGACAGGACGTCGAGATTGAACAGCGAATAGCTGTAGGGTTTCGTCCGGGCGAGCTCCAGCGGCTGGCGTCCATCGGCTTCGACCTGATTGGGGATGAGGACCTCGCGGAACGACCGCGCCTGTGCCATGACCAGCTTCCGATCGCGCACCAGCCTCGCGAACGCAGCCACCTGAAGCGCATAGCAAGAACCGTGGTTGTTTTTTTCGTCACTTTCGTCGAGGCCGTTCGGCGAGGTCGTCAACCACTCGAGGTAGCGTGCAAACCATTGTCTGACGGCGGCGCCTTGAGCGGCAGGATAGGCAGACCCCGCTCTCTGCAAGACGAGCGCGGCCTGCGCGACCTCCACCAGATGAAGCGTGTCGATCACGCCGATCCCCCGCCCCGTATTGACGCCGATGATCGCCTGGGCATGATCCAGATTGGGCGCCATGCACGTGGCGGGGTTCACGAACCAGGCGTCGAGATGCTCCGCGGCGTGACGTGCGTAGCGCGGATCCGCGGTTAGCTGCCACGCGGCCGCGAGCGTTGGCATCTGGACGCTGAAAGAGATTAGCGCCTGGCGATGTTCGTCGAAGCGATCTGGATTGGAATAGCCATCCCGGCGGATGTAGGGGCCGCCCGGTCGCTCGGGGTCCGGCCACCAGTAGTCTCCTTCCGAATAATAGTCATGCGCGCGCCCCGGACTACGCGTTGCACGGCGGGCAGTAACGGTAGTCGGGCGGAGCGAAAGAAAGCGGTTTGCAGCCGCCACCACGCGCGGCCTCTCGCGCTGGCGGATGGCCTCTCGGTCAGGCTCGGACGCGGCCGAAACCGCCCCCGCCGTGAAGGGCGCCAGCGCCAACGCTGTCAGAAGGGTGCGGCGGTCCATCGGCTGAATTTCACGCTTTCAAAAATTGAAGCCAAGCCGAACACCGTAGTATCTCTCGCTATCTCGGCCGGGCTTGAAGGAGATCGCGTTGGTCGGGTTCACGGCCAACGTTGGGTTGGTATTCCAAACCACCTCTCGTCCCTTGGTCAGCACGTAGTTCTGATCGAAGGCGTTGTTCACAAACACCGTCACCTTGAAGTGATCGGTGCTTACGCCAACACCGAAATTGGCGAGCGCGTATCCCTTCTGCTCGGCGTCCGGATCGCCCAGCAGGCTGAAGTTCACTCCGGTCTGATAGCGCATGCTGGCGTTGATGAAGCCGGTGAGGCCGTCCGTGAGACGACGTTCGTATTCACCGGAAAGGGCTGCGGTCCACTTCGGCGCATTCGGGAGGCGCGCGCCTGACAGGTCCTGCACTCCGCCTACGCAGCCCTGAGCTGCAGTCTGCCGTGAAAAGCAGGCAGCGCCGGGAAAATCATTGATCTTGGCGATGTTGTAGGCGCCGTTCAAATTAAGGGTCAGCCCCGGCACGAAGCGGGCAGCCAGTTCCATCTCCACGCCCTTCGATGTGACCTTCCCCAGACTGTTCAGGATGTTCTGGTTGGTGACCTCGTCTCGGCTTTGCGCCTGAAACCCAAGATATTCTTCGTAGAAGCCGGTCATGTTCCATGTCAGCCGTCCCCCGAGGAGAGTAGCCTTGAAGCCGCCCTCGAACGCATTGCTGTGCTCAGGCGCGATCGGCTGGCGTGCGGCGATCCCGTCCGCAGTGGGAACGCCGGCGAACTGCCCGGTCGTCAAAGGCGTGCGCACGGTGAAGGTGCTGGTCAGATCGTAGGCCAGGCCCTTGTAACCTCGCGCATAGTGGCCGAACACCATGATGCCCGGTGAAAAGCGGTATTGGATCGCCGCACTCCCGGTCACGACATTGTCATGGTCGCACGTCGAGATCGGGACCGTAGCCGTCCCACTTTTCGTGTCGCACTTCGGGTTTCCGTAGGTGATGTTGTTACCAAAATCGGTGAAGTTGTAGCTCAGCTCCTCCCTGTGAAGCCGGCCGCCACTGATCACCGTGAGCTTGTCGGTCAAATCATAGGAGAGCTGTCCGAACAACGCGTAGGTCGACTGCTTTGAGCGCGAATCGTAGTAGGAATAGGCGATCGTGTTGGTGGACGGCAGGTTCGCAATGCCATTGAAATTGCCCAGCGAAAGCGATCCTCGGGTGAAGTCGCGGATCGAGGCAGTGTTGCTGTAGAACAGGCCACCCACATAGCGGAACCGACCAGAGGAGGGGGAGGTAAGCCTCACTTCCTCGGTCACGGTGCGGATCGTGAAGAAGCCACCGTTAGTCGAGCCTCCAAACGGGAGGCGTGGGTCGCTCAGCTGAAAGTTGTAGTCGCTGGAGTCTGTGTCCTGCCTATCAATCAGATGATATCGATCGTAGGACGAGATCAGCATCACCGTTTGGCCGCCGGACAGATCGTGCGCAATCTTCAACCCGGAGCCGTAATCCGTCGAGTTGCCCTTCGCATCGGTATCTAAGCGGGTCCGCCGATTGTCCGGCGAGGGCACGATCGAGCCGAGCAGCGTGGATTGTGGGACGTTCGCGCGCGCGAAAGTCACACCCGGACTGAGGAAGTAGAGCGCCGGCGCGCAGCAGGACGCGCGCGTTCGGACCACGTATGGAATGAGCGTTACGGTCCAATCGGCCGAAGGTGTCCAGACCAGCTTGCCCCGCAGCGTCAGATCCGACTGGCCGTTCAGCCAGTTCCCCGTCGTGTCGTTGTATAGCGTCCCTCGATACTTGCTGTAGTTGCCGGTCAGGCGGCCGCTCAACGTCTCCGTGATCGGGCCGGAGACCGACGCCTGAATCCGCCGCTCATGATCTGATGTGATGAGGCCCTGACCGCCTAGCGTGAAGTCCTTCGTCGGTGCAGCGGTGGTAATGTTGACCACCCCTGCCGAGGCCGCCTTGCCGAACAGCGTGCTTTGCGGGCCGCGCAGCACCTCGATCTGAGCGACGTCGGTCAGGGCTGTGAATGCCGCCGCCTGGAAGGCTTGCGGAATGTCGTCCGCCACCACGGCAACGCTGGGCTGCGTCGAGATCGAGAACGCGTAAGTCCCGATGCCGCGAATGTTGATGCTGTTGTTCGCAGGTTGACTCGTTTTCGAAATCGTCAGGGATGGCGCGACGCGAACGACGTCGTCGAAGTCGCGAACGTTTGCGCGCTCGAGACCGGCGGCCGTCACCGCGAGGACCGATGCCGGAACGTTCTGAACGTTCTCCGACCGCTTGTTAGCCGTCACGACGATCTCCTCCAGCCCCCCGCCTGCCGAAGCCTGGCTGTCTCGAATGCCCTGAATCTCCCCCGCGTTCCCAACCCCATCGACGTGCTGCTGAGCGACGCCGGGACTAGCCTGAAGGATGCACAATAGGCCCAAAGGTGCCACTGCGCGCGATGCGTGCCGCCCCATAACCCTCTCCTGATCTTGTTTTATTGACGAGATTGGTCGGCACTTTAGACACCGGTGTCAACGACCCAAAAGGGGGGTGCGGATCACAAAAAACCCAGCTATTATCTGTCAGGGCCTTCCCGTCCTCTTTCCAATATTTACGGCAACTTCGTTTCAGGTCGAGCACGTCTGCTACCGAAAACGAATGCGTTGACCGCTCGTCCGGCTTGATCCGGATAGAGATAGATCCACACAAGAACCGACCCCTTCGGCACTAAACCTTAGTATGTGCGATGCGCCAACTGCCGTATATCTTTCGGACGAGCACCCAATTTCATATCCGATGCAGTCAAGCGCGCAGCTTGCTCGCGCTATCTCTTTGGAGGGTCGAGCAGCTGGAGCCCATCTGTTCGCGGTTTGGAACTGGGAGAAAGCAGTGGACGACACGCCCGATCGAGAGCCCGGTGGCTTGAGCAAACCCTACCTATGGTGCGTAGCCGCACTGACGATGGCCCTTGGTGCGCTATCCGTCGCCGGGGGAATCTGGCTCCTTTTGCTGGGCGGGAGCCCCTACTATCTCGTTGTCGGCGCCGCCCTCGTGATCGCCGCGGTGCTGATCGGGCGGGCGCAATCGCTTGCGACTTGGCTGTTCGCGTTGATCATAGTCGCCACCGTCCTGTGGTCGCTGCTCGAAGTCGGTCTGGACTGGTGGGCGCTCGTGCCGAGAGGCGACCTCATCTTCGTCATCGGTCTCCTGCTGCTGCTTCCCCCGGCGATGCGGCGGCTCCACCCGGAAACGCGGTGGGCATACGCTGCCATGCCTCTCGTCGCGTCGCTTTCCATCGCCGCCGTCGTCGGATGCCTGGCAATTGCACGCGATGTCCACGACGTCCCCGGATCCCTGCCCGGCATACGCCAGGGCCCCACTTCCGACACCGCCCTCATGGCGGACGGCGATTGGCCAGCCTATGCCGGCACGTGGCATGGAAACAAATATTCGCCACTTGCGCAGATCAATCCATTGAACGTCGGTAAGCTCAAGGTCGCGTGGGCCATCCACACCGGGGACACGAAACGCGCGGGCGACCCGGACGAGACGACCTACGAGGTCACGCCCATCAAGGTCGGAAACACCCTCTACATGTGCACGCCGCACAACGTGGTGCTGGCGTTGGATCCTGATACGGGCCGGGAGCTGTGGCGGTTCGATCCGAAAGTCCAAGTGCCGAAGCACGTCCAGCACCTTACGTGCCGTGGCGTGTCATGGTTCGACGCCTCAACTACCGGCAAGGTTTCGTCAGAGTGTCCGCAACGCCTGTTCGTCGCCACCAATGATTCCAGGCTAATAGCGCTGAACCCACGGAGCGGCACCGTCTGCCGCAGCTTCGGCACGAACGGGGTGGTGAGCCTACTGGAAGGCCAGTCCCACTACAACGATGGCTGGTATCAATACACGTCTGCTCCTTTGATCGCGCGCAACCTGGTCGTCCTCGGTGGCGCGGTGTTCGACAATGCCTCGGTCGATGTGCCTGCGGGCGTGATCCGCGCCTATGACGGCATAACAGGCAGGCTGGTGTGGAACTTCGATCCGGGTCGGCCCAACGACACGACGCCGCTGAAGGCCGGCGCTCACTACACTCCATCGACACCGAACATGTGGAGCACACCAGCAGCCGACGAACGTCTCGGCCTGATCTACCTTCCGATCGGCATGGGCGCCGTCGACCAGTGGGGTGGCCGCCGCCCAGCCACGACAGAGCGTTTCGCAACGTCCGTGCTAGCGCTCGAGATCGAGACCGGCCGACTGCGCTGGAAGTATCAAACCGTCCATCACGACCTGTGGGACATGGACGTGCCCGCCCAACCCGCGCTGGTGGACCTCACACTCCCGGGCAAGGGGCGCGTTCCGGCGCTCGTCCAGTCGACCAAGACGGGGAACCTCTTCGTTCTCGACCGCCGGACCGGACTTCCGCTGCTTCCGGCTCCGGAACGAGCAGTTCCACAGGGGGCGGCTCCTGGCGACTGGGTTTCGACGACGCAACCGTTCTCGTCGATGAACCTCATGCCAAAGCTCGCAACCGAGCGGAAGATGTGGGGCGCGACAATGGTCGATCAACTGTGGTGCCGCATTCGCTTCAAGAGCCTTCGTTACGAGGGGCCCTTTACGCCACCGTCCCTGAAGGGCACGCTCGTATTCCCCGGCAATTTCGGCGTGATGGACTGGGGTGGCATGTCGATCGATCCCGCCCGTCAGGTCGCCTTTGCGCATCCCAACTACATAGCGTTCGTCGATCGCCTCGTTCCGCGTGCCGAAGGTGGGTCGACCGGCTCCGGCGGTCCAGCCGGCGGGTCAGACAGAAGGGGCTCGAGCGAGAAAGGTTACAATCCCAACACGGGCGCGCCTTTCGCCGTCGATATGAACCCTTTCCTCTCGCCGCTCGGGCTGCCGTGTCAGCAGCCGCCATGGGGCTATGTCGCGGGCGTTGACCTGGTTTCGGGCAAGATTGCCTGGCAACACCGGAACGGCAACATCCGCATGGAGACGCCACTTATCCCCCTGCCCTTCACGCTCGGGGTGCCTTCGTTAGGCGGACCTATGATGACGGCAGGGGGCGTTGCGTTCATGTCCTCAGCGATAGACGACTACGTTAGGGCGTATAACGTAAGCACTGGCAAGGTCCTTTGGAGCGCAAGCCTTCCCGCGGGCGGGCAAGCCACGCCGATGACCTATCTCGGAAGAAACGGCCGCCAGTATGTGATTGTGGTCGCCGGCGGCCATGGATCACTCGGCACGAAACTGGGAGACAACGTCATCGCCTATGCGCTTTGAGGCATGGGGGTGCCGTAGGCAGGGGCGGTCACGCGGATGACGTGTCGATCGCCCCCTCCTTCTCCACTCGCTCGTCCCGTAGAATGCGCTCGACTTGAGTAATCTGCTTTTGGCTGTAGCCGACATCCGCCAAAGCATCCTTGAGAAGCACGGCATGGCCATCGCCAAGACGCACCAACACACAGAAACGGCGCAGGATCTCCAGCCGCTGATCCGCCAGAGACCGCAGTTTGGGGAGGACGCGCAGGCTGACCAGGGTCCGTCCGATCGCTGTCCGCGCGAACCGGTCGATCAAAGCGTCATTCCTGGAAAGCGCGATCACTCGCAACGACATCGCATCGAGGCGCGACGTCGTGCTTGGCAAAGGAGCGACCGCTGCCATTTCGGCGGGCCTTAGCCTGCCGTCCAATTCCAAAAGCATCGATATGCCTTCTCTATCACCGGAGACGCGTGATCTAGCTGTCACAGCTTGAATGAGAGCTTGCCAATTCTCGTCCAGCGAGAACCGCTAACGTAAATCTACATTCGCGGCGGGCCGACCTGCCTGTCGAACATAAGGGGTGCGATAGAAACAATAAGCAAACCGGTCATGATTGAGCACAGCATCCCATCATCGAGGAAATGATACATGATTATATAGATGATGATCACCATCGTTACCAAGATAAACGGCAACACCAGCTTTCTCAACATCGCATTTACTGATGACAATAGGTGCGTCTCGCTAATAGGGCGGATTTTCATTCCAGTGTTCCTAGCTTTCGCACTGATTTAGTGATCATGCGACCGTAGTTGAAATACCGTTGTAGTCTCTGAGCAGACCGGGTCGGTATCGGCCACGAAGTCCCTATCGAGCGGCTGCGGATCCGGCAGTCTCGACTGGCGCGTCGTTCCCCCACCCGCCACCTAGGGCCAGAAAGAGGTCGATCTGGCGGTCGACGAGCAAGGCGCGGGACTGCGCAAAGGCTGCTTCGGCATTCGCGAGGGCAGATTGCGCGCTCAGCACGTCGATGAAGTTCGTCCTGCCAAAGCGATACAGACGCCCCGCCTGCTCGGTCGCCCGGCGGGCATCGTCACGACTGAGCGCGAAGGTCGCGCTCCTGTCCGCTTCACGAGCATACGCCGATAGCGCCGTCTCGGTCTGTCGGAGCGCTTCAATGACTATGCCATCAAAGTCGGCGGAGGCAGCCTCGGCCGCGGCACCGGCCTCGGCTATCCGGGCACGGGCAACCGCCCTGTTGGGGAAGCTCCACGATAGTAGAGGACCCAAGCTGCCGCCGAAACTGCTACCGGTTCCAAAGCCAGCGATCGGGCCGGCGATGCCGAGCGGGCCGCCGATGGAGACGCGGGGATACAGGTTTGCGGTTTCCAACCCGATGGTCGCGGTGGCCGCATGCAGTAGTCTCTCGGCGGCGCGGACGTCCGGCCTGCGCGCGAGCAATTGCGCACCATCGCCTACAGGGATTGCCCGCCGCAATGCCGGCGGGCTGATACACTGTATGAGCTCACGCGGATAAGCGGCTGGCGTCCGCCCCATGAGGGCCGCCAGTTCATAGAGGGCCGCCTGCCGGCTTGCGATAATTTCAGGAATGGCCGCGGTGCTTAGGTCGAATGCAGCCTTGGCCCGTGTGACGTCGAACTCCGTCCCTCGCCCGCCCTGCTTCAGCCTGGTGGTGACACCGAGCGTCTCCCTCTGCACGTCTAGCACACGTTGGGTGGCCGCGAGCGTCGCGTTCGCTGAGCATGCCGCAGCGTAGCTCCTTGTGACGGCGGCTGCCACCGTTACTCTCACGCCGTCTCTTGCCGCCTGCACCGCCTCATTATTGGCCCGTGCCGCTTCGATGCCGCGGCGGATCCCGCCCGCCAGATCCAAAGCATAAGAGACTCCGGCGCCCAGATCGTAGGTATATGATTCCGGGGACCTGATCTTGCCGCGGACGACCGCGATCTCCGCGCTGCCGGAAATGCTGGTCTGGAACTGTCTTCCGGCCTCGGTCTCGCGAACTATGAAGCTGGCGCGACGCAGGTTGGCATCCGCCGCCTTCAAATCGTAATTCGCGGTCAGCGCCTCGGTGATATACGCATCGAGGCGAGCGTCATCATACATCCGCCACCATTGGTCGGGCGGCTCTCCTGAGACGAAGGCAGCCTCACCCCCGCTGTCGAACGTCCCGCGTGCCGCCGGTGAAATCAACACCGCTTTCTCTGGCAGACGGTAATCTGGCCCCGCTGCGCACCCCGCTAGAAGGATTAGAATTAATCCCGCCGAGACCCTCATGGCGTGCTTCCCTGAGGAAGAATGGTCACAGTTGCGGTCCTCCCCGGTATGAGCGCTGTTCCGGGTGCCACCCGATCGATCCGGATACGGACCGGTATGCGCTGGGCGAGTCTCACCCATGTGAACGTGGGCGCGACGGTAGGCAGCAGATTCCCACTGTTCGACCGTTGGTCGTCCGCGATGCCGCCGGCGATGCTGTCGACGTGGCCCTTCATCAAGGTCGGGCTGCCCATCAAGCGGACGCTGGCCAGGTCTCCGACCCTTATCTGTTCCAGCTTGGTCTCCTCGAAGTATCCCTCGACGCGGATCGTGCTGACTGCGACCAGCGCCATGGCCTGCGCACCTACAGCGATGTAGTCGCCCGGATGGAGGTCGAGGTTAGTCACCGTTCCGTCGACGCTCGCACGGATCGTCGTGCGGCGCAGGTTGAGCGAGGCGACTTCTAGAGCTGACCGCGCCTGAGCCAATGCCGCGGTTGCCGTCAGCACCCGGGCGACATTCTCCTCATGTGTTTCCACTGCGACGAGATCGCCAAGCGAAAGATCGCGGCGAGAGGTCTTCCGAGCCAGGTCGAGCGTGGCCGACGCGCTGGCGATGTTCGCCTTCGCCTCGTCCAGGGAAGCCTTATAACGCGGCCTGTCGACTACGAAGAGGAGATCGCCGGCATGGACCAGCTGATTGTCACGGACGTGCACGTCGGTAACCAGACCCGGGACGTCGGATGAGACCCGGACTACGTCCGCCCTTACATGGCCGTCACGGGTCCAAGGATCGTTCTCATATCGATGCCACAGTGCAACGGCGACGGACACCGCCAACAGGACTATGGCGACCGTCGCGACGAACCTCGCGAGCTGAAGCAAACGCAACTTGATCATCTAGAGCCCGATCGTTCTGCCGGCCTCGATCAGCGCGGCGAAGATGAAGACGAAAAAGGCGAGGTCCACAACTGGTCGCTGGGCGACCAAGCGATAGAACCCAATGCGGGAAAGCACAGTGGTCGCGACGCCGCATGCGCCCAACGCGACCAGGCCCACCAGGAGCAGCTTCGGGAAAAAGACTCCGAAGATGGAAATCTCGCCGATCATGAGGTCAGCCTGGGGAGTGGCGCGGCGGCCCCGGGGAAGAGATTGCAGCGCAAACCAACGAGCGCCAAGGCAAGGTGATAGCTCACGCTCGCCGCCGACTGCCGGACCATCGCTGCGAACAGTAAGTCGATGCTTTTGCGAAGCCTCAGATCATCCGCTCGCTCGGGCAGTTCCGCATTGTCGAAATGCTCGGCTAGGCGCCGGAGCAGCGCCTCGAATGCGAACGCCTCTTTTTTCTTCGTCAGCGCCCCCTTCCATCGTCGCAACTCATCGAGGTTGATGCCGATGCGCATGCTCAGCAGCATCTGATCCAGCACCTCCTCTGGAGCCTGGCCACGCGCCACCTGGGGATAGAGATAAGCTACGCGATCGAGAGTCGTGCTTAGCCACCGTGCGGTGCGGGGCTTCGCTCCACTCAGGCATCGGAGAGCAAGTTCTCGCCTCGTTATCTGGAGCATCCGGCGTCCGCGACGCGCTGCAGAGGCGGGCCCCACGATCTGCAGGACGAGGACGGGCAACGCGATCCCGGCCAATTGAGCCATGTTGATATTCGCAAAGCTGTCGAAAGTCCCAGAGTAGCGATCTGAAAGTCCGATGGCCGTTGGCAGCGTTATGACCGCGCCAAGAGCATAAGCAGATGTCGTCGGGTTCGCGACAAGTCCGCCCATAAGCAGGAACACGGGGGCCAGCGCGAGCACCAGCGGAGCGAAATCGGTAACCCTGGGGAGAATAGCGAACGCGTAGATTGCGCCAAGGCAGATGCTGACCGCCGCGCCGATGAAGATGCGCCGGCCGATCTCGGGTTTTGCGTCGATGCTAGCCAGCACCGCGCCCACAGAGCCTGCGATAACGGCCGCGGAAGCCCCGTCAGGCCACGCGAAAAAGATCCAGACGGCACAAAGCAACAGGACGCTTGCAGCCACCCCGATGGCACTTCGTGTCGCGGTTCCATGATCCCGATGAAGCCGTCGCCCTCCAACGCAATGCAGGATCATCTGCAGTCGCTCGTCGGCCAGACGACGATGCGGTTCAACGAGGTATTGACGCAGCTCCGTCGACAGCGCGTGAGATTCCACGAGCTCACCGAGACGGACGTAGAAATTTATTAGGAGCGCCGATGCCCAATCGCCCGAGAGGGCCGGTTTCGCTGCGGCGATACGATTCACGAGGCTCCCCGCGCGCGTATCGTTAGGGGCGCCGTTCTGAAGCCAAGCCTTTACTTCCAGCAACAGCTGGTCCGCCAAGGCTGGAAGCCGCCCGGCGGCGCGCAGTTCCTGGATACGCTCCGTGATCGCGGCACCGAGGGGAAGGATCAGCGAAATCTGATCCTGGAGAGCACGGACGACGGAAACCCGAGGCAGAAGACGCGCAGTGTCGAACGGCAGATGGATAGACAGCTGGTGGATGTCGAAGACGTCTAAAGCGAGCCGACGCCTGTCCCGGTGGAGACTTTCGCTGGATCGATCAGCCAATGCGTCAGCGGACCACCGACAAGCATCCCGAAGGACGGCATCGACGCGGTCGATCAGGCGGGCCGTCACCGTCTGCGGTAGGATCACTCCGTGGATAAGGCTGGCGCACAGAATACCAAGGGTGATTTCCTGGACCCGGAGAATGGCCGTGGTGAATATCGCGCCTGGGGCCGTTACGGATGGAAATCCGATAATGCTCGCGGTGTAGCCGGCGAGCAGGAAAACGTAAGATCTCGGCGTGCGGTCTAGCAGCGCCAGGTAGACGCAGATCCCGAGCCAGGATGAGAGTGAAAGCGAAAGCAGTTCAGGTGAGTTCGCCAGATTTGGCACCAAGGCCACGGCCGCCGTCGCCCCAAGCACCGTTCCAATCACCCGGAACACGGCCTTGGACAGCACCGCTCCCGCAAGCGGCTGCGAGACGATGTAGGTTGTGATAATTGCCCAAACAGGTCGGGGCAGACCGATCTGAAGAGCGATATAGTAGGCAAGCATCGCAGCCGCGAAGCTCTTCAGCGAGAAGATCGCGTCCAAAACGCCGTATTTATCAGCAGCCACGCGGTAACTCCGGATCACCCCGGTCCGTGCGCGAGAGCCCTCTTCGCGAGGGGTATGCGCGAGGCTCGGCGAATGGATCGGCGAGGCCGCACCCGATTGGGTAATGGCGGTTTGAGCCACAGGACATAAAATGGGGAGCCGCGCGGATCATCGATCAGCGGCGCGTTGAGCGAACCGGGCCTGCCGGTAAAAGACCGCTTTGATCCGAGGAAATACCGCGAGGGTATCGTGTACGACGTGAAGCATCTGCGATACTTCCTGGCGGTCGCCAACGAACGCAGCTTCACCCGAGGCGCGGAACGGCTCAATATGGCGCAGCCGCCGCTCAGTCGGCGCATCCAGGAGATGGAGGAAGAGCTCGGAGCGAGGCTCTTCGACCGTGAAGCACGGCCTCTCGCTCTCACGGCGGCGGGGCAATTGTTTTACGAGCAGGCGATCCAGGTCATCCAGCGCGCGGAACAGATGCGGTCGACCATGACCCGCTTTATCGCCTCCGAGCGCTCCCGGTTCGTCATCGGCCTGGTGCCATCGATGCTCTACGTGCGACTGCCCGACACCATCCGAGTTTTCCGGGAGCGCGCGCCAGGCGTCGAACTCAGCTTGCTCGAGATGACCAGCGCCGAGCAGATTGCAGCCCTCAAGGAGGGTCGCATCGACGTCGGGTTCGGCCGGATGCGGTTCGAGGATCCGTCTATCCAACGTGAGATATTGCGTGAAGAGCCGCTGGTCGCAGCGCTCGCGCCGAACCATCCGCTCGCTGGAGGCGAATATCCAATCGGGCTCGACGCGATTAGCGCATTGCCGCTCATCGTCTATCCAAAGGAGCCTCGTCCGAGCTTCGCCGATCTTGTCATCTCGATGTTCGGAGACATCGGGGTCTATCCCGCCGAGATCATAGAAGTGCGGGAGCTGCAGACGGCGCTCGTGATGGCGGCAGCGGGTGAAGGCGTATGCCTCGTTCCCCAGTCGATCCAACGGATGAACCGGGTCGACATCGCGTTCCGCGATCTGGCGACGTCCACCACAGTTCCGATCATACTGAGGCACAGGCTGGGCGACGCGTCCCAGGAGCTCAATGTCCTCTTCGCCGTCTTCACTGACCTGTATCGCGAATGGGGCCTTCCCATTCCGTTTGGGCTCACAAGATCGAAGTAAAGCGGAGGGCGACCGCGATGAAAGGGGTGCGCCTGTCCGTTGAACACGAAACAGCCCGTCGATGGCACTCACTGGTTTGACGCCGGTTGCCAGACTTTGCCATCCATTGCCACGATCGACCGACCGCCACCGGCCCACGGTTTTTCCTCCGACGGGGAATTGCGGCGGGTTGCGCATGGCCCATGGTTATTGCGCCCCCGCGCGCCGCTATTGTCGAATCCGCGCCAAATTTGTCGATCGCGCCGCTGGCTATACGTAAATGCTCCGCTGACCCCATTCGCGGTCTATAGTCGCGGACCCACAGAAGGCTACATTTGAACAAACTTATCTCAGACCTAAGAAGCGTTACTTCCACGAATATCGATCGACCGACCACGATCTCCCATTCAAGGCTTGCGTCTTCAAACTAAAGGCTCGACGATATAAACCGTCGCATAGTGGCTGGAGCGTCACGCTCGACTATGACCGGTCGACGGATCGACGCCGATCTTTTTTCGGCAGTGGCTTCGTACCGGCGCTCGAGTCCGCCCCACGTCCCGAACATTGAACAAAGGGCTCGGTTCCTCGCCGTCGCTTCGAGGAGCATGACAATGCATCTCAACCCATCACCGCGTGTCATCATCCTCGCAGCGGGCCGAGGAACACAGCGTGGCAACATCACGACCGATGGTCCGAAGTGCCTCGTTGAGATAGGCGGACGACCGGGCATCGAATGGCAGCTCGACGCGCTTCACGCGGCCGGGATCAGAAACGTCACGTCATCGCCGGGTTCAATGCCCAAAGAGTCGAGGCGCGACTTTCGGAGTGTGCCGGCGTCTCGACGCTGCACAATCCCTTCTTCGCAGTGTCCGATGATCTCGCATAGATCTGGCTTGCGCGCGATCTGCTGGATGGAGATGCGGTGCCGCTCAAAGGCGACACCCTTGTTTTCGTCGCAACCATCGAGACTCTGCTGCGCGACGCTAGAGACCGTATTACCGTCACCATCGACGAGAAGGCGGTACACGATGCAGAGGACATGAAGGTCTGGCTCGACGGCGATCGCGCCCGCGCGATCGGAAAGCAACTGACCCAAGCGGATGCGGGATCGATCGAGATGGTGATGCTCCGGGCTCCGGATCCTTGGTGTTCCGTCAAACCGTCGAAGAGGCCCTATACAACACTGCCGCGCTCAGAAGCTGGTATGTCGGCCTGATCGATGAGATAGGTCAGCGCACCGCGGTGTTCTCAATCAATATCGAGGGCTTGTCGTGGAGCGAGATCGATCTTCTTTCTGATCTGTACGTGGCCGCAGCAACGGTGGCTGCATGGATGCGGGAGGGCTTTCAATCGTCGGAGATGATGCCAGCGGCCTGACGTGGCCTCCGATTACCGCGGATCGGTTCGCCCACCCATTCGGGTCGCTCGTAGATGCCCCCTGCGCATGTTAAGCAGAAGGCGGCAGCACATCGCGCCTACCAGTTCGGAACCATGCCTAGAAACGCTCGGATCTGCCTTGCCGCCCTGTTGATCCTTCTGACCGGGCATAGTGCGGCTTGGGGGACAAGCGCGGACGTCGGCCAATTCACCCACAGCAGCTGGACCAGCAAGGATGGGATACCGGGCATGGTCCAGGCGCTCGCGCAGACGCGCGATGGTTATCTATGGCTCGGCACTTACGAGGGACTCTATCGCTTCGACGGCGTTAGTTTTGATCGCATAAGGCCGCCTGCAGGCCATCCTTCTGGTTCCATCCCCGTTAGTGCGCTTCTTGTCACCCGCAACGGGCGACTCTGGGTTGGCTACGCTGGCGGGGCCGGCGTGGAAGTGCTTCGAGGAGGCACCCTGCATCGGATGGGCATGCCAAATCCGCCTGGGGAGGTCACCGGCCTCGCCGAAGACGCCGATGGAGCGGTCTGGGTGGTGGGGGGACGAGGACGAAAGGCTCTGAAGAGATATTCCTCAGGCAAATGGCAATCCATCAACTCGTCCTGGGGCGTTCCGGATGACGAAGCTGTCTCCGCCGTCTATCCGGCAAAGGACGGGACGGTGTGGGTGGCGACGCAAAAGCGGATCCTGATCCTGCGGCGGGGTGAGCGCCGGTTTGTAGACGGCGGAATTCGGGTATCGAACGGCGCGGGTCTCGCTCAGGATCGTAAGGGCCGGATGTGGCTATCAGACGCGTCAGGGACCCGGCTGCTTCCCGATCGTGATAGTCGCACGCAGGCCGCCCCCAGGCCGGAGGGATCGAGCAGAAGCGCGCGGCGCATCAGCCTCATGTTTGATCGGCAGGGTGATCTCTGGGGCTCGACCTTCACGGACGGGGTGTTCCGACTAGCGAACGCGGGGCAAGAGCGAGCGGCCACCGCCCCGATCTACTTTCGAACGTCGGAGGGCCTGACTTCGAATGAGGCGGTTGCAGTCCTAGAAGATCGCGAGGGAAACATTTGGGTGGCGACGGAGCTCGGTCTGGACCAGTTTCGCCGGGCCAATATCGAGAGCGTATCCAACCTGTCGAACGGATCGGCGTCCGGCTTCATGACGGCGTCCGACGCCAGGGGCGACGTCTACGTCGCGATCGGCGCGGCGCTCTACTTCGCGGCTCCTAACGTTGAGGCCCGGCAGGTCCTGGCAGGCAAGCAGGACATCGAGGCCATATGCCGCGGCGGAGATGCGGTCTGGGTGGTTCAACGCGGTCGAGCCGTGCGGATGAGCAACGGCAAGCCGCTCACCACGATCACGTGGTCCGGCGACAAGCCGACCTCGGGGTGCGGACAGGATTCGGAAGGCCACTTCTGGCTATCCCGTCCGGCGGGAGATCTCGCGATCCGCCGAGGCTCGGGCTGGGAAGAAGTCGAATTGCCGGGGAAGCGGACGCCGCTCGACATCTATATCGACTGGAAGGGCCTGATCGTTGGTACGCTCAGTCGGAAGTCGGTCGTTATTTACGATGGACGCCGGTGGCGCGAATTGTCGTCCGACAAGCTGGGGGTCTCGGGTCTGACGGTCATCTACGGAAACGCGCGAACCCTACTGATAGGTGGCGGCACCGGATTGGCGCGCTGGGACGGGCACGACGTGAAGCGGCTCGTTATCGACGATCATCCCTGGTTACGAGGGATCCGCGGGATCGTGCAAACCGCGGATGGTGAAACGTGGATGATCAACAATCGGGGCATCATCCGTTTGGCGACTAGGGATCTGGAACGTGCATTCGACGATCCCAAGGCTGCGATACCGCACGACATCTTTGACGAGCAGGATGGTTTCAATAGTCGGACGCAGAACTCGCAAGCTCTTCAAGTCGCACTGGGCAGAGACAGTCGACTTTGGTTTCTAACCCGGCAAGGTGTGTTACGCATCGATCCCGCGCACCTCGCTCGGAATGCGGTGGTTCCGCCCGTTGCCATCAGAGCAGTCTCTGCCGGAGGAAGACGCTATCTCGATCCCACCCAGCTCAAACTGGCGCCTGGCCTGAAGAATATCTCGATCGAATACACGGGCCTGAGCCTGACTATCCCAAGCCGCGTCCGCTTTCGGTATCGCCTTCGAGGTTTCGACACTGGTTGGGTTGACCCAGGAACGCGTCGGCAAGCGTTCTACACCAATCTTCCTCCGGGCGATTACACGTTCGAGGTCGAGGCAGCGAACAACGATGGCGTCTGGAACCGTCGCGGCGTGTCGCTTCCCATCATCATCTCTCCAACGTTCATCCAAACGAGGACGTTTCTTGCTCTCTGCGTCGCTGCAGCCGTGGCCCTCCTATGGCTGCTTTACAGACTTCGGATGCACGCGATCGCGGAGCGCATGCGTGTGCGGCTGAGTGAGCGTCTCGCGGAACGGGAACGCATCGCTCGCGAGCTGCACGATACCCTCCTTCAGAGCATACAGGCGCTTATCTTGCGATTTCAGCTGGCGGCAGATGACATCCCTGAGGATCAACCCGTGCGGCAGTCGCTTGAGCAGGCGCTTGACCGAGCGGACACCGTTTTGGCCGAAGGACGCAGTCGCGTGAGGGACCTTCGCATCACCGAAGCAGGCGGCGACATCAAGCGGATGATCAACGATATCGTAGAACGCCAAGTGTTTTCTCCCGATACGCAGATCAAGGTCGAATCGGTGGGTGAGCCGCGGGCGATGGATCCGATCGCCAGCGATGAGATCGCCCGGATCGCCAACGAGGCGATCTTTAACATCTGGCGGCACGCAAACGCGACCCAGCTAGACATTCGTATAGCGTTCATGGCGTCCGACTTTTCGGTCCGGTTCAAGGACAACGGCGTGGGAATACCGGAGGAGATCATGAGGCACGGGCACCGGTCCGGCCATTTCGGGTTGCCGGGAATGAGGGAGCGCGCTTATCGGATCGGGGCGAGCCTAAGTCTCGTTTCATCGCCAGCCAATGGCACGGAACTGAAGCTCCGGGTTCCCGCATCGGTCGCCTACAGCCAGATCCAGACTCATCGACGGGCCCAAATAGTTCTGCGGGGGAAGCGTCGTGGCTGATGACGCCGTCCTCATGCAAATCAACCCGATCAGGGTGCTCGTCGTGGACGACCACCCGCTCCTTCGCGAAGGTCTTGTGGCGACCATCGCGAAGCACGCCGATTTCGAAATCGCGGGCGAGGCGCGAGACGGCGCCGAGGCTGTCGAACAGTTCCGAAGCCTTCGGCCCGACGTCACCTTGATGGACATACAGATGCCAGAGATGGGCGGGATCGAGGCCATCGAGAGAATTAGGGACCAGGATCCCAGCGCGGCGATCGTCGTCCTCACGACATATCCCGGCGACAGCCAGGCGCTGCGCGCTCTGAAAGCTGGAGCTTCCGGCTACCTCTTGAAAAGCTGCATTCGCAAGGATCTCCTTCAAGCGATCCGCACCGTCCATGCCGGTGAACGCAGCATTTCCTCGGAAGTAGCCCAGTCGATCGCGATGCACGCCCTGGATGGAAGGCTGAGCGAAAGAGAGATGAGCATTCTGCGATTGGTAGCCCAGGGGAATCCTAACAAGCAGATCGCTTGGCAGCTGAGCCTGTCCACGGATACGGTCAAAGGTCATCTCAAGAACATCTTCACGAAACTCGACGTGACCGATCGGACGCACGCCGTCGCCGTGGCCATCCGCCGAGGCTTCATCGAACTCTGACGATCCAAGGCGGACGCGGCACGGCGCGTTCAAAACCTGATCTTTAGTTTAAGTGAAACGAACCAAAATATGGCGTTAGACGATACCGCAGTTGACTGGCGGCATGCGGTGGCGCGCCGCATCGTGTCGCTCGCCACTGGATGTGAACGCCGTGGGCATGACGTAGTCCGCCTCGCGCATATTTAGGGGCTTCGGGGGTAAAGGCCTATGCACGCTTCGCAGTCCCTGCTTCATCAGATCTCGACATTGGAGAGCGCTCTCCACCGCAAGGCTATCGACATGGTGGTAGCCGGGCACGATCTGCGCCAACCGCTGCAGATCATGCTTGGCGCCATCGAGAAGATCGCGCCGGAATGTCGCGACGAGAGCCAGTTGTTCTGGCTTTCTGCCGCCCGAGACGCGGCTTCGCGGCTGAACCAAGGCCTGACCGATCTGGCTATCTCCGGTCATTCCCGCACCGCGATAATCGAGATGCGAGATATCCCACTCGCGGCTCTCTTCGACCGTCTCGAAGCCGATTGGGCGCCATCCGCCTGGCAGAAGGGGCTAGCGCTCCGGTTCATACGGCCGAGTTATCTGGTACACAGCAACGCGGCGCTCCTGCTCACGATTGTCAGCAATCTCATCGGCAATGCGATCAAGCACACCACCGCCGGCCGTGTGGTAGTGGGTTGCCGGAAACTCGGACACGCCATCGCTGTCGACGTCGTCGATACCGGGCCGGGCTTCGGGCGCGAGCTCCGGGACCGCATGTTCGAGGCGTTCGAAAAGGGCGATGCCAAGAAGGAAGGGCTCGGTCTGGGGCTTTGGCTCGTGGCCCAGTCCTGCCGAACGCTAGGTCACCGGGTCGAAGCGAAGTCGACTCCGGGTTGGGGTTCGCGCTTCCGGGTGATCCTTCCCGGTCCGAACCTGACGGATTGCGGATAGAACTTGTGTCAGCATCTGGTCTGCTAGCGACCGAAGCGTTTCGCGCCGAACATACAATACGGAGCACATCCCGCTCGTCAGTATCGAGCCATGGCATCGAAACTGATCAGACGAGCGCAGACGTCCCGGCGGCTCCTTTTCCCAATCGCGATCACCGCGCTCGGGACCGCAGCGCACGCCAGTGCGAAGGCTTCGGTTGGCGCTGTGCTTAAATTTCTTCTTCGGCAGCAGGCAGCAAAAATCGCCGATATGATTGGCAGGATCGCGGCGTCCGAACTCCAGCGCAGCAGTCTCCCTGCGTCCTGGATCGGAGCCAAGAGCCCCCCTGCGGAGACCGTTGTCGGCATAGGTGCAGCCTAGTGTTCGAGACGACAGGCGGAAGGGTCACGCTCCACCCGCGCGGTCGTGTGCTGATCGATCTTTCCGGGACGGGCAATTCGCGAGAGGCATCGCGAAACTCAATTGCGAAGCGCGCGTGTGAGATACGGACCGACGCCGAGGACACCGTTGGCGAACGCTTACCGACCGGCTCGATGCGCATGCAGCTCGTTTTCTGAAACGTCATTACCTTGATTGGAGAAACCAGGTGAAACTTGCGCGAATTGGTCCTGCCGGACAGGAGAAACCCGTTCTGATCCAACGGGACGGAACGGCTCGAAACATTAGCAGCGTCGTCGACGACATTTCCGCGCGGTCGATCGCAGATGGGATACTCACGCGTCTCGAGCAGATCGACGTGGCGGCCCTTCCAACGGCTCAATTGGAAGGCGTTCGCTTCGGTCCGCCAGTCTCCGACGTGGGCAAAATCATCTGCGTAGGTCTGAACTACACGGACCATGCCGCCGAGGTGGGTCTTCCTCTTCCTACCGAACCTACGATCTTCATGAAGGGCTGCCGCCCTAGCGGAGCGAACGACCCGGTCCGTCTCCCCAAGGGGGCCGCCAAGGGCGACTGGGAGGTCGAACTCGGCATCGTCATCGGCAAAGCCGGCATGTACGTCGATGAGGCCGATGCCTACGATCATGTCGCCGGCTTCTGTCTTTTCAACGACCTGACGGAGCGCTCCTTCCAGATGGAGCACGGCGGACAGTGGACCAAGGGAAAGAGCTTCCCGGGCTTCGCGCCGTTGGGCCCCTGGCTGGTGACGCGGGACGAGTTAGGTCATCCCGATAATCTACGCATCTGGCTCGAAGTGAATGGGGTGCGCTATCAGAATGGTAACACCGCAAACCTCGTCTTCGGGGTTCAGCAGATCGTCAGCTACCTTTCGCAGTTCTACGAGCTCGAGCCGGGTGATCTGATCGTGACCGGGACGCCTGCCGGCGTCGGGTTGGGGCAGACGCCCCCCGCCTTCCTCAAGTCGGGCGACGTCGTGAGATTGGGCATCGATGGTCTTGGCGAGCAGCAGCAGAACATTTTGGCCTGGGAGGACTGAGGCTCGGGGTAAACGCCGGCGCGACCCCAGAGCGTGGCGGCGATCCAGGTCGCCCCTACGCAAAGCGCCAGTTGCGGCGCCAAGAGAGAGGGGTTTCATTCAGCATGCGCCGGAAAAGGCGCGTCAGGTGCGCCTGATCCGTCAGGCCGCATGCGCATGCGATCTGGCTCAGCGTATCGTTCGTGTTGAGCATCAACGTCTGGGCGCGCCGCAGCCGCTGGCGCACGATGTAGCCGTGCGGGGTCTCGCCGGTGCTCGCCTTGAAAGCCCTGCAGAAATGTCCCGGGCTGAGCTTGGCCACGCCAGCGAGATCCTCGATGAGCACCGTGTTGTCGAGCTGCTCCTCCACGTAAGCGCGCACTCGTTGTATCTGCCAAGAAGCAAGGCCACCCTTTGCAAGGGTCCCGGCAGGTGTCGCGGGCCCGCTTGGAGCCAAGCCCCGCTCGACGACAGCCGAGGTGACGCTCGTCAGGAGGGAAGATATCTCCTCGAGGCAGCGCCTGGTGAAATCCGGATCGATCTCCACCGAGCGCCGCGCCTGCCCGACGAGATCGAGAAGATAAGGAGGAAGCGCCGTCGTTCCCGGCTGCGTCCGCTCCATCGTGTTCGACAACATCGCTCTCTCCACCCCATGTGCAATGGGACGGACTATCGGTCGGATCGGATCGTTTCGGAATCGAACGAGAGTTTGCCCATCCGCTCCGCGTAAGGGCAGGCAACCCTAATCCAAGGTTCAGGGTGCGGACCCTCGGGAACCCGTGCACTGTCAGAGGTTTATAATGCCCCGCTTCGCCGCGATTGTGACGGCGTGGGTCCGATCCGCTGCTCCTAGCTTCGAGTAGATAACCTTCATGTAACCCTTGATTGTATCTTCTGAGAGGCCGAGCCGCGCGGCTATCTGCTTGTTTGAATTGCCAGCAGCGGCCATCGCGAGGACTTCGGCCTCTCGTCCCGAAAGCACATCCTCGGCTAGGTGCAGCGCAATTCCCGTCGCAATCTCGGCGCTCAGGTGCTTTCCGCCCGAATGCACCGAACGCACCGTCTCGAGCAATTCCTTGCGCATGCTGCTCTTCAGTAAATAACCCGCCGCGCCCGCCCGGAGCGCTCTCATGGCCTGCGCGTCGCCTGCATACGTCGTAAGGACGATGATCCGCGCCAAAGGGTGCGATTTCCGCAAGCTCTCGATGGCGGCGACGCCGCCCATTCCCGGCATCTGGAGATCCATCAGGACTACATCGGGCCGATGACGGTCATACAGCTCGAGCGAGCTCTCTCCGTCCTCAGCTTCCGCAACTATCGATAGATCAGGCTGCGTCTCGATGACGGCCCGAATGCCTTCCCGTAAAAGCGGATGGTCATCGACCACGAGTATCCGGATCACGCCTTTCCCGGTCATATGACGTGCCCGCCTCCAGTCCTACATCACGACAACAAACATCTAATGGTCGGTGAGACCCTCGAGGGCCATACGATATTTGTCCGCGGTGACTTCGAACTCCGTTGGCGGAGCGACAAAGGACCACCGCTGGAGCTTACCGGGTCGGAGGCCGCAGATGTCGAGCACACCTCGGAGTAGCGAACGTGCCGTCGCGATGTCGTTGAAGCGCGGAGAGCCGGTATCGAGATTAGCAGGACCAAATGCGGCGTGCGCTGCGCCGAAGCCCGCAGCATGATCAGCCGCGCTGCGAAGCGCGCGGCGCAGATGAAATTGAAGATCGGGTCCGGTAGGACCAAGACCAAGCATGAGAACGCCTGCCGCGTTGATCGGCGGGGGCGGAGCGGACAGGAAGAGCGTCTCGCCCCACCGTCCCGAAAAGATTCCGTCGGATCTGAGCCTCGCCAGCGCGCCTCGGAGTGCCCGATCGAGCGGCGCAATGCCCGGGCCAAGTTGAGCGGCGTTGGTCAGTTGTCCGCAGATCGCGGCGACGAGTATGTCGGCCTCCGTGGTAGATAGGTCGCCTGCGATCACATCGATTTGGAAATCTTGCCATTCGCCAATGACCGCGACATCACCCGCGGCGGGTAACGGCGTCTTATCCATCAAGTCCCCCATCGGTCGTCACGCTGCCCCGGCAGTGCAGGTTTCGGGTGATACGAACGCGGTCTCCGGGCACGCGACCTTTTCCATGCCATTTGCTTGGTCGACGCCCTCCGCGTTCGAATGCGCGGACTGAGTAGTCGCGTGAACTCCTGCCTTCTTGCGCCCAGGATTAGCTGCCTCGGCCGGCTCGCGAACTGCGCCGGCCGAGGGGAACTCCGGTTCAGCTCTGCAGAAACTCCAGCAGGTCTGCGTTGTAACGGTCTTTGTGCGTGACGACGAGCGCATGGGGGGCGCCTTCGTAAACCTTGAACGTGGAATGGGGGATGAGTTTGTGCGCGGCCGCTCCCGTGGGCGCTATTGGCACGACCTGATCCGCATCGCCATGAACGATGAGCGTCGGCATCGTGAAAGCGGCCATGTCCGGACGGAAGTCCGATTCCGAGAAGGCGCCGACGCAATCGTATGTTCCCTTGATACCCCCCGCGAGCGCGATCTGAAGCGTCTGCTTCAGGACACCCGGCGAAACCGCGTCCGGATTCTTGTTGGTCCCGTAGAACAAGCTGTTGAAGGCATCTAGGAACTGCGGCCGGTCAGCGAGCAAACCGTTGCGGATCCCGTCGAATATTTCCGGCGGCGCGCCGTCGGGGTTGTCGTCGGCCTTGATGAAATAGGGAGTGACCGCCGACGTCAGACAGGCCTTTTCGACCCGTGCCCCCTTATAGCGGGAGATGTAGCGGGCGACATCGCCGCCGCCCATCGAAAAGCCGACCAAAGTCACCTGTTCGACTTTCGCCTCCTCCAGGATGAGGGCAATGTCATCAGCGAAAGTATCGTAGTCGTATCCGGACCAGGGCTGGCTCGAACGTCCGAAGCCGCGGCGATCGTGCGCTAGAACGCGATATCCCTTCAAGCCCAGGAACATCATCTGCTGTTCCCACATGTCTGCGCTGAGCGGCCAACCGTGACTGAAAAAGACAGCTGGGCCGGTTCCCCAGTCCTTGTAATAGACTTGAGTTCCATCCTTGGCAGTCACATACGGCATCGGTAAGCTCCCATCTGCCGCGACGCGCGGCTTGAGGCTGCAATAGGCATTGGGGCTCGCGGGGGATTGTATGGACGGCACCGAATTTGCGCGATCCGAACCCGCTTCCCGGATGGCAGCAGCAGGAACAAGCTCAGTCGCCGCCGGGATGGTCATCATTGTTGACGACGACGCTCTCGTGCGCGCCGCGTTGGACAGCCTGTTCCGTTCGGTTGGCTTCATGACCCGGCTCTACGCGAGCGCGAAGGAAGCGCTTACAGACACGTGGCCCGACATGCTGGCATGCGTGGTGACCGACGTGCGGATGCCGGAGGTAGGCGGATTCGAATTTCAAACTGCGTTGAGCGCGCGAAGCATCGAGGTTCCAGTAATTTTTATGACCGGGCATGGTGACATCCCGATGACCGTCCGGGCAATGAAGGCGGGAGCCGTCGACTTCCTTAGTAAGCCATTCCGCGATCAAGACATGTTGGACGCCGTCAACACCGCCATGGAGCGCGCACGTATCGGCCGCGAAGTCGAACGAGGCAGCGCCGCGGCGCATGCACTATACGCAACCCTGACACCGAGGGAGCGAGAAGTGATGGAGGGTGTCGTACGTGGGCTTCTCAACAAGCAGATCGCCGGAGAGATGGGCATCGCCGAGATAACCGTAAAGCTCCATCGTTCCAGCGTCATGCGAAAGATGGGCGTGAGACGCCTGCCCGATCTCGTGCGTCTCGCGGGGGTGCTTGGAGGCGTGTGACCCTAGCCTAACCGAACGTATAGGGTCGCCAAGATGCCAGGCTGCGCTTACGCACCGCCCTTTGATGTAACTTCGCAAGGAGCGGTCGCTTGGGCAATAGCCTCATCGCCGTCATTGATGACGACGCTCTCGTCCGAGCCGCGACCACCAGCCTACTCAGGTCGATGGGCTACGATTGTTGCGATTTCGCGTCGGCGGACGCTTTTTTAAGCGACCGGGACTGTCGCTACGACTGCGTAGTCAGCGACATACAAATGCCAGGCATGTCCGGAATTGAACTCGCGCATGTTCTCAAATCCTTGACTCCTCGCCCGCCAGTAATCCTGATCACGGCCTATCCGGATGCGAGGGCCATCGCCGCAAAAACCAGCGGTGTGGCTTCGGCTCTTCTGGAAAAACCATTAGACGGAGACCTCTTCCTGGCCGCCGTGCAGTCCGCAATCAAGAGCGGCAGCATCGAAGGGTAGGCTCAGCGGGAGCACCACCTCGACCACGGCACCCGCCGGTTCGGCGTTGCGGGCGAAGATCATGCCCTCATGACGTTCGATGGTGGTGCGACTGATTGCAAGCCCAAGCCCCATGCCGTTCTTCTTTGTGGTGAAGAACGTGCCGAACGCCTGTCCGGCGTCGAGTCCGTCCCAACCGGGTCCTTGGTCGGCAACAGTCACTACGGCCGTGTCTTCCCTCCGCTCCAGCGTCAGCGTGACGATGCGGCTGTTAGGCGGCTCGTTCAGCATTGCCTGAATGGCGTTGGTGATGAGATTGACGAACACTTGTTTCAGCAGGATTCGATCGCCCATCACGGTCAGCGTCTCTTCGCTGAGGGGAACCACCACAAGTCGAGTGCCGCTTTCTGACGCTTCGCGGCGCATAAGGGCGACGGTAGTGGCGAGCAGCCCGTCCAGTTCGACCTCCGCGAAGTCGATCCGGGCTTCCCCAACAAGGGAGCGGACCCGCTGCATCACGCCGCGGGCGTGCTCCACGCCTTGGGTCAGACCCGCAAGCGCGCGCGACGTCTCCAGCAGATTAGGAACATCGCGTGCCAGCCAGCGCCGTGCTGCGTCAGCGAAGCTGTGGATGGCAGACATTGGCTGATTGAGCTCGTGAGCGATGGAAGCCGACATAGCGGCAAGTGCGCTCGTGCGCTGCACCTCTGCTAGTTCCTCCCTCGTCCGCAGGATCTGCGTCTCCAAGAGCCTGCGATGCGAGACATCAAGGATGCTTCCCGGCACTCTCTCCAAGCAGGCATCGGGTCCAAGTCCGAAGGCCACAATGACCTGCTTGGGCTCGCCGTTCATGGGAACGACGATCGCTTCGGTCTGAAACAGAGCTCTGCGCTCGTCGATGGCGATAATGCACTCCGCGAAGCTGTCATCTGTCTCGGGCAAGAAGCCGCTCAGGTGCGAGAAGAAGTCCTCTTTGGCCCTGACATTCATCATCGAAAGTGCTGTCGCGTTCACATCGGTGATCCGAACGAGCCCACGCATGGCGACGACGAAGTCTGGGTGCTCGGCGACATACTTCCGAATGTCCGCCACGCCACGCGCCCGCAGACGGCGAAGCTCCGCTGCGATCGGCGAGAAATCATGTTCCCAGATGGCGACTGCCAAGCTGTCGAAGACCGTTCTATACCGACGTTCGCTGAACTGAACGGCCGATCCCATCGCTTGGGTGCGCAGTAGAAGTAGGGTAGCGACGGCCAACACGCTCATGCTGATGAGAAGATGGACAAACGCAAGTGGCGGCGCACCCCTGACCCAGAAGATCACGTAGCCAATTATACACAATGTTCCGCACACGGCGGACCATGTCAGAACCACCCTTCGACGGGGCCCCTGATGGCCAAACGACCCGATGAGTAGGACGAGAACATATAGGCCGGCGACAGCGAGGTCCGCTCGTGTGAAGGCATCGATGCAGAAGATCGCCCCTGCAAGGCAGACGGCCGCTATACGCAACTGAAGCGTCTGATCGATCCCACGCCCCGTCCCGCTCGCTCGCTCGCGTTGCGGCGAAGGCTGACTCAGACCCTGGGTGGGCTGGCTGTTCGGCGGGAGGAACATGCCGCTATCTTATTGTTTATGTTAGATCGGGCAGCCCCCTATGGCGTTGCACCGCGCCACCCGATCGAGGGGCTTGTATCGCTCGTCCGGGTGGCCTTTGTCGGCAGCCGCTCAACGACTGCGGGTAGGAGCTTGAGTCGGCACCGGAATTGCGAACCCATTAAGCGTCATCGATACGAAGCAGTAGTGGCCCACTAGGTAAATCAGCTCGTTGACACCCTCTTGGCCGAACCGCTTCATGGCGAGCGCGTATAACGGGTCTGCGAGAACGCCGCCCCGCAGAAGCGCCTTGGCGACATCGTGCGCCACGGCTTCGCCGGCATCTAAATCTTCAGGTCGCTCGCCCGCGGCCAAAGTCGCAATGCGCCGTTCGCTCATCGCGAGACGAGCCGATGCAACCGCGCCGTGCGCGTATATCTCGTAGGCGGCACCGAAGTGCGCGCCCGTGACCAGTATCGCGACCTGCCGTGGCGCTTCGGGGATGCGGCGTGCCTTCGTCATGGCCTGCGTGACCGTCCAAAACGCTTCCCCGAGTTCGGGATCATGGAGCCACGCGTTCCAGGGACCGAGAAGGGCGCCATCCGCACGTGTCGTGATAAAGGCGTCATATTTCGCGGAGACGCCAACGCTCATCGCTTCGAACAGCAGGCGCTGCTTATCGGTCAGTTCCTCAGGTCCAATGGGAGGCAAGCGCGTCATACTTCCTTCTTTCGACAAGCCATTACGGTGTCCACCTTCCAATCCTGTCCTGACAAAGTTCACGCACCAGACCGCCGAAACGCCGCTCATTCCTACAAATCCCAAACAGTCTTTACGTGGTCAGTCCGCTTCGTAAGCCACGCGTGTCGAAATCGCCTGTATTGCCTGATCGGAAATTTCGCTTCCGATTCGATTCAGTGCCAACGGCCGTTCTTTGGAAACTTAGTCGCTCCGTCCGCCTCGCCCCCGATCGCGCGGTCCGCAGTCTAATTGATCGACACGACGGATCCGCGCAGAACCCCGTCGTTCGCGCCCGTGAACTCGCCTGACGTGTGTCGGGCTACACAGCCTGACTGTATCTGATCCAGAGATCTTCATCCCTGGCGGTGAGCAAAGCTATGACCTGAAGGGACCGTGCTGGGTTACGATCGCTCGGTTGGATCTGTTCGAAGCGGATACCATCGAAGCGATAAAGCCCGATACCCGTTTCGAATGGCGAAGCGCTGGAGGCGCAAGGTGTCAGCCGATCCCGCGTGACCGATCAGCGTGATGCCGGCCTCACCGTGATGTAGGAAGCCCATGCGTCGCAGGATGAACGCCCTAATGACGATCTCCCCGATGTCCGGCTAACCGGCGAGGAGTCGCCTGGAGGATGCCGCCGGCACTCGGACGACGCGCGATGACGTCAACGCGCGAGCCGTGACGAGCAGCGCTCTTGCGCTCACATGGTCCAGCTCGCTGCTGAACTGACCGTGCCGATGGACCGTCAACAGCCGCTCCTCGTCCTCGGCCTCACCAGAATAGAATATGCCGACCTCGCCGGCGATTATCAGAAGGAAGTCGGCCTCGCGGTCGCCTCGCGCAAACAGCGTCGTCCCCGCCGACAGCCTTTCCTCACAGCCGTAGGTGGTGGTTCGCCCTATCATCTCCACCGACAGAACCGGAAATTTCTGCGCCGTCCGGGCGCAGGGATCCTCACCGTCGGCGGCTATCATCACGGCCTCCCGGTCCAACCGTTGAGGAAGTCGAGCAGCAGTGCGTTGACGGCCTCAGGCCGTTCTTCGTGAGGAAGATGACCACAACGGTCGATCGGAACGGCGCGAAGGTTGTCGGCCATCTCGCCCCAGATCTTGGGCATGTCGAACATCTCGCCCACAGCTCCGAAGTTGGCACCCCAGAGAGCAAGCGTAGGGCATGCGATCTTCACGTCGGCGTCCGCGAGATCTTGAGCGACGTCCTCTGCGTTCGCACGATAGTCCGCCATGGCTCCCCGAACCGCGCCAGGCGCTCTATAGGCGCGGACATATGTGTCGAACGCCGCGCCGCTGATCGCTGCCGGATCATACGCCCAGTCCGAGAAGAACCAGCGCAGCCATTGCTCTTCCTTGCCTGCGATGAGCGTCTCGGGAAGATCCGGGATCAAATGGAAGAGGAAGAACCAGTATGCTTTGGCGACGCGCGCATCCAGGTCGCGGGCCACAATACGCGTCGGCACGTTGTCCATCACGACAAGCCGATCGACACGGTCGGGGAAATCCTTGGCGAACCGGGTCGCCACGCGGGCGCCGCGGTCGTGACCGATGAGCGCGATGCGATCGATCTCGAGATGATCCAGCAGGGCAGCCAAGTCACCCGCCATCGTCCGCTTGTCGTAGCCCGCTGCCGGCTTCTCCGTCTCGCCGTAGCCGCGCAGATCGGGCGCGAGCACCCGGTAGAGTTCACCAAGAACAGGAATCTGGAAGCGCCAGGCGAAATTCGTTTCGGGAAATCCGTGGAGAAGCACGACAGGCGCACCCTCGCCAGCGTCGATGTAGTTCTGGCGGATGCCGTTGGCACGAACAGTATGGTTCGACACGCGGATCATGGCGCTATCCGATTCAGGCTATAGTTGACAGGAATCCATTCGAAGCTGTCAGGCCCGACGCGCCGCACGTGGCCGATCCCTGGAAAAGAGATGTGCGCGCCCGCCACCCACCAACCCTTGCTGGCGGCTTCAGCCAAAGCGGTCTCACGCGATGCGACGGCTGCATTGGGATCGGTGTCGTATTTGATCGCGATGTGCGGGTCTGGAACCTGGACCGGCATCACGTGCACGGTGTCGCCCCAGATCAGTAGAATCTGCCCCTGGCTCTCGACTAGATACTGTCGATGCCCCGGCGTGTGCCCTGGCGCGACGACCGGTCGGATGCCAGGTGTGAGCGGTCCGTCGCCGTCGAACGGCTTGAACCGGCCGGACGCGATGTATGGTTGGAGGGTCTGCTCGGCGCCATCGAACATCGGCCCGAGTATCGCGGCGACTTTCGCCCTGTTCGCGTCGTCGAGCCAGAAGGATGCGTCCTCCAGCGAGACCCTGACTATGGCGTGAGGGAAGATAACCCGCCCTCCCCTCATCAGACCACCGACATGGTCGCGATGAAGATGGGTGAGGTAGATCTCGTCGACCTGCGCGGGGTCAAATCCCGCCGCCCGCAGGTTGGTCTCGAGCAAACCGCCGTCCCTACCGTAAAGATCGCCCGCGCCTACATCGATAAGGATCAGCTTCGTCGGCGTCCGCACCAGGAAGGCGTTGATCATGCCTTCGACGGGCGATGCGAGATATTGCCGCCCGAGCCTCTCGGCTACCTCGCCGGGCTTTGCACCGACGGCAAGGTTCGCGGCGTCAAATGGATGGGAGCCGTCGAGTAACGCGACTATCTCGAACTCGCCGAGTTCGAAACGGTAGAAACCGGGTGCCTGTCTGGGGGCCACGGGCGCGGACACCGCCTGCGCGGATACGTCGTAGTTTGACGCACCCGCACATGAGATGGCGAGCGATAGCCAAGCGGCCTTTCGGATCACTTCGCGGCGGCGGCCGCCTGGACAGCCTCCTCGATCACTGCGGCAACTTCGCGCGGATGGGACAGGAGTGAGACGTGGCTCGACCGCTGGACCGTCGTCTTGGCCTTCATCTGGGCCGCTAAATCACGTTCCATCTGCGGAGCGATCACACGGTCATTGGCCGATACGACATACCAAGAGGGAACAGTGCGCCACGCTGGCACAGTGACCTTGTCACCGAACGTACTCGCCGCGAGAGGCCCCTGTGTCACGAACAGCGTGCGGGCCTCCGCGGGCGGGAGGTCGGGTGTGAAATTGTCGACCATCCCCTGCTCGGTCTGGCGGAGAAAGCCGTGGCCATCGTCCCAAACCGTGCTCAATGCAGGTGGTCTGGGATAGCCGCCGACAAGATCGCCGCCGGTTTGGCCCTCCTTGTTGGCGAAGGCAGCCACATAGACGAGCGCCTTAACCTTCGGGTCGGTGCCAGCTTCGGTGATCACGGTGCCGGCCCAGCTGTGCCCCACGAGGACGACCGGCCCGGCCGCGTCAGCAAGCACCCGCTTCGTCGCCGCCACATCGTCCGCGAGAGAGGTGAGCGGATTCTGGACGGCGAGCACGCGGATACCTTTGGCTTGGAGCAGAGGGATGACCTTCGACCAGCGTGAGGCATCGGCCCACGCGCCGTGGACCAAGACCACGGTCGGCCTGCTGGCGTCGCCCGTCACCATCGAATTTCGCGCCACTGCCTTCGTGGGCAACGAGAACGGCAGCGTGACTAGCGCCATGGCGAGAAACGAACGAGCGATGATCATGGCCAATATCCTGAGAACCGATTTCCAGGCTGAGTGGCCCCGCCGTAATCTCGACGATTGTCGTTTCCATCGTTGACTTGGATGAAGCGAGCATCGCGGCGGGCAGCCGCCTCCTATCCCTTGATGAAAGCCAGAATGTCTGGATTGATCACGTCGCCATTGAGCGTCAGCATACCGTGGGAAAAGCCAGGATAGATCTTGAGACGATTGTCCGGGATCAGCTTGGCCTGCAGCAGAGCCGCATCCTTGTAAGGGACGATCTGATCGTCATCGCCTTGAAGGATTAGGGTCGGAACGGCCATTGCCTTCAGGTCGCCGGTCTGCTCGGTCTCCGAGAAGGCCTTGATACAGTCGTAGTGCGCCTTAGCGCCGCCCATCATCCCTTGCCGCCACCAATTCTGACGCACTCCCTCGATAACCGGCGTGGCGGGCCGATTGAAACCGTAGAACGGGATCGGCACCTGCCAGTAAAAATCCGCGCGATTAGCGGCCAACTGCGACCGGAAGCCGTCAAAAACCGAACGCGGCAGGCCACCCGGGTTCGAAGGGGTCTGCATCATGATCGGCGGCACCGAGCTAACCAACACAGCCTTGGCGACCCTGCCCTGCCCATGACGAGCGACGTAGCGCGCGACCTCGCCACCGCCCGTCGAATGCCCGATGTGGACCACATCACGAAGATCGAGCAGCTTGACGACAGCGTCGACGTCAGCGGCGTAGGTGTCCATGTCGTTGCCGGTCGCGGTCTGTGACGAGCGCCCATGGCCGCGCCGGTCCATGGCGATCACCCGATAGCCCTTGGACAGGAAGAACAGCATCTGACCATCCCAGTCGTCGGCGGTCAGCGGCCAGCCGTGGTGGAAGAAAATCGGCTGCCCCTTCCCCCAATCTTTGTAGTAGAGGCGGGCTCCGTCCGCCGCCGTGGCATATCCGTCACCTGTCGGGCTCGCGGATGCGCCCGTGGTGGCGGCCGAAGCCTCTCCAGCGGTGGTGGCCGAGAGCGCTGCGACACCGACCGCCAAACCGGCGCCCGTGAGAACACCGCGGCGGCTGAAGTCACCCGCTTGCGAACCAGTCTCTTCGTGATCGATCATCGTCGTGCCCTCCTGGAGTCCGACACGACCTGACGTTCCGACGAGCCACGCGATTGTCGAAGCGGGTGCCGATTTTCACAAAATGGATGAGATCACCGAGAAAGCGGGGACGGACCCGTCTGGACCAAGGCCACAAGCGCGGACCTCTTGCGAGTGCCAAGGCGTCCACGACATATACTTGGCCCATCAAACCGCTCGTCGTCCCTCATCCGAGATCGCCACTCGCGGGCGGAACGCTTGCCAGAGTTAGCCTCGTCGGCTCGGTCGACAGGCGGAATTTGATCAGGCTCTTGCTGTGCGCCCTGATGTCTCACCTTGGGCGTGCAGGTGCAGATGACCGGATGGCGCGGCCATCCGGTCATCGACCCGATCATGTATTTAGCGACGTGCGTCCAAGCTCCATGCTCCGCCGCCCAGCGCCATCACGTTCAGCAGCCCGCCCGCGATTGCGACGTTCTTGAAGAAATGAATGAATTGGTCCTGGTCCGACAGGGAGTTATGAAACGCGAGCGCCGTGACCACGGAAAACAGCGCGAGGATGCCGGCCATGAGCCGCGTCCGGTAGCCAAGCACGAGAGCCGCGCTTACACCGAGCTCGATGATGACTGCGACCGCGAACGCCACCTGAGGCACAGGCAGACCAGCCATACCGATGTAGCCTATGGTCGCAGTCGGCGCGGCGATTTTGGAGAGGCCGCTAAGGACGAAGATCGCTGCGATGCCGATACGGCCGACAAGCGGAAGAGCGTTGGTCGAAATGCTGGTGGGCGCGGTGTGGTAAGGGATCGTTGCCATTGAGTGTCTCCTGATGTCAGCGGACCACCGCCCGCCGTTGAGACAAAGATGAGCCGACAGATCTCATCGAAACAGTGGAATAAAGCTGTCTGCCGTGTTCGAAAATCTCGAAATGTGATTTAATCACGGACTGGCCGAACACAGCACGTCCATGCAATCGCGATCGTCTGGCCCTCTTTACATGGGTGCATCGGATCCTTTCGAAAGAATCGATGGGTCGGTCCGAGTTTATCCAGCTGCCCAAACGAGAGAACGGGGACGATGCTGGAACCACATCGTCAGGAGACCCGCCATGCCAGCCCACGCCGAGCCCGAACTGAGCACAAACGAGTGGACGGCAGTCGCGGTCGCTTTGAAGGACGCGCATAAATGCGGCTGCATCGCGGAGAACCGCGTCAAGCTAGGCGCCCTCGGGAAGCTCGCTATCGCGGTCTTCGGCCCGCGGCATCCGCTGCCGCTTGCGGATCCACGGCTCGAGGCCATCAGGAGCTTCGTATGCGCGAGCCATAGGCGCCAGAGCCCCGCCACCGATTTGGCGAAGCCGCTTGAGGACCATGGATTCAGCCAGGCGCAGATCGACGCACTCGGCCTGCTTTCCCGCTGATCAGGGAAGCAATCGAAATGCCAGTCGGACGGCTGCGCCTTAGATTGTGCCGCCTTTCGTCGTGGAAATTGTGCGGAGGATACAAGCCAGCGCTGCTGATGAATGCGATTTCTATCATGCCAGCAACAGATCTGGCGACGTCCGGTTGGACCGGACCGAGGGCCCGATGATCAGATCACCAGCCATACGACGACCTATCCCGCCGCTGTTGATCGGCTTCATCGTAGCGGCTTTCGCCGCTCTCGCAGTGACTTGGCGACCCGCAATCGAGAGAATAGCGCCGCCCGCCCCCGACAGCTTCACGCCACAAATTATATCCCGCGGCGCCGTCCTCGCGAAACTCGGCGACTGCGCCGTCTGTCACACGGCGAAGAGCGGTAGGCCGCTGGCGGGCGGCCGCGCGCTCCCTACTCCATTCGGCACGCTCTATTCCGACAACATCACGCCGGACCCCGAAACGGGAATTGGCACCTGGTCAAGAGAAGCGTTTCGCCGCGCGATGCGGGATGGTGTGAGCCGGAATGGTTCGCACCTCTACCCGGCGCTTCCATACGAACATTTCACCCATGTCACGGACGGTGATCTGGACGCCCTCTACGCCTTTTTGATGTCGCGCCGTCCGGTCGCGCTCGAAGCGCCGCCCAATTCACTCTACTTCCCACTCGGCTTTCGTCCGCTCCTGGCCGGCTGGAAGATGCTCTTCCTGCAAAAGGGGCCAGTCCCGATAGTGATCGGCAAATCGGCAGAATGGACCCGTGGCGCCTATCTCACCGAAGGGCTGGGTCATTGTGGGGGATGTCATACGCCGCGTAACATCGCCGGCGGCGAGCAGACGAGCCGTGCCTTCGCCGGCGGCGTCGCCGAGGGCTGGCGCGCGCCGGCTTTGGACGGAAGCAACCCCGCCGCTCGCCATTGGACGGTCGATGCGCTCCAGACTTACCTCACCACCGGAATCTCGCCGGACCATAGCGCCGCCGGAGGGCCGATGGGACCGGTGGTTGACAGCCTATCCTCGGCTCCACCCCGCGATGTCCGGGCGATAGCGACCTACATCGCCGCGATGATGGGCAACGGGGTGTCCAGACCTGCGCTGAAACTTGCCGACAATCCCGATGGTGCGACCAAAGCCTTTCCGCAGGGGGCAACGCTTTTCGCGGGCGCCTGTGCGGGCTGCCATTCGACCGGGGCTCCAATGCTTGGGCAAGGTCGCCCCGGGCTAGCGCTCGTATCCAATCTCCGCGACGACATCCCGACCAGCGCTATCCAAGCCGTATTGGCCGGCATCGACCCACCGGTAGCCCGTCGCGGTCCAATGATGCCCGCTTTCGCTACCTCGTTCACCGATCAGCAAATAGCGGACGTCCTGAATTACAGTCGCGCGCGCTTTACGGGCCGGCCTGCCTGGACGGGCCTTGCCAAGAAAGTTTCGCAGGGTCGCAAGGAGATTTCCCAGCCATGACCATCACCATCAACGTCAACGGCTCGGGACACCAGGTCGAAGCCAGCCCTGAGACGCCACTACTCTATGTCTTACGCGAGGATCTTCGTCTCAATGGCCCCAAATACGGCTGCGGCTTGGGGCAATGCGGCGCCTGCACCGTTCAAATCGACGGAAAGGCCGCCTTCTCGTGCGTCACGCCGATCGCCGCTATCGCCGGGCGGTCGGTGGTAACGGTCGAAGGACTCGCGCCCAAAGGCGAAATGAACATGCTGCAGCAGGCATTCTTGACCGAGCAAGCAGCGCAGTGCGGCTATTGCATAGCGGGCATGATCATGCGGGCGCAGGCCCTGCTCGACGAGATACCCCAACCCGATGAGAAGACCATCCGTCGGCACATGCAGCCTAACCTCTGCCGATGTGGCACCCACATGCGCATCCTACGGGCGATCCGTCGCGCCGCAGCGCCAAACGCAAGCCACCTGGCATGAGCTGCGCGGATCCGTCTCGCCGCCAAATTCTCGCCGGCGGCGGCCTTCTGGTCACGTTCACATTTGCCGCCCGCGCCTTAGGGCAGCTGGCGGGTGGAGGGGAAGGCGGCGGCGGCTCCAAAGTGAAGCGGCCGGACCTGCTTGGCAGTCTCAAGTCAACACCCCGACTAGACGCATGGATCCACATCGCCCCAGATGGCAGGGTCACTGTCTTTTCCGGCAAGGTCGAGCTTGGCCAGGGCATCCGCACGGCACTGCTACAGGTCGCCGCGGAGGAACTCGATCTGCCCCCCGCCCGGATCACGTTCTTCACTGCCGACACAGACCGCACTCCGGACGAAGGATTAACTGCGGGTAGCCATTCGATGCAGGATGGCGGATCGGCGCTGGCAAACGCCGGCGCAAACGTCCGAATGCTACTGATAAGGGCGGCTGCTGCCCAATGGCGGCTGCCACGCGAGAAGCTAGCGACAGACGGGCACGGCAACGTCGTTGGCCCCGGCGGACTCAATGCCGGCTACGGCTCGCTCGCCGCCACCCTCTCTCTTCGCGTCGAAGCAAGGCCGGATGCGCTGCGGCGAGATCCCGCCAGCTACCGGACATTGGGCCGAAACCTGCCGAGGGTCGATATCCCCGACAAACTAACCGGGGGACAGTCCTACGTGCAGGACATGCGGACGCCCGGGATGCTCCACGCCCGTGTGATCCGGGGCCCGAGTTATGGCACGCGCCTGGTCCGGCCAAAGCTCGCGGAGGCAGGAAGGATGCCAGGAGTCGTCGCGATCGTCCAGGACGGCAACTTTGCGGCGGTGGTCGCAGAACGAGAATGGCAGGCAATCCAAGCGATGCGCGTGGCTCAAGCGTCGGATTATGTCCGCACGATTCCCGGTCTGCCCGTCGAGGACGGGCCGCATCGACTGCAGAAGCTGGAAAAGCGTGAAATCCAAGTGCTCGACACGCACGATCCCGCCCCGGGCGCGATCCATCGTTCGCAAGGAAGCTACAGTCGGCCGTGGTATTCGCATGCCTCGATCGGCCCCTCCTGTGCCGTGGCGCTTTTTCGTGATGGCACGCTCACCATCTGGTCACATAGCCAGGGCGTCTTCGACATGCATCGGGCGACCGCCGAACTGGTGCGATTGCCACCGGAGAAGGTGCGCGTGATCCATACACCCGGCTCCGGATGCTACGGCCAGAACGGTGCGGACGACGTCACCGCCGAGGCCGGATTGCTGGCGATGGCTTTGCCTGGTCGTCCGGTGCGGCTGCAGTGGATGCGAGAACAGGAGTTCGGCTGGGAACCCTGCGGCTGCGCGATGGTGACGAAGGTGGACGCCGCGGTGGGCGCCGACCGGAAGATCTCATACTGGAACTACGAAGTTTGGAGCAATTCCCATAACATGCGGCCCGTGGAAGCCGGCGGGTATGCGGTGGCTCAAGAGTTGTTACCCGGTTTCGCGAAGCAGACTCCCAAACCCATCTCGATGCCCGAAGGCGACGGCGATAGGAACGCGAACCCGCTCTACGTTTTTCGTAACATGAACGTCCGCTACCACTTCATACCCGAAATGCCGATGCGCGTATCAGCGCTTCGCTCGCTCGGCGCGCATCTGAATATCTTCACGCTTGAGAGCACACTCGACGATCTCGCTCGCGGCATCGGTGAGGATCCGCTCGCCTTTCGGCTCGCCCACATGGAGGACGTCCGCGCGCGTGAAGTGATGATCCGAGCTGCACACGAATTCGGTTGGGCGAATCGGCCTCGCGGCGACGGCCGGCGCGGCTGCGGAATGGCTTTCGGCCGCTACAAGAATATCGGCGCCTACTGCGCGATAGCGATGGAGATCGAGGTTGAACGGGAAACCGGCGTCATAACCGTCCACCGGGTGCACGCAGCGGTCGATGCCGGCCAGCCTGCCACGCCAGACGGCATCCGCAATCAAGTGGAAGGCGGGATAATCCAGTCATTGAGCTGGGCAATGTTCGAAAGCGTGACCTATGATGATAGCAAGCGAACGAGCTTCGACTGGGGCAGCTATCCGATCAGTCGATTTTCGGACATTCCCGGCGAAATCGCGGTTCACATAATGCAACGTTCGGGCACGCCTTTCCTAGGAGCCGGTGAGACTTCGCAAGGGCCGGCGTCCGCCGCGCTAGCGAACGCAATAGCGGACGCAACCGGCGTTCGGTTGCGTGACATGCCGCTGACGCCCGACAAGCTAAAGGCGGCGATCGGGCTGGCAGGTTGACGGTGGGCGCCCTCGTCTCAGATGCATTTCGAATGCGGCGATGAACAACCGCGTTTTCGCGGGCACGAGACGGGCAGTCGGATGGACTGCCCATATATCCAGCGGTTCGACCGCCGCGTCCTTCAGCTTGATCTCGACCAACCGTCCCGCCGAAATATCGGCACGTGCGCTCCATTCAGACAGCAAGGCGATGCCCGCCCCGCGCAGACTTACCTCGCGCAACGCTTCCGGCGAGCTGGCAGAAAAGCGACTACGGACGCGCCGACGTATCGGCTTGCCATCAGTTGCCATAAACGACCAGGTTTGGCTGCCTGTGATAGTGAGGCATTCGTGGTTCTCGAGGTCATCGATAACCTCGGGATCGCCACGGCTCTCGAGATAACCGGGTGAGGCATAGAGGCCGCGCGGATTGGCTGCCAGCTTGCGCGCAATCAGGCTGCTGTCTCGCAGATGGGCGATGCGGATCGCCAGATCGATACCGTTGCCGACGATGTCGATGATGCCGTCAGCCATCAGGAGGTCGACCTGCACCTCCGGATTGGTAGCAAGGAACTCCGCCACGAACGGCGCCACGACCTTCAGCCCGAACGGGATTGACGCAGTGATGCGCAGCATTCCAGAGGCGCCGGCATCCGAGGGCCGCACTGCATTTCGCGCCGCCATCTCGCCTTCCAACATAGCCTGGGCGTGGGGCAGGAATGCTTCGCCCTCCGGCGTCAGAGATAATGCGCGGGTGGTCCGATGGACCAGACGCGTTCCGAGTTCTGTCTCCAGCGCGGCCAGTCGTCGGGACGCGGCCATCGGCGCGATCCCGAGCCTTCTCGCTGAACCTGCTAGACTTCGGGCTCCAACGGCTTCCACGAACACAGCGACATCGATCAAGTCCATTATATCTGTTCCGAATATACAAGACGATCAAAACTTCCGTCTAATATCAGATGACGGCGCAATCTACCTCGGCGTCAACAACAGCCAGGAGATCCTCAATGTCTGACGAAGCGAGCGACGACCCCCTCTTTCGGCCCCTTACGCTTGGCAACATTTCGCTGTGCCATCGGGTTGTGATGGCACCCCTCACCCGCATGCGGTCGCGCCAGCCAGGCGACATGCCACAGCCGATGAAGATGCTCTATTACCAGCAGCGTGCCAGCCAGGGCGGCCTAATTGTCACCGAGGCGACCGACATCAGCGAGCAGGCGCGGGGCTATCCGGGCGTCCCTGGCATCCATAGCGAAGAACAGATTTCGGGTTGGCGCGCGATCACCGATGCCGTTCACGCCAAGGGTGGTCACATCGTCCTTCAAATCTGGCATACTGGTCGCATTTCTCACCCAACGATGCAGCCGGGCGGCGCTACGCCGGTTGCCCCCTCCGCGGTCCTTCCCGCGGGTCTTCGCCATCTCGACGCGAACGGAGTGGAAGCCGATCTCGCACTGCCCCACCCCCTGTCGATCGACGAGATCGCAGGCGTCTCAGCAACCTTTCGCCAAGCGGTTCTGAACGCGCGTTCCGCAGGCTTCGACGGTGTCGAGATCCACGCGGCGAACGGCTATCTCATCGATCAATTCCTTCAAGACTCGAGCAACCTTCGCGAAGACGGTTATGGTGGATCTATAGCCAATCGTGCGCGGCTCCTGTTGGAGATCGTCGACTTTGCTTCCAGCGCTTGGGCACCCGGGAATGTCGGTGTGCGACTTTCACCATGGGGCAGCTTCAACGGCATGGCGGATAGCGACCCCGCCGCGCTCTACACCTTCATCGGCGCCGAACTCGGAAAGCGCAGCTTGGCCTATCTCCACGTTGTGGAACCGCGCGCCGATCAGAACAGCGACGTCAATGCAATCGACGCCGGCGCGCCCGACGCAGGCCGTCTGCTGAAACAAGCGTTCGGCGGCAAGATCATCTCGGCCGGCGGCTATGTCGGAGCGACAGCCCGCGCCGCATTGCGTGACAAGCGGGCCGACGCCATCGCGTTCGGCCGCCTCTTCATCGCAAATCCAGACCTCCCGCTCCGTCTCGCAGAGGGCCTTCCAATGAATCGCTATGATCGCTCGAGCTTCTATGGCGGGACGGAGCAAGGATACATTGATTATCCGAATTACGACCCGGCAGCAGCCATCGCCGGAGCGAAAGCATGAACTCGGTCGCAGATATCCCGATCGACGGCGTGTCGGATCAGCGGCCGATGACTGGCGGGCTCAAGTTCGCGATGGCGATTGCCGCCGGCGTCGCAGTTGCAAACATCTATTATAACCAGCCGATGCTCGGCATCATGGAGCGGGATCTGCCGGGCAGCGCGACGGGCCTGATCCCCACCGCGACCCAGTTCGGCTATGCGGCGGGCCTCTTCCTGCTCGTTCCTCTTGGAGATCTGATCGAGCGTAAGCGGTTGATCGCGGTGCAGTTCGTCGTGCTCTCGGCCGCCCTAATAGCGGCGGCACTGGCGCCGAGCATCTGGCTTGTCCTACTTGCTTCGCTCCTGGTGGGCATCGCCTCGACGGTCGCTCAGCAGATCGTGCCATTCGCGGCCCATCTCTCGTCCCCCGAGAAGCGCGGCGCCACGGTCGGCACGGTGATGTCCGGCGTGCTGTGCGGCATCCTCCTCAGCCGCACGCTCGCAGGCGTCGTGGCGACCCATGCCGGATGGCGCGAGATGTTCTGGCTCGGCGTTCCGATGGCTCTGGGTGCTGGCGGATTGATGCTGTTGATGCTGCCTTCAAGCCGTCCCCAAAGCGATCTGCGCTACTGGGCGCTGATTGGGTCTCTGCGGCAGCTATGGCTCGAGTTTGCGGAACTGCGCACCGCCTCCTTCACCCAAGCCCTAATGTTTGGCGCGTTCACTGCCTTCTGGACCATTCTGGCGCTTCACTTGCAGGAACCGAGTTTCGGCTTTGGAGCCGACGTGGCCGGACTGTTCGGCGTTGTCGGCGCGGTCGGCATTCTCGCAGCGCCTATCGCCGGACGGATCGCGGACAAGCGCGGACCACAGGGGGTGATCGTGCTGGGTGCCGTTTTAACCCTCTTGTCCTGGATCGTGTTTGGCCTCTGGCAGTCCATGGCCGGCCTGATAGTCGGCGTCATCGTTCTCGATTTCGGCGTTCAGAGCACGCTCGTATCGAACCAGCACGTTGTCTACGCGCTCCGGCCTGATGCGCGGGCACGGCTCAACACAATCTTCATGGGATCCATGTTCCTTGGAGGTGCGGCGGGTTCGGCTGCGGCTACCGCGGCGTGGGGAATGGCCGGATGGGCGGGAGTGTCGGTCCTTGGTGACGTTCTATCACTTCTTGCCGTCGCGCTGCTGCAGGGACGCACAATCCTAGCTCGGCATTGACCTAAGGAGTCGCGATGGCGTTGAACTCGCTCGGAGGATCGAAATGATAGCGTGTCGCCACCAAAGCGTGATCAATGAAGTCACGCCAAGTGCCCGAGGATGCGAGGAATGCCTGAGGATGGGCAGCCGTTGGCTACACCTCCGCATCTGCAGAACATGTGGACATGTCGGATGCTGTGACCAGTCACCCCATCGGCATGCGACCGCGCACTTCCATGAGACGGGCCACCCGATCATCGAGGGTTATGATCCGCCCGAAGGGTGGGGTTGGTGTTACGTTGATGAGATCGAGATTGGCCTGCCCGACCAGACAAGTCAGCTGGGCCCCATCCCTCGCTTCTATTAAGGCCGGCACAGCACTGAGGCGCCGAGCGGTGGATGGCGACGATCTATGGAAGAGCAGTATCATTTCTATCGTCCCGCTGATGGTCATGGGCTTCCGCATGACCCTCTGAATGCGATCGTGGGACCCAGGCCGATCGGCTGGGTATCTACCGTCAGCGAGGACGGCGTCGTCAACCTGGCGCCCTATAGCTTCTTCAACGCCTTCAACTATCGCCCCCCCATCATTGGCTTCTCGAGCACGAGCGCGAAAGATAGCTTGCGCAATGTCCGCGCCACGGGCGAGTTCGTCTGGAATCTGGCAACAAGGCCCAACGCCGACCGGATGAACGCCACCAGCGAGGCGGTGTCGCCGGAGGTCGATGAATTCGCTCTGGTAGGACTGACTCCTCAGCCATCGACCATCGTAGCGCCACCCCGGGTGGCGGAAAGTCCTGTCCACTTCGAGCGCGTGGTTTCGGATATTGTGCGCCTACGAAGCCACAGAGGCGACGCCGTAGACGCATGGCTCGTTCTGGGAGAGGTGGTGGGCATCCACATCCAACGGAAGCTGCTCAAGGACGGGATCTTCGACACCTTCGGTGCAGGAATCATCCTTCGAGCTGGCGGCCCATCGGCATACCTTCACGTGACGCCTCAAGGACGTTTCGACATTTTTCGTCCCGGGGTGAAGCCTGAGCCGACCACCCGCGGATAACTCGGCGAGTGCGAGGTCGCAGCCCGGGCGCGTCCTCCATCGCGGGCCGGTTTACCGACGATCCCGCGCATCGAATGGGGTTGGCGGCCTCATGCCCATAACAATGGGCTCAGCTTGCTCGCCGCGCTAGAAGTGGAGTTCGATTTCTCAGCCCCCGGGGCACGACGCGGGTGACCGGAGCAACCATCGAGCACGGACGCAATTTAGGTCTGCTTAAGCCGGCGAAACGACACGAACCGACAAATCGGCGCAGTCGATGCCAATCTCCGTGCGCTTCGAGGCGGCATTGTTCCCTGATAGGCGGGTATGCCGCGCCAGGAACGATGGACCCGCCAATGGACGCCTGCACCGCGCCGCCACCTCTCCCCTGCACAGACAAGCTGTTGCAGAACCTCGCCTGGATTGTCGGCGATGCGCATTTGATCACCGGCGAGCGGCAGACCCGCCGCTTCCGCACCGGATACCGGTTCGGAGGCGGGCGCGCCCTGGCAGTGGTGCAGCCAAGAAGTCTGGTCGACCTATGGCGCGTGGTGAACGCCTGCGCGGACGGCGGTGTGATAATGATCATGCAAGCCGCGAACACCGGGCTTACCGGCGGGTCGACTCCGGACGGGAACGACTACGACCGCGACATCGTCATCGTAAGCACGACGCGCCTGGAGGGGATTCAGCTAATCCGCGGCGGTGAACAGGTCATCTGTCTGCCCGGATCCAGGTTGTTTGAGTTGGAGGAGAAGGTCGCAGCCGTCGGGCGGGAGCCCCATTCGCGCATCGGTTCCTCCTGCATCGGAGCCTCCATTTTGGGCGGGATATGCAACAACTCCGGCGGAGCTCTCATCCATCGGGGGCCAGCCTATACCGAGATGACGCTCTATGCCCGGATCTCTCCCACCGGCTCCGTCGAGCTCATCAATCATCTCGGCGTGGATCTTGGAAACGATCCCGAGGCGATGCTCGCCCTTCTCGATACCGGTTCGATCGACGAAAGCCGGGTCCACGACGATCCATCCCGAGTATGCTCGGATCGCCATTACCAGGAGCACGTCCGGCAGGTCGACGCGGACACTCCCGCCCGCTTCAATAACGACCCGCGCCATCTGCACGAGGCGGCGGGCAGCGGCGGCCATGTCGTCGTTTTCGCCGTCCGTCTCGACACTTTTCCCCGAGAGCTCGACGTCGTCGACTTCTATATCGGCAGCAACGATCCCGCTGAGCTGACGGCGATCCGACGAACCATACTGACCGACTTCAAATCACTGCCGATCCAGGGCGAATACATCCACCGCTCGGCCTTCCGCCTGACTGAACGCTACGGCAAGGACACGTTCCTCGCGATCCGACACCTCGGTGCCAAACATCTTCCCGGCCTGTTCGCGTTGAAAGCACGCGTGGATGCCTTCTTCGCTCGCATACCGTGGGCCCCGCGGGACGTCTCAGAGCGTGTTATGCAGGCGGCGGTCGTGTTCCTTCCGCGTCATCTTCCGCAAAGGATGCGGGACTTCGACAAACGCTTCGAGCATCACCTGATGCTAAGAATGGGGGGTCGGGGGATCGGAGAGGCGCGTCGACTTCTCGCCGAAGTCTTCCCGACGCCGAATGGCGCCTTCTTTGAATGCACGCGCGAGGAAGGGGAAAAGGCGTTTCTGCACCGATTCGCGGTCGCGGGCGCCTCGATCAGATATCGTGCGCTCCATCGCAGCCTCGTTTCCGACATCGTGGCTCTCGACGTGGCGCTGCGCCGCGACGACGACGACTGGAACGAGCAGCTTCCGGCCGAGATCGCCGAAAGGATCACCGGCGTCAGCTATTGCGGCCATTTCTTCTGCCACGTCTTCCACCGAGACTATTTCCTCAAGCCAGGAGAGGATCCCGTCGCGTTCGAGCATGCGATGCTTAAGCTGCTCGATCAGAGGGGCGCGGAGTATCCGGCCGAGCACAACGTCGGACACCTTTATCCAGCCAAGCCAGCGCTCGAGGCACACTACCGCGCGCTTGACCCCACAAACAGTCTTAATCCCGGTATTGGACGGACTTCCAAGCTCGCAAACTGGGCTTGATCAGGATCCGGTGCACGTCCTGGCCAAGAGTGGACACTGACGTGTGGTATACCTAGCGATCGCAGTGCGTCCTGGCTCATGTGCAGAGCGAGTATGGTCAGACTCATTGACATAGCTCGTCGTTGATAATCTCCCGGAGTAGTCGTCATGTCGAAGCAGACCATCGCGGATCTGATCGCCGCCACGCTGGCCGAGGCAGGGGTCGAGCGGATCTGGGGCGTCACCGGCGATAGCTTGAACGGCCTGAACGAAAGCCTTCGCCGGCTCGACAAGATCAAGTGGATGATGACCCGGCACGAGGAGGTTGCAGCCTTCGCGGCGGGCGCGGAGGCCTCATTGACGGGCAAGCTCGGGGTATGCGCAGGCTCCTGCGGCCCTGGAAACCTCCATCTCATCAACGGCCTCTTCGACTGCCATCGAAATCACTCGCCGGTGCTCGCGATCGCCGCCCACATCCCCTCATCTGAGATCGGGCTGGGCTACTTCCAGGAAACCCATCCGCAAGAGCTATTCCGAGAGTGCAGCCACTTCGTGGAGCTTGTGTCCAATCCCGCGCAGATGCCTGAAGTGATGCATCGTGCAATGCGAGCCGCGATCGGCAAGCAGGGGGTCGCCGTGATCGTGATATCCGGCGATGTCGCGCTGTCGGAAGCCCCCGAAGGCGCGGTTGCCGCCTTTCCAACCCTTCGTGCGCCGCGGATAATTCCTCAGCCCGAGGACCTTGACCATATTGTCGAGATCCTCGGCGATGCGAAGGCGGTGGCAATGTTGTGCGGTAGCGGCTGCGCCGATGCGCATGATGAAGTCGTGGCGCTCGCGGATCGGCTTTCTGCGCCGGTAGTCCATGCCTTGCGGGGCAAGGAGCACGTCGAGTGGGACAATCCCTACGACGTCGGCATGACCGGCCTCATCGGCTTCTCGTCGGGCTACCACGTGATGGAGAACTGCGACGCGCTGCTGATGCTGGGGACCGACTTTCCCTACCGAAACTTCTATCCGAAGAACGCCAGGATCATCCAGGTCGACCGTGACCCGAGCCAACTCGGGAAAAGGGCGCCACTCGCGCTGGGCGTCGTTGGCGACGTGCGCGAGACCATCAATGCGCTCCTAGAGAGGCTCGACGCTCGGGTGGACAGGTCTTTCCTGCAGACGTCGCTACGACACTACTCCAAGGCGCGCGACGGATTGGATTCGCTAGCGACGCCGGACAAGCCGGGCCGGCCCGTGCACCCGCAATACATCGCCAAGCTGGTCAGCGAGATGGCGGCCGAGGACGCCATCATCTCCGCCGATGTGGGCACGCCCACCGTTTGGGCTGCCCGCTATCTGACCATGAACGGGAAACGCCGGCTGCTGTTCTCCGGCAATCACGGCTCAATGGCGAACGCTCTGCCCCAGGCCCTCGGCGCTCAGGCCGCATATCCCAGCCGACAGGTCATCTCGCTTTCCGGCGACGGTGGCTTCGCCATGTCGATGGGCGACTTCCTCAGTCTCGCCCAGCTCGGTCTTCCCGTGAAGGTCGTCCTCTTCGACAACAGTCTCCTCGGCTTCGTCGCGATGGAACAGAAGGCTGGCGGCTATCTCGACGTCAACGTCCAGCTGCAAAACCCCGATTTTGCCGCGATCGCCGAGGCGTGCGGGGTCCTTGGCGTCCGCGTCGAGGAATCCGATCACCTTGAGCCAGCGCTCGCCCTCGCATTCGCCCACGACGGCCCGGCCCTAGTTTCGGTTCGCACGGCGTCGCACGAACTGGCCATGCCCCCCGCCATCAAGATCGAGCAGGCAAAGGGCTTCGGGCTCTACATGATGAAAGCGATCATGAATGGTCGCGGAGACGAAATCGTCGAGTTGGCGCGCACGAATCTGAGGATCTGATGCAACTCGGATCCTCTTCGATGACCGGTCCCTTGAGAGACTGCTGATGGCCGACGCAAAAGCAACGATCGGATCAGCCGGCTACGCGGTCCAGATAACGACGGGGCGCCACCGCCTGATGGCCGACGAGCCCGAGAGCCGCGGAGGCACCGACACGGGTCCCGCCCCCTACGATCTTCTGCTTGCGGCGCTCGGCGCATGCACTGCTCTGACGCTGCGCATGTATGCGGACCGACATGGCTGGGTGATCAATGCGCTCGATGTCGAGCTGCGGATCGTCTTAGGAGCTGAGAGCAATCACATCCGTCGGGTCCTCGCCATCGAAGGGCCTGACGTGGCCGCCTGTCAGCGACTGGCGGAGGTCGCGGAGCGCACACCCGTTACCCTTACGATCAAGAACGGCATGGCCATCGAAACCACGTTAAAGGAGCGGGAAAGTGTCTGACCTCGTCAGATACATGGATCAGGCGGTGGCCGAATATACGGGCAATGGCGCGTTTCAAATCAGCATCCGCACCGCCGGAATAGAGATAATGGCCGATGAGCCCATTGCATCAGGTGGGCTGGGATCGGGGCCGACACCCTACCAGCTCCTGGCCTCGGCACTCGCCAGCTGCACGACGATGACGCTTCGCCTCTACGCCGAGCGCAAAGGATGGGACGTTTGGATCCGCACCTCCGCCGGCCACTCGCGCGATCCGGACAAGCTCCCAGCCGATCTGTTCACTCGTGAAATCGAGATCGACGGGGATCTGGACGAGGTTAAACGAGCACGGCTGATCGAGATCGCCGATCGCTGCCCGGTCCACCGCACCCTTTCGAGCGGAGCGCGAGTGGAAACTCACGCCGGGCGGGCACCTCCTCCGGCGCAGGTCGCGACGGACCATGCCATCGATATGGAGGCGTTGATCGCTGTGGGTCGAGGGTCGTGGAATCTCGGCGGGTAATCCCTCCGCTTGTCGAGCACGACCCATTCGCCTCCGCGGCCACCGTCCTGTCTTCATGCTGCGCCAGCTGAGAATTATTCAGGAGGCCGCAAGAGCGGCCCAATTTTGGAAATTGGCGGCATCGCCTCAGATCGCATCAAGATCGTCCAATACCCGCGAGATCCGAGCGCCCAGAACCGGCAGGACACACACCCACCATGCACTTTCCGCCGCCGAGCGGGAGCCACGCCGGGGGGGTGCAGCCTTAGCCTAGGAGGAACCCGCTCATGTCGATCCAAGCCACGCCCACGCCGGGCAAGTCGCTGATCTCTCCCACTGACCACATCCTGCTGCTGATCGACTTCCAATCGCAGATGTCGTTCGCCACCAAGTCGATCGCGCCTGAGCTCCTGCGCAACAACGCGGCGCTCGTCAGCCATGCTGCGAAGTCCTTCAACGTGTCCACCATCCTCACAACGGTGGCCGAGAAGAGCTTTTCGGGCCCGATGTTCGACGAGATCAAGGACGCCTTTCCCGGTCAGGCTATGCTCGATCGCACTTCGATGAACACGTGGGAAGACGCGGCGGTCATCGAGGAGGTTAACCGCATTGGCAAGGAGCGCCTGGTGTTCGCCGGCCTGTGGACGAGCGTCTGCATCGTCGGGCCGATCGCGTCCGCGGTGGATCAGGGCTTCGACTGCTACTTCATCGCCGATGCGTGCGGAGACATCTCCATCGAGGCGCACGACCGTGCATGCCAGCGCATGATCCAGCTCGGCGCCAAGCCGATGACCTCGCTCCAATACATGCTCGAACTGCAGCGTGACTGGGCCCGCACCGAGACCTACGAATCGACAACCGGGATCGCGCGCAAGTTCGGCGGCGGCTACGGGCTCGGCATCACATACGCGAAGACGATGTTCAACGCGTCCGAGGGCCACTGAGCCGTGCGACCGTATCTCGTCTCGCTTGCCGCCGGCCTTCTTGTCGGCGTCATATACGGCCTGATCAAGGTGCGGTCCCCTGCCCCTCCCGCGATCGCGCTCGTCGGTCTGCTTGGCATTCTCCTCGGCGAGCAGATCGTGCCGCTCGCGAAAAGCGCATTCGCGCCGCGCGCCAAGGCGACAGCGATGCGGAGCTCGTGCTCGGAGCACGTCCTCGGCCGACTGCCGGCGAACAGCGAAGCCGCGGACCGCAGCGCATGATCGTCGACCGCCGCACGGCTTTGCTGGGCGGCGCGGCGGTCGCGGCGCTTCCCATGCTGATGGCGAACAGGAAATCCCCCATGACCGACCTCATTCTCGTCAACGCCCAAGTGACGACCCTCGACCGGGAGAACCCGCAGGCGGACGCCATTGCCGTGAGGGATGGCAAGTTTCTCGCTGTGGGAACCGAGGCGGAGGTGCGGGCGGCCTGCGGTCCGGACGCGACGGTCATCAACGCCGCACGCCGCAGGGTGGTCCCGGGCCTCATCGACAGCCACATGCACATCATCCGAGGCGGCCTGAACTACAACATGGAGCTGCGCTGGGACGGCGTGCCGACGCTCGCAGATGCGATGGCGATGCTGAAGCGTCAGGTCGACAATACCCCGGCGCCGCAATGGGTGCGCGTAGTCGGCGGCTTCACCGAGCACCAGTTTGCGGAGAAGCGGCTGCCTACAATCGCCGAGTTGAACGCGGTCGCGCCAGACACGCCCGTCTTCATTCTCCACCTCTACGATCGTGCATTGCTGAACGGAGCGGCCATGCGGGTCGTCGGCTACACCAAAGACACGCCAAACCCGCCGGGCGGCGAGATCGTGCGAGACGCGGCCGGCAATCCCACCGGGCTGCTGCTTGCGCATCCCAACGCGACGATCCTCTACTCCACACTGGCCAAGGGGCCGAAGTTGCCCGCTGAGTATCAGATCAACTCGACACGCCACTTCATGCGCGAGATGAACGGGCTGGGCGTCACAGGCGTCATCGATGCCGGCGGCGGGTATCAGAACTATCCGGATGACTACGCGATCATCGAGAAGCTGCACGCTGACGATCAGCTCACGCTGCGTATCAGCTACAACCTCTTCACGCAGAAGCCGAAGGAGGAACTGGCCGACTTCTCCGGTTGGGTGAAGCAGGTCACGCCCGGACAGGGCGACGACACGTATCGGCATAACGGAGCTGGCGAGATGCTCGTCTATTCCGCCGCCGATTTTGAAGACTTCCGCGTGGAGCGACCGGAGATGCCGGAGAACATGGAGAGCGACCTCGAACCGGTCGTCCGTCTTCTTGCTGAGAACCGTTGGCCATGGCGGCTTCATGCGACTTACGACGAGACGATCGATCGAGCGCTCAACGTCTACGAAAAGGTGAACCGCGACATCCCGCTGGCAGGGATCAACTGGTTCTTCGATCACGCGGAGACGATCAGCGACCGCAACATCGACCGCATCGCCGCCCTTGGCGGCGGAATCGCCATCCAACACCGAATGGCATACCAAGGCGAGTATTTCGTCGAGCGCTACGGAAATCGGGCTGCCGAGCGAACGCCTCCGATCGCGAAGATGCTGGCGGCTGGCATCCCAGTGGGAGCCGGCACCGACGCTACCCGCGTCGCGAGCTACAATCCGTGGGTTTCGATGAGCTGGCTCGTAACGGGTCGCACGGTGGGCGGACTTATCCTCTACCCGGGCGCGAACCGCGTGAGCCGCGAGAAGGCGCTTCGCATGTGGACGCACGAAAACACCTGGTTCTCGAACGAGGTCGGCAAGAAGGGACAGATCAAAGCCGGACAGCTGGCGGATCTGGCTGTCCTGTCGGGTGACTACTTCAGCGTGGCGGAACGGGACATTCCGCACCTGCGCTCCGTGCTCACCATGTTGGGCGGAAAGGTCGTCTACGGCGAAGGCAGCTATGCGCCGCTCGCTCCGACGCTGCCCCGACCAATGCCGAACTGGTCCCCGGTCGCTACCTTTGGCGGATATTTTCGGGAGCCTGAAGCAAGCGCAAAGATGGCGGATGCATGCGGTTGCGCAAGTGGATGCCAGGTTCACGGTCATGACCACGCCGCAGCACTGGGCGCTTCCGTCCCCGCCTCGGATGCCAAGACTTTCTGGGGCGCGCTAGGCTGTGGCTGCTGGGCCGTCTGAGGTGAAAATGATGATGAGACTGTCCACACTGTTGATCGCAGCGGCGGTTGCTGCGTCCTCCCCCGCCCCTGGCCTCGCCCGCGAAACCAAGTCGGCGGATTACTCCGTAGGGGCGCAGTATGACACCACGCACGTTTATGTCGCCCCTGCGGACTTCGATCGCTTCGTCGCGAGCCTCGTGGCGACGTTCGGAGGCACGACGTCGAAACAGGGCGTCTTCCAGGTCACGCCGACGCCGAGTCAGACGATTTCCCAGCTGGTCCTTACGCCGGCGGGGAGCCTTTCGGTGTTCGGTTTCAAGACGCCAGTTCCTCACCCGTTCGGTGCGGAGCGCACCGGCTATCTAGTTAGCGACATGGACGCAGCGGTATCCTCGGCCGTGCAAAACGGCGCGACGCGGCTCGTCACCACATTCCCGGACCCGATCGGGCGCGACGTCGTCGTGCAGTGGCCGGGCGGGGTGAACATGCAGCTCTATTGGCACAATGCGAAGCCGAACTACCAGGCCCTCGCCCATGTCCCGGAGAACCGCGTCTATCTAACCGCAGATGCGGCAAATGCCTTCGTCCACCATTGGCTGGGCTTCTCGAAGGGGCGCATCGTGCGCGACGATCCGAAGGCGACCGGCACGGACATCGGACAGCCAGGGAAGACCTATCGACGAATCGAGCTGACCTCCGGCTACGGCAAGATGCTCGTGTCCGTCTCTGACGGCCAGCTTCCATGGCCGTATGGTCGTGACATGACGGGCTACGAGGTTGAAGACCTGAGCGCGACGCTGGTGAAGGCGCAGGCGGCCGGGGTCGAGACCCTCGTCTCGCCGCATGCAGACGCAGGTCGAACATCCGCTCTCGTCCGCTTCCCGGGTGGCTACGTTGCCGAAATTCATTCGGGCGCGCAGTGACGAAAATGAAGCGGAACGGCGCCCTCGATCGCGAACCGCATTTCGTGGACACGATCCTCAGATGGCCCGTGACTTGGTTTCTGGCTCGCCTAGCGCTGGTGGGGGCCTATCTCCTGGGTGGCATCGTCAAGGCGAGCGACTGGCCGGCCGCAATCGCGGAGCAGGCCCACTTCGGAATGAACCCTCCGGCGCTATGGGCCGCGCTTACGATCGCAATAGAGTTGGTGGGACCCATCCTCATCCTGACCTGTCGCTTTGTGTGGCTTGGAGCCGGAATGCTCAGCGTCTTCACACTTTTGGCTGCGGTCACGGCGAACGCCTTCTGGGCGATGCCGCAAGGTCAGGAGCGCTTCATGGCGACGAACGCATTCTTCGAGCATCTCGGACTTATAGGCGGCTTCGTGCTTGCCGCACTCGTCGCCGAACTCGAGCGGCGGCGTGCGTAGGCTCGTCCTCGCCGCTCTAGCAATCTCTTCACCGGCAGTGGCGCAGCAGCGCGAGGCCTGGGAACCGCCGACGCTCACCACGACCCGATACGACGAGGATTGGTCCAGCCTGGCCGATGTCCAGCGGCGGGACGGCCGTTGGCCTGAACCTCTCAAATACATCCCGCTAGGAGGGGCCGCCTACGCGACCGTAGGAGCCGAGCTCCGCGTCCGGGACGAGAGCTTCCAGAACAATCTCTGGGGGGGTGCCGACGCCCCAAACGACAGCTATCAGTGGATCCGGCTTGTCCCCAGCGCCGACATACACGTCGGGCGTTTTCGGGCCTTCGTCCAGCCCATCGCGGCCTATGCGATCGGCGTCGCACCGTCTGCGGGGCCAGTCGATCAAACCCGGCTCGATCTTCTTCAGGGCTTTGCGGACATCCGCTTCGGGGAAGCGCGGACGGGGGACGCCGATGGGACGGGGATCACGTTGCGTGCCGGCCGACAGATGATCGCGTTGGGAACAGAGCGTCTGATCGGAACGCGATATGGTCCAAACGTTCCTCTCGCCTTCGATGGGTTCAGGGCTTTGGCGTCCCTCAATGGGACCAAGCTGAGCATGTTTGCCGTCCGACCCGTTCAACCGGGAAGCGGAACGTTCGACGACCGCAGGTCCCGCGCCAAGTTGCTTTGGGGCGCCTATGCCAATCGCGGCGGTCTCGATCTCTACTATTTAGGCTACCGCAACCAACAGGCTCGCTCCGGCGGCCTGACCGGGAGCGAGAGACGGCACACACTGGGCGCGCGCTTCTTCGGAAACCAGAGCGGATGGCACTGGAATGTCGAAGGGGCCTACCAGTTCGGACGCTTCTCCGGCGAGACGATCTCCGCCTGGACCGTTGGAACCGAGTTCGGCCACCGCTTCGCATCGATCGCAGGCCAGCCGGACGCGGTGATGCGCTTCAACGTGGTCAGCGGAGACAAGCGCCCCGGCGGTCGCCTCGGCACCTTCAATGCGATGTTTCCCAAAGGAAAATACTTCGGGGAGCTGTCGCCCGTAGGCCCTTACAACATTGTCTCGCTGAATCCCCGCGTCGGCATGGGCCTCGGTAGCAACGTGTCCGCTAGCATCGCCAGCATGGTTTACTGGCGTTATTCGCGGCGCGACGGCATCTACGACGTGCCCGGTAATCTCGTTAGAGCGGCCGACGGTGCGACCGCCAAGTTCATCGGCAGCGAGGCAGAGGCGACTCTTGCTTGGCAGGCGACTCCGGAGCTGGAGCTTTCGACTTCGATGTCGGTGTTCGGACCGGGCAGGTTTATCAAGCAGACCGGCGCCTCCCGAACGATCGGAATGCTCGGTCTTGAAGCGAACTTCCGCTTCTGAGGAGAAGACATGGCGACCAAGCCCCCACCCGCAACGCCGCCCCTGGCATGGCTGCTGCTGATGCTTTCGGCCACGACCGGACTTGTCGATGCGGCCAGCATCCTGGGTCTCGGTAAGGTGTTCACGGCGAACATGACTGGAAACATCGTGTTCCTCGGCTTCGCCGCCGCGGGCGCGCCGGGCTTCACCTGGCAACCCTACGTGGTCGCGTTGCTCACGTTCATGGCCGGAGCTCTCGTCGCGGGGCGGCTCGCGGTTTCGCAGAACGGCAAGCCGCTGAGGGGCTGGCTCATCCGATCGGCCTTGGTGGAGACGGCTCTGCTCTGGATCGCAGCGGGTGTAGCCTTAGGACTCGAACTCGGAAGCCCCGATCCCGCGCGCGTCTTCGCGATCATCGCGTTGACGGCGATAGCGATGGGGTTCCGCAATGCGACGATCCGGCAGTTGAAGGTCCCCGATCTCACGACGACAGTTCTGACACTGACAATCACCGGCATCGCGGCCGACTCCGCACTTGCCGGCGGCACCAACCCAAATTGGATACGCCGCTTCGGCGCCGTCGCAGCGATTTTCGCAGGAGCGACGATCGGCGCGCTATTGATCAGCAGATTTGGCCTGACAGCGCCGCTTGCGCTGGCCGGTGCGGCCGTCTTGATCGGCACCCTTATCTGCGTGCGGCACGAGACCCCTCAATCCACGACGCACTGAGTAAGAAGCAACAAAGAACGCGGCGTGCGAGGCAATCACTTCGGCTCTTAGCCCCTCGAAGCTCCGGGGCGAGTGGTCTGCTTCGACCAATGGGTTATGCCAAGTCTCGCCGGTAGCTGACGCAGAACCGCATCAAGCTCGTGGCCCGGTCCGCTCTGACAGCCGCTTCGGTGAGTTGCCATCGACGCGCCTTCCTTCGGATCGATCCATGAAATCGTATAGAGGGGCGTGTCGGATACTGCTGCCGCGCACTCGATCTCCACCATCTTGCCGGCGGCGGGGCGGTAAGGGGCAAGATCGGCGACTAGCGAAAGGTAAGTCTGCACGCTCGCCTTTCGCGCCCGCAGTCCGAGCTCCGCGGTGTGCCGGTCTCCGTTGTAAATAATCTCTCCATCAGGCGCGATCTTGATGTCGTATACAGGGCAGAAGCCGAAGCACGGGCCAACCGAGATTGCGAGTGTGACTGAAGCGCTCGGCGTGCCCGCCCCTGGGACATTGGGCGAGACGCTGCTTGCGCATCCGCCGAGCGCCAACAATCCGGCGGTCATCAATGCCCTTGAGACGATCATCGATTCCTGAACTCCTTCATCCCTTCAGGGAGCATGTTGGCTGTGCAGTATCGATAGGAGACGCCCCTTTTCCCAAACGACAGGCGAAAGTTTAGAGCGTCGCTCACTGTTACGACCTGATGTTGAAGACCTAGGGGCGCTTCGCCCGCTCCCGCGTCGATGCAGGATTGTGTCACCGTGTATCGATTTCCTCGCCGCGTCCGCACATTCGCCCGACATGCTCTGACGTGAGCCCCGCTAAGGCCGCGTCCGTCATATCTCAGTATTGCGGCATTCGGGGCGGTTTTGCAGTCGACACCGGTCTGAACATAGATTCCGGGTTTCAGACGATACACGCCCCCAGGTTGCGGCGAGGTGTCTACGCTCGCCACGAGCGGCAAACCGACCGTCAGCGAAGATAATGCTGCCACCAATCGGCAGATGCTCGATCTTGTCACGCTGTCGCTCCGCAAACATGTCGGCAGACCAAGCTAGACGGAGACATCGCACATGTGCCTTGCATGCGATCCGATAGATGAGGTGGGCGAGACTAGCCTTCCTTGCCCGCCGGGCTGTTCACACATGCAATCCGGGTTGGAATCTCTAGACGTATCAAGGTGCCGCCACCCTCTCGATCTTCAATTCTGAGGGAACCGCCCATTCTGTCCATCCGCTCTCGCATGCCGATCAGGCCGTAATGGCCGTCGCGGCTTCCTTCGATCTTCACGACAGTCGGAAGCCCCGTTCCGTCGTCCTCAACAATCACAAGAAGCTCTTTGCGCTCGAAGGCCAAGCTCAGGGTGATCGTCGTCGCGTGCGCATGCCGCACGGCGTTCGATAGCGCTTCCGTAACCACGCGATCGATTTCGTCCGCGATGGTGGCGATCACTGGCCTAGGTGTTCCCTTCGCCACAAGGTCCCGGCGCAACGGCGGCTCGACGACCCGCTTTAGCGTCTTCTCAAGGGTTGCTTGCAATCCCACTGGTCCCGAGAGTTCCCTAAGATCACGAACGCGGTCTCGGCTCTCGATCAGCACGTCATCCGCTCTATCCAAAGCGCCTTCCATGGCATCGCGCGCGGCCGATCCCTTTGGCAGCTGAACGAGCACAGACTGGAACCGGAGCATCAGGCCTTGGAAGCCCTGAAGAAGTGTGTCGTGCAACTCTCGCGCTATCCGCTCACGCTCCTGCATCCTGTCCTCGATCCGCCGACGCGCCGCGAGCGTCTCGGCTTGAGATTGCCAGCGCGCGAGTGCCACAAGGATGCTACCTGCGATAAGAACCAGTAGCGCCTTGAACCACTCGGTCTGCCAGAAGAAGGGGACGATCGTGAACGAGATCGTCTGGCCGATCGTGTTCCACACGCCATCCGAGTTGGCGGCTATCACGCGAAAGAAATAGCGCCCCGGCGCCAGCCCGGTATAAATCGCCTGCCGCCTGTTTCCGCCTTCAATCCAGCCGGCGTCGACTCCGCTTAGACGGTAGCGATAGCGGTTTTTTGCCGCATCCGTCAGACCGAGCCCTACAAATCCGATTTGGAGCCGGGTCGTGCCGGCCGGCAGGCTTGCCACGTTGATGGGATAGCTTCGCCCATTAGCCTCGAAGGAGGTGACATGAACGGGAGGAGGCAGCATGTTGCGTGAGACACGATTAGAATCAATCCGAGCTATCCCTTGGTTCGTTGCAAACCAGAGCTGACCGGCTGCATCGACTTTCGCGTCCGAGGACAAGAGAACGTTAGAGCGCCCCAACAGGCCTTCGGTGCGGCCGATCGGCGTGATCGGCACGGCTTTGCCGGGCCGCTCGAAGGCTTCACTCAAGTCGCCCGAGGAGACCCGCACGATGCCGCCCGATCCGATGATCCACGTGTCGCGGCCGAGCACGGCCAACCCCAGCGTCTGTGTCAGCCAAGGATATGTCCCTGCGCTCAGGGTCGAGAACTTTCGCCCGTCGTAGCGAGTGAGCCCAGCTTCGCCTCCAAAATACCAGAATGCTCCGGTCCGCTGGATCAACTTGATGTCGCCGGCTTGCAGTTTGTCCCTCGGGACAAGAATATGCTCCCCGTGTTCGTCCAGGGCCAGAAGGCCTATCGGGGGCATGTAGGCGACAAGGCGTCCAACACCCGCATCCACGATAACGGCAACACCCGACCACTTTTTCTCCTGAACCCATCGGTCGGCTTCACGGCGGAAGATGCCGACTGTCGGCACAGCTTCGCGGATAACGCCGTCCGGACCGATCGCGCACGCCAACGAACTTAACCCGCGTGAAAACGCTGGCTCGTGCGTAACGATGGCTCGGTCATTAGCGACCCTGACGGAGCCCGCATTGGTCGTCGCCCAGACCAGGCCGCCTGGCCCTGAGCAGATCGCGCTTACCGTGCCTTCGGTCTTGAAGAAACGCCTGCCCGCGGCTGAAATCGAATAGATACCCTTATCTGTGGCAGCGAAGACCGCCGGATCGGAACCTGTTCGCTGCGCGAGCCCTGCCGTCAGTCTGCCGTCCATCGCCTCCACGGCAATGGCGGAGCGCGCGAACCTTTCTAGACCGGTATCCGCGCCACCCCAGATGTTTCCCTCGCGGTCGCGAAAGAGTGCCTGAAGGTGAACATCGTCTGACACGACGGGAGGCGAAGCAGAGTCACCGGGGGCCCATCGCAACAAGCCTCTCGCTTCGCCAGCAATCCAGATGCGCCCGTCGTCGTCGGCAAGCAGCGCGTGCTGGCCGGTAAAAGCTCCTCCGTCCGCTCCCTCCATATCGAGCCGCGCTACGGCACCCGCTGCAGTCAGTTCGTAGAGATGCGAATTGTTCACGAACCAAAGTGCGCCGGGCGCTTGTTGGAGAAATGCCGTTGTCTGGTTAGCCTCTACCGCCACCCTGCTCGGGCGAGACTTTCCTGGTATCCAGTGGAAGAGCGCGTTGAAATGGGCCGCCCACAACGAGCCATCCGCGGCGGCAAAAGCACCATGTAGCGGTGTTGGATCTACGCCGTCTTTGGTTAGCCGGACGCTCCATTTCCCATTGATGAAATGATAGATTTGGTTGCCGAAGCCGCTGCTGACTGCCACCCAGATGTCGCCCTTGGGTCCGACGGTAATGTCAAATACAGCGCCCCTGAGATTCTTGAGGGCCACGCCGTCCAAACGGCCGTGATGATATCTGGCGATCCCGCCGAACCTGTAACCGACCCAGAGCGAGCCGTCAGGTGCTGCTGCCAGCGCCGTGATCTGCTGGCTGCGCCAGCGGTCGAAGAGCGATGGCTCCACGTGGGAAAAGGAAAGCCCGTCGAACCGATACAGCCCAAGCCCCGAACCCAACCAAAGGTAGCCATCCTTTGTCTGTGCGATCGCCCGAACGTTAGGTGGGGCGCCCTCAGCAGCGGTCCAGCGCGTGCGGTGATACCCGCGAACACCCTCGGCCCAGGCGGCATCAAACAAAGGTGATCCAATGATGATGAGAAGCAAAATAAGGCGTAACAGGCGATGCACCCTCGGATGCATCTCGAGATAAGATTTAGACATCGCGGTCTAGTTCCCGCGCGATCCGCCGATCGGGAATCAGCCAGAGCGCTACGACGCAGATATATAGCGCGATCGCAATCCAGCGGCTCACGTAGGCTAGCGGAACCGCAACACAGTAGATCGCGATGCTACCCCATCCCTTCCAGTCGTGCTTGATGGCTCGTGCCACAGGCGACTGAGGTCCGTTGCAGGCTATGATGGCTCGCTCCGTTAGCTCATATCCGATCGACGCCATTCCGAGCACTATGCCGTAGGCGGCGGTCGCGCCGGCAGCGAAGCCGCTGTCGTCCAGCCAGCGGATTACGAACGGGACGAGGCTCAGCCAGAACAGCAGGAAGAGATTTGCCCACAAGACGCGCCCGTCGATCCGGTCCGTGGCATGCAGCATGTGGTGGTGATTGTTCCAATAAAGGCCGACGTTGATGAAGCTGAGCAAGTAGGCAAGGAGAACGGGCGCGCCCCCGGCGAGGCCGCTCAAGTCGCCGCCGTGCGGTACCTTCAGCTCGAGCACCATTATCGTGATGATGATCGCGACGACCCCATCAGTGAATGCCTCTAGACGGCCGGTCTTCATGAGCGCACCGCCTCAGACATCGGCCGCACCAGGGATGTCCGCGTCCGCGCGGCCCCGTTCGACGAGTTCGTTCACCAGCCACGTGCCTGCGGGACCCGGCGGCCGATCTCGGCGCCAGATCCCCGAGAAGCGATACATGCCGCCCGGATCATCCGGCATTACGAGCCGCTTCAAAGTGCCGGCGATCAGGTCCGGCTCGATGAGCGGGAGCGGCATGTTGCCCCAGCCGATCCCTTCCCGAAGGAGTTGGTGCTTGGCGCCGAGATCGGCCAAGCGCCATGTGCGCGGGCTTAGCACAGCGAAATCCCGGCCTGATGTCAGAGGTGAGCGGTCGGTGAGCACCAGTTGGACATGATCGCGCCCGGCCCCCGCCGGGATGTGCTCGAAAAGCGCCAGCGGATGATCGGGCGCGGCCACCGGCACCATCGCGACGCTACCCGCGGCAGACGCGGATAGCCCCTCTAATCCGCTCCCGATCGGCCCGGATAAACCGATTACGGCCCTGCCCTCCAGAACGTGCGATGCGACCGCGCCGAGCGCTTCGACATGCAAACGCAAGGTCACTGTCGGAAAGGACGTCGCGAAGGCGCGTAGCACTTCTCCGAGCCGTCGTGCTGGTAGCATAACGTCGACGGCGAGATGGACCTCAGCCTCCAGGCCGTCCAAGAGTCCCTTTACCTTGGCCTTGAGTCCATCGACGCCGACAGCGACGGCCCGTGCCTCTGCGAGAACCGCTCGTCCCGCTTCGGTCAGGACCGGACGGCGGGTACCCTCGCGCTCGAAGAGCAGCACACCAAGCTGCGCCTCGAGATTGGAGATGCCGTAACTTATGACAGAGACGGCTCGGTGAAGGGTTCGGCCAGCTGCTGCGAAGCTGCCCGTGTCGACGACGGTCAAGAAAATACGAAGCTGGTCGAACGTTGGCGTTCCAGGATCGCTCATTTCAATTCCATCGAAGGTTATTGGCGACTTTATTCGGCTGATGTGAAAAGCGGCGCCCGCCTACATCACCTCCATCGGCCGGCAATCGCAGCGGCCATGGAGACAAGCCATGATCGAACTTCGACCCTTCAAGAGCCTCGGCGGCGCGAACCATGGTTGGCTCGATGCCAAGCACCACTTCTCCTTCGCCAACTACTACGATGCGACCCGCACCAACTGGGGCAACCTGCGCGTTTGGAACGACGACACCATTGCCCCGCAGAGCGGCTTCCCGCCGCATCCGCACCGCGACATGGAGATCATCACCTATGTTCGTGAGGGCGCGATCACGCACCAGGACAACCTCGGCAACGCCGGTCGCACTGAAGCAGGTGACGTCCAGGTTATGAGCGCTGGCACCGGGATCGCGCATTCCGAGTGGAACAAGGAAGACGAGACCACCAAGATCTTCCAGATCTGGATTCAGCCTACGCGCTCCGGCGAGAAGCCCAGTTGGGGCGCCCGACCCTTCCCTAAGGGCGAGCGGTCCGGACAATTCGTAGTCCTTGCCTCGGGGTTCGCGAACGACAATGACGCGCTGCCGATCCGCACCGATGCGCGGGTCGTCGGAGCTTCGTTGAAGGCCGGGGAGAGCGCCGAGTACGCGCTCGGCATGGACCGTCGAGCCTACCTTGTGCCGGCGACCGGAGCGCTCGAGATCGACGGCCTGCGCGTTAATGCGCGGGATGGTGTCGCAATCCGCGATCTCGATGTTTTGCGAGTAACCGCAATTGAAGACAGCGAACTCGTTCTCGTCGATGCTGCGGCCTGACAACCGAGCAGGCTTTAAGATGGGAGCTGTGCCTGTGTGCGCAGCTCCTTTTCTTTTGCACGCAGCTCGGCGGCCCCGTAGGTCGCGAAGGGTTTTGGGGCTTAATGGTGACGCACAGGTGCCGCCCCTCAAGACGGGGCAAATGCACTGCCGTACGTCCGCTGCTGTACGCCAAGCTTCTGCACGCGAAGCGCGGTAGTTTCGATGCTTCGCTAAATGCTTTGGAATGTGCTGCCTCCGGGGCACATCGTGGTCCGGTATCATCGAGCAGCATAGCTATACGATGGGTTGGGGTCCGGTAGCGTTGACGCCACTGAACCGACAGATTGGTATTGCGGGTGGGCACCCAGACCTAGTGAGGTCGGAGCGTGGCGTGCGAGGGCCAACACCGCGCTCCTGCACAGTGCCGAGCGCGGAGAACGAGGACCGACACTGCACTGAACGTCTACAGCCGTCTCAGCTTGCGCCGCCAAAACCGGTGCCTCCGAAATCTCTGTGGATAACCTCATCGCATCAGCCGATGTCGAGCCCACGCGCTGCGCATTCGTTGTGCTCGACACCGCCCGCGCCGCAGAAACCTGTGCCTTGCCGCACATTCGACTTCCCTTCGCAGGGCCCGCGAGCAGTCTGGCCCAGCTCCCGTGAAAGCCGGGAGCAGGGGCGTCGAAACCCCTTCCGATGATGCTCGGTCACAGCTTTGCTGGGGCCGGGTGGCATGCGCGCATGTCCAGCCGGCCCGCCGGTAAAGGCGCATGCGCTCGTCATCGGCGGGTTTCGAACATCCGGCTCAGGCCGTCGCCCCGAGAGGACATAGGTGCGACGAAGTGAGCCAAAAGGATCAGCGTCGCGCTCCACATAGGGAGGTGCCGTGATGACCCTTGTACTGCTCGATGAGGCTGGGTTACCACAGCTGGTGCCTCGTATTCCACAAGGGATGCTCGTCGTGAGCATAGGCTGCGGGATCTCATCCACGACAGTCCGACCATCATGCCGGTGCATGATCTGGGCCCGAGCTATGGGCGCCTGTTCACGGTCGCCAAGGGGCTGACCATCCCCGGCGTGGGATTCGTGGACGTGGTGCTGCTGATGAACGCGGGCTCGTCATCATCGAGTGCAAGCTGTGACGTAACCCGCAGGCGCGCCGCGAGGTCGTCGGTCAGATCCTCGATTATGCACGCGAGCTCAGCCGCTACGGCTACGACGATCTGCAACGCCAGATATCGGTCGCGGCCAAGCGTAGCGGCAATGTCCTATACGAACTGGCACGCGAGGCCGCCAGCTATCTGGACGAGGCGGCATTCGTCGACCGGGTGCCGCGGGATCGGTCGGCCAACGGACCAAGACACCGAGCGAGAGCACAAGGTCTGTAGTTGAGATCTCTGACCGCAATGGAGCCGACCTGCGGTCAGAAAAGTTGGCCGCAAAGACGCAGGCCAAAAGGCGGTCAACGCTGCCTCGCAACAGAGCCCAAAACTATCGCACCAGGGATCTAGGGCGTCGGCAAAGTGCCGGAATTGCGGGGCAAATTTACCCGGCGTCGCCAGACTTTCTCGGTCATATCAGCCGCTTACGACTATTTGGTGCAGCACCTCGCCCGGCTTCGATTCACGTCAACCTCGCGCATGGAACGGCGCAAACGCGTCATCACCCTCTCTTAAGCGATATCCGTGCGCTCGTGGATGCCGAGACGAGAAAGCGGATTGACGCGCCGTCATATTGACCAACTACGTTGCATCACAGCTTTGTTGGCTCTCTCGGCATAACCGGGGTTTTGATCTCGTTGCAAACGCTCAGGCCCCTTCGACCCTCCCTCGACCTCGGCTATTCGTTCATCTCGGGTTTATGCCGCTATCAGGTCGAGCGTCGCTCGACCTGAAGGGCAAAGATGGCATCACCGTAAGCGCCAGGACGTTATGCGAAGCGGATGCTGCCCTGGTGGCGACGACGCATGGCAGCGCCGATCAGGCCGAAGCCACTGACGAACATCCCCCATGTCATCGGCTCAGGGACTGCTGACTGCAGCGCCAGGAAGCCGCGTATTTCGCCGCCGGGGGATGCAGTCGTGTGGACATTCAGGTACGCTTTGCCGGCGTCCATGCCGCTGATCAGCGAGGTTTCGGCAGATGCGATTGAACCGCTCGCGGTGACAAACGCCTGACTATATGACGATGCCAGCGTCAGATCGAAAAGCTGGTTATAGCTGCCCGAAGTGACGCCCAAGGGAAAACCTGGAAAACTAGGCGTGGCCGTTGCAACCCCGGCGGTGCCTGCTCCGGCGATAGCGGTGGCAGAATGAATATGCGCAGCGGTCGTTTGACCGGTGAGTCCATTGAAGGAGATCTGCACCTGAAGAGTGTGGGCAAGATCATCATAGACCACGTACCCAGTTCCTGTACCCGCGGAGGAATTGGGCGGAGACTCCGCCGCACCGCTCAATGTCGTGGTGTAGACGAAGACGGCAGACCGCGCAGGTGACGATATTACGAGCAAGACGGGCAGCATCATTGTGGTGCATGCGGCCAACCGCAGGAATCGATACGTCATGGGTCAATCTCCCCAAAAAGCAAAGGTATCATGATTTATCGGGAGCATGAATCTCTTCGGAGATAGCCCAAAGGGAGATGTCCGGCACCGCTCGGCCGATCCTTTAAAAAAAAGCCCGCTCGTTCACAGGCGAGAGCGATTATTTTGCCAGCTATTGGTGGACGTGAGCGGCTGATAGACTGTCTGTCTCAAAAGGCGGAGGATCTGGCTTGCCGCCTGTCTTCAAGGAAGGTGGATGCTCCGTTTTCGTAGAGACCTGGCCGGGCAGACCGCGCACCCGCACCGTCGAGGCTGCCCCTGTCTAAGAAGATTGTGAGCATCTCGTCCGTTGGTTATTCGTCGGCGAGAGAGGTATCCCTGCATGCTCCGCAAGCGCGTTCTAGCACTAGCCGCCGTTCCCTTGATCGCGGCAACCGCTGCCCGCGCCGATCCGCTCGACGCGATCGCCCATGATTACGTCAAGCTCAGCCTCGAAGCGGGGGAGCGCGAGCCCGAATATGTCGACGCTTATTACGGCCCGCCTGCATGGGCGGCCGACGCTAAGGCGCATGCTCGCACGGTTCCCGAGCTGATCGCCGCCGCTCATGCATTGCGCGTGCGCGCCGAGGCAATCCCCACCGAGCGGCTGACTGCGGCGACGCGGCCGCGCCGCGCGTTCCTCGTCGGGCAGCTCAAGGCCGCGGAGACCCGGCTGGCCATGCACGAAGGCCACAAGTTCAGCTTCGATGACGAGGCGCGCGGCCTTTTCGGCCTCGCCCCTAACCTCATGCCGCTCTCGGCTTATGACCCCGTGCTAGCGCGTATCGACAGGCTCGCCCCCGGCGATGGGCCGCTCTGGAAGCGGGTTGACGACTATCGCAAGCGCTTCATGATCCCGGTCGACAAGCTCGATCCCGTCATGCGCGCCGCCATCGCCGAATGCCGCAAGCGTACGGTCGCTCACATCCCGCTGCCCGCGGACGAGCGGTTCACCTTCGAACTGGTCAAGAATAAGCCTTGGGGCGGCTACAATTATTACAAGGGCAACGACACCAGTCTGATCCAGGTCAACACCGACCTGCCGGTGCCGATCGATCGCGCGGTCGATCTAGGTTGCCATGAGGGTTATCCGGGGCACCACGTCTACAATGCGCTGCTCGAACGCAATCTCGCGCGCGGTCGCGGTTGGAGTGAATACACGCTCTACCCGCTCTACAGCCCGCAAAGCTTCCTTGCCGAGGGGGCGGCCAACTTCGGCATCGAGCTCGCCTTTCCTGGCGACGAGCGCGCCGCTTTCGAGAAGACGGTTCTGTTCCCGCTCGCCGGCTTCGATCCCGCCGACGCGGAACGCTATGACGCGCTCGGCAAGGCGATGGAGGCTCTGTCTGGGGCTCGGTTCACGATCGCTCGCGATTATCTCGACGGCCGGATCAGCCGCGATCAGGCCGTAGCGCTGACCCAGAGATACAGCCTCGTGTCCGAAGCGCGCGCACGGAAATCGCTGGAATTCACCGATCACTATCGCAGCTATGTAATCAACTATGGTCTCGGCCGGGACATGGTTCGCGCCGATGTGAATAGTGCAGGGCCGGGGCCGGAGGCGCGATGGCGCGAGATGGCGCGGATCATGTCCACGCCCACCGTACCAGCGGATCTAAGCTCGAGCGCAACCCCGGCCAGGTCGTCGCATTAGAGACCGTTCGGATAGGCCAGCTGCCGTTACACGCATTCTAGTCTCGCTTGGTCGCAAGCCGCCCTAGGCGCGCATCGCTTTCGACCCAATTCCAGTCGCTCAAGCTCGTTTGGGGGCTCCCGAAACTGGGCGTGCGTTCGGGCGCTGCTGCTACCAGGATCGCGGCCTGCCGAGTGTCCAAAGGCTTCGGCCAGGAAGCGTCAGCTCCTATCAGCCAAGGCATGCGACACCACCGCCTTTGCATGACCGTGACCCATCCCGTGGTCGCTTTTCAGCATCGAAACAAGCTCCATGGGTTTCGCTGGAAGGTTCTGGCGAACCAGTTCCTGCCATTCCGCAATCGGCTTACCATATTTCTTCTCGATGGACGGGAAGTAGGAAGCGGATCCTTTGCCAACGTCGTCAGCAACAACTCCAAACTCTAAACCAGCAAGAGCACCACATTTTCGCCCAACACGCGGAGGGGTGCAATCAGAGTGCAGCTCGATGGCGCTGACCCAGACGCGGTCGTACGCTGCGCGCTGATTGCTTTCCAGCTTCGGGCAGCCATTCATGAACCGACTCGCTACCGCGGACAGCCAGTATCGCACGTTCGAACTGCGCTACATTTGCAATTTGAAAATAATTTCTGCCTCGTCCGCGATTTGCCTGATCATAGCTTCGCGCATTCTGGGAGACGCGCTACGATAGCCGTGCCAGTCGGCTTCGATGCGGCCAACAGTCCACCTGCCGATATGATCTGCCGAAGCCAAGCGCGCCTTTTGCAGATTGTGTTGAAGACTGGTGAAGGTCGGCTGATGCACTGATGCCACAGCTCGGGTGAGTTGGTCGATTAAAATAGCCCGACGACGGCTGGCCCGCGCAAGGTTCATTCTCGCGGGGGAGAGACTTGAAAAATCGGGCCTAGTCTTCCCAAGCTCCGTCGCCAGCGCTGATATCCGGCTGATGAGGTCGGTGTGGATCGTCTTAAGATCGTGGACGAGAGACTGAACCGACATGATCCGGTGAATGACACCAAAGGGTAATCAAATCATGTCTCCCCGAATTTTTGCCAACGAGGCTTGCAAGATGTGGGACCGTCTCGAAAACGCCAGAAAACAAAAGATTTCGACTAGCAGCTCTTAAACCCGACAGGCTGGCTTATCGGGCACGACACGGCTTCGGATCGCTGGTCATAGCCTTGCTCACCCTAAGCGAATGCAGGCAGCTGGCCCAGAAAGGCAGTCGGGACCCACATCTCGATGTTCGAACCACTCTTTCCGTTCTCTCAGCATCGGTCTTCGTCCAGCTTGACCTGGCTAGGATCAGGCCAGCCGGTCTGCTATTCGCCATGTGACCAAGGGAGCTGCCGATGCGGTTCGTCGCTGCGCTGTTTTTCGCCTCTCTTGCCGTTGGTGAGGCGCGAGCCTTGTCCCCCGGTGCTTTTGTAATCGAGACGATTGCAGAGCGGCGACTTGCAACTCTGCCACCCGGCCCTCTATTCTGGCGAATTGAAACTCTGCCTACCGCGAACGCCGCGAAGGCAGCGGGCGGCCCACACGCGCTTTCCGCGAGTGTGGCAGGGCGAAACTGGTTGTTCACGCTATCGCGTGCGGGCGGCGCGACGCCCGGCGCGACCCGGGTAAGAGAGATTGGGCCGATCCCGACGCCGAATGCTAGAAGCTTTCTGCTTCGTATCAACCGCGCCGGCGGCCCCCCCGAATCGCAAACACCAGTTCACAGTCATCCTGGTGCCGAGGCGATCTACGTTTTGGCCGGGCAGGTCACCCAGCGTACCGGCCATGGAACCGAGCGAGCCGGCGCAGGCGACGCGCTCAGCGCCCACGGGCAGGACATGGCTATGCAACTTACCAGCAGCGGCGATGCACCGCTCGACCAGCTCGTAATGTTCGTAGTGGATGCCGAGAAGCCCTTCTCGCCGGCCGCACGCTTCGACGATTGAGAGCCATGGCGTAGGACCCATTTGATTTCTCAGTGTCAGGAGGCCATCGCCCGCACGCGAATGGTCAAATAGGATCTAAATTTGCGGCACGGTCACAGCTGCAATGCGCTATGATCGCGCTGGAACATGAGGAGGATGCCATGCGCCGATCTCTCTTGGTTGCAACCCTGATACCGGCCGCTGCGCTCGCGCATCATGGCTGGAGCACGTATGACCCTGACAAGCCGGTCAGTGTCACGAGCAAGCTCAGCGAGGTTAGTTGGAGCAATCCGCATGCCACCGCGAAGGTCGCCTACCAACGGCGTACCTGGGACGTAGTCCTGGCGCCGGTCGCGAGAATGGAGACGCGCGGCCTGACCCCCGCGATGCTGAAGAGCGGGAAGCCTGTGACGCTCGAGGGCCAAGTCCGCAAGGATGGCACACCCGAGATGAAGATTGATCGGCTGACACTCGACGGCAGAACCTACGAGCTGCGCTGAGCGGGTGGAGGGCTTTGCCGCCTGGGCGGAGGCAAGCACGCTCGGCCAGGCGGCGCGCGGCGGCAGCTGGACCTATCCGGTCGCCAATCTCGTCCATCTGCTCGGGCTCGCGCTCCTGATCGGTCCGATCGGGATCGTAGACCTGCGATTGGCTGGCGCGTTTCGTAGCTTGCCGCTGTCACCTCTGTCCCGTGCGCTCACGCCGCTGGCAATCGGGGGGCTGGTCCTGCTCGGGCTCAGCGGCGTTGTGCTCTTTTCGGCGGATGCACGCACCCTGATCCACTCACCGCTGCTTCGAGCCAAGCTGCTGCTCATTCTTATCGCGCTCTCGAACGCGATGGCCTTTCGCTTACTTTGGGGTGGCAAAGAGCCGGTGACACCTTGGCTCAGGATGATAGCGGTGGTCTCAATCGCGCTGTGGCTTACTGTGGCGGCGCTTGGTCGGCTGATCGCGTACACCTGATGGCGCTATGATCTGAGTAAATGGTTACATGGGCATCCAACGGCGAGGCGCAGGCTGCAGCTTCTGGGATGTCCCCCCTGCACGGGCGTACGCTGCGGGGAGTTACGGCTGGAAGACCCAATCCCGGTTATCCAGCGTCACCATGATCCTCCCGGAAAGCCGCCGCGCGTTCGTTTTGCGGTCGGCGACGCAGACGATAATCCGTCCATTGCTAGCGGCGACGCTCGTCTGTTAAGTTCGGGCTATGGCAACGCAGCAACGCACAGCCGATTACCTGCTCGAACAGGCAACTGGCGCGGGCGCGGTATCGACCAAGCCGATGTTCGGCGAGTATGGCGTCTACGTCGACGGCAAGATGATTGGCTCCATCTGCGACGATCAGCTCTACGTGAAGCCGACGGCACCCGGTCGCCGCCATACCGGGCCGGTATCCGAAGCTCCGCCCTATCCAGGGGCCAAGCCGCACCTGTTAATCGAGGCCGATCGCTGGGACGATGTCGAGTGGCTAGGTGTCCTGCTGCGCGTCACGGCGGCAGAGCTGCCGAAGCCCAAACCGCGGAAACCGAAGCAAAGGACGTAAGCGCACGCGTGGTCTCGCTCTCCTGCATGGCTTGTCAGCACGCAACGCCGCTGCGGATCGCTCGCTGAAAGACCCAGAGGCAGTCGGCGTGATTGGGCTGTCGTCGGCCGCCAACATTCTAGAACCGCACCTGAACGCCCGCATAGAATTGCGGCCCGGTGTGACTGTAGACGAAGGTGCTGTCCCGATCTGAATCGATGAACTGACGATAGAAGCGATCGAAGACGTTCAGGCCTTCGAACGTCAGCTTGACCCTTTCGGTGAGCTGATAGGAAGCCGAGACGTCGAAGATCAGGCTTTTATCGACCCCCTCCAGATCCTGCAGCGGATTATTGGCCGGAAGCGCGATAATATACGGGCCGCGATACGCCGCCGAGATACGCGCGCTGAACTTCTTGTCCTCATAATAAAGCGTCGCGTTGAACGCATCCCGCGAGAGGCCGAGCAGATCGCGATTGGTGGTGTTGTTCGCACTGGCCGCGAGGAAATAATTGATCCGCGACGTGACGTGCGTATAATTCAGGAGCGTGCCGAAATTCTGCAGAAATCCCGGCAGGAAATTGAACGCCTGCTGATAGTTGATCTCGAACCCCTTGAGCGGCCCGCCCGGCGTGTTGCGCGCCTGATTGACCGTGAAGATCGAGACGTTCGGATCGAGGCCGCTATTGACGAGCAATGACAAGGGCAGGCCGGTCTGGTTGAAGGTGAGCTGCTGCGCCTGGTTCTGGATGTAGGACTTGATGTCCTTGTAGAAATAGGCGGCGGAGATCAGGGAATTCCGATCGAAGTACCATTCGATCGAGGCGTCATAGGTGTTGGCGCGGATCGGCTCCAGCGCCGGGTTGCCACCGTTGATCGAGGGGGTACCGCTGATCGTGACCGTCGCGCCCGGGCTCAGAAAGCTCAATTCGGGGCGCGTGATCACCTTTGCAGCGGCCGCGCGCACGAGCAATTTGCTCGTGAGGTCGCCGACAATGTTCACCGACGGCAGCCAGTCGTCATATTTATTCTGCGCGGTGATGAATTGCGCGATCGAGGTTGAATAGCCGGTCGAATCCAGCTTCGTCCGCGCATAGCGCAGGCCGATATTGCCGCGGACCGGCACATCTAGATCCTTCAGGTTGAAGTCGATCTGCCCGAAGGCGGACAGCACGTCCTCGCGCACGGCGCGCCGCGCGCTCAGATTTTCGACGATCGCGAAATCGCCACTATAATTGTCCAGCCCATATTGCTGGGCGAACTTGTCGTAATTGACCACGATCCACGAGGTCGGGAAGACTCCGTCCGGCATGCCCTTGCCGAAGCCGTCGATCGTGCGCGTCACGTCGGCCACCTGCGAGGCGGTCAGCGTCGGCACGAGGAAGTTGTTCGGCCGCTGGTACGCCGTGATGTCGAAATCGAACCGGTCGTAATGCACGCCGGCCTTAGCCGTGATGAGGCCGTTGAGCTTCCACGAGAAATTGCCCTCGATCAGGCGGTTCTTGTTGTTGACGTAGGACGGCGTCGTGCGGATTTCGGCGCTTCCGGGCGCGAGCGAATATTGCGACGGATCGGTCACGTCGAAGCCGTAGCCGATCGTCGGCAGGTCGCGATCGTCGCGGAAATCGATGGTCTGGCGCGTATTGTTGCGCCCGAACAGGAAAGTCGTCTGCTCGGTCTGGTCAAAATTGGTATCGGCGATGCCGCCAAGCAAAGCGAGTTGGAGGCGATCGGTAATCTCGAACTTGCCGTGCAGGGTATATTGGCTGAAGCGGCTGCGGAAGCGATCATGCTGATTGTCGGACCGGACATCGACGCCATCGAACACGCCATAATCGATATCGTAGACAGTCTGGCCGAAATTGGCGCCCTGTGTGTTGCTGGTGCCCGCATTGCGGAGCACCGCCTCGCGGATCGCGGTCTGTGGCTTGCCGAAATTGGGCGATGCGATCGCGCGTGCGAACGAAAAGCCCTCCAGCCAATATTCGTCGCGTGCGACCTTGTAGTCGGAATAAAGCAGGTCGCCGCCGATCTCGATCCCGGGCGCAGGCTCCCACTGAAGCGAGCCGGTGATGCCAAGTCGTTTCTGGTCGTGATCGAAGCGGCCGTAGCGCGGCAGGCGCGGCAGGAAGACCGTCGAGCGGTTGACCGCGGCATAATTGGCGTCGTTCGCGGCGGGCCGCGTCACCCCCGCGACGCAGTCCGTGGCGGTCGTGCCTTGCCCGGCATTCAGCGCGGGCGAGACCGGCGTAACGCCGATCGGCGAGCAGAAGCCGCCGTCGGTCGTCGCGGGATTCCAGCCGCCCGAGCCGAACTGATCTTCGAAATAGTGACGCCGGCTATAAGCGGCTGAGACCAGCACGCCGATGCGGCCGATCCCTGTATTCCATGTGTCGGTCAGCAGACCGGTCAGCTTGGGGTTCGCCTTCTTCGCGAGCGTCGTATAGCCCGCCTGCGCGCTCAGCGCGACGGTCGCCTTGGTGAAGTCGAACGGCCGCGCAACGTTAAGGTCGACCGTCGCGCCGAGCGACCCCTCGATCGTCTCCGCATCCGCCGTCTTGCGGACGACCAGATTGTTGAACAGCTCGGACGCGAAGACGTTGAAATCGAAGCCGCGGCCGGTGTTGATGCCGCGATCGGAGGTGGTGGCTCCCGAGATCGCCTGCGATTCCATTCCGTTCACGCGCACGCGGGTGAAGCTGCCGGACAGGCCGCGAACCGTGATCGCGCGCCCCTCGCCGCCGACGCGGTTGATCGAGACGCCCGGCACGCGCTGCAGCGATTCTGCGAGATTGTTGTCGGGGAAGTCGGCGATGTCTTCCGCCTTGATCACGTCGATCGACGATGCCTCGGCGCGCTTGGTGTTCAGCGCACTGCTCAACGACGCGCGGAAGCCCGAGACGATGATCTCCTCGGCGCTCTGCTGGTTGCCCGGCGGCGCCGTCGCCGACGAGTCTTCACTTGCAGCTGGATAGGATGATGATGTTTGTGCCGAAGCCGAGACTGCTAGCAATACTGCAGCTAGCGAAACGCCGCTGCACAAGGTGATCCGACCAGCGCCCATCCGACTACCTCCCCTATCTTGGGATGGTCACAGCCCCCGCCGGCCTCCCAATATGTGATACCTATTATCAGAAAATGGGTCTCGTAAAGTCTTTTTTTCCGCGATCTCTAGATCTCGCCGATCGATATTCGTCAAAGGTGACATCAGAATGTGCGATCTACATGCTCGAAAAAGTTGGGACCAAGGCTGTCGTTGTGGAAGCCGCCGGCTTCGTATCTGGCGGTGATGCAGACCGCGATACTGGCGGCTTGTTATCCATCGATGACGCAACATCTGGGCCATTATGCCCGCAACGCCAAGCACCTGAGCAACAGTGACTACGGCTAAGCCGTTCTCGCTGGTCCGCCGATTGCTATTGCGCGTGCACGATACTTGACACTCGACGAGCGCAATAGGTGGACTTCATTAGAGGATGTCACGTGGTTTTGGCCGGCGCCCCATGTGTGTCTAGGCGCGATCGTTACCCCTCGTTGCGGCGTCGCATCGCGCGAAAAGCAACGAGCGCTATTACCAGACGCGGCGCCGACTGCACCAATGGCATCACTAGCTGGAACAGTTTTGGCACGGCAATTCGAGGCCTAGGCGCTCCAGACCGCTTCATCGTGGCGCGCGCGTTGCTCCTCTTGGCGACGACCTCTTTAGAGTCGACATTAAAGGTGCGAACCGAACACGAAAATACGGCGTCTGGTCGACGCCAACCTGTTCTCGACCACCACAGCCGGCTCCTGCCGGCGCGCAATCGGTTTGCGAAACGAAAGGGCGGGATTTTTCCACTCGCCGAGTTGCCTGACATGCAATCGATGGGTGAGTCGCAATCTTAAATGCCGAATGTGACGCGCTAGACCGCAGTGCGGCAGCGACCGTTCCGATCCACGTCACCCGCATCGTGAGGCTTAGCACCAAGAGGCAGGAGAAAGGATTCCTGTAAGACAGACTTCCGGACCGGCGGACTGAAAAGATACCCTTGTAGATGCGTGCAACCGGCCTCAACCAGAAGACGCATTTGATCTTCCGTTTCAACGCCCTCGGCGACCACCCCCATGCCGAGCGTATCACCCAAGCCAACGATTGCCTGCACGATCGCACGCGCCGCGCGCGAGGTCGTAATCTGATCGACAAATGACTTGTCGATTTTGACCTTGTCAAACGGGAAGCGCTGGAAATAGCTCAGCGAGGAGTATCCAACTCCAAAGTCGTCCATAAGGATCTGAATGCCGAGGGCTCTGAGCCGCTCAAGCTCAGAGAAGGTGCGCTCGACGTCACGAATGACGAGGCCCTCGGTCACCTCAAGCTGGAGCCGGTTTGCTTCTAGGCCCGTTTCCTTAAGGATGCCGGCGACGGTCGCGCACAAATCCCCAGCCTGAAATTGCAAAGGGGATAGGTTTACCGCCACGCGAACGCTTGAGGACCAGGATGCAGCGTCAGAACAGGCCTGCCGCAATAGTGTCTCTCCGAGCTGGACGATCAAGCCGGACTCTTCGGCAAGCGGAATAAAGATATGAGGAGATATCGGCCCCTTTTCTGGGTGTAGCCAACGGGCCAGTGCTTCCACGCTGGTAATCAGCCCCGTCTGCGTGGACATAACCGGCTGGTAAACTAGTTCGATGTCTCCGCGGCGGATCGCACTTCGAAGGTCACCTTCGAGCGACCGTCGGTCGCGCGGCGCTGCGTCCATCTGCGGGTCGAAGCAGCAGATGCTTCCCCGACCTTGTTCCTTGGCGCGGTAAAGCGCCAGGTCTGCGCACTGACGCAAACCGCTGGTGGTGGTCGCATCAATCGGAGCTAATGCGATTCCGATAGTAGCCCCGCTATAGGCGAGGCGGCTCTCTGCGGAGAATGGCTGGCCTAGGCGATCAGCGATTTCCTGAGCGACGGCAATAGCGCGATCCTTGGCTTCCGGGCCGACTAGGATGACGGCAAACTCATCGCCGCCGACCCTCGCCGTAACGTCGTCTGGCCGTACTACGAAGCGCAGCCGCGCGCCGACCTCTCTTAACACCTCGTCGCCAGCGAGATGTCCGAACTGATCGTTGACAGCCTTGAATCGGTCCAGATCAATGCTGAGCAGCACCAGCGGGATGCCCTCATCCATGTAATGATGTAACTGATCAACATAACTAACATGGTTGCTGAGGCCGGTTAGCGAGTCGGTGAAGGCGAGCTTGCGCATCCTGGCTTCCGTCCGAAGGCGCTCTCGCTGGTCTCGTATCGCAAGCACCGTTTGCAATTTATGGCCCAGTACCATTTCGGCCCGCAGCACACGCACGGGCACCACCTGCCCAGATCGTACGAGTAGACCAACTTCCCGCTCTTCGCGCTCGGCGAGGCCGGTAAGGTCCACGCTCGGAAGCAGGGCACTGGCGCTTGTGCCAATGAGCTGGCCTGGGTCATAGCCAGCCAGTTTCTCGACGCTGCTATTTGCTGTGACGATCGTATCGCCCTGGCAGATAAGCAGTCCCTCAAGAGCAACATCGGTCAGCTCGCGGAGGCGCCGGCGATCCTGTCGCAAACGACCGATTGCCGAAAGATTGAACCGCCATCCGGTCACGGCCAAAGCGATTAGCGCTAGCGATATACCGGCCACCGCAGGCGCGATGGCTGACGGCGTTACGGCGTCCGACGGAAACGTGCTCGAAGGGTCGAAGCGAAAACGCATCGCCGCCATTCCGCAGAAATGCAAAATGGCTATCGCTAAGAGCAGGAGGGGCGCAGCACTCCGTCGAATTTGGGCCAAGCGGCTGGATGCTGCGACCATTGCCAGACCGCAAAGCGGCAAACTCAGGAGGATCGAGGGTAGCACCAGACCCCAGTTCCAAAGAATGTGACCCTGAATGAGATAGGCGGCCTGACCCACATAATGGAGTGCGGCGATCCCAAGACCCACAAAGAGTCCAGCGACAAACTGGATTCGGACCCCTCGGTTTCTGATTGAGATGCAAACGCCGGTCCCAATCCCGGTAATCGCTAGCCCCAACGAGATTGCCGTCAAAACCGGTTCGAAAGCCGCCGGCATACCAGGTCGAAAAGCGAGTAACACGATAAAGTGGGTTGCCCACGCCGTGCAGCCACTCGACATGACGCTGACCAAGCCCCATGCGGTCCGCCGCCTGCCAGTTGCGCGGGCCGCATGGTGAGCAATGGCGAACGAAGCATATGTGCCGACCGCACAAACGATGCCGGCTAAGGACACTAGGCGACCATCATGCATATCCCGCATGCACGCGAACACGGCCGAAATGGTGTCAAACATTCTGGGGGATTAGCGGAGGGACGTTAAGGATCAGTTGGTTTTCAGTTTCTGACTGAGCGGTCGGTCTCGTGAAGGCGCAAGTCGCGCTGGCCGACGACAGAAAATCGTTGATCGGATCCGCCTTCAATCAATCGGCGGCTTCTCAGCCAGACCTCTATTCACGGCCAGAACGTTCCCGGCCCTTCGGTGCGGCAACCTACATACGGCTACGGATCCACCGCCGTTAGCGCCTGAGCGGTTATCGCCCGAGATGCCTGGACCCGCAAATTTTCGTGCCTTGCAAAGTGGATCATCCGAGCCCCGCTGACGTTGACACGGACGCCCGACCGCCCCCGATTCGACCCGGCTGCTGAGAAAAAAACGCGCCTTGATAACGCAAGCCACTGTGATTTCCGGGAATGTCGGCACGAATTAGAGCCGTTCGACCTGATGACGGAGATTGTCGCTAAAGTAGCACTGCAGAGCCAGACGCCTTGGACGACGATCTTGATTGATGGTGGGTAGCCGTCCACGTCATCATCTGCGGTCGTTCAAAGGCGGATCCGACCTGCCGAAAGCAGCCCTTCGTTGATGCAGCTCTTGGCCGGCGGCGCCTCCCCCCCCCCCCCCCCGCTAAAGCGAGCTAATTGCTAGCCGTTCTTCCCATAGTGATTGGGTCGAACAATGAGCAGGTCAGTCCGTTGCTCGGCCGGCGCGCAAGGGCTTGTTGTACCGGCTGCGGGTCAAGGAAACACTGACGTAGGCCAGGATCCTGCGCATCGACGCCGGGCACCTTTTGTCACGGTCAAAGGACTATGCCATCTTACGATCCACACTTTACATCAGCAAAAGCCAAATAGTTTTCTCCGAACTGGAACATCGCGCGAGCTCAATTGTAAACTTTTCAAAGTCGTGGAACGCGGCTGTGGGTATAACCGGCGCCTTGGTATTTACCGAGTATCATTTCGTACAATTTATCGAGGGACCGGCCGCTGCGGTAGCCGATTTGCTAGCTAAGCTGAGGCTCGATCGCCGCCACACGGATATGAATGTTATCGAAGAAGCTCAGCCTCTGCAGCGCCAATTCGGTAAATGGAGCTTAGCCTACTCGGGGCCCGACACATATATCGATCGAGAGCTCATACCGCTTCTTCAATCGCAGTCCGTTCGGTCACGCCCTGATACAGCACGCCAGCTTAAGGCCCTGCTGCAATCGATGGCGGATAATCAGTAGGGCGTCCTACGCACGCAATCTTAATCAATTGATCCGATTGGCGATCTGAGCCACGCTCTAACCTGCCCCGGCCCGAAAACACCGACACTTATGCCCAGGCGTGCTCGATCTCTTCAAGGCTCTTGCCTTTGGTTTCCGGCAGTTTGGCGGAGATGAAAACCAAGCCCGCCGCGCAGAGCGCGGCGTAAAGCCAGAACGTCAGGCCCGTACCCGCGGCGGCGTTCAGCAAGGGAAAGCTGTATGTCAGCAGGAAACAGGCCGCCCACAGCGCCGTCGTCGCTACCGACATGCTTGCGCCACGCGCCTCGCCCGGAAAGATCTCCGCCAGTGCCACCCATGTGACCGGCGCTAGCGTCATCGCATAACAGGCGATCGCGGCAACCACGAGCAAGAGCAGCGGCCAGCCCTGCAGCCCCGCCAGATAGCACCCCCCCAGCGCCAGATAGATGACGGCAAGACCGGAACAGCCGAGCAGCATCAAGCGACGACGTCCCCACCGTTCGACCGTCACCAGCGCCACCACCGTGAAGATGCAATTCACGACGCCGGTGATGACGATATTGAGCAGGATATCAGACACCGCATAGCCTGCGGACTCGAAAACTTCCTGCGCGTAATTGAAGATGACGTTGATGCCGCACCACTGCTGCAGGACGGCCAGGACGATGCCGATGACCAACACCCGACGGAAACGCCCCTCTTGCAGGACGGCACGCAAGCTCCGGCCGGGCGAAACCTCCAGCGCCGCACGGATCTCGGCGAGCGCGTGACGTGCATATTCCCGGCCGCCGAAGCGGGACAGGACGTGCTCGCTTCTTTCCCACTGCCCCCGCTGCGCCAGCCATCGCGGACTTTCGGGAATCCAGGTGCACCCGAACAGGAAAACGACCGCCGGCACCGCCGCCGCCGCGAACATCCAGCGCCAGCCAACCGTCCCGTTCCACGACGCGGCGATCTCGGCGAGGGTCGCGCCCGGCACGACCGGATCGGCGATCAGAAGGTTCACGATCTGCGCGCCCAATATGCCGAGCACGAGCGCGATCTGGTTGAGAACGACAAGGCGGCCGCGACTGGCGGCCGGCGCGATCTCGCCAATGTATAATGGCGAGAGCCCTGAGGCCATCCCAATCGCAACACCGCCCAGAATGCGCCACGCGACAAAGGTCGTGAAGCTCGTTGCCAGGGCCGTGCCGATCGAAGAGACCGCGAAGATCATCGCGGCGGTGCTGAGCGCCGGCTTGCGGCCGAATCGATCACTCAAGGCGCCAGACGTCATCGCGCCGATCAGGCAGCCGATGAGCGCGCAACTAACCGCCCAAGCCTGGTCAGCCGGCCGATCGAGCCCGAAGCTCGCTTCGTAGAACGGCTTGGCGCCGCCGATGACGACCCAATCGTAGCCGAACATCAGGCCGCCGATCGCCGAGACGGCAGCCGACAACCATACCAGCCTGGATGCGCCGGCAGGCGCAGAATCCGTCGCGCCCCTCGTATCTGACTCGATGATCTGCATCGTCAGAGCCGCCCCATCCGGCCGGAATCGGCGACGACGTCTTCACCGGTGATAAAGCGCGCGGCATCCGACGCGAGAAAGACAGCAACCGCCGCCACGTCCTCCGGCTGACCGATATCGGCCTCATCGAGGACTTCGGCACCCGATTTGATGGCCGGGCTTTCGCGCAACATCGGCGTATCGATCGCCCCGGGGAGGACCGCGTTGACACGAATGCCCAGAGGCTTTCCTTCGATGGCCGCCGAACGCGTCAGGCTTACCAGCGCGGCCTTCGCTGCCGCATAAGGCGCAACAAGCGCTGTCGTTCGGCGCGCGTGGACGGACGCAATGTTCACGACACAGCCGCCCGGCTTCATCGTCCGCAAGGCATGGCCGGTGAACAGGGCCGCGCCTACGAAGTTGATGTCGAGCAACCGCCTCCAATCCTCTGCCACAAGCTCAGCGATAGGCTTGTAGATCATCATCCCGGCGACGTTGACGATCACGTCAAGCGCGCCGAATGCGCTCATCGCGGTCTCGACGGCGCGCGCGACGCTCGTTTCGTCGGAAATGTCGGCGGTGATGCTGAGCGCCTTGGGAGCTCCCGCCGCAATAAGTTCCGCGATGGCCGCTCCCCCGTCAGGCCGGACATCAACCAGGAGCACGCTGGCGCCTTCGCTCGCGAAAGCGCGGCCGACGGCCATCCCGATGCCGCCGAGGCCACCGGTCACGAGGACGCCTCTGCTTACCACTCGCGCAATTCCCCGTTCGGACCGCGCCATGCGGGATTACGCCATCTATGCGGATTGCGCGCCATGTCCCGGACAGCTTCGTCGTCGATCTCAACGCCAAGGCCAGGCCCGGATGGCACCTGTACCGCGCCGTCAGACACCGCGAAGATGTCGGGATTTTTCATCAGCGTCGTCAGATCCTCGGAAGGTCCGTTATAATGGATGCCGAGCGAGATTTCTTGGATCACAAAATTCGGGGTGGCCGCCGCCAGGTTTAGACAGGCCGCAAGCGCCAAGGGGCCGATCGGGCAATGCGGCGCGAATGCGACGTCATACGTCTCGGCCATCGCAGCGATCCGACGGCATTCGGAAATACCGCCGGCGTGCGCCAGATCGGGCTGCGCAATGTCGATCGATCCGTTTTCCAGAAACGGACGGAAATCCCAGCGGCTGTAGAGACGCTCGCCCATCGCAAGGGGGACGGTCGTCTGCTGAGAAAGCTGAAGCAGCGCGTCCGGATGCTCGCCGAGCACGACTTCCTCCGCAAAGAGCGGGCGATGCGGGGCGATCGCCGCTAACAATGCTCTGGCCATCGGCTTGTGGACCCGTCCGTGGAAATCGACGCCGACATCGATGCCTGTTTCCCGGACCAACGCTATCCGTTCGGCTACGGCGTCGACGTGCGCTGCGGTTTCAAGCCACCCCATATCCTCGACACCGTTCATTTTGACGGCGGTGAAGCCTTGGGCCTTGCGCGCGACCGCTGCGGCGGCGACGTCGTGCGGACGATCGCCACCGATCCACGCATAGACGGGGATCAGATCCCGCACGCGACCACCGAGCAGCTCGTAGACAGGGACACCGAGCTTGCGAGCCTTGAGGTCCCACAAGGCCTGGTCGATGCCCGATATGGCAGACATCAGTACGGGCCCGCCGCGATAGAATCCCAGCCGATACAGAAGCTGCCAGGCGTCTTCGATGCGATCCGGATCATGACCGATCAGGCGATCGCGCGCGGCGTCGATCGAACCCATGACTGACTCTACATGGCCTTCGAGCGTCGCTTCACCCCAACCCACGGCGCCCTGCTTTGTCTCGATGCGGACGAACAGCCATCTCGGGCGAACCGGAAAGCACTCGATGAGCGCGATGCTATCAGTCACGAAGCAGCTTTCAGCGGCGCGGTCGACGCGACGATCAACCTGCAGAATGCCAGCGTCAAAGTGACTCCTCTCGATGTTTGCAAGGCGACCGATTGCCCGCCCGGGGCCGAACCCGCGCTGTATAGGCCGATCTTATATAAGCGGCTTCGGAGAAATGTCTGTCGCCAGATACGGCCAGCCCGAGGGGCTCCTTCATTGCCTTGCCGTATGGCTGTCGGACGCCTTGATCCTCGCAAGCTCTGCCGCGGACAACGCCAGGACTGATCCATCGCGAACTTTGAACGGGAAGCTGAAGCCGTCGGCGGGCTCGAATTTCCCTCATACCCCGTCAGCTTCGCGAGCGATAAAGCCGGGGACGTCGGGCCAAGGTCCGTTAAAACGGTCGCGGCCTCCATTGTGATAGCCTTGAAGTTCTCGTCCTTGGTGAAACGGTAGTAGGTCGCGCGGTCGCCGAACGCCTTGGTGTGAGCAGAGAAACGGTCAGCGCCGTCGCCCGCGCTGCTGGTCTCGTGGTCAACCGCATGATGCCCTTTCAACTCGGGCTTAGCGAGGGGGAGGTGAGGCCGCTATCGGACGCGAGCCGTTGGTCAGCTTCCAGCGACAGATCAGCCAAATAAGCGCCTTCCACCGACCATATGCCGGTACGGCGTGCCGACCCATTCAGAACATTTACATCGCTCGGCCGCTCCCCAAAAGCGGTTGTCCGGCTATCCCGCTTATATGGCTGTTCCGGAGTACAGGATTGCCTCGCAAACGGTTCGGGTGGTGGGAAACGGAACCACCGATTGGTCAAGTCCGATCCGCCGATCAGCGCCTCGGGAGCGCAGCCTTTAGTCACTCAGCCATGGCGTCCATCTCGGCGCGTGTGGCGCGGACCCGGGGGACAAGCGGCGTATTGGGGATCACGTGGACATGGAGGTGGCAGACGTCCTGACTGCTCGCGTTGTTCTGCTGCAGGGAGAAGCCGGTACTGCCCACCGCACGCTGTTGAGCCGTCGCGACGCGCTTCACCATGTGCATCACCGCAACCAGATCGCGGTCGTCAAGGTCATAGAGGTTGCGCACGGGCCGCTTCGGCATCACCAGCGCATGATTCGGATGCACCCAATCCAAGGGTATGATCGCGATCACTCTCTTATTCTGGGCAATGATTGATACAGGGAGTTGCCCCTGGATAATCCGCGCGCAAGGATTGTTGGCATCGTAGGGCGCAGAGAGCGGGCAGAGCGTAGCCCCGCTGTTCGCTGAAACCGGGGGCTTCGTTTGGGCAGAGGTCGCCGTCGCGGCCCCGATGGCCGTCATCATCATATACCCCATGACCAGTCGCTTCACATCGTCCCCTCACGGCCTGATCGCGACGCTAGATCACGCTCCGTGATCCCGGTCGGCGTGTCAACGGCTGCTCATGGGCGGCAGCAGTCCGGCGGGCTCGTAGCAGCGCTGACCCAGAATCCGCCATTCAGCACCATTCGGGCGGGTCCCAGTTTCGGGCTTCGTTCAGCTAAAATAATCTGCGCTATGGAGCCGATCACATCACAGAACGGGCCTCGGCACTACTTTCAGTACGCCGAGCGCTCGTGACAGCTGCGTACGCGGACGGTGGGCACGGGCCGATCGCGACAGACGCACGATAGCGCGTCATCTCCGCCGGGCCGACAAGCTCGGAGGGATCACCTTGCCTCTATTGCCTCAGGCTGACAGCCGCCGCCGCTGATCCTGCTGCTTCACGGGTTGCTGTACCGAACATAACCGGCTGACGTTCAACTTTTTACCCTTCTTTATCCCTGAGCGGACGCCCCCTCCTGATATCCAGCGTTCCGAGGTGCTGAACTTGCTCGGCACCGATTTGGGAAGGCAAAGATCATGAACAAGTATTTTGTTAGCGCCATCGCCCTTGTCGCAGCCATGGCCCCGGTTGTTGCCGACGCCCGCTGTGCCCCGAATAAGCCCGTACTTGCCGCGCAGGCAGTGCCGGTCATCCATTACAAGAGCACGACGATTGACGGCTTGAAGATTTTCTATCGCGAGGCAGGGCCCGTCGACGCGCCTGTTCTGCTCTTGCTGCACGGCTTTCCCACGTCTTCGCACATGTTCCGCAACCTCATCCCGCTGCTCGCCGACCGCTACCGCGTCATCGCCCCCGACTATCCCGGTTATGGTCAGAGCGACGCACCGGACCACGCCCAATATCAGTACACCTTCGCCAACCTCACCGACATCGTCGACAAGCTTACCGATTATGTCGGGGCGAAGCGCTACAGCATGTACGTCATGGATTACGGCGCACCGGTTGGGTACCGGCTCGCACTCAAGCATCCGGAGCGGGTGGAAGCGCTGATCGTCCAGAACGGCAACGCCTATACCGAGGGGCTTGCTGCGTTCTGGGATCCGATCAAAGCCTATTGGGCCGAGAAGACGCCAGAGCGGCGCGCGGCTCTTGCCGGGCTCGTAACGCTCGATATCACGAAGTTTCAGTACACGGACGGCATGGGCGACGTCGCGCGGATCAGCCCCGACAACTGGGTCATCGACCAGGCGCTACTCGATCGGCCGGGCAACCGCGAGATCCAGCTCGATCTCCTTGGGGACTACGGCAGCAACGTGCCGCTGTACCCCCAATTTCAGGCTTTCTTCCGGGAGCGCAAGCCGCCGACGCTGATCGTCTGGGGCAAGAACGACAAGATCTTCCCCGAAGCTGGCGCGCACCCGTACCTGCGCGATCTGCCCGATGCCGAAATGCATATCCTGGACAGCGGCCACTTCGCCCTTGAGGACAAGCTCGACGTGATGGCGCCGCTCATCCGCGACTTCCTCGATCGCAAGGTCTGCAAGTGAAGCGTCCCGCGGGGCCGGCGGCCTCGCGGCGCATTTCCGAAAGGATGTCAGATGACCAGCAGCCTGTGGGGCATCCCGGTAACGTGGGCGTCTGCCGTGTCGATCATTCTGGTTCACGGAGCCTTCGTGGCGGGCTTGGGATGGCATCATATCCACGGCGAACTCGTCGGCCGTGGGCTGGACGTGATCGCTGTGCGACACCCGACGATATCGTTAGAAAGCAACGTTGCCGTGGTCGGGCGTCTGATTGCCGCTGTAAGCCATCTTCGATTGCTGGTCGCCCAGCTACGGCAGCAGCACCTTCACGGAAGCCAGCGCCAATCTGAAGTGCGGGTAGCCGGCTAGATCGCGACCGTATTCGCCGAAAGCCGGCGAGCCCGCCCGTTCCACACGGCTGATTTGTAACCAGACGAAGGAGGACAACCATGTACAGCAACAGATCTAAATCCAGCGTTCTTCCGTCGGGCGGCGGAGCGGCGCTCATCGATCCCTCCGACGCGCTGATCCTGCTCCTCGATCATCAATCGGGGCTGCTCCAGACGGTGAAGGACATCTCGATCTCCGACCTGCGCCGGAACGTCGAGATGATCGCCAAGCTCGCGGCATTGCTGGAGATACCGGTGATCACGACCGCTTCCGAACCCGCCGGCCCGAATGGACCGCTCATGCCCGAGATTCATGATTACGCACCGCATGCGGTTTATGTGCCGCGCAAGGGCGAAGTGAACGCCTGGGATAATGACGATTTCGTCGCCGTAGTGCGTTCAACGGAGCGCAAGACGCTGATCATGGCGGGCGTCTGGACCAGCGTCTGCGTGATGTTTCCGGCTCTCGACGCCCGCGCCGTCGGCTATGACGTCTATGCCGTGCTGGATGCCTCGGGAGATCCGAGCGAAATGGCATCGCGCGTTTCGCTGGCCCGCTTCGTCCAGGGTGGCGTCAAACCTACCTCTACCAATGCCTTGTTATCCGAACTCCATCGGACCTGGGCGCGCCCCGAAGCCGCCGACCTCGCAAAGCTCTACGGGCTGGTCGCGCCCAACTATGCGGCAGTGGCGGAGAGCTACGCCCGTGCCCAGCAGGCTGCCAGAGAGGCTGCCTAGCCGCACGTATGCTACAGCCGCGTGAGCAGGAAGAGAGCGGAGACTCGATATGACCTATGGTTTTATGGACGTCGCGCTAACCCCCGCCGTTCGCAGCGCGCAGGCCGAAATGGGCGCGGATCGTCTCTGGTCGGACTTCAAGGGACACCGGGAGTTTGACCGCTTTTCCGCCAACGAGACCGCGTTCATGGCCGAGCGCGACAGCTTCTACATTGCCTCGGTCTCCGAGACGGGCTGGCCCTATGTCCAGCATCGCGGGGGCCCTCCTGGCTTCCTCAAGGTTTTGGATGATCGCACTCTCGCGTTTGTCGACTACCGCGGCAATCGCCAGTATATCAGCACCGGCAATCTGATGGCGAATGATCGGGCGTGTCTATTCGTCATGAGCTACCCTTCCCGGTCGCGCCTCAAGATTTACGCGCATGTTGAAAAGCTTGCGCTCGATGCGGACCCGGCGCTGACGGCCAAAGTCATCGATGAAACCTATGGCGCGAAAGCGGAGCGTATCTTCCGATTGAGGCTCGTGGCCTTCGACTGGAATTGCCCGCAACATATCCTACCGCGATTCACCGAGGCCGAAGCGCGCGCGGCTTCGCAATCACTGTTAGAAAGAATTGCGCAACTCGAGCGAGAGAACGCCGCGCTGCGCGCGCGCATCGATACAGAGCCAACGGACTGAGAAAGCGGGCCGCTGCTCGCTAGCACCTCAGTCCGCGGCAGCGACCGACGCTTCGGTTCGCCGGATCGCCGATCCTGCGCCCATAGCCTTTGCCGCTCTAAGAGACTTCTCGAAATAGCGATCCGCCTGCGCGCGGCGCTGCCTGGCCGCTTCGATGACGCCGGCGACCCGCCATAGTTCGGGATGGCACCACCGCTCTTGACGAACGTCGGCCTGCGCTACCGCCGGCCTGAAACAATCTTCGGCGCGCCGCACGTCACCCGCTTTGATCCAGGCCTCGGCAAGCAAACATCTGTAGAAAGCGACGCGTGTGCGCCAGCCATGCGCATGCAGTTCGGAAATGCCCTGTTGCATCAGCGCCAATCCGTCCTGTTCTCCCTGAGCCATCCGGATGGCACCGCCGAAAAACAGGCTGGTCCCTTCATATATGCCGACACTCTCGCGTCTACCGACTTGGGCCAGTTGCTGCTGCAAACGCGCGGCAACCGCGAACTCGCCGCTCAAATAGGCGATTGGGAGGCCAGCAAGGCAGATGGCATTGCCGAGCGATATCATGTGGTCGAGATCGGTCGCTCTATCGACCGCGCGTGCTGCGAGGTGCGAGGCGCGCTCGACGTCTCCTTGGAGCCATAGCAGAAACGATCTGGATAGGCCGATCGCGACGGGCAGATCTACCTGGAAGCGAGACAAGCCGCGGCCATCCTGCAGCCCGCCCCAGGTTGCCATCAGTTCGTCGAGGCGTGTCGCGGCGGACGATAAGCGACCCGCATAGACCTCGACATGCGCCAGCAAGCGCTTTCCGTCGGGCGCAACCGTCCAGTCCAGCCCCGAGCTTGCGGCAAAGTCGCTCATCCTACGCAGCGCAGCGAGCGGCCGGCCCGAATAGGTCAGGAAGACCGCCTGTCCGAATATGGCACGCAGCTCGAGCTCTGCATCTCCGGCCTCCGCCGCATCGTGGATGCTCTGAAGCCACGCGCCGTCCGTCCGCATGTGGATCTGGCGCGCGAGCGTCATGGCCCAGGCTTGCGCTGTCGAGAGTTTGGCACGGGCAGAAGGCGCAAGATTGAGAAAGGCTGATCCCGCCTCCGCAGCAAGCTCTATCGCCGACAGCATCTCCCTAAAGGCCGACAGCTCCTGCCACAGCGGCAATGCGGCGACCACCAGTTCGACGCCGATGTCGGGATCGCCCGAAGGATCAAATGCCCAGGCGATCACCGCCCGGACGTCATTGATCTGCGACTGATATTTCCTGAGCCACTCGCGTGACGTCTGTGAGGACCAATCCCGCTCGGCCGTCTGTAGCTTGTCCCGTACGCGCGCGGCATAGTGACGTCGGGCCTGCTCCCGATGCGGAGCGCCGAACAGACGCCGAGCGGCGTAGGCCCCCGTGCTCTCGGGCAGCCGGTAAAGAACGGACCCACCTTCCACTTCAGCAGATACCAGCGATTTCGCCACGAGCTGCGCCAACGCGTCACGCCCGGTCATCGGATCGAGGCCGCCGGCGGGATACATCGCCTCCGCATCATCCGCGGCAAACCGCCCCGAAAACACCGATAGCAGGCCGAGGACGACGGCCTCGCGGTCCGGCAGAAGCCGGTAGCTCCAGTCGAGGGTGGCTTCCAATGTCTGGTGGCGCAGGGGTGCGTCCCTCGGCCCGCGATTCATCGTGCCGAAACCATTCCGGAAGAGCTGCTGCAGCGCTGAAGGGGCAAGAACGCTGGCGGTGCCCGCTGCCAGCTCGATGGCAAGAGCCAAGCCCTCCAGCCTTGCGCAGATCGACGCGACGTCGCGCGCATACTCGTCCGTCATCTGGACGTCGCGGGAAGCGTTCGCCTTGGCCATGAACAGCTGCACGGCGGGAAAGCTCAAGGCGTCGCGGGCGCGAAGCGGCTTCGTGTGGTCCGGATAAGATAGCCCCAAAAGGAAATGGATCTGCTCGTGCCTCGTGCGCAGCGGCTCGCGGCTGGTGGCGACGATGCTAGCGTCGGGAAGTTCCGCCGAGATCCGTTCAACGATCGTCCCGGCCATCGCAAGGACGTGTTCGCAATTATCGATGATCAGCAGCAACGCCTGGTTTCGCATTGTCTCGATCACCGCGGCGATCGGATCGTCAAGACCCAGCGAAATACCGAAGGCAGAGGCTATTGCCGGCACGACGAACCGATGGTCGCTTACCGTCGAAAGATCGACGAAGACGATCGCCTGCCCGGCTACGCGGCACTGCTGCATGATCGTTACGGCGAGCGACGTCTTCCCGCCACCGCCGGGCCCAACAATCGTCACATAGCCAGGTTGCTGCAACTGCCGGGAAATCTGCTCGATTGCCTCCTCGCGTCCGAAGAGACGCGTTGCCTTGGGCATGCCGGCGGGATGCACCCCGCTCGCCGGGCCGGGCGCGGCAGTAGGGTTTGCACTCTCGACCGTCGCGACGAACTTGTAGCCACGGCCGGCTATCGTCGCGATATAATCGGCGGTGAGATCAAATCGCGCCAGCGACCTTCGCAGGTTGCCGACGTTGACCTTCAAATTGTGCTCATGGACAATATAGTCTGGCCACACGTGCGAGATTAAATCCGCTTTACTGACCACCTCGCCGGCTCGGGTCACAAGCAAAGTCAAAATGTCGAAGCCTCGTCCCCCGAGCGCGACCGGCTGGCCCTCGTACAGCAGGAGCTGACGTCCGGGCGACAGAAGGAAGTCACCGAAGCGATAGACGCATTGTCGCGGCGTGTCGCCAGAACTACCCTCGTTGGTCACCGCTTCCCCAAAGCTTTTCAAGATGCGCCGAGATTAAATCGTAGATAGCTGTTTACAAGCCCCCGTAGGCAACCACGCTAAGCGTGACCCAGAAGCGGCCGTTCAAAGCCAAGTGGCGTTGCCGCGGCCGCATGTCAGCCAGCGTCCGGGCGCGAACTGATCGCTCTCTGTCCCGTGTCGGGTCAAATCCGTGGGTTGCAAGAACAGCGCGCGCACGTGTCAACAAAAGATGCTTACGCACTTCGTAACTCTTTCACCTCGGGCGACCAAAACATCGCGAACCTCGAGTTCCCGGCTGAATATTCAGGTCCCCGGCTGAATATAAGGAACGCGCGCGAACAGCTCCCGCTGCCACCGCCGCGGGTTCTCCTCCACGCCTGAAACCACGTCGAACAGCATTGTCGGGCGCCGCTCGAGATCATATGTCGGCCAACGCGCCAGCCCTGGATGGTTGGGATCACCCGTCGCGGCGAACGCGACGAAGCTGTTTTGCATCGTCTGAGACGCAGTCCGCGCGTCGACGCCGATCCCGGTTTCGGAACCCTTTGCGTCAAGCGTTCCGAACACGAGCGGAATGTCCATCGTGTGAAACGCACCGTGTCGCGGATCCAGGCGCGAGGTAAAATCGACCTGATACACCCACGCCGGTGCCCCCGCGCGAGCGCGGGCTTCCGCCTCGATAACCTGGCCGCGCCAACTCCGCCCCGCGGTCGTCGCCGCATAGAAAACATCGATCGGCGACCAGTTTGGAAACTGTTGGCGATATTGTCCGACGACCCATTCCGGCAAGATGTCAGTCCGCAGATCCGGTGCCATTCGCTCGGCGACATTGTCCCACGTCAGGCCTTGAACCTTAGGGGAATCGGGTCTGGTAAAGGCGCGCGTCTCATCAAGCGTATTGCCGAGGATCATCGGGATCCTGAGCGACTGGGGATTTGCATCCGGCCAGAACGGGTGCCGGACGATCGATTTCATATCGAGCACCGGCCCGAAATAGACGCCTCCGCCGAGGATCGGATCCGTCGCGGCAAGACCTTCGAGCAGCTTTTCGAAAGGCATGGCCAGTAACAGGTCCAGGTCGGTCTCGCGCAGTCTCAGCGCGGTGAGGAATGCACGCGTCCTCGCCGTCGCGTTGATGGGGCCCGAGGCCGTGACCTGCTGCCCGCTCATCGTTGCCGCGCGAGAGAATAGCCCGTCGGCCGCCTGCATGCCCATCAGCGTCGCGATCTTCCCCCCGCCGCCGGACTGGCCGAACAGCATGACGCGCTCAGGATCGCCGCCGAACGCGGCGATATTCTGTCGCACCCATTGGAGCGCGAGGATCAGATCCAGCTGTCCACAATTGCCGCTATCTGCAAAGCGCGGATCGAGGCGGGCGAGGTACAGATAGCCGAACGCGTTGAGCCGATGATTCACGGTCACGACAACGACGTCGCCGCGGGCTGCCAGCCTTTGCCCGTCATTCAACGGATCGGTGACGCTGCCGTTCGAATAGGCGCCCCCGTGCAAATAAAGCATCACGGGCTTCCTGGCGGCCGGGTGCGGTTCGGTGGTCCAGATATTGAGGAACAAGCAATCCTCTGACTGCGGGTGATAGGTCTCATCGCCCTGCGGGCTGACCGGTCCAAACGCGTCCGCCATTATCCGCTTCCCGGGCGCACCCACCGCGCCCGGCGCGCGGAACCGTGGCGCCCGGCCATATCGAATTCCCCGGAACGCCGTGACGCCCTGATCGCAGACACCGACAAAATCACCGACCAAGGTGCGGACCCTGTTCCGTTGCCTTCGGACGCCCGCGGCGCGGACCGGCTCGATCCCGGTCAGCAGCAGGCCCGCCCCTGCCAGAACGATGCGCCGCGACACACCTTCAGCGCTCGCGATGGTCATCAGCTCTTTCTCCTAGGTTGGCCGCGCACAATGGCGAAAGCGGCTGTTATAGTCGCGCTTGCAGCGATCGACCGAAAGGCTTTCTCGCTGCCTGTTGACGGATCAATCACATCCGACGGGCCCGCTAATCGGCAAGACGGATCGCATGCCAGGACCTGTCATGCGCCGCCCGCTTTTCCTGCACGTATCGGCGGAGGTTGGCAGGAAACTCCGTCGCGAGATCGGTAGAGCGCCCCGGCTTACGCGGCGAATCATTATGACCGAACCGGATCAGCACCTAAATGTACGCATGGTTTGAGGCCTGCATCCAGGATGTCTCGGCGCTATAGCTTTCTGGATCTTCGCCCCTCGCGACCCAGATTGAAACAGGCCGCGAACGAGCTGACATCGAAAGCACAGACGCTCGCCCCCTGTTCTCGCTGAACGGCCATCGCAGAGTCGTCGAGGAGAATGATCGTCGACGGACGGATCGGCTGGACGATGGCGCGGTCGGACGCGAAGCGGCCTGCTCGGTTGGCGTTGCGCGACTGGTTGGAACAAGGTTTTGTGCGAAAGCACCCACAGGAAGTCAGACCGCCGCTGCTTGCCCAAGCACGCATTGTCTCAGTTCTCACGGCGCGCAGAAGAAGCTTGGCCTGCGCGCCAGAATTTACGTGGCCCGACCGCACCGCTCCAGCCGAAGCGCCGGTTCGCGGCGAGGCAGTGTTACACAGCTGGTCGTCAAGGGTGCGCCCTTCCTGATGCTCGGCGGCGAGGTCTATAATTCCAGCTATTCGCATCTCGAATACGTGCAACCGGTCTAACCGCAGCTCGCGGCTATGAATTTAAATACTGTGTTCGTACCTGTCTCGTGGGAACAGCTGGAGCCGAAAAAGGCGTCTACAATTTTTCGCTGGTTGATGGCCTGATCCGCGATGCGCGCAAAAACCATCTACGGCTGGGACTGCTTTGGTTCGGGACCTGGAAAACATCGTCTTGACCTAAGCCCCGGCTTAGGTCCGCAGTGGCACGCAACGCCTTCCCACCGCGATCGACGAAGCTGGCAACCAGCTGCCGATCCTGTCCACGCTGAGCTATTTCTCGCTTTGAAGGCGGGTAGCAAAGCAGCCTATTGCGCCTTGGCCGGGCTTATAGCTGCCCGGGGGGCGTCGGGCCTGGCGATCGGCTTCGGCCCGCTGTCGGGCCTTGAGGTCAAGTAGACGCCCAGCGCAATAAGCACGAGCATAGCGGCGCAGATCGCGGCCAGCATGCACCAGCTGCTCAAATGGTGCTTCAGACCCTGAGACATCGGCGTCGCCTTCGTCAGTCCAGTATGTTCAATGCGCCAGTTCGCTTTCTGCTCCAGAGCAAAACAGCTTCCACGCGTGCAGCACAGCAACCGCCCCCCGGTCTCTGATTGTCTGCACGTCGGGAGAGCCGAATTTTTTTGACAGACGCTATCGCATGGGAGTCTTGTTCGACCGAACAGCTAATAGAGTGGGCGGATGAACAAGCTGGGGTTGATCCGAGCAATCGCGGACGAGGGCGGTTTCGACCGGGCCGCAACGTCTTTGATCGTCGAGGCAGCGCTGAGTAGAATCGGTATGGCTCTGGCCGAAGGCGATGAAGTGCGCTTGGTCCGATTTGGCGTATTTTCTGTGACCAAGCGGAAGCCTTCACCGGGACGCAACCCACGCACCGGCGAGCGGTTAGAGATCGCTTCAACCGGCATGCCGAAGTTCCGGGCGAGCAAAGCGCTCAAGGCTATGTTCCGCTGAGATGGCCCTGCCCACACGACCCCTTGATGCCAGGAGGATCGATCAGGCGCTAAGATGCACAGCGGCCGCGACCGGCAGCAGCACGACGACCGACCACATAGCCCAGCCTAGTAGGCCCGTGATCAGGCGCACTCTGCCCAATTCCAAGCCGATCAAGATCAGCACGAGCATGGCCACCGAGGTGGTGGTGATCAACATTGGTAGGTGCATCGGGATCAGGTCCAGTTCGCAGCAGCGCGATCCCTTACGCGAAAGACATTAAAGCGCCACTTCACGAGAGGCGGGGTGAGTAGCAAAGTCCTGAGGCCTAATCCTGCCGCCTGGGAGCATTTTCGGCCCTCGGAGACAGGCCGGACCGGCCCGATCGACGGCCGATCGGGCACGTCCATCGATCATTTCCAAACGATAAGACCTACGGCGTCGGCCACCGACACGCTCCACGGTCGACTCCCCCGATGGGCGTGTCGAACTTCCGCCTTCAAGATCGGTAGTGCGAACATCAGTCTGAAGATGAAGAAAATACCGTGCCCTGCGCGCTCCTGCGATCGGGACGGGAGCAAAGACACTCTCGGTTGCCAGAATCTGAAGAAATGGCCAGCAATGCCCTATCGAGGTCCGCTCCAGGCATTGACCCATCGGAAGAAGCTAGGGGCCGCCCGTCGGATGTTCATCCTTTCTAAGCACAACTATTTTGCTAATATGAATACTCAACACACGTTGATGAAACTGCATGAGGACGTCAGTTGTCTACAGTGCCACTTTCCGTTCTCGCTCAAATTCGGCGATTACTCGAGACGGCGCTCGTCACTGCCGATGAGCAAGGCGCGTCGCTTGTCGCGCTCCGAATAGCCCAGGCGCTGGAGGAGGTTGAGCGCTCTGCGCCGCGCAACGAGTCGTGTAACAGCGAGCCTACCGAGGAGGATGCACATCGGATCCTGGCATTGCGGCGTGCCGAGGTGGATCGGTTCTAGGGTCCGCATAACGAGGAGGGCTTTCGCGCCCCAACTCGCTGCGCGGATGTACCGTCAGTAAGACGTAATCGACATTCGCAAAGCACAGGATCAGGTATGCTGATGATTAAAGGTCGAACCATCGAGGCGGCTCCAATCTGAGCCGCTTTTGAGGCGTGGAGCTCGGTGCTTGCTGGGCTATTTCCGTCCCGTAATCCTTAAAACGCGCCGCATTTGCTTTCCCAGCTTCTCGTCGATCGCTTAAATCTTCGGCGCGTTCCTGAGCAAGCCTTCTGGCGAGACCATCTGCGTCTACCGCGGATCGCGAATCAGCCGCCCCCAATCCATGGTAGTATGCTAATTGGGCTGTTTACTACCTTTTATACGCGCGACCGGGTTAGATCGCAGAAATCAACGATACTCTGCACGCTTCACGACCCCTTCCGATTCTCAGACCGTCCCCGCACCGAATCCGAACCAATCAATCTACGGTCGGTCTGTGAACCGCAATCGCGTGGTCCCGAAGCGGATCGGATCGTTGCGCGTCCCTTGATCCAGCCTGCTCCAGCAAACGGCATGATGCGCCTGATGATAGCCGTTTTGTCCCTCTTGCTCGCGGCGGCTTCGGATGGTCTGGCCCTCGGTCCCGTACGCCTCCAACTCTGCTACAAGAGCGCCGCACGCTCTGAGGAAACGTCTCGCCTACGCCGAGGCTCAGCTTCCGAACAGCGGCGCGGGCGAGGGAGACGTCAAGGAGCCGCCGAAGATCTCCTCGTCTCCGTACCAATCCAAATGTCGACCGGGCGCGACATGGGTCAGAACAGCGAGCTGCCCCTCACAATTACCGTCCGCACGAGAGGCGGCTGGCTCCCGCACCTTCCGCTTTATCTCGATCCCCTACCAGGATCCCACTATGGGTCGATTGCATACTGTACGCAGGGCCGATTATCGCCACCGCAATCGAGGAAGCAGCAAAGGATGGCGGCGGTCAGCTTAGATTGTGGCGAATAGAACCCAAAATCAGTTGCTCAAGCAAGCTTTGGCCGTCCCCGAAAGTGGGCGTCCGTTAAGCAGCTGCTACTAGGGATCGCAGCCCGCCTAGGCTTCGGCCACGACGGCCGAAAAGGAAGGATTCACGGACCCGCTTGCTTCACCCGTCGGCCTAGGCTGCGGCCCTATCCAGGGGTATCTTCTCGGTTACCCTGTAACTGCTGAAGACGCTCTTGATCTCAAACTGCCGAGCGCAATGCTCGCGTAGAATAACTGAGGCGCTCTATTTTTATAATCTCCATTGCTGAGCATATGATGCGGAGCCGGTGCGTGCTATGTGATTCTATCGTCGTAGACTCGGCTTCCGACGACTGAGAGATTCGATGAGCTCCCGCCACTTGGGAGACTGCGTCTTGCCCGATTCAAAATCCAAAACAGTCGAGCAGCGGGCCGCTGAGGGGCAGGTAGCGAACTTTCAAAGGCAACTTGGCCCTTTTGTCGTCGCAGCGGAAACGACCAGAATGGCGATGGCCTTCACGGACGCGACGGCGCCCGGCGAGCCGATCATTTTCGCCAACGAAGCTTTTTTTCATCTCACCGGCTATCCGTGCGATGAAGTTCTGGCGCAGCCAATCGAGTTCTTTTTTCATCCCGATAGCGATGGGAAGACATTGGCGGAGATCGCCGCTGCCTGCCACGGGCATGAAGGTGGCCCCGATATCCGCTACCGTCGCAAAAATGGCTCAGGATTCTGGGCGAGTACATTCGTAAGCCGGGTTTTCAATGCAGCTGGCGAGACCGCTCAACATTTTATCTCGCTAGCCGATAATACGAAGCACCACCAAGAACGCGAGCGGTGTTACGCGCTTATCGACGAACTTAACCACCGGGTGAAAAATACCTTATCGACAGTTCAATCCATCGTTTCACAAGCGTCGAAAAAGGCAAACCAAGGTGAACTGTTCCGCGACGCAGTTGAGTCGCGCATTTTTGCACTGTCCCGGTCGCACGATCTGCTCGCCCGAGTTAGCTGGGACGGAGTAGCCATGCATGATCTCGTGACTACGGCGCTCGAGCCGTTCCGTCCCGCTGTCGGCGACTTCGATCGAACCACCATAAGTGGACCCGACTTTCAGCTTTCCCCCAGGGCCACAATTGCTCTCGGAATAGCTTTTCACGAGTTGGCGACAAACGCGACCAAATATGGAGCATTCCACAGTCAGCGTGGCTCACTAGCGGTGTCTTGGGACTTTTCCCCATTAGCGGCGAGCGCAAACTTACGTATTCGATGGGCAGAGAACGACGGCCCACCGGTAGCAAAGCCCACGCAGAAGGGGTTTGGGTCTCAAGTTTTAGAACGCGGATTGGCACATGAATTGGGGGGAAAGGTTACTCTCGAATACAAGGATTCCGGCCTCGTCTGTCTAATTGAGGTGCCGGCCCACGGCAACATTTTGTGATCACGCCACTTGCCGGAAAACGCATTCTGGTAGTCGAGGACGAAATGGCCATAATGATTATGTTGGTGGGCGCTCTCGAGGAGTTGGGGTGCGAGGCTGTCTTTACCGCGTCAACCGTTATCCAGGCTTGCGATATCTTAGCCGCAAATTTATTCGATGCCGCCATGTTGGACATCAACCTTAGCGGCACCACTAGTTACCCGGTGGCGGCCGTCCTTCAAGGTCGGGGAATACCCTTCATTTTCTCGACGGGCTATCAGGTCGAGCGAATTCCGGAAAGGTATAAAAAGCATATCATATTGACGAAGCCGTACCCAATGGGCGAGCTCGCACGGGCGTTCACGGCGCTGCTGGGGCCCGCGCCGCGTTGAAACTTTGTGATCAGCGCCCGTACGCCCGCTGACGGGGCGCTAGCCGACAGACAGCTTTGGCGGCGCAAGGACCCAAACCGGTCACGGCTGCTGATCGGTATGGAGATCGCGATTCGGGTCCAGACCGGTTTTGCGCGCTCGGGGGTGAGGGCTGCTCGACAGGCCGGACACACGGACGCACCTGAACCTGCGCGATCGAGCCACCTTAACACCTCTTGAACCCAGCGGGGCGTCCACACACGGACATTCAGGCCGCAATTTGCGCTCGCGCAAGCAGACACATTCATCTCGATCTCTTGCTTTCGATAGCGCCCTTGGGTCCCCCAGAAATTCGGATGGGAGCCTCCCGCATTTTTTTAAAGCGTTGCGGACGAACGCCGCGCCATTCGGACGAAGCAACCGCGGCTATCACCGGCGGAGCGTGTAGGGCGGCAACGTCCCGCCGTCAGGGCCGTCGCTCGGCGTGTCGCTAGGGTTGAACCATTGTGTCGCCGCCGCCGCCGCGCCGTCCCACAAACGCTGCTCGATGGTGACGCCGTCTGTGCCGAGCCGCGGGAAGTCGCAGTGCGTGACCCGCGTGCGCAGGAGTTCGGCCAACAGCGCCGCCCGGCCGGGGGGCAGTTCGGCAAGCTGGTCGCTCGTCATCACGACGCCTCCTGCCCCGCCGCCGAAATGCGCGAGCGCCTCCACCTGCGCATTGCTCAGTTCGTGAAAGCGATCGCGCAACAGCAGGCAATCGGGATCAGCCTGCCACAGGATGCCGTGGGCATGGTTGCGGCTCTGCAGATCTCGCAGCAAGCTTTCGGCCGAATAGTCGCCGTGCCAGGTCACGCCCACATCGCGCCCGATCCGCACCGCGTCGACGAGCCCGATCGATGCCCATAGCGGACAGCCGCAGCCGGATAGGGTGACATCGTCGCCGATCTCCTCGCGGATCGCTGTCATCATGCGGCGCCAGATCGCGATCCGTGACAATCCGCTTGCGTGCCAGATCGCCCGATCGGGGCTATATTCGGCGCCGTGCAGCAGGAAATCGGCCTTGATGTAACCGGCGCCCCACTCGCGCGTCCACGTGCGGAAGACGCGGCGAATATAGGCCTCGGCTTCGGGGTGAGTGATATCCAGGACGTAATATTCCTCCGATCGTTTGTGCCAGCGAAACTCGCCGTAGAAGTGCATCGCGAGGAGCGGGCGGCCCGCGGCGCGGTCTTGGACCACCCAGTCCGGATGCTCGACAAACAACCGGCTGCGATTTCCGACCAGGAACGGCGCGATCCACAGGCCGGGACGAAAGCCTGCCGCCGCAATCTCCTGCAGCATCGGTTTCATCCCCCGCGGGAATTGAGCCTTCACATCCAGCCAATCACCCATTTCGGGCGTGAAGCCGTCATCGATCTGGAAGATTTCGAGCGCGACATCGTGCGTGTCGCGATAGGCGCGGGCGGCATCCAGATGTTCGCGCAGCAGCGGTTCGTCGATTGCGGCATATAGATTGTACCACGAACACCAGCCCGTCAGCCGCTGATCAGGGATACGCGGCGCGAGCGGCGAGGCGGATGCCGAACGGCGGGACCAGCGCCGCAACGCCTCCTCGACTTCGTCGCCGTCGAACAGGAACAAGGTCTCGGCCTGGGTCGCGCCGGTGCCATCCAGCAATGTCTCGACGTCGATCGTCAATGCCGCAGCTGTGCCGCCGAAGCGGAAGCGCGTTTGAAAGCGATCGTGCCGGTCGTGGCCGAGCACCACCGCACCAGCGCCCACCACGGGCAGCAGCGCCGTCATCGCGAAGCCGAGCGTCGGCGCCTTGGCCGGCGGCCCGTCGCCCGCCGGCGTACCCGGCGCTACGAAATAGCTGCCGTCCCAGCTTTGATAGCCGTTGCGCAGATACTTGCGAACGCCGCTAATGCCCCCAAATCGCAGCCCCAGGCTGGCGAGCGGACAGGTAATGTCCTCGGCCGTCACGTCGATCGCGATCGCGTCGTCGATCCTTCGTATCGTCAGCCGGATCGCGCCGCCGGACGGCAGCGTCCAGACGATGCCCTTCTCGTCGCGCGCAGAGACCTCCAGACGATAGGGCAGCTGTCCGTCGATCAGCGGCGCCACGTCGCCCAGATCGATGCTGCGTAATTCAGGCAGGATCGGCAAGACAGATCTCGGTGCGCTCGTCGGCCGATTGCCGCGCGGCTAGCGCTAGCCGCAGCGAGGCTGAGCCTTCGCGCAGGGGCACCAGCGGCGGACGGCGGTCGCGGATCGCATTGGCCAGATCGGCCAGTTGCGCGATGAAGGGATCGCTCGGGCCGGCGATTGTCTCGGCTGCTGCACCCGCTTGGGTCGGCGTCAGTACAGCATCGTTCCAGCTGGTGAAGCGCCCCGTAAGCCGCTCGGCATAGACCGCCCATGCCTTGTGCCATTCGCCCGGCGTCGCGATGTTGGACGCATCGAGGGTGGCGATGCGGCCGTCGTCCCAGCCGAACAGGATCGCCGAAATGTCCTCGACATCGTAGCCCGGCATATTGCGATGAAACAAGTTCGCACGGCGCGCATAGACGGTGCTGGGCTCGCCGACGAGATGGCGGACCAGATCGATCTGGTGGATCACCTGCTCCAGCATCTGTCCGCCTGACTTCGCCTGCTCGCGCCACCACGGCGCGTGCAGCGCGTTGCAATGATAGCTGCCCGCGTACATCCCGACCGTACCGGTATCGCTCGCCTTCCAGCGCTTCACCGCGTCGCCATGCCGGTACATGAAGCCGATCGCTGCCGTGACGCCCGTCGCCTCCACCGCCGCGACCATGCTTTCGGCGGCGCCCATATCCAGCGCGATTGGCTTCTCGACAAGCAGGTGAATGCCCCGATCGGCAATATGCTCGATCTCCCCACCGCGCACAAAAGGCGGCAAAGTCGCGATGATCAGATCGGGCGCGACCTCGCCAATCATTCGAGCCAGATCGACGAAGGCCACGCCGCCATGCTGCGCGGCGAAGGCATCGGTGCGCGGCTGATCGCGCCCACAGCAGCCGACCAGGCTCATCCGTTCGGGCAAAGCCGCGACCGCGCCGGCATGGCGCCCGGCGATGCCGCCGCAGCCGAGCAGGGCAACGCGCAGCGTCACGCCCCGAACTCCAGCATCGCCTGCAACAGGCCTTGTTCGCCCGCATCAATGCGCGCGAACAAGGCCGGCGCCTCGGCAAACGCCACTCCATGCGTGATAAGGGGGATCAAATCGAGCTGCCCCGCATGCTGGAGATCGATCGCCGTCCGCCACAATCGCGGCTTCGACCAGCGGTGCATGGCCTCAGGTGCGGTACCCGAAATCTGCGAGCAAACCAGTTCCACCCGATTGTGATGGAACTCTTCGCCGAGCCGCAGCCCCGGAACTTCACCCTGGAAAAAGCCCATTGCCACGACGCGCGACGAATAAGCGATCGCGCGGATGGCATCGGCCAGCGCGGGCGGCGCGCCGGACACTTCGATGCACGCATCCGCGCCGCGCCCCCCGGTGATCGCCTTGATCGCCTCCGCCGCGCCGCCACCGGCCGGATCAAGCGTTTCGTGCGCGCCCAGTCGCAGCGCCACTGCGCGGCGGCCCGGATCGGGATCGACCGCGATTACGCGCGCGCCGCTCGCCCGCGCCGCCTGGGCGACGATTTGCCCAGGCACACCCAGCCCGAAGACCGCGACGACATCGCCAATGCGGATGCGGGCGTCGTGCACCCCGTTCAGCGCCACCGCTCCGATATGGCTGAAAACGCCAATGCGCGGATCCGCGTCTTCGGGCAACAATCGGTCACGCGCCCAGTTGGCCTCAGCGACATGATGCGTGCGGTGGCCCCACGTTCCGTAAAGGCGCTGACCGACGGCCAGCCCCTCCACGCCGTCCCCCAGCCCGACGATCTCGCCCACTTCCTCATAGCCGAGGTTGCGCACCGGATACGGCCAGCTCGGGCCCGCCCCCTCGACGAACAGCCGCCGGCTCTCGTCCCACTGGCGGTTCATGAACGGGCTGGACCCGCGATATTGCGAGAGCTCGGTGCCCGCGCTGACCCCAGAATATAGCGTACGGATCAGCACCTGCCCCGGCCCTGCCGCGAGATCGAGCGTCTCGAACACCAGGTTTCGCGGGGCGGCGAGCATCAATCCCTGCATCATTGCACCTGCTGCTGGTTGGCGATCACGGCCGCACGGGTGGACTCGCGCGTCGCCAACAAGATGAGCACGGCGATCGCGTACAGCGCGCCGAACGACGCGAAGGCGCCGGCCATGCCCAGCGTCTTCGAAAGCACCGATATGACCAGTGGCGCGAAGCCGGCACCGATGAAGCCGCAGGTCGTCATCAGCCCGACCGCAGTCGATCGCGCGCTCGGCGGCACGACGTCCTGCATCGCCGCGTAGATGCAGCCGTCGAACAGGCCCTTGCCGAGCGTCGTCGCGATCAGGACCATGCCGACCATCGCCCCGCTGCGCGCCCAAAGCATAGGCAACAGCATCAACGCCGCCACCGTCAATCCTATTGCGAGCGTGTAGAAGCGCCCGACCGGGTTTCGCCGCGCCAGCGTATCCGCCAGCAGCCCACCGAGCGGCACGGCAACGAAGCCGGCGATGTTGATGCTCGCCGATCCGTAAAAGGCGGAGCCGGTCAGGCTCTCACCCAGCATGTCGTGGACGAACGTCGGCGCCCACACGGTGATGCCGTTGGCTACGCCGTTTGCGAGGAAGAAAACGACGAACAGCATCACCGCCGGCTTGATCCGGAGCACCACGCCATATGGCTCGTTGCCCTTCCCCGCCTCGGCCGCGGTATGCACGATCGGCGCGTCTTGCAGCGTGCGGTACAGTACCGCGACCCAAAGGAGGCCCGCGACCGCGAATACCAGGAACGGCATGCGCCAGCCGAAATGATCGGCCAACGCGCCGGCCAGCAGAGCGCCGAGCCCCGATCCGGCAAACACCGCCGTCTGATGGAGTGAGAGTGCGCGGCTGCGCGTCGCAGGCTTGTGCCAATCACCGATCAGGGCGGTAGCCGTGGGATAATAAGTGGATTCGCCCGCCGCCACGATCGCCCGCGCGCCGAGCAGCATCGCAAAACCGCTGACGAGCGGGATCAGCCCCGTCGCGACGCTCCAGAAGGCCAGCCCGTATAGAACGACGCGCGTGCGCCGGGCGCTGTCGCCGAGCCGCCCGGTGAAGAGGGCTGCGGCGGCATAGACCCAGAAGAAGACCGACGAGATCAAGGCAAGCTGATTGCCGGACAGGCCATATTCCGCGCGGATGTTTGGCATCACCGCAACGATGACCGATCGATCCGCCGCGTTGAGGAAGGCGACGACCCAGAGCAACGCGATCAGCGACCACGGATAGTTCGCGCCGGGCGGCCCGCGCTTTTTGTCGGCCTGCATCGCTGTCCTCTCTAAGCCTCCGCGTCGATCAAGATCGCACGGAAGTCGTTGACGTTGGTGAGCGTGGGGCCGGTGACGACAAGATCGCCGAGCGCTTCGAAAAAAAGATAAGCGTTGTTCTGCGCTAGATGCGCCGCCGGATCGAGCCCTAGGGCAGCGGCGCGCGTGAGCGTGTCGGACGTGACGATCGCGCCCGCTGCATCTTCGGTGCCATCGATGCCATCGGTATCGCAGGCGATGGCCGAGATGCCCGGTGCGCCGTCGAGCGCGATGGCGAGGCCAAGCAAATATTCGAGGTTACGCCCGCCCCGCCCCGCCTTGTTGACGACCGTGACCGTCGTCTCGCCACCCGAAAGGATCGCCCGGCGGATCCCGTCCTTGGCGAGCCGGCGGGAGAGTGCCGCATGGCTCGCTCCCAAATGCCGCGCCTCTGCCTGGAGCCGATCGCCCAGGCTCGTCACCTGATAGTCCAGCGCCTGCGCCATTTTGCCTGCCGCGTTGAGCGAGTCGGCGGCTCGTGCGATCACCACTGTCTCCGCCCCAGCCAGTCCTAGGCTGTCTGGGTCAGGTGTCTCGTTCGCCGGGTCGGCAAGCGCAGTGTGGATCGCGGGCGCGACCTCGATACCATAACGCGCGATGATCTCGCGCGCCGTTTCGAGATTGCTCGTATCGGCCACCGTCGGGCCCGAGGAGACGAACGAGGGGTCGTCACCCGGAATGTCCGAGATGATCCAGGTCGTCACCGCCGCATGCCCGGCAGCCACCGCGAGCCGGCCGCCCTTTACGAGCGAGAGGTGTTTGCGCACGCGGTTGATCTCCTCGATCGTCGCGCCGGATTGCAGCAGCGCGCGGGTGACCGCCTGCTTGTCGGCGAGCGAAAGTCCGGGAACGGGCGCCGCCAGCAGCGCCGAGCCGCCGCCCGACAGCAGCACGAGCAGGCGATCGCCCGCCTCCAATGTCGCGGCAAGTTTCAACGCGCGGCGCGCGGCGCGGACGCTATTGTCGTCCGGATAGGGATGGCCTGCCTCGATTACCTCCACGTTCGGCCAATTTGCTCCGGTCAAGGGCAGGTGCCCATGCCTAGTGACGACGAGCCCCTCGACGGCGGCGCCCCGGCTGCGCGCCTGCACGACACGCATCATCTCGGCCGCTGCCTTGCCCACCGCAATCACGACTGTACGGCCGTGCGGCGCGCTTGGCAGCACCAAGGGCATCGCGACGATGGGCGATACGGCCCGCACCGCCTCGGCAAACAAGGCGCGCAGGCTGGCGCGCACGTCGCCGCTTAAAGTTGGACTCCCGGCGCTGGCGATGGTCCCTCTCCGATGAAGTCGCCGGTCGTTGCCGGGACGCCTTTAGGCTGGCCTAACCGGCAGCGCTTACAAGTCAGCATAATCGGAACGCATTGTTCCGCTTGTGGCAACATCATGCATGTCCCACGACAGGATCGGGCGCAGATGCTCAACGAGATAGTCGATCAGCGTGCGCACTCGCACTGACACACCCTTCGGATCAGCGAACAGAGCGAAGAAATCCATATCAGCGGCTTGCCAGCCGGGAAGCACCTCGACGAGCCGCCCTTCGGCGAGATCGCGCTTGCACAGAAAAGCCGGCAGACTGGCGATGCCGAGCTGGGAAAGCGCGGCATGGCGGAGCAGGATCAGGTCGTTGCACACCAGCCGCGGCGAGAATTCGACCGTCACCTGCGCATCGGCGCTGTGCAGGCTCCAGCGTTGGCGACGATCGAGAGTGCCGGTGGCGAGCAAATCGAAGCGCGGCAATTCGGTATGGCTCTGCGGCATCCCTTTCCGCTCGAAATAGCCGGGTGCGCCAAAAGTGCCGCAGCCGGTCGAGCCGAGCTTGACCGCGATCAGCCCGCTATCCGCGAACGGCCCCACCGCGAGCGCAACGTCGAACCCCGAGCGAAGCAACCCGATCGCATCATCGCTCAGCACGCTTACCAGCCGCACCTCGGGAAATTGCTGCAAGAAGTCAGCGAGCAAAGGACCGATCAGGCTTTGGCCGAGCACATAGGGGATCGCGATCTGGACGACGCCGCGCGGTGTGTCCCGGCCCGTTTGAAGAGCGCGCTCCCCGTCGCGCAGCACGCCGATCGAGCGCAAACAATAATCGAAGAACAGCGCGCCGTCCTGCGTCACCGTCACCGCGCGCGTGGAGCGATGAAGCAATTGCACCCCCAGATACTCCTCGAGCCGTGATACGCGCCGGCTGATGGTCGACTTGGGCATGCCGAGCAACTTGCCGGCTTTGGTCAGGCTTTCCGTCTCGACGACTTTCGTGAACACCATGAGGTCGCCGAGATCGAGCATGCGATATTGTTAAGGCTACGTTCCGAAACCCGCAACAGATCGTTGCAACATCACAGACTTCCGGCCGACCCGGCTTCTGATCACGCTCTGGCCAACGATCGGCGACAGGCAATGTTGCGATGGGTAGATGGAGGGGATGAGATGAAGGGCTTCGGCATGAACGGCCTGCGCGCAGGGTTGCTGTCGGCGAGCGCCGCGCTGGCATTGCTCCCGACGATGGCGTCGGCCCAGACCACGGCCGCGCCGCCGGCCGAGGCGCCCACCCCGACGGCGATCGCTTCGGCAGCCGAGGCAGCGCCCGACATCATCGTCACCGGCACGACCCGTGCGCGCATCGCGCTCGACACGCCGCTTGCTGTGACGTCGCTGAACAGTGAGACGCTCGCCCGACGGTCAGCGTCCAATCAGGCCGACATTCTCAACAGCATCCCGACGATCAAGGCCGACGGCGGCGGTGGTGAAGTCGCGGCCAACGTGTTCGTGAAAGGGCTTCCTTCGGGCGGCCAATATCAGTTCACCCCGCTGATGTATGACGGGATCCCCGTCTTCTCAACCTTTGGCCTCAACTCGTCGGCGTTCGACGTCTATTATCGCAACGACCTTGGCATTGATCGGCTCGAATTCGTGCGCGGCGGCGTCTCGAACCTGTTCGGACCGGGGTCGGTCGCGGGACTGATCAACTATCTGAGCCGTTCGGGTACCGACACCTTCCGGGGCACCACCCAGCTCGAATATGCGCAGCGCGGGCGTTATCGCGGCGACCTTGCCGTGAGCGGTCCGCTCGCTGAAAATCTGTTCTATGCCTTTTCAGGCTTCTACCGCGATGACGAGGGGCCGATCCGCACCGATCTGGATACCAAGGGCTATCAGCTGCGTGCGAACTTGAAATATGCCTTCCCCGACAATGGCGGATCGGTCACGCTCTACGGCCAGTGGATCGACGATCAGGTTCAATATTATCTGCCCATCCCGCTCGACGGGGTGACGCGAAACCGCATCCCGGGAAATGACGGGAAGAAGGTCAATTCCGTCCAAAACAAGTTCCCGCTCGCGAGTCTCGGCTTCAACACGCCGGACGGACCGTTCGTCAGCGATATCGATGATGGCGTCTATACTAAGGGCGGCCAGGTCGCGCTCGCTTTCGACAAGAAGATGAGCGACAATTGGGGCTTCAACGGCAGAGCCAAATATTCCCAATACAAGCACAAGTTCGGGCTCTGGTCGGATGGAGACGGCATCGTCAACGTGCCCGAGACTCTGGCCAGTTTCGTGACCAATGCTGCGCGCCGCGCCCAGATACCCGAGCTGAACGGCATCAGCCTGGCCAACGCCACCTATACGTTCGCAGGCGGCGGCGCAGTGCCCGCGAACACCTTATTGTTCGCCAACCGCTTCACCGATCGCAATCGGCCGATGCACGATTTCACCGGCGAACTGAACCTCACCGGCAGGTTTGTGACCGGCGCATTGGATCATAGCGTCACGCTCGGCGGCTTCTATGCGAATGCATGGGCGCGGGACGTGAACGTCACCTCCACCTACCTCGCCGAGTTCAACAACCAGCCGCGCCTGATCAACCTGACCGTCACCAACCCGACGACCGGCGCCACGACGATCATCTCGCACAACGGCCTCACCAACGCGAGCACTGCCAATTATGTGAACAACCGCCACAAAGCGGAGCGCTACGCCGCCTATCTTGCTGATCAGATCGAGATCGGCGACCGCTTCAACCTCGACCTGGGCGGGCGCGTCGAGCATTTCAGCGGTGACGTCCGCCGCGAGCGCGTCTCCACCTTCATCACGGACACCACGACCCCAAATCTCTCGGCGGCGCTGCGCGACGTCAGCTGGGGCAATGACGGCTATCTGACCGGCAAGGTCTCTGCCACCGAATGGGCGGCCGCGTTCGGCCTGCTCTACAAGCTGACCGATCGCGTGAGCCTCTATGCCAATGGCTCACGCGGCTATTTTTTCCCCGAGATCCGCGCGGTAGGGTTCGCGCCGCTGCCGACCGGCACGGCCGCGAATGCCAGCGCGTCACCGGGCACTTCCAGCTATTCGGGCGAGATCATCAAGCAGGCCGAAGCGGGCATCAAGGTCGCCCAGCCGCAATTCACCTTCACGGCGGCGGCGCTTTATACCAAGCTAAATAACCGGCGGCAGGTGCTGTTCATCAACGCCCCCGGCGGCGGCTTCCAGGAAGCGGTGAACCTGATCGCGACCGAATCCTATGGCGTCGAGGCCACGCTCGACATCAAGCTGCTGCGCAGCCTCCACTTCAACGGCAACATGACGCTGCAGCACGCCGAATATACCCAGTTCCAGGCGCTGGTGAACAACGTTCCGACGCCAAATCCGGCGATCATCGGCAACCAGCTCGAGCGCCAGCCGAACCTGCTCTACAATGCCGGCCTCTATTATGACGACGGCGCGCTCGATGTGTCTTTTTTCACGAACTATACGGGCGAGAATTATGTCGCGTCGAACAACGCGATCCTCCTGAAAGGGTGGAACATCGTCAATCTCGATGCCGGCTACAAGATCCCGCTCGGCAGCGAGCATGCGCTGCGGTTCAGCGTCAACGTCTTCAACCTGTTCGATACCGACGCCGTGACCGAAGGCTCGCCGCGGCTCGACAATAACCAGACGGTCGGCGGGCAATATTTCGTCGGCCGCCCGGTGCTGCCGCGCCGCGTGACCGGGCGGCTTACCTTTACCTTCTGATCCTCTCACCGGAGCGGGCGCCGACGCGCGTCCGCATCGTGCATTTCAGGCGACACCATGACCGACCAGTTCGATACCGATCGGCTCGACGGGGCAGCCCGCGATATCCTGCGTTGCAATGATCGCGGCGGCTACACCGTGCCAAACGGCCGCGTCTATCCGTTCCAGTGGAATTGGGATTCGGCCTTCGTCGCGCTGGGCTTCGCCACCTTTGACCGCGAACGCGCCTGGGCCGAGATCGAAACGCTGTTCCGCGCACAATGGGACGATGGCTTCCTGCCGCACATCGTCTTTTGGCAGGAGGACGAGGGCTATTTCCCCGGTCCGCAGGTCTGGGGCACAGATAGGGAGCCGGTCACGTCGGGTATCACCCAGCCGCCTGTCGCCGCGACCGTCGTGCGAAGGCTATGGGACGGCGCGGTCGCCGCCGGCGAAGGCGAGGCCTTCCGGCCGCGCGCGGAGGCTCTGTTCGACAAGCTGTTCGCTTGGCATCGCTGGTTCGCGGACCATCGCGACCCCGAGCAGCGCGGCGTCGTGGTGGCGATGCACCCTTGGGAAACGGGCCGTGACAATTCTCCCGAATGGGATGCGCCCGGCGAATCGATCGATGTCTCGAACGTCGGCGAATATACCCGCCGCGATACCGGCCATCTCAATGCCAAGATGCGGCCGACGAAGCTCGAATATGATCGCTACCTGGCGCTCGTCCAATATGGCCGCGCACAAGGGTGGGATCATGCGAAGATCGCCACCGGCAATCCGTTCAAGGTGGCGGATGTCGGCATGTCGATGATCTTGCTGCGCGCGAATCGCGATCTCGCGGACCTTGCCGACATTCTCGGCTGTGACCGCAGCGCAATCGATGTCTGGATCGCCCGCTCCGAAGCCGGCATCGGTTGGTTGTGGGACGAAGTGCGCGGCACCTGGTGCTCGCGCGATCTTCTCACTGGACGCCATTCCGGCTTTGTCACCAGCGCGTCCTTGCTCAGCTTCTACGCAGGCCTATCAAACCCGCGGAAGGACGCGGCGATGCTCGCGCATATCGAGCGCATCTCCGCTCGCGTCCAGTTTCTGATGCCGAGCCTCGATCCGGACGATCCGGGCTTCCAGATGGTCCGCTATTGGCGCGGGCCGGTGTGGGCGGTGGTCAATTGGATGATCGGCACCGGCCTCGCCGAAGCCGGTCATCGCCGCTGGGCCGAAAGGGTACGCGGCGATACGCTGGCGCTGATCGCCCGCAAAGGTTTCTACGAGGCGTTCAGCCCGATCGACGGCTCCGGCAGCGGGGGTGACGATTTCTCGTGGACGGCAGCGATCTGGCTGGCTTGGTCGACAGTTCCCGCATCGTAAAATGCCGCGGGATGAAGGACGCATTGCAGGCTTGCCCGCCGCCGCCAGATGAGCGCGTGGACGCTCGCGCGCGACGCTCGGCTAGCGATCGGCATCGATCGTTTTGCCGACCGAGCGTGCGCGGATCGCGGAAGGGCTCGCCCCCAACAGCCGCCGCAGCGTCTTGTTGAAATGCTGTGCATCGGGGATCCCGACCCGCTCGGCGATGCGCCAGATGGGCAGGTCGGTCGATTCCAGCAGATAGCGGGCATGCTGGGCGCGGCTCCGGATCAGGCGATGCGGGATGGTCGTGCCGAAGCGCGTCCGGAATATCCGCGCCAGATAGGCCGGAGACCGACCGACTGCGGCGGCGATCGTCGCCGGATCGAGCGGTTCGGCAAAGCGCGTGTCGATGATCGCCGCAGCCTGCTCCGCAGCCGTATCGACACGAGCGCCAAGCATGCTGCGCGGCCGATCGGCCAGCCACAACAACAATTCCTGCAGGGCCAAACCCGCGGCCACGGCAGCGAGGCGGTCGTCCGCCGATCGCGCATGCAGCGCCGCGACATGCGCCATCCGCTCGCGCACCCCGCCGCCGATCGTCGCGGCCGAGCTGTGCACCGGGATCGCCAATGGCGCATCGTCAGCTACGACATCGGCGGGCGCCAAGAAATGGATGCACCAGTGCCGCCCCGGCGCATCGAGCGCATATGTCGTGGCGCTGCCAGCGGGGCTGAGCGTCACGTCACCCTGCGCCAACGGCTGCGTCCCCGCCTCCGTGCGCAGCTCCGCGCTATAATCGTGGAGGTGCAGCGCATGCGTCGGCCCGCAGTAGCGGGTCTCGTGCGCGCGATCGACTAGGGCGAAGCGGCCGGCGACCACGATGCGCGGCACGATCGCCGTGGCCAGGCGAAAAGCGACATGCGTTTTTATACCACGAGGCTTGCCCAGATCCAATTGCCTCTGAGTCACGCAGTTATATGATGCCAGCGCAAATCAGGACGCCGCCCATGACCAGCCTTTCCACCGAACAGATCGAATTCTACCAGCAGAACGGCTATCTTCACATAACCGGCCTGCTCACTCCGGAGGAGGCAGCCGCCTATCGGGCCGAGATTCACGCCATCGCCGAGCGGCAGGGGGAAACCGACGCGACATGGGAAAGCGTCAAGGCCGGCGGCACCTCGATCACCCATTGCCACGATGTGCATTTCCGCTCGGCCGCCTTCACTCGGCTGCTGACCGATCCGCGCCTGACAGGCCCGGCACAGGGCATCATCGGCCCGAACGTCCAGCTTCACCACAACAAAATGTTCATTAAGCCGCCGGAAAAGGGATCGCCCTTCCCGATGCACCAGGACTATCCCTATTTTCCGCATCGCGATCATTCGATGATCGCGATCATCCTGCACTTCGACGATGCGCCCGAGGAAAAAGGCTGCCTGCGCGCCTATCCCGGCAGCCACAAGCTCGGCCCGGTCGAAGCCTATGGCAGCGATCATCACGCCTCAGAAAAGCTGTATCCGATCACTCGCGCGACTCCGATCCCGGCAAAGGCGGGCGACGCGATCTTCATGTCCTATCTGCTCATCCATGGATCGGGCACGAACGTCTCCAACGAGCCACGCACCACCTTGCTCGTGCAGATGCGCGACCCGCTCGACGTGCCGCTCAACGATCGTCATTGCCTCGCGCGGTCAGGGCATGATGCTCGCCGGCGTCGATGCCGGTGCCAAGCGCTTCGCCTTTGCGTGGGAGGAACAGGCTGCCTGACCTGCTCGGCGCGGGGGCGCACTGCGCCGGTCTGACGGCCGCGCGGGTTGGGAACGTCGAGATCGCGTCTGCGGCAATCGATCTCGCGAAGCAGGCCTGTCGCGTCAGCGGCACGGCCCGCCCCCGCCCCGAAGCCGACAAGGGCCGGGATGTCGCGGTCGCCACACCGGCCGCCACGAATGCCGGGATGTGGGCCGACGAAATTTGTAGACGACACGCATCCCGGTGCCCGAGCGGGAGGTCGCGTGTGACCGACACCACGAAGCGTCCTGGCGATCATGTCCGCGTGGGCGACGCGATAGGCATTCCGCTCTTTCGGCTCCGCGTTGATGGGCGCACCGATTCGCTTTGCCTCTTCCGCCCAGTCGGTCGCGGTGCCGTGTGTCGCCATTACAAATATCCCGCCAGATGCGCTGAACAGTCCGGCCGCCATCTCACATCCAGGGAAAGATACGGACCGTCCCGGATGAGAAAACTACGAATTACGCAAATTTGGAGCACGCATGCTTCGCACCAATGATGTCATCACACGAGTCGAATCGCACGTGGAAAGTTGCGTCATGGCGGACAGGCACAGGATATAGACCAAAGCGCGGGCCGCTCATCATGTTAACTCGCCCTACCAACAATCTCTGTTCGTGTCAGGTGTTGCTCATCCTGTCACTCACGACGGATGCCATGTCGGGCTAGATGAAAGACTGGCGGTCTACCGCGAAACAGCCAATAGACTTTGATAAAGCGGGTAGTTTCGCCGCAGCACCCGTCGGGACCGAAAGCGGCAGATTGAAAGCCGAGATGCCCGCTGTCAGGGGTTGCCGACGTTAGGCGCAACGATCTCGTAGGCGGGCGCCTGTCGTTCGTGCTCTCGACCGGGCACAGACCCAGGCGGGAGGTCGCGATGGTCCGCGTCAAGATTGAGCCCAGCAGACGATTGTTGACCAGCTTGAATTCACCGATGTTTAGGACACTTGTCCTTTGACGACTGTCCCCTCAGGCCATTCCGAAAGGACACCCATCCAGATCCTCCTCTCCTCTGCATCCCGGCCGGCGCACTCTGCCCCACCGTCGCCCAGCCTGGCGCCACCGCGCGGCACTCCTCGCCTTCAACCACATGCGACATGCGCCCGGACCATGATCGCGCGGGCACCCGGCTGGGAGTTCACCGGCCGCTTTGATAGCGTGCCGGACGGGGGATTCGTGGAGCGCGGGACATGCGGAACAGGGCGGTGACAGTGGCGTCTGCGACGCTCGTCATCTTCGCATCGGCACCGGCGGTAGCGGAGGGCGCGGGTCGAATCACAGAGCTCGGCGGGGTATTTGTCACCAGCAAGAACCCCCAGGCGCTGGCCGCGTGGTAGGGACGTGCTGGGTTCGCCGCTCGAACCCTGGGGAGGGGCGATCCTGCGCACCGACGCGCCCGGCCATCCACCGATGGCGCTCTGGAACGCATGCCAGAGGCGAGCGAGGGGATCGAGCTGTCGAAGCGCGAGTTCATGATCAGTTTCGCGGTCGACGATCTCGACGCTTATGTCGCGCGCCTCGAGACGAAGGGCGTCAAGATCCTGAAGCGCCAGAGCGACGGCACGGGGAAGTATGCCTGGATCATCGATCCGGACGGTACCAAGACCGAGTTCTGGCACCGCCTGCCAAATGAAATTTCAGGGTCAGACAATTCGTCGATCAGCCTGAGGCTCAGCCCCGCGAACTGCATTGCCCGATTCACCTCCCATCCGGACAGAGTCAATTATAGCCCACAGAGGCTATAATCGGGCCTAAACCGATAAATCTTCCAGGCATCTGGCAGGGCCGCCGCCGCGCGCGGATTGTGACCCGCTCGGCCGGGATATAGAGTGGCGGACGGCAAACCGGGAGTCCGCACGATGGCGCGTGATAAGGACGAGCTAGAGGCACGGGTCAGAGCGCAGTTTCCTCTCGTTTTCTCTCTCAAGGATCCGGTCGACAACGAGGCTTATGCCGTGCGCCGCAATGCGCTGGTCGACTATGCGACCGCCGTCAGCGTCCCACCGCTCTCGGTCGAGACGGTGCGGTACCAGACGATGTTGTTGACGAGCGCCCTCGTGTTCGTCTCGTTCGGGCTTCTCGACGTCGCCAGCTTCAAGCTTGCTGACGCGACAATTGCGCTCGATTGGAAGGCCTTCCTGCTCTTCGGCATGTTCGTGTTCGGAGTCGGGGCGATCTTTTCGTTCAAGGCGTGGGTCGATTATGACCGGGCAGGCTTCAGCCGCACGAAGAACGATACGGCGATCCTCGAAGTGCGTAATCTGATCGCGGTCGCTCAGATCAGTGAACGGGTCGAGCAATATTACCGGGAGCAAATGGATCGCGCGATCACCGACGCCTATCGAGTCTACAACGAGAAAATAATGGCGTCGGTCGATGGCGCCCCGCTGACGACGCCCGACATTCAGTTCATTACCATCGATGTGACCGAAATCCGCAAGCTGCCCGAAATGGCTGGCGTCATCGACGCGCAGGAGGCCTGGCTCGCTGAGATCCGGGCTGACATCGCGGCCGATCTGCGGCGACTTGTCGACAAGGCCGACGAGGCTCTGCACGCCGATCGGCTGGAGAAGGAAAAAGCCGGCGCACCTTATCTCGCGCCGCGTCGCGCGCGCCGAGTCATCAAGACCGCGTACGAAGAGACCCTTCATCCGTGGGTCGAGATGCGCAGCGCTCTCTCATCGAAAGGCTTACGGGCTGCCTTCGACAGGGGCGATCAACAATTCATCTACAACCGACTGGAGGAATTGAACGATCTCCTGAAGAAAGTTCTGCGCATCCGTCGCTGGACCTTCAGACTGGAGGTCATACTACCCCTGCTCTTTGCCTTGGGCGCGATCGCGGCCGTCGGCTGGCAGGTAGGCCACCACGGCCTGCCCAAGCCATCGCTCCCGGCGAAAAATCCATCGGGGCCGGCCTCTCAAGATGAGGCACCTGCCAAAGCCGGCACGGTCCAGAGGCTATGAGAAATCGAGCACGGCCGCGGAACACGGGCGGTGGCTTCTCGCCCCCTTCCCCTCCTACCCGGGCGTGCACTGTTTGAGTCGGTTGAATAGGGTGACGCGGCGATGCTGCTGGGATGTGGGGTCAGAATGGCACCATGCGCCCACACTGCGTCCAAACCGTCCTTGGCGCACCGGAAATGCTCGACACCCTTGTGGAGATCGCGCGAGCAGATCTGATACATACTTTGCCGTTTCGGGTCCTGCCAACGCGTGGAATGCGCCGTAAATTTTGCTTTGCCCTCCGCGTGGGTCTCCACGAAAAGGGGGCGCAACTTGCCGACGCCCTTCGCGTGCTCATTTTCACCCACCGAGTGTCAAAGCTGAGGATGACGTCCGAACTACGAAATCGGCTATCGATGTAGTGGAAGTGCCATTTGACGCCCCCATGCGCCTCTCGTTCGAGGCCATCGTCGCCACCGGACAACATCGTCCGGAAGTAGAGAACGACTGTTTTCAGAACACGCTCGACCATAGTTACGAAGCGATCGGCTGGACGAAACCGCGTAGGATTGTCCGCATCGGCGCAAAGCGCTGGATCAGGCCATACGACCAGTGGCCATCGAGATCGGAAACAACGGCCTCTGCCGGCGTTCCACGTTGAACGGACAGTTGATGAAGACGTCACGAGCGGACGATGGCACCCGATGCTATCCCTTGTGGGATTCGCGATAGTCCTTCACGGCCTTGTCTGCCTGTGCGCTCGTGATGGTCGCATCACGGCAACCTCGCGCGTGAGCTTCGCGAGGAGGTGGAGGCGCATGGCGGGTCTGGAGGCGAACGCGGCGATCGCGCAGGCCAAGATGCGCTACATGACGTGGCGGCCGCTAAGCGCGATCCGCAATGCTGATCGGGACGATAATGCGGCGACCGAGCGCGATCCGCTCTGGGAGCCGGTCATGGCGACGCTCCAACCATCCCGAACATCCCTGCGGCCACTGCGGCTTCTCAGGCGTATATGCTGGAGTCCTCGCCGCTGAAACGGCGGGGCCGGTAGAGATCGCCAGTGACTCCTCGGCACGCCCGTCACGATGACGTTTGCGGATTGGGATGACTTTCTCGCCGCCAGCAGCCTCGCCCGTATCCAGGGCGGAATGCACTTCCGCTTTTCCAACGAGGCTGGGCAAGCATTAGGTCTCCGTGTCGGGCAGATAGCGCGGGCGCGCTTCGCGCCGGAATTGCGTCGTTGATCCAGGAGACCCAGATGCGGCCGCCCAAACGCGGCCCGCCGCGTCCCGGAAACGGCTATTCGATCATATCGATACGTGGCACTGAACCGGGTGAGCCCCAGCGCGTTTTAACGGTGGAGGAGAAGGATATGACGAAGCTATCCGAGTCGGAGCGCGACAAACTGCCGCCGAGTAAATTTGCCGAGCCCGACAAACGAGCATACCCGATCGAGGACACAGCCCACGCCAAGAACGCAAAGGCGAGAGCGAGCCAAGCGGCCAAGGCGGGACGTATCTCTAAAGCCGAAGAAAAAAAGATCGACACTAAGGCCGACACCGTAATCAAGAAGGGTTGAGCAAGAACTAGCTCACCGCTCAAGAGAGTGCGGATTTGGCGTCAGTCTATGATGCTTGATTAGCCGCCATAGTCCGTGATTATTCACTTTAGCAGATAGACGCTTCATCATCGCATCCTGAGACGCATTGATGATCGCGCAGTGTGAGTAGAAAGTAGAAGCGCGGCGCTTATAGAAACTGCACCAACAAATACCGCTCCCAATGCGATCATTTAGCTCAAGCTTCCCAGCTTAAATCGCGGACTCCGTATTCGACGCCGGAGACTGACCTCGACGTTTTCCGGGTCAGCGCCAGCGTATATGCACCCGTGCGTTTGCTGGCACTTCAAATTCGCGGCGCCTGCCCTGTGTATTGCCCGCGATCTCGCCCCCGGGATCGCTCGTCACGGTAACGGACGACAAAGATCCTTTGCCAGTGGCTAGCAGGAAGAGATTTGCACGGCCCGCCGGATCGCCGCCGAGATGAAAAGACAGCGATTGATCGCTGGTCCGGTCGCTGGCGAGAAGGAAGGCATTGCAGAACATGTCGAACGGTGCGCCCTCGACATGATGGAAGACCCGGCTCGCAAATACGAACGCAGCGCCGGCTCCGTAGATTTCTTGGCCGACCTGCCCTGCTTTGTCCCCGCCGACATACAGATCCTCAAGCGGAAACGAGAGCTTTCGATCGATATGGCCGTTGCGCGGTTCCTCGGAAATCATCTCCGCAGGCAGTGCGTCGGGATAATAATACCAGGCGCGATCCAGCGCGTAGCGGCAATAGTCGCTGACCATCATCAGGGCCGCAGGATCGAGATCCGGTCCGCCGTCCTTCAGATAGCGCTCGAATGCCGCGAAGCTGTCGAAGCATTCGTACAGCGCCATGTACGGGCCGTCATGGAGCGCGCTTACCGCAAGGAATGTCGGATAGTTCGCGCTGTCGCCGATCTTCGACGTCCACAGAACGGAATTGTGGAAGAAGCTCGCCAGATAGACGTAGCTCTGGAGGAGGTAGCGCTCCTGGTTCGTGATCCGCCACAGCCGCATGCAGGCGGCAGCACCCCAGGCGGTCAGGTTGGCCTGATAATTGAGTTCGAAGCGCATGCCTTCCGCGGCATCGATCGCCTTTCGCGCTTCTCCGAGATATTTGGGATCGTCGGTCAGCTCGAAAGCGACGAGCATGACGTAAGCGTAGATGCCGCCAACGTCGGTCTGGCCAAGATCGGTGTCGCCGCGGGCCTCGACGATAACCGAGAAATCCGTGACCTTGTACTGGATCGGCCACTTGTAATCGAAATGGTGCGCGGCCTTGATGGCAAAGCCCACCGATTGCTCGAACAGGCGCCGCGCACGCTTATCGCCGTCGAGCGCGAGATTCCCCAGGCCGAGCAACGGGTGATAGAGGTACCAGCTGTCGACCGCATCCTTGTCCTTATCCTTGCCGACGTTCGGAAGGTAGCGGCGGATCGAGCCCAGCTTCGGATCGAAAAAGCGATCGAGCCCCCGCGCCAGCCGCGCCTCGAGAGGGGCCGCCTGCCCGAGCCACCGGCCGTAATCGTGGATCGAACTGACGAGAGAGACCTGCACCATCGAGTCCGGATATTCGGAGGCAGTGTAAGGATGAACATAGGTGTTGCCGTAATGGCGGATCGTCGCCTCCGGCGCGTCCGCCAGGTCTCGAAGCGTGCGCTCGGCCCGCGCTGGCCAATCGTGGAATTCCGGCTCAGGCTTGTCGAGCAGGCGGTAGGCACTGCCGAGCATCTGCAGGAACAGCCGCCCCGAATGCGCTTCATCCGCCGGTGCGTCGCGATGGAAGACGATCAATGCGTCGGAGAGGCAGACCTGCTCCCCTTTTTTGAGCGGGTTCACCGGCGGTGTACCGCTCTGCGGGGGCGTCGGCGGAAGATAGCCGAGTTCCGGCCATTCGCCACCGACCGCGCCATCGGGCTTGGTATGGGTAGCGTTGTAATAGGCGTTCATCGCCGTGAGGTTCTGCAAATACAGCAGGGAGCCGGGCGTCTCGCCGCCGAGACGCCAATAGAGCAGGCCGGCGTTGAGCCCCCGTTGCGCCGCCTCGACATTGCCTTCTGCGGTCAAGGGGTCGTCATCGGGGCCGAGAGGATAGAGATCGCGCGGCAGATGCGGCACGAGCAGATCCTCGCTCGGCGTCAGCCATGTCGTCGCCCGAAGCACGGGTAGTTCGTTCGTATCGACGGCCAGGCTGACGATGTGCTTGCCGATCGCGCTGGTCAACGCGATGCGCATGGCCTCGCCCGGCCTCGGTTTGATCCGCCGCGCCTTGAGCCCGCCCAACGCGTAGGCGGTGCGAACCGCAAGCCGGGCGGCGCCGCGCCGGCTGATCGCCCACAGCGAATCATGTCCGAGCGCCACGGTCACGTCGCGCCCCTCGAACTCGAACGTACCGATCGTGCGCATCCGGCCCTGCTTCAGCTCGGAGCGAAGCGCGAGCACGCAGAGACTTGCGCCTGGGGCGTTGTCGCTCCGCACGCCAGTTTCGCCCGACGATCGTCTCGTTGCCTTTGCCATGACCATCCCCTGTCCCTGCACGCCGCCGCAACGCGCTCGGATGGGTTAGGTTGCAGCCCGATGGCACGCCATTCCTATGGGATTTTCGTGACTTGCTCGCGCCGGGGGAACTTCGCGCCCGGCCCGCGCTTTCCGGGCGTCGAGCCTTCAGGAGATGCCGATGACGCCGGATGTCGATGCCCACACCGAACAGCCGACGCTCGAAGGTAGAAAGGCGATCATTACGGGCGGAACGACGGGTATAGGCCGCGCCATCGCGGTCTTGCTCGCGAGCTACGGCGTCGACGTCTTTATCTGCGGCCGCGACCCCGGCCATCTCGCCGACGCGCTGGAAAGGATCAGGGAGGTCGGCCGGGGAAACGGCTTAGCCGTCGATCTCGCCGACCCCGACAATGTTACACGCTCCTTCGAAGCAGCCGCATCCTATCTCGGCGGACTCGATATAGCGGTAATCAATGCCGCGGCCGCCGCCGGCGCGCTCGGTGAAACGAGCGAGCCCGATCTTCGCGAGGCGATCGCCACCGACTTCACCGCCTATCTGCTGAGCGCCAAGGCAGCCGCCGACACGCTCCGAGACCATGGCGACATCGTCTTCATCGGCTCGATGAGCGCTCATGTGCTCGGACCGCAATCGACGATCTATGCAGGCATCAAATATGGCATCCAGGGCTTCTCGGAGGCGCTGCGCAAGGAGCTTGGCCCGAAAGGCATCAAAGTCAGCAACGTCGAGCCAGGCAAGACCGGATCGGACATGCAACTGCCCGACATACCTGTCGAGAAGCAACGCGAGATGATCAACGAGGACAGCATGCTTCGCGCTGAGGACATCGCGGTCGGCGTGCACTTCGTGCTGACCCAGCCGCGGCGCGCCGTGGTCCAGCAGCTCACCATCGCCCCTCGCATGCAGCCGGGCGAATGACGTTCGCGGTCGACAAGCTGGTCCTCGTCCCCGACGATATCGACCTCTCGCGCTCGCCGCTTGCGGGTCATCTCGGCGTCGAGACCTATGTGCTCGGCGCGTTCAATCCGGCGCTGACCCGATTGCCGAACGGCAATCTGCTGATGATGGTCCGTGTCGCCGAGGCGCTCCGCCAGCCGATATTCGATGGCCATGTCCACAATATCCGCTGGTCCGACGGCCGCTATCTGCTCGACGCATGGCCGCTCGAGGCCGCCAACACGGCCGATCCGCGCAAGTTCATGCTGCAGGGGGGCGGCTGGAAGGTCATGGCGCTGACGTCGCTCGCCTGGCTCTTGCCGGTCGAGCTCAGTCCCGACGGCCTTGAGGTGATCGCGCATCATTACGACAAGGCGATCGCGCCGCATGCCGATTTTCAGATGTATGGTCTCGAAGATGCGCGCATCAGCAAAGTTGGAGATCGCTGGCTGATGACGACCTGCTCGGTCAGCCCCGAGCGCCATTCGACGACGCTCTACTCCTCGATCAACGGCCTAGACTGGACCTTCGAGGACATCGTCCTCGATCATCAGAACAAAGACATGCTGATCTTCGAAGGCCTGATCGACGGACATTATTGGGCCCAGACCCGCCCGCTCGGCGACTTGTATTTCGCCTATCCGCCGGGCAGCGAATGGCGTGCGGGGCCGTCCATCAACCTGGCCTCCTCGCCTGACGCGCTTCATTGGAAGCCTTATCGCGAGCCGGGCATAAGACCGCATTCGGCGACCGTCGCGACCGCCCGGATGGGCGGCGGCACGCCCCCAATCCTCACGGACCGCGGCTGGCTCACGCTTTGGCACGGCGTGGAGCCCAAGGAGATCGTCGGCATCTACCGGACCTATTGGTCGATCCTCGACCGAGACGATCCGAGCAAGACAGTCGCCACGGAACATGCGCCCTTGCTCGAAGCGAACCCCGAGCTCACCCGCCCGATCGAGCACCAGATGTACCTCCGCGACGTCGTGTTCACGACCGGCATCGCCGACGGCGGAGACCATTATGTGGTAGCCTCCGGCGAGGGCGATCTCGCCTGTCGAATTACGCACATCCCTAAAAGCGTGTTCGTCTGAGATACAAACCACTGATGAGGCATGACGCACTATTCGATATAGCGAGCGGGCACCCCTGGAGCCAAGCGATGGGACATTTCTGCATCAATCCTGCATTCCGAGTACGCCGCCCTTGGAATGACGGGCGACTTCTCGTCCGAAGAGGGCGTTAAAGCAGCAGCAGGTTTGGGCTATTCGCTTCTGGCTCAACCAACACGTTCGGCTACAGCACGAGACCATTTCACACTGCTGATAGAGCCGGCATATATTCTAATCTTAGACAGTCAGAACTGATGACTGCTGCTCTGCAGGAAAGCCGGTCAAGAACCGCAGGATCGCGTCGCCGACCTGCTGTGCTGCTTCTCGCGCCGGAAAATGACCAATATTATCGATGACCAGTCGCTCATAGCTTGCCGTGAAGAACCGCTCCTGCCCTTCGGACTCCTCAGGCGGGTCGCATCGGTCGTCACCGCCTTGGATCATCAGCATCGGCACGCTGAGGCGCTCGGTCGCCCCGATCCTCATACGCTGTTCCGCATAGCGAGGGTCGAGCGCCTCCGATTGCCAGCGATGCCGGTATCCGTGCAACGTGATCGCCAGCCAATCCGGATTACGAAAGCTCTCGGCCGCCATCGAAAAGCTGTCCTCGGCGTACCATCCTGGAGGGCTCCAGCTTTCCCACTGCGCGCGCGCAAAGCCGATCGGGTCGGCCGACACCGTGGCCGCGCCCGCTTCCGAGGTCATCAACCACTGATACCACCAGCGCCGGCACTGCGCGAAAGACGGCACCTCGTAACGTCCATGCGGCGTGTAGCCGATCGCCAACACAGCGATGGCCATGAGGCGCTCAGGCGAGAGCGCGGCCATTGCATAGGCCGCTCGCCCACCCCAATCGTGGCCAAGCACTGCGAACCGATCGAGGCCAAGCGCGTCCGCGAAGTCGAGCGCGTCCTGCGCGATGGCGACCGAGCTCGCGTCGCGGATCGTATCAGGCAACCGAAAGCGCGTCGGACCGAAGCCTCGGAGCCATGGTGCGAACCATCTATATCCCGCGGCCTCCAGCGCCGGAGTAACAGTCGCCCAACCGCTGACATCATCGGGCCAGCCGTGAAGGAGCAGAAGCGGAGCACCATTTTCGGGTCCGCCGCTGAGATAAGCGATGTCCAACAACGCGGTCTGCACGGTCAACATGGGCAGGCATCCCTGATGAGAATGGATGGGTTGCAGTGATCATCGGCGTCCTGCTTCGCCCGCGAGGGCATCGAGCTCACGGTGCAGCATCGTTTTCAAATGGCGGATCGCGGCGATATCCTCGGGCCTGCCGGACGCTGTCAGCATGACGGCGATCTTGATCTGCTGGAGCAACAGGACGGCCAATCCGGCGATCTGCGGCGCGGGAAGCGCACCCGAGGCGGCCAGCATCTTGCCGAGCCGCTCTTCAAGAGCAGTACGCGAGGCCAGCTTCCGGGCGGGGTCTATATCGCGCCGGTTTACGAGTGTCGCGAGTGCCGGATGTGCTTTTAAAAAGCTCCCCAGCGCCTCGAAAATCGCGTCGATCAAGCCCGCGATAGGCGCCGGATCTACGTCCGAGAGGGCCGCGTCAAGCTGATCCAGATAGGCTGCGTGCAGATGCGCCGCGATGTCCTCCTTGGTCGGGAAATACTGGTAGAGAGAGCCGATCGAAGCACCGGCCCGCGCCGCGATCTCTGTCATGGTCGTGGCTTCATAGCCCTTGTCGGCAAGCACATCCGCCGCCGCCGCTTCAAGCGCCGCCACCCGCGCCTCTCCCCGAGCAGACGTTGGACGTCGCCCCGAACGGGCCTGCTCGGTTGACATGTGAGGTAATCCTCATATTTGTTCTGTGAGGCTACCCTCATATCATGTCCCTCAATTTCGGAAAGGTTCTACGATGCCGCTTGCCTTCGATCCGCGCTCAACCGCGCTGTTGCTGATCGATCCACAGAATTGGACGCTCGGCCTGCCGATCCGTCCGTACGCGAAAGCGCCGCTCATCGAGAAGATGGTGACCACGATGCAGGCTCTACGAGACGCCGGCGGGACACTGATCGTGTCGCGTGCGGCCTTTTCGGAAGGCTACGCAGACATGATCCGCACGCCCGTCGATGTGGTACTGAACGTGCCCGAGGGCGGTATGCCGGACGAAGCGCTCGCCTTGGATCCCGCCGTCGCAGCGCTCCAGGCAGAGCTCGTTCTCACCAAGCGCCAGTGGAGCGCCTTCTATGGTACCGAACTCGATCTCCAACTCCGTCGGCGCGCGATCCGAACGTTGCTCATCGGCGGCGTGATGACGAACTTCGGCGTAGAATCGACGGCACGCGATGCGTGGCAGCACAATTACGAGACGGTGGTCGTCGAAGATCTCTGCTCCAGTCTCACTCACGATATGCACGCATTCTCGATCGAACAAATCCTGCCGCGGGTTGCCCGAGTGCGCTCCAGTGCGGACGTAGTGTCCGCCTGCCACTAAGAACGCGACGTCTGCAGGGCGTCGCATTCGGCGCCCCGCGGCTGTCGCTGTCAGCCTTTCCAGCGCGAACTCCGGATCACCTCGCAAAAATTGCCGCGATGGAAGTGCGGCTCCCTATCGGCGATCACGTCGGCCTTGACGTTGCCGAAGGTCGTGGCCGGCTTGTGCTTGATGCCGTCGTAGAAGGCCTGGAGGATATCCTCCTTGAACGCCGGCGTGCGCGGGAAAGCGCCTACGACCGATTCCCGCTCGGCGTCCGAATAGTCGGGATACGTAAGGCCGAGCACATCCATTTCGACGCCCGCGGTCACCAACGCCACCACAGGATGCATGTGGACCGGAACGCCGGGCGTCGTGTGCAGCGCTATCGCGGTCCAGACCGTATAGGCGTCAGCTTCCGACACACCATGGCTGCGCAGGAAATCGCGCGCCGCATGCGCGCCATCGACCTCGAAGCGCTCGTCTGCGCTCGCATGGCCCGGCATCAGCCCGATGTCGTGGAACATCGCGCCGGCGTAGAGCAGCTCGCGATCGAAGCGGAGGCCACGATGCACGCCGGCGAGAGCGCCAAATTGATAGACCCGGCTCGAATGGTTGAAGAGAAGCTCAGTCTCTGTGTCACGGATGAACTCGGTGATGGCGCGGGCGAGCTTGCTGTCGGGGATGACGGCGACTGGATCATGGGACGGCATGGCGGGTATCCTTCCTGGTGGCTCCATATCCATAGCCACGCCAGACCTGGCTCGTTATGATGTGTTCCGGACAATCCTGCCATTTCACCTCGAGGACGGACATGGGTGCGGCGCGGAGAGTGGGGCTACTGGCCGTTGAGGGCGTGCAGCTCCTGGACGTGTCAGGCCCGGCGGATGTGTTCGCCGAGGCCAATGTCCAGTCCGGATCGGCCGCCTATGCGATCTCGATCGTCGGAATTGCAACGGGATCGATCGAGGCATCATCGGGCATGCGCCTCGCAGTCAGCGAGGTGCTTGGCGACCCGGACGCCAAGCCGTTCGACACCCTGCTCGTGGCCGGTGCCCCGCACATGGACCGCCGTGCGCGAGACGAGGGCGTGCTTGCGAACCTGAGGACGGCCGCCGACGCCGCGCGGCGCTACGGTTCGGTCTGTACCGGCGCTTTCCTGCTGGCGGACGCAGGCTTACTGGAGGGACGGCGCGTGACGACGCACTGGGCGATGGCCGATCGCTTCGCCAGCGCTTTCCCAGGGGTGAATCTCGATATCGATGCGATCCATGTCCGCGATGGCAAGGTCCGGACCGCTGCCGGCGTGACGGCGGGGCTCGATCTGGCGTTGGCGCTGGTCGAGGAGGATCTCGGACCGGAGATAGCGCGCCGCGTCGCCAGCCAACTGGTCATGTACTTCCGCCGACCGGGTGGCCAGCTTCAATATAGCCGATCCGGCAAGGGGAGACCCGCCGGGCGTTCTGCGTTGCAGGATTTGCAGCGCTGGGTCTCAGCTCATCCTGCCGACGATCATAGCGTCGCGATACTTGCGCAACGTGCAGGCATCAGCCCGCGCCATTTCGCACGGCTTTTCCGTGACGAGGTGGGCGTGACGCCATCGGCGTGGGTTGAAGGTGTCAGAATCGATGCGGCCCGTCGTCTGCTCGAAGATGGACACCCACCGAAGCTGGCAGGCGCGCGTTGCGGCTTTTCTGACGTCGAGACCTTCCGTCGAGCATTTCAGCGCTGCATCGGTGTCACGCCTGCAGCCTATCGCAGCCATTATACGGGGAAGGGATCAAGCGATTGGTAGGCCGACACGTAGAGGCAGCTTCAAGGTTTGAGCGCGTCTGCCCAGACAGATGCTCGGCTGGTATCACCGCACTCGCTACAAAGACCCAATTTCATCCACTCAGTATCCCTTGTGTCCATCTCGAATGCGGACTTCTGTTAATGTGCTCAGATCGGAAGAGTTGGGCAAGCCGAAGGCGAGGCGCAAGCGCTCGTCGATCGCTAGCTGCATGGTGATCGAACCGGCTGCGATAGCGAAGAACCAGGCAAGCTACTGATTCGACTTTTCTTTTTTACACTGTTAACCAGGTCCCCTGTCGTTCTGAGCAGGGGGTGGTATGAAGCGTTTATCGGTAGCGACCGCATTGGCAGCAGTTTTTGGAATCGTAATTGGAGCGCCGGTTGCGGCGGCGACCACAATTACGCTTACTGGCGCTCATTACATTTATTACGCCCCGGGCAATAGTGAGTCGTTCTCCACAAACGGCCCGTTGGGCAATGGTGCCGGCGCTGTCGGACGGTTTTCTGACTCTTCCACCTTAACCGGCAACTATGCGACTACTTTAGAGTTTCTGATCCCTACGATACCGAGTGATATGGATATCACATCACTTTCTCTCACACTACAGCCTAGTCCGCAGGTAGACGGACATGGCAATACCGGACTCGGTGCCGTGCAGTTCAGAAGCTACCTCGCGGCCAATACTGGCAGTGATGCCACGCGCCTCTTTGCCGGCAACAACCTTACCAACAATCTGGACTTAAACCATCCTTTGGTGATAGCTGATCTATTTGGCGGTCCAACCGTAAATTATGTTTACAATGGACCGGGGCAGTATCTTGGCTTTGCATTTCGGGAAACCAATCCTTGCACGTCCTGCACCAGCTTTACGACTTTGGATTTTCCGGGCGCAACCCAAGCGGTGCTGTCAATAACCTACGATACTCCGACGCCTCCGCCCACAATTCCATCAGCAATTCCCGAACCCGCCACGTGGGCGATGTTCATCGGCGGGTTCGGCCTAATCGGTGTTGGAATGCGCCGACGTCAGCGGGTCAGCGGCAGCTTCGCCTGATCAGTCTTTCGGTGCGCGGGTTGGAAACTCTGGCCCGCGCACGTTCATCCAATCGGCCGCACTCGATTATGCCGACCTCCCGAGGCTCTCTCATGTGATCTCCGACGATCGATGGCTGCGCGCGCCATCCCTAACGAGGCCAGTACTGGGCTGAACCTGGGCAGCGACAGGATCTTCGGGCTCGACGTCGACGCAGCGCTGGGAGGAGGAAGCAGGCTCGGTACGGGTAAGATAAGTGTCGGAGAAAAGTTCTGATTGAGCGACCTTGAGTCACATCGGTTGACCTTAGGTTTGGTAACATGCTGTGGGAGCGGAGCGTTTGCTGGCGGCATTGCGCTAACTGCGCCTTGGTAGGACCGCTTAATCGTCGACTGGCCGCGTTCGGGCTCCAAAATAAAAACGCGCTTCGTTCCGCTAGGAAAGACCCACATCCCGCCACTCAGGCGCACAACGCCGCATTCCGGAAGCGGACGCCTGTTCACGTTCCGTGGCCGAGGTTGATCAAACGCAAGGCGACTATCAGCTCCACGTTTAGTCGATCATCGTTCAGCCTTTCAGGGTGGCGCCGCTCGGAGATGGCGGAACCGGGACATTTAGGTCCCGCTCGTATTTTAGTAAGCGTCGTTGCCTCCGCGTACCGCCCGCCGTCCACCCCCTGCGGCGGGGCCACCGCCCCACAGTCGACCGCCTTTCTGGGGCCCCGTTGGAACCGTCGCGTGAAACCGGTGTTGAGCCCCTCCGTGAGCTCGGCCGAGTTTCGCAGCGCCCCGTTGTTCATACGCCCAGCGGGGCGCTTTCGGTCAGTCGAGCTTGCCGAGCATTTATCGGAGGCGATCCGTTTCCGCCGTCGCGCTCATTGGCGGGCAATGACCCCCGCTATTTACACCCCAGCCTGCCAGCGGCTCCCCCCGGCGAGGTGCACATGAGCGCAATAATGCCCGCGCTCTCCGGAATGGAGTTGAACGAGCTCGGCATGAGCATCGAGGGCGGCAAAGTAGCCGTCGCTGGTATGCTGGATCGGTACCGCGTCGTTACGGAATGGGCGAATGTCGATATGCGGACCAAGGCGAGCTCACTACCTCAATCGTCCGGAAGGAGCGGGAATACAATAGCGCGCTCTTCCTGCAGAAGATGCTCAAGCTTGCCCATCAACAATGAAGCGGAGGCGATATACACGTCAGGCTCGATGTGAATATCGCGCGTAGGGTGCTTAGCTTTGTGATATTCATAATCATGGCTGAGGTCCTCTGCCAAGCGGGCGACCGAGCTCACCCGCCCGGACTCTTCCGGATGAAACTTGGCGGCCCAATCTCCGATCTCGGTCCTGAGGCTATGTATGTGGCGCGCTACCACCCGATCAAACCGCCACCGTATCCTGTCGACCGTTAATGCGTCGACCTCTTCAGGCTGCTGAAACATTCGGCGCGAATGATCCATCATCTCGAGGATCTCACGCTGATCCTCCTGAAGCATCCTCAACATAGCCTTCCTTTCCGAAGGTTTTGAATAATTTAGCGGCTGCATGTCGTCGCGCAAGCCGAGTAGGCCCGATTGAGGGTGATCCTGCCTATCATGACATGGCGTCGCCGAGCCGATGATGATCGGCCTCATCGCCGTTCCGATCCTCACTCAGGTCTGCCTTACCCGCCGGAATCGCCTCTGCTATCCCGCCGGTTCCCCGTGCTGACGCAGTACCTGCAGGGCGCACCCCACAGCTCCCGATCACGCATGAGCGTCAATGTAGCTAACCCTTGGATTACCAGCTGCGGAGCTTCCCCACCGCCGGTGGGAAGCAGACGCGCCCTTCCTACTTCGCCTCGGCGATCGTCGCCTGGCGGGCGATCAGCTGCCAGCCTGCGCCCCGCTTCGCCCGCACGTCCGTGAAGGGCCGCGTGACCTGCTTGCCAGCGCCAGGACCCTTCAACGGAATCATCGTGTCATATCCCATGATAACGGTCACCTCCGGCTTCTCGCCGACAAAGGTAATGTGCTTGCGGAAGTCGCGGTAGTCGAGAAAGTCCTGGTCCATGATGGCGATCACATCTTCTCGCCCGATCACGGTATTGTTGGGCGAATTGACAACGAAATTATCGGCCCAGACGGTTCTGACACCTGCAGCGTCATGAGCCATCATCGCCTTCCCGAGCCTCCCGTAAGCAGCACCAATCTCCGGGGGCATCCGAACTCCAGGGGCAAGCTGCGCGAGAACAGGCATAGCGAAGACCAAGGCCCCAAGCAGTCCGATCTTCTCTAGCATGCCACCCTCTTCGATCTGAGAACCGGCGCCATGGTGCGTCGAATTGTTATCGGTGGCAACGGCGGCTCCTGTGGCGGAAGCTACAGCGCTTTCAGGTCAGACGGTGCCCGTCACCTATACGGTCGCGGCGAACCACGGCGCGGGGCGGCGTGCAGGTGAGTTGCTGATCTCAAATCGATGGTAGCAACTATCTGGAAGACCGGCAGTTATGCCGCCAGTCCCCCAGTGGCCGCAACGACCTAGGAGCGGGGGCGGCGTCGCATTAGTCAGCCAAGGGGCTCTGGGTCGCCGTAACAGTCGTCACTAAGCGATAGTTCGCAATCCGCGTTCCCCGTGGATCTTCAACCATGATCGCAAGATGGATCGAGCTTCGGCCCTGTCGAATTTCATCGGCAACGACGTCGGCCAGCACATGTCGCGCATGGACCTCGACGGCCGCGGTATCAGGGAGGTCCTTTCCGTCCTCGTCCTGCAGATAAAAAGTATCGTTTAGAACGTGGAATCGGAAACGGGGCATCAACGCATCTTGCGTATAACATTACTGCATCGCAACAACATGGATTAGCGTGGTCTGAGTGGCGGCGAGCGCCTCACGCGGGTGAGCTGATCGTCCGCGGTTGAAAAGCCATAGACCACATCCCCAAAGTGGTGCGACCTGTTTGTAGATCCTGTCGACGATTACTGGTCGACGACGATGCGGAACACCTTCAGCCCGTACGCAGAAGCGAAGATGCACCTTCCGTTACGAGTCCGGATCGAAGCGATGAAATCTCGCGCTTGCTATTGCCCCAGAACGCCAGTCTCACCCGGATCGCGTCCTGCACGGCGTTCTCGTTTGACGATCGCCCTTCCGCGCTCGAGCGCCTCAACACAGCGACGCAATAGCGCACCGGGCTTTGGGGGCGGGGGCCTTCAACATAGCCGGTCGTCTCGACGGTGGCGCCAAGCTTCGACGAGCACCGCGATGGCGTCGCTGATGAGAGGGGCCTGCTGCCCGTAGGTCAGATCGTCCCAGCGCTTCCCCGGGTGTCCTTCCTCGTAGAGGCGCGCGGCGACGATGCGCACCTCCTCGTGCCCCTTCCACGGTCCCGCGATCTCGTCCCCGTCGCCCTCTTCCAAAACGAGCCTCATTGCGAAAGCCAACACCGTTCGGCGTCACCGATCTGCTCGAAGACGTCGGCCTCGGCAATGCCAAGCGAATTCATCCGCTTGCGCACGTTCTCGACCGACCCTTTCTTCGGGAAGAGCCGGTAGAGCTTTGCCGCCCTCGCCACCTCCCCCATCAGGCCAGGCCGCCTTCGTCTGGTCGAACGGCCAGTCGCCAAACGACTGCGCCGGGTTGCTTGCAACGGACGGCGCAGGCGCAGTCAGGACCAGCGGCTGCACCGGCTCGATCAGCCGAACATTTGACCGTGCGTCTGTCTCGCTTAGCCGCGCGGCGGACGGGGATGCCACCGATTTTAGGGTTTCGTTAACTGAGGTTGACGAGACGTTGCCGCGCAACATGCTGGAGCGAAACAGTGCACACAGCCCTTGAACCTGATCGCCGGCGCATAATCTCGCGATTGAGGCAGCGCGCCACTCAGCACCGGAAGCTCGCGGAGGCGCTTGCGCCGCAGGATAGACTCATTGCGCTTGCCGAGGCGGGACAGACAGAAACCGAGGCTTCCAAGCTCGAAGCTGAACTAAGCGGCGTAGTCGTCGGCGTTATGATCACGACGCCATTCTACGAACAGATCTGAGGGCAGGCGCTGCTCCGTCGGCACATCGGCCCATGAGCCGCCACCTTCATCCGTCCACCGGATCCGATGTTCAACGCCCTCCACCCGGGTGCACCCGATGATAGTGCGCCCGTCCCGTGGCGCTTCGGCCATGCCCCGACGACGCATCACCTGTCCCCCTTTTCTAAAGTTCAGGGATCTGCCTCGTCGAAGCTGGAAGCAACTCTCAATCTGTTAGCAACATGCGTTGCAGCTACTCTGCTTGATCGGACGACCGCGCCGAGCGCTCGCAGCAGCACCGGCCAGCGCGAGCACATGTCCACCGGCAATGGCGCCTTGCAAAGGTGGAACCCGTTTCCCCGGCTCGCCGAGCATGACGATCATCATCCAGAGGAAGCCGCAGACCATTGCTAATGGATCGATCCACCGCTTGGCAAAGAAGACGCGCGCCGTGAGGCTTGGAGCGGCCAAGTCCCGTCTCCACAGCGGAGGCGCCTCGGCACCGCACCGGAGCATCGCGGCGAGCGCAGCGAAGAACGTGATCAACCGATAGAGGCTGACCGGATCGGGCGTTCGCCTGCCGCCCGGGCCGAGGATATATAACTCCGTCATCAAGACATAATGAAGGTGTAAAGCGACATATCCCTGCCAAAACTCGGCGGGGCGGACGTTGCGGGGTCGGTGACGACCTTCGCGGCGATGCTGTTGCTCGACCTGAGCGCTCCATTTTAACAACGCTGCGGCGCGCAGGCTGCAACCGGGCGCGGCTTTTCACCGTATGTTCAGGCATCTCGGATGAACGCGGGGGACGTGCGTTCATCCGATGAGGGGTGGGTATGGGGGTGCTTTGGTGGCTGGGGCTTCATCGGTGGCGTGGAAAGAAAGCCGCGCGGCCGGCGACGACCGTTTATCGGTGTCGGCGTTGCAACCGGGTCAAGGTGAAGCGCCGCAACTCGTGAGACGAGCGAAAAAAACTGGGGAAGCTAATTCAGCGCGCCTCAAGGGCTACGGCGAGAAAGTGGCCAGGCAAGCATGGCCCTCCACTCCCTAGAGCGACCCAGATTAGGACTGCCTCGGTTGTCCGATTTTAATCACCGGCGGCACCTCGGTTCCTTGGCTTCGCAAATGTTCGATCACGTCTCGCCGACTGGGCATCCGCAAAGTCAGTTTAGCATCTGACATCCTCACGCAATAAAATTGATCCGTGTTATTTCTTTATATTAGCAAATAATTGTGCTCGGAAAGCATGGACATCCCGCCAGACCGCTTCCAGTTCTATTAGAGGGATCAATGCCTTGAGCGGGCCGTTCATAAGGCATTGCTGGCCATCTTTTTCGGGCGCTGGCAACCGAGAGTGCCTTTGCTCCCGCCCCGATCGCAGGAGCCCGCGTGGCCCGATATTTTTTTCACGTACAGACCGACGTTCGCTCTACCGATCTCGAAGGGTGGGAGTTCGACACGCCCATCGAGGCGCGGAGCCAAGCGATCGCCACTTGTGGCCAAATGATGAGAGATGCCGCTGAAGCTTTTTGGGGAAGTCGACCGTGGAGCGTGTCGGTGACCAATGCGGTGGGTCTCATTCTCTGGGAGCTATCGATGGACGGATATGCGGCACCAGCGGCCTTAGATATTGCGTAGGCGATCAATCCGTCAGCACGCGCGCAATGCAGCTGTCGTGGTCCGATGAAAAAGACGGTGCGGCACCCCGAAGCAGCTCGCGAAGCACGCGCTCTCGTGAGCGATCATGATGGCCACGCAAAGGCGATGGTCGAGCACAAGCTTGCTGACCGCCTGAACCAGGGCGAGACTGACGAGGCGCTTCGGCTCGACCAGGTCAGGCGCGAGATCCAGGGTGTTTATGACCGGAAGGAGGAATGATCCCCGGTGAGTATGGCGAAGAGAGGCGCCAGCCGTCCACTCAAACGCCGACCGGGTCGGCTATCGGCGTTCATGACCGGCGCAAGTTTTAGCGCCGGCCCGGCGATCGGAGGCGAGCAGCCTTCTTAGCGACGCCATCTTAACGAGACGACGGCGGCGATATTTATAGTCTAAAACCTGGAGGCAAGCGCGCGGACGCAACCATGTCTTCGGAGAGGTATTATTGTGGCGTAACCAGCTAAGACGCGCATGACCAATACCGAGCCCGCCGGACGCCGTCTGCCGCGTTCAGGCGACCGCTCCTATGGCGGACGCGCCAGCGCCGTCGATCGTCGTCTCAGCGTCCGAACGGATCAAGCCTGCCTCGACCAAGGAGGTGTTCGGGCGCGGACTGCTACTAATTTTCGGCGAGATGGTTCAGCTGGTGCTTGCCTTCGTCCTCGCGCTCTTCGCGCTGGCATGCTGTGCAGCGCTGGCGGTCAAAGCGAACGATGCTCTTCATTTCATGGGCGAGAAGTTTGTAATCCCGCGCGTCATTACAGATGCGCTCAGCGGACTGCTGGCTCATTCCCCGACCTATCTGGTCGTCTGCGTGCTCGGCGCTATCTTCGCGATCAAGCTGGTCGATCTGATCCTTCGTGTGCTGCAGCGTCGAGCCCGGCTGGCAGAGATCGGATATTCTCCAGCCTAGGAAATTGGTCACCTTCAGCGTGTCTCGATCAGCCGCCCTGTGGCTTCATTGCCCCCTGCATCCACGACAACTTAGGCAAGGTATCCGAGTGCCAGCGTGAGCGCGCCTAGCCCTACTGACAGCAGCATGCGAAGCCGCCGCCACCATGGTGGACAAAGCCCTCCGCATGCAGTTTGTAGTCGACCGCCAGCGATGCGAGCAGCAAGATCCCAAGCAGCGCGAGCGACGGAACAGGCCACGGTTCGCCAATGGCCCACGGCACTGCCGAGAGTAAGCTGATCAGCGATGGCGTAACCGCTGCGACCCAGACCCACTCTAGAACGGAAGCCGCGCCTGGGCCGCTAGACCCCACCAAATACCGCCCAGAAAAGCTGAGGATCGCCGGCTCCGTATCAAAGGCCCGGCGCGATCATGTCCGCTTCCGTGTGTCGCCACAATCATCGCGAGCGGCCGAAACTCGGGGCGGCCGACGACCAGCCTTACGGCGGCTAAGACCCAAAGTCGGCCATTCGTGCAGGTTCTGCGGAGCCCGAAACCGGACGTTGGTTCAGCTCAATTTGGCTGCTGCAAGGGCGTGAAGCGGACATTGCTGGCGGCGCACCCCGCCCGAAAGCGGCCGTGCCGCTCACCACCCAAAGTGCCGATTGCTCGTGCAAGGACAAGTTTCCGCTCGAGGTACCGACATTTGACCGGCTGGATACTCTTGAAAGCAATGCGCAGCCGCAGGGCGACCGCATGCCGGCGATCACTTTCGGAGCAGGATGACCGAAAGATTGTTCGCCGGCATCGCCATGACGCGGGCCAACTCAAAGCCCGCCTTCTCAGCTTCATGCACGACGTCCTCCAGCAAGCGGATTCCCCACTCCGAATTGCGGAGTCGGAGATCCGCGTCGAACGCCGCATTGCTCAACGACATCGCCTCGCCGTCTCGTTGAAACGGACCGTAGAGAAACAACGGCGCATTGCTCGGAAGAAGGCGCGCCGCGCCCCGCAGCAGCCCCAGCGTTGCCGCCCATGGGCTGATATGAACCATGTTTATCGCCAGCACGGCATCCGCATGCGCGATGGGCCAATCTGGCGCCATGGCATCGATGGGCAGCGGCAGAAGAATATTCGGCAAGCCTTCATCGGCGATCCAGCCAGCGATCGACGCCCTTGCCTCCGCAGCGGGGTCGGAGGGCTGCCAAAGAAGATTGGGAAAGTGCTTGGCGAAATAGACAACATGCTCGCCAGATCCGCTGGCGACCTCGATCACCGTTCCAGCCGACGGCAGGATCGCGCGCAAGGCCACAAGGATCGGCTCGCGGTTACGGAGAGCAGCGGGGCTGCTGCGGCGGGGATCGGTGCTCATGCGCCACTCATGCAAACCGCCCATGTCAAAGCCAAGGTCGGGCTCGAAGATGTTGGCCGCCCAAACCGGCAGGCAGTCACAGCGGTGAAACCCCGCCAACATTGACCATCCGCGGATTGCCCAGCAATCGAATCCACCATGATCTTGCATCGCGTACGGTGACCATCGAGAGAATCAGCCTGTCGTTCGCGCGGCGAATCGCGCTGGCCGCTCAGGGTTCGGGATCGCACGTCCGGAGAGGCCGGGCATTCTTCACATCAGGCGCGCACTGGACAGGCTTCACCTTTTCCAGATCGACAGCGTCAACGTCCTGTCACGCGCCCATTATCTCCCGGCCTTCTCCCGGCTCGGGTCGTATGATCGCACCGATCTTGATCGACTCGCCTGGGGAAAGAAGCGCGAGCGGAAGCTCTTCGAGTATTGGGCGCACGAAGCCTCGCTCCTGCCATATGATTTTCATCGCCTTCTCCGCTGGCGGATGGCGCAGGCTGATCGTGGCGAAGCTGGGTGGAGCGGCATGCGTGTGTTCGCCATCGAGCGTCGTCCCGAGGCAATGACCGTCCTCGATCGGATCCGAATCGGCGGGCCGATGGCGGCAGCCGATTTCGAGGCGCACAAAGGCCAATCGGGCTGGTGGGAATGGAGCGACACAAAGCGCGCGCTGGAGTGGCTGTTTTGGGCGGGGCACATCACCACCGCTACACGCCGCGGCGGCTTCGAGCGCGTCTATGATCTCGCGGAAAGGGTGATCCCTGCCGACGTGTTGGCCCAGCCCACGCCCTTCGCAGGTGATGCGCATCGGGCGCTGATCGAGCGCGCCGCGGCAGCACATGGCATCGCGACGAGCGGCGAACTGCGCGACTATTTTCGCCTGTCGCCCGATGAAGCGCGGCCGGCGATCCAGGCTCTGGCTGAGGAAGGCATCCTCATCCCGGTCGATGTACCGGGTTGGCGCCATGCCTGGCTCCATCACGCAGCGAGCCGACCTCGCAAGATCGAAGCGCGGGCGCTGTTGGCGCCGTTCGACCCACTAATCTGGGAGCGCGATCGGACCGAACGTCTGTTCGGCTTTCACTACCGGATCGAGATCTATGTTCCCGCCGACAAGCGGCGATTCGGCTATTACGTGCTTCCCTTCCTGCTCGACGAGCAGATCGTCGCGCGGGTCGATCTCAAAGCCGACCGGAGGGCTTCGCGGCTAATCGTCCAGTCGATACACTTCCAGCCTGACGCGCCTGATCATGCAGGCGTCGCGCTGGAGGCTGAGCTGGGGGATATGGCCGTCTGGCTTGGCCTCGACGGATGGTCGAACGCGACCGGTTGAGATTCGTCGACCGACCCTCTATGGCCCAGGTCCCGATGGCCGTATTAGGCGGATCAAATTGCGAACCGATCAACCCTGCGATCCGGCTGCGACCCGTGAAGCAGAACAAACCATGTCCCTCGGAAGCGCCCCGGAATAAATATTCTGTCGTTCTTTCAATTACTTAGAGGTGGTGGAGCCGTGGGGGATCGAACCCCAGACCTTCGCAATGCCATTGCGCTTTGCGGGCAATGCCGGTCCACACCCCCTTTCGCATGTCGGCGATATCGTTGGCCGGCTTCGGCTTGGCCGTCGGCGCCATCGTCCTCAGCCGAAGCTAGAAGCCCCACGCCATGCTCTGCGTGAGCCGCATGCCTGCGTGCTCCCGAACGACCATGCCGGGAGCACCGGAATACATCTCCTCACCAGCGTTCGACGCAATCGGATTGGCGACGTTGAAATGGGACGGGACCTTGCTGCGCTGCTTCGCAGGGCATAAAGATCGCACATCGACGGATCATGCCGGAAGGCGGACGTCACGCCAACTTGCCTAGAGGGGTTTGTCAGCCTCGCTCAGGGCGGGGTTGATCGCAACGTAGATCTTGGCGATCTTTGCTTCGTTGGCCCAAGCCAAGCCGACATTGATCGCCGCCTCGCTGTTTCATAGTGCTGGTCGCCCACGAACGAAACGCTGTCACCATCGCACAGTGCGGAGCACATCAGCTCGAATTGACCCGAACCATCGGCATAAACGCGAATGCAATCTGCATCCGTGGGCGGTTCAGTCCCTTCTGCCAGCTCCACGACATCCATAGCGCGCTCCATAGGTTCGCTCAGACCACCACCCGAGCGGCAGCTAGTTGCCAACCGCGCCGGCAGTCCGGCTAAGCCAGAACTCTCAGCATTCCTGAGCGCGCGTTGGGCCGGCTGTCTTGGGATTGCGCCGCTAAGCGCGGCGAACGGCTTTCAGAGCCTCTCCTTCTGAACGCCGCTCATACGCTTCAGTCATCTGGCGGTGGATCTTGCCGATGGCAGGATTTACCGCGATTCTCGCTTTTTCCGGGCATTCGGCGGCCCGTCGCGCGAAATATTCTCGATCCTGATTGTCGGCCATTTCTCCCTCACCATCAGTGGTTTGAGGCTTAGGATTCCAAGACCTGTCAAAACGGTCAAGCCATCGTGGCGGCGAACATCCCAGATCGAGCGGATGCCAATCCCTGCCCTACCAACGATATCGCGAGGCCAGTCGCTTCCAGGTCCGCTCGTCCGGATAGGGATATTGGCCGATCCTTGGCGAGGTTCGTGCGTCACCAAGATGGAGGGTCTGAATTTGCGTCGGCCTTTCTCTTAGCAAAGCCGCAATAGACATGCCGGCGCATCCCAGGGAACAGACCGCTCCAGCCGCGACGATCGAACATCCACCACAACGGCACAGCGTCGAATGGTGGGCATGCTTGCACTGCCGGCAGGCAACCGATGGTGCACCGGTGCAGGGCGCACTGACCGAGGGTGTCGAGCTTGCGGCCGATATGATGGCGATCATTGATCCGGATGGCACACCCGACTGCTCAGCCGAACGCGAGCGCCTGGATCATGTCGTCGGTCGGGACCGCCCAGCGGACCGGAGTGACCTTGCCCAGCAGGTCCCCGTCGATCATCTCGCGCCAGTCGCCGTGAGGATCCTGCTGGGCCAGCCATGTCTTGCCGTCTGCGTCTTGCACGATCGGTAAGGTTGTCGCCTCCGGCGAATATGCGTCCATCGGCCACCAATCGAGCGTTCCAAGCTCGATTTCGGGCCAGCAGACAGCGACCATCCCGCCCATGTCTATCATCTCAGGTTCGGACACGATGTGCTCCTCAAGGGTTCGATTGCGCGGCGTGGGCTCGGCCCAGCCACTTGATTGTCCGATGCGCGATCAGCAGGAAAGCTGCCTCGATGCTGGCTGGCCTTTTCAAAGAGCGTCCCGGGCACGAGCGCTTCCCACATGGCCCGTGCCAGATCGTCGCCAAGCGCATCGATGTCGTTTGCCGTGCAGATGCGGCATCGGTCGGCTGCTTCGGCTCGCCGGGCGCCGTCGGCCAAGGCTCGGTATCGCCGAAGTATCCTGCCTTCATGTAGGTTGGGCTGTCGCCAAAAGTTGCGGTCCGCACCACCCTGTTTGGCTCGAAGATCGCGCAGCCGGAAAGGCACCGCTCGATAATCAGACGTGCGGCAGTCTCGGCCGCCTGCGCCCCGCGTACGTTCTGCAGCGTCGTCCTCATCGGTCCCCGCAAAACGCGAAGCCGGATCGCGATGTCGCTTTGGCGCGTCGCCAGATTGAGCCGCTTCACCGCCGGTCATATTCATTCTCGGCATCTTCAAGGGCCATGAACGCATCGCCGTCCGCCCCGACGGTCGCGAACCGTGCGCGAACGTCTTCAACCGAGCCGTTCTTCGGGAAAAGCCTGTCGAGCTTGGCGGCCTTCGCGAGCTCGCCAATCATTCCCGCCCGCTTCGTCTGATCGAACAGCCAGCTGCCGAAAGACTGCGGCGGCGCGCTTGCTGTCGTCGGCTCGGGGGTGGTCATCGCGGGAGCGACACGCGGCGTTTGCGCGATCGGCGGTTCGGCGCGGACGATTGGAGGTGCGGGCGGCTTGATGATCTTCTTAAGCTTCTTCGGCGCGGTCGCCATCTTCAATTCCATCTGCTGATTCGAGGACGGCGGACGATCGACGTCCTGCACGGTGGGTTTCGGCCGGCGTGGCCGAGTCAGGATCGGTCGCTCGACATCGAGCCAGAGCTGCTGGGGCCGCTCGACCTCCATTGCCACGGACGCGCCCATGTCAGATTAATGCCAGCTGCGTCGCGCTGGCAGCGCTCAACAGGAGTCGGGCCTGGCGCGCGTCCTCTACCGCCTGCCGATAATGAAGCGTCCCGCATCGCTCGGCCTCGTCGAACGGGACCAGCGACCATTCTTCGGACGGGTAGCAGGCGTCAAAGATCGCCCGCGCGGCGGCCCTCAGCCGCACGTCGTGCTGCATCGTCTTGCTCCAAGCTTAGCGACTCGCCGACATCGCGGCATGCGATGTAGCTAGAACATAGGCGGAACATCGGGCAAGAGGATTCCCATGCTTGCCCTGCTTCTCGTCGCCGCCACGTCTCCATTCAGCTGCGTCGTGACGCGCGTCCACGACGGGGATGGGCCGCTCTGGTGCGCCAACGGCGTGAAGGTGCGCATCGCGGGCGTACAAGCGCCGGACTTCCAAAATGCCGAGCCGTGCCGACGCGCCACGCATCCTGCCTACAGCTGCGACGACATGGCCGCCGCACGCAGCCGGGGGACCGTCGAGAAGCTCGTTCTGGGGAAGCGTCTGTCCTGTCTCGGTGTCGACCGCAGCTACGGACGCGTCGTCGCCCGATGCACGCTTCCCGATGGGCGATCATTATCGTGCGCAGTGGTCGCGGCAGACGCCGCCGTCCGGTGGGATCGATACTGGCGGCAATACCGCATGAACGACTGCAGATGACGAAGCGCGTCAGGCCGCGTCGCGGATCAACAAAGGCTGGCATCGTCGAGCGGCCGAACCGGTTGCCACTTCGGACTAGAGCGGGACCGGCGCCGCCGGATCGATGAGCCTTCCGTCGCGCAACTCACGCCAGAAGTCGCCCGGGACGCTTTCTTCCATGGCTGCACGATCTTCCGCAATCCGATCCGGACGACTGGCACCGGGGATGACGGCCGTCACTGCAGGGTTGGCCAGCGAGAACTGCAGCCCTGCAGCCTTCATGCTGATGCCATACCGATCGGCGATCGCCTTGATGCGCGCCACCTTCTCTAGAATGGTCGCGCTCGCCGGAGCGTATTCGAAGTTCGGGCCGCCGACGAGCGCGCCGGAGCTGTAGGGACCGCCGACCACGACGCCGAGACCGCGCTCGGCCATCGCCGGCATGACGCGCTGAAGAGAACGCGAATGGTCCAGCAGCGTATAACGGCCGGCAAGCAGCGAGCAGTCCGGAGTAGGCTCGCTCAAATCCAGCAAGGTTTCGATCGGCTCACACAGGTTCACGCCGAGGCCCCACGCCTTGATTACGCCTTCGCCGCGCAGACGGTCCAAGGCGCGAAACGCGCCCGTGCGGGCCTCCTCGAAGCGGGCGATCCACTCGTCGCCCCAGAAGTCGCGCGCCAGGTCGTGGACGAAGGCGATCTCGATGCGGTCGGTGCGGAGCCGTTTGAGGCTGCCCTCGATCGATCGCAGCGTGGCGTCGTAGCTGTAGTCGTTCACGACCTTGTTGGGGCGACCGTTGGCGAACACACCGCTCTTCTCCCCCTGCTCCCGGCTGGCGACATCTTCGAGCTCGTCGAGGATCACGCGCCCGACCTTGGTGCTGACGACATATTCGTCACGTGGTTTTCCGGCGAGCGCCTCACCCATGCGGATTTCGGCCAGACCGGCGCCGTAGAACGGCGCGTTATCATAATAGCGAATGCCATCGTCCCACGCGGCCTGGACCGTCGCCAGCGCCTCGGCCTCTGGAATGTCTCGGAACATGTTGCCGAGCGGAGCCGCCCCGAAGCCAAGTTTTCCGGGCAGGATGTCGCTCAGTGCCATGTTCAATCCTCAAACGGAGTCGGACCGCCACGTGGTCATCGGTCCGAACGGGATCAAGATGCGCAAGCGTCCGCCCGCCCTGACGCGCGGGTCAGGGGAGCGCCGGAAACGTCCTGCGATAGTCATGCACCATCTCACGCAGGCGCAAGGGTGCAACGACCTCGACCGCATCGCCCCATGAATAGAGATGCCAGGTCATCTCCAGATACCCGGAAGCCCGGAACTTGACGATCAGCGAGCCGTCCTCAGCCTCCTCGGTGGTCTGCGTCGGGTGGAAGACGTAGCGGCGGGCCTGGGGGGCGGCATCGGGCCGGAACCGCCAGACGACCTCGCCGAACTCCTGCGCGCTTTCGTAAGAGCCGACCCCCTTCTCGGCATGCTTCTTGAGATCGAATGCGGGATCCGTCTCGAACGTGCCGTCCAGCAGTTCGGCGTGATAAATTTCCTCGACCCGGTAGTGCTGCAGGGTCGCCTTGGGCCCCTTGGTCGTGTCCCGCGCCACCAGATAGCGGCGCACGCCGAGGAGCAGGCCATGGGGTGCGACGACGCGCTCCCTCGGCGCCTCGTCCTCTCGCTTGCGGTAAAGAATGCGCAGGAGGTTGCAGCCCTTCAGCGCCTCGTAGATCGCCTCGACCACCTCCTCGTCGCCGGCAGGCCGGGGTCCGGGCCGTGCGGCGTGGACCGGCGCCTCCAGCACCGCCTCCTTGTCGACGTCGAGCCTCGTTCCCTGCTCGGGCGGGGATGAGCGCCCTCACCTTGCGCTCCAGGCTCCGCGCATGGGCAGCCTCCTGTCGCATTCCCGCCTTGTCCAGCTGCGTGATCGCCTCGGCGAGCGCGACAAGCTCGTCTGATGAGGGCGTTAGCAGGTGTGCGATGTGCCGCGCCGGGATCGTCCACCGGGCGCGCCGATAGAGGGGTGACAGGTTTTGACATCCACGCGTGCGAAAGTCCTTCCCTCGAAGAAGGACACGGGCATGGGTTTTTCGGACATCGGGCTGCGCCACATCGTCGACGTCGACGGACAACTTCTCGGGATCGACGCCGAGGTGATCGACACCAGCTATCTGCTCGCCAAGGCCAACCGACCCGCTGACAGGCAGCTGTGGATGGTACGAGCGGGCGAGCGTCTGTTTGTTCAGCCCCGGCAGCGTATCCAGCTCACGCAGGACGAGGTGATTTTTTTCGAGACCTCCAGCCATGTCAGCATGCAGGTCCCCCACCGCATGGCAGCATGAGGGGGCCTGCGGGGGTCTGGCGGCTCGCGAGCGATCGCGGTCCGCCGTTGAGCCGCTGATCATCGAGCGGCCAACACCAGCAGGTGCCGGGTGGGGCGGTCCCTCAGTCGGGGGCCGCGGCTACCGTAAGAGCGTCGCGTTGCGCGTCCGATAGTACGCCGGCGAGCCCGGGCACCTCGTCAAGCTGCCTGATCTTCGTGAAGCGGCCGCGCTCCTCGCGGTATCGGACAATCTCGAACCCGTGTCCGCGAAGCCCATCGACCGCGTCGAGGTCGGCCGCGGTCGCGCTGTTGATGTCGACGGCGGGCATGCTCAGCCCTCCACCGATGGGGTCATGGGTCCGCCGATCTCAACCGCCTTCGTGAGGCCGGGGGTCGCCTCGAGCCGCTCGAGATACGCTAGCACCGCGGCATAGTCTGCGAGTTGCCCCGAGCGGCGCAGGGTCGCGAGCATGTAGCTCATCTGGATGTCGGCGAGCGTCAGCCGTTCGCCCATCAGGAAGTGGCGCTCGCGAACCCTGTGCGCTGTGTAGGAGAGAGCCTTGGTAAGCTCCGGTGCGGTGAAGCTAGCAAGGGCGGTGGGCAGCCTACCGGTTCCCCCTCCAAGAATGGTGAGCATCGCCGGTAAGGCCAGCGAACTCTCGACATAATCGAGCCACTCGTCGTGAAGCGCCCGATCAGGCGTGCCAGCCACCAGGACCAGGCGGCCGTTGCCATATTTCTGTTCGAGAAATCGCAGGATCGACGCTGATTCTGCGAGCACGAGACCATCGTCGACGACCACGGGCGCTTTTCCGAGCGGATGGACTGGATAGCTCGGCGGGCGCGCGAAAGTTCTGATCGCGGTCATAGGCCTTCAGCTCATAGTCGAGGCCAAGCTCCTCGAGCAGCCAGAGCACCCGTGTCGAGCGGGAGAATTTCAGGTGGTGGACGGTGGTCATTGCGCGCCTTTCGGAATGTCCGCGCTCAACGCCGGAGCGCGTCGGACGGTCCGGAGCGACGCGCTTCCGGCTCGCCGGGCTTTCCCTCTAGGTCGGTTCGCTGGACTTTTCGCCGGTGCCTGGGTCAAAGCGCTGCTGATCCACCACGATTCCGGTGCCGGAGGGTGGCATTGACCGTCCCGCTTTTTGGGCAGTCGTCGACATCTCGCTGGGCGCGGCCGCTGCCACGCGCTTTCGCTGTCGTCGATCGGAGCGCTTCGAAGGCAACTGTGCGCCCACGTCGCCGGGCAGCGCCAATTATATGACCGGTGAGCCGCGCGACGAATGAGAGCACAGCATCGTCGAGATGGAGGACCCCTGCTGGTCTATCACGGTTCGCAGCCTGCGCGAGGCTCGCGGTTAGCCCGCGTCATCGACGCGCCGTCGATGATGACCGGATGCTCAACCGTCAGCATAGCACCCGTCCTATGTGCTGCATCCAGCGTCAGCCAGGCACGGACCGCGCCTTCGACGATCGTCACTTCGGCGACTTTGCCATCTCCGTGAGGGACATTTTCCAGGGCGACGCTCATGCGCCAATTAATGTCAGGCGAGGCCGCGCCACGCCATGTCGCTCGGTCATCGGTCGTTCCGTCCGTCTCGGTACTCCATCCGAGCGTTGCCGGACGCGCGATGTTCCTAAGGGCTCGTTGTCGCGCCGAGTTCCGCGCCGCGCGCGAAAAAGAACGGCCGCCAGCAATGCCCGCAAGTTGATTGCGTCGTAGATGCGCTGCGCCTGCCGAAGAGCCCGAAGCTCAGCGGCGGAAGCCTCGCAAATGCGAAGGGCCGCCCCTCACGGAACGGCCCTTCCATTGTCTACCGAACGCGGTCAGCTCAGACGAGCCGGACCCCCGTGGTGGAGGCCATGCTCAGAATGTGTGCCGCGGACGGCGTATGACAATGAGACATTCGACCACCTCCTTTCCGTTGTTGACGATGGAGTGGATGTGGGACCGATCGCAGGACTTTCAAGCACATCGGGATTCAATCATTGTCGTCGCCGGGATACGAAGACTTGATCGCGAGCGCCTGCGGCGCGAATTTTGGTCCGCAATGAATAGGTCAGTAGAACCCGACATTGTCGAGGAGTAGCCATGCCTTCTCGCCGCCCTTTCGCACCGCCTTGATCTCGATCTCGGTAACGTCGTCTCCGGTCCAGCCGGTGGTCGCAAATTCGGCCCGGCCCTTCTGCTTTTTCAGGTCGGCGAAGGGCACGTCTACTGTATGCCACTTAGCGCTGCCGATGATTGTCGCGGAATAGGTCCCGCTCAGGGTGTTGAGTTCGACTTCGTATGGACCGTCGCCGCGCAGGTCGAGCTTGATGCCCTTATACTTGCGCAGGTCAGCCGGCTGTATGCTGCCCTTCGTGAGCGGCAGAACGACGGCGATCTGCGCATCGGGCTTGATGGCCATCTTGCCCATCATGCTCAGCGCATGGCCACTATTCTCTCGGGCGACGGTGTCGATCACCTCGATGCTGCGCTCGATGCCTCCGTCTGGTTCGGTCACGACCAACGTATCAAGACTAGTGCGCCCATCCGCCCGCTCGAAATCGGCCACCAGCGGGGCAACCGCGATCGCCGGCATCGGCGTGATCGCGTTGAGCGGCGGCGCGCCGGGGCCGAACACCAACTTACCGTCGATGAATACCCGATCGGTTTTCTCGACATCAGCGATGTTGGTCCAGGGCGCGCCTTTGATCAGGACGATGTCGGCGCGCTTGCCCGGCTCGATTGTCCCGCGATCGGCCAACTGGCGCATGATCCGGGCGCTGTTGGCGGTGGCGGCGATCAGCGCAGCCGAGGGTGACAGCCCGGCCTGGACCAGCAACTCCATCTCGCGCAGGCTCGATTTGCCGTGAGGTGTCCCCGGCATGCCGCCATCTGTGCCCGCAGCAATCGGAACACCCGCGTCGTAGAGTTTCTTGGTGTTGGAGACGGCATTGCTCCAGTTGGCGTTGGCGCGGGCGCGGCGCGCTGCATCGGTGCCGGCTTGAGCACGACGGCCCGGTTTGTCAGGATCGTAGACGGCAAGTGTCGGCGCGAAATAGTCGCCGCCTTTCTTGATAGCCTCGACCTGCTCGTCGGTGAGCGGCAGATCCTGCAGCGCGTGCGCGATCACGTCCACCTTGGCATGCCCGGCCTCGACGGCCTTCTGCGTCCGCAGAATGTGGGTCAACACGGGAATATCGTACTTGTGCGCCTCGTCCACCAACGCGACCAGCGCATCCTCGTTCATGCTGGTATCGTCGGGCGACAAGCCATAGCGCCAGCCGTCGACCATCACCTCCCCCAGGCAGTCGGGCTTGTAAGGCACGATCTGATCGACGCCGTCGCGCGCTGACTGCGGCGTTACGATCATCTTGGTGGTGGCGGTATCGGCCCAGTCAGCGCCGTGGCCGCCGGGCGTCGACAGGCGGCCGCACAGATTGACGTGCGGCGCGATGGCCAGCGACGCCAGCCACTTGCGCCGAGCGGCGAACGCCTCAGGGGAAGAGTTGAAATCGTTGCTCGTGGTGACGCCGGTCGACACGTAGGCGTTGGCGATGGCCGGAGTGACGCCCGGGTCGCCGCTTGCCGTCCAGTGCGTGTGCAGGTCGTAGAACCCGGGAACCAGAGCCTCGCCGCTGGCGTCGATGATCTTTGCGCGCGAGGGCACCTTCACGTTCGTACCGACCGCGACGATTCGGTCGCCCTGAATCAGCACGGTTGCCCGATAGGGCGCCGCACCAGTGGAATCAAAGACGGTCGCGCCGACGATCGCGGTGGTCGCTCCGCCCGGTGCCGCGTCGGTGCGACCCGCGGCGGAGATAAAGAAGGCGATCATTCCGGCAAAAGCGAGGGGTCTCTTCAACAAGTGTCTCCGGCGCAACGCTCGCGATCGAATCCATTCGGCCCTCTGATCGCGTGCTATCGAACATCTGCTAGCAGAAAGCTCAGATCCGAAACGTTCAAAGACGAAGCAAAAAAAACGGCGTTTTGCTGTTTTTGTGCGCAGTTGGCATCCCGCCGCCCGGCATAGGGCAGCTAGCACGCCCGGAGCGCCGGCAAAGACGATCCGTATTTCCCGGGAACTTTATCAAAACAGACAATGGATGCTCGACAGTGCCAGACGGCAAGGTATTACTGCTGCTGAACACGGAGGATGATTTGGCCAACGACGCGCTACTAACTCTCACTGCCGACATCGTGTCGGCGCATGTGTCGAACAACTCCGTGGCGGCAGTCGATCTGCCAACGCTGATCAGCACCGTTTATGGCGCCTTGAGCAAGATATCCGCTCCGGAAGAAGCTTTACCCGCTAAGTTGGTGCCAGCCGTATCGATCCGAAACTCTATCAAGCCGGACTATATCGTCTGCCTGGAGGACGGTAAAAAACTCACGATGCTGAAGCGCTATCTCGGCCGGACGTACGGGATTACACCGGACGCATATCGTGCGAAATGGGGTTTGCCGAAGGACTATCCGATGGTTGCTCCCAATTATACCGAGAAGCGTCGAAATCTGGCCAAGGCCGTCGGCTTGGGCCGCAAGGCAGTTGAACAGGTCGATGCCGCCACCGCTCCACTCGCCGCTGCCGTAAAGGCCAGTCGCAGGAAACTTGGCATCGCCGCAGGCAGGGCCGTCGCGACCCCAGAACCCATCAGTGACGTCATCGTCGCCAAGCCGGCCCCGAAGCGCGGACGCAAGCCAAAGGCAAGCTAATCGCCTGGCGGGAGCCGGCAGGCTCCCGCCTCGCGCTTCGTCATCACGCATGCGGATGGTATTAAGCAGCGGAGAGAGAACACGCCGATCAATCGGGCCGCTCACTCGATGACTTAGTCGCCACGCGCCAACTGAAGGGGCGGTAATGGCGCCGACGCCGGCGCAGTTAGGGCAGCACCAAAATAAGCTATAGCGACAAAGGAAAACGGACTCTCATCAACTCTGAGTACAGAGCGTCTTCAAGGCGACTTCGGTCGAGAAGTCAGCGCCACCCGACCACCTTAGCCGATAAAGGTCACCCTGAACGACTGATTGGACGACGTTCGGCCATAGTGCCGCGATGCAGGTGCCGCCTGAGTCGCGAACGGATGGATAGATGATACCGTTGTGGCCGCCGCCGCGTGCAGCCGCCGCCATGGCGTTGCCGGCAGGATAGCCTTTAGCAGAATTGGGATCGAGGCAGGGATGCTCGGACGCCTGCCGGAGATCGGCAAAAACGCCTGACATGCTGGCGAGCATCTCGCCATATTCGACGATAGCGTTGAAATCGCCGGTGTCGGCGAGCGCTTTGGTGAGGTGATGCCCGACCTCGGCGATACAGGTCTCGACCGCAAGCGCAGCATACCAGGCCCCACGCTCTGCCGGGTTGAAACGGTTAGGTTCGCGGGGTTTGGCGTACGCGAAGCTCGCATTGATGAATTTGGCATGCGGAACACCGTGGACCAGCTCCGCCGACGTCAGGGCGTTGGTCCCGCGCTCTTCCGCAATCAGGCGGCCGCTGGTCGCGCCCTCAATCTCGGCCAGTAGCGCGAGCTCGTCTTCATCGTCGGCAAGCGAAGCCATGACCGACGCGCGCAGCCGTGCGCTCGTGACGAGCCGGACGGTCCGCTGGAACGCCTCGCGGACCAGCGGCACGCCGTCGACGTTACCGATATCAGAGCCCGCCACGCAGTGCGTCGACGTAGAGACGAGTTTCGAGCATACGCGGGATGCCGCCGGAGATCATTGCCTGGATCGGCGACAGGCGATCAAAGATCGGGCCGCGATTGGGAAGCGATGGCCAGCGATCGGCCATCGCGTCCGCAAACAGCAGGTGCAAGCCTTTGAACAAACCGATCAAGGCCGAGGCCCGCGTCAGTTGATCCTGACTGAGCACCCCGTCCCACTTGCCGGCCTTCATGCGGTCCCAGGTGCTTTCGGACACACCGAGCAACGCAGCACCGTCAGCGTTGCTGCCGTTCCAAGCCGCCACGGCCCTCAGAACCGCTTTGACCGCGGGTCGCGTCAGACGCGCCCGGTCACCCTCAACAGCGAAGGTCTGAAGCTGCCCTGTATCAGACACCGGCTGACGGAACTGTATGACATTTGTCATATCGCATCTCCTGGTGCGATCATATACGTCACGTGATGCGACCATTCAAGTATGGCGTAGGAATGCGCCGGCCAGGCGATGGTCGACGCTGTCGGATGTCACCTAGGGTCCTTCTGCTACGCCGCACGAGCTCGGCGGCTGGCGAAGCTGCGGGCGGGGGTCATCCACGGTGGTGCGCCCAACATCTATGAGGCGTCAGTCTACCATCGCTACTACGCCGACTATCGTCAGCACCCCATCAGCGACCTCGAGATTGCCACGACGAGCTGCTTGCGCACGACGATCTTCGGAGATGGGATGGTAGGACGGCCACATACCCACGCGGATTTCGTCCGGCAGATCACTGGCGAAATCGTCTAGCGTCGCGACCCCTTCAAGCGAACGCCAGGCGGCCCCTCACCGACGGCGGCTGGAAGTTGGCCGACCATCCCGGCCTAGCTATTTCGACGACCAATGCCGACAGAGCGTTCGCCGTCTGCTGCCTCGTCGCTGCTGGTGCCCCGTCCGCAGCCTACGGCAGTCGTCGTGCCTCTTTCTGGTGCGGGCCGCACCATCGGTTCAAACGAGAGACGACGATGGACACCACGAAGCCAGCTTCGCACCGAGATTCGAAGTGCGGCGGATAACGCCGAAGGGCGGGACCGCGACCGCGAACGCCGCATCCGCTACATCGATCGCCCCGCGCCGCTTAGGGCCGCTTTGGATGCCCACGCATACCTGCTCCGTACGATCTATCCGGACCAGCTCCTACGAGTGCGCGATACCCGCGGATCGTGGGCCTACGTCGATGTTTACGACTATGCTTCGGACTAGCCGATTAGCAAAGGGGCAGCAGGGCACGGCTCCGACGCAAAAACTGATCTTCGCGACCTGAAACGGAACGAGACCCGTCGGATCACGAGCAACGATCATGGGTGGCATCGACATATCGCCGCATGACCGTGCCAGATGCCATTAAGGGCACCCACGAGGTCGATCAGTCGCGCGACGGGAGCTTGGCGATAAGCGGCATGGGACAATCTCCTGCGCGCGCGAGCAGCCCCCCCCTCCCCTCTTCTCCCGTCAGTCTGGGGCGCGACAGACGATCCGAGCATCGTTCTCAACGAACGGCTCGGACATCATCGGTCAATCGTCGCCCTTATTCGCTCTGCGCTCGGCATAGCGGACGACGAATGATTCCCAGACACGCATCCACTCGGCATCGGAGCGCTCACGCTTGATGCCCGGGAACCCGGTGCGAAACGCTTCTGCCATTCGATCGATATCCCACGGATGCCCCTTGGACAGCCCAATGTCGCGAAACGCCTTCTCGCGCTCGCCGAACCGCAATGAACCGCTCGGAAAGGCCCACACTGGCTCGGAGGCCTTGGCCGGCAGTTTTGCCAAAACGGCACCCGGTGCGACCGATGATCTCGGTGCCGTTTCAGGCGCGTCCTGTCCGACGAGGCGCAGATGCGGACCCACGAACTTGCGCTCCATGGGCGCAGGCGATGGATGCAGGACAACTTTGCGCCCGGAAAGGTCGACATTGGCGTTGGGATAGACCGCCGAGACGATCTGCATGGTCTCGCGAACCGTTTGGCGGAAACGCTTGCTGTCGGCTTCGTTCCCGAGATGCTTGGCCAGCTGGTCCCAAGAAATGATCTGGCCCTTGTCGGAGCCGATCCGCGGCAAACGGTAGGCGAGATAGGTGTAGAGATCGAGGGCTGTGGGGATCCCCTTGAGCTCGCGAATCGCCACCTCGTTCAATGGAACTGCATGGTCGACGAGATGGCTGTAAAATGCCTCCGACATTCGAATTTCGCGGGCAAAGGCGCCATTCTTGTCGAGCGAGCCCGCATATTCGTTCGAAATTTTTACGTCCCGGACAGCGAAAGCGTTGTCGTCAGCTTCGGTGCCATCCCACCGGATCTGCCATTCGCACGCCAGCAACCGGTCGACCTGCTCGCGCATCAGATTAGCGGTTCCACGTGGTCCGTACGAGACGGTCTGGTAGCCAAGTCGGCGCATCCACTCGGTGAAATTACGCCCGAGATACACGTCCCGCGATTGTTTCATCACCGCCTGCGATAACAGGTAGATCAATGCGACCCGCGGATAGGCTCCATAAGGCACGCCAAGGCTTTTGAGGACCGATTTGCCGTCGATGTTCTGCAGGACAGGCCGGGGATTGATCGCCAAGGCATATTTGCCATCCTCCCGAACGATCGGCTGGGTGTCATCCTTGGGTCGCTTGGTCGGGAGCGACATGGCGCAAAGTGCCGAATGGAGAAACGCGGGGACAGGTTCTTCGTCTTGGACGCGAAGAAAGGCGTCGAGGGTGGTCTGGGAACCGTTGGTAGAGGCGAGGATCCGCACGCGCTCCTCACCGCCCTTCAGCATGGCTAGCGCATACTGATGCCCGATTGGCTTATGTTCGTCCCCATTCATCGTTCCGCCCTTCCCCGACTCTCTCGGGGTTTCGATGGCAGCGTTTCAACAGGTTTGGTGGGGCAAATCAACCCGGTTGGCACTTTGGAGGGCAATCAGGGTCCAAGACTTGCAAAATTACCGATGATCTCGGTGCCGTTTCGGCATTCGAGCCCCCTGCCCTTCGTTTTTTCAAAAAAATCCAGACGATTCGCGAATCGGATTTCTATAGGGATTCATGTAATAGGTATGGGCTCTGACATCATCGGTCGTCGCGCACCGACATCAGCGGCGCTTTGCACCGAGAACATCGGGCGGTACCGAGATCATCGGTAGTTATGCACAGCCGGCAGAGAGCCTGGATCTGCGCCCGTTGCGCATCGATGCGGATCGCACCGAGATCATCGGTCTCCTACCCGATCGCGTCCTGAATAACGACTTACTTTTCGAAAACGGCTCGGAGATCATCGGTTCAATTGTAACTCTGATGGCCAATCGTTGCCCGAAACTGCCAACGCCGCTAATGTCCGCCATCAAACCCACAGAAGCGGACGCACATGGCAACAGATCCTATCGTAGTGGCGCCAGATGATCTGATCGAGGAGAGCCTCGACGTGCTCCATCGAAAGGCGCTGACAATCCTTAAGCGGATTAGGGACAGCGCCGTTGATCCCGAGACCGGTCAAAAGAAAGGGCCGACCTTCCCCATCTCTAAGGCAGCCGCGCTGGTGGGACGGACGGCCTCGGCGATCCGAGAGGCCGAACGCGACGGTCGCCTCCCCGAGCGCGGTCGAGCCGCCAACGGACACCGCATTCAGTACACGCTCGAAGAGCTCGACCACATGCGCGAAGTCTTCGGAACGCGTCCTTGGCGTGAGCAAACCGACGTCCCGGCGATCATCTCGGTGTGCAATTTCAAGGGCGGGGTCGGCAAATCGACCATCGCTCTGCATCTCGCCCAACATTTTGCGATCAAGGGTTACCGGGTGCTGTTCATCGACTGCGACAGCCAGGCGTCATCGACGATGATGTTTGGCTATCGGCCCGACGTTGATCTGGGGGAAGACGACACGCTCTATGGCCATTTTCACAACCCCGAGCTGCTGGGGCTGAGAAAGATCATCCGTAAGACGCACTTCCATGGACTGGACCTCATCCCGGCAAACCTGCGCCTCTACAATCTCGAATATGAGATTGCCGGCTATATGGCGCGCAACCAGAACATGGACATCATCGATCTGATCGCTGACGCCATCGACTCGGTCGTCGAGGATTACGACATCGTCATCATGGACCCACCGCCCGCGCTCGGCATGGTCTCGATGGCCGTGCTCCAAGCGGCAAACTCCATGGTCATTCCCGTGCCGCCGAGCCTGGTTGATTTCGCATCGACCGTGTCGTTCATCGACATGGCCAAGACGACCATGAAACAGTTGGAGCAACTTGCGGGGAGGGGGCGTCCGGCATATAATTTCATTCGCTTGGTCGGCAGTCGCGTCGACGATAGCAAGTCCATGCACCGCGAAATCCTGTCGATGATGCGACAGGTGTTCGGTGGCTCGATGGCGTCGGCGGTGATGGTGACGAGCGCCGAAATCGACAATGCCAGCTCCCGCATGAAGACCGTCTTCGAGCTGGAAAAGCCAGTGACGTCGCACGAGGTCTATAACCGCTGCATGAAGCATCTGAACGAGGTTTGCCAAAGCATCGAGGTCGACGTTTTGCGGACGTGGGCGAGTAAAGCGGGAGAGCGCATTTGACCCGCGCTGCCACGTGGCAACGGCGCCCATTACCGCCTTGCCAGCCGCCTCATTCTGTTGAGCTGGTCGGCAAAGTTGCCATGTGGCAACTTCATAAAAATACGTCTCATATCAGTGGCTTAGATGTGCTTGAAGGGCTGCGGCGGCGCGGGGTGAACGCCGCGTTCGAGCGTCACAGACCGCCCGTGTTGCCACGTGGCAACACGGCGCCGCCAGGGGCGGTAACGACGGCTAGTCAAAGCGAGGGGACGGGGCGATGAGCAAGGGCAATAAGGGCTTCGGCTCGATGTTTACCGAAGGGCTCGACGAGGCTGCGGCGCTCGATAATTCGAGTCCGGCAGATGGGATCATGGCAAGCAGGAGCCAGACGCTTGCGCGCATCGCGACGGGCAAAACCGTCGCGGACCGGACCGAGTGGGTCGATCCGGCGCGCTGCCGGCCGTGGCGTATGCATAATCGTGACCTCGACCACCTGAACGAGGACAGCTGCCGCGATCTCATCGACTCCTTTCTATCCGCCAAGAAGCAACGCATTCCCGCGATCGTCCGTCGCGTCAGGGACGATCCAGACTTCGACTATGAGATTGTCGCTGGCGTCAGACGCTGGTGGACGGTGCGCTGGCTGCGAGCGCATCACCACCCCGAGTACGAATATCTTGTTACGATACAGGCGGTGTCCGATGAGGAAGCGTTCCGGGTTTCCGATGTGGAAAACCGATCGCGCAAGGACATTTCGGATTGGGAGCGGGCGAAGGAATATACGATCGCGCTCGCCGAATTTTACGACGGCTCGCAGTCGCAGATGGCGGAGCATCTCAACCTGTCGCGCTCGTGGCTCAGCCGGCTGCTCGACGTAGCGCGTCTGCCCGACGAGATCGTCGTAGCGTTCTCGGATACGCACGACATCACGGTCCGCGTCGCACGGGACATCAAACCACTCGTCGGCGACCCCAGAGCGCTTGCCAAAATGCGAGAGGAGGCGGAGCGCCTCGAATCCGAACGCCAGCAGGCCGGCACCAGGATGAGCGGTCCAGAGGTTGCCAAGCGCCTCGTCAAAGCAACTGTCGAACCCGTCGCAAAGAAAGGCGGTGAGATCGAGGTCGCGAGCGAGGGTGGGAAGGTGATTCTGCGGTACGCCAAGGCGAGGGGCGGGGGGCTCACGATCAAGATCGCACCCAGGTCCGGGGCAACGAAGGCGGAGTTACTCAAAGCCGTCGAAGCGCTCCTGCCGGACGGTTGATACAATGCGGCCCCATCGTCCAAGCATCTCCGTAGGAGCGAACAGGATGATGGGATAATGCCGCGCGATCCTACCGATTGGCAGGTGTGGCGGACTGGATTGTGGCGCGTGGTCCCGCGGATGTGATGCTGGTTTACAGTTCCGACCGTCGTTTAGCTTGCGGAGATGCGCGCTGCGGTGCACAACGGATGGGCCTTTCAGGCATCCTCTCCCACCTTTGCAAGGCCGCCCGCGGGCGGCCTTTTTTTCGCGTTCGATGCTCAGGCGTCGGCCGCATCGAGCGGGACGGCGGGCACGGGCAGACCGAGGCGAGCCAAGGTTGCATCGAGTGCCGCCATCTCGGCATCGAATGCAGCGAGGGTCGGCTCGAGCAATGCCGACACGCGGGGAGGGGAGGGGGGCCTTCCGGCAGCGCGGCTTCGGAAGCCGAAAGTGACCGCGAGATCTGGCGCAAGATAGGTCCGCCACGCCTGCCGACCGGAAATCTCCACCACGAGTCCCAATTCGGCGGATCGCGAAAGAAGCTTCCCCGCGCCCGACAGGCTGAGCCTCAGCGCCGCCGCTGCGCCCCGCGGGCTGATCGCGGGGCGGAATTGCAACAGCGCCATGAGTGTCAGTAATTGGCCGGGCCGGTGGGCCGCATGGACCGCCGCTGCTGCGCGAACTCGATCATCCTCAAGGGCCTGAAGGCGGACCAGCCCGTTGTCGGCGGCCTCGGCGATCGCGCGAAGATAGCGTGGCACGATCGCGTCCGTGTCCCGTGGCGCCAGCCTGAACGCCCGGTCGCCGACGACCAGGCAGGGAAGGGGGGCCCGGCTGAGACCGAGCGTTCGCAGAAGGATCGGGAAGGCGAGCCAAGGCGCGATCGACCGATCCGCGCGCGCATGCCGGGCTGCGATTTCCAGGGCTTGCAGAAGAACGGGGCGGTCGCGCCAATCCGCTGCGACGACGGTGGAGAAAGGCGCATCGTCGCGCCAGTGGCGCTCGGCGCGTTCACGGAGCGCTGCCTGCCATGGCGCGAGGTCATCAAGTTCGTCGAACGTTGTGCGGATCGAGGGTCTCGCCGGCAGAGAAACGCCGCATGCCCGGCCGAAAATGTCGATTTCATCAATTTCGGCGCCTTGCAAGCGCAGCGCGGCGGCAAAGCCGCTCCATGATGCGCGCAATGCCCACGGCGATCTGACCGAAGTCACTGATAAACGGGCATCTAATCGCGCTATTGCGCCGGCGGCACGTTCGAGCGTGGTCGCGAGCTTCGGCGTCCAATCAGGTGCAGAAAGGTCTGGAAGCGGGCGTGCCATGGCCAAAACATAGCCCGAAGAAGCTAGTAGCGTCTACCATAAGGTAGCCGTCAGTGTTGATAATGGACGGTTATCAACATCCTATCATTTAGGCCGTCTCGTGGGTATGGCGGCGGCGGAGCGGACGCGAAGGGAAGCGCAGCGTGGCGGACGACGGTCGAGATGGATATCGAGCGCGCGCGGAGAGCCAGCATGGTGGCTGATCGTCGCGCTGTCCGGCTTGGCTCTGCGTCGGCGCTGGAGGCAATCGTCGGCGAGGTGCGCATGCTCGCGCCACACCGGCAGCTGGTCGATCCCGAGATCGTTGCTGCGGCCGCCCGCGCATGGTCCGCGAACACCGTCCGGGCCTTCCTCTCCGACCTCAACGTGTGGGATGAATGGTGTCGGCGCTCGGGTGTCCGCACGCTCGATGCCACAGCGTCGACCGTCGCTGCGTTCATCAGAGCGCTTTCGGGGCAGGATGACGATATCGCGCCAGCGCGCCGAGTAAAGCGCCGTGCGGCCGCGACGATCGCCCGGTATCTGGTCCATATCGGGTGGGCGTACCGGATGGCCGAGCGCGACGATCCGACCGACGCATCGCTGGTCAGGCTCGAGCACAAGGCCGCCCGTAAGCAGCTGGGCACGCGCCAGCGGCAGGCACGGGGGCTTCGTTACAAAGGCGATGTCGTCGACCTGAGCGATCCGGCGACCGGTGTGAGCCTGTTCGCTTTGCTCAAGGCGACGCGGAAGGACATGCTCGGCGCGCGGGATCGGGCTTTGCTGAGCGTCGCCTATGACAGCGGCTGCCGACGGTCCGAGCTGGTGGCGATCAGGGTGGCCGATGTGGAAGGTCCCGACGGGGACGGATCAGGCGCGCTATTCATTGCCAGCAGCAAGACCGACCGCGATCGCGAAGGCGCTTATGCTTATCTCTCGCCTGGCACGATGCAGGCGATAGCCGAATGGCAGCGGGAAGCGCGGATCAGCGGGGGTGCGCTGTTCCGGCGGGTGGAGACATATTTCGACGGCGCGGTCAGGCGGGTAGGCGAGGGACCCCTCCACCCGAACTCGGTCACGCTCATCTACAAGCGGCTGATCCGACAAGCCTTCGACAAGAAGCTCCTTGGAGCGACGACCGAGGCTGAGGTTCAGCGGTGGATTGCAGGAGCCTCGAGCCACTCGATCAGAGTGGGCGTTGCGCAAGATAATTTTGCGGCAGGGGAAAGCCTTCCCGCCATCATGCAGGCCTATCGTTGGCGCGATCCGAAGACGGTGATGCGCTACGGTGCACGGCTGGCCGCAAAAAGCGGTTCGAGTGCACGTTTGGCCCGGCGGCTGGCCGATCCTGCGGGCACATGAGCTCGCGCAGGCTCTCGTCCTCAAGCGGGCAGCCAGGTCAGGCGCTGCCAGCCTGGCCAAAGAGAATCGCCGACCGAAGCTGGCGGGCAGCCTACCACCCAAAGGGTCTCGGCGGATCTTGCGCGACCAACCAATGTCCTGTCCGGCTTATCATCAAGGAAATCCGCGACGATCGCTAGGCGAAAGCCGAGTGCGCCGGCAGCGTGCCAGATTGCCCGGCCCGAGCATGGGTTTCAATCACTCGGTTCAAGCCAGATCGGGGTAAAGGCCCGCTATGCGACCTGTGCCTGCCAACTGCGAGACCGACTAAGCGTCGGTCCAAGGGCGGATAGGAGCCCCGCCGCTTCATCTGGGGGGAGGTCGGCGACGGGACTCTAACGAGATCGCAGGGGAGGAGTCGACCTCGCCCAACAAAAACGCTCATGGCCGCATGAAGTTCCGCAAGATGATGAAGAAGGCCCGCCGACCTAGATCGGCGGGCAGGGGAGTCATTCGCAGAAAGCCGCGACCAGGGTCGCGACTAACAGATCGTAGCGAGTCTTGCTGATAACTCAACATACGTCCTGCTCAGCGACGCGCACTCCGCGGCGCCGTTGCTATTTCAGAGCGCTCGATGTCTTCGAGAGATGGCTGCTTTGAAACAGGGGGAAGTCATGCACCCTTCGCTGATAGAGTCTCAAACTTCCTTCTATGCGCTTGCAAAACGGGTGCGATGCCGTTGCCGGCGCCACGTGACGAGGTTCTCGAGTTGCACCCGGCAATCGAGGATGAGGATAGCCGCGTCGAACTTATGCGTCCGTTCAACCTGATCGCCGATCCCGTCGAATCTTATCTCGCTCGTGACGGCGGCAATCAGGCGGCGTTTCGGGCGCACCGACGAGGACAGATTTGAGAAATCCTGCGTGCGGAGAGTTTGGTCTGCGGCCAGATCGATCGCGCCCGGCTGGTTCTCACTACTGACCGTGAGGTGACGGCAGGGAGGATCGACGAAGCCGATGAAATACGCCGTTACGCGCCCGGCGATGACGGCTTTCGACCCCCATCTCACTATGCACTCATACTGGGCAGCGCCGATCACCGCACTCGGGGTGTGCCACATGGTACGCATCGACCAGACGACATTCGGCCAACCGTGCGCATTGTCCAGGGATGCATGGCGATGCTGTATTTCAGCGTGGCCAGCGATGTTTATTAGGCAGCGCCGCCCGGCGGCGATGCCGAACTGACGCCGAGCCATACCTCTGCGGCCACAATCGTATCGAAAAACTCCACCTCACGCCGGTCTGTCAGGCGGCGTGCTTGTATGCGCGCTAGCGACTTCGTCGTGACGAAGGCGAGCTTGCGTGAGCGTACCTTCTCGGTTCCTACGAGCTGGGAGAAACGACCTACTGCTTCCTGGCTCTGAATTGCCATGCCGCGGATGTCGCAGATCGTGAGATGTTGATTGGGCAAGCAACCCAGACCCGCGACCGCCTCGGCCATGCTGAGGCTTAGCTTTTCGATTTCAGCAGGGCTGAAAAACCGCCCATCGTCAGTCGGATAAGGCCGTGGTCGGGGACCGCACAGATGTCATAATGACTCGACATACCGCCGCATCCGTTCGAAACGTAAGCGATCGGTGAAACGTGGCATCGTATTAGACGAAAGTCGAATGCCCTGGGCCGGCTGCTCAATTTTCTTCGAGGGCGTCCACCAATCCCGGTCGTTGATGGCGCCTTTTCTCATCCCCAAAAACAGCTGCTCGTTCATGCGCAGGGACAAACTCGTTCGGCTAATCCCGCCATCAGTCCGCACCGCTTTAAGCGGCACCTTTCTGCCATTGACGAGCCCAATGGCAAAGGACAGCTTCCATTATGAGCTGCTGTTCGCTGGACGCTGATCGACGCAACTGATTTCGCCAACAGAATGGTTCTTCACGGGTGCCCCCTGGCTCCAAGATGAAAGTACCATTTAAGGGAGCACAGCTGAGGGATCGCGATGCTGCCCCTGATCCTAAAAGTACGTTTCCCTGTGTTGTCCGGTCCCGTTCACGTGGTCGACGGCGACACGATCCGGGCTGGACCTAGGAACGCGAACCTGAGCTGTTGGCAGCTACGCAGGAATGCCCGAACTTTCACGAGAACGGGACACAGCAGGCGGATTGCGCCGTGTCCTAAGCCAGCACGCTGAGGGGATAAGCGCCATGGACTAAATCGCGGCGATTTCTTATCGTTTGTTAAGAAGTGCGCGCCGAAGCTCGGGTAGTATGTTGATGTGGATCATCAGGCCTCAACGGAACGCTCGGGGGCTCCCGTTAGGGCTGCGCGGCGGTTTGAGACGGAGCGCGAGGACGCTGATCGGGAACGCGCCGTTGCCATGCAGGCGAATCGCGACAGGTTGGCCAAACTTGGCTTGGTCCGGCTGTATCAAGCACCTTCTTACGGCGGACGTTAGCCTGGCATTGGGGGCTCAAATGGCTAAGTTCTTCATCAAGCTTGATGGCATAGAGCAGCGTGAAATCGAGATTGACGCCGAAACGGTTGAGGAAGCCCGCGACCGGGCGATCGTTACCTTAGGTGGCTACCTACAAGAAAACCCCAGCTATGCTGATCATCGTCAATGGCGTGTTGATATTCAGGACGCTTTGCGCCGGCACCAGATGTACATCATCGTCGCATGTGTAGAGGCAGCACCCAGGCCGAACCTAGCATCTTATGAAAGCGTGGCGGCTCACCTTCCGAATGGAAGCGGGGACGTTGCCTTGTGAGCGAGCATCGCACTCTGAACGTCTACCGTCACTGCCGCGAACCTGGCTTACCCATGAGTGGGGTTACCAAGCTGGAGCGCTGAGCTCGCGCCGGGCAGCCCGGCTCCGATAGATGCCCCTCGTTGCGTCTCACGCAGCCGATTAGCCGCGCTCAGCGAGCCGCGCCCGCCGCTGCAGCACGCGAACAACGAGATCGAGCAACTTGATCGCGAAGATCGCAGCGAGAATGCCGATGACCAAGTAAGCTACGGAGTGCGCTAGAAACCCGCCGAGCGTATCAGTGATGACGCGCGGCGTGACGAACTTCTCGCCCATGAAGTGGACGGCGTCGTTCAGCTTCACAAGCAAGGCGGCGCAGCAGGCCAACGCATATAGGGCAAGCGCGAACGCCAGCACGAGCTGGACCATTTCGCCGAGAATGAGCAGCAGCCCCCGCCCGAACACTTCCCTGGTCGAGGCCGGCTTGATCAGCACAGCTTCGGACGCAACGACCGGTGGAACTGGAGCGTCGATGGCGGGGCTCGTTGTCGCGAGAGGAAGGGGACGTCCGTTCGGATCGGTATCGGTCATGTGCGTCCCTGCTCGTTTACGTTACGATAATACCTCGCCGCCGATTCGGTTGCGTCGGAGTTCAAAGCGGGCGGCAAGCAGTGGCAGCAACCTTCTTCTCGAGCGCGTTTTAGCCGCTAACCGCGTAAAGCGTCCGTTTAGACGCCTGCGCGATCACTGACCGGGCCGTGCCAGTCCGCTATCAAGCTGGGACGGAACGCCGTCGATCCTTTCGATGCCCGCAAGCACATCGGGCCTAAGACAGGACTGGCAGGGTCCGTGCGCATTCCAAAGGCGAGTTCGGGGATCGGCGATCTGATCGTCAACGCTTGCGTCCGAGAAGCTGACGGCGGTCAGGGACATACTCCGCGAGCGCTTCCGGGCTCAGGTCCTCGTCGATCTCGGGCCAGTGGATGCCCTGGCCGGCGCCAGCCGTCCGCCACGCGGCGCGCTGGTCGATGGTAGCGCCATGACGCCGCGGATAGCGCGAGAGCGGCGCGGACAGGGCGCGACCATTGGCCAGATCGACGATCAGGTGGTCACGTTCGAAGCGGACGCCGCGGATGCTCGTCACCCTTCCATCATCCTACTCCGCTGGAAGATTGAACGCGACGGCGTCCTCGCGCCGGATTTGGCGATGGATCCCGCCGTGCAACCGGACCACGCCATGCTCGCGGACATGGGCAGCCCGCGCAGCGTGAAGCGAGCGCCGCACCGGGGCTGTTGCCGCGCTGCCGCTATCATGACAGCACTGGCTCCCTCGGTTTTCCAAGCGGCAGGAGCGAATAGCGTGGACATGCGATCGCTGCTGACAAGCGTCGTCCGCTGCAAGCCGGTGACCGGATTTTTCGCGCCAGAAGAACACGAGAGCGAGCCGCTTGCGCGCAGCTTCGGACTCTTTCAGCTCACGATGCTTGGTGTCGGCGGCACGATCGGCACTGGAATCTTTATCGCGTTGACGACGGCGGTGCCTGAGGCTGGGCCTGCGGTAACGATCTCATTCGTCATCGCCGGAATTACGGCTGCGCTGACCGCGCTCTGCTATGCGGAGCTGGCATCGGCCGTCCCGGCGGCAGGCTCCTCTTACTCTTACGCCTATGCGACTCTTGGCGAGCTTGCGGCGTTCCTGATCGGCGCGTGTCTCCTGCTCGAATACGGCGTGTCGGCATCCGCGATCGCGGTCGGATGGGGCCAATATCTGAACGAACTGATGACGGTGACAATCGGGTGGCGCATCCCCGACGCGCTTGCCAAGCCGCCAGGCAGTGGCGGGGTCGTCAACCTGCCCGCGGTGGCGCTGATCGGGCTCTGCCTGCTTCTGCTTCTACGCGGTGCGAGAGAGTCGATCAGAGCCAACACCGCGTTGGTGATCGCGAAGCTTGCCGTGCTCGCCATGTTCGTCGTGATCGCGCTGGCGCATTTCTCAGCCACCAACTTTCGGCCGTTCGCACCGAAGGGGATGATCGGGATCGGCTCGGCAGCGTCCTCGATCTTCTTCTCCTACATCGGCATCGATGCAGTCGCGACGGCGGGCGAGGAGGTGGACAATCCGCATCGGAACCTACCGCTGGCAATCATCTTCTCGCTGCTGATCGTGACTGCCGCTTATATCTTAGTCGCGATCGCCGCGATCGGCGCCCAGCCTTGGACTCGTTTCGCAGGACAGGAGGCTGGGCTCTCCGTGATCCTTCGCAACCTGACGGGGCTAGGCTGGCCTTCGCTGCTGCTGACGCTGGGCGCAACCATGTCGATCTTCAGCGTGACGCTGGTTGTACTCTACGGCCAAACGCGCATCCTCTACGCGATGAGCCAGGACGGTCTGCTGCCGGCGTTCTTCCGCAGGGTCGACCCGATCAGCAAGGTGCCGCGCCAGAACACTTGGGTCGTCGCCGCCGGCGTGGCGCTGCTCGCGGCCGTCTTTCCGCTCGACGTGCTCGTCAACCTAACCAGCATGGGGACGCTGATCGCGTTCGCGGCCGTGTCGATAGGAGTCATCATCTTTCGCCGCAGACGGCCCGGTCTCCCGCGCGGCTACCGGGTGCCATTCTTTCCGGCGCTTCCGTTGCTGAGCGCGGCGTTCTGCCTTTATCTGATCGCTAGCTTGCCGGCCGACACCTTCCTGCTGTTCGCGCTGTGGATTGGTTGCGCATGTCTGATTTACTTCACCTATTCGATCCACCGCTCTGGGCTCAAAAGCTCCAATCGATAAGGAAGCAAGCCGATGCGGGCGGCGCCTTCATGCGTGCAATCGTGTCGGCGATAGCTTCGGATCGGAATCAGCCTCTTAGGAAACAGCGTAAATCTTACGGAAATTAGCGGAAAACGAGCTCGCTAAATTGGCCACGACGTTGATCGCATCGATCGAATTCGGGATTCTCTTAATAAAATTCGCTGAGCCCTTTAAAAAAAAGATTCCAATTTCTCTGGAGCAGGCTGTCGAGCGCAGCGTTCTTGCAGCGACGGAGTAGATAAATGCAATGCTTGCACTGACGCGTTGCGCGAACAGCGCCGCTGGCCGATCTACTCTCGTCACAGGCAGCACGATCGTCGGCGCTCGCGACGGCTGTAGGAAACACGAGTGTCCTTAACGGAGAGCCCTGTTGCAATTGAGATATAATGCGATCGATCCAGACATGTTAGTCGTTGAGTTCGATACGTTGGCGTATCTTTATGTGGAGCGTTTAGTTCTGGTGGCTTCGGCCATATACTGTTGGGCCCCGGTTCGTTGAGCACGGTCGCGGGACACCCGCTACGCCTATTGGCTGGACTGGCCATAGGCTTGGCAGCCGGCATGACGCTCAGCGGATCGCCGCAAAAAGCTATAGGGCAAATACTTCTGCCGCTGGGAAGTTTGTGGCTCGACGCGCTAACAATGACCGTAGTGCCGCTTGTTTTCGGTCTGCTCGTAGTCGGGGTGGCTTCCGCCTCACGCAGCGCTGCCGCAGGCGGCACGGCTACGCGCGCGCTAGCGATCTTCGCTTTGATGTTAGCCGCCGCGTGCTTGTCCGCAGCGTTCCTCGCTGAAGGTCTGTTACAGCTGTGGCCGGTCGCGGCCGCCAACCTGAACATTGGCGGCGGACCCGCGGCGGTGGTCGCACCGGCGACATGGTATCACTCAATCATTCCGCCTAATCCCATCAAGGCGGCCGCGGAGACCGCGATGGTACCGCTGGTCGTGTTCGCCCTATTCTGCGGTTTTGCCACCGCGCGATTAGAGCCGGGATTAGCCGAGGCGTTACTGCAGCCGTTGCGCGCACTGGTGGAGGCAATGCTAGTGATTGTCAGCTGGGTCTTGGCAGCAGGACCGATTGGCATAGCCGCGCTGGCGTTTGGCGCAGGAGCCCGGCTCGGCACCGGTGTTTTCGGCGCGCTTGGGCAATATGTTGTGGTTGTCGCCGCCTGTTGCCTCGCGGCGACACTCCTCGCTTATGGTTGGGTCGCAGCGATCGGAAGCAGGTCGCCTCTGAAGTTCGCACGTGCCGCTATGCCGGCGCAAGCAGTAGCGCTCGGTACGCAATCCTCGCTCGCCACTTTGCCGGTCATGATTGAAGCGGTCGGGAGCCTTGGTCTACGGCGTGAAACCACCGGCATCGTGCTTCCGATGGCCGTTTCGCTTTTTAGGGCGGCGAGCGCGGCTGCAAACGTGGCGGTCGCCGTATATCTGTCGCACGTCTACCATGTTCCGATGGGGGTCGGTGGGCTGGTGCTCGCGGCCGCGGTGGCGGTTCCAGTCAGCCTGGGCGCGGTTGGCTTACCAGCGCAAGTCTCTTTCTTCGCAACAATCGCGCCGGTGTGTATCGCAATTGGCGTACCGGTGATGGCGCTCCCATTGCTTCTGGCGATCGAATCGATCCCGGACCTGTTCAGAACACTGGGCAATGTCACCAACGACATGGCCGCTGCCGTGGTAGCTGAGCGATGGGCGCCTCCTGAGAGGGCGACCGGTCCTACGTTTTAATCTCGCTCCGTCGTAGGCTGAAAGCGCGCGGCGCCTTAGCGCCCGGCCCCCCACCAACTAGGGGCCAGACGCCCAGCGCGCATAGACGTCGTCGTTCCTCGCGCGATTTTCCAACAGTGGTAGGGCCTCACCAGCAAGTCCGCCCGCTGCCAGACGCTCCCGCTTGATCCGCGACCGTTTCGCGCATGCCTGCCTTAGCCTATCCAATCAGCGACAGGAGGCCGACGCGTGCGCCGGCTCTCTGATGGATCAAAGGATCAAAACTTGGCGCGGATACCAGCGTAGAAGGATCGGCCTTTGTTCTCGAAAAGACCAGTATTGCCGACATTGTCGGAACTGGCCCCGATCCCCGTCGAGCCGAAGGGACCGAAGCGATCCGTCAGATTGTCGACGCCACCATACACTGCGAAGCCATTGGTAACGGCCAGCTCGGCACGAATGTCGTGATAGAAGACGTTGCCGTAAAAGCGTGGATCCGAATAATCCGGATTCTCCGGATCGGCACCATTCACCGAATAGGTGTTCTCGGCGGAGCCAAAAACCTGCCTGCCGATCCAGCGGACCTGATATCCGAACGTGACGTTGCCGCGCGTCGCTTCCAAATTCGCCGTCAGCCGGTCCTTGGGCGTTCCGGCCTCGCTCAGGATCCGGTCCGCAAGCGTAGGGTCGGTCGGATCCAAGAAGTCGTCACGTTGAAGAAAGCGCGTGTAGTTTGCGCGAAAACCGGCCGTGATGGAGCCGAATGTGTGCCGGTACGCGAGCTCAGCATCGATGCCGCGTGCCTTGAGCTTTGCGAAATTGAAGGTCGAGGCGAGCAGGGAGTCCTCGAGCACCTGAAAAGGAACTTCGCCCTGCGGCCCGCCTGTCGCGCCCGCGCGCGTGAAGAGGCTGCAGAATGGATTGTTGAGGTCCGATGCATCGTAGCAATTATTCAGGATCGTTTGGGCATCAATCGATGAAATCACCTTGTTTACCGTAATGGTGAAATAGTCGACTGTCAGCGACAGGCCGGAGGCAAACCGAGGAGTGACGACGGCGCCGATCGTATAATTGTCCGACGTTTCTTCCGTAAGATTCGGGTTTCCGCCGGAGAGAATGGATAGAGACTGCGTATAGACAAAGTCATAGGTGCCAGGCCGACCCGCGGCGGCGCAATTGGCTGCCCGCGTCGGCGATCCGGTATTCAAGTTGCGCGCCGAGCAGGGATCGTTAGGCGCTGGCGCAAAATTTTGCCCCTGCGCTGAATATAGCTCGGTCAGATTGGGCGCTCGGATTGCTCGCGTGTAGCTGCCACGCAGACGGATATCTTCGATCGGTCGCCACACGAGCTGCCCGCCATAAGAGTAGACGGTGCCGGTGGCTCCTTTGTAATCCGAGATGCGGCCCGAGCCCGTAATCGTTAGTTCCTTGAAGAACGGTTTGTCCTTCAGGATCGGTACGAGGAGTTCTCCGAACACTTCTTTTACGGCGAACGAAGGCGCGCTGAACGACGGGATTGCATTATAGAAGGCGTAGCCCTGCTGGGTCAGGTCATCCAACTCGTACTTCAACGTCTCGCGCCGATACTCGCCGCCAATCGAGAACCCTATCGGGCCGCCGGGCAGCTCGAATAGCTGGCTGAGATCGCCGGAGACGAAGCCGTTGGCAACGAACTGGGTGATTTTGCCGCTCGCGCGTGACTCAACGTTGACATAGTCGCGCGCGGCTTGACTGAGCGTCCCCTGGCCGAACGGGTTAATAGGAACGCACGCCGCCACGTCCGCAGCCAGTAGCGACGGGTTGACAGTGTTTCCCTCCGCGTCCTGAACATAAGCGATCGCGGCCGCAGGATCGACCTGCGAGCGGCAAACGATCTGTCCGGCAGCGTTGCGGGTGGTGTCGACGCCCAACAGGTAACGTTGCACGTTGACGTTGGAGATTATCAGGTTCTTCTCGTGGTGCTCGCCGTAATTGGCGGACACTTCGTAATTCCAGTCGTCGTTGAACCCGCCTCGCACGCCTGCGACCCCGCGATAGGTTTCGCGCGTGATCCGCTCGTCACGAATGCCGAAATCCAGCCAATTTCGGCGAATGGCAACGCGCGTGGCGTCCGTAGACGTCTGCCCCGCCGCGGTGCGCAATGCTGTAATCTGCGCACGCGACTGCGTTGTCAGATAAGGGTTGTCGAGGCGGATCATTTCGCGATTGAGATTGCCCGCTCCTGCGGGATCACCGAGCGTGGTCCCCTGGGCGAAGAATGGGCCGCTTTGCGAACCCTGCGCCTGGGACCGGACGTACTTCGCTTCGAAGAACGGTGTGAACGCGTCCGACACATCGAAATGGCCAAGCGCGTTGATCGAATAGCGGCTCAACCGCGGTGAAAGAGCCAGCAGTTCGCCCTCACGGCCAGAATAGCCGTTACCCCCAAGGAAGCTGCCATTTGGCGCCAAGCCGACGCGCTGACCGGTTTGTTGGGTGAGAGCCCCATCGGGCTGAAAGAAGTATACGCAGTTGTAAGCAGCGCCAGTACCATCGCGACCGCAAGCGCCGCCCGGGCTGGCGACGGAATACAGACCTCCGAGCGAGATCGTCGTGGAGCGGATGTCACGCAGAAATACGCGGTCAGCCGTGGCGTCCGAGCTCGCCCCGGTGTCGGCGTCTACAACCACCAGTCCGTCCGCTCGGTTCAGTTTAGGGCGCCCCGACGCGAAAAACTTGCCTTGACGTGCATATTCCAAGTTGACGGCGATGTTACCGCGGCCGTCGGAAAAATTCGTGCCGGCTAACGCCGAGACATATTGATTGCTGCCGTCGCCATACTGGCTGAGGCCGGATTGGCCACGCACCTGGACGCCTTGATAATCCTGCTTGAGCTTAAAGTTTACAGCGCCGGCAATTGCATCCGACCCATACACAGCCGAGCCATAGCCGGTAACGACGTCGACGCTCTCGATCAGGTCCGTGGGAAGCGTGTTGATGTCCGGCGAGACGCCACTGTTCAGCACGTCGCCCGCGACATGACGACGCCCGTTGACGAGGACGAGAGTCCGCGCCGTGCCGAGGTTACGGAGATCGATAAGATTGAGGCCGCGCGTCCCTAAAAAACGCGTCGATTGCTGTTGACTGAAGGTGGTGGCGAGCTGCGGCAGCTCATTCAAAATGTCACCGACTGAGACCTTGCCCGTCTGAAAGAGTTCGGCACCGCTCACGGTCGTGATGGGCGCGCCGGACTCTAGATTCGGGCGCCGGATACGCGATCCTGTCACGACGATTGCCGTGCTTTCGGCACCGCTTTCATCGGCGCTGGCCCTGGACGGAGCAGTTCCCGGGATACTGGGCGACGAGCCGACGGGCGGCGTATCAGCGCCCGCCGTGGCCGTTTGTGCACCAGCAACGGGAGGAAATAGAGCCAGCGTGCCTACGAGCGCGCTCGCGGCGAGGAGGGGGGTTTTGGGCATTTGGTCTCACCAAACCTGACGCGCAACGGAGCTGCGCTGATGGCGCATTCTCCCCGCGCGCCTACCGGCGCACAAACGTTAATGTAGCATTCACGTTTCGATGAGGCACTATTGATTAATAGTGTCACCGCCAAGGCACAGTTAACATTGCGGAAACATCCCGCTTTCGATAGTTTTCCGGCTTAATTACGCACTGGAAACGACCTCGTTTCGTATGCGAATCATTTTATCGCGTGGCGATCGAATTGGGCAGTATCTTCCTGGATCGTCATTCTGACCAGCCCAGCACTTCAACATTCTTATCTTATCTATCCGAGCGGTTGGGGTATTTTTCAGGTAATTTGTGATGCGGCCAAGACCGTCGTTGGTGCGCGATTAGGTGGCAACCTCGGACGCTCAATACATTTGCGCGACCAGCGAGCTCTCTCGATAAGACGCCGCTGCTGGCCAGCCCAACCTCCCCTTTAACGTCGCGGGGTTGACCCAAATGTCGACGTTTGGCGCGCTCCCTCAGTTTCCCGACTGCGGACGCTCTTCAAAAGGCAGCTGCGCAAAGTTCGCGGCTTTTGGCGCCCATTCGACCTAGCTAGCGTTCACGCCATCAGCCCGCGAACCCGTGCCGATGCTTGGGCGTCAACGTGCTTCGCCGACCCGGCCGCCGATCCCTCGCTCTCGGGCCCAAATTACGGCGGCGCTACGGCGGTTCACCCCGATCTTCGCGTAGAGGCGCGACACGTGATTGCGGACCGTGTTCCCGGACAGGTCGAGCACGCTGGCAATTGTCTTGTCATCCAGACCTTCGCAAAGCAGCTCCAGCACTTCGCGTTCGCGCTTGCTCAGCTCCGCAACGGCGGGGACCGTCGCACCGCCCGGTCCACGAAGCGTCGCCAGCTTGTCCATGATGGAGCGGCTGAACCAGCTGGCATCTTTCATCACGGCGTCGATCGCTTGCACGAGCTCAAGCTCACTATGCCGTCGCGACGTCACGTCTTGATAGAGCCAGAGCACGCATCGCTCACCTCTCACGTCGATCGCCTCCGCTGAGACGAGACAGTCGATCGGCTTGCCGTCCTTCGGCAAGACGCGAACGTCGCATGTCCGAACACCACCGCGACGCTCGATCTCTTCTTCCATCGACCGGCGCAACGCGGCGTCATTCCATAGCTGGAAATCGTCGACGCTCCGACCGACGAGTTCGCCGGCGGCGTGGCCAGACATGCGCACGAAAGCCTCGTTGACCTCGGCGATGCGGTTGTCGGGTCCGGACGTCACCACCATGGCAACGGGAGCCAGTCGGAACATGGTCGTCGAGCGATGCTCGCTCGACCTGAGGGCGTGCTCTGCCTTCCGGCGTGGTTCGAGATCCGCGAACGTAAACAGCATGCAGGGCTTGTCGGCGACCTCGATCGGCTGCCCGGCGAGAATGACCAGCCGCGTCGACCCATCCGGAAGCGGCAGCTCGGACTCGACTTGCGGGATCGTCGCGCCACTCGCGAGACGCTCCGCAACAAACGCGTGCCGTTCCGCATGCGCGAGGATGTCTAGATCGCGCAAATGCCGGCCTTCGATCGCATCGCGCGGGCAACTGCACAGATCGGCAAAGCCCGCATTGACGCGGATGAAGCGTTGATCGGAGAGCCGCACAATAAGCGCCGGTGCCGGGTTTGCCTGGAACATCGCCTCGAACCGCGCTTCCGCATCGTAGCGTTCGGACACGTCCTGAATGACGAGCGCGAGGCAGTCGGGCTCGCCGCCATCTTCGTCCATCACAACGTCGTGGACTGTATGCGTCCAGCGCGGCTCGTTGGTACCGATCGGTGCGACCTCAACCACTAGATCGGGAAAGCTCTCCCCCGCAAGCATGCGCATGATGGGATATTCCCGCTTCGTCAGGCGGTGGTGGTTTCGATAGCGCAGGCAGAAGCGCAGGCAGTAATCGTCGGCAGTTGCCCCAAGCTCCTCGAGCGACGCTACGCCGTGCATCCGCAACGCCGCGCCATTGGCATTGATCAACACGCCGGACGGATCGACGAGGATCACCCCCGCCGTGAGCCCCGACATCAGCTGTTCGAGGTGGCGAAGCGTCGGCGAACCAGGCCGCCCGATGAGATCATCCGTCATGACGCGTCAAGGTTCGAGGAGCGTGTGCGTTCCCCCTTTCGCGCTCCTAGCATACGACAAATCTACCAACACAGCCGTGACAACCAGATCAAGCACCGAGCCCCTGCTCCGAACGCGCAATGAACGTCCGGGCCGTAGGGCTGTTGATGCGGTCCAACCAACCAAGGGCGCGCGGCATTCCGCTGTGCGGCTTGGGGAAATGGAGGACATCATGGGTCTCATCATCCTTCTCATTGTCGGCGGACTCATCGGATGGGTCGCCAGCATGATCATGCGGACTGACGGGCAACAGGGCGTCGTTCTGAATGTCGTGGTCGGCATCGTGGGCGCGCTCATCGCTGGGTTCGTCGTCACGCCGCTGATCGGCGGCGCGCCGATTACGAGCGGCGTCATCAACATCCAGACAATCCTGGTCTCGCTCCTGGGCGCCATCGTCCTGCTCGCGATCATCAATCTGGTTCGTCGCGGCTCGGTTCGCTGATCGGCCGCTGACGCTCAGGATCATCGGTAGCTTTGCGTAGGCGCCGTTCCCGCCTGTCGATCGTTGGGCCGCCCAGCTCGCGACAATGGAACGTGAGTAACAGGAGAGACAGATGCACATGAAGATCTTGGTCGCCGCGATGGCGACCATGCTGGCAACGGGCGCACTCGCCCAGGCTAATACCGGCTCGCATAATCCTGTCGTGAAGGACGCGACCGCGCGCACGGCCAAGATGGCTGCCGATGGCCGCAACTCCTTCACGGAGTCGCAGGCGCGGGGCCGGATTGAGAAGGCCGGCTACGCAAACGTCGGTAAGCTTGCCAAGAATAAGAACGGCGTCTGGCAGGGCATGGCTTCCAAGGACGGCGGCAAGGTCAACGTCGGGCTCGACTACAAGGGCAACGTAACCGTCCATTGATCCCGATACTCGGAGAACGATAATGCCCAAGACAATTACGCGTCTTTTCGACGACTATAGCGACGCCACGACCGCGGTTCGTGATCTCGAGGCGTTTGGCATCGATCATAGCAACATCAGTATTGTCGCGAACAATGCGCATGGCGGTCACGGCACCGACGATCACGACGGCGTCAACGACGACGGCGATGTCACCCGCGGCACTACGACGGGTGCGCTGCTCGGCGGCGCAGGCGGTCTGCTCGCCGGGCTTGGGCTTCTCGCTATTCCCGGCCTGGGTCCGATCGTCGCGGCCGGCTGGTTGGCCGCCACGGCGGCGGGCGCCGGCATCGGCGCGGTCGGTGGCGCGGCCACCGGTAGCCTCGTGGGCGCGCTCAAGACTGCAGGCCACACCGACGAGGAGGCCAACGTCTACTCAGAGGGCGTCCGTCGCGGCGGTACGCTCGTCAGCGCCAAGGTTCCGGACGATCAGGCGGCCCAGGCCGAGGCGGTCCTGGATCGCACCCGGGCGGTCGATATGTCAGCGCGCAGTGCAGCCTATCGCGAGTCCGGTTGGACGACATTCGACGCTGACGCCCCCGCTTATACGAGCGACGAGGTCGATCGAGAGCGCGGCCGTTACACAACGGCAACAGCTTCGGATCGCTCCTGAACTAAACGTTGCGTCAGGGTGAGGTTCGCCCTGACGCATCATTCGCTTAAGACGCGCCTACGCCCTGGCGATCCGTCAGTACGGATTTCTCCCCCGGCCGACCTCATCAGCAGCAATCTTCGTCACCTGATCCGCGGGACGAGAGGCGAAAGCAGGCATGGCGCGCAGCGATCCCGAGGTAATGATGGCCACAATGCCGGCGGCATTCAGCTGACGGAGAGTGGCATTGTCGATCAGCGCCGGGGCCCGATCGCCGCCAAACGCCGTCGATCCGTGACAGCCACCGCAGGTGCCCGCAAAATGGTGTTTTGCAGCGACGAAATCCGCAGCCCGCGTCAGGGATGAGATGCGGTCCTAGGTGGCAGAGCGATGCGCGATGATGAAGATGGTCAATGCCGTCAGCATCGAGATATCGCTTCATGTCCCAATTCCATTGCTTTAAACGATCAATGTCTAACCGGCGACGGCACGAAGGGGCAATGTTGCACTACAATTAAAGGATGAGACGCCGCCGTGCACCGGCATGAGAACGAACCTGAGCGGGCCAAAAGTTGGGCGTCGGCAACAAATCAGAAAATAACGGCCGCATAGCATCTCTTCAAAGGGAATGGCTTTTGGGTTGGAATTTGCCTCACCTGTCCGGCGACCGAATGCGGCTTAGGCCGTTGATCAGAGCCGCGTCAGGTGATGGCAGTCTCATTCAATGAGAGACTGTGCGGCGAGCCAAACCTTTTGCGTTGCAAATGCTCGGCTTTCCGCTCTCAATCCATCATCGGCACCGTTTGGGAGATACCGCGTTTCACCACGCCCCTAACGGCAGGACTTTTGCGAGCTGGCCATCGAAGCCAGACGATAAGAACGGAGAGTATGATGAGGGCAAAAAGCCTAGCGCGAGTAGGCACCGGAATTTGCGGCGCGCTCCTGATCTGGTGTCAGGCCGACGCGCAAAATGCATCTGCGCCGCCACTTCCGCCAAAAACCTCGCCGATGCGCAGTGCGCCTAACGAATCCTTTCGACCGCGCGATCGGCATCTCGTTTATGTCGCGCTCCCGGGGAGCTTAGAGGCGCCGGGCTATCGGAACGGCGTCGGCGTGGTCGTGCTGGATGCCGGCAATGACAATATCTTCGTCAAACGCATCCCGACGTGGGACTATGCCGGCAGCGTGAGCCCGGAACAGGTCGCTGGCTTCACAGCAAGCGCGATCACGAACATGATGTACGTCTCGGCCCGCGGCCGGCTCGGTGCGTGGGATCTCGCGACCGACAAGAAGGTGTGGGACACCGAGCTCGACGGCAGCTGCTGCGAACGTCCCCAGGTCACCGCCGACGGCAAATATCTCGTCGTCGGGTCCGATCTCAAGGATTATTGGTACGTCGTCGATCCGCGAACCGGCAAATTGCTCCATAAGCTCGCAGCGCCGCTCAGCCCCGGTGCGCACAACCTCAATTTGAGTCCCGACGGCAAGCTGGCCTTCATGTCACCGAACAATCCGGTCATGACGATCAGCGACATCGCGACCGGTAAGCTCGTCAAGAACATCACCTTCGGCGATCATATCCGCGTGTTCGTCCTTAACCACGACGCGACCAAGATCTATTCCAATACGAATAATCTCGACGGCTTCGAGATCGCGGACGTCGCAACCGGCAAGATCACGCACCACATTGAAGTGGCGGGCGACTGGAAGACCAAGTGGAACGCGACGCCCAAGCCGCGCATCCCGCATGGCTGCCCGAGCCACGGCATCGCACTTGTCAACAACGAAACCGAAGTTTGGGTTGCGGACGGCGTAAACAATCTGATCCATATCTTCGACAACACCAAGGAAACACCGGTCGAAGTCGCAACGATCAAGCCGACGCACGGTGTCTACTGGCTGACGCCCGGGCTGGACGGCAAGCTTATCTACGTGTCCTCTGGCGACATTATTGATGCCAGGACGCGCAAAATCGTCGGCTCGATGAACGATGAATATGGCAAGCCCATGTATGCCGAAAAGCTGCTCGACATGAGCTTCCGAGACGGCAAGCTGCAGCGCGTTGTCAACCAGTTCGGCAATGGTTTTGGCGAGCAGGACAATTTGGGCAATACCAAGCCGAGGAGCTGACGATGGCGTGGCCAATGCGGGGCGCGGCGGCCCTCATGCTCCTCGCGGCGATCGGCTTTGCGCGCACGACCGCCGCCCCGCCGGCGGCGCACCTCGAGCCGATCGGAGATCCCGATCCGAAGGACAGGCAGGCGCTCGTTGCGGTCTGCGGCGCCTGCCATCCCGTCAATCTCATCGATGACAATGTCCGCTCGTATGCCGATTGGCAGGAGACGGTCCGTTCTATGGCGGAGCGTGGCGCGAAAGGAACCGACGAACAGTTCGAGCGGATCTCCAATTATCTCTACCTCTCGCTCACCGCGCTCAACGTGAACGAGGCGGCGGCCGAAGATATCGCCGCGATCCTCGGCATCCCGGCCGCCAGCGCGGATGCCGTCGTCACGCGCCGAGAGACGCGCAAATTCGCGTCCATCGCCGATCTCGCGACCGTTGCCGGGGTTCCCTCAGGACAGCTAGAGGCACGGAAGAGGAGGATCGGCTTCTGAAGGTCAGGGCTCGGCCCACTGCCTGAGAAAGTTGTGATAATGACCATGGAATTCGGCGAGCGCGGGGTCGTTTGCAAGACGCTTGGCGATACTCTGGGTTGTTTGGTCCAGAGCATGAAGCATCTCCCGGCAAACTGCATCGCGCACGAGCCGAACTCGGCCCTTTGAGCACTTCAATCGAGGCTTCGTTGAACGGATCGCGGAAATAATAGCCGCAATCGCGCATGTCATCGAGCAACTGTCGTTGCGCGTCGGGAACCACGCAGGACCAGGTTATTGCCCTGCCAACTCGTCTCGCCCGCGCCGAGGCTGATCCCTGGTATGGAGCGCACGGCGTCCGTGAGTGTGGTGAGCCCTGCCGCTGGATACCTCTTCCCCGATTCGACTGATCGCCTGCGGAGTGTCGATCAGCCCGCCCGGCAGTTTGTCGAGGCCTCGTGCATCGCTTGCCGACTGTCCGGTCACAACAATGTCGTTGGCGCGCCGGGTCTGCACCTCGGCCGCACCCGCCCGCACCCTAGGCCCAGCGCAAGACTTCGCAAGGCCATGCGCGCAGGACCGGTCTGGCAGGGCGGCTTGTTCATTCCCATCCCTTGGGTACCGCCGCCATCGCGGCTACAAAGCCCACCTTGCCGGCCCAGCCGCCAGACGAGCAGGACTCGCGCTTAAAATTTGGCGCGGAAGCCTACCGTCGTGACACGGCCGATGACGTTCCCCGAATAAGGATCGTAGCCGTTGGCGCTGTTGTAGAAGCGCGGATCGCGATCAAACACATTTGTCACGTCGAGGAAGATCTGTGTGCCGTCGAGCACTCCGCTCTTGAAGTTGTACGCCAGGTTGAGATCGATCGTGGCGTTGCCGGCGACCTTGTCGCCGCCGCTGGTCGGAATTCCGCCAGCGCTGACCAGCGGCAGGACCGTGGCGCTCGACCAGTTTCGATATCCGCCGACATAGTTGACGAATACGTTGGCCGAGACGTTGCCGATGTCCCAGCCGAGATCGCCGCGCGCCTGCGTCTTGATCGACGGGAACGTGTTGTTAAAGCCTGTCGTGTTGAGGACGCTGAAGGTCGCGCCGCCTTTGATATTCTGGTCGAACTTCGTGAAATATGTGATCGATCCGCCGAGATGGAACGTGCCCGCGTTCTGGGTCGGAATATCGTAATTTGCGCTCGCATCGAGGCCCTGAATATTCAGGTTGAGAATGTTTTGCTGTCTGACCGAGACGATGTAGTAGATCGGCGACGGGATGACCGACGTCTGCGGAAAAGAGCCTGCGACGGCGGTGATATCAGCCTGCGTGGCGCCGTTGGGGAAGAATTGCAGGTTGCTATTCAGCGCCGCGCTGTTGATTGCGTTGGAGACGCTTGTGCCGCTGATCTGGTTGATCAGCTTGTTATTAAACAGGGTTACGCTCGTCCGGAAACCGGGCAGGAAGCGAGGCAGAAAATCGACGCCGAGCGACCAGCTGATGCCCTTGCCCGGCCGTGGATCCGCCGGGCCGCCGTTCAGCGAGATGCCGTTGACGCTGGCGCCCACGGTGCACGTCGTGGCGGTGCAGGTGACTCCCGGTATTTGAGCAGCCAGCGGGAAGCTGGAGATGGGCACGATCAGTGTGGTATTGGAAGCGCCATAGCCGCTGAAGCTCGTGAGCCCGCCCTGCGAACGATCACCGACACTGGTCAATTGTGGAGCGACGAAGGAGCGCGAATAATTACCGCGCAGCTTCAGCCCGTCCACCACGCCCCACGCCAAGGCCACATGCGGGTTCTTGGTCGATCCGATGCCGCTATAGCGATCGTAGCGCCCGGAGAGACTGAGATCGAGCGACTGGACGAAGGGCAGCGCATTCGATGGACCGATGATCGGGACAAGCAGTTCACCATAAAACGATTTGACGTTCCGGCTCAGGTTGAGCTTGAAGAATTCAGAGCCCGAGGTCGAGGGGCCTGTATTGTTCGGCCGTGTCCGGTTTATGTCGAGCCCATAGTGGACATATTCAACGCCGGCGGCGATCTTGACCGCACCGCCGGGTAGATCGAACAAGGTGCCGTCGGTGCCCAAGCGAAACTGCCGGATCGAATAATACCAGCGCGATTGGGTGCTGTTGTCCGTCAACCGCGCGAGCACTGCCGCCGCGGTCCGGTTGCCGGCTAGACCGTTCCACACGTCCAGCGCATTCGCGGCGGTCAGCGGCAGCGAGGTGACGATCGTCGTCGTGCCGGGGATTGAGGGCTGGGTCAGGCTGCCGCCCGCATTGGTCGTCCCGTTCAGCGCCAGATTGGCGCAGCTGACGCATAGCCGGCCCTGATCGCCAACATAGCTGTCCTCGCGACCATACAGGCCGAGCCCCGTGATACGGAAGTTGCTGCCGATCTTATATTCGAATGTCGCGTCGGCATAATAATCGACCGCGTTGTTGAAGCTGTAGGCGCCGGGCCCGAGCAGCTCGTCGGCATCCCAGCGCACCTGCTGACGGTCGCCGGCAGCGGTGCCCGCCAACACGCCCGGCGGGTTGACGTAAAAGGGGTTGGCCTGTGCGCCGGTGCGAAAGACGGTAGCGGTCAGCGTGCCGCGCGGCACGTTCTGCTTGTTGGTGACGCGCGAATAGACGGCATCGAGGCTGACCGTAAGATTCTCGCCGACGCCCTGACGGATCTTGAGCATCGCGTTGTTGCGGATCTCGCGCGGGAAGATGTCGCCGGTCGACACCTTCTGGCAGGGCGAGTTCGCCGCGGTATTGGCGATGCTCGTCGTCGATGTCGGCGAGAGATAGATGGTCGAGACGCCCTGCGGCTGGATGGCGGCTGGCGAGCAGAAGAAGCTGCCGAAGTTCGTGCCTCCCTGGGCCGTGTGATCCCGGTTCAAATAATCACGGTCGGAGAATGCCAGCGCGCTGCGCCGCGAGTAATTGTAGGCGAGCATGACGCTGCCCGTGTCCCACTTGGTGCCCCACAACAACCCGGCATTATAGGTGCGGTAGCCGTCGCCGAAGCCGAGCTGGCCGGTGGCCATCGCGCCGTCGTAGTTGCGGCGGGTGATGAAGTTGACCACGCCTGCAACCGCGTCAGAGCCGTAGGTAGACGATGCACCCTCGGCTAGCACCTCGACCCGTTCCAGTGCGATGGGTGGGATGATGTTGGGATCGGTTAGCTGCTGCTGCTGGCTCCCGGGCGAGATGCGGTGACCATCGACCAATACAAGCGTCGAGTTGCTCGAACTGGAGCCGAGACCGTGGATCGTCGGCGCATAGAAGGAATTGCCCGCATTGCCCCCCTGGGGCGTCGAGCCTGAGCCCGTGATCGCCGGCGCGGTGCGCAGGATCTGCTGCACAGTCTGCGCGCTCGTTTGGTCGATCTCTTGCCGCGCGACGGCCATCAGGTTCGAGCCGACCGGCGCGACGCCGCGGATGCTCGTGCCGGTGACGACGATATCCTCGTCTGCTCCGGTCATCGCAACCGATGTGGTTTGAGAAGAAGCAGGGGTTTCTGCCGGTGCAGATTGCGCCATCTGTGCAAAGACGCCCTGTCCCCACGCCGACGCTATAGTAAGCGCGAGCGTTGAGCCGGTCAGGCGCAGATATGCGCTCGATTTCATCATCCATCCTCCCTGTTTAGACTGCCTCTTACGAGGTCTGCTGTTTCAGTATGTTTTGCTTTTCACGCCCGCCCTATTAGCGGTGAACTTTCTGATAGGTTTCTTGGAGATAGCTGATCCGGGCCTGCATACCTTGTCAAACGGATCTCCGGGCGCGCGCTCACAGGCTGAGAGATCGCCATACGCCGGACGCGCGTGGTCGCTTTGCTGAGCGGCAATCATCTTGCCTTTTGCAATCAGCTGCTCACATTCTGCGGTAGATCTTGCGGTGGTGATGTCCACCTTCGGCATCGGGAATGACCGCATCAGCCCGCCACACTTTTGTAAGACGACAAAGTAGACAGCGTCCACGTCGTGGGCCCCGGGTGAGAGCGAAGACGCTTTAGGCGCGGAGAGGCTTTTCTCAGCCGGCCGGCGTCGCCCTTTACGATCGGGTCAGCCCCGGCGGTCTGAGCTCGGCCAGGCGCTGGACATGAAACCATTGCCCGCCGGCCTGGCGATCCGGCGGGAACGGCCCTCCGTCAGGCCTCACTGAGCGATACGTAATCCATGGCGGCAAGGTCGGTAAGAAGCTCGGGGCCGGTCGGTTCCCATCCCAGCCGAGCGCGCGTCCATGCGTTCGACGCGACCATGTCAAGCGCGGCAAAGGGAGCCATCCAGCCGAAGTAGCGCTCGACTTCATCAGCCGCGATCGATCGAACAGGAAGCCCGGTTCCCTTTCCAAGCGCCTCGGCGATTGCGCGAGCAGTAACGCCCTCCTCTGCTGACGCATTATATCGCGCTCCCGGCTCGCCCTTTTCCAGCGCGAGGACGTAGAGCTTCGCGACATCGCTGACGTGTGCCGCCGACCATCGCGTATTTCCTTCGCCGACATAGGCCACCGCCCCAGCGCGACGCCCCTCGGTGACAAGCGGTGTGATCAGTCCGGCTTTGGTAGCGTCGTGCACCTGTGGCAACCGGATGGTGCGCACGTCGATACGCCGCGCGGTCAGCGCCGCGCCGGCGAGCTCGGTGGCGATGCGTGGATTAGCGTGCTGCGGGTTGAGCACGTCCTCCGTCGCGGAGCCCCCATTCAGCGGCGTGCCGATGCCGACCCCCGACGTGATCAAGATCGGTTTGTGGGTTCCTTCCAGCGCTTCGCCCATCGCGGCGATGTTGCGCTCGTCCTTCTTGGTATTCTCAAAGAAGGTCGCGAAATTATGGTCGAACGCGCAGTGAATTACCGCGTCCGCGGCAGCCACGCCGCTGGCGAGCGACTCGGGCTGTTCCAAATCGCCGCGATGGACGTCGACGCCGGCCGCTTCGAGCTGACGGGCACCAGCATCAGACCGGGCAAGGCCGAGCACGCGATGCCCGCGTCCGAGTAGTTTGGGAATGACGTGCGAGCCGATGAAGCCGCTCGCCCCGGTCAGGAACACGCGCATATGAAATCTCCTATACAACGGATCGGCATATCGCGGCGTCGCTTAACGTGTTAAAGTAGTGATGTTATCATGGTATAACGTCCAACAGGATCGATCATGGCTACCGAAGCGCGCAATCAGCTCGGCACCTATCTGCGCGATCGTCGGGCCCGCCTCGACCCGGCAGCGTTCGGGTTCGGCGGCGATCGCAGACGGACGCCCGGATTGCGCCGTGAAGAAGTTGCGAGCCGCGCGAACATCAGCCCGACCTGGTATACTTGGCTTGAGCAGGGCCGTGGCGGCGCACCGTCGGCGGACGTACTTGACCGCATCGCCAAAGGCTTGATGCTGACCGAGCCGGAGCGCGAGCACCTCTACATGCTTGGTCTCGGCCGTCCGCCTGAGGCGCGCTACCAGCCGGTCGACGGCATCACCGCTCGGCTCCAGCGCGTGCTCGACGGAATGGTGATGAGCCCGGCGATCATTAAGACTTCCATGTGGGATGTCGTTGGCTGGAATCGGGCGGCAACACTGTTTCTGACCGATTATGCCAAGCTGCCCCGCGAGAAACGCAACATCCTCCGCCTGATGTTCGGCAGCGATCATGTCCGTGCGCGGAATGAGGACTGGGACAGCATGGCGCGCTTCGTCGTTGGTGCCTTTCGCGCTGACGTAGCGCGCGCGGGCGCCACCAACAGCGCTGCGGTTATTGAACTTGTAGCCGAGCTCTCCCGCACCAGTCGCGAGTTCGAAACTTTATGGCAGGACAATGACGTGGTCGCGCATGGCGAGGGCATTAAACGTCTTCGTCATCCTGATGTAGGCCTGCTCGCGATGGAATTCTCCTCATTCGCCGTCGAGGGGCGGCCCGAACTCGGGATGATTGTCTACAACCCCGCATCGCCAGCAGACGCCGAGCGACTGTGCGTGTTGCTAGACGTCCGCGAAGGCTGACTGGTATCGACGATGGCCAGTTGCGAACAGTTAGAGGCGGGGCGGCGCCCTCGTAATGGAGGGCATGCTGCGTGTGCCGGACCCCGGCGCCAGGCTGGCTCGGGATGTCGGAGCGCTGCAGTATCGCGAATGCAGGGTTCAGCAGTGTTGCAATTCGGCCGAACGAGGAAGCAGGATGATCGATCGACGAGTGTTTATTGCCGGGCCGTTGGCACTGGGCGTCGCTGGGGCGCTCGTGCCCGCACAGGCAGCTCGACCCGTTCGACGAGAGCTTTGGACTTTTGACGATTTGCAGACTGTGGCCGGCGAGCCTCTGAAGCTCGTTGGGGCTCCCCGTCTTATGGATAGCCCTTGGGGGCCAGCGACGCGCTTCGATGGTGTCGATGATGCGCTGATTGTCGGAGAGCATCCGCTCGCCGGCGCAGAACGGTTCACGGTCCAAGCCCTGTTTCGGCCGGAGGGCGGCGCATTTGAGCAACGCTGGTTCCACCTAGAATCCGCCGAGACACCGTCGGTGGCGCCTGGCACCGGAAGCACGCGCATGCTCTTCGAGATCCGAGTTGTCGGCGATCGTTGGTATCTCGACGCGTTCATGACGGGCGCAGGCTATCGCCAGACGATGATGGCGCCAACCAAGACTTATCCCGTCGGGGAATGGCACCATGTCGCCCAGACTTACGACGGCCAGACCTATCGCTCTTTCGTCAATGGTGACCTGCAGATGGAGGTGGATACGCCGTTCGTCCCGCAAGGACCGGGTCAGGCGTCGATCGGCATGCGCTTAAATCACGTAGCATTCTTCCGCGGCGCCGTCCGAGAGATTCGCTTCGCCACCGAAGCGCTCGCGTCGACCCAATTCGCTCTTCCAAAAGCCACGGCACCGCTGGCACACAGCTGAATGCTGAGTTTCGGCGAGGTAAGCCGGTAAGCGAAACACCCCTGCGAGTATGTTCTCGCCCTCGGCCATCTCCGCATCGATCGAGGGCCTGTTGGATTGCGCTCGTTTCGTTCGTGACGCCGTTGGCCTTCGCGCCATGTTCTCGCGCGTCGATGCAGATCCGGGTGGTCGGAGCGGTTGCGACGGGAAGCTCGCGGGCTCCGCCGCGGGCCCTTCGCGCGCTGCTAGGGGTAACAGCGTGGGCGGCAACCACCGCAGCCCCCGCAAGAGCGATCCGCGGTCGATGCGTATAGTCCGCCTACTGGCCCCGCTTCGAGGCTCGCACGATCCCGGCGGCCGCAGTCTGGAAGGCAATACGCATCTGGGAGTTGTCGGGATTCGGCAGCTCGGCGCGCTGAAGCATCAGGACGTAGACCGCACCCGCCTTGAGATCGACCCAACTCGCCGTTCCAAAGGCGCCTCCATGACCGAACGTGCCGGGGGATAGCGTTACATTGCCCTCGAGCTTGCCGGGATCCTCGACGACGCTGAAGGTCAGTCCCCACGACATTCCCGGCCTCGTCACCAAGTCGCCGGTCTGATTGCGTGCCAGTTCGGCGAGCGTTTCGGGCTGCAGTATCCGAGCGCCCTCGCGTGCGCCTCGCCCGAGCAGCATCTGATAGAGTCTGGCAATATCGCCGGCCGTCGAGAACAGGCCCGCACCGATCAAGGGTGGTCGCTGCTTGTCGGTGGGGTCGGTATCATAGAGGTAGGGGATCTTCGCAGGCTGGAGCGTGCCGTCATCGCCCATCCGATAACTCCGGGCATAGCGGGGCAGTTCGGACGGAGACAGCCAGAAGCATGTCTGCTTCATGCCCAGCGGACGAAAAATCTCCTTTTCGAGGAAGGTGTCGAGCGGCATCTTGCCCGCCACTTCGATCACCCGCCCGAGCACATCGATGCCGAGCGTCGAGTAGGACCAGCGCGCGCCGACCGGGTATGCGAGAGGCGTCCTGGCGGCCATCGCTGCGGTCTGCGCGAGCGTCTGGTGGGGCGGGCGATGCATTTGCTCGCCGAGCCCACCGGTATGCGTCATCAGCTCGCGCAGCGTGAGCGGCGCGCCGCGTGCATCGCGAACGGCAGCGAACTCCGGAACGAACCGGCTGACGGGATCGTCGAAGTTCAGCGCGCCGCGATCGCGAAGGATGCCGAGCGCGATGCCGGCAACGGGCTTCGACATCGAGGCGATCCAGAAAATATCATCCGCCCGCATCGGGCGGTGCGTCGCGAGATTCGACACGCCGACCGCGGCACTTTCCAGAATCCGATCGCTCGTCGCGACCAATCCCACGGCGCCGGCAATCTGCCCGGCGTCCACCGAAGGCTGGAGGGCAAGCGCGATGGCGTTCGCGGGTGGCTGCGTCGCTTTGCCCCGGACGCAGGTGGCGGGAGCGAGGCTCACCAGCCCGATGAGCGCGGCCGATAGCATCCCATGACGGCCCAGCATCGCGACCATCCCTATCGACCTTCGGCGATCGTGGCGCCCAAGGTCGCGCTATTATTGTCGGCGGATATTTCGGCCGGGTCGCCGTCCAGCGCCAGCCGGACGGTGAGCGGACCCTTGCGCGCGGCCTGGGGGACGGCGAAGGTGACGCTCGCCACACGGGGCTGCAGATCGACGGGCGCGGCGAGGGCGGCGAAGCGGACGGTGCCCAAAGTCCTGCCGGTGCCGTCCAGCAGCGCCGCGGTTCCGGCAGGCGACGGCTTGGCGCCGAGGCTATGGATCTTGGCGGTGAGGCGGGCGCCGGAAAGCGCGAGATCGTCTCCTGAAATGCCGACGTCGGCGCGCGTGCGCGGCTCTTCGCCCGGGGTGGCCAAGGTAAAGTCGAAGACGATCGTTTGGCGGGGCGGCAGGGCCAGAGGCACCTTCGCGCCTTCCTCCAGCGTGACCGATGTCGCGGCGGACGGGGCGTCGGCGCGATCGTCGCCATCGGCGTCGGTCCCGGACGTCATTGACCACGCTCCGGCGACAAGCTGGTCGCCGATCATCGTCGCCGTGACAGGCCGATCGCTCAGGTTGAAGGCGATCACCTTGAACTTTCGCGGATCGCCTGACGGGATCAGGATCGCGACATCTTCGGCCTGCGTGCCTTCGGCGAAGCGCCAGCGGACCAGATTGCCGGGATAGTAAGCGTTGCGGCGATGCGCGACGCCGCCGAGCCGGGTGCGCTGGAGCATCTCGCTCGGCACGCTGACGCGATCGGACCAGAGATGCCCTTCGGTCAGCAAATGCATGCGCTGCGCGTCCGACTCAATCTCTGATCCGAACAAATCCGCAAGGATCGACTTGTCGCCCGTCTGCTGCCACCGGACGAAGCGCGCAAAGTCCGCGTCGGTGCTGCCGCCAAGGTTGCGATCGTTGTCGGAGCCGGCCGGCTTTGCCGATCCTTGGGCGATCGCGCGGGCGAGCGGTGGACCCGCCGGAAGACGCGTCAAAAGATCGGCATTCAGACGCGAGAGGCCGGCCAGATTCTTCTGGATGCGATCGGAATCGATTGGCTGGAGATATTTGCCGTCTCCGGTCCAGGTCCACGCGGCCCAGAAGACATTGGCAGCGCTTACGACGCCGTTGCCAGTCGCGGCATCCGTGGACCATTCGATGTCGGAAGGGAAACTCCAGCTGCCATCGGCGGCCTGCTTGCCGTGAGCGAGCCAATCGTCGAGCACCGGCAGCAGAGCCGCTTTGACGGCAGGCGCGCCGTTATAGTCGGCGAGCAGCAGGCCCGGGTGCGTGATCAGGACGCTATAGGGATGCTGCCAGCCCCAGATACCTTCGCGCACGATATCGGTGCCGCTGTAATAACTTGAGGTAATGTGGTGATGGCCGGCGGGATTGACTGCGATCAGGCGCGGATAATTACGCGCCACGTCCATTGCCCGCTCGATCGCGGTGGGATCGCCCCGGCTGATCTGCAGCGACTGCGCGACCGAATTGATGCCCTCTTCGTAGCTGTGCAGCTCGTCGGCACGGATGCGGCTGAGCCCATCGGACCACATGCCATTGGCGTAGGTCGCATCGAGCACACGGCGCTGGGAGGCGGCGAGGCGCGCGGGCTCGACGCCCATCAGCGCGAGCGGCACCCATTGATTGACCAGATCGGTATCGTCGGAGAGGCCGCCGCCGAATTCGCCGTCCGCGATCTGTCGGTTGTCGATCCACCAGTCGACGAACTTGCGATAGAGTTTGAGATCCTGGCTCTGGCGGAAGGCCCATAGCGGCACGCCGGCCGAGGCGGCGTCCTGCGTGAAGGACGCGTAAGGCTGATTGGGGTTCTTCTCGACCCAGTAGGAGCGCGCGACGGCATTGGCGGGATCGACGCGAAGCACGTCGGAAATGTCGCGCTCGAAGCGATCCCAGATCGGATAGGCGCGGCTGTTCGGCTGTTCCTCGACGAGGAAGGAAAGATTGTCGCGGGCTTGTTCGAAGCGGTCGGCGACATGCTCGGCCTTCGCGGCAGACGCCGGCTTGTAGAGCGCCCGGATGCGGGTGCCATCGAGCTTCGCGGCGTCGAAGCCTCCGCCCGCTGCCGCGATGTCGATCGCGAGATTGGCGCCTGGCGGAAGGATGCGGTCGCGCGTGTCGAGCCAGAGCGTGCGTGCCTCGCCCGGCTTCACCGAGACATTGATATCGAGGAGGTCGCGGTCCGGCCAGGTGGGATCTTTGATTCGAATATTTAGTGGGAGGAGCCCGCCATGCGTCGCCTTCACGTCCATCGGCGGAAGATCGAGCGCGATGCCGTCGAGCCCGACGTCCATATTCTCCGTGCCATAGGCGAAGCGTTGGGCGGTGCCGCCGCTACGCGCGTCGCGGAAATCGCCCGGGACGAGGATGTGGACGACCGGAAGCGCCGTAGGGCCCTCGTCGGCAAGGCGCTTGCGCGGTGCGCCGGCGGGGAGCGCCACGACGGCCGTACGCTCGTCGGCAATGTTCCGGCCGGCAATCGTCATGCGGAGCGCATCGAGCGCCGGATAGAAAGCGGGATCGGCGCGGGCATCGAGCACATAGCTCAGCACGACCGGATCGGCGGGCTCCACGCCGGCCGTCACGTCATAGGCCGCGATCTCCTCGATCGGGGTCTCCTGGGCGACGTTGTCGAAGCGCAGCACCCCACCGCGATGCTGCTGTCCCAGCGCATTCGAAGTGCGCTCTTGTCCCACAGCGCGTCGGAACAGCACGCCGCGCGCGTCGCTGAGCGTGCCGTAGGCGGGGCCGTTGATTTCGATCCGGTTCCACGGCTCGTCGGGCAGCGTCAGCGTATAGCTCTTGCCGCCGGTTGAGTAGACGTTCCAATCCGGCAGTTCGAAATAATCGTGGCGACCGGGAAGCCGCGAGCGATTGTAGACGCCGGGCCAAGTCGTCTCGCGGATCCCGTCCGTGCCCCGGAACATCCGTTCCTTCTGGTCCCGCGTATCGGCGAACTCGACCTTGCGGATGCGGGTGGACGCGTCCGACAGATAGACTGGCGCCTGCTGGTTCCAGCCGTAGCGCAGCCACCAGTCGGCGCGCGTGCCGGCGTCCGCCAGCGAGCGCGGCGGCGCGGCCGGGACCTGAGGCGCCTGGGCGGCGGCGAGCGAGGCGACCTGCGCATCGTCAAGCATGTGATCGTAGATGCGCAGCTCGTCGATGTCGCCCGAGCGATGAAAATTATACTGGCTTTGCACCTGATGCGGCGACACGATCCGCTGGAACGGGCCGAAGCCGAACAGTCCGCCGTCATAGACCGCCTTGCGATCGGTATGGCCGACGAGCTTGCCGTTGATCCAAAGGCGCACGCCGCTGGTTTCATCCCAGCCGAACGTGACGTGGGTCCAGGCTGTAGGCGTCGGGATAGTGTCGATCTTCGTCGAGACGCGCGTGCGGGCGAGGCCCGTGTCGGTTACGAAGGCGTCGAAGCCGTGCCCGTTCCAGTCGATCCGACCCCAGGCCATATCCCAGCTGGTGCCGTCGCTATCGCCGATCCGGAAGAGCGGGAACGGCGTCGTGCCCAACGGCGTGCGCGCGCGGAAGAAGAAGGAGAGTGTGCCGCGCTGGGCCATGATGTTGCCCGGTGCAGGCCAGGCTAGCGTCAGTTCGTTTGCCAGGCCGAGCGCGGAGCCGGAGCGGCCGTCGGGAATGATCTTGGCACCGTCCGCGAAAATGGGGGCCGCCTTGCCGGCGGCCTTCTCCGCGACGAGGCCGGTATCGCCCGACAGGGAGAAGAGGAGGCCATCGCCTAGAGATGTCTCAGCCCCGGACTGGGCCTGCGCACTGGCCGCGAGGCAGGTGGACGCGATAAGGATCAGCCTGCGGGCAATCATGCTCATGAAAATGCGTGCCTATCGATTTCGGGAAAAAAGAGGGGGGCCTTCGGCCCCCCGCTAGGCTCGGGGATCAGAACTTCACGCCGACGCCGAAATAGATCTGACGACCCGTGTGCGTGTTGATGAACGGACTGTTGCGGCTCGAGTCCTGGTATTGATCGACATACGCGTCCGTCAGATTGAGCCCCTGCACGGTTACCTTCAGCCATTCGTTGATCTGATAGGTGGCATTGGCGTCGACCGTCGTGATCTTGCTCTGGCCATTGACGTCGTTGCCGGTGTTCTGGCCGGGCACGCTGACCAAGAATCCGCCGCGATAGGCGACGGAACCGCGCAGCGAGAACTTGCCGTCGTCGAAATAGACGGTCGCATTTGCGGCGTTCTTCGACAGGCCGACGAGGGCCGCCGTCGTCGTCGTCACGGGCACGCCGCCTGCGCTGGTCAGGATATAGGTGATCTTCGAGGTGACGTGCGTGTAGTTGGCGAGCACGCCGAAGTGGTTGAGCCAATCCGGCAGGAAGTTCAGCGGCAGCGAGGTCTGTCCATTGATCTCGAAGCCCTTGAGCGGTCCACCGTCCGTATTGAACGGACGCCGAGAGGTGAAGATGTCCGTGACGACGGTGGTCGAATTGTTGAGCAGAGACGGATCGAGGCCCAACTGGTTGAACGGGAGATCCTGTTGCAGCGTCTGGATGTAGGTGCTGATCTTTTTGTAGAAGTAAGCGACCGACAGCAGCGAATCCCGCGACGGATACCATTCGGCCGCGAGATCGAGCGTCTTTGCCTTGATCGGATCCAGATCGGGGTTGCCGACGGTCACGCTGCGAGCGCCGGTCACCGTGATCGAGCCACCCGGCGTCAAATTGCCAAGGTCGGGCCGGGCGATCACCTTGGACGCGCCAAGACGGAAAATGAGCTGTTGCGTCGGCGAATATGCGAGGTTCAGCGACGGGAGCCAGTTATGGTATTTGCGGTCGGCGAGGACGAGGACGGGAGCGGCTCCAACCAACTGATAGCCCTGCGAGGCCTGGTTGGTTTCGACATACCGAACCCCGATGTCGCCGCGCAGCGGGAAGTTGAAAAGCGGATCCCCGTTGAACTCGACTTGACCATAACCGGCCTTGTCCTTTTCGGTCACGTTGCGGATGTTGCCGCGCGCGCTGCTGTTCGCCACCCCGGTCTGCAGGAAGGTCCCGGTGTTCGAAAAGATGTTGAAGACTTTTACGAACTTATCGACGTCCGGGGTCAGCCACGAGGTGGGAGTCGGCGACGGCACGTTGAGCCCCTTGCCGAAGCCCGAAATGGTCCGCGTCAGATCAGCGACGGTCGTGCCCGCCGGCAAGCCCGGAACGAGCAGCGAATTGTCTGCTCGGGACGTCGCGTCAGAGTCGAATTTGAACTTCTTGTAGGCGCCTCCGATCTTGACGTTCAGCCCCTCGGTAACCCGCATGTTGCTCTGCAGGGTCGCATTCTTGAACGTGTTGATCGAACTCGCAGTGCTCAGGCGTATCTCGGACGTGCCGTTGATGAATCCGAAGTTGCCCGGATTGTTGACGTCAAACCCGTAGTTCAGGATTGGCCGGCGGCTATTGTCACGATAGTCCCAGCTATAATTCTGGCTATTGGGTCGATCTATGGTGAGCGTCGTGTCTATCGGCACTGTCAATGCCGACTTCGAATAGCCGGCGGATCCAGTCACCGTCCACCAATCGGTCAGGTCCTGCTTACCGTTCAGCGTATACTGCTGGAACTTCGTGGTGAAATCGGTGAAGCGTGTTTCCGAACGGACATCGACATTGTCGAACACACCGTAAACGAGATCGCCCGCGCCGTTGACGACGGCCTGGCGCACGGCAGTCTGCGGCTTGCCATTGTTGGAGAGTGCGCGACTGAACGAGAAGGCCTCGATGAAGTTCTCCTCCCGCGTCGCATGATATTTGGAGTAGAGGGTGTCAAATGTCAGCAGCGTATGGCTGGTCGGCTGCCATTGGAGCGAACCGGTCAGGCCGAGACGCTTCTGGTCGTGAGTCAGGCGACCGTAGCGAGGCAGGCGTGGCGCGTGCACCGAATTGCCGTTGCCGGCATTTACGGTGTTGTATGCCGCGATATTGTCGGCCGTGTTGGCGGGACGCGGCACGCCGGTGGAGCAGGATGTGGCTGTCGTGCCGGTCGACGCGGAGAGACCGGGATTGGCGGGCGCGAAGCCGATCGGCGAGCAATAGCCGCCATTGGTGGCGGTCGTGTCGAAGCCGACCGATCCGGCGCCATCTTCGTATTTCCGGCTGCGCGAATAGGCGCCTGAGACGAGGACGCCGACCGTATCGTTGAGCAATTTGGTCGTGAACAGTCCGGCGAGGCGCGGGTCGACCTTCTTGCGCAGATCGTTGTAATTGCCCTGCGCGGAAGCCGCGACCGTCGTCTTCTTATAGTCAAGCGGATGGGCGGTCTGAAGGTCGACGGTTGCACCGAGCGACCCTTCGTCGATTTCGGCCGACTGCGTCTTGCGGACCGTGATCGCGCTGAAAAGCTCGGACGCGAACACGTTGAAGTCGAAGCCACGGCCGCGATTGGCGCCGCCGGAGCTGTCGGTGGAGGTGGTGGTGCTCAGGGCCTCCATGCCGTTAATGCGAATGCGGGTGAACTGCGCGCCCAGACCGCGGACGGTGATGTTGCGTCCTTCACCCGCATCCCGGCCGATCGAGACGCCAGGAACGCGCTGAATGGATTCTGCGAGATTGTTGTCTGGAAATTTCGCAATGTCTTCCGCCTTAATGACGTCGATCGCGCCAAGAGATTCTCGCTTGGCGCTAATTGCGGACGCCAGGCTGGCTCGGAAACCGGTTACCACGATCTCTTCGGCGGCCCCGGCGGGCAAATCGGTTTTCAGCGAGGTAGAGGTCTGGCTGGAATTCTCGACGGCAGCGGGCGCGGGCGCGGAGGCCGTCGTGCCTGGCGCAGGTAGCGTGGTCTGGGCCGACGCCATCCCAGCGATGATGGCGCTGGTCGAGCAGCACAACGTAAGCCGAGCGATGAACAGTTTCATTAAATCCCCCTCCGCATTATTGTTCGTCCGACGCGCGGTGCTCCGCTTTTCGCCAGCAAGTCTGTGTAAATGGCAATCTCTTTCACGGCGGCCAGCAGCAACCTGCCGGGGCTGGTGCTCATCCCAGTGTGAAGGCGAGCTCAGAGATGCCGCATCCCGACCGCTCAAAGCCAGGCGGTCTGTTGGAGGCGCAGGTCAGCTGTGCGACCGCGAAGCGGAATCTTAGACCACTCATCAGCATCCCCTGCAGCCGCTCGCATCAAAAGTGCGATTCTTACTAGGCTGGCCCCTACGTCTCACGTAATGTCACCGGTGTCAGCAGTTTTCTTCACGATCCAGCAATCTTGCTAGCGCTTTGTGAAGCGCCCGGCGGGCTCGTCCCACTCGACCGTTGGCCGCTACCGCTCCCATTTTAGGCCGAAAGAGACTGCAGCTTGTGTTTTCGTCGATCGCATTGGCGTAAGGACGCCATGGATTGAGTTTGCAGCACTGCCTATGCAGCGACGGTGCAGCGTGAGTGAAGGCCTCGAGACAATGTGTCTTGGGCGATCGGCCGATCTGACGACGACGTCCGATACCATGGCATGCGTTCGTCCCAACGGCGGGCAGGTCAGCTGGCAGGCGACCTGCGCGATGAGGCTGCAGTGAGCATCTTCATCGGCCCCAGGATACGCACGCGCGAGTAATTAGTATGAAAAAGCCACAACCGGCACCGTTGGCTTTGACCCGTCCAATGCGTAGCTTGCCGATAGCCACCATTCTCCGGAAAAGTGCCATATGAGGGCGTTAGAAGGAAAAGCCGCGCTTGTGATCGGCGGGACGAGGGGGATTGGCGCGCCATCAGCCGTAGGATGGCGGCCGATGGCGCGTCGGTCGGCATAATCTATTTGAGTCGAGCAAGTGAGGCAGAGCTTGTTGGGCACGAGCTTCGCGAACAGGGTGCGACGGTCGCGATGGTGCAAGCCGATGTCAGCGACGTATTGGCGCTAAACGATGCAGTTGATGCGATAGCCGCCCAACTTGGCGGTTTGGACATTCTCGTAAGCGTGGCCGGGACGTCGATCCTTGGACCATTGGAATCTCTCGCGGACGACGCTTTCGATCGCTCGTTTGCGCTGAATGTCAGAGCACCATTTCTCGCCGCGAAGAAAGCCGCCTCGTTGATGCCACCCGGTGGACGGATTATTACGATCGGCAGCATCGTCGCAGACAGGATGCCCGGTGCTGGCGGAACGCTCTACGCCGCAAGTAAAGCCGCCTTGGGTGGAATGACCCGAGGTTTGGCCCGCCATCTTGGCTCTCGGGGCATCACGGCGAACCTGGTGCAGCCAGGACCGATCGACACGGAACGCAATCCCGCCGACGGCCCCAACGCTATCGCCAATAGAGGCCCGCTTGCTATCGCCCGGCACGGAACGCCCGGCGAAGTGGCCAGCCTAGTCGCTTATCTAGCTTCGCATGAAGCCGGATTCATTACCGGCTCCACTTACGACATCGATGGTGGTTGGAGCGCATGAGACAGGCGCCGCTTCGATTAGATTGCGCCCATACGCTCCGCCTGGACCGAGCTTCAGACACCTCACGGCTACTTCGCGATTAAACCCATTGCTGGACATTCGCGCCGGCCTTAGTGCTTCCCGTAACCAGACTTTCGTTCATCGGCTGACTGGGCAATCGGGGCAGTCGCTGTCCAGCCGGGTATTGCGCGGCAGGACCGGCCCGGGTCGACGATGAGTTCGCACGGAGGAAGATCGCAGCGATCGGACTGGTTGCCAGACTCACCCGACCCGAACCGGTGCGAGATGCTGGAAATCGTAGGAAAAATCCGCGAGCGGTGAGAGGGCGCGCAGCTTCAGCCTTACGGCCTTCCCGCTTTCGATCACGAAGGCGACCACGGCATCCTCGCCGGCGCCTTTTGCAAAGCGGGTGCGGAACGTGTCGGGTCCAAACGGTTCCAGCCTGCTCTTGAAGATCGGTGTGCGCGTAAAATCGATGGACAGGCGCCCGCCCTTTTCGGCGACGACGATGTCGCCATACCAAGGGTCCCGATACCGCCCCGGATAGGCGCCAAGCGCCAGCGAGAGACCGCCGGGCGGGACCGCGAAGTCGCCACCACCGGCCTCCTTGCGCAGCTCCGCCTCGTTGCGCGCCCGGCCGCGCTCGGCCGCAGCGACCCAGTCGAACGGCGGTGCCGCGACCGCCAGATCGAGGATCGCGTTGCGTAATGGCGCGCTGAGCCCGTCTTCTACATTGGTGAACACAGCGATGCCGATCCCCTGTTCCGGCAGCAAGGCGGTCTGCGTCACCTGCCCGCTCAGGCCTCCCGAGTGGAAGAGGATCCGGTGCCCGCGATAATCCGACAGAAACCAGCCGAGCCCATAGCCTTGCAGCACGCCCCGGACGGGATTGTCCGCTGTCGGCCCTTCCGTCGCCGCGGTGACGACCTGCGGCGTCCACATCGCGTCGGCATCCTTCTCGCTCCACAGCCGATGCCCGGACGGCGTCACGCCCTTGGCGAGCTGGGTCTGGAGCCACAGCGAGATGTCCGTCACGCTGGCGTGGATGCCGCCTGCCGGACTGGCGGCGGCTGACTCGTCCGGATTGACCACGCTCAACGGACCGACACCGGGCGTCGGCGGCCCAAGCCGTGCATGGCGGGCCGCCAGGTTAGCGGTACGCACAAGTTCGCGGCTGGCGACGGCGGTGCGCATGCCAAGCGGCTCGAGCAGCCGCTTCGTCGTGTAATCCTCGAACGTCATCCCGGAGACGCGCTCGATCAACACGCCGGCGACCACATAGAGAATGTTGTCGTAGGCGTAGCCGCTGCGAAAGCCCCGCTCGAACGGCAGATAGCGCAAGCCGTGATAGAGGTCGGCGCGCGTATGATTGGACAGGGGAAACTGCATCAGATCCCCCGCGCCCAGCGGAAGCCCGCTACGATGGCAGAGCAGATCGCGCACCGTCATGCTTTGCGTTACGACCGGGTCACTGGTCGCGAAATCCGTCAGATACCGGATCACCGGCTCGTCCCAGCCCAGCTTATCCGCCTCCACCAACATGGCGATGCCCGCGGCGACGAACGCCTTCGAATTGGAGGCGATCGCGAAAAGCGTATCCGCGTCCACCTTCTCGGGGCGGCCGAGCTGGCGGACGCCATAACCTCGGGCTAGCGCCGGACCGCCTGCCCGAACCAATGCGACGCCGATGCCCGGCGTGCCGAACGCATCCATGAACCGGCGCACTACCGCGTCGATCCGCTCGCCTACCGTGGTCGTTCCAGCAGCGGATGGCCAAGCGACAGTGGCCGCGACAACACCTGCACCGGCTGCCAAGGCCTCGCGACGAGACCATCGATATTGTCCCACTCCGTGCCCCCCCTATCCCGCTTCAATTGGCTATCACGCCAGACCGCTGGCTCGCCAGATCAAAGCTGTCGGCAATGGTGGCGCTGTAGAGGTCCCGCCGGCTGATCGCGCCATGACGTCTAATCAAAACGGCCCAGAAGCCGCCATTCACTGCAACCCCGCCGCTGCCCGAAGCGGCGCTCGTTCACCTACGCATTTCCGGCTCATCTGGGGGTCGAGCACATGACGCTTTCTCAACCGGCCATAAGCCGCGGCCGGAACAGCTGTCCGCTCTCGACTACGAAGACGGTCGCTGCGACCGCGATGCCAATGCATAGATAGCCGACCGCCAGAGGATAGGTCGTACCATCGTAAGATTGCCCGATCGCAGAAGCGACCAGCACCGCTCCGATGCTAGTGATAAACCCCTGTATTGAAGATGCGGTGCCGGCGATGTGGCCTACTGGCTCCATTGCCATGGCACCGAAGTTCGATCCGCATAGCCCGATGCAGGTCATGCTGAGCGCCTGGAAAAGGACATAGCTCCACAGCGACTCCGCGCCTGTCGCGATCACCACGAGATGCATCACCGACAGCCCGATCAGCGCGGCGACCGCTGTTTGCGAGATGAGACGTGTTCCTAGTCGCTCGACGAGGCGGCTGTTGGCGAATGATGCGCAGGCCATTGCAAAAGCGCAGGTGCCGAACAACAGGGTGAAGCGGCCGCCCGCGCCAAATTCGTCGACGAAGATCTGCTGCGCGGAAGCAACGAACGCGATGATGCCGCCGAAGGTGAGCGATGCCGCCATCGCATAACCGGCAGAAAACCGGTTCGAGAGCGTGAGCCGGTAGGATCTCGTCAGTGACGCAAACGACAGAGGAACGCGCCGCTCCTGCGGTAGCGTCTCTGGTACGCGCCACATCGTCCATGCTAGCACAGCCGCCGCAAAAGCCCCGAGCGCATAGAAGATAAATCGCCATGGGCCGAAAGCGAGCAGACCCTGCCCAATGGTGGGCGCCAGGATCGGTACGAGAAAGAAGATCATCTGCGCGACAGACAGTGTCCGCGCCATCTGCCGACCCGAAAAACGATCGCGAACGATCGCAACCGACAGCACACGGGTGGATGCCGACATCAATCCCTGCAGTGCGCGGGCGCCCAGCAGCGCATCGAACGTCGCCGACCCGGCGGCGAAGATGCTGGCGGCGACGAAGCCGGCAAGCGTCGCGATTAAGATAGGACGGCGGCCGAAGCGGTCGGCCAGCGGCCCGTAGATCAACTGGCCCGCGCCGAAGCCCAGAACGTAGGCGGTTACGATCCACTGGCGATGGTTGGCGGTCCCGACGCCCAGGTCGCGACCGATATCGGCCAGCGCCGGGAGCATCAGATCGACGCCCAGCGCGTTCACTGCCATCACCGCGGCAACGAATGCCACGAACTCGTGGCGATGTAGTTCAGGCGCTGGATCGGGGCGATTCATTAGGGTGCCTTGCTCAACCGGTGGACGGGCGAAATAGGTATTCTCCCAAGTATCCGCTATTAGACAGTTGCTCCGGGCAGCTCACGGCGGCGAAAAAGCCACTCGCAGCCGCCCAGTGCCGCAGCGCTTGCCAAAAGCCGCGGTCCGTTCATTTCGTTTCAGCAACAAAAATGGGGAGCACACAGGGCGCCTGTCGGCGATGGGCTTTGCAGTGACGGGACTGTCAAGATTGGCGCAAGCGGTAAACTTGCGTGACGGTCGATAAAGCACCGCACTGTGACCACAAGCCCTGAAGCTGAGCCCGTACTGGGTCGTCACGGAATGCATCGAAAGCCTCACCGTTGGGAAAGTGAAGCAGATGCACCTCGCTCTTCCCGTTCGTGGTACGCAACCGCTCCAAGAGGCTTCCGCCGTGAGCTCCTACCAGAGCCAGAGCCGCAGTCTCATCGTTTTCGAATAAGGCCATACTCGCCTTAGAGAGGTCGATCTGAACGAGAATAAGCATCGTCATAGTCCCAAGCACACCAGAGGCATGCCTTGATATAGGCGGGGAGATCGGCCTTTCGCTGCGACGCATGGCCGCGAAGGGAGATGCGCAGAATCCGAACGACCCAGGCTATTTGCCGTTGCTCCAGAATGGGCAGCCAGCGGGCATAGCTTTCGAGGCGGCGTGCGCACTGATTTTTGAAGGTCTGGCCCAGCCGAACGGCTATACCGAACCGCTGCTCCACACATTCCGGTCGGCCGCTAAGCAGTCATTGTGCGGCGATTCGAGCGCGTTGCCCTCCGGGGCGGTCGCTCGTGAAGAGTTCGCGGTCTAGCCGCTGGCCTCCTGACCCGGTACGGTCAATGGGTTGTGGATGCCGCCCGACATCTCACAATGAAATTTCCTGATCCTACGCAGTATTCGCAGAGTTTATAAGACCCGGACGGGAGGTTTTCCCGTCCGGTGAAGTCAAGCATGTCACTCAGTGATCAGCGAACCGATCATTGCTCATCGATTATCTGGCTGTCGCGATCAAAATTTCAGTTTGGTAGATACGCGAACGACCCGTCCGACGACATCGTAAAGCGAGCGATTTGTCTGGGCGGCCGCCGGCACATTGTTGCCATCCGGACCGTTGCCGATGAGCACCGGCGCCTTGTTGAAGATATTGTTCACGACGAGCGTGATGCTCGCATCATGGCCTGCCGCCTTAACCTTCACGCTCACGGAAGCATCGAAATATTTGATGCCCTTGATGCTGTTATCGTTGATCGTGCGATATTGCGTGGTAGAGGTCGGGCAGTTCGACGTGCATTCGATATAGTCATTTCCATAGACGCCGGAACTGAAGCCACGTCCCACGAGATTGAAGGTGAACGCATTGATCTCGTAAAATGCGCTGACGCGATAGACCCAGCTTGGCTCGCTATATGTGCCCGCGAGGCTTCCGCCGTTGACCCCGGCATAATCGACCGGGAAAATCCCATTGTCGATCACGTTGGAAATGTAGTGCGTGACGTCGGCATGGATCGAGAAGGCGCCGGGGAGGTTCGGCGAGATCGCGGCCAGTTCGGTGCGATAGCTTGCCGCGATGTCGAAACCCTTTTCGCGCTGGCTCGCGAAATTGAACGGCTGGATCGTGATCGTGCTGAGCGTGCCGCTGCTATAGGCGATGTTCGAGCAATAGGCCGTCGACCCGGTATAGCAAAAATCGACCGTGTTCTGCGCGGTGATCGATCCGATCGCATCGGTGATCTTGATGTCATAATAATCGAACGAGGCCGTGAACCCGGGAAGGAAACGGGGCGTCGTGACGAATCCGGCCGTCCAGGTATTGGCCTTTTCCGGCTTGAGATTGCGATTGCCGATCGTGCTCTCGACGAACTGATAGCTGCCCGCGCCAATCGTCGAGTTTGCGGGCAGGATGACGGTGTTGGTTCGCGCCGTGCCCGCAGCGAACAATTCCTGGAGATTGGGCGCCCGGATGTCGTGGCTATAGGTGCCCCGGAACTTTATATCCGGGATGGGCGAATAGGTTGCCCCGGCCTTCCAGGTCTGGACGGTGCCCGAGGTCGAATAATCGGTGTAGCGCCCGGCTGCGTTGAGATTGAAGCCCTTGAACAGGGGCGCGTCGATTTCGACGAAGCCTTCCCTGACGTTATACTGACCCTTGTTGACGAGATAATTGCCGTACAGCCATCCGCTGTTGAACTGAGGATCAACATAGCCGTTGATTTGTTCCTTGCGCCATTCCCCGCCGATGGCGATCGCGACCGGGCCGCCCGGCAGATTGAACAATTCCCCGTTGATGCTGGCCGAGGCGACGTCCTGCTTGATGGTCTCGTCGCGATACGGCTGCTGGGCGCCATAGATATAATTGAGCGCCGCCTGCGACGGGCCGCTGGTGCCCAGCCGGTTGATCGGCACGCAGCCATTGCCCGGATTGGTGAGCGTCGAGCGGCAGACGATCTGGCCGTTGGAGAAGACCGCATCCTGGGCGAGCGCCATGCGCGCGTTGTTCCAGGTGTTGGTCAGCTCCTCGTGCGCCTTCGTGACGCCATGCTGATAATAAGCGTCCCACTTCCAGTCGCGGTCGAAGAGGCTGAACTTGCCGCTCGCCCCCGCGACATAGCGGAACACCTCGCGGGTATTGTCGCTTCCGGGCACCGGGAAGCCGGCGTTGCTGGTGCCGATGGAGAGCGAGGTGAGGTTGTTGGCCGCCATCTGCGCGGCGACCTGCGGGTAGAGGCTCGTCAGATAGGCATTGTCGCGCTGGATGGTGACGCCGGTGCTCGGCGTCTGCTGATAGAAGCTCTGTCCCTCGTAGCGATTCCAGGAAAACTGGCCGTAGATCTGGATATCATCGGTGAGATCGAACGAGGTCCGGTCGAACACCGCCATCCGCTTCTCGGTCGGCAACAGTGAATTCGTGCCGACATGACCGGCCAGCGTGGTGGCGCCGTCGCCACCGATCATCCAGGGGCTCGAGACGGTATTGGTCGTGCCGTAGTTGAGCTGTCCGGTCGTGCCGTTGCCGAGAAAATACGTTCCGCGTAGCGGACCCGAGGCGACCAGACCGCCGGACGTGTAGGTGGCCGGCGCGAAGCCCGACCCGACGAGGCGCTGCGGCTGCCCGTTCGTGGCGGTATAAGCGGGGTTGTTGATCTGGAAATAGCCGCTGTCGTTCCAGCTGCGATCGATCGTATTGACGCCGCTCTGGTGATAATATTCGCCGTTGAGCAGGACATGGATGCGGTCGTCGAGAAACGAAAGGCCGGCGGTCGCCGCGAAATTGTAATTGTGGCCGTCGCCGTAGGTCGACAGCCCCTCGTCCGCAGACAGTTTGAAGCCCGTGAACTTCTTGTCGAGGATGAAATTGATGACGCCGCCGACGGCGTCCGAGCCATATTGCGCGGACGCACCGCCAGTGACCACTTCAACCCGCTCGACCAGTTCCTGCGGGAACGTATTGACGTCGACAATCCCACTGACCGACGAGGCCACCGAACGCTGGCCGTCCAGCAGCACGAGCGTGCGACCCGCACCGAGGCCGCGAAGGTTAACGGAGTTGATGCCAGCAATGCCGCTCGAAAGGCTGCCCGAGCTGTTCGCAGACGTGCTGCCCGGCGTGATCGCGGGGAGCTGGTTGACGAAATCGGAGATGTTTGCCGGCGATTGGGCGGCAATGTCGGCCGACCCGAGCACAGTGACTGGCGTCGGCGCACTATAGCCGTCACGCACGATCCGGCTGCCCGTGACGGTAATCTCGGCGCTCTGACCCGCTCCATCATCTGCTGACGTTGTCAGGCCGCCCTGCGCATCAGCCTGCGCGCTGATCGCGGCTTCGCTGCCCCGCGGGGGAGCTGCGACGGTTTGGGCTCGTGCGGATTGGCCCGCAATGACGAGCGAAACCATGGCGCCGCCGGAAAACAGAACCGCCTTCATTCCGAATTTTTGAATATTGGTAAAATACAGGTCTCGAAATCTCGTCACAGCAAAACCCTTTATCGATTTTAGTGCCTGGACCGCCCGCAGCCACCGGCAGGGCGACGCGAATCGAGGACAGCCGGCTGGCGGCGACCGCGCCTTTGCCGAACAATCTTCGGGTATCGCGTCGAGGCTCGGCTTTTGCCGATGCCCATTGCCCTGTCGGCCTCAGCAGTTCGGTTGCGTCGCAACCATGCCGAAATTTGCGATGTCGTTTTTGATTAGCATTGCCGCATACGCGACGATAAGCGGCAGCACGTTGTTATATGTGAACGCAATCCATCATATTTGATGTCTTAATTGAACGATTGCGTCACGGGATAACTGAGGGTCTGGTCGTTAATTTTCGCTGAATGATCCTGCCGGGGGTGCGGTCCGCCGCCGTGACCGAGCGATAAGGTGTCAGCTTCGCGCCAACGACGGATCATGGTCGTATGGACCGGGACTGGTTCAACTTCGAACAGCCGCGATCGCGCAAGCTATGAACGAACTGCAGTTCTTACGGGCGCGCGCTCGAAAGCCGCCATTCCGGTATTACACCCACATTCGGCCGTCCGCGCTCAATTTGACGTCGGTGTGGACGGGAGGTGTTGGTGGCCTCAGCGCATAACACGTCAAATTCCGCCCGATGCGCTTACAGGGTGTGTTCAGTGCCGAAGTTCCCCTATGGGCCGCTCTCTACCATGGAGCAAAGAATGGCCGACGCTGACAACACTAATGATCTAATCACCCTGACCGCGGATATCGTTTCGGCACACGTAGCCAATAATTCGGTGCACGCCGGCGAGATCGCCAATCTGATCGCGACCGTTCACGCGTCCTTGTCGGGTCTCGGAACGCCCGCCGCTCCCGCCACTCCTGAGAAGCCCAAGGGCGCCGTCTCAGCACGTGCCTCGGTCAAGCCCGGCCACCTGATCAGCATGATCGACGGCAAGCCCTACAAGATGCTCCGTCGCCATATCTCTCAGCACGGCTATACGCCAGAGAGCTACCGCGAGGCGTTCGATCTCGCTCGCGACTATCCGATGGTTGCTTCAGATTACGCCGAGCAGCGCCGCGCGCTCGCTCACAAAATCGGGCTCGGGCGGAAGCCGAAGGCCGTCGAAGCCCCGACGCCCGCCAAGCGCGGTCGCAAGCCCAAGGGTCTTACCGACGCGCTCGATGCGGCAAAGGGTCATCTCGAAGGCTGAGTATTGGTTGAGCCGGCATCTAATGTCGGCTCAACCCGCTAAAACCGACGAACGACTGGACGTCGGCAGTCAGCGCCATAGTGCAGCAGCAGTCCGAAATCGTCCTGCTCCGCAGTGCCGCCGGCCCGCGCCTGACGGCCGCGGAGCCATCCTTCGGGCGCGAGATGCTCGAAAAAGGGATAAGACCGGAACGCCAATAGTGATCGTGTCTCGACATCGGGCGATAACGGCCTTGCCGCCGCCTGCATCACCCGCCAACCTGTAAAGGATGGCGACGCCCTCGTAGACACGCCGCGCGACCGGACGCTTGCCGAGCGCTGGATCGTGTTTGCCAGCGCCAGCTGATGCTGATGTCGGCCGAGCTGCAGCTCGATGCGGGCGCTAGCATAGTGGCGGGCGGGAAGCTGCCGGGCATCACCCTGCGGACCGTTATCCGCATGGAAAGACCCGCCGAGCGGTGTCCGCAAGTTCATCACCAGATACGCATCGCGCACGAAGGAGGAGCAGCGCTTCCACGTCAGCGAGCGTGACAAGCTGGAGAGGCCTACACCGGGCTCTTCATGGACGAGGCCCCGGGGACCGGCGAGCGCCCCACGTGTCGGGCGACTTGTTGCCCAACGGCAGATAAATGAGGCCGAGTTTCTCGTCGGCGCTGCCGATCGACCACATGTTAGGGGCGCCTTCGCTGTAGGTCTCGCCTAGCTTGAGCATGGCGTTCGGCGCTTTCGAGCCGGGATCCCAATTCTAGACCAGCGCGCCGGAGTGGACGTCGTAGGCGCGGACCACGCCTGACGGGCTATGGAACGAAACGTTGTCGTTTGATGGCGGCTCCGAAAATGGCGAGGTCGGCGACAATGACAGGCGGCGACGTCACCATGTAAAAGCGGGGTTTCGGATTGGGCATGCCGGTCATCAGGCCGACCTCGCCCTTGTCGCCGAACCCTGCGCTGCGGGCTCCGGTCTTGGCGTCGAGTGCGAACAGTCGTGCGGAGGCCGGCGACGGTCGACCTGGGCCGGAGGCACGCGGAATCAGCGATGACATTTTGCAATGGAAGGCGCGTCCGGCGGCATGCACAGCGCCACGAGCGGAGTTGTTCGCGACGGCGGGGCCAATCACGGGTCGATACAGCGCCAGCGCCGCAATCCAAAGTCGTCGAAGACTGCGACGTTCGGCGCGCGAGGTAAGGGAGGGAAACGCCAGCTTGCGGGAAGCGGGAGGTGGTTGCGCTGTTGAACGGATTGACTCGGCGACCGCCGCGGCGAGCGATACGCCCTATGCAGAAACCCCGCGCGTTATTTCTCCGCATGCGTTGCCCGCAGAGCGCCCGCTGGCCCGTGGCGGAGCATCATAGGATCGGCGGATGATCTCAGCGCTGGAGATCAGCAATGCGATTGGCTCCGCCGATCCAGGCGGAGTTGCCTGGATCGGCCCGAAGCCTCACGTGCCGCCACCCAGGCCCCGCGGCCGATCTTCGTCGCTTCGCAGCTCGCGTTCCCGTGCCTCAAAGGCCATCGACACTCTTGCTAACCAAGATATTCACTGCGACGCGTCGATTCTGTGCCTTACCTTCAGGTGTATCGTTGCTGGCTAGCGGATCGGCTTTGGCCATGCCTGTTGGGGTCAGCATACGGTATGGCTTCCATCCGCAATTCTGCTGGAGATAATTGATCACGCGAGCGGCGCGCTTCTCGCTAAGCTGCTGGTTTACGTCGTCGCCTCCGGTCGAGTCAGTATAACCAACAACAAGCATCAGAGCGTTCTCGGTTGCCTGCGCCGAAGTCGCTGCAGCGCAGAGACCGGCCTTGTCTTCTGCCGATAGCTCAGCTTTGCCCGTGTCGAAGTGCACGTTCGTTGTGCTCCTCACATTATATTTATCAATATCACCGATCCGGCCTCGCAGGGCCTCCGTTGCGGCTGTTTGCTCCTCGAAGCGCTGAGACGTTCCGTTGTGAATCATGGTCGCAGTCTTGAGGTCGGTTGTTCGATAGCTGATCTGGCTCGCGAAGAGGTTACTGCCCGACTGCTGGTCCATGCGCTGCAGGGTTTTGACCGTGACCGGGAGACCATTGAGCAGCATATCGGCCGTGGGTTTTCCCCGCCGACTGCTAAATAGGCTGCTTGCCGCCTTGATACGGGTAGCGTCGTTGATCGCGACGACCGTGTTGCTGCCGTCAGCGGCAGTGACTTTTATCCTGTCACCATTCCGCGCCGAGATGACGCCTTTAATCTCTGGCCCCCGGGTATCGCCATTCACGATAATGTTGGGGTCAAGCTGAGTAGGAGTCTGCGCAAACACGCCACCAGACAAGGACACGGCCGACAGAATGAGCATCATGCGGCCTGAGACTGGAAAGGTAGTAATCATCGAACCACTCCCTTTGCTGTTTAACTGCTAAAGGTCTGATCTGATAAACCTGTCGGCGCGATGAACAACGATCGGCGGCGTACCGAGGACGGCTGGTCGGAATGCACTATGCGGCGAACCGATCGCGTGCTGTCGGCTGAACGTTGCTGTTGCATCAACGGTGAGCATATTGGCGTCAATTACGGGCCTCCGCGCCGACGGGGCTACCCATTTTGCGCGATGTTACTCAGGAGTAAGCTCAAACCGCGTTTCTAGATAGCGCGAGCTCGCCGGCAACGGGGCTATGCCGTGCTCCGCGGTGAGGGCGGGCGCAATTCAAGCCAATCTCGACCTGTCGATCGGCGCCTCAGCCAATCTGGAAGCAGCGATCGCGGTCGGATCGGTCCACACGACCAACCCGCACACCTACGGCATCTCTTACCTTTCATCGCGCGAGCCGACTGCCGATGGGCGGCAAAAACCCGATTTCGCGGCGCCCGGCGAGCGCATCGTCTCCGCCCGCCACAACTGGCGGCCGACACGGGATCCCGTGCCGCGATCGATCCGCTTTATGTCGAAATGAGCGGCACGAGCATGGCAGACCGATACGCACGCGATCGCGATGCTCGATAGCCGCAATACGAAACTCGTCACCCAGCGCGCGCTCCTGGTTGCTGCGACCCGCGTCCGCGAAAGCCCGATTCCGGTGATGGATGACAAGGATCGCTAGATCCGGCTTATCAAGGAGAACTCCGGCGACAAGACCTCGGCGCTTGAGGTGATCGGCGAGGTGCCTGATCGGAGCAGTAGCCGCACGACGCATCGCCCAGGGGACGGGTCGTTGGGCGACTGAGGGCAAGAGAGGCCGGAACTGCCAGCAGATGCGTGGGAGCGTGCGAGATATAGACGACTTACGTAGTTCTATACGAATTGCCTAGAACTATATAAACGGTTTAGAATGGACCCACGGCGCAATCCCTTTTCGCCTGGCGGGTAGCAGATCGCCCGAACTTGCTGGCCGAGAGGACTTCCTCGAAAGCGTTGCGGTCGCGCTCGACCGCATCCGTAGCGGCCGTCATGCACAGAGCACGATTCTGCTCGACCTGCGAGGGGTTGGAAGGACGGTGCTCCTCAACGCGATGCGTCGGGCAGCGGACGGCGAGGGCATCTTGAGCGTCCGATCGAGGCACCAGAGGGTCAGTCGCTTCCCGCCATGCTGGTTCCGGCACTCCGTACCGCCATGCTGAAGCTCGATCGCGGACAGGCGGCGATGACGCTGGCCAAGCGGGGTCTGGGAGCGCTCGCCAGGTTCGTGAAGGCGTTCAAGCTAAGCTACGGTGAGCTCGAGGCTTCGCTCAGCCTTGGCGAGATAGGGGTTGCTGACCACGGCGATCTCGAAGCCGATCTGATCGATCCGCTTTGTGTCGAAATGAGCGGTACGAGCATGGCATCGCCACGCGTCTCGGGAGTGATCGCCGCATTTTGTCGCAGCGGCACGAATTTATCCGCGAACCCGATCGAGTAAAACGCACGCTGCTAGGCGGCTGCGTCGGCTTAGCGCGAGACCGCTACGTGCATGGCGCTGGACTAGTCAATCTCATAAAGATGTAAGCTCTGGGCTGAGCTGTTTTGATTGTGCCGTTCACCTTTCACGACGCAATTCGAGCATTGATTCACTAAGGTGACGTATAAAGGCCTCACATTGCGGCACTTGTGAGATATCGCGAGGCTGCGAATCCCAGCGCACCGTGGTCCATTCGTACCGGGCGCCTGCTAGTTTAAATCATAATCGCTCAATCAGCCCCGACAAACAGATGATAAGCGGTTCGATGCATCCCGGCTGCTAATACGGCGTCCCCATCGGAGATGGACGGGCTCTATTCCGCTGCGCTCCACCGGACCATCGCGAGGCGACGTTCCGGCGCCACAGGCGTGACGATCCCTGACGCAGGAGCGCCTCGGCGAGGCGCGAGCGGACATCGCATCTGCGCGCGATGGCGTTGGTCGCGGCCGCTCGGGAAGTGCGGGGTGGGCGTCGGCTGCCTCTAGGCCCGTGCCGGCGGGCCGCAAGCCGGCTCTCGCCGGCTCCTCCACATCCGTTGCGGCCTGACGGTGCGGCCCGCCTATCGGCACGGGCCTGCCGTCCGCCTCCTGCCGCCCACCCCGCCCCTCCGGCGGCCGGTGCGTGTTGGCAGGAGAATGAGATGGGCCAGGATCGATCGTCGCTCCAAGGCGAGGTGACGCAGCGCATAATCGCCGAGCTCGAGCAAGGCAGGCAGCCCTGGGTGCAGCCGTGGGACGATGCGAAAGCGACCGTCGGACTGCCGCGCAACGCGCACACCGGGCGGTGCTATTCGGGGATCAATATCCTTATCCTCTGGGCGCGGGTCGTCGAGCAGGGCTTTGCGGCTCAACGCTGGCTGACCTTCCATCAGGCGCGGTCACTAGGGGGGAATGTCCGTAGAGGCGAGCAGGGCAGCACCGTTTGCTACGCTGACCGGTTCATCCCGAAAGCGGAGAGCGACAAAGCATTGATCGAGGGGCGTGAGGCTCGAACAATCGCATTCCTCAAGCGCTTCACCGTCTTCAATGTCGCCCAGTGCGACGGGCTCCCTGCACATCTTGTCGTCGATGACGTTGCGCCGCAGGGGCAGGAGCTCGTGCCTATCGCGCATCGTGTCGCAGAAGCAACCGGAGCCAAAATCCGAATTGGAGGAAAGCAGGCCTTTTACGCGCCGCTAACCGACCATATCCAACTGCCTCCGCAATTCGCTTATGGCGTGCCGATCAACTGGTATCGGACCCTCCTCCATGAGCTTGGACACTGGACCGGTCACTCAAGCCGGCTCAATCGGCTCGCGGATCCGTTTCTCGACAAAGCGGAATATGCCCGGGAGGAGTTGTGCGCCGAGCTGGCGAGTTCCTTCCTGTGTGCCGAGCTCGGCATCGTTCCGACCGTTCGTCACGCGGACTATATTGGAGCCTGGCTGGAGATACTTCGGGAGGATGACCGAGCGATCTTCCGTGCGGCGAGCCACGCCAGCCGGGCGGTGGACTATATCCTCAACTGCGGGAGCGATCGGGAGGAAGCGGATCTTGCGGCGCGTTGATCCACGGTCCGCGTCGCTTCTGGTTAGGATGTTAGACGAAAGGCAGACCGAAGGATCGAGGTCCGCGAGCTTGGGTTCAAATTGTCGCCGCGTTTGGACAAAGTGAAGTCGTTCCGTCCAGCGGCCATGCGCGACGGGCGCGGTTCCAAGGCGATCTCGTGGCGCTTCTCGATCAGCGTCGACCCATTTTGCGAAGGCTCCAGGAAACATTCGACCTTGGTCTACTGGCAGCTCGACCGTTCGGTGGAACGCCGCGGCGTCTTTAAGGTTGAAGCTTTCTCTGGGCTTTCCCCACTCAGAGACAAATCGCGCTCCGCCAGGTCCCCGGCGGAGCGTTTTTTTATGGGCGCCCATTGTCCGCGTTTGTACCGTGGCTGGGCGTTCCTGACAGCCGACTGGCTTTTTCCTGGGGCTTTGACGCCCGAGCTCGCCGAGGCTTTCTCGTGCGCCACGACGACCTGGCCGACGTGGTGCACTCAGCCGATGCCCGTGCTGCTTCGACCGCGCGACCTCTTGATTTGGCTGGACGGAAGCACCGAGGAGGTCCTCACATTGGTCAAGCCGGCCGATGCATAATCAGGTTGATACGCTGAAGATCGTCATGATCGAGGTCGGCACCTTTTAGACAAGCGGCTTGAGGACAGGGGGAAGCCATGCGTCCTTCGGTAATCGAATTTCGAACTTGCCTCTTCGCGCATTCCGAAACGGGCGCGATGCCGTTGCCGGCGCTGCGTGAGGAGGTTCTCGTATCGCACGAGGCGATCGAGGACGAGGAAAGCCGCGTCGAACTAATGCGTCTGTTCAACTTGGTCGCCGATCTCGTCGAATCTCATCGCGCTGGCGAAGGCGCGACCTGGACGTGTTCCGGGCACACCGGCAGGCACAGATTTGGCAATTCCTACGCGCAGAGAGTTTGGCCGATGGCCAGATCAATCGCGCGCGGGTTGCTTCGCATTACCGACCGAGAGGTAGAAGCGGGGCGGATGGAAGAAACCGACGAAATACGCCACTACGCGCTGGGCGACGACCATGCTTTCGATGCCTATCTGACTGCTCATTGATTTCTGTCCGTCCAGCAGCGGGGCGGGTCCTCAAGTTCGCCTAAGGGCAGACCCTAGCGCAAACCTTCAACCATTCGCTGTCTCGTCTCGCTTGGCTCTGCACCCAACTTCGTCGCGGGAATCGCGCCCATAGCGGGATGAACTGCTCTCGTTTGAGGGCCTGGATGTTGTTGGACGTCGGCTGAACAGACGGGATACCCAGCGAAGCTCGCTAGAGCAGGAGATTGCCAACTTCGCCGTCACCAGTGCTCGATGCGCGTCCGCAACGGACGCTCCTTATCAAACGCTGATTGGGAGGTTGAACGAGAAATCGCTAATCGTATCAATACCGGACCGCGGCACGCAGTATTTATAATATAAACTTGCTCTGGTATTGTCCGATAAATGTCGACTATATCAACACAAAGATATCTGACAGATCGATAAGGTGATTTCCTGCCCGAGGTCCGACAGGAATGCTTTGCTATACCTAAAAATAGCCATGATCCTCTATGAAAAAGAGAGGCGAAACCTAGTTTAGATCTGGATTATTGGTGGACATTGCGGTATAGTAATGACCATGATTAGTCGGAAGACCGATGTACCATCCGTGTGATGTGGCTGTGACCCATCCAAGGAGTGAACGGACATGGCAGATCCCGCTCATACCGCCCGGACGAATTACTTTCGTTGTGACATCGAGATCATTCGCGACGCGATCGAGGATCACCCTGCGATCGGCATTCGGTCGCGCCAGGACGATATTGGTGAGTGGTGGCACGCGCTCACGTCAAACGACGTTGACGCCGATCACGGGCGCTCCGACTTGGTCAGCCTCGGTCACAGGCTTGCAAAGCTGATCGATCAACGGGACGCGATCGCAGCCTTCTTCGTCGGCTTCAACGATCATGACCATGTCTTCGGCAGTGCTGTGCTCATCAACCACCAAGGAGAGATCGGCCGCGTCGATCTTACCGACATTTACCGCATCGCCGGCGACAACGGCATCGTCCTGCGCGCAGCCGAGGACTGACACGCCGCCGGGATGGAATGCGATAAATGCGATTTAGGGCATGCCGCAACATTGTTATATAGCGGCCTTCTGAACGGATATACGGGAGGACGGCGTATGGCGGAGGAAAAGCTGTTCGGGAAGTACAATGAATTTGTACTTCTTTTATCTGGTTTCGTGCTTACGGGACTGATAGGAAGCTATATTAGCCAACGCTATTCCCGAGAAGCGGCCACGTCCGCCTTCGCGTCATCTGTGTTCAAGGATACAACGGCCGCAATCGGGAAAAGAATGATGGCAACCAGCTCGTTACTGAATGCCTTGCAGTCAGAAGATGACGCCAATGGAACTAAATCAGCCAAGTTGGAGGTAGCCATGGACCGTTATCGCGACGGACTTCAAGTTTGGAACTCGGAGCGAACCTATCTTCGCGAGATGGTGAGCACTTATTATGGGACTAGATCGTGGGAGACCGAACGGAAGATCCACTATCATTTTCGTGCCCTTGGGGACGCTCTGGAACGGGCGTATAAAACCGGCAAGGCTGACTATCCCTGTCTTAAGACGAAGCGTGATAAAATGCTGGATGAAGTTAGTGCGTTCGCGGGTGACCTAAGTCAGGCGCTCGACAGTGGACGGATCGGATCGGATGCTGATCACGGCAAACGCAATAAAATCCGATATCCCGACACAGTCTGCGTTATCCGCTAGGTGATGGGAAGCCTCTCAATTTAACGACCCACGCGAATGCGGCTAAGATAACGCAGGGATGCCTAGGCGATTACACTGCGAAGGATTATCGCTTTCTCGGTCGTTTGTTCTCGAAGCGTCATGTAGCGCCTAGACTGTGCCCGAAGGCGGATCACGCGCTATTCCACAAAAACTCCGGCTGTATCGATTTCTAGACGGGTCGCGAGTGTCGAGAATGGCGATGGCACGAGGCGCTGCCAGCCTCGATCATAAGGGCGCTCCCCTCGCTATTGAGCATCACGACCTGTCCAGCGACCAGCCAGAGCTTGGGCGCCGTCACCTCAGCCTTGGAGAATTCCTCGCAAATCTCGGTGAAAGCGAGCCGTTCCGCCGCGTCCAACGCATGCCAGAGGGCAGTACAATCTTCCTGCCGCCCGCCAAGATCGCAAGTGCGACACCTGCGGGGCTGTCCACCCGCACACGGTGATGCCATTTCGGTGTTACCGACACTGTCATTCTCCTGCGGAATGGGTGTTTGAAGTCACATCGTCGGGTGCCGCCGGTGTTCGATCTGGCGTTCAAATTTTCTCGTGCGGGTCGTCAGGACCGGTCCGTTGAGAAACTGGCAACGGCCACCCCGTTATTTGCGGTTGGTCGGTTGCGATCGGGCTTGGGAGCCGGCGCCGATCGCCGCGTTTGTCCGCGCAATTTCTCGTGGCGAGCCGCGCGCTCGACTGATATTTTTGAACGATGTGGCTCGTGGACAAACTTCACGATGGAACGGAGCCGCACCGCGAGGCGGTGCCTGGCGATATGCTGGCCGCCCTCATCCGATGGTACGTCGGAAAGGGGAGCGAAACAGACGAAAAGATCGGCGTGATGCTCGTCCATCGGGCCAAGATGTTCGAGCGCTGGCTGGCCTGCGACTGCCTCGGATCGTACCGTCCACCGCCACTTCTGTCGCCCGCCTATTTGTCCGACGCCGAGACCTTTTATCTTCGCCGATTGACGGGAGAGGGGCGGCCCGAGCATCTGACCGACTGCCCATTCTACCGCGACCAGGCGGAGTTTGAGCGCCAGCAGCGCAAGCTCGATGCCAAGCCACTTGCACCCGTCGACGGCTACTTCGCAGCGCTCAAACCCCTCGGCGAACACCTGGCGCAACAACCGATCAGCGATGCCGCCGACAATCGCGTCCGCGGTCCCTCGACGCCACGTCTCGCACGACTTCTTTGGCAATTGATCGATGCCGCTGAGACAAACGTCATCGGCGCGATCGGGCACCGCCGTCGTCCATCAATCCGGTATGAATATGAGCGCCTGAGGGACGCGGCGCGCGATCTCTGGATCGCGCCAGAGATCCCGCTCGCAGCGCATTTCTACACCCACCCCGACGATTTCCGGACCCAGAAGATTTATGCCCGGTTGCGCAAGGCTGCGAAGGCATGGCCAGTCAATCATGAACCCCAAGCGTTCCTCGCCGCTTTTGCGCCCTCGGTAACCCGCCGAGAGATCATCCTTCCCGAGGCCGACCCGATCATTATTGCCTCAGACATCGTCAAGCCGGCGGCAAAGAAAGTCGAACGCGGCCCTTATCTCGTGCTCGTCGCGATCGGAGAGCATGCTCAAGCCAGAGGCTATGCGCCTGTGCGCGCCTACGCGCAGCCTGTCCAGGATGGTCGGCATTTTTCCCCGATCCATTCCAACGCAGAGCGGGCGCTCCAGGAACTGCTCATGCGGTTGCAATGGCTGCTGAACGACAAAGGCATCTCGACCCGCATCAAGAAGCCCGTCTTCGACCTCGACACTGAGTTGGGGCCATGTCGACCCGACTTCATTGTGGATGTACTGGACCGCCGGACCCAGCGCAGACGGCTGCTCAATCTCGAGCTACTTGGATACGATGCCGAGACGTACTGCCGGTCGAAAGAAGTGACGCTTCCCCGGTTGCGGCTGCGGGCGCCTGTCGTCGAAATCGAGGTTGCCGAGCTGGCCGATGAAGCCGCTCTGACGGATCGGCTGATGCTCGCTCTCACGGGTGTCTAGAAGTTCAAAATTCGCCCGAGACTTTGACGAGACCTGACGCTGCGCGGCGTTTCAAAAATGCCTGCAAGCACGGCGCTTCGCCTGCGACGTCAACCGGATCGCGACTTGGAATGTCCTCAAAAAGCGCTGAGCCGGATCCCGCACGGACGGGTCCGACAGCAGCGCTGCGACCTCGGACTCGACGGCTTCAAGCGCCGGCGAGGGGCCGCTGTGCGGCATGGCTTAGGCAACTCTCTCGAGCCGTTTGAGCGCCTCATCTTCGCCAAGCTTCACAACTTGGCGGACGATTTTCGCCAGCTTCGCCGGCTCGATCGCGTCCGCTCCGACCTGTAATAACGCGGCGCCAATCTCGCCTGCGGCCTCCCGCCGAAGCTCGGCCTCGCGCGCATCGAGAACCTCACGCTCGCCCCGCAAACGTGCCAACTTTTTAACAGCAGAATCTGCCATCGTCCGCCTCCATTTGGGGCCCAATGATGCCGTCAAGTGCGTCCCCAGACAACGGGAAATGTAAGACCAACGCCCGCAAGATACTGCTGCCGGCGGGACCTTCGTCGCGTGGCGCATGGACCTTTGATTGCGCTCTGCAGAACCTCTGTTTCTCCGTCACGCGCTTCACGATCATCGCTGACAATTTCAGCTGACTTTGGGACCAAACATCGATGCACCGCGCCGCTTCGCAGGCGGCACGACTCCTCTTCCCCATGATAATTATGCGGCATGTGAGCCGCTGGAACGCCCGTCCGGCCAGGACCGTTGGCTGCCGCTCGCGGGGCCGGAGAGCACTCCGGCCAAACGCTCCCCTGCGGGAGAGCGAGCTCGACAGGTCTCCCCTGGAGACTGGGTACCCCCGACTCCTGGGCGAACTTGAAGAGCCCAGAAGGGGCACACCCTATGCAGCGTGGCAGCGGCTTGGAAGTAACGTAAACTCCTGAGAACACAGCCGCCTTTCGAAGCTGCTCGTTTCGGCAAATCGTCCTACATTTCGTCATACGTCGTACACGCCGTAGCCACCGTGTCATACACGACCCGCCTACCGGGGCGCTCTGCAGCATTGAGGATCCCGACCTCCTGTGGTAAGAAAGAGGCGCTTTTCGAAGACCGGACCAGGCAGCCACAGCATAACGCTAAGGCTTGCTATGGACGATCGATCCAACAACGTTGTCCTCACGGTGCGGCTTTCGCCCGCCCTGAGCGGGCGGCTTATCGCCCTCGCTGACACGCAGAAGACCACCCGAAGCGCGCTCGTCCGGCATCTGATCGAACGCGCCCTGAGCGGCGATCCGGTCACGGTCCAGAACCTCGAGAAGTCGCTCCGCTTTATCCACATCGCGATCGACGCGCTGCTCCGTCACCACCCTCAGGTTGGCATCCGCGACGAGGTGCTCCGCATCCAGAAAGCCGTGGCGACCCACATCGAGTCCACGCCGATCTTGGAGGGCAGGCCATGAAGCGGAATCTCAAGAATTTCACCCGTGGAAGTCAGCTCCTCGAGAATTTCGGGATGATGTTTGCAGCGGGCTTCAAGCTGCCCGCCTGGATCGCGATCATCGCCTTCACGCTGTCCGCCTGGTGGCACTGTTCGACCATGCTCAGCGAACACAGCCAGTACCTCGGATTGATGCACGTCGAGGCCAGCATTTATCGCTGGTTCCAGTTCGATCCGGACAAGGCCGTCAACATCCAGACCGGCGGCGGCACTATTCGCCTAACATGGGGAACGGTGCTGGATTACCCCCCGATGGTTCATGCGTGGGCGGAGGTAGTCGCAGTTCTTTGGCGCGCGTTCTGGACCGTTGTGGTCGCGCTCGTGCCGCTGTTCGTTTTCTATTATTGGTACGCGGTCCGGTTCGGCTGCAAAGCCAAGCAGCGGGACCATATTGGTGGCGCACAGCTCGCTTCCTACCTCGATCTCCGCCGGCTTATCGACATCCGGAACCGGCCCCAACGGTCGAAGGATATGAAGGCAGCCTTCGGGTCGACCTGGCCGCTTCAATCGCGCCTGGCAACGACGGCAGAGCTCGATGCCGCGGGTATCTATCGTCCATATCAGATCGCTGGAATACCGTTCCCCTATCGCCTTGAGCAGAGCCACGCGATGCTGATCGGGACGACCGGGACGGGCAAGACGGTCGAGCTGTCCTCCCTCGTCACCCAGGTCCGCGAGCGGAACCACCGGGCGGTCATATTCGACCTCACCGGTGCCTTCATCGAACGCTTTTACGACGAGGAGCGGGACGTGATCCTGAACCCCTTGGACGCCCGCTGCCCGCAATGGTCGATCTTCAACGAATGCGACACTGAAGCCGAGTTCACGACGGCGTGGGAAGCCCTTGTTCCGCATGATGGAGGAGGCAGCGATCCGTTCTGGGTTCAGGCCGCACGCATGCTTGGCGTCGAAACATGCCTGAAGCTCAAGGCGGAGGGCCGGACATCCAATGGTGCGCTCTACCGGGAGTTGATGACGGCCGATCTGAAGCACGTCCACAAGCTCGTAGAACGGACGCTTGCTGACCCGATCACTGCTCCCGAGGCGGCACGCATGGCCGAGTCCGTGCGTGCCGTTCTGAACACAAATGCCAAGCCGATCCGGCTCCTGCCGGACGAGGGTCCTTCCTTCTCGATCAAAACCTGGATGATGGACGACGACGGCTCGGGCGGGGTCCTCTTTCTGTCCTCGCGCTACGTCGACATGGCCGTTGCGCGGACGATGCTGACGACCTGGTTGGACACGGCGCTCAATACCCTCATGACGATGCCGAAGACCCGCGACGTTCGCATGTGGTTTCTGGTCGACGAGCTCGGGGCGTTGCATCGGCTGACGGCGCTAGAAAAGGGCCTGCAGACCGCACGGAATTACGGTGGGGCCATCGTCCTGGGGGTGCACGCTTTCGGTAAGCTCGCCGAGACCTACGGCCAGAATGTCGCGCAGACACTAGCATCGCTCGCGCGGACGAAGCTGCTGCTTGCGACCGACGACCGGCCAACCGCCGTGTTCGAATCGGACAGCATCGGCCACCGGCAGTTCCGTGAGATGGAGGAAGGCTACAGCTACGGGTACGACAACCTTCGCGACGCAGTCACTTTAACTCCCCGCCGCAACCTCGAACCGCTCGTCCTCCCCGACGACATCATGAACCTCGAAAACTTGCATGGATATCTCAAATTCCCGTCTGGCTTCCCTGCCGCAGCGGTGCGCCTCCAATACATAGACTACCCCCACATTGCGGAAGGTTTCGTTCTGCGCGCGATCGCGCTCCCGCCCGAACTGACGCCGCAGCCGACGGCCGCGCCGTCGGCGGACGCTGGCAGTGCTAGTGCTGGAAAGAACGGGGAGGGGGCCCTTTCAGGTAGCAACCCGGACGGTGGTCAGGGCATCCAGGACGATCCGCCGACGGGCAGTGGATCGACGCCACCTGAGCAGGTGCTCGAACCCAAGCGCGAGAGCGCCGGCGATCAAGCTGATACGAGCGTGGAGAACGCGACTGCATGGTTGAACGCGCGGCTGCCCACGACGTCGATGCCGCCCGTCGCGCAGGCTGAGACAATCGACTCTCGGTTGGGCGCCGACGGCTCCGACGATGCGCTCGATGGGTCCGCCGTTGGACGGCGGAATGACACTGGATCCGGCTCTGCAGAACTGCCCCAGCGACGTAACGGCAATGCGATAGAGCGCGTGTCCCCGACGCGCGCGTCGGCCAGCAAACGGCAAGGACCGAGTGACGCCGATTTATCCCAGCAGGAGTTGCGGCTGGCGTTCGTCACCAAGGCGGAAGTCGAGCATCATCATCACGATCACCATCCGCCTGCCGCGATTCCGGACGGGCTGGCAGACTCGATGGGGATTGGCGACTGATGCTGTCCATGGCGTCCGTGCGCTCGGCCGGAGGGTCTGCGAAGTATTTCGCGGCGGACAATTATTACACCAACGAAGCCGCCACCGAGGCGAGCGAATGGATCGGTGCGGGCTCGTTTCAGGCGGGCCTGAGCGGGCCGCCGACCCAGGAAGACTTTCGCGCTGTTCTGGAGGGCAAGATGCCCGACGGATCTGTCATTCCCACCGGTGCGAACGGCAAGCGTGCCTATGGATCTGACTTCACCTTTTCAGCGCCGAAAAGCGTCTCGCTGCTCGCCCTCGTTGGCGGCGATACTCGCTTGGTCGAAGCTCATCAGCAGGCCGTGAAGGAAGCAATCGGTTGGGCGGAGAAGAACCTCGCGCAGGCGCGGGTGCAGGGTCCCGACGGCGTCATGCGCCCGGTCAAGACGGGCAATCTCGTGGTCGGTCTGTTCCTCCACGATACGAACCGGGAGCAGGAACCGCAGCTCCATAGCCATACCGTGATCGCGAACGCGACCCGCGATCATGACGGCAAATGGCGCGCGCTCGACAACCGCCCGCTCTGGGCCGCCAACACACTGCTCGGGTCCATCTACCATGCGAGCCTTCGCAACAAGATCGCCGCGCTGGGTTACATCACCGAGCCATTGGGGAAGCATGGCACCTTCGAAATCAGCGGCATCGGGCGGGAACTCATTCAGGCCTTCTCTACCCGGCGCGAGCAGATCCTCGCGGCGATCGCTGATCGGCGGCTGACGCCCGCGCAGCAAGACCTGCATACGCTGCAGACCCGCGGGGAGAAGGCCGAGGTCGAAGATCGCGGCAAATTGTATCAGGAGTGGCGGGACAAAGCTGCGACACATGGCGTCGACCTCGCGGCTTTGGCCGATCGAGCGGCAAGTCCCACCTCGCTCCCCCAACCCGTCTGGGGGTCCGCTGGCGCTGGCCTCAATGCCGTCGCTGCGAAGGCGCGGGCGCTCGCCTCCTTCTTCGCAGACCGGCTTGGAATGGACAAAACCGACCCACTCATGCCGCCTTCAAGGTCGCATTGGCCGGCCACGCCCGAGAAGCTGGCGACCGCGCAGTCGGTTGCGTCAGCGATCCGACATCTGTCGGAGCGCGAGGCCGGCTTCACGATCCATGACATCTACAGGACTGCGCTCAACTTCGACCTGCCGGGGGTGTCGATCGAGGGGATCGAGCGGCGCGTGGCCGAGCTGGTGAACCAGAAGGTCGTTTTCCGCGGTACCGGCAAATACGAGGGGTACATGACCACCGCGCAGGCGATCTCGATCGAACGCGCGATCATGCAGGAGGCCAAGTCGGGCGTCGGTGCCGATCGGCCGCTGATGGCGCCAGACGTCGCGGAGGAGCGCTTGCAAGCGGCGGCCATGCACATCCACGGATTTCACCTGAACGCCGGGCAGCTTGCTGCCGGCCGCCAGGTCCTATCGACGCGTGACCGCGTGATCGCGATTCAGGGCGTTGCCGGCGCGGGTAAATCCACCGCCTTGCTGCCGCTTCGTGACGTACTCAAAGAGGAGGGCAAGTCGCTCGTCGTGATGTCGTTCATGAACGAGCTCGTGCAAGGCGCCAAGGATGCAGGCATCGAGGCGCGGACCATCGACAGCTTCGTCGGTACCCATCAGCACCTGCTCGATCCGGGCGCTGATCGGGCCCGGATCGATAAAGCGCGCGACACTTACAGGGATACGGTGTTCATCATCGACGAGGGCTCGATGACGTCGAACGTCAGCCAGCTCAAACTCAATCGGTTGGTCAACCTGCTCCAACTCCGGATGCCCAACATGGGCGACGAACGACAGCTCGGCGCGATTTCAGCCGGCAAACCCTTTGAAATAATGCAGCGGCTCGGGCTCGAGACCGCCCACATGCCCGAGAACCTGCGCGCCACGACCGACAATATGAAGCGGGTGAACTTTCATCTTTACGATCGCGAGCCGGAGCGAGCGTTCGTCGCACTCAGCCCCTATGTCGTTATCGCCCCCGATAGCATCGCGGAGACCGCGACCTCCGCATGGCTCGCGCTGTCGCCCGAGATGCGCGAGCAGACCGGACTTTATGCCGATGGGCGAGCCCTGAAGGCCGAAGCCAACGCGCTGGTCCAGCAAGGCCTGCTCAACGAAGGGTCGATTGGCGTCGAAAGCGTCAAGATCGAGATTCTGGACCGCGAAAGTCTTAGCCAGGAGGAAATCCGCTACCCAGGAAGCTATCGGCCCGGGCAGACGGTCATCGTCAATCGCCAGATTCGCAGCAGTCGCCTGTGGGAGGGCGAATATACCGTCGGCCGCGTCGACAAGGCCAGTGGGAGCGTGTCGCTGCAGATGAGCCGGCTTGGTCGCTCAAAGCAGCTTCTGCCGCAGAAGATCCGTCCCGATGGTACCAAGCCTTCGCCGATCGATATCTACGAGGCGCGGGAGCTGACGCTGCACAGAGGTGACCGGATCCGTTTTGGGAGCACCGACAAAACGCGAGGCATCTGGACCGCACAGCAGGCAAGGGTCATTGATTTTAGCGAGACCGGCGTCACGCTCGAGATCGGCGCGGGGACACAGATTAAGCTGCCGCTCGGAGATCCAATCCTGCGTCGCATCGACCTCGCCTATGCGCAGAACGTGCACATGTTGCAGGGGAAGACCGATACGCACGCGATCGCGATGCTCGATAGCCGCAATACGAAACTTGTCACCCAGCGCGCGCTCCTGGTTGCTGCGACCCGCGTCCGCGAAAGCCTGATTCCGGTGATGGATGACAAGGATCGCTACATCCGGCTTATCAAGGAGAACACCGGCGACAAGACCTCGGCGCTCGAGGTGATCGGCGAGGTGCCCGACCGGAGCAGGAGCCGCACGACGCATCGCCCAGGGGACGGGTCGTTGGGCGACGGAGGGCAAGAAAGGCCGGAGCTGCCAGCAGATGCGTGGGAGCGTGCGGCTGCGGCGTTCTTCGATGGCGCAGGCCCTGGCTCGCTAAGTGCCGGCGAACCGGCGGCAGGGGCACTGACATCGGCCGACGCCGCAGGCGAGACGAAGCGAGCGCCGCGTGCGCCGGGTTCGGAGGGTGGCGCCAAGCCGGCACCCGATCGATCCAACGGGAAGGGCACGCCAGGCACCGCGGACAGCAGCCGGAAACCGGAGCTGGAGAAACACGTCGGTGATGGCGACGCGCGACCTCGGCAGATCGAATTGGATCTATGATGCCGCTGGCCGCACGATTAGTCACCCATGCGATGCTCGCAGCCATAGCGGTCGTCCATAGCCCAGCGTCAGGCGCCGCTGCATCGTGCCTGTTGGTAGGCGATTCCACAGTGGTTGGCACCGCCAGAGCACTGCGCAACGCCTTCAACCTCCAGTGTGAAACGCAAGCTCGAGAGCGGGTTACGACCGCCGCCATCCTCAGATGGCCTGCATCGACGGCGCGCCACCGGATTGCCGTCATCGGCGCCGGATCGAACGATGCCGGCGGTCCGAAGTTGTCCCGAAACCTGGCTGTGCTGCGCGCCGCGATCCACGCCGACCAAGTGATTTGGCTGAAACCCTACGAGCCACGGGCAAGTGCCATAGTCGCTGGGCTGGCAAGCGTGCGGGGAGACTTCGCCATTGATCTCGCCCGTTTCCCGTCGCGCGATCGGGTTCATCCGGGGAACTACATTTCGGTTGCGCGCGCGATCGAGGTCCTCGCCAATGCGCCATTCAACGGGGCGACCTTGAACCCGACATCGTCCCGTGGACGCTCCTTTCTGTCGAATGCTCTTCCCGTTTCGCCCCACGCGCGCCGCGCCGACATCATCACTGCCAGCAACGACCAAGGTGGATAGTTATGAGACATCGGCTTTTGGCTCTGGTTCTTCTCCTCGCGTCCTCTCCGGTCGATGCAGCGGGCAAGGCGCCTCCGTGTCTGCTGATCGGCGACGAAAACATTTCGGGCATGGCGCCAGCGCTGATCCGGATGATCGGCCCGTGCGCGGTTCAGGCACGGGCCGGCGCGAGCAGTACGGATGCCATGTCGTGGCCCGCGCCGGCGGCAGAGTTCAAGCTGGTGGTAATCGGGTTAGGCGCCCACGACCGCAACATGCCCCGTCTGGCACGCAATCTGACTGGCCTCCGAAAGGCGATCGAAGCCAGCCGCGTCCTCTGGTTGCGTCCGTATCGCGCGGTCGCGGGCCAGGTCGTCCAGCTCGTGGCGGAGCGTTACGCGGATGGGCTTTACGACCTTCGTCAGCTCCCTTCGCGCGACGGTGTCCGACCCGTCTCCTATACCCGGGTCGCGCAGACGATAGCCGGCGCGTCGGGCCGAAAGCGGCCAAAACTGAGGCCTGCGTCGGAGAAAACAAAGGAATGGTAGCGGGCTAGAACGCCTTTGGCCGCAATGTCGCAAGCGTGCTGTTCTCAAGGTCGGGACGCCCGTCGCCCCAGACCACGTCTGCGTGGATCGATGGTAGATCGGCTGCGGTGAGCCAGTCGTCCATGAATCGGTCTTGGTTGGCTGCCAGCCCATCGAGGTGCCGGTGTTGCAGGAACAGCATCATCGCCCGCGCAATCGACCGGGCCCACGCTACATCCCTGCGGATTATAGCTTCGAGGAGGCGTTGGCGGCCGAGCAGCGCTTCGGCGAAATTGTCCTTGTTGAGCATTCGCATGGTCCGCCGGAACTGCGCTGGCGGGGTTACCTGCCGATGCAGTTTGGCAAGTAACGTCAATTCCTGAAGGTCTATCAGCGTCCGGTCGAAGGCCCGGAAGCTGAGCGTTAACTCTTCCGGATCGAATAGCTCAGCGTCCAGGGTGCCCTCCGCGGCGAAAATGGCCTTCTGGAGGTTGGCGATCGACTGATCGTCGGCCCTTTGGCTCCAGCACGAGGCAGCATGCTCAGCGAACATGGCCCTTAGCTCGTAGGTTTGTTTTATCTCGTCGGCTCCCCAGTCCTTTACAAAAAAAGCCTGGTTGTGATCGTTTTGGAGGTAGTCTTCCGCCTGAAGCCAAATCAGCGCGTCCAGGACGGGAGGACGCGTCATATCAAGGCGGTCCTGGATTTGGCCCACGCGCAGTTGGGATCCCGGCTTTATTGCAAGATCTAGAATCTTGCGCCGAAGAAAAAGATAGGCAATCGCGGTCTTCTTGGTCAATCTCGGTCTCCTCTCGGCGACTCGAATTCATTTATAATGATGAGAAGTATGTTGAAGGAGTTATATCTGGCGCTTCGCATCAATAAGAGCCCCCAGGATCGTAAATTACATCTTCAACGTCCGCATATTTAGGCTGGAAAGCCCTTCTCTAGTTTTTGGTCGTACGTCGCGTGCCAGCGTGCATGCTCGCATAAAAGCCAAACGGACGCTCTCCCACAACCACGATCATGGTAGTACGAGACTGCCTCAGGTATGTTAAAGCCTCGATGAACGGATCGTGGTTGGCGTTACTGCCGCCTCGCGTTCAGCGCCGGTGAGGCGGTACGAGGGAGCCGTTGTTTCGTTTCCGTTCGCGTAAGGATCCACTTGCAAAAGGAATTTGATCTCTGTGGGTTCAAAATTCCACTGAATTTGATGTTTCATCGAGCCGCTGAAACTGGAATTCTGGTGAAAACGGAGCTCACTCAGCGCGCGCGTCGGACCAAGCGCAGGCCCCACGATCTTTGGCCAAAATTTGCTGGACAGTAAATATCGCGATCTCGTCGAATATTCGATATGCGGTCGATATTCACTGGGGGCCAAATAAGAGATTCTACGAGCTTCAAGAGCGGGTCCCACCTGTTGCTTGCGCATAGTGGAGCGGTCCGCCAGCACTTGAGCGAACTCGAGCACAAATTGATCTGAGCCACGGTGGGCGACGACTAGCACGAGAGGTGCCGCTACACTCGGCATCCGCGTTGCGGCCGTCTCCACGTCGATCGCTAAGACCACGGTCGGGTCGAGGCTCCTGGACTTGAATACGAGCGCGTGGGCCGCCGCTTGCCGGCCCGGGGCGCAGGCGCGTTCCAACAGCCGTTTTTGCATCGGCTTTCCGCCGTGCGTTACGAGTAGTTGAAAGAAGTCGTAGCGAAGCTTGGGGTCGGTGGTATCAATCGCAAGCGCGTCGAGCCGCTCAAGGGCGCCCTCGGGAAGGGTGCTCAGGGCTGCCAAGGGCGCGATCGCCCGAGGCGCGATAGGGAAATGATCGTCTTCTTCGTAGCGGCGACGGGAGTTTGACCACTCATCATGAGCGAGCGTCATCAGCGTTGGGACATGGTCGAGGTGCGGCTTCGATACCAGCAGGGCAACGAAGCGCTCTCTGGGCGAGGACTGCGGGGAACGGGAGCTCCTTTCAGCGCTGTCAGGATCCCGGCTTCGACACGTGGATGGTAGTAGGTTGCGTAACATTCACCGACGCGCAGGCTCCGCGCGGCAGCGAAAAATTCGATTAGCGGTTGGACTCCTTTCTCGAGACGGGAGTTGCGCTCTGCCGGGTCAACTTCGAGCGACCGGACGGCGCCGATCGAAAGCTTGTCGCCCGCCTTTAGCAGAGCTCAAACGACGGCTGCAGCGGTGACGTCGTCGCACCCTCTGACCTGCTCGACGACGGTAAGCTCGATTGATTCCTCATACGCCCGTCTCACCGCTGCCTTGATGAAGCCTTGTGGTTTTTGGGGTCGGGGCGTCCGGACGTGCGCAGGTCCGTCTGGTCAGGATTAAGCGAGATATAGACGACTTACATAGTTCTATACGAATCGCCTAGAACTATATAAACGGCTTAGAATGGACCCACGCCGCAATCCCTTTTCGCCTGGCGCGGGTAGCCGACCGCCCGAACTTGCTGGCCGAGAGAACGTCCTCGAAACCGTTGCAATCGCGCTCGACCGCATCCGTAGCGGCCGTCATGCGCAGAGCATGATTCTGCTCGGCTTGCGGGGGGTTGGCAAGACGGTGCTCCTCAACGCGATGCGTCGGGCAGCGGACGGCGAGGGCATTTTGAGCGTGCCGATCGAGGCACCAGAGGGTCAGTCGCTTCCCGCCATGCTGGTTCCGGCGCTCCGCACCGCCATGCTGAAGCTTGATCGCGGGCAGGCGGCGATGACGCTGGCCAAGCGGGGTCTGGGAGCGCTCGCCCGGTTCGTGAAGGCGTTCAAGCTAAGCTACGGTGAACTGGAGGCTTCGCTCAACCTTGGCGTGATAGGGGTTGCTGACAACGGCGATCTCGAAGCCGATCTGATCGATCTGATCGACCTCGCCGGGGCGGCGGCAGGGGAGCGCAAGACGGCTCTCGTGCTGTTCATCGATGAACTGCAATATGTGCCTGAACGTGAGCTCGCGGCATTGATCACGGCGCTTCACCGCGCTCGCCAAAATGATCGCCCTATCACGTTGGTCGCCGCCGGCCTCCCGCAACTGGCCGGGCAAATGGGCAAGGCAAAGTCTTATGCCGAGCGGCTGTTTTTGTTCACCAGCATCGGTCCGCTTGGGGACGACGCTGCCGCTTCCGCCATCGTCCATCCGATCGAGGCGGAGGAATGTGCCATCGAGCCGGACGCGGTCGCGAGGATCCTCGCCGTTACCGAGGGCTATCCCTATTTTCTGCAGGAATGGGGCAAGCAATGCTGGGACGCGGCCGATGCTTGCCCGATTACGGCAGCGGACGTCGACCTCGCCCACCCGACCGCGATCGCCGCACTCGACGACAGTTTCTTCCGTGTCCGCTTCGACCGGCTCACGCCGTCGGAGAAGCGCTACCTGCGCGGGATGGCCGATCTGGGGGAGGGGCCCTTCGCCTCGACGGCCATCGCCGATCATATCGGCCGCAAGCCTTCCAGCTTCGGACCCGTGCGCGCGTCGCTGATTGCCAAAGGCATGATCTACACGCCGGGCTACGGGGAGACGGCGTTCACCGTGCCGATGTTCGGCGCGTTCATGCGCAGAGCGATGCCGGTCGCGGATGGTGCGGCGGGGCAGGGGGAATAGATGCGCGCAGCCGAGTTCAGAGAGTCGTTGGGCAAGCGTCTCTGGAAAGGGGAACCTCTTACCAAAAAGGCTACCGATAATCGGGTCCGGCGAAGCCGGCGGGCAGAACGCGGCTGCAGGGCCTGGGGTTTCCATATGAGACCCTCGATCAGGTGTTTGATAACGGGAAGTGGGAGGAGTTGCTCGCGCGCCTGGTGACGCGCCATTATCACGGGTACCGCATCGACCATTCCAATCGGGGCGCGCAGCGCGAAGCCGTCTATACGATCGCGCCGGATGTGCGGCTGACGTTAGCGCGCAGCAATCGAGATGGTGCGTATTTACTGCGCAGCAAATATCGCCCCGAATAGTAAGCCTTGATGCACATACGATAATTGCAGTTATCACATAAGCGGAATTGCCCCCTCTTTATAAGGTGAGCTACACGGCGGCGGTGGAAATGAACGCGACCGATCCGATCGATGCCCCTCGAAACGGCCAGCTTCCCGTTCCGGCGCCAGCGGATGCGCGCGTTACCGTAGCGACGATGCCGGAGATCGCCTGGACGGCGACCCAGATGCGGGCAGGCGCGCGCATCGTCATCAACGAGGCATTGATTGCCGCATTTCAGGCGGCGAGTTCGCCGCATTCGATCCGGGCGCTGAAGAACGACCTTGAAGCCTTCGATGCCTGGTGCCGGCGCACCAACCGGATAGCCCTGCCGGCGTCCCCAGAAATCGTTGCTGATTATCTCGACTCCCGGGCAGGGCAGGGGGCGAAGCCTGCCTCGCTTGGGCGCTACAAGGCGTCGATCGCGAAGATCCACCAGCTGCTCGACCTTAAGGACCCGACGCAGGCCGAGCTGGTCAAGCTGCGCCTGCGCGCCATTCGGCGGGAGAAGGGCACCGCCCAGGCCCAGGCGCGGCCGCTTCGCTTCAAGGGGCCGGTCCGCGATGTCGAGCGGGACAAGCGACGCGGGATCAACGTCGCGGCGCTGCTGGAGGCCTGTGATGGCGATCTGCCCGACTTGCGCGACCGCGCCTTGCTGTCGGTGGCCTATGACACCGGTCTGCGCGCGTCGGAGCTCACTGCCGTCGCCGTCGAGCATATCGTCGAGGCACTTGATCCCGACGCGCGGCTTTTGAAAATCCACCGTAGCAAGGGCGATCAGGAAGGGGAGGGGGCGACCGCCTTCCTGTCGCCGCGCTCCGTGAAAGCGATCGCGGCGTGGACCGAGGCGGCCGACATCGCCTCCGGCCCGCTGTTTCGGCGAGTGCAGGTGCGGCGCTACAAAGCCCGCGCTGCCGTGAAGGGCCGGCGGATCGACAGTATCTCGAGCCGCGAGCGTTGGGATTTGCGCAAGACGCTCTCGAAGCCTGCGGTGCCGGCCCGGGTCGAACATGATGTTGGTTCAGCAGCTTTACACCCCGGCTCGATCGGGCCGATCTTTCGGTCGATCATCCAGCGGGCATTCGACCGCGGTGCGCTTGGAGACCTGACGGCCGAGGACCTGGCGCGGCTGCTCAAGGGGATCAGCGCGCACTCGACACGGGTAGGGCTCAACCAGGACCTGTTCGCAGCGGGCGAAGATCTGGCCGGCATCATGGACGCTCTGCGCTGGAAGAGCCCACGCATGCCCCTCGCGTACAATCGAAACCTGGCCGCTGAGGCCGGCGCCGTCGGCCGGCTGATGAGGCGACTCGAATGACGCCGCCGGGCATCATTGCCTGCGCCTCGCTTTGGTCCGGCCCCGAAAGAGCGGTCGGCTTACCGTCCGAAACGTTCGACAGTCCCGTGTTCGATCGATACGTCGGTATCGGGGAGAGCACACCGCGAATGGACGAGTTTGATTGGGAATGGCAGCGGCTGCGCGCCGAATCGGACCTCAAAGATCTTGAGGGTGACGCATTCGAAACGCGGTTTCAGTCCGTCGCGAAGGCGCTCTGGAACGAGGACTTCACGCCCACCATTCCTATGGGCCGTCGCGGCGACCTGAAGTGCGATGGCTTCCGGAGCTCAACCGGGACGGTCTACCAGTGCTATGGCCCGCGCTACGGGCAGACGAACGTCGACGACGCTCTCGCGAAAATCGACGAGGATTTTCGTGGAGCGAAGGCGCATTGGGGCACTCGGCTTCGAGAGTGGAAGTTCGTCGTCAATCTTTACCGCGACAAGCTGCCCTCGGAACTTGTGCGCAAAATTGAGCAGCTCGCCGAGGAACTCGACGTGCCGGCTGGGTCGCTCACGCGATCCGATATCCTGGAACTGATCAAGAGCCTTCCGGCCGAGGACCGCGTACGGCTTTACGGCCGCGCGCCCCGGGCCACCGACATGGCGCGGATCACCTACGCGAACCTCGGGCGAGCGCTCACCCTGATCCGTCGCGCCATCGCCACCGATCCCAACGAGCCCGTACCGCTTTCCGCCGATCTTGCGACCAAGGTAACCTTCAATGCGCTATCCGATGCGACGCGCCACTTCCTGTCGATCGGCCAGACCGGCGTCGCCAAAGTCGAGGAGTATCTCCGCGACCAGCCCGACCCCGAGGAACCCGAACGCATGGCTCAGGGGTTCAAGGCGCGCTACGCAGAATGCGTCACCTCCGGCCTTGAACCCGATCACACATTCAGGGAAATGGTGATCTTCGCAGGCGGCGGCACGGGCGAAGCGGAGCGCGACACCGCAGCTTTGGCGATCGTGACCCGCTTTTTCGTGACGTGCCAGATATTTGAGATTCCAGTTGTGAGCGTTGTGCCGTGATTCTTCCAACGAAGAATATCAGTCCGGATCGGGCCCTGCTCACGCTGGCAGGCAAGGTCTTCGACGGGCTCGGATCTCCGCGCACGGTTTCCGGCGTCTGGGATGAATTTCGCAAGCAGCAGGAGGCTCGCCCGGTCTCCTACGCCTTCTTCATCCTCGCGATCGATCTGCTTTTCCTCATGAAGCTGGTTTCGCTCGGCGACGACGGGTTGATCCGTCGCCGTGCCGGAGCGCAGTGATGCTGCACCGCCTCACAGCGGATCGAGACGGCTTCAGGTCGCTGACCTTCCGGCCCGGCCTTAACATCATCCTCGCGACGCGAGCCGACGGCGGCGACACAGACAGCAGCCGCGCCAGCGAGAGGCGCAGCCGCAACGGCGCCGGCAAGTCGAGCACCATCGATCTGATCCACTTCCTTCTCGGCGGCAAAGCCGAGGGTGCCCTCGCGGCGGCCGCCGTCGCCGAATGGAATTTTTCGCTCGACGTCGATGTCGGCGCCGAACGGATCGAGGTCACGCGTAGCGTCGCCAACGCCAAACAGGTCTTCATCCGCTCCGCCAAGACCGGGGTGGATCGCATCCAGAACGCCCAATGGTGTAAACGGCTTGGCGAAGAGTGGTTCGGGCTCCGCGAGAAGCGTGGCAACGGCGATGTCTCGTACCGGCAGCTCGTCAGCTATTTTGCGCGCCGCAAGCGAGATGGTGGACTCGACAGCCCGATCCGGACCTTTCGCAACCAGTCGACCGCTTCGGCTGAAACCTCCCTCGCACACCTGTTCGGCCTAGACGCCGAACTAGTGCGCCGCCTGCACCAGTCAAAGGCGGCGCTCAAACAGACGAAGGATGCGCAGACCGCGCTGGCGGCCCTGGATAAGGCTGCGGCTGAGGGGACCAAACGCGCCGACCTTGAGGCTCAGATCGAAGCGCAGATCGCTTCGGTTAAACTCGGACGCGATCGTCTGGCCGAGCGCATCGAAGCCTTCAATGTTCTACCCGCCTTTCGCGAGCTGGAACGCGAACTCGCAGGCTTGAACCAGGACTTCCGCGACCTGTCCGACGGCGACGTGATCGATCAGGAAGCGATCGACGTGAACGTGCGATTCCTGGAAGCCGAGACCTTTACCGAGGCGCCGGACATCGCCCGTCTGTTTGACGAGGCCAGGATCGTGTTCCCGGACCTCGTGACCGATCGCTACGACGAGGTCCACCGCTTCCACGAGAAGTTGCTCGAGAACCGGCAATCCCATCTGCAAAACGAAATCGCCGCGGCGCAGCAGCGGATCGCCACCCGTCAGCCCCGTCGCGAGCTGATCGAAGCGCGCCGCCGCGACATTACGCGGTCGTTGCGCGCGAGCGGTCCTGCCGACGAACTCCTGCGGCTGCGCGATGAGCTTTCCGGACGCGAGTCCGAGCTCAAGCAGCTCGAGGGGCGTCTGCAGGAGGCTCGAAAGCTCGAGGAACGTGCCGAGGCGCTTGAGCGTGAGGTGGAGGACGCTGTTCGCGCGCTGCGCCAGGACCGCCGCGAGCGATCGACGATCGTCGACACAGCGAGCCGTACCTTCTCGGAGATCTCGGAACGCCTCTACGAGAAGCCTGGCCAGCTTGCCATTTCGGCGACCGATACGGGCCTGCGTTTCCTCCCGCAGACACCCGCCGATGGCAGCGCCGGCGTGATGAGCATGGAGGTATTCTGCTTCGACCTCACCCTCGCCGCGCTGGCTAAAGGACGCGGCGAAGGCCCAGGCTTCATCATCCACGACAGCCACCTGTTCGAGCCCGTTGACGGGCGTCAATTCGCCCGCGCCCTGCAAATCGCCGCCGACTTCTCGCAGAGCACAGGCATCCAATATGTGGCGCTTCTCAACTCGGATGAACTTGTCCGAGCCGAGCGTGAGAGCGGCGCCAGCTTCGCCAACTATGTCCTCGAAACTGAGCTTTCGGACACACCCGATGGCGGCCTCTTCGGGATTCGCTTCGACTAGGGCGCCGCGCGATGCCGGTCCATTTCATCGAGGAACAGGTCAGGCGTCCTCGTCATAGTAGAGCGTGTCCAGCATAGCGACGCGATAGTCCCACAGCTCGCCGTCGCCTCCGCTGGGACGAGGTGCGTTATACCAAGGCGATGACTGGATCGGCACGATGATCCGATCCCAATAATTCGCCAGCGAGAGCGTCGTCGGAGCAAAATTCAGCGCCTCGGCCAAATTCCCCTTATTCTTACCGTTTGCGCAGACAAACGTGTCGGGACGCTTCATGGCAAGCAGCCGCGTCGCCGTCGGAAACTCCCCAACATGATGGGCGTCGGCATCCGTGAACGCCTTTCGGAAGCGGCGACAATATTCCTCGAATTCCTCGCGGCTGACCGGATCCTTTCGGGAAATGCAGTCCACCGCATCGCTGAGCTGGCGCTCCTGCCTTGCGATCAGGCCCGCAAAATCGCCATTGCCGCCCATCGATCCAAACCACCCCCAGTCATGGATGGCGAGACCTGCAGCGATCCTCTCGGATTTACCGAGGGTGCCGGCGATCCCCTTCCTCTCAGTCGCCGTGAGATCCGAGAATCGCTCCACGCTCGCAAACAGGCGCTGAATTTCCCGAAGCAGCTTCATCCGGCGTCTGAAATTATGATGCGGGTCGATCTTCGCGGTGGCCGCGAACGCCTTCCAGGTCATCATCGCCAGCGGCGAGGTCAAGCCCTTCCCGCCATTCTTGTCGTCAGGGAGGATCGGGTCGCGCTGGCCACGCTGTTTTCGCGCCGCGTCGTATTGCCGCCGGTAACTGTCCGCCAGCATCTGCGTGACGCGCTGCTTGAGTACGCCATAGCCAGACAGCTCGCGCTGGATCTGCTCGAAAATGTCGCTGTCGGCGGGTCCCTCGATGTGGACGCACGCCTCATGGTTGCGACCGAGCCCGCCTTTCGTGAAATTGGCGCTTCCGACAATCGCCTCCGACTTGCCGCGGGCCCGAAACAGATAGAGCTTGGGATGGAAGATGCCGTCATCCGCCTTGGCGATGAACGCGTTTCTGGTGCCGATTAAGCGGTCCACCAGATCGGGCGACGTCGCGAAACCGTTGAGGCCAAAGGTGACCGAGCGGAATTTGCTGCTGTTCTCCATCAGGAGATCAGCGAGCTTCCCATTATAGCCCCAGGCGACCGCGACCTGGATATCATCATAGTCTTTGATCAGGCGTTTCAGCACAGATCGCGTTTTTCTCGCATCGAGCAGCGCTATCTTCATCGTTCCCCTCAACGCTCGGCCGCTTCCTTGTCCGCCGACTGTCCGTTCAACGGCCTGCCACCGCAAGGTGAGAGAGCGGCACGCATGTTTCCCTCGCTACAAACTGTGTGTGGAGCGCTTCCGACGGCGACATGCACAGAACGTGCAGTGGCAAGGCTTCCCCAGCGCAACGAAGTTCGCTTTTGACCTGGGACAGTAGCGCGCCGCCGGGACCAATGACCAAAATGTCGATGTCCGCCCCGACGCCCGCCACGGCCGAACCGAACATATAGGCCTCGAAATGTTCCAGCGATGGGCAGGACGCCAGGAGGTGAGACGCGATCTCACCGGCCGACATCATGGCCGCGCCAGGCGCTCTCTCAACGCGTCCCATAGCATCACCTCGCACCCCAGCTCTCTCCCGGCGTCGTTCGCTTCGGGCTGCGGCGTCCCATTCGGGTTGGTGTTCCAGACGATGTCGACCGGGCCGAAGCGATCCCACAACGACCGTACCTCGTCAGCCGTCGGCTCATAGTCCGCTATCATCCCGATCCGCAGAACCTCGCCGTTTTGCAGGGTGACCCGGTGAATGCGGTCGAAATCCCGATCGACCGCCACCACGGGGCCATATTGCCGAAGAAGCCGATCCGAAAACTTGTAGACCTTGTGCTGCGCGGTGTTGGCGTCGCCATCGAGCGCCGCCGAACGCAGCGTGCCGAAACTTCCCCAGCCAACGCGGTTGCCTTCGAAATACCGGATCGCATCCCCCTCCCAGACACATTCCGCGCGGTAACCGCAGAGGAAATCGAGGCCCTCGACATGGTCTCGGTAGCCGGCCGCCGTCGCTTGATCGACCGTTTCGGAGGCCGTGATCGCCGCGACGACGTCGGGTCGATCCTTGGTTACGATCCGAATGACATCACCGCCGAGATGCTCCGCCTGCGATCGGCCTTCCTTCGCGAAATTGGCGAGCGCATATTTGATCTGCCAGTTCACGCGAACATCCCCTCCATGGCACCCGGAAAGCGGATGGCGCGACCGGACACGCCGCATATGTGCCGCTCGGACAAGCCGCGCACATGCTCCTGATAGTCAGCGAAGGTGCGGCGTTCCGCCTCGGTGGCAAGGCCGAGATTGGCCTCGATGATCGCCAAGGCGCGAAAGTGGTTGGGAAGGATCACGCTTCTCACCCGCTGATCCCATGCCGCAGCGGTGCCCGATTCCGGATCATACTCGAAGTCCGAGCCGTCCTCCGGCGCAAACTTTTCCCAAATGGCCCGGTTCTCGGCCATGATGCCGGCGACCGCTGCGCGTGCCTGCTCGCGATCGTCGTAAGCCCGGATGCCTTGTTTGTGTGCGAGCCGCCCGAGATGTTTGGCCTTCCAATCAAGCAGGATAGCGCGCGGGTAGGCCTCGGGGTTCTTGTCGATCTTCGTATGGCACGTCGGACATAACAGGATCAGGTTCTCGAAGGCGTCCGGATCGAAATCGTCAGCTGGCCGGTCTTCATGGCGCGGACCGGCATCGCCATGCGGGATGACATGCGCCATTTCGGCGATGTGCTTGTCACCCCCCATCTCCGCCGGAAACAGGGCTTCCAGGCAGTCGGGTTTCTGGCAGAAGCCCGTTGCGTCCGAGAATAGGCGCAGTCGCGTTCCCGCCGGTATCGCCTTTCTTTCCGCCATTCAAAAATCCCCGCTATTGTGCCCAATACGCATATAGAAATCTCTGCTTCCTGCGTCAGCACACAAAACTATTTTCGCGGCTAGCCTCGCGGCCGACTTGCTCGCCAAGCGGGCTGAGCGTCGACGCCGTTGCGTGGTACATGGTCGGGCTATGCCGATCCTCAATCCCATCCGTTTTCACGGCACCTTGTCCTCGCCCGGCGCCGTAGCATCTGTCGACTTCGACGCCGGCATCGACGACGACGGCAATCTGACGATGGTCCTCGATCCGATCACGCCAGCGCGCGCTGCGACACCGTTCGTGCCGCAGGGTCGCCCGCTGGACGACCAGTCGATTTTCACGCTGGTGGGCACATCCGACGATGGTTGGCGCTTCTCGAGTGAGACCTTTCATTTGTCCCGTTGGTCACGCCCGGAGGGACGGGCCGAAATTGAGGGAAGCTGCGGGCTTGCTGAGTTCAGTCGGGACGCCCGTGCCGACCACAATGACATGCGCGCTTGGTTTTTCCGGAAGCTGGCGACCATCCACGGCATTGAGCGCCAAACCCCGTTGGGGCGGCTGGTTTTCACGGGCTACCGAGAGGGTGCTGACCAGGCGCCTCAGGCCATTCTGGCGATCCATGCCAACGGCTCGGAGAGCCAAAGCTGGTGGGACCAGAGCGAACGGTTTCTCATCCACCTCGAGCGCGTCCTGTCGCTCGCCTGCGACGTGTACCTCGTTCCAATCTATGAGCAGCGCGTGCGGGATGGGGTGATGACGCTCCGCGTCGTTCAACGAGGCAGAACGTCCTTGCCATATATGGCGCCATTTGACCTGCTCTTCATGCGGCAGATCTTCGATTGCGCCGTGCGCTCCTTCGAGGAGCGACCGGAAGCGATCGAGCGCCTCGATCCGGCCATCCGCTGGATGACGGCACCCGTCGCCTATCGGGAGTCGCGGCTGACCAATGCCATGAGCGCGTTGGAAAGCATCATCGCGCGGTCCAATCTTCCCGACTTGTTTGTCGACGACCCTGCCGTGTTTCACGAGCTGAAGAAGCGCGTCCGCAAGTTCCTGAAGGCGGACCCTGATGCTCCATCCGCGATGGGTGGCAAGGTCGGCGAGCTCAACCGTCGTTCCTTGCGGGACAAGCTCGATTTTCTCCTGGAAGATAGAGGCATCCACACGGCAGACCTGCCCATCGGCTGGCTGAGCGCTAACGCGCGCAATGTCATCGTACATACGGGCGTCGCGCCAGACCAAGGGCCTGAAGACGCGCGCTTGCTCGATCATATCGTCTGGGCGCGGGAAATCGTGACCCGCATCATCTTGGATGCGATCGGTTTCGAGGGGCAATATCAGAGCTGGCTGCATCGAACCGCCTACCTCAGTTTCCCCGGTTGTCGCCTGATGACCGACGTCGCGGCGGAGCAGGCAGCGGCAGCTGCGAACCCTTAGACGGCTCATCTGTGATATGAGCCGGCTGAGGAGTTGAGCCGTCGATGCGCCTTTACAAATATATGAGCCTCGCCAGCCTGAAGGCTGTGCTCGAGCACAACACGATGGGGTTTTCCCTGCCGAAGGATTTGAACGATCCGTTTGACTTTCCCACAGCGCCCGACGTCCAGGACTATGGATTTTTCGGTTCGCTGACAGCCAGCCTGAAGGGTAGCATATGGGCACAATATATGGGCGTTTGCTCACTGACCCGCACGGCGACAAACTCGCTGATGTGGGCGCATTATGCCGACAAGCATCGCGGCGCCGTGATCGAGATCGATGTGGGCACGGCCGGCTTTCTGAATACCGACACGAACGCAATTCCCGCGCATTTCGGCAGCGTCATCTACCTGAACAATCCGAATATGAGCCAATATGCGGACACGCCCAATTCGGGTCCCGGGGTCGTTGTCGGCGAGCTCTATAATTTCCGGGTGGACTATTATCAGCAGCTGCAGCGCCTGTTTCTCTCCAAGCCGCTTTGTTGGGCGTATGAGGAGGAAGTTCGGGTGGTGAAGTGTCTGCGCGGCGTCGATGAGGACCAGCCAGAGAACGAGAGCGGCACCTTCACGGTGGTGCGGCGCGACGACGGCTCATCGATGCACGCGTTCCATTTACCCGAGGGAAGCGTCACCCAGATCTGTTTCGGGATCTCAGCGAACCCCTATGAGGTTCATCGGATCGTCAATGATTTTGAGCTGGAGGGCTGCTTGATCGGTCGCAAGCGGCGCGGATCTTATGATGTTCGGTTCGAGCCTTTCCAGGGCGCGGCGGAGATGATCGCGGGCTCACAAGACTGGGGTGACAGCTCGGCGGTGTTCTCCAAAGTCACAGGGGCACTCTGGTCTCCCCTGAGCTAAGATCCGATCACACGGTGACACCGATGATGCTGTTCTCGCCAAACAGCTTCTGGGCTGTTTGCAATGCGATTTGCGTCATTGTCTGACTTGCAAGCGCGGCCAGCGATATTGGAACTGTGTCACCAGTGTCACTTTACCGCGCGGGTAAAGTGACACTGGTGATTTTTGTTGAACCGGCTGATTTAGGGGGATTCACAGCGGAATCGCTTGTGCTAGATTCACGCTGTGTTCCACCAAACCGACCTCTTCGATCCGATCGAACCAGCCCCGCGGGCTGTGGTGCCGCCAGTCGTCGCGCTGCCGGATCTTGTCGAGCGGGTTTCGCAGGTGTCGAAACGTCCTAGATATGTCTTGCTCATCCTCAACCTGATCGCGAAGGCCGCAGGAGAGAATGGCAATCTCGGACCTTATGTTCGAAGCGAAGCCGAACAGGTTCCGGTCCGCGACTGGCTCTGTCAGGCATTAGCGCCGCTGGCCAATCGCGACTGTCGCCGTACCGCCATGATCGCATCCGTTCGGTCGGAGCTGATGGCAAAGGCGGACGTTTCAGAAACCGAGGGTGATCTTGCTCAGCAGCAAGATGAGGAGATTGAGGCGCGCATCCTTCGATCCGGACGGACGAATGTTAGCCGGGCGGTGTCTGACCTGGTGCGCGCTGGATTGCTGCATCGTCATTACCAGGGCTATCGTGTCGATCATCCCAATCGAGGGGCGCAGCGCGAAGCCGTTTATACGATAGCTCCGGATGTGCGTTTGGCGCTTGCCGGCAATTTCTGAATCTTATTCGATGCGCAGTGAATAAGGCAAAGGCGGACGGCAGCCTTGGGCGCGGTCCCGTCTGCGGCTATCGGATTTCGACAAAGATCCTCCCGGCGTGCGTTGCGCCTTCCATGATCGCTCGCGTTCGAAGATTGAACGGGCGCGGTCGAGGCAACGCCGCCTCGTTTGCGAAGCCGGGCGTCATCACCATATTCCCCTTATGGAAGATGATTTCACTCAGCTCGGCCTCGTCGACGAAGAGGCCATCGTTCTCGATGAGGCGGCGCTCGCGCTGGCGCTTCCCGATAACCCGGAAACGGACCTGGATCCCTATCATTCGCTTCTGCGGCTGGTGGCGTCACGCCTCGAGGCGGAAGCACCCCATGCCGAGACGGCCCACGAACGGGCCGATGCCCTGTCGCTCGTGCTCAACGGCGAGTTCGGCTTCATCGGTGATCGCGAGACGTATGACGATTCGGCGAACGCCGACATGATCCGCGTGATCGACCGTCGACGTGGTCTGCCGGTGAGCTTGTCGATCCTCTACGTCGCTGCGGCGCGACGGCTCGGCTGGACCGCGAATGTGCTCGACCTTCCTCGGCATGTGCTGGTTCTGATCGGCGATGAGGCGGATTCAGCGGTGATCGACCCCTTTCGGGGCGGCGTGCTCGTCCAACCGGAGCAGATCGTCTCGCTCGTGTCGGCGTCTGTGCAGCCGGGCACGAATGTCGTGCAGGTCGCGGCGATGCCCAACAGAGCGATCCTGGTGAGGCTCTTGCTCAATCAGGCCACGCGAGCCGAGGACGCCGGACGAGGACGTCGTGCGCTTGAGATCTACGAGCGGATCACCGACTTTGCGCCCGACTATGGGCATGGCTGGTGGCAGCGCGCGCGGCTTGAGCTCGTCGACCACGATGTCGCGAGCGCGCGCAGCAGCCTGGCCGCCATGCTGGAGGTAACCCGCGATCCAGCCCAACGCGCGACCATCACCGAGACGCTGCGGTCGCTCGTCGCTTCCTAGGCTTCGTCTGACAAGGAAGCCTGCGACGGGGCCAACAGGCCTGTCTCCGCTCTACGCGCAGGTCAGATCGCGCTGCGCGCCCAATCCACGATCGCCCGCTCCGGCATTGCGCCGGACTGCCGCGCGACTTCACGCCCTTTGCGAAACAGGATCATCGTCGGGATCGACCTGATAGCATAGCGGCCGGCGATGGCCTGCTCGGCTTCGGTGTCGAGCTTCCCAAGCCGCACCCACGGCTCGAGCTGCCTGGCGGCAGCTTCGAACGCGGGCGCCATCTGCCGACACGGACCGCACCATGAGGCCCAAAAATCGACCAGCAGCGGCAGGTCGGACCGGGACGCATGGGCATCAAAATTGGCGGCGGTGATCGTGATCGGCTTGGCGGCAAAGAGCGCGTTCTTGCAGCGCCCGCAGGTGCCCGCCCCGATCTTCTCGCGCGGCACGCGGTTGAGCGACGCGCAATGGGGGCAGGCGACGATCAGGGCGTCGGTCGATGTCGTTGCCATGGGCTTCTCCTAACTGTCGCGCGCGCGCCGCCCACGCTCCGAAAAGCTGCGGAACGTGATCGACCAGCGCGTCACTTCCATCTCGGCGATGCTATGCTCCCACTCGTGCCGCGCTTCGCCGCTCAGGTGATAGACCGACCGTGGCGCAAGCGGCGCGGAGACGCGCTCGAACCCGGCACCCCGGCGCCGGCGGAAGCGCATTGTCGCGGGCACGCCAAGCGAGACGCCGACGACATGCTCGAACACCGGGCGGTCGCGGTGCCAGCCGATGCCGGCGCCCGGATCGTAGCGGATGAGGAGCGCCTGGACGAGGTCGTCGTCGGGAAGACCGGCGAACGCAGCCGCGCACGCTTTGACGGACTTCAGCCACTCCGGGATCGGATCGGCCTGATCGAACGCGCCGCGATCGAAATCATAGGACCAGCCGAACGATGTCGTCAGGCGCTTGCCGAGCCAGCCTTGGAACCGAAAGGGCTCCAGCGTCTGCGCGTCGATATGAGCGATCAACGCCTGTTCTTCAGCCTCGCTCAGGAAACCATCCGCTGCCGCCAAGCCGGGAAGGAGCGGGGTATCGAAGAGATCTGCAAAGGCGGCGGGCATCCCGCGAATATGGGATCGGTCATCGCTCCCGGAAAGCCTCTCGGCCGAGCACGCGAGCCGTGAACATCGCGGCGGCAGCGATCTGTCTCGGCCGATCGGACGCCCGACGCTCAGCCGTGCGCTTGTTCACTGGGCAGTGAATAACGGGAATTCGGCGAATATCGCAAATCGCGCCGGAGATCATTTGTCTCGTTCGGCACGCTTACGGTCGGCCTTGCGGGCGCGGCTAATGGCCGCAGCGCGCTCGCGGGCGCGCTTCTCTGACGGTTTTTCGTAGTGCCGGCGGAGCTTCATCTCGCGGTAGACGCCCTCGCGCTGCAGCCTCTTCTTCAGGACGCGCAGAGCTTGATCGACATTGTTGTCGCGGACGATGATCTGCATGCTGACTGGCTTTCACGTATCTGGTCGATTTGTAGGACGCCGATGCCATCATAGGCTGAAGGATAGCAAGCTAAGGTGTGATCGAGCGTCGGGAGGGGGGCGCTGGCCGGGCCGATCGCTCAACCTCGAGCCGCACAACGGTTATCGACGCTTTCGTCGATAGCAGCCGACGAGGCGATGTCGGGTCATGTCTTGAACACACCATTTCATCGGGTCATCATGAGCATTATCGACTTGGCAAGGCCACGCTATTTTCAGCTAGCGCGCCGTTCGCGGGACGCCGTCATGAAACTAATCTCGGCCTGTTCTATCGGCGCAGCTCTCTCTTTTCTGGCATGGTCGGCGATGCCGGCCCGGGCCTCGTCCGCCAAGCTCGCTCCGACGCTGGAAACGCGTTGCGGATGGTTCGTCAACGTCACCCCCGGAAATTTCGAACTTGATGACGCGCAGGGTCAGTGGACGCTTGCTCAACAAGGTGGCTACCAGGCCGAAGGGCTCGATGCTTTGCCGGATATGTCTGCGAAGGGCTGGGTAGCGATCAACGGACCGCATGGTCATAGCTGTGCGTGCATGACGGTGAGCGTTGACCGCTCAACCATGTTGGTCACGCATTTCTATGCGGCTAGGCCCGTGCCCCTGGAGCGGTGTCGAGCCGATCGCCGCCTTCCCAAACCATGACGGAGACGGGTGGGATGAGCCTAGCCTATGCCTATAAGCTCTATACCGCCGGGCGATCACACGGCATGGGCGCAATCCGCCTGTGGGAATGGGCGAAAGACGAGGCCGAGGAGGCCAGCCCGGAAGATCCAGACCTGTTCGTGTTCAACGGTCCACTGTCGCTCTCGATCAACCATCTGGCCGGGCTGAGCTTTGAGCTCTTCCTGAAGGCAGCCTATGTCGCGAAGGGCGGCGAGCCCAGCGACAGGCATCTGCGCGACACGATCGGGCACAATATCGAGCGCGCTCTTGAGAAAGCAGAGGCACAGGGCTTCGAGACTGACGCTCCGCATCTTCACGGCATCGTCCACCATCTGAGCGAACCCTATGCGAAGCATTATTTTCGCTATCAGTGGCCCGACGGCTATCCGCTGCCCGAATTCAAACAGGTCGCCGATGCGCTCACCGCGCTCGAGGCGGATGTGAAGACGCTCTGCATGCCCGATGGCGTCGAGCCAGCGCCGGACGACGTGCTGTCAGGCGCGCCGCCGACCTGACCGGTCAATCCGCGCCCGGCTTCATCCGCTCGACCAGCCTGATCGACGTGGTGACGAGATGTAGTTCGGCACGCAGCGGCGCGCTATCCGGATAGGCGGCCTGAAGCTTCGCCTTCAGCTCGGCGAGCAGCCCGAGGACGCCGTCTTTCGAGCTCGCACGCTCGACATAAGGGTTCTCGCTTTCGCCCTCGTGATAATAGACGTCGAAGAATTCCGGGCCTTCCATCTGTCCGCGCCCGATTTCGAGACTGAACCAGTCTTCGAGCGTCGAGCGAAGCGAATTGAGCCGGCGATAGGCGCCGTAGGGTCGGTGGCCCGTTCGGAGCACCGCTTTGATGATGCTGCCAACGTCGATATGCCCCTCGACCGGCATTGTGCCATTCGGCCGCCGTCGGTCGCAGCCCATATTGTAGCTGTAGGGGACCGACGTCTTGGTCGCCGACGGGTAGATCGTACCTCGGCAGCGCGCGCGACGATGATCCTGCGGCGTCTTCGCCATCGGGCTGACGAAAGTCTCCCAACCGGCGGCGGTTACGCCGGCCCAGTCTTTGGCGAGGAGCGGGGCGGGCATCGCCTCGATCTTCGCGACAAGCCCATCGAAATCGTAGCCGGTTCGCACATCAGTCGCGACATGGAGCTCGCAGCTGTGCGGATAATACATGCCGGGCCAGCTCGTCTTAGTGACCCGCCATCCGGTGCGCGCCATCCAGTCCGCACGCTCGGCATCATCGGGCGCGCGGCGATAGGGTTCGTCGACGAGAATGAACTGACCGGTCGCCGGATCGACCCAGTCGGTCGAGTGGTCGTTGCCGGGCAATTTGTCGTCGGCCTGGCGGTTCGGATACGCGCGGCGGAAGTCGCGCGTGGGCATCAGCCCGGTTCGCTCCATGAAGCGCAGCGACCGCTCAGCCGTCGTCAGCCGCTCGCGGGCATAGTCCTGGTTCGGCGATATCGTATCGCAAACGAAATGATCGGGCGCCGCCATGCGCAGATTGCCGAAGCCGCGTACCTCCTTCAGCAAAGCGCGGTTGCAGGTGTCAAGGATTGGGCGGGCGAGCTCGATGCGGAGCGTCTCGCGTCCCGCCTGCCATCTCCGATCCTTGTCGGTCCAGTAAATGGTCAGCAGCACATAGGGATGTTGTAAGCCAGTTCCTCGGGCGGGGAGGGTGTGCCTGGCATGCTTGAAATTCTCGCAATTCGCTGCGCGCGCCGCGAAATCGAGGGCCTTTAGATGCTGGATGCCCCGCTCTTTGCTGAGCTGGGCGGCGAGACTCTTGACGCCATCGAGGGTCGTCGGACGCAGATCGTCAATCACCATGGTCTTTCTCCTGGCTTGAAGTCGCAAGCGTCACTCGCCAACCGCCTCTCAAGCCGGAAAAATCCTGTTGAAAGGGTCGTGTCACGATCAACGACAGTGCTGCCAGCAGCTTTGGAACGGCGAGTGCCATGCTCCTGCCAAGAGCGCACTCGGTATAGCGCGGCGGCCGCCTCATTTCAATCGCGGCGAAACCGCCTGACATGATTTGCGGAACGACCAGCGCCCGGCTGCGCGTCCGGCGCAGAAGCCATCAAATCAGTCGCCGCAATCGTGCAGACATGATTTCTGCAAGTTTGCATACTACCTTGCGCGCGTGTTGTTCGCGTGCAATAGCAACCCGCGATACGAGGAGATTGCGATGTCGATTCCCACTCTGGTTTTAAAGCGGGCTCGGGAGGATGCAGGGCTCAAGCAGACCGCGATGGCGGAGCGATTGTCGGTTAGCGGAAGCGTCATCTCGCGACTTGAGCGCAGCGAATCGACCGACGAAACCATGGCACGCCGCTACCTCGACGCGATCGGCACGCCGGCAAGCCGCGATATTCTCGAATTCTACGCGCGCGATTGGAGGCTGTCCGAGCGCCCCACCGTACTCCACCCCGATCGCGAGGGGCTGTGGGCGGGCGAGCAAGCGCTTCAGCGGCTCGAAGCCTTTGAGCGCAGTCCTGAATATGACGCGCTTCTCGCGGTGCCGCTCTCCCTAATCCGCACGAACATCGAGTCCTCGGCGGCGTTTCTCGGTCAGACCGATCATGCGATGGCATGGATCGGCACGGTCGGCGTCGGCAAGACCACGGCGCTGTCCAACCTCACCAACCTGATGATCCCGGGAAAGAACGGGATCCCGCAGCCGGTCTTTCCAGCGACCGGAGGCCGCACCACGACCAGTGAGGTCGTTATTCGTATTGCTCCTGCCTACGGTATCGCGGTCGAACCGAAGAGCGAGGATGAAATACGCCTGCTCGTGGCGGAAATGGTGCGCGCGACCGCCGAGAATAAGGGCGGCATCTCGACCGAGCTCGATCGTGCGGTCCGCAACATGGCGGACCTCAAGAAGAGGAAGAATCCGGAAGACATCCGCAACCAGATCGATCCGATCGTTGCGATGATCGCGGCGGCCGGCGGCGTCCAAGATGATGTCGTCGAAGAGATCATCAATCGCATGCGGCTCGGCGAGCGCACTGAAACCCAGTTGATCTTGTCGGAGACCAACGAGGACGGTCTAAACTGGCTCTCCAGGAACATAACCGCGATCAATTATGGGCAGGATTCCCGGTTTTCAATTCCCCAGCGCGTCACCGTGTTTGTGCCCGAATCGGCGGTTCGGCGTTCGCCGTATGATCTCAGCATCATCGACACCAAGGGCATGCACGTCACGACTGAGCGGTCCGATCTTCAGGCGCTCATGCACGACCAGCGCACGCTCACTGTGCTGTGTTGCGGGTTCAACGACGCGCCCGGCGCCGATCCGATGAAGCTCATGAAGCAAATCTCGGAGCTCGGCTCGGACGCAATCGAGCGCCGGCGCGTGGTCCTGCTGGTGCTACCGCAGGGCGATCAGGCAATGAAAATCATCGACGATTCCGGCGAGCCGCCGGAATCGGTGGAACATGGCTATGCAATCCGCGCCGCGCAGGTGGAGGATAGTCTGGTCGAGGCGGGTATTGGCCGGCTGCCGGTCCTGTTCTTCAATGCCATTGAAGATTCTGCGCCCAAGGTCTGGGACCAGCTCAACGATCATGTTGGGATCATTCGGCAGTACCAGGTCGAGCGGCTCGCGCGTTTTGTCGGCTTGTCCGAGGATTTGGTGACCAATGCGGACGCTGCGCGCATTCAGCAAGCGCGAGTGGCGATCGCCGCGGAGGCGTTGGCGATGGCGAAGGCCTATGGCCCTTTGCCTAGTAGCGCGCGTCCGGCGCACCAGACTTTGATCAACGAGATTAAGTCTGGCCATGCGAGCTCAATCGCAGCGTCTATCGCGCGACGCGGCGCCTGGGATAATTTCGAGATCTTCCACATGATCGGCACGGGCGTGCGGACTGACGCCAATCGGCGCAGCAACGATCACATGCTCAAGATAACCGGCCGCCTCGAAGCACTGGAGGAAAAATTCTCCGCGCTTCCCGAGGTGAAGGGTTTGATCGAGACGCTGCGGGAAGATATTGCCGACTGGCGGCAGGAGTTCCTTTCGCGTGCGCTCAGCGTCGGACGCAACACGTTCAAGCCTTACCTCGACGGCTCGATCGAATTCTGGTCGGATCTGCGCGCGCGCTACGGCGGCGGTGGCGGCTATCGCGACGATATCGCCGATATGGTGGCGACCTGGTTTGAGGAAACCCCAGCCCTCGATGAGGCACGCAAGCGCGTCGATGCGCGTCTAGGCGATGCCTGGAACGAGCTGGTTATAGACCGGCTGATGGAGGCAACCGAACTCGGCGAGGAAGGCTGAGATGGACCGGTTCGCAATGGCCGAAGCGCTAGTTTCGCGCGCGCGCAAACATGCCGCATGGATCGGCGACGACCATGGCGACCCTTATGAAGTGGCGATGCTCGCTGACGAGATTGGTACGGACCTCCAGGTGACTGCGAAGGAGATCCTCGATCATCTTCGCGCGGCGCTCGACTATTGCGCCCGACAGGTGTGGCAGGATCTCTCTGCGGCGCCACTGGGCGCGATCATATATTTTCCGATCGCACGTGAGGGAGCCAAAGCGAGCGACTTCGCATCGTTGATGAACGCGAAGATGCCCGGTGTTCCATCCGCATCGCCGAGCGCGCTTGCCGCCTTTGCGGACATGCAGGCGTTCGCCGACCCGGCCAACATTTGGCTGCCCGAACTCGCAACGCTGGGCAATTCGGCTAAGCACGAGCATCTGCAGGTTGCGATCGTGCCCGAGGCACTCATCCATATGCGTCGTGATGAGAATGGCACCTCCTGGACATCGTTCGAGCCCGGACATGGCCCTAAGCGACATCACTCTTGGATGGCGTTGCTTCAGAAACCGGGTGGGACGCCGGAGCATATGACCTACGAGGCGCGATACCTCGTGCTTGGCGAGATCAATGTCGAACTAGCGCACTATCTCAAACAGGCGATCGGTGGCGTCGAACGGGTGATCGCCCGGTGCCGCACACTTACCGAGGTGCCCGATTGAATCCTTGCGCCGCCCCCGCGGATTCCGGGATGGCACGCAAGTTTTCAGCGGAAATCGGCCGATCTCAATTTCGTCAGCGAGGAAAGAAGATCGCGGAGGAGGAATAGATGCAGGTAACATTGGTTCAGCATGGGGTCGGCCAGGGCGGGCTTTTCTGCGGAACGCTGACGCTCGGCAAGAAGCCGCTCCGCTGGGTCTATGACTGCGGCTCCAACCAGACCGGCGACCTTGCAAGGGAGATCGGCAGGGTGGCGCGTGGCGGCGATCTCGACCTGTTGTTTCTGTCTCATCTCGACAGCGATCATGTGAATGGCGTTGATCAGCTGCTTTCGCGCGTGAAGGTTCGCGAGGTGGTTCTGCCCTATTTGAGCGAGACCGCGCTGATCGCGACGCTGGTGCAAGATGCGAGCCGTGACAGGCTGAGCGGCGTGTTCGTCGAGGCCGTAAGCGACCTTGGGGGTTGGTTCGGAAGCCGCGGCGTAGAAACGATCACATTCGTCGACGGGAGTGACGATGAAGGTGGTGACGGTCCGATCGTCCCTCGGGCTCCGGAGGACGGTGGCGAAGGCGATTGTTACTCCAAATGGACTACCGGCACTCTGCCCATCCGCATGGAGATCGCAGACCGGCTCCAAGGCCAGGGGGTCGCACTGATGCAAAGGGTATCGCCAGGTGCCGCCCAGATTGTCAGTTCAGACACGAGCGCGCTCAATTGGGTTCTCATACCCTATGTTCATCAGCCTTCGGCGAAGGTCATGCAGGCGTTCAACGACGCACTCGATGCCGAGTTCAAGACCACCGACAAGATGGCGATCGCGAGGACAGCCAAAGATCCGGCAGTGCGCGCAAAGCTGCGCAACTGCTACGACGCGTTATGGAGCGATCACAACCTAGTTTCGATGACGCTTTATGCCGGTCCCATCCAGAAGCAAGCGCTCGACGTCGAGCTATGGGCAAAGCCGCATTATCGCGATGGATATTGGCATCCGCGGGATGCCTCTAAGGCCGGAGGCTGGATGCTTACCGGCGACGCGCACCTCGACGGCCTGCGTCGGCGCCAGCGGTTTCTGAAGTTTTACGATGCCTATCTGCCGCTGATCAACGTCCTGATGCTCCCCCATCACGGCTCGATACACAACCACAGCGACGAGGTTCTCCACGCGATGCCTGATCTTTGGATCGGCTTCGCGGCAGCGGGCCCTAACAGTTACGGCCATCCCCACGACGACGTACGTGACGCCGTTCAGGCTCATCGGCGCGCTGTGTTCCACCGGGTCCGCGAGAAGCAGTCGAGCCAGATAGTGATGGAGATAACAGCGCGGTGATAAAAGGTATGTCCCCCTTTCCCTGATCGATGGTGGAATTGGCTTCGAGGAGGCGCAAAGGTGCAAGCGGCACATGTAGGTCGAATGCGGTCACCGTTGCCTTCGCAAAATCGATGCCTCTAACCCGTTGATTTAACATAAGATATATTATCGGACTATGATTTCGAGCCAATTCCAGAAGGCTTGAGCGTCCGCTTCCGACCAGTTCAGGTCAATTGCTCGCTGCTCACGGAACGACCGCTTCTGCCGCTACCCGCCGTTCACATACGAATGAGCGGTCAAGCACTGATCGCCTCAATTACCGTTGCCCGATTTCGCTCAACCAGCCACTGAATGCCGCCACTCGTCGCTGCCGAGTGGCGATCGAGTTGTCTATACCTGGTGTAGAGCGAGCAAAGGGCTACGAGTGATGTCTTTAGTGCTATGATCAAAGTTGATCGTGTGATAGATTGCGCCCGCGGGAGTCGTGGAATGTCGTTGATCGCCACCTATATTGCACCCGATGGCTATCCAGTCGAGATCGAAGTGGATCCGACGATTGTGGCGGAAGGTTATAGCGTAGCGAACGCTGATAGCTTCGCTGCAAGGCGCTTAGGCGAGCTAGGTTCGTCACTTAAACCTGTGCTGTCGATGATCGACACACTGGTGGCCGGTTTCCGGCAGTCAGTAGGCAACGCGCCCGACATTCAGGTCGCCGTTGGGCTCAAGTTCGGTATCGAGGGAAATATTGTCGTGGCTAAGGGCACTACTGAGGGCAATGTCTCGGTCGTGCTCAAGTATCCCAGTGTCTCAGCTACGTGACCTCACCCTGCGCGTTAAGGCGCAGGCGGGGGATGGCGTGGTCGGGTCCGCGGTCGCGCTGGACACGCGCCACATCGTGAGTTGCGCCCATGTTCTCGAAGCCAGGGCCAAACCCGACAAGCCGGCTCTCGGAACGCCAACCGTCACCCCCGTCCTTGGCGATCGAGTCATGGTCAGTCGCGCGGCCGAGCCTAGCCGACCGCGCGCCGCCACGCTTGTCGCGATGGGGGATCCGCTCACGCCGACGGACGACTTTGCGCTGCTGCGGCTGGACGAGCCGCTCGACCACGACATCGCTTTCCGGCTGTCCGATCGGTTGAGTAGCGGCCATCGCTTCGACGCCTTCGGTTTTCCCATCGGCTACGATCTGCCAGGCAACATCGCGCACGGCGTAATCGGCGCGGCTAACAGCCTCGGGATGGTGCAGCTGAACGCCGATCTCGGCGGCTTCGCGGTGAAGGGGGGGTACAGCGGGGGTCCAGTGTGGGATCGAATCGCAAGGGCCGTAGTCGGCATGGTTACGGGCAATGCGAAGCACCCGACCGTCGATCCTAGGGTCGGGTTCATGCTGCCCTTCGCGCTGCTGCTCGATCGGCCCGAATTCGTGCGCGTGGGCAAGGCTCCGCTTGAGTTCGGCCAGCCCGAGCTGTCCAGCATGCTGGCCGCGATCGCTGGCGATCTGGAGCGGGATCAGGCGATCGTGTTCCTGACCCGCGAGATACGTGAGTTCAGGGACGATCCCGTCTCGCGCTACTGGGTCTATCACACCCTGGGGGCAATTGGGGGGGCGCGCGTCGAGCAACTGCTGCGCATCGCGATCAGGACCGAGGACGACGATTATGCTCGTAGTGGTGCGGAGGAGGCGCTCGCGACCGCATAGCTGAGCAAAAAGGAGGGGCAATGCCAAAAGGACTGTTCTCGCTAGCTCTTGTGTCGCTAGCTCTTATGCCGCTGGCTCTCGCCGGATGCGGTGACAAGCCGACGGAGAACCATGTCACCCCTTCGGCCGCTGCGCGGATCGATCCCGCCGCAATCGCAAATCCGCTGCTCGGCGACGCCGCCGTGCTTGGCGAGAACGCCGCGGCGGACGGAACGGCGCCTATCTTTGTGCTGCCGGAGAACCACACCGCCGTGGGCGAACAGCTTGAACAGGCGCTGTTCCTCGTGCGCCTGCAGTCGCACAAAGCGATCGGCGGCATCGTGCTGGAGGGGGCAACCAAGATACCAAAGTTCGATCGCTTCTCGCCAGACGTCGCGTTTGGCATGCTTGCCGAGGGCGACATTAGCAGCGCCGAGTTCATGGCCGCAGGCTATGGCGTACCGCTGATCCCGGGAGAGACCGCTGCAAGCTACAATGTCGACGATCCGAAATCGGACCTGTGCAGCGCGATCGCCCAACTCGCAAGTTACGACGCGCTGGTCAATGCACAGGGTGATGAGAAGGCAATAGCGGAAGTCCGCGCGCGAGGCGAGAATCTCAACGCACGGTTGGACCTGTTCGAAGGCGAAGCGAAGCGCATCGCAACCAGCCTCGCGAAACCCGGGGCGAGCGAATGTCCGGCGGCTTCAGCGCAGGCGGCGAGCTTCGCTACAAAGCACAACGCCATCCTCGCCGATCTGGTGCCGGAGGGAAGCCGCTTCCGCGGCGCCTTCAGTCGTAGTTGTCCGGTCAACGCCGCTGACCGGCAGGCGGATGACGCCCAAATCGAGGAGAATATCGAGGATCTGAAAGCCTTGGTCGAGTTCGCCGGGCAGCTTCCCGCGCAAGTTGGTGGAGAAATCAAGACGGGCCTGGAAGGGCACCTCAAGTTCCTCGAATCGCGGGCAGCGTCCACGCGGATCATGGTCGAACAAGCAGTTAAGGCTGCGGGCGGCGGCCCTGGTCCCGTCGTGATGGTCATCGGCGCGGCGCATACGGCCGGCGTGGTCGCAGGCCTGAAGATCGCAAACGTGCCGTTCGCGGTGATCAAGACGAATATCCAAACGGCGAATGACAAATCCGAATCGGTCAACTCTGGTAAAATGACAGGAGGCGAGGTCGCCCGTAAGTATGGCCGTCTACCACTGCGCAACAATCTATTTAACTCATCTCTGATCGGTGCAGATGGAGAGCGGTATAGCGCAACGAAGTGTGCTGCAGATTCAAGCAAAAAATACGAAATAACGCTTGATCAACCGTGGAACAAACAGAAGGCAATGACATATGGATTGATGAACAACTTCGCGCGGGCGGGCTTTGGTGGCGGAGGTTGGCCCCCGGATGAGCCGCCGGGCGGTTGGTCCAACGCAGCGGCCTCGATCGATCCGTCTCGCGGCGAACTGAAGCGCGACGCGCAGGGGCGCGTCGTCGGCCTCCTGTTCCCGCTAACCCTGAAAGCGGACGGCGCCGCGCAGAAGGAAGTATACATCTATATGGAGAAGGACAACGCCGCGACCAAGAGTGGCACAACCGAGGGTAAACTCCTAGAAAAGGTGAAGGAGAAGAGAGACCCAGCGAAGTCCAAGGAAGTCCGTACGGAACTGTTCACTGGCATGGAGTTCAAGGCCAGGTCCTATGAGTCCGCGGAGGCGGCGCGCCGCTCGGAGCAGATGAGCACGCGATGAATGATTCCCGCCACTCAGCCCGGCCGCGCACATCTGTTGAGTGAACATTCATCTAATAGCGGACGTCGCTTGAAGGGCGCATAGACCATGCGTTAATGCTCCAAACCTTGGATCCTACTGATCGATTTGAACTTCGGTGTAGTAGCGACGGCGTTCCTAGAGGCTGTACGAAGCAGGGGTGAAGGGCAGCCACCCTCCCCCCCCCCCTGAAGCGGTCGGCCAGCAGGCGGCCAAGCTTGGTCGTTCGGCACGTTGGAAACAACAAATGCTTGTAGGTCAGCTCGTGCCGAAAGCTGTCCTGCGCCGCCAATATTCGGAATGTCCGAAAAGTCCCAATGATGGACCTGATCATGTCTTGGACGAATCCGGACCTCGTCGGCAGCGTCCACATAAATCCTGTTATCGAGGTGAGCTTTTTGAAATCGTGCTGACCACCTCCATTCGCACGACGCTTCATCCGTGACAGTCGATGCCGCCCCACCGCCGCAGCCCCTTGAGGGTCACAGGAAGCGCTCGCCGGCGTGATTGTTGAACCGATCGGCATCGCGGACATAGTCGGACAGGATCTGAACCGTCTTGTGGCGGCTGACCTCCTGCAGCTTGAAGATGGTGGCTCCCTGGCCGGCACCTTCGGTGAGGAACCCCGAGCGCAGCGAGTGACCGGAATAAAGTCGCGGATCATAGCCCGCGGCGGCGGCATATTTCTTGACGAGCCGGGCGATGGATTTGTCGGACATCGCGTCCCCCGTCAGCTGATCGGCCTTGGTGAGACGCACGAACAACGGGCGGAGCGGCGCAGCGCGACCATCATCGCCAAGCGCTGCGGGCTCAAGCAGCCCGGCGACCGCCATCCACGCGAGCAACAGCGCCTTTGGCCGGATCCGCGTCCCCTCCGGCACGCCGATCTCGTCCCCCTCGCGTGCCTGGTCGGTCTTCGACTGCTCGATGAAGATCTTGAGCCCCTGCGCGACCATTTGAACGTCGTTCTCGGTAAGCGCGACGAGCTCGGAACGGCGGAGCGCGGCTGCCATACCGACCGCAAGCACAGCCCGATCGCGGATCGCGCGCAGCCCGTCGCCCTTGATCTCGGCGAGCATGTTGCGCAGCGCCGCGGCATCCGCCGGGCTCTTGCGGTTCTTTTTGCGCCCCTTCTCGTTGCGGATCCCGGTCATCACCTTCGCCAGCATGCCGGCGTTCGGCAGCGCGGTCGGCGCCGGGTGGCCGGCGGCGCGATGAAAGTGACCGATCGCCGCGACCCGCCGGTTGATTGTCGACGGGTTGAGGCCGCTATCGGCCTGGTCGCTGGCGAAGACCGCGACCACGTCGGGCGATGCCGGCATCGACACCGCGTCGTGCTGCTCGCACCAGGCGACGAAGATCGCCCAGTCGGACTCATACGCGCGCCGGGTCGCGGGGGATCGCGCGGCGCGCGCATAATAAGCCGCGCGCTCGATCTTGGCATGGAGGATCTCGGGCAGGGTCGGCTGCACCTCGACCAGCACCGGCAGCTGGTCGCTCTGGCTTTCGCTGGGGCGGTCGTCGGGTGCTTCTTCGCTCATGGGCAATTCCGGTGAGTTTCGGGCGTCGCAATGGCTTTTGCCAGAGCTTCGCCGCGCGCGCCAGATCTGTCCGAGAATGTACGTTATCGGACAGATCTGGTGCGCGCGACGGTGCAGGACGCCTCTCTCAGCGGTTTGGCGCTCGTCACACCACCAAACCGCATCGTCGGTCGGGTCTTCGATGACAACCCGCATAGCTGACCGCCCGCGACAGCGCTGGTGGCGCGCGCGCGGCCGGTCAGCTGCGCTATTGTCGGGCTCCACCCCGATCGCGCCCAAAAGCTTTTACAACGAGTCGCTGCGCCGTTTCGTCCTTCGCGTCCGGACCGGGAGTGACCAGGATGCGCGTGGATGATCGACTTTCGCAATCATCAATCGAGGAGCGGCCAGGCCTTGTCCTCGGCATATTGGTCAGCGCCTCGCTGTGGTCGAGTCGCCGTCGACGTCGGGATCCAATCCTTTGGGCGAGACGATCGCCTCGACGAACTGATCGGGATTGCCTGGCCCGTCGACTGCGAATGCGCGCTTGCCCTTCTGCAGAGCGCCCGACGTGGCGGCCGCCTAGGCCTGACTTTTCGCGCCCTACCGCCGCTTGTCGCGGTGGAACGGCGTCCCGCCGCCCGCGGTACGGAGATCCCGAACTTACGTCGTAGAGGCCTGCGATCGCGTCGGATTGATCTGACACAAACCCGAGTTGCCGAGTGGGGGAGACATCTGTATGATAATTCCGAACATGTATGACGACAGGAACGTCAGTCGATGAATGCGCACAACGGCAGATTGGTCAGCGGCGGGCGGCTGCAGCTACCGGCCGACGTTCGGCGCGAACTCGGGCTTGCTGATGGAGACCCGGTGGTCATGCGGGTCGTTGACGGCGAGCTGCACATCCGTCCGCGGCGCGACGCTCTGAAGCGCATTCAGACGATGCTACGCCCCTACGCCCCGGCTAACGGATCGGTCGCGGACGAGCTGATTGCCGATCGCCGCGTTGAGGCGGCGCGTGACTGACACGCTCTATGTGCTCGACGCCTCCGCGGTGCTCGCCGCGTTCTTCGACGAACCTGGTGCGGACCACATCGCCGCGCGCATGAACGGCGCGCTGATCAGCGCGGTCAACTATTCCGAGGTTGTGGCCAAGCTGATCGATCGTGGCACCCCGCATGAACAGATTCTCGAGATCATGGCGCAGCTCGACGTTGATGTCGTCCCGGTCGACCGGGACCAGGCGATGTCCGCCGGCCTTTTGCGCGCCGAGACCCGCAGCGCCGGCTTATCGCTCGGCGATCGGAGCTGTTTGGCGCTTGCCTTGGCCCGTGGTGCCGTTGCGCTCACCGCTGATCGGGCTTGGGGCGGACTCACGCTGGGAGTCACGATCGAGGTCGTGCGGTGAACGGCATTTGAGCCCGATGTGGCTCGCCCTCCCCCTGCATTCGAACCGATTTCGCGCTGCCCCATGCGACACGGGGGAAGTCCGCACGATCCTCGTCTATGGCGCTCGCCTGACGGGCATATCCTACATGCCCACTCAGGCCCCGGTCGTAGTTCGCCGCGTGCCAGCTGACATGGTGGACGCGGCGATCACCCGCATGGGGGAAATCCCGGATCTCGCGCCGCGTGTTTTTGCGATTGAGTAGGAGCGCGACGGCGAGCGTGAATGCTGAGACCCCGACGAACGTGGGACCGAACCGGATGCCGAACATGGCGTCGAGAAGGCCCGCCGCTACCGCGACCCCCACAAGGCCGGCCGCTACGAACCCGCCGATCAGTCCCCAATACTAGCCCTTCGCTCCAAGGGCGGCAACCGTGTCGAACACACCGATGAAGTATGGATACGCGTTCGCGATCTTGCCGTCCGCCGAACCGTAATCCTTTCGGAAGCGGCGGGCCTGCTCGTTTCTTTCGTCCTCGAATTCGGAGATCTTGAAGCCGGCGCCGTGCTCGTAGACCTGATGCACCGCTCGCTCCGCCGCCTTGCGCGTCGAGCGGGCGAACCGTCGAAACGGTACCGCCGGCTGGCCTGCCTCATGGGTAGGCACGCCACAGAGCGAGATGACCTGGCCGACGCATCGTGCGGTGTAGGCACCCCGGGAAAATCCGACGATGAAGATTCGGTCGCCCGGTTGCCAATGGTTCAACACGAATTCGTAGCAGTCGGCGATGTTCGTGCCGATTCCGCGTCCCGCAACCGAAGCCAGGAACTTGCCGACCGTGCGCCAGGTCCGCCCGAAGCCATGGACGTCGTCGTCGGTGCCAAGACCTGGATCATAGAACGCGATCTGCCGAGCTGGATCGATGGCGCTATCCGGACCGACGCGCGCCGCGCGATACATCTTGTAGACGTTGCTAAGGCGCTGGTCTCGGCCGGACGCCGCCGTCTTGACCAGTCCCATCGGAGAAGATCACGATGTTCTTGGGCATGACGTTGTTCCTCAAGGCGCCGGATCGACGGGTGCAGGCACCGGTGGGGGGATGGATGGCGCGCAGCCAAGATCCGCATCAAGGGATCGGAAGGCGCCGGAGTGGTCCGGCCTCAGTTCGAGGCGGGCGCGCAGCTCGACCTCGTCCAGGCTGACCCTCGCTCCGCAATAGGGATCGTTCCGGTCCGCCGCCTGATCGAAGAGGAAGGCTGACAGCCGGCCGTCCTCGGTGGCGACGACCTTCCAGTATCCGGACGGCACGCGATGGCGCTCGTCCGCTTTGGGCAGCGCCGGCATCAGCTTCTCGAAGAGCGGCCCCGTCAGCACGTAGACCGCGATGTTGGCATCCTTGGCGAGCTTGCTCTCACGTGCCTCGAGTTGTTGCCAGGGCCCCTGATTGAGGGCCGACGATTGCGGCGTGATGTTCGAGAGGATGTTCGTCTCGGACCAGAACGGCGTGCCCGAGAAGGCCGCGAGCGGCGCCTGATGACCGCGATCAGTCTTCAGCACGGCGTTCGATCCGTCATAATCGTCGGGCTCTAGCGTGCGGTCCGAGGACAGCCACGGGTCGGGAGCCCAGTTCCGGCTCTGCGAGGGCCCGACGGTTTCGGGCGTTACGCGATACGCCACCCATACGGACAGCTTGGTCAAGGGATCGGACGAGAGCGTGTAGATCTCGCGCACGACGACGTCGTCGTTGCCCGGCGCGCCCACCGGACAGGCTTCGAGACAATGGAAGGTGTGGAGGCGCGCGTCGCTGGCGAACGCTGGCGTGGCGCAAAAGATGGCCGTTGCGAGCGCGATGCTTTTCAGCGCCCCAAATCCCCGTTCGACGAGCGCTGCATGCCGGGGGGCCGCCCGATATCGATCATTACGCATCGGAGGGAATCCCTTGCGCCAGTCGGAATAGCTCGGCCTGGTACTGCGCGTCGTGAACGATGGCTTCCGCTGGCACGTCGCGCATTCTGCCACTCCTCCGAGCTTTTCAAGGATTTCCTGATCCTCCGCATCGCTGGCGCTCGCGCTTTTGATGCGCCGGGCCTCCGCGGTGACCATGACGAGATATGGAATCAAAAGTTCGTCGTCGTGATCGGCCCGCATCCGGGGCTCGGCGACAACCAGCGTGCGGGCGTCGAGAAGGACTGTGCCATGAAGAGCGGCACCAAGTGGCTCGAGGTCCGATACGCGATGCTGTTCTATCCGCTGAAGCGTCTTAGCCTGCTCGACAAGCCCGAGACCAAGGCCGCGCGGACGCAGCACATCATATTTGTGAATGCCGGGGAGACCGATCAGGCCTTACGCAGGGCCGACTGGGCTTTATGAGAACCGACGAGATCAAACCGTACCGGCGTTGACTACGCTTGCCGACGCGCGGCGAGGTCGCAGGGTTGGCTCGACATACGAATGAAAGCGCCGTCGATCTGCGATCGACGGCGCTTTCGTCCCCGACGGGACCAACGAGAAGTGATTCCTTCCGGCGCCGCGCCCGCCGAGGACGCAGCGGCCTAGATGTCTGTTAGGCGTCCGCGGCCACTGCGGCCTTTGGCTTGCGGCCGCGCTTCACTGGAGCCGGCACCTCAACAGCCTTCGGCTTGCGCCCAAGCCCGATCTTGTGAGCGAGCGCACGCCGCGTTTCGGCGTAATCGGCCGCTACCATCGGATAATCGCGCGGAAGGCCGAAGGCCTCTCGGTAGCTTTCGGGCGTATAGCCATGCTGGGAAACATGGCGACGCAGCATCTTGTAGGGCTTGCCGTCGATCATGCTGATCAGATGGCTAGGCTTGATCGAGGAGCGTGCTGACACGGCACCCTTAGGTTTCTCCGGTGCGGCAGGTGCCTCCGGCGTGCCCAGCGCACCCAGCGCGGAGTAAACAGCTGCGATCAGGTTGCCGATTTCTGCGCTTGGCACGCTGTTGTTGCTCACGTGGGCCGAAACTATGTCGGCAGTCAGAGTGATCAGTTCGTTGTTTTCAGACACATAAGTTCTCCAAAGGAAGGCGCGCTCTAATAGATTAGCCTGCGGGGAGATAGCCGGTACGATCGCACACGGCGTAAATCGTTCCGACTTTAGTAGTGACGAGGTTTGCGCGGCCGGTGAGGATTTTCCGTTAGGATACCGGCGCTGCGGCTTGTCAAAGCAGATCTTCAAAAGCTCGCAGCGCGTTCAGAAAACGGCCGACATTCGGCCTAGGCGTCATGCCTCCTGCGCCCGATCGATCCCTTCATTCGAAATTTGCAGCCTGCACCGCGAGCCAGAATGTCGGTCCGAAGGAGCGGCCTTCGCGGGGATTTGGCGGCTTCGCTCGCGATCCTAAAGAGAGACTTACCCTGATCGGAGAAAGTGAAAGCCTCGTCCAATCTACCTATGCCGTAGCCAAGCCGACGATCCAGGGGGCCGGGCCGCGACCCAGCGTATCGAGGCACTTGGAGCTGTGAAGATAGCCGAGGGAATCTACCTGACGGACGCAATGGGACCTTCGGACCGCATTGTTCGGTACGCCCTCAACGGCGGTCTCCCACCTGCCCCGTGCATGCTCGTTGTCGAGATGACCGCGGACGCGGTTTGGTCGGCGGGCCGTCCGCCTTCGGAAGCTCACGAGTTGCTATGCTTCGGCGAAGAAATGGAATGATTATCCAGGCGCCCCCCATCTGCTACCGGTAATAAGGCCGCATTTCCTTTGCGGGGTCGATCTTCGCTGGGGCGATGGTTGGGCCGCATGAAGAGATCTACACCTCGTCCGATTACTTTCGGCATGCCCGGGAGGTAAGACGCTGGACTGCGCATCTATCACCTTCGCCTCAGTCCGGACTTGGCAAACGGGCTGCGAGACGCTCAAGTGTGCCGCCACGTCCGACGATGGGAGAAGACCAGCGATTTTGCACCCACAAGGATCGAGATCGGCGAACCGCAGGCGAACCGTGGAAGGTCGTAACGCACCTAGAGAGGACATAGGGATCGCTGCCGCTCCGCCACTCACGCCCGACGGTCGCTACATCGTGGTGAGGGGGCGGCTGTGGCGTGCCGCCAATCTCGATCTGTCGCACGATCGGCGGCAGGAGCTGGTCAACGAACTCATGGCCGCCCGGCGCGCAGTCGGGCAAGCAGAACGGGTAGGTGACGCCGCTGCCGCGGCGGCTGCGCATGCTGCCGTCCACGCGACGAAAGTGGCGCTTCGGGAGAGGGGAAGTCCATGGTGGACAGACGGCGCACCGGATCTCAACCAGAAGATGGTCAAGAACACCTGCTATTCGGAGTGGTACGCAGGCCTACTGCTCGGAAGCGCCTAAAGCGCCTGAATAACCGGCCGATATCCGTGATAACAGAGGAAAGTAGCCGAGCCGCCCGGGAAGGCACGATCACCGGCCGAGATCCGCTTGGGGAAAGGCTCCCGCAATCGCTCTCCTGGCGTGGCGTCACAGCCGCGTCCCGATGATCTACCCAGCTCGAAGGCGATGCGGCCGCGAACGAGAGCAACTGCGCGTAAAGAACTTTCGTCATCGCCACGATCCGACAGTCGGGTTGACGCCGGCTGCCTCTGGAACGAAATTGCCCGTAGTGCTATTGTTCGACTTACGTTCCCGAGGGAGGCGTAAGATGGCTGACTGGTCCGATGACCGCATCAACCCTGCCACCGGCTTGGTGATGAGAAATAATGGCGTCGACAGCGGCGGCAATCTGTATGGCATGGCTCCGGCGCCGTTCGGCGACATCGCGCCCTTTCCTGCGCCCACGACAGAGTCTGATGTTCCGTTCCGCGACATGCCCCTCGCGCGTCGGCTATTCATTACGTCGTTTGCTTTGCTGGTCGTGAGCATCATCGTTTGGAACCTCCTCCAGAAGGCAATCCTCTAACGACGCTCGTTTAGCGGGCGGTCACGGAGCGGCGAGAGCGGCACTCGAGGCGCAAGCTCGCGATCGACTTGCGCCTCGACATCATCGGTCTGACCTTCAATGCCCGGCCGACGCGTGGTCGCGATGCGGTTCGCCGCGTCGAACCCACCAGTCTGACTAGCTTGAGCGGCCTCAACCTGCTCAAAGACATGGCCGGCCCGTTCGCGCGCAGCCTGCCCGATCGGTGCACCAACTCCTGCGCCGCCTACCTGGCCAAGATCACCGCGGGCCGCCCGCTCGACGCCGGCGGTCGACCGCACTGCGGGCCCCTGCACATCCATAGCTGGCGCCTTGATGTAAGCGTCGGCTTCGGAACGTAGTTCGTCGCGGTAGCTGGCGATGAAGCGACCAATCAGGCGCTCGCGCTGACCGCTGATCTGGGGGTCGCTTGTCGTCCAGTCGTCGCGCCTGTCCGGGTCGAAACGCTGACTAGCCGGCCCGTAGATCTCGTGATGCGCATCCATTTCGGCACGCGCCCACGTCCGCATCCTATCTTGGAGCGCAACGCTCGTGGAAATCCCATCGGAGTCGCGCAGGGAATGACTCTTTTCAAGCCGGCTGCCAGCGTCCATGTACCGGGCGGCTTCGCGACTTGCCTCCGTCGACTTCGTCCGGCTGGCGCTAATACCGGACGCAGACGATGAGAGCTGACTATTCGTGGTCTCGGTGGCCGCCCGCTGAAACGCGTCGCTGCTTCGATCCCAATGATTATCGCGCGCCCAGGTGCTCGCAGTATCCCGAAGGCTGGCTGTGTCCACGCTTCGGGTCTTTCCGAGAGTGTCCTGCCACTGCCAATGCTGGCTCGCCTTTGCGCCGACCCCGACGTTGGCGCCTAAAAGGCTCTTGCTAAAGCCGAGACTCCCTTCGACACCCAACAGGGATGCGCTGGAGTAATTGTCCGCCTCAACCTTTGACAAACCGTGTTTATCTTGCAGCGTCTGGCTGAGACTATCCCGAGCGGAGAATCCGGTCCGAAGAGCGGAAAGCTCCGAACTCCCCACGCCGAGGCTGTCAGAAGTCCCATGCGCAACCCGATTTTCCATGTTTCGAAAGTTCTGGAGCATCGTCGCGGTCGACTCCCGCGCGGTCTCGGTTGCCCGCTGCCCCTGCGTTTGGAAAGACGACGCCACATCTGCGACCGCATAGTCTGCGGCTTGAGTGAGCTGCGCGCCGAACGGCACCTTCGACATCGGCACATCGACCGAGGACGATCCGTCGGCATAGCTTGTCACCGTGCTGCCGAACCGCGTGGTGTCGCCCAAAGTGGCATAACCGCCGCCATAATGGCCCGCCGTCGACCAGGCGCCGCTCTGGCGATTGTTGAACGACAGGTTTTCGAGGCTCGTGTTGCCGAAGGCAATGTTTCCGGTGGCGGCTTCACGACCGGCCTCTTCGGCCGCGTTCTGGCTGGGCGCGAGGAAGCTCGTGGCGTGCCCCGAGATCGCCATTGCCCCTCGCGCCATGCCGGCGGCGATGAATGGTATCGATGCAACGAGGTAGCCGGCGAGGACCGCCGTGTTCGCGTTGATCGAAGCCATGTCGTTGAACGAGAGCATCGAGAGCTTCGCGGTCGAAGCGAGCTGAGTATGTTCTCGCAACGTCACGACCATGTTCAAGATGACATATAGCGGCCCCCAGGCGGCGAGGTAGAAGAAGCCGGTGACATAGCCCCGCAGCGCCCCAACCCCTGTGCCGGGCATGAGAAACAGCGGGAATATGATCGGAAACAGCGCGTAAAAGACGACGGTCAGCACGACGCAGAGGATCGGAACCCATTCCATCGCATTGTGCGCCACCGCCTGGTAGGTATTGCGCGTCTGGATGGACGCACGGGTCTGCGCATACACGTCGGTTGAAGAACCGCCCGCCGCTGCGACCTGCGTACTGATCGACTGCTGAAGTGCGTTGATCGAGAGCGTCTGCTTCATCAGGTGGCTCGCGTCCTTGGACACGCCGGTCAGGTAATTGTAGGCGATAGGCAGATCAGCGAAGAGCTTCGCCTTGGCCGCCGCGTCGGTCATACCGGGATAGAACCTGCGACTGATGCGCGAGCCCATGCCATCGATTACGCCGTCCCAGCCAGCGGTGAGCGCGTTATAGCCGTCCCGGCAGCTCTTGATCTCCGAGGTCGAACCGCCGGCGGAGGTCGCCGATACAAACATCATCGACCGAGCCTGACTGCCCGGCCCTACCGCCGCCCACACGTCGTCGGCATCGGCGATGTCCGTCCAGTTCTTCAGGCCAAGCTGGAGATCGTAGAAGGTGCATTGCCGATAATATTCGTCGACGTTCGAGGCGAAATACGGGTCGCTGATGCTCAACCCCTGCGTCGCTTCCATGAGACGCGACCCATAGATCATGCCGTTCTTGCTGTAGTTGAGATCGTCCGGCATGCCGAAGACCACCTCTGATGTCCGAACCAGGTAATCTCCAATCTGGCTCGTGAAGCCCGCGACCGCCGCGAGGCCTAGCGGCACGTTCTCGACATGTGACGCGGCGAGACTGGGATTGATCCGATCGATGACCTGCACGTCCATGCGAGGGACCATCAGGCACATGTACATCAGCGTGGCCTGCAGGAACCAATTGAGCCAGGCACGCCAGTCGTGATTGAACGCCACCACCATCAGCGACATCGCAAACGCCATCACGAGCACGCATTGCAGCATACTCTTGTAACCGCCGCCACCCGTCCAGGCAGCAACGGCGTTGAAGACATTGACGATGTACTCGCCGCCCCCGACCGTGATGACCTCAAACATGGTGGGCCCCCTCCCCTCCCCGTGCTCAGCGCATCGTCATCGCGGAGACACCCCTCGACCAATCGAGCGACGCGTTCAGCGCCGGGCTCATCTGCGATTGGAGAATGCTTTCGATGAAGGAGGTCCGCTGGACGATCGCCAGCGTCTCCTGCACCTTGCCCTGATTCACGTGCTGCTGGTCCGCGAGGATGTTTCGCGACCGATCGAGCTGCGAGGCCCATAAGGAAAGTTTGGTATCCTCGACGCCGACCAGGCTGGTGCGCCCGCGCTGCACCTCGTCGCTGAACTCCTTGAGCATCGCGAACAGCAGATCGACCGAGGTGATTTCGGCCAAGCTGTCTTTGTCACCGGTGTAGATCCCGCGCCCATAGGCCGCGTTCACGGTCAGAATTTTGTAGAGGGGGATCGAGGCGACCTGGAGCAGATTTTGGGCCGCCGCGAGATCGCTACCGGCCAGAGGGGCGTCGGTGTTGATCGACGTGATCATCTTGTCGATCAGTTCCGAGACCCGCGCTTTGAGCGGCTTGGAGAGCGTTGGCGCGTCTACCATCGTGTAGCTCAGGCAGGTGGTATCGTCGTCGCAGCGCATAACCTTGATACCGCTCGACGTGGTGCCATCCAGCAGCAGGCGTCCGACATTGGCATCGCCGGCGACCAAATCGAAGCTGGCAGGCTCGTCCTTCGTCTTGCCCGGGATGTAGATCGCGGTGCCGACGAGCGTCATCGCGAACTCGGCGAGTTGCCGATCGAAGCTCCCCCCTTGATTGAAGAGCGGCGCCTTCTTCAGGCTTTCCCACGTGAAGTTGCGCGCAACCATCGGCGACGCATCTTTCAGGTTGGGATCTCCGGCCGCAGCGTCAGCGGCGCTCGCGCGCTCGCCCTTGTTGCCGCAGCCATGCATCGAGGCGGCCGCGTCGGAGAAGATCCCCTTGAAGGGTGCGATCGTCTCGCAGAAGTTCCGATCGGCTAGGTCGCTCTTGCCCGCCACCGTGTTCACGAGCCCCTGAGCGAGTTGGCAGCTGTTCAACGTCGCGTTGTTCATCTGCTGAGCCCGCTGCGACAGGTCGGACATGGTCGCCCCGCATTCCGGGCAGAGCGTATCGATCGCCAGCTTGAACGCGAAGCCGACCGCGTTGTTCGCGACGGCCTTCAGCATCGCCACGATTTCGGACGAGTTCACGAACGAGAAACTGCCCGCGAACAGGTCGATGCCACCGCACCCGGCCCGATAGCCAGGAAGCTGGATGCTCGCCGGGTTCAATGTCTTTTGCGGGAAGCGTGTGTAGATGTTGCCCAGACTGTAATAGCCCGCCCGCTGCCCGTTATAGGCGGACGGACCGGAGACGTTCGCCGCGGCCCCCATCGAATTGAAATAGCTTTCCATGGCGCCGTTCACATCCGCCGATGCCGGCGAGAACGGCGCCGCCAGTAGTCCGATCAAAGCAAGCAGCGTGGGTATTCGGCGGAGGACGCCCCGAGCCGACGCCATCTGCGCGTCGAGCGCGCGGCGGACGTGGATGGCGCGGAAGCAGTGCGGCATGCGGTCCATGGCGGATGACCTTTAGAAATCGCGACCTGGCTGGGTCTCGGTGAGGGTGAAGATCCGGTCCATCAGTTCATCGGCAGCCATCACGCCGTATCCGACCGGGATGACGCGGCGCGTCTTGGTGTCGAACAGCACCACAGCGGGGGTCACCTTGTCGGTGAGGCCCATGCGCTCACGCTGACCGCTATCGACGACGTAATTGCGGAAGACCGGAGATGGTCCGCCATCGGTCGAAACCGCCATCACGCTCAGGTTATGGCTGTCGGCCACCGATTTGAGGATTGGCGAGAAGATCTCGCAGGCACCGCAGGACTGCGCGAAGAAATAGAACAGGCCGTATCGTTGGCTCAGGCGGACCAGGGCGCGATCGCGATCGACCTTGCGATCGTCGAGCCATTCCCGCTTTCCGAGCGTGTTGACCGGGCGCTGCAGCGTGTAATCCAGGCTCGGATCCTGCCAGACCGCACGCTGCCACATGTCCGCGAACATGCTGGAGCGATCGAGTTGGGCGCGCTGGAAACGGACGTAAGCGGTGATGTTCTCCTGACTTGGCTCAAGGATCGCCCTCGCCTTCAACTCGCGGAGTTCCGTCGTAATTCGCTCCATCCGCTCGGCCGCGGTGGGAGTCGGCGCGACCGCCGGCGCATCTGGGCGATCCTTCGGTTTGGGCATCGAGCAATAAAACCAGGTCCCGAGCTTTCGCTCCTGGCAATAGAAGCGATCGTCGCTGTCGGTTGGAGCGACGCCGTCGCTCTGGCCGGCGATCGCGGCGGAGGGACCGGCCATCAGCGACGCCAACATAAGAAATATGGCCCCGGCGACGCGGCCGCACATTCGCGGAATGCACATCATTTCATCTCCCGCTCGAAGTGGCACGGGGGCCAAGATGGTCCACAAGAATGGCTTCGAGTGTGTCCGCGCCATCGGTGGAGTGCCGCTCGCTCCCGACATTCGCGAGGCGCATGGTGCGAAGCTGCTGCGTCGCAATCGACCATGTCAGGGCGCCAATGGGGCGTTCCTTCGCGCCACCGCCGCCGAAGGCGCCGGTGCAGCGAAACACCGTACCAGTCCGATCGGCGTGACATGTGCGAGCGCCAGCGGGTGCAGCGGTGACGTCCGCTGCGGAGACGAACTGGAGGACGAAAAGCAGTGGGCCTTGAACGAGCAGGTCTGAGATGCGCATCATTCCGTCTCCTTCTTGGGACCGAAGAGCTTGTCCGGGTCCACGATGAAGTCCTTGGTGATGGGGTCGACGATCGCGTCGAGGTTCGCGGTGGCCAGTTGCCATAAGGCGGCGAGCGAAAAGCGGTTCTGTCCGCCATCCACAAGGCGCATGAAGCCGAAGAAGACGCGCTCGAACGTCGCTTGCCCGGCGCGTGTCATGACGTAGTGACTGGGCTTTTTGGGGTGGAGCGCGATGTGCTCACACTCGAGCATCCGGGTGAATGTCGATTGGAGGTCGTCCGGCTCGACCCTGGTCCGGAAATAGTGCCCGATATCGGCGGCCGTGCTCTCCACGGTATATCCGCCCGACCGAAAGAGGCCGAACGCCACGGCCATATCCAAGAAGGACGCCCTTCTCGCCATGTCGATGGTGCAATCCACGAATGAGATCCCCCCAGTCATAGGTGCGCGCTGGAATATTCGTTGATGCGGTTCTGGACTTCGGTGGCGGTCTGCAATTCATCGGGCAGCCTTGCCGCCTCCACGAACTCAGCCATGACCTCCGCGAAATCGAGCCGGCTCAGGTCGAGATGCGCGAATTGGTCGACCGTGAAGCCTTCGCATTTGGCCGACTTAGCGCTGCCGAAACCAAGCCCGAGCTGCGGTCGGCCCTGCTCCTGAATGATCCGGGCAAGCTTGCTGCCGTAGCAGCAGTGCGCCTCTTTCTTCTTCGTGCAGATCCCGAGCACGGACGAGGAACAATAGGTGCCAACATAATGGCATAGCCCCTTCTCGCGCTTGTCCTTGAGCACCTTGTCTTCGCTGCCGCAGCCACCGCCAATGATCGGAATTCCGCGCGGCGCGCAGCAATTCGTGATCCCGAAAATCGTTTTCGAGCAGGTGTCGCGCGTGCCCTTGAAGATCGTCAGATTGGCGGGGTCGAGCGCGTGGCTCGCGTCGGCAACGGAGTTGAGCGCCATGACCGCCTGCCCGAATTCGGTGTTGGGCGTACGCTCGATCGTTTCGCATTCACCGTTGATGCAGTAGACGTCGCCGTCGCAAATATACTGCTGCTCGGCCGAAATCGTGTCGGGCACCGGGCATCTATAGACCTCGTCGGTGACCTGGCATGGCGCTTGGGGCGGATCGTCCAGACACTGTTCGCGAACGAAGCTGCACTCCGGCCTGCTCTCGAGAACACCGCAGTCATTCGCCGCCGAAAGGCGATGGCATGAATAGGTCCGTTGCCACTGCCAACACGCCCTCGTGACCGCCGCGCCGTTGATCGTTCGCGTCTCCGGACTAGCATCGACGCAAATCTCCGAAGCGAGGTCGCAGGTCAGGCTCGCGGTCGCCGCGTTGCAGCTGCCTTCATCCTTCCTGTCGCTGATCTCCCCGCCCACTGTCTCCACCGTGTAAGGTCGACTTACCGAGGCGGTGTCGCACTCGTAGGTGATCTCCTCGCCCTCTTCGAGATCGGGCTCGAAGCACTTGGTGATCGTGCCCTGACGACAGACGTCGTAAAAGACCGTTTGCCGCGAACGCTCCCGACACACACCACTGGCGACGACGGCGTTGAATGCTGGCTGGCAACGACGGGCGCTGTTGTCGGCCGCGCGGGGCGGCTGGCTTGACCAGTTTTCGCAGGTGTACACGTATTTCGAGCTGCCCGGGGTCACGGTCACCACGAGCGGTACGCGGCAGATCGGCGATGACTCCTCAATCTTGGTGCCGGTGTTGCAAGTGACCTCGTCATAAATCGTGCCACCGCTGCCCGGAGGCAGCGGCTTGCAGCTGCCTTCGGCGCCGTCGGTATAATTGCTGACGAGCGACTTCGGATCGTCCTGGATGTCGAGCGACCGGGCGACCACGGCGTCCAGATCGGGCTTCTGGAATTTCGCGCGGGTGTTCATGCTGTCCTGCATCTGCCCATAGGCAGCGCTACTGGCGGCCGCCGCCTCTCCGGAGGCATGCAGATTGTCGGGATCGTTATAAAGCGCGGCCTCCGCTGGTGTCCCCGCCTGATAGTTCGGCAGATTGTTCGGCGTTGGCCCGTTCGTCGCGGTCGCTTTGACGCCCGGAATGAGCGTCTTAGCAAACGCCTTCGCATCGGCCTTCACCTGCTCCGGGGTTTGCTGCGCCAACACGGCCGCCGAGCCGAACAGCGCCAGCCCACCGCATAGCCCCGCGAAGAAGCGGCCCGCCCCGCTCACCGTCCGGTCCAGTGATGAAGAAGTGCACCGTGCTCCTGAACCGCCAAATAGCTGGATGGTAGCCAGACCGCGCCCAAGGCGGCCGCGATCAGGCGGATAGCGTATCTACTGGCGACGCCGGCCAGTCTCACTCCGGAAGAGCCGACCATCCCGCAAAGTGCGGCAGAGGCGAGCATTGCGGTCATTGTCGCTCAAGCTTCTCGAGCGATGCGAGGTAGATCTTGGCGATCGCGGCGCCAGGCCCGCCACCCTGAGCAAAGGTGCGCAGCGCGTAAGACGGGGTAACGTTGCCCGCCATTCGGTCATGGGGCGGAACGACGGTCTGGCAGGTGAAGCCGTCGCAGGGTCTGAAGTCCGTCGAGACGACAACATATGTCGGTACCGCCTCGATTGCGAAGGCGCGGAACAGGCGCGGATCGATTCCCACCCCGCTCAGACGCTGCCCCTTGTCGATCGCCTTACCGAGCCCGGCCAGAAACGCTTTCGAACTGTTTTGCGGGAAGCCGCGAAAGACGACGATGCCGCCCGAGCCGCCAACTTCGCGCATGAGCTGGCGCAGCGAGGCGGGCGGCATCGAGAGCGAGGCGAAAGCGATAAAGCGCGGCTGCGCCTCTTTGCTGGCTCGCGCGACGGCATCGTTGTCGGCCAACATCTGGTCCAGGCTCAGACCGTTGCGACCATCGCTCAAACCGCGGGGATCCGCTTTCACGCGCGCCGCATTCTCCACCGCCGTTGCCCGAGCATCCGCCGCCTGCTCGCGGACCGCATCGCCCCGCCGGGCGACCTCACGCGCAAAGGCAGCCTGCTCCTTTTCCTGCTCGGCGGCGCGTGCCCGGATTTTGGCAATGTCCATGCCGTCGATCGTCTGATCGACGCTGGGCGATGCGAGCGCTGCCATCGCCGCGGCCGCGATGCCGACGAGGCTCGTGACGATAATGGAGCGCCGAGACGGTCTCATAGCGCACAACAGTTTCGCTTGCGCCAGACCAGATACCCCATGTCCTCGCCGATCGCAGGCACCACCTTGGCAGCGCCGGATATGGTCGTGGCCGCGCCAATCGGCGGGCAGGCGTCGAGCCCCGCGGTCCCTGGGATGGGGTTGGTCAGCTGGAGCCGATATTGCGACTTCCGCATGATCGGCATCGGATAGTAGCCGCAAAGCCCGGTTCCCCCGAGGCTGCCCCACAGGATGCCCTCGCGATGCAGCTTCAGCATGAAGCGGCTGAGCGCGAGACGGCTTCCCTGGACGTGCCCCCATTGGGCTGCGATATTCCCATTCAGCGGGTACATCGTGCCCTGGCAGCCCGCACACCAGAACAGCGGGTCCGTCGGCAAACGGACGGTCGCCGCGGCGCAATCCGCCGCGCACGCTGCCACCGCGATCGGGTTTGCGAAAATCGCCGCTTCGGGATTGAGGATCGTGGTGAGCTCGGAATCCTGCCAGAGCGGATCGAGTTCGGTGATGTACGCGATGTCCATGCCGCCGCTGATCTCGAGGCATGTGAAATCGACCACCATCTGGAGCCAGGAGATCAGTGGGTACATGTACCAGTGAATGTTCCATCCACCGGTATTCTGGTTGTTCCCCCCCTTCTGCGACGAATGGGTGAATTGCTTTTGCCCAATTCTGAGCGCGGGCGCGATGTTGATCCCGCCGAGATTGACGAAGCACCATGGCTTCATCGTCACGTCGGCCAAGCGGATCGGCTCCCAGAATCCAATGGCGATGCCAACGCGCGGAATTGGCGTACCGCACGCACAAATCGGGAGGTCTGGATTGGGCGTATCCGGACGGGTGCCAGGCCAAACGGGCAATCCACCGACCGAGAGCGGGAAGAGGCAACTCCAGCAGACGTCGGTGATCGGGTTGACGAAGTGACCGGTGCAGAGACCGGCCGCCCGCGCTGGCGTAGACGCGACCCCGCTAATGCCGAGCGCGAGCGCAGCGAACAGGCCAAGCAGCCGCCTCACGCGTCGCCTCCGTCGCCGTTCTTCGTCGAGGGGGACTGACCATCTCTTGGCGCTGACGCCGCCTGGAATTCGCGGTCGGTACGGTTCTTGATGCGCCAGTAGCGGATGGTGATGGCGACAGCCTGCACGGCAACGCCCGCGACAATCAGGACCATCGCTGGGTGGAGACGAACGAGGAGATCGACACCGGCGACGGAGAGCGCGGCCGCGCCATTCCAGAGCATCGTCTTGATGCGCAGCTTGCGTAACGGCGCCGACTCCGGTGCCGGCCGATAGGCAGTCCACGCGGCCTTGATGCCGCTAGGCGACAGCATCGAGATCACGCCCCTTCTCCCCGGCTCGAAGGGACGGGCAACTCGGTGACCTTCAACACCCGGCCCGCGGGTTCGACGATGGCCGGCACGTGGGTGATCCCGAACTTGCCCGTCAGTTTACCGCCCTGATCGAAGAAGAGGCGGCGTTGCGTGCTATCCATGAGCGCAAGCGGCGCGCCCTTCACCAGGATGACCTTGGCATTGAGCGCCGACGTAGAGCCCACCGCCCAGCGAACCTGCGCCGGATCGTCACCGTCAATGAAGACCAGGCTCGCGCGCATCTGAACCATGTCGAGCGGATTGACGCGCGTGCCCTTGGCGATGATCCGCCGGCCGCGGCCGTCATTGATATCCTGCTGCACCGTGATCGTGGGGTCGAACGTCCAGGATCGACGTTGACGCACGATGGTCACACCCCCGACGGGCACCGGTCGCCGTACGCGCATGTCGGCCTTGCGCTGCATGTCCTGTTGCATGGCCGCAATGCGACCACTCGCCTGGGCCGAGCGTAGCCGCGCCTCGATAACGCGCAGGAGATCCACTTCGATGACCGGAAAGGTCGCGCCCTGCTGGCCATAGTCTTTCGCGCTCGCCGGAATTGGCGAGCAAGCCGCGAGGATCAGAACGAGGCGAGCGGCCTGGGTCACAGGATCGGCGTCGCTGTACCGATGACCCGGTTGCGGCAGATCCATCCGATCTGCGCATACCGGCTGTCGAAGCCGTCTTTATGCGGCGTCCCCACGAACATGCAGCCGATGGGGATCTTTCCGACCGGTCCGAGCGCCAGCGGCTCCCCCAGCCGTGAGACAGGCTTGGCCACCGCAACCTTCACACCGTTGACGAAGAAGGTCCGATTCACGCGGGTGACGGAGTCGCCGCCAACGCCCCAGACATATTTGTTGAACATAGGCGGCCGCCTCCCGAAGTGGCGAAGCACCAGCGGCGTGCGCGGCGGATCGAACGAGACGAGCTGCCCCTTCCCCGGAACCCGACCGCGTTCGATCAGGAAGGCCCAATACGGCAAGCTCTCGGTCGCATTGATCAGGAAGGCGTGACGGTCACGCCAACCCGCTACAGCGTTATACCCGCCCCAGACGACGGCCAGGCCGGCCAGGATCGAGTACCACCGCCGCCGCTTCGGCGTCCAAAACTGGAACGGCGCGAAGGCTGTCGACACATCGGTGAGGGCATCAGCGCTGGCCATCGAATGACCCTTGCGCAGAGGTGGGATCAGGCGACTGAGCAGGGGGTGCCAGTTGATCCGGCGCCGGCGAAGGGGCGGCAGGAGCCTCGTTCGCCGGCGTTGGCGCCACGGGAAAGGAGGGCATGACGATCGCAGTCGGCGAGGCACTCGCGGCAGACGGTGCGAGGCCCATCGCCTTCTCTACGGCCGCCTTCACGACGGGCGTGGCGTCGGGGATCGAACGCCCGACTACGGCTTCTGACACCAGAACCGGCGTGCCGTTCGCGCCAAGCCTCGTAACTGCCATCTGAACGGCGTCGAGGTAGGCCTTCGTCTTCCGCGCCGTCTCTTCCGGCGTGCCACCGCGCCGCGATTCAGACAGCACGAAGTCGGTAATCAGACCTTGCAAGCTGACCGAGACCAGCTGCCGCTTTTCGAGCGCAAGGATCTTCTTGGTCTGCCAGATATTCCACGCGAGGAGCAGTGCGAACGCCGCGACGACCGCGATCGAGGTCACTCTAAAGCCGGCAAACGTCCGGGGCTGGCGCGCGAGCGGTTGATCCGTTTCCGGATCCTCGGTGGCCCATTCGGTGCGCGGAGGGTTCAGGGCGTTCACCGGCGAGGTCCTTCGACAAGCTCTTTGCGGAGGCGGGTGACGAAGCGGGGCAGACGGACCGCGAAGATGATCACGGCAATGATCCAAAAGCCCCACACGAGCTGGTGCTGAAAGGCCGCGCGCCGACCGAGATCGGCGGCGACATAGCGAGATGCCAAATTGTTCAGATGGCTGAAGAACACGTCGATATCGCCGTGGCTGATGACCAGAAACATCGCGACGACACAGCCGAGGAGCGCGAGCACGTTGCCGATCGTCCAGCACGAAAGCGCGATCGCCAGATACGCGGCGTCAGCGCCAAGGCGCTTCAGCGGCAAACGACGCAGGAGCGGCGGTACGAACGGGAGTTCCTGTTGCCTGCGCTCATTCTGCAGCGATGGCATAGGGTACCTCCTGCGTTGGAAAGGCGATCGCCTCGACCGCCTCGGCGACCGACTTGCCCTGGCGGGTCATGCGATCGATCCGCGCGAACGTGTCGGGGGAGGACGAGAAAACGGTGGCCGAGAAAGGATCGAGGCAGAGCCGGCCGACCGCCTGCACGTCCGGACCCTTGATGAAAGCTTCCGAATATTCGACGCCGTTGCGCTTCAGCGACCGGATCACGCTCTCGGTCGCGCTGTCCATTTCAAGTCGCTCATGCTTCTTGAAATCGGCAATCGTCTCAGGCTTCTGCTGGAGGATCACCATCCAGTCTGAGTTCTCGAGCGCGGCCTTCGCGCCGTCGGATTTGTAATAGTCGTTGAGAGACTGGGTCGCGGTGGCGAGCGCGCCGCCATATTTGCGGCAGGTGCGCGCGTAGACCTCGACGAAGTCCGCCATCGAACCGCCCTTGAGCATCTGCCAGGCCTCGTCGATCAGCAGCAGTTTCTTCACCGACCGCGACGTGTGCGTCATCATCTGCGTGGTCATGAACATGATCGCGGTGAGAACCACGGAACGCAGTTCCTCGCGCGTCGAGAGATCCGAAAGCTCAAAGCAGGTGAAATCTGCTTCCAGCTTGAGCGTCGCCTGGCCCGCGAAAAATCCGCCGTAGGTGCCGCCGGTCAAGAACGGCCGCATTGCGGTCGCCAAGGCCGCCGCGACCGGATCGCCTTCATCAAGCAGCGCCCTGGCCACGTCGTTCACCGTGCCGCTCTGGGCCTGCTCGTTCCAGACCCTGTTGACCGCGCCGTCGATCAGGCCACGCTCGGTATCGTTGAGCTTGTCGATGAAGCGACACATCTGTCCGACCATGCTCTTGAGCATCGCCATCGAGTCGAGCTTGTAATCCTCGTCTTCGGCGGCGCGGGCCGCGTCGATCATCGAAAACGGGTTGATGCAGAAGCCCGATTTCATCGTGAACTCGATGAACGCGCCGCCCTGGATCAGCACGCTGTTCATGAAGGATCGGCCGTCATCGATCACGACCACCTTGGCGCCAGCGCCGACGAGCGCTGCGCACTTCTCCTGCAGGAAAACCGACTTGCCAGAACCGGATTTGCCCATGATCGCGACGTTGTGGTTGCCGGCCTTGTTCTCGAACGGCGACCAGAAAAATGGCTGCCCTCGGCGTCCAAGCAGCAGCAGGTGCGGAATCGGGCCACCGAGATACTCGCCTTGTAGCGGCGCGATGTTGGCTGCGGTCGATGAGAGAAACGTACGCAGCCGCTTCAGGCGTTTGAGATCCGTATCGAGACCGTCGGCGAGCGTCAGCGGGAGCGCGGCTAGCAGCCCCTGGATTTGGAGGAATCGCTCGTCGGCGAGATCCCAACCGGCCGACTTATACATCGACTTGAGGGTGCGCTCGTTGCGATCACCCTCCCCGTCCGGCGAAAAGACCGTGACGCCGTAGAAGACCTGGACGAGCTTACGCCCTTCCTTGAGCTGGTCCTGGACGTGCTGCCACTCCGCTGACTGCTGCCGGATATTCGGAATGAAACGCGCACCTTTCGAATCCGCAAGGCTCGTCGTGCGAACGAACTTGAATCCCGCGCTTGCGACACTCGCCTCGGTGTCGGGCACGACGACGCAGAGAAACGTCGCCGCAGGGCACGGCATTCGGAGCTTGTCGGTGAACATGTCGCCGATCAGCCGCGAGCATTCCCAAGGCTGCCACCGCAGCGGAAAATTCTTCACGCCGAAGTGGCGGATGTCGAAATGGTCCGGGTACACTTCTCCAATCTCGGAGACCCCGTTGTCCTCTCCCCCGGTTGGACGAAATCGCTCCGTCCGAAGGCGGAGGCGGTTCTCCTCGACAACGAGCTCGATATCCCGGCGGATGCACTGGTCGGCGATCGGATCATACTCGTTATACTCGACCGCATCGTCCTCGGCGGACGTCGTCGGCGAGGTCAGGTCATCCACGAGGCCGATGAGTTCGACCGGGGTGACGTCGCGGATGTCGAGGTTGATCGAGCGCAATGCCGCTCCGAGGCTTTCCCGGATCGACACAAGGTCGGACCGTCCGACCGAACTCCCAGTCGAGGCGCCGACCGAGATGAACACGCGGTAATTGCGCGTGTGAAACGGAGCATCGTTGCTCAGGCTGTTCCACACGCCATCGAGCAGGAGGTCGGTGCGATAGCGGGCCATCCGCTCAAATATGCCGCCCTGGTCGTACCGGGGACCAAACCAGCGGCCGACGAGCGGCGCAATGCGTGGGCTCGACCAGGACAGGAACTGCAGGCACGTTCCCTTCGGCAAGCCTTCGGAGAGGAACTGGGTGATGATCTCGGCCGAGCGCTCATCGCCTCCCATCATCGGGGGAATTTCAACGATGAAGCCGTTGCTGGCACGGTTGACGTAGAGCCGATCCTTCTGATCGTAGATGCGCCACGGCATGAACTGCGACAGCATTGCAAGATCGATGACCGGGCGGCTCCGCTCGGGCTCGGCCTTGCCGCCGAACAACCGCGACGCGATTTTTGCGGCAACGCTCATTGGGGGCGTCCTTCACTGGGGGCTGGTTCGCCGCCCACGGTTGCGATCGGATCAGTGGTGGGTACGGGCGCGATTTCTGCGGGTTGCGATCCTTCGTCCGTAGCCGGGGCTCGGAAGGCGACGCGGGCAAGCTGTTGCTGGGAAGGGGATGACGTATGCTGCGCCGCGCCGACCTGCGCGCGGTCCAGTCCAAGCACACGCCGGGAACCGACGCCGCGCCTCCCTGATGCTCGCTGCAGTGCCGCGGTGGACCGAGGCGCCCCGATCCGGTGCCCCGCCTTTGCCGCGGCGATGGCTTCGGCAGTCGGCGCTCCTTCGCTGCCGACGGGAACAGTGCTGGATGCGGTCGGAGCCGCACCATATTCGAGCTGCGGCATCGGCGCTGCCTCAAGCGAAGCCGCGACTTCGCGCAGCCCGACGGGCGCGCCAACAGCACCCGTCAGCGTGGCCGCTGGGGTTCCGGACGCCTCGGCCATCGCGTCTCCGACCTTCGACCCGGTCTTTAGCGTCGCCGTCTTCCGCTCAGTCCTGGCCGACGCCGCGAGCTCGCCCTTGGGCGAGCGTGCGGCGATTGTTTCCGGGCCTGGAACCCAACCACCGCGCTCCACGACGACGCGCGCAACCGCTTCGTCGCGGTAGATCCCCGTGCCATCGGTGTGCGCCGGAAACACGACCTTGAGGACGCGGTCGCTGGTTCGAACCGGTACGCCGTCACCAACACCGGCATAGAAAATTCGCGCATTATCGGTCGCCGTGCCGTCGATGGCGGTCGTTGTAGCGCCCAGACTGTTCACCGCCTGCGCGTCGATCGAGGTCATCGGCGCACAGGTGCCACCTGGTGCTTTGCAGTCGAACGAGCCTTTGATGTTGCCGCCGAGCGTCGTGCAACCCGTAAGCCCGACCATCGCGAAAAGGAGCAGTGGGACAGTTCGCTTCACGAGACCTCTCCTCAAATAAGCATGTCGATGACGGCGGCGAGCGCAGCGGCCGCGAGCACGAGAAGCGGCCGGCAAATGAGGCCGAGCAGCGCACCGCCCAGAACCAGACCACCCAGCATCAGGCCGCGCCTCCCTTGGCGAACCAGGCGAGCACCGGCGCCGCGCGATACCCATCGATGACGGCACCGTCGTTGGCGCGCACGATCACCGGCGTTCCGTCGAAGCCGTTCTTCCGCGCGAACGCCTCGTTCGCATCGAGACCGCTGGTGTTGCACTTGGGCGACCTCTTCGGTGCCTCGCCATTATAGGCGGCGTGCAGCGCAGCCACGGGATCCTTGGCGCAGTAAACCGCCTCGGAGATGGCGCGCGAATTGAGGATCGAGATCGGCCGCTCCTCGATCGACATGCCCAGCTTCTGCAGCTCGCCGGACATCGCCTTGCAGTAGCCACAGTGAAAGTCGGTGAAGACGACGAGCTTGGGACCGCCAGGCTTACCCCAGCGGATTGCACCCGCCGCAGGCAGCTCGCCGAGATCTACATTGTGCCGCCGTTCGGGCGCTGTGGGCGGATGCTCCAGACCGTCGTCCTCGGCGTCGGCGTGCGCGGATCCGCGCACGAGCGCGTCCGGCGAGAGCTCAAGCAGGCGAGCGGCGGTCAGATCCTGCTGGGTCTTCATGTCGTAGACCCGCCCGATCACAAGATAGCGCGCGCTTGCGTCGGTATAGAACACGTTGGCGCCGGCCGTGACCTCGCAAATACCGGCGAGTTTGTCGCAATCGACCCGCGAGATCTTCGTCTTGGGCAGGCGCGCCGCGATCGCCCGGCTAACCGCGGCGGTGTCGAGCTGGCCGGTCCGCGCGCCGGCGTCGGCGCCTGCGTAAAGCAGAGCGGCGCCTACCACGCCGGCCACGCCAAGGCCGAGCTTGCCCATATGATCGCGGGCAAGGCGAGTGATCCGGCCGTTCATCGCGGCGTCCGGACATAGGCGCCGTCGAGAAAGACGATCTCGACGTTCACGCCGGTCGGCATCTCAATAATGGGCTGATACTGCTCGGCGCGTTCGATGAGATATTTCGAGACCATGTCGCCTGCCTCGGCAACGCCGTTGCCGAGCCCGCCCTTGACGATCTCTCCGGCACCGAGCTCTTCGCGCTTGCCATTGGTCGAGACCTGCACCCCCGTCAGCGCAGCGTTGGTATTGGCGGCAAAGCCGCGGCCAAAGCCTCCTGCTATGCCCGCCAAGAGAGCCTGTCCGACCAAGGAGCCCTCGCGACTGACAACGCGTCCGCGAACCCCGGCCTTGCCCGCGAAGCTGATGAACCCTTTGACTTCCGAGACGGCCACGCGCCCGCCAGGCTGATCGCAGGTCATCTTCGCAAGCTTCACGTAAACTTTCTCGGCCGAGAGATCGCCGCGCGCAGCCCCGTTGATCACGCAGCCCTCTATCCGGGTGGTGAGCACCCGCCCCGACTGCACGACGGAGCGCGCCGGCCCGGTGATGCGCAGCACCACCGGGAGCGGATCGGTTTGGCTGTTGACCCCGGCGCTCGCATCCACGCCGACAATGACCTTCGCTGGCGCGTAGCTATTGGGCGGCAGATATTCGGGACTGTCCTCGACCACGACGGGTGACGTTTCCGGATGCGCGGAGCCCGAACCGCCGCCGCTGCCCGCGACCGCCTTTTCGAAGCTGATCACTTTGACTTCGGCGGGTGTCAGGGCTTGCGCCATTCCTTGCGGACCGAACGACGCGGTCTGCATGTCATAGCCGCCCGCCTGTCCGTAGGTCGGTCCGCTCGCGCGGAATGGATCAGCCGAGGGAGCGGCTGCGGAGCCGCTGGCAGAGTTGCCCGACCGCAGGCTCTGATTCTCGGTTTCGTAAGCGGCGATCACCTTCTGACCGTTGTTGCGGATGTCGAGGTTTTGCGCCTTGAGCTGCTCGATCTGATCCTGAAGTTGGGCGACGCGGCCGGATTCGCCTTCGAGCTGCTTTATCCGGCCATCCTGCATGTTGAGCCGGGTCGACGACTGGGCCATCCAGGTCTTGTTGTCCTCGACCTTGTTGACCATCGCGTCAGTCGAGATCGGCACCTCCTGCCGGCCGTCGACGTTGGGGTCGAGACCCTTCTTCTTGTTGTCGCCACCAGTGACGAACATCGTCGCCGCGAGCAGCATCACGCCGGCGCCGGCCGCCAGAAGGACCTGCTGACGACGCTTGGTTTTCTCGTTTACGCCGTCGAGCGGGTTGCCTCTCGCTCCAGGGGCGCGGGCACCATCGGCGGAACGATCGCCGGGACCGCTGACGCCCGGCCGCCGGCGTGCACCAAAGCCTGGGCGGGCCCTTGCCGAAGTCGGGGGTATTGCGGTGTCCTCGAAGCGGTCGCCGCCGGCGGCCCCGTCAGGCGATGCGGAATGCTCCCGATCCTCAGCGGCGGCGCCGAACCGCGGCGAGTTCGCCGAGCGCTCCGGTCCACCATCCGGGACGCCGCCGTCCGGAGCGTTCTCGTCCTCGTTTTCAGGAGTATCCGACATTATTGGTCTCCCCCATTCTGGCCGACCAGGTAGGCCGCGGTTGCTTGCCCTGGCGCGAGATCCGGCTGGCCGATCGTGACCGCGAGCGTGCCCTGTGGCGCGAGGTCGCCCTCGTGCAGCACCACGGGCTTCGCGCCGCGGTTCTCGATCCGCAGGACCTTTCCTTTGAGGGAGGCGCCGCGATATTCGGCGATCAGACGTACGGAGAGGTCGCCGACCTTGGACGGTGCACTCGCAGGTTGGCGGATCTCGTAACCGTCCACAGATCCTTGGGTCGCCATAGCCTTGATGAGGCGAACGGCCGTGTCCTGGACCGGCGTCTGGTTCTCCCACTCCGCGGCCTTGGCGGTCGCCATCTGGGGATTGGTGACGAACACTTGCTGCGCTTCGACTGCGGCGATCGAACAGGCGAACTTGTACACGTATCCCTTCTTGGAGGTCGCAAAGAAGCTGATCGATCTGGGGGCGTACGTCTCGGGAATGGCCACGTAGACATCGCCACGAATGGGCTCGTTCACGACCGAAAAGTCGTTGAACTGTCCACCCGTCGAGACCTTGGTGACGGCCGCGATCTGGTCGCCGACGAGGCTGATCCGCGTCAGCTCGTTCTTGGCCACCGTACAATCAACGCGGGCGTTGTCGGCCGCAACCTTGTACTGATCGGCGAAAGCCGGGCTTGCCATCAAGAACAGGCCGGCACCGACGATCGCCAGCCCGAGCGGTCGGAAAAAGGTGTCGAAGATGCGCGAGGATCCGTACGCGACCAAGGTGGTGCCCGCACACAGCAGGCATAGCGGGGCGGACAGCATCAGAGCCTCCCCTTCGTCGGGTTAGCGGGATCGGCGATGACCGCACCGAAACCGGTCAGCGACAGCGACACGCCGGAATATTTCCAGCTGAACTGGAAGGTCTTCTTCTCGGTCGAGATCAGCTTGTCCCCGACGAAGGTGCGGACCTCTCCGCTCACCTCCGACCTCAGCTTCACGGTGTCGACCGTCATGGCCGTCATGGTGAAAGACTGGGCGATGTCGGTATTGGATTGCTCCTTCACCGTCTTCACGAGCTGCGTCTTGATGATGCCGTAGAAGCTCGGATCGACCAGCTTCAGGATGCTATCCATCCAATAATTGAGCCCGTCGGGGCTGCGGTTGAGGATCAGGTAAGCCGTGTCCCGGGTGACCGCTTCGAGATAATCCGGTGCAACCGACGAGCTGCTGATCGTCATCGGCCGGCTCAGCACGGGCTGCAGGACGACCTCGCGATCCTTGGTGGCGATGACGCCGAACAGGACGACAACGAAGACCGTCAGACCCGCGGCGAGCAGCGCCAGCAAATTGCGCTGCTTGAGAAGCGCCTGGCTGCGCCCGTGAGAAACATATGCGTCCATGGTCCCCCCTCAGCCCGCCAGCAGGCGGCAGTGCGAAGGAGGAGTCAGCTTCAGTCCGATGAATGACGCCGGCATGTACCAGTAGGTGGCATGCATCACCCACGACGATGCCCGCCCGGCTTTTGCTTTTCGAAGACCGAACCAGGCACCAACGGCGAGAAACAGGCCGATGAAGATATGCTGCGTCAGGATCCCCCAAACGAAGGGGATGAACATCCCGAGGAACTCGTCGAGCGTCCACAGCCCAATGAGCTGCGGCGCGTCCAGGTGCCTCGGAATGGTGTATCGATCAAACATCGCTGACCCCTGCCCCCGATTGCGACGCCTCAGATCGTCGCAGTGACGGTGGAAGTGACGATCGGAATACCGGTACCGGCGCCGACACCGACGCCGACCGGGATTGCGATCTGGCCCATCGAGAAGCGGCCAGACGCAAGGCCCACCACGCCGCCCGCAAGCGACAGCACGGTGATGATCTTGCCACCGGAACCCTCGAGGAAGTCGGTGAATTTGGTCAGAGCGGTATCGAACGTCGTATCGGCGCCGGCCATCGCCACTTCGGCGCCGAGAACGGCGACGATGGCTACGGGCAGTGCATAGTCGAGGGCGCGCGCGGCGCTCTCTTTGCTGAAGAGCGCCTTGCGGCGCGCCAAAAACGAAGCAGTCCTCATGATATGAGCCCTTCGAGACGAACATCAGCCGGAGTTGACTGACCCCGTCATAATCTCATCGGGCGCGATATCTTGAAAAGCCAAAAAGTTTCATAGACTAAAAATAGTCACGCTTTGCGCAGTGTCGCGCAGTATTTGCGCAGAGTGCGCAGATATTGCTTAGGCGTGCGCAATAATTGCGTGGAATTGCCCCGCGTCTACTACGCGGCCCGCGCATCGTTTGACTGAAGCTGCGCATAATCTGCGCGAGAGACTCGTGCTCCGAAGCTCTGCTAGGGTATGTGATCCGGAGGAGAGGGCGTCGGTGGCGCAAGAAACGTCAGGCAGCACGAGAGCAATAAAGTCGGTCTCGACACATCGCGTGTCCGAACAATTTATTGAGCTCGGATCGCTCGCGATCTTGCGGATGAGCCGCGAAGCCGGTGAGTTCATAAGCCTGCGAAAATGCGCCGCTCGCTGCGTAGATTTGCTAAAGGTTCCCGATAATCCCCACCTAGAACTCGTCATTCGCCGCTATAATAGCACGGATTGGCGCGGGACTCGGGCGGTGTCGGTTAGTCTTACGGAAGCGGAACAATCGGCCTTTTCTGCGGCTAGACAGGGCTTATCGGAACGCTTCGGAGGATCTTACACGACGCTCGACGCGATCGTCGTCGCCATGTTCAGCTATCTTGCACTTCTCCCTGGGTCCCGGTTATGATGACTTCGCGATATAAGATCTTATAGGGTCGAGAAGGCGGCCCCGCTGATCTCAGGGAGGGCGTCGTGCTGGCCGAATCGTCGCTGAATAGCCATTTAAAAGCCGATCTATCCAGGGTGTTGAAAACAACCCCCTATTCGCTTGAGCAAATCGCGGAGCGAACCCACCTCGATCGTTCGCTGCTAAGTCGGCTCAAAAACGGAAAGACGAAGAACGTCACGATGGACATGGCGCACCCGATCTACAAGTCGATCGGCGAGAGTGCGACTTTGGCGATGCTCCTGTTCAGCGGCGGTCGCGGCCTGAAATCCGAGGGCCAGCGAACGCTCGCGCGGATCAGCCTGCAAGCCGCGTTGAACGTCATCGAAACCATGGACGAGTTTGAGGATGGCGCAAATCCGGCGTTGCTCGCCGAGTTCGATATTGCGGTCCATCGTCTGTCGCGGCAGGTTCGACCCGGTGCGCGCCGCGGCCGGCCGACAGGCAGCGGACGTCACGCAGAAAATTGAATGTCAGACGGTAGGACGGCGGCCAAATCGCGGCGCCGCGCGTTATAGCTCATACCACAACGCAGCAGTTGGGTCGGAGCATGAACCAGTTCACGCCGCTTGAGCTCCAGAATTGGCTGGCAATTTATGCCGCCACCTTCGCGTGTTGCGTGATCGCACTCACGCTTTCGACCGCGAGCGTCGGATACGAGCTTTACCGCGAGCGGATTTGGTCGACGATCGACGTCCGATCGCCTCGCACTATGCTCCTTTTCGTTCCAAAAATCTGGTGGCGCTGGCAGCGCCGCTACTTCTTGTCGACACCCGTAACCTTGGCAATCGTGTCGTGGTTCGGCGCAACGCTCAGTTGGTCATGAAGTCGAGCAGAACTGCCATCCGATGCGCCTCGCTGCCCGGGTTGCGGTACGTTTCGCCCGGTTCCCGCCAATACGCCAGGACGTTGCGGACGTAATTCAGCGTTTCCTTGTTTTGCGGAATTCCCTTTGCTCGCAGCACGCTTCCAGGACCCGCATTATAAGCCGCAAGCGCGAGAGGAACCGCCCCGAATTGGTCTAGAAGCTGGCGCAGATATCGCGCGCCGCCATCGATGTTGGCTCGCGGGTCGAAGCGGTTGGTGACGCCGAGCCCGGAGGCTGTAAGCGGCATTAGCTGGCTTAACCCCCCTGCCCCCTTCGGGCTCACGACCATAGGATTGTAGCGCGATTCCTGAAGGACAACCGAGTCCATCAAACCGGCCGGGAGCCGGTATTTGCACTCTGCCGCGCGGACGATCGGATAGAATGTCCTGCGCGCCGTGTCAGTGGCGACCGAGATCGATGCGCGCAGCGGTGCGACAGCCATAAGCCCATCGCAGTTCGCAACCCCGATGGTCTTGGGTGCTTTCCGCCGTATGCCTGCGTCTGAGAAAGCGGCGGCCATCATCCGCAGGACGGTAGCCTCTGATGGCAGCCACGATCGAGGGCCGCCAATCGCATCGGCTTCGGTTGCCGATAGCTCCAGCGCCTCCGCGTCCGACTCGGCAGATGATGGAGGCGTCCAGACGTTCAGCTCGTAAAGGGTGAACTCCGACGCTCCCGAAATTGCCGCGCCGTTGCGCTGCGTTATCAATGCTGCCTGCGCTTTTCCATAGAACGCGACTTGGGCCTCTTGCGCACCTGCACCTTGCGCGCTCAGCGCCGCCACAAAGATCGCGATCCCCCCTGCCCTCTGCATGACTGATCCCCGAGAGGAAGAGCACGCGCGAAGCAAGCCGGTCGTAGAGGCGTAGCTAGCGCGGCGGGCTAAGTCTTGACGTAAATTGAGTATGCTTGGCAAGACCGTCGACGATATTCTAAATGCGGGCGCACCGATGCTCGTCCGCAAGCTTGCGACATACTGATAGGTATGCGCTCGCCGACGAACGCGCTCTTCGGTGCATGCGCACATTTGTACGAGCACGGTCAAGGCGCCCAACGCTGAGTGTGATAGTCGCTGGTCCTGAAGCGACATCGTCGCGAGTGGCAAATCCGGTTAGAGGGCGCGCCGATGTGGCAGAGTTACCTCCCGCAGGACCTGTCGTGCGGAGGCGCTGCGCAGATCGGATGGTGAGCATGGCCCGGAATGGGAGCGGATCCTTGCCGCTTCTAACCGAGATCGATCAGCACGGTTGAGGTCTCGCCGCGGAGATGCATCGTTTGATCAGAGAAAGGTGATGTGACCGGCGATGATTTTGGTGCCGTAGCGCGTACTGTGGTCAGCATCTCCCACTGGGAATTGTGGAGGTAGCCGGCGATGGCGACCGCGTCGCCCTTCTTGCGGGAGAGGGCGGATTTGCCCTGGCCGTTGAAGCAGGTGATCCAGTGAAGCTCCGTTGATTTGGCGGTGTAGCCGGTGTCCTCGTCGACAGAGGTCTTGCCGTCTTTGAGCTTCACCCTATCGGTTGCGACGAGGAGCTTGACCGAGGCATTGCCCGAGGGGCTGGTCGGATTCTTGACGATGCGATCTGGAATATTGACCTGGTTCATAACAATCTCCGTTGCTATCCGGCGGCCTCTCCGCCGGTGACACCGGAATAGCGGCGCGCGGCGCGGCATCGCACCGGCGCGCAAGCGGAGGGAAACCCCTGTCGGGAGCTGGCGCGGGCCGCCGCGTAGCGGCTACCCGGGCGACCAAAGGGGTTGCAATGCCGCGCCGTCTCGCCGCAGGTGGCACAGGCAGGGCGGAGAAGGCGCAGGAATCGACACGGATGGCGCGTGTTTCCAGATCGCGCGGGGTGCCCGTGGGATCATGTCCGGCCGGATGCCGCGATCCGGACTGCGACAGACGTCGGGTGGAGTGGGCGGCCCACCGTCGTCGATGCGCGCGGCCGCCTTATCCGGAGCTGCTGCGACGCGCCGTCGAAGGCAACCGCCGGGTCGGCTTCCACGTCCTTGCAAGCACACGATCGGGGGGCGCGAGGCCCGGCCAGGCGGCACAGGCGCGCGGCATCGGGAGGAACGGAGCCAGTTTTCGACCCTCAGGCCGGGGACACGATCGAACTCGCGAACATTGTCGGTCACAAGGATTGCGTCGAGGGCGAGGGCGTGCGCCGCAATCAGCATGTCGTTCGCGCCGATTGGCGCTCCCGCCCGCTCAAGCGCAGCGCGCAGCTCGCCATAGCGGCGATCGGCCTCCTCGGCGAGCGGGAGCACTGGCATGCGCTTTAAGATACCTTCAAGCTGGGCCGTCAGGCGCTCGGAGCCACGCCGCTCCGCGCCGAAGCGAAGCTCGGCCGCAACGATGATGCTCGTGACGACAGCGCCGTCCTCGGCCGCGGTGATCCGAGCGCCAATCGCGCCGCTGGGGTGGCGGACCAAATCCGACACCATATTCGTATCGAAGAGGAACATGGTCAGAAATCGACCGGTTCGGCGGCGGGGTCTTCGATCGGCCCGAGCTCATCGTCGATCGGCTCGAGAGTTGCCAAATAGGCGGCAAGCGAAAGCGCCGTGGTCGGTTCGACGATCAGGCGGTTTCCATCTTTGCGGATGATTGCGTCTTCCCCGGGCAGCTCGAACTCGCGCGGAATCCGTACTGCCTGGCTGCGACCATTCTTGAACAGTTTGACGTGGCGCTCGCCGCTCATGGTGGCTCCTCGGCCTATGCCAGTAGTATATGCCGATACCCGATGCGAGAATGATCTCCGCAGAAGGTTCATAGGCACGGGGCGATGAACTGGTCAAAAGCTCGCAATGGGGCGCTGGCGCTTGAGAGCGCGACCTGAAACTGCAGATCCTCCGCCGGATCTAACGCGCCGCCGCGCCCAATCTGGACACCTGTAGACTTCCCCGCCCTCGGACTCCGAAATTTGGTCGACAAGGTGCTGCAGCGCCGCGTCAACACGGGCGCTCTTCGACGCCTCGATCGCGGACTGTACGACAGCTAGGCATCAGCCGCCTGCCGCGCCAGTCGACCTCACCGGACCCGCGGCACGTGATCGACGCCACCGCGCGCCGCGATCAAATCCGAGTGCGCGAGGACGGAATGAGTGCCGCGAATGACCTCAGCCTCACCAATGCGGTGCTCGACTATTGTCGCACATACTGACGCGCGAGTGCGCTCGATCCATCTCGGCAACATGATCATTGCATTCAAGCCAACGGCCGCAAGCAAGCTTTCCTGGCCGGGGCGGCCGGCAATGCAGGTCGTCCAGGCGATCCATTGGCTGCGCGACACATTGATCGATCCCGATGATCCGGACGATGTCCGTCAAAAACTCGACATCCTGCATCGAGGGTCGAACGCTACCGAAGTCCGCGACAACTTGCGCGACCGGATGGCGACCCTGCCAGCGTGGATGCACGACTTTTTCAGGCCGCTCCTGTTCGCGAGGCGCTCTGCATGAACTCCGGTTACGACACGATCCTCTCGGCCGATGCCGATACCCGTTTCGACCTCTTCACGGCGACCGCGCAGAGATCGGCACCACCCCCCAGGCCTGCCTGACTACTTGAGGATAGATGTTAGCAAACACAGCGCGGTCGGAATTGGAAAATATGCATCTTTGGAGAAACCGGGTGAGAATTATTTCCCAGCGCCACCTCCAATTGGTCGACCACGTCAGTTCGCACCGCCGTAGTGGTCTGCGTCATGATGCTGGTGTTGATCGCCAGGTTCGCGTTCCGTTTCTTTTTTCCAAAGAGGCCGAACCTCATCCGAAAGATCCGACGCGGCTCCGTGAGCTGGCGGCGTCGATCGCAGCGTTGACGTGGAACGAGACCGGCACAATCGACGATCTGCAGACGCTGATGAACAGCCTTGTCGAGCTATTCAGGCAGAAATTGCAGCTAGAGGATTCCCTGGTGACCTGACTTCAAGTCGTCATCTGCCGGTTAGAACCAAACCGTTGACGACATGATTGTAGCCAACCAGAAAGAATCGGGGCTCGTGGTAATGACGCACTTAAATGCGTTTCGACTAGAAGCGGAGCGCCTCATGTTCCGCGATGATCGCGTCCAAGTTAGCAATCTTTTGCAGCCCTTCGGCGATCCGAGCGTCCCTAGAGCCCCTCCTGTGCGGATCGTCGCTGCGGCGAACGATCAGGACTCCTTCTGCAAGCAGCTTGATGCTGGTAAGGAGGGCTTGGCGCTCGTCGCGGCATCTAGCTATGAACTCCTCCTGGGGACTGCCTAACATTCGACCTCCACACGCCTCGGCGGGAAACGAAATGTTACATGCGCGAATTAAGCTGACAATAATCTGCATTAGTTTAATCGGTGAGTTTGTTGGCCTTTCGGCAGATTGTCTCACCTTGCAGTTGGGCGCCCCGCTGTGCATTTAAAAGTGAAGATCAGGGCTTCGGGCTGAAGCCTCTTTGGAGCGACGACGCGAACTTCCGTCAATAAGGCTGGTCTTCCAGCACGGAAAGTTGCCAAGCAGAGACATACCGATGCTGAAGATGGTCGCTCATGCCCGCTCTAGGGGCCGCTTGGCCTGCTCCCGTTCTCGGGTGTATCGTCCCTACAGCACATTTGATTTGTCCAGCAGGGCTTCGTACATGTTCTCGTTTTCAACCGCGCCGGCCGCCTTATTCGTCGCGCGTCAGGCAGACTTGACCTCCCTCTTTATGATCTCTGGGTCGGGAAGTTCTTTGAGGACAATCTATAGAGATCAGCAGCACTGTGGAAGAATGGTTTGATCGGTATCGTCGACTCATCAGCGCGGAGATAGTAAAGTGCGAGTGCCGCACGCGGCTCATTGCGCGTGACAGCGTGCTCATCATCCGCTTCAGGAAAGGGAAGCGGTCTCATCGTCTCGGAGACGAGCTTAGATTAAAAAGTTTCGTATAGTGCAAAGCAACCGATCAGAAAGACGTCCTGCTAGAACACCGGTCCGACCCCGTTCGGCCACGACCGGCGCTGTCGACGAAGGCGTCGCGAATGTACAGAAGCGCGACGAAGGCAACGGCTGCCGCATCGAACACGCGCTGCCGTATTCATTTATCACCGACCATTGGGCCCGAATACGGATGCTCTGATGCCCGCTGCTCGGCATCTCCGGAGGGTTTGCCCGAAGGAACTGGTAGCGAGCATAGCGATTAACTCTGACGCTGGTAGTCGCACCGCATCGAGCACATCGGTTCGCGTATATATATATATATATATATGCGTTCGTCTCATAGCCGAATGGATCGCCTTAGCAGTCGCCGGGTTTCCGCGGGTAGCTGATCTTCACAGCCCGCGCTTGCGCCGTCCTTTGGGGCTATAACGCTTGAGGAGCTATGCTTGTACTCATCCCCTACAATAGGATCACTCCGTAATCTCGCGAAATTGCGCCTCGCCCGCGGTGGAGACTCTGTCCCATTCTGGGTCCACGGGTGTGCCCGGCTCGTAGCTGTGGCTCCAATTCCACCATTTGTAACGAGGGCTCTGGGGATAGCCTTCAGGCGAGTCCTCGCCCTGCTCCTGCCGTCCGAGCGCCGTCATATCGAGATAGGCCCATACGGTGCCGAGGGTCTCGTCGCCGCGAGCGTTGATGAAGTAGCTTCGATAGATGGCGTCGTACTGGCGAATAAACGCGTTGTGGCCATGCCACTCATCGACGCCAAAATCCTTGTCAAATCCGTCGGTGATCGTGAACCAGGGGATCTGCTCCCATCCCATCCGGGTCTTCAGCCGAGCGATGTCGGGTTGCGGCGCGCGTGAGACATAGACGAGCGTCGTGTCGCGTGCGTTGAGATGGACGAGGTTCGACACCTGATCCGCTCCGAGCGAGCAGCCCATGCAGGCGTGATCCGGCCATCCATGCACGCCCGGTTCAAAGAAGGCGCGGTAGACGATGAGCTGGCGTCGCGCCAAGAATAGATCTGGAAGGTTCGCTGGGCCATCTGGACCTTCGAAGCAATACTCTTTCTCGACCTTCATCCAAGGCATGCGTCGCCGCTCAGCAGCCAACGCGTCGTGCTCGCGAAGATGCGCTTTTTCTTTGACGAGGAGGCTCTCGCGAGCGACGGTCCATTCCTCTGCTGAAACGATCGGCGGGGTCTGCATGAACATGCACTCCTCTCGTGGTCGCTGCGCCTGGTCAGCCGCACCTGCACGGCGACGAGCCGGTTCGATGTCTCCGCTACCAGCCGAGGCGACGCTTCGGCCTTAATGCTTGGCCGGTCGGCACGTTCCACCATGGTATGGCCGATGTGGCGTTGACCGTATCGGCGGCGTCGTGTCTGGTGACCTATGCTATCGCCAGTGGGCTGCGTAGGCGCCTCCGTGGACATCAGCCCGCGCGCCATCCCCTCCGACGAGCAAATCTCGATCCTCCACAAGCTTCCGTTTGGAAATTGATATCGTGCGTGTTGCTGCGGGCCTACCGCCACCTAGGTAGCGATACGCCTCGAACGATCCACAGATCGGACTGGGTGCGTCGCACCGGGATCGTCCACGTCGGTCTGGTCAACCCGCGAAAAAACGTCGCAAACCGCACGCTCGGGCCGAGCGGCGCGATCTCGTGACGAACAATCGGCACCGAAATCAGGTCGCCTGCGATCGCATCCTGTGATTGGATGATCGCTGCTCGGGCAGGATCAGTCCGCCATCGCCCGTCGCGCATTGGCAGCGATGGCGTTGGTGAAAATATCGGCGAGCTCGTCCGGCAGATCGTGGCCCATGCCGTGAACCGTCAGCAGCCACGCCTTAGGAATCTGTGCCGCAATGTCCTGACCGCCCGCCAGCTTGACCAGCGGATCGTCCGCGCCGTGGATCACGAGCGTCGGCACGTCGAGCTGTCGGAGGGCTGCCCGGTCGGCGGGATCTCCGCGCTGAACGACCTGATCATAGCCGATCGAGAGTCCTACAGTCTGCAGGCGCAGATCCTATTGATTTGACCAGAACCAAGGCACGGCTTCGTAGAGGGCTTCTCCGCCGGTGATATTTTTCGCAACAATCGTTGCGTAATCATTGGCGTTCTGGACGGACTCCACGCGGATCATGGCCCCCTCGGCGAAGCCATTGCTGTGGAGTGCGCAGTCGCCAATCGCAAAGATATCCGGCAGGCTCGTCCGACACTGGGCGTCTACTGCCACGCCGTTATCCCCTTTCGCACCCGCCGCGATGAGTGGTTCCACCGCCGGCACGATGCCAATCCCGACGATCACCATTTGGCAGGTGAGCAATTCGCCGTCATGCAGTCGGACACCTAATATCCGGCCGTCCGCCCCTTCAATGCATTCGACTCTCGCGCAAAGCCGCACGTCGACACCGTGGTTGCGATGCTCCGCCTCATAGAACCGCGACAATTCTTCGCCCGCTACGCGCGCAAGAATGCGATCCAGCGCCTCCAATAGCATAACCTGCTTGCCGAACTTGGCGAGTACCGCCGCCGCCTCCAACCCGATATAGCCGCCGCCAATAACGACAGCGTGTGTCATGCCGTCGAGCTCGTCCAACATGCGGTCTGCATCCGCACGGGTACGAACAGTATGAACACCGACCAGATCGAGACCCGAGCAGACCAACTTTCTCGGGGCTCCCCCAGCCGCCCAAATCAGCCGTCCATATCCGATCGTGCCGCCATCGTCCGTCTTTACTTGATGTGCGACCGAATCGACGGAATAAACACGACGGCTGAGAAGCATTACAATGCTGCGCTCATCCCAGAATGCGGGCTTGCGGATGAGAATTCGCTCGAACGTTTTATCCCCGGCAAGATATTATTTCGACAGTGGCGGCCGTTCGTACGGCAGCTCGGGCTCTTCGCCGTTTATTGCTATTGTGCCCCCAAACTTGTTGTGGCGCAGCGCGATCGCCACCTGCGCACCCCCGTAGCCGGCACCGACGATTACGACGTCATAGAACGCGAGGGAGTTTTCCATAGGCTTGTATTTGCCCCGGCTCGCGGTATCGCGTCCACTGAAAAGGCGAAATTCTGATCGTGGATCGCCCCCACGGATTGGTGTATCGGCTGTGCCGCGCGGGCGCGAGGATCTACGCCAGGGGCGTAGGAAAGGCGTCGCGCGTTTCAAAAAAAATCGCTCGACAAAAAAGCCCAGGCGAGCGCATCGACAGACATGGCCAATATCCAAATGCGACGAGGCGCCTTTCAGCGCCTAATTGTTTAAATTGGGACCAAGTGCGGCTGCCAAACGAATGGTGTAAGAATGCGCTAGCTACCATCGTCAGCTGCCAGGCACCTCCCAAAGACTAGAATCGACTGATCGACTCCCGCGTGGCACTGCGGCGCAAACTATCGAGCCGGCATTCGAAGAGCCCCATCTAGCCTTATCGTCTCGCCGTTCAGCATTGGGTTCGCAATAATTGCTTCAATTAACTGAGCGAATTCCTCGGGCCTGCCAAGCCGGCTGGGATGTGGAACTTGGCCCCCTAAAGAGTCCTGCGCGGGCTGCGGCAGCCCACGCAGCATTGGCGTGAGAAAGATGCCTGGCGCGATGGTCACCACCCGGATCCTATGCGGCGCAAGATCCCTAGCAATCGGAAGTGTCATGCCGACGACGCCGCTTTTGGACGCAGCATAGGCCGCCTGCCCCACCTGGCCATCATACGCAGCGATCGAAGCAGTGTTCACGACAATGCCGCGTTCTTCACCAATCGGGTCGGCGGAGCAGAGCCGGGCGGCAAACTGCGCAGTCACATTGAACGTGCCTATTAGATTGATTTCAACCGTTTGGCGAAACGCTTCCAGCCCGTGCGGGACATTATTTTTTCCCACGGTTTTGATTGCGGGTGCTACGCCCGCGCAATTCACCAAAATCCGGGCCACGCCGTGAGCCTTCTCGGCGATATCGAGCGCGCGGGTGACGCTTTGTTCGTCGGCAACGTTCGCCAGAGCGAAAACGCCACCGATCGCTGCGGCATGCGCGCTGCCTGTTTCTTGGTTGAGATCAATTATCGTCACCTTCGCACCACGTGCCGCAAGCATCGCCGCGGCCGCGGCACCCAAGCCGGAGGAACCGCCAGAAACGATCGCGGAAAGAGTCGCATCAAGGATCATTTCAGGCGTTCGCTCCATCGGGCCGAGCAGGCATGCTAAGCGGCAGCGGTATTTCTGACGCAAGCGGATAATCCGTCAACCTTGCGCGTCATTGGACTTTCACCCTCGATCTGATCAAGAACGCGACACCCGGTCGGTGGACTGCGCTGCATTGGCGTCGGAGAGGATCTTCCGCGCCCGCGCCAGATGAGGTCGGTCGACCATTCGTCCTAAATAGGCGATCGCGCCGACACCCGGATTAGCGGCAAAGACATCGACAATCGCCCGGGCTTCGGCGATCTCCGGTTCGGTAGGCGTAAAAGCCGCGTTGATCACTTCAATCTGCGTTGGGTGAATGGCGAGCATGCCGCTGTAACCGGCGCGCCGCACCTGCTCTGTGCGCAGCTTCAGGGCATCAAGATCACGGAAATCACTGTGGATCGTTTCGATCGCTGGAACGCTCGCCGTCGCGGCGCCAAGCAGGCACATGCTGCGGGCAAGTTCGTAGACGAAACCGTAACTGCCGTCGGGATTGAGGTTTGACATCGCGCCAATGGAATCCGCCAAATCTTCTGCCCCCCAGGTCAGCGCCGCGACCCGTGGAGCACCCTCATAACTCCCAGTGTGAAACATTGCTTTGGCCGTCTCCGTGATAAGGGCGATCACCGGCGTCGATCCGGCCACAATGCCATGCGCCGCCTCAAACGCAGACAAATAATGGTCGAGCTGTTCAACGTCCTGCCGTCCGTTCACTTTGGGAAGCATAATCCCTCCCGGGTGAAAGGGCATGATCGCCGCGAGATCGGTCAGCGCATGGGAGCCATCGAGTGGATTGATGCGCACCCAAAGCCGCGTGCGCTGCGCCGGGTTGGCGTTAAGCAGCTCCGGCACAAGCTGCCGGGCGAGCGGCTTGTTTGCGCAGACGACCGAATCTTCGAGATCGAGCAGGATTATATCCGCCTGGCTGGCGATCGCGTTGGTCATTTTGCGCGAGCTATCCCCCGGCGCGAACAACCAGGAGCGCATCTTGAGGGTCAGCGGTTCGGGCATCGGCAACCATCTTCCCATAGCGGCGCGGCCAATGAGTCTCCGCGCCTGAGTCCGTTGCGGGATAGCAGAGCAATCCTGGCTCCAAAAATGCCTTGATTGCCGCGGCATCGCGGTGCCGCGTAAGCGGACCGTGGAGATCCAATATATGGCCAAGACACTGACCCACCTGGAACGCCTCGAAGCCGAGGCGATCCACATCATGCGCGAGGTAGCCGCCGAGGCGAACCGGCCGGTGATGCTCTATTCGGTCGGTAAGGATTCGGCGGTGATGCTGCATCTCGCGCGCAAGGCCTTCTATCCCTCGCCGCCGCCCTTCCCGTTGCTGCATGTCGATACGACCTGGAAATTCCAGGAAATGTACAAATTGCGCGAGCGGGCGGCGCGCGATGCCGGCATGGAACTGCTCATCTACCAGAATCCGGAAGCGATCGCGCGCGGCATCAACCCGTTCGATCACGGCGCGCTCCACACCGATATGTGGAAGACCGAGGGGCTGAAGCAGGCGCTCGACAAATATGGCTTCGACGCGGCGTTCGGCGGCGCGCGGCGCGACGAGGAAAAGAGCCGCGCCAAGGAACGGATCTTCTCGTTCCGGACCGCCACGCACGGCTGGGATCCCAAGAACCAGCGTCCCGAACTGTGGAATCTCTACAATGCGCGCAAAAAGAAGGGCGAGAGCATCCGCGTCTTCCCGATCAGCAACTGGACCGAGTTGGACGTCTGGCAATATATCCAGCTCAACGACGTGCCGATCGTGCCACTCTATTTCGCGGGCAAGCGCGCGACCGTGGAGCGGGACGGCATGCTGCTGATGGTGGACGACGATCGCTTCCCGCTGAAGCCCGGCGAAGTGCCGGTCGAACGCTCGATCCGCTTCCGCACGCTCGGTTGCTATCCGTTGACGGGCGCGGTCGAGAGCACCGCCTCCACCTTGTCCGAGATCATCCAGGAAACGCTGCTGACGACCACGAGCGAGCGGCAGGGCCGCGCGATCGACAAGGATGCCGGCGGCGCGGGCATGGAAAAGAAGAAGCAGGAAGGGTATTTCTGATGAGCGGGATCGCCACGCAGGAGAGCGTCTATCAGACCGAGGCGCTGATCGCCGAGGATATCGATGCCTATCTGGATCAGCATCAGCACAAGACCATGCTGCGCTTCATCACCTGCGGATCGGTGGATGACGGCAAGTCGACGCTGATCGGCCGCCTACTGTACGATTCCAGGATGATCTTCGAGGATCAGCTCGCCGCGCTGGAGGCGGACAGCAAGCGCGTCGGCACGCAGGGCCAGGAGATCGATTTCGCGCTCCTGGTGGATGGCCTCGCCGCCGAGCGTGAACAGGGCATCACGATCGACGTCGCCTATCGCTTCTTCTCCACCGAGAAACGCAAGTTCATCGTCGCCGACACGCCCGGCCACGAACAATATACGCGCAATATGGTGACCGGCGCCTCGACCGCCGATCTCGCCGTGATCCTGATCGATGCACGCAAGGGCGTCCTCACCCAGACGCGCCGCCATTCCTATCTGGCGCATCTGATCGGCATCAAGAATCTCGTGCTGGCGATCAACAAGATGGATCTGATCAGCTACGATCAGGCGCGCTACGAGGCGATCCTCGCCGACTATACGGCCTTCGCCACCAGCATCGGCATCACCGCGTTCACGCCGATGCCGATCTCGGGCTTCAAGGGCGACAATATCTCGTTCCCGTCGGAAAACATGGCCTGGTATTCCGGCCCGACGCTGATGGAGCATCTGGAGACCGTCGAGGTCGGCGTCGATGAGGATCAGGCCAGGCCGTTCCGCATGGCGGTGCAGTGGGTCAACCGTCCCAATCTCGATTTCCGCGGCTTCTCCGGCCAGATCGCGACCGGCACCGTCAAGCCCGGCGATCCGATCCGCGTGCTTCCCGGCGGCAAGACCTCGACGGTCAGCCGGATCACGACGCTCGCCGGCGATCTCGACGAAGCGGTTGCGGGCCAGTCGATCACGCTCTCGCTCGCCGACGAGATCGATTGTTCGCGCGGCAACGTGATTTCGGCCGCCGATGCCCCGCCCGAGACCGCCGATCAGTTTGAATCGACTCTCGTCTGGATGGATGATGAGCCGCTCGTCGTCGGCCGGGCTTATTGGCTGAAGCTCGGCACGCAGATGGTGTCGGCGACGATCCGCGAGCCCAAATTCCAGGTCAACGTCAACACGATGGAGCATCTTGCCGCCAAGACGCTGGAGCTGAATGCGATCGGCGTGGCGGAGCTCAGTACCGATCGCGCGATCGTGTTCGAACCCTATACGCAGAACCGCACGCTCGGCGGGTTCGTCCTGATCGACAAGATCAGCAACGCGACGGTCGCGGCGGGCTTGCTGCACTTCAGCCTGCGGCGCGCGCAGAACGTGCATTGGCAGGCGACCGATATCGGACGCGATGCGCATGCCGATCTCAAGAACCAGAAGCCGCGCGTCCTGTGGTTCACCGGCCTCTCCGGATCGGGCAAATCGACCATCGCCAACGAGGTCGAGAAAACGCTCAATCTGATGAACCGCCACACTTTCCTGCTCGATGGCGACAATGTCCGTCACGGACTCAACAAGGATCTGGGCTTCACCGAGGCGGACCGGATCGAAAATATCCGCCGGGTCGGCGAAGTGGCCAAGCTGATGGCGGATGCGGGGCTTATCGTGCTCACCGCCTTCATCTCGCCATTCCGCGCCGAACGCGACATGATCCGCGCGATGCTGCCGGAGGGTGAATTCATCGAGATCTTCGTCGACACGCCGCTCGACGTCGCCGAGGCGCGCGACGTGAAGGGGCTCTACAAAAAGGCGCGCGCCGGCGAGCTCAAAAATTTCACCGGGATCGACAGCCCCTATGAGGCGCCCAACCACGCCGAGATCCGCGTCAACACCGTCGATATGACTCCAGCCGAGGCAGCCGAATATATCGTCCGCCAGATCATGCCGCTCAAATGAGGATCCTGACGGACGTCGACCTCGCCGCGCACCTTGCCGAAACCGCGGGCAAGCTGCTGCTCGCCGTGCGCAAGGCAGGGGTGTTTTCGGACAGGGCGCTCGGCAAGGCGGGCGACCAGACCGCGAACCAGTTCCTCGTCCACGCGCTCCGCGAACAGAGGCCCGAGGACGGCCTGCTGTCCGAGGAGATGAAGTGCGACGGATCGCGCCTCGGCCGATCGCGCGTGTGGATCATCGATCCGGTCGACGGCACGCGCGAATATGGCGAGGGTCGGCCCGACTGGGCGGTGCATGTCGGGCTGGCGATCGACGGCGTGGCGACGATCGGCGCGGTCGCGCTACCGGGCTTGGGCGTGACGCTGACCTCCGCCGCACCGCAGGCACTCCCCCCCGCTCACTCGCCGCCGCGCATGCTGGTCAGCCGCACGCGGCCGGCCAAGGAAGCGGTCGCGGTGGCCAAGGCATTGGGCGGCGAACTCGTCGCGATGGGATCGGCGGGCGCCAAGGCAATGGCGGTCGTGCGCGGCGAAGCGGAAATCTACCTCCACACGGGCGGGCAATATGAGTGGGACAGTTGCGCACCGGTCGCGGTCGCCCGCGCCGCCGGGCTCCATGTCAGCCGCGTCGACGGATCGCCGCTCGTCTATAATGCCGAGGACACCTATCTGCCAGACCTGCTGATCTGTCGACGCGAGCTAGCGGACGAGGTGCTAAAGCTGGCCTCTAATCTGCCGACGATGAGTTGATCCCGTCGATGCGGGCTAAGTCCGCTAGTTAACAAACTGATAGCCTCTTAGCGCCACCGCGGAAGGGATGCGAAGCCCTCGGAATCCGTGGGCATCCAGCCAGTCGGACCACCATTGCATCATGCGCCGTCTCGGACCAATCCACTCGGCTGAATTGTATGCGCGGCGCGACTGCCTCGATTCCACGTGCGCCAATTGACGCTCGACCCAGTCAGGATCCCAAAGTCGAACTATTTCGCCCCTGTCATCAATCCGAGTAGCCTCGTTGAGAACGGTCGATGCCAATCCGCGGAAGCCGTGTATGGTGACCTCACCTCGAAATCCTATACTCTTTATACAATCAAGCATGCGGTTATGACCTATTACCCCATCATGGCTTGTATCAGATGGAAATAGATATTCGCTTTCAGGGCCGAGATTCCTTATGTCCGACAACAGTCGGATAGCTTGCTTTGACAAAGGGACGATGTGCTCGATTTTTGTCTTCACCCGATCCGAAGGAATCCGCCATATAGGCGTTGCACCGTCCAGGCCCTCAAGTTCGTCGTATCGAGCGTACCTGGTTTCCACAGACCTCACGATCGTGATGATTGTCCACTGAATTGAATAGCTAGTAAGTTTGCTGACATTATCTTTCGCCAGAGCGACGAAGAAGGCTGGAACCCGTGGCGCCTTCAGCGCGCTTCGATGACGATTCAGATTCCTTTTGGGCAAAGCGTCGATTATGCTGACGCTTGGGTCGAACTTTGCCTTTCCCTCAGCAATCGCAAAGCTGAAAACCGAGCCGCACTGCGAGCGAAGTCGGCGACACATTTCCAACGAGCCTCGCTGTTCAACCTTTTTGAGGGCGCCTCGAAGGCTGGGGCCATCCACCAATTCGATGGGTATGTGGCCAATTTCCGGGAAAATATCTCGCTCGAAATTCTGCTCGATCCGCAACCCATAGTTTTGGGACCAATGACGGCGGGCATGACTGAGCCACTCGCGAGCGATACATTCAAACGTACGTTCATCCTCGTTTGTTACGGATTTGCTTCGCGCAGCGGTTTCGAGCCGCGGCTTTGACTTCAGCGTGAATTGGAACTGCGCTTGCGCGCCCCATGTTCTCGCTGCCGCCACATCGAGTTCAGGGTAGGATGGGCCTTTCAATATCGTGGATTTTCCCCCTTTTGTGTATCGAACGCGCCATAACTTATCGCCGTTAGGCTTGACGAGTATATAAAGGCCATTCTTATCAAAGGCTCTATATTTCTCTGGCTTCGGCTTGAGGCGATCGACATATCTATCTGTCAACATTGTTATCTCCGTGATTCACACGTTGACCACGCTCCGCTTACCCTATTTAAGAATCCTGTGATTTGTAAAGGTGGCGACAAGCGAAGACGCTGATCGAGAAAGAGACGAGTTTTAGGGCGATTGCCGGGAGCGAACACATGCGTCTTGCGCAATGACACGGCGGGGATGGCCTTTCCTCGACGCCTGAGTAACAGCGTATCAACGATCCATATTCGCGGTCGACCCGATACGGGTGCCGACGGGTGGAACAGACGGCGCTTTGCCGCGGGATCGTCGGATACGCACTGCGCCACCGTTTATGGGTGAACGCAAAGATGACAGAGTCTCGGGACCTTGCCATTCGTCGGATCGATAGGAGCGTCACATGGCTGGTTTGTGGTTCGAGCAATTCACGGTTGGGCGCGTGTTCATTCACGAAATCAGGCGCAGTGTGACGGAAATGGATAATATGCTGTTTTCGTCGCTGACCTTCAATCCAGCCGCGATCCACGTCGACTTCGCCTATGCCGCAACAACCGAATTTGGCCGGCCGCTGATCAACTCGATCTTCACGTTGGGGCTCGTGATCGGCTTGTCGGTGCAAGATACGACGCTCGGCACCACCGTAGCCAATTTGGGGATGACTGACACGGTGTTTCCCAACCCAGTTTTCGCTGGTGACACAATTCGCGCAGAGACCGAGATTGTCGGGAAGCGGCCGTCATCATCGAGACCGGGCCAAGGTATCGTAACGCTCTTGCACACCGGATATAATCAAGACGACAAAATAGTTTGCAAGACGACGCGGGCGGCATTGATGCTTCCCGAGCCGCTTTAAGCTTGTTGCAGATTGGTATATTGCTGAGCGCCGACACGCGATGACGTGGCGCCTTGCGGCGCAGAGCGCTTGCCAGGGCCGATCGGTGTAGAGATAACCGAGCCCGTTCTGCGTCCTGGCCGGCGTGCTCGTGGCGCGAAGCGCAAATCGACGGCGCGGCCGCACGCGCCGCGAGCCCCTCGCCTGCTGAGCGTGTTGGGAGCTTACGTTGCGTGCAGCCGTGCTTTATCCAGTAGCGTGGGCCGTGCGCTCAGGGAGCGCTGACCGCAGACGCTGACGCAAAGCTGAGCCGGTTCGATTAAGCCGCTTCACCCACGCGTTCGATGACCATCGCAATCCCCTGGCCACCTCCGATGCACATTGTGACGAGGCCGTATCGTCCCCCGGAGCGCTCCAATTCCGCCAGCAGCTTCACCGTCAGGATGGCGCCGGTCGCGCCGATGGGGTGGCCGAGCGCGATGCCTGAGCCATTGACGTTCGTCTTGTTCGGATCGAACCCGAGCTCTTGCGCGACGGCGCATGCCTGCGCGGCGAAGGCCTCATTCGACTCAATGATGTCGATCGCGTCAAGCGGAAGTCCGGCGCGCGCAAGGGCGATGGGCACAGCTTTCACGGGACCCAAGCCCATCACGTCCGGGGCCACGCCCGCGTGAGCCCAACTCAATATGCGGGCACGGACTGGCAGCGACCCAGCCTCGGCGTCCTGAGCCGAACACAGAACGACTGCGGCGGCACCGTCGTTAATTCCGCTGGCATTCCCAGCTGTGACAGAACCTTCCTTTGCGAAGGCGGGTTTGAGCTTTGCGAGCGTCTCGACCGAGACATCTGTGCGGACATGCTCATCAGTCTGGAAGACAATACTGCCGCCCCGCGTCTTCACCTCTACCGGAACGATTTGATCCTGAAATCGCCCTTCGGTGAGCGCTTGCGACGCCCGGCGATGGCTCTCTACAGCCAGCGCATCTTGGGTCCCACGTGATATTTGATGGCGATCAGCGATATTCTCCGCGGTTACGCCCATGTGGTAATCTTCGATCGGATCGGACAGCGTGGCGGTGAGCGCGTCGAGCATCTTGATCGCGCCCATTTTCTGCCCGAAGCGGCCAGCAGTTAGATAGTGGGGTGCCTGGCTCATGTTCTCGGTACCCCCCGCGACAACAAACCTGGCTTCGCCAAGCGCGATCATCTGCGCTGCCGAAATGATGGCCTGTAATCCGGAACCACAAAGGCGGTTGACGGTCAGCGCGGCGGCGGAATCGGGAATGCCCGCTTGAAGGGCTGACACGCGTGCGGTGTAGGCGTCTTGAGGCTTCGTCGGAATGACTTGCCCCAGCACGACATGCTCCACGTCGCCTGGGGAGATCCCGGCGCGGGCGACGGCCTCCCGAATGACAATCTCGCCCAGCGAGGCAGGGGAGACATCTTTCAGCGAGCCGCCGAAATCGCCGATGGCGGTGCGAACCCCGGACAAGATAACAACATTGTTGATCATGGACGCCTCTTGCCGGTGATGTCGTTCGGGTCGCGAGCTACGAGCGATCCCATCAGAATGCAACTTAGCATGCGCATTTAAAAGTGTTGGAGGGTCGTCTAACAGCGGGCTTGGCAAGCACCATTTTGGTGTGTGGACGTCTTTTGCCCGGGCATGGTCGTCTTCGCGGTCGGCATGAGACATGATTGTTGCCCGCTTATCGTCTGCGGTCATCGCCTGGGCGGTGCGACGGTGGCAGTTGCGCTCTTCGATTTGACAGCGCCGCGGCCACCAGCTTGAGACGAGCAATACCGAGCGACCGGAGGATCGGGTGAAGCAATCGTACGATGTCGTGATCGTGGGTGCCGGGCATGGCGGCGCGCAGGCCGCGATCGCGCTGCGCCAGAACAAGTTTGAAGGCACGATCGCGATGATCGGCGAGGAGCCCGAGCTTCCTTATGAACGCCCGCCGCTCTCCAAGGATTATCTCGCTGGCGAGAAGACGTTCGAGCGGATCCTGATCCGCCAGCCCGCTTTCTGGGACGAACGCGATATCGCGATGCTGCTCGACCGCCGCGTCACCGCCGTCGATCCAGCCGCGCACAGCCTGACCACCGCCGACGGTGCGACGATCGGTTATGGCACGCTGATCTGGGCGACGGGCGGCGCGCCCCGCCGCCTCTCCTGCGCCGGCCACGATTTCGCGGGCGTTCACACGGTGCGCACCCGCGCCGATGCGGACCGGATGATGGCCGAGCTGGACGGCATGACCCGCGCGGTCGTCATCGGCGGCGGCTATATCGGGCTGGAGGCGGCGGCGGTGCTCACCAAGTTCGGCAAGCAGGTCGTGCTTTTGGAGGCGCTGGACCGCGTGTTGGCGCGCGTCGCGGGCGAAGCGCTGTCGCGCTTCTACGAGGCCGAGCATCGCGCGCATGGCGTCGAAGTCCGGCTGGGCGCACAGGTCGATTCCATCGAGGGTGTCGACGGCAAGGTCACGGGCGTGCGCCTGCATGATGGGGAAGTGCTCGGGTGCCAGATGGTCATCGTCGGCATCGGCATCGTCCCCGCGGTCGAGCCGTTGATCGCGGCGGGGGCAGACGGCGGCAACGGCGTCGCGGTCGATGGCCAATGCCGGACGAGCCTGCCCGATATCTTCGCGATCGGCGATTGCGCGCTTCACAGCAACGGCTTCGCCGAAGGCGCAACGATCCGCGTCGAATCGGTCCAGAATGCCAATGATCAGGCGACGGTCGTCGCAAAGACGATCACCGGCGGCGACGTCACTTATGATGCCGTGCCGTGGTTCTGGTCGAACCAATATGATCTGCGCCTGCAGACGGTCGGGCTTTCGATCGGATATGATGCCGTCGTCGAGCGGGGCGACCCCGCGACGCGCAGCTTCAGCATCCTCTATCTGAAGCATGGCCGCGTCATCGCGCTCGACTGCGTGAACGCAACCAAGGATTATGTGCAGGGCCGGGCTTTGGTGACGGGCGGAGCGAGGATCGATCCGGCGCGGCTGGCGGACGCTTCGGTGCCGCTGAAGGAGCTCGCCGCCTCGTCCTGATCGCCGGCCGCCGTGTCGCGCAAATGACTCGGCAGTGGAACGATCGGGCTCCCCATCTTTCCACCGTGATGCAGCATGAGACAACGACCCTCGTCGAGGTCAGCCCCATGTGCACGCATCAAGCTGAGTATCGAAACTGGACGTGTTGGTGGAGAGCAGTCTCCACCGCGCTTGCTAAACGACGATCTGTCCTTGTGCGCAGCACGGTTGTTGCCGAATAGCGCACTTGCCTATCATGCCCGGGTCGATTTCTGATAGATTGCCGAAAGGACTTATCGGGCGCACGATGCTTGTCGGAAAAGCTTGAGGCGCAAGGACCACGTGTCTAACCGTCACATAGGTATAGGAGCGGGGGAACGCGGATGGCCGACGGCGCACAGATTTACCGGAAGGCCAGCTTCATCGGGGTCGCCAGGTCATGTACATCCCATTGCGCGTCGATCGCCGCGCAGATTAATCTTCCCATCTTCCGCTGATCCTTCGTGACGATAAAGATCGCCGTCCTCAAAGAGACGGCGACCGGAGAGGCGCGCGTCGGCGCGACACCTGAGACGGTCAAGAAGTTCGTCGGCCTCGGCGCCGATGTCGCGGTCGAGAGCGGCGCGGGTATCGGCGCTTCGGTCGCCGATGCCGATTATGCAGCGGCGGGCGCCACGATCGGCGATCGCGCGGCAACGCTTGCGGGCGCGGAGATCGTGCTTGGCATCCAGGGTCCGGACCCCGCTGCGCTGACCGGCGCCAAGCCCGGCGCGTGGATCGTCGCGGGGCTCAATCCGTTCGGGGATCGGGCGCGGATAGAGGCTTATGCCGCCGCGGGCTATGAAGCGCTGGCGATGGAGTTCATGCCGCGCCTCACGCGCGCGCAATCGATGGACATCCTCTCCTCGCAATCTAATCTCGCCGGCTACAAATCGGTGCTGATGGCGGCCGCCGAATATGGCCGCGCCTTTCCGATGATGATGACCGCGGCGGGCACCGTGTCGGCCGCGCGCGCCTTCGTGATGGGTGTAGGTGTCGCCGGACTGCAGGCGATCGCGACCGCGCGGCGGCTCGGCGCGCAGGTGTCCGCGACCGACGTGCGATCGGCTACGAAGGAGCAGATCCAGTCGCTCGGCGCCAAGCCGATCTTCGTGGAGAATGTGAAGGGCATCGAGGGCGAAGGCGCCGGCGGCTATGCGACCGAGATGAGCCCCGAATATCAGGCGGCGCAGGCCAAGCTGGTCTCGGCGCACATTGCCAAGCAGGACATCGTCATCACCACCGCTCTGATCCCGGGCCGGCCCGCGCCGCGCCTGATCTCGGACGCGCAGATCGCCTCGATGCGCGCGGGTTCGGTGATCGTCGATCTCGCGGCCGAGAGCGGCGGCAATGTCGAGGGTGCGGTCTCGGGAGAGACAGTGGTGAAGCATGGCGTGAAGATCATCGGCGCGAAGAATGTCGCGGGCACGATGGCGGCGGATTCGTCGGCGCTCTTTTCGCGCAACCTGTTTAACTTCCTGTCGGCTTTCTGGGACAAGGAGGCGGGCAGGCCCGTGCTTGACGAAGAGATCGGCGATGCGATCCGGCTGACGCTGGGCGGCAAGATCGTGAACCCGCGGCTGCTGTCATGACAGCGGGCACCCCAGTTCCTCGCCATGCTTCGCATGGAGAGGAACTTAGCGTCGGAGCCGCCTGATGGACTTCATCTCGATCCTGTCGATCTTCGTGATGGCCTGTTTCGTCGGCTATTATGTCGTCTGGTCGGTCACGCCGGCGCTGCATACGCCGCTGATGGCGGTGACCAACGCGATCTCGTCGGTGATCATCGTCGGCGCGTTGGTGGCGAGCGCGGCGGGGGCGCTGGGTGGTTCGGCGACGTCGAAGTGGCTCGGGCTGGTCGCGGTGGCGCTGGCCAGCGTGAACATCTTCGGCGGCTTCGCGGTCACCGCGCGGATGCTGGCAATGTACAAGAAAAAGGACCGGCCGGCGGCCAAGTGAGCCGGCACGGGAGGATGCCGGGACGCCACGCGCGCAAGCGAGCGGACCGGCCAGGGGGATTGAGCAATGCATGAAGCCGTAGCCGTCAATCCATGGGCGATGCTGGCCTATCTGGTCTCGGGCATCTGCTTCATCCTCGCGCTGCGCGGACTCTCCAGCCCCGCTTCCAGCCGCAACGGCAACCGCTTCGGCATGGCCGGCATGGCGCTGGCGATCGTCACGACATTGATCACGCATGCGCCGGGCAGCAGCCAGCGCGTCTGCCCGATCGCGGCGGATTGTTGGACGGTCTTCACGATCGACTGGATCAGCGCGATCGAGATTGCCGGCGCGATCATCATCGGCGGCGGCATCGGCATCGTCACCGCCCGGCGGATCGCGATGACGGCGATGCCGCAGCTCGTCGCCGCCTTCCACAGCCTCGTCGGCCTCGCCGCGGTGCTCGTCGCGATCGCGGCCTATCTCAACCCGCAGGCGTTCGGCATCCTCCAGCCCGACGGAATCGACATCTTCCAGAGCAGTCGGATCGAGATGGGGCTGGGCATCGCGATCGGCGCGATCACCTTTTCGGGATCGGTCATCGCCTTCCTGAAGCTCAACGGCACGATGGGCGGCAAGCCCATTATGCTGCCCGGCCGCCACATCATCAATCTGGCGACGATCGCAGCGATCCTGATCCTCGTCGGCCTGTTCCATCTCGATACGCCGGGCCTGTTCTGGGCCATCGCGATCCTGTCCTTCGTGATCGGCTTCCTGCTGATCATCCCGATCGGCGGCGCGGACATGCCCGTCGTCGTCTCGATGCTGAACAGCTATTCGGGCTGGGCGGCAGCGGCGATGGGCTTCACGCTGCACAATAGCGCGATGATCATCACCGGCGCGCTCGTCGGATCGTCGGGCGCGATCCTGAGCTACATCATGTGCCGGGCGATGAACCGCAGCTTCATCAGCGTGATCGCGGGCGGCTTCGGCGGCGACAGCGGCGGCGCGGCCGGCGGCGAGGCGAAGGAGCAGCGCCCGTGGAAGCGCGGGTCCGCCGAGGATGCGGCGTTCCTGATGAGCCAGGCCGAGCAGGTCATCATCGTCCCCGGCTACGGCATGGCCGTCGCGCAGGCGCAGCATGCGCTGCGCGAGATGGGCGACGTGCTGAAGGCGCAGGGCGTCACCATCAAATACGCGATCCACCCCGTCGCGGGACGCATGCCGGGGCACATGAACGTGCTGCTCGCCGAGGCGAACGTTCCCTATGACGAGGTGTTCGAACTGGAGGACATCAATTCGGAATTCGCGCAGACCGACGTCGCCTTCATCATCGGCGCCAACGATGTCGTGAACCCCGCCGCCAAGACCGACAAGAGCTCGCCCATTTACGGCATGCCCGTGTTCGACGTGAACAAGGCCAAGACCGTGCTGTTCATCAAGCGATCGATGGGCGGCGTCGGCTATGCGGGCGTCGACAACGACGTCTTCTATCAGGACAATACGATGATGCTGCTCGCCGACGCCAAGAAGATGGTTGAGGAGATCGTCAAGGCCATGGCGCACTAAGTCACGGAGCCGATCGCGGGATAGCGCACTCGGCCGACAGGACGCGATCCACCAAGCGAGTTGCGGTCAGGTCTCGCTTAGGCGACGTCGCATCGGGACCCTGGTCAACGCCGTCAGAACGCTCGAGGTCGTGAGTTGACGAGGACAAGGGCGCAAGTGACAAAGTGGGCAACACGCTGTTTGCGCTCGATCATAATGGCTTCCTTGCGAAACTGGGAAAAATGCGGATGATCACAATTTCACTTATCCATTGGCACGCAATCGCATTGATGCCCGATGATCGGAAGGATGGGCGCGATATGCTGCTTTGGAACGGCGACGCCGAAGTGGGTGCTTGGTTCGACGATGGCTTCGAAGGGGCGGGATGGGCGGCGACACGCGATGTGTTACCGATCGAGAAGGTAACGCACTGGGCGGACATCAATTCACCTGAGTAAGGGTTCAGCCCAAAGCAGTTCATTCATCAGACGCTTTCGGCGCGCGACCACGTCGCCCGCGCCGACCTGGCTGTACAAGACTCGGTGGCACGACTGGGAAGGTTCAGCAGAACGAAGCCCGTCAGCTCGCTGAACCGATGGGCAGGCCTGTTGATCTTGGGGAACGTTTATCCGCGTTAGACCGCCGGCTCTGCGTCAGGTGATCCTTAAAATACCGGCGGGCAGCCAAGTGCAGGCAGCGCGGATATTCGATCGGTTGCGCTCGCGCTAGCTCCACCCAACCACCCAAAGCCAACATATAGAAATCTTATGCGGTTTTATACGGATCATATAGAAGCTATAAACATTGAATTATGGATCCGCGGCGTAACCATTTCGCCCAGGTGCAGGCAGTCGTCCTCCCGAGTTGGCCGGCCGGGAAGACGTTTTCGAAATGGTTTCAGTAGCGCTTGATCGCATTCGAAACGGTCGTCATGCGCAAAGCATGATCCTGCCCGGGCTTGGGGGGGTGGGCGAGACAGATTTGCTCAACGCCATGCGCAGGGCCGCCGAAGGCGAAGGCATCCTGAGCGTGCCGATCGAAGCGCCCGAGGGGCAGTCCTTGCCCACCATGCTCGTTTCAGCACTTCGGACCGCGGTGCTGAAGCTTGATCGCGGCCAAGCGGCGATGACGCTGGCGAAGCGGGGTCGCAGCTCTTTGGCGCGCTTCGTGCGGGTCGTCAATGGCGACACGCTGCGCGCCGGTCCGGAGCGCATCCGCCTGCTTGGCATTGATGCGCCGGACGATCCCACAGCGGGCGCTGTAGACCCTTTCCCAAATCCGGCGCAATCTGCGAAAAAGCGGTCGGTCGCCGCTACCGCCAGGTTGCGCGATGCCCTGGCGACCCTTTTTTAGGATCGAGCAGGCTGGGCGCGATCGCTACGGGCGCACGCTGGGCATCGGGTGGTCGGGCAGGCGAACTTAACCTGCTGGCAGCTGCGTCGTGGGCAAGCCGTCTCTCATCGCGAATAGGATACGGACCGGCGCATCGCGCGCGAATGCTCCGAGATAGCTCGATGATTGCCGATCGCGAACTGCGGGCCTGCGCAACGACAATGCTGCAGCAGCATGGGCTTACCAGACTAGTCTGTGGACGACATGGGGGCCCCCAAACGGCTAGGATCGCAGCGATGGGCTGGCAATCGCCATCGGCCCGGACGATCTGACATTGCCCCCTCCCCCATGACGGACGTCCGCAATCTGTTTGGACAAGGGAGGATGGACATTCGCTTTTGCATGCAGCCGAGGATCGCCGCCGACTTCTCGCAAGAGCTTCCCCACCGCACCTAGGTTGTTGAGCGCCAAAGGTCGACATCATCGGGCGGCGCAGCTTTCTTTCGCACACTCCGCCTGGATCGGCAGCGGATGTTTGTTCTCTCAGCGGGAACACTACCGGCGCCGCACGGACGAACACCGCCAATAAAATCGCGGTTCGCAACACGTTGGACGGATCATACCACGCGCAAGATCGTGCTCTTTAGCGCGGCAGAGCTTGCCCCCGCCAACACCGTGAAGGTTCCTGGTTCGACCGCCCAGGTCATCGTGGCGTCCCAGAAAGCCAGAGCATCCGCATCAAGATTCAGGCGTACCGTTCGCCGTTAGGCGCGCCTTACGCGCCGCCGCCCTCCCACACTTGCGTGACTGACTAGAACGCCGGATCGCATGTCTACAATTGACACCCAAACGCGGAAGCTCTGGGAGTCCGGTTCCGTATCCGCTAAGACGGGAAGGGGGTCGCGAAGAACCATGTCCGTCAGGCGCTGCCGGACCGTCTGGCGGCACTGCCCAGCTGAACCTCCGTCTCACGGCCCCCCAAGCCCGCCCTCCGCACGCTCTTTTCGGTGCAGTGCTCACACCGGAAAAACGAACATGCGTCGCTTGGGCCGTTTTCGAGAATATCATTCGGGTCACTGCTGCCTGTCTCTCAGCCGCGCGTCAGCCGCCCCCCGGGGGGGGGGCGCTAGCCTCTCGGACTCGGGGCGGAAAGCGTTATCGGTGCTGGCTCCACTGCGTTCGCGCGCAGGGAATGCCCGAGCGCTCCGATGCTTTTCCCTCCCTACAAGGGCGATCCAGCGAAGCTTGCGACCAGCAGAACCAGCGAGACCGACACGCCTTCGACCATGCGACGGGTCTAATCTCATGCCCTGCCTAGGACAGGAATACCGGCGGACGTTTTTCCAGGAAGGCTGCGAACGCTTCGCGCGCGTCATCGGACTCGAGAGCCGTTGCGAAAAGCGTGGCCTCTTCATCGATCCGCTGCAATATCGGCGCGGTGTCCCCCCTCATCAGTCGCCGCGCTGCCGCCAGGGCTGCCGGCGGCTTTAGGCAGAGCGCCGCGGCCTTCGCGCGGGCCACGTCATCGAGCTCTGCCTCGACGACCAGCGCGGTGACCAGACCGACCGTATCTGCGGTCTTGGCATCCATCGGCTCGCCGAGCAGGAGCATCGCCGAGGCCTTCGCGTGCCCTAATCGCTGTGGGGCCAGCAGACTGGCGGCCGCCTCCGGGACCACCCCCAGATTGACGAACGGCATGGTGAACCGGGCATCGGGCGATGCATAGACCAGATCGCAATGGAACAGCATCGTCGTCCCGATGCCGACGGCAAGCCCTCGCACCGAGGCGACCAGAGGTTTCTCGAAGGCCGCCAGCGCCCGGATGAACGCAAAGGCCGGCATGGCTCCGTCCGGACCGTTGAGAAAGTCGCCAAGATCGTTGCCGGCGGTAAAGGCACCGCCTTCACCGGTGAACAGCACGGCGCGTATCTGAGGGTCCGTCGAGGCCGTCTGGAGAGCTTCGGTCATTGACCGATACATGGCTCCGGTCAGAGCATTTTTCTTATCGGCGCGTGCGAACCTGATCTCGAGCGTTCGGTCGGAGCGCGCAATCTGGATATGATCTGTCATAGCGACCTGTGCTGCTGTCCCATTCCAGCCCTTGTGGCATCCCGCCCATGCGACGGGAAGGTCGCGGCACGCCCGCGGCGACTGTGCCGACGAGAGCTGCGGGCCGGAACGATCCGACCCGCATAGCTTCGGCAATCAGAACTTGAAGCCGGCGCGAACACCATAAGTGCGCGGCTCGTTATACTGCTTGTAGTCCCCGAACGCGCCGCCGGAGCGGATGATCGTGTAGCGCGTGTTGCTGAGATTCTCGCCGTAGATCCCGATCGTATACCGCCCGCCGGGAGCGACCCAGTTGATCTGTCCATTGAAGATCGAATAGCCGGACTGGCGGTAGCGCTGCTTGTTGGCGAGCGCAGCACCTGCCGTCGGTCCATAGAGGGACGGGTTCTGCACGACGTAGGAGGCGGTGAAGGAGCCGTTGCCAGCGATGTTCAGGCGCCCTCCGGCGAGATCGACGCCATAGTCGAACCCGATATTCCCCGACCATGACGGGGCTCGGGCCGCCTGCTGGCCCGACCAGTCCTGGATCTGACCGCTGACGTTCGTCTGGGTGGCGGTGTTCAGCGCCGTCCCGACCGCATTCTTGAAGTCGACATAGCGTGCGTGGATCCAGGCGCCGCCGGCACGTACGTTCAAATTCTCGATGACGGTATATTGCGCCTGGGCCTCGAGGCCGTAGGAGCGGGCCTTGGCCGCGTTGCCGATCGTCTGGATGAGCCGCAATCCGCTGGGATCGGTCGGATCGGGGCGCGACACGCCGACCTGCAAATCCCTGAACTCGTAATACCAGCCGGCGGTGTCGAAGCGGAATGCGCGCGACGCGGTCTTGAAGCCGATTTCGTAGGCGGTGATCTTCTCCGGCTTGATCGGGAGCGCGAAAGCGGGGTTCGCGCTGGCGGCGGTGTTGAACACGCCGGACCGGAAGCCCTTCGAGAAGGACGCATAGACGTTCGTGCGGGGCGCCAACTCATATCGGATGACAGCGCGCGGTGTGAAGGAACTGAACGTCGCATGCCGATCGACTTCCGCCGTGACCGTCGGAAACGTGAAATTGTATCGCAGCTGTCGCCGCTCGGTGCTGTACCGCCCGCCGGCAGTCAGGAACAGCTTGTCGCCGATGTGCAGCGTGCCGTCGGCATAGATCGCGCCGGCATTCGTTCCCAGACGCACCCGATAACCGCTCTGTTGCACCGAAGGGTTGCCCGAATAAGCGGCGGAATCGGGCGTCTCGTTCTTGTCGTTATAATAAAAGGTGCCGACCACCAGATCGACATTGTTAATCGCGTCGATCGCGAAATCCAGCGTTTGCTGGAAGGAGTGGTCCTTCGGATGCCCTACCGACAAGGACAAAGCCGCCATGCTCGCGTCAAAGTCGAACATGCTCGTGGATCGGCGCTTGGCGTATCCGGTGTAGGACGACAGGGTGCCGATACCGGTGTTGAACTTGATCGTGCCGGTAAACTCATTTGCTCGGGCCGCAGCGTTGACGGCGTTGACCGACGCCTTGTCGCGAGTGTGGGCGCGATAATCGGCTTGGCCGACACAGGCTGGCGCCGGGTTAGGACAGGTCAGCGTGTTTCCGGGGGTCGCGAATGCCGGATAATAATCGTGGACGACATAGGTCAGACCGCGATCATCCCGCACGAAGCCATAATTGTAGCCGAGCGTGACCTTGAGAGTTTCCGTGGGGTCGAACTCGAGTTTCGTGCGGATCGACGTGTTCTTCAGCGGATCGATCTTGCGATCATCAGCTTTCGAATTAGGATCTGCACCGATGTCGGTGATATAGCCATCACTGTCCCGCATGTAACCGGCCACGCTGAACTTGATACCTTTTGCGATCGGTGCTGAAATGTATCCCTGCAGCCGCTTGTCATCGAAGCGACCGTATGAGCCAGTGCCACTGACTGTAAACTCATCTGACGGCGCCATAGTCTCAATCACGATCGCACCACCGGTCGCGTTACGCCCGTACAGCGTGCCCTGCGGACCTTTCAGCACCTGCACGCTGGAGACAGTCCCCAGGTCTTGATTGATCGTCACCATATCGTTCTGGTAGAAACCATCGACATAGACGGCGACGTTGTTTTCGAAACCAAATCCCAGCGTGAGCGTGGAGATACCGCGCACCGCTGGTTGTGTAAAAGCGCCGCCCTTGTTGATCTGGACGCCGGAGGCGATTTGCTGGATGTCGTCGAGCCGCTTTATCCCGGAATTCTGGATCGTAGCGGCCGTGACGGCAGTGATCGAAACGGGCACGCTCTCGAGCCGCTCCGCACGCCGCTGCGCCGTCACGATGATGTCGTTCGCATCCAACGAAGGCGCGGGTTCAGGCCGGGAATTTAGGTCGGTCGCATCCTGGCGGGTTGCGCTCTGGGCTTGAACGTTCTCGGCCGAGAACGTGAGCGCCATCAGCGCGATGCTCCCCAACAGGTGCGATCGAACGGTCATATCCTTATCCCCTCATCGACCGATCTTTGTCGGCCTTCGTTTACCGCCACGTGGCACCAGCATTAATGACATTGCCGATATGCAATATCAATTTATTTCTGTGGCGTGCCTCGCGGCCGCCGGCCGTCGGGAGAGGAAGTATCGCTCCGGCGGCGGGATCTGCGTGGCGGCTTCAGGCCCAGACCAAGGGGCGTCGAGCCGTTTTACACGCTGGCGTCCCGGAATCGGACATTGTTCATATTCAGCCGATGACCACATTTGAGCAGAGCGTCTTGGGGGATGGACGGCTGGAAGTCCTGGAGTCCGGTCGGGCAGCTGTTGGCCGATAAGATTGGAGAAGTGGCCACTAACGCGGTGCCCTCACTCCAGATAGAGTGACCGCAGACTAACAAGCGCTGAATGATCAACGCCAAGCTCGTCGCGCAGATATCCCTCGGGGCCGCCCCCATGATGATCGAGAACCGCCAACGCCGCCTCGATATAGCTCGGATCGGCCGCAAGGATCGCTCGCAGTACGCCGGGAGACATCGATCTCATCGTCGTGGCAGGGTCGGCTCTGGCGCCGCCCCCCGTTTGGCCCGGCGTCATGTTCGCTGGTGGCGGACCGTCCGCCACGAGCTTCTTCTGATCGAGATATTTGTTGGTGAGCATGTAGTCGTCAATCACTGTCTGACGCGGGACGCCAAGCGCGGTAAGGATGAGTGCGGCGGCAATGCCGGTCCGATCTTTGCCGGCAGAGCAATTGAACGCGAGCGGTACGTGGGCGGCGATCAGTTCTGCGAACATGCGCCGATACTGCTTGTTGAACTGGGTGAGCATCTTTGGATAACTGGCCGCAAAGCTGGCTTTTGCCTCATCCTCAGTCCAACTGCTTGGCGGTCCATTCGGCATCATCGCGGCCGTATCGAGATAGTAGGCATCGAACAGCACGTTCGGGGCACCCGGAGCCGGCCAATGCACCGGTTGGGCAGCGCGCTCGCGATTGTCGCGGAAATCGCAGACCACACGGATTCCACGGCCCTCGAGAGATGCATAGTCGGTCGCCGTCAACCCGTGCATCGAGCCGGAGCGGAACAGCAGGCCCCACTTAACATGCCGGCCATCTCGCGTGCGATAGCCGCCGAGATCGCGGAAGTTCTGTCCGCCTTGAAGCGGCAACAATCGTTCATGTGCCGAAATCGTTGTTGATGGCAGCGTGGCAACGGCGCTTTGGCGGCCTAACGACTGCGCTAGGGCGCGACCGCCGAACATCGGCTGCGTTGCGAGGGCGACCAAAGCAACCGCAGGAAAGCCAAAGCGCATATCTGTCTCCTTAGGATCAACGTGCCGGAGAAGCTCGCACTACCGGCGAATGGCTGCAATCGGGAAAGGTGAGCGGTCGCCGGAACGCCTCCAACGAGGCGTAAGCGGACCGCTGCTCTTGGCGTTTCTCGGGCTGCCGGAAAGGCCGCCATTGAAACGCTGGCCACCAGTAGCTTCACGGCAGTAAAGACCCAGAAGTGGACGTTTACAACCACTCCGCGCCTTCCCAACTTCGGCCATCCGTTCATCTCGGTCTGACGTCCGCTGTCAGGTCTGGCATCGAGAGGGCCGAACGGCGCGGAATGGTGGAAAGCGGTCGTGACCTGCTGCATCATGATGCCGTGCTTGGATGGGAGGCGATCATGGCATTCACGCGACGTTGGTTCTTTGGATTGCTGGCAGCGTTACCTGTGGCGGGGCGGGCCATAGCCCAAGAAAGTCCTGTTCCGGCTGCCGATGGCTCACCCGAGACCATCGAGCCTTCGTCACTCGCCAAAGCCAACGTTGAGACGCTCCATCGCTATATGGCGGCAATGAACAGCGGCGATGTTGCGGCAGCAGTCGCCTTTTTTTCACCGGATACGCGAAATCACGGGAAACCCGTAGGCAAACCGGGGCTGACACGCGTGCTTAGCGATCTTAGGACGATGTTCCCTGATTATCGCCACGAAGCGATCGAGCTGACGGCGGCAGGTGACGTGGTCATCGCTCGTAACAAGGTCTCGGGGACTCACAAAGGCGTCGGCAAAATCCCCGTTGAAGGTGGCATGCTGGTTGGTATCGCCCCGACCAACAAAAGCTTCGTCGTGCAGCACATACATTGGTGGCGCTTCCGAGAAGGGCTGATCGTCGAGCATTACGCGACGCGCGACGATCTCGATATGATGCAGCAGCTTGGCCTGCTTCCAACTCGAACCGGCTAATCGTCAAAGTCCGCTTCTGGGGCGGAAGCTGCCTGGCAGCTTCGCGACGCTGAAGACCCATGTGTGGACGGCCCTCCGTTGGCAAGTTTGAACAGTTGCGTCGCGAGCTGGTTGGTGCGGCCATGTGTCCGACCTGTAGGTGCGGCGCATGGTGCCGCCGGCCGTAATGCCATTCGCGCATCTCAGGTCCCGATCAAACCCGCGCACTCGAGGTGCCTGGTCGTTGTGGGTTTTCCCGATCCGGCGGGTTCAACCGGCTTGATGCATTAGCTCCTGTCCGCCCTTCCCAACCTCGTCAGGCGCGATTGCCCGCGCCGTGTCTTACGCGACCTGCGGCTCGCGGTAGCGCTCCCCACTGGCCATCATCGCCCAAATAATGCGCGCCTTCTTGTTTGCTGACGTCGCTCCATGAGAAACCACATGGTGCGCGCATGCTCGCAAGGTGAATAGGGTCGTCGGCGAAGTATCCACGGTCGAGGATATGGCTAATCCAGTCGTCGCCATAGGATGTGAGCCGGATCGCGTCTTCGACGGGGCTCGGCAGGTCGACATGATGCCCCATGGCGAAGCGGGTGAACCCAGCAAATGGGTAGCGCGGAGCAGAGCTTCATGAAGAGAGCCGATGGATCGGGCCGCGCTGAAGGCGGCCAGAACATGATTCAACTGCAAGCCACTGATCATCGGCAAAAGCCTCGACTGGCCTTCCTCTTCGCAACGCTCTCCGGAAAAACGGCGGCTCTTTGCGCCACTGTCACACAGATGTAACATGAATTGAAACGGTGATCAGCCGATTCCGTATCGGACGGACGAAGTTATTTGCTTCCATTTCGGTGCTTTGCACCCGCGCCCACGCATCAGGGGTCGCCGGAGAGGTCGAAGCTCGATCCGGCAGCGAGCGGACTAGCTCGAGCCGAGGTATCGGATCTTTTAGCGGGCCGGCGCGGACGTCGGCCAGTCGGGGCGCTGCTCGATCCGGACGTTCCATTTCAGGCCGGCCCTCACGCAATCGACCCGGGCCAGCGCGCCGCGCGTCACGGCGAAGTTGAAAACCTGTCGCCCGCCATTGGTCGGCCCCTCAAGGATATCATCGATACCGCAAGCGCGCAGCGATGCCGACACATCGAACCTGTGGGGTGCCGACAGCGCAACCTCACGCCGTCCGTCGCCGCATGCGGGGGCACGTATCCGCCGAAGAGCAAGCTCTGCGCAGCGGATGCGAGGAGCAAATAGGGCGTCACAGTTCTTCCCGGAAAATAGCCATTTCCATGTGCATTTTCATCGCCGGGTTAAAAAGTCACTGACCCCTCACGCTTTCCTGGCGCGCCGTTCCCGGGGCGGCGGGGCCTGCTCGGCATCCTCGTCCAGACGTACCGGCTCATTCTGTTGGGGCGCCTCTCGGGCATCGCTGACCGGCGATGCGCCATGGTCGAAATAGTCGAGTAGCGCGCCCGACGCGTTGAGCAGGTGGGCGCGCATCCATTTGGCCGCCTCGTCGCCATCGCCGCGCATGATCGCCTGGATGAGGACGCCATGCTCGCTATGGGAGCGCGCCAGTCGACCATCCTGGCGCAACTGCGTCCGGCGATAGGCGCCCAGTCGCTCGCGGATCGCCATCGCCTGCTCCGCCAGGAACTGGTTGTGCGTGCCCTGATAGAGCGCCTCGTGGAAATGGCGGTTGCGTGCATCGTATTGGTCCAGGTCGCCAGCCCGCGCCGCCTCTTCGGCAGCAGTGTGGATCCGCAACATGGCGCTACGTTCCAGGGGCGTCATCCGATGCGTCGCAAGGCGCGCGCACAGGGCCTCGATCTCGGCCGTGGCTTCGAACATCTCCATGATGCGTTCGATGGTGACCGGCGCGACCACGGCACCCCGACGAGGACGGATCTTGACCAGGCCGGCCACGGAAAGCTGGCGCAACGCTTCGCGCACAGGGGTACGCGAGACGCCGTAGCGATCGGCCAGCGCCTGCTCGTCGAGCGACGCGCCCGGCCCATAGTCTCCCGCCGCGATCGCGTCGGTCAGCGCGTTGCGAATGCGGTCGGACAAAAGGTCTGCCGCGTTGCCCGGCGCCGCGTCGACCCCGGTCATGCGCCCAGCATCGCGCGCACGATGAAGTACAGGATCGAGGGCGCGAGCAGGCAGCCGAGCCCGGTGTGGAAGGTGGCGGTCAAGGCGCCATAGGGCACCAGGCGCCGATCGGTAGCGGCGAGACCGGCCGAGACACCGCTCACCGTCCCCATCATGCCGCCGAAGATCATCGCGGCACGCGGACTGTCGAGGCGAATGAGCGGCGCCACTATCGGCGTGAAGACCATGACGAGAATGGCCTTCACCACGCCGGTCGCGATCGAGAGCGCGATCACGGCCGAGCCAGCGCCGATCGCCGCACCGGTGATCGGACCGACGATGTAGGTGACCGCGCCCGCGCCGATCGTGGAGATCGAAACGGCATCCCGATAGCCGAAGGCCCAGGCAAGGGCGGCGCCGAAGAAGAAGGGCAGCACCGTTCCCAGGATGAGCGCGACCGAGCCGATCGCGCCCGCCCGCTTCGCGCGCGCGACATCGACCTCAAACGCGGTCGCGACGATCGCAAAATCGCGCAGCATCGCGCCGCCCATCAGCCCGATGCCCGAGAGAAACGGAAGGTCGGCGACGCCCTTGTGCCCGCCGGTCGCCGCACCGCCCCAGAAGGCGAGCGCGAGCCCGAGCACGATCGCGATCGCCGACCCGTGCACTCGGCCGGCGGTAAGTCTCGTCGACAGGAAGTTCGAGACCCACATGATGAGGCCGACGAGGGCGAAGGCGATGAGCAGCGCCTCGCCGTCCAGCAGATGGGCGATCCGGTCCAAGCCCGCGTCGATCATGCCGTGGGCCGCACGGACGGGTCGACGATGCCGGCGGCGGCTCGCTCGCGCGCCTCGATCTCGTCGATCGTCTCGCCGCGTCCCGCGAGACGTCCCAAGACGGCGACCATGGCGAAGCAGAGGACCACCACGCCAGCGCCGCCCGCCAGCACCAGCGGGCCGCCCTGGATGGCGGCGACGACATCCTGCTGCGCGGCCATCGCCACGACGATGGGAATGTAGAGCGAGCCCCACAGGAAGACGCCGCGATTGACCCCGTCGCTCAGCAGGCCGCGCCGCGCCAGCCAGAGGCGCGCGATGATCAGGAGCAGCATGGCGATGCCGACACCGCCGACATTGGCTTTCACCCCCAGGACATAGCCCAGCATCTCGCCGAGAATCTGCCCGAGCAGGCTGCACAAGGCGAGCAGCGCCACGCCCGATATCGTCATGCGGGCGAACCCGCGCGACCGCGCCTCCACTCATCTCCTGCAAAGGTAGCCACGCCGCTCTCCTGTATTCTTGATGCGCAATTTGACGTAATTCTGTATACGAGTCCTGTCAGGATCACTATCCAAAATACAATGGCTGGAGGCCCATGATGCACGATGTTTCGCTCGAGCCCCCGCCCAAGTCGCCACCGGCCGCCGACACCGAGCCGGCGCGACGTGCGGCGTTCAGCCCCCGCAGCGCCATCGCCAATCTGCTCGACGGCCTCTCGCAGGCAGGTCGCGACCTGCTGCGGGGCCATGCCTCCTTTACCGCGCGGGGCCGCAAGCGCGGCTCCGTGGCCGGCACGGCCGAACTGCTCGAGGAACTTGCCAAAGCCCTGCTGTCGGTCCGAGGCGAGGCGTCCGGCGTCGCGATCGCCACCGACCTCCTCTCGCACTACGAAAAGGCCGAACCACCGGTCCGTCGCGCGTTCTTCGAGACGCTGTCGACCCGCTTCAGCCCCGACGAAGCCAAGCTGGCCACCTGCTGGGACCGCTATCGCAGCGAAGGCGCGTCGGCCCTGCCCGCGCTGGCCCAGGCCGCCGAGGCGCCGCGACAGGAGCTGTTTCGTCGCCTGAACCTGGCGCCCGGCGGGACCGGCGCGCTGGTCCGGATGCGGGCGGACCTGCTGGCGGAAATAGGAGGGAAAAGCAGGTCGCTCGAGGCGGTCGATGCCGACCTTGTCCACCTGCTCCAGTCCTGGTTCAATCGCGGCTTCCTGTCGATGCGGTCGATCGACTGGTCCTCGCCAGCCAGCCTGCTCGAACGGATCATCCGCTACGAGGCCGTGCACGATATTTCCAACTGGGAGGAATTGCGCCGCAGGCTCGATCCCGACGATCGGCGCTGCTTCGCCTTCTACCATCCCGCGATGCCGGACGAACCCCTGATCTTCGTCGAAGTGGGTCTGACGGCGGCGATCCCCGACAGCATCCAGGCGATGCTCGATCCCGACCGGACCATCCTGGCGGCAAGCGAGGCCAGCACGGCGACTTTCTATTCGATCAGCAACTGTCAGCCGGGCCTCAAGGGCATTTCCTTCGGTCATTTCCTCATCAAGCAGGTGGCGACCGATCTGAAGCGCGAACTGCCGGACCTCACCACCTTCGTCACCCTGTCGCCGATACCGGGCCTGATGCGCTGGCTTCGCGGGGTCACCTCCGATCCGGCCGAGGCGGCGATGGTCGAGCGCCTGGCATCGTCGAGCGAAGTCGACGAAGCGCAGGAGACGTCGGCGCGCGCCTTCCTGCTGCGGCAGGCGGTGACCTATTTCACGCAGGCCCGCACAGCCGCCGGCAAGCCGGTCGATCCGGTCGCGCGCTTTCATCTCGGTAACGGGGCCCGGCTCGAGCGGCTTAACTGGCGGGCCGACATTTCGGCCAACGGGCTGCGCCAGAGCGGCGGCCTGATGGTCAATTATCTCTACGACCTGCCGCAGATCGAAGACTATCACGAGGCCTATGCCAATCGCGCAGAGGTCGCGACCGGCGAGCCGTTCCGCAAGATGGCCAAGAGTCTGGCCGCCGACGTCCGTTCCAGAAAATAAGGGTTCGCACCAATCATGGCCAATCTGTTCGAGCGCCTCCAGACCTGTTTCCCGGCGGATCGCTCCCGCCCGTTCGCGACGCTCCCGGATGGCGCCATTCTCTCTTATGGCGATCTGGAAGCCCGATCGGGACAATTCGCCAACCTGCTTGGGCAGCTGGGCGTCGCGCGCGGCGATCGGGTGGCGGTGCAGACGCCCAAGAGCATCGACATGCTGATGCTCTATCTCGCCTGCCTGCGCACCGGCGCCGTCTTCCTGCCGCTCAACCCCGCCTACACGGCCGGCGAGCTCGACTATTTCATGCGCGACGCGGAGCCGGCGCTGTTCGTCTGCGATCCCGCGCAGGCGGAGACCATTCGCCCCCTGGCCGAGGCCGCAGGCGTCGCCCGTGTCGAGACGCTGGGTGCGCACGGCGACGGCACGCTGACGCTGGCGGCACGCGACATTTCTCCCGCATTCGCGACGCTCGACGTTGCCGACGATGATCTTGCCGCGATCCTGTACACGTCCGGCACGACAGGGCGGTCGAAGGGCGCGATGCTCAGTCATGGCAACCTCGCGTCCAACTGCTTCACCTTGCGCGACTATTGGCAATTCACCGCCGAAGACGTGCTGCTCCACGCGCTGCCGATCTTCCACACCCACGGCCTGTTCGTCGCCACGAACGTGACGCTCGCCGCGGGCGCGGCCCTGATTTTTCAGCCAGGCTTCGATGCCAATGCGGTGCTGGACGCCCTGCCGCGCGCTACCGTGCTCATGGGCGTGCCGACCTTCTACATCCGGCTGATCAAGGAGGATCGCTTCACCCGCGCGTTGGTCGCCCATATGCGCCTCTTCGTGTCGGGCTCCGCGCCGCTGTCCGCCGACATCCACCGTGAATTCTCCGAACGCACCGGCCACGCGATCCTGGAGCGCTACGGCATGACCGAGACCAACATGAACACGTCCAACCCCTATGAGGGAGACCGTATTGCCGGCACGGTCGGCGTGCCGCTTCCAGGCGTCTCGATCCGCATTGCCGATACCGAGACCGGCGCGGTGCTGCCGCAGGACGAGATCGGGGTGATCGAAATCCAGGGACCCAATGTCTTCCAGGGCTATTGGAGAATGCCCGAGAAGACCGCCGCGGAATTTCACGACGGCTATTTCATCTCCGGCGACCTGGGCTTCATCGATAGACGAGGCTATGTCTCGATCGTCGGTCGCGCGAAGGACCTCATCATCTCGGGCGGCTATAACATCTACCCGGCCGAGGTTGAGACCGCGCTCGACGAATTGCCGCAGGTCCGTGAATCCGCCGTCGTCGGCGTGCCCCATCCCGACCTGGGAGAGGGCGTCGTGGGGGTCGTCGTGCCCGTCCATGCGGATTTTGCCGATGCCGCCGCGCTCACGACCCAACTGGCCGACACGCTTGCCCGCTTCAAGCAGCCCCGGCGGATCGTCTTCGTCGACGAACTGCCCAAGAACGGCATGGGCAAGGTCCAGAAGACCGTGCTGCGCGAGCAGCTCGCCGACAGCTTCAAATGATAGCCTCCCGGTCGACAATTGCGCGGTGACGAACTGGCGTCACATGCGGTGTGGCGCCGGAGCGCAGGGCGATCGAGACCTTCTCCGGCGAGGTGGCGGCGCGTGCGATGCGGCCGGCTTCCGAAGAAGTGGGGCCCGTCGCCACACCCTGCGGCGTCTTGGCCTCGTGCGGCTTAGCTCCGATCGCCGTTGAGGAAGCGGATCATCGCCGAAAAGTCCTTCCCGCCCATGCCGGCGTTGGTCATCGCCTGATAGAGCGCTTCGGCGGCCGCCCCCATCGGCACGCTCGCATCCACGCCATGCGCGGCTTCGACCGCCAGCTTGAGATCCTTGAGCTGCAGGGCGGCGGCAAAGCCGCCTTCATAACCACGGTCGGCGGGCGTTTCGGGGCCGACGCCGGGCACCGGGCAGTAGGAGGTCATCGACCAGCTCTGGCCGGATGCCTTGGATGAGATGTCGTAAAAGGTCTTGAGATCGAGCCCCAGTTTCTCGGCCAGCAGGAACGCCTCGCACGTCGCGACCATCGTCGCACCGAGCAGCATGTTGTTGCAGATTTTGGCGCCCTGCCCCGCGCCGGCCGCGCCGGCATGGATAACGGCCTTGCCCATCCGCTCCAGGACCGGCCTGGCGCGTGCGAAGGCGCCGTCCGTGCCGCCGACCATGAAGGTGAGCGTCCCGGCATTGGCGGCCGCAATCCCGCCAGACACGGGCGCGTCCATCATCGCCAGCCCCTTGGCCTCTGCACCGGCGATGACCGCGCGGGCCGACGCGACGTCGATCGTAGAACAGTCGAGCAAAAGCGCCCCGGCGGGCACCGCCGCGAAGACCTCGCCTTCATAGACCGCCCGGACATGCTTGCCGGCAGGCAGCATCGAGACGACCACTTCGGCATCGGTGGCAGCGTCAGCGGCGGACGCAGCGCGCTGGCACCCCGCCTGTACCGCTCGCACGAGCGCGGCCTCGGCCAGATCGAACGCGCGCACGACATTGCCGGCTTTCGCCAGGTTGGCCGCCATGCCGCCGCCCATATTGCCCAGCCCGACAAACGCGATCCTGCTCATAGCTTCTCCCAGTCTCTATCAGGTGCCGCCCGGATCTGCGGCGATCAGCGTCCGGACCAGACGCCGGGCCGCTTTTCGACGAAGGCGGTCATGCCCTCGGTCTTGTCCTCGGTCGCGGTCAGCCCTGCGAACAGGCGACGTTCGAAGACGATGCCCATCGCAAGGCCCGTCTCGAAGGCCGCGTTGACCATCTCCTTGTTCGCGATCGCGGCGAGCGGCGCCATCGCCGCAATCGCTGCCGCGCTCTTGAGCGCCTCCTCGATCAGATCGGCGGCCGGCACGATCCGCGCGACCAGGCTCGCGCGCTCGGCCTCGTCCGCCCCCATCATCCGCCCGGTCAGGCACATTTCCATCGCCTTGGCCTTGCCCACAGCGCGGGTCAGGCGCTGCGAGCCGCCCATGCCCGGCGCCACGCCGAGCTTGATCTCCGGCTGGCCGAACTTGGCCGTGTCCGCCGCGAGGATGAAATCCGCCATCATCGCCAGCTCGCAACCGCCACCCAGCGCGAAGCCCGCCACGGCAGCTATCCACGGCTTGCGGGTCGCCGTGACCTGCTCCCAGCCCGCGAAAAAGTTCGTCGCATAATTGTGGGAGAAGCCGTTAGGCTGCATCTCCTTGATGTCGGCGCCGGCCGCGAACGCCTTCTCGCTGCCGGTCAGCACCAGACAGCGCTGCTCCGGATCCGCATCATAAGCGGCAAAGGCCGCGATCAGGTCGGTCAACACCTGGGCGTTCAGCGCGTTAAGCGCCTGTGGCCGGTTGAGCCGCACCAGGGTCACCGCATCGTGCCGCTCGATCAGAAGGGTCTCATAATCCGACATCGTCATCGTCCTCGCTGAAGCTGTCTCGCGCGCGCGATCAGGCCGCCGGGGTCCATTCCTCGGCGGGATCGAGCGGGGCGAAGATCTGGTCGATCGCATGATCGGGCACGCCCTCGGGCGTCGATGGGTTCCAGGTCGGCTGGTTGTCCTTGTCGACGATCAGCGCGCGCACGCCCTCGAGAAAATCGCTGCGCTGGCAAAGATGGGCCGCGACGCGATATTCGACGCGCATCTCGTCCGCGAAATCGACATGGTCGCGGCCGTGCCGGACCAGCCGAAGCGAGACCTTGCACGATTGCGGGCTTTTGGTGGCGAGGATCGCGCGCTGCTTTTGCGCCCACTCCGATCCGTCCGCTTCCAGCGCCGCGAGGATTGTCTCGTAGCTTTCGCCTCCGAACAGCCGGTCGATCGCGGCGCGGTGGCTATCGATGCCCGCGTCAGGCGGCGTTTCGCTCGCCTGTGCCAGCAAAGCGTCCACCTCGGTCGGGCGCGCGATCAGATCGGCCTTCAGCGCGTCGAGCGCGCCTGCGCGCACATAATGTGTGGCCAGGCCCAGAGCGACGCACTCGGCGCCGTCGAGCCGCCCACCGGTCAGCGCCAGATACTCGCCGGTCCGTCCGGGCAGTCGCGACAGATACCAGCCGCCGCCGACGTCGGGAAACAGACCGATGCCGGTCTCGGGCATCGCGAACATCGTCCGTTCGGTCGCGATCCGGTATTTGGCGGGCTGCGAGATGCCGACGCCGCCTCCCATCGTGATCCCGTCCATGAAGGCCACGACAGGCTTGGCGTAGGTGAAGAGCTGATGGTTCAACCGATATTCGTCGAAGAAGAAGCGGCGCGCCGCGTCCCCGTCGGTGCGGCCGCTATCCCAGATCGCGCGGATGTCGCCGCCAGCACAGAAGCCGCGCGAGAGCTTGGGATCGCCGTCCGGCGAGGCGGCATGGTCGATCAGGACGAGCCGGACCGCGTCGTCCGCGTACCAGTCGGCGAGCGCTGCCGCCATGTCGACGCACATGCCGTGCGTCAGCGCGTGGATCGCGCGGGGGCGGTTGAGCCGGAGCCGCCCGACGCCGCTTTCCGCCGAGACGATGACCTCCCGATCGTCCGGGGGAGAGGCCGAGCCTTTCGACATGTCGTCGCGAAGCGTCACTGGCGCACCAGATCGCGGCCGATGATCATCTGCATGACCTCGTTGGTTCCTTCCAGGATGCGGTGGACGCGCAGATCGCGCAGGAGCTTCTCGATCGGATAATCCTTGAGGTAGCCGTAGCCGCCGAAGAGCTGGAGCGCGCGATCGACCACCGACCAGCCGGTCTCGGTCGCGAGCTTCTTGGCCATCGCCGCGAACCTGGTCTTGTCGGGTGCATTTTCGGTGACCTTCACCGCCGCCGCATAAAGCAGCATGCGTGCTGCCTGCAGGTCGATTTCCATGTCCGCCAGCTTGAACTGGGTCGCCTGAAAGTCGGCGATGCTCTGGCCGAACTGACGGCGATCCTTCGTGTAGGCGATCGCCTCGTCCAGCGCGCGCTGCGCGCCGCCGAGCGAACAGGCGCCGATATTGAGGCGCCCGCCATCCAGGCCCATCATCGCGATGCGGAAGCCCTCACCCTCGCCGCCGATCCGGTTTGCCACCGGCACGCGAACCTCGTCGAGGATCAGCTGTGCGGTCGGCTGCGTGTTCCAGCCGAGCTTCTTCTCCTGCGCGCCGAAGCTGACGCCGGGCATGTCCTTCTCGATGGCGAGACAGGTGATGCCCTTGGGGCCATCCGCGCCGGTGCGCACCATCGTCACATACAATTCGTTGACGCCGCCGCCCGAGATGAACTGCTTGGAACCCGAGACGACATAATGGTCGCCGTCGAGGACGGCTCTGGTCTTGAGCGCGGCTGCATCGGAGCCCGACGAGGGCTCGGTCAGGCAATAGCTGGCGAGCATCTCGCAGGAGACGAGGCGAGAAAGATAGGTCTCCTTCACCACCTGGCCGCCGAAACGATCGATCATCCACGCGCCCATATTGTGGATCGAGATGAAGGCGGACGTGGAGGGGCAGCCATAGGCCATCGCCTCCATGATCAGCGCCGCCTCCAGCCGGCCGAGCCCGACCCCGCCCGCGTCTTCGGACACGTAGATGCCGCCGAAACCGAGTTCGGCCGAGGCCGTCACCACGGCCCGCGGGAAATGATGCGCCTCGTCCCACGCGCCAGCATGAGGCGTGATCGCCTCGGCGGTGAACCGGCGCGCCATCTCCTGGATGGCGCGCTGATCCTCGGTCAGGTCGAACTGGCTCAAGGTGCCCTGCTCACCCCATCGTCGGAATGACGAAGGAACTGTCGCCGGAGACGCCGCCATCCGGCCAGCGCTGGGTGACCGTCTTCACCTTGGTGAAGAACTTCACGCCCTCCATGCCGTGCTGGTTGGTGTCGCCGAAGGCGGACCGCTTCCAGCCGCCGAACGTGTGATAGGCGACCGGCACCGGGATCGGCACGTTGATGCCGACCATGCCGACATTGACGCGGGCCGCGAATTCGCGCGCGGCATGGCCGTTGCGCGTGAAGATGGCGACGCCGTTGCCGTACTGATGCTCGCTCGGCAGCCGCAGCGCCGTCTCAAAATCGGGCGCGCGCACCATCTGCAGGACGGGACCGAAAATCTCCTCCTGATAGGTGCGCATGCCCGTCGTCACCTTGTCGAACAGGGTCGGCCCGACGAAGAAGCCGTCTTCGTGGCCCTGCAACGCGAAGCCGCGTCCGTCGACGACGAGCTCGGCGCCCTCGTCCACGCCCATCTGGATGTAATTCTCGATCTTCGCCTTGTGCGCGGCGGTGACCACCGGTCCATAATGGGCGTCGGGATCGGTCGAGACGCCGACCCGCAGCGCCTCGATCGCGGGGATCAGCTTTTCGCGCAGCGCGACTGCGGTCTTGTCGCCGATCGGCACCACGACCGGGAGCGCCATGCAGCGCTCGCCCGCCGAACCGAAGGCGGCACCGGACAGGTCGGCGACGACCTGGTCCAGATCGGCGTCCGGCATCACGATGCCGTGATTCTTGGCGCCGCCCATCGCCTGCACGCGCTTCCCCGCGGCAACGCCGCGCTGATAGACATAATGGGCGATGTCGGACGAGCCGACGAAGCTGACCGCCGAGATAGCCGGATGATCGAGGATCGCATCCACCATCTCCTTGTCGCCATGGACGACCTGGAGGATGCCCTCCGGCGCACCAGCCTCCAGCATCAGTTCGGCCAGCCGGTTCGGAACCGAAGGATCGCGCTCGGACGGCTTCAGGATGAAGGCGTTGCCCACCGCGATCGCGACGCCGAACATCCACATCGGGATCATCGCCGGGAAGTTGAACGGGGTGATGCCCGAGACGATGCCCAGCGGCTGGCGCATCGAATAGACGTCGATGCCGGGGCCCGCGCCCTGCGTATATTCGCCCTTCAGCACGTGAGGGATGCCGCAGGCGAATTCGACGACCTCGAGGCCGCGCTGGATGTCGCCCTTGGCGTCCGCGACGACCTTGCCATGCTCGGACGAGAGGAGCTCGGCCAGCTCCTGCATGTTCTTCTCGATGAGCTGCTTGAAGTTGAACATCACGCGCGCGCGGCGCTGCGGATTGGTCGCCGCCCAGGCCGGTTGCGCCTTGGCGGCGGCCGCGACGGCGCGCTCCAGGTCGGCGGCGGTGCCGAGACCGAGCCGCGCCTGGACCTTGCCGGTGTTGGGATCGAAAATGTCGCTGAAGCGGCTCGCCGGCGCGCCCGCAGCGGAGCCTGCAATCATATGGTCAAGCGTACGCATCGAGGATGCTCCTTGTTGGTCGGTAGGGTCGGTCTTTGGGAAAGAGGCCGGGCATCCGAACGTCGCTTGGGCCCGGCCTCCGCGGATGCTCGACTTAATGGGCCGCGCGTTTCTGCAATTTCACGCGGGTGCGCGAGATCTTCCAGCCGTCCAGCGTTCGGACGAGGGTCCGGTAATACCAGCCGTTGTTCGAATGCGCGTCGTCGTCGCCGATGAACATGTAGCTCTCGATCGTTTCTGCCACGTCACCGTCGAGCATGATCCGGCTCGGCCCGCCGACATGCACGCCATGCGGCGCCTGCGAGAGCATGGCCGAGATTTCCGCACGACCTTTCAGCACCTGGCGGAAGACTTCATATTCCGCGTCATCTGTGAAGAGATCCAGCCAGCGTTCGAACGTGTCGATCTCAAGACGCAGGCAATATTCGTTCAGGACCTCCTGGATGGCGATCTTGTCCGACAACGTCTGATGATCCACCTGAACCATGTCGTCTTGCTCTCACTCTCTGACGCCTTGACCTGTTCGGACGGGCCGGACGGCCGCGGCCGGTCGGCAGCGGCACAGCCCCACGCCGCACGTCCACCGGGAACCAGAGATTACTAATCATCCCGGCGGAATTATGCTACAGCCGCATTGCATTCTTCGCCCGGCCGATCATTTGCGTCCGCTCGTCCTCCAGATCGGGCTGCGGGGGCGGGTCAGAGCACCTCGTACAATTCATAGTCGAGCCGGGCCGCACCGCCCTCGCCAACCGTCAGCGTGGCGCGTCCGATCGCCTGGATGTCGTTGAGCCAGGCGTAACGCGCGTCACCGGTCTCGAAGGTCGGCGCAACGGTCGCCACCGGGCCGCCCGGGCGCCCGAGATCCAGTTTGCCCGTATAATGGATGTAGATCAATGCGTCGTCATCGGTGCGAACCGTCATGCGCACGTCGATATCGCCCACCCGCCCGTTGAGCCGGATCCAGTCGGCGGCGGCAACGCCGGCGAGCGTCGCCTTGATGCGCTCGCCGCTCATCGTGACGGAGCGCAATTCTCCGACCGTGCGGGTCCCGGCAGGCGCCTTGCCGACGAGCAGGGGCGGCGCGACTTCGACGATCGCCGTGCAGAGCAGCTTCAGGTCCAACATGATGCGTCGTCTCCGATAAAAGCGGGAAAAAGGGCAAGCGTCAGCGCCAGGAGAAGCCCCCGTCGACGGGCAGCGCGGCGCCGGTGGTGAAGGCGGAATCCTCGGTCGAGAAGAACAAAGCGGCGCGCACGATGTCCTGCGTGTCGCCCAGGCGCTTCAGCGCCACGCGCTCTTCGGCGGCGGCGCGATGCTCCGGATTTTCCGACAGGTAGCGCGTCATCTCCGTCTCGATGACGCCGGGCAGGATCGCGTTCGCCCGGATGTGAGGACCAAGGTCCATGCCCAGGCACCGGGTCCACATGAGCACACCGGCCTTGCTAGCCGAATAGCCCGACGTGCCGGCCATCGGCATGACCCCGCTGACGGACGAGATGTTGACGATCGTCGCCCACTCCGCGGCGCGCAGATGCGGCAAGGCGGCGTGGACGATATTGAAGGGGCCGGTCAGGTTGACCGCGATCATCCGGTCCCAGCTCTCCGGCGTCAGCTCGTCGGCGGGCTTGATGTCGAGGATGCCGGCGGCATTGACGACTCCGTCGATGCCGCCCAGCGATTGCGCCGCCCGGGCGATGACATCCGCCACCTCAGCACGGTTCGCGACGTCACAGCCGAACGCGTCTGCGTCGGCCTGTGCCGCCGTCAGCGCGACCCCGTCGGCGTTGCGGTCCAACAAGGCCAGCTTCGCACCCTCGGCATGGAAGGCCAGCGCGATCGCGCGGCCCATGCCGCTGGCCGCGCCCGTGATCACGATCCTGCGATCGCTCAATCGTCCCATGATGTCCTCCGCCTGCTTATCGCCCGGTCCAGACCGGTGTACGTTTTTCGAGGAAGGCGCGCGGGCCTTCCTCATAATCCTGCGTCGCGCGAAGGGCGGTGAAGCGCTCGGTCGCGATGACACGACCGAAGGCTTCCGGCTGGGCGGCCGCCATCTTCGCCCCCTGCAGCGCATATTGGACCGCCAGAGGCGCGTTGGCCGCGACGAGCTCGGCCAGGTCCAGCGCCGCCGCGCGCGTGCCCCCAGGCGGTGCCACCCGGTTGACCAGGCCGAAATGATAGGCGCGCGCGGCATCGATCGGTTCGCCGGTGGCGATCATCTCGTGGGCGAGGTTGCGTGGCAGCACCGCCCCGATCCTGTGCAGGCCGCCCGCATTGGCAAGCAGACCCCGCTTGGCCTCTGGCAGCCCGAACCGGGCGCTTTCCGACGCGACGATCATGTCGCACGCCAGAGCGAGTTCGAAGCCGCCGCCCAGCGCGAGCCCTTCGACCTCGGCGATCCAAGGGGTCTTGCGAAGAGCGTAGACGAAGCCGGCAAAGCCGCCGGCGGCGGTCTCGGTCCCCTTCCCCTGCCCGGCGGCGATCGCCTGGAGATCCGCACCTGCGCAGAATACGCGGTCGAAACTGGACGTGAGGATCGCGACGCGGATGGCGGGATCCGCCTCGATCCGCCGGACGATGGCCTCCAGCGCCTCGGACAAGGCTGGATTGACGGCGTTGCGCTTCTCCGGCCGATTGAGCGTCACGAGCGCGATATGGGGCGTCAGCTCCTCGTAGAGGACAACATCTTGTGTCGGTGCAGCGTTGGGCATGTCGAGACCTTGGCGTTACGGGATCCGGGTGGCGAAGTCGGCGGCGGGCGCGCGTCCTCGGGCGGCGATGGTCACAAAGCGACCGCAGGCTGCGCGCGCGGCGACAGCATGACCGCCATCAGGATCGTCGCGACGAGCACCACCGGTCCGACCAGCATCAGGAAGCCGTCATAGGATTTGGTGGCGTCGAACAAGGCGGAGGCGAGCAAGGGCCCGGCGGCCGCGAAGACCGAGAACAAGGCGAAGATCGTCGCGAAGAGCGAGGCCATCACGGCCCGGTCGAACCGCCGGGAGGCGGTATAGACCACGACATCGGTCTCCGCGCCGGCCGAGAGGCCGAGGAGGATGACCGCCGCCAGCGACGCCTCCCAGGATCCCGCCCCGAACCGCAGCAGCAGGCTGACCACGAACGGCAGGAGGAAGACGACGATGGCGATGGAGCGGGCGGGAAAGCGGTCGAGCAGGACTCCCGTGCAGAGCCGCCCGATGATCGAGCAGAGGCCGGCAATGCCGGCGAGCCGCGCTGCGGCCCCGAGCGTGAGGCCCCCCGCCTGGAGCAGCGGGACGGCATGCAGGATCATCGCATAGGACATGCTGACATAGAGGCCACCGGCGAGCGCGATGAAGACGAAGCTGCGCGAGCGCAGCGCGCGCCAATATTGACCGGGCGCCGAAGGAACGATCGGCTCGGCTACGGCAGGGAGACCGCTGCCGGCCGGGGTCGGCCTGTCCTTGAAGAAGAGGAAGGTCGCGGGCACCATCACGACGCCCCAGATGCACGCCAGCGCGGGAAACGTGGCGCGCCAGCCGATATGTTCGACGAGGAAGGCGGCCAGGACCGGCCAGATCGCGGTGCCGACGCCAACGCCGGCCAGGGCCACCGACAAGGCCAGTCCGCGCGAGACATTGAACCGCGGGGTGATCGCCGCCAGCCACGTCGGAGGTCCGATCGCCGTCGTACAGACGGCCTGGACGACGCCCAGCAGCCACCATTGCCACGGCACGCCATTGGCGAGCCCCAGGACCGAGAAACCGGGAAGAAAGGCCAGGACGCCGAACAGGGCGACTCGGCGCGGCCCCACCTTGTCGATGACGCGACCGACATAGGGCCCCACGACCAGGCCCACGATCATCTGCACCGTGAAGGCCGACGAGAATTGCGCCCGGCTCCAGTGGAATTCGCTGACCATCGCCGACATGAAGACGCCGCTCGAATAGCCCATGGTCGCAGCACCGGCGATGCCGAACATCCCCAGAAGAGGCAGCGGCCAGCCTGCCGCCCATTCCTGCCGTGCGGATGCTGTCATCCTCGCCTCCCGCCTGTTCTATCCGCTTGGTCTGCCTGGCGGTCGCAAGCATCGATTGCCTAGAAGAGCGGCCGAAGCGCCGCCAGCGCTCGGCTGCAACACCGCGGGCGCGATGCTTCGCGGGGCGGACCGGACCGTGCCCGGATGCTGACAAGGCCAGGTCGCCTGAACGACCGCAGCGGGCTGCGGGTGTGGGAGGGCGGCTTCGTCCCCCCACACCCGCATGGGCTCAGGCGGCCTCGGCGTGCTTCATGAACATCTGGACGATGTCGCCGGACGTGACCGGACGCTGGGCTTCGCCAGCGGCCAGCGGGGCCGCGCCGCCGCTCGACTTGACCGAAACGTCGACGCCCTGTTCGGCCGCCTTCGCCCGAAGTGCCGCGACGGTCAGGTCTTCCTTCTTGTGATGCGCGAAGGGATCGAAGGTGAAGTCGCGCATGGCATTTTCATGCGTGATCTTCTGGATCTGCCGCTCGGGAAGATGCTTGATCGTTTCCCAGAGAAACTCCGGAGCATTCGGCCACAAAGTATCCGAATGCGGATAGTCGCATTCGTAACAGATATTGTCCTCGCCGATCTCGTCGATATTCTTGAGGCCGAACGCATCGTCGATGAAGCAGCTCGTGAAATGTTGACGGAAAACTTCGCTCGGCTTCTTGCCGGCGAAGATCGAGTCCGAATGCGTCCACGCCTTGTGCTGCTTGTGGCTGAAGTCCGCGCGCTCCATCAAATACGGGATCCAGCCGATGCCGCTCTCGGACAAAGCGATGCGCAGGCTCGGATAGCGCCCCAGGGCCGCCAGGTTGAGCCAGTCGGCCGCGCCCACCGACACGGCGAGCGGCATGGTCGTGATCCAGGCCTCGATCGGCGTTTCCATCGATGCGTGCGGCGAGGCGTTGCCGCCGCCGATATGCAGGCAGAGCGTCGTGCCGATCTCGGCCGCGGTCCGGTAGAGCGGCTCCCAATAGGTATTGTGGATGCTGGGCAGCTTGCGGACGGTCGGATTCTCGTTGATCGACACCGCGTGGCAACCCTTGTCGGCCAGGCGCCTGAGCTCGGCCACGGTCGCATCCATGTCCCAAACCGGAAGCAAGCCGCAGGGGATGAACCGCCCTGGATAGGCGCCGCACCATTCGTCGACATGCCAGTCATTGTAGCCGCGCAGGTGCGTGAGGGCCTGCGCCTTATCCTCGGCCGCAATAAAAAGGCCGCCATCGATGCTGGGATAGCTGGCGAAGTTGAGCGAGGCGGCCATGCCGTTGATGTTCATGTCCTTGACGCGCTCGTGCACGTCATAGCAGCCGGCGCGTAGCTGCTCGAAGGAGGTCGGCTCCATCCCATATTCCTCGGGCGGGCGACCGACGACGGCGTTGAGGCCGACCGACGGGATCTTCTTGCCCTGATATTCCCACAGGTTGGTGCCGTCGGCGAGGGTGAGCAATTTGGGCGCCGTCGCCAGGGCTTCTCCCGAGAGATGCTGGTCATACATGGTGCCGGGTTCGGTGATGTGATCGTCTACGCTGATCAGCACCATATCTTCCATCTTCATACAGACCTCCTGTTATTCAAATCGCGTCGGATCGGTTGAAACGGGCAGCCCGATCGGCCATGGGCTCCAGGCCGGGCGCGCTGAAATCGATGTCGGCGCCCGGGCGACGGAAGGACCGGCCTGCGGTCTCCGGCTGGAAGGTGAAACAGGCGCCGCTGGCGAAAGCGGTCGCGGGCAGACCGGCCGGAATGTCCATGCCGCGGCCCTGCGCGATGATGGTTGCCCAGCGCAGGATGCGCCAGGCTTCCGCCCCGGCCTTGTCGAGCCCCGCGATCCAGGGTCCGAGCGCGTGGAGGCGGGTGCCTGCCAGATCCGCCGGAAACCGAAAGAGATCGCCCTCGAGATGCCATTCGAGCAGGGGCACGCCGTTGCGGGCGAGCCGCGCACAGCGGACGGTGTCGACCGCGTCGGTGACGACGATATCGTAGGCGGTCGCCGCCTCGTCATGCGCGTGGGCGGCGGCGAACAGGCTCAGATCGTAGAGATGGGTGCAGTTGAGCGTCTTGTCGCCGCGCGCCACGAAGTCGGCGAGCGTTGTCCCGACGAAGGTCTGCTCGAGCGTGTCCATGGCGCCGGGACAGCTTGTCCAGGGACCGCGCTTCATGTCGCTTTCGACCCGCGTCACGACGCCGTCGTGATGATCGAGCGCGACGACCATGCGATGATAATCGTCTTCCAGCTCGGCGACGACGCGCCCCGGTGCGGGTTCGATGAGAATGCGCCGGCGATAGCCGGTCTCGGCCATGCGCATCACATGTCCCTCGCGAACAGCAGAGCGGTCGCGAGCGGTCCGCCGCCCGATGTCGCGATCGCGACCTTCGGATCGCCCGCAATCTGGCGGTCTCCGCCCAGGCCGCGCAATTGCACGATCGCCTCGTGGGCGAAGCCGAAGCCGTGTAGGCGCCCTGCCCCCAGCTGTCCGCCGAACGTGTTCATCGGCAGCTCGCCGTCGAGCGCGATCCGCGCGCCGCCCTCGATGAAAGCGCCGCCCTCTCCCGGCGCGCAGAAGCCGAGGGATTCGAACCAGGTCAGCGCGAGGAAGCTGAACCCGTCATAGAATTGGACGGTGTCGACATCCTTCGGCTGATAATCGGTGTTCTTCCACAGCTCGCGGCCCGTGGCATAGGACGCCATCACGTCGGGCTGGTCCCAGCTGTAGCGCTCGGCGGCATGCGCGCTCGCGGCGATGCGGACCGGCCGGCATTTGACGTCGCCCAGCGCATCGCCGGCCGAGACGATGAGGACCGTGGAGGCGTCGGTGAAGCGGTCGCAATCATACAGGCACAGCGGATCCGAGATCATCCGCGCCTCCAGATATTGATCCATCGACAGCGGCTCGCGGACGAGCGCCCGGGGATTAAGCAAAGCGTGCTTGCGATCGGTCAGCGCGATCTGGGCGAGCTGTTCACGCGTCAGGCCATATTTCTTGACATGCTTCATCGCATATTGGGCGATCCAGTTCGACGCGGACAGCGCGTTGAACGGCATGACCCACTGCGGAAAGCCATCGATGCGGCCGTTGCCGCGCGGCTGCGGATAGTCTTGCGGACGGGACAGAGCGGCGGCCTCGTAGACCGTCCGGAAACAGATGACGTGGCGGGCGAGGTCGGCCTTCACCGCCGCGACCGCGGCTACGATCGCACCAAGCTGCGAGCTGATCTCGCCCCCGCCCGAATACCACCGGATCGGCAGGCGCAGCGCGTCCATGACATCCTCGGTGCCGACCGGCGAGTAGCCGGGCGGCGCGGCGGTCTTGCCCGGATAGGTCGACAGCCCGTCGATATCCGAAAGCGTCAGCCCGGATTCGTCCAGGGCCTCGCGGATCGCGTCGATGGTCAGCAGCAGCGGATGCCGCTCGAGGCGGACACCGATCTGCGATTGGCCGATGCCGGTGACGAAGGCTTCGGTCGCCACTCAACCGACCTTTTCGAACAAGGGCAGGAAGACGTCGTCCTGCTGTTCGAACACGACCCGGACCCGGTCGCCGATCTCGACCGCGTCGACGGGCGAACCGACGATGTTGGTCGACAGGATGACGCCGGGCGCGCCGTCGATCGCGATGCGCGCGAACACGAACGGCACCTCCATCGCCGGGTGCCATTTCTGGCGATTGATCGTGTAGCTGTCGATCACGCCCGTTCCGGCCACGACGCGCGGTGCCACCGCTTCCGACAGACAGGTCGGACAGATCGGCCGGGGCGGATGAATGAACGTGTCACAGGCTTCGCACTGGAGAAGGCGCAGCTGCCCGTCGGCCCCGCCGGTCCAGAAGAACCGGTTGTCGGGACCGAGCTGCGGCAGCAGGCGGGAACCGCTCACGGTGTCAGTCCCAGCGCAGCGGCAGCGAGTCGATGGCGATGATGTTGCCTCCGTGGAATTTCATCGGCTTGGTGCCGTCGATGCGGAAGGTCGGCAGGCGCGCCAGCATCTGCTCGTAGATGACCTGCAGCTCGATGCGCGCCAGGTGCGAGCCGAGGCAGCGGTGCGGGCCGACGCCGAAGGCGATATGCACATTGTTCTCGCGTTCGAGGCTGAAACGCTCCGGTTCGGCGAATTCGCGCGGATCGAGGTCGGCGGCCGGCAGGAAGAGCATCAGCCTGTCGCCGGTCTTCATCTGCCATCCCGCAAATTCGGCATCCTTGGCGATCCGGCGGGTCGGCACGGTGAAAGTATAGCGCCGGAGCAATTCCTCCGCGGCTTCGGTGATGCGCTTGGGATTGGCGCGCAGCTCGTTCTGGAAGTCCGGGTTCATCGCCAGATGGCGGATGCCGTAGCCCATGCCGTTGATCACGGTGTCCAGGCCGGCGATGAACAGGAGGACACCGAAGTCCTCCATCGTCTCATACGTCATCGGCTTGCCGTCGATCTCGGTGCTCCACAACAGCGAGATCAGATCGCTCTTGGGCGCGTCGCGGCGTGCCTCGAGCTCGGGGCGCATCGCCTCGGCGACCTTGCGCATCCGGAACAGCGGGTCGAGCGGCGTCTCCATCGGCGCCAGGAATTCGTGCACGAGCTCACGAAACTCGCCCATCCGCTCGATCGGGAGGCCCATCAGCTTGAGGAACACCTGCACCGGCAGCGGCTCGGCAATCGCCGGGATGAAATCGCAATGCCCCTGCGCGATCACCGCATCGATCAGCTCGTTGGCAAGCGCACGGACCTCCTCCTTCCGCGCCATCATCGCCTTGGGCGAGAAGGCCGTGTTCAGCGGCGCTCGGAAGCGAGTATGATCCGGCGGATCCATGTTGATGGGCGTCGGCAGCGGCAGATGGGTGGCCCCGGGCATGGCGGCCAGGATGTGCGGCTTCATCGCCGCCATCTCGTCGCGCGTCATGACCTCGCTGGAGAAGGTCTCGGTGTCGCGCGAGGCGGCATAATTCTCCTTGTGGCCGATCACCGTCCAATGGCCGCCGTTGCGCGGCGTCCAGAACACCGGCGGCGCTTCACGGACCAGCTCGCGGATCCGCTCATGCGGATCGGCCAGCAAGGCGGGATCGAGAAACATGTCGAAGTCGTAGATCGCAGCGGGCGGGACATGCTCGGGGGTCGGCACGGCCGGGCTCAGGGCAGTCATGAATCAGGATCCTCCTCACCAGCGCATGTGCCGCGCAAACGGATTGCCGGTGGTGCATTGCTGACAGGGCGAGAGTGTCGGCACAAAGCCGGGCGCATTCAAGCCGAGCGCCCTACAATACCGCCCCTGCGATTTGGCTCGTCGATGCCCGACTGCAAGCGCCGCCCAAGCCTTGATCACCGGCGGCGGCTGCGCTCTACCGCGCGATACGGGCAGGACCGGCCAGGCGTGCAGTCGCTTGCGCGCAGGAGAAGGATCAATCCATGAAGATCAGGATCGAAAAGGCACAGTGCGTGGGCAATGCCCGCTGCCACGCCGTCGCCGATCATCTCTATCCGCTCGATGCCGAAGGCTATGTCGCCACCGAAGGGTTCGAGGTCGTCGAAGGCGAGGAAAAGCTGGCACGCAACGGCGCGCGGGCCTGTCCCGAGCGCATCATCGTCGTCCTCGACGAGGACGGCACCCAGAGCTGGCCGCCCCGATAAGCGACGGCGGGCAGCGCCGGAGGGCGGCACCGGATGTCGGCGAGGATCGGCGAAGGTGCGACCGGCTGCCAGCGCCGACGTGCGCGAGGCTTCACGCCGTGATCGTCGGACGGGCCCCGCAGCTGCGCCTTCGGTGCGAAGGACGATCGAGAAAGGACCGACGATGACCGACGCCCCTCACCTGCTGGTCGACGAGAGCGATGGCATCCTCATCGCGACTTTCAATCGCCCGGAAAAGTACAATGCCCTCTCCACGTCGCTAATCGGACTGCTTGGCGAAGCCGTCGAGCATTTCCGGGACACGCCCGCGCTCAAGGTGATGCTCATCCGGGCGACGGGGCGCTATTTCTCCTCGGGCGCCGACCTGAAGGAAGGCGGCGGCGGGGCGCTTCCGGATACGGGTTCCGGGATCCGGGAAATGCATCGCCGCCTCCGTATGCGGTCCATCTGGGACGAGATCGAGCATATCGAGAAGCCGTTCGTGGTCGCGCACCAGGGCGCTTGCGTGGGCGGAAGCCTCGAGCTGTCGCTGTCCTGCGACTTCCGGCTCGCGACGGCGTCGGCAAGCTATGCGTTTCCGGAGGCCAAGTTCGGTGTGCTGCCGGCCACAAACGGCGTTTCGAGGCTGGTGCGCGTCGTGGGCGCACATTGGGCGCGATATCTGATCATGGCCAACAAGCCTGCATCCGCCGCACAGGCGCTGACGATGGGGCTGGTGCACGAGGTGTTCGACGACGCGACGTTCGAGGAGGATGTCATGGCCTTCTGCCGGCATCTGACCCAGCAGAATGGCGAGATGATGGGCGCCGCGAAGATCGCGATTGAGCTGGCGCGCGACCTGGGTGCCGACCAGGCGGCCGCGGTCGAGCGCATGGCCAATTCGACGCTGATGCTCGCGCCTGCCTATCAGGACATGATGAAGCAGCACATCGCAAGCATCGGGAGCAAGAAGCGGGACTGAGCGCGAGGTCAGGCGGCCGTCGCGCGCGGCTGACCGCGAAGCGCTTCGAACAAGGCGGACGCCCGAACAACCGCCGAGACAATTGCAAAGGACAGGATGATGACCTACCCGAGCACCCTCGATGCCGTGCGCGTCGATCATCCCGCACCCGACCATGTCCCCCGGGACCGGCTTGTCGATATCCGTTTCGCCCTGGGCGGCGTGCCGAACGACCTCGTCGATCCTTATGCGCCGTCAGGCTGGCTTTCAGGGCCCGACATACCGCGCCTGCTGTTCAGTCCGACCGTCCCCGGCGAACCCGGCAACCCGTTCGCCCATCCGGCGGGCAGCTGGATCGTCACCCATTATGCGGATATCGAGCGGGTCTATTCGGACAATGAGCTGTTCTCGAACAAGGGGACGGCGGAATTCCAGGCGCTGATCGGCGAGACGTTTCCGTCCATCCCGCTCGCCATCGATCCGCCGGACCATCACAAATATCGCATGTTCCTGATGCCGCATTTCGGCCCGGCCCGGCTGAAGCTGATGGACGACGACATGCGCGCACTGGTCAACGAGATGATCGACGGCTTCGCCGATAGGGGCGAGGTCGACATCGCCTGGGATTTCGGTCGCATCTATCCGGTCCGGATCTTCATGGGCCTGATGGGCTTTCCCCGCGACATGTTCGACCAGTTCCTCGAATGGGAATGGGCGATCCTTCATTCGAACAGCTTCGAACCGATTGCCGCGGCATTGCGGGGCGTCGTCGACTTCCTGCGCGGTTTCATTTCCGAGAAGGAAAAAGCACCGGATGACAAGCTCGTATCTGCGATCGTTCATGGCACGATCGAAGGCCGACCACTGACGGGGGACGAAAAAATCGGGATCGTCTGGTTCCTGTGGCTGGGCGGTCTCGACACGGTTGCGGCGACGATCAGCCAGATGTTCCGCCGGATGGCGCTGCAGCCCGACATCCAGGACCGGATCCGTGCCGATCGCGCGCTCATCCCGACCGCGGTCGAGGAATTCCTGCGAACCCAGCCGATCCTGAGTTCCGGTCGGCGGGCGAAGCAGGATTTCGAGTGGCACGGCCAGCAGATCAAGGCCGGGGATTCCTTCCAGTGCTTCAACCCTGGCGGCAATTTCGATCCGGAGCGCTTCGCGGATCCGCGGACCTTTGATCCGGCCCGCAAGCCGAACCGGCACATGACCTTCATTGCAGGCGTGCACATCTGCCTCGGCGCGCCGCTCGCCCGACGCGAATTGCGGATCCTGCTCGAGGAGTGGTTCCGGCGGATTCCCGCCTTCCGGGTCAAACCGGGCGCGGACACCAGTGTCCATCCCGGACTTCTGTCCATCCGCAACCTGCCGCTCGTCTGGGACGTCTAAGGGCCGCAGGCCGGCCGGCAATCATATGGCTCGCTGCGGGCGTGCCCGTGACGCGCCCGCCGCACCTTGCCTAGGCCGTTGCGAAGCGCGCGCGCAGCGCCTTCTTGTCGGGCTTGCCCAGCGGGGAGAGCGGGAGCGCGTCGATGAACTCGACCGTCTTGGGCGCCTGGACTGCCCCCTTCTTTTCACGGACGCTGGCGATCAGGGCGACCGGGTCGACCGTCGCGCCGGCCTCCAAGACCACCACCGCCTTGACCGCCTCGCCCCATTTGGGATCCGGCACGCCGATCACGGCGGCGGCACGAACGCCGGGAAATTCCGTCAGCGCGTCCTCGACCTCGCGGGCGAACACATTGAAGCCGCCGGTGATGATCATGTCCTTCTTGCGATCGACGATCCGCAGGAAGCCGTCGGGGCTGCGCACCGCGACGTCGCCGGTGTGAAGCCAGCCGCCCTCAAAGACCTTCGCCGTCTCCTCCGGCATGTTCAGATAGCCGCCCATCAACAGCGGGCCGCGCACGCAGATCTCTCCCGGCTGGCCGTCGGCGACCGGCTGGTTGTCGTCATCAAGCAAAGCAACATGCACAAGCGGCGTCGGACGGCCGCAGCTTGCAAGCCGGATGGGGTCGTCCACGAGATGTTCGTCGCGGCGCATGACCGTGACCGACATCGGTGCTTCGGACTGCCCGTAAAACTGGAAGAAGATCGGCCCGAGCTTCCCGATCGCATCCTTCAGGCGCGCGGTCGGGAATGCCGAGGCGCCATAGAAGATCACCTCAAGGCTCGAGAGATCGAACTCACCGAAACGGGGATGGTCGATTAACGAGATGACCATCGTCGGCACCATCAGGATCGACGTGATCCGGTGCTCCTCGATCGCCTGCATGACGCCGACCGGATCGAAGCCGGGGAGGACGACCATCGTTCCGCCATTCATGAGGATCGACGTGAGCACGGCCGCGCCCGAGTGGCTCAGCGGCGCGCAGATCAGGTGGCGGACTTCCTTGGGCCATTCCCACGTCATCTGCTGGATATAGGCCGACGTCGCCGCCGACGCCTGCGTGACCATGATGCCCTTGGGCTTGCCGGTCGTGCCGCCCGAGTAAGCGATGCGCATCAGGTCGGACGGCTTCGTCGCGGGTGCGGCAAGCGCCCGGGGCGAGAAGGCCCGGGCCGCGTCGAGAACGTCCTGGCCGGTGCCGCCCTCCCCCATAGAAAAGATGTGCCGCAGGCCGGGCGCCCGCGCCTTCAGCGCGATCGCAACCTCTTCATAATGGACCGGATCATAGACCAGCGTATCGATGCCGGCATCTTCGAGGACATAGAGATAGTCCTCGAGCGCGCCCATCGGATGAAGCGCGGTCAAGACGATGCCGGCAAAGCTCATCCCGTTGTTGACCGCGAGAAGATCGAGCCGATTGCGCGCCAGCACCGCAGCGCGCTTCGGGGCAGGGTCGAGCGTTCGAAAAAACTGCTCGATCCGACTGATGCCGTCGGACAGTGCGCCGGCCGTCAGTCGTTCGCCGCCTTCGCCTATCGCGACGAGGCGATCGCGATCACGGCCGAGCGCCGCTGCGATCAGGTCGCCAATATGCGTCGGTTGCCGCAAAAGGTCAGTCATCGAGCCGGTTCCTTCAGGCTGCGGGCGGCTGGAGATAGGGTTTGCCGTAGATCAGCTGGTTGGCGATGATTGCGTAATGCATCTCGGACGCCCCCTCCGCGATCGTCTTGGCGACGGCGTCGCGCAGGAAGCGGTTCACGCCGGTTGAATCCATGATCCCGCTGCCGCCCCACAGCCGCAGGAGCTTGGTGCAGATGTCGACCGCGGTATCGCCGATCCAGGCCTTGCAGACGCTGCCCATCCCCGCTGCCATCGTGCCGTTTTCGAGGGCGCGGGCATTTTCGTAGAGCAGTGCCCGGCCCGCCGAGAGCCGCGCATGGGATTCGGCGAGCCAATAGCTGACCGGCTGCAAGTCCCCCATATGCTTGCCGTAAAGCTTGCGCTCCTTAACCTGCTCGAGCGTCCGGTCGAGCATGCCCTGCGCGCAGCCGAGCGAAGTCGCCGCATGGGCCAGCACGTTGGCATGGTTGGCCGCGCGGTGGGCGATACCGCCGGTCAGCACGTCGCCCAGGATGCGATCCTTGGTGATACGGATATTGTTGAACGAGATCGGGCCGGTGTTCGTCCCGCGCCAGCCGAGCTTGTGCTCGTAGGGCGCGATTTCGAAGCCCTCATCCTCTGCCTCGACGATGATGCAGCCATAGCCTTCCTCGCCGGCATGGTTCTTGGTCTTGCACATGACCAGATAGGTCTTGGCTGACGCCTGGGTACAGAAGAGCTTCGAACCGTCGAGGCGCCAGCCGTCGCCGTCCGGCTCAAGCTTGGTCAGATGCGAGGGAATGTTCGCGGCACCGGCGGGCTCGCTTTGCGAATAAGCGATCACGCGCTCGCCGCTGGCCGACAGCGGGAGCATGCGCTGCTTTTGATCCTCGGTGCCGAGGATCTCGACTGTTTTCGGGCAGAGCACCATCTGGACAGTCAGCGCGCCGGCGAAGGCCGGGCTGGCCTTGGCGATTTCCTCGCTGACGAGGCAGACCGAGACCATGTCCGCGCCCGACCCGCCATAATCGGGCGAGGTGTACAGACCGAACAGGCCGAGATCGGCCGCGGCCTTGGTCAGGCCGTCAGGCGTCGCCTCGTCGCGGTCGATCTGCTGCGCGAGCGGCTCCACCTCCTTGCGCGCGAACGTGGCGGCCATGTCCCGCAGCGCCCGTTGATCGTCTGTCAGCCAATCGAACATGTGCCTCTCCTCGCCGGTGCCGGCCTTCTGTTTTGTTAGATGTGACGGGCCAGGTAGGCGGCCTCGTGGATGGCGTTGCCGTAGGAGCGCGGGATGCGGGCATCGCCGACGACCTGGACGCGCAGACCGCTTCCCAGCAAGTCGCGCGAGAGAGGGTCATAGGCGACGCGCCCCGGGGCGACGACCAGCGCCCCGAAGGACGCGGTTTCCTCGCGCCCATCGGCATTGCGCAAGGTCGCGGCTTTATCGGTGACGCGCACGAGCGTCACGCCCTGTTCGACCGCCAGACCATCCTGCCCCGCCCAGCGCAGAACCGGCCGCGCGCGCGACCCGATATAGGCGGCCGGCACGAAGGCGGGCGCGGGGTCGATGAGCCGGACCTGATAACCGGAGCGGACCAGATCCAAAGCTAGCTCGATCCCCTCGCCTGAACCCCAGATCAGGACCGGTTGCGCCTTGTCGAGGCTCGTCTTGCCCGACAGCACGTCATCGATCGGCATCGCGGCACCGGAGGCAAGCGCCTCGTCCAGGCCCTCGATCACCGGCAAAGCGGGCTTCGCTCCGGTGGCGATCACGACGACGTCAGGCTTCTCGCCCTTGAGGAAGTCCGCCGTCACGGTCTGGTTGAGCTTCACGGAAATGCCGTGCTTGGCGACCATCAGCTTGTGCCAGTCGGGCTGGTAGGCGATCTGCTCCATGTTCGGAAGGTTCTTGTAATTGCCGGCCCAGGCCATGACGCCACCGAGCTGGTCGCCCGCTTCGTAGATGGTCACGTCATGCCCGATCTGATGGGCGGTGATGGCATATTCCATGCCGCCGGAGCCGCCTCCGACGATGGCGACCTTCTTGGGATCGAGCGTCTTGGTCAGCGCATAGTCGCGATTGCGGCCGAAGGTGGCATTCTGTGCCGAACCCGCAATACCCTTGGCGAAGATGTTGCCCGTCATCAGCGAGGCGCCGGTCCGGGTCGACTTGCGGATCTCGTTCTCGCGCCCTTCGGCGATCTTGCGCGGGAAATCGGGATCGTCGAGCGACTGGCGACAGGAGGCATAGAAATCGGCCGCGCCATCCGCGATCATGGCGCGCATCTGGTCGGGCGTGTTGACGTTGCACGACCCCATCAGCGGCATGTCGATGCCCCTGGCCTGGAGGCCTTCGCGCAGATGCTTGATGTAAGGGAGCGCCACCATGTTCGGCACGTAGAAGCCGCCGCCGATGACCTCGCCGGACGAGACTTCCGGATCGCGGTTCTTGGCCGGCAGCATCGAGCCGAAGGTGCAGTCCAGAGCGTCGATGCCGAGGTCATGCAGGCGCGTCGCATAATGCTCGATGAAATAATCGACGTCGTATCCGCCCTCGAAATTCTCATCGCACACCAGGCGCGGGATCTGCGGATAATCCTTTCCGCACAGTTCCTGGGCGCGCAGGACGATCTCCTCGCAGAACAGGAACCGATCCTGATATTTGTCGTTGCGCCCCTGATTTTCGAGCAGTGACAAGGTCACGTGCGGCAGCGAGCCGTGACAGAAGTGATAGGAGACATAGTCATAACCGGCTTCCTTGGCGCGGCGCGCGGCCTGCCCGAAGCATTCGACGATATCTTCATATTCCTCGGTCGGAACGACGCCCGGCTCGGGATTGCCGATCGGATATTTGCCGGAAGGTCCCCATGAGACGGTGCCGGGGATCCAGCCCTTGCCGGGCTCGATCGGGAATGTCGCGCCGACTCCGGGAATGAGGCCGCCGTAGAAGAGCTGAATGCCGGCCAGCGCCCCGTTATTGTGAATGACCTCGACGATCTCGCGATGGCTGATCGTGTAGGTGTCATCGTAGAAGCCGAGCATCCGCTCGTTGATCAGGCCATCCCAGCGAACGCAGGTGGCGCCCACGCACACCGCGCCATAGCCGCCGGCGGCGAGCGCCTCATAGGCACCGACTGCCTGGCGGGTCGCGTATCCGCGTTCATCGGACATGTTCAGCGTCGTGGGCGCGTGGACGATGCGATTCTTGAAGGTGAGATTCTTCGTCTGGAACGGCTGCATCAAGGGGTCGGTCACGATGATCTCTCCGATGGCAGGCGGGCCCTAAGAGCAAAACCGCCTCTTTCCGACACCATGTCGAGACTTCGTCAGAAGGTCAATCTATCGACATGACGGGCGTGCTCTGTAAGAAGCAGTGAATGCTCGATCCCTCCGACGTTGAACCCGCACCGCCGTCGCTCCAGCAGGCGCGCAAGGCGTTTGCGCGCGGTCACATCTGCGATGCGGCGCGCGATCTCTTCTTCCGGCACGGCTATGCGGCGACGACCTTCGAGCAGATTGCAAAGGCGGCCGGCACGCGGCGCACGACGCTGTATTCGCACTTCACCGACAAGGCCGAGATCCTCGAAGCCATCGGTCTGGATTATTATGCGGGTCTCGGCCGGATCATCGAGACGCTGCCAGGACCTGTTCCCGATCGGGCCGCGATCGACAAATGGATCGCCGATCTCGTGGCGTTCGTCGTCAGCCAGAAAACGCCTGCGACATTGCTGATCGGTCTGGGCGTCGGCCATGACACGCCTTCGGTCGTCCAGAAGGTGAGCCAGTCCTTCCAGGACGCGCTCGCCGCGCGCTTCCCCGCCTTTGCTCGCGCCGAACAGCCCGGCCCGGAGCATGCCTATGTCCGCGCGCTGTCGAAGATCATCCTGCGGGAATTGGGTCTGGGCTGTCTGGAGGCCGCGCGCGAGGACGGCGACGGATGCGCCCTGCTGGGCATCGTGGCCGACATGTTCGAAAAATTCGTGCGTGATTATGCCTGAGATGGGGCCGCAAGCCGCACGAAAGCTGCCGGCGGCGAGAAGGAACGGGAAAGGATCGGCTCAATGGCCCGCTATGAATATGTGATCCTGGGTCGCGGCAAGGAAGGCCGCGATCAGGAGTTTCGCGACTGGTACGATTCCGACCATCTCGCGGACGTCGCGCGTGTGGAGGGCATCGTCAGTGCCCGCCGGCTGAACATCGACTATCAGAAGGTCTACGATCTCGACGTCCCGTCCTACACCTCGCTCACGATCTACGAGCTGGAGACGGACGATCCCGCAGCCCTCGTCGCGAAGATCGCGGCGATGGCGGGGACCGACGCGATGCCCATGTCCGATGCGATCGAGAAGTCCGGCATGCTGCAGGTGGTGGCCTCCCTTTCGAAGCGGGCGTGAAGGCCGCATCCGCTGTGCCCTCGCCTGTCGTCGAAGGGTGAGGCTCCCACGGCCCGGGACATGATTTCGCCGGGGCGATGACTTGGCCGGAGCCGCGGACGAATCGCTCGCCCGACTTGCCAAGCGTCCCGCGACCGGGAGGGTCGGCCGTCCCGATTTCTGCGCGACGGATCCTAGACGGGAAGGCCTGCCCGATGATTCCTGCCCTCTCGCAGACACTTCTGCGCCGCGGCGACATCCTGCTGACCGATCAGGTCGCGATCGTCACGGGCGGTGGCTCCGGCATCGGGCGCGGGATCGCGATCGCCCTCGCGGAGTTCGGCGCGGACGTGGCGCTGATCGACGTGGGTGCCGCCGCTGCCGACGAGGTCGCAGCAAGGATCGAAGAGAAAGGGCGGCGGGCCCATGTGACTGTCGCCGACGTGACGGACCGGGATGCGACCCGTGCCGCCGTGGCGGACATTCTTCAAACCCTGGGCCGGGTCGACATCCTGGTGAACAATGCCGGCGGCACCCGGCCGATCCCGATCGTCGACATCACGGACCGCCAGGCGGATCGGCAGATTGATCTTAATCTGAAGAGCCTCGTGGCGACGACCCAGGCCGCCGTCCGCGCGATGATCGCGGCAGGCCGGCCGGGCAGCGTGATCAACATCGCCAGCATCGAGGGCCTTCGCGCCGCGCCTGGCTATGCGGTCTACGCCGCCTGCAAGGCGGCCATGATCAACTTTACCCGCACCGCGGCGCTCGAGCTCGCCGAGCATGACATCCGTGTCAATTGCATCGCACCCGACCTCGTGCCGACCGAGCACATGGCGCGTTTTGCGCCCGCGCTGCTCAGCGACGCCGGAAAGGCGGCGCAGGCACGCTACATTCCGGCCGGACGCGCCGGGACCCAGGACGACTGCGCCGGCGTCGCGGTGTTCCTCGCCTCCGCACTGGCAGGCTATGTGACCGGCGTGACCATCAACGTGGACGGCGGGACATGGGCATCAAGCGGCTGGACGCGCTCTGCCGCGGAAGGCGGCGGCTGGCAGCTGTTCAGCTAACCGCAGGATCTTGTCCGCCATCGAGTCGGGCAACGACCTCGTCCGCGAAGCGCTCGACCTGATCGGACCATTCCGACCGGCTCTCCCCGGGAAAGTGAACCCCCAGCGCGGATACGCCCATCGTGGCATATCGACCGATCTTGTCGATCATCTCCTGCGTCGACAGCGGCGTTGCAGCATCGGTCCAGCCGGCAAGCTCGACCGGCGGTGGCTCGGCCCGCCCGATCGTTTCGCAATGGGAGCGCAGATAGTCGATACTGTCCTGAAGGTCGGCCTCGGTCGTCAGTTCGACCGTCCGGCTGGTCGCGGCCAGCGTCGCATTGACCGTCGGAAAGGGATTCCAGGCGTCGCCGAGCTCGGCGGCGCGGCGGATGGCACGCTTGGCGTTGCCCCCGATCAGGATCGGGGGATGCGGCTTTTGCACCGGCAGCGGGTGGATGCGGTTGCCGAGCGCTTCATAGCCCGAGCCCGAGAAGGTGAATTCCGAGGACGTCCAGGCCGTCTTCAGGGCCTGAATATATTCGTCCATCAGCTCGTTGCGGCGCTCGAAATCGACACCGAGCGCGCGATACTCGCCCTTGAGATAACCGGTGCCGACGCCGAGGCGGACGCGGCCGCGCGAGAGAAGATCGAGCGTGGCGACCGAGCGCGCGGTGATGAACGGGTTCCTGTAGGGCAGAACCAGAATCCCGGTCTGCAGCCGGAGCGTCGTGGTCGCCGCGCCGACGAAGGAGAGAAGAACGAACGGATCCTGCGCATGATGGCCGCCGGCATCGAGCCACCGACCGGTCGGACAGGGATGATCCGTCACCAGGCCGGCATGATAGCCGGTGCGTTCGGCCAGCCGGGACATGGCGACGACCGCCTCATAGTCCAGGAATTCGTCGCCCATCTGGAAGCGATCGAAAGGCAAGGTGAGATTGATCTTCATCCGCATCTTCCTGCGTCATTGAAGGGCGGCGCTAGAATGCGATCTGCGCCTGCCGCGCCGCGCGATCGCCGGCGAACAGGGTCAAATCCTCGAACACATCGATGTCGAGCGCCAGTCCGGGACGCTCAATGATCGCCGTGGCGCTACATTGGGTGCGATGGCGCGCCAGACTGTCGGGTCCGAAGGCGAAAACGAAGTCATCGCGGCGCCCGAGCGCGATCGCGTTGGTGCCGCGACGATGCCGATCTGCCGCGAGGGCAACGCCGTTCCGGCCGGCGTGCGTCAGCGCGCGGATGTCCGCAACCGCAAGCGCCGGGAGATCGGCGTGAATTACCAGCAAGGGATCGCCGATCCGCGCGGCAGCCGCTTGGACCTCGGCATTAAGGCCTCGTCCGTCATCGCTCAGGCGCGCCCCGTACCACCCCGCGACCGGGTCCGACGCCAGCAGGGTGATCGAGCCGATCGCCTCCGTGGCCTGCAGGATGGCGAGCACATGCCGCAGCATCCGTTCGCTCAGCGCGATGCGCTCGCCAGGCGACAACCGATCGGCGAGGCGCGTCTTCCGGTCGGCAGCGGCCTTGATCGGCACGAGAGCGTGCCAAGCCTTCACCGCAGGCTGTCGGCGAACCGCAGCGCGCTTTCGGCCACGCGCACGCGATCGGCGAGACTGTGCATGAGCGTGTCGCAGGCGAAGGTGGGAAGCGACAGCTGCGCCGTCGGATCGCGTTCGTCAACCAGGAATCCGTCCAGCAGCGTCCCATAATGGGCGGCGACCGAAGCCGGCGAGACCGCAACCCCAAGCTCGCGCATGAGCTTGGCCGTGGGGCCTTTGACCGCGTCGCCACCCACGATCGGCGTCACGGCAACGACGGGTGCGGTTGCGGCCCGCAGCGCGGCTTCGATGCCCGGGACGGCCAGCAGCGGATCGATGCTGAGATAGGGGTTGGACGGCGCGATCAGGATGGTGCGGGTGTCGGCGGAAAGGATGGCTTCGCACACGCCGGGCGCGGATCTCGCCTGCTTCGCGCCGTCAAAGGTGATGCGCTCGACCACCGGAGCGCAGCGCCGCTCGACGAAATAGGACTGGAAGGCGAGGCGCCCCGCGTCGGTCTCGAGGCTGGTGGCGACCGCGTCGTTGCTCATCGGCAGCATTGTGATGCCGACACCCCAGTGATGCGCGAAGTCCGCGGTGATCTGCGCGAGCGTGTCGCCTCTGCTCATCCGCATCGTGCGCAGCACATGCAGTGCCAGGTCGCCATCGCCGAGCGCGAACCAGTCCTCGCCGCCCAGCGTGCGCAGCGTTTCGAGGAACGTCCAGGTCTCCCCTTCCCGGCCCCAGCCCTGGACCGCATTGGCCTTGCCGCTCAGCGTGTAGAGCAAGGTATCGAGATCGGGCGAGACCCACAGGCCGAGATGGCGAAAATCGTCTCCGGTGTTGACGATCGCCGTGATCTGATCCGCTGGAAGGATCTGCGTCAGCCCCAGCACGAGCTTGGCGCCGCCGACGCCACCGGTGAGCACGACGACGCTCATCCGAACAGATCCTGGTCGGCCGGGCGGAGCAAGGCGGAGGCGGGTCGGATGGGCGCCGTCGCCGGCAGGCCGCGCACGATTGCGACCGGTACGCCTTCGTCGCCCTCGCCGGTCACGAGGCCGGCGGCAGCGGCCACCATGTCGGCCAGCGCGATCTGGGTGACCTGCATCAGGCGGCCGTCCCGATCCGGCGCGCCGCGTCGGTCGACGAGGGACGGGAAGCCGCAGGATCCGATCGCGACGTTGACGACGCCCTGCCGCCAGGGACGCCCGAAACTGTCCGATATGATGATGGCAGGCGCGAAACCGAGCGCCCCCACGAGCTCTTCCGAGAGGGCCGCGGCCGCCTTGTCAGGATCGGTCGGCAACAGCAAAGCGCGATCCTCGCTGCCCGGGCCGATATTCGACTGGTCGATGCCGGCATTGGCCATGATCAGGCCCAGGCGATGCCGGGTGATGAGAACATTGGGTGCCGTGCGCACGACGCGGCTCGACTCCCCAAGGATCAGTTCCACGAGCCGCGGATCCTTGCCGGTCGTCGCCGCCAGCGCGAGCGCCTCCGCGCCCGGCCGGACCTCGGCGAGCGACGCGAAGCGCCCTTCCGCCTTCGATACGATCTTCGACGTGACGACAAGAACATCGTCTGCGACCGGCCAGAGCTCCTGTCCGGCAAGCGCGTTCGCAATGATGGCGGCGAGCCCGTCGCCGGGCTTGATCTCGCCGATCCCCGTCACGGGGAAGACGCGTAGCCCTTCAGAGCCGACCATCGTCACGCCGGCTCGGTCAGCGTGCCCGTGATCTGAATGCCGGCGCCATCGACCGCATAGGTCTTGTTGAGGAAGATCAGGATCGAGGTGAGCGCCTCGGCGGCGGCCGAATTGACGAGCGCCCCGCCATGCAGGCCGCGCAAGCCACAGTCGTTGGCAAGCGTGACGACGCGCCCGCGCGCTTCCTTATCGTCCCCGAACACCAGGACATCGCAGGCGACCGGATCGTCCTTGATAAGCTTGTGGGCGGCGACATTGTGGAAGGCGGACACGAGGATCGCGCCTTCGCCGAGCAGACGCTGCGCCCGGACCGCCGCGGAGCCCTCCGTCGGAAGCTGGACGCGCATGACCTTTGGCGGGACCAGGGGCACGGTCGTGTCGACGACGACCTTGCCCTGGACGTGCGCGGCGATGCTGGCCAGCGTCGCTTCCTGCGCGGCGAACGGCACTGTGACGATGACGATGTCGGCCGCCTTGGCAGCCTCTTCATTGCCCATCCCGGTCAGCCCGAAGCCCAGTGACGCGGCGGCCGCGACGGCGCTTTCCGGAGCTCGCGACCCCAGGATCACCCTATGCCCGGCCTTGGCCAGGCGGCGGGCGATCGCCGAACCGAGATCGCCCGTGCCGCCAATGACCGCAACTGTTCCGATGGCCGTCATGATGCGAAAACTCCTGCTGGTTCGAGATGCGCGGCCGGGACCACGCCATAGAGGGTTGTGCGCTGCCGGGCCGGGCGCCCCGCGCTGCGCGCCAGCTCGTGCATCTGTTCGACACCGAAAAGCTGGCCGTTGCGGCCACCGGCCGCGCGCGTGATCGATTCATCCATCAGGACGCCGCCGAGATCATTGACCCCGGCGCCCAGCGCGAGCCGGGCCCCCACCGGTCCGAGCTTCACCCAGCTCGCCTGGATATTGTCGATCCGGCCATGCAGGACGAGCCGTGCCACGGCGTGCATGAGCAGGGCTTCGCGGAAACTGGGTCCCGAGCGCGACCGGCCCTTGCGCCACATCGGCGCCTCCATATGCACGAACGGCAAGGGCACGAATTCGGTGAAGCCGCCCGTCTCTTCCTGCAGGTCACGGATCAGGAGGAGGTGGCGCGCCCAGTGCGTATAGGTGTCGACATGGCCGAACATGATGGTGGCCGTCGATCGCAGGCCAGCCTGATGCGCTGCGCGCATCACGTCGAGCCATTCGACCGCACTGACCTTGTCCGGGCAGATGACCGCCCGAACCTCGGGATCCAGGATCTCGGCGGCCGTGCCCGGGAGGGTCGACAGGCCGGAATCCTTGAGGCTCGCCAGATAGTCCGCAAGCGAGAGGCCCAGCGTGGTCGCGCCGTGCGTGACCTCGAGCGGCGAGAAAGCATGGATATGAATGTCCGGCGCCGCCGCGCGCACTGCGGCGAGCACCTGATGATAGGTGTGCCCGTCATAGTCGGGATGAATGCCGCCCTGCAGGCAGACTTCCGTCGCGCCGCGATCACCGGCCTCGGCGGCCCGGCGGCCGATCTCGCTCATGTCCAGCTTGTAGGCGGGGCCGCGCAGATCCTTCGTCCCGCCCTTTGAGAAGGCGCAGAAGGTGCAGCGATACAGGCAGATGTTGGTGTAGTTGATGTTCCGGTTGATGACGTAGGTGACCGCATCCCCCGACACCTCGGCGCGCAGGCGATCGGCCGCGCGCGCGACCCGCAGCACGTCGGGTCCGTCGGCGGAGAACAAGGCTACGATGTCCGGCACGTCCAGGCGGTGGCCTGCGCTCGCACGGTCGATGATCGCGTCGATCGTCGCGGACGTGCGGGTGGCGCCTCCGCCCGGCACGGCGGGAGGATCGATGGTCCCGCCGGCCCGCCAGGCCTCGGTCACGGGCAGGCCGCGCGCGTCCACGGCGCGCAGGACCGGACGCACCAGGCCGGGATCAAGCCAGCGGCTGGGCTCGCGTGCAAAAGCCGGTCCGATGGCTAGGCGTTCGACCAGCACCCGCCCGGTGGCCGCAGTCGCTGCGGCCAACGCCTCCAGATGCGGCCAGGGGGCTTCCGGGTTCACATGGTCGGGCGTGACCGGGGAAACCCCGCCCCAATCGTTGACGCCGGCGGCCAGAAGCTTCGACAAAGCGTCCGGCTGCAGGTTCGGGGGCGCCTGGATTGTCATCGCCCCACCGAGGATCAGACGCGCCGCCGCGATCGTCCACAGATGCTCTTCGAGGGACGGCTCGGGAAAGGCGGCCATGCGCGTGCCCGGCTTGGCCTTGAAGTTCTGGACGATCACTTCCTGGATATGACCGTAGCGGGCGTGGAGATCGCGGATCTCGGTCAGCGCCTGGATCCGCTCGTCGCGCGTCTCGCCGATACCGATGAGCAGCCCGGTCGTGAACGGGACGCGAGCGCGGCCCGCCGCCGCGATCGTCTCCAGCCGGCGTGCCGGCACCTTGTCGGGCGAGCCGAAATGCGGCCCGCCGCGCTGCGAGAGCCTGGGCGATATGGTCTCGAGCATGAGCCCCATCGACGCCGCCGCCGGGCGAAGGGCGGCATAGTCGGCGTCGGTCATGAGACCGGGATTGAGATGCGGCAGCAGTCCCGTCTCTTCGAGCACCGCCGCCGCCATCTCGCGCAGATAGGTGAGCGTCGTTTCGTGCCCCATCGCGTCGAGCGCTGTCCGCGCCGCGGCGTGCCGCGCCTCGGGCGCGTCGCCGAGCGTGAACAGGGCCTCGCGGCAGCCTGCGGCCACACCGGCGCGCGCGATCGCCAGCACCTCGTCGCGCGTCAGATAGGCCTTGCCGACCGCGCGGGGCGAGGTTGCGAACGTGCAGTAATGACAGACGTCCCGGCACAGGCGCGTCAGTGGAATGAAGACCTTGCGCGAATAGGTCACCAGCGCGCCGTGAGCGCCAAGGGTCAGATGTTCGGCAGCGGCGAGCATCTCGCTGAGCGGCACGCCTGCGAGCCGATAGACAATCCGATCAGCCGACGTATCGGGAGAGAATTCATGCATGGCACATTCTCCTCTTGCGGTCAGGCGGGTGCAACCGCCCGCGCACCGCGCGGGCGATATATGAAGGGTTTCCGGGCCTATTCGGGACGGCCGGCACGAACCGGGCGACCGATCGCTCAGCGATAATCGGGCTCCTCCCACCAGGGAAAGAAGTCCGGCATGTCGCGTGAGACGCGCTCTCCAAAGATCGGAGACCGCTTTTCCTGCCATGCGGCCACGCCCTCGATCGCGTCGGCGCTGCGACTGCGCGCCGCAATGCCCCGACTGTCGATCCGATGCGCGTCCATGGGGTGGCTCGCCGCCAGGCCGCGCCACATCTGGTGGCGGATGAGGGCGGCCGAAACCGGCGCCGAGCCGGCTGCGCAGTCTGCAGCCAGACGCCGCGCTGCGCCCAGCAATTCCTCCGACGGATAGACGGCGCGAACGAGCCCGCTGTCCAAAGCGTCGGCAGCCGTCACCGTGCGCGAGGCGTAGCACCATTCCAGCGCTGTCGAGATGCCGACCAGGCGCGGCAGGAAGAAGCCGGATGCGGCTTCCGGGACCATGCCGCGCGCCCCGAACACGAAGCGGAAGTCGGCGTCGGAGCTTGCGAGCCTGATGTCCATCGGCAGGGTGAGCGTAATCCCCAGCCCCACCGCCGGGCCGTTGATCGCGGCGATCACCGGCTTGAGTAGAGCATAGAGGCGCAGCGCCACGATCCCGCCGCCGTCGCGCATTTCCGGACGGCCATAATCGGGCTTGCCGCCTGGTCCGAGTGCTGCGGCAGAGGCTGGATCCACGAAACTGCCGGTGCCGCGCGACAGATCGGCACCGGCGCAGAAAGCGCGCCCTTCCCCGGTGATGATCAGCGCGCGGACATCGTCATCGGCATCGACGCGGTCGAGCACCGTCAGCAGGTCGCGGATCATCGCGCCATTCACCGCATTCAGGCGCTCCGGTCGCGCGAGAGTCACGATCCCGATCCCGTCGTCGACTGCATAACGGAGTGTCTCGAAGGTCATATGACGCTGTCCCGAAAGCTGGGTCGTTGGCGGCAGGTGCGTGGCCATGCCTCGACCAGGCCCGGCCCTTGACGGTGACGCGGCTAGAGTGCGCGCATCTCTGGCGCCGGCCAGTACCGATCGCGCAGCGCCTTCTTGTAGAGCTTGCCCGTGGGCAGGCGGGGCAGCGCGTCGGTGAACTCGACCGTGCGCGGCGTGAGCTGGCGGCCCAGCCGTTCGCGAACGAACTGCATGATCTCCTGGGCGAGCAGATCGGAGGGAACGACGCCCGAAGCGGGTTCGACGACGGCCTTGATCTCCTCGCCGAGCTCGACGTTGGGCACCCCGATCACGGCGACGTCGGCAATCTTGGGATGCAGCGCCAGCGCATCCTCGATCTGTTGCGGATAAATGTTCACGCCGCCCGAGATGATCATAAAGGACTTGCGGTCGGTGAGGTACAGATATCCCTCTTCGTCGACATAACCGATGTCGCCGACCGTCCGCCACGTCGGGTGGAGTGGATGGGACGCGCTGGCCGTCTTGCCATTGTCCTTATGGTAGCTGAACTGCACCCCGGACGGCGACTCTCCGAAGATGAGACCCGGCTCGCCCGGCGGCAATTCGCGACCGTCTTCGTCGCAAATGTGAAAGGGGGCATTGGGGTCGCGTCCGACGGACCCCGGATGGGCCAGCCACTCCACGCTCCCGATCCGCGCGAAACCCGCCTGCTCGGTCGATGAATAGAATTCCTCGAGGATCGGCCCCCACCAGCCGATCATCTCCCGTTTCACCTCGACCGGACACGGGGCTGCGGCATGGATCGCGCATCGGTGGCTGGTGAGATCATAGCGGCTGCGGACGTCGGCGGGCAGCTTGAGCATCCGGATGAACATCGTGGGCACCCATTGGCTGTGCGTGACCCGATAACGGTCGATCAGCGACAGGGCGGCCTCCGGATCGAACCGGTCCATGAGCACGACTGTGCCCCCGGCCTGGAGGACGGCGGTCGTGAAGCCGGCGGGCGCGGAATGGTAGAGCGGCGCGGGATTGAGGTAGACGGTGCCGGGGCCGAACCCGAAACTGTCTCCCGTCGCCTTCATGGCCGGGTTTCCCTCGGCGGCCGGGCGCCCCGAAAGAGGTCGCCTTATGCCTTTCGGCCGTCCGGTGGTGCCGGACGAATACAGCATCAGGCTGCCGATCTGCTCGTCGGGTACGGGCGTGGTCGGAAAGGCCGCGATTGCGGGCTCGAAGGCGTCGAAGCCCGGTATCACGCCGTCGACCGAGAGCTTCACGGCGCACCGCGACGCGAGCCGGCCGAGCTCGGCCGATTCCGGAAGTCTGGCCGACGCGATCAGCGCCTCGGCGTCGCAATTGTCGACGATATAGGCCGCCTCGCCTGCGGGCAGGTAGCGATTGACCGGCGTGACATAGAGACCGGATCGCAGCGCGGCCCAGACCACGTCGAAGAAGGCCAGATCGTTGCCGATGAACAGGGCGATATGACTGCCGGGTTTCAGACCATGCGCGCGCAGCAGATGCGCCAGCTGGTTCGTGCGGCACTCGAGCTCGAAATAGGTACGGCTCTCGCCGGTCGCCGGCAACAGGAGCGCCGGGTGCTCCGGCTGCACGCGCGCATGCGTTCCAAGATACACGCCTTCCCTCCCCTGTCCGCTGTCGGCCCGTGCGCCGGGTTCAAAAACCTGGAGCCGGACCTGCCTCCGCACCTTCGGATTGCTGCTAGCGCGCGGAGGCGATAATACACAATGCTTCAGGCGCCATGCATTTCGTCGGGCAAAAACAGCGGCCGGGCGATGCCCGCGCGAAAGAGCGGATGTCTCCCGGGACCGGGGTTGGAGAGCATGCGGTTGGATCTTACGAACTGCGATCAGATTGCTCTGCCGGACCGCGCGGCGCGCGCTCGGCCAAAACTCGAAGGACAATGACAATGGCGAATGACGGCCCGGAAAACGCGATGCAGGTTCCTGCCCGAACGATCCCGGCGCCCGCCTATCTGAGCGATGTGGCACGCGCCTATCTGATGCCGCAGCCGCCCTCGGCCCCCTACCCCGCGATCGACGACGTGGCAGGCTGGAGCGCTTATGTCACCGCCGTCGACCAGGCGATCCTGCCGATGCTGAGCGCGATCATGGCGCAGGCCACCGGCGAGGTCGAGGAGCGGGTCGCAGACGGCGCGCGGATCTTCGACATCGTTCCGCCGGGGCGCGAGGAGGGCGATCGCAGCATCGTGCTGGACCTGCATGGCGGCGGCCTCATCATGTGTGGAGGCGAATTGTGCCGCCTCATGGGCGTCGGCTCGGCCGCGCGCCTGCAACGACGGGTGTGGGCGGTCGACTATCGGATGCCGCCGGCCCACCCCTATCCTGCGGCACTGGACGATTCTATGGCGGCCTATCGCGCCTTGCTGGAGGAGCGCTCGCCGGGGGAGATCATCGTCAGCGGCGGTTCGGCAGGCGGCAATCTGGCTGCCGCCTTGCTGCTGCGCGCGCGCGACGAGGGGCTGCCCATGCCGGCGGCCCTGATCCTGGCCACTCCGGAGGCCGATCTCACCGAATCCGGCGACTCGTTCCACACGAATGACGGCGTCGATCCGGGCCTGCGCAGCCTCATGCCAGTCAACCTGCTCTACGCGGCGGGCCATGATCTGACGCACCCGTATCTGTCTCCGCTGTTCGGCGACGTGTCGGGCTTCCCGCCGACGCTCCTGACGAGCGGGACGCGCGACCTGTATCTGTCGAACACGGTCCGCATGCATCGCAAGCTGCGCGCCGCCGGCGTCGAGGCCGAATTGCATGTGACCGAAGCCGGCCCGCACACCGGCTTTCCCGGCAGCCCGGAAGGCGCGGAGATCGACGCAGAAGTGCACCGTTTCCTGAAGGACATCCTGTCCCGGCGCTGACGCGCCGGGAATCCGGTCGCCTCACGAGGAGATGCGACCGGAGCGGCGCGGGCGGCGATGATAAGCCACATCCCCGTCGCGGCCGCGTGCGGCAGGATCCGGCGCGGCTTAGAGAATGACAGTCAGGGCCGTACCCAGGTTCAGGGCCGGCTTGAACGTGCCGATAAAGGACGGATTGCGAATATAGGTAATCGAGGGCGACAGATAGAGCCCGCGCGCCATGTGATAGGCATAGAGGAAGCCGACCGAAATCTGGCCCTTGTGGGTCGCGGCGCCGAGCAGCGAATAGGTCTTGCCAGCCGTGGAGCTGAAGACATTGTAGCCGACGGTGAAGGACATCTGATCCGTCGGCCGGCCCGGCAGCATGCCGATCGCATAGGTCCGCACCTCGTAGGTCTGGGCGTAGACGTTGACGCTCTTCGGCGCGATCAGAGCGCATGCCCCGACGAAGATGCCGCGATAGGGCTCGGCCTTGCTCGGCTGGACCAGCTGATAGTCGGCAAGCACATAGGCCATCCAGTTGCGTTTCGTGCCGCGGCCGTCGAGACGCGCATAGTCTGTCGTATAGTACAGGCCGCCTGCGCGCAGCCAGATCTGATGGCCGTCGGGCGAAGCCGGACGCAGGATGCCGACTTCCTCGATGACGAGCGGCTTGGCGCCGTGCCGGGTCAGCTTCAGGCCGACGCCATTGTCTTCGGCCTCCGCGATGAGGCCGTCGGGACCGATGCTGCGCTGCAGGCCGGTCTTCGAATAGAGGCCGTCCTTGCCGTTGAGGGTAATGTTGATCAGGGGCGTCGGCGCCGTGCTGCCGCTGAGCCCGGTCTCGATGGGGATCGTCGCGGCAACTTCGTTGGCGAGGATCGGATTACCCCCGGCGAAGATGCCGATATAGTTGAGCAGGTTCGTTCCGAAGCCAACGGTCACCTGAAGCGTGTTGTCGAACAGGGTCGATGAAATGTCGACGCGGTCGAAGAAGACCTTGGACGGTCCGAGCTGACGCCAAGGTGACACCGGACACCTGGAAGCCGACATTGAGCTGGGTCACGTCTTCGTCCGTACCGGCGAACTTCCAGGACATGCGGGCTTCGTTCGAGGTTCCGCCGGTCGGCTTCTGACCACTGAACACGTGCGGGTCCTTCGAGCTCTTGCCCTTGGCGACATCGTAGGAGAAGGTGTTCACCGATTGCGCGCGAAACCACAGATCATGATCGTACAGCCAGGATCGCATGCCGCCGCGATCCTGCAGGATCGTATCGTAGCTGCCGGGCAGGTCGGTCGTCTGACCCTGCGATTTCAGGGCATCGAATTTGGCGAACTTCATCGCCTCCTGCATCATGGCGGCGCCTGCCGGATCGGGACCCGTCGGCGGCTCGGCGGACGGCGTCGAGGGGGCGGCAGCCGTCGAGGGACTGTCGGCGGCCGGCGGAGACTGCGGCGAGCCACCTTCCTGCGCGGCGGTGGGACGTTGTGCCATCGCGGCGGTCCCGGCCGTGCAGCATAGGATCATGAGCGGGGCGCAAAGGCGCGTGCGGATCTCCAGGCGGTGTGGCGGCATGGTCATCCTGGGCTGGTGCGAGATCGCCTACGAAATGCACACCCGCCCTTTGCCGGCCAAGCCCACAACATCGCCTGGGCGGTAACCAGCGGCGGAAATCGGCCAAATCCGATGGACTGCCGCGTGGGACGGATGGTTCGTTGCCGCCGGCGCACGCGACGCCTTGGGCCTCCTGTCGCAGGCCTGCCTTGTGGGTCCACTTCGGCCGAAAAAGCTAGCGGCCGATGCCGCGCAGAATGAAGAGGAACGTCGCCAGCGCCTCGTCCCGCGTCGCGCCGGTCTCCGGCGCATTCGCCATTGTCAGGGCTGCGTCATGCAGGGCCGCCTGGATCATCGTTGCGAGCGGCAGCGTGGCACGCGGTTCGACCAGGTCGGCATCCATCAGCAGTTGAAGCGCGTCCGCCGTCCGGTTGGCGACATGATCGGCCTGCACTTCGCGCCAGCGCACCCAGCCCAGGATGGCGGGTCCGTCGATGAGCAGGATGCGGCGATAGTCGGCGTGGGCGACGATCAACAGCAGATAGGTGCGGAAGGCTTCGGTGACCTGCGCCCACAGATTGCCCGACAGGCCCGCGGCAGCCGCGCTCGAGCGCTCGGCCAGTTCCTCGGCGAGGAGGCGCGAGACGGCAAGGAACAGCGCCTCCTTGTCGTCGAAATGATGATAGAGCGCGCCGCGCGTGAGGCCGGCGCGCGCCGCAATCTCCGTGGTTGCGGTCGCGTGATAGCCAGCCTCGGCAAAGAGAGCGCGCGCAACGGCCAGGATCGTATCGCGCGTCGCGGTGGCCCGCTTCTGCTGATCCTGCGGACTGCCGCCGCGCTTCGTATGGGGGAGCGCCGCCACGGATGTGCGCCCCCGCCCGCTCAGACGATGCGGACCCCGGGATAATCGCCCAGAATGATGCTTTCCATATCGCCAAACCCTTCGTTCTCGCCTTCCCGGATCCGTACAGGCCGATCCCGGATTTGCCACCGGTAGGTTTCGGCGAGTTTGGCGGGTGCGTTGACGTCGTCGATGCATTCGCCGTCGAGGAAATCCTCGCCCTTGTAGCTGCCGTGCACCTGCCCCTTCCACGCGCCATACATGCCCGGCAGCAGGCGGAACCCCATTTCCGGGTTGATCACCTCGATATCGAAAACGCGCTCGACCACCTGCTTGCCCGGGCCCGCGAGGATTGCGGTGACCCGACCGCGCATCGCGCCGCGGTCCTGGTCGCGATAGTCCATCTCGGGATGCAGATGGAGGATCGGAATCTGGCGGCCGTCGCTCTCGTTGATATGACCGGTGAAGAAGGTCGGCGCACCCAGCCCGCCATAGTCGCGGAAGTAATAGGCCAGATCGTAGCTGGTCCCATCCGGGCGATCGATCTTCGAGACCAGCCAGTTGAAATGGAACGCGCTGCCGGTCTTGTCGCTGCTGGAGATGCCGACATTGCCGGGAACGAGGTCGGTCGGATCCAGGCCGACATGCTCGCGAACGCCCCAGCTGCGGTCGCGAAAGCCGTACCAATCGTCCGGGTTAACCTCGATCCGCTCGCCGTCGATCTCGATCCAGCCGGACACGGTGCCGGGCTGATGAAAGCGGATAAGGTCGGACGCGGTCCGGCCGCCATGGACGACGATGTCGCGATTTTCGAAGAAGGCGGGCATTGTCATGTGGAAGAGCAGGTCGAAGCGCAGCGGCTGCGCGTCATTCTCGGCGAGGGTGATGCGCAGGGTCTTGTAAGGTTCGATCACCTCGCAGGCGATCGGTCCGACGCTCATATCGTCGAAGCGCGGCGCGAGCACGCGGCTGGCGCGCACGGTCCGCTGCTGCGTGCCGCGCTGGACGCCGGCGAAGCCGTCCATGACGTTGCGGTTGGGATATTTGCCGAGCCCGAGCCCGACCTGGAGCGTCGCATCCTTGCGGATCAGCGTGAACCAGGCCTTCTCGGTCCACGAGCGATCGGCCGTGCCGACGGCGGCATGGGTGTTGACGATCTGATGATTGAACAGCTCGTCGGCGTCGGTCAGGGGCGCAATCGAGGGTATCATGTCCGGTTTCTCCGTGTTCAGAAGCCGGCGTCATCGATCATGCTTTGCATGACGCCGATATAATATTCGAGACTGCGGGCGAAGATCGTCAGCTTGGGATCCGAACTTCGGCCGCTCGCGAACATGTTGGCACCCTCGGCGATAATCGCCGCGAGCTTTCCCATCTGCGCGATTTCGTGCCAGACCAGTCCTTCGGCCGACCGGCCGGAGATTTCTTCCCAAAGCGCGATCACCTCATCACGCACGAGCATTCCCGACAATTTGTAGGCACGGGTCGCGGCGTGATGTTTGCTTTCGAGCGCGTAGAGCATGTACCCCAGATTGGCGAGCGGCTCGCCGTTCAGCGCCATCTCCCAGTCCAGCACCGCGCCGACCTGGCCATCCACCCACAGGATGTTGGCCAATTTGCTGTCGCCATGGATGAGGCCCGGCGGGCCGCTGCGCGGCGCCGGTACGCTCAGCAGCCGGTCGAACAGGCCGGCCAGTCGCGGGCTTTGCGCCTTCAGCGCGAAGGCGCGCCAGGTTCGCGCATCCTCTTCGGGCGCTACCGGCGCGCCCAAGATGTCGAGCGGCGCCAGGCGCGAGAGCCCGGCATAAGCGGCGACCCACTGGCGGCAGATATCGGCCCGCAGGGCGTCACTGCCCTCTGCAAACCAGGCCTGCATCTCAAGGTCGTCGATCGCTTCGCCGGGCAGGCGCTCCATCACGAAGAACGGGACGCCCAGAATCTCCGGCGTGTCGCAGATGGCGACGATCTTTGGCACGCGCGGTGCGTCCGGTCGCCGCCCGAGCTCTTCATAGATGCGCGCCTGGGCGATCACGTCGTGACCGTCGAGCATCGCCCCGGCAGAGGGCGGCAGGCGCAGGATGAGGTCGAGCCCTTCGATCCGGTAGGTCTCGTTGGAGAATCCGGTTGTGAGCGAGACGATGCGCGTGATGCGGTCGCCATCTGGCAGGTAATCGCGCAACGCACGCGCCATCACCTCGACATCAGCCACGTCTGCCTCTCCCCGAACTTTTTTTCCGAAGCGACATACAGCCTGTATCTCGCTTTCCTGTCAAACCGGCCGGGGCGCTGGAAACGGAAAAACGGGCGGGTCGAGGCCATCCATCACGGGATCCGCGCCCGGGCCGCCTAGACGGCTTCCTGCGCGGTCCGCTCGGCGATCATGTCCCGGATTAGGCGGCGGGCCACCTTGTTGCTGGGAAGCATCGGGACTTCGTGGGGCGCGATCTGGATGTAGGTCTGTGGCGTCTTGTATCTCGACAAACGGCCGCGCAAATGACTGTCCAAATCGTTGAAATCCAACACAGTCCCATCGCGCGACACGATTGCTGCGGCGACGCGTTCGCCGCGCCTTGCGTCGGGCAGTCCCACGACATAGGCCGCCTGGACGCCGTCGATCTGCATCAATTCTTGCTCGACTTCGGCCGGAGAGACGTTGGATCCGGACGTCTTGATCATGTCGCCGCTGCGGCCGACAAAGTGGATGCGGGGACCGTCGAGGAGCCCAAGATCGCCGGTGCGATAATAGCCGTCGGCTGTGAAATAGTCCGCCCGCTCGAACTTGTGGAGGCCCGGCGTCAGCGCATAGCCGCGCACCTGGATCTCGCCGACCTCGCCGTCGCCGACGGGCCGGTCGTCCGTGTCGGCCACGCGGACCTCGTAGCGCTCGGCGATATGATCGAGCGGCGCGCACAGCGGAAAGCCGTCCGCGCGCAACACGTCGCCATAGGCGTAAGGCCCGAACGTCTCGCTCATGCCCAGCGCCCAATAGGGCGTGGCCTGGGCCATCATGGCGAGGTCGTCGGCGGCCAGGACGCTGCCCATCGCGTGGCGGCTGCTCGTCGACGTGCCTTCCGTGCAGACCGTGCACGCGCCCGAGATGAGGCTCGGCAGGAGGACGATGCCCAGCCCGCCGACCCAGAACATGGGCAGGATGGCGGCCGCTTCCTGGCCGCGCACACGCTTGGTCATCCTCGCGATATAGTCGGCGCGAAACAGAACCGGGCCGTGGAGATGCTTCACCCCCTTGGGCGCGGCCATCGACCCTGACGTGTAGATCTCCAGAAGCTGGTCGGTGGCATGAACGGCGTCCTCGACGGCGCGCAACATGGCGTCGCTCACGCCGCCGGCCGCGTCGGTCAGCCAGGACCGCGGGTGGATGGACGCGGGCAGATCGGCGCCGTCGCTGACGATCCAGCGCAGATATGGCGCATCCGGAATTTGCAGATTGGCTGAGGTGGCGTTGGCCAGAGCGGGCAGCGCGTCGCACAGACGATCGACATAATCATGTCCCAGAAGCGAGCGCTGGACGATCAGACCATGGACGTCCGACTGTCGCAACACGCGCACGAGCTCGTCGGCCTTGACCAGAGTGCTCAGCGGGATGGCGATCGCGCCGATGCGCGCGATGGCGGCGAGCAGGACCGCGAAGGTCGGGCTATTGCCATAGATGAAGCCGATCCGGCATCCCTTGCCCACGCCGCGTCCCAGCAGGGCCCGGGCGAGTTCGGCGGACGCGCGCTCCAGCCCGGAAAAGCTGATGGCATCGTCCGGGATCGTCTCGGCGTGGAGAACGACCGCCGGTTCTTCGCCATAAGCGGCGGCAGCGGCGTGCAACAGCTTCGGAAAGGTATCGAGCCTTGCCGCGCCGAGCGCCGCCTGCGGACTCTCGTCTTCAACCATCCGCGCCCCCTCCCCGTCTCGTTGCCGGCCGTTGGTTTCGCAACCGGCGCGACGGTCGGCTGCGCCACGACACGCCGGACCGGCGCCTGCTTTCGACTTCGTTTCGCGGACCGGCTTGATGTTCGACCCTACAGGCCCTCGGTCAGGGTCACCTGATAGCTGGCGCCTTTGAACCGGTGGGCACGAGCCTCCTGATAGGCCGGGCTCTGATACCAGCCGAGTGCCGCCTCCTTGTCCGGAAAGGCCAGCACGACCATGCCTTCATGATCCGACCCTTCGAGGATTTCTTGGGCGCCATAAGCGGCGAGCGGCGTGACGGGATGACCCGCGAACGTCGCGCCAACCTTGCTGGAATAGACATCCATCTCGGACTGGTCCGTCGTCGCTAGCCGGGTGAACACGAGATAGGTCGTCATGATTTTCCTCTTCCGCGGACATCCGCACCGAGCGAGAGTCTGTCGCCTTCGTCTTTAGCCCACCGGCCACAGCTTCGAAGACGGATTGACCGTTCTGCGGCAGCCGGCGCCCCACTTACCGCCCGGGCGATAGCGACACGGTCGCGTCAGGCCGGCAGGGCCGCCGCGAGCTCCCGCCAGGCGGGCAGGAGCACGGCAACGTCCGGTTCCGGCGTCGGGCCCACCACCTGGAGACAGGCATGGTCGGCGCCCGCCGCCAGATGGTGGGATTGAAAGCAGGGATCGGATCGTTTCACATGCGGGGTGCGCGTCGCTCCTCGACCGTGCGCAACAGCCCCCAGATCCGCGCGTTCAGGTCCTGCGCCGCCGCGCGCCGATCGACCTCGATCTCGGCCTGCAACGCGATCAGCACCGTGCGCAGGCGGCCGTTCGCGCCGTCCAGTTCGCTGATCCGCAGACCAGGGTCGACCGATGCGGCCGCCTCGGCAAGGCGGGATGACAGATCGCCGTCGACGAGGCTGACTGCATCGGCGAAGAGCTGGCGCATTTCCTGATTTTCCCAGACGCGCACTGCCGCTGCATCATCCACGGCGTTGGCGGCCACGCTCACCAGCAAGGTCGCCAACCGCGACATTTCCGCCGCGAAGCCCTCCGGGACTTCGGGCCTGATACGGTCGCGCAAGGTAGCGGCGACACCATGCAGCAGCGTTTCGAGCGTGAGGTTCATGCAGCGATACCGCGCTCGGTCATGAGCGTCAGGATCAGATTGCGATGAAAATGCCCCGCGCGAATGCCGGACATCGCGACGACCATTTCACGTGCCTCGCCGTGCGTGAAACTGGCTTCGGCGGTCGTCCAGATGGCGCAAGCCTTGACCGCAGAAAAGAGCCGCCACCAGTCGAGTGCAAGCCGGTCCACGACCAGACCGCTCGATGCCTCCCATTCGCGCAAACCCTCTTCCAACGCGAGATGGCGGGTCATCGGCCAGAAGGGATCGATCGCCCAGGCGACATCCTCGAGCGGGTCGCCGACGTGGCACATTTCCCAGTCGAGGATGGCGCTGATGCGGCCGTCCGGCGTGAACAGAAAATTGCCGGCGCGATAGTCGCCATGAACGATGGCCGGCTTGACGGGGCCAGGCGGCGGATGGCGGCGTAGCCAGCGGATGGCGGCATGGACGATCGGTTCGGGAACGTCTTCGCCCTTCTCGAGGATTGCGGTCCACCAATCCAGCTCCCGCGACCACAGGTCGTCGTCCGCCTTGCCGTTCCGTATCTTGGCCAGGCCCAAAACGCGGTGGTCGAGCGCGGCAAGGGTGCCCAGGTGGCGCCAGAAGGCCCGCGCGACGGCGTCGCTCTGACCGTCATAGGGGTCTGCGGACGCATAGAAATGCCCTGGCTTGCCCGGCATCAGATCCATGATGAAAAAGGGCCGATCGAGCCAGCACGGCTCCGTTTCGAAATGATAAGCGCCCGGCACCGGGACGCCGTGACCCGCCAGCGCGCGATAGACCGTGAATTCGATGTCACGCTCTGCCACGACAAGACCGGCTGGCGGTGCGCGACGCAGGATAAGGTTGCGCTCGACCGCGCGCCCCTCTTCCTCCCACGTCGCCCGGAACCGATAGGTCTCCTGGCTGCTCCCGCCCTGGATGCGGGCAAGGTTCGTGACGGACAGGTTGCGCGCGCCGGGTTGCTGATGGGCGAGATAGTCGGCGAGCCGCCGTTCCAGTTCGCTCATGGCGCGTCGAACATGCCGGTGAAGCCGCGCGCGGGATTGGGTCCCATGCTCAGCGATTCGAAGGTTCCGATACCGCCGACTGCGCGTCCGTCGGGTGTCTCCATTCGCAGTCGCGCGAAGGCCTCGGTGTGCAGATAGGGCGGCGCGTGGTCGGTGACCTCGTCGGCCCGGATCTCGTCATAGCCAATCGCGAACGGCCCCTTGTTGAAGCCATGTCCCCACTCGGGATGCATGTAGCCGACGCCCGAAAGATAGATCCTCTTTTCGGCCTGAATCTCAACACGATAGGCACGGCCGGCATCGTCGAAGGCGGTGATGACGCCCTCTCTCGGCCAGCGCGTTCCGGGATGTTCGGTCGTTGCGATCGTCGGCGCATGGAGATGTTCGACCCGCCCGTCATCATGCACCATGACCAGATCGCGATGCCAGATCGCCCCCTGCTCGTCCTCGTTGAGATAGAAATGGACGATGCGGTCCTCGAGATGGGCCGGCACCCAATACCAGTGGAATTGCCGGGTCGGCGCTGGCACCATTTCCTGCGGATCGCGCAGACCGACGGCGCGCATACCCCAGGACCGATCGCGCGAGCCGATGACGCCGGCCTCCTCGGCGCTGATGTCCTGTCCGCCCGCGTGCAGCCAGCCCGAATAGCGGCCGAGCTGGGTCAACCGGCTATAGTCCATCGTCACCCGCGGCCCGTTGCGTCGGGTCGAGCGCACTTCCTCGACGGGCGCATGCCGCCCTTCGAACACCAGATCGGCCGCGATCTGGTGCTCATTGTCGGCGACGACCAGGCGAAGCCGCCTGAGCGGCTCGAGGATCTCGATCCTGATCGGACCGACCTCGATGTCCATCCGCTCCATGTTCAGATGCCGCGAGGCGCGCAGGTTATATTGGACGTCGCCGATCCGGACCGCGAAAGCTGCGTCCATGATGTTGAGGTTGGGATAGACGCCGAGCGCGAAGAGAAAGAACAGGGACCCGTCGGCGGAATAGCCGTTGAAGAAATAGCGGTCGTAGAAATTGCGCTCCGTTCCGGCGAACGCGATCGGGTCCGGTGTCTGATGAATGGGATAATCGTCGCCCTTGCTCAGCATTGCCAGGCATCCTCCAGATTGATGCGGCCGGTGCGTCCGGCCGGCTGTTTGCTGTTAGGGTCGGATCACAAGCCGCTGGTGAAGGTCTCCGCCGGCGATCCGCCGATGAGCCGACGCCGCGTCCTCGAGCGCCACGACCTCGGGTGCGGGCAAGGCGAGTTGGCCCGTGTCGATGAGCGCGAGGAGATGCTCGGCGTCCGCGCGATACTCGGCAGGAAGCGCGGCGCGCCGCAGGTTGATGTCGTAGAACAAGGTGCGCCGCTGGGTTCCATCGGCTGCGCCCTCTTCGTTCCAGCCTGTGTTGAACTGCTCGAGCGACCGCATCGCTTCGGTCGACGGTGCCCCCGATTCCAGAAAGTCCTGCATGCCATAGCCGGCAAGAACGCCGCCCTTTGCCAGGACCGCCCAGCTCGTCTCCCAGCTGCTTCCGCCGACGGCATCGAAGGCCGCGTCCACGCCTTTGCCATGGCTGGCGGACAGGATCGCCGCGCGCAGATCGTCGCGCCGATAGTCGAGCGCGAGCGCGCCGAGCCTTTCCACGAGGCCCAGCTTCGCGCCGGAACTGGTCCCGATCACGGTCAGACCCAGAATGCGGCCGAGCAAGACCAGCAGACGGCCCACCGCCCCACTCGCTCCCACGACCAATATGGTCGATCCTGGCGCCAGCGAGACGCAGCGGGTCAGCAATTGCCACGCGGTCACCCCCATCAGGGGTATCTCGACGGCCGCGAGCATGTCGACGCCCACGGGGACTCGCACGAGATCGGCCGCCGGTCGGACCAGATATTCGCTATGGCCGCCATGCACGGGCATGTCGCAGACGCGGTCGCCAGTCTCCCATTGGGTGACCCCGGCGCCCAGCGCGTCGACCACTCCGGCAATGTCATAGCCGGGCGTGAACGGGAGACCGCCCTTGTAGAGCGCATATCGCCCCCGCCGGACGATCGTGTCGGTATAGCCCGTACCCGCCGCCTCGACGCGGACGCGCACCTCCCCCTCGCCCGGCTCGGGCAGAGGGCTCGCACGCTCGACCGCGAGCACGTCGGCGTCTCCGAAGCTGCGCGCGACGACCTTGCGATAGTCGGCCGAAGGACCCGGTGCCGGCGCCCCGCCCGGCGCTGCGTCATCCTTGGGCGGGCGGGCGTCGGTGTCAGGCAGTGCCATGGCGCAGCAGCTTTCCCGGAGTTGCCTGGGTGCATTCGCCGTCGATGAATGTGACGACGCCGTTGACGATGATGAAATGATAGCCGGTCGCCTTCTGGACGAGGCGCCACTCGCCTGCGGGATAGTCCCACAACCGCTCCTGCGGCAGCGACCCGATGGCGTCAGCATCATAGACGATGACGTCGGCGGCCATGCCTTCGGCGAGATATCCGCGGCCCTTCAGCCCTGCAGCCCGTGCGGGCGAGGCGGACAAACGCCAGTGCGCCTCCTCGAGCGAGAGCAGGTCATGGTCGCGCGACCACAAGCCCAGCAGGTCGGATGGGAAACGCCCGGTCGTGACGAACTTGGTATGCGCGCCGCCATCGCTGATGCCCGGCAGACCGGTCGGCACCTTGATGATCTCCTGCATGTTTTCCGGCGGCGTGACGATCATTTCCGTCTCGAAGCCGCTCTGAAGGCCGCCCCAGACCGCAATGTCGAGCATGACGTCGAGCGGATGCTTGCCTTCCCGGACGGCGATCTCCCCGATCGAGAAGCCTTCATACCGTTCCTGCAGCGCCAAGCCGTCCGGCACGTCGAGCGGGATCCAGGCGACCTTGATGCGGTCGACCACATAGCCCGAGGAGAACAGCCCGCCGCGCTCCTCATGGATCGCCTTGAGCGCGGTACGCCGCGCGGGATCCTTGAACTTCTCGAGCTTCTCGGCGACCGTCCCTGTGCAGATCTCCTTCCACGCAGGGATGGCGTCGGCCAGATTGTAATCCTCGAACGTGAACTGCGAGGCGAAATTGACCGTCTGGGCCTGCGCGTAGATCCGCACGCCGTCGACTTCGTTCAGCGTCTTGAGACGAGCGATGGCCTCGCGCGGCTGGATCTTGGCGCCCCCATGCTGGTTGAGCGCGCCTTCCGCCATCAGCGCGTTCCAGATGGCGGGCCGCCCGCTCTCCCGGGCGATCAGCTCGGCATTGTCGAGCTCGCCGGTCATCTGCGAAATGCCGCGGCCCGTGCTACCCATGGTCCTCGAAAAGGCGGTGAGGTCGCGCCGGCTGATAAGATCCGTCACCATCGGCGTGCCGTCATGATCGAGCTGGACGTTGCCCACATCGCCCATGATCTGGATGCTGAACCCGCAGCCGCCCGCGTCCATGCCTTCCAGCAACAGATCGCACATCTGCTGGAGCTCGTCCTCGGTCGCGTCCCGCTTCTTGGCTTCGTCGATGCCGATGACATAGCCGTAGATCGGCGCCAGCGGCACGAACGACATGACGTTCACGCCCTTGGGCGCCCGCTCCACGCTGTCGAGATATTCGCGATAGGTGACCCAGTCCCAGGGCATGCCCTGACGCATCGTCTCCAGCGGCACGGCCTCGTTCCGGACAAGGCTGAGCATGGCGCGCTCGCGATCCTCGGGCTTGCAGGGCGCAAAGCCGAATCCGCAATTGCCGATCACCACGCTGGTGACGCCGTGCCATCCGGACATCGTGCACCACGGATCCCAGAAAAGCTGGCTGTCATAATGGGTGTGAAGATCGATGACGCCCGGCGCGACGATCTTGCCGTGCGCGTCGATGACTTTTTCGCCAAGTTCTGCCGGAATGGCGCCGCCCATCGTGACGATCAGGCCATCCTTGATGCCGATGTCACCGCGATATCGCGGTGTCTGGAGACCGTCGATCACAGTCCCGTTCTGAATGACGATGTCGTACGTGGCCACGAAACCCTCCCCGGCGCACCCATTTCAAAAAACGCCTATGCATATGTGCATTGCCGAAGCGCGGAAAGTCTTGTCAAGCAAACAGCATGACCCAGGCCCGCACCGATGCGACATGGTCAACCGCGTCTGATAGTTTTATTCGTTCGCCATCAGATAGTTAAGGCGAATATGTCACGATCGTAGGATTGCACCTGCCCTGTCGCATATCGCTCGAGCGCCTTTTCAATGGACGGCGCGCAAGCCGCTATCTGCGTCGGGTTGGCCTGAGTACAGGCGACGGTTGCGCAGTTGCGCTACCGCCATCTTGGAGCCGGCCATGCCAGAAGCATTCGATCCCCTGGATCCCTTCGCCTCGTTCGGGCAGACGCAGACCGTCAAGCTGAGCCGCTTCCAGAAGCTCGTCGGGCGGACGCTGAGCGCCAATGCCAGCCAGATCCCGCACGTGACCCATCATGACGAGGTCGACGTCACCGATCTCGAGAGCAATCGGGCCAGCCTGGCGCCCGGAGCGAAGGCGTCGCCCCTGATCTTTCTGATCAAGGCCGTGGTGGCCGCGCTCGAGGCCTTCCCGCACTTCAACGCCTCCTTGTCGGCCGATGGCGACAGCCTGATCCTCAAGAAATACTTCCACGTCGGCATCGCCGTCGACGGCCCGCTGGGACTGCTCGTGCCGGTGCTGCGCGATTGCGATTCCAAGGACATTACCGAGCTTTCGGCCGAACTGAAGGAGGTCAGCGCGCTCGCCCGGTCAAAGGGCTTGCCGCTCGACCGCATGCAGGGCGGCTCCGTCTCGATCTCGTCGCTCGGCGGCATCGGCGGCACCTATTTTACGCCGATCATCAACGCGCCCGAAGTCGCCATCCTGGGCGTCACCGGCATCCAGACCAAGCCCGTCTGGGATGGCAGCGAATTCAAGCCGCGTCGTCTCCTGCCCTTGTCGCTGAGCTACGACCATCGTGTGATCAACGGTGCCGATGCCGCGCGCTTCGTGCGGCATATCGGCGATACGCTCGGCCAATGGCGCGGTTGACGACGCGAGCGGGCCGCGAAATGCCATGGTCTCCCTGCCCGATCGCCGGCGCCATCCGGGCCAAGACTGTGGCGACGGGCGGGCACAGGCCCTAGGATCTGGTCGGGAAAGGAGTCGGCGATGGACACAATGCAGGGCGAAAGCTGCCCCTTCAGTTTCAATTTCGATCCCGCCAGTTTCAAGGTCGGCGACGCGGTGAGCTATCGGGTCACGGGCAGCCTGTCGGGCATGCCCTTTGCCGGCACCTTGCTCGAAGTCCATGACGACCATGTCGTGCTGACCAGCGATCCCGCTGATCCGGCTTCGCGGATGCGCGCGACCCGGGACAGCAGGCCGGTCGTGCAGGACGAAGACATAGCCTGAAGCGGCGCCGCCGGTGCGCGGTGGGCACCGCCGGCTCGCGCGCCAGCGCTTTTCACATCGTCATTCGAGCAGCACGGCGCGCAGCGTCTCGCGGTCGTCGGCCGTCAGCGCGAGGGTCTCGGCGAGATAGGCATCGAGCGAACCGCTGCGCTCGGTCACCGCCTCGAACATCGCATCGAGATAGGCAGGATCCGGCACGATCATCGGAGAAACGCTGGCCCGTCTGGCGTCCGACATGGGCGGTCGTCCCTTGACGGGCGGCGAGGCCAGCAGGTCGAACTCCGCTGTCAGGCCGTAATCCTTCACGATATCGGTTCGAGCGACACCGAGCGCGGCGAGGATCAACGCGGCGGCAACGCCCGTCCGGTCCTTGCCGGCCGCACAGTGGAACAGGACCGGCCAGCGTCCGTCGATCACCGATCGAAACAGCCGGATGAAGGCATCGCTCTGCTCGTAGGGAAGCGCCCGGTACAGGGACAGCATCGCGCCGCGGCTGTCGTCCGCTGTCAAATCGGGGCTGCGCAGCAGCGGGCCGAGGTCGGCGCCCGAGGCATGATGATCGCGACACCAATAATCGGTGCAGCCCAGTGCCTCCCAAGGCGTCGGAAAGGCGGTCCGCTCGCCATTATGGCGGAAATCGATGATCGTCCGGATGCCGAGCGCGCGGACAACCTCGAGCAACTCGCCATCGAGCCCTGACAGCGTCGCCGCGCGATACAGCCGTCCGCGACGAACGACCGTCCCGTCCGGGAAAGCCTGAAAGCCGCCCAGGTCGCGCAGATTGACCGCGCGGGACAATCGGTCCCGCATCAAGGCCGGCGTTTCGATCAATCCTCCGGCGCGATCTGCACTTTGAGCCCATCGAGGGCCGCATTGATCTGGATCTGGCACGACAGGCGCGACGTCGGCCCGCGATGTTCGGAGCTGTCGAGCAGGTCGTTCTCGTCCTCGCTCATCGGCGGCAGCATCGCGAAGCCTGCGGGATCGACGAGGACATGACAGGTCGCGCAGGAGCAGCACCCCCCGCACAAGGCGAGCAGTTCATCAAAGCCTGCATCGCGGATCGCCTCCATCACCGAGATACCCTCGCCGGCATCGAGCTCCGTCTCGACGCCCTCGCGGGTGACAACGATCAGTTTCGGCATCTGGCAAGCTCCCATGGTTCCCCGATAACGGGGCTCTTCGATACGGTTGCGACGTGAGGATTCACGACAGACTGGACGTGCGCCGGCCCGGACACAATTCGGTGGTGCGGCGGATTATCCGGTCACATAGCTATAGGCGCACATCTTGTTGCCGTCGGGGTCGCGCACATAGGCGCCCACCAGTCCGCCGGCAGCTTCGCGCGGGCCCGGCGGTCCTTCGCACGTGCCGCCCGATGCCAGTGCGGCGGCATAAAATGCGGCGACCGCCGCATCGGTGGGCGCTGCGAAGCCGACCGTCCCGCCGTTGGCGAAGGTCGCAGGCTCGCCATTCAGGGGGGTGCGTACAACCACAGAGGGACGGTCTGCGCCCCAGATGGAATAGACCTCGCCATCCATGAGGCGCTTGAGCCCCAAGGGTTCGAGCGCGGCATCATAGAAGGCGCGCGACCTGTCGATGTCGTTGCTGCCGAGCGTGACGTGGGTCAGCATTTGTTCCTCCCGTGATCGCCTCGTGCGTGGCGCGTCATGCCGGGACGACCGTCACGGGAAGCTTCGTCCAGCCGATCTGGAACTCGGAAACCGCCCACTCGCCGGCGTCGGGCTCGATCCTGAAATCCCGGGTGGCGCGGAGGAACTCCTTGAGCATGATCTGGCCTTCCAGCCTCGCCAGGTGGATGCCGATACAGAAATGCGGTCCGACACCGAAGCTCAGCATCCGGCGCGCCTTGCGGTTCCAAATGAACGCGTCGGGGTCGTCGAACTCGCGCGGATCGCGATTGGCCGCGGCGATGAGGAGCATCACGCGCTGCCCAGGCTCGACCGTCACGCCTGCGACCTCGACCGGGTTCTTCGCCGTCCGGCCGAACCACTGTGCCGGTGCGTTGAAGCGCAACATCTCCTCGAAGGCGAGCGGAGCATGCGCGTCGATATCGGCGCGGACCGCCGCCAGCTGCTCGGGTCGCCTCTGCAGCTCCAGCAGGCCGCCCGAAAACACCTTCGGGACGGTCTCCGTCCCTCCGACCAGGATGCCGAGAATGTCGTTTGCGATTTCGGTGTCGGTCTGGGGCCTGCCGATCATGTCGCCATGGATCAGCGGATCGATCACCCGACTGGCTTCGCCCTCCTCGCGTCGGCGGCGCTGAATCGCGACGGTGAGGAAGTCGATGATCTCCCCTCGCGCGGCGATCCCGTCGGCCGTTGGACCGGGCTTTTGCGGATCCCGTGCGACCATGCGGTTGACCAGGTCGATGATCGCGCCGCTGTCCTCGACCGGCAGCCCCATGAGGATCGCGGTCGCTCCCACCGAGATATAGCTGGCGAAATCGGCGTTGAGGTCGAAGCGCCCCTTGGCGATGCAGAGATCGAGCTGGCGGCGGATCAGCGCGGTGATCTGCGGCTCCAGCTTGCCGACATTCCCCTTCATGAACGGGCTCGCAAGCGCCGTGCGGAAGCTCGAATGGACCGGCGGGTCGAGAAACAGGAACATCGTCTTCGGATCGATGGACGCCTTGGGCGGGTCGCCGCGATGATGGACCAGCATCTGGCTGCGCGGAAAGACCTGGCCTTCGGACTCTGTGAAATTCTTGGCGTCCATGAAGGCCGCCCACACATCGTCATAGCGGCTGATCGCATAGGCATCGTAATCGGGTATGTAATAAGCGCGATGATGTTCACGCAGCGTCGGGTACAGACTCTGCGGGTCGCGCCGTGCCTCTTCCGAATAGGGGTCGTAATGAAATGCGGTCTTGGTCGAGAGTTCGGTCACGACTCATCCTCAGGAAGATCAGCTATCAACAGGCTGGCCGAATGCAACGGCATCAGCGCATTATCACCGTGCAATCGAACGGATCGACCCGGGCCTGTCAAGGCGACCCGAAAACATCGCTGCCGCGTTCCTCGGCGTCACGGCCGGAGCTCTGCGGCCAGCAACGCCGTCCCGCGATCCAGAACGACCTGGCCTTGCGCGCCCACGACCCGAAACAGCGCCGCCGTCGTTCCGTCGAGCCAGACCTGGGTCGCGAGCGTATCGCCCGGCATCACCGGCCTGCGGAAGCGCGCGTCCATCCCGCGCAGACGCGAGGGCATACCGTCGGCCGCGGCCCGGACCAGCGCCCGGCAGGCGATGCCATAGGTGCACAGGCCGTGGAGGATGGGCCGCTCGAATCCCAGCTTCCTGGCGAAGGCCGGATCGCTATGCAGGCGGTGGCGATCGCCGGACAGCCGGTACAGCAAGGCCTGGTCGGGGCGCGTCTCGACGACGATCTCCCGGTCCGGATCCCGGGCGGGAAGCGACCATGGCACGCCCTCGCTCGGGCTCTTGTCGAACCCGCCTCCCCCGCGCACGAAGATCGACGAGCGGAGCCTCGCCAGGACCCGCCCATCCTGGTCGTGCCTGAGCGTTGCGCTGTTCGTGACGATCGCATCGGCACCCGTGTCGCGCAGTCCGGTGATCGCGTTCGTCAGCAGCCCGCGTCCCGACGCGGGGAAAGGCTCGGGAAGCTCGAATGCCTGGCCCGCATGAAGGAACCGCCCCGCATCGAGCGCCGCCATGGCGGGTGGCCGCTCGGCGGCGACGACCAGGGCGGTGACGAAGCTCGGGATCGCCTGCAGGCCGCATCCGCCGCTATTCTCGGTAACGAAGCCCAGTTCCGCTTCCGATCCGTCCCGGCCCGCGCCCACGCCGAGCGCGTAAAGCATCGTGTCGCGCTCGCTCCACGCGACGGCACGGCTTCCCGTGCTCGATCCCAGCATGTCGAGCGAGAGGGGCTGCGCGCCGCCCCGTTTGCCTTCCTCGTGCATCACCCATCCCCGTCCATCTTGCCACGATGGGTCACTTTATTGCATTGCCATCATGCCGTTGCGTTCAGGCCTTGCCAAGCGATCGCGTGCGCGGCGCACGAGCAGGACGTCGGTCCTGCCGGTGCTCACCATGAGGACTGGGACGAATGTCGAGGATCGACCGGAATCGGATAGACGCCGCGCGCGAGCCTGTCGTTGAACTGATCGCGACGCGCTTCGCCGACCTGGACATGCAGGGTCATATCAACAACGGCGCGGCCGTCACGCTGCTTCAGGAGGCCCGCACGCGGTTCAACGGTGCGATTGGTCTTCCCCGGATGACCCATAGCCTGCGCGCCATGGTGGCAAGCCTTCGCGTCGAATTCGCCCGCGAGCTCTATCACCCGGCCCCCGTTGAGATTGCGACCACGATCCTTTCGGTCGGACGGACCTCGTTCGTGATGGGCCAGGCGCTCAGACAGAATGGACAAAGTGCGGTCTATGCCGAGACCGTCATCGTCATGGCCGACGCGGACGGCCCGACGCCACTGCCGGAGGATGTCCGGCGCGCTTATTCCGAGCAGGCGAACGAGGCCGCCTGATGCGGTTAGCGTCCCGGCGATGTCGGACGCTTCCGCGGCCCACCGCCTGGTGCGATGGTCGACGGAGAGAAAACGAGAAGGACGGACATGACGGGACGCTTTTCAGGCAAGGTCGCGATTGTCACAGGAGGCTCCTCCGGCATCGGCGCCGCTACGGTGGAGCGGCTCGCAGCCGAGGGCGCTCAGGTGATCGTGGCCGACGTCAATGCCCCCGCCGATGCGGCGTCCGTGCACTATCTCGCCTGCGACGTGACAGATCCGGCGGCCGCGGCAGCCACGATCGAGGAGACGGTCCGCCTTTATGGTCGCCTGGACATCCTCATCAACAATGCCGGCGTGGGCTATCTCGCGGAGGCCGAGGACATGCCGTTCGACGCCTGGGACAGGGTCTTTGCGATCAACGTGAACGCCGTTTTCTACGCCTGCAGGGTCGCCATTCCCGCGATGAGGGCCAGCGGCGGCGGCGCCATCGTCAACGTCGCCTCGATTTCGGGTCTGGCGGGGGACTATGGGTTCGGCGCCTACAGCGCCTCCAAGGGCGCCGTCGTGAACTTCACCCGCACACTCGCGCTCGATGCGGCGCGGGACCATATCCGCGTGAATGCGCTTTGCCCTGGCGCCGTGGCCCAGACGGCGATGGGCGTCGGCAGCCATGGGTCGGATGCCGACAAGCAGGAATGGACCGACCGGATTCCGCTTGGCCGCTATGGCACGCCCGTCGAAGTCGCGAGCGCCATTGCCTTCCTGGCCTCGGACGAAGCCTCCTACATCACCGGCAGCGTGATGGTCGTCGACGGCGGCGTCACCGCCCATACCGGCCAGCCCAACATCATCGCGCAGCGCAAGCGCCGCCTGGCGGACGCCGCCGCGCACTGAGGGCGCGTCGGCCCGGTCGGAAGGGTCGGTCCTGAGGGTGGCGCCCGCGATCTCGTCGGCGTTCCGCGGCCGTCTCGGGCAGGAAGGCGTTCGGCCGAGCAAGGCAACGCCGCCCCGCCCCACCCGCGCAGGCGCTCTGGTCAGGCGGGATGCGCGGTCAGAAGCCGATGAGGCGCACCTGTCGCTCGAGGGGCACGCGAGGGCGCTCGTGGCGGTTCGTGTCCGTCTCCGCGTCACGAAATCCGATCCCGAGCCCGCAGAAGAAGATGTGCGTCGTATCGTCGACGCCGATATGCGCCTTGATAAGGCGCGCATGGATGGCCAGGGCCTCCTGCGGGCAGGTGTCGAGCCCTTCCTCGCGCGCCAGAAGCATGATGGTCTGAAGCCACATTCCGACGTCGGACCATTGGGGTGGCCCCATGAAGCGTGGGAAATAGCAGAGCAGGAGGACGGGCGCGCCAAACGAGATCAGGTTGCGCCGGCCAAGCGCGCGGCGTCCCTCCGCATCGTCGCGACCGACACCTTCCGCGCCGTACATGAGTGCGCCGATGGCGCGCAGTCGATCCCGATATTCCTCGGTGATCGCTTTGGGCTGAACATCATATTCCACCGGGTCCTGCATCGGCGCCTCAAGCATTTTGGCCTGAAGCGCGCGCAGCGGTTCGCCAGTGAGGATGGTCGCTTCCCAGGGCTGGAAGTTGCATCCCGAGGGCGCCATCCGCGCGCGATCGAGAATGGACAGGATCGTGTCGCGCGGCACGGGAGTCGGCAGAAACGCGCGGACCGTCCTACGGCTCTCGACCGCCTCGCTCACTGTCTTCGCCCGCATCGCGCCACCTCCGTCGCAAGTTCCTGCGTGAACCTAGCGCGTGAGCCGTCCTGCTGCCCGCGTGCTAGGACCGATCAGGAGAGTTCTTGCCGAAGATCGCTCGGGCGATACCATTGGCTTCTGCGCCCCTGGGAACTGCGCGACCCAGCGCCTGCACTGGACGGGCCGGCGGCGACAACAGTACGGGCTTCGTCCATCGAAGTATCGGAGGCTGTCGCATGCCCGTCGAGATCGTCATCCTCTTCCTGGCGGCGCTGCTGCTGCTTGTTCATGTTTTTTCCGCCGGCGACGCCCGGACCAAGCAATATGGCATCGAGTGGAATATGGGCGCTCGCGACGAGGCCATGCCGCCGCTCAATCCCTATGCCGGTCGGCTGGCGCGGGCGCAGACCAATTTCCAGGAAACCCTGCCGATCGCGATCATGGCGCTGCTCGGCGCCGTTGCGGCCGGACGCACGAGCGAGTGGACCGCCATCGGTGGCTGGATCTGGCTCGGCGCGCGGGTCGTCTATCTGCCGGTCTACGGCAAGGGCATCCCCAAAATCCGCACCTTCATCTTTCTCGCCAGCCTTGTCGGGCTGGCGATCGTGATCGGCGCCGTCGTCTTCCACTGAAGACGGCTGACCTTTTCCGGAAGGGATTTCAGATATGACGCGAACGCTCTTGTTGACGGGTGCCGCCGGCGGAATGGGCCGGGCCTGTGCCCGCCTGTTCGGCGCAACCCATGACCTGGTCCTGACCGACGTCGCGGCCGCACCGCTCGAAAGCTTCGCGCAGGATCTGACCAACGAAGGCTATTCGGTGCGTCAGGCGCGGGCCGGGGATCTGGGCGATGCGAGCCTGCTCGCCCCGCTGGTCGCGGACCTCGGGACAGATGGTCCGGTGACGTTGGTGCACACGGCCGGCCTTTCGCCGGCGATGGGCGACTGGAAAACGATCCTGACCGTCAACCTCGTCGCCACCGTCAAGCTGCTGGACGCCGTCGAGCCTGTGCTCACCCCCGGTTCGGTCGCGGTCGTGATCGCCTCGACCGCGGGGCACATGCTTCCGCAGTCACCCGACTGGCTGCAGATCCTCGATAGCCCGCTGGATCCCGATCTGACCGAGAAGCTCACGCCGATCGTGGAAGGCATGGCGCAGGGCGCGACCGAATATCTGCCCGGCATCGGTTACTCGCTCAGCAAGCAGGCGGTCCTGCGCCTCGTCGAGCAGCGCGCCAGAAGCTGGGGTCAGCGCCGCGCGCGGATCGTCAGCATATCTCCGGGTCTCATTCTGACGCCGATGGGCCGGAAGGAACTGGCGGAGACGCAGGGCGCGGCCCAGATGATGGACGCAGCCCCGGTCGGACGCGGCGGACGCGCCATCGACATCGCCCTCGCCGCCCAGTTCCTGGCCAGCGAGCAGGCGGCCTTCATCAGCGGCACCGACCTGCGGGTCGATGGCGGCTCGGTTGCCGGCCTGCGCTTCGCGGGAGCGACCAACCCGTCCTGACCGCCAGCGCGCCCTGCGCCCGAGACCAGCCGCCGTTTTGAGGGGCCCCGTGATGACCGAAGCCTATATCATCGATGCCGTCCGCACACCGCGCAGCATCGGCAAGATCGGAAAGGGCGCCCTTGCCCACATGCATCCCCAGCATCTGGGAGCAACCGTGCTCAAGGCGTTGAGAGAACGCAACAACCTCGAAACGGCCGATGTCGACGACGTCATCTGGGGGACGTCGGCACAGTTCGGCGCCCAGGGCGGCGATCTCGGGCGTATGGCGGCGCTGGACGCGGATTATGACGTCCGGGTCAGCGGGGTGACGCTCGATCGCTTCTGCGGCAGCGGGATCACCGCAACCGCGCTGGCGGCGGCCCAGATCCGCTCGGGCATGGAGGATCTCGTCATCGCCGGCGGCACCGAGATGATGAGCCAGGTCAACGATTATATCGGCCGGGCCATGCATGCCGGCCTGATGGGCGACATGGGCGCAAACGCCCGGCTCCAGGAAAAACATCCGCAATCGAACCAGGGCGTCGCGGCAGACGCGATCGCCGCGATCGAGGGGATATCGCGCGAGGAGCTCGAGGCCTTCGGCGTGGAGAGTCAGCGGCGCGCCGCCATCGCCTTGCGCGAGGGACGCTTCGACAAGTCGGTCGTCTCGGTCGTGGACGATGCGGGCACCGTCCTGCTCGATCATGAGGAATATCCGCGACCCGGCACGACCGCCGAAGTGCTCGCCACCATGAAGCCGGCGTTCGAAGCGATTGCGGACATGCCCAGCCGTCAGGACGGGCCGACCTTTCGCGAGCTGATCAACCGGCGCTACCCGGACGTCGATATCAAGCCCGTGCATCATGTCGGAACCTCCTCAGGCGTCGTCGATGGGGCAGCCGCTCTCCTTCTGTCGTCCAAGGCCTATGCGGATGCGCACGGCCTGCGCCCCCGCGCGCGGGTCGTGGCCACCGCCAATGTCGGGGATGATCCGACGCTGATGCTGAACGCGCCGGTTCCGGCCGCCAGGAAGGTGCTCGCCAAGGCTGGCCTGACGACGGATGATATCGACGTCTGGGAGGTCAACGAGGCCTTCGCGGTGGTGGTCGAGAAATTCATCCGCGACCTCGGCATCGACCGAAGCAAGATCAACATCAACGGCGGTGCCATCGCGCTCGGTCATCCTATCGGGGCGACCGGCGCGGTGCTCATCGGCACTGCGCTCGACGAACTCGAGCGCTCGGGCGGCCGTTACGCGCTGATCACGATGTGTGCCGCCGGCGGCATGGCACCCGCCATTATCATCGAGCGCGTCTGACCCAGGACAGCGCAATCAGCCGGGGCTCCGCGGCTGGTCGCGCGCGATCGTGATCGTCTTGGGATTGGTATAAGCGAGCAAGCCGTCCCTGCCCCCTTCCGCCCCGATCCCCGATTGCTTGTGGCCGGCAAAAGGCGCGAGCGGCGACGGTGACGTCGCGCCATTGATGGTGACGGAGCCGGTCTCCAGCCGATCGGCGACGGCCTGCGCCGCGTCGAGGTCGCGGCCCCAGACGGTGCCGCCCAGGCCGTAGGACGAGGCATTGGCGCGCGCGACCGCCTCTGCGACCTCGCGATACCGCAGGAGCGGCAGGACCGGCCCGAAGGCCTCTTCCTGCACGACGCGGGCCGCCTCGGGTGGATTGTCGATCAGCGTGATCGGCAGAAAATAGCCCTTGGCAGCCGGATCTTCGGTCCCGCCCGTCAGGAAGCGCAGTCCGCTCGTGCGCGCATCCGCGATCAGATCCTTCACGCGCTCGAACTGCGGTCGATTCTGGATGGGGCCCATCTGCACGCCGGGCTGCAATCCGTCGCCGACGACCACGCGCGCCGCATACTCGGCCAGAGAGGCCGCGAGTTCGTCATAAATGGCGTCGTGAATGTAGATGCGCTTGGTGGCGATGCAGATCTGGCCGGCATTCCTGAAGGCGGACCAGAACAATGTGGGCGTGATGGCGGCAATGTCGACATCGGGCAGAACGATCGCGGCATCATTGCCCCCGAGCTCCAGGGTGATCCGCTTCAGGCTCGCCGCCGCGCCGGCCATGACGCGCTTGCCGGTCGCGGTCGAACCGGTGAAGCTGATCTTGTCGATGCCCGGATGCGCGGTCATCAACGGGCCCAGAGCATCGCCGCCGCTGACGACGTTGAGCACACCATCGGGCACGACACCGCGCAGCAGCTCACCGATCTTCAGCGTCGTCAGCGGCGTGAACGGCGACGGCTTGAGGATCATCACGTTGCCGGTCAGCAGTGCCGGCGCGATCTTGAACATGGCGAGGACGACCGGGAAATTCCAGGGAACGATCCCGCCGCACACGCCAAGCGGCGCATAGCGCGTCACGACCTGGCCGAAAGGCCCGTCGACCGTGTCGCCCGGCATCTCCAGATCGGCCGTGGCGTTGGCCCAGTATGCGGCCCCGCCGACTTCCGCGCGGGCGTCCGCCAGAGGTTTGCCCTGTTCCTGAACCAGCAGGCGGGCAAGATCGTCCTGGTTCGCCTGGATGATGGCGGCAACGGCCTTCAGGACAGCCCGACGCTCGTCGATCCCCGTGGCGGCCCAATCCGGAAAAGCGCCGCGCGCGCTCGCGACCGCGGCGTCGAGCTCGTCCGGCCCTGCATCGGGCGCCGCTGCGAACACCGCCCCTGTCGACGGATTGACGATATCGATGGAGGCGCGGGCCAGCGCTTGGCCCCCCTGGATCGTCATGGTGAAGTCGCGGGTGAAATCCGTCATTCCATGCTCCGTTGCGCGTTCGGGTGCGGAAAGCTTCCCAGGCTCGCCATCAGACCGGCTGACAGCAGGCAGAGCGGGATCGCGCCGATCAGCATCGGATCATAGGACCCCCAGCGATCATAGATGAACCCGGCGAGGAGCGGCGCCGCGCCGGTCGAAAGAGAGAGCCCGCTGTTGATCGTCCCGAACAGCATGCCGTAATGGCGCAGGCCGAAATAATGCCCCGTCAGGAAGGCCACCGCATCCACCTCGGCGCCCAGTGACAGGCCCATGAGCAATACGGCCACGAAACCGGCTGGCACCGAGCCCGGCATGGCCAGCAGGAGCGCGAGCGTCCCCACCGGCGTCAGCATCGCCAGCGCGGAGATCAGGCGGGGCTCGAAGCGATCGAGCAGAAGGCCGGTTAAAAGCCGTCCGACGATCGCGGTGACGCCGATGGTGGCGGAGATTTCCGCCCCGGTCGTCCGCGGGATGCCGTGAGACGAGAAGATGGGGATGAGGGAGACGATCAGGCCGATCGCGAACAGCGAGAAGGCCATCGCACCGATCAGGAGGGCCGCGAAGCGACGGGACAGGATCGCCTCGCGCATTGTCGCCCCCGTGAGCGCAGGCGCTGCTTGAACGGGAGCGCCCAGAGCCTTTCCCCGCCGCTGCTTGTCCGACGGCCCGTGAAAGCCCAACACTATGATCGGAAAGCCGATCGCGCCCACGACCACGGGCAGGCCGAGGAAAGCCCCTCGCCAGCCATAATGCGCGACCAGCCAGGCGGTCAGCAGCGGCGTGAAAATCGAGCCCAGGCTCGCGCCGCACAGGGTCGTCGCGAGCGCGAGCCCGCGGCTTCTCGTGAACAGGCCGGCAATGGCTGCGGTCCAGACCGACGGCTTGATCCCGACCCCGCACAAGGCGAGCGCGAACCACAATCCCCACCAGCTCCAGATCGAGCGGCCGGTCAACGAAAGCGCGGCGAAAGCCAGGCAGAAGGCCAGCACGCCCGGTATCGCGATCCTGCGGGAGCCATAGCGGTCGACGGCGGCGCCCAGCGCCGGCCCGAGCAGCGAGCCCGTGACCGTCAGCACGGTGATGCCGGATCCGATCGCCGCGCGCGACCAGCCGAATTCATGCTCGATGGGTTCGGTCAGGCCGCCCGCCGAATAGACATAGATCGTCGAGAAGGACATGCCGATCGCGGCGGCAAGGACCGATGGCCAATGGTCGCGCCACTCCCGGCTGCCCGCCCCTTCTGGCGTCATCACGGTCTGGGCAGCGGAGGGACACCCGCGCACGTGCGGGGTCGAGCCGCCAGGGCAGGCCCGGCGAATGCAGCATCGATCATGGCCCGCACCTTATCGCCCCCATGCCGTGCAGACCATCGAGCGGGCTTCGCCGGGGCGATATCGCGTCGTCCCGCCGACGCGCCTTCGACCGTCGCGTGCCGGAGGGTGTAACCGTTCGCCGTCGCGCATCTGGGCGCGGTCGGAAGGCTGGGACATGGCAGACGGTTATCGCGGAAAACGGGTGGTGGTAACCGGCTGCGCCTCGGGCATCGGCGCGGCTGTTGCGAAGGCTCTCCTGGCGCAAGGTGCCCATGTCATCGGCCTCGACCGGATCGCAAGCCCGCACGGCCTGGACAAATTTCTTGCCGTCGACCTCGCCGATCCGGCAGCGATCGACACCATGCTGACGACGCTGGCGGCCGGCGGAGCGGTCGACGCGCTGTTCAATTGCGCCGGGCTCGCCCCCACCCAGCCGAAGCTTGCGATCCTCAAGGTCAATTTTCTCGGGACGCGGCACCTGACCGAGGGCATGGCCACCTTGATGCCACCGGGCAGCGCCATCGTCAGCGTCTCATCGAACGGCGGCCTGCGCTGGCGCGCGCAACGCGCCTTGCTGCTCGACCTGATCAGACGGGACGGCTTCGCGGAGGGACTTGCGTGGCTCGAGGCGCGCGCGGACGAGATCATCAACGGCTATGCCTTTGCCAAGCAGGCGCTGACGGTCTGGACCCTGCACGAATCGGCGCGTCTGATCGAACAGGGCATCCGGCTGAACTGTACGAGCCCCGGCGCGGTCGAGACGCCGATGCTCCGCGAGATCGAGGAGAAGATGCCCGGTGCCGCGATCGACGCCGCGACGGTGCCGATCGGGCGCCGATCCGCGCCCGAAGAACAGGTCGGCCCCCTTCTCTTCCTCGGCAGTCAGGCCGCATCCTATGTCAATGGCGTCGATCTCGCCGTGGACGGCGGCTATGCGGCGACCGTCGCCCTTGGCGAATAGCATCCCTCCGACATGGCGATGATCCTCGTACGAACGATCTGCTGCCTGGGCCTGGCGGCCCTTCTCCTGGCGGGCGGCGTCGCGGCTCTGCTCTGGTGGCAGGCGCGGCGGGTGCCGATCGGCCAGGCCGATTACGTGGCGCTCGGCAGTTCCTTCGCGGCCGGGATCGGCCTGGGGCCGCGCGCGCCGCGCAGTCCGCTGGTCTGCCTACGCACGACCAATGGCTATCCCCAGCAACTGGCGCGGATGCGCGGCCTGTCACTGGTCGATGTCACCTGTTCGGGCGCTACGTCCACCCACGTGCTGGCGGGCGGACAGATCTTCCTCGGCCCCCAGATCGACGCGATCACTCGCAAGACCCGACTGGTGACGATGACCATCGGTGGCAACGACATCGGCTATGTGGGCGACCTCAGCCTCGCGGCCGCACGCCGGCAACGCTCGCTGACAGGGTGGCTGGCGCGTGCCGCCACCCGGGCACCTCGGCTGGACCGGGCGCGGGACTATGACGGCGTGCGTGTCAGGATGGTCGCGATTATCAGGGCGATCCGAAAGCGGGCGCCGGCAGCGACAATCATCGTGCTGAGCTATCCGCAGATCCTGCCGGAGAGCGGCACCTGCGAGCGTCTGGCGCTGGCGGAAGGCGACGTTGCGACCATGCGCAATGTCGGCGATCGCCTCGTTGCGGCGACCCGGGCCGCCGCGATGCAGGCCGGGGCCGAATTCATCGACCTGCAGCAACTCGGCGGTGCCCACGATGCCTGCGCGCCCGATCCGTGGGTCAATGGCTGGCGCGATGCCGCCAAGACGCCGTTCCATCCGACCTTGGCGGGCGCGACCGCGGCGGCTCAGGCGATCGCAGCCTTGCTCGACGCGCGCGCCGGTCCCGCCCGCGATCGTTAGCCGGCTTTCTTGGGCGTCGTCGCGAGGCCGGGCACGTTGGTGGGATCCATGCCCCAGTTGAAGACCCGGAAATTGTGACTGTGGCCGAGATGATGGAGGTAGAAGGCCGCATCGAGCGCGTTTGCCTGGCCCTGAATATCGAGGGTCTTGTTCACGGCTTCCTTGGCGAGCTTCAGCGCGAAGACGGGCTTGCCGGCAATCTTTCGGGCCATCTCGAGCGCGCGCTCGTCCAGCTGGTCGCGGGGAACGACATGGTTCACCATGCCCAGCCGATGCGCTTCCGCGGCCGTCCAGCTGTCGGCGGTGAACAGGAACTCCTTGGCCTTGCGTGCACCCAATTCCCAAGGGTGCGCGAACCATTCGACTCCGGGCATGCCGAACGTCATCACCGGGTCCGAAAAGACCGCATCCTCGCTGGCGATGATGATGTCGCAGACCCACGGGAAGATCAGGGCCCCCGCGATGCACTTGCCCTGCACCGTACAGATGGTCGGCTTCGAGATATTGCGCCAGCGCTTGGCGGTCTCGAAATAGGCTTCCTTTTCAGCCGCGTACCAGCCGTGCGTCCCCTCGGCCTGAAAGTCGCTCCAATGCCCGACCTGTCGGTCGGAGGCCGTCACTGCGGCCTGATATTGCTCGACCGAGTCGGCGATATCGTGGCCGGCGGAGAAATGCTTCCCGTCCGCGCCCAGGATGATCACCTTGATCGCATTGTCCTTGAGCGCGTCGTTGAAGGCGTCATTGATCTGGAAGATCATGTCCGGATTAATGGCGTTATATTTGTCCGCGCGGGCCAGCGTGATGCGGGCAACGCCTGGAGCCGGGGTGTCGACGCGAATAAGGGCTTCGCTCATGCTTCCTGACCTTCTGCGATTTCGCGTGCCCGGACCCGGAGCACGTCCTTTCTGACCTTGCCCGACGGAACGCGCGGCAGGTCATCGACGAGAATGAGATGCTCGGGGAATTTCTGGCGCGCCAAGCCGACGCGATCGAGGAACCGGGTGATGTCCGTGATGTCGAGCGACTGGCCAGGCCTCGGGATGACGAACGCGCAGCCCTTTTCACCTGTCTGGGCGCTGGGCATCGCGACGATCGCAACCTCCGCGACCGAGGGGTGGGTCGCAAGCACGTCCTCCACCTCTTTGGGGCTGATATTCTCACCCGAGCGAATGATGATATCCTTCTTGCGCCCGGTGATGACGACATAGTCGCCATGGACGCGACGACCGAGGTCGCCCATCCGGAAGAATCCGTCCGCGCGGAAAGTGCCGTCATTGTCGGCCGGATGCAGATAGCCCGCGCACAGGCCCGGACCGCGCATCAGGATCTCGCCCTCCTCGCCATCCGCCACCGGCGCGTCGGTCGTGGCGTCCACGATCTCCATCTCGACCGGATAGACAATTTCGCCATCGGTCTCGGCGCCTCTCTGCGCCTGCGCGGCCTCGCGGATGCCGAGCGTCGCTGTCAGCATTTCGGTCGAGCCATAGGCGCGAAAGAACAGAGCGTGCGGGAAGGTCGCGCTGGCGCGCTTGATCAGATCGGGCGAGACGGTCGTCCCGCCGCAGAAGAACAGGCGAAGTGAGGCGAGCCGCTCAGGCGTCGCCTCGGCGATGTCGAGCATCTGCTGAAGGAAGGGCGTGGCACCGCCCGTCACCGTGCAGCGATTTCGCTCGATGCAGGCGATACCGTCCTCGGGCGACCAGACGTCCATGAGCACGCTGACATCGCCTGCGACCCAGGGCATGTCGAAAGCCCAGATGGCGCCGGTGATGTGCGTGACCGGCGAGGGCATGAAGACGACATCGTTCGGGCCGATCCGCCATGCATCGGCCATGGCGCGCACCCGGTGGTCATAGGAATAATGAGTGTGCAACACCCCCTTCGGCCGACCGGTCGTGCCGGACGTGTACATGGCGATGACGATGGCTGCGGGATCGACCTGCGGCAAACGGCGCTCGTCGACAGGGTCGCCGGCCAGCGCCTGCTCGTAGATGAGCGCGCCTTCGTCGCGCACGACGACCACGTCCTTCAAGGCGGGCAGTTGCGTGCGCAGTTCCGCAAGCGTGGCCTTATGGTCATACTTGCGGAAAATGCCGGGAATGAAGATCAGCTTCGCGCCGCAGTCGGCGAGAATATAGGCCAGTTCCGCACTGCGGTAGATGGGCGGGATCGGATTGATGATGAGACCGCACATCCGCGCGGCCAGCGCGATGACGGGCGTCTCGGACCAGTTAGGAAGTTGGAAGGAAACGACGTCGCCGGGGACGAGCCCGCGCTCGAGAAAGAAGCCCGCAAGGCGCAAGGCATCGTCCCAAACCTGACGCCGCGTCGCGTGCCGATCCCCCTCGATCTGGAACAGGACGTCGGGAGCGGCGGCGACCGCGGCGCGCGCGACGTCGACGAGCGTCGACGCCCGCCAATGCCCCTCCTCGAGATAATGCCGCGCTGCCGTCTCGGACCAGCGCGTCGCGAGCCCGCTCGGGTCGGTCCTGATCGTCCAGTTCATGCAGGCTCCTGCTCACATCCGACCGCTGACCGGACGGATCCATCGGTCGCCAGGACGACATTTGCAAAGTGCGGCTGCCGCCCGTCTGGCGCGCGGGCGGGCTGTGGCACGGTCGCTGCGAGTGGCAACGCGCTTTCGGCGAGCAGTACGATCGCGGTCATGCCCCTTCCTGAACCAGGATCCGGCGTCCCGTTTCGGACGCTTCGTCGATCGCGTCGAGAAGCCGCGTGAGGCGGACGGCACGGTCGAAATCCGGCGCGCTCCGGCTGCCCGTGCGGATGTCCCGCTCCAGCGATGCATAGAGTTCGCTGACATTTGCCGCGGGCCCGGTCAGGCCGGGCGCGGACGCTGCCGGCACGGCGGGCGCACCGACATCGCTGGTCACCGCCAGCACCCCGCCCTGGAACCCGCCGGCGAAATGCCCCTCGATCGTCAGCATGCCTGTTTCGCCGCGCAGTTCGAACAGGAACGTGGGACGCGCCTCGCCGCCCAGTACTTCGAGCGAGGAGACGCAGCCACTCGCATGATGGCCGATCACGAGAATATGATCGGGCGACGTCCGCGCGACGGTTTCGTCCTGTCCCGTCAGCTTCATCTCGGGGAAGCGGATCGTGTTGATGGCGCTTACATCGACATAGGCGCCGACCACGTTCTCGATCGCCGCGAGCGTGTGGCCTCCGGCGATCGTCGACAGCGTCGCGCCGTTCGTCTTGTCCTGCAGATAGGCGTAGAAGGCCGGTGCCTCCCGGCCCCAACCCGCAGTCGGGGAAACGACCCGCAGCGACAGAGGGCGACCGATGGCGCCGTCGCGCACGAGGCTGGCGGCATGCTGCACGGCCTTGGAGTTGGCCCCTTGCAGCCCGATCGCGGCGTGGACGTCTGCGTCGCGCGCGGCTGCGGCCATCTCTTCCGCCTCCGCCAGGTCGCGCCCGAGCGGCCATTCGCAATAGATATGCTTGCCGGCCGCAAGCGCGGCCAGAACGATGGCGCGATGCTCGGGTACCTTGACCGTCACCGAAACGATGTCGATCTCGGGATCCTGAACCATTTCGAGGCTGTCGCCATAGGCCTTCGGCGCGCCGAAGGCGTGCGCGGCCTTGTCCGCGAGATCCTGGCTTCGGGCCGAGACCGCGTGAAGAGCAAGACCGGGCAATGCGGTCACGGCCGGCAGATGGGCGTCCTTCGCCCATGCCCGTTCCGCATTAGCTCCAGCAAAGGCGACCTTGAGGGGAGTGTCGGTCATCGTGCTCTCGGAAGGTCCAGAAGTCGATCTGCGGTGATCTCGCGCTGGATCTCGCTCGTGCCGCCCGAGATGGAGAACACCCAGCTCCACAGATAATCATATGTCCACGGATGGCTCGCGCGGTCACCGTCGAACTCGAGAAAATCCCAGCCCAGCATGTCGCCGACGGTTTCCGACAGCGCCTTGTGGGTCGCGGTGACGGTCAGCTTCATCAGCGATCCCTTGGGGCCTGGCTCCCCGGTCCGGTCGCTTTCGGTGATGTGCGCCAGCGTCATCGCGCGGATCGCCAGCGCGTCCGCCTTCAGTCCGGCCAGCTTCTGGGCGATACCGGCATCCTCGATCGCACGCTGCCCGTTTTCGAGGCGCACCTTTCCGGCCAGATCGATCGCACGGCACACGCGCTCGTACAGATCCAGCTGATCGCCGATGAAACCGAGGCCGCGTTCGAAGGACAGCGTCGACAAGGCGGTCGACCAGCCCTTGTTGATCTGGCCGACCACATTGGACACCGGAAACCGGGCCTCGTCGTAGAAAACGAGGTTCACATGCTCATCCATCAGCATGGTCCGGATCGGTTTGACCTCGATGCCGGGCGTCTTCATGTCCGCGATGAGCCAGGTCAGACCCTTGTGCCGCTCCGAGCCCGGATCGGTCCGGATCAGCAATTCCTGATAGTCGGCATAGACCGCGTCCGTCGTCCACATCTTCGAGCCGGTCACCGCGATGGCGTCGCCGTCGACGACGCCGCGGGTCTTCAGGCTTGCCAGATCGGAGCCGGCGTTGGGCTCTGAGAAACCCTGGCACCACAAAGCCTCGCCCGACAGGATCTTGGGGAGATGGAACGCTTTCTGCTCGTCCGTCCCGCGCGCGATGAGGGTCGGACCGGCATGCATCAGCGCGATATAGGTCGTGTTGATGTAATGAGGCGCGCGGGCGCGCGCCAGTTCCTCGTACCAGATCACCTGCTGAAGGCCCGAAAGACCCAGCCCGCCGAAATCCTTGGGCCAGGCCACGCCCGCCCAGCCATGCTCATATTGCTTGCGCTGCCAGTCGCGGTCGAACTGTGCTGCTGCGGCACCATGCGCCGGCCGCGGCGTCGTCGGCACGTTGGTCGACAGCCAGCCGCGCGCCTTCTCGCGAAAGGCGCGGTCGGCGTCGGAATAGGTCAGATCCATGCGGTCAGTCTTCCACGCGCGCGTCGAGAAGCCGGCCGAGCAGGGCACGCTTGGTGCCGAACACTTTGGCCAGAAACCACGCATGTTTCAGCAGGAGATGGGCGTCATGTTCGTCGGTGACGCCGATGCCGCCATGCAGCTGGATGTTGGCGTCGGCATTGGCGATCGCGGCCTGATTGGCGAGATGCTTGGCGGCATCGAGATGAATGGCCGCATCTCCGCGACCTTCCTTGATGGCCGCGGCCGAGAACCAGAGCTGGCAGCGTGCGGCCTCGGCGCGGAGCGCCATGTCGGCGCAGGCATGACGGACGGCCTGATAGGCACCGATCTTGCGCCCGAACGTCTCACGGACCTTCGCATAGTCGACGATCAGGTCGAGCGCGGCCTCCGCGAGCCCGATCAGCATCGCGGCACTTCCAAGGCGCGCGAGCTGCATGACCTCCGGCCCATCGACCTGCCCGAGCACCGCGTCCGGCATCGCCGTCGAGACGCGCATCGAGGTCGCGGGATCGAGCGACGAGCGCGTCTCAGCAGCAAGCGCCGAAACGTCGCGCAGCCACGCACCGGTTTCATTGACTTCCAGCGCGAGCGCTGCACCCGGTGCACCGAGCAGTCGGAATTCCCCGCCATCGCGGACGGCGAGCGCCACGCCCACATCTCCGCTGATCAGCCGGGCGCGAAGATCGCCGTCCGCGACATGCACCGCCAGGGCCTGCGACAGCACGTCGAGCGAGCCGCACAGGCGACCGATCTCGCGGAAAAACAAGGCATGTTCGACCGCGGTCAGCCCGCTGCCACCCTTGTTTTCCTCCAATGCGAGGGCGAACCAGCCCATCTCGCCCATCTGGCGGCGCAGCGTTCCATTCATGTCGGCCGAGCCGGACTCATGGAGCCGGCTGATGGGCATCACATCGGCAAGGAACCCTGCTGCAGCATCGATGATCTCAATTTCATCACCGTCAGGCGCGAGAAACATCACGCATTCCCGACACGATACCGCCTCTGATTTTGTTCTTGTTCACGATCTCTCCGCTGAGCCCCGTACCGGCCAAAATCGACTTAATGCAATAGCGCATGTCCATTGCCCTTATGTCAATCCACGGCGGGTTGGCTTCCGGGCGGCGATGCGAACACCGCCCCGGCGTTAGAGCGCGCAAAAAAACCGCTCGTCTTTTCACAGCGGAAGGACGGTTGGCACAGCACAGCAAAACGGCCGGGCTTCGCGAAGACGCCCGGCCGCCTGGCCGACTGCATTTAGGGAAACGGCCTGGGGCCGTCGTCGTCGAGATCAGATCGCGTGCCGGATCAGACGGCCCGCATCAACGAGGGCATGTGCGACGGCATCGGTGAGAAATCGTCGCTGCGGTCGGCGCCACAGGATTCCAGGCCAGCCTGCATGGTGGCTATCAGCGCTCCGGGATCTACGGCGCTGTCTTCCGGATAGACGACGCCGACCGCCAGCGGGCGTTCGCCGCCGCCCTGCGGGATGAGCATTGCCGTCACCCGGCCCTGACAGCCAAAGCCGGCCGCGCCCGTCGCATAGCCCTGACGACCGAACTGGGTGACGCGCTCCTGAAGCGCGGAAAAGCTGAATTTGCGATCCTCGGGCGCTTCGGCGTTGAGGCGGCGCAGCAACTTGCCGGACGCGTCCGACGGCAATGTCGAAAGCAGGAGTTGGCCCGCAGCGCTTTCAGACAGGCGTTCGGACGTTCCGCACCCGATGTCGTTGCCGAGGGCGAACATGCCCGGCGACCACCGGAAGATCTGCACATGCGTACCCACCATCCCAAAGAGCGCGACACTGTGCCGGCTGGACTGCGCCAGACGATCGATGAACGAAAAAAGCTGTCCGTTACGGACCATGTCGGGCTGCGCGCCAGAGCCGAGCGTCGCCAGTCGCGGGGTCGGTGTGTAGGTTCGCGAGCGGGGGTCTTTGTACAGAAGGCCCATTTCGACGAGGCTGGCCAGGAGTTCCGAGGTGCTGGACTGGGGCCGGCCATATTGGCGAACGATGTCCATTACCGTCGCCTGCCGATGATTGCCTCCGAAGAACTCAAAGACCTCGATCACACGTTTGGCGATCTTGGTTTTGTTCGATTCAAGGACCGTTGCCATCCCGCTCTCCATGTTTATTTGAACCGAGCATTCCTCCTCGCCACGGGCCCCGTCAATAGAGAAATGACAGGCTATCGTTTTTTTGCGTCGGATCGGCCCGTTTTGCATAGGGTGGTGTGCAATGCGTTGTCTGCCCGCGCCTTCCGAAGGCTTCCAACGATGCCGGGTCACATGCGGACAGCACCGATTCGCGGTCAGGAACCGGCCGACTCGAGTACCGCCGCCAGCCATTCGGCCGCTCGACGAAGCGCTGTCTGCGCGCCCTCCGCCACGATGCGTGGCCCAATGAGCTCCAGGTCATAGAAACCGCGAAAGCCGGCCTCCTCGATGCGCCAGACCAGGTGATGGAGGCCCGCAATGCCGTCCCCGGGCACGGCCCGACAGGGCAGCCCGCGATCTCCGCCCATATAGTCACTCAGCTGGACGATCCGGGTTCGCGAGGCGGTGGCCTTGATCGCCACGTCGATGTCGGCGTCGAACCAGCAGGCGAATGTGTCGAGGCAGATCGCGGTCCCTGCCCGCTCGCAGACGGTCACGAGATCCGAAAGCCGATGCGCGAATGAGGCATCCGCATAGAGATGCGAGGTCGGTTCCAAGGTGAGCGCGACGCCCGCGCGCGCGGCCTGCTCGACACAAGGGGCGATCGCCTCGGCGAAGCGATCATTCGCCTGCGCCCAGGTCAGCTCACCCCGCCCGCCCGTCGTCAGCGTCACCGACGACGCCTCTATCTTTCCCGCGATCTCGATGCTGCGCGCGAGTCTGGCACGCGCGGCGCCTGCCAGGGCGGGCATGGCGAAGCCGAACGCTCGATGGGTGAGCGTCGCCACCTGAAGCCCCGCGTCACGGAGGCGTCGGCCCGCGGGTTCGATGCCGAGCCCGTCCACATCCTCGCAGGTCGGACTGATCGCCGCGCAGCCGAGACGCGCGACACGGTCGATATGCTCCGCAAGCGAGCCGTGATCCAGACTGAGTGTGTTGACGGAGATACGGGAATGCATGCGACGAACCTCGAAACGCGCGACGGCTTCATAGCGCGACACGTTGCAAATGCGCTTCGCTCGTTGCAATGATTCGTCGCCGCAACCTAACGCAGGCACAGGAAGAGGATCCCGGACATGAACGACGGCGTGCTGCCGCGGTGGACCGTCAGGCCCGAAGGATCGAACTGGGGCGATTTCGGACCGGACGACCAACTCGGTCGCCTGAACCTCGTGACGCCGGAGCGTCGCCGGATCGCGGCGCAGGAAGTCCTCGAAGGAATCGCCTTCTGCCTGTCGCTACCTCTCGACTGCCCCCGCAACATCTCCCTGCATCCACGTCGGCAGCCGCCCGAACTCGGCTGGTTCCTGCGGGGCACCGATCCGACGCTCAACTATCCGATGGAGCGGGTCCAGGCCGGCCAGGACGATGTCGTCTGCGACGACAAGGCAGTGATCTCGCTTCAATATTCGACGCAGTGGGACGCGCTCTGCCACATCGGCATGCTATATGATGCTCATGGAACAGGCGAGCGCGAGGCGACGTATTATAACGGCTTTCATGCCGGCGAGCATGTCTGCGGGCCGATCGACTATTCGCACGGCGGAACATCAAAGGATGGGCCTTACGGTGCGCATGCCCTCGGCATCGAGACCATTGCCGAGACCGGACTTCAGACGCGCGGCGTGATGGTCGATCTGCACGCCCATGTCGGGCTCGAACGTGTCGCGGTCGGATATGACCAGCTGATGCGTATCCTGGACGCCGACAGGGCCGAAGTCGGACCGGGCGACGTGCTGGCCTTGAGAACCGGTTTCGACCGGGCTCTGCTCGCGCGGTACGATAACCCGGCCGCGCCATTCGACCAGCAGCGCTGTTCCGGACTGGATGGCGGCGACCCGCTTTTGCAGCGGTGGATCGACGAGAGTGGTCTGGTGGCGATCGTCTCCGACAACGAGGCGGTGGAAGTGCTGCCTACCTCCCATGTCGCCCCGGGGGCCCACGGGCCCCATATTCCGCTTCACAATCTCTGCCTGTTCCGGCTGGGCATTCCGCTCGGTGAAATGTTTCTGCTGTCCGATCTCGCCGACTGGCTACGGGCCCATCAGCGCTCGCGCTTCCTCTTCACCGCGCCACCGCTGCGGCTGCCCCGCGCGGTCGGCTCACCGGTCACGGGTGTCGGCACCGTCTGAGCGGGAGACGGGCATAGCGACCGGATCTGGCCCGCAGAGGAGGCAGACATCTTGGCTGACGAGAGCAAGATCATGACGCAGCAAAGCCTGCAGGCCGTGTCGGCACGCGCGCACGCGGACGGCGCACCGGCTCCGTCCGATCTGTTAGACCTGAAGGGTCGCAATGTCATGGTCACCGGCGCGGGTCAGGGGGTCGGCCGCGCGATCGCGTTGGGTATTGCGCGCAGCGGCGCCGGCGCCATCATCGTCAACGACATCAACGAGGACCGTGCGACAAAGGTCGCGGGCGAAATCGAGGCTTTGGGCGTCCGCGCGTGGCCGATGGCGGTCGACGTCGGCGACCTCGATGCGGTGCGGGCCGGCATCGGCACCGTCGAAGCGGCGCTGGGGCCCATCGCCATCCTCGTCAACAATGCGGGCAATGGCGGCGCCGAAGGGTTTTCGGGATTTCCGGTCTTCTGGGAAAGTGATCCGGCCCACTGGCACCGGTATCTCCACGTCAACCTGTTCGGGGTCATGAACTGCTGCCACGCACTCCTGCCGTCGATGGTGGCGCAGCGCTACGGTCGCGTGGTCACCATCATCTCGGACGCAGCGCGCAATCTCGAGGCGCGACAGGCCGAATATTCCGCCGCCAAGGCGGGTGCTGCCGGCTTCATGCGCAGCATCGCCGCCGATGCTGCGCGCCATGGGATCACCGCCAATTGCGTCGCCATCGCAACGATGCGTCCCGACATGGCGCCGGCGGAGCTCGGGGCCTTCCTTGCCGCCGATCGCACGCGAAGCCAGCTCGCCCGTTATCCGATCCGCCGCTTCGGCCTGCCGGAAGACGTCGTCGCCACGGTTCTGCTGCTGTGCTCGGATGCATCCAGCTGGACGACCGGACAGACCTATGCCGTCAATGGCGGCTACAGCAGTTCGCTTTGACGCCTACCTGGCCTGAGCGTGCCATCTGGCACGCGCCTCTGCGCCGGCCGCTCCGAGCAGCGGACCACAATATCGTCCCGGCGGGACTGAAGTCCCAATCGGCGTTTCAGCGCAGCAATTGCTCGCTTTCAGCTCGGCGAACGTGGACCACGTCGCTGACCAGATCAGGACCGGCGCGACGACGCCCTTACCTGACCGGCTTCATCCCGCGGTGCACGACGACCTGGCACGCTGACTGCGAGGCGACACGATGAGTGAAGACCCCATTCCGACCGCGCCGGCCCGCCCGCGCTTCACGTTGCTCGAGCCATTGCGAGAGAAGACCTACCGGACGATCTGGTCCGCGAGCCTGTTCTCCAACTTCGGCCAGCTGATCCAGGGCGTCGGCGCGGCCTGGCTGATGACGCGGCTGTCCTCCTCGCCCGAAATGGTCGCCCTTGTGCAGACCGCCATCATGCTGCCGCTCATGCTCGTGGCGCTGCCGGCTGGCGCGATCGCCGACATGTTCGACCGGCGCAAAGTCGCTCTCATCGGCCTGCTGTTCGCCTGCGCGATGGCGATCTGCCTGACGACCCTCGCCTGGGCGGGCCTCGTGACGGCCTGGATCCTGCTCGCATTCTGCTTCTTGATCGGCGCGGGCGTCGCGCTGTACGGACCGGCCTGGCAGGCGTCCGTTGGCGAGCAGGTCAGCGGCGAACATCTGCCGGCCGCGATCGCACTGGGGACGATCAGCTACAATGTCGCGCGCAGCTTCGGGCCCGCGCTCGGCGGGATCGTCGTGGCCGCCTTCGGAGCGATGGCGGCGTTCGCGACGAACGCATTATTCTACCTTCCGCTGATCATCGCCTTCCTGCGCTGGAACCGCCGTCACACGCCGTCCCGGCTGCCGCCCGAGCGGATCGACCGCGCGATCGTCTCGGGGGTCCGCTATGCGCTTCACTCGCCGCCCATCCGCATCGTGCTGATCCGCACGCTGGGCAGTGGGCTCGCCGGCGCCTCGGTGTCGGCGCTGACCCCGCTGGTGGCCAAGGACCTGCTCCATGGCGGCGCGAGCACCTACGGGCTCTTGCTCGGCGCCTATGGCGTCGGCGCGGTGCTGGGGGCGCTGCTGCTCGATTTCTTCCGAGGGCGCCTCGAGCCCGAGCAGGTGGCGCGTCTCCTGGCGATGATCACCGGAGCATTGATCGTCGTGGTCGGCATCAGCACGAATGTGGTCGTCACATGCGCGGCGATGATGGGGGCCGGAGCCGCCTGGATGGTCCTGATCGCGCAGTTCAATGTCGGCGTACAGCTGTCGGCACCGCGATGGGTCACCGCGCGCGCGCTGTCCTGCTTCGGCTGTGCGATTACCGGGGGCATGGCGATCGGTGCCTGGCTCTGGGGCTCGGTCGCCGCCCGGCTCGGCACCAGCGACACCATGATGCTTTCGGGGCTCGCGATCGCCGCCACGCCGCTGCTGGGTCTCATCTGGCGACTGCCGAGTGCGACGCCGGACGGCCTGGACATTCACCTTCAGGTGCATCAGCCGGTCGTCGGTCTCCCGCTCACGAGCCGCAGCGGCCCCGTCATCATCGAAGTCGATTATCGGGTTGATGCGTCACGGGCGCGCGAATATTATTCCGCGATGCAGAAGCTGCGCAGCGCGAGGCTCCGCAGTGGCGCTTTCGGCTGGACCCTGGCGCGCGATATCGGCGATCCTGAATTATGGACCGAGCAATATCAGTGTCCGACCTGGGGCGACTATCTGCGCCAGCGCGACCGCATGACCCAGAGCGACAAGCTGCTTCAGGAGGCAGCCGACCGCTTCAACCGGTTCGAGGATCCCAGTCGCGTCCGCCGGCGGCTTGAGCGTCCGACCGGCTCGGTTCGCTGGCGTGCCGACACCCCCGATCTGCAGGATGAGCGGCTGACCGTCCACCGACCTTAAGGCGTGGAGGACAAGGCCCGCCGCGTCCGCCGGTGTCAGGCAGCTTTGGGCCGACGCGGCACGACAGGGCGCTCATAGCTCAAGTCGGTGCGATCGAAGGTTGCCGGGAGCAAGGGGCCGTAACTCGTATCGCCACCGATCGAGAGGGCGTCGGCCGCGTTCGCATGAAGGTCGTACGTCTTCTCGATGACCGTCACGCGATTGGCGATCTTCCATACCCCGCCCCGCCGCTGAAAATGATCGATGTAGCGGCCGATCGAAAACATGTGCGGCGGCGTCAGATTGACGCCGACGAAGGTGTAGTAAGTCTCGGAATAAGCGTCGTCGCCATCCAGCTCGCAATAATGATTGTTGAGCCCATGATGCTGGACACCGGCGAGGCCCTCGCGAGACGTGAAGACCCAGTCGATGAAGTCGTCCGGCGTACCGACGAAACCGTGATGGTCGTCGATCGCATCATCCCAGTAACTGCTGCGGACCATCTCCCGGTCGAGCCGGTCCAGACCGCGCGCATAGCGCAGCAGCAGCGTCCAGATTTCGTGGCGATCGATCAGTTCGCGCAGCTTCCGCTCGAGATCCTGGTCCACGCCCCCCTCCTCCCCATTCTTATCTTGGCGGGGGCGGGGTATCACATTGCACGAAGGGCATTGCAACAAAGAGGGTACAGCAGGACGGGCAGCGGCGCCCGCGGACGCGGGCTCAGAGCTTGGCGAGATCGGCCTTGGCCAGCGATGTCTTCAAACCATTGTCGCCGGCACTGAGCGTGCTGATCGGGATCTCGATGAACTTGCCCGCATAGATCACGCTGACGCTGCTGCCGCGCACGCGGTCGATCCGTCCGACGCGCCGGCCATCGGCAGTGAAGATCGTTGCGCCCTGGGAGACGGCGACGTTGGTCGCCGAGGGTGACGGCGCAGCCTCCTGCGCCGATGCGGGAACGGCGCAGACGGCCAGAGCAAGAGCGAGAGCTGCGGAGATCTTCATGATGGTCACCCTTCAGGTGGCGTTGTCGAACGAGGTAATGGCTCGCTTTATGCAGGTGCCGCATAATTGTCGAGGGTGGTTCGAAAATATTTCCGAGGGCGGTTCGTAAATGTATTTGAAGCCATCGAGTCGGGATCGGAACCGCCCCCTCACCTTTCGGCCCGCACGAAAAAGAGATAGACCCCGCAGCAATGACGACTGAGATCCCGGTACCCCTCTCGCCGATCAAGAAGATGGCCGGACGGCCGCGCAGGTTGACCCTCGACGCGATCGTCGATGCCGCCTGCGACATCGGGATCGCGCGGCTCGAGATGGGTCTGCTCGCCGAGCGGCTCAATACGGGGGTCGCGACGCTCTATGGCTATGTCAAAGGCCGCGAACATCTTCTCGCGCTCGTCACGCAGAGGCTCGCGGGCCAGGCCCTGGTGCCCGACCGGGGCCAAAGCTGGCAGGACATCATCCGCGAGCACGCTGCGGTGACCTTCGCGATCTTCGAGGCGTCGCCCGAGCTTATCACCAACCTGATCGTTGGCGGGGCCGATCTCCAGTCGGCCAGCTATGCGCAGCTGATTCTCGACATGCTGATCGGTCGCGGCCTTTCCCCGCGCGCGGCCGCGAACGTGTATATCGAGGCCAACCAGGTCGTTCTGGGCGCCGCCATCTTCCTGATCCGCAGGCGGGCTTTGTCCGAGGCCATGCTCGATGGCATTGGAGGGGCCGCGCAGCTACCCGACGTGCTCGGCGATTATCGCCCGACGCTCGAACGGATCATCGGCGGGTTCGAGCGATGAACTCTCTGCAAGGCCAGGGCCGAGCGTGACGCGTGGTCAGCGCAGCGCCCTGAAGGTGGTTCGAAGCTCATCGATGAAGATGTCCGGCTGCTCGAAGGCGGCAAAATGCCCTCCGCGCTCCGGCTCGCCCCAATGGATGATATTGGTATAGCGTTTCGCCGCGGCCGCGCGGCTCGGCCGAATGATCTCACCGGGAAAGAGCGAGCAGCCCGTCGGGAGCGACACGGTTTCATAGGCACCGGCCCCGAAGCTCCCAGTAGAGCCGGGCCGACGAAGCGGCAGTCCCGGTCAGCCAGTACAACGTGATATTGTCGAGCATTTCGTCGAGGGTCAGCACGGAGCCGGGATCGCCCCGACAGTCGGACCATTCGAAGAATTTCTCGTAGATCCACGCTGCCTGCCCGACCGGTGAATCCGACAGCCCGTAGCCGATCGTCTGGGGCCGGGTGCGCTGCTGCGCCGCATAGCCGCTGCCGTCGGGTGATAACGGGCCCTGTCGAGTTGGGCCCTCTGCTCACTCTGTGGATCTGCGCTCAGCTCCTCGGCCGTCGGGGGCGGCGCGAGGATGAGGTTGAGATGGATGCCGGCCAATCCGGGAGCCTGCTGGACGGCCATCTCCGTGGTGACGCTCGCCCCCCAATCGCCGCCCTGGGCGCAAAACCGGTCATAGCCCAGACGCCGCATCAGGACCGCCCAGGCCTGCGCGATGCGCTCGATGGTCCAGCCAGGCCTGTCTGGTCGATCCGAGAAACCGTAGCCAGGGAGCGAAGGGATCACGAGGTCGAAGGCATCTGCTCGATCGCCGCCGTAGGCGGCGGGATCGGTCAGCGGGCCGATGACTTTGTGACACTCGATCACCGAACCCGGCCAGCCATGCGTCATGATGACCGGCAGCACGTTCGCTTCCGGGGAGCGGATATGCAGGAAATGGAGATCGAGACCGTCGATCCTCGTCCTGAACTGACCAAAGCCGTTGAGCATCGCCTCGCAGCGCCGCCAGTCATGGCGGGAACGCCAATGCTCGCACAGCCGCTGCATCTGATCGAGCGGCACACCCTGCCGCCAGTCCTCGACGGTCTCCCGCTCCGGCCACCGTATCTGCGAGAGACGACGCTGCAGATCGTCGAGCGCGGCTTGCTCGACGCACAGATGAAAAGGTGTGATCGCCTCGCTCATCCCTGTCTCTCCTCTCAGGCCGGCGCGGCCGGCGGCGGTGGTGGACCCGGCGGAAGCAGCTTCAGGTCCGCCATGGTGGCGAGCGCCGACACCAAGCTTTGCTGGCTGTCCAGGCAATCGCTGAAACCGGCCCGGCGAAGCTTGATGGTGCTGACCAGCATAGGCACGGGGCGCGCCGCCAGACGGGGCCCGAACAGCAGGTCCACATAATGGTGGGATTCGCCGAGGAAGGTCGGGAGATGATCGCACCGCAGGCCGTGCGCTTGCGCGAGCTTCCGCCAGGCAGCGATTGCGTCGGCCCGCGCGAAGAATTCCACCAGCCGTCGCTCGGTCGCGTCGGTGGGCGGGTGACCGAGCGCCGCGCCCAGATCCTGCCAGGAATGGGCCGGCACGAACACGTCGCCGTTGGTGATGTTGAACGTCTCGCCACTGGCGGCGGGCATATCGAAGGCCCACCGAAAGGCGCGGGCCAGCAGCGTGGCATCCGTCGCCTCGAAGAGAGCGTCAGCCGCACCCGGATAGGCAAAGGGCCGGCCGAGAGCGTGGCACAGGGCTGAATAAGCCCCGATCGCGAGCACCGGGTTCATGGCGACGCCGGCCGCGGTCCCGACGAGAACCTGGGGCCGGAAGATGGTGACGGCAAATCCGTGGATGCCCGCCTGCTCACGCGCATGATCTTCGTGCAGCCAGTAGAAATTGGCGTGGTCGTCGCGCGGGCGATCCTCCCGGGCCGGGATGCGGACCGGATGATGATGGCCGCCATAGGCCTTGGTGCCTTGAAGCACGATAACGTGCTGCAGCGGGTGCCGCGCCACCAGCGCGTCCAGGACATTCTTGAACATGCGCCCGTTTTCGGCGATCAGGTCCGCGTCGCGCCAACCGGCGACAAGGCCGGGCTTCTCCCTCACGGCGGCATAAACGAGATGCGTGACGGGCGACAGCTGCTGCAGCGCCGCAAGACAGCCGGACGGATCGCCGAGATCGACCGGGAGATGGCTGTGATGCGCCGCCGGGGCCACGACCGGAGGCCGGCGCGAGAGCCCGGTCACGCTCCAGTCCTGCGACCGGCCGAACAGATCGATGGCGGCGGTTCCGATGACGCCGCTGGCGCCAACAATCAGCACATGCCCTTTGGCGGCCAAGGCTCATACCCTTTCGATCGACCCAGGCGCAGCCGGAAGGATCTCGACGAGGTCCGTTCGACGCAAAAAGGGCGCCCGGACCGCCGATCCGGACGCCCAGCGCAGCATCACACCCTCAGAAGCTGAGCCCCAGATCTAGCCCGAAGGTGCGCGCCGGTTCGAAATTGACGTTTGCGAGAAATCCGTTGGGAATGATCGCGTAAGTGGACGACTTGTTGTCGAACATGTTGCGCGCCCAGACTGACACCTCGACCTTCGCCCCTGCAATCTTGATGTCCGAGATGCCCGCGCGACCGTTGACGATCCAGTGCGCCGGAGACACCCGCGCCGCATCGAGATAGCTCGCCGGACGATGCTGATTGGGATCAAGCGCCATTTTCGAACGCCAGTTTCCGTCGACCCGGATGATCGCTCGAGCATCGTCGAAGATCGGCCGGCTCTCGAACTGCCCCCACACGGTCCCGGTCCATTTCGGACGCAGGGTCGGCACGAATTCTCCGGCGCCCGAGGCGAGCAGGACCGGCGCCACGTCCTTGAACGTCGTCTTGGTGTAGCCAAGGCTGCCGCCCGCGGTCAGGCCGTGCGCGATCAGCCCCGTACCTTCGAATTCGAAGCCCTTGGCCGTGACGGGGCCACCTTGGGGAATAATGAACGTGGTCAGCACGTCTTGGTTAGGAAAGGTCCCCGGCGAGAAGCTGCTGCCACTCGCGGCCGACTGCACATTCTTGTACTTGGCGTGGAACACCGCGAGGTTGGTGCGGATGCGGCGATCGAACAGGTCCGCCTTGATGCCGCCCTCATAGGACGCGACCGTCTCAGGGTCGAACTCGATCGTGCCGACCTTGCCGCCTGACACGAATGCCGTCGAGAATTTCGCATAAACGAGGAGATCCCGCGACGGCTTGTAGTTCACGCCCACGAGATAGGACGGCTTGGTCTTCTTGTAGGTGAAGTCGATGGCCGTCAGAGCCGTCGGCAGACCGTAGATGAACGACCCCGACTTCTTGTCATGGGTGACGCGGATTCCGCCGACGAGGTCGACCGTACTCAGAACGTGGAACTCTGCCTGCGTGTAGGCTGCAAGCGACGTTGCCTTGTTGTAGGAGATACCCTGGCTGGCGATGGGCAGCACACCGTTGGGGACGATGGCGAAGGTCGTCGTTCCGCCCAGCCCCTGCTGCGTACCGGCGCGGTCCTTCCCGTGAAACCACAGGGCACCGGCCGTAAGGGTGACAAAGTCGGATTCGAAATTGGCCTGAAGTTCGTCGCTATATTGCGAGCTCGTTCCGTAGGAGGACGATCCCAGGATGACGAAGGGCTGGCCGACACTGGACGCCAGACCACGGGCAAATGCACCGATGGTAGCGGCCTGTACGGCTGGCGATGCGGTGGCGAGCCCCGGCACCGACGAGAAAGCCGCAAACGTGGCATAAGGCACGACTGTCTGGGGCGTGAATGTCAGCGCCGCGAGGCCGTCGATCGGCGCCGTCGCGAATATGCTCGATTTGCGATAGGCAGCGATATTCTTGAACGTCAGGCTATCGCTTGCCCGCAGATTGCTCGTCAGGCTGTGGCCCTGGACCTTCTGATCGACAACCGTGCTCCAGCTGTTGAACACCGCATCCGGGCGCCGGCCGTCCGAAGCGATGGGAAACGGCGTCGGCTGGCTTGAGATCAGCGACCCAATCAGGTTGCCGATCAGCGGAAAGGTGGGATCGTAGCCGACGAAGGCCGAGGCCTCGGGCGTATTCTTGCTCTTGCTATAGTCGAATTTGTAGACGGTCGAGAAGGTGTCGCTCGGCTCGAATTTCAGCGCGGCAAAATAGGAATCGGAGTTGCGCGTTCCCAGCCATTTCGGCGACGTCTGCAGTTTGCCGTCCGGGGAGTTGCGGCGGTCCCAGACCTGCCCGGCGCCCAGATTGCGGACTTCGCCACGCTTGTAATAGTGCACGAAGCTTGCGTAGCCGCTGAACGGTCCGACCTGCGGGAGGTCGACGCCGACCTGGATGCGGTTCTGATCATAATTGCCGACGGTCAGCTTGGTCTTGACGCCGAACTGGCCGGTGGGATCGCGTGTCGTCACGCTCATCGCGCCGGCGGTCGCGTTGCGACCGAACAGCGTGCCCTGCGGACCGCGCAGCATCTCGATGCGGGTAACGTCGGGCAGATCGAAGATCGAACCGCGCGGCGACGAAATGTACACGCCGTCGAGATAGATCGACACTTGCTTGTCCGAGCCGGGAACGACACCGTAGCTCACCGCACCGCGAATGGTGAAGGACGGCACGCCGACGCCGCCGGCGGATGGCCGCACGGTGACACCCGGCGCGAGCCCCGAAATATCGTTGATCGTCGTCACGCGGTTCGTCGCCAGCGCTGTCCCAGTCAGCGCCGTGACGGCAATCGGCACGTCCTGCACGCTCTGCTCGCGCTTTTGCGCGGTGACCACGATGTCGGCGAGCGCCTCGGGCTCCAGCGGAGCACTCGCCTGCGCGAAGGCCGGCGCTGCCGCGATCGCACCGATGCTGACGCCGAGCAGCAAAGACCGTAAATTTGTCCTTTGCATGAGATCACTCCCCCTTTTTTAGTCCGTCGATCGGACGTTTCTGTTGCCTTGGGCCCGATGGCCGTCTGCCGTTGGGTTAATGCCCATCGAAAGTAGCAATCTTGGTCGGGGCAGGCAAAGCGCCTTTTGCGGAAGAAGCGCAACGTTCCGCGGGAAAGCCCGCAACAAATCGCTCTGGCGATGCCCCGTACCAAGCAGTCCAAGGCTCGTGTAGAATGCTATGCAACGATTGCGTTTCACATTGTGAACGGTCAGCGGCGGCGCAGGGCGCGCCTGGGCGCTAGAGGAGCTGGTCTTCCTGCGCGCGTGCGATCTCGTCGAGGATCCGTTCGACCTCGACGGCTTTTGGAAAGCCCTGGAAAATCGCGAACTGCAGGGTGAATTCCCGCAGCTCCGGCATCGTCAGGTCTCCGCTCGCCAGGCCGGCCAATGCGTAAGCGTGGATCGCGGTGGGAGATCCGGCCGCGGCCACACTGGCGAGCGTGATCCAGCGGCGCGAACGGCGGTCCAGACCCGGTCGGTTCCAGACCTCGGCGAAAACGAAATCCTGTGCGGCAACCATGAGGGGCGTGGCGGGATCGCCCGCCGGCAAGCCCAAAATCTCCTCGAAGGTCTGGCGCCCTGTCGCCCGTCGCATCTCCTCGCTCATTCCCTCGCGCCCTCTTGTGCATGCTGGCCGATGCCATCCTAGGCATCGCCGACGCCTACCTGCCCCCGCCGCTTCCTCATTCCCGGCCTCAGTCGGAAAGGTAGGCTGCCGTATCGACCCACGCTCGACGTTCGTTCGCGGCGTACAGCGCTTCGATCAGCCCCTGGACTTCGGCGGCCCGGGCAAAGCTCGGTAGCGGGGTGCTCCCGGTGCGGATGCCGGATACGACGGTGGAGAAAAGCCTGGCCAGCGAGATACGCTGCCCGCCATTGAGAAGGTCCGATGCCTCCTCCTCGCAGGGGCGACCGGAGACCATCATCAGCCGCGAGGGCACCGGGACCACCGCCCCGTCCGGAGCCAGGGTCATCGAATTGCCGCCGGCATAGAGCTGCGCGCTGTCCACGCTGGGATAGCGTAGGGCGGTCAGGTGCAACCTGCCCTTGGTCCCCATCGCTTCGAGGCTGAAGCCCGGGCTGTCCGCACCGACCCAGGATGTCGTGAGCGTCCCCATCGTTCCGTTGGCGAACGAGAGCAGAGCGTGCGCGGTGTCGTCGGTCTCCACCGCCCTGCGCTCGCCATCCGGCATGGCCCAGGTCTTGACCATCGTTTGAATATGGCTCGAGACCGATTGGATCGGGCCGAACAGATGGCGCAGCGCGTGCAGCATGTGCGAGCCATGATTGCGGGTGACGCTTACCCCCAGACCGGCCTTACCGAACCACGTATAGGGAAATCCCGGCATGATCTGAAGGAAGAAGGAGAGGTGCCACGAGCAGTGGACCTGCAGCACCTCGCCGATCTCGCCGGCCTCGACCATCTCCTTCATGAGCGCCAGGTGCGGAAGACCGAGCAGGCTTGCGGCCGCAGCGCCGACGCGCCCCTGGTCCGCGCGCAATGCTTCGAGGCGACGCGCGCCAGCGGCGCTCGCGGCAAACGGCATCTGGTTCACGACATGCTTGCCGGCTGTCAGGGCTGCGGTGACGATCTTCTCACGCAGGACCGGATTGGTGCCGGCGTCGATCAGGTCGATCTCCGGATCGGCGCACATCGCCTCGAAGTCCCAGAATGGCCGATCGACCGCGAACTGCTGCGCCGCGGCTTCGGCCGTCTCCCGGCGCGAGGTGCAGATCGCGGTCACCTCGACATCTTCGCAGAGCGTCCGCCACGCCGGCAGGTGCGCGACCGCCCCCCAGTTCGCGCTGACGATGCCGACTCTCAGTTTCTTGGTCATCCCGTCCCCCTGCCCGTCCTTCGAAACAGCGGCCCGCGACACGCGCACCGGTCCGCACCCGCACCAAGCAGGCTGACCGGCAGGATCGCGAGGCGAGGCTGCGTGCCGCCGCCGATCACTCTGCGACCTCGGGCCGGGCGAAATATGCGGCCGTGGCTGCGAACGGCGCGACGTCGAGGCCGGCTCTGTCGGCATTGGACATAGCCAGCGCGACGTCTTTCTCGAGATAAGGTCGAATGGCCTGCATCACTATCGCGGACGGCGCGGGGTGAGCGAGCAGCTTCAGCGCATAGCTTGCGCCGCTGCAGGTCTCCATCAGCTCCGCTATGAGGTGCGGCGTGAAACCCTGCCGCTCGGCCAGAGCCACGGCCTGTGCCGCGTTCATGAGGTTCGTGGCGAACAGGAGATTGTTGATCAGCTTGAGCTTCTGGCCATCCCCTGTCGGGCCAACCCGGACGATCCGGCCGGCATAATGCCCGAGCAAAACCCTGACCCGATCGAGCGCGGCCTCTTCGCCCCCCACCATCAAGGTCAAGGTCGCGGCCGCCACGTCGGCAGGGCCGCCGCTGAAACAGGCGTCGAGCACATCGACACCGGCGGGTGCCCGCTGCGCGATGTTCCGCATCACGTCGGGCGAGCCGGTCGTATGGATAATCAGGGTCGATCCTGGCGCCAGTGCGGCCAGAGCGCCTTGGCGCAGCAGAATGTCGCACACCTGCTCGTCGTCATACACGCACAGACCGAGTATATCGCTTTGCGACGCCAAGGCGGGATAGTCCGGGCATTGCCCCGCCCCTGCTGTGCGCACGTCGGTCAGTCCCACCCCGCGCGGATACACCATGACCTCTTCGCCGGCCGCGATCAGCCGCTTGACCATCTGCGTCCCGATACTGCCGAGACCGATCCAACCGATCCGCCGCTTTCTGGGCATGCTTTCCCGCCTCACAGCCGCCCGAACTGGCCCATCCCGATAAGGCGTCTTGCCTCACGCTAGCCCGAAGCTTCCGCAGCCCGAAGCTTCCGCCCAAGGTTGTGCGATCGGTCGACGACAGGAGCGTGGAAGCACGCATGGTTATCGTCAACGCGGGCGGCCCGCTGATCGCCGGCACGATGGTTGTAATGCATCGCTCCACTGGTATTTCATCGGACGCCTATACGGACCGCCCCGGTTGGAGCAGATCATGGCCGTGCGAAGACAAGCAGGGACGATATGGACATCTCGAACGGATCCGTACTGATCAGTGGCGGCGCAGGTGGCTTCGGCGGGGCGACCGCGCGGCGGCTGGCTGCGCTCGGCGCGAAAGTGGTTCTGGCAGATCTCGCAGACGAGCGAGGTGCCGAGCTCGCGGCGGAAATCGGCGGCCTTTATGTGCAGACCGACATCATGGACGAGACGTCCATCCAGGCCGCCATTGATGCGGCGATTAGCCTTGCACCGCTTCGAGCGGCGGTGATCGCCCATGGCGGACCACCGCCCCCCGACAAAGGCGGCCGCACGATCGGACGCGATGGGAGCCGTGTCAGCATCGCCCATTTCGCTCACCTCGTCAGCGTCTACCTGGTCCAGGCCTATGCCGTCAGCAGCATGGCGGCACAGGCCATGGCGACCAATGAGCCGCTCGCGTCCGGGCAGCGCGGGGTGATCGTCAACACCGCGTCCATCGCCGGGTTCGAAGGTCAGCCCGGTCAGGTGCCGTATGGGGCGGCCAAAGGCGGGATCATCTCCATGGCGCTCAATCTGGCGCGAGACCTCGCGCCGCTTGGCGTGCGCTCCATGGCGATCGCGCCCGGGACGTTTCTGACCTACGCCTATGCGCAGATGGGCGCCAACAAGGCCCAGGAAACCTTCGGCCCCATGGTGCTCAATCCCAAGCGCATGGGTGAACCAGAAGAATATGCGATGCTGGCACAGCAGATCATCGAGAATGATTTCCTCAATGGCACGACTATTCGCCTGGACGGTGGACAACGCTTTTAGCGGCCCCTCCCCTCACGCAAGCGATACTCTCAGGATGGCGAACCATCCGATTTCCAAGGAGCGGAAGCATGGCTGAAGAGGCAGAGAAAAAGAGCTTCACCATCTATCGGGCAAAAGATGCGCCGACCTTGATGGAGTCGGGACATATGGCGATCGCGCCGATCAGCGCCGAGCACCGCGCCGGTGTGATGAAGGCCGTCGAGGCTGGGTACACGAAGGGCGATGTCGTTCGCGTCCTCGTCGATCTGCCGGGCTTCAGCCTGACGCACGCATGGCTCAAGAAGCACTATCCGCTCGCGCTGCACACGCACGATTCCGACTGTCTGTACTATATCGTGGCGGGGTCGCTGAGGATGGGAACGGAAGACCTTGGCGCCCAGGACAGCTTTTTCGTGCCCGCCGGTGTCCCGTACACCTACCGGCCGGGCCCGGACGGCGTCGAAGTCCTGGAATTCCGCCACGCGACCCAATTCGACTTCGTCAATCTGTCCAAGACCGCCACGTTCTGGGAAAAGGCGACGCAAATCGTGAAGGACAATGTCGCCGATTGGGAGGTCGCCACGCCGCCCTCGCAAATGGCGCGCTGAGGCGACGCCGCCGGGCGCCGGCGGCCCTCACGCATCGGCGACCGGCAATCAGGCCTTGATGGGGGTCGACTGGAACGTAAGCATGCGCCAGGCGCCGGCGGTCTCGCCCCATATCGCCGTAACCCTGTTGTCCAGCTGCTTCTCGGTGCCGTCGACGCGCAAATGTGTGGCCATACGCCCGGCCAGCAAGGCATGGCCCGCCCCCAGGCCGATGACCTGCGCCTCGGGCCAATCGATCGCGATATAGTCGATGCGGCCGGCCGCCATCTTCGCCATATAGGCACACTTGTCGTCGACCATGCCGGTCGCGTGCGCGAAGATCAGGCGTTCATCCAGTAGACCATCAAGCTGAGACAGATCCTTCTGCAGCATCGCTGTACATCGCAGCCGCTCCGCATTTCGGATCGTAACGCTCAATTCCTGGCTCATCTTACGCTCGCCATTCCGATGTCTTGGACCGCGCCGGGTGACCGGATTCAGACCCGGAGTGCGGCTTGGGACGGCGCTGCAGGCCGTGTCAATCAAGCGGCGGCCCGGACGCCTTGGACAGGCTCACTTACCGCCCGCACGATGGCGAAGGCCCTGTATCTTGCGCTGCCAGCCCCAAAGGCGGCAGACGCCTCGGCGCGAAGGGCGAGGATATGATGAGCGACGAACTGGCTCGGCAACTGGCCGCAATCGTGGGAGAGCGCCACGTCCAGGCCGGGGGGGACATCGCCGAACGCTATCGCATCGATATTTCGAGAAAATACAGCTCCACTCCTGCCTTTGCCGTCAGGCCCGGCAGCACGCAGGAGGTGGTCGCCATCATGAAGCTGGCCCACGCGGCGGGTGTACCGGTGACGGCGATCGGGGGGCAAAGCGGGACATGCGCCTCGGCGGTGCCGGCCAATGGCGGGATCGCCTTGTCTCTCGAGCGCATGAATCAGGTGCTGGAGATCGACCGACTTTCGATGACGATGACGGTCGAGGCCGGCTGTATTCTTCAGATCGCCCAGGAGATGGCGGAGGCGCAGGGCGCGCTGCTTCCTCTCGACCTTGGCGCACGCGGCTCAGCGATGATCGGCGGCGTGATCGGCACCAACGCCGGCGGCAACCGCGTGCTGCGCTGGGGCATGATGCGCGACATGGTGCTGGGCCTGGAGGCAGTTCTGGCAGACGGCACCGTGCTGTCATCGCTCACGAAGATGCTCAAGGACAATGCCGGCTATCACTGGAAACATCTCCTGATCGGCAGCGAGGGCACGCTCGGCATCGTCACCAAGGCTGTCATTCGCCTGCGCCCGCTGCCGACGTCTCGGCAGACCGCGCTGATCGCTTGCCCGAGCTTCGAGGATGCGATCGGCGTGTTGCGGGGACTCGAAGTCACCCTGTCCGGCCGATTGTCGTCGTTTGAGCTTATGTGGGGTGATTTCTATGAGGCGATGACCGAGGCGCAGCTTGAGCAGCGGCCACGCCCGATGCCCCTCGGCCACGCCTTCTATGTCGTTGTCGAAGCGATGGGAGGCGACGAGGAAAGCGACAGCGCGCAGTTCGAGCGGTCGCTGATGACACTGGTCGAGGATGGAAAAGTCGTCGATGCCGTGATCGCCCAGTCCGATGCCCAGCGCGAGGCGATCTGGGCGGTGCGCGAAGACATGACCCCTGGTCTGGCGCCGCGGCGCCCCTTCTCCTCGTATGACGTATCCATGGGCGTCGGCGACATGCCCGCGTTCGTCGCCGCTGCGCGCGCCAACGTTCTTGCGGCCTTTCCCGAGGCCGCCATGCTGTTCTACGGCCATGCGGGCGACGGCAACCTTCACGCGATCCTGAGCGTGGGCGAGACGAGCAAGGACATTCAGCGCAGCTTCGACACCGCCATCTATGACGCAGTGCGGCAGGTGGGCGGATCGATCGCCGCCGAACATGGGATCGGGACCACGCGAAGCGCCTATCTGTCCTGGGCCCGCTCCGAGGCGGAAATCAGCCTGATGCGCACCATCAAGGCCGCGATCGACCCGACCAACATTCTCAATCCGGGCAAGGTTCTGGCGCCGCTCGCCTGAGCCCTCCCGTCCGCCGCGCCGGCAGTGTGCTTGAATGTTCCCAAAAAGCTTACATTGCCGAGATTATCGCCGACACGGCGAAAAAACGAGATAGTCTCATTTCTTGTTTGCGTTGCAGTGAGGCTAAGGCAGGGTGGCCCTGCCTTTCAGGCAGCCTCTCCTAATCTGGGCCGGCCGAAAGGCTCGCCCGTTTTTTCGGCCGCCACCCAAAACGTCCCGCGACGGCGACGGGCGGGACTGCGCGCCGGCGGGAGAGCCAGGCTCCCTGAATCCGGAAGAAGACAAGCGCCCACCAGTGGCGGGATCCTCGAAACCCGGTCGGTCCTAGCCTGGCCCAGCTTGCGGTCCGCACCCACTACGAGACGGGGTTCAGCCCGAAGGCGCGAGCCACCAGACGGGCCGTCGCCTCGGTTCCTTTCAAGGTCGGATGAAACGGCGCACCCTGGCGGGGAGCCGCGCCATTGACCCAGGGCTCGGATGAACAGGCGTCGTGCCCCTTGCCGATCACGGCCATGTCGACCACCTGTGCCCCTCCTTCCCGCGCGGCCGCTCTCGTCACGCCGGCCAGGGTTTCGGCCACCGGACGCATGAGGGCGACCTGATCTGCGGTCAGGCCCAGGGCCGCGCACGTGCCGTGCTCCGGCAGCGCCGGCGGATAGCTCACGACGACGATCCGTGCTGCCGGTGCGCGATTTCGTGCGGCTGCAATCGCGCCCCGGATGTCGGCCTCGACCTTTTTGAAATCGCGCTCGGACGATGCGTGGGGGGCGTGCATCAGCTTGCCCATGAGCCCGAGCAATCCGCCCCGGTTGCGATAGGCCATGCCGACGAGATCACCGATATAGGAGACGTCGTTGCCACCGGCCGTCAGGGTCACGTAACGGGTGGCCGGCGCAACGGCCGCGACCTGAGGCCCCTGAAAGAATTGGCCGCCTTCCTTCACCTGCGCGGCCGTCGATCCCGAACAGCTCATGTCGACAAGCGGCAGGCCGGCCGCGCGCGCAAGGCGCTGTGGATAACCGTTTAGGCTTCGCTGGCAGGCCAGCGGACTCCCGGGAGCGCGCCCCTCAAGTCCCAGCCCCGCCGCAAAGGAGCTGCCGAGCGCGACATAGACCGGATTTCCCGAAGGACGTTGCCGCCCCTGATAATAGACTGTGCCGATCAGGGCCGCGACACCGGCGACAATCAGCACCACTAGGCCGAGCGCGACGCGCTTGACGATTTTCACCATTCACACTCCGTCATCACAATCCGGCTGCCGTTGCGCCGGCCTCAGATCGCGGCGTTCGGACAGGGAACGCCAGCCCCGTCAAAGCTCGTTCGTGAAGACGAAGGTTCCGGCCGCGCTGAACATGTTGCCGACCCCGTGACACACCGAGATCTTCGCATCGGCGACCTGCGCAGCCGCGGTTCCGCGCATCTGGCGCACGCTCTCCTGGAGCGCATACATGCCGTACATCCCCGAATGCATATAGGACAGGCCACCGCCATTGGTGTTCATCGGCAGTTCGCCGCCGGGCGCTGAGCGACGCTCGCGGAGGAAATCCTTGGCCTCGCCTCGCTTGCAGAAGCCGAGATCCTCAAGGCCATAGAGCGGGACGTGGGCGAAGGCGTCGTAAATCATCAGATGATCGACGTCGGCATGACGAATACCGGCGGACTCGAACGCCGCCTTTCCAGAAACCCGGAAAGAGGCCGAGCTCGTGAAGTCGGCCATCATGCTGATGGTCGGGTTCTCGACAGCCTCGCCGCTGCCCATGATATAGACCGGCTTGGTCGGGAAGTCCTTCCCCCGGTCGGCGCGGGTGAGGATCAGAGCCCCGCCCCCGTCCGTGACCAGGCAGCACATCAGTTTCCGGAACGGATACGCGATCATCGGCGAGTTCATCACGTCGTCGATCGTGATCGGCGCCTTGAGCGTGGCGCGCGGGTTCATCGCGGCCCATTCACGCTGCACGACGGCGACGCGCGCCAGATCTTCCTGCGTCGTGCCGGTGTCCTTGAGGAACCGCAGGACCGGGACGGTGAACTGAGTCACGGGCGCTGCAATGCCGTAGGGCATCTCGAACTGACCGAGGAAGTTGGCGGGGTTGGCGCCGTAGCGCGGCGGGGCAACCTGCGATCGCCCGGATTCGCCATGCGTGACAAGCACGGTGTCGCAATAGCCCGCCGCGATCGCCGCCGCGGCATGGCGCACGTGAAGAAAATAGGAGCAGCCCCCGACACTCGTGCCATCAACCCATTTCGGCGTGATGCCGAGCGAGGCGGCGACGTTCCACGGATGCTCGCCGGCGGTCGCGATGCCGTCGATGTCCTTCGGCTTGAGACCCGCATCCTCGAGCGCGTTCATGGCGCAGTCGACATTGAGACCCAGCGTCGAGAGTTCCGGGATGACGCCGAGCCGGGTCGTCTCGGCCGCGCCGACGATCGCAATGGTGTTTGGTTTCATCGGATCAGCCTTGTGCCGGTCGGAAGAAAGGCAGGGTGATCGCGTCATTCTGCCGGATAAAAACGACCTCGACGGGCATGTCGAGGATCAGCGCCTCGGGGGTCTGCGGACAGTCGATGATGTTGGTCATCATCTTCGGTCCTTCTTCCAGCAACACGACGGCGATCGAATGCGGGTCCTTGCCCATGTCGGGCCGGGGGCGCTGGTTGATGATGTAGGAGTGCAGCGTCGCGCGCCCGCTCGCGGCGAAAATCTCGATGTCCCGCGCCGCGCATGACGGGCAGACGGGGCGTGGCGGAAAATAGGCCTGCGCGCAGGCGCGACAGCGCTGGAGCCGGAGTTCGCTTTGCGCACAGCCATCCCAGTAATGCTGGGTTTCCGGCGTCGGCTGGGGCAAGACCGTGCGAAGGATGGTCATGACGTTCCTCGAGCGAAGGGCGGCCGACCCGCGCTAGTGCCGGACGCGAGTGTGCGGCAAGTTCGGTGCGGGAAAACCGCGGCCGCGATGTCTTCAGGCGCGGCTGCGCGGCAGCCCTAGGCGCTTTTCGGCCACCATGCTGCGAAGCACTTCGCTCGTTCCGCCGTAGATCGACGTTGCGGTGGAGTGTCGGTAGCCCTTCTCGACGAGCCCGAGGCCGCTATTGCCCCGAACGAGCGAGGCCGGCGCGGCGAGGTCGAGCAGATCGGCCGAGTCTTCGATAAAGGCCTGGGTGGTGAAGACCTTTGAAGCCGGTCCCTGCGCCTGATCCGGCTTCTGGGCGAGACGCGACCAGAGCGCCCGCGCGCTCATGCCTTCGCTGATACTGGCATGAGCGTAGACGCGGGCAAGGCGCGCCAGGGTCGCCGGATGTTCGATCAGGGGAACGCCATCGCGGATTTCATCGCGTGCCCACGTCGCAACCGCGTCGATCATATCGCGCAGCTGATAGTGGTAGAAGCTCCCCCCCTGCTCCATCGACAGCGCCGCCGCCATCATCCGGACGCCGCCATTGACGTCGCCGAGCCGGTAGCGATCGGGAATGCGCACATCTTCGTAGAAGGTCGCGTTCGTGCGTTCGTCCATGAAGGTATGGACCGGCTGGATCTCGATGCCCGGATGATCCAGCGGCACCAGAAACAATGTCAGGCCCTTGTGCTTGGGCGCCTCCGGGTCGGTCCGCGCCAGCAGCAGGACGTAACTGGAAAGCTCGGCACCGGACGTGAACATCTTCTGTCCGTTGACGATCCACTCCTCGCCGTCGCGTACGGCGCGCGTCTTCGCCGCGAACACGTCCGAACCACCCGAGGGTTCGGTGAATCCCAGACACGACGTCACCTCGCCGCGGGCGAAGGGCAGCAGGACCTCCTCCTGAAGCTCGGGCGTACCGGCCTTCTGCACCAGGACACCGGCCATTCCGGTCACGCCGCGGGCAAGGCCGGCGTAGCCCACTTCCTGCCAGACGGCGGAGCAGGCCCGGGTGGTATCGGCATTCGCGCCCCGTCCGCCCCAGTGCTCCGGCCAGTCCGGGAAAAGCAGGCCCGCCTGGCCCATCGTCCGGTGCACGGTCCAATCGTGGGCTTCGAAATTCTGCTCGCCGAAGTTTTCGCGGGCGGGATCGAGCAACGGCTCCATGATCGTGCGCATTTCCGCTGCGAGCGCATCATCCTGGTCGGGCGCCTCGAAGTCGACCTCGACCGTCCCGACATCAGGCAGGCAGGTGTCCTGGCCCAGAAAGAGCCGCCTGCCGCCTAGCGTCAGCTCGGCTTCCGGATCACCGAGCGCCAGCCCCCAGGACTTTGCGCGACGATGATAGAGCTGAATGTCATATTCGTTGCTCAACCCATAGCCGCCGAACGTGTGGATGGCGTGGGCCACCGCGTTCGTGGCCGTCCGGCTCGCCCACCAGAACAGCATCGAGATGGACGCTCCGGCATCGGACTTGCGATCATGGATGCCGCGCAGGATCCACCACAGGAACATTTCCGCGCCGTCCGCATCGATGACGTCGACAGCGAGCGGATGTCCGATCCCCTGATAGGATCCGATCGGCTGGCCGAACGCGACGCGCTCGCAGGCATATTCAGAGGCCAGCCTGAGCGCCTCGCGGGACAGCCCGATCAGCGCGGCCGAGGTCAGCAGCTTCCACTCCTCAATGCCGGCCTGCCAGATCGTCGCCGCATCGGCATTGCCCGACAGAATATGCCGCTGGCCCGCTCCTGGAGTGAAGATGCCCACAGCGCTGCCGCCAAGCGTGTTCGGCGCTTCGGGCTTAGCCGCCGGAACTTCGATGGCAAGCTCTGTGCCGTCGAACGTCAGCACGGCCGTCGCGACCGCAGCGCCCGGCACGAACTGCGGCTTGCCGGGCTCGACCGGGCGGAGCGCGAGCGTCAGCAGCGTCTCGCCGTCGCGGACCTTGGCGATCCACTCCCGCGCGAGGTCGCCGCCAACCTCACCCAATATCCGCAAGGCCGTGATCGTCTCGGCGAGCGGTGCCGGGGCAATCCGCCTCCCCGCTTCGGCCATCAGCAGGCATGCGTCGAACAATCCCAGGCCACCGCCACCGAGATCCGCCGACAGTCGCAGAAAAGGCGCTTCAAGCTGGACAAGGTCCTTCCAGAGCACGGGATCGAAACCGACCGGTTCGGCGGCGCGGACGCGCGCCATCGTCGCCTCGTCCGTAAAGAAGCGTTCGAACATGTCCTGCAGTGGTTTGCTGTCGTCGGGCAGGTTGAGATTCATCGAACGGCCTCAAGCTATGGAGAAAGGTTCCGCTCGAAACGGGCGGTCGACCGCAGCCGTCGTAATCGGGTGCGTGCGCGCGACCAAGCGTGTCGGCCCTTCCGGCCGTGCAAAACCCGCACTCTTCGTCCCGACGATGCTTGGCGCGTTTCCAACGAAATGGCAATTGCCAAGCGCATTGTCCTTCGTCACTAGTTCGGGAGGGCAAACGGTGCGGCTGTCGAACGCTGCGGCTTCCGTTCAGGACCAGACCGCAGGTGAAGCGCCGCCGCGCAGATGACGGCCGACATGAATGGAGATGATATGCTCGACGAGCTGGAGCGCACGAACCTCGGGATCGATCCCGCGGTGCTTCTGGACATCTACCGCCAGATGTCGCGCATCCACGAAGTCGACAAGGCCATCCGGTCCGGCTTGTCGGCGGGCCGCTTCCAGTTCACCTATTGGCCGATGACGGGCCAGGAAGCGATCCCCGCGACCCTGGCCACGCTGACCGATGCCAGCGACTATATGGTCACGATCTATCGCGGCATCCACGACCAGGTCGCCAAGGGCGTCCCCTTGAAGGGGCTGTTCGCCGAGGCGATGTCGCGCAAGGACGGTCTCAACAAGGGCAAGGGCGGATCGCCGCACATCTCCGATCCGACGAGCGGATCGATGCTGACGACGGCCATCGTCGGTGCCGGCGCGCCCATCGCCAACGGACTGGCGCTGGCGGCGAAGATGCGGGGCGAAGGCCGTGTGACGATCGTCAATTTCGGTGACGGGGCGACCAGCATCGGGGCGGTACACGAGGCCATGAATCTGGCCGGCGCCTGGAAGCTGCCGATCATCTTCATGTGCCAGAACAACCAGATCGGCGAATATACCAAGATCCCGGACTATACGGCGAGCCCCGACTTTGCCGGCCGTGCGGCAGGCTATGGCTTCCGGGGCGTCAAGGTCGATGCCAACGATCCGATCGCGTTTCACGCCGCCATGAAGGAGATCGTCGAGGACGTGCGGGCCGGAAAGGGTCCGGTGTTCGTCGAGGCGGTCACGCTGCGGCTTGGCACGCATGCGGGCTTCGCTCCGAACGAGCTCCTGACCAAGGACGAGCTGGCGGCGGGTCGCGCAAACTGGCCGGTTCCGAAGACTCGCGCCTTCCTGCTGGAAACCAAGATCGCGACCGAGGAGGAACTGGCCGCGATCGACGGTGCTGCCGCAGCGGAAGTGGCCGAGGCCGTCGCCTTTGCGACCGCGAGCGAACCGATCACCGAAGAGGATATGTTCAACGACGTCTATGACGATCCGTCGGTCATCCCGATGCGCGGCGTCTACTCCTTCCGAGAGGAGGAGGCGCCGGTCACCGGCGAGACGAAGCTGATGGCGATGTACGAGGCGATCATCAGCGCACAGGACCTCGCGCTGGAGGCCGATCCCGGCGTTTTTCTCCTGGGCGAGGACATTGGCGATCCGCCCGGCGGCGTCTTCAAGACCACGGCCGGCCTCCAGACGAAATGGGGCAAGGAGCGGGTCAGGCCGACCCCGATTGCGGAGCAGGCGATCATCGGTGCGGCGACGGGTGCCGCTTTGGTCGGAATGCGTCCCGTGGCCGAACTGATGTTCGCGGATTTCATCGGCGTGACGATGGACCAGATCGCGAACCACGCCGCCAAGCAGCGTTACATGTCGGGTAGCGCTACCAACGTGCCGATGACGATGCGGATCCTGGTCGCGGGCGGACTGGGCGGCTTCGGTGCGCAGCACAGCCAGTCTCTCGAGGCGTGGCTGCTCCACGTTCCAGGTCTCAAGATCGCTTATCCATCCACCACGCTCGATGCGCGCGGTCTGCTGGCCAGCTGCATTTTCGACGAGGATCCCTGCGTCCACTTCGAATCGATGGCGATGGTCTTCGGCGCGCCGAAGCAGGAAGTCCCGATCGGGGACTATCGCATTCCTCTGGGCGTCGCCAAGGTGCGCCGCGAAGGCACCGACATCACTATCATTTCGTTCGGTTGGCAGGTGAACCAGTGCCTGGCGGCGGCGGAAGAGCTGGCCAAGGACGGTGTCAGCGCCGAGGTGATCGATCTTCGCTCGCTGATGCCGCTCGACTATCACCGCGTGCTGGACTCCGTGAGGAAGACGCGCCGGGCTCTGGTCGTCCATGCCGCGACCGAATTCTGCGGTCTGGGTTCGGAGATCGCCGCGACGATTAACGAGGAACTTTTCCCGATCCTGAAGGCGCCAGCGTCGCGATTTGGTGCTTATTATACGCCAATCAGCTTCTCGGCCGCGATCGAGGCGAAGCAGATGCCGAATACCGGATCGATCGTCGCGCGTGTGCGCGAGGTCTTGAAGGACCGCGGCTGAGCGGGCAAATCGGCCCCCTCGCCTCATAGCCGAGGGCTAGTCTCGCCCGTCGGCCGGATCGGAAGACGCTGGAACCATCGATGCGATGCGATGCCGCTGCTCGTCGAGAGGTCCTCATCGACGCCGGCGCGCACTGCTTCGCCGAGGGCGGATATCTCGTCCCGCTCGGCGAGATCGCGGCGCGGGCCGGCGTCGAGCGGGGAACGCTGTATCGGAATTTCCGGGATCGCTTGAGTTGGCGGCCATCCTCAAGCGCAATGTCGAAGCACTCGCCGCGCGGGCCGATGCCTGCCGTTTGAGGACATGCTGATCACGCTGGCCGAAGGTGCAGGCCCACTTGCACTCTTCGGCGATCCTGGCGATGGGGATAGCGCCGAGGCCACACGTCGCGGCACCAGCGTGACCGGTCTCGTTACCGCGCTGGGTCCGATCGTGGACAAGGCGCATCGGCGCGGAGAATTGCGCGGGGACGCCAACGGCTGGACCGTGCTTGTCGAGCTGCATATGATCTGGCAGCGACCTCTCGGTGGCTGGACGCCCGGCGCAAGGCGCCAGACTATTGCAGAGGCGCTCGATCTGGTGATGCGGGGCCTGACGCCTCGCTGAGCTGCAGACGTCGAGGGCGTGCCGGCATGGTCCCGTGAGGCGCGGGCCCGCAAGGCGCGGCGTCCAAGGGCCTGCCGCGCCCGACCCCGGCACTCACGTGACGAGACGATTATCCCGGGCGATTGTCCCGGCCGATCGCCGGACGGCGCGTCAGGCGGTGGGCAGGTGACGCGACCATTCGAACGGCACGATCGCGTAGAAGGGGGCGGCCAGAAGGCCTTCGACGCCCTCCGTTTCCCACCGGGCGCGCAGCGCCTCGCCCAGCGCCGCGGCCGCTTCGACCGGATCGGAATCGAGATAGCAGTAGGTGACCTGAAGGCCGCGGGCATCGCCTTCATAGGGCTCCGGAGCGATCGCTCCGTGGTACCAACAGACACCGGCAACCCCGGGAAGGTCGGCGAGCGCCTCTGGCGACGTCTGCCCTTGCTCGATGATGATGTAGACGCCTAGGGCGGGCCGCCACGGAATGACATCGGCGCCCGCCACCGCGCGCGGTGCAGCCACCTTCCCGCTCAGGTCCGCCGTCATGTAGCGGATGCTCGGAAGCCGGATTGGCATCCGGCCGCCCTCCCCCAGCGCCTGCCCGAGGATGTTGAACCCGGGAATGCCACCGGCATCGGTGAACATGTAGGTCATGACATGATCGACCAGATCATATTCGCCGACGCTTGCGGCGCGCGCAGCCCGGCAGGCAGCCGTCGAGACCAGCCGCAGCGAATGCCGGATTTCGGGAAGCCGATACTGTTCGGGGCGGTGGTCCAGGGAATGCCAAGCGATATACTCGGCATCTCGACCTTCCGGATGTTTGCCGGACATCGAGATGAACACATATTTGGCCGCCGTCGCGCCGGTGCCGAGCACGACCGGGAGTTGCTCGGAGGGTGTTCCTTCAAGATGCATGGTCATTCCTCACAAATTGCGGGTGGGTCGGGCCCCGATGGGTTTGCCGTCCGGGATGAAGAGCCGCGTCATGCATGCGTCGGACCGGTCTTGAGCTCACCGAGCAGCGCCGAGGCGGCCGGATCGCCGTTCAGCAGATAATTCTGCCGGTGGACGATCTTCCAGCCACCGTCCTGCTGGCGCGCGAGACTGAGCCGGGACGCGCTCAGCCGGCCGATGACAAAGCCGTCGTCGCGGTGCAGGGCCACCATCGTGTGACAGGTTGCGACGGCTTGATCGCCATCGATCACCACATGCGGAACGGTGGACATGTGCGCACAGCCGCCAGCGACGAGAGCACGATGCCCGGCATCCCGAGTGATGGCCTCGATCGCGTCGCGACCATCGATGTTTCCGATATCCCCGACCGCGTACACGCCGTTTTCGACGTAACAGGCGCCAACCGCCTCGGCATTGAGGCCATCGACCGCATAGCCGTAGCCGTTGATCACCTGATAGATGGCCAACTGATCCTCCAGAAGGGTCAGTCGGGCTTCAAGTCGCTGGATATCGCTCGCCATGGTCATGCCTTCCTCAAGTCAGCCGACCATGATCGAGCCGGCGTCGCAATTGATCGACTGACCCGTGATCGTGCGGCTCTCGTCGCTGGCGAGGAAGAGGGCGAGATTGCCGATATCCTCGGGCTGGGAGATCGTCCGGAGCGGCACATCGCTCAGCGCCTTGTCCTTCCACTCCTCAAAGCTGATGCCTTGCTCACCGGCCATGCGGATGCCCCAGTTCTTCCACAGGTCGGTCTCGATACCTCCAGGCACCAGACAGTTGCAGCGGATGCCATAAGGACCGGCTTCGGTTGCGATGACCTTGGTCAGTGCGCGTTGCGCAGCCTTCGCCGTCACGTAATGGGACTTGCGCGGCATGCCCATGTAGCCGGCCGTCGACGAGACGTTGATGATGGAGCCCGATTTGCGCGACATCATACTCTGCCGCAGCACTTCGCGCGCAGCGAGCATGGGCGCCGTGATGCAGATCTCGAATACCGCGTTCCAGTTTTCGAGGGTCTGTTCCCAAACATATTTATCCTGTCCTGGAATCACCGCGTTGCTGACCAGGATGTCGACCTGCCCGAACTCCTCGATGGCCCGCGTCACCATCGCGATGACCTGATCTTCCCGCGTGACATCGACCGCCAGGCCGAGGGCGCCCGCACCAATCTCGGCCGCGACCTGCTTCACGGCCTCCTCGCTGCGGGCAACCAGCATCACTCGCGCCCCTGCCTCCGCGAACTGCTTGCCCATCACGGCCCCCGTGCCCTTGCTGGCACCCGTGATGATCGCGACCTTGCCTGCCAGCCTGCCCGCCTGTGTCATCGCCCGTCCCTTTGTCCTGGTCTCGCTCGAGATCGATCATCGCTCCAGCAGCGCGCGACGACCTTTCGCGAAGCGAAAGGCTGGACCGACAGGCGGTCCCGGCTCATGGCGTGACGCCCAGGGCGCCACCACGAACCGTCGCGTGCGCAGCCCGATCGGACTATTCGGCCGCCGCCGCGATTTCGGACACGGGTTCGGGCGGCATCGTAGGCCCGAAACCGATATCGACGATCGGGCCTTCGAAGCCGGAATTGACGATTGCCGACGCCTTGGCCAGCCGCTCGGGCTCAATACCCGCCAGATAGCCGTCGATGAGGCGCTGATAATTGCTGATCATGCCCTCGACCTTGTGGGAAAGGCGCATGAACTCGAAGCCGCCGGCATGGAGGCCCAGTTGCTGCAGCGGCAGATTGTCATAGTCCTGCCGCGGGATCGGCGGGAACTCCTTGCTGTCATGTGGCAGAAAGACCGGACGTACCGGCTCGCGCTCCTCATCCTCCGGCAGGAAGGCGAGCGACCAGATCTCGAAGAGGCAGGTTTCCTCGGTGAGCGGCCGGATCCGGTAGGACGACATGGCGCCGAACATCGGCAACAGGAAATAATGGGGAAAGAGGAAATCGACCGCGGTGAAGAAGTGGTTGGCCGCCACCTCATTCAGATCGAACATCGGGAGCCCGCGAGCGCGCCCCTGATCCGTGATCTCCTGGCGCAGACGCGTATAGAAGACGCCAGCCGCGCTCGGCACATCCTCCGGCAGGTCCATGTCGCGCAGCTGCCGCGCGATGTCCACTTCGCTAGGATGGACCATACCGGCCATGCCTTCGCTGAGACGCTCCATGAATTGGATCATCTGCTCGCGAAACTTGTCGACGGTCATCACGGACGGCGGAACCGGATTATTGCTCTCCGGCCCGTACAGGCTGGTTTCCGGCGACGACAGAAGATTGAGCTGTGGATGGGTCCGCATCGTATGATAGCCTTCCATGAAGGCCTCCATCGCGAGCTTCCAGTTCGTCGGCAGCTCTGTCGCGTACCACCATTCCATCTTGAGCTGGTCAACGTTGCGCGCCGAGAGCCGCTCGGCCACCGGCCCTAATGAGTCCAGCAAGGACGGCGCGCTATCGTCAAAGTTGATGAAGGCGCTGCCGCCCCACAGCTCGACGCGACACGGCTTCAGGTCGATCTCGGCCTTCGACAAGGTGTCCGGCGAGAACACCTTCTTGCCGTATACGAAGGTGTTGACGCCCTCCATGTTCCATCGCCAGCCGTGGAACGGGCAGATGAAACCCGAATTCTTGCAATTGCCATGGCCGTTTGCCAGCTGGACGCCCCGGTGGCGACAGGCATTGTGAAAAGCCTTGATGCCGCCCTTGGTGTGGACGATGATGACGGACTTGTCGAGATTGCGATACTCGACATAGTCGCCGACCTCGGGAATTTCCTCAAGGCGCGCCGCCATCTGCCAGACGTGCGGCCACAGCTTCTCGCGCTCCAGCTCGAAGAACGCCTTATCGTAATAGCGCTTGGCCGGGATCTGCTCGGGATCGGTCACCTGCAGCGGGACAGCCTGCAGCAACGCCGTGTCTTGTGCCGTCATCATATCCTCCAAACCAGAAGCCTTGGCGCTGCTACGCTCTTTCTCGGCCTACGCTTGCTCGTCCGACCGCCGGTGTTGAGCTCGGCATGCCGTCGGCAGCCACGATGCCGGCCTAGTTTGACGGTCAGAGCCCGACAAGCGACGGCCGCAAAGATCACAGGCACGGTATTTTCGGACGCCGCCTCCAGCGACAGCGCACTGGAAAGACAACACCCATATGCATTAGCATATAAAATAGTAGCGGCTCGGCAGCAAGAGCGGGGAAGCCGGGGCGATGCCCCGTCCTGCCCGCCGGGGCCCGCCTGCTGTTGGCAAACCCGCCATCGGCATCGTAACGGAGGGGAGGCCTGCGATGGAAGCATTGACCGGTCTGGACAGGCTGTCGGCGCTCGAGGAGATCGCTCTCCTGAAGGCGCGCCGGGACAGGGCGGCAGACACCAAGGACTGGACCCTTTACGAGGCACTGCACGCACCCGACCATCAGAGCTACAATGACGATTACGGCCATTGGACCAGCGCGGCCGAGATGATCCGGAATGTCCGCAGATCCATGGCCGGCCTGACCACGGCCCATCATTCGCACACCCCGGAGATCACGTTCGAGACGCAGACCACGGCGTCAGGCATCTGGGCTATGAAAGGGCTGTCGGTCTGGCGGCAAGGCGAGGAAAGCCACTGGTTCCTCGCCTTCGGCCATTATTACGAGACCTATGAGCGACGGGACGGCACCTGGCTCTTCACCAGCCGCCGTCTGCGCTATCTCCATACCGTCCGATCGCCCGGAGCGATCTTTCCCCCGACCATCGCGCCGAATCCGGCGTGACAGCCGTAGGCGCCCTTCGACAAGGCCTTCGACGTCAGGTTTCCAGCGTCGCGATATGGGTCCTGACGTCCACGGTCTCCCCCTCCTCCACGAGGATCTCGGTCAAGGTCCCGCTGCCCGGCGACGGCACCTCGACCGCGCTCTTGGCGGCCTCCACTTCCAGCAAGGTTTCGCCCGCCTCGACGCGGTCGCCGACAACCTTGAGCCACCGCACGATTTCACCGTCCTGCATGCCCATGCCGAACTGCGGCAGGAGTACCTTGATCTTGGCCATTACACAGTCTCCTGAGCTGGAATTCTGTGATCCGCGCCGACCAGTTTGTAGGCTGCAGCGACGATACGATCGACAGAGGGGTAGAGCGCTTTCTCGATGGCCGGGCTGAACGGCAGATGGGTGTCCGGAGTGGTGACGCGCAGGATGGGTCCGCGCAGGGACTCGAAGGCCTCTTCGACGATCGTCGCCGAGACCTCGCTCGCGACGCTGCACGAAAGGTGAGCCGGGTCGACCATGATCGCGCGGCCCGTCTTGCGAACGGATTTGACGATCAGCCCCCGATCGAGCGGGACCAGTGAGCGCGGATCGATCACCTCAAGCGAGATACCTTCCTTGGCGAGCCGCTGGGCCGCCTTGAGCGCAATGGGAACTCCGCCGGCAACGGCCACCACCGTGATGTCTGTCCCCTCGCGCTTCACCTCGCCCTGCCCCAGCGGAATGAGGAAATCCGGATCCTCGGGGAGCTCCATCTTGCTCGACCAGCAATTGCCGTCTTCGAAGCAGAGGACCGGATCGTCGTCCCGGATCGCCGCCTTCAACAGCCCCTTCATGTCGCGCGCATCGGATGGCACGATGATCTTCAGACCAGGCACGTTCATGAACATCGCATAGGGCCGGTCACTATGCTGGGCAGCGTTCGAGTTTCCGTAGAACAGGCAGCTGCGGATCACGAGAGGCAGCTTGGCCTGGCCGCCGTAGATGTAGCGCGACTTGGCAATCATGCTCATGATCTGGTCCATCGCCGGGTAGAGGAAGGATGAGATCGTGACGTCCACGATCGGTCGCATCCCCACCATCGCGGCTCCGGCGGAGGCACCGATAAACCCGTTCTCGGAGATGGGTGTGTCGCGCACCCGCTCCTTGCCGAACATGTCGACAAAGCCGGTCGTGGTGCCGAACACGTTGCAGACGATGTCCTCGCCCATGATGAAGACGCGCTCGTCCCGCTGCATCTCCTCCATCTGCGCTTGACGGATCGCTTCGATAAAGCTGGCTCTGGCCATGTCCGGTCTCTCAGTTCGTCAGATAAGCGGGGATCGGCAGGCGCTCGACGAACACGTCGTCGAAAGCGTCGAGCTGATCGGGATAGGCACTCTCGCGCGCGAACCGCAGGGCCTCCTGCACCGCTTCCTTTGCGTCGCGCGCGATGGCGTCGAGCGCTTCGCTCTCGACGCCCTGCGCGATCAGCTTGGCGCGGTAGAGCTCGATGGGATCGCGCGCACGCCAGGTGTCGACCTCGGCGCCGCGATCGCGCAGCACGCGCCCCATATTCACCGCATGCTCGGCGTAGCGATAGGTTTTGGCCTCGATCAGCGTCGGACCACCGCCGGTGCGCGCGCGCTCGACGGCCTCGGTCACCACCGCCTCGACGGCGTCGATGTCCTGCCCATCGACGACCGCCGACGGCATGCCATAGGCTGCGGCGCGATCAGCGATATCGGCGACCGCCACCGCCTGCGAAACCGGCGTTGACACAGCGTAGCCGTTATTCTCGCATAGGAAGATCGCGGGCAGCTTCCAGACCGATGCGAGGTTCAGGCCCTCGTGAAATGCGCCTTCATTGCTGGCGCCGTCACCGAAGAAGCATAGGGAAACCCGATCTGTCCCCTGCAGCTTGGCGCCCAGTGCGGCTCCGGCCGCGACCGGAATGCCCGATCCGACGATGCTGGTTTCACCAAGGCTGCCGACGGAGAAATCGGACAGGTGCATCGAGCCGCCCTTGCCCTTGCAGACGCCGGTCACCTTGCCGAGCAGCTCCGCCATGAGGGGACCAAGCGCCGCGCCTTTCGCGATCGGATGACCATGGCTGCGGTGATTGCCGACCATGTAATCATCCTGGCGCAGCGCGATGCAGGCGCCGACGCCCGTTGCCTCCTGTCCGGTGTAGGTATGAAGCGACCCCGGGACCTCGCCGCCCGCATGGATTGCCTCGGCGACCGCTTCGAACTCACGGATCCGAAGCATCCGACGATATTTCTCGAGACTGAGATCGTTTGCCTGATGGGTCATGTCATTCCTATCGAAAAGCGATGTCGATCGAGGAGGTGCCCGCTAGCAGTGTCGCCGGCGTCGGACGAAGTCTCCAGCACCCTCCGCTCAGACCGCGATGGCCGCTGGGACTGGCGTTTCCGCGAATTCCCCAACCGCGGAGCGGCAGTCCTGAAGGGCGCGCTTCGCAGCGCTCGTCAGGAACAAGGTGGCGGCGCCGACGGGAATGAAGCGGATCCCGCGCGCGAGAAGCGCTTCGATCTCGCTGGCGTCCATGGCGGCATTTCCCGCGATCTTGCCATGCCGCTGACAGGCGTCGGCCAGCTTTGTCATGGCCTCGAGAACGGCCGGCGGCGGTGTCGTCGCATAGATCTGTTCCGGCGGTAGCCCCATGCTGACCGCCAGATCGGCGCCGCCCAGCAGCACGCAGTCAACCCCCGGCGTGGCGACAATCGCATCCAGGTTGCGCATGCCCTCCTCGGTTTCGATCATGACGACACAGAATGGGTCCTGGCTAAGCGGATCGCCGCCCAGCGTATTGCGAGCGGCTCCGATCGATCGAGTACCATGCGGCGGGTAGCGCGTGGCGTCGGCCACCAGCTTGGCCTGCTCGGGCGTCGAGACCATAGGAACGACGACGCCCACCGCGCCGATATCGAGCGCGCGCCCGATTTCGGCGGGATCATGGCCGCCGACTCTGACGAGGGAATAAGTGCCTCCGAGCTGCAGGGATTGGAGCAGGGAAAGCAGTCCGTCCCAGCTCGCCGTGCCGTGTTGCAGATCGACGATGACCCAGTCGAACCCGATGGCGCCGAACCGTTCCGCTATCAGGTTGCATCGGATGCCATACCAGCTTCCAAGCGTCGCCGCTTCTCCCTGCAACGCCTTCCTGATCGGATTCATGCGGGAAACCTCGCTTCATTCACCGGTTTCGGGCATCGCATCGATCGACACACTGCCCCTCAACGCCTCTCCACGCAGGGCTCGGCCTGCCCAGCCAGTGGCGGAATAATGCTCCTGAGATCAAGCATTTTCTGTCGGAGACGGCTTCCGCCTGCCGTCCGGATCGAGCGCGCCCGACCGATCGACGGGAGGCCATCCAGGGGCGTTCCACCCTACGCATCATGACGCTAGAAAGCTGAAAATCCGCCGACTTATCCAGGGCGGCCAGCTGCCTGCGCGCGCTGGACCGCAGCACGCAGCCACGCGTCCGCCCGCCGATAGGAACGCACATGCCCTATTGCATTATCGCAGCGACGATGCCTAGATGCCCGGGAGAGCCGCAAGAGTTCGACTTAGGGGAGAGATCGCATGTCCAGAGCATCCGCTCGATCGATGTTGTTCGTGCTGCTGTCGAGCGGCGCCGTAGCGGCAACCGCGCAAACGCCCCCATCCAGCAGCCCGTCCCCCGCCGCCGCCCCGAGCCCGACCTCGGCACAGGACATCGGAGACATTGTGGTCACCGCGCAGCGCCGTTCTGAGCGGCTGCGTGACGTGCCCATCTCGATCACGGCCCTGACCCAGGACCGGCTGATCCAATCGGGCATAAACAATATGGTCGACATCCAGCGCGTGACACCTGGCGTCCAGCTGCCCTTCTACGGCGGCTTCCTTCAGCCTGCCATCCGCGGCATTTCATCGGCCGGTGCGGGCCTTGGCGACAGCAGCAATGTCGCGGTTTACGTGGACGGCATCTACCAGCCGTCGCAGTCGGGACAGTTGCTGGATCTGCCCGACGTTCAGTCGGTCGAGATTCTCAAGGGACCGCAAGGAACGCTGTACGGTCAGAATGCGGCCGGCGGCGCCATCACCATCAACACAGTGACGCCGCGCTTCGACCTCGCGGGACGAATGAGCGCAAGCTACGGAAATTACGACGACATTGCCTTGAGGGGCTATATCACCGGGCCGATCGTCGACGAGAAGATCGCGGTGTCGATCGCCGGTGCCTACGAGAATCGGGACGGCTACAATCACGATATTCTGCGCGGCGGCAGGGACCGGGGGCTGACCTCGCATCTCATTCGTGGACGCATTCTGTTCAAGCCGACCGAGACCCTTTCGCTGATCGTCGGCGCCTATTCCAGCAAGCGCTCGGATGGCGGCATTTATGCGGGCCAGCCGGTCGGTCCCGGCACCGCGCTCGGCTACGCCCTGGCCGACGCCTATGGCATCCCCATCGCGCTAACGATGAGGCCGCATCAGTTCGCCCTCAACGTGCTGCCGATCACCGAGATCAAGACAAGCGGGGTCAATCTGATCGGCAAGCTCGAGCTCGACCTGGGTACGATCAACTCGACGACCGCGCTCAGCCGTGTCCACGTTCACGATGTTGCCGATGTCGACTACACCGCGGCCAACCTCGGCATCGTCAACGACCTGACCCTGAAGAACCGAAATTTCATTCAGGAACTCAATTTCACATCGCGCAAGCTGGGCCGAATGACGGTGTCAGCGGGACTTTTTTATCTGGCCCTGACCGAACGGGGCGTCCCCGGCGACTTCACCGGATATTTCGCAGGCGGCCCCCTCTTCGTGTATCCGAACTTCGGCACGCCGACCCTCTACATCCACCAATTTTCGCGAAATCGTAAGCGCAGCTATGCCGCTTATGCCGAGGTCGGATACGATATCACGGACAGCCTAAGCTTGACGGTCGGCGGCCGGTACAGCTATGAGACGCAAAAGACCGCCGACAACCACTCTGTCCTCTTCGGCCCGGACGTGGGCAACGTATTGCTGCCGGATCCGCGCGGCAAGATCGCCTTCAAACGGTTCACGCCGCGTGCGACACTCCGCTATGCGCTGAACCCGTCGAGCAATGTCTACGCAAGCTATTCCCAAGGCTTCAAAAGCGGTTACGTCAATTCGGGCGATGCCCCTTTCCCACCCTATGTGAAGCCGGTTCAGCCCGAGAAGGTCTATGCCTACGAGGTCGGCTACAAAGGACGACTGGCGACCGGACTTAACCTGAACATCGCGGCATTTTACTACGATTACAAAGATCTGCAGGTCTACACTTATTCCCCGCCGGTCGAATTCTATCGCAACGCCGCGTCCGCTCGTATCAAGGGCATTGATGGTGATCTCACCTGGGAAGCTGTCCAGGGTCTCACATTCACCGTCGGCGCAGCCTATCTCGACGCTCATTACACCAAGTTCCTCAACGCGGTGGCGTATCTGCCCAACGCTGGGGGCTTCGGGTTCGACGTCACGGCGATCGACGCCAGCGGCAATAGACTGCCGCGCGCGCCGAAGCTGTCGGGCAACGCATCGGTTCGCTTCCAGAAAAGTACGGAAATCGGACAGTTCGGCGCCTATGTCGGCGGCAATTACAATTCCGGGATCAGCTACGACGCCGCCAACACCGTGCGGCAGGGGCGCTATGCGCTCCTCGACGCCGAGCTCTCTTTTTCGCCGAGTGCGATCAAGGGGCTGCGCCTCGTGGCGTGGGGCAAGAACCTGACCAACCGGAACTATCTATCGAGCGTATTGGAGAGCCAGTTCGTGCTTGGCGGCTCCTACGGCGATCCGCGCACCTACGGTGTCCGGGCGGAATTCGCCTTCTAGGACGGCAAGTGCACCGGATGGATCACAGTGAAGGGGCGAGCCTGCTCAATCCCGATATCGCCGGGACGGCGAATTGGGCGGCAGGCTTCATCGCAAGACCCAGTTCGAGGATAAGGTCGGGGTGAACGCAACGTCTTCTCTCGACACGCTGCTCGCGCTTGAGGACATCAAGCTTCTCAAGGCGCGTCGGGATCGTGCCGTCGATACGAAGGATTGGGACCTCTATCGTTCGCTGCACGCGCCCGACCATGAATCCCATCATGAAGGTCTGGAGCCCTGGATCGGTGCTGACGAGATGATGCGGAACGTGCGCGAGAGGCTTGGTCCCCAGGTCGTCTCCGTCCACCATTCCCACACGCCGGAAATCACCTTCACCGCGCCTGACAAGGCAACGGGGATCTGGGCGATGGAAGACAATATCTTCTGGGAAGAAGATGGCGCCAACTGTTGGATGCAGGGCTTTGGATTCTATCATGAAGATTACGAAAGACGGGACGGCGCCTGGCTGTTCGTAAAGCGCGAGCTGAAGCGGACCCATGTCAAGACTTCGAAGCAGGCGATCGAGAGCGCAGCGTCGGCCGAGACTTGAACAGGTCAGATGCCGGCGAGATTGCGCCAGGGAGAATGGACGGATGAGCGGTTTCGACGAGACATATGATTTCGTTGTCGTCGGTAGCGGCGGCGGATCGATGTGCTCGGCCCTCGCCATGCGCGCTGCCGGGAAGAGCGTACTGATCATCGAGAAAACCAACCTGATCGGCGGAACGACCGCGCGGTCCGGCGGCGTGATGTGGATACCCAACAATCCGTTCATGAAGCGCGATGGCGTTGAGGACAGCCTCGAGAAAGCGACCGCCTATCTCGACAGCGTCGTGGGCGACCATAATGACACACCGGGCGCGACGCGGGCACGCCGGCAGGCCTACCTGATCGAAGGACCGAAGATGATCGAGTTCCTGCTCGGCCAGGGTCTAAAATTCACCCGCGTTTCCTACTGGCCCGACTATAATGACGAGCGACCCGGAAGTTCGGAGCCGGGTCGTACCGTCGTTGCGGAACTGTTCGACGTCAATGAACTCGGTCCTTGGAAGGCGCGGCTGCGGCCCAATTTCCTCACGCTGTTCGCGACTCTCGAGGAGGCATTACAGCTGCCGGACTTCAAGCGGTCGTGGGCGAGCAAGAAGATCATGCTCAAGGTCGGCCTGCGGACGATCTTCGCCAAGGTGCGCGGCAAACATTATGTGACCGCCGGCGGCGCGCTCCAGGGTCGGATGCTCCAGGCGGCTGTGAAAGCCGGGGTGGAGTTCCGGACCGACGCGCCGGTTCGAGAATTGATCGAGCAGGATGGCGCGATCACGGGCGTCGTCAGCGAGATGGACGGCAAGACGGTGCGGATCGGCGCGCGCCTGGGCGTCCTCGTCAACGCCGGCGGCTTCGCGCACAATCAGGCCATGCGGGACCAGTATCAGCCCGGCACCTCGGCGCAGTGGACCAACACCGCCGAGGGCGACACCGGCGAGATGATCCTCGAGATGATGCGCCACGGTGCGGCGATCGCGCAGATGGAAGAGATGGTCGGCAACCAGATGTCGATCCCGCCCGGACAGGAGAAGGATCCGGTGAAGCCGGTCGTCCAGGGCATGGCGGCGCCGCATGCGATCGTGGTCGATCAGTCTGGGGTCCGCTACATGAACGAGGCGGGCTCCTACATGGCATTCTGCAAGAATATGCTGGAGCGCAACCGCGAGGTACCGGCGATCCCGAGCTGGGAAATCTTCGATGCCGACTACATCTCGAAATATATGCTGGCCGGAACCATGCCCGGATCGAAAAAGCCTGATCGCTGGTTTCAAGAAGGTTTCCTGAAAAAGGCTGACACGCTGGAAGCGCTGGCGCCGCTGATCAACATACCGCCCGACAGGCTTCGCACGACGGTGGACCGTTTCAACGGCTTCGTTGCCAAGAATCACGACGACGATTTCCAACGAGGTGACCGCGCGTACGACCAGTGGCTGGGCGACAGCTTCCACAAGCCCAATGCGTCGCTGGGTGCGATCGCCAAGGGACCTTTCTATGCGATGCCGGTTGTCCCGGGCGATGTCGGCACCTATGGCGGCGTCGTCACCGATCCCAATGCACGGGTTTTGCGCGAGGACGGCAGCCCGATCCCAGGGCTCTACGCAACCGGCGTCTCCACAGCCTCCGTCATGGGCAGATCCTATCCCGGCGCGGGTGCCAGCGTCGGGCCATCCTTTGTATGGGGCTATATCGCTGCAAAGCATGCCCTCACGACCGCCTGAGCGCCCGATCGGGCGGAGGGAGGCGGCCGACAGCCCGCACTGCGGCTGCCTACACATCAAGGCATCACCGGAGTGATATCTGCGAGCAGTCGGTCCTGTCCTGCGCGCCGCTCTGCTACAGCCGTTTCCTCATGCGCTGACGGACGAGCCGTCAAGCCGATCGTCCGGTCGGAGCCTTTAAGTCCACCCCAAATGGCGGAAATGGAGCAACGATGTCTGACGTGACTCTGGTCTTGGATGTCGATCAATATCTCGGCGAAACACCGATCTGGTCGCCGGCAGAGCAAGCCTTGTGGTGGGTGAATTGCGAGCAGCCTCCCGAAATCCATCGCTGGACACCTGCTACCGGGGCGCACGACGTGTGGCCGATGCCGAACCGCGTCGGCGGCTTCGTACATAAGGCAGACGGCACCCTTCTCGTCGGACTGGCTGATGGGCTTTACGATTTCGACCCGCCGACGAATGCTCTGTCCCTGCGTGTCGCATCGCCTCTTCCCGAGCATGTGAAGCTGCACGAATGTCATTGCGATCGACAGGGGCGCTTCTGGATCGGCACCCTCGATCATCATTTCCCGGCCGACCGCTCTGCCGCGGGCGGCTGCTACTTTCGCCTCGACGGTGACGTCCTGACCCGGGTGATCGACAACATCACCGTCAGCAATGGCCTCGCCTTCAGTCCGGACGGACGAACCATGTATGCCGCGAACACGCCGCGACGCACGGTTCAAGCCTATGATCTCGACCCGGAAACGGGCGAGCTTTCCGGCGCGCGCACATTCATCTCGCTGGCGGCGGAAGATCGCGGGCATATCGATGGCGCCACCGTGGACGCAGATGGGGGCTATTGGCTGACGCTCGTCGGCCAGGCCGAACTGCGCCGCTATCTTCCCGACGGGACGCTCGACCGGACCATCACGCTTCCATTCTCGAACCCGACGAAGCCGGCGTTCGGTGGGCCCGATCTGGCGACGCTCTACGTCACCTCGACCAAGATGAAGGTCAATGTGGACGCGCCGGGTTTCGACAGAAACGGCGGCGTTTTCGCACTTCATCCCGGCGAGCGTGGTGTCTTGGAAACGCCGTTCAGAGGGGACTTGAGCGCCCATGCCCCCGTGTGACCGTCCGGGCTTGCGGCCTGAATTGGAGAAGCTGCCATGATCGAGAACGATCTCCCTGCCGAGGCCATCACCGACGCCCGCACTTTCACCGATGACGCTGCGTTGCACGGCCTTCTGGCCCGGCTGCGTCGCACGGACCCGCTTCCGCGCGTGGAGTCCGGGACGACGATCCCGTTCTGGCTGGTGACACGCCACGCCGATCTGACGGCGATCGAACTCGACGCATCGCGATTCATCAACGCACCGCGACAGGCGGTTCTTCCCCTCGCCTACGAGGCTCATACCCGCCGTGAAGGTCAGGGTTATCAATCCTTCATGCGCAATCTTGTGGCGATGGACGGCAGCGAACATCGCGTGTTCCGCGCGATCAGCCAGTCCCGGTTCCTGCCGAAAGCGCTCAACACGATCCGTCTCGATATCGAGAGGCTCGCCGCCGAATTCGTCGATCGCATGGCCGGCAAGGGCGGGAGCTGCGATTTCGCCGGCGAGATCGCAATGTGGTACCCGCTGCGCGTGATCATGACGATCCTGGGCGTGCCGCCACAGGATGAAGCGTTGATGTTGCGGCTCACCCAGCAGCAATTGTCGAGTCAGGACCCGGAATTTGCCGGTGCAGCGGATGATGCCGGCGCGACGACCGGCATGGCCGCCATGAAGCGGATGTTCGACTATTTTCAGCCGATCATCGCGGATCGCAGGATCAATCCGCGCGACGACATTGCGACGGTGATCGCCACCGCGACTATCGACGACGCCTATCTCGAAGAGCGCGACGTCTTCGGCTATTTCGTGATCCTCGCAACCGCAGGACACGATACGACGAGCTACAGCCTGGCGGGCGGAATGCTTGCCCTGCTGCAGAACCCCGATCAGCTGGAAAAATTGCGCGCCGATCCCGCGCTCATTCCGAGCGCCGTCGACGAAATCATCCGCTGGTCGACCCCGGTTCGTCATTTCTGCCGCACCGCGGTCGAGGACTGCCAGATTGCTGGCAAGGCAATCAAAAAGGATGACGTGCTCCTCCTATCCTACCCCTCCGCCAATCGCGACGAGACGGTGTTCGAGGACCCATTCGCCTTTCGCATCGATCGCAAGCCCAACCGCCATCTGGCTTTCGGGACCGGACCGCATCTCTGTCTCGGCCAGCATCTGGCGAAAATGGAGCTTGGATCTTTCCTGCGCGAGTTCCTGGCTCGCATCGACCATATCGAACTCGTCGGGACCCCTCGTTTCACCGAGGCGACCTTCGTGAGCGGGGTGAAGGAGCTTCCGGTCCGCTACCGTTTCAAGCAACCGACAGATCAGGCGGCATAGTTGTCAGATGAGCGGACGCTCAACTGCTGTCGCGCCTGCCTGTCTCTTTCCACAATTCGGACCAAATGGTTCATCGTTTTGATTGGGAGTAGACGATGAAGATACTAGTCCCCGTGAAGCGGGTGATCGACTATAACGTGAAGCCGCGCGTGAAGATGGACGGGTCGGGCGTCGATCTGGCGAACGTGAAGATGTCGATGAATCCGTTCGACGAGATTGCCGTCGAGGAAGCGATCCGCCTGAAGGAGAAAGGCACAGCCACCGAGGTGGTGGTCGTGTCGGTCGGCCCGCAGAAGGCGCAGGAGACGCTGCGGACCGCACTCGCTATGGGAGCGGACCGCGCGATCCTCGTGCAGACAGACGACGAAGTCGAGCCTTTGGGCGTGGCCAAGATCCTGAAGGCGATCGCAGCCGAGGAGGCTCCGCGCCTCGTGATCCTGGGCAAGCAGGCGATCGACGACGACAGCAACCAGACCGGCCAGATGCTGGCGGCGTTGCTGGGCTGGGGCCAGGGCACGTTCGCGAGCAAGGTCGAGGTGTCGGGCGAGAGCGTGAGTGTCACGCGTGAGGTAGACGGCGGCCTCGAGACGGTGAGCCTGAAGCTGCCTGCGATCGTAACGACGGATCTGCGCCTGAACGAGCCGCGCTATGCGTCGCTGCCGAACATCATGAAGGCCAAGTCCAAGCCGCTGACCACGAAGGCCCCGGCCGATCTGGGCGTGGACATCGCAGCCCGCCTGAAGACGCTGAAGGTGGCCGAGCCGCCGAAGCGGTCGGCGGGCGTCAAGATCGCCGATGTCGATGAACTGGTGGCCAAGCTGAAGGCGATGGGAGTGGCGGCATGAGCGTATTGGTCTGGGTCGAGCATGAGGCAGGCGCGGTCAAGGACGCGACGCTCTCGGCGATCACCGCCGCTGCCAAACTGGGCGACGTCCATGCGCTCGTCGCAGGTGCCCGCATCGGTGGCGTGGCTGATGCGGCATCGAAGATCAACGGTGTCGCCAAGGTGGTGACGCTGGACGATGCGGCATTCGAACATGCGCTGCCCGAAAATGTCGCACCGGCCGTCGTGAGCCTGATGGCGGGTTATGACGCGTTCGTCGCGCCCGCCACGTCGAATGGCAAGAATATCGCCCCGTGCGTCGCGGCCCTGCTGGACGTGATGCAGATCAGCGACATCCTGTCGGTGGAAGCTGCGGACACGTTCACGCGTCCGATCTATGCCGGCAACGCGGTCGCGACGGTCCAGTCGAGCGACGCCAAGAAGGTCATTACGGTCCGCGGCACGGCTTTCGAAAAGGCGGGCCGCGAAGGCGGCAGCGCCTCCATCGAAGCGGCCTCGGGCAGCGACTCCGGCCTGTCGCGCTTCGTGAGTGCGGAAATCGCCAAGTCCGAACGTCCTGAGCTGACATCCGCCAAGATCATCGTCTCGGGCGGTCGCGCTTTGGGCTCTTCGGAAAAATTCCACGAGATCGTCGATCCGCTGGCCGACAAGCTCGGCGCGGGCGTGGGCGCGAGCCGGGCGGCGGTGGATGCGGGCTATGCGCCGAACGACTATCAGGTCGGGCAGACGGGCAAGATCGTGGCGCCGGAAGTGTATGTTGCGGTCGGCATTTCGGGCGCGATCCAGCACCTGGCCGGCATGAAGGACAGCAAGACGATCATCGCGATCAACAAGGACGAGGACGCCCCGATCTTCCAGGTCGCCGACATCGGCCTGGTGGGGGACCTGTTCAAGATCGTCCCCGAACTCACCGGAAAACTATGACAGGCTAGGATGCTCGATGGCTGACGATGTCCGCGGAGCGGAGGCGCTTCTGGTTCCTGCCCGCTTCATTCCGCTTCCCAGCCATGTGAGCGATGCGGCGCGCGCCTATCTTGGCCCCTTCCCGGAATTGCAGGCGTATCCGGGCATTGACGACCTGGACGCGTGGCGCGCGTATGTAAACAGCTCGGAGCAGGCGATCCTCCCGCTCCTGCGCCACATCAACGGTCGGGCGGCGGTCACGTCCGAGGTCGAGACGCGCGCCGTCGGCGAAGCAGGCGTGTTCCTGATCACGCCTCGAGACCTGCCGGCCGAAGATCGTGGCGTGATCCTCGAGTTTCACGGCGGGGGCCTGATCACCTGCGCCGGCGAGCTGTGCGAGCTGATGGGGACGGGCCTCGCGGCGCGCCTCAACCGCCGCGTGTGGGCGGTCGATTATCGCATGCCGCCGGACCATCCCTATCCGGCCGCGCTCGATGATGGTGTCACCGTCTATCGGGCGCTTCTACAGGAACGCGCCCCGCAGGAGATCGTCGTGAGCGGGGGATCGGCCGGCGGGAACTTGGCGGCCGCAGTCATGCTGCGCGCGAGGGATGAGGGATTGCCTTTGCCCGCTGGCGTCATCCTCAACACCCCGGAGCTTGATCTGACCGAATCCGGAGACAGCTTCCACACCAACCTCGGCATCGATCCCGGGCTGCGCAGCCTCATGCCGGTCAATCTTCTGTACGCCGGCGGGCATGACCTCAGCCATCCCTACCTGTCGCCTCTGTTCGGCGATCTCGCCGATTTCCCGCCGACATTGCTCACGAGCGGCACACGCGATCTCTACCTCTCGAACACCGTGCGCATGCACCGGGCGCTGCGCAAAGCGGGCGTCCCGGCGCAATTGCACCTTCTCGAGGCCGGGGCGCACACCGGTTTTCCCGGTTCCCCGGAGGGAGACGAGATCAATCGAGAAATCAGCCGGTTTCTCGAGGCGGTCTGGTAGCGCGCTCGCAGGCGCGCTCCGTCACACGTCGAGTGAGCCGACGCCTTCCAGCTGTTCGAGATAGTGGCTGGTCGAGTCAGCGGTGAAGCTCAGGGTCAGCTTGGTCGCGCCGGCATCGAACAGGCCGCGAATGATCTCCGCCGCCTTTTCTGGCGCGCCGACCGGATCGACACGCACCTGCGGCGGCAGCACGAAATCCAGCGGCCGCTCACGGGCCTCGTAGGCGGGACTGGCCTTCGCCGTTGCGATCATGACCTTCATCTCTTCCGTGCTGAGGCCGAAGGGCATCCAGCCGTCGCCAAGTTCGACCGCGCGCTGGATGGAAAGCTTGGTGCGCCCCCCGATCCAGAGAGGAACGTGGCTCTGCACAGCGCAAGGATCGATCGTAAGCCCAGCAAAGTCGTAATAGGGCCCGTGATATTCGGGCTCGGGCTGGCCGAGCGAGGCGCGCAGCGCGCGAAGGGCATCATCACCACGCGCGCCGCGTTCGGTGAACTCGGCCCCGCCGATGCCGAGAAGGTCGAATTCCTCCTTGAGTGTTCCCACGCCCAGGCCGAGGACGAGGCGTCCTCCACTCACCGTGTCGAGCGTGCCGTAGCGCTTCGCGATCTCCAGGGGATGGTGATATCCAAGAACCAGGACGGCGGTTGTAAAACGAATGTTCGTGGTGATCGCTGCAAAATAGCCGAACGTGGCGAGCGGATCATAATATCGCACGCCTCGACGCTGCGCTTCCGTGCTCGGCACGCCGATATGTTCGGCGCAGGAAACATGGTCGTATCCGAGACGATCCGCGGCAGCGACGATATCGGCCACTTCCTTGAACGGGAGGGCGTAGGCCCATTCCTTCTCCGCAGAAGGCGTGATCGAAAGACTTGGGGCGTTAAATCCAAATCGGGAGAAGTCGGCTGTCATGTCGTGGTCCTGAAATGGTGATGGTTCGAAGCTGAGGATAGTCGTCGGATCGCCTCAGGCGCTGGCCGCGCGATCGATGACGATACAGGCTCCGGAAATGAAGCTCGCATGATCGGAGACAAGATAGAGGATAAGATCGGCAACTTCCTCCGGTCTTCCAGCACGACCTGTCGTGATCATTTTCACGAACGCGTCGCGGGGGCCGACCTTGTCAAATATGGCATGGAAGTCATCGGCCATCGCGGTTTCGATGAGGCCCGGGAGCACCGCATTGATGCGGATGTCGTGGCCTGCTCGCATCGTCTCCTTGGCGGCACTGCGCGTGAAATGCGAGATTGCGGCCTTGCTCGCGCCATAGGAGGCCATGATCGGATTGCCCTGCAGCGAGGCGGTCGAGGACAGGTTGACGATGGCCCCCTTCCCCGCCGCCCGCATGAACTCGAGCGCGGCGGCCATGCCGAGCAGCGAGCCTTCGACGTTGATCGCGAAGGTTCGCTGGTAGACATCGAGTTCCGTGTCGCCGGCACGATCCGACAGGGCCACGCCGGCGCTGTTGACGAGGATGTCGATGGTGCCCCGCGTCTCACGGACCCAGCGCGTCGTTTCGTCCCACTGTGCCTGGCTCGTCACGTCGAGGGCGCGCGCGTCGGCCTGGCCTCCCTCCCGGCGGATCGCTTTCGCGACATCCTGCGCGCCGTCCGCATCGCGATCCAACGCGAGCACGATCGCTCCCGCACCGGCCAAGGACAGGGCCGCGGCCTGACCGATTCCGGAAGCAGCGCCTGTTACCAGCGCCACTTTTCCGCTCAGGTTGATCCAGCGCTCTGGCAACGATGCCGCATCATCCATTCCGATGACCTCATCACGTGTCTCTAAGAATGCTGTCGCGTACCGTGGATGCCCGTCGCCCCACAATCGACCGGCGCGGATATCGCCTCGGCGGTGCCTGCAGTGGCCGACCGACCCGTCGACTGGCGCACGAATTCCACGAAGCGGGTCGCGATAATGTCGATCATCAACGGCTCGTTGGCGTCGAGACGATCCCATGCCGCACGATTGCTCTGGTCGAGCAGTTCATAGATCAGCAGCCACGCCTCGAGCCATCGCCGCTTTTGGCTCTCACGGGTGCGGTCTATGGCAAATGCCGGGATTGAGCGGCCCAGCCCTGCCACGATGTCGGCGATGAAGGTCTGCGCGTGCCCGGTGAATTCCTGATGCTCCGCATTGGCCTGCGTGAACACCCGGAGCAATTGCCGGTTCGCCCTGTCGGTCGCAAAAATCTCGACAATCCATGCCCGGACCGCCGAATAGGAGCGGAAGTCGCCGTCCGCGATCCGCAGATAGACCGGGGTCGTCGACGCCGCGGCGCGCACGAACAGTTCGCCCGCAATGGCAGCCTTGCCCGTGAAATGCCGGTAGACCGTCATGCGACTGGTGTCCGCAGCGGCCGCAATCTCTTCGATGGAAACCGGGAAATATCCTTTTCCCCGAAACAGCTCGAGCGAGGCGGCAAGGATTTTCTCGCGATAGCCCTTGCGTCCACGCGGCTCTGGTGCGCCACAAGCAGACTGGTTGGAAGGAAACGGCGTTTCCGCCGCCTCCTCGCGCGCGTCCCAACTCGTGGCGGGCGCCCTCATTCGGCCGCCATCGCCAGAACCATGCTCTGCTCGGGCCCGATGAAGTCGCCCGGGAAGCGCCCCGTAAAGGCACCGTTGTCAAAGATCGGGACACCGTTGACGAGGGTCAGCCGCATCGGCGCGGGGGCCCGCGTGTAGCGGTAGGTTCGCCCGCCCTTGCCATCCAGCACATCCCAGATCTTCTCTTCCGGACGCCGCTCGATCTCGGCGAGGTTGAAGACCGCGATGTCGGCAACCTTGCCCTGCTCGATCAAGCCGCGATCGTTCAGACCAAAGAAATAGGCGAGCTTCCCGGTCATGACGTGCACCGCCTCCTCGATCGACAGAATGGCGCGATCGCGAACATATTCGGTCAGCAGCAGCACGTTGTCACCATTGCCGCAGAACATCTTGCCGTGCGCGCCGCCGTCGGAAACGTTGCCGACCGAGCGGCTGTCGCGAAACATCGCCAGCATCGCATCATCATCGTTCGGCAGGGATTGCTTGTGGACGACGGACTCGGCTCCGTTCTTGAAAACCCAATCTGCCAAGGCATCCGACGGATGGGCGATACCCGACTGCTCGATATAATCCGCAAGGGTGATGCCGACCGGCCCCCACCCGGACTCGCTCTCCTTGAAGGTCAGCTTCGTGGAGTCGCGCAGGTAGGAGTGCGAGTAGGTATCCTGATCCCAGGCGACGCGCGCCCGCGCCAGCCAGTCGGGATCGGTCAGGAGCGCACTTTTCTCGTCCCACGTCTTGGCGTTGACGACCTCCTGCCAGACCGGATTTCCGTTCTGCGCAAACACCAGCGACCGCCCAAAATTGATGACGGAGGTCGGCGAGACATGATGATAGGCAGTCCAGATCTCGGCGCCACCTTCCGCCTTGAACTGCTCGTGCAGCAGGGCGGACGGCTTTCCGCCCTCAAGGGCGTATTTGAGGGTCGGCAGACCCAGCCAGTGCATCCGCGCGCCGGTTTCCTTCGCCATCCGTCCCAGCCGCTCGACCTGCTTGGGCCCGGTCATGTGGAAGAAATGATCGACGACAACCTGGAAGGTCGCGCCGTCATAGCGCGCGACCACCTCCAGCAGGGCGCGATATTCGGCATCGTCTGCCAGTTGCGAGGGGAGCGGTCGCTCAAACTTGTCATGGTCAAGCTGGTTGGAGGACAGGCCCAGGGCACCCGCGGCAAGCGCATCGTCGAGCAAGGCGCACATCTTCTGGATCTCGTCAGACGTTGCCGCGCGAGTCCACGCCTCCTGCCCCATCACATAGAGCCGCATGGGGATATGCCCGCAGAATGCGGCGAAGTTCACTGGAACCGTCACATTGCGCAGCATCGACGCCTTATACTCGCTCCAGGTTTCCCAGTCCCATGGCACATTCTTTTCCATCGGTTCTTCGGGGATGTCCTCGAAGAAATTGAAGATCTCGATGATGCTCTGTCGATCTTCGGGGTTCTTGGGCGCCGGCGCCATCGAGAATCCGCAATTGCCGTTGATGGAGGTCGTGATCCCGTAAGCCGGCAAAGGCTCCATGTTCGGTGCCCACCAGACACCCCCATCCCAGTGGTTGTGCGATTCGATGAATCCGGGTGTCACGTAGCAGCCGGTCGCATCGATCACGCGCTCGCCGACCGTGCTCGAAAGCGCCTGACCGATTTCGGTGATCCGACCGCCACTGACTCGGACATCCGACGGATAGGCCGCCGCACCCGAACCATCGACGACGGTTCCACCTTTGATAAGCAAGCGAAAATTCATGGCAACTCTCCCATCGCCGTTTGGCTTCGAGCCTAAATTGTTACACACTGTAACGATACACGATCGCTCGGTAAAGCCATCCCACGGACTTGCGAAGATAGAACGCATATGGTGCATTGCGTTCTTGCAGCAATAAACCGACCGCGGACAGGCTGACGATGAACCGGCGGCGCGCTAAGAGGATGGCATGGACAAGCAAGCAGCAGGACGGATCGACACGGGTCGATCTCCACGAGCGGGCGTATCCGCCCCGACCTCTTCGTGCCGGACGCTTGGAGCATGATAAACGATTTCGCCGGCGCCAGGTTTGCTTTCGCAAAGCTCATCGTCAACAACCTCGACAGGTCCGCTGCCTTCTACCGGACGGTGTGCGAATATGGCGAGGGTCAATGGGTTGAGGCGGATCTCGCCGGTCGCCCCATTGCCGAGGTCATCTTCCGCAAACCGGAGGGCGGCATGGAATTGGCCATCCTTGCTTATCTCGATGGTACGACCTCGGCCGCCGGCGATGTCACCATCGCCTTCGATACCGCTGATCTTGACGCGTTCGAGCATCGATTGGTGGCAGCCGGCGGGACGATTGTCGCACCGATCAAGGCTCTCGAATTCGGCGGCAACTCTCTGCGGATCGCTTTCTACCGCGACATTGACGGATACCTGCTGGAGGTCATGGAACGATGACCATCAGGATCGTCGGTGCCGCCCCAAACCGGACCGGGCGCGAACAATGACAACGATCAAAATCCTGCTCGACCGGCTGGTCTTTCCTGAATGCCCGAGATGGCGCGGGGGCTCGCTCTGGTTTGCAGATTGCCATGACGGCAAGGTCATTCAAATGAGCCCCGACGGTGATGTCGTCAGCGCGTTCGAGGTGCCAGGCGGCCCCGCCGGAATGGGCTGGTTGCCGAATGGCGATCTGATTGTCGTGTCGATGGCGGAGTTGTGCGTCTATCGCAGGGGCGTCGACGGGCAGCTTGTGCGTCATGCCGACCTGTCGGGCCACTTCCGCCATCATGCCAACGATATGGTCGTCGATCAGGCCGGATATTCCTATGTCGGCGAGGTCGGCTTTCGCCCGGACGAGGAAGCGCGGTCCACGTCAGTCCTGCTGATCCGGCCCGATGGTGCGGTCGCGGTGGCGGCCGAGGACATGATGACCCCGAACGGGTCCGTCATCGACGACGATCACAGCTATCTCGTTGTCGCGGAATCGCGTGAGCGGCGATTGATCCGGTTCAAGATCGGCACCGGCGGCGCTCTGTCGGATCGTCGCATTTTCGCGCAGCTCGGACCCGATGAGGTCCCTGACGGCATTTGCCTCGATGCGGAGGGTTGCATCTGGGTCGCCTCGCCCCGCGCCCATGCCGTGATCCGCGTGCATCCGTCAGGTCATGTGCTGGAACGGATCGAGACCGGTCGGCTGAAGCCCTACGCCTGCATGCTGGGCGGAGCGGATCGGCGCGATCTCTTTGTCTGCCTCGCCCGGGATCATGACCCGTCCGCGACCAGGCGCGAACGTCGTGGCGCCATTGGCACGGTGCGGGTCGAAACGCCCGGCAGCGGTCGTCCCTGAACGACTTGGCCTGTCCCCCGGCTGGAGAAGCACCCATGAATGATCCGAAAGAGGCATCCGCTGTCGTGCTGGGCCTGTTCGAGGCCTGGCATCGGCTCGATCTGGAGTCGGTGATGCTGGGTATCGCGCGGGACGCGATATTTCTTCCCGATCCTGGTGCGGAGCCCGTGCGCGGCTACGAGGCAATCCGCACTTTGTGGGCGCGTTACATGAGCCTGTTCCAATCCTACAGGTGCGAGGTCCGGACAATTCTTTCGTCCGACAGACTGGTTCTGATGGAGCGCGTCGAACACATTTTGCGGGTCGACGGACAAGTGATCACAATTCCGGTCGCAGCGGCCTTCGAGCTTGATGCGGATGGCAAGATCACAAGCTGGCGCGATTATTGGGATCCTGCGGTGGCGAAGCCCGCACCGTGATCCGACCGCCAGATCGCCGCGACCTCGTCAGTGCGGGTCCCCAGCATGCATGAGACCCTCATTCGCGACTTTGCCATGGACGGTCGCGTCGCCGTCGTGACCGGCGCTGGCTCCGGAATCGGTCAGGAGGCTGCCTGCGTTCTGGCCGAAGCGGGCGCCGATCTAGTGCTCGCGGACATCAACGCCGACGGTCTTGCCGAAACCGCTCGGCTTGTGAGGGAGCGCGGTCGAACAGCGGCGCCACTTCCGGTCGACATTGCAGACCGCAGCGCGGTGGACGACCTGGCCGACGCCGCCGTGCAGGCGCTCGGAAAGGTCGATGCCTGGGTCAACGGTGCCGGGATACTTCACCCGTTCGCGATCCTAGAGGCAGAGGAAGCGACGCTCGACCGCTTGCTCAACATCAACCTGAAAGGCACCTATTGGGGCTGTGCTGCGGCAGGCCGCGTGATGAAGCCCCGTGGTGGCGGCGCCATCGTGAATATCTCGTCGGCCGCCGCGGACAATCCCGTCGCCGCGCTGTCCGGCTACGCAATGACCAAGGCTTCGATCAACATGTTGACGCGCACGGCGGCGGTCGAGTTCGGATCGTTCAATTGCCGGGTCAACGCGATTGCACCCGGCTTCGTTGAAACCGCCTTGGTCGCCGGTGCCTATTGTGATGAGCAGGGACGGATCGATCCCGAGCGACGAGAGGCCTTCCTGCGAGACCGTGCCGCAGCCACCCCGCTCGGCACGACCGGACGGCCGCGAGACATTGCTCTGGCGATCCTTTATCTCGTGTCGGATGCAAGCCGCTTCGTGACGGGCCAGGTCCTTCGCCCCAATGGCGGTGTCGTGATGCCGTGAAGCCGTGAAGCCCTGCCCCGTCCGTTCGGCCGGGGTTTCACTGTACGGGCATCGGCCGGCTGCCCCGGACGAGCCGGCCCGGCAGTTGATCGGTCGGCTGGTCATCGCGTCGGATGAGCGTCCCGTTCACGAAGGTTGCCGCATAGCCCCGGACAGGCTGGTTGATACGCTTGCCCCCAGCAGGCAGATCGTAGACGACTTCAGGCACGGCCATGCTCAACCGGTCATGGTCGATGATGTTGAGATCGGCCTTGTACCCTGGTGCGAGCCGACCACGGTCCCGAAGCCGCATGGCGTCCGCCGGTTGCGAAGTCAGCATTCGGACGACTTCTCCAACCCCGAGGCGCTCTCGCGTCCGGTCCCGCGTCCAGTAGCTCAGCAGAAAGGTCGGGTAGGTACCGTCGCAGATCATTCCGTAATGCGCGCCGGCATCGGCTAGGCCCAGAACCGTGTCGGCGTTTCGCAGCAGCTCCGGCATGAAGTCGAGGCTTCTGTCTGCGTAATCGGTGTATTGCAGAAAGAACATGGCCCTGCCGTCGTCAGCGAGCATCAAGTCATAGGCAAGCGCTAGCGGGTCGATCCCGCGAGCTCGTGCCATGGCTGCCACACTTTGATCGGCACGAGGTTCGTACTCCGGTGTCTCACCGCAGGGATACATCAAATGAAAATTGCGACCGATCGTGTGGAACGGCAGGCCGATGTCGATGGGCTCCTCCGACAACAGTCTTGATCGGAAGCCAGGATCGCGAAGCCTGGTCAGTTTGTCCGTCATCGGCAGGTGGGCGATGGCGCGGAAACTGGGGCACAGGCAGAATGGATGGATCGTGAGATCGAAGTTGACGTAAAGGCCGAACCGACGGGGGTAGACCTGCGCCCTGATCTCGCTGCCCCTGGCGTTCATGCGCGCCACCTGCTGCAGCATATCGCGCCACTGCGACTGGCCGAGCGAAAACGAGCCGCTCGCCGCTCCGCTCGCCACGACACGGTGGAACATCTCGAGATCGTCGCTCGCGTGGACACTGTTCATATCGGCGATGGCGGATGCTTGCCAGACGCCGCCGCCCGCCTCCTTCATCGCCTCGGCAATGACATGCAGTTCCTGCTCGGCGACACCGAATGTCGGCACCGGATCCCCATCTCGCGTGCGATGCGTGAAGAGCTGAGAGGTGCTGACACCCATCGCCCCAGCCCGGATGGCTTCCCTGGTCAGATCGGCCATCCGCCGCAGATCATCCTGCGTCGCCGCCTCACGATCTGCACCGCGCTGTCCCATGGCATATACCCGCAGCGGCATGTGCGGCAGCATGGAGGCGATATCGATGTCATGGGCGCGCCGCTCCAGGGCATCCAGATATTGGGGATAGGTCTCCCAATCCCAGCTCAGCCCCTCCGCCATCACGGCATCGGGAATATCTTCAACCCCTTCGGTGACCGCCAGGAGCAGGTCCCTGTCCTCAAGGCGGCAGGGTGCAAAGCCGACGCCACAACTTCCCATGACAGCGGTCGTCACGCCGTTTGCCGAGGAAGGCGACAGGCGCGCCGACCAGATCGCCTGACCATCGTAATGCGTGTGAAGATCGACGAAGCCCGGCGTCACGATCTTATCCTTTGCATCGAACTCTACGATGCCGGATTCCGGAACCTCGCCGACCTTCACGATGACGCCGCCGCTGATGGCGACATCGACATTCCTGGGCTCTGTCGACGTTCCGTCGAAGACGGTCCCGTTGCGAATGACGATATCGATCTGCATCCCCATCATCCTCGACAGTGAGGACCGCGCTGGGCCCCCTTGTTTATAATCCGCTCGACGAAGGCAGTGGGCCTGCCTGTTCGAGACCGTCTGTCCGCCTGCCATCCCAAGGGCTGCGAAGCGGCATGAGCAGACAGACGTTCGAGCCTGCGGCCTGTTCAGGCACTGTGCGCGTGATCGCTCAGGATGAAATCCGCGGCCATGAGCCCGGCCATCATGGCAGGCCCATTCGTGTTGCCTGACACCAGTGTCGGGAAGAAGGACGTGTCGCAGACCCGCAGTCCTTCGACACCGCGCACGCGCAGGCGGCAGTCGACCACGGCCTTGTCATCGGTTCCCATCCGCGCCGTGCCTGCTGAATGGAAGCACGTTCCTCCAAACGACATGGCGTTCGCCAGGATATCTTCGTCGGTCTGGATCGCAGGCCCGGGCAGCAATTCCTCCTCGACCCATTTGGTCAAGGCGGGCTGCGCCGCGAGGCGTCGGTTCCACCGTGTCGCGGCGACGAACTTCTTGCGGTCGATCTCCGCGGAGAGGAAATTGACGTTTACATAGAGTGGCGCATCCGGATCGGAGGACTGGATACGAACCTCGCCCTGGCTTTCGGGACGGGTAAAATAGGTCACGAACGTGATGCCGGGAAAGGGATCCAGCCCGATCTTGCCGGCCTTGTCGACGCTGCTCGAGAGAGACATCAGTCCGAACTGGAGATCGGCATGATCCAGATCGTCGCTCGACTTGGCAAAGCCGCCGACCTCATGCGCAGCGTGGCTCATCGGGCCGCTCTTGAACAGGAAGTAACGCAGGGCCGTCACGATGGCACGCTTGCCGCTGAGCGATGCGTTCTGACTGTTGCCCTTCACTCTGAGGCGCAGGTCCGTGTGGCGATGCTCGCGCAAATTCTTGCCGACGTTCGGCGCATCGACCACGACGTCGATACCGAGCGACCGCAGCAGCGCAGCATCCCCGATACCGGACAGTTGAAGCAGTTTCGGCGTTTGAAATGCGCCGCCCGAGACGATGATTTCCTTGTCGGCGCGCACGGACTGGATCGCGCCATCCTTGCTGCGCAGCCTGATCGCTACCGCGCGCTTGCCCTCGAACTCGATCCGCAGGGCATCGGTCTCTGTCGCAATCTCGAAATTGCTGCGGGTCTTGGCATCGGTCAGGAATGCCTTGGCGGCGCTTTCCCTGCGTCCGCGGTGGCGCGTGGTCGGCTGGTAGCCGAGCCCCCCTTCGCGGGTCGTCTTCGGATTGTTCACGTCGGCGACGCGGGCAATGCCCATCTCCTCGCCCGCCGCGATGATATCGTCGAAGAGCGCATCCCCCTTGGGATGTGTCGTCAGCCTGAGCGGCCCATGCCCTCCTCGCGATTCGCCCGCACCGAGATCATGATTTTCGAGTTCGACGAACTTCTGCTCGACCGACTTCCAGTCCCAGCCTTCGCAACCCGCTGCGGCCCAGCCGTCATAGTCCATAGGCGCGCCTCGCATATAGACCATGCCATTGACCGAGCTCGACCCGCCCAGCGTCTTGCCGCGGAACCAGCGCTCGCTCGGGCCATTGCCACCGGTCTGCACGTCATATTCCCAGATGACCTTGCTTCCCGGATTGGCGATGACGCCAATCCCGCGGGGCATATGGATAAACGGATTCTTGTCCGCCGGGCCGCTTTCGACGAGCAGCACGCTGTTCCCGCGATCGGCAGACAGGCGTTCCGCTAGCGCACATCCGGCGGATCCAGCGCCGACGATGATATAGTCGTAACGATCCTTCAACAGCTGTCTCCTGGCGAACCCGCGCGGCTAGCCGCGCATCTCGCGGATGGCGATTTCGACCAGTCGGGCTTCGGCTCGAGCCAGGCGAACGATATAGGTCAGACGTGCATCCTCACCCTCGAGGCGCGCATTGGCCGCGAAGTTCGGGTTGATTAGCACGGTCGCGACGCGCTCAAGACCCGTGAAGAGGACCGTGGCACAGTCGATACTCTCCGTGTCGCCCTCGCCCGGTGGCTCGGCCGCAGGCCACATCTGTTGGTGCAGCAAGGCGATCAGCGGGGCGCTCGTCTCCTGTCGATAGGCCGTGAGACGCTCGTCCCCGGCATCGGCGAAATTGTTGCGCATCTGCATCAACCGCGCATGGCGCTGCCAGAAGTCGAAATGCGCGCGGACGAAGGCGACGCTGCGCTCGCGCAGCTGATCGTCCGGCCAACGCACCTGAAGACAGTCGACGAACGCATCCCCCTGCTGGTCGGCGGACCTGCGCAGCACCGCAAGCAGCAGATCGCCGATGTCGGGGAAGTAGAGATAGAGCGCCGACATCCCCATGCCCGCCTCGCGCGCGATGGCGCTCAGCGTGATCGGCACCGCGTCAGGGTCGTCGAGCAGCTTCTCCATCGTCTTGATGATGCGCTCTCGGGTTTCCTGCCCTTTTCGGCCAAGCCTCTGCCCCGACAGATTGTGGGTGGCGGGCTTGCTATCGACGCAGGACCGCTCCGGCGCAGGATCAGCCCTTGTTTGGTTTGCTTGCGTCTTCATGAGAAGCCAGCTTTCATCCCTTTTTGTAGCGGGTGACCGACCGAGACCCGGTCCTGAGACGCCGGATCATGATCGGTCCGCTTCCTCAGGCACCGACCGAGATGACCTTGGTCTCGAGATATTCGTCAAACCCTTCGGCGCCCCATTCCTTGCCGATACCGCTCTGCTTGTATCCTCCAAAGGGAAGATCAACTGCGATCGACAGGCCGCCGTTCACGCCGACCGTGCCGGTTCGAATGCGCTTGGCGACGCGCATCGCGCGTTCGGGATCCGCCGAGCGCACCGCGCCCGACAGGCCATAATCGCTGTCGTTTGCGATGCGGATCGCATCTTCCTCGTCCTCGAACGGGATCACGACAAGCACCGGTCCGAAAATCTCCTCGCGGGCGATCTTCATGTCGTTCGTGACATCGACGAAGCAGGTCGGCTCGACGAAAAATCCATTGCCCTTGTCGGACGCGACGTTGCCGCCGGCGATGAGGCGAGCACCTTCGGCTTTCCCAGCCTCGATAAAGCCCATCACCCGGTCGCGCTGGCGGGCCGAGATGAGCGGGCCCATGACGTTGTTCGGGTCCTCGAAATCGCCCCAGGCCTGCGAATATCCGGCATAGGCGGCTTCGAGCACGGCCACCGCCTCGTCATAGCGACTGCGCGGCACGAGCAGACGGGTGATCGTCGCGCAGCCCTGCCCGGCATGGAAGCATACGATCGACTGGGCCACCGCGGTGGCGAAATCGGGCGTGTCCTCCAACAGAATGGCGGCAGATTTGCCGCCGAGCTCGAGGAAGATGCGCTTCAGCGTATCGGCGCCCTTTTCCATGATGCGCTTGCCGACGCCGGTCGACCCCGTGAAAGAGATGAGGTCCACCCGCTTGTCGGTCGTCAGCATCTCACCGAGCAAGGCCGGATCCTTGCCCGTCACGACATTCAGCACGCCCGCGGGGAACCCCACCTTGGCGGCAAGTTCCCCGACGATGGCGCTGAGCAGGGGCGTGTCGGGAGCCGGCTTGATGATGACGGTGCAGCCAGCGAGGAGCGCCGGGATCACCTTCCCGACCGTGATATAGAAAGGTACGTTCCAGGGTGTGATGACGCCCACCACGCCGGCCGCTTCCTTGACGAGCGTGCGCTTGCTGGCGATGCCCCAGCTCGAGCGATCGCCGAGCGGCTTTTCCCATTCGATCGTATCGAAAATCTCGAACAGGGTGTCGATGTCGTTGAGCGGGCCGTCGACATGCGCGATGCGAACGCCCAGCACGGCGGCTCCCACTTCGTGTCGTGCAATCTCGGACAGACGCTCCCGCTCGGCCTTCAGCGCTTCGCCAAGCTTTTTCACCAGCTTACGGCGCAGGGCGATATTGGTCGACCAGTCCGTCTCATCGAAGGCGTGGCGCGCCGCCGCGATGGCCTCTTCCATGTCGGCAGCCGAAGCATCGGCGGCATAGGCGACGATCTCGCCGGTCCACGGGCCGATATCTTCATATTTCGCACCGCCTTCGGCGTCCCGAAGTTTGCCGGCGATGTAGAGCTGGCCATCCGAAAACAGGGTCATGACGTTGGTCCTTTCTGGGTCGGTCTGGAGCGCGTTGCGCCCTCAGCCGGCCGGCCGGCTCTGGAAGCTGACGACACCGATATGCACGTCGGCCGGCGCGTCGATGACGGTGCGGAAGATATGAACCGTGGAGGCATATTGCGAAATTCCGCGCTCCATGACGTGATGGCCACGCTTGGTTGCGGCTTCGAAAAACCGCCCGGCAGCAACCGCATCATGTTCGGCCGACGAACCGGGGCCGGTCATCTGGCCCGCCCGGACGGTGGTCACGCGGATGCCCTTGCCCATGAGCTCCAGGTTGAGATCCCGGCTGAACTGCTCGAGACCCGCTTTGGTCGCCTGATACGGAATGAGGTGCGGGAGTGTGACCTCGACCGACTCCGACGACACATTGATGATGTGTCCGCCAGCGCCGAGCAGCGGGATTGCAGAACGGGCGCACAGCATCGGCCCGGCCAGGTTCGCCATCACCGCATCGATGATCTGCTTGTCGCTCGCTTCCTCCAGCACCAGCATCTGAAATACCGCTGCATTGTTGATCAGCGCGTCGATGCGCGGGTAACGCTCGGCGATCTGCGCGAAGGCAGCCCGGACCGAATCCGGAGACGAGACCTCGCACTCGATCGCCACGGCATTTTCGCCGATCTCATCGGCTACCGCCTGCACCTTGGAGAGGGTGCGGCCGAGCATGATCACCGTGTCGCCGTCGGCGGCGAAGCGCTGCGAGATGGCGCGACCGAGACCGCCGTTCGCGCCTGTAATGACAATGACCTTGCCAGGCATAATAATCGCGCCTCTTCCTGTGATTGATGCCGACGGAGCGGCGGGCTTTCATGACGTCGTGGCGGCCGGGCGGCAACCGGACGAGCATCGCTAGGGCGATACCCTCATCTCGCGGACGGCCCGCGCCCCGGATATGGCGACCAGTCCCCACCATAAGCCACGCCGCCCGGCCAGAATTCCGTTCCGCTGATCTTGCTGAAATAGTGCACGGTCCTCGCCAGGGAGCCGGCGCTCGACCGTGGCAGCATCGCGATCCCGCTCGGGCTGTGCCCGAGCGCGCGGGCGGCAAAGTCCTCGACGGTGAAGGCCAGATCGTCGGTCTGCTGCGCGGTCATCACCAGCTGGTCTCCCGGGCAATAGCGTTTGGGTTCGACCTGGATCGGCGACAGCTCCCCGCGGATCATGGCGACATGCCCGGGCACGTTGGCGACCTCGACGCTGTGCACGTTTTCGTACCAGTCCTGATATTCGCGATACCGGCCGATCGTGTAATTGCCGAGAATGATGCTGATCCCCGAAAACGGCTTGTCCTTCTGCCAGTTGGGGCTGCCCTTCCAGTCGCCGAACAGCCGATAGGTATACAGGCGCTCGGTATCGTCGTCGGCGACCAGGCCGGCGTCCCGGGCATCCGCCACCAGCGGCCCGAGGGCTGGAACATCGATCGCGGGGTCGGGCAGATCGAACTCATAGACGCTCATATAGCGCCAGGGCTGCGGCGCATCGGGACCGCTGATCTGGTCTTTGGTGACCTCGAACCGATCCGCCATTCGCAGACCGCGCAGGCCGCCGAGAGCCAGGCGGTGCGGACCGTCGAACCAGGCCGCATACTCCTCGGTCCGCTCCACAGGCACGTTGTGCAGATGGATTGTGGTATAGAGCGCCACTCATCGTCCCCTGGAATTCTTCACGATTTCGCGCAGCATGTCCGCGCCATCGGAGAGCCGCAATCAAGGAGGCCGGATCGGCACGACATATCGCCCGCATGGTATCGCAGACCCTCAAGGCATCGCCTGGACGAAGAAGTGGCCAGGTGGCGTGACAGGGCATGCGAACGCTGCAACATCGGCCGAAATCCGACAGTTCGACGAGACCAGACATGCAGCCGACGCTGGAAGCGAGACGATTTCTGGGTGACGGCGTCTCCCTCGCGGCCGATGTTTCCGGACCGCTGAAGGGACAGCCGATCCTGTTCCTGCATGGCGGCGGGCAGACCCGGCACAGCTGGGGCAATGCGGTCATCGAGGCCGCGCGCCGCGGCTTTCACGCCGTCACTCTCGACCTGCGCGGGCACGGCGAGAGCGACTGGGCGCCCGACGGCGTCTATGCCATGGAGACCTTCTGCGCGGACGTGCGCCTGGTGATGGCCTCGCTCGAACGGGCTCCGGTCATCGTCGGTGCGTCGATGGGCGGCCTGGTGGGTCTGGTCGTCGCGGCCGCCCCGCCTCCACCCGTCGCGGCCCTCATCCTGGTCGATGTCTCCATCCGGCTGGAGCCGGAAGGCACGCGGGAAATCGGAGCGTTCATGACGAGCGCACCGGACGGCTTCGCCTCGCTCGACGAGGCGGCCGATGCCGTCTCCGCTTACCTGCCGCACCGGCCACGGCCCAAGGATACATCAGGGCTGCTGCGCAATCTGCGCCTGCACGAGGATGGTCGCTACAGATGGCATTGGGACCCCGCATTCATCCGACCGGCGTCCGGCAACAAGGCGCCGGATCCGGCTCTTCTCGAGAGCGCGGCCGCCAACCTCTCCGCACCGACCCTGCTTGTCCGCGGCGGCAAGAGCCGGGTGGTGAGCCGCCAGGGCGTGGACGAATTCCTCGCGCTCGCACCGCATGCGCAATATGTCGATGTGGCCGGCGCAGACCATATGGTCGCCGGCGATGCCAATGACAGCTTCAACGCTGCCATCTTCGACTTCATCGAGCAGCTCGACCTTGTCTGAGAAGCGGATCCGCTGCGGGGAAGCCAGGCTGGCGGCATCGTCATTTGCCGGAGACGGTCGCCTGAGGCGCATGGCGCAATGACGGACGCGGATACCGCCGCCGCGCTGCACCCGTTCTATCGGGCGATCATCGACGCCTATGCCCAGGCCGGCCGGCCGTTCTTCCATCAGCTGTCACCAGGCGACGCCCGTGCGATGCTCGATGCCAGTCTCGCCGCGGCGCCGTCTCCGGTGAACCTCCCGCAGCTGGCCGAGATCATCGACGCGGTGATCCCTGGACCGCATGGTCCGATCCCGATCCGACGGTATCGGCCCCAAGGTGGGGTTCTGGGTCAGTGCCTTTATTTTCACTCGGGCGGTTGGGTCCTGGGCGGCCTCGATCAGGCCGACACGACCTGCCGGCGGCTCGCGGCAGCCGCCGGATGCGAAGTGATCAGCGTTGCCTATCGGCTCGCGCCTGAACATCCCTTCCCGCAACCTCTGGACGACGCCTACGCCGCCTTGACCTGGGCGGCCGACCGCGGGCCGCCGCTGGTCATCGCCGGCGAGAGTGCCGGCGGTAATCTGGTGGCCGCATGCGCGATCCGCGCGCGCGATGAGGGCATGGCCGCAATCGCAGGCATGTTCCTCGGCTATCCGGTGACCGACGCCGCGCTCGACACGGCCTCCTACAAGGAGATCGGCGACAGGAACTGGCTTTTGTCCACCAAGGACATGGCGTGGTTCTGGGATCAATATTGCCCGGACGGGATCGACCGCAGCCATCCCTGGCTGTCGCCGCTGCGGGTTGCAGACGCCGCCCATCTTCCGCCCACCATGATCTGCCTGGCGGAACTGGATCCGCTTCGCGAAGAGGGACTGGCATTTGCCGACCGGCTGAGTGCGAGTGGTGTCCCGGTAGTGCTGCGCCGGGACGCGGCCGTCACCCATGGCTATCTCGCTGCCGCCGGTATTCTCGACGTCTCGACCGCGGCGCTGGCCCAGGCGGGCGAATGGATCCGTACCACGCTGCACGCAGCGTCCACGCGCGAGACACAAACAGGAGGGCGCGATGGCGCTTAAGGTGATCGTTACTGGAGGTCTTGGCGCTTGGGGTCGGGCCGTCTGCCAGACACTCGGAGCAAAAGGCTTCGACGTGGCCGTGGTGGATTTGGCGCCTGCGCCCGAAGGTGGAGACGCGCCCATCTTCGGTGGCGTCGATCTGGCGGAGGAGACTGCGGTAGCGGACGCTTTCAGGCAAGCCGTCGCGCGACTTGGTGGCCTGGACGGCGTCGTCAATATCGCGGGCGGTTTTGTGTGGGAGACGGTCGCCGAGGGATCGATCGAAACCTGGGATCGCATGTTTCGCATGAACCTGCGGACCGCGGCTGTGTCCTCGCGTGCAGCCCTCGCTTATCTCTCGACCGGCGGCGCGATCGTCAATGTCGGTGCGGCTGCCGCCGCAAACGTAGCGACGGGGATGGCCCCTTATGCCGCCTCAAAAGCGGGCGTGATGGCGCTGACCGAGGGCCTGGCCGATGAAGTGCGCGCCAAGGGCATCCGGGTGAATGCGGTCCTTCCGACCATCATCGACACGCCGACCAACCGTCAGGACATGCCCGATGCCGACACGAGCGGCTGGGTGAAGCCCGCTTCGGCCGCCAACGTCATCGCCTTCCTGCTGTCCGACGAGAGCGCCTCGATCACGGGCGCCGGCCTTCGGCTTTCGCTCGGCGGCTGACGCCCCGCTCACACTGCCGCGTGGCGCCTGCCGCGCCCTGATCAGGCCTGCGATTTCCGGCGTCTGCGACCGCCAATCATCGCCCCAACGATCCTCTGACCGTCGCTTCGCACGGCCGAGACTTGTACGCTCGAAACACCGATGACGGTGGGCGCACGAATGGCTCGCCTCCTCTCGCGCAGACCACAGAGGTATTGATGAGCAGTTTCGACGAGACCCAGGATTTCGTGGTGGTGGGCAGCGGCGGCGGCTCGATGTGCGCGGCCCTGGTGATGCGCTCGGCCGGCAAGTCGGTCCTGATCCTGGAGAAAACCGACCTCATCGGCGGCACGACCGCGCGCTCCGGTGGGGTGATGTGGATACCCAACAATCCTTTCATGAAGGCAGCGGGCGTCCCGGACAGTCTTGAGCAAGCCTCCACCTATCTCGATCATGTCGTCGGCGACCATAACGACACGCCAGGGGCCTCGCGCGCGCGACGTCGAGCCTATCTCATCCAGGGTCCGCGCATGTTGGACTTCCTGATCGGCAAAGGCCTCAAATTCTCGCGGATCGCGCAGTGGCCGGACTATTATGACGAGGCGCCCGGAAGCTCCGTGCCCGGACGTACCGTCGTCGCCGATCTGTTCGACGTCAATCGGCTCGGCGATGCCAAGTCCCTCCTGCGTCCGAACTTCCTGAATCTGCCGGCACCGCTCGAAGACGTGATGAAGCTGCCGCACGTGAAAAAGAGCTGGGCCGCCAAGAAGGCGCTGGCGCGGATGGGCGTGCGCGCGCTCGTCGCCAAGGTGACCGGCAAGAAATATGTCACCGCCGGCGCGGCCTTGCAAGGTCAGATGTTTCTCGCGGCGCGGACCGCTGGCGTCGATCTTCGCGTCAATTCCGCGGTCAGCCAATTGATCGTGGAAGACGACGCGGTGACGGGCGTCGTGACCGAGAAGGACGGCAAGCCTTGGCGGATCGGCGCGCGGCTGGGCGTGCTCGTGAACGCGGGCGGCTTCGCGCTGAACCAGCAGATGCGCGACCAATATATTCCGGGCAGCTCGACCAAGCATACGAGCGTGATCGAGTCCGATACGGGCGAGATGATCCTCGAAATGACGCGCGCAGGTGCCGCCCTCGCGCAGATGGATGCGACGATCGGCAGTCCGCTCTCATTGCCGCCGGGCGGCGAGGAGTGGCCCATCAAGCCGGGCGCGCAGAATGTCGCGGCCGCGCCCCACGCCATTCTGGTCGACCAGTCGGGCGTCCGCTATCTCAACGAAGGCGGTTCCTACACCGAATTCTGCCAGCGCATGGTGGAACGCGACAAGGAAGTGCCGGCGCTGCCGAGCTACGTCGTCTTCGACAGCGATGCGATGGCGAGCACCATGATCGCCGGTACGCTGCCGGGCGCCAGGAAACCCGACCCATGGTATGAGCAGGGATATCTGAAGAAAGCCGACACGATCGATGCTTTGGCGGGTCTGCTCGCCATCGACCCGGCGGTGCTGCGCAAGACGGTCGATCGCTTCAACGGCTTCGTCGCAGCGAACAAGGACGACGACTTCAAGCGTGGCGCGCGCGCTTATGACCGTTGGCTCGGCGACCCTTTCCACAAGCCGAGCGAGACATTGGGGACAATCGGCAAGGCCCCCTTCTATGCCATTCCCGTCATTCCCGGCGACGTCGGAACGATGGGCGGGGTGGTGACGGACGAGCAGGCGCGCGTGCTTCGCGAAGATGGCAGCCCCATCGCGCGTCTCTATGCGACCGGGGTCTCGACCGCGTCGGTGATGGGCCGCACCAGCCCCGGGTCGGGCGTCAATATCGGCCCGTCCTTCGTCTGGGGCTTCGTTGCCGCCAATCACGCCCTCACGGTCGCAGGCTGAGCCGCAGGCCGGTTTCTATCTCTCGGCACCGGCCGCGCATCGCCCCGGCGGATTCGCGGCGGTGCGCTTGCCCTGCCCATCCGGGCGGTGCCAAAATCCATCACGAGCTTCAGGACGCGCCCGATCGAAGGCCGTCCCCCACACGGAAGGCGATACGTCCATGGCAACCGAGATCCTGCTCCCCAAGATCGGCTTTTCGATGACGGAAGGCATCCTGGCGGAATGGCTCGTCGAGGAGGGCGCCGCGGTCACCGAGGGGCAGCCCCTGTTCACGATCGAGAGCGACAAATCCACCAACGAGGTCGAGGCGCCGGCGTCCGGTATCCTGCGGATCAGCGGCAAGGCCGGCGAGACCTTCGACGTTGGCGCCGTCATCGGACTCATCGAGTAAGCCGCTTCGCCCCGCCGATGAATGCCTAGGTGGCATTGCATTATCTGCGGCACGAGTTATCCCGCCCGTCGACAAATAAACGGATCCGGTGGCGTCCCGGTGACTGCCTCCGTCCGTGCCGTTTACAATGAGATCGGACTAATAAGGTCATGTCGAAGGTCGATGACACCCAGGCGGTAAGGGCTCTCGCCGCGACGGACCCTGAATTTCTCGACGCCCATCTCGCGCAGCTCGACCCGGTACCCCTCCTGCTGGTGTACACGCATCTTTCGGGCGATGAATCGCTGCTCGAAGCGTTCCAGCCGCACATCAAAGGTGCCTGGAGCTTCGAGGTCGACGTCCCCGACGCCCTGTTCGCCGAATTGCGGGCGCGCACGATCGCCGTCTTCAAGGATTATGCCCGGGACGAGCGGCCCCTGCCCCCCGCCCCGGACATGGATCGCCTGCAGCGCATGTGCGATGTCGCGGTCGGCCAGAACGTCCCGTCCGAATATCTTCCGATGGTGCTGGAGGAACTCAACTTCGACCAGACCGACGCAAAGTCCGTGCGCTGGCGCAAGCCGGTGCCAGCCGAGAGGCTTGCACAGTTCCACGTGCTGGTTGTCGGGCTTGGATATTCCGGTCTTGCCATGGCCATCAAGCTCAAGGAAGCGGGGATACCGTTCACTGTCATCGAGAAGAATGATGACGTCGGCGGGACCTGGTACGAGAATACGTACCCGGGCGTTGCCGTCGACACACCCAATCACTTCTATTCCTACTCCTTCCGAGCCTCTTCGGAGTGGGATCATTATTTCGCGCTGGGCCCCGAGGTCATCAATTACATCCGCACGGTCTATGCCGAGTCCGGTATCGCCGAGCATGTTCGCTTCGAGCAGGAGGTCACGCGCGCGACCTGGAACGAAAGCGAGGCCAAGTGGGAAGTGTCGATCCGGCGCGCGGATGGCAGCGAATACAGCCTCAGTGCGAACGCCTTCGTCAGCGGCACGGGCCTTCTCAATCGCCCGTCAATCCCGGCGATCGCCGGTCTCGATACGTTCGAAGGTCCCAAATTCCATTCCGCGCAATGGGATCATGATGTCGACCTCACGGCCAAGAATGTCGTCCAGATCGGCACGGGCGCCAGCGGCATGCAGATCGCGCCCCAGATTGCCCCCAAGGTCGGCCACCTGACCATCTTTCAGCGGTCGCCGCATTGGGCCCGCAAGAATCCGCTTCTGTTCGCCCAGGTCAGCGACGGGGTGAAATGGGGCCTGGAGCATGTCCCCTTCTACACGAAGTGGTGGCGCTTCCAGTTGCTCTACGCGACTTCGGACGGTATGCTTCCTACCCTGCGCAAGGACCCGGACTGGCCCGAGCCCGAGACCTCGCTCAATGCAGCGAACAAGCTGATCCGCGAGCAGCTGATCGAGCATATGCGATCCGAGCTGAAGGGCGACGAGGCCCTCCTTGCCAAGGTGACCCCCGCCTTCCCGCCTTACGGCAAGCGGATGCTACGCGACGGAAACTGGTTTCAGACGCTCACGCGCGACAATGTGGAGCTCGTGACGAGCGGGATCGATCGCGTGACGCCTTCCGGCGTGATCGACCGGGACGGCGTCGAGCATCCCGCCGACGTCATCATCCTCGCGACCGGCTTCAAGGCGCAGGCCCCTCTCTACCCGATGGAGATCATTGGACGGGCCGGGTCGATCCGCGACCATTGGGGCGACGACAATCCCCGCGCGCACCTGGGCATCACCGTGCCCGACTTTCCGAACCTGTTCATTCTCTATGGCCCCGGCACCAATGGCGGGCATGGCGGGAGTGCTGTGTTCAACAGCGAGTGCCAGGTCCGCTACACGATGATGGCGTTACGCGAGTTGATCGAACGTGATGCCGCGAGCCTCGACGTGCGCCGCGCGCCCTTCGACGACTATCAGCAGGTGTTCGACGCCGAACATGCCCAGCTCGTCTGGACGCATCCCGGCGTCAACAACTGGTATCGCAACAAGGACGGCCGGGTGGTGACCAACTCGCCGTGGCGCCTCAGCCATTACCGGAATCTGACGGCCGACTTCAAAGCCGAAGACTATGACATCAAGGCCGCAAAGGTGAGCGCATGACCCTTCTGCCCCTTCTGGCGCCGCGCTCGATCGCCGTCATCGGCGCCTCGGACAACAAGGCGCGCATCGGCGGCGTGCCTGTCGACCTGCTGATCCGGGCGAAGTTCGAAAGGCTCTACCCAGTTAATCCAAAAAGCCCGGCCGTGCAGGGGCTGAAGGCCTATCCTGCGATCGAGGACGTGCCGGAGACGGTTGATCTTGTGGTCGTCGCCGTGTCGGCCGATGCGACGCTCGACCAGCTGGAGCGCGCGCACGCGCTCGGGATCCCCGCCGCGATCGTCTACGCGTCGGGTTATGCCGAAACCAACGAGGCAGACGGCATCGCCCGGCAGGCCGAGCTGACCGCCTTCGCCGAGCGTACCGGGATGGTCGTGGCCGGCCCGAACTGCATGGGCAACGCCAACTTCACCGACGCCGTCTTCACGACCTTCGGCCAGTCGTTCCAGCCGGGCGAGACGGCCGGCAACACGGCGCTGCTGACCCAGTCGGGCAATATGTGCGCCACCCTGTTCCGGATGGCCCGGCGTGCCGGCGTGACGTTCAGCCATGTCATCAACACCGGCAACGAGGCCAATGTCGATTTCAGCGACTATCTCGATTTCCTTGCCGCTGACGCCTCGACCCATTCGGCGCTCTGCTATGTCGAGGAGCTGCGCGACGGGGCGAAGTTCCTCGCCGCGGCAGCGCGATTCCGGGCCGCCGGCAAGCTCCTTGCCGTCTACAAAGTCGGCGCCTCAGAAAAGGGGGCAGCGGCCGCCCGTTCGCATACCGCCGCCCTCGCCGGCGACACGGCCGCCTATGACGCCGCGTTCCTCAAGGCCGGCGTCGCGCGCGCCAGCGAGCTCTCGACTCTGTCGGATCTCGGCTACCTCCATACACTTGGCGACAAGATCGGCGGCGGCAATTGCGCGATCCTGTCCATATCGGGTGCGGCCGGGGCCATCCTCTCCGATGCGCTGAGCCTCGCGGGCGGTGACGTGCCCACGCTCCCGGACGCGGTGCAGCAGGGGCTGGCCGCGCAGATCCCCGGTCATTCGATGGTCTCCAATCCGGTCGACATGACCGGCAACATCGTCAACGCGAACGACTTCCTGTCGGAATGCATCCGGCTGGTGCTCGAGCCCGACGATATCGACGTCGTCCTGCTCTATCTCCCGGGCGTCTTCCTGAAGAACGCGCTCGATCAGGTGGAAAAGGCGGCCGCGACGGCAGGCAAGGCTCTGATCGTGATCGATACGTTCGCGCTCGCCGACCGCGATGCGCTGGCGAAAGCGGGCATCGGCTATTTCGACGATTTCGACCGGGCGGCCAAGGCGATCGCTGCGTACGGCGCCTGGAAGACAGCGCGGGCGCAGGCGACGGCACCGGCCGTCACCACGGCCGCCTGGCCGCAGCTGCCGGACGATCGTTCGGCGCTGTCGGAAACGGAGGGCAAGGAGGCGCTCGCCTTGTTCGGCGTCCCCGTCGTGCGCGACGCGCTGGTCACCACCGCACAAGAGGCGCGTGTCCAGGCCGAAGCGGTCGGCTTCCCGCTCGTCGCCAAGCTCGTCAGTCCCGATGTCGCGCACAAGACCGAGCATGGCCTGATCCGCCTGTCCCTGCAGACGGCCGATGCCGCGGTCGACGCCTTCGAGCAGATGATGGCCAAGGCCAGGTCGATGAACGTCCATATCGAAGGCGTGACGTTCGAACCCATGCTTCAGGGCGGGGTCGAGATCCTCGCCGGTGTCACGCGTGATCCCGTGTTTGGCTGGATGCTGACCGTAGGGCTGGGCGGCGTGTGGACCGAACTGATGAAGGACGCGACGCATCGTCTCCTGCCGGTCGATGCCGCCGGCGCCGAAGCGATGCTGCGCAGCCTCAAGGGCTTCGGCCTGTTGGACGGCTATCGCGGCGCGCCGAAGGCCGACGTGGCGCAGGCGGCCAAGGCGATCGCGGCGCTGGGCGACGCGGTTCTCGCCGGCGGCAGCAGGCTGCGCGAGGTGGAGGTCAACCCGCTCCTCGTCATGCCGCAGGGCAAGGGCGCGGTCGCGGTCGACGCTCTGGTGCTGCTCACCGAACCGGAGCCGGTCAGAACGAGGGAAGTGGCATGAGCGATCTCATTGAACGGTCGGACGCGGGCATCGTCTACGAGACCGAAGAGCCGGTCCGGTTCGAAACGATCGACGGCGTGGCCTGGATCACGATGAATAGGCCGACCTTCAACAATGCCCAGAACAGCCAGATGACCTATGCGCTCGACGCGGCGTTCCAGCGCGCGGTCAGCGACGACGCCGTCCATGCGATCGTCCTGGCGGGCGAAGGCAAGCATTTCTCCGCCGGTCACGACATCGGAACCCCAGGGCGCGACGTCAACAAGAGCTTCGACCGCGCCCTGCTGCTCGCCGATCATACCAACAAGCCTGCCGCCGAATTTCTCTATACGCGCGAGCAGGAAGTGTATCTCGGCATGTGTCGTCGCTGGCGCGATGCGCCCAAGGCCACCATTGCGATGGTCCAGGGTGCCTGTATCGCGGGCGGCCTCATGCTCGCCTGGGTCTGCGACCTCATCGTCGCCTCGGAGGATGCCTTCTTCCAGGATCCGGTGGTTCGCATGGGCATACCGGGCGTCGAATATTTCGCGCATGCCTTCGAGCTTCCGCCGCGCGTGGCCAAGGAATTCCTCCTGCTCGGCGAGCGGATGACGGCCGCGCGTGCCGAGCAGTTCGGGATGGTCAACCGGGTCGTTCCCCGCGATCAGCTGCGCGAGGAGACCGCCAGGATCGCGGCCAAGCTCGCCGCCCAGCCGCGCCTCGGGGTCTGGTTGACGAAGCAGGCGGTCAATCATGTCGAGGAGCTGCGCGGCAAGCGCAGCGCGATGGATGCCGTCTATCACATGCATCACTTCGCCCACGCCCAGAACGATCTCACCGTCGGCAATTCGATCGGCGGTCTCGACGGCAAGGCGATGGCTGCCGAAAACAAGAAGCAGGCGGGCGAGGCGTGAAGCTCGAATATACCGACGATCAGCGGGCCTTCCGGGCGGAGGTTCGCGCGTGGATGGACGCGAATGTCCCCGATGGCCCCCTGCCCTCCTTCGACCTGACGCGCGAAGGCTTCGAGGCGCATCGCGCCTGGGAGCGCAAGCTCAATGAAGGTCGCTGGGGCATGGTGACCTGGCCCGAGGAGCTTGGCGGGCGGGGTCTCGATCTCATCCGCTGGCTGATCTTCGAGGAAGAATATTACCGCGCCAACGCGCCGACCCGCGTCAATCAGAACGGCATCTTCCTGCTCGGTCCCACGATGATGGAGTTCGGCACCGAGGAGCAGAAGCGGCGCTTCCTGCCGTCGATGGCTGCAGGCGACATTGTATGGGCCCAGGCCTGGTCCGAGCCGGGCGCCGGCAGCGACCTTGCGGGCATCCGCTCGACGGCGACCCGCGACGGCGACGACTATGTGCTGAACGGCCAGAAGATCTGGTCCAGCCGCGCGACCTTTGCCGACTGGGCCTTCGGTCTGTTCCGGGCGCCCGGAAGCGAGCGCCACAAGGGGATGAGCCTGATCCTGTTTCCGTTGGACGCGCCCGGCGTGACCGTGCGCCCCATCGAGCGCATGGACGGCGAGAAGGTGTTCGCCGAGATCTTCCTCGACAATGTCCGGGTGCCTGCCGCCGATCGCCTCGGCGAGGAGGGCCAGGGCTGGCACGTGTGCATGGCAACCGCAGGCTTCGAACGCGGGCTGCTGCTGCGATCGCCGGCGCGCTACCAGGAAGCGGTCCGCAAGCTGATCGCGCTCTACCAGGCGCACCGGGACATACTGCCGGCCTCGATCGGAGAGCGGGTGGCGAAGGTCTGGATGAACTCTGAGGCCTATGCCCTGACCATCTATGCGATGGCGTCCCGGCTCGCGGCGGGGGGCACGATCGGCCCGGAGGCGTCGACGAACAAGATTTTCTGGTCGGAGCTCGACATCGATCTTGCCCGTACGGCGCTCGATATTCTGGGCGACAGGGCCGAACTGAGTCCGCAGGCGCGCGACAGCGGCGATGTCGGCGACTGGCTCGGCTATCATATCTTCGCGCTCGGCGGGCCGATCTATGCCGGCTCCAACGAGATCCAGCGCAACATCATCGCCGAGCGAATGCTCGGGCTGCCGAGGTAGGTCATGCAGTTCGCCTTCACCGAGGACCAGCTCGCGATCACCCAGGCCGCGCGCGAGATGCTCGTCGAGACCTGCCAGCCGGCGGATCTGCGTCGGATGCTCGCCGCGCAGGCCGCGCGCGATGCCGCGCGCTGGCAGACGATCGTTGACATGGGCCTGCTCGGCCTCCTGGCGCCCGACGAGGCCGCCGGGATGGGCCTGGCACCGGTCGACCTGGTCGGCATCGCCGAGGCGGCCGGTTATGTCGGTCTGCCGGAGCCGCTGGTCGAGACGGCCGGCATCGGGGTGCCCCTGCTGGCCGCCCTCGGCGACGCATCGCGCCTCGCCGCTGCCATCGCCGGGGAGAGCGTGGCGATCGGCTATCCGGGTCGACGCTTCGTCGCCGACGCCGATACGGCGGGCACGTTGCTGCTGGCCGATGGCGACGCCTTGCATCTGGTCGACGCCAAGGATGTGGGGCTGACGCGGCAGGAGAGCATCGACCCGTTCCGTCGCCTGTTCCGGGTCGACTGGACGCCGACGGAGGCGACGCGGCAGACGATCGGCTGGGGCGACACGGCCGACCGGGGCGCGGTAATGACGGCGGCCCAGCTTATCGGCATCGGCCAGCGCGCGATCGATCTGGCGGTGGCCTATGCCAAGGAACGCAACCAGTTCGGAAAACCGATCGGCAGCTACCAGGCGATCAAGCATCTGATCGCCACGGCGCAGGTGGCGGTCGAATTCGCACGGCCCGTGGTCTATGCCGCTGCCGCCGAGCTGCCGCTCGACAGCGTCGCGTCGAGAGCGCGGATCAGCCATGCAAAGATCGTCGCCGGCGAGGCTGCCGACCTGGCCACCCGCACCGCCGTACAGGTGCATGGCGCGATGGGCATCACCTGGGAAATCGACGTGCACTTCTTCCTGAAGCGTGCGCTCGCTTTGCGGGCCGACTGGGGCACCACCGCGTTCCACACCGCGCGCGTGCTCGAGCGGATCATGACCCTGCCGACCGGCCCCGATCTGACGTTTTCAAGCGATGTCGCCCGTGCGGCCTGACGCCGGCACGGTCGCTGGCGAGGCACCTCTGCACAGCAGCACCGCTGACGCACCCTTCAACCAAGTGCTCGCGGGCCTGACGCCCCGGCTGGACAGTGCAGGCGAGAGCGATGCTGCGATCGACGCAGCGGTGCAGTCGGCCGGGCTCATGCCCTTGCTGATGGCGGTCGTGCATATGACCGGGAGCCTCGCGATCCTGGACGAAGCCGGCCCGACGGCGCGCCCGCTCCACAGCACCGACATGAATGGCGGCATCGCGCCGGAGACGGCGGCGGCGCTGCGCGAGCATGCCGCGCGCGCCATTCGCGCATGGCGCGACGCCGGCTGTCCGCCTGCCTATCAGCCCACGGCCGACGAGCTGGCGCGCATGTTCGATACGCTGGCCGGCGCGACGCTCGATCCGCGCTACCGTCCCTTGCTGACCGAAGAGCTCGGCTTCACCGGGGACGAGCGTCGGGACGACTGGGACCGCAGCGTCGGCGACGCCGAAAAGGCGGCGACCCCCGTGCTCGTGATCGGCGCGGGCCTGTCGGGCCTGCTGATGGGCTATCGCCTCAGCCAGGCGGGTCTCCCGTTCACGATCATCGAGAAGAATGACGGTCCCGGCGGGACGTGGTTCGAGAATCGGTATCCAGGCGCCCGGGTCGACGTTCCGAGCCACTGTTACTCCTACAGCTTCACCCGCGATTTCGCGTGGCCGGAACTCTTCTCCCCCTGGCCGATCCTGCGCGCCTATTTCGCGCAGGCCAGCGAGCGCTTCGGTCTGACCCCGCATATCCGCTATCGCGCCGCCGTGACCCGCGCGGTCTATGACGAGGCGAGCGGCGAGTGGGATGTCACGCTGCGCACCGACACCAGCGAAGAGCGTCTGCGCGTCCGCGCCATCGTCAGCGCCGTCGGCCAGCTCAATCGTCCGCTCATTCCCGAGATCGCAAATGCCGACGCCTTCCGCGGCCAGCATTTTCACACCTCGCGCTGGCCGGAGGGCCTCGACGTAGAGCGCAAGAAGATCCTCGTCGTCGGCACGGCGGCAACCGCGCTCCAGCTCATCCCCGAGCTTGCCGAACGCGGCGCCGACGTTAGTGTCTTCCAGCGCTCGCCGACATGGGTCTTCGTCCACCCCGAATATCGCAACGCAATCGGTGCCGGCCAGCAATGGGCGATCGACCATCTTCCGGGCTATGCCCGCTGGTATCGGCTGATCCTCTACAATTGGGCCGGCGACGGGGCGCCGGCGCATATGCTGATCGACCCGGACTGGACGGAGGAAGGCTCGATCAGCGCCGCCAACGCGGCTGCGCGCGACCGGCTGACGCGGGGCATGCAGGCCATGATCGGCGAGGACCCGGCGCTGCTCGACCAGCTCATTCCCAAATATCCGCCTTATGTGAAGCGACCCAATCTTGGCGACGGGGGGTTCTTCCGTGCCTTCTCGCGCCCGAATGTGCGCCTGGTCACGCAAGGCGCGCAGCGCTTCACCGAAACCGGCCTGATCGATGCCGAAGGCGTCGAGCATCCGGCCGACATCGTCGTCTATGCCACCGGCTTTCGTGCGCTCGAATATCTGGCGCCGATGGAGATTGTCGGCCGTGGCGGCAAGCGGATCGATCAATATTGGGGAGACGAGGCCCGGGCCTATCTCGGCATCACGGTTCCCGATTTTCCCAATCTCTTCCTGATGTACGGGCCGGGCACCAATCTCGGCTATAACGGCAATCTGTTCTTCAACGGCGAATGCCAGGCGCGCTACATCATGGGCTGCCTGCGCTGGATGGTGGAGGACGGTCTCAAATCCGTCGATCTGCGCCAGCCCGTCTATGACGATTATGCCGCGCGCATGGACAAAGCGCTCGCCGGGTTCAGCTGGTCGCATACGGGCGCCACCAACTGGTATCGGAACAAGTCGGGCAAGGTCATCTCCAATTCGCCCTGGCCGCTCGTCCAATATTGGGAGTGGACCCGCAGGCCCGACCGGTCGGACTACAGGGTCGAATATTCAGCCTGACGGGCAAGCAGGCCGCAAGCGGACCGTCCGAACCGAAACAGAATATATCAGGAGGGTCGAGTGTCGGTTCGGTTGGAGGGAAACAGCCGCGCGGAATGGCGCCAGCACTGGCCCACCGTGATCGCCGCCATGGCGGGTGTCGCAATGTCGACGATCAACAGCTACTCGGTGGGCGTCTTCATCGAGCCCCTCCAGCAGGCGTTCGGCTGGAGCCGGGCCGCCATCTCGCTCGGGCCCGCTTTGACCGCGCCGGTGGTGATCGTGCTGGCGCCGTTTCTGGGTCTGGCGATCGACCGGATCGGTCCCCGCAGGATCGGAATCATCGGTGTGACCGCCTTGTTTCTCTGCAACGTCCTCCTGGGCGCGGTCGGTCCGTCGATCTGGAGCTGGTGGGCGGTCTGGGGGCTCATCGCGGTCGGCAATCTGTTCATCCAGCCTTCGGTCTGGACCGCGGCCATTTCGGGCATGTTCTCCGCCGGACGCGGTCTCGCGCTCGCGATCGCGTTGTGCGGCAGCGGCATCGGATCGATGATCACGCCCTATCTGAGCTACACGTTGATCTCGCATTTCGGCTGGCGCCTGGGTTTTGTCGGGCTCAGCAGTTTCTGGGGCTTTATCGCGATCCCGCTCGTCTATTTCCTGTTCACCAGCATAAAGGACATAGCGCGTAAGATCCCGGGGAGGGCAGCGGCGGCGGTCCTGACGGCCGCACCGGCGGCGGCCACCGGCCGTCGTCAGTTGCTGTCGTGGAAGTTCATGCGGCTGGCGGCCGCTGGCGGCATCATCGCCTCGGTCGTCCTGTCGCTCGTCATGAACCTGGTGCCGGTCCTGACCTGGAACGGGCTCACCCGTGCCGAGGCTGCTGGTCTTGCCCCTCTGCTCGGCATCACGTCCATCGCCGGACGGCTGCTCATCGGCTTCCTTCTTGATCGGGTTCCGGGCACCTTGCTCGCCGGCGCCAGCGTCTGCCTGCCGATCGCCGCCAGCCTGCTGCTCCTGACCCAGCCCGCTTCGGTGCCCGCGGCGGCGGTGGCGATCCTCATTCTCGGGTTCACCCTCGGCGCCGAGCTTGATCTCGTCTCCTATCTGACGTCGCGTTATTTCGGCTTGCAGAATTTCGGCCTGCTGTTCGGGACGATCGGCGGCCTGATCACGCTGCTGACCTCGCTCGCGCCGCTGGCGATGAACTCGGTCTATGACGCCACCGGCTCCTACGCCCATCCCTTATGGGCCTATTTGCCGCTGTGCCTGCTGTCGGCCATCCTGTTCCTATCGCTCGGTCGCTATCCGACGGCCGGCGACACGGAGGGATCGGAGCCGGCGGCCGTCAGCCTGGCTCAATATCGCATGTCGCCGTCAGCGCCCCCTCCGGCGTGAAGCTGGCGCCGCGCTCGACATATTCGTCGAGCCGCGCGATCAGTCCGTCTTCGAGCCGGACGACGATGCAGACGGGCCAGGCCCGCCGGTCGCCGGTCGCCGTGCGCACCGCCAGGACGAACTGCTGGACGCAGCCGCCGGGGGTCGGCTGCCGGTCGACGGCGGCGACGACGCGCTCGGGAAAGGCCGCGACGAAGGCCGCGTAGCCGGCTGCGGCCGCGGCCCGGTTCTGGAGGATGCGATCGAAGCCGTGCCAGACCCGCACGTCGGCGGTGCAGCAGGCCATGACGGCGACGACGTCGCCCCGGCTCAGCGCACCATAGAAACGATCCAGGATATGGTCTCCGGTGTCCGTCACGTGCATCCCCTTTTGATGATCCGGCCGGACTGTGGAGGGGACGCGACCGCGGTCAAAGCCAAAGCGCTGCCGGCGCCGCTCCCGCCGGCGAGATATCGCCTCGGCAATCATTTGGCCGGATGGGAGCGCAGCGCGTAGAGGTCCGCATCGTCGGCCTCGGCCATCACCTGCCAGTCATGCGCCTCCGCGGCGGAGGCGGCGAACGTGCAGGCGAAGGCCACGACCTCGGCGAGCGCCAGCGAGATCAGCTGGCCCCCGCCCCCGTTCCAGGCGGCCCATCCGGCGGCTGCGGCGAGGAGGCCGGTCAGCGGATCGGCGATGGCGTCGCCCACGAACATCGTCTCGCCGCAGTTGGCGCGCATCGCGCTGGTCAGCCCGCCGGCGACGGCGGCATCGTCGCCATAGCCGATCCAGTCGGCGGCCGGGTCATGTCGGCCATGGCCGGTGATCGAGAGCCAGACCGCGCCCCGGGCGGCCTCGCGTTCGGCATCGACGCCCAGCGCGCGCAGCGCGCGGGGGCGCGACCCTTCGATGACGATGTCCGCGGCCCCGATGAGGTCGCGCAGCCGGGCGAGGTCCGTCTCGTCGCGAAAATCGAAGATCGCCGACTGTTTATCGCCATTGAGCAGATCGAAGAAGCCGGGATGCCCCCCGCGCCCGCCATCCGGTCGCGTGGTGCTTTCGACCTTGGTCACCCGTGCCCCGGCCATCGCCAGCAGGCTTCCGGCGAGCGGTCCGGCCCATAAGGAGGTGAGATCGACGACCAGCGGCGCGCCGGTGCGCGGGCCCTGCGCCTGCGGGAAGGCCGTCGCATCGAACGGTGCCGCGAGGCGCGCGGCGGGTCGATCGGCGGCGAGGGCGAGGCCGAGCACGCGTCCCCGCTCGACCAGCGTCTCGCGCGGCCAGGTGCGCACGAAGGCCGCCAGCGCGTCCCAGTCGCCGACGTCGGTCTGGACCATCGCTCCCGCGAGCGACCAGTCGTCGTCGCGCGGCAGGTTGATCGCCAGCAGGCCATCCGTCGCCGCGAGCAGCCGGCAGCTGCGATTGGCCGAAATGTCTCCCGATCGCGCCAGACCCAGCAGGCGCGATCGTTCGCCGAGCAGCAGGGCACCGCTGGCGGGCAGGCGCGTGCTGGCCGACAGGATCCGCAGGACCTCGAGGCTCGCATCGGCGAGCGTGGTGAGCGGGACCGGCGGGACGCGGCCTGGTCCATCGGGGCGCCCGGTCACGTTCATGAGCCCGGCCCGGCGCCAGGCGAGCGCGGGATGATCGCCGGCACTGGGCGTGGAAGCCAGCGCGACGCCGAACCGGTCGGTCAGCAGCCGCGCGAGCGCCTGCGGAAGCGCCGTCCAGGATGATCGCGAGAGGCCCTCCATATCATCGTCCTGGCGAAGCCGGTGTCGCTTGTCGATTGCGCGCCTTGTCAGGGGCATCCGTCGCGGTCACCGTGGATCCATGGAGGGCGAGCGCCTCGAGCCGTGGATGCTGCAGGCCGACTGGCGGGCCGAGATGCCGGCCTATCTGGTCGTCGATCTCGCGTCCTGGCCGGACGATCTCGACCTCGATCCCCTGCCCCCCGTTCCGCTCATCGGCCTCGGCGCGCGCGACCATCCCCAGGCGCATCGCGTCGACGCGCTGGCAGAACCCGAACTTCCGCCCGCCGCCCTCGCCCTCACCATGACCCGCTGCCCCCGCGCCGCGGCCACCCTCGTCCAGCTCCTCCGCGCAACGGCGTCGCTTGCGGCCGACGATGCCCTGACCGCGGAATCCTTCGCTTATGCGATGCTGCAAGGCGGGCGCGAGCATCATCTCTGGCGCGAAGCCCGCACGCCGGGCCCGATCGATCCTGGCGGTGCGGTCATCGTCTCGCGCGCGGGCAACCGGCTCGAGGTCCGCCTCGACCGCCCGGCGGCGCGCAATGCGATTGATCGGGCGATGCGCGACGCGTTGTTCGATGCGTTCAGCGTCGCCGCGATCGACAGGACGATCGAGGCCGTACGTCTGACAGGCGAAGGGCGCTGCTTCAGCATGGGCGCGGATCTGACCGAGTTCGGCACCACAACCGATCCCGCCGAGGCGCATGCCGTGCGCATGCGAACCCTGCCGGCAAGAGCGCTCGCGCGCCGGCCGGACATTTACGAGGTGCACGTCCAGGGTGGCTGCGTCGGATCGGGCCTCGAACTCGCCGCCTTCGCCCCCCGGCTCACGGCGTCGCCCGACGCCTGGTTCCAATTGCCCGAAATCGGCATGGGGATCCTGCCCGGTGCCGGAGGCTGCGTCTCGCTTCCGCGCCGCATCGGGCGGCAGCGCGCGGCCGCATTGATGCTGTCAGGCAAGCGCATCGGCGCCGCGACGGCGCTGCGCTGGGGGCTCGTCGACGCGATCATGGACGAGGCGCCCGGCGATCAAGGTGGCGCGGACCCGGACGTCTGAGAGGTCGGCCCGAGCCTCCTGCCAGGATGTTGCGAGCAGGCAGAGATCGGCGTCGCCGCCGACGGTCACGAACCGGGTGCGGGTAAGATCGAGCGGATCGGCAAGATAGAGCGAGAGGGCCTGTTCGGGCGACAGCGCCTCCTCCCCCCCGAGGACGGCGCCTTCGCGCGTGCGCCGCGAGACTGCCGTGGCCATGGCCGCCCAGGGGTCGGTCGGTCCATAAGGGGCATCGCTGCTTCCGGCCAACGCAATGCCGGCGTCCACAAAGGCGCGAAGCCGATACAGCTCCGGCCAGAGGGCGCAATCAATGTCCCGCCGATAGCGATCGCCGCGCGCGTGGATGAAGAGCGGCTGGCTGACGACTGCCGTCTTCAGGGCCGCAATCCGGCCAAGGAGGCTGTCGGGTGTCACCGAGGCATGCTCGATCCGGTCGGCGGGGTGGACGCCCGCCTCTTCCAGCGCCGCGATCGTGTAGACGAGCTCGACCTCGGTCACGCAATGGACGGCGACACCGCGCTGCTGGGCGTGGGCGGCGACGATGTCGGCGATCAGGTCGGCATGATCCGGCAGATCGGCCTCGTGCAGGTGGATCTTGACCGGCCCCAGAGCAAGAAACGGATTATAGTCCAGATCCGCCAGCGCGCGGGTTCCGGCCAGGACGACGCGCTGCGCCAGACGGCCTGCCCGCTGCTCCTCACTCACCCAGTGATGGGCGTCCCGCCCGTTGCTGGGGCTCATCTCGGTCAGGCCGGTCACGCCGCGGGCCGCATAGTCGGCGGCGATCGCGTCGAGCGCAGGCGGCTGTCCGCCGAGCGCGCGTCGCAGCCACGCATCGTCGTCGAACAGCCGGGCGGTGGTCCGATCGAGGCGGTCCGACGGTGGTTCGCCGCCAGCCAGCAGCCTGGCCAGACCCGCGCTGTTGAAGACCCACATCCGCCCGGAGCGGTGCTGGATCCGGACCGGCCTGTCCGGCGCGACCCGATCGAGCCAGTCGCGGTCGATCGGTCCGGCCACCCCCTCATCATAGCCGACGCCGCGCAGCCAGCCGTCTCCGGGTTCACCGAGCCGCGCGGCGAGGTCCCGGGCCGTGGCTACTTCCGGAGGCCCGCATCCCACGGAGGACCGGGCGACCGCGGTGGCGGCGAGATGAAGATGATGATCGTGCAGGCCGGGCAGAAGCGCGCCGCCCCGGGCATCGATCAGCGTCTCACCACCGCGCGGGTCGAGCGCCCCGATCGTGGCAATCCGGCCGGCGTCGATGCGGACGTCTGCGATCCGGCCATCGCGGAACGAGGCGTTGCGGATAAGGACAGGCGGATCGGCGATGATGCCCAACCTTTACGAAAACAGCTTCTTGACCTCGCGGCGCAGGAGCTTGCCCATCTCGTTATAGGGTAACGCCTCGACCCGTTCGATCCGTTCCGGAACGCGCGAGGAGCGCAGACGATCACGGATCAGCTTCTTCAGATCGTCGTCGCTCGCGGCGATGTCGCCCTTGGGGACGATCGCGACCCCGACCGCTTCGCCCCATTCGGCGGACGCAATGCCCACGGCCGCGGCGTCGGCGACGCCCGGATGGGACAGCAGCACGTCCTCGATCTCGCCCGGCGACATATTCTCTCCGCCGCGCACGATCACGTCGTCCGCGCGCCCGGACAGGAAGAGATAGCCGTCGGCGTCGAGATAACCGGCATCGCGCGTCGGGAACCAGCCATCCGCGATCAGGGCGCTGCGTTCCTTATATTCGCCCGACACCTGATCTCCGCGCACATAGATCTCGCCCGCCTCGCCCGCCGGCAGTGCGTGGCCGGCTTCGTCGCGGATCTCGATCTCGACGCTGGGCAACGGCTTGCCGACCGAGCCGAGCCGAGCCCGGATCGCCGGGTCGGCCGAACCTTGCGCCGCGCGATGTTCGTCGGGTCCAAGCAGCGCGACCGTGGAACTGGTTTCGGTGAGCCCATAGGCGTTGGTGAACGCGGTCTGGGGAAACAGGTCGAGCGCCTTGCCGATCAGTTCGATCGGCATCTTGCCGCCGCCATAGGCGATGGCGCGCAGGCTGGAGAGGTCGGCCCCGTCGGTCTTGTCCAGCTCTTCCACGATCCGGGACAGCATGGTCGGCACCAGGAAGGCGTTGCTGACCCGGTGGGCCTGCGCCAGCCCGATCCATTCGGCCGGATCGAAGGCCGGCAGCAGAAGGATGCGGCGCATCGCATAGATGGAGCTCATCAATGCCGAAATGCCGGCGATATGATAAGGCGGCACCGACACGAGGGCGGAATCCTGTTCCTCCGCGGCGCCGAACTCGACCGATCCGATAATGTAGGACACGAGATTGAAGTGGCGCAGGATCGCGGCCTTGGGCGCGGCCGTGGTGCCGCTCGTGAACAGCTGGACGGCGATGCCCGCGCCTTCGCCGGCATCCCGGTCGGGATCCTGGGTCGCAAGGGCGGCGGTGAGGAAGTCCGCGCGGTCGAGGATGACGTTGCGGGGGTCTGTCGCCAGCGTCCCCACCCGCGCCGCATCGCCCACGACATAAGCCGGCTCGAGGCGGACGATCAGCGCCCCCAGATCGACGTCGGCGAGCCGGTAGTTGAGCGGGCAATAGGGCACGCCGGCGAGTGCGGCGCCGAACAGGGCGATCGCGGCCGCCTCGCTGCCCGTGTCGAGCAAAGCGACATGCTCGACCCCGCTGGCGGCGATCTGCGCGGCGGCGCCGGTCGCGGCCCCCCATAGTTCGCCATAGGTCCAGTCGCGACCGTCGCAGGTCAGCCCGACCCGGTCGGGTTCGGCGTCGGCCGCCATTTTGAGAAGCAGAGAGATATCCACAGGTGGTGGCCGCCTTTTCGGTGCCGCAGCCTTGATGGCCAGCCGGCGGCTGGCCGGAGGATGCCGTCAGTCGGAGGAAGGGAGGGGTTTGGCGTCCTTGAGCTGGCACGCCACACCATCGATCGACAGAGACCCGGCGCCCGGCTTCACGCACAGCAGCTCGAAGCTGGCGGCCGCGTCGCTATAGCGCTTGCCCATCTTGGTGCCCGCCGCGAAGGCCGGATCGGGCACGCCTTTGTCGCCTGTGCGCTCCTCGACCATCGGGGCACCGCCGCATTCGATGCTACCCGGTCCGAGTTTGATCACCATGACCTCGGTGTCGCACACCGCGCTCTTGAGTTTCGTGCCGGCTTTCATGTCGATCCTTCTCCAGTGCGGGCCGGTTCAGGCGATCGCGCCCTTGGCCTTCAGGGCCTCGATCTGATCCCATTCGAGACCGAGCTCCATCAGGAACAATTCGGTATGCTCCGAGGCTTGCGGCGCGCGGGTGGTCTCGACCGGCGCGTGGTTGAACTGCACGGGGTTGCGGACCAGCTTCATCGACGGCGTACCCTCGTCGATCGCGTCGACTTCGATGAGCATGTCGTTGGCCAGCGCCTGCTCGTCGGTCGTCAGCTCCAGCAGGCTCTGCGCCGGGGCCCATTGCCCGGTGAAGCTCTTCAGATGGCTGCGCCAATATTCGAAGGGCTTCTGTGCGAAGGCCTCGACGAGGATGTCGCTCATCGGCTGCCAGTTTTCCATGAGTGCCCGACCGGTCGCGAAGCGCGGGTCCTGGCCGAGTTCAGGGCGGCCGATATGGTCGAACAGGCTCTGGGCGTAGGGCTCTGGCGTCAGTGTGCACAGATTGATGGTGCGATTGTCGGCGGTCTTGAAATTGCCGAGGAACGGATTTCCCGGCATGCCGCCCGAAACCGGCATCCGCGCCTGCGACGCCACGCCTGTCTCGAGCGCCTGGTTGATGCCGAGTCCCGCCGCCCACCAGGCGGTCGACAGCAGCGACACATCGAGCTCCGTCGCCTCGCCGGTCCGCTCGCGGTGGAACAGGGCCGCCGAAATGCCGCCGGCGATGAACATGCCGCCGATCGAATCCCCGAAGGCGCCGATCGGCTGGGTCAGGATGCCGTCGATTTCGGGGGGCGACATGGCCTGGCCGATGCCCGTCCGGGTCCAGAAGGCGGTCCCGTCAAATCCGCCCGCCGCGCGCTCGACCCCCTTGTCGCCGAAGGCCGATCCACGCGCATAGATAATGTTCGGATTGACGGCCCGGATATGCTCGATGTCGAACTTGTTCTTCTGCCGGGCGGACGGCAGGTAATTGGTCAGGAAGACGTCAGCCGTCTTCGCGATCTCGTAGAGCAGTTCCTGCCCCTCCGGCGTCGACACGTCGATGCCCACGCTGCGCTTGCCGCGATTGGGATGCTCCATCATCGGGTTGCGGTTGGGATCTACGCCTTGGCCATTCATGTTGATGAAGCCACGCTGCGTGTCGCCGCGCACCGGATGCTCGATCTTGATGACGTCCGCGCCCCAGTCGGCGAGCACCGCGCCTGCCGCCGGAACGAAGGTGAACTGAGCCACCTCCAGCACGCGTACGCCCTTCATTACCTGCGCCATAAGATAGTCTGTCCCCGGCAATCATGCGGTCTGTCGTCAGCCGATCATGGGGTCCGAAGTATCTGCAAGGCTACGGCGGGCATAGCCGCGCAGGGCCGCTGCGGGCAGTCATCGTCGGCGCGATACGCGCGGCCTTTGGATCGCTTGCTCGCGTCTGCGCCGGGACGCATTGCAAACCCCGACGTGCATTCCGGCACAGATCCGATCAGGGAGAGCAACCGTGAAAATTGACCCGTCTCTGTCAGCTGTCGTCACCGGCGGCGCGTCTGGACTTGGTCTCGCGACGGTCAAGGCGCTGCGCGCGCAAGGCGCCAGCGTCGCGATCTTCGATCTGAACGAGGAAGCCGGCGCTGCCGCCGCCGCCGAAACTGGCGCCTCGTTCGTGCCTTGCGACGTGCTGTCGGACGACAGTGTCGATCGGGCCTTTGCCGCCGCGCGCGCCGTGCAGGGACAGGAGCGCGCGCTCATCTGCTGCGCCGGCGGCGGCAATGCGATCACGACCATCAAGCAGGATCGCGAGACGGGCGCGATCACGATTTTCCCGACCGACAAGTTCGAGCTCGTCGTCCGGCTGAACGTCGTCGGCACCTTCCGCTGCATCACGCGCGGCGCGGCCGGCATGGCGACGCTGGAGCCAATCGCCGGCGAGCGCGGCGCCATCATCAGCACGGCGTCGGCGGCCGCGACTGACGGCCAGATGGGCCAGGCCGCTTATTCCGCCGGCAAGGCCGCGATCGTCGGCATCACGCTGCCCGTAGCGCGCGACCTGTCGCGCTTCGGCATCCGGGTGAACACGATCCAGCCCGGCCTGTTCGCCACGCCGATGATGCTGCGCGCCCCCCAGGCCATGCTCGACAAACTGGGTGCGATGGTCCCGTTCCCGCCGCGCATGGGCGACGCCTCCGAATATGCCAGTCTCGCGCTCGAGCTGCTGCGCAACGGCTATATGAATGGGGAAACGATCCGGCTGGACGGCGCTATCCGCATGCAACCCCGATGAACGGGGCGCTGAGAGGGCAAAGATTGCACCACGCGCTTGCCATCATGCAGCAGGACCGTCATCTTTCTCGACGTGAAGGCGGAAACGCGTAAGGCGAAAAGTCGAATGCGAACGGAGGAATCGGGAGTGCTGAAGAAGACGGCCATTGCACGGCGACAGGCCGAGCCGGCCCCCGCTCCCGGTCCAGCGCGCGGACAAGCCGGACGCCCGACCACGGCCGAGCTTGAACGCCGCAAGGCCAATGTCATGGAAGTGGCGACGCAATTGTTCGTCGCGCAAGGCTATGCCGAGACGTCGCTGGTCGACATCGCAAAGCGCTCGGGAGTGGCGACGCGTACGCTGTATCAGCATTTCGGCGACAAGGAGGCGATCTTCCGCGAGGTCGTCTTCGCCCGTCGCGTCGCAGCCCTGATGCCGCCGTCGGAGCCGGATCGCGATGCGTCGCTGTTCGATGCGCTTCTTGGAGAAACCAAAGAACTGCTTCAATATGTTCTAGATCCTCACTCGGTCGACGTCATGCGCCTGATGGTCGCAGAGAGCCGGCGGTTCCCCGACCTGATGAAGAAAGTCGCCAACGCCACGTTCGCGCGCGTGCTAAACAATATTACTCACGTATTCACCGTCCTCGCCGAGGACGGACAGATCCCCGCCGACGACCATGCGACCTCCGCGCGCCTGTTCGTCGACCTGATCCTCGGCAACACGCCGATCATGGTCTACACACACTGGCACACCATTCGTCCGAGCACGTCCGAACTAGAGCGCAAGATCGAACTGTTCATCGCCGGACGGTTCGGACCGCGGATCGCAAAGGCATCGCGCACTAAGCCCAAGCGCCGCCCGCGGGCACAGGGTGCGGCTCAGGCCAGCACCTGACGCCCAACGCGTCACTGCATTCGAAGCGGGCACCGTCGCGCGGTATCGCGCCCACACGCCTAAGCGCACCTCTGATTCCTATTCCGCTCCGCCGCCCCAAGGCTGCGGAGCGTTCGGCGCAGGCGCACCCGCTCGCCCCCTGTCCGCCGGAAATCGTCTCGCGCACCGCCGTAATCTTATTGACATGCTGCCTATGCATTGCATAATGCTCAGAGCAGGGCTCCTTATCGAACCCGCGGAGACCGCCTCGGCGGGAACCTCACAAGAAGTCGGCCTCCAAGCCGGCTCCTGATGTGGTCTCGGAGCACACAGAGCCTGGAGAGATGATTATGCGGAATTGGATGACTGCCCGCTTCGAGCGCACGGAATCCTGCTCGGACGTTTATGCCGTATTCGTTAGCATCCCGGCGATTGGGTTGCTAATCTACGGTTTTTGGTCGACGGGCTTGCTCTGACAGCTTTGACCCACAGCTTTTCTTCTTTCGACCGCATGTCGGACAGCATCGCGCCTGTCGTCCGCTAGAATAAGAGGCCCGCGAGCAGTCCCTCCGGACTTGCCCTCCACGGGATTCCTTGCGTGTCCAGGGGCGGGTCCGAACCGACTAGGACTTATACCGTCTGTCGCATGAATGCGATCAACCGCATCCGCGCGTTGCGTGATCACAGGCGACGCAACGCGCCGGCAATGTGGCCTCAGCCACAATCGCAGGAGCTCTCGCTCACGCCCTGGCGCGTTTTCAAACGCGGTACGCGTGTGCAGCAGGGTCCAGTTGTGCCAGAAGATCATTTCGCCGGGTTGCAAGCTGAACCATAGGCCGACCCCGGGGCGATGGGCAATCCCGCGCACCGCCGCCAGAGCCTTCACCAGCAGGGCCGGTACCGACTCGTCCTGCTCGGCGGCGGCCCGATCGTTGAACATCGCGCCCAGCCCATGGAAACTGCCGACGTCGTCTGTGACCGAGTAATAGGGCACGAACGTGCGCGCGAGCGCGTCGCGCGGTCGGAAGATTCTGTAGAAGGCCTCCAAGCCATCATACCAGCCGGTGTACAGCGCCTCCAGAAGGTCCGGTCGCTCGACCAGCAAGATGTTGTGGATCGCCAGGCTGGATGCGAGCCCGCTCTCCCCGCCTTTGGTTGCCGTCTCAGGGTAGGCCAACGAGAGTGTTTCGTGAAAGTCGTTGTGGAAGCTCAGCTCCGTGTTGCTGATATATCCCCGGCCGAACGGATTGTCGGCCTCCTGGCGCACCCGGCCGAGCAGATCGCCCCGTTCGCTCTGCGGCGCGGGATGGCCAACGTGTCCCTGTCGATCGCCTCGATCGGCAAGCCGGCCGTGGCCTGTAACAATGCGTCGAATTCGCAGGCGCGCAGGCGACGCTCCAGACCTAATCGGCCGCCGATCCGTTCGGCCTCCAGGCGGCTGGAGAGGCGAACGCAGTCCGATCACGAGGAGATGGCATGCCCGGATGTTTCCCGCGTCGGTTCCGAGAGCGCCGGGGAGTGGCCCCGGCGCTGCGTTAAAACTTGTAGCCTGCGCGAACGCCGTAGGTGACCGGTTCGCCATATTGACGGAACGAACCGAAGGAGCTGCCCGAACTGATCACCAGATATTTGGTGTTCGTGACGTTCTCTGAATAGACGCCCAGCGAGAAATGATTGCTCGCGTCGACCCAGTTGAGCGACAGGTTGAGCATCGCATAGGCCTTCTGGCGGAAACGTTGTTCGTTCTGGAGAGCGGCAGGACCGGTCGGTCCGTACAGCGACGCATTCCCGACGACGAACGAGCTCGTATAAGTCCCGTTTCCGCTTAGCGTGATCTTGCCGCCCGCTAACGGTACCGAATAATCTGCCCCCAAGCTGCCGCTCCACGTTGGCGCCCGCGCCATCTGCTGGCCGTTCCAGTTCTGCCGCTGTCCGGGAACATTGAGGTTGGTCACCGCATTGAGCCCGGTGCCCGTCGCCCCTGCAAAATTTATGTATCGCGCGTGAGTATAGGCGCCGTTTGCGCGGAGATTGAGATCGGGCGCGGGCGTGACCGTTAGCGAGGCTTCGCCGCCATAGCTACGTGCTTTCGGCGCGTTGCCAATCACGTTCACGATCGCGCAGCCTAGGCCCGTGCAAGTCGGATCGGGTACGGTCAGGCCGACCTGCAAGTTACGATAGTCATAGTAGAAGGCGGCAGTATCGAAGCGGATGGTTCGACTGGCCGTCTTGAAGCCGACCTCATAGGCCTTGATTTTTTCGGGGCTGATCGGGATCAGCAATTCCGGCCGCGCCTGCGGCGTTTGCGGCAAGGTGCCGCTGCGAAACCCTTCCGTGAACGAGGCATAGACGTTGGTCCGCGGCGCGATCTCGTAGCGCAGCACGGCGCGCGGCGCCACGCCCGAGAAGGTGGCGTTCGTGCTTCCCGGAAGGATCGGCGATGGCGCCGCGACATGATAGTCAACATGCTTGCGCTCGCGACTATACCGAACTCCGCCCGTCAGGAAGAGTTTTTCGGTCAGATGATAGGTGACGTCCGCATAGGCGGCCACAGCATGGCTGCTGGCATTCGAAAACTGCTCGGGCGAATTGACCCCAAACGAGGATGGGACGAAGCTTGAACTAAGCTTGTCGCGGTAAAAGAGGCCGCCGATGACGATCTCGAAATTCTTGATCGCATCGATATTGTAGTCGGCCTGCTCCTGGAAGGTTTTCTGCCGGCCCGACTGTGACGTGCTCGAAAGCGGCACTTTCGACCCGTCGAAATCGTAGATGATGTAGACCGAGCGATGGGTGTAGCCGGTGTAGGAGGTCAGCGTGCCGATGCCGGTGGCGACTTCGCTCTTGAGCGTGCCTTCGTCGACCTTCACCGTGTTCTTCGGCACAAGGTTCAGCGAAGCGGTGTTACGCTCGGTCGCCCGCCCGGGCAAAGCGTTGATCGAAGATGGCGCGTTTGCATATTGAACATAGACGAGACCACGCCCGTCGAGCAGGTACAGATGGTTATAGCCGAACGTAAGCTTGACGCCGTCGAAAGGGTGCGCCTTCAGCTTGGCGCGAAGCGAAGCGCTTTTGAAGGGCGCGGCGTCGAAGTCCTTCTTTCCTGTGGCATCGATATCCTTGATGTACCCGTCGCTGTTGCGATAGTAGCCGGCAATGCTGAACCCGATATCATCGGCCAACGGACCGGACAGATACGCCTGGGCGCGCTTGTCGTTGAACCGTGCATAAGCGACGTTGAAGTTTCCGGAGAGCTGACTGGACGGATCGAGCGTGTTGACGAGGATGGCGCCGCCCGTCGCGTTGCGGCCATAGAGAGTGCCCTGCGGGCCCTTGAGGATTTGCACGTCGGCAACGTTGACCAGGTCTCCGTTGATACCGAGCGTGTCCGACTGATAGAAACCGTCGATATAAACGGCGACGTTATTCTCGTAGCCGAGACCCGTTGTCAGCGTCGTGACGCCCCGGATCGATGGCTGGGTAAAGGCGCCGCCGCGCGACACCTGGACGCCGGCCGCGATATTGCCGAGATCCTGGAAGCGGGTGACCCCGGAGCGGACGAGGTTCGATCCCGAAACCGCGGTGATCGACAGCGGCACTGCCTCAAGCCGTTCAGAGCGACGCTGCGCCGTGACGATGATGTCGTTGGCGTCGGCGGCACTGACGGCGGCCGGGGGTGTGGCAGGAGCCGCGTCGCCCGCAGCCGGCGCCGTCGGTGGCCTGACCTGGGAAAAGGCCGGAAAGGCCGCCAAAACCGCCGTGCCCGCCAGCAATTGGCGCGCGACATGAAGATGGCGATACATCAAGTTCCTCCCTCGCCGCTTCTTGCGCGCGGCATTGTTATCCGATGGCGCGCGCCAGCCTCGCATCGGCTTGAAGGGCGCACGATCAACGCGGCTGGATTAGTCGAGCATCAGCTCCGCCACAATAGGCAACGCAATGCCTAGTGTGCATTCTATCTCGCCCGCTAATTCGATCTCGGTTGAAACTGGCAGTAAGCCGGCGTCACCAGGCTCTTAGACTCAGTCGCTGGTCTCGGTTGCGCGCCGCGTGGGCGTACCGAGAGAGAGGATCATCGCTCCGGCCATTAGGCTCAACGGTATGGCCGTGATGAGCATCCAGCGATAGGATCCGGTCTGGTCATGCACGTAGCTGGCCAGCAGCGGGCCGACGCCGGTGGCGACGGTGGCGCTGCTCGCAATGATACTGAACAGCAGACCAAAGCTGCGAAGGCCGAAATATCGCGCCGTGAGGAACGTCGCTGCCTCGAGTTCGGCGCCGACCGAAAGGCCGAGAACCAGGATCGCGAGCGTCGAGGCCACGGTGGAGCCGGGTCCGGCCAGCAGGAGCAGAGCCGCTGAGAGCGCCGGCATAGCGAGGCTGGCGCTCGCGACGAACAGCGGATTGGTCCGATCAACGAGATGCCCGGAGATCAGGCGGCCGGCGATTGAGGTTATACCGACAATCGTTGCGAGCATTGCAGCGCGGGCGGACCCGATGCCGGCGTCTGCCAGCATCGGAATGAGCGAGATGACGAACGCCATCTGCACCAAAGCACAGACCGCAGACGCGCAGAGAATGAAGAGATACTGGCGCGAGAACAGTGCGTCGCGCGCGTTAAACCCGGCCAGACGCCCGCCGGAGCCGGCCACCAGGGAGGACCGGCGCGTGTCGTGCGCGCTTCGGAACAGCAGGAGCACCAGCGGAAAGGTGACCCCGCCCCACAGCAGGGCGAGCCATGCATAAGCCGGTCGCCACCCCGCGGAGGCGATGAGGACGGTCGAAGCGAGCGGAACCAGAGCGGAACCGAGGCCGGCGCCACTCAGCGTTATCGCCAGGGCCAGCCCCCTTCCCCTCGTGAACAGGCTCGAGACCGCGGACACCCAGATCGTCGGCTTTACGCCCGCGCTCGTGATACCGATCAGAGTCCAGATTGCCCACCACCCGGCCAAGCTGTGCGCGGTCGAGGCAAGCGCGATCGCGACACAATAGATGACGACGCCGGGGATCGCGAGTTTGCGCGGACCATAACGATCGATGGCGGCTCCGACGCAAGGTCCGAGAATAGCGGCGCACGTGGTCGCGATCGTCAGGCCGAAGCTGATTTCGGAACGCGTCCAGCCGGTGTCCCGCTGGATCGGGCCGAGAAACGCGCCCATCGAATAGACATAGACCGTGGTCAGCGAGAGCCCGATCGTACCTGCAAAGATCGTCGGCCAGTTCTGGCGCCACTCGTTCTTAAGCACGCGCCGTACCTGGCATCATTGTCGAGACGTCCCTTGTTGCAACGCTGATCCTGTCCGGGCCACCGCCCTGCGATCGGCGTCTGCGAGCCATCGCACATGCGCCGTGTCGTTTGGATCCTAGCCCGGTGGCCGATGTGCGGGTAGATGTCGGCGAATGCAATTGGCTCGTAGCATAACCGGGGTGTCACTATGGTTCCTGATCTCGAAGGCCGTAAGATCGTCGTTACAGGTGCCGGCAATGGCATTGGTCTCGCGGCCGCCCGTCGTCTCGTCGCTTTGGGTGCGAGCGTTGCGCTGATTGATCGCGACCGGGCAGCGCTGGATGCCGTCGCGGTCGCGCCCGGAATGGCCAAGATCGTGTGCGACATCAGCGTTGCCGAAGAGGTCGAGCGGGCCGCGAAGGAGGCCGAGAGCGCACTCGGCGGCGTCGATGGGCTGGTGAATGCTGCGGGCGTGCTCGTCCAGGGTTCGCTGGATGAGCTCTCGCTTGATCAATGGGCCAGAAGCCTCAAAGTCAATCTGCTGGGCGCCGTTCTCATGTGCAAATTTCTGGCAGAATCGCTCAAGCGGGCCGGCTTCGCCACAATCGTCAACGTCGCCTCGGTCGGCGCGTTGCGGCCGGCGAAGGGCGTCTCGGCCTATTCCGCGGCGAAGGCCGGATTGCTGATGTTCAGCAAGTGCATGGCGGTCGAACTAGCACCGACCATCCGGGTCAATGCCGTCTGCCCCGGCACGATCGAGACCGCCATGACCCACGGTCTGCTGGCGGACCCTGCGATTCGCGAGCGGTTGGCGGGAGGCAATGCGCTCGGCCGACTGGGTGCCGCGGACGAGATTGCCGACGTGATCGCCTATCTGAGCGGCCCGGCATCGTCTTATGTGAACGGAGCGACCGTGGTGGTCGATGGTGGCTCGACCTGGCTATAGCGGGCTGCGAACACCGCGAAGGCAGGTCGATCGGTCGCGATCGGGGGTTACGCGTGGGCAAGTCAGGCCAGCTCACTGTCGAAGCGGATCCTTCGATGTCGAAGCGCTCACTGGTCGACAATTATTGACCGGCAACAGCCTGGGCGCGGGATTGGTACAACATTAAAAGCGAAATATGATACGATGGGCCATCGTACACCCGACCGCCAACCTCAATGACTCTCTAGAGGCTCTCCATGTTCTTCAGACGGCGGGTCGGACCGCAATCCGATCGACGGACCTGACGCGCCTCGTCCGCGAACGCCTGCAAACGACAGGGCTTCTGCTCAGGGTGATGCGTGGCTGGAAACCCCTGTCGGGAGCTGGCGCGGGCCGCCGCGTAGCGGCTACCCGGGCGACCAAAGGGGTTGCGATGCCGCGCCGTCTCGCCGCAGGTGGCACGGGCACGGCAAAGAAAGCGCCGGAAGCGACATTGATGGCGCGCGGTTCCAGATCCGCACAGGAGTCCGGCGCGGTCATTCCCGGTCCGGGCGCGGCGAATCCAGCTGCGACAGACCGGATGCAAGGGGCAGCTGATCGTCAACGACCAGCATTCGGCCGACTTGTCCCGATCAGCGGCGCCGCGCAGCCGGAAGGCAAGCGATCAGGCGGTGCGAGGCGTGGCCGCAGGGGAGATACTCAGCGGGTGGCGTCGACCCGCTGTCATCGAGCCTCATCCGCGGAGAGGAGAGGCGGATTACGTAATGACCGGCTTCAGCCGGGCACTGTTCTAACGGATTACAATACTGCGATTTCTGATCGCATGGATCACAGCACCCGCAAACCCGTGACTTAGAAGCTTTCAATGGGTAAATAGTGATTATTATCCCGTTCTCGGTGTTACATCGGAGTGCTCGTACACCCGTTATCGAATAGGCGTCTTACCAGCGTGCCGTTGCGCGCCCCAAAGCGCAGCTTGGGTTCGGTTCGTTAATCGAAGCTTCCGCAGTATGGCCTTAACATGTACCTTTACGGTTGCCTCGCTGATATTTAGTCGCCTTGCTATAACCTTGTTGGCGTCGCCCTGCACAAGAAGATTCAGTGTGTCGATTTCGCGTTCGGACAGTTGAGCGCCAGGCCCGACCGGCTGAGGATCTTCGCTGGCACCCCTCTCGACCAGAAAGTCTACCACGTCGCCGGAAAGCACTCGCTCGCCCAGGGCGACAAGGCGTAGCGACGCGGCGAACTGGTCGCGTGTACCGCTGCTCAGTATGAGGCCAGCGATACCGCGCTGATAGGCGATGACAATATCGTCAATTTCGAAATTCGAAGCGGTCAAAACCTGACGCGCTTGCGGGCACGCTGCTGACAACTCTGTGCAGACATCACCGACCACGCTGCTGGGCTCCAGAGCCATCAACACGATGTCGACGTCACGCGCCGGTTGCGCACAAAACTCACAGATTGATGAGGCTGCTAATGGAACCGAGAAATCGCGACTGGCTAGAACTTTGGATATGCCCTCACGCATAACTTCGCTAGCGGCAATCACCCCAACACTCGCTATACTACTCATCACGCCTCCACACTTGGGATTATCGTATCCCTATTGATTACAGGCGGATGTGGCTTGATCCCAAAGGTCGCGTCAAGCATATTGACATTCTGTTACATGCAAAAACGAGGTAGTCCTCATAAACAGGTGAATATGGCGGTGAGCCTGCGATCTCGCGCGACGAACGTCCGCTCTTCTGGCTTGCGAGACTGCAGCGGCCAGAGCGCACACCACGGGCGATCGAGTGTCGCCCTGGTCCGTCCATAAATGGACACAAGGTTATCGCCCGCCTCCCCTCGCCGCCCCAAATAACCCGCGCATGCCGCCTGGACAGCCTGCCGGTAAGGGCTGCGCCCTGTTCGCGAGTTTCATGCGATGGTATCGCCTGTCATGTTACCCGAAATTCTCGGAACACGGACATCTCGCCTTCGTAGCGCCGCACCATTTCCTGCAGCCTCGCAAGCCTCTCGCGGCTCGGTGTAGCCCTGGCCCGCTCCAGAGCGAGCTCCCTAATCGCACGGTCGCGGGCCGCTTCAAGATATTGGCGAAAGTTGCTTCCCATCTGCTGCAGGCTCCAGCGTTCTGGTAGATAACGTCCTCCTCCAGGATTCGGGGCAAAGCTATTAATCTCCAACAGGGACTTCCATACTTGCGACCAAGCCGCACCATCGCAGGATGGTGGCAATCGTTGCCAGAAGAGTTATGCTCCATCTGCCCCTGTCGAGGGCAGGACTCGAGATACGGCTACAGCAAATCCGGGCGTCATGCCTTCTATGTGATCGTGCCGGCGATTTATGAAGACGTATCGGAGCACGCCGAGCACATTGCTCTTGCATAGCCGCGCTGCTTGGCACATCTTGCAGAAGTGAATGCCGAAATGCTCGAGACTATGTTGATTGACATGCTGGTGGGTGCGACCGGTGGGAAGAACGCGAAGTGGAAGCGCGCCGTCGGCATGATAGAGATCTTGCCGATCACATCGCATGTCACATCCAACTGGCGCGTGATCGCGATCGGTACTCCAGATGAAAAGGCCGCGGTTGAGGAAGCCGCCGAAATCGTTCGCGAGCATCATCCTTATGCAGTGGCTTAGCGCGTGCCGCCTCAGACAGGGAACGTTCTACGACCCCCGCCGCGGTCGGCGTAGCTCGTGAACGGTTGTATCCGTCAGACCGGCGCTCCGAAGCCTTCGTACTCTGGAGATAGCTAGTGTTCGATTTGCTGGCGAGGGACCATCAGGAGCTGGTTTCTATAGCTCAAATGGGCGAACAACTCTTGAGCAACGCCAAGAAGTCCGATCCCGACGCATTGTTAGAGAACCGATGGCGATTCGAGCGGTGGGCATCCCGGCACCTTCACACGCTCACCGCCGACGTGCTGCCCACACTTCTCGCCGAGGGACCGAGCGAGCGGGCCGAGAGCATCCGGAATCTCTCTCGTCTGACCGATCTGCTCGTGACGATGTACGTCGAGCACAAAGCTCGTTATTCTCTGCACGATCCTCAGCCCGTTCGCGACAGTTATACCGTGTCGGCGACGTCTTTGCTTAGGCAAATGCAACAATTAGTCGCAGCGGAGCAGCAGATACTTTTCAGTCGATCCAGGGATAGCCGGTTGTCGATGCGTGAGCCGCCTATCAGCACGACAGAAACGTAGCAGGGAGCACCAAGCCGAAGACCGAAGGCTGACGGGGCCTCCCAGGTTAGCGCGCTAGGACCGTCGCTTCATCAAGTGCGACACCTGACGCATACACAAGGCGAGCGATCGGCAAGGTCACCGTCTGAGGCTTTAACAGAGCAATCGCGCTTGCGACCCCAGATTGTCCGACGCCATGATGATCGCGAAGGATTGCTATCCTCCGTCATCATGCCGGCATGCGCGCAAAGTCGTTTAATCAAATTCCGAGTATCGTCTTCGATGTGTGGTGGCTTCTCGGCCACCACACATGCTCCGCTATGCGTGCGAGTCCAGCGCCAGCTTTATGCGTCGGCAAACGCCTTGATCGTTCCAGTACGGCGCTTGGGTGCCGCGGCGGGAACGGCTGCGACCTTTCGGCCCAGACCGATCTTGTGGGCCAGGGCACGGCGCTGTTCGCTGTAGCTCGGCGCCGTCATGGGATAATCGTGCGGCAGATCAAATGCCCTGCGATAGCTCGCCGGCGTGTGCTCGTTATTGGTCAGATGCCGCCGAAGCATCCGATACGGCTTGCCATCGATCATGCTAATGATGTGGTCGGGGTTGGCGAGCGACTTGCGGACGCTCACCGCGGCTTGTGGCGCGCTGGGTTTCGCAGGAGCCGAAGCCTCCGTTCCGAGGCGCGTCAGCGCCTGGTAGATTTCGGCGATAAGCGCGGGCACATCCCGTGCGGCCACCTGATTATTCGCCACATATGCGGTGACAATGTCGCCCGTGAGATCGATAGGATTCGTCTGATCTTCGCTCATCAAAATGATATTCCAAATAGCCAACACGGGCTCCAATAGCGCCGTGGCCCGTCTGCGCAAGGCTAACAATGCGTTAATCGACCAATGTACTGGACTGTACAGTTGAACTGAGCGGAAGTGGCCACCAGAGCCGCAGGCGGAATAGGCCACGACGCTGGCCCGGAGGACGCAGTTTTCCCGGCTGTTCCTGATGGGAGCGGCAGATCGCCACTCCGGCAAGGAGCCACTTCACATCGTTTGTCGATCAGCCGCTGCAGCGCATCCTGGGGTGTCTCGGGAAGAGTCAGCATCTGCATCTAGGGAAGTGCCTGGATTCTATTTGGATGCACCCGGTCTTGATGCCGAAAGCGGCAGACTCGACCCATTTGCAGTCATTCATGGCAGTTCCCGAAAGCGGACACCTGTTCATAGCGATCGGAAGTCACTCGCAGGGGCCGGTTGCCGACCTGCGTCCGCAAGGGTTACGGCACCGACGCCTTGTGGTAGCACACGAAAAGATGCGGTCGCTTCTCGCCATTCTTGCGTGCCTTATGACGGTCCTGACGGCCTCGGGCGCGGCTGCGCGGGCGACGGGGATAGGCTGCGTCGAAACCATCGGTGAGGTGGCCGTGCAGATTGCAGCGGACTGCGACGAGGTGTCGGCAGACGCCGACAAGAACATTCCCCATTGTCACACCGGCTGCCACGGCCAGCACGTCGCAGCGCCGATGCCGTTCCGCGCCATGGTGCCTATTGCCGATCTCGCGCGCGAATATGCCGCCCTCGCCTCCGTCACGTTGACGGCGCGGCGCGTCGACCCCGTTCTCCGACCTCCCCAGGGCTGACGTCGCCGCCGGGCGCGTTCGCGCGCTCGCACCGCATACGTCAGGAGCAATCCCATGCATCGCATATTGGCGGCCGTCCTGGCCGCGAGCGCCTGCGCATCCGCGCTGCAGGCGCAGACCATCCCGCTATCAAAGGCGGACCCCGTGCTGACTCTCGATGGGGCTTTGATGGCGGCGGGCGCGGCGTCTCCCGCGATCGCGGCCGCCCGGTCGGGCGTCAAAGCCGCGCAAGCTCAGCGCTCTGTCGCGGGCGTGCGTCCGAACCCTTCGCTCGACATGATGGCTGAGAATGTTGCCGGCACCGGAATCTACAACGGGCTGCGGTCGACCGAGACGACGCTTGGTCTCTCCATCCCTCTCGAACTCGGCAACAAGCGCGGCGCCCGCGTGGCCGTGGCGAACGCGCAGCTTGACCGCGCCACGCTGAACGCGGCGATGATGCAGGCCGATCTGCGCCTGCGGGTGACGCAAGCCTACAACGATGCGGCAGCGGCCGAGCGCCGGCTCACCAACGCCCGCGAGCAGGTCGGCATCGCCAACGCGGTGCTCCGAGGCGCGAAGGTTCGGGTTTCAGCCGGTCGCGCCTCGCCGCTCGAGGCGCAGCGCGCCGACGTCGCAAGGTTGAACGCGCAGGGTGCTGCCGAGCGTGCCGAGCGCTCCGCCTCGGTCGCGATGGGCAATCTCGTCCGACTGATCGACCGGGACGCGCCGACGCTCGATGTCGCTTGGTTCAACCGGATCGAGATGACGGGCCCAAGCCTGCCGGTGAGCGGACAGGACACGCTCGCCGGGGTGGCAGCCCAAGCTGACCTGACCACGGCCACCGCGCAGGTTCGGCTGGCGCGCAGCCAGCGCGTCCCGACCGTGACCCTCGGTGCTGCCGCCCGCCGGCTGGAGGCGAGCAACGACACGACGGCGGTATTCAGCCTCTCGGTGCCGCTGCCCCTGTTCAATAACGGGCGGGCATCCTTGGATCTCGCGTCTGCCCAGCGCCAGCAAGCCGACGCGCAGCGCCGCATGGCTCTCCTCGATGTCGAGCAGGCGATGGCCTCGGCGAACGCCGAGGCCGAGAACGCCGCTACGACCGCCCGCAACGCCGCCGGGCCGACGCTCGCCGTCGCGCAGGAAGCCGCGCGCATCGCGCGCATTGGATACCGCGAGGGCAAATTCGGGCAGCTCGACCTGCTGGAGGCGGAGCGCACGCTCGCCGACACCCGCGCGGCCGCGATCGACGCGCTCGCCGCCTACCATGACGCAAAGGCCCGGCTGGAACGGCTCACCGCCCCGGTGCCGACCGACGCGAAGGACGCACGATGAAGACGATGACCAGTCGGATGCTCCTATCCGCACTCTTCCCGCTCGCGCTGACCGCGTGCGGAAAGTCCGAGAATAACGCCGACGACATGACCGGCATGGATATGCCCAAGGTAGCCGGGAAGGCGGCTGACAAGGACGCCGTCGTCCTTTCCGCCCAACAAATCACCGACGCCGGGATCGAGTTGGCCTTGCCGAACGTCGGCGGCATCGCCGGCGCTATCGAGCTGCCCGGTGTCGTGCAGGGCGATCCCCAAGGCGTGCAGGTGGTATCCGCCACCATCGGCGGCCGGCTTGTCTCGTTAACCCGCAACCTCGGCCAGACTGTTCGGCAAGGTGATCCGCTGGCGATCATCGAGAGTCGCGAGGCAGCCTCGCTCAAGGCTGAGGTCGAGGCCGCGCGGGCGCGTGCAGATCTGGGACAGTCGAACTTACGGCGTGAGCAGCGCCTGTTCGCTGAGCGCGTATCGCCGGAACAGGATCTGGTGGCAGCGCGGACTGCCGCGACCGAGGCCGGCATCGCGCTCCGCCTCGCCGAGCAGCAGCTTGGTGCCACCGGCGGAGGCGGCGGAGCGATGAACCGGATCGCCATGCGTTCGCCGATCTCGGGCCAGATCATCGCCCGCCCAGCGCTGCTTGGGCAGACGGTCGACACGAACGCCGAACTCTACCGCGTCGCAAATCTGAGACGAGTCACCGTTCAGGTCTCACTTTCACCCGCGGACGCGGGTCGGGTTCGGCCCGGAATGCGGGTCGAGGTGTCGGCGGCAGGGCGCAGGCAGGACGGCCGCGTTACGTTCGTCTCGCCCGTGCTCGACGACAACACGCGGCTGGTGCTGCTGATCGCCACGCTGAACAACACAGGCGGCCTCTGGCGTGTCGGCGAACCGGTCACGGCCGCCATCATGCTGCCGGCGACCGGCGACCGCAGCGTCACCGTTCCATCCACCGCCGTGCAGTCGGTCGAGAAGACGACCGTGGTCTTCGTGCGGACGCGGTCCGGCTTTCGCGCCGTTCCGGTCACGACCGGACGACGCAACGGCGACCAGGTGACCATCACCTCGGGCCTCAACGGCGCCGAACGCGTCGCCACCACCAACTCGTTCACGCTCAAAGCCGAACTCGGCAAGGGCGGCGAAATGGACATGGGGTGAAATCATGATCGCTTGCCTCGTCACCTTCTCGGTGGAGCGCCGCTGGCTGGTCCTGCTGCTCACTGCCCTCGCTGCGCTCGCCGGCGTCTTCGCGCTTCCGCGCTTACCCATCGATGCCGTCCCCGACATCACCAATAATCAGGTGCAGATAAACGTCCTCGCGCCGTCGCTATCGCCCGACCAGATCGAGCGGCAGGTCTCGTTCACGATCGAGACCTCGCTCGCCGGCATCCCCGGGCTAAAGTTCACGCGGTCGCTCAATCGCAACGGCTTCGCGCAGATCACCGCCGTCTTCTCCGACAGGACCGACATCTATTTCGCCAGGGCGCAGGTCGCGGAGCGAATGCGGATGGCGGAAGAACGCCTGCCATCGGGCATCACGCCCGAAATGGGTCCCATCGCCACCGGGCTCGGCGACATCTTCATGTGGACGGTGGAGTTCCGCGAGCTGGACCAAGTCAAGCACCGGGACGGCGAGCCGGGCCTCCAGCGCGATGGCAGCTACATTACGTCCGAGGGCGAGCACCTCGTCAGCGAGGCTGACAAGGCGACCTATCTTCATACCGTCCAGGAATGGATCGTCTCTCCGCAGCTGCGTGGGACCGAAGGCGTCGCAGGCGTGGATTCGCTTGGCGGATACGACCGCGAATACTTGGTTGTGCCCGACATGCAGCGCCTGGCCTCGATGCGGATCACCATCCAAAATCTCGCGACTGCGCTGGAGCGTAACAATACAAGCGTGGGAGCCGGCACGGTCGACCTGAACGGCGCCGGCCTGTTCGTGCGCTCCGACGCTCGCGTTCGCACGGCCGACGAGCTCGCTCGCACCGTCATCGCCACGCGCGATGTCCCGGTCCAGCTGAGCCAAGTCGCCACGGTGCGGGCCGGACAGGGAATCCGCACGGGCTCGGCGTCCGAGAATGGTCGCGAAGTCGTCGTCGGCACCGCCGTCATGCGGATCGGCGAGAACAGTCGTGTCGTGGCCACAGCGGTCGCCGAACGTCTGAAGGTGGTCGGCAAGTCTTTGCCCGCGGATGTGGTAGCCAAGCCCGTCCTCGACCGGACGGTGCTCGTCAATTCGACGATCGCGACCGTCGCGCGCAATCTCGCCGAGGGTGCCGTGCTCGTCATCATCGTGCTGTTCGCGTTGCTCGGCAACTTCCGCGCGGCACTGATTGCGGCGCTGGTAATTCCTATCACCATGCTGCTCACCGCGACGGGCATGCTGCGCGTGGGGATTTCGGCGAACCTAATGAGCCTCGGCGCGCTCGACTTCGGTCTGATCGTCGACGGCGCGGTCATCATCGTCGAAAATGCGCTGCGGCGGCTAGGCGAGCGTCACCACGAGACCGATGCGCCGTTGCCCGTGAAGGAACGGCTCGCCGTCGTGGCGGCTTCGGCTCGCGAGATGATCCGGCCCTCGCTCTACGGTCAGGCTATCATCATCATCGTTTACACACCGCTGCTCACCTTCTCGGGCGTCGAGGGCAAGATGTTCGAGCCGATGGCGCTTACCGTCATCATCGCACTTCTCTTCGCCTTCGTCCTGTCGGTGACATTCGTCCCCGCCGCCATCGGCGCTTTCCTCGTCGGTCGTGTCGAGGAGAAGGAAAGCGGGATCGTGGGCTGGCTGAGGGACCGATACGAACCCGGGCTGGAGGCGGCCATGCGCCGGCCGAGCATCACGATCGGCGGCGCCGTCATCGGCGTGGTGCTCGCAGCACTTGCCTTCACCACGCTCGGGCAGGAATTCCTGCCTCAGCTCGACGAAGGCGACATCCTCGTCCAGGCGTGGCGTCCACCCGGCACGTCGGTCGACCAGAGCCAGCGCATGCAGTTCGCGGTCGAGAAAACGATCAGCCGCGAACCGGAGGTGCGCTACGCCTTCTCGCGCACCGGCACGTCCGAGATCGCGTCGGACCCCATGCCACCCAACGCCACAGACACGTTTGTGATGCTCAAGCCACGCAAGGAGTGGCCCGATCCTAACCTGCCGAAGGCCGAGCTGATCGAGCGGATCCAAAAGAAGATCTCGACGATCCCTGGCAACAGCTACGAGATCACCCAGCCCATTCAGATGCGCTTCAACGAGCTGATCGCCGGTGTGCGCGGCGACATTGCGATCAAGATCTTCGGTGACGACTTTGGCAGCATGAACGCGACAGCGGTCCGCATCGCGGAGGTGATGCGCAAGGTGCGGGGCGCGGTCGACGTGCGTGTAGAGCAAACCGAGGGACTGCCGCTGCTGGACATCAGGCCCAATCGCGACGCCATGGCACGCGTCGGCGTGACCGCCGGCGACGTGCAGGACCTCGTGTCCGCAACCGTCGGCGGCAAGCAGGCCGGCGTGATCTTCGAGGGCGATCGCCGCTTCCCGGTGGTCATCCGTCTGGGACAAGCTTCGCGGTCGGACTTGCAGACCCTCGGTCAGCTGCCGGTGCCGACCGCGAACGGATCGTTCGTGCCGCTTGCGAGTGTCGCCGAAATCGCGATCGGTGACGGGCCGAACCAGATCAGTCGAGAGAACGGCAAGCGGCGCGTCGTCGTCCAGGCGAACGTGCGCGGAAGGGACGTGGCAGGCGTGGTTGCGGACGCCCAGGCCGCCATTGACGCCCGGGTGCAGCTGTCGCCGGGCACCTACCTGCAGTGGGGCGGTCAGTTCGAAAACCTTGCGACCGCGCGCCAACGGCTCGTGATCGTCGTGCCCGTCTGCTTTGCCGTGATCATGCTCCTGCTTTATGGCGCTTTGGGCTCAGTCCGCGATGCGCTGATCGTCTTCACGGGCGTGCCATTGGCACTGGTCGGCGGCGTGCTCGCCCTTTGGCTACGCAGCATGCCGTTCTCAGTATCGGCAGCGGTGGGCTTCATCGCGCTCTCGGGTGTGGCGGTGCTGAACGGGCTGGTGATGGTGTCATCGATCCACGATCTGCTCGATCGCGGTATAGAGCGAACGGAAGCGGCGCGCGCCGGAGCGCTGGCCCGGCTTAGACCGGTCGCGATGACCGCTCTGGTCGCCAGCTTCGGCTTTGTGCCAATGGCGCTTGGCCAGGGCGCCGGCGCTGAGGTTCAGAAGCCACTTGCGACCGTCGTCATCGGGGGCCTGATATCGGCCACCTTGCTCACGCTTTTCGTATTACCCACGCTTTACGCGCGGTTCGGAAGCAAAGACGTCAGGCTGGAGAATGAATAACAAAACGGTTGTTAGCGTCATTCATAAGATTCCCTGTGTATCAATTCCGAATACGGTCGATGACCCGTCATATTCGAGGGCCGCAGAGACGACCGCACCCCTCCCGGTCGGCTGAGCCTGAACTACACCGAAATTATACTTGTTCGTCACCTCCCGCAGAACCGATCGAATTCCCGGCGCGACGCTAAAGTCTTCATCGATGAACACCCCGACGAGAGGCTGTGTCGAGTCAATCTGGCTGATACCTGACGATGTGAGGGACGTGATACCACGCGAGCGCCCGACCTTAAGATTGAAGATGCACCCGATGTGGATGTCACCCGAAACGAAGATCAGACCACGCTCTAACGACGGCTGAGTAATGGACTTACGTGCCGCCACGGCATGGTGGATTAGCGTCGCCTGTTCGCGACGCGCAACGCGGTGCGACCATTGGTCACGAGCTTCGTCTAGATTATTGCGCTGAAACGTCCCCCAATTGGGCTGCACATTGAACTGACTCGATATGCGCGCACTGACGATCGTTTTCGCGATTTCAGCGGCATCATCCGTTCCTGTTGCTTTGGGATGGAAGGTCGCTTGCTCGTCTCCCTTACGGAATGAGTCCACGTCGTCAGTACGTGTGCCTAACAGTTTCTGCGATTGGCCATCCGGGTCTTGCGAGGCAATCGGTGTGGGCGTCACTACAGCCAAAGCTTCCACATCGTCTGGAAGGTTTGCAAACACCTCGTTGATGAACGCCCACTGTCGCGTGCCGAGGATCGGCAGGTCTTTTCTGAACGCGTCACGCTCACCACGGCTGTCGATCATCAGAACAACGAGCCGACCACAGCGGAACACGTACGGCATCGCCTTTCGCACCCCTGGGGAGATCGGTCCGCCCACATAGTTTGGAAGGCTGGGGTCAGTACTGTCTTGCGGACCTGGGTTGCGGCATCCCTGAAAGTGCCAAAAAACGTCTCTCGCATCTTCGAAATACGCGTTCATCTTGTCGTAAAGTGGCCGGCCCCGCGGATAGCGCTCAGCCAACGTCGGACTATCCTGAGCGAGCGATCCGAAACCGTCGCGTATGTCGTGATCGTCCCAGAGCATGTAGATCGGGACGTTGGCAAACGTCGATTTTAGCGGCTCGCGCGACCAGTTGGCCTGATACATTTCAGCCATAACCTTGCGTCGTGTCGAGCTGTCTGAGTCCAGATGTTCCTTGTAAACATTCGGCGGGTCTTCATCTAGGTAGACCTGGTCCCCCATCATTAGCACGAACGATGGTTGAGCTTGCTTCACGTATTCGCTGAACTGCTCCCATGCGCCGTGTGTTTCCGCGCCGTTACAGGACACTGCGCAGAACAGCAGGTTGGTCATGGATGCTTGAGGTGGAAAAGTGCGGAACGAGCCGCGGGCGCCCGGCACAAAGCGTCCCCGCCGCACGATGCGATAATCGTATTTGTGATCAGCTTGCAGCCCGTCAACTCGAGCCAGCGCCGTGCCGAACTCAATTGCGTCGCCCTCTGTCGCTTCGAAAGGAAAGAGGCCGACTTCGTCAACACGAAGCGAGTAGTTTGCGGGATTGTCGTCGACCTGGATCCATACCCTTGTACTCGCATCGTCAGTGTGGCCAACGATCGGTCCCAGCTTTAACTTTCGCACATGAGGTCGAGCCCGCACCGATCACCCCCCCGGTCGCGTGGTCGACGCAACGGCATGTCCGATCGATTTTAGTATATCCGAGCCGCTTTCTGGCGAAATCGCGCCATCGAGCGCGTCAGGTGAAGCTGATACGTCCTTTCGTCCCTGATCGGCTTGGCGTACCTTCTCGGCTTGAGTGTTGTAAGCTTGCACGTTGGTCGTGGACGCCAGCGCTGCGGCAATCGTCGACAGATTTGTGGCGCCTGCGGCCCGAAGCTGCTTTTGCTGTTCTCCCGACAATTTTAGCATCGAAGCCGCGTCATCGAAGGAGACGTTCCGGGGATCGTCAACTGGCAGCTTGCGCCAGACGTCGATCAAGATGGATCTGATCTCTGGGCTGGCCGGATCGAGTGCCACCTCCTCAACCGCGCGGTCGTTTGCGAGAAGTCTGCCTACGGCGCTTTCCAGAGCGTTCCATCGCACTGCTGTAGAGACGCCGAGCGTCCGAGCGGATGCACTACCCATCAACGCCGACGTTTTGGCGCCGCCGATGTCGAATGATCCTTTGTTAACCGGGATTCGGATCAGCGGCGTGACGTTTGCGTCACTGCTATCCACGCTGAGGTTGCCTCCGTCGACCGCTCGTTTGAAACAGGTGTGCAGGAACCGATTGTCACCAACTAAGGCGCCACGCTCGAGCGGGGACCGGGAGACCTCGATCTCATATTCATCCCGGAGGGTATCGAGCCAGACCTCCAGCATGTGCTTGTAATTGGCGCGCGCGCTTCCAGAGACGCCAGCGTTCTTCGTTGGTGAGACAAAGTGGCCAACAACCAGCTGCTCACCCAGTAGAAGGCCCCACAAGGATAAGACCGGCCGCTTCAGCGATCCCACACTAGGTCCGGTCAGATCCAGATTTCCGGCGATGTCAATATCTAAATCGTCGAGCGGCGTTCCCGGCGGAAACGTCCGGTTCAGATAGTTGACCATCCTCGAAAGCTGAATCAGTGATCCCGTAAATCGTTCTTCGAAGGCTAACGGCGAGGGAGAGCTGTCGAGCAAGCAGACTCTGCGCAAGCGCGCATGAACGCAGATATCGGCATCCTTCGGCATCACTACGAGTCCCACGAACTCCTGGATTCCCTCGAGCCCCGATGATCGGCGGGCGAGTAACTGTTGAAACCACACGTTCGGATCGTTCGGGTCGACCGAAAGCTGTTGAAGTGGCTGCGGCGCGACCGAAAAGCGGAGATAGGGAGTGCCCACGAATTTCGCGGACAATAGCGACACGATGTTCTCGACTCGCGTCGTGTGACTGGTCAGTTCGCGACGTTCATCAGAGGCGTTTCGGGATAGGGTGTCGGTGCTTTGCGATACATTTCGCGCGCTCGCCACGTCGGTCGATGAACTGCGAACCGAACCGGACGCGCCGAATATACCCCCCACGATCGGGATCGGGATTGCGAGACCAGCCGATGCGCTGGCACTCGAGGTATTAGAGTGGCTTCGCAGTGTTTCATGCATCTGCGACCCACTCTTGCCGATCGCGATGCCGTCCGACTCTCCTTCATATACCGACGTGCCGAGGACGCCTGTCTGTATATAACTGCGCGAGAGGGGCGCTGCGGTGTGGAAGTAGGGTTGCGCCTCGCCGCCGTCCCCACCCTGTCGTTCGACACTGAGATCTAACAGGAGATGAAAACACGGTATGCCATCACCCAGGTAGGTGGCAGCTATCGTTGAGACACCACGCGGGAAGGCTGCGGGCGAAACCGATGCTACGACCTTAACGTATACCAACTTTTCGTCGGGAAACTGACGGGTAATAGCGGCATCATCGGGCTCAAAGGTAAACAACGACAGAGCCGTCTCGGCTGGTCCCGTCGACAAAAGGGGTTGGGTTGTCGATGCAAACTTCCAGGGAATTTCAACGGGCGGCAGTGTCTCAACGTCAGCCATCGATCTGTCCTTTCACGGCTAAAGCGCAAGGTTAGAAAGTTAGGCTTGGTGCATGGTCACTGCACTTCGTTGCATCCGATTGCCTGAAGGCAAACATAAGAGACGCGAGGGGCTGATCTCAGCGGGCCTAACAATCATTTCTCAGATACTTTATCGACCCAATCGCCGACGCCTGCCGAGGCAAATCGTCGTATCCTGCAGGCAGATTGTTAGACGCCGTGCAGAGCTCAGAGCATACGCCCTTGCCGACTAATTGCAACTTGCCCGACCAACTGAAGACCTCATCGCTTTGCTGTCGCAGCCGCCAGGAGCTACCTTCATGCGCAATAGTTCGTTTCCATAACCGCCGAATCACTGCCGCTAGGCGACACCGGCTGGCAGGTGATCTGCAGAAGCACTTTTGTACCATCGCTGCGAGAGGCGTACCGAACTAACGCATTGATCGCCGCAGTCTCCGAAACCGGCGGCGACCCCCCGTCCCCGCGAGATCGAGCGCTTTTCGACTTCGCGATCGACAGCAAGCTGCGCGGTTGCGCTGTCGGTAAGGTTCGCATCGGTGCCATCGTTACCGGCGGCCATATTCGGGATCGTGGTGCAGAAAAAGATTAACCACCGGTGCAATGCGAGCTCGTGAGCCTCCCCGCAAGACCTTGATCGTTTGGCTCGAACGCCGGGTGGCGCATTGAACAAGCTGGGCAGCGCGGGATCAACAGAAATGGCCGTTGCTGCAGCCTAACCCACCCTACCGGAAGCTTGCGATCGCCATCGAAATATCCGCAACCGTGTACGGTTCTGATATGAATACCGCGCCTGCAGGCATGTCTGTAATCAGTGGCGATACGCCGCCAGACGCGACAATGAAGCGAAGCTGGGGCCAGCGCTCTACGGCCCAAATGCAGAGCGCCAAACCGTCCATCGAGCCCGCCATCTGTATATCGGTAAAGACTACCGTTATCTCGGAATGGGCCTCCAAAATTGAGATCGCATCGTCGGCGTTGAACGCGGCACAAACAGTTAAGCCCAGCTGCGCGATTAATTCCGTCGCCGCCAGCCGTATAAACAGCTCGTCTTCGACAATGAGCACTACCGTTTCGGCATTTGCTATGACATTACCTTCGGACCTGAGCGGGCTCCGCGACAAGCTTGGCCGCCTGTAAAGGGCGATCGGCTGCCTATGCTATGATGTGTTTCAAAAATCCTAAGTCCACATTCTCGCGCGAGCCTTTCGTTGCCAGCGCCCCAATCCTCGGTGAGGACAAGCTGATCCACGTCGTTATTAGCGCGTGATCGTGAACGGTATCAGGCCTTCGCTCGCCGCCATCCCGCGTAGCGTGCCAAGGCGCGTCGGAGCAGATTGACCGTCGTCAAAGCCTCAACCGCCCCGAGCAGGGAGACGAAAAAGAAACGCTGCGAACGATTTCGCTGATGACCTGCGGGCCACCGATAAATGCACCGAAGAAATAGCCAGCGAACACGGCGCCAGAAATCCCCGCGACGCTGTTCATCAGAAGGCCGGACCGATCGTCCCGGCTCACCGTGGTCAAAAACCAACCGGCGATCCAGCCAACTGCAATCGCGATGATGAGACCCATGATCTGACTCGCGTAAGAGAGTGAGGACTGTCCGGGCGGACCCAAGCGACTGCAGCGCAGGTCTTCAGCAGATCATCCGGCGGCCGATCCGGGTGCAAGACAGAGGCTGGACCCAGGCGGGCGTCAGTTGCGGAGTGACATGGCCGATCCAACCGACCGGTCTCAACGGAGCGGCACCGCAGCCGAGCATTCCCAATGTGATGACCGCGGCAAACGGAATAAAAAACACATCCATGACGGGCCTAACGATCCGTAAATCACTTCGGGCGCGCTGCCCAAAAAATTAATACCGGATATCTGTCATTTTTTTTGCCGCTTGATAGCGGTTGCCGACGCGGTGCTCATCTGAATCGTTAAGATCAGGGCCCGTCAGGATTTTCACCACGCGGTGAGGTGAGGACTATAGACTCAGAAGTACCGCTCAATCACAAACGTCAAGAGGCTAGCGCTCATTCCGAGAACGAAGACCCGATAGGCGTAGCTCAGAAGCTTATATTTCTTACGGGCTAACACTTGTCCGTTTTGATAGATATCGATCGCCATTGCATCGAAGATACGTTCATCGCTTTGAAGTAATATTCTCATCTTCGTGAGATACTCATGCTCGCTCAGTGGCGCGTATGCGCCAAAAAATAAGAGATTCAAGCGGCCCGTTTTAGGCGGAGCCGTTGCCGGCATGATCGCCAGCACCGTCAAGATTGCTGCGATGAAGGCAAAGCCGCCGAGCACAAGCAACGGAAGGGGCGGGCCAGCACCGTCCCGACTTTGGCCCACCGTAATCGTAAAAGTCACGAATGTCGCAGCCATCAATATGGAGGCCTTCGTGTCAGCCATCTGGCTCAGCGTAAAATGGGCTGCGTGGCTTGCCCGTAATAGCTCGTGCGCGCGCGCAGCTGGCCTCGGCGTTTGCTCCATTTCACTCATTCGCTTTCATGTCCTGCGCTCTTCCCATCGCTAGGTTAAAACTAACGTCGCCCCGACAGGTGCATGGTCAGCCCGCTTTGTCTCAATCGGCCTTGCCTGGAGATAGCGCTTTCTCGCCATCGCCGACGATCATGAAAGCGGCCCAATAGAAGGGATGCGACGTGTCCGCCTTCGCCATCAGCTTGTTCTGGCCAGCGCGGATGGCTGATGCGATCGAGGTCCCGGGCGCGGCGTGAAAGAGTGCCGTTATCAGGTCCGTCGTGGCGCCGTAATCGTCCGGGATCGGCCAGGCGCTTGCGACGACGGATCGGGCACCTGCGCCGACGAACGCTCGTACAAGCCCATCCAGCGCGAAATTTCCGCCGGTCGACACCCCCGCGTCGCGCGTGGCCTCCTCGGTTGCCATGCCTGCCGTATCGCAGGCCGAGAGCACGACCAGGTCGGCATCCAGCTTCAGGTCAAAGACCTCCCGAAATGTCAGCAACCCGTCGGAGCCATCACCGCCGAACGACGTCAACAGTGCGGGTCGGGCAGGGCAGCGCGCGTTCGGCGCCGTGACGAGCCCGTGCGTGGCGAAGTGGATGATCCGATAGTCGGCCAGATCGGTTCGTGCCTTTAACGCCAGGTCGCTAAAAGCCGCGTCGGTGATGACGGTGCCGCGGCCGGCGCCGACCGCGCGGTCGGCGATCCGAAGTTCGGCCGTCGAGATCGGATGGTTCCAGGCACCGATAGGCCAAAGGCAATCGGCCCCCGCTTGCACGCTTGCGACGCGGGCATATGCCTGCTGCGGAGAGGGTGACGCATTATGACCAAGTCCGAGATAGGGTCGAGTCGCCTCGGCTGGTGCAGCACCGCGCACATCGACGAAGGCGCGCGGGGAAACAGAAGTTGTGATGTCGCGATCGCGTCCCAGCCACGCAATGCCGCGATAATCGAAGGGATCGCCGTCCGGCTTGGCCGTCCGCTTCGCATAATCGTCGACGCCCTTCTGCTCGACGACCAGCAGATTGGGCGGCAATTGCAGCATTGCGCCGTCCGGTTCGAACACGAGGCTGGTGATATCGTTCATTTCCGCCGAGAACGGATCGAACATCGCGCGGTAGAGACTGGCCGCCAGTTCTACGTCGAACGGATAGGTGACCGTTTTGCCGTTTTCGATCGTGACGACGCTTGCCCGCAGGCGCGCAACCTCGGCGTTAAAGATGGCGGAGGCGAACGGCAGCTTAGCCGCACGGACCAATCCCTGCGTGACGAGGGTCGCGTAGACATCCTGATCGACGATCCGCAGCTGATAATAAGCCTCGCGAGGGCGCAGGGCACGCTGGAGGTCCGCTACGCTCATGGCCGACGGCGCCAGGACTCGATAGCGAGGGTAGCCGGCAAGACGCGACTGCAGCGCTGTCTGGTCCTGCTCGAGCTGCGCGAGCGCGCGTCGGGCGTCCGCCACGTCACGATCGGTCGCCGATCCCGCCGCCTGTCTGTCGATCACGCCGGCGACCTCGCCCGTCGCCCGCGCGACATCGCGTGCGAGCGATACCGATTGGCGAAACAGGGCGGCCGCATCGTCGTCTCCGCCGGACAATTCGCGCGCGAGCACCGCTTGAGTCTGGGCGACCCCGGGTCGAACCATGATCTGGCTGGCGGCGAACAGAGCCGCGGCGGCCTGCGGATCGGTGTTCGCGCGCGGCGCCAGCAACGCGAAATACGGCGCGAGCAGGCTTTGCATGGGCACGGCGGCGCCGGGAAGCTTGAGGCTCTCAGTAACGATCGCCCCGTACAGCGGGAGTGCGCGATCCGCGGCGCCCCGCCGGGCGAGGAAGGCGGCGAGCCGGGCTCGGGCTACGAGCTCGACCGCCGATTGGGGATAATCGGTGCTGAGGATCTGCAAGGCCTCGGCTAACTGCTGTTCCGCCGTGCCATAGTCCTGCTTCGCCTCGTTGATCAGCGCGAGTTCGCCAAGGCCTTCGGATCGGAGAAACGCGGTGGATGCGACACGCCCCTCGCGCACCGACAGGAAGGTACGATTGCCCTGTTCGATAAGCTGTATCGCCTCGGGAAAGCGCGTCAGGATACGATATGATACGCCACGCAACTGTTGACCCTGTCCGTCGAGAATGAGCGCGCGCTCGAACGGCCGGAGCTTGCCGTCCAGCCCGGCCAGCCGGTCGAGCGAGGCATTTTGACGGTTGATCTGCTCGGCCAGCGACGGGCTGATGATGCCGCCGGAGATCGTCTCGTCGCCGGCCGACCGGTTGATCGGCGGCACGGGGACGTCAAGGGCGGCGATCGCCTCGTCCGGCCGTCGCTGGTTCAGCGCGTGCATGGCGCGGTAGTTGCGAAGCAGCCGGCTGGCGACGGGATCGGGTTTGGCGGCGATCGCGGTCGCCTGCGCGAACAGCGCGTCGGCGGCGGCGAAATTGCCCAGATTGGACTGCTGCAGCCCCTGGTTGGCCAGATATTCGGACTTGCGGATGGCATCGTCGCCGCCGCCCTCCCGCTCCACGAGCGTCTCGAAGAATTCCGCGGCCTCGGCGAAGCTGCCGGCATTGTTGCGGAAATAGCCCTGGCTCAGCGCCAGATCGGGATCGAGCGTGCCGGCCTGCACGCGCGCGAACGCCGCCGGATTTCCGGATTCGGTTGTCGCAACCTGGACGTCTCCCATGGCCGGCGCATTCGAGGCGAGCGATCGCAGCGCGAGCTGCAAGGCGCTGTCATAGCCGCCCAGCCCTTCGGCCACATACCACGTCCCGCCACGCCGGACGGCATAGGCGCGATAGGCAAGCTTGCTGTCGGGTTGCTCGCACGCGGTGTACTGAACGGTGCCCACGCCTTCCATCGGCACCGCGACGGGGGGACGGCAGGAAAGCGCGCCGTGACGCACCGTTAGGATCGCGGCGACGGGATCGGATGCGGGATCGCGCAGGGCGTAAAGCGCGCCGACCTGTGCGGCGGCATCGCGGCAGACGATGCCGTAACCCCGATCGAACATCCCCTTCAGCACCGGATCCAGCGGCTTGGCCTGCGCGGTGCACAGAACGCCGCCGGTGCCGATCCGGAAGCTGTCCTGCGCAGCGAAGCCGCTCGTTCGGTCCGTAGCATTCGGGCTGCGAGGGGCGGCTTGGACGGACGTAGCGACGAGCGTCAGCGCCGCAACGCGAGAAACGAACCGCGCAATCATGGCCGTTGCTCCGTCCGTGTGCGATTCCGACGCCGGTCGTCATCGTCCTGCTTCTTGCCCGTGGCCGGCCCAACCGGCGTCGCAGAGGTCAGCCCGCCGGCGCTCTCCCACAGAATCGGGTTGCCCGCGCTCGCGACCGGATCGGTCACGATCGCGGGAGACTGCAATATGGACATGTCGATCGCCGCCGGCTGGGTGAAGCTGGGCAGCATCACCGTATCCCGCGAAAAGGTGATGAAGCTGCCATCGATCACGTCCCGAACGATCGCGGCGATCGGCAGAGCCGCCACCGGGTCCGCCGGCGGCGTGCTAGGGGGCGTCACGGGAGGGGTGACCGGAGGTGTGACAGGCGGCGTGACCACGCAGCTGTTGCTGGGGACGAACGCGCAGCCATTGACGACCGAGCGCGTCGAATAGCCCGCCAGCGACCCGCCTTGTGCGGACGCGAACCGGACGACGCCGAGCGTATCGCTGTTGGTCAGGAATCCGCTGGCGCCCTGAATACGGCCATAGATCAGGACGTTGAAGCCATCGAACGCCTGCGTGCCACCGCGATTGGTGATCGACAGCCCGCCCGCCCCGGCGCTGAAGCCGGCCGCCAATGTCGCCGATCCCATATTCTGGATGACAATGTCGTCGATCGCGGACAGCTCGATTCGGCCCGCCTGAATGGCGCCCTCGGCGCGCGGCTGCGCGGCAGCGGCGCCGATCGCGGCGACCGTGTCGGCCGAGATCGCGCCGGCAAAGCTGGCGATGCTGCCCAGCAACTGCGCCGTTCCCGCCTCGATCCGCCCGGCCGTAATTGCAAGGCGGCCCGCCGGCGCACTGTCGGCGAAGACGCCGATCGATCCACCGTCGGTCACCAGCCGGACGACACCGGCATTGAGGACCAGACTTTGCGCGGTCCCTGCATCGGCGAGGCGCAGATTGCCCGTCACCGTGATCGTCCCAGGCGAGGCCAGAGTTAGCGCGCCGTTGGTTCCCGTGAGATTGGCGGCCGCGCCCGCCCCTATTCCGGCGACGCTCAGATCCCGCACGGCGAGCGACGGGCCGGCCGTGACAACAATGTTTGCGGCTCGCACGCGCGACAGTTCGCCGGCATCCAGCGTGTAGCCGCTGCCGTCGGTCGCGCCGCCGAGGAGGGCCGGGCCGCCGCCCGTGACCGTGAACGCGACGGTCTGCGTGGCGGCGTCGCCGATCGAGGCATTGGCCCCCAGCCGGATATTGCCGCTCGAGAAGGTTAGGTCCGGGCCGCCTACCGATCCGGAGAGAGCGATGTCGCCCGCCAGGATCCGGGCAAACCGGGCGGCGTCAATCGGACCGGCAAAGCTCGCGGTTCCCGTAGTCGAGATCCGCAGCGCCCCCGCGCTAATTGGGCCACCGACGGTGACCGGGCCCGGCATCGCCGTCCCAACCGCATCGATGTCGATTGCGCCCGTATTGGCGGCGTCAGCGAGAAGGACATAAGCTCCGCTTGCGCGTCTGGCGGCAATGCCGCCCGTCGCTATGCCGGTCCGGGCGAGGAGCGCGACATTGCCGCCCGCCTGAAGGGTTCCGGTCGACACCTGCGCGGTGCGGCTCACGGCAAGGATGTCGGTGGCGGAAGTAACGGCCCCCGTCGTCACGGTCGCGCCGTTGGACGTGAGCGAGACGCTCTGAGCCGACAGCGCGCCCGTCGTGATCGCGCCGTCGGCCTGAAGGGTCAGCGAGGCGGGTGTGGTAACATTGCCGAGCGCGATCGCCGTCCCGCTGTCGATCGCGATCCGGGTGCGCACATCGATCGCGCCTGTCGCGACGCCGCCGGTAGCGGCGACCAGAAGATTGCCGGTCGAAACGGGCCCGGCGGTTGCGAGCGCACCCCCGATCCGCGGCGGCGCGATCGTGCCGAGCAGGGCTGTGTTGAACGCCGGTTCGTTGTCGGCAAGGATCGCGGCCAGAGCCGCCGAACTCTGCAGCAGCGAAATGTTTCCGACGAGTGCCGTCTCAGCAGTCCCGGTCGCGACGCTTTGCAGCGTGATGTTGCCCGGAGCCAGCACGACGAGGCTGGATGGCGTGGTGATCGCCCCGGCCGTGACGTTTCCGGATAGCGAAGCCAGCGCGGTCAACCCGCCGCTCGTGATCGTGCCGACGGTGAGATCGCCCGCCGCGCCGAATTCCACCGCATAGGGATTGCCGGGCGCCACGCCACCGCTCGCGATTTCGCGCGTAACGACGTTGCCAATTCGCGCGGTGCCCCCGCTCTGCAATTCGATATACTCGCCGAGGAGGTTACCGGACGTGATGTTGCCGTAGGGGCCGTTGCCAAGATCGGTGCCATCGATATCGATATCGACGCCCGTGACGTTGCCCAGCGCGATGTCGCCGTTGGCGGCCAGAGCGACGTTGCCGCCCGCCTGGATGGCGCCCGTCTCCAGACGGGCTCCGCTGCGGGCGCTGACATTGCTCGCCGAGGTTATCGTGCCCGTCGCAATGTTGGCGCCGGAAACGAGCGACACCGCTTGCGCCGAAAGCGCCCCGGCGGTGATCCCGCCGTCGGCGCGCAGCGAGAGCGACGCCGGGGTATCGACATCGGCCAGCGCGATCGTCGTGCCGCTGTCGATCAGGATACTCGTGCTGGCCTCGAGCGAATCCATCGTGGCGAAGCCGCCGGTGGCCGCGACCCGGAAATTCCCGGTCACGATCGTGCCGCCGACATTCAGCGCTCCTCCGAGACGGATCGGCACGATCGATCCCAGCCCGGTATAGGCGCGATTGAGATCGAACGTGCCGCTCGCGGGCAGGAAATCAAAACCCGTCGTCGCGGCGAGACTGATGTTCGAGATCAGGATCGATCCGTTGGAAAGGGTCCCGCTTGCCAGCGGCCCGGTCGATACGGCCCCAGGCGCGAGAAGCAGGATGTTGGGTCCGCCGAGCGACCCCGTCGTGATGCTGCCCGTGCGCGATGCGATCGCGACGACGCCCGTATTGCCGCTGACCGCGCTCGCGCCGGCGACGCCGCTGACACCGATCTGGGCGGTCGTCACGTTGCCGATGGCGGTCAGGCCCACGCTGCCCCCCGCCTGGATGGCCTGCATGCTGATCAGACCACCCGCGTTGACACTGTAGTCGCCGCCGACGCTGACATTGCCGCTCAGACGGTAATCGCCGCCGACGTCCGCATAGAAATCGCGCGTCACGTTGAGAGCGCCGGGATCGTTCGAAGGCGGCGTCCCTTCGCCATAGACGATGCTGCGCGTCGCCCGGAGCGTGGCGCTACCCAGATTCATCGCGCCGCCTGCGCCGATCGTAAGCCCGAAATCGCCGACCGCATCGACCGTGAGCGTATCCGCGGCAATCGCGCCGCCACGGACGAGCGCGCGCGAAGGTCCGCCGGGCGAGAGCGTCGCACCCGCGTTGAAGACGGTATAGGCGCCGAGCGTCGCATTGCCCGAGAGAACGTCGAACGTGCTCCTGCCGGCGACCGTCGCTCCGGCTGAGGAGCTGGCCGAGGTGTCGACGGAGAGCGAACTGGTCCGGATCACGCCGCCCTGCGTGACGGCTATGGTCGCGGTGCCGCCATAGCCGGCGCCGTTCGTGCCGCTGCTGGCTTGCACGCTGCCGCCCCGTCCGCCGACGGTCATGCCGATACCATTCGCGACATCGAGCAAACCGGTCACGCCAACCGCGATCGTACCGCCACGCCCATCGCCAGCGGTCGCGGTGCTGAAGCCGAAGGTGTTGCCGCCGAAGCCGCTGGCCCCCAAAGCGAGGCCGCCCGCCACGATCGTGCCCGCCGCTTCGATCGTGATCTGACCGCCGATGCCCGATCCCGCCTGCACGTTGAGGCCGGAACGGCCGCTGATCGCATCCACCGCGCCGTTGAAGGTGTTGGTGACGGCCAGCGTCCGGCCGACGCCCGCGCGGAGCGTGATCGTGCCGCCGATGCTGTCGCCCGGCCCCGCAGCCGGGAGCGCGTTGAAGACCGTGGCCGCCTGCCCCTGCGCGAACACGATCGCCGATCCGATCGTCAGGTTCGCGCCGCGCGCCTCGATCAGGACGTTGCCGCCCCGCATCACGGTCGTCGTCGGATCGCTGCCGCCATAACCGTTGGCGCTGGCGCCGGCGCTCAGGTCGGCGACCGTGACCGCGCCCGTATCGGCGAGCAGCGTGAAGGTGCCGCCGGTCGCCGCGCCACCGATCTTACCCTGATCCTGGAGCTGACTGGCATCCGCGTTGAGACTCACGGCCAGCCCGCCGGTCGTGACCGATCCGCCGTTGAGCCCCGAATCCGGGTCCGTCTCGGCGACGACGCGCACGGTGCCGGCCGTGGCGTCGCCGCCATTTCCGATCGTTACCCCGCCTTGCGCCGTGGCGCTCAGGCGCGTGGTCGCCGAAAGCGAGATCGCGCCCGCATAGCTAATGACGCCGATGCTGCCGCCCGTCGCATCGCCGGCGGCGGAATTGCCGCTACCGCTGGCGGCATTGGCGCTGAGTTCGGTGCCGTTCGCTACGCTCACGCTTCCCCGCGAGCCGAGCAACTGGACCGAGCCGCCATCGGCATTGCCGCCGCTGAACGACGCCGTACCGCTGACAAAGCCGCCCGCCGCGTCGGCCGTGGCGGTGAGCGAATTGGCGAAGATCAGGCTGCTATTGGCGGATTCAATGCGGATCTGGCCGCCCCGCGCCGCGCCCGCGTCTGCACCGGTGGCGGTGCCGCCGCGTCCGATCGCCGTCAGGATGCCCAAGCCGCCGATGGTCGTCGCCTGGGATCCGCTCTGAAACAGACGGATCAGCGACGCCTGCGCCGCGCCGCCGGTTGCACCGTTACCGCCCGTGGCCTTGGTCGACAGAGTGAGCCCACCGACGACGGCGGTCGCCGCCGTCGCGCCCGAGGACGGCGCCGACACCAATTCGGCCATCCCCGTGGTCGCGTCGCCGCCGATGCCGCCCGGTGCGGCGCCCCCGGTCGCCTCCGAACGCACCGACAGACTGCCGATCCGGATCGCCCCGTCGCTCTGCAGAAGCGCCGAGGCCGTGGCACCGCGCCCGAAGCCGCCATCCCCCGAACCTCGCCCGACGCCACCGGTCCCGCTCGCGATCAAAGCCAGCGGACCGCCCAGCGACAGCGCCGCGGTTCCGATTACCGACGTGCGGGCGCCGCCGATACCCGAGGTGGCGCCACCCGAATTGCCGTAGCCGCCCGAGCCTGCCCCGCCGGTGACGGAACCGCCAAAGGCCGCCGAACTGATGCTGATATTGGCGGTGGTATCCGTCGGCGCGCCTACGGTGAGCGCGCCGTCGCTCAGAAACATCCGTGCCGTTCCGCTGTCGGCATTGCCGGCATCGCCCGTCCCGGCGGTCTTGTCGCCGCCGATCGCATCGGCCGACAGGACGAGGTTGCTGAGCGTGGCGGTCCCCGCCGAGGTGAAGGCGGCGTTGCCGAACGGCGCGCTGATCATCGTGGCGGCGCCCGCCGTGCCGCCGCCGGCCGAGGCGCCGCCCGTCGTGAAGGTCGAGAGGATCGTGAACCCGGAGGTGAGGGTCGCGCCCGCAACCAGATCGATCGTCGCCAGCCCGCCCGTCGCGTCGCCGCCGACCGAGGTTGCGCCGGACCCGCCCGTTCCACCGCGCGCGATGCCGTACAATTGCAGATCGCCGGTCGTGATGCTGGCGCCGGGGCCGCTTGTGGCGAGCGTGGTCAGATGCGCGTTGCCGCCGATCGCCGCGCCGCCCGAACTCGTCGCGGTCAGGAAGGCGCCGCCTTGTGCTTCGGTATTTAGCTGGAGGGACGTGGTGGCCGTCAGCACGCCGTCCGAGCGCACGACCACCGACGCTTCGCCCCCCGTCGCGAGCCCGTCACCGGCGCTGCGGGCGTTGGCGCCGACGGAGATGGTCCCGCCGCTGCGAACCGCACCCGTGAAGATATCGATGGACGCGGTGCCGCCTGTCGCGGCCACACTTGCGGACGCGGGCAGCTCGGCGCTTGCGCCAGCAAGAACGGCGATGTTGCCGTCCGCGCGAATCGTACCGCCGCTGTCGACGCCGAGAGCGGCGAAACCGCCGCGGGCGGGAAGCGTACTATTGAACGTGTCGGCCGTTCCGGTCGCGCTGACAGTGATGTTCGCGGCCCGCAGGGTTGCGCCGTTCACGGCGCCGATCTGCGCGTCGCCGCCTTGATGGAAGGGGAAGATGCTGGTTGGATAAGGAACATTGTCGACGGCGTTGGCCTGCGCGTAGAAATCGCCGGTCACGTCGATCGACCCGCCGGTCGCGTTGACCCGAACGATCCCCGGCGCGTTCGGGCCGAACGAGAAGGCGTCGAGCCGGCCGCCGACCCGCATTGTGCCGACGCTGATGTCGATCGCGCTGCGCGTTCCGCCGAAGAAGGCGGCGTCGCCGGCGAAGTTCAGATCGTGGAACGCGTTGGAGACCTGGATCTGGCCGCTGGCGCGCGCGACGAACGGCGCGTTGAAGTTGCTGGTGCCGGTGCTGTTGTCCTGAACGATGATGCCAGCGTTGAAGATCGTCGGCAGATCCCGGATCTGGCCGCGCACGGGAAACCCGATCGAAACCTGATCGACGGCGAGGTTGCCGCCGGACACGAGATAGACCCCGCCGTTGGTGATGCTGACGCCGTTCGCGACGTCGAAGCCGTAGAAGCCGTCCGGCGCGACGACCATCGAGATCGCGTCGTTCTTGGGAACGGTGACGGCATAGATGCCGCGATTGTTGGTGGCGGCGCCGCTGCTCTTGTCTAAATTCACGGTGCCGCGAAGCTGCAACGGGAAGCCGCCACCATTCGTGCCGTCGGTCCCGACGGCCACGTTGATGTCGAACAGGCCTTGATTGAAGGTCAGGGACGCCTGCTCCGCAGCGACGAACGCCGCGGCCCCGTTCACGTTGATCCGCCCGCGCGAAAACACAATCGGCGCCACGATCGCGACATACGAGTTGGCGTTGGTCGCGTTGATCGTGGCTTGGGAGAGCACGTTGACGATGCCATTCGGGCTGGCGGAACTGTCCAGCGTGAAGCCGGAGGTGAAGTTGATCGTGCCGGTGCCGCCGGTCGGGTCCGCGGTGGAGAGCAAGAGGCTGCCCACATCGAACACGGAGCCGTCGCCGATGACGATCCCGCCCGGGCTGTAGAACCACACCGATCCGCCCCGCGAGACGACGTTGCCCGCGCTCACCAGCTGGCTCGTCACCTGCCCGTTGAAGGCGATCGGGCGCGATGGGTCGGCGGGAACGATCCGGTTGAGGACCGTGAAGTCTGGGCCGCCCGGCGTGCTCTGATAGATCGCCTGTGTGCCGGCATTCTGGAAATCGATGACCGCTCCCGCATTGCTCGCGGTGTCGGTGGGCGTGAAGTTGATCACCGCGGTCGGCGTGGTGACGGTGTAGATGTCGGTATTGGCAGTATTGAAGTCGGTCAGGACGTTGCCGCTGGACGTGGTCGGAGCGCCTGCATTGTAGGAATTGGGCGACGACTGCTGGGCATGTGCTGGCTGCGTCGCGGCGGTCGCGAACGCCAGCGTCGATGCGGTGAGGGCCAGCGCGCGCCGCGCGCGAGTCGTGAACGACGAAGCGGACATTAGCGGTCCTTCCACGGAAAGAGCCGGGTCGTGAGCGACATCAGGATGCGCGTGTCGCCGCGCCGCGTTTGAAAGCCGGCGCGCTTGGTCGGCACCGCAGCGGTGAGATCAAGCCGTACCTTGCTGGCGAAACTGGTGCGGACACCGCCGCCCACCGACGTGAGCTTCTGAGGATCGCCCGTCGCCCCGCGATTCCACACCCAGGCAGAATCGATGAACAGGAAGGGCTGCATCACGAGATTGGTGCGGGTGGACGGTACGACCCGATTGATCCGCAATTCGGCCGAAAAGCCCGCGCCGGTATCGCCGATGATCGTGCCCGGATCGTAGCCGCGCCCGATCGTATAGGTGCCGGCTGAAAACTCCTCGAAGCTGAGCAATGGGTCGAACGCATATTGAACGCGGGGCGCGATCGAGGCGCTCAGCAGCGGCGTCAACGCGAGTTCGGCGAAACCAGAGGCGCGGACCAGGGTCGCTTCGGAATCCGCGTTCGACCGGCTGGGCCCGATGGCTCCGGGGACGAGCGTCCCGTCCGTCGCGTTGAAGATGCCGAGGCCGTGGCGAAGCTCCAGCGAATAGCCGCCGCGCCAGCGGGCCGGCGCGCGCTCGCGCACGTCGGTCCTATCGCCGTCGAGCCGCAGATAGGCGACGCGCAGATGGTCGCGGCTCAACAGCGTGCCAGCGAAGCGGACGTCCTGATCGACATAATCGAACCCGGCCGATCCGCGCAGGTTGGCACGCTGGCTGCGGAGGAACGGATAGGACGCCTCGCCCGTCGCGAAGAGAGTCCGCGCACGCAAGTTGCCGTTCAAGCGGATATCGGGCTTGGTCCACGCATAAGTGAAGCGGCCGGCGAAGGTCAGCCCTTCGGGACCGACGCGAAAATCGTGGGCGAGCTGCAGGATTTGCTGCTCGCGGAAATCCGACGAGGAGAACAACCCGATCGTCGTGCGATCGCCGAGGCCGGTGAGCCCATAAAAGCGGCCCGTCAGCTGACCGCTGAACCGCCCGGTGCTGCGCGCCGCGAAATTCTGGATGTTGAGATCCGCCTCGAACGGCGTGCGCGTGACGATCACATCGCCGAGAAGCTCGCCCGGCTTTTCGCCGGTGGGCCGAAGAACGAGCCGCACATCATAACCGGGCATGTCGCGGGCGAGCAGCAAATAGCGCTCGGCCGAGAAGCGGTTGAACACCGGATCGGCCGTCAGCTTGTTCAGATAGCCCGCGATCAATTGCTCGTTTCGGCCGGCATCGCCACGCACCCGGACGGCGGCAAGCCGCGCGTAAAGCACCTCGAATATGACCACGCCGTTTTCGATCTTCTGCGTTGGCACCTGGATGGCGGCCAGATAGCCTTTCTGCCGCAGCAGCGTCGCGGCGGCGTCGCGTATCTCGCAGATCGTCCCGGCGGGCCGATCGTTACCCAGATAGCGCTGGTAGACGGGCGCGAGTTCGGCCGGTGAGACGGGTCCCAGATTGTGGAAGGTCGCGCCCGTGATCGCGATCCGCGCGTCCTTGTACGACGGATCGTCGAGCGGGCACGCCGCGCGTTCGATATCGCCCTCGACCTTCAGCCGGGCGCCCTGCGCAGGCGGTGTCGTACCGGGACGCGTCACCTCTTCGCGGGTCGGGAGCCCGCCATTGGCCAGCGCGGACGGTGGCTGCGCCACGCGCTGTGCGCCCGCACCGTGACCCATGCCGACACCCCCAAGCACGGCGCATGCAAGCCCTGCATACCGTCTCATCTCGACGCAACGCCCCCCAACCGCTGACCCGATATGGCCTTCCGGCGTCTTTCGACTCCGTTAACCCTATCGCGCATACGGTTGCCGCTTTGGACCGGAAAGTCCATACCATAACCGACCGAAGCGACGTGGACGGTTGATTAGATGATCAGCCTATCCACCAGTTCCGCAGCTTTTGCCCATGTCGGCAGGGCATCGATCACACCGATCTTGCTGCAGGTGATCGCGCCGCAGGCCGAGGCGACCTGCAAGGCCCTCGCCCAGTCGCGCGTGCGCGCGAAGCCGACCACGAGGCCGGCCAGAAACGCGTCGCCGCACCCCGTAGCGTCGATCGCCTCGGTCGCGAAAGCGGGTTGCCGCAAACAGGTGCCGTCGCGGTGCCACAGTACGGCGCCGTCCGCACCCAGCGTCATGACGACCACCTTGATCCCTGCGCCGAACAAAGCGCCGGCCAGGGCTGCCAAATCGTCGGCATGGCCGCCGGCTATGCCCCCCATCTCCGTCTGCGCCGCACACAAGGCGGCTGCTTCCGTCGCGTTAACGACGAGGATATCCGTGACGGCAAGGATCGCCGGCGCGACCGGACGAAACGGAGACGGATTGAGAACGGTCTCGACGCCGCGACGCCGTGCCGACGCGAAGGCCGCCGCGATCGGCGCGTCGCCGATTTCGAACTGGGCGAGGACTGCATGGCTGTGGGCGAGCCGGTCCTCCGTCGCCTCGATATCGCGGGCGGACAGCAGTTCGTTCGCGCCCGGATATACGGCGATGACATTCTCGCCATGGGCGTCGATCAGCCCGACGCCAGCGCCGCTGGCGCCGGGAAATCGGACCAGCATTCGTTCGGGCAGATCCGCGCCCGCGAGTGCCTCCGCCGCCATGCCGGCGAACCGATCGCTGCCGGCCGCGACGATACCGTCGACATCGGCTCCAAGCCGTCGGGCGGCGATCGCGACGTTCAGACCCTTGCCTCCGGCCTCGAGCAGCAATGACTCGCCCCGGAGGGATTCGCCGGATGATGGAAGCCGCGCCACCTTCATCGAAAATGCGGCGACGAAGCTCCCAAGCACGAAGACGGAGGGAGTGACGTTCATCGTGCAGACGCTACTGATATGATAACGCGCTCCCCCCTCATATACTCGGCCAGATACCCCGACGCATGCATTCCGCCCAACCCATCAGCCGGCGGGCTCTTTACGCTCTTACGACAGGCATGGCGGAGGTTTCCGTTCCATGCATGACCTGATCAGGCTCGATCACGAGACGACGCGGCCCCTCTATATCCAGCTGGAGGAGCAGTTGTCGCAGCTTATCGCGAGCGGCCAGATCGCCGGCGGCACCAAACTGCCCTCCGAGCGGCAGCTTGCCGCAGACCTTGGTGTGAGCCGATCGACGGTGCAGCAAAGCTACAGCATGCTTCGCGAACGGCGGCTGATCGTCGGGCAGGGCCGGCAGGGCTCCACCGTTCCGCAAGAGGCGACGAAGCTTCGCTCCGGCATGGATCGTTTGCGCGGTTTCACGCAGGAGATGACGGAACTTGGCCGCCGCCCGTCGACGCGCGTGCTTGAGCAGCGGATCGTTTCGGACCGGTCGGTGGCGTCCCTGTTCGGCCTGCCCTCCACCGCGCGCTTCCTCTATCTCGTGCGCGTCCGGCTGGGTGACGAGGTTCCGCTGTCACGCGAGACCGCCTGGTACAGCCTCGATGCTGCACCCGATCTGGAAAAAGCCGACTACAGCGGCTCGATCTACGGGCAATTGGCCGCCCATAATCTGATCCCGGCCTATTGCGATCAGACGATCGAAGCGACGGTGCCGACCGCGTCGGAGCGCGATATTTTCGGCTTCGACGAGCAGGTGCCCTGCCTGCTGATCAAACGGCGTACCTATCTGCGCGACGGGCCGATGGTCGAATATGTCGAAGGCGTTTTCCGTGGCGATACATATATCTACCGACTGCGCCTGGACACCTGAAGCGCCGAAGGGGTTGAGAAGGCTGCATTTGATTGGCAATCCGCACATCTGGTCGGCAATGCCTTCCAAAAGCATGACTTGGCACACGCTACGTTCTCAGCTCAAATATCTTCAAAGATCAGACTGCCCTCGCCGCCGGTCCGATGCCACTCGCTGAGGCTCTGTGGCTTGCGCGGACATGTTCCTGCCAGTTCGAACGCGGACCGCGCCGATGAAGCGTATCGGCCCCACGAATAAGAAGCCTCCGTCACCGGCAAGCAATAGGCAGTCCTTGAAAAGGAAGCGAGTAAAAATGCCGTCTCTCAAGTCAATAGTTCCGTCCTCGAAAAGTGGCTCGATGGCCTGCACAAAGAACTCCGAAGCTACACTGCCCGACCATATCACGCTGTCCTAACAATTCGCTGTGAAAAGCCGAATGGTTGCCGCCACACGGTGAGCGCGCCGTAAAAGATGACTTATGGATATCATCAATGCGTTATCAGCCAAACGACAGTCATAGCCGGCTTTGCCGACTGAAGCTGGAACCGCAGAAAGATAGCATTCGGGCGTTTCCGCAGCCTGTTTTTCGCCCCGAATGGACCGGACCCTATCGAACGAGAAAGGTGGATTTTCCTCAAGGCCTTGGCCGCTCGCAGCCCCCAATTCGCTGTGTGAGCGAGCGGCGGTTTATACCGAGCTGACCGAAAGCGCGCGTGCCGCTCTCCTACACTATTAGCATCCATTAAACGGCCCAGTGCGCGGGGTTCTGGCACCGCCCATTGCACCTTCCGAGCGCAACGCCCGTGGGACCGGCTGCCCTCTGGTAATCCGCCCACCCACGCAGAGGTCCGTACATAGGCTTCGTTTTGCCCACCCTGGATGCAAAAGCACAGTCCAAACGACAGCATGCGATCGGTTTGGCGTACAGCACATTCCAACTAGCTGCCCTCGGAATGGGGCCGATCCTCGTCATCGCGCCGACAGGTTTAGCGGACCAGACCCGAGCAGCAAAACAAGGGGAGTGGTTCAATGCGTACTACCTTTCCAGTTTCAGGCCGCGTGATCCTTGTCGTTCTGACTGTGTCGTTGCCTGGTAGCGTGTTTGCGCAGCAGCTCACCACGCTTAACCCCACCATCATCGTGAATGGCGGTGCCCGTGGGCCAGAGATTAAAGGCGTCATCTCTGCGCGGAATGGCGATAGGATAAGAATTACTGCTGCTATGGCAGCAACACGGACGTCGCGATCAACGGCGCTACCCGCATCAAAGCGGCAAGTGGACTATTTAGCAGCCAGCGGAGAAAGCCGACGGCGGCAGATGCGCTGCTCAATGGCCTTCCGGTCACCGTCAAAACTCTGCAGGGCGGGGGCGATCAGTCGGGTAGTGGCCTCTTAGCGAGCCGGATCACTTATCGAAGAACCGACCTCAAGACGGCGACTATGATTCACAACGGAACATCTCAGCGCTTTGAGGAGCAGTCAGCCGCTACCGAGGCTCTGCGAGGCCGCGTTGGCGATATTGATAAATTTAATGTCAAGAGCACAACGAACGTCCACTTCGACACGGGTAAGGCCGAGCTGTCTGCGGAAGACAAGACCGGTCTCTGCACTGCAGGATCTGCCGCGCAAGCGACCGAGAACGCGTTGATGCTCGTGGTAGGTTATACCGACTCGACTGGAGGCGAGGACTTCAACGAGCAGCTCAGCGAGAAGCGCGCCGCTCGCGTAATCGATTACCTTCAGCAGAATTGCGGATGGAAGCCATACCGTATGCTGACCCCGACAGGCATGGCTAAGGCCAATCGGCTAGCCAGCAACGAAACGCCCGAAGATAAGGCTTAGAGGCGGCGCGTCGCGGTCAACATCCTGGTCAGCAAGAGCGTCGATGGCCCTTAAGGGGTGGGAATTGCGCTGCGAAGCGATGCAGATTGAACCGCAGGAGCGGGGTAGCGGCACGGAGCTTCTGACCGATCCAGGCACGTCTACCTGGATCGGCGAAGCCAGTAGCTTGTTGATCCCGATTGCTGAGATCATCTGCCGATCTGACGTGCTCCGCTCAAACTCCACCCATTTTGAGCTAGAGTCCGGCTCGCGAGCAGACAACGTTAAAGAGACTAGGTTCAGTGAGGGGAAGATCATCACGGTGCTGCGCGAGCAGGATGGCAGGATGGAGATCGCTGACATGTGCCGCAAGCAACGTCGATAAGTAGCGACAATCGCTTCGCGCCGGCGCCCCTATCGCAGAAGGGCCTCCCGCCCGTCCGTCAATTTCGCGAGCAGATCTGGCACATTCGCATTGAACGAGGCGACCTCCGCGCAACGCGACCAGCGGCATGATCGATCGCGCTTCGCCATGCTGCTTGAGAACCGTTGCTGCGCAGGCCCATAATTCGTTCTGAAATCACGCGGCGCGGTTTCCTGGCATGCGGGAGAAGCGGCTCTTAGCCATAGCGGCCCCAAGGCAGCTTGAGAGCCGACCTACCAGCAGCGGCGGCTCAGCCGAAAGCCAGCGCCTGTATCATTTGGGAGGTTGGCGCTGCCCACTCGACGGGGGCGAAATCCTTCGGGAGAAGCTCACCGTCGAGATATTCGCACCATTCGCCGTTGTCGGCCAAGGCACCAAGTATCATCCGCCGCTGCGCATCTATGAGCAGCGCGAGGAAGCTGCTCCCGCGCTCGTACGTTTCGATCGGTTGCCAATCGAGAGCCGCATAATCGTGTCGCTCGAGGCCGGGAAGGTCGAAGCGCGGGACGGCCGGCTGCTGGGGTTCGGTCATATCAGCGTCCTAGTCGGAAATTCGGGGCCGCGCACCGCCAAAGGTCCTGCGAGATAGGGCCTGCAACGCGGTGCTATGATCCTACGAGCCAATCAGCCACCGCCTGTTTCATCAGGCTCGAGAATTGTGACCATGGCCTTCGAGTGGACCGGAGCGGCCATCTCGATCGGGTCGCAGCCACCATGCAAAAGCCGAGGCCATCGCATACTGGCTGTCAAACGCCGGCTGCCGCAAACGGCGGCTTGTCGGTTACCTGCAACCACATCGCGCCCGGCATCCGCTTCTTGCGCTTGCAGAAGGCGTAAGTGTCTTGTTTCCGTTCGCCGAGCAGCGGCAGCGGGATCAGGCAGCAACTCGCAGGCCGGTCGGCTAGGCGATCTCAGTAAGGGAGGCCGAGCTGACCGAAGTTCGTCGTCAGCCACTTGCTTGCCCTCCACGTACGTCCCGGTCATAATATCGAGTCCGATGCCGCGATCGTCCTGACGAATGACATAGGCCTGGGATTGCGGCGTTAGCTCGTTCGGATTAGACCGATTTTCCATCATGCGAGGAGCACGCGGGTGTGCGGCCGGGCTCGATTGCATGGCGGAGTCAATTGGTTCGGCGCACACATCGCGGGCCGCGATATGCAGGGTTATGATGATCTCGACCAGGGCTTGGCGCCTTGCGAGCCAGGGTCCGGATGGATGGACCCAGAGTCAGTTAGCGGTGTCGAGTTGAAGGCGGCAATCCGCCTCAAGCGCCTTAGCTCAAACGAACAGATGGGCGACACTTTTGCGGATTAGCGTGGGAGCGGGCTTGCCGCAGCTCTGTGGCCGGACAACGGCCCCTGGGGGTGCGTCCTGAACCGCCACCCGATGACGGGCGTTGCAGCCCAGGCGCCCACCGGGGAAGGCCGCCCAGTATCAATCTATCGATTGCAGCTGCCGAGCTGCAATCCGCTCCAAGGCACTACTCAGCGGAAACGAGCCGTCGGCCCCGTCGCAACCATCCGCCGGCCCGATTGAGCAGGTCGGCGAGCTTCGGCGCACGCTCAGGTATATTCTCAATGCAGCGGATCGTCTCACGAGGCGGTCGCCGGCCAACAACAAAAAATTTACTTAGCTGATTTTAAGAGGCGCCGCGGCACCAGAAAGCCGCAGCGGGAGGCGCGGTACAGCTAAAAACTTTTGCCGAACGTGGCGTTGTTCTTTTTCGATAGCGCCGCCGTAACGCCCGCTGGCTTAATCGCATGTCTCGGTGAGGGGTGGTTCCACCGCCGACGTGTTCGCGCGGCGGAGCACGGCTTGGTCCCGATGGGCCGTGCTCCTGCCGCGCATCTGCTGGCGCTGCGTCGGCTATCGAGGCTGGCTCCTTGTCTTCGTCACAGCGCAGATCGGCTCTTGACTGTTTGGCTTCAGAGCCGCTGCGGGGGAACGAAGGCAACCGCCGGGCAGGCGTCCACAGCAGGACGCCCTGATCGAGCTTGATTGGCTCGTCGATCTCCAGTTGGAGACCGGCTGGATGTCGTCGCTGAGACCACCAAGCCCGGTCCAATCGCAAGTGTATCGTCCAGCAGAGGCGCGTTTTTTTCGTCACCCAGATGTTGCGCTGTCTGCCCTCCAGCCAGTTATCGAGAAGCCAGCGGGCGATCTGGCGCTCCTTGCCGGCGCCGGTGCCGTTGCTCAGGAAGAAGCCCTTGCGATAGACATCCTCGGCGAGCTTCAGACCGACGCCTTCCTTATTGGCCTTGAAGCTCGCCGGGGATGGTCTGTGACCAGGCGTGGCCCGCATAGACCACATTTCGAGCTGCGACGCCGAGAGCAGTCGCTCCGGGACGGTGCGCTTGGGCAGGCAAGGATCATGATTTGGAATAGGCGCCGGAACCGGTTCCATCGCAACAGATTCGACCGGAGTGGTGGGATGCTCGTCGGCCGTGTCGAAGACGATCCGGCTTGGCCGGTAAGGAAGGGAGACACCGGGCCAGCGGGCCGGCGCGTCGAGCCGCGCATCGACAATCGACCGTCCGGGCCGCTCGCGGATCTTGACCTGAGCAGCGCCGCGTTTTCGCCTTTTTTTCCTGAACCCGATGCTCGAGAACGCTTTTGAACGCCCGGTCATCTAAAAACGGAGCATCACCATCTCGCGAGCCTTTGAGAAAATCTTGCCGATCCTCTTCGCTATTGTCAGGGTATGCTGATGACCTCATCGGACTGCGCGGGATAGCCGCGTAGCAGCGCGTCGCTCAAGTCAGCCGCCACTGCTCCGTCGTCGCCTGTCGGCGTAGATCCGGGTCGTACGGTCACCGCAGCTCCCTTCCAGAGAACCGCCTGATCACCCTGTCTGCGTATCTGGACCTCCAGCCTTGTGCGCAACAGCGGCACGATCCGCGATTTGCTGCTGGGAAGCGAGAAGCTCAGCCCCGCACCGACAACATTCGTTCCCTCGCCGCTCCGCAAACCCGATCGAGATTTTGAAGCAGCGGCTGATGTCGTGCCGAGCTGATCCCTGCTCACTTTGATGTCGGCCGTGAACCGAGCGTGGCCTTGGCCATCCAGCGTGGTGAAGCCCCGATCGGAAAAGGCCTGCCCCACCGCATTGACAAATGGGGCCTCCAGCGATCGCGCGCTGTTTCCCGATTGCATCGCTCTCATAGAGATCGTTCCCGAGACGGGGAGGACCGCGTCCGTCGGCTGTTCTCCCAATGCCAGCATTACCATTGCAAATGGGATCACGTCCGACTCCTTGATCGTTTGGATATAGCACACCCGTTGTCGCGGTTGGCCGGGCCGACCGTGCTGCAGCATCGTTGCCAGGTAAGCGGCACGCGCGGCGGCCCGTCCATTATGATTGAGGATCGACGCGGCGCGACGGCGTCGTAGCGTGGCGCGGCAAACTTTGTCGCTATCAACGGCGGGTGGCGGTTTATCATAGGGGGAGGCAGCAGCGGCCGGCCCGTACTGCGGCGACCGTGCCCTGCGCGTGGGTCTGCCCTGGCGACGGGGTCGGAGGCGGCGCCCGCTCGACTTTCCGAAAAGCAGAACTCTCGACGACACTTCGCTGATTATGCCAAATTTCGAAATGTTCGTTTGGCGCCGCCAGCGCTGGTTGCAGACATTTCCTAGCTCGATCAATACCCTGGAAACCCGAGCTTCCTTCTTCCGCAATGATACAGGCGCGTTTGGGGCCGCCGAATGCATGTTGAGCGATATGTGCGCGGGCCGCAAATGGTACGCACGCGCCTCCGCGTGCTTCAAACCGTCCCGTTCATCGCCCTCAAGCGGCCGCAACGACGCCAATCGCAGAAAAATCTCAGATCTGCACCGATTTTATCGGCAGATGAATTGCAGTCTCTCGGGCAAACCAAGCTCCGAAAAAAGCTCGAAAATGAGACAGGGTTGATTTACAAGCCGTTGGCTGGATTTGGGAGCAACACGTGGCCGACGCTGACAATAATGATCTGATCGAACTGACGGCTGACATCGTAGCGGCGCATGTTAGCAATAATAGGGCGCATACGGGTGAGATCGCTAATCTGATCAGCGTAGTTCATCAAGCATTGGCCGGCCTCGGCACGCCTGCAGCCCCGGATGCTCCAGAGAAACCGAAGGGTGCGGTGTCGGCTCGCGCTTCGATCAAGCCCAGCCACCTGATCAGCATGATTGACGGCAAGCCTTACAAGGTGCTCCGCCGCCATCTCAGCATCCACGGTCACACGCCCGAGAGCTACCGCGAGGCTTTCGGCCTCGCCCAGGACTATCCGATGGTCGCGGCCGAATATGCCGAGCAACGTCGCGCGCTTGCGCACCAAATCGGTCTCGGACGGAAGCCCATGGTGGAAGAGACTCCGATTGATGTCCCCGCCAAGCGAGTCCGCAACTCGAATTTAGCTGAAGCGGCGGGCGCCGTGAGCGCAGCGGTAGAGACAGTGATTGAGAAGATCACCCCAAAGCGCGGACGTAAGCCAAAACCGGACGCTACCGACGCTTAGGAGTCCGCTCGATGCCCCGCGAAACTCATCACGTGCTTCGCGGGGCACTCATCGAGGACCGATCCTGATCGAACCCGCAGCCTGCGTCCAAGAGGTTGGCTTTCATGGCGGACGGCTCGCCTGCGCGGGCCTCGCTCAAGACGGAGGCATGCGCGCAACGGCTAGCTTACTGAATGAGCGTTTTTAGGAAGCTCTTGGATGGCGCAAAGAAATATCCCCCGCCTCTCATCGTGACGAAGTTGGCAAAGCGGAACGGCTTTTCTTCCCCCGGCTCTCCATATTCCGAGTTCCACATCTGATCATCATTGATGCCCTGGCCCATTATGCCGTCAGCGCCATGTGCGGTGCCATTCGGAAAATCAAAGCTGTTTGCCCAGAACTGCTGAGTTACCTCGAACTGCCGCTCTAATTCCTTGTTGTACGCCATGAAGAGCAGGCCAACGCCGCCTGTGGGAAAGCTGTCTTCATCTTCGAGGTCGCGATCCGGGTCGCCGAATGGGATACCACGTCTGGGCATTAAATGTGAGCGTTGTTCGGCATCGTTGGGGACCCGCGGATTCACTTTTCGAACATGGGCATGTATGGGACATTTAAGCCCAAGCGGGTCGTCGTCGTAATTGAAATTGTTCGGTGTAGGATTAGGGTCGGTAGCTGCCGGCGCAGAAATGAGAGGCGTGCCGTCCTCGAAACGCCCCACGACCATTGCGCCAGCACGCTCATCATCGTCGCCAGTCAAACCTAATTCGGCAGCGAGGGCTTTCTCCCGCAACTTAAAGTCCCGCACATTTTGCTCGAGCTTTCGGTACACGAGGAAACTGCCGAAACTGTCAGGCGTTTTGCCACCCGGATCGCGGACAAGCGCCGCGTCGCCCGGTCCGAACTGCGGATCCCATCCGCTAAATTCACCTTCGAGGCTGATCTCGCGCTGGACTTCGTCAACCAGGAGCAACGGCTGACTGCGACCATCGACATAACCGAAGTGCTCGATGCCGCGCCCCTTCGGCTCATTGAGCGAAGGATCGCTTCTCAGAGCGTGCCCGGCGTCGACACCCACAATTTCAATGCCGCTTGTTTGGAATCGTGCGGTCAAATGTGCAGCCGCATTCGCGACCTTCGTTACACTGTCGTCAGCCACGATAAGCAGGGCATCAATATGTTGGAAATGCGTCTCCCACTCACTCATCGAAGGATCGCCAAGCGAACGGGAATCCATCCCATTTTTGAAAGCGTCACCCGAAGGCGGCGTGATACCCAGCTTCGCGTAACCACTGGCACTCAAGAAGAAAAAGACATTCGTGCCACCCGGCCGACCAAACTCACGGAAGGCCTCAGCCTCATGAAGCTGTCGAATTGCGCTGGTTACCTGCGTCCCGATCGCCTGAATTTGCCCCTTCACGGCCGCAATTTTCGCGCTGTCGAACCGCAGAAAGTGGTTCATCGTATGATCTCGGCCGTGCCCTTTTAGGATATTGCCTTGCAGATCATCCAGCATCGGCCAGAGCGCCGTGTCGCGCCATTCGAGCGGTTGCGCGAGAGTCTCGTCGGATACTGCCATTCCTTCCTCCCATAACAATTCGACTCCGAGTCGAACCAATTTCTAGCTGTGTGATACTGTTTGTACGGGTCGATATTGGCAAGGGCCAACATGGGAGTCTGATGGCGGCCGCGAATTGGGTATATCGCTCAACCTCTGACCTGCGATCGGTCGTTGGTGCATACAAGACGGCTTTCAACGATAGCTTTGGAGGCGAGCGGCCGTGCAATCACGATCGGATTTGAAACACGCGCACACGTTTCGCTCCGAAGGCGCGCTGACATTGCCCCTAGAGAGACAAAAGACGGCTGCGGATCGATTTCTTCGCAAAGGAATGTTCGTGGCGGAGGCGTCTTGGGCAGCTCATCCTCCGGCCGCGTCATATTCAACAAGTGTAGGTGCCGGTTGCGCCTGATCAGCGCCTCTGGCGATCCTGATATCGGGCCACCTCCGGCTTCGCCGCTAAGGTCAGTATCGCATAAGTCTCGGGGTACCCATGGACGGACGGGCGCCTGATACCGGCGAGGTAGAACCAGTTTTCAGAGCGTCTGGCGGCCAGCGGCGCGTCGGACTCGAACGCTATTGCCTGCATAGGTCGAACATAATAGGAACGACGTTTGATGCACGGTGCGGGCGGTTTTAATGTGTAACGACTATCGTCTTTTGGTGGACGCCGCGTCGATCGTCGAAGATTTCGCGGATTTGAAAATTCGCATCGACTTCTCCGAAGGAATGCCGAACATCGAGGCCCGGCAGGACATCAAGATAACGGACATGGCGCCAATCGTCCGCACGTTGGAGCGCGGTTGCGGCGATCTCGTGCAGCGCCGCTGGAGTTGGCCTGGGCCCACGGGCAAGCCGGTTTACAATTTCCGTTCTGATGGTCGCGAGTTCGACTCAGGACGCTGCCTGATCGTGGCGGATGGCTTTTACGAGTTCACCGCCCCCAGCGACGCTTCGAAAAAGCGCAAGGACAAGTGGTTGTTCACGCGGAAGGATCAACCGCTATTCTGCATTGCGGGAATCTGGCGAACGGATCCTACGGTCGGAGAGGCGTTCACGATGCTCACGATGCCGCCGGGACCCGACATCGCGCCCTACCATGACCGCCAGATCGTCGTTCTGGACCGTAGCGGCTGGATCGACTGGCTGGACCCGAGGATACCGGCGCGCGAGGTGCTGAAGCCGCTACCGGCGGGATCGCTTCTCGTCGAGCAGATCGGCTAGCCAAGCCAGGTGCGGGTGGCGCACCGGATCATGCTTCTCGGTGTAAGGCGCCAGACTGTCTGATGGCCAATTTACCCTGCGGTGTGAGTTGAGTGGGCGCATCACCTGTCTCATCCGACGTTTGAAGCCAAGGACCGGCCGGATGCTCATCACCGCCCGGGTGCGACAGCTTGGCGATCGTGGCCAACGTGAGCCCGCTTGCGAGACGGTCGATCTCGACCAAACCCCACCATAGATCGAGATCATCGTCCGAGGCTTCCGGATCCGGGCTGCCAACCTTGGCGACGATCTCGGTCAGCAGCTCAGACCGAGCCGCGTCCATTCCGACGGTATCCGCAAGATCATCCTGTTTCGTCTGATTCAAAGCACGTTCCTCGATGACGCCGGGACGGGATGCATAACGTTAGAGCGTCTCGGTAACGCCAACGGCGCGTGTATGATCCACTGGCCGAGGCATCGAGCATACGTCCGGCAACGCACCCGATCATCTTGACACCCTATCTTTCTGGTAGGGTCCAAGTGAACAGCGGGTCCGTGAACGACCGGGATGTTTACCCCCCGGAGCTGCGCCAGCAACGGGGGCGCCCGCCCGGTCGAAGCGGTCTCGGTCGGTGCGGAGCCTGGGGTGTCAGGGCGTTGCCGTAGCATCCACCATTTTTTGTCGGAATGCTTGATGGCCCCTCCCCGGTCCCCCTCAGCGACCGGAGGCGACCTCATGTCTATTCTGCCAATTCGCACGCCTTCGTTCTACGACCTTCTGGACTGCGGCGATGTGGAGGGCGCGTCATAGGGCGCTGGGTCGCGTCTATGCTGATCATCGCCTTGCCCTAGCCGTCCTGTCAGCCCTCTCCGCGTGGTGGAGGGCGACACGCTACGCGCCGGGCCGGTGCGCATCCGCTTGCTTGGTATCGACGCCCCTGACGCCCCCGCCGACGGGCGCTGCCGCCCCTTCCCCAGGCCTGGTGTCATCCGTGATCGAGCAATCCATGGGATCGACGGCTTTGCGGACAACCGCGCTCACGCCGCGGATGCAGATCGAGCGTGATAGCCGGGACGATACGGCCGCCCCCTGGCGCCGTGCTGTCGAGCAAGGCGAACCGAAGCCGTTGGCAGCTCCGGGGGCGACACGCCATTTATCATCGCGAATGGGGCAATGGGGGACGGATCGCGCGAGCGTGTCAAAGTGTTGCTCGGTAGGTGAAGAGGAACGGCGGCTAGGGGCGCCCGTTAGCAGCCGATGTCATCTCAGCTCATCCGAAGCGCTCTCACCAAGATTGGCGTGCTTGCCGCTCATCCGGCCGCCTTTCTGATTGTCGTCGTCTACACGGTCGCCTGGCTCATACTCGAACCCGAGACTTTCGATTGGCAATGGCGTGGCGACGATCGCGACTTGGCTGATGACGCTGTTCATTCAGCGGGCCGAGCACCGAGACACGCAGGCCATCCATGCGAAGCTCGACGAGCTTTTGAAGGCTGATGATAGCGCGCAAACGAGCCTCAAAAACGTCGACGATGAGGAACCCGAGGAGATTGAGGCGGCTCGATCGCGTCAGTGACAGCCCCATTTCGTTGACTGCAACAGGCGTTCGCCCCGCGTTGCGCGAACGAACCACATGCAACCCGGCATACAAAGCGGCGTCACAGCGAGATTCGAATCCTTGACGCATCCTGCTCATCGTCGGAACATAAGGCGAACATATGATTCTATTGGAACCTGATGGACGCGCAATCGCCACGACCCAAGCTCATCGAACGGCTGCGCGCGCAGATCGCGGACGCGGGCGCGCCGCTCCGTGAGGTCGGCTGCCTGCCGTTCGGGATCGACGCCCTTGATGCGCGGCTGTCCGGTCGTGGGCTCAGCCGATCAGCGTTGCATGAGGTGTCGGCCGCCGGGTCGGGTCTCGTCGACGACGCGGCTGCGACGCTTTTCCTGGCAGGCATCGCCGCTCGCTTGAGCTTGGCCGGAGAGATAATTGTCTGGGCAGTGACCCGCTTCGACCTCTTCAGTCCTGGGCTTGAGCAGGTCGGACTGCATCCTGACCGGACGCTCTTCGTTGAAGCGAGAGAGGACAAGGACGTCCTGGCCGTCATGGAGGACAGCGTCCGCCATGGGTCGCTTGCGGCAGTCGTGGGGGAGGTCCGCCGGGCGGATATGACCGCGACGCGTCGCCTCCAGCTTGCTGCTGGCGAACGGGCGGTGCCTGTCTTTCTCTTTCGGCGGTGGCGGCGCTCTGGTGCGTGCCCGCTCACTGAACCGTCGGCGGCGACCACGCGGTGGCGAATCGCGAGCGCGCCGTCCGCGCCGCTTGGCATTCCCGGCGTCGGAACGCCTCGCTGGAATGTGGAGCTCGTCCGGCAGCGGAATGGCGCGCCTTTCTCACTCATAATGGAGGGCTGCGATGCTACGGGTCGCCTCGCTCTGCCTGCCGCTGCTCCCGATCGAGCGGCTGTGGCGGCAGGAACGACCGCGCGCGCGGCTTGAGCCGCCCGCGTTCCTATCACTGCCGGTAGACGACGATCCCGGTGCCTGCTCGGTTCCGCGCGGCGGCGGCTGGCGCCCAGGTGCGCGCTGGGCGCAGGACGCCCGGCCGAGTCGTAGTCAAATCACGGCGGACATCGAGCGCCTGCCAGCGCACCAGCGGCCGGCCATGCAGGAGCTAGGCCGTCGTTCGGAGGCCGCTGAGCATCCCTTTCGCGCGCGGCGGCCTGATGAAGGCCGGACGCCTGCTGCCCTCTCGAGAGCGGCGGACGTGGCCTTCGAGCAGCCAACCGTCCTGGCTGCGCAGGCCGGGCAAAAGCAGCTCGTGTTTGCCGTTTGCCCGGCCGCCCTGGCCCTGGGGCTCTCCCCAGGGATGGCACTCACGCAGGCTCGCGCGCTGATCCCTGACCTGCGCGTCCGTCCAGCTGATCCCGCCGGGGATATCGGCTTGCTCGCACGCCTCGCCCTGCACGCCGCTCGCAAATGGACGCCGACCGCATCGGTGTGCGACAGCGATGGCCTGTGGCTCGACCTGACTGGAACGACCCACCTGTTCGGCGGCGAGGAGCGCTTCTGCCGCAGGCTGCTGAGCTTCCTCCGCCGGTTCGGTCTGACGGGAAGGATCGCGATCGCGGATACGCCCGGCGCCGCGCATGCGCTCGCGAGATTTGGGTCGAAGGCGATCGAAATATCCGTGGCCGGCCAGGCGACGCAGGCGATCGCTCGTTTGCCGGTCGACGCACTGCGGCTGGAGGACGCCGCTCTGGCCGCATGCAGGCGGTTCGGCATCGAACGGATTGCGGACCTGCTGCCAATGCCGCGTGCGCCGTTGGCGCGCCGTCTGGGCCGCGATGCGGTGAAGCGTCTCGATCAGGCCATCGGACGCATCGCCGAACCGATCGCGCCGGTTGTGGACGAGCAGGCGCCCGCTGCCGAGCTGCGCTTGCTTGAGCCGATATCGACGCCGGACGCGATCGCGCAGGTGATTGAGGATCTCGTAACGAACCTCGTGCCCGAGCTTCGCGCCCGCGGGCTCGGTGCGCGCGGGCTCGAGATGACAATGCTGCGTGTGGACGGGGACGAGCAGCGGATTGTGGTTGGGATCGCGGCTGCGAGCCGCGACACCCGGCACCTTGTCCGGCTGCTTCACCTGCGCATGGAAAAGATCGACCCCGGCCTGGGGATCGAGGTCGCCAGACTGCGGGCGGTCCGCTCCGAGCCGTTGGGTGCGAAGCCCCTCTCCAGCAGTCTGCTCGACGATCAGCCCGGCGAGGAGATCGCGCAGCTGGTCGATCAACTTGCCGGCCGCGTCGGCGAACCCGCGATCTTCAAGACGGGAGAACGCGAGACAGATGTGCCGGAGCGATCGGTCGAGCGCATCAGTCCGCTCACGGAGTCGCACGGCTGGCCTGCCTGGAAAAGGCCGGCACGCCTGCTGCGCCGGCCAGAGCCGCTGTCCAACGTCATCGCACTCCTTCCAGACAGTCCTCCACGACGCTTCTCGTGGCGCGGCCACGTTCATGACGTGGTCGCGGGCGACGGCCCCGAGCGCATCCATGGCGAATGGTGGGTGCGCGACGGCGAGGTCTGGGCGGTGCGGGACTATTTCCGGGTTGAGGATCGCGCCGGCGGCCGCTTCTGGCTCTTCAGGCGAGGAGACGGCGTCGAGGACAGCACCGGCGATCTGAGCTGGTGGATGCACGGGGCGTTCGGGTGACCTACGTTGAGCTCCAGGTCACGAGCCACTTCTCCTTCCTTCGCGGCGCATCAAGCCCGGAGGAGCTGTTCGCGGCGGCGGCTCTGCAGGGTCACACGGCGCTCGGCGTCGCCGATCTGGGAACGGTTGCTGGGATCGTGCGCGCATGGGACGGACAGCGCACCACCGGCGTCCGCCTTATCGCGGGCACTCGGGTCGTGCTGGATGATGGACGCGTCCTGCTCCTTTATCCGACCGATCGGCCTGCCTGGTCACGCATGACGCGGCTGCTGACGATCGGGAAAGCGCGCTTCGGCAAGGGGGGCTGCACGCTCTCCTGGGGAGAGGTCGTCGCGCACGCCGACGGCATGATCGCCATATTGCTGCCCGAGGCCGCCGACGAGACCGTCGCGCGCGATCTGAGCCAGCTGCGGGCCGCGTTCGGCGATCGCAGCTATGTGGCATTGACCTTCCGGCGCAGGCCTGACGATCTCGTCCGCCTGCATGCGCTGGCGACGCACGCGCGGGATGCCGGCGTGCGCGCCGTCGCGACGGGCGATATACTCTATCACGCGCCCGAATGCCGGCTGCTTCAGGACGTGGTCACCGCGATCCGGGAGAAGACCACCGTCGATGCGCTCGGGCATCGCCGCGAGCGGCATGGCGATCGCAATCTCAAGGCGCCGTCTGAAATGGAGCGCCGCTTCGCCGCCTTCCCCGATGCGATCGCCGCGACCGCCGACATTGCGCGGCGGTGCACGTTCGATCTGGGCGAGCTGAGCTATCAATATCCGCACGAGCAAGTGATCGATGGGCTGACCTCGCAGCAGGCGCTTGAACAATTGTCGCATGAGGCCGTCGCGCGGCTGTACCCGGAAGGCGTCCCGCAAGCCTATCGCGATCAGATCGCGCACGAACTGCGGCTGATCGGTGAGCTCGGCTATGCTCCTTACTTCCTGACCGTCAACGCGATCGTCGCCGAGAGCCGGCGGCGAGGCATCCTGTGCCAGGGGCGCGGTTCCGCGGCGAACAGCTGCGTCTGCTTCGTGCTGGGCATCACGAGCATCGATCCGATCAAGCACGAGCTGTTGTTCGAGCGGTTCGTGTCGGGCGAGCGCCGGGAGCCGCCTGATATCGACGTCGACTTTGAGCATGAGCGGCGTGAAGAGATCATCCAGTGGATCTACGAGACTTATGGTCGCCAGCATTCCGCGCTGACGGCGGTCGTAACGCGCTACCGCGCGCGCGGCGCAATGCGCGAGGTCGGCAAGGCGCTCGGCCTGCCAGAGGACATGACCGCGGCGCTGGCCGGGCTGATTTGGGGCTGGTCAGCTGATGGCGTCGGCGAGAAGCAGGCCAAGGAGCTCAACCTCAATCTCGGCGACCGCCGGCTGCGCCTGGCACTCGATCTGGCGACCAAGCTGATCGGCACGCCGCGCCATCTGTCCCAGCATCCCGGTGGGTTCGTGCTGACCCATGACCGGCTCGATGACCTCGTGCCGATCGAGCCCGCGGCGATGGTCGATCGGCAGGTCATCGAATGGGACAAGGACGATATCGATCTGCTCAAGTTCATGAAGGTCGACGTGCTGGGCCTGGGCATGCTCGGCTGCATGAACCGCGCCTTCAACATGTTGGAGGAAGTCAAAGGCGTCCGCGTCGGGCTGGCCGATCTCCAGGACGACGATCCCGACGTCTTCGCCATGATCCAGAAGGCCGATACGCTCGGCGTGTTCCAGATCGAGAGCCGGGCGCAGATGTCGATGCTGCCCCGTCTGAAGCCAGCCAATTTCTACGACATCGTCGTCCAGGTCGCGATCGTGCGGCCAGGGCCGATCCAGGGCGACATGGTCCATCCGTATCTGCGTCGCCGCGAGGGACGCGAGAAGCCCGAATATCCCCGACCCGAATTGCGCGCCGTGCTTGAGAAGACGCTCGGCGTGCCGCTGTTCCAGGAGCAGGCGATGAAGGTCGCGATTGTCGGGGCTGGCTTCACCGCGGTCGAAGCCGACCAGCTCCGCCGGGCGATGGCGACGTTCAAGGTGACGGGCGGGGTCAGCCATTTCTACGACAAACTCGTCGACGGCATGGTCGAGCGCGGATATCCGCGTGACTTTGCCGAGCGGACGTTCAAGCAGATTGAGGGCTTCGGCTCCTATGGTTTTCCCGAGAGCCACGCGGCCAGTTTCGCCAAGATTGCCTACGCGTCGTCGTGGATGAAGCATCATCATCCGGACGTATTTTGCGCGTCGCTGCTGAACGCCCAGCCGATGGGCTTCTACGCGCCTGCCCAGATCGTGCGCGACGCGCGCGAGCATAATGTCGAGGTCCGGCCGGTCTGCGCAAACGCCAGCCGCTGGGATTGCACGCTCGAGGAGAGCCGCGATCGCTACAAAGCTGTCCGGCTCGGCTTTCGCCAGGTCCGGGGGCTTGCCAACCTGCATGGCGCGGCGATCGTCGCGGCCCGCGGAGATGCGGCCTACGGGTCGGTTGAAGAAATCTGGCGTCGCGCGGGTGTGCCGCCAGCCGCGATCGAACGCCTGGCGGAGGCAGACGCGTTCCACGCGTTCGGCGAAGACCGCCGCCAGGGCATCTGGAAGGTCAAGGGGCTTGGCGAGGCGCCGCTGCCGCTGTTCGCGGCCGCCGATGCGAGAGAGGCGGAATTCAGCCCCGAAGGCATGGAGCCGGAGGTCGCGTTGCGGCCGATGACGGACGGGCGCGAGGTCGTTGAGGATTACCGGACCTTGCAGCTGTCGCTGCGCGCCCACCCCCTCTCCTTCCTGCGCGACGATCTCTCTCGCCGCGGCGTGCGGCGCTGCGCCGATCTGACGAGCATCCGCGACGGCAAATCCGTCGAGGTCGCAGGCGTCATCCTCGTCCGCCAGAAGCCGGGCTCCGCGAAGGGTGTGCTGTTCATCACGATCGAGGATGAGAGCGGCGTTGCGCAGGGCATATTGTGGCCCGACCGCTTCGAAGCGCAGCGGCGCACGGTGATGTCGGCGTCGATGATCGGCATGCGCGGCATCGTCCAGAAGGAAGGCGAGGTCATCCATGTCATCATCCAGAAGATCATCGATTATGGCGATCTCCTGCGGCAAGTCGGCGACATGGCGTTCCCGCATCGCACCGGACCGGGCGACGGCGCGACGCATCCGGGATCGCCGGATCGCGGCGACCGAGGATGGAGCCCGCAGCCGCGCGATCTGTACTGGCCTCCGCACGCCGAAGGGCGGGATCCAGAGGACGTGGTCAGGATCAAATCCCGGAACTTCCACTAGGTGGTCGGGGAGCTATCGCGTCACCAGCGCCTCGTCATCGACCTCTCTGTGCGCGTCCTGCGGGGGGCAATGACCCGCTCCACGAAGGTCCGCGTCGATACGGTCGAGGTGCGGCTCGCGCTGCGATGCCTCCTTCATCATTGCCCAGACCGATGGCCGTTGGAATTGTTCTGGGATGCGGCCAAGGGTGAGAACGACATCGGTCGGGCCCAAGGCTGTACGGCGGCGTTCAACGGCGTCGTGAGACAGCTGCGCACGGCGGGACGTTATGCCGATGATTAGCAGCGCTCCGGCCTACCGATAGCCGTCGCCTGCACCAACAGTTGTCGGTTCTGGTCCTTATTTTCCCCGGGATGCTTTTGCCGCCGCGGTCCGACTGCGGTCTACGAACGTCGCTCGCGATGAACCACGATCTAGCGGACGATGTGCTTTTCGGATGCGCGGGGGATGCGAGCGATTGCCGGGGTTTTCTCGACGCCCACCGCCAGGTCGACCCCGCTCTAGCGTATCGCCACGACTTTCGCGCCAACGGCGGTCGCGACATCCTTCCACGCGTGATCCGCGGTATAGGCGGACACATCTATTCGCTTAGCCAAGGCGAGGCAAAAACGGTCGCCGAGTGACAGTCCTGCAGAGGCTGTCACGGCGCGGAGCCTCCTGCGTCCCGGCGAATGCCTCGTCGGCTTCGACGATGCTGTAAGGGAGCGCGCCTAGCATGGCACGGATCTCGTCGATCGGTGCGCCGAAGCGAACGCAATGACTCACCACTTCTGCCTGATTGAACACGCCAACAGCTGCTTCGGCGACGATGCCGGCGACCTTGCCCGCACCGCGCTCGCCTTGAAGACGAGCGATTTTTGCTGATGCGTCGAGAACGGCGCGGGTCATTCGCCGCTGTAGGTCTCGGCCGCTCGGCGATAGCCCGCGCCATCGGGATTGTCCGCAAGTTGGGCGCCCCCTGCGCCGCCCGCCTTCAACGCGTCGGCCGCCCCGTCCAGATGCACGCGCGGCGTCATACCGGTCACGCCCCACTGATTGTTTTTGCGATCGACGAATAGCCAGTCGACCGCATGCTCGCGATCGCCGACACGCGCCGCCGTCATCGCGATCATCGGATAGTCCCAACCCCAAGTTTGTCGCAGATCCCAGGTGCGCGCGACCGCATCCAGGGTCCGCCGCATTGCCTTCGGATCGATCCGGTCGCCCGGAATGAAGCCGTCCGCCATCAGGAAAGAGGGATGGTCGCTGCAATTGGTGAGATAACGCTGTTTGTCCGCCCATGCCGGTTGTGCCAACGAGGCCATATCGAGGGCCGAAGCACAGGCCCGTTCGGGGGATGGATATGAACGAGTGCGCTTCGGTCAGGGCACTTCAGGCGCGACAGAAGCGGGCCGCATGGGTCGCCGATCAAATTGTGCCGTACGAGCCGCGGATGCGCGCCTGGCTCAGCCGCTGGCGAGTGTCGCCCGAAGATGCCGACGAGCTCCTACAAGATGCCTATTGCCGGATCGCGCTACTGGAGAGCCTCGATCATATTGATCGTCCTGTGCCCTACTTTTTCTCGATCGTTCGCAACCTTCTGGCGCGTCGGCATCGGCGTCAGCGCATTGTCTCGTTCGAACTGATCGCGGAAGTCGATGCATTTCAGGACCACCCTTCTCACGATATCGAAGACCAAACGTCCGATCGGCTGGTCTACGAAAAGATCATCGCTCTGATCGACAGGTTGCCGCCGAAATGCCGTCAGATCATTCGCCTCAGGAAGCTTGAGGACTGGCCCCAAAAGCAGATTGCGGCTCACCTGCAAATCAGCGAAAAGACGGTAGAATGTCAGATCCGGCTTGGCCTTCGGGCTATCCGGGAGGCTTGGGACAAACAAGAGGCGCAGGCCAGGAACAGGTCCGACGGGCGATTTCAGGCAGGAGCCAAAATCCGATGAGCGGCATCAGCGGTTCTAACATGCGAGATGACGCGGTCGCCTGGGTGGCACGCATGGATGCGGGCGGCTGGTCCGCGGAGCTTGAAGCCGAGCTTCAGGCCTGGCTCGCCGGCGAGCCTCGTCGTCATGGCGCGCTCTTACAGGCGCAGGCAACCTGGTCGATGCTGGCACGAAAATGCGGCCCGCATTCCCAATCGCCGAAAGCACGAATCGCCGGACAAGACGACGTCGCCACCGATCCAGCGCCTGATCGCGCGGTTTTGAACCGGCGAGCCCTCATGGTCGGCGGCGGAACGGCCCTTGCCGCATCCTTGGTGGGCGGGATCACCTTAATTAAGCAGCGCACGGTGCTCCGCACCGACCTTGGCGAGATCCGCCATGTACCGCTGGATGACGGATCGATTGCTGCCCTGAATACCGGAAGCGAGGTCGATGTGATGTTCGGCAGCGCCCGGCGCGATATCCGCCTAAACCAAGGCGAAGCCTGGTTTCAGGTGGCCAAGAATCGCGCCAAGCCTTTCGTAGTCGAAACCGGCCCAATCCGGGTGCTCGCAATCGGGACGGCATTCTCGGTTCGGCGCCGCGAGGCTGGCGCCGATATCGCCGTTACCGAGGGGATCGTCGAGATCTGGTCCGAGGATGCCGGATCGCAGCGAACCCGCTTGGTTGAGGGCCAGAGCGTTTTCCTCGCCGACAACGCCCGGCTGCAGGACGTCGTAGTGGCGAGCGCCTCGGGAGAACATGCTCTCGCCTGGCGGAGCGGCCGGATCGAGTTGGTCGACGAAATGCTCGTCGACGCGATTTCCGAATTCAACCGCTACAACCGGCGGCGGATCATCCTGCTCGATCCGCAGATCGCGAACAAGCGCCTCGACGGCTTTTTCCGCACCGACGATATCGACGGATTTGCGCGCGCGGTGAACGCGACCTTCGATGTGCCGGTCGACTTCAGCAGGCCGGACGAGATCCGGATCGGCTCGATGCAGATCACAACATAGATTTTTTTAAGGGTAAATTCGCGCTCGTGGTCTCTTTCCCAGTGCAGATGCATCGCATCTGCCAAAAAAGGGGGAGAATGCTATGATGCGCAAGCTGCTTTGCGGTACCACCGCACTGACCTGTCTCGTTTCCACAGTCGCACCCGCCGTCGGCCAGACGAAGGCGTTCGACGTCCCGGCGCAGCCGATCGCGCCCGGGCTCGTCCAGATCGGCAAGCAGGCCGACGTCCAGATACTCGTGGCCCGCGACGTTTCGGCGAACAAGCGCGGTAATGCCGTGCGCGGATCGATGACGGTCCCCGTGGCCATCGAGCGGTTCACGAAAGGGGCCGGACTGACCGCCCGCCAGATGGGCGAACATACCTACGCCGTGGTCGCTGCCAGGGCTGGCTCGACGGGCCAGGAGGTGCCCGCGACAGTCCCTTTGCGCCCCGTTCAGGCGAGTAGCGAGCCGATGCCGCCCGCATCGCCCGCCGCCGCGGCCAGCGCCGAGGAAGCCGGCACCGATATAGTCATCACGGGCTTCCGCCAGTCCTATATCGACGCGCTGCGCATGAAGCGCGACGATCTTGGCGTCTCGGACAGCATCTCCTCCGACGGCCTCGGCCGCTTCCCGGACCTTAATGTCGGCGAAGCGCTGCAACGCATTCCCGGCGTCCAGATCAACCGCGAGGCCGCATCGCGCGACGCGACGATCAATCTCCGCGGCCTGCCAGGAACCTATGCCCGCTATACGATCAACGGGCAGGCCTTCGCCGATCCGGTGCTGGACGGCGCAACCCCACTCGGCGCGTTCAATGCCGATGTCTTTTCCGCGATCGCGGTCCGCAAGACGATCTCCGCGACGGATCAGGCCGGCGGACTTTCGGGCATCGTCGATCTCCAGATCCAGCCGGCGCTCTCGCGCAAGGACGGCGGCTTCTTCAAGCTGGCGGGCGAATATGACACGCTCGGCAAGTACAAGACGCCCGCAGCGACGATCGGCTATAATAAGCATCTGACCTCGAACCTCGCCGTGTTCGGCGTCGTCGCCTATAAGAAGGAGCGGTTCCGGCGGGATTCGATCTTCTTCAATGCCTACTCGCCGCTGTCGCCGACGACGACGCCCGGCTTCGCCTCGTTCGCCGATTATTATGCCCCCTTCAACAGCAACGGCACCTGCCCCTCCGGCCAAGTTTGTGCGGCCACCGGCACAGGCGCGAAGGGCAAGACGGGCGTGCTCTACGCGTCCGATCAGCGCCAGGCGGTCAAGTTCAACGAAGGTTCGTTGCTGACCGCGGCCGGCGGCGCCGAATGGAAACCGACCGACGAGCTGCGGATCGGCGCCACCGGCTTCTACACCCGCCGCAACCTGAAGAACAATTTCACGAACCTCATGGAGCTCGACATGCGCTCCACGCGGGCGATCATCAGCCCGACGACGCCCGTCGTCGTCCAGGATGACGGCAACGCCTATGTGCAGGGGTTCAACTTCGCGAACGTCCAGATCAACGACTCGATTCGCTCCCAGCCTCTGCTCGAGCAGATGTGGGATGTCATCGGCACCGCCGAGTGGAAGCATGACGATTGGCGGATCACCGGTACGCTGACCAATTCGCGCGGCGAGAACAATTCGGTAGAAACCCAGCTCGACGTCCGCAACCTGCCGACGGTGGCGGGCAATGGCGCGAACGGAGCGTTCAACTCGGGCGGCGGCGACATCGGCAATTATCTGCTGACGCTCAACCGTAATCCGGCCGTGATCGTGCCCTCGGGCCCCTTCACCTGGTCTGCCGCCAACCAGCCGACCCAGGTTGCGGCGAATGGCGACCAGATCATCGTCGCCGGCTCTTCGGCCTATGGCGTCAACAAGACCAAGGCCGCGCAAGGCGAGATCGAGCGCAAATTCGAGCTGCCGCTCCTGTCGGGGATCACCCTCGGCGCGCGCTATCAGCAGGACCGCTACATCTCGCAGGGTTATCGCACGAGCGCGAAGGGCGTGCAGACCCAGAATATCGACAGCAAATTCCTGGGCGACAATCCCTATACGAGCAGCTTCTTCGGCGGCAACGGCGGTGACTATCTCACGAATTGGCCGCAGCTCGATTACGACTATATCGTTTCCCGCCTGCAGCCGGTCACGACCAGCCCCGGCGATGTCGTGACGCCCACCGGCTGGATCAACGATCCGACCAATTCGGCGTATTCGCTGTATAATTTCGGTGCGCGCCGCAACATCTTCGCGGCCTATGCCCAGGCGCAGCTCGGCTTCGAGATCTTCAACATCCCGATCAAGGGCTATGCGGGCGTCCACTATGAGCAGACGCACCAGCTGATCAACGCGCTATCGCAGCAGGTCACCTCGACGGGCGCGACCGCGTTCGTGCCCACGCAATTTCGGCAGAATTATCATGATTTTCTGCCGTCGGTCTTCCTGGCGGCCAATCTGACCTCGAAGCTCGTTCTGCGTGGCGGGTACAACAAAGCCTTCGTCCGACCCGTGGTCCGCACCCTGACGCCGACGACGACCGTCAGCCCGAACTCCACCGGCTATGCGATCCAATATGGCGGGTCGGACCTCAAGCCTTATTACGCCACCTCGGAAGACGCATCGATCGAATGGTATAACCGGCCCGGCGGGCTCGTCTCGCTGGCATTCTATCGGAAGGTCATCACGAACCTGATCGCGGCGGAGAATCGGCTCGACAGACTGTGCCCCGCCGACGCCTCATCGCTGGGCCTCGGCCGCCTGACGACGGTCGGCACCACCTGCTTCAGCAACCTCCTCGTCGCGGGCAATCCCGCAATCATCACCGCGTCCGGCAATTACAATCAGCCGAACCCGATCACCGTTACGGGCCTCGAGTTCACGGTTCAGCAGAATTTCGATTTCCTGCCCGGGCTGCTTAAAAATCTGGGCGGGCAGTTCAACTATTCCTACACGCACATCTCCGGCACCAATTCCAACGGCAGCAAGGCGATCCTGCCCGGCGTGTCGAAGAACAACGTCAATCTGATCGGCTATTATGAAAGCCCGAAGATCGGCTTTCGCGTCGTCTATACATGGCGTGACGAATATTCGCTGACCGGCGCGAACAGCTTCACCGGCGGAAACAGCTTCGTCGCGACGCGCGGACAGGTCGATTCCTCGCTTTCGTTCAAGTTCAGCGATCAATATTCGCTGTCCCTGGATGCGTTCAATCTGAATGATGCGAAGCGGGTCCAGTATCAGGTCGTCCAGGGCATCCCGCGCCAGGTCGATTATGACGGCCGGACGTTCACGCTGAGCTTCCACGGGACGTTCTGACGAGAAGAGGCATAGGCAAAGGGCGGCGATGTCGCGCCGACCGCGGCGAAGCTGCCCTTATGCCGCCATCCCGGCCGAACACTGGCCGAGCAGACCCTGACATACGCGCATTGCATCGTGCACGACTGTATCGCTTTCCGAGGAACGAACTCATGTCCACCGTCCGCCGCCCAACCGGCTTCCTCTTCGCGGCCGCAACATCGGCCGTTTGGCTGGGCGTCGCCGCGGCGCCGCTCGCGGGTCAGACGGCAACGCACGCGAGCCCGGCCGCTACCCCGTTCGAGCTATCGGCGATCGACACGGTCTGGTCGGGGCACAGCGTAAAATCGGCCCTTGTCGTCACCGACACGACGATCTTCGTCGGCTATTATGACGCGAACCGACAACTCACCATCGCCTCGCGGCCGCGGAGCGATGGCGCGGGTTGGCGGTATCAGAAGCTTGATTCCTGGGTAAATTGGGACTCGCACAATTATGTTGCGATGGCGGTGGATGCGGCCGGCAACATCCATGTCTCGGCGAACATGCACCGCGATCCGCTGCTCTATTACCGCACGACGACGCCCGGCGACGTGCGCACCCTGGTCCGCGTTCCGGTGATGGCCGACGCGCCGCTGGAGCGAAGCGCGACCTATCCGATCTTCCTCCACGACGCCGCCGGACATCTCGTCTTCAAATATCGCGATGGGGCCAGCGGCAACGGCAACGAGATCTACAATATCTTCGACGCTGCGAGCGGGCGCTGGCGCCACTTGTTGGACGTGCCGCTCACCGACGGCGAAGGGCAGCGCAACGCCTATTTCGTCGGCCCCGTGCTCGGCCCGGACAAGCGCTTCCACATTGCGTGGGTTTGGCGGGAATCGCCGATGGCGGAAAGCAATCACGATCTGTCCTACGCGCAAAGCCGCGATCTGGTGCATTGGGAGAGCTCCGACGGAAAACCGCTGCATCTGCCGATCACGCTGTCGACCGCCGAGATCGTCGATCGCGTGCCTGCCGGGGGCGGGATGATCAACAACAACACCGTCGTCGGCTTCGATCCCGCCGGACGGGCGATGATCACCTTCCACAAGTTCGATGCGGCGGGCGATACGCAGATCTACGTCGCGCGCCGGGATCCTGCGGGATGGACGATCGCGCAGGTCAGCCAATGGCGCGGCTTTCGCTGGGATTTCCGGGGCGGCGGTTCGCTCGACAGCAGGTTGTTCGTGGCCGGCCCGGTGCCAGTCGGAAGCGACAAGATCAGGGTGTCGGTGATCCGCGACGGCAAGGCGATCGACTTCCTGCTCGATGCGCGGACGCTGAAGCTACTCGCGGAAAAGCGTGCTACGCTCCTTGCCGAGCGGCTGGTCCCGTTCGTCGCGATCCCGTCGGAAATGATGCTCAACACCGTAGAGGATTCAGCTGGATCCGGCATCGCGCTCGCTTGGCCTTCGCGCCCTCCACATCGGGACGTGCCCGACATGACTATCCCCACTCCAACCGTTCTCACGCTTGTGATGCCGCCTAAGACGGCCGCCGAGTTACGCTAAGGACAGGATCCCTGCCATCTTACGACCCGCTGCAGCGATAGCCGTGGATAACTGCCTCGCACTGGTCGACGACTATCGATGGCCAATTCGACATGGCCGCCGGTCCGCTTTCCAGCGACGACTGGGTTGCCCGGCATTCGGAAAAGACCCGAAGGCAGATGTCCAGCCCCGCCGGCCGCTTCCCAATGGAACGTGGATGCGACTTGCTGTCAGTCTCGACGCAAACGGCCTGCCTCGTTTCGTCGAGACTTGTATCGGCGTGTCAACGGCGACTTATAGAGCGGCAGCAGTTCGGCGGTTTCGCGGGCCCACGGACCCGGAAGCGGGCACCCAAACGCGTAGCGGCATACCGAAACCGGCATTCGTTCAGCTTTCGCCGAGCGTACCGCAGCGACCGTCGGCAGATAGGAAGCAGGATCGATGCCGCAGCGGCGGATCGATCCGATCATCCACATTGACAAAGCCAAGGACCGCGCCTCCAATTGTCAGATAAATCGGCTGGGACGGAAAAGGCTGAATCGAGCCGTCTCCCAGACCGGAAAACGAGCCGGAGGATGATTTGGCTAGCAAAGTCTCGCCAGCAATAGCTTTGAAGGTCGCGCGGGCGCGCTGGGTGTCGGAGCACATCATCCCCTGCGAACAGCGGATGCGGGCGTGGCTCAAGCGTTGGGGGGTGAAGCGCGAGGATAGCGATGAAATCATTCAAGACGCGTATTGCCGGATCGCCACGCTTGAGACGGTCGCTCATATCGACGATCCCCGAGCATATTTTTTCTCGATCATTCGCAACCTCACAATCCGCCGCCTTCGCCGCGAGCGCGTAGTGGAGCTTCAGACGATCGCTGAAATCGATGCGTGCCACGACGTCCATCAGTCGTCGCCGGAACGACAAGCCGCGGATCGCCAGGATTATCAGCGCCTGCTGGCATTGATCCGCGCGCTTCCTCCCAAGTGTCGCCAGGTCGTGGAGCTCCGCAAGCTCGAGGGCTGGTCGCAGCGGGAAATCGCACAACATTTCGGCATCAGCGAAAAGACTGTCGAAAAGCAGATCTGGCTCGGGCTGAAAGCTGTTCGATTAGGCTGGAGTAACGGCGGCCAGACCGATAATGAGGACGTGCTCCGGACAGCGAGAAACTAGTCGATGCCAAGCGAAAGCGGGAACGAGATCGACGAGATCGCGACCGGATGGGTTGCTCGCCTGGACAGCGAGGACTGGACGTCGGCCGAAGAAGAAGCGCTCGACGCGTGGCTTGGGCAGGACAAGCGGCATCAAGGCGCTTTCCTACATGCCCATGCCTTGTGGCTCGCGCTGGACCCGGCAGCTGACCAAGAAGCGGCAAAAGCCAAGGTGGATCACGTGCGGCGCGGCTTCGTGCTCGGAGGTGGCGCCGCTCTGGCGGCGTCGCTAGTCGGCGGCGTCGCGCTGTGGCGAAAGGGTCATACGATAACGACCGCCGTCGGTGAGATACGGCGCTTGCCGTTGCCGGATGGATCGGTCGCCGCGATCAACACCGCAAGCGAGATGAAGATCGCTTATGCGGATCACCACCGCGACATCGATCTCAGGCGCGGCGAGGCATGGTTCCAAGTATCGAGCAACCCGCGCCGCCCCTTCCTGGTAGAGGCTGGCGCGGTCCGCGTGCTCGCGGTCGGCACCGCATTCTCGGTCAGGCGTCGAGATCAGGGCGCCGATATCCTGGTGACCGAAGGTGTCGTCAGGGCCTGGACCGAGGGCCGCGACCATGAAGGTGTCCAATTGCGCGCCGGCGATCATGTCTTTCTGTCTGATACCGCGCAGGTTCGCCGGAGTGCGGCGCGATCGATCGACCAAGCCCTTGCCTGGCGCAATGGCCGGATAGATCTTCAGGGTGAGACGCTGTCCGCCGCGATCGACGAGTTCAATCGATACAACCAGCGGCAGCTCGTGCTCGAAGATCCGGCGCTGGCGTCGGAGCGACTGGACGGCTTCTTTCGGACCGACGACGTTGAGGGCTTCGCCAAAGCCCTCCGCGTGACGTTCAACGTGCCGGTGTCCATCGACCCCGTCGGGGAGATACGGATCGGATCGCGCGGATCGCACAGTCTTTAGGCGCCTGGCTGGGGCAAGGTACTGCTCGCGGGCCCGTGCGCGTCCCGCTCGCTCGAAAAAAATTCGCGAAGCGCGAAATTCTTTTCAAGGATTTTCCACCGCCGAAGCTCTTCCTCTTACCGGCACACGATAGTCGGATGGGGAGGATATCTATGATCGATCACAGGTTGCTCGCGACGACTACGATTTTCGCTGTGGCCGCAGCCGGCTCCGCTTATGCGCAAGCCCGCCCCTTCGACATCGCCGCCAAGCCCGTGACTTTGGCACTGGTCGAGTTCGGCAAGCAGGCCGATGTTCAGATCGTCGCGGCGCGTCGACTGACCGATGGCAAGCAGGCGAACGCCGTCCGCGGCACGATGACCGTCCCCGTCGCGCTCGATCGGCTGATCAGCGGAACCGGCCTCGCCGCCAAACAGACGAGCAACCAGACCTATGCTCTGGCAAGCGCAGAGGCTGCCGCCAGCCCGCAGACGGCCAGCAGCGCGGAGCAGCCTGCCACACCCGTAGATCCGGCTCCGAGCGATGCGGCAACCGCCAGCAGGCCCGCGTCGGACGAGCAGGTAGCCGATATCGTCGTCACCGGCTCCAGCATTCGCGGCACTCCGCCGACCGGATCGAACCTGATCCAGCTCGGCCGCGACGACATCATCCAAACGGGCGCCACGACCACGCAGGAACTGCTCGCGACGGTCCCCCAGCTCGCCAGCTTCAATACGGCGCCGCGGCCGGGCCAGCGTTCGAACAGCAGCCTTTCAACGGGGCCGGACATTCGCGGCATCGGCCAGAGCGCAACGCTGACCTTGGTAAACGGTCACCGCATCGTCGGCGTCGGTGCCCTCTCCAGCCTGCCCGATCCCTCGATGGTCCCCCCGTCGGCAATCCAGCGGGTCGAGATCGTCGCGGACGGTGCGTCCGCGACCTACGGGTCGGACGGCGTCGCCGGCGTGGTCAACGTCATCACGCGCCGGGACTATGACGGCGTCGAGGGCACGATCCGGTCGGGCTTCGGCAGCAATTATCACCTGCTCAACGGCAATGCGTCGGCCGGCAAGAAATGGGACGGCGGCGGAATCATCATCTCCGGCGAATATTCGGCGACCAGCCGGCTGCGCGCCTCGACGAAGCCCTTCCTGACCAACGACTTTTCGGGCACCGGCGGGCAGGATCTGCGGATCATCGGCAATTCGTGCATTCCCGCCACCTATCGCACCAACAATGCAGCCGGCGTGGCGACCGGGAGCTTCATCCAGCCCGCGACCGGCGCGGTCGATCCGCGCTGCACCACCTATCAATATGGCGATCTTTATCCGAAGCAGGAGCGGCTGAGCTTCTTCGCCTCGGGCCATCAGGAAGTGACGGACGGCGTCGAGCTCGGCTTCGACAGCTTTTATTCGCGCACCAAGGCGAACGCCTACAACGTCCCGAGCTTCACCTCGGGCGTGATGACGCGCAGCAATCCGTTCTTCCCGGCGGGGCTGCCGGCGACGGTCACGTCGATCACGACCTATTTCAACCCGCAGACGGTGACGGGCATCCCGTTGCTCGATCATACGACGCTGACCACCTACGGCGGCACGCTGACCTCGGACGTCACGCTTCCGCACGATTTCAAATGGTCGACCTATCTGACCGGGTCGCGCAGCAATACGGACATTCACGAGGCGTCATTCAATCCGCGCACCAGCACGGCCCTGCTCGCCGGCACCACGCGCGACACGGCGCTTGATCCGTTCGGCACCGGGACGAGCGCGACGAACCAGATCACGCTCGCCGACTATGAAAATCACTATGTCGGCAAGCAATATCTGTGGGAATTGAACAGCAAGATCGACGGCTCGCTGATCACTCTGCCCGCAGGCGATCTCAAGGTCGCGATCGGCGGGGTCTATCGCACCGAACATTATAACGGCCTGTTCGCCACGGGCCGGATCGGGTTCGATGAGGGCGCGCAGCGCGGCGTCGGCACGCGCAAGGTCTATTCGGGCTTCGGCGAGCTGTTCATTCCGCTTTTCTCCCAGCAGAACGCGCTGCCGATGCTGCAGCTGCTGAACATCTCACTGTCCGGCCGGATCGATCATTACAATGATTTCGGATCGACCAAGAATCCCAAGATCGGCGTGAACTGGGCGCCGGTGAACGGGATCACGCTGCGCGGCACCTACGGCAAGTCGTTTCATGCGCCCGCGCTGAACGATCTTTACTCGCCCGACACGCGCGCCGGCTATCTCGCCAACGGGACATTGCCGCCCGGCCTGCCGCAGGGTTCGGTCCCGGGCGGCATCTTCATCGCCGGCGGCGATCCCAATCTCGGGCCGGAGCGCGCCGAGACCTGGTCGCTCGGCGCCGATTTCCAGCCGAGCTTCCTGCCCGGCTTCAAGGCGAGCGTGACCTACTATAATCTCATGTTCAAGGATCGGATCAGCACGCCGAGCCGCACCTTCTATACCGATCCGAACTTCCGCAAATATATCGTCGACAACATCGTCTGCGGCAGCGGGACCTATCCGAGCGGAACAAACTGCCAGGCGCGGCCGCTCGATCCCAATGTCGTCTGGGATTTGATCAAGGACATCAGCCGGGTCGATTTCCCGAACACCGTCAACGGACCCGCCGATCTGCCGCCGATCTACAATGTCACATTGCTTCGTCGGACCAACCTCTCCGTCATCAAGACGGACGGTCTGGATTTCGACGTCGGCTATCGCTGGCAGAAGTGGGACACGACCTTCGCTGCGCAGGCGCAGGGCAACTACGTCCTGAACTTCAACCAGGCGGCGGCGGCCGGCGCTGCCCTGGTCGATCAGTTTCCGCTGGGGCAGCAGCGCCTGCGCGTACGCGGTACGCTGTCCGGCCAGCACGGCCCGCTGAGCGTCTCGGCCAGCGTCAATTACAGCGGTAAGTATCGCAACCGCTTCACGACCTTCGCCGGCCCGTTGGCGACCGAGACGATCAGCAGCTTCACGACCGTGGAGATGCATTTCGGGCTGAAGCTGCCGGATCAGGGCATGCTTTCGGGCATGGAGCTGACGGCCGATATCGACAATCTGTTCGATACCGAACCATCCTACATGCAATCGAGCAACGGCTACGGTGTCGGCAACATTCTCGGCCGTGTCGTCACGCTCGGCTTGCGCAAGCGCTTTTAGCAAACGGGCGGGCAGGACCAGCAACCTGCCCGCCGCCCGGCCATGAGCGGCATCGATCAGCCACAAAAATAGCTTGCAGGGAGTGGGCACGTGTTAGGGAGGTACAAGACAGCGTTTCTCACGATCGGCCTACTGGCCTCTGTCGCACCGGCACTTGCGGCCGGCCAGGATTGGCAGAAGCTGCAGATGCCGAAGGCAGCCGACGTGCTCGCCCGGTGGAAAAGCCCCCCGCCCGAATATGGTCCCGAGCCTTATTACGGCATCGGCGATGGTGTCAGCGACGCCGCGATCGGCGCCGAACTGGATCGACTGAAGGCGCTCGGCTTTCAGGCGGTGACCGCGCAGTGGGGCCGCAAGCTTCCTTACGCCTATCTCAGCCCGGAATATTTCGCCTTCTTCAAGCGTTTCGTCGCGGCGGCGAAAACGCGCGACATGCGGATCTGGATCGTCGACGACGCCGGCTATCCGAGCGGCTTCGCCGGCGGCAAGATCAGCGAGCAGGCGCCCGAACTGCGCATGAAGGCGCTGGTGAAAGCGGGCGAGTGGACGATCGCCGGCGGCCGATCGCTCGATGTGCCCGCGCCGTCCGATCTCGTCGCGGTCAGCGCATTCGATCCTGCCTCGGGCGAAACCCGCCCGATCGAGAGCCGCGATGGCCGCATCCGCTGGCAAGCACCCGCAGGTGCCGCGTGGCGCGTCATCGCCGTCACGCATGCCTTCCAGACGTCGCCCACCCGTTCCGACACGAACCCCACGGGCAAGAAGGACGGGACGCACTCGCTCCACGACTATCTCGATCCCGCGGCGACCGCCCGCTACATCGAATTCACGCACGAGGCCTATCGTGCGGCCGTCGGCGACGAGTTCGGCAAGACGATCCTCGGCTTTCGCGGCGACGAGCCCGATTATTCGATCCCAGGTATCCCCTGGACCGGCACCTTCCTCGCCAAATTCAGGACTCTGAAAGGCTATGATCCGGCGGCGGACCTGCCTGCTCTTGTGCAGGGCGACCAGGCGAAACTGACCGAGCGCCAGAAGCTCGTTCGTGCCGATTATTACGACGTCTTCTCGCGTCTGTTCGCCGACACCTTCTTCAAGATGCAATCCGAATGGTGCGCGCGCTACAACCTGCAATATCAGGTCCACCTCAACCACGAGGAGCATCAGATCGCGCTCGGCAAGAGCGAGGGTGACTTCTTCCGGACGATGCGGACCGTCCAGTCGCCCGGCATCGACGCCATCTGGCACCAGATCTGGACGGATACCGTCTCGGACTTTCCGCGCTTCGGCTCGTCGGTTGCACACTTGAACGGCAGACCGCAGGCGATGACCGAAAGCTTCGCTGCTTTCCGGCCCCCGCCGCCCCTGCCCATCGCGCGCTACGTGGTCGACGAGCAGCTCGCACGCGGGATCAACCTGTTTGAGTTCATGTATATTCCCGGCGGCAAGCCGACCCCCGGCTTTTATGCCGATCCAGGCTTCCCGGCGCTGGCCGCCTATACGCGGCGCGCATCCTATCTGATGTCGATGGGACGGCCCGATGCCGGCGTCGCGATCCTTCAGTCGCGCGGAACGCTCTGGACCGCCGATGAGAGTGCCGACGACATGTTCGTCGCCACCGAGCGCCTCCTGTCCGAGATGCAGGTCGATTACGACCTCGTCGACGAGGACGCGATCGGTTCGCTGCTCAAGGGCGATGGCGGACGCTTCGAGACGCTCAGCGGCAATCGATATCGCACCGTGATCGTACCGATGCCCGATCTGATGCCGGCCGCCGTGGTGGATCGTCTGCGCGCCTTTGCGGGCTCGGGCGGTAAGGTGCTGTTCCTCGGCAGGACACCGCCACGGATCGTCGAGGCCAGCTATCGCGAAGCGAGACCGGCACGCCCCGGAGAATTTGCATGGGCGGCCGTCGCTACCGATCGCCTCACGCCCGTCCCCACCCCTCCCGCTTACCCACCGGTTGCGCCGCCACCCGCACAAATGGCGCCGGCCGCATTGACGGCCGCGGTCCGCGCGGCTGTCGGCGTCGAGGATGTCGAACTGTCGACGCCCAGCACGGCACTCCGCTATACGCATCGCCAACTGGCCGATGCCAAGGTCTTCTTCGTCTTTAACGAAGCCGCCGCGCGCCTGAAGACGTCTGTCACGCTCCATGGCGCGGGCAAGAGGATCGAAAACTGGGACCCCGCCACCGGCACGGCGCGATTTGTCGCCAGCCGGGCCGCGCCGGGCGGCCGAATCGTTTCGCTCGAGCTGCCGCGATACGGCGCCCAGATATTCGTGCTTCGCTAAGAAGCCCGCTCAGGAGAAGATATGCTCATCGATCGCAGATCCTTGGTGCTTGGCGGCACAGCAGCCCTCGTCGCTCCCGCCGCCCTCTCCGCCGTCGGCGCGCAGCCGGTAGCGCGACGGCCGATACCGGCCGAGCAGCAGGCCCGATGGCTGGACGTGCGGTCGTTCGGCGCGCGCGGCGACGGCACGAGGATCGACACGCCCGCGATCAACGATGCGATCGCCGCCGCTTCCCGCGCCGGCGGCGGCACGGTCTATTTCCCGGCCGGCACTTACGCCTGCTACACGATCCGCCTGCGCAGCAACGTAACCCTCTATCTGGAGCAGGGCGCCGTCATCCTTGCCGCATCCACGCCGCCCGGCGGCACGACGAGCGGCGGCTACGACGCACCCGATCCGGTCCAGGCTTGGGATGCCTTCCAGGATTTCGGACACACCCATTGGGCCAACAGCCTGATCCACGGCGACGGTCTCCACGATGTCGCGATCCTCGGGGCGGGCATTCTCTTCGGAAAAGGCCTCAGCAGCGGCCGCAGCGGGCGGTCCGCCCGCGACAACGACAATGACCTACCCGTCTCCGGTCAGCCCGGCGTCGGCGACAAGACGATCGCGCTGCGCAACTGCCGCAACGTGCTGCTGCGCGATTTCAAGGTGCGCCAGGGGGGCTGGTTCGCGCTGCTTGCGACCGGCGTCGACAATCTGACAATCGACAATCTGATCGTCGACACCAACCGCGACGGCTTCGACATAGACTGCTGCCGCAACGTCCGCGTCAGCAACTGCACCGTCAATTCGCCCTGGGACGACGGAATCTGTCCAAAGTCGAGCTTTGCGCTGGGATACGCTCGCTCGACCGAGAATGTCACAATCACCAATTGCCACCTGACAGGCGTTTATCAGGTCGGCAGCATCATCGACGGGACCTGGAAGCGGATGCCGATGATGCCCGATCGTGGTGGTACCGGCCGCATTAAGTGTGGCACCGAAAGCAATGGTGGCTTCAAGAACATCACGATCAGCAATTGTGTCTTCGAAGAATGCCAGGGCATTGCGCTGGAGACGGTCGATGGCGCGGTGCTCGAAGACATCACCATCACGAACATCACGATGCGGCGCCTCTCGAGCGGACCGCTCTTCCTGCGTCTCGGGCGCCGGATGCGGGGGCCGGCGGGCACACCCATCGGGACTCTGCGGCGCGTGCTGATCAGCAACATCTCCAGCTTCGATGGTCCGCTCCTGCCCTCGATCATCGCGGGCGTTGCCGATCATCCCGTCGAGGATGTGAAGATCGCGGATCTGTTCGTCCAGCAGACCGGCGGGGCCGGCGCCGATTTGGTCGGTCGCGAGGTGCCGCTGCTCGAAGACAAATATCCGGAGCCCGGCATGTTCGGCCCGCTGCCGGCCACTGGCTTCTTCATTCGCCAGGCGCGCAACATCGAGATGAGCAACGTCGAGGTTTCCGTTGCCAAGTTCGATCCCCGCCCGGCGTTCTGGCTTCAGGATGTCGATGGCGCCGATTTCTTTCGCGTGCGCGCCCCGAAAGGCGAGACGTTCATGCTCGATCGCGTGTCCGCCTTCCGCAGTTTCGGCAGCCCGTCGATCGCCGACCGGAAATTTTCGGCACGCGTTTCCCGCACTTTCTAGCGGCGCAAGCAAGCTCTCTCAGCCGTGATATCCACCGAAGACCCATGTGTGGACGGCCCTCCGTTGGCAAGCTTGAACAGTGGCTTCGCGTTGCTGGTTGGTGCGGCCATGTGTCCGACCTGTTGGTGCGGCACATAGCGCCGCTGGCCGTAATGCCATTCGCGCGGCTCGGGTCCCGATCAAACTCTCGCACTCGAGGTGCCTGGGTCATTGTGGGTTTTCCCGATCCGGCGGTTCAACCGGCTGTTGCATTAGCTCCTGTCAGCCCTTCCCAACCTCGTAGGCGCCCTCCCCCGCGCCGTGTCCTTACGCGACCTGCGGCTCGCGATAGCGCTCGCCGCTAGCCATCATCGCCCAGATCATGCGGGCGTTCTTGTTGGCGAGCGCCACTGCTGCGACCTTGGTCTTGCGCCGCGCGAGCAGCTGCACGAGCCAAGGCCGCTTCGCCCCATTGCGTTCAGCGTAGCGCACCACCGCCATCGCGCCGACGATCAGCATCTGGCGCAGATACTGATGCCCGGCCTTGGTGATGGCGCCGAGCCGGTCCTTGCCGCCGCTGGAGTTCTGCCCCGGCACCAGGCCGATCCACGCCGCTAGGTTGCGGCCCGAGCGGAAGATCGCAGGATCGGGAACGGTCGCGACGATGGCACTAGCGAGCAGCGGGCCAACGCCGGGTATCTCCATCAGTCGCCGACCGAGCTCGGTCTCGCGCGCGCTTGCTAGGATCCTGCGATCGTTTTCAAGGATCTGCTCTTTCACGATGCGCAGCTGCGCAGCCAGCATCTCCAGGCAGATCCGCGCGTCCGGCGGCACGCGTTCGTCGGTCGGATCGGCGATCACATCGAGGAGCTGCTCGATTCCGTTCCTGCCGATCGCTGCCACGACCCCGAACTCGGCGAGATGCGCGCGCAAGGCGTTCGACAGCTGTGTCCGCTGGCGGTTGAGGATCAACCGTACACGATGCAGCATCATCGCGCTCTGCTGCTCGGGCGACTTGATCCCGACAAAGCGCATGGTCGGCCGCGTCACTGCCTCGCAGATCGCCTCGGCATCGGCCGCGTCGTTCTTGCCCCGCTTTACGTACGGCTTCACATACTGCGCCGGCATCAGCTTCACATCATGGCCCTGCGCTATCAACTCGCGCGCCCAGTAATGCGATGTCGCGCATGCTTCGATGCCGATCAGGCACGGCGGCAGCTTCGCGAAGAACTTCAACATCCGGCCCCGAGTCAGCCGCTGGCGGATCACCGCCGCACCATCAGCATCAACACCGTGCACCTGGAACACGTTCTTCGCGATATCCAAACCGATCGTGGTGACGTTCCTCATTGTGGCTCTCCTTCCGGCTCTCTCCACAGATCATCCTGCGAGAGGGTTGGAGAGCCGTCCACGTCATCGAAATCGGACCGTCGAGGCCGCCTAGCCCCTTCCCAACTTCTGCCACTTGTTTATCTCGAAAGCGGCATCCAAACGGAGGCTGCTCCCAAGTGGACGAACCGTATAGAATAGCGGTTGTGTACGCCCACGGTGCCACGTTGCTCTGACAGAGCCCCGCCAAACCAAGCGCTTCGAAAACGGCGCTTTCGGGATGAGCGTCCTATCCCTATAGAACACCCCGATGTTAAACGAATATCGTTCTGATCCACGCGTTGATGGGGTCACTCGCTCAAATTCGGCGTGGCAAAGTGCACCGCCTGATCCGGTCCGTACCGGTCCTGGGCCATCGAAACGGCCGGGCTTTCGCCGGAAGATCGCAATCTGGATAGCGGGGCTTCTCTTATTCGCGATGGGCGCTACCGTCGTGTGGCTCGCCCTCACAATCCGCCCCTCCAAGACCGCTCGTCCAATCGTACCGCCCAGTGTCACCCTACTGGCGGCGAACGGGACGGTGATCGCGCGAAAAGGCGCGATCACCGATCGGCCCGTCGATGTCCGCGCCTTGCCCGATCATGTCGGCAATGCCTTTGTCGCGATTGAAGATAGGCGCTTCTACCATCACTACGGGCTCGACCCGCGGGGGCTGGCACGCGCCGCGTGGCATGATCTGCGCGAACGCCGCATGCGCGAGGGCGGCAGCACCATCACTCAGCAACTCGCCAAGCTGGTCTATCTGAGTTCGGACAGGTCGGTCGGTCGGAAGGCGCGGGAAGGACTGATCGCGCTGTGGTTGGAGGCATGGCTCACCAAGGATGAGATCCTCTCGCGCTACCTGTCCGACGCGTATTTCGGGGACAATGTGTATGGCCTGCGCGCCGCCGCCCGCCACTATTTCAGCAAGACGCCCGAGCGCTTGACCGTCGGCGAGGCTGCGTTGCTCGCAGGTCTCATGAAGGCGCCGTCACGGCTGGCGCCTAGCACCAACCTCGCCGGCGCCCGTGCGCGTGCCGCGCTCGTGACGAACGCCATGGTCGAGGCCGGCTTCATTGATCTCGTCGAGGCCAAACGCGCTACAGCCGAGCTTCGTCTGAAGCCGGCTGACGAGCCGGTGCAAGGAAGCTGGTTCAGCGATTGGGTGCTCCCGTCGGCGCCGGCCAACGCCGACGATGTCTACGCGCGGACCATCCTCCGCACGACCCTGGACATTCGCCTTCAGCGCTTGGCCGAAGCCGCGGTGAAGCAGGTCCGCGCGCCCGGCGCGCAGGTAGCGTTGGTGGCGATGCGAACTGATGGCAGGGTCGTCGCCATGGTGGGCGGACGCAACTATCGAGTGAGCAGCTTCAATCGGGCAACCCAAGCGAAACGTCAGCCCGGCTCGACATTCAAGCTTTTCGTCTACCTCGCCGCACTGCGCGCCGGTATGACGCCGGACGATCTGGTCGATGATCGCCCGATCACGATCGGGAACTGGTCACCAAGAAACAGCGATGGACAGTATCTCGGTCAGATCCCCTTACGAGAGGCTTTCGCCCGTTCGAGCAACGTCGCCGCTGTCCGTCTCAGCCAAAGTGTCGGCCCCCGCGCCGTCATCACAGCTGCTCACGATCTTGGGATTCGAAGCGCGCTGCAACCTGATGTCGGCATAGCGCTTGGCACGTCCGGAACCACGCTCATCGAGCTCGCAAGCGCCTATGCAGCTATCTCGGGAGGCGCGTACCCGGTGCGCCCTTATGGTCTCGTCCCACAATCTTCGGATCGATCGCCTGCAAATCTGCAATATCTTGACGAGCGCGAGCGCGCCATGCTGCTCGATCTGCTCGCCGCTGCCGTCAACACCGGCACCGCCCGCGGCGCGGGGCTGACCACTCAGGTCTTTGGCAAAACGGGCACATCGCAGGACAACCGCGATGCGCTGTTTGTCGGGTTTGCTGGCGGACTTGTGACCGCCGTCTGGATGGGCCGCGACGACAACAAGCCGCTTCCGGGCGTGGCCGGCGGCGGACTGCCCGCGCACGTATGGCAGACCTTCATGAGCGATGCGATCGGGGCACGCCCCGCCAAGGCGAAATTGCCCCGATCTGTCGATCCTGATGATGGTTTGGGAGGTGTCATCGATTCAGTGTTCGATCGGCTGCGCCACGTCTTCCACTTCTGATACGAGGCGCCGCTGCAGCTGGGTTAACACCGGCGCACAGGCGTCTACATCGTTGTTGCATCGCGGACAGTCGCTCCGCGCGAACTTGGGCGGCAGTCGTTAGGGGGCTTCCGGCCGAATTGACCCAATTGCGGTCATTTGTGACCCATCCGAAGCCTTCTAGCTTCTGCCGTTCATTCATCTCGCTCTGAGACGGCTTCGAAGGCGTTAAAATCATCTACTAAGGGCGGCGCTCGGGGAAACGGGACGTGAAATACGACTTCTGCGAGCGTCCTTAACGCACCCGGTGAAGCTCGCGATAAAAGTGACTTCCGTCCTTGCGATCGTCCTCGATGATCAACGTGTCGCCCAGGAGCCGGTACGGTCGTATCTGATCTGTGTTGGTGTAAGTGGTGTCGAGAGCGCCTTCTACTTGATGGTGAAGAACATGCTTCGCCGTATCTTCGCGGTAGGTCCCAAAATAGCTGACGTAGGCTCTATAAGCCTGCACCTTCTCTGAATCGGATGGTTCCCCGTTAACTGCCGTAAACTTTGGCAGCGGCGGATTGCGCATAATCTGAACGCTGAGATGGCCGCTCCGGTCATAGATGAAATAGCCCAGCGGATGGTCGCCGTAAGGCTTCTCCACCTTGCCATCCTTTGACGTGTCCTCGAAACGATATAGGCGCCAGACCCCAACTAGGCCCACCTGACCTGCCGAAGCCGTGTGGCTCGTTTGCGCTGCGGCACGCAGCGGCGCGAAAACCAGGGGCGAGATGCTTACTGAAGCCAGCAGGAGTGCTCGAACAAACATCTTCTTTCCCAACCGGCAGAGCTGAAAGCCCAGTTTGAGCTAATCAGAGGATGTCCGCAATTGCGCGTTACAAGCCTGGCAGCCTCGCGGCTGCGCTGACCCATTTGCGGACATTCAGGGCCGATTGAGCGCTGTCTCAAACCGGACATTGGTTCATCCGCGACTATCGGCTCAGATTGGCCAGCATCGGCCGGCAGGCTGCATCCGCAACCGAAAGCTGCCAGACGGACGAGGTC
>NZ_JAUOTP010000004.1 GCF_030546695.1 Sphingomonas natans
GTCCTGCCCGGCCTGCCGGCGACGGCGCGCGTCCGGCCAGGGTCGATCGCCGACCGCTGCGCGACGATGCGCGCCCGGCGGCGGCAACGGATCGCCGGCCGTCGCGCGACGGCGTTCGCGCTGCACCCGCGACGGAGCGCCGTTTCCTGCGCGACGGCCCGCGTCCGACGCCCGCGCCGGATCGCGACGCGTCGCGCCGCTCGAACCGGGGCGAGCAGGAGCGGCCTTCTTCGGCAGTCCGCGCGCCGAACCCGCGCGCTGCGCGCGGCCCGGATCGGGACGCGGCACGGCCAGTCCGGCCGACGCCGCGCAATGTCGCCCAGCGCGCGGATCGCGCCCCGTCATCCGAGCCGCGTTCGATCGAAAGCGGGGACGCGCCGCGTCCGCCGCGGCCGGTCAAGGGCAAGGGCTGGGCCAAGGCGACCAAGCCGACCAAGCGCGTCGGCAGCGGCAGCAAGCGCCCGACGCGCGCCGACCGGCCGATGACCGACGAGCGCAAGGATTATCATTTCGACGCGCCGCGCCCGCCGCGTGTGCCCGAGGCGGAAGGAAAGCCGTTTCGCGCGCGGCCCACGGGCGGTGATGCCGCTCCGGCACGACCGTCGCGCCCGGCAGGTCCGCCGCGCGCGACGCCCGGCGGACGGGGGCCGCGGCCGACCGGTCCCCGGCCGGACAAAAACCGGTGAGGATCATCGCCGGCCAGTGGCGCGGGCGCGCGCTCGTGGCGCCCGCGGGCGATGCGACGCGGCCGACCGCCGATCGCACGCGCGAGGGGCTCTTCTCGATGCTCGCGAGCCGGATCGGCAGCTTCGAAGGATTGGCGGTGGCCGACATCTTCGCCGGCACCGGCGCGCTCGGGCTGGAGGCGCTGTCGCGCGGCGCGGCCAAGGCGACCTTCGTCGAGATGGACAAGGCCGCGCTGACCGCGCTCAAGGCCAATATCGCCAAGCTCGGCGCGGCCGCCGACGTCGTGCCGACGAGCGTCTCGGGCCTGAGCGCGGCGCGGACCGCGCACGATATCTTGTTCTTCGATCCGCCTTATGGATCGGGCGGCGCGGGCGCGCTGATCGAGCGGCTGACGCGGCTCGGCTGGGCGAGCGAGTCCGCCTGGGCGAGCATCGAGACCGCGGTCGGCGAAGAGGTCAGCGCCAAGGGCTGGACGGTCGATGCCGTCCGCCGCCACGGCAAGGCGCAGCTTACGCTCTTGCGGCGCGGGTCATCAGAGCCAGAAGACTGATCGCGGCCATAGCGCTCAGATAATAGCCGACCTCGGTGAGGCCGCCATGCGCGGCCAGCCATTGCGCCGCGAACGGCGTCAGCCCGCCGCCGAGCACGCCCGCCACGTTGAAGGCGATGCTCGCCCCCGTATAGCGGACGCGCGCCGGGAACAGGTGCGGGATCCAGGCGCCGAGCGGGCCATAGACGAAGCCCATCACGAACAGCAGCAGGCTCAGGAACACGAAGACGAGGGCCAACGTGCCGCCGCCCATCAGCGGCTGGATCGCGAAGCCAAGAGCGATCGCGCCGACGCAGCCAGCGGCGAGCACGCGCCGCTCGTCATAATGCGCGTCGGCGGCATAAGCCGAGAGCATGATCCCGAGCGCCATGAACAGGATCGCGCCGAGCTGGACGCCGAGGAAGGCCTGCATCGAATAACCGAGCGTCTTGACGCCGTAGCCGAGCGCGAAGGCGGTCGCGATATAATAGACCGCGAAGCAGGCGATCGCGCCGAGCGTGCCGATCACGAGCGCGCCGCCATGACGGCCGATCGTCTCGGCGAAGGGCACCGACGGCGGCGGCCCCTCCTCCAGCACCTTCGCGAAGGCGGGCGTCTCGTGGAGGCGCAGCCGGATCCACATGCCGACGCCGACGAGCGCGGCGCTGACCGCGAAGGGCACGCGCCAGCCCCAATCGTGGAATTGGGCCGGGGTCAGCGCCAAGCCGAGCAGCAGGAACAGGCCGTTGGCGGTGACAAAGCCCAAAGGCGCGCCCAATTGCGGGAACATGCCGTAGCGCGCGCGCCAGCCGGGCGGCGCATTCTCGACCGCGAGCAGGGCCGCGCCGCCCCATTCGCCGCCTAGCCCGAAGCCCTGGCCGAAGCGGAGCAGGCACAGGATCAAAGCGGCCGGCCAGCCGATGCTGGCATAGGTCGGCAGAAAAGCGACGAGCGTGGTCGACAGGCCCATCGTCAGCAGCGAGGCGACGAGCGTCGACTTGCGGCCGATGCGATCGCCGAAATGACCGAAGAAGACCGAACCCAATGGCCGCGCGACGAAGGCGACCGCGATCGTGGCGAAGGCGAGCAATTGCGAGGCGGCGGGCGAGGAGCGGGGAAAGAAGAGCTCGCCGAAGACGAGCGCCGCCGCGGTCGTATAGACATAGAAATCGTAGAATTCGATTCCGGTGCCGACGAGGCTCGCGAGCAGGATACGGCGCGTCGAGGCCGGGCTGTGTGTCAGGTCCATGCTCCGCCTCTTGGCGGGAGCGGCGGCGCGAGACAAGCGGTCCTCGCGCAAGAACGGAGCGCTAAACCCGCAATTGCCTCACGCAACGCATGGCGTCTGACGCGCGGCGGCGTAATTTTATTGCGCGCGCCGATAGTCCTCCCCGGCTTTGCCGGGGAGGATCCGGATCAGAGATCGTCGTCCGGCTCGGGGCCCGTCATCATCTTGTCGGCGACGTCGGCGGCATTGCCGCGGATCGCGCGCTCCAGCTTGAGCGCCATTTCGGGATTTTCGCGCAGATAGGTCTTCGAATTCTCGCGGCCCTGGCCGATGCGGACGCTGTCATAGCTGAACCACGCGCCCGATTTCTCGACGACGCCCGCCTTGACCCCGAGATCGAGGATCTCGCCGACCTTCGAGATGCCCTCGCCATACATGATATCGAATTCGACCTGCTTGAACGGCGGGGCGACCTTGTTCTTGACGACCTTCACGCGCGTCGTGTTGCCGACGATATCGTCGCGATCCTTGATCTGCCCGGTGCGGCGGATGTCGAGGCGGACCGACGCGTAGAATTTGAGCGCGTTGCCGCCCGTCGTCGTCTCCGGATTGCCGTACATCACGCCGATCTTCATGCGGATCTGGTTGATGAAGATGACGAGCGTCTTGCTGCGCGAGATCGAGCCGGTGATCTTGCGGAGCGCCTGGCTCATCAGCCGCGCCTGCAGGCCGACATGGCTGTCGCCCATCTCGCCTTCGATCTCCGCCCGCGGCACGAGCGCGGCGACGGAATCGATGACGAGCACGTCGATCGCGTTCGAACGGATCAACGTATCGGTGATCTCCAGCGCCTGCTCGCCCGTATCGGGCTGGCTGACGATGAGCTCGTCGACATCGACGCCGAGCTTCTTGGCATAGCCCGGATCGAGCGCATGTTCGGCATCGACGAAGGCGGCGGTGCCGCCGGCCCTCTGCGCCTCGGCGATGGCATGGAGCGCGAGCGTCGTCTTGCCCGACGATTCAGGGCCGTAAATCTCGACGATGCGCCCGCGCGGCAGGCCGCCGATGCCGAGCGCGATATCGAGGCCGAGGCTGCCGGTGGAGATCGATTCGATCTCGATCTTCTCGCGGCTGCCCAGCTTCATCGCCGAGCCCTTGCCGAAGGCGCGATCGATCTGCGCCAGCGCGGCGTCGAGCGCCTTCTGCCGTTCGGTTGCACTCGCCATATTGTTGTCGATCACCTTCAGGGAAGCCGCCATGTCGATGCCCTTTCGCCTGCCGGATGTCCATCACCCGTTCGGTCTGTGACACGCATGTACACGGGATGTTCCCCGGGAACAAGATGGGAACAGAGCGAAAGCGAAATCAGCTGCGGCCCAGGGCCTCCAGCGCGGCGCGGACGCCATCGAGCGTGAAGGGCTTGGCGAGGTGGCGCGCGCCGGCATGGTGCGCGGGCGGCGGCTCGACGAAGCCGCCCGAGGCGATCACGAACGGCTTGTTCGCGGCGGCAAGCGCATCGGCGACGGGCCAGCAGGCGCCGTCGCGCAGATTGACGTCGAGGATCGCGACATCGAACGCACCGACGGCGACCTTTTCGAGACCCGCGACCACGGTATCGCAGCTGCCCGCAATCTGGTGCCCCAGCAGATCGACGAAATCCTCGATCATCATGGCGATAAGCGGCTCATCTTCGATCACGAGCACGGAAAGGCATTCAGTCATCGCCACGTCCATATGATCGTTGCGGCCCCGCGCCAATCGCTTTCATGCGCCGATCAGGCATCCGCCATCGCGTCGCGCGCGGCCTGGCCGAGCTGCTGGACCGAAAAGGGCTTGGAGAGGAAGCTGACGCGATCGATCGCGATCGATTTGCGCAGCTGTTCCTCGGCATAGCCCGACATGAACAGCACCTTCAGATCGGGGAAGCTTTCGCGCGCGTGGCGGACGAGCGTCGGCCCGTCCATCGCCGGCATGACGACGTCGGAGACGAGCAGGTCGATCACGACACCGTCGCGATCGAGGATCTCTAGCGCTTCCTCGCCATTGCCGGCGACGAGCACCTTGTAACCCTGACGGGTCAGCGCGCGTTCGGCGACGGCGCGGACCATCGCCTCGTCCTCGACGAGCAGGATCGTGCCCGTGCCCCACAATTCGCCCGTCGCCTCGACGCGCACCGGCGCCTGCGGGACCGGCGCGGCCGAATGGTTGACGGGCAGATAGATGACGAAGCTGGTGCCGTGGCCCATCTCCGAATTGGCGAAGATGAAGCCGTCGGTCTGTTTGACGATGCCGTAGACGGTCGAGAGGCCCAGCCCCGTGCCCTTGCCCACTTCCTTCGTGGTGAAGAAGGGCTCGAAGATCTTGCTGAGATTCTCCTGCGGGATGCCGACGCCGGTGTCGGAGACCTTCAGCGCGATATAATCGGCGATCGGCATGATATCGCTGCGCATCCGCCGCACTTCGGAGGCCGGGACCGAATAGGTCTGGAGGATCAGCCGCCCGCCTTCGGGCATCGCATCGCGCGCATTGACGCACAGATTGACGATGACCTGCTCCAGCTGGCCGGGATCGGCGCGGATCAGGCCGAGATTGCGGCCATGCTTGACCTCGAGCTTGATCGTCTCGCCGATCAGGCGGCGGATCAGCTGCGAGATTTCGGAGATGACCTCGGGCAGCTGCAGCACCTGCGGGCGCAACGTCTGCTGGCGCGAGAAAGCGAGCAGCTGGCGGGTCAGCGCCGCGGCGCGATTGGAGTTGTGCTTGATCTGCTGGATATCGTCATAATCGATGTCGCCCGGCGTGTGGCGCATCGCCATCAGATCGCAATGACCGATAATCGCGGTCAATATGTTGTTGAAATCGTGGGCGACGCCGCCGGCGAGCTGGCCGACCGCCTGCATCTTCGTGGCCTGTGCGATCTGGCGCTTGAGCGTCGATTGCTCGCTATCGTCCTTCAGGCTGAGCAATACCGCCGCATCGCCCAGCCCCTTGGCATTGGCGATGGTGAGCGCGACGGGATCCTCGGGCCGGTTCTTGAGCCGCACCGCGAGATCGCCGGGCAGCGCGCGCCCGCTCGCGAAGCGGCGTACCGCATCCGAGACCGCGCCCTTGTCCTCCTCGACGACGAGGTCGCTCGGATAGACGATCTGGTCGGCGGCGGCGATGCCGGCGGCGCGCGCGAAGGCCTCGTTGAGGAACAGGAAGCGGCCGTCGCGCTCGACCAGCGCGAGCCCGAGCGGCAGCATCGCCAGCAGACCGTGGAGGTGGTGCGTGGCGGCGCCGCGCGCAGCGGCGGCGGTGATCGCCTCGGGATCCTCGTCGAGGATCAGGAAGGCGGTGGGTCCCTCCTCGTCGCCCTGCTCGCTGCCGAGCGGGATCGGAATGATGCGCAGCGAAGGCGCTCCCTCGCCGTCGCTGGCCAGGCGGATCGTGCCGTCGGCGCCGGTGCGCAGCAGATCGACCAGCTGCCGGCCCTGGACCGACTCGCTCTCGGGAAGCGCGATGCGGCGGAGGAACACGGCGTTGGCGGCCATGAGCAGGCCGCCGCCATCGACGACGACCATCATCACACCGGCCTCGCCCAGCCGCTGCCCGCCGCTGCCCATGGTGATCGCGCGCGCGCGATCGAGCGGGGTCTCGGCGGCGGTGACGCGGAAGCGCCAGACGATATGATCGTCATGCTGGCCGCAGCGGCGCAGCAGCGCCGAAAAGCGCCGCTGTCCCAGCTGGACGTCCTCGACCACGGCCTCGCCATCGCGCCAGGCGGCGCGACAGGCTTCGGTCAGCTGCTCGGGGCCGGGGATCGTGAAGGGCAGCTCGCGCGGCAGCATCAGATGCCCGGCCAGTTCCTCATAGCGCGGGCTGGCGCAGACCAGCTTGCCCGCGCGATTGGTGATCGCGACCGCATCCTGCGAATCGGTGAACACCGATCGCATCAGGCCCCAGTCGGTCGCGAGCGGCGCGACCGGGCCGGCGGCGGCAAGATCGATCCGCCAGAGCAGGAAGGCAGCCCCGAAGCCCGCCATCAAGGCGGCGGCGTAGAGCAGGAATTGCGTTCCGCCGAGATAGCGCCAGCCGATCCCGAGCGAGGCGGCGAGCGCCACCGCGAGCGCGATCCCGATCACGAGCCCGGAGCGGGAGGCGTGCGGCGTGATCGGGCTGAGCGATGCCATCGGCGCGGGTCCCGTCAGCCCCGATCGCGCATCAGGCGCTGTTGATCGCGCTTCCAGTCGCGCGCCTTGACCGTCTCGCGCTTGTCGTGGAGCTTCTTGCCCTTGGCGAGCGCGAGCTCGACCTTCGCGCGGCCGCGGCCGTTGAAATAGACCGACATCGGGATGAGCGTCATCCCCTCGCGCCCGATCGATTTCTGCATCTTTTCGATCTGGCGCTGGCGCAGCAGCAATTTGCGCGGGCGCTTGGGCTCGTGATTGAAGCGATTGCCGAAATTATATTCGGGGATGTTGCAGTTGATCAGGCTGACCTGACCGTCCTTCACCTCGGCATAGGCCTCGGCGATCGTGCCCTCGCCGAAACGGAGCGATTTCACCTCGGTGCCGGTCAGGGCGATGCCGGCCTCGAAAAACTCCTCGAGGAAATATTCGAAGCGCGCGCGCCGGTTCTCGGCGACGACCTTGGTCTTTTCGAATTCGGGGGGATGCGGACGGGCCATCGACAGCAGTTAGCGACGAACGCCGCCTACGGAAAGGGTCAGAGCCCGACGGCCTTGCGCAGCGCCGCATTCATGCGCGTCTGCCAGCCGGGGCCGCCCTCACGGAAGCGGGCGAGCACGTCATGGTCGATGCGAAGCGCGACCTGCTCCTTGGTGGTGCCAAGCGGACGGCCGGGTTGCTTGACCAGCAGCGCGACGATCTCCGGCGGAAACATCTCGCTTGCCGGACGCGCGCGCGCGAAATCCTCTGCGGTCCATTCCGGATTGTCGTCATCGAAAACGACAGGCGGCAACTCCTTACTCATACCGACGCATCTCCTTCTCGTGGGCACGGCGGAAACTGATGAGGCGGATACCCTCCACCGTCCGCGTGAACGCAATCGAATGGCCTACTCCACCGATCCGCCCAAAACCCCGAAACCGCAGTTCTCCGTAATCGCGCCCAAGATCGACCTCGATGAACGGCTCCGCATCGAATTCCGAAAAGTCGGCAAAGGACAGGCCGTGCTTCTCGACGTTCGCAGCATCTTTCGTCGGATCGAAGATCACCTTCACCCGAATTTATGTAGATGCACAAACCCCGGACGACAAGCCGGCGCTACGCGAGCCCCGCATGCGCGAGCGCCGCATCGACCGCCTTGCGGCTCGCCTCGCTTGGCCAGGTCATCGGCAGGCGCAGCTCCTCGGGGAAGCCCGGCCGCACCTTCGTCAGCGCATATTTGGTCGGCCCGGGCGAGGCATCGCTGAAGAGCGCGGCGTGGAGCGGGAACAGACGGTCCTGCAGCGCGAGTGCGTCGGCCCAGCGGCCTTCGGCGCAGGCGGCCTGGAAATCGGCGCACAGCCGCGGCGCGACGTTGGCGGTGACCGAGATGCAGCCCTTGCCGCCCATCGCCATGAAGCCGAGCGCCATGTCGTCATTGCCCGAGAGCTGGCAGAAGTCCGGCCCGCAGGCGAGGCGCTGCGCGGCGACGCGCTCGACCTTGCCGCTCGCATCCTTGACGCCGACGATCGTGGGCAAGGCGGCCAGCGCCGCCATCGTCTCGACCGTGATGTCGGTGACGGTGCGGCCGGGGACGTTGTAGATCAGGATCGGCATGTCCGACCGCTCGGCGAGGAAGCGGAAATGCGCCTCGACGCCGTCCTGGTTGGGGCGGTTATAATAAGGCAGCACCACCAGGGCAGCGTTCGCGCCGGACGCCTGCGCGCGATCCATGTGGCCCGCGGCCACGCTCGTATGGTTCGATCCGCAGCCGGCGATGACGGGCACGCGCCCCGCCGCCTGCTCGACGCAGATGGCGACGACGCGATCATGCTCCTCGATCGACATCGTCGCGCTCTCGCCGGTCGTGCCGCACGGCACGAGCGCGGACGAGCCGTTCTCGATCTGCCAATCGACGAACGCACGGAACTCGGCCTCATCGATCCGCCCATCGCGGATCGGCGTGACGAGCGCAGGAATCGACCCGCTGAACATGTGACTCCCTTCACCTCGCTGACCGGGTGGCCCATATGGGCACCATGGATCCGAACCCCGACCACCGCTCTCCCAAGCCCGATCGATCGCCCGCAGATAGGGACCGAGCGGGGCGCCTGTCCAGCCGGGCGGCGCGCGGGGCGATCCCGTTCGTGCTGTTGGCGTCGGTCGCCACCGCCGCGGCGGCGCTGACGATGCAGCAGCCGTTCGTCGCGCCCGAGGGGCTCGGCACGGCCCCGCCCCGCCCCGCCTCGATCATCCCGCCGCTGCCGCCCGAGACGGATCCCCTGTGGGGCGCGATCGGCACCTGGAATCGCCTGCGCCAGAGCGACGGTCTGCCCTTCGCCGATTATGCGAATTTCCTGCTCGCGCATCGCGGCTGGCCGGGCGAGACCGCGACGCGCCGTGCCGCCGAGCGCGCGATCCTGCCCGACCAGACCGATCCGCGCATGGTCGTCGCCTTCCTGACCGCCTTCCCGCCGCAGACGGGTGCGGGGCGCGTCCGGCTGGCCGAGGCGCTGGCGGCGACCGGGCGAACCGGAGAGGCGCAGATCGCCGCGACCGCCGCATGGGTCGGCGGCGCGCTTTCGGCCGACGACGAGGCGCGGCTGACGGGCCGGTTCGGAGCAGGCTTCACGCCGACCGACCAGGACCGGCGGATGGAGCGGCTGCTGTGGAGCGGCGCGACGTCGGCGGCGCAGCGCCAGCTCGCTTTGGTGAGCCCTGCGCGCCAGCCGCTCTACGGCGCGCGCTTGGCCTATCAGACGCGCGCGGCGACTGCGGATACGGCGATTTCGGGCGCGGATCGCGATCCGGGCTATGCGATCGACCGCGCCAACTGGCTGCGCAATTCGGCGCAGAGCCCGGCGATGCGCGCCTATCTCGCGCGGCCCGCGCGCTGGGACGGCGTGCCGTTCGACGCGGAAGTCTATCTGAAGACGCTGCTGACCGCCGCGCAGGGCGCCGCGACCGATAACCAGTCGTCGATCGCCTACGACATCGCCGGCAACGCCGACGTGGCGTTCGCGAGCGGCACGCTGATCCGCGATCGGCCGCTTTCGGAGCGCGATCCCTATACGAGCCTCGTCTGGCTCGCCGGGCAGACCGCGCTGAAGAAGCTCGCCCGGCCGCGCGATGCCGAGGCGATGTTCATGCGCTATGCCGCCGCCTCGCAATCGCCGGGCAGCCAGGCCAAGGGCGAATATTGGGCGGGCCGCGCCGCCGAGGCCGCGGGTGATCGGCCGGGCGCGCAGGCGCATTATGCCAATGCCGCGCGCAACGTGGACCAATATTACGGACAGCTCGCGACCGAGCGGCTCGGCCGGCCGATCGCGATCCCCGCCGATCCGGCCGCGATCGTCGTGCCCACCGCGACGCGGACCGCCTTCGGCCAGAGCGAAATCGTCCGCGCCGCACGGCTGCTCGGCCAGCAGCGCCGCTGGCAGGACCAGACGCAGTTCGTCCGCACGATCGCGGCCAATGCGAAAACGGATCAGGATCATGTGCTGGCGGGTGAGCTGGCGCGCGAGATCAGTCGGCCGGATCTCGGCGTGATCGTCTCGCGGCAGGCGCGCCCGTCCGGCGCGCGCGATTCGATCCGGATCGGCTTCCCGACGATCCCCGTCCCGCCGACGATGCTGAGCCACTGGACGATGATCCACGCGATCTCGCGCCAGGAGAGCCAGTTCGATCGCGAGGCGCTGAGCGCAGCCAACGCCAAGGGGCTGATGCAGCTGATGAACCCGACCGCCAAGGAGCAGGCGGGGAAGCTCGGCATGCCCTGGGATCCGGCCCGGCTGACGCAGGACCCGGCCTATAACGTGATGCTGGGATCGAGCTTCTTCGATCGGATGCTCACATATTATAACGGCAGCTATGTGCTCGCGGTGGCGAGCTACAATGCCGGGCCGGGCAATGTGAACAAATTCATCCGCGCCAATGGCGATCCGCGGATGCCGGGTATCGACATGGTCGATTGGGTGGAGGCGATCCCGTTCACCGAGACGCGCGCGTATGTGCAGAAGGTTCTGGAGAATGCGGTCGTCTACGACCTGCTCAATCCCGAGCGCGCGCGGACGCCGGAGAAGGACAGGCTGAGTTACTATCTCGGCAAGAAGAGCGCGGGGTGAGGTGCCTTCATTCCTCCCCGGCACGGGGAGGGGGACCATCCGCAGGATGGTGGAGGGGGCTCTCGATCAGCGCCGCGCCTCGCCGAACTCCCCCTCCACCTCTCGCTTCGCGAGCGGTCCCCCTCCCCGTGCCGGGGAGAATTTAGGTGGACGAAGCGCCCATCACCCCTGCCGGCTATGGCGCGCTCAAGGCGCGGTACAATCAGCTCTTCTCGGACGAACGGCCCAAGCTCGTCGAGGTGATCTCGTGGGCGGCGGGCAATGGCGATCGTTCGGAGAATGGCGACTACATCTATGGCCGCAAGAAATTGCGCGAGATCGATCGCGAGCTTTCGCATCTGTCCCGCCGGCTGAAGGCGGTGCGCGTCGTCGATCCCGCGCAACAGGCCGACCATGCCAAGGTCTGGTTCGGCGCGACGGTGACGATCGCCGACGAGGACGACAATCAGCGCGTGCTGACGCTGGTCGGCGAGGACGAGGCCGATGCGAGCGCGGGCCGGATCAGCTGGCGATCGCCGATCGCGCGCGCGATGCGGGGAGCGGCGGTGGGCGACCTGCGGCGCGTCGAGCTGCCGGCGGGCGCCAAGGAATGGGAAGTGCTTGCGATCGCCTATCCGGCGTAGGGCCAGGGGCCTTCGGCGAGCGGCAAGGTCTGGAAGCCCGGGTGCGCGAACAGATAGCCCTGCATGTAGCGCACGCCGAGATTGCGCAGCGTGCGCGCCTCGGCCTCGGTTTCGATCCCCTCGGCGATCACAAGCGTGTCGAGTTCGGCGCACATCGCCATGATCCCGCCGACGATCGCGCGGCGGCGGGCGTCGCCATCGATCCCGCGCACCAGCTCCATGTCGATCTTGATCATGTCGGGGCGGAAGCGCGCGAACAGGCCGAGCCCGGCATGGCCCGCGCCGAAATCGTCGATCGCGACTCCGAAGCCCATCCGCCGATAGGTATCGATGATCCGCTCGACGTGATCGGGCGCGGCCATATGCTCGACCTCGGTGAATTCGAAGATCAGCCGGTCGAGCGGCATGCCGCAGGCGGCAGCCGTCTTGAGCGTCAGCTGGATGCAGGCGACGGGCGAATAGACCGCATTCGGCAGGAAGTTGATCGAGAGGCGCGCGGGCGTCGCCATCAACCCCGCCGCGATGGCGGTCTCGATCGCCTTGACCCGGCAAGCCTGATCGAAGGCGTAGCGATTGGCCTCGTCGACCGCATCGAGGATCGTCATCGCCCCCTCGCCCGCCGGTCCGCGCACGAGCGCCTCATAGGCAAAGACGGTGAGCGTCTCGAGATCGAGGATCGGCTGGAACGCCATCGCAAACGGCCGGGCGAACGCATCCCCGTCGCGGCAGCCGGTGCAGGAGGAAGGAACGGACATGGGCACGTGGACTGTCATCCCGCCCGCCTACCCACGCAAGCCTTAAAAAAGCGGCAACTTGCTCATTTAGGCCGTTTATTATTGATCCAGGTTAGAAACATCGATTCCTAACACATTTTGCGCCAGCACCGCGATCTCGGGGTCGAGCGCGGGCGGATCCATCGGCACCGCCGCCTCGAGCCGATCGGCGATGATTTCCAGCGCCGCGATGCGCGCCGCCTTCTTGTTGTCGCCGTCGATCGCGAACCAGGGACCCGCCTCGGTATCGGTGCGCGCGAACATGACCGCCATCGCCTCCAGATAGCCGGCGCGGTGCGAGCGGTTCTTGAAATCGTTGATGCCCGTCTTCCAGCGCTTCCACGGATCCTTGATCCGCGCGCGCAGGCGCTTGTCCTGTTCCTCCTGCGTGATGTGGAGGAAGATCTTCACGAGCGTGATGTCGTCCTCGGCGAGGCCCGTCTCGAACGTGTTGATCTCGCCATAGGAGGCTTCGAGGTCCTCCGGAGACGACAGCGCCTCGACCTTCTCGACGAGCACGCGGCCATACCAGCTGCGATCGAAGATCACGATCTGGCCGGGACCGGGCAGGCGCGTGCGGAAACGCCAGAGGAAATGATGCGCGGCCTCCTGTGCGCTGGGCGCGCCGATCGGATAGACTTCGTAATGGCCCTGCGACCAGCCCGAGGTGAGCCGCTCGATGATCCCGTCCTTGCCCGCGGCATCCCAGCCTTCGAGCATGATCACCGCGCGGCGGCCGTGGACGATATAAGCCGTCAGGATGCGTTCGAGCCGGTCCTGGATGATGGCGAGATCGGCGGAATAGTCGCCATGATAGCGGGCACCCGACTCATAGTCGGCAAGATTGATCGTCATGGCGACGTAACGATCCTGATGTGAGGTCGATCCGTGCAAACTTCCCCTCCCTGAAAGGGAGGGGATTGAGGGGTGGGTAGGCTGCGCCGGGGTAGCGCGCCTGATCGACAGACCCACCCCCGGCCCCTCCCTGCGTGCAGGGAGGGGAGACGGATCACGCCTTGCCCTGCCCGCCCGTATCGACCGTGCGGATGTGGAGTTCGCGCAGCTGGCGGGGGGTTGCGGGCGCGGGCGCGCCCATCATCAGATCCTCGGCCTTCTGCGTCATCGGGAAGACGATGACCTCGCGGATGTTGGGCTGATCGGCGAGCAGCATGACGATGCGATCGACGCCCGGCGCCGAGCCGCCATGGGGCGGCGCGCCATATTTGAACGCGTTGATCATGCCCGCGAAATTGGTGTCGACCTCGGCCTGGCTATAACCGGCGATCTCGAACGCCTTGTACATGATCTCGGGCTTGTGGTTCCGGATCGCGCCCGAGGACAGCTCCACGCCGTTGCAGACGATGTCATACTGGAAGGCGAGGATGTCGAGCGGGTCCATGCTCTCCAGCGCGCCCAGCTCGCCCTGCGGCATCGAGAAGGGGTTGTGGCTGAAATCGACCTTCTTGTTGTCCTCGTCATATTCGAACATCGGAAAATCGACGATCCAGCAGAATTCGAACCGCGTGTCGTCGATCAGCCCGAGCTGCTCGGCGACGCGCGTGCGGGCGAGGCCGGCGAGCTTGGCGGCCTGGGCCGCCTTGCCGGCGGCGAAGAACAGGCCGTCGTCGGGGCCGAGGCCGAGCGCGTCGGCCATCGCCGTCATCTTCTCCTCGCCATGATTCTTGGCGATCGGGCCGCCCCATTCGCCCGCCTTGCGCGTCGCATAGCCGAGACCCGCAAAGCCTTCGGACTGCGCCCAGGCGTTCATGTCGTCGAAGAATTTGCGGCTCTTCTCGGCGGTCTTCGGCGCCGGAATCGCGCGGACGACGTCGCCCGTCTCGACGATCGAGGCGAAGCGGCCGAAGCCCGAGCCGACGAACTCCGCGCTCACGTCCGCGATCAGGATCGGGTTGCGCAGATCGGGCTTGTCGTTGCCGTATTTCAGCATCGATTCCCGGTAGGGGATGCGCTGGAAGGGCAGCGGGCTGACGGTGCGGCCCTTGCCCTGCCAATCGGCATATTCCTCGAACACGCCGTGCAGCACCGGCTCGATCGCGGCGAACACGTCTTCCTGCGTGACGAAGCTCATCTCGAAATCGAGCTGGTAGAATTCGCCGGGCGAGCGATCGGCGCGCGCATCCTCGTCGCGGAAGCAGGGCGCGATCTGGAAATAGCGATCGAAGCCCGCGACCATCATCAGCTGCTTGAACATTTGCGGCGCCTGCGGGAGCGCGTAGAATTTGCCGGGGTGGACGCGGCTGGGAACAAGATAGTCGCGCGCGCCCTCGGGGCTCGACGCGGTCAGGATCGGCGTCTGGAATTCGGTGAAGCCCTGATCGATCATCCGGCGGCGCAGCGACGCGATGACGCCCGAGCGCAGCATGATGTTCGCGTGCAGCGTCTCGCGGCGCAGATCGAGGAAGCGGTTCCGCAGGCGGATCTCCTCGGGATATTCGGCCTCGCCCGCCACCGGCATCGGCAGCTCCTGCGCCATCGACTGGACGGTGACGGTCTGCGCGAAGACCTCGATCTCGCCGGTCGCGAGGTTGGCATTGGTCGTGCCCTCGGCGCGCGTCTTGACGAGGCCATCGATCGTGACGACCGATTCGACGCGGACGCTCTCGAGGATCGGCAAGGCCGGGCTGTCCGCGTCGGCGACGATCTGGGTGATGCCGTAATGATCGCGCAGATCGAGGAACAGCACGCCGCCATGATCGCGCTTGCGATGCACCCAGCCCGACAGGCGGACGGTCTCGCCGACATGCTCGGCGAAAAGCTCGGCGCAGCTATGGGTACGGTAGGCGTGCATGGGTCTGGGCCTTCTGGCGTCGGTCGTCTGGGAAGCCGCTGCGCTTTGCGTTCGCCCTTGCTCTTGTCAAGCGACGGCACCTTACGGAAGCGCTCTGACGCTTTGTGTTGCGGTAAGGTTGCGATAAGGCCTGCAGATGCACATCCATCCGTTGATTTCCGATACTGCCACGCTCACCGCGCTCTGCGAGCGGCTCGCCAAGAGCGATTTCGTCGCGGTCGACACGGAGTTCATGCGCGAGAACACCTATTGGCCCGAGCTCTGCCTCGTCCAGATCGCCGATCGCAACGAGGCGGCGGCGATCGATCCGATGGCGCCGGGGATCGACCTGAAGCCCCTGCTCGATCTGATGACCGAGAATGAGGACGTGCTGAAGGTCGTCCATGCGGGCGGCCAGGATATCGAGATCGTCCACAATCTCACCGGCAAGACGCCGCACCCTCTGTTCGACACGCAGATCGCGGCGATGGCGATGGGGATGGGCGAGCAGGTCGGCTATTCGAACCTCGTCGAGAGCATGACCGGCGTGAAGCTGGACAAGGGCGCGCGCTTCACCGACTGGAGCCGCCGCCCGCTCGACAAGCGCCAGATCGATTATGCGATCGGCGACGTCACCTATCTCTCCGACATCTTCCCGCGCATGCTCGACAAGCTGCGCACGACCGGGCGCGGCGCCTGGCTGGACCAGGAGATGGAGCGCATCGCCGATCCCGCCAATTATGTGAACGATCCCGATCAGGCATGGCAGCGCATCAAGGTGCCGAGCCGCAAGCCCGAGGTGCTGGGCCGCCTGAAGGCGATCGCCGCCTTCCGCGAGCGCGAGGCGCGCAAGAAGAATCTGCCGCGCGGACGGCTGATCAAGGACGAGACGATCGCCGATCTCGCCGCGCACCCGCCGCGCACACAGGGCGATCTCGCCAAGGTGCGTGGGCTCGCCGCGAGCTGGGCGGGCAACGACATCGGCGCGCGGCTGCTCGGCGCGATCGAGGCGGCGACGGCGATGACCGAGGCGGAGATGCCGCCGCGCGAGGATCGCCGCCCGGGCCTCGGCAAGGACGGCGCGCTCGTCGCGGATCTGCTCAAGCTGCTGCTCAAGGTCCGCGCCAAGGATGCGGATGTCGCGCCGCGCCTGATCGCGCGCACCGACGAGATCGACGCGCTGGCCGCCGGCCAGCGCGAGGGGCTTGCCATCCTCACCGGCTGGCGCAACGATGTGTTCGGCAAGGATGCTCTGGCGCTCGTCGAAGGGCGACTGGGCTTCAGCGTGAAGAGCGGCAAGATGGTGATGAGCGAGGTCATCGTTTGAGCGGTCTGCGGGCCATCGCCGCTGCGGCGGCTATGGTCGCGTTGGCTCAAGGCGCGACCGCCGCGCCGCTCTGCCGCGACAGCAAGGGGCTGTTCACCCCTTGCCCGCACGGCGCCAACCGCACCGCGCGCGCGATCCTGAGCAGCGCCCCCGCGCAGGAGACCGAGAGCTTCGCGGTCAGAAAGCCGCCGACGGCTATGCGGACGACCCTCACCGCCGGCACGACGCGCAGGACGCGACTGTGCACCGACAGCAAGGGCCTCTTCACGCCCTGCCCGCATTAGACGGCGCCCGCGGTCGCTGGCCGCTCGGCTCAGTTCGAGGTGAGCGTGGGCTTCAGGCCGAAGGATTCGGCGAGCAGGCGGTGGCGGCGTTCGACCGCCTCGCCGTAGAGCGCGACATCGCCGCCGGCGAGCTCGAGCCGGAGCGTCGCACCGTCGATGGTGAGCTTGCTCGATTCCAGCGGCCCGGCGACGCCGCCCGACAGCCTCTGCCCGAGCCGCATCGCGAGACCCCAGCGGCGCGCGGCGGCGATCGTCTCGTCGTCGAGCAGGTCGCTTACGATATGCGGCACGCCCTCCCCGCCGAAATGCGTGAAGAGCGACTGGCCGAGCATGCCGCGCCCGGCCGCGTCGATCGCGACCCAATGGCCGTGGATCGCGGTCTCGAAGCCGCGCTCGGCGCGAAACTCCGGATGTGCGCGCCAGCCGACATCGGCGAGCAGGCAGGCGGCGTGGCGCAGCCGCGCATGATCGGCGGGCGCGGCGTGGAACAACGGCGCGATCCAGCGATCGAGCAGGTCGCCATGTTCGGGGAAGCGGCCCTGGCGGACGCCCTCCTCGCGCGCGGCGCAGATCAGGGGATCCTGCGCGCGCACGTCGGCGGGCAGGCTGCGGTGGAGCAGGCCTTCGCGCAGGCCGTAGGCCGAGACGATCAGCACCGAGGGCTTGAGCAGGCGGACGAGCACCGCGAGCAATTGCGCCGCGTGCGGGAGCGCGGGGACGCGCGACGAGGAGATTCCGCCGACATTCTTGACGCGCTTGGGATCGAGTTGGCTGAGCGAGCGGACGAGCCGCACCGCCTCGCCCGGATCGATCTGATATTGGTGGATGATCGGCAGCGGGAAGCTGGACAGCGCCATGTGCAGCCGCGCAAGCGCGCGCCACGAGCCGCCGACGAGATAGAAAGGCCTGTCCACGGGCGCACCGGTCCAGCCCGCCTTGATCAGCGCCGCGACGACCGCGCGCTCCAGATCGCGCGCGGTGTGCGCCTTCATCGCCGCGATGCGCAGAACGCCGAACGGGATCGAGACGCCCTCGCCCACTTCGCCATCGGCGACGGGCGCGAGTTCGAGGCTTCCGCCGCCGAGATCGCCGACGAGGCCGTCCGCATCGGGGATCGCGGCGAGCACGCCATGTCCGGCCAGCGCCGCTTCCTCGTGCCCGGGCAGCAGCTCCACGGGCAGGCCGATCGCCGACAGGCGCGCGATGAAGTCCTTGCCGTTGCTCGCATCGCGCACCGCGGCGGTAGCGACGGTGCGCAGCGAGGCGGCGCCCATATCCTCGGCGAGCCGCTTGAAGCGGGCCAAGGCGACGAGCGCGCGCTCCACCGCCTGCGGATCGAGCGCGCCCGATTTGGCAAGGCCGCGGCCCAGGCCCGCCATGATCTTTTCGTTGAACAGGATCGAGGGCATCCGGTTCGCGCCCTCGTAGATGACGAGGCGAACCGAGTTGGAGCCGATATCGATGATGCCGACAGGCCCCTGGGCCCGCGACGTCGCGGCCCGGAAGAAGGGAATCGACGTCATGCGCATGCGAACCTAGCGGCGATTGGCCGGCCCGCAAACCGGAAGGTGGTCGTCACGGCTCAGGAACGACGCAATGTGAGCTTCGGCACCTTGCCGCCGGACCGCTTGAGCGCGGCACCGCGGCCCGACAAAGACGGGTTGGTCATGAAATAGCGGTGGAGATTGAACGGGCGATCGCTCGGCTTCAATCGTTCGTAGCGGCCGTCGGGCAGCAGGTTCCAGCTTTGCTCGTCGTCGATGAAATTGGCGACCATCACCTGATCGAGGATCTGGGCGTGGACCGTCTCATTCTCGATCGGCAGCAGATATTCGACGCGGCGATCGAAGTTGCGCGGCATCCAGTCGGCCGACGAGATGAAGACCTTCGCATCGGGATTGGGGAGGCCCGCGCCGTTGCCGAAGACCATGATCCGGCTATGTTCGAGGAAGCGGCCGACGACCGATTTCACACGGATATTATCGGACAGGCCCGGCACGCCCGGGCGAAGGCAGCAGATGCCGCGCACGACGAGATCGACCTGCACGCCCGCCGCGCTCGCGCGATAGAGCTTCTCGATGATCGCGGGATCGACGAGGCTGTTGAGCTTGGCCCAGACCGCGCCGTCGCGGCCTTCGCGCGCATGATCGATCTCGTCGTCGATCAGGTCCGAGAGCTTGTCGCGCAGGCCGTGCGGCGAGAGCGTGAGCATCTTGAGATCGGCGGGTTCGACATAGCCGGTCACGTAATTGAACAGTTGCGCGGCATCGAGCCCGGCGCGCGGATCGGCGGTGAAGAAGCTGAGATCGGTATAGATGCGCGCGGTGATCGGGTGATAATTGCCCGTGCCGAAATGGCAGTAGGTGCGGAAATTCTCGCCCTCGCGCCGCACGACCATCGAAACCTTGGCGTGCGTCTTCCAGTCGATGAAGCCATAGACGACCTGGACGCCCGCGCGCTCGAGCTGATCGGCCCAGGCGAGATTCTGCTCCTCGTCGAAGCGGGCCTTGAGCTCGACCACCGCGGTCACCGACTTGCCCGCCTCGGCGGCGTCGATCAGCGCGCGGATGACAGCCGACTGCTTGCCCGCACGATAGAGCGTCTGCTTTATCGCGACGACATCGGGATCGGCCGCCGCCTGCATCAGGAAGGCCAAGACGACGTCGAACGTCTCATAGGGGTGATGGACGAGCAGGTCCTTCGAGCGGATCGCGGCGAAGCAATCCCCGCCGAACTCGCGCACGCGCTCCGGGAAGCGCGGCGTGAAGGGCGGCCATTTTAGATCGGGCCGCTCCTCGTCGACGAGCTGGGCGAGATCGGTGATGCCGAGGAATTCCTGCGTGTCGACGATGACCTGATCGATCTCGCCAAATTCCTCGCGGACGAGGCTGGCCAGCGCCTCGGGCATGTTCGGATTGGGCTCGAGGCGGATCACGCGGCCGCGGCGGCGGCGCTTGATCGCGGTCTTGAAGAAGAGGACGAGATCCTCGGCTTCTTCCTCGACCTCGATGTCGCTGTCGCGGATCACGCGGAAGCTGGTCTCGCCGAGCAGTTCGAAGCCGGGGAAAATCACGTTGGTGAAGCGGCGGATCAGCGTCTCGATCGCGACGTAGCGCGCCGGCTCGCCCGGCAGCCGGAAGAAGCGCTTCGCCGTCGCGGGGAGCATCAGCAATTCGCGCGTCGGCTCGCCATCGGACAGGCGCTTGAGATCGAACAGCAGCACGAAGCCTTTGTTGGGCACGAACGGGAACGGATGCGACGGATCCAGCGCCTGCGGGGTCAGGATCGGAAAGATCTGCTCGCGGAAATTGGCCTCGCAAATGTCGGCGATCTCGCCGGTGATGTCGCGCACGTCCAGCACGTGGATGCCCGCCTCGCGCAGCGAATTGCGCAGCGCGATCCATACGGTCTGCTGGACGTCGGTCAGCTGATCGGCGGCATGCGCGATCGCGGCGAGCTGCTGGACCGGCGTCAGCCCGTCGGGCGAGCGATCCTCGATCGCCTGCAATTGCTGGCCCTTCAGGCCCGCGACGCGGACCATGAAGAATTCGTCGAGATTGTTGCCGGAGATCGAGAGGAACCGCAGCCGCTCCAGCAGCGGGTGCGCCGGATTGCAGGCTTCCTCCAGCACGCGCTCGTTGAACGCGATCCACGAAAGCTCGCGATTGAAATAGCGGTCCTTCAGCCCGATCGGGGACTGGGGCATTTCGCCGCGGTCTTCGCTGGCGCTGGCGCTGATGATACTTCCGGGATGATCCATCCGCGCCTTTTAGCCGCCCGCCTGCGACTCGTCGATGACGCCGAGCGTAATCAATGCCCGGCGCGCCAGCGGCACGGTCAGAGCCTGCCGGCGCTGGAGCGCAAGCTCGTCCAGCGCGTCCATCGTGCGGTGGATGCCGAGAAAACTGCGCTCGATCCGCGGCACGACATAGCGAATCAGCTCGGGCGAGGCGGCGAGCCCGCGCAGGTGGCACAGCTTCTCGATCAGCATCGACGCCAGCGCCTCGTCGGGCTCGGGCATCGCGACGACGGGCGTCGCCATCATTCGCGAGCGCAGATCGGGCAAGGCGATGTCCCAGGCGGGCGGCGGCGCATCGACGACGATGATCAGCGGGCGGCGCTGGCCCTGCGCGCGGTTCCAGGCGTGGAAGATCGCTTCCTCGTCGGCATCCTCGCCCGGATCGATCAGCTCGCCGCCCGTCTGCGCCGCGACGATCCGGCCGAGCAGCGAGCGTCCCGATTTGCGCGGGCCGGTCAGCATCGTCGCCATGACGGGCCAGAGCGACCAATGCTGGAAATGACGGACGATGGGTTCGTTCGCGGGGGTAACGATGAAATCGCGCTCCTCGCTGCCTTCGGGCCAGTCGAGCGGGAGCGCGATCTGGCTCACGGGACGGACCGTCGCAGTCTCAGCCCTTCGTCGAGGGCGAGGCCGCGCGGGGCGAGCGCCGCCCGAAGCGCGGCGGCATCGCCTTCATATTCGACCCGCACCACCGAGACGCCGCCGAGCGCGAGGCTGGTGGTGGTCACCGATCGCACGCCGAGGACGCCGCGCAACTGCGCCTCGATCGCGGCGCGGGCGGCATCGTCGGGCGTATCGACCTGCAGGCTGAGCGTCTGCGCGGGGGCGAGCGAGGTCGCGGCCTCGGTCGGCGCGACATCGCCTTCGACGATGCCCTGATCTTCGGGCAGCGCTTCGATCGGCGCGGGCTCGGCGAGCAGGCTCGGATCGCTGATCAGGCCGCCTGCGCGCAGCGCGGCGGACAGCGCCTCGTCGATCCGCCGTACGCCTTCGTCGAGCATCGCGGGCAGGCCGCGGCTGTCGGCGGCGGCGAGATCGAAGCGCGCGATCACCTCGCCGTCCGGGCCGTGGATCGCCTTGAAATGCGCGAGCACCGGTCCGCCGGGCCAGCGGCGCACGATCTGGACGGTCGGCACGACGACATCGGCCGCGCCATATTGTTCGAGCAGGGTCCGCCACTGGCCGCGTCCGGGGCGGCCCGCCTGCGCGATGTTCAGGACCAGCGGATCGATGCCCGTGCCGACGGGTCGGACATAATCGATCGGGCTGCCGCCCGAGCGGAAGCGCGCCCAGGCCTTCTGCCACTCGGTCTTCTTTTCGAAGCTCTGCGCGACGCCGCCCGACCACATGACGGGAATCACGAGCATCGGCGCCGAGCGCGGCCCGCCGCCGCGCGCGCCCAGCAGATCGCCCGCGCGGCCGCGATCGAACAGCACGCCGAGGCGCGCGATATAGCGATGCGCGCCGATCTCCTCGTCTTCCACCGAGATGCCGGCGGTGATCGCATCGAGCGTGCCATCGGGCAGGCCCGGCGCGGATTCGGCGGGCTGGCCGTTGGCGCGGCCCCACAGCAGCTTCCACGCCTTGCGCTGCGCCAGCCGCCAGCCGAAGCTGCGCGCCTGCTCGGATGTCTTGGCGGTGACATCGACCTGGACGCCGCCGACCTCGTAATTGGCGGAGCTGTCGATCGGCGGCACGCCGCGATCATTGCCCTCGATCTGGGCGCGCAGAAGCGTCGCGAGACCGAACGCCACGACGAACATCGCCGCGAGGAAACCAGCGAGCAGGGGATTTCGGCGGACGATCGTCACGCTTGGCCTTCTGGCGAGTTGCCGTGCCTGTGCCAAGAGGCGATGGCGTTAAACGAGCCCGCCCGCTACGGGCGACCCATCCTCACCCGTTCGCTTCGAGCGGAGATCGAGCTCGTCGAGATCGAAGTCGAGAAGTTCTCGACGGACGCTTCTCGACTTCGCTCGAAGCTGCTCGAACCAAACGGACCATGATTGTACCGCACGGAGATCGAATGGCCGACGACAGCTACACCTACGCCAAGGCCGGCGTCTCGATCGCCGGCGGCAATGCGCTGATCAAGGCGATCGCGCCGCTCGCGCGCGCGACGCGCCGGCCGGGCGCCGATGCCGAACTGGGCGGCTTCGGCGGCTTCTTCGATCTGAAGGCCGCGGGCTATGACGATCCCTTGCTCGTCGCCGCGAATGACGGCGTCGGCACGAAGCTTAAGCTCGCGATCGACAGCGGTCGGCACGAGACGGTCGGCATCGATCTCGTCGCGATGTGCGTCAACGATCTGATCGTGCAGGGCGCCGAACCCTTGTTCTTCCTCGATTATTTCGCGACCGGCCGGCTCGACAACGGCGTCGCCGAAAAGGTCATCGCCGGCATTGCCGAGGGCTGCCGCATCGCCGGCTGCGCGCTGATCGGCGGCGAGACCGCCGAGATGCCCGGCATGTATCAGGAAGGCGATTATGATCTCGCCGGCTTCGCGGTCGGCGCGGTCGAGCGCGCGAACGTGCTGGTCGGTGATCGCGTCCAGGCGGGCGATCTGCTGCTCGGCCTCGCCTCGTCGGGCGTCCATTCCAACGGCTATTCGCTCGTCCGCAAGCTCGCCGCCGACAAGGGCTGGAAGCTCGATCGCCCCGCCCTCTTCGATCAGGATCGCCTGCTGATCGACTGGCTGATGGAGCCGACGCGGATCTACGTGAAGAGCGTGCTGCCGATGGTCCGCGCGCGCCAGATCGGTGCGCTCGCGCACATCACCGGCGGCGGGCTGCTCGAAAATGTGCCGCGCGTGCTGCCCGAGGGGCTCCACGCCGAGATCGACGCCGATTCGTGGCCGCAGTCGCGGCTGATGGCGTTCCTGCAGGCGCAGGGGCAGATCGAGCCGGAGGAGATGGCGCGCACCTTCAACTGCGGGATCGGCCTGATCGCCGCGGTCCGCCCGGATGCCGCCGCCGACGTCATCCACAATCTGGAATCGGCGGGCGAGACCGTGTTCACGGTCGGCCGGATCGTCGAGGGCACGCGCGGCTGCACCGTGTTCGGCGCGGACGAGACGTGGAGCGCGCGCGGCGCGTGGCGCGCGACGCACGAGGCCTGAATGTCGGGCAAGGCGCGCGTCGGCATCCTGATCTCGGGGCGCGGCTCGAACATGGCGTCGCTCGTCGAGGCCTCGCACGCGCCGGACAGCCCCTATGAGGTCGTGCTCGTCGTCTCGAACGTGCCCGATGCGGCGGGGCTCGCCTTCGCCGCCGCCAACGGCATCCCGACCTTCGCGATCAACCACAAGGGGATGACGCGCGTCGCCTTCGACACGCTCGTCGATGGCGCGCTGCGCGATGCGAGCGTCGAATATGTCGCGCTGGCAGGCTATATGCGACTGCTGTCTCCGGGGTTCGTCGCGGGCTGGGCCGGTCGCATGGTCAATATCCATCCGTCTTTGCTGCCGCTCTACAAGGGGCTCGACACGCACCAGCGCGCGCTGGATGCGGGCGATGCGCGCCACGGCTGCACCGTCCACCTCGTCACGGAGGCGCTCGACGACGGGCCGATCCTCGCGCAGGCCGAAGTGCCGATCCTGGAGGGCGACGATGCCGAGGCTTTGGCGACGCGCGTGCTGATCGAGGAGCATAAGCTCTATCCGGCTGCGCTTGCGGAGCTCATCCGGCGGTGAGCCCGGATCCCGCAGGGGATCTGGAGAAGCTCCGCGCGATCGCGCTCGCGCTGCCCCGCGCGGTCGAGAAGATCAGCCACGGCCAGCCCATCTTCTCTATCGAGAAGGGCAAGGTCTTCGCCCAATATTGGCACGATCATCATCGGGACAACGAGACCGCGGTGATGGTCAAGACGAGCGGACCCGACGAGCAGGCGATGCTCATCGAGGCCGACCCCGATCTCTACTATCGCCCCGCCTACATCGGCCATTCAGGCTGGATCGCGATAAGGACCGATCAGCCGGGCAGCGATTGGGGGCATATCGCCGATCGCGTCGCGGCGAGCTGGCGCCTGGTGGCGCCGGCGAAGCTGGTGGGGATGGGACCGGAATGAGCGACGTGCCGGACGAAAAGAAGGAAGCCGCGCGCGTCCGCCGCCGCTGGCTCAATCTCGGCGAATTGCTCGCGATCGCCGGCGTCGTCATCTCGGGCGCCGCTTTGTGGAACAGCTATCGCGAGCGCACGCATGCCGAGGCCGAGCAGGCGACGAGCGAAGCGCGGACCGCGCGCGCGGCCGAACTGCTCGTGCTGAAGGCGAGCGTGGCCAAGGACGGCAATCTGCTGACGCTCGTGCCGCGCGACGACACGCAGACGATCCAGGCGCAGACGATCCGCTTTCCCGCCGCCCTCGGCGTCTCCCCGGTCGAGACGACGGGCGACGCGCGGATCGAGCGCGACTGGTTCGAGAAAGGGCTGACCGAGGCGCTGGAGAAGGCCAAGGCGAACAAGCGCGCGCCGGGCGACCAGCGCCTGCCCGTGCTGATCACGACGCATTTCCTCGTCGATGGCGTCGAGCATCAGGACAATGCGCTCTATTCGGTCGGCTATACGCTCGGCCACGGCTTCCTCGCGGGCACGACGATCAAGCTGCGCGGACTGTCGCGCAGCGGCACCGCGCCGGCGGGGGCCGCGGGCGACAAGATGCTCGACGTGGCCGCGAAGCGCACGTTCAGCTGACGGTACGGCTCAGGCGAGCCGGGCGATGTCGCTCTCGCTGACGGGCCTCCTCATCAGCAGCCAGACGAGCAACGGCAGGAGGCCCATCGCCAGATTGCTGAACGACGGCGCGAGCCAGGCGACGACCGAGGCGATCACGGCCGTGATCGGCAGCGCGAACAGGCGGCGGCGCAGCCGGACCAGCTCGGCGGGATCGACCTGCGCGCCGACGAAGCGCCGCTGCAAAACCCGGTGGCCGAGCCGGACCTGGCACAGACCGGCCACGAAGAGCGTCGCGGTGTAGAAGAGATGGGTCGCGATCTGGCCCATATTGTTGCTCATGAACGCGGTCGCGAACGGGATGAACGCGATCAGCAGCAACAGATGCAGGTTCGGCCAGACGAAGCTGTTGTCGTAGCGTTCGACCAGACCGAAGATCCGGTGGTGGAGCGCCCAGAAGCTGCCGATCGCGAGGAAGCTGACGACATAGCCGGTGAACTGCGGGACGAGGTGGCGCAACGCTTCCGCCGCGGGCCGCCAGCCGGCGTCGGTCGTCAGGTGCGGCACGTGGATCTCGATGACGAGCAGGGTGATCGCGATCGCGATCACGGCATCGGAAAAGAAGACGAGTCGCTCGAGCCGCGAGTCATGCATGTGCCGGTTCCCCCGGCACATCCTACGAAGAAGGGCGACGCTCGCAAGCGCCGCCCCCGTTCATCACGTAGCGGCGGCCGAAGCCCCCGCCCGGATTCAGCCGACGATTTCTTCGGGCTGGAAGAAGAAGGCGATCTCGATCGCCGCATTCTCGGCGCTGTCCGAACCGTGGACCGAATTGGCCTCGATCGACTCGGCGAGCTCCTTGCGGATCGTGCCCGGCTCGGCATTGGCCGGGTTGGTCGCGCCCATCACCTTGCGGTTGGCGGCGACGGCGTCCTCGCCCTCGAGCACCTGCACGACGACGGGTCCGGAGATCATGAAGCCGACGAGATCGGCGAAGAAGGGGCGCTCCTTGTGGACGCCGTAGAAGCCCTCGGCCTGCTCGCGGGTCATGTGGATGCGCTTCGAGGCGACGACGCGCAGGCCGGCTTCCTCCAGCATCTTGGTGACCGCGCCGGTCAGGTTGCGGCGCGTCGCGTCGGGCTTGATGATCGAAAAGGTGCGTTCGGTCGTCATGGCCGAGCGGTCTCCGTGCTGAAGGTGTAGAATGGGCGCGCCTCTAGCGGGAGAGCGCGGGGGAGGCAACCTGCCCCGCTTCCACGTCACCCAACCCGCTCATCCTGAGGAGGGACTGAGCGAAGTCGAAGGCCCGTCTCGAAGGACGGTCGCCCTGGGGCAAGTCCTTCGAGACACCACTTCGCCAGGCTCAGTGGCTCCTCAGGATGAGCGGAAAGAGGACGTTCAGCGGATGATGGGCACCGTCCCTCGAAAAAAATGGCCGGCGAGTTGCCTCGCCGGCCAAGTCGTTCGCAGGAGGAACCTGGTGGGGAGGACGGGCTTCTGCGGGCCCGCCCTCCGATCTTGTCAGTAGTTGTAGGCGCGTTCGCCATGCTCGGAGATGTCGAGACCGTCATGCTCGACATCCGCGGTCGGACGAAGCCCGATCGTGTATTTGAGCGCGAGGAACAGGACCGCCGAAACGCCGCCCGACCAGACCAGGGTCAGCAGCACGGCCTTGAGCTGCGTGACCAGCTGCGCCGAGATGCTGTAGGCCTCCGGATGGAAGCCGGCCGGGAAGACGGTGTAGTCGAAATAGCCCTGCCCGCCGAGCGCCGGCGAAGCGACGACCGCGGTGCCCAGCGCGCCGACGATACCGCCGATGCAGTGGACGCCGAACACGTCGAGGCTGTCGTCATAGCCGAGCTTGTTCTTCACCGTGGTGACGAAGAAGAAGCAGATGATCGAGACGAGGAAGCCGAGGACGATCGACGTCATCGGCGCGGCGTAACCCGATGCGGGCGTGATCGCGACGAGGCCGGCGACGGCACCCGAAGCGGCACCCAGCAGCGAAGGCTTGCCGTGGACGATCTGCTCGATCACCGCCCAGGCCACGGCGGCAGCGGCCGTCGCGACATAGGTGTTGATGAACGCGACGCCCGTCACGCCATTGGCTTCGAGGTTGGAGCCGGCGTTGAAGCCGAACCAGCCCACCCACAGCAGGGAGGCGCCGATCATCGTCATCGTCAGCGAGTGCGGCGGCATCGGCTCGGTCTTGTAGCCGAGACGCTTGCCGATCACGAGGCAGCCGACGAGGCCGGCGATGCCCGCATTGATGTGCACGACGGTACCACCGGCGAAATCGAGCGCGCCCAGGCCCCAGAGATAGCCATAATCGGTCGGGCTATCGGGCAGGAAGTCCGGGCCGGCCCAATACCAGACGCAGTGCGCGATCGGGAAGTAGACGAGCGTCAGCCAGGCGACGACGAAGATCATCAGCGGCGTGAACTTCACGCGCTCCGCGAAGGCTCCGACGATCAGCGCCGGCGTGATGCAGGCGAAGGTCATCTGGAAGATCACGAAGGCATATTCGGGGATATAGACGTTGTTCGAGAAGGTCGCGGCCATCGTCGTGCCGTCGACGCCCTTCAGGAAGGCCTTCGAGAGGCCGCCGAAGAAGTGGTTCGTGCCACCGCTCGTGAAGGCTTCCGAATAGCCCCAGCAGACCCAGACGAGGCTGGCGACCGAGACGACCATCAGCACCTGCATCAGCACCGAGAGCATGTTCTTGGTGCGGACGAGGCCGCCGTAGAACAAAGCGAGCGCGGGCACCGACATCAGCAGCACGAGCGCCGACGAGATCAGCATCCAGGTCGTGTCGCCCTTGTTGACCATCGTCGCCATCTGCGCCGCGGTCGGGGCCTTGATCAGATCCGCTGCGAGAGCGGGGGCGGTGGCGAGCGCGGCGATCAGGCCGGCCGCGGCACCCCCCAGTTTGTTGGAAAGCTTCATGTGTCCCCCTTGTCGCTCAGAGAGCCGTTTCGTCGGTCTCGCCGGTGCGGATGCGCACCACCTGGCCGAGATCGACCACGAAGATCTTGCCGTCGCCGATCGCGCCGGTGTTGGCCGCCTGCTGGATCGATTCCACGACCCGCGGGGCGAGATCGGTGGCGCAGGCCACCTCCACCTTGATCTTCGGCACCATGTTGGTGCTGTACTCGGCACCACGGTAGATCTCGGTCTGGCCCTTCTGACGGCCGAACCCCTTGACCTCCGTGACCGTCATGCCCTGGACGCCGAGCGCGGACAGAGCCTCGCGCACTTCGTCGAGCTTGAACGGCTTTATGATGGCAATGACGAGTTTCATCGGGCCTCCCTGCCTGTTGTTGCTATGCTGCGACGCAATAAGCGTGCCAGACACAGTCCAAGGGCGGTGAGGATGCGCAAGCCTATCCGCTACGCAGGAATCCGCGCAAAACCAGCCCGAGGCTTAGGCAGGTTTGAAGGATTGCACAAAAAACGTGCAACGCTGTCATGCGCTTGTCATCGTGGATCGGCCGGCGCGCGCGCATTCCGCGACGCGGCAGTCGCTCAGCCCGGATCGCCCGCGAACGCGATCAGATTGCCATCCGGATCGCGGACGATGCAGGTGCGTGCGCCCCACGGCTCGGTCCTCGGCCGCTGGTGCCAGTCAATGCCGGCGGCATCATAGTCGCGGGCCAGCGCGTCGATGTCCTCGACGGTGATCGTCGCGGACAGAGCGTCGCGCTCGCGCAGGCGGAAGCCGGGCGAGAAGACGGGCCCGGGCACCTCGCGCAGATTGAGCCGCGCGCCACCCCGGCGGACCTGCGCGTAGAAGGGCGGATTGCCGTGGGCAAAGACGAGCGTGAAGCCGAGTTGCTCCAGATAGAAAGACAGCGCCGCGGGCAGGTCGCCAACGAACAGCTGCGGCTCGGCCGCCAGCAGCACAGGCTCATCCAGTGGCATGCGCGTCCTCCTGCGGGGCAGCCGCGATCCTGAGCATGATCTCGGCGGCGGCGAGTAAGGTCGCCCGTTCGGCGCCCGCGAGATGCCCCGCCACGGCCGTGCTCAGCCACCGGCGCCGTAGAGCCATCGCGTCGTTCAGCGCGGCGCGGCCGGCTCGGGTGATCGCGATCACCTGCCGCCGCCGGTCCAGCGGATCGACTGGCCGATCGATCAACCCGTCTCGCTCCAGGCGCGCCAGCAGCCGGCTCAGCGACTGCGGCTGAAGCCCCTCGCCGCTCGCGAGCGCCGCCGCGCTCATCGGACCGTCGCGATGAAGCCCGGCGAGCAACGCCAGCCCGCTGCCGGTCAGCGCCGCACTGGCGGAGGATCGGCGGAGCCGGCGCGCGAGCCGAAGAACGGCGCGGACAATCCTGGCTTCGTCGCTTTCGGATATGGTGATTGCGTCCATTCAATACGCATTGCGTACTAAATTAGTTGCGTCAACAGCGCGCATTTTCGCAATCGCGTTGCCGCCTTATCTGGGAATGAAAGAAGAGCCGCCCGCCTCATCGGCCGGCGCGCCCGGGCTTTTGGATCAGGCGGCGGTGCCGCCCACCGTCAGCCCCTCGATCAGCAGGGTCGGCTGGCCGACGCCGGCCGGTACAGACTGCCCGCCCTTGCCGCAGATGCCGACGCCTTCGTCCAGTTCCATGTCGTTGCCGATCGCGGCGACCTTGGTCAGCACGGTCGGGCCGTCGCCGATGAGCGTCGCGCCCTTGATCGGCGCGCCGAGCCTGCCGTTCTCGATGCGATAGGCCTCGGTGCAGGAGAAGACGAACTTGCCGCTCGTGATATCGACCTGTCCGCCGCCGAACGACTTGGCATAGATTCCGTTCTTCACGCGGCTCAGGATCTCGGCGGGATCGTCCTTGCCGCCATACATGAAGGTGTTGGTCATGCGCGGCATCGGCGCATGCGCGAAGCTCTCGCGACGGCCATTGCCGGTGGGGGCGACACCCATCAGCCGCGCGTTGAGGCGATCCTGGATATAGCCCTTGAGGATGCCGTCCTCGATCAGGACGTTGGTCTGCGTGGGCGTGCCTTCGTCGTCGATCGTGAGGCTGCCGCGGCGATCGGCGATCGAGCCGTCGTCGACGACGGTCACGCCGGGCGCCGCGACGCGCTCGCCGATCCGGCCGGCGAAGGCGGACGATCCCTTGCGGTTGAAATCGCCTTCCAGCCCGTGGCCGACCGCCTCATGCAGCAGCACGCCGGGCCAGCCGGGGCCGCAGACGACGGTCATCTCGCCGGCGGGTGCGGGCACGCTGTCGAGATTGACGAGCGCCTGCGCCAGCGCCTGATCGATCGCGCGGTTCCAGCTCGCCGGCTCGAACAGGCGATCGTAGAGATAGCGGCCGCCCAGCCCGAAGAAACCCGTCTCGCGCCGCCCGTTCTGCTCGACGACGAGGCTGACATTGAGGCGGACGAGCGGGCGCACGTCGGTCGCGACGAAGCCGTCGGGACGGACGATCTCGACGACGCTCCACGAGCCCGACAGGCCGACCGTCGCCTGGACGATGCGCGGATCGCGCGCGCGCGCCGCCGCATCGATCTGCTGGCAGAGCGCGACCTTGCGCGCGAACGGGATCGCCGAGAGCGGGTCCTCGCCCGTATAGAGCGCGGCATTGGTCCGCCGCGGCGGCGCGCCGCGCCCGGTCTTGGTCGGGTCGAGCAGCGTCATCGTCTCGGCGGCGCGGCGGATCGCGGCCTCGCTCATCTCGTTGGCGTGCGCGAAGGCGGTCGTCTCGCCCGAGAGACCGCGCAGGCCGAAGCCCGCCTGCGTGTTGAAATCGGCGGTCTTGAGCCGCCCGTCATCGAAGCCGAAGCTCTCGCTGGCGATATATTGGAGATAGAGTTCGCCATCGTCGCAGTTGCGCAGCGCGTCGCCGGTCAGACGGATCGCCATCTCCGGATCGAGTTCGCGATAGAGGAAGCGGCGGGGATCGGCGGGATGGGTCATGGAGCGAATATAAGCCGGACTGTGCCGCGCGTAACCCCGAACCGCGACAAGCCGCCGAATTCGCGGCGGAACGGCGGCCTCCGCCACCGGTTGAGGGATCGATACGCAAGCGAAGCGGCGATCGCCGGAACTCGCTTGCCCCCAGGAGACATGAATGACGCGCCTGCATTTGAAGCCGATCGAACAGCAGGTGATCGTCATCACCGGCGCGAGCTCCGGTATCGGCCTGGCGACAGCGCACCGCGCCGCGCTGGCCGGCGCCTGCGTGTTCCTGATCGCGCGCAACGAGGAGGCGCTGGCCGCGATCGCGCAGGAGATCCAGTCGCGCGGCGGGATGGCGGGCCATGCGGCCGCCGACGTCGGCGATCCGGACGCCGTCGCCGCCGCGGCGGACGCGGCGATCGCCCGCTTCGGGCGGATCGACACATGGGTGAACAATGCCGGTGTCGCGATCTACGCACCGCTCGTGGAGACTCCGTTCGACGAGCATGAGCGCCTGTTCCGCACCAATTATTTCGGCGTGGTCAACGGCGCGCTGGCGGCCCTGCCCCATCTCCAGAAGCAGGGCGGCGCGCTGATCACGATCGGCTCGATCGTCTCGGACCTGCAGACGCCGATCATGGGCGCCTATGCGGCATCGAAGCACGCCGCCAAGGGCTTCATCGACTCGTTGCGCGCCGAGCTGACAGCCGCCGATGCGCCCGTCTCGGTGACGCTGATCAAGCCCTCCGGCATCGATACGCCGATCGCGCAGCACGCCGCGAACCACCTGCCCGGCGAGGCGATGATTCCCCCGCCCGTTTATGATCCGGAGCTCGTCGCCGAGGCCGTGCTCCACGCCGCGATTCATCCCCAGCGCGAGATCACGGTCGGCGGGATCGGCCGCGCGGGCGAGTTGATCGGCCAGCATGTGCCGGGGCTCGTCGATCGCCTGTCGGGATTGATCACGCCGGTCCTGGACGATCAGGACCAGCCTCGCACCGAAAGCAACAATCTGTTCGAGCCGACCCGCGACGGCGAGATCCGCTCGGGCCGGCAGGCAGGCCGGCGATTCAGCGTCTATGGCAGCGCGGGGCGTCACCCCGTCGCCATCGCCGCGCTCGGTGGGCTGGCGACGCTCGGGCTCTACCTTACCCTGCGCCGTCCGCCTGCCGATCAGGCGTGATCGGCGGGACCGCCCTTCAGGATGAAGCGGCGATCGCAATAGCCGCATTCGACATAGCCCTTCTCGTCGATCTCGAGAAAGACGCGCGGATGGCCGAGCGCCGCGCCGCCCGGTATCTCGGTCGCGCCGTCGCAGGCGACGCGGGGGCTGGTGACCAGGGCGGTTTCGGGGGCGGGAAGCATGGCTCCATCCGATAGCGAAGCGCCCGGCCAAGGGCAATTGCCCGCGCCCCGATCGGCTTCTATGGCCCGCACATGACCGACGCGGCAATTTCGATCCAGGGCCTGAGCAAGACCTACAAGGGCGGCAAGCAGGCGCTGACCGACGTCTCGCTGGATGTGCCGCGCGGGAGCATCTTCGGATTGCTCGGGCCGAACGGCGCGGGCAAATCGACGCTGATCAACATCCTCGCCGGGCTCGTGACCAAGAGCGCGGGTCACGCCGCGATCTGGGGCTTCGACATCGACGCGCATCCGCGCAACGCCAAGGCCTCGATCGGGATCGTGCCGCAGGAGGTGGTGTTCGATCCCTTCTTCACGCCCTTCGAGATGCTCGAAATCTATGCCGGCCTCTATGGCGTGGCCAAGGGCCAGCGCCGGACGATGGAGCTGCTGCGCGCGGTCCATCTCGAGGACAAGGCCAATGCCTATGCTCGGACGCTCTCGGGGGGCATGAAGCGGCGTCTGCTCGTCGCCAAGGCGCTCGTCCACAATCCGCCCGTGCTGGTGCTCGACGAGCCGACCGCGGGCGTCGATGTCGAGCTTCGCCAGCAGCTGTGGGCCTATGTGCGCGAACTGAACGAGCGCGGCACGACCGTGATCCTGACCACGCACTATCTGGAGGAGGCCGAGGAGCTGTGCGATCGCATCGCGATCATCAACCATGGCCGCGTCGTCACCAACCAGCCGACCCGCCAGTTGCTCCAGCTCGCGCAGGAAAAAGCGGTCACGGTCACGGTCGATCGCGACCTGACCACCCTGCCCCAGGCGCCCTGTTTCGAACGCACGCAGATCGTCGGCGAACGCTCGCTCAAGATCACCTATTCCAAGGACAAGGTGAATGCGGGCGAGGTGCTCGCGGCCCTGCAGGATGCGGGCCTCGGCATCGTCGACGTCTCGACGCACGAGGCCGATCTGGAAGACATCTTCCTCAATCTGACGCGCGAACCTGCTGTCTAGAACGTCCCGTCATGCTGAACTTGTTTCAGCATCCAAATACCGGCCGATCGTCACGCCCGGCGACGAAATCCGGGCGATGGATCCAAGAACAAGTTCAGGATGACAAAGGGACTGGGCGCTTCGCCGCCTTGCCCGTCTGAGTGGGCTGAGCCCCCGATGGTGCGATCCCGTTGAACAGCAGGTTCAGCGCAGGCGAACGCTCGACCACCCGCCACACCGCCCACGACAGGCCGAAGGTCAGCAGCAGGATCACGGGAAAGCCGATCGCCGGCGCCAGATCCGCGCGCTTCGCCAGATCGTAGAGCCCGATCAGGATCGGCAAATGGAATAGGTAGATCACGAACGATCCCGCCACGAGACGCTGTACGGCGCGGCTCGGCCGATCGAACAAGGCGCGCGCGCCCGAGACGACCACCTGCGTCATCGCCACGGCCGCGACCCCGCCGATGAAGCGGCCGAGCGGCGGCCAGGCCTGCTCCGCATAGAGGATGCCGGCCACGACCGAGACGATCGCGCCCGCCAGCATCGGCAGCGAAGGCTTGCCGAACGCGTCGAGCAGGCGCGGGCTGCGCTGGAGGAAGGCGCCGAAAAGGAAGAAGGGCGCGGCCATGATCAGATCGTCGAGGCGCAGTATCTGCTGGACGAGATTGGTGTTGAGCCCGGCACGATAGAAAAGCTCGATCCCGCCGGCCTCGACCAGGCCGATTACGGCGGCGATCCCGAGCATCGCCAGCGGCAGCCAGCGCGCGAGCGCGCCGTCGCGGCGGTCTGCTAGCTGCCACCCCGCCAGCGAAGGAAACAAAGCGACCGCACCCGCCGAGAGCGCGCTCAGGTAGAGCAAGACGATCAGGAACCACAGATGGCGGACCCAATAGCCGCCCGAGGTCGCGGTCTGGTATTTCCATTCGGCGAAGGCGGCATGCGGCGCGCGGCCGGACAATTCGCCCAGCATGTTGAGCACCGGGACCAACACGATCAGGCTGGTGATCAGCGGCACACCCAGCCGGAAGAAGCGCGAGCGCACCCAGGTTCCGGCCTCGCGCCGCGCGAGCAGCAACGCCGCGAAATAGCCCGCCACGACGAAGAAGGCGGGCATCCGGAACAGGTGGATGAAGGCGGCGATCGCGCCGAGCAGAGGCGATTCCCGATCGACCGCGACGATCCAGCCGCCCGGATGATAGAGCATCGCCACATGATAAGGCAGGCCGAGCAGCATCAGGAACGCGCGCGTCACGTCCCAATAATGCTGTCTCTGGCTCGCCGGCTCTGCGCCCATCTGTCACTCGCTCCGTTCGATCCCGTCATCGCGGGCTCCGGCCTTGAACGCCCGGTGAACTCGCGCCGCGAAGGCGCTCTGTCGAAAGGAACGCGCGACGACGGCTTAGGTCCCTCATGCTTTCGCGATTGGCTTGCCTCGCGCGCCGCGCCCGCCTAGCCCCTCTCGCTTCGCGGAGCGGCAGAAGGTTAAAGAGTGGGCGCTATCAGGGATTTCGACGTGCTCGTCGTCGGCTCCGGCGCGGCCGGGCTGACCGCCGCCTTGAACCTCGCCGATACGCTGCGCGTCGGCGTTCTCGCCAAGGGCGGGCTCTCCGAAGGCTCGACCGCCTGGGCGCAGGGCGGCATCGCCGCGGTGCTGGAAGCCGGCGACACGTTCGAAAGCCATATCGAAGATACGATGGTCGCGGGCGCGGGTCTCAACGATCGCAAGACGGTGGAGTTCGTCGTAGAGAATGCGCCGATCGCGATCGAGCGGCTCGCGGCGCTTGGCGTCCCCTTCACCGCCGATCACGGCTCGCTCCATCTGACCCGCGAGGGCGGGCACAGCCATCGCCGCATCGTCCATGTCGACGACGCGACCGGCGCCGCCGTCCAGCGCGCGCTGGAGACCGCGGCCATCGCGCATCCGAACATCACGCTCATCGCCAATCATGCCGCGCTCGATCTGGTCACCGGCCGCCACGGCGAGAAATATTCGGCCGAGGGGCATGTGTGGGGCGTCTATGCGCTCAACCGCGAGACCGACCGCGTCGAGCTGTTCACCGCGCGCGCGACGGTGCTGGCGACGGGCGGGGCCGGCCGCGCCTATCTCTATTCGACCGCTCCGCGCGGCGCGACCGGCGACGGCATCGCGATGGCGTGGCGCGCGGGCTGCCGCGTCTCGAACATGGAATTCATGCAATTCCACCCGACCTGCCTGTGGAATCTCGACGTCAAGAATTTCCTGATCACGGAAGCCGTGCGCGGCGAAGGCGGCCAGCTGAAGCTGCCGATGGGCGTGCCCAATGGCGGCCACCGCTTCATGCCCGATTTCGATTCCCGCGCCGAACTCGCCCCACGCGATGTCGTCGCGCGCGCGATCGATCACGAGATCAAGCGGCTCGGGCTCGATTTCGTCCATCTCGATATCAGCCATATGCCCAGCGCGTTCATCCGCGAGCATTTCCCGAACATCGATGCGCGCCTGATCACGCTCGGCATCGACATGACCAAGGAGCCGATCCCGGTCGTCCCCGCGCAGCATTATACGTGCGGCGGCATCGTCGTCGATCTCGACGGCCGCACCGATCTGCCCGGACTCTATGCCGCGGGCGAATGCACCCAATCGGGCCTCCACGGCGCGAACCGGCTCGCCTCCAATTCGCTGCTGGAATGCCTGGTCTTCGGCGAGGCGGCGGCGCGCGACATCCTCGCGCGCTGGGAGCAACTCCCCGCCCCGCCCGCGATCCGGCCATGGGACGAAAGCCGCGTGTCCGAGGCGGACGAGGATGTCGTCGTCCAGCACAATTGGCGCGAGATCCGCCGCTTCATGTGGGATTATGTCGGCATCGTCCGCACGACCAAGCGGCTGGAGCGCGCCAAGCACAGGGTCGACATGCTGCGCCACGAAGTCGCCGATTATTACGGCAATTACCGCGTCACCGCCGACCTGATCGAGCTGCGCAATCTCGTCGACGTGGCGGACCTGATCGTCCGCTCCGCGCTCCACCGCCACGAGAGCCGCGGGCTCCATTATACGCTCGATTATCCGGACATGCTGCCCGAGGCGAAGGACACGATCCTCGTTCCTTGAGCGCCGAGCCGACCGACCCAGGACTGGAGCTGCCGTGGAGCGCCTTCTCGATTTCCTCCGCCGGCAGAGCAGCTGGCTGCTCGGCGTGCTCGCGCTCGCGGCTTGGCTGCTAATGCTCTACAAGATGTTCGGCGACGTGCTTTAGAACAAATTCGTTGATGAGCGCAGTCAAGGGTTGCCGGCGTCCGAACTAGACCGAAGTCGTAGGGAGTTCGTCGATTCCTCCACTCGCTTCGTCCGATCGGTGACAGCGCCTTAACGACCGCAGGTTAACCGCGGCCGCCTGACATCACAGGTGGCTTGTGCGTATCAAATCCGTAGTGCGGGTCGGCTTGGCGATGGCCCGCGCTCTTCTTGCCGAAAACCGCGGAAACGTGCTGATCCTGACGGGGGCGTTCCTGCTGCCGTTGCTCGCGTTGGTCGGCTCGGGAATCGATATCGGCCGGGTCTATGTCGCGCGCTCGCGCATCCAGCAGGCGTGCGATGCCGCGTCGCTCGCGGGGCGCTGGTCGTTCAGCCAGGGGCAGACGAGCGATACCGCGACGGCCGAGGCGCTCAAATTCTTCAACTTCAACTTCAAGCAGGGCGCGTTCGGCACGCTCGCCTTCACGCCGACCGTGACGGTGACCGGCAGCAACACCAAGGTCGTCACGGTCGCGGCGAGCACGACGTTGCGGATGACGGTGATGAGCCTGTTCGGCTTCCAGCCGATGACGGTCGCCGCGACCTGTACCGCCGAGCAGAATTTCGTGAACACCGATATCGTGCTCGTGCTCGACACGACCGGATCGATGGCGAGCAAGGCGACGTCGTCGGACACGCAGACCAAGATCCAGGGCCTGCGCTCGGCCGTCCTCGCGCTCTACGATCAGTTGGCGCCGATCCAGACGCAGTTGGCGGCGGCGGGGATGCGGATGCGCTTCTCGGTCGTGCCTTATTCCAGCACGGTGAACGTCGGATTTCTCATCGCCGGCCAGGATATCAACTATATCCGCAACCCCGCCTTCTATCAGCAGGGTTATTGCAGCGCCTATAACACGAATAATACCTGCAAAACGACGAGCTACCGTGCAGTCAGCGTCAGCCACGACTATAACTGGGGCGCGACCAAATGGGGTGGTTGCATCGAGGAACGGCAGACGACGTCGATCATCACATCGTCGACCTCTGCCATACCGGCAGCTGCCTATGACCTCGATATAGACAGGATCCCCAACGACAGCGCCTCGCGCTGGCCGCCTTATGATCCGGACGCCGAGCAGGCGAACACACAGGTCGCGTGCCCGCAAGCCGCGAAGCGGCTCCAGACGTGGACCCGCTCCGATTTGAACACCTATCTCAACTCGTTGACCCCCGACGGCGGCACCTATCACGATATCGGCATGATCTGGGGCGCGCGGATGATCTCGGCGGGCGGCATTTTCGCCGACAGCCCGGCCAGCTACAACAGCATGCCGACCAACCGCTTCATCATCTTCATGACCGACGGCCTGCTGGACACGGGCCCCACGCTGTACAGCGCATATGGCGTCGAGAAATACGACCAGCGCGTCACCGGCGGCGACACCTCGACGCAGGATGCGCGCCACCAGCAGCGCTTCAACCTGATGTGCAGCGCGATCAAGAATCGCAGCGTCTCGATCTGGGTGGTCGCCTTCGCGAGCAGCCTCGACGCGAACCTGACCAAATGCGCGAGCAATGCCGGCCAGGCATCGACCTCGGCCAATTCGGCGGATCTGACCACCAAGTTCACCGAGATCGGCAAGAGCATCGGCGCGATGAGGCTGACGCAGTGATCGGCCGGTTGCGCGTCCGCCGGCTTGCGGGCGATCGCACGGGGCTGGCCGCGGTCGAGTTCGGGCTCGTCTGCGTGCCCGTCATCATCATGCTGCTGACGCTCGTCGATCTCGGCTTCCGCAGCTATATCGCGGCGCAGCTGCAGGGCACGATGGACCAGGCCGCGCGCCGCGTGACGATCGGCGGAGTCAGCACTTCGACGGTGACGACCTTCGTCTCCGATCGCGTCCACCGCATCCTGCCCGGCGCCTCGGTCAACGTCGTCCCGAAAAGCTATGACGACTTCTCCGACGTCGGGAAGCCCGAGCCGATCACGACCGACACCGCGCCGCTCGGCACCTACAATGCGGGCGACTGCTTCCTCGATCTCAACGGCAACGGCGCGTGGGACAGCGACGGCGGACAGACGGGCAACGGCACGGGCGACGACATCGTCTATTATGTCGCGACCGTTACCTATCCCGCGCTGATGCCGCTGCGCAGGTTCCTCGGCTGGAGCAACACCGAAACCGTCACCGCGACGATGATGATGCGCAACCAGCCTTATTCGGGGCAGGCGCAGCCCGTGACGATCTGCACATGATCGCGATGCTCGCCCGCCTGCGCGCGTCAGAACGCGGCGCGACGCTCGTCGAGACCGCCTTGGCTTTGCCGATCGTGCTGCTGCTCGGGCTCGGCGGCCTGGAGGCGTGCCATTATGTGCTCGCCGTGCTGAAGGTGAACCAGATCGCCTATGCAGTCGCCGACAATGCCGGCCGCGTGCGCCAGGCGCTGGACGAGACCGACATCAACGAGATCATGATCGGCGCCAAGCTGATGGGCGGAACCGATTTCGCCGCGAACGGCCGCGTCATCCTGAGCGATCTCGAACAGCGCACGAACACGAGCGGATCGGGCGGCACGGGCGCGATCACCGCCGCCAATCCCAACGGCTATCGCCAGTGGATCCGCTGGCAGCGCTGCGCCGGCGCGCTTTCGCGCACCTCAAGCTACGGCCTGCCGAAGGACGCCAGCGGCAATGCCGTCGTCAATCTCGACAGCACGACCAACACCGATCACGGCGCGGTGCAGACCGCCTCGACGATCGACGGGATGGGCCCCGCCGCACAGCAGATCTCGTCCTCGGGCGGCACGGCGGTGATGGTCGTGGAGGTCTTCTACGCCTACAAGCCGCTCGTGCCTCTCTATGCCTATGGCGCCTCGACGCTGCGCGTGTTCGAGGCGTTCAACATCCGCCAGCGCACCGATTTCACCGTCTATAATGCGAGCAACCTGAGCGGGAATGCGCGCTCGGACTGCCGCCTGTTCAACAGCGCCGTGCCCGCCGCCTGACCCGGCAAACGGCGCTCAGGTGCCGGTCGCGGTCGTGCAATTGCTCTTGACCGGGTGGACGCCGTCATTGGTGATGTTGAACGTGTTTTTCCGCATCCGGAACACAGCCGTGCGCGTGATCGTCGCGGGCACCGAGAAATAGCTCAGCACCTGCGATCCGGCGAGCAGCGGCGCATATTGATACGTCACCTGCGCATGAACCATGATCTCGTTCGCCGGAAGCGTGCGCGCATAGGTCGGCAGCGTCGCGGTCGAGTGGCAGCCGAGCAGCGGCACCGCACCGGTATAGCCGCCGTCGAACTGCTGCGCGTAGATCGCGTCGGCAAACTCGTTGCGCACCGTGTTGTTGCTCTGCGCGACGCCCTTGATCACCGTGAGGATCACGCGTCCGCGGTGCCGCAGGTCGAGCGGCTTGGCGGCGACGTCCAGCGCATAGAACATGTCGTAGATCTGCGATTCACTGGTCGAGATATTGTTGACGCCGGTCTGCGAGAGCATGTCCGCCGCTGCCGTCGCCAGCCGCTGCACGGTGTTGCTGGCGATGATGAAGTTCGACATTTCCAGCGCGCCGAGCGTGAGCCCGAGCAGCAGCGGCAGGCCGAGCGCGAACTCCATCAGAGCGAGGCCGCGCTCGTTCCGCGCGAGGCGGGCGGGAAAGGCGCGCAGCGCGATCATTCGGTCTTGGTCGCTTCGTTGCGGACGACCGCATAGGCCTTCAGGTTCACGGTGGAGGTGCCCCAGCCCAGGAAGCCGAACAGATGGCGGACGGGCAATGCCGCCGAATAGCTGACGACATCGCCGACATCGCCCATCGTGCTGGATCCGCTCGTGACGGGCACGTCGGCATCCCAATGGCCATTGTTGTTGCGATCGACGAAAGCCTCGCCGGGAAACGTCCCCGACGGCGCGTCGTACACGCCATTATGGTTGGTGTCGGTATAGTCCTCGGGAAAGGTCGTGCCGAACGTGTGGAACACCTTGGTGACCACCACCGGCTGCTGCGGCGCGAACGCCGCCATCGATGCGTAGATGCCGTTGCGCAGCGTCGTCTGGCGCTGCGCCTCGGTGCGCTCCATGCTGGTCGAGGCGACCTGCGCGCCCTGCATGATCGCGCCGTTCAGCGTCGTCTGCGCGAGGAACAGAAAGCCGAGATCGATCGCGCCGCAGATGATCAGCAGCAGCACCGGCAGGATCAGCGCGAACTCGACGATCGTTGCGCCGCCCTCGTCGGCGCCGATCTGGCGGGGCTCGCGCATCACTGGACGAGGTGGACGTCGGTCAGCGTCCGCGCGATCTGCTGGAACGCGGCGTTGAGCGCCGCTGGCGAGGTCGTCAGCCAATAGCCCGACGTGCCGCAATTCTGCAGGCGCGTCGCCGCATCGCTGTCGATATCCGATCCCCTGTTGATCGCGACTGTGAAGATCATCGGCGGCTTGCCGCTGTCGGGCAGGTTCAGCGCATTGGCGATCGAGCAGGCTTTGGTGAAACGCAGCTTTACCGCGTCGAGAAAACCGTTGGCGGTCGTCGCGATCTGAAGTTCGGCCGGCGCGCCGTAAGCGGTGAACACACGATCCTTGTTATTGCTGTCGATCGTGAGTGCGCTGAGGCCGTCCGTCATGAACACCAGCGCGCGACGGGGCGTGCCCGAGCCCGCCGGCTTGGTGCGTGTGAACACATCATAGCGCGTCAGCAGCCTCCAGCCCCACAGGAAGCCGATATGGTGCATCGTTCCGTTGGCAGGCTTGACCGGCCAAACCTTCGTGTCGACGTAATTGTCGAATGTAGTCTTCGGTACGCCATAAGTGATCGGCAGACCCGGTTCCGGGCACTGATAGTTCGGAGATGGCTGATTAACATTAACCTTGTTGATATCGTAGTGGACGACATCGCGCCAATACACGGTGCTTGAAGGTGGGTTCGAGTAAAACGGGATCTTATCAGCGCGAACGTAAAAATCGGTGCCGGTGTTCGTGAGGTCGTTATAGGCGCCGGCGGCGGTCGTGTCGTAATAGCTCGTTCCGTCGGCGCCGACGATCACATCGTCCGCCATATTGGCCGAGCCATTGTTCAGCGCCTTGTACATCCGGAAAATGTATCTCTTGTAGATCGGCAGGTTGTAGAGCGTCGTCGCCGAGACTCCGCTCGTCGGACGGAAAAGATTGAAATCGCCACCAGGCGTGGCTGCTGTCGACGTCGTGGTCGACGCATAATAGTCGCTTCCCGGGTTGGTACGGTCGACGATGTTCGCGCCGGTCGTGGCCTGCGATTTCGGATAGAAAATCGGAGGATAGAAATAGGGCTTTATTGGCGCCATGACACGCGGAGAGCTGGGCTTCGGCTTCTCGCCGGGCAGCGCCGGCCAGATATCGTAAGCGTCCGCCTCAGACACCGTCATGCTCGTGCTCATGGTATTGACGGTTTCGTCGTCGGACACGCAGCCCTTCCAGCCAAGACTGTCCGGCGCGGTGCCTGCCCAGGTCCGATCGGTGAAGCCCTCCATGTTCTGAGTCGGAATGGAATAGGCCTGCAGGATCGAGCCGACGTTGGTTGTGATCGTATAGTTGATGATCCCGATCGCCAAATCCGGCTGGCTTGCCGCGCCTTGGTAGAGCACATTGAGGAAGCTGTGCATCGCTGTCTTCAGCGACGCCATCTTGCTGACGCCGTCAATCTGGTCGTTCATCGATCCGGTGTTGTCGAGCACGACCATCACCTCCAGCGGATGCGGCTGGAATTCGGCGTGCGCGGTGACGGTGATCCGGTAGGTGCGCATGCCGAAGATCGACATGAAGGTCAGCGGGATATTGCCCGTCGCGGTCACGTCGGTGCGGCTGATGCCGCTGCTGCTCAGCGAAAAGGCCGGGCGCAGCAGCGTCGTCGTCCCGCCATAAGGCGTCACGCCTTCGGGGGTGGTGACCCCCATATAGCCGTTGCGCACATTGTCCTGAAAATAGCGGACCGCCTGCAGATAGCGGCCATTTTCATCGGTTTCGGACGCATTGTCCTGCGCGTTCGCGGCGGCGAGCGCGGCGGCGTTGACGCCGGCCTGCATCTGGCTGCGCGTGATGTAGATCCGCCCGATATCGACCGAGCCGCCGAGCGCGGCCATCATCGGCATCAGGCCGAAGGCGATCAGCGGCATCGTCGCGCCGCGGCGCGATCGCCACAGCCGCGCGAGCTTCGCCGTCAAGAGCTTGCCATATCCGCGCACACGCCAATCCCGCTTCCAGACCGGCAGCGGGGGATATAGACAAAGGTCTAATACAATGTGAAAAAATGGCCGTTCCGAGCGAACGCGCGCGGCAGCGTCAGCTCCGCCTGCGCAACGGGATCACCTCGCCCCCGCCCAGCGCCGCGCGCACCGCCTGTGCCAGCGAACGCTGCGTGAAGGGCTTGGTCAGCAGATGGACGTCCGGTGCGTCCGCCGGCGCGAGATCGGCATAGCCGCTCACCAGCAGCACGGGCAGGCCCGGCCGATCGGCCCGGATGCGCGCGATCAGCTCGAGACCGGTCATCCCCGGCATCAGCTGATCGGTGACGACCAGATCGGGCACCGCATCGTAGATCAGCCGATCCAGCGCCTCCGCGCCCGATCCGGCGGTGATCGGGCGATGCCCGAGATCCTCCAGCAATGCGGCGGTGTTGGTCAGCACCAGCGGATCGTCGTCGACGACCAGTACGGTGCAGGGCGGCATGGCGGCGATCTCGCCTTCCTGCGCGGGCACGTTCGCGCGTGCGGCCGGATCGTCGGCGACGGGAAGATAGAGCGCGGCGACCGTGCCCTGCCCGACCTTGCTCTTGAGCAGCAGCCGCCCGCCCGATTGCGCGGCGAGGCCCTGCACCATCGACAGGCCGAGCCCGGTGCCCTTGCCGACGCCCTTGGTGGTGAAGAAGGGATCGACCGCGCGCGCGAGCGTCTCGGCATCCATGCCCTGCCCGCTGTCGCCCAGCGTCAGCCGGACATAGCGGCCGGCGACGAGGCCACCCTCGCCGCTGCCGACCGTCTCGTCGGACGCCGATATGTCGAGCAGCCCGCCGTCGGGCATCGCGTCGCGCGCGTTCACGGCGAGGTTGAGGATCGCCATTTCCAGCTGGTGCGCATCGGCGCGCGCGGCCGGCAGGCGCAGCGGGAAATGCGTCTCGACGCGGATCATGGGCCCGAGCGAGCGCTGGAGCATGTCGGTCATGCCGCGCACGAGCTCGGGCACGTCGACCGCTTCGGGGCGCAGATCCTGACGGCGCGCGAAGGCGAGCAGGCGCTGCGTGAGCGCGGCGCCGCGCTGCGCGCCCTCCAGCGCGCTCGCCACATAGCGCGCGGCGCGCTCGTCCTCGGAAACGCGCTTCCGCAGCAGTTCCAGATTGCCGATGATCACCGCGAGCAGATTGTTGAAATCGTGCGCGACGCCGCCGGTCAATTGGCCGATCGCCTCGATCTTCTGCGCCTGGCGCAGCGCCTCCTCGGCGACCTTGCGCTCGGTGACGTCGGTGATGCCGCCCAGCACGTGGCGGAAGCTGCCGTCGGCGCCATATTCGACGCGCGCGGTGCAGACGATGTCGAGGAAGCGGCCGTCCTTGGTGACGATCCGATATTCGCGCGGGCTGATCGCGCCGCGCTCCAGCAGTTCGGGCCAGTCGTGCTGGCGCCGCTGCCGTGCCGAGGCTTCGGTCATGAAGTTGATGAAGGGCCGCCCGATCACCTCCTCAGCCGGATAGCCCAGGAGCTGCAGCCACATGTCGCTGACGCGCTCGATATTGCCCTGTCGGTCGAGCGAGTGGAGCGGCAGCGGCGTGCCGTGATAGAGCGTCCGAAAGCGCTCCTCGCTTTCGCGCAGCCCCGATGCCTCGCGCTCGGCGAGCAAGGCGAAGCGACGATCGAACATCGCCGCGACCAGCGCCAGGAACAGGATCAGGAAGGTCGCGGTCGCCACCGACAGCGCGAGCAGCGGCCGGCCGACGTCGGTCGCGTCCGCCATCTTCGTCGACGCGGCGCGCGTGAAGGTCGCCGCCGCCATCCCCGTATAGTGCATGCCAGCGATCGCCACGCCCATCAGCAGGGCCGCGCCGATCCGCTCGACGAAGATGCGATTGTGCGTGGAGAGCCACAAGGCCGCGGTCGCCGCGCCGATCGCGATCAGCACTGAGAGCGTGGCCAGCATCGGATCGTAGCGGACGGCCATGCCCATCCGCATCGCCGACATGCCGATATAGTGCATCGCCGCGACGCCGCCGCCCATCAGCAGGCCGGCGAGAATCAGCGCGCCGCGCGGCCGGACCGAACGGTAGATCGAGGTGAAGGCGACGCCCGTCGCGACGATCGCGACGACGAGCGAGAGCGCGGTCAGCCCGAAATCATAGGCCACCGCCATGCCGGGAAGGACGAAGGCCAGCATCGCGACGAAGTGCATCGCCCAGATGCCGCCGCCCATCGCCACCGCGGCTGCCGCGAGCCACAGCCGCCGCGCCCGCCCCTCGCCCGCGCGGACGCGCCCGGCGAGGTCGAGCGCGGTGAACGACGCGACCACCGCGATCAGCAGCGAGATCGCGACGAGGACCGGATCGTGCGATCCGGCAAAAGAGAGGTCCGGTGCGCTGTTCATCTGCCTGCCTTGTCTTGCCGTTTGCGGGCCGGCCAGACAAGGGGCGGCGCAACCATCGCCCGCCGGACGGGTTCACCCCGCGCCGCTACCCACGAGGCCCCACGATCCTCCACCTCTGCCACCACCCGGATTATGTCGTGCCGCGCTTCCAGAACGGCGCGCTCGCGCCGGACAAATATACGTGCGTCCTGGCGGCGATCCGCGAAAGCGGCGCGCCGCTGACCGTGCACGCGCCCGAGCCGATGCCGATCGAGTGGATCGCGGCCGTCCACGATCCCGATTATGTCGAGGAGGTGATCTCCGCCGCGGTGCCGGCCGCCAAGGAGCGCCGGATCGGCTATGCGATCACGCCCCCCATCGCGCGCCGCTCGCGGCTCACCGTCGGCGGCACCTGGCTCGCGGCCCAATTGGCGCTGCGCCACGGCTTCGCCGCCAACGGCGCCGGCGGCAGTCACCATGCCTTGCCCGATACGGGCGCGGGCTATTGCGTGTTCAACGATCTCGCCATCGCCGCCAATCGCCTGATCGCCGAGGGCGATGTCGCGCGCATCCTGATCCTCGACTGCGACGTCCACCAGGGCGACGGCACCGCGGTGCTGACCGAGCGTCGCGACGATATTGTCACGATCTCGCTCCACGCCGATCGCAACTTCCCCGTCCGCAAGGCGCGCTCGACGATCGACGTGGCTCTGCCCGACGGTCTCGACGATGCCGGCTATCTCGCCGCGCTGGCCGGGACGCTCGGCCCCGCGCTGGACCGCTACCGGCCCGATCTGATCCTCTATCAGGCCGGCGTCGATCCGCATCGGAGCGACCGGCTCGGCCGCCTCGGCCTGTCCGACGAGGGGCTGCTCGCGCGCGACCGGTTCGTCATCGGCGAGGTAAAGCGGCGCGGCATCCCGCTCGCCAGCACGCTCGGCGGCGGCTACGGCGACGACATGCACGAAATCGGCAGGCGCCACGCGGCGACCATCCTCGCGCTCGCCGCCGCCGCGCGCGATCCCGCCGACGACGTACGCAGCGCGTCGTGAGCGCCGTGACGAAACGATCGGGCAGGACCGCCGCGGCCGTCTTCGTGCTGCTCGGCACGCTGATGCTCGTGACGATCGTGGGTCTGTGCATCTACGTCGTCGCCAGCGCGCCCACGGGTCAATCTAGCGCCAAGCGGCCAGGTGTGCCGCACCGCCTCCCCGGCCGCGGCGCACCGCTCAGCCTGGCCGAACCGCCGCCGGTCGAGCCGCTCGAATTCGCCGAGATGAGCGCGGATCAGGCGCGCGCCTTCAACGCGACCGTGCCCTTCGCGCCGGGCCGCGTCGTGCCCGCCGCGCCCTTTCGCTATGGCGGCGATCCCGTCGACAAGGCGCGCGCCACCGCCTGCCTCGCCGCCGCCGTCCTGTTCGAGGCCGGCGATCAGGCGGTGGGCGAAGCCGCGGTCGCGCAGGTCGTGCTGAACCGGCTGCGCCATCCCGCCTTTCCCAAGTCGGTGTGCGGCGTCGTCTTCCAGGGTTCCGAGCGGCGCACCGGCTGCCAGTTCACCTTCACCTGCGATGGCGCGCTCGCCCGCACCCCCGCCCCCGCCGCCTGGGCCCGCGCGCGCTTCATCGCCGAGCGCGCGCTGGGCGGCTATGTCGTCAAGGCCGTCGGCACGGCGACGCATTACCACGCCGATTATGTCGTCCCCTATTGGGGATCGAGCCTCTCGAAGATCGCGATGGTCGCCCCGCACATCTTCTATCGCTGGCCGGGCCGCTGGGGCTCGCCGAGCGGCTTCGCGGGAGTCGCGCCGGGCGGCGAGATCGTCGATCGCCGCGTCGCCGCCTTCGCCGGGATCGAGCCCGGCATCGCCGGCCTGCCGCCGATGGACGATGACGGCCCGCTTCCTCCGACAGCGCCGCTCCAGACCCTCGCGATCGCGGGCGTTCCCGAGTCGGCGCTCAAGGGCAGCCTCGTCCGGCTCAAGGACGAGGAAGGCGGCCAGTTCGTCCTGCAGCTCGATCCAGGCGCCTATCCGGGCAGCTATGCGATCGTCGGTTTCACGATCTGCAACGGCAAGCCCAACTGTATCGTCATGGGCTGGACGAGCGCCGATCAGGTGCCGCGCACCTTTCCGATCCTGCCCGATGCCTTGCGCTCGCTGGCATTCCTGTATCGCCGCAGCAGCATCGTCGACAGCGCCCAGCCCTTCTGGGATTGCCGTCGCTTCCAGCGCCCCGTCGCCAGCCAGTGCCTCCCCGGCACGGGCAACTGAGCGTCCCTGCCGTCAAAGCCGCTGTCACATAAGCGTCATCGCCGCTGCCTAATGCGCCCCCAACAATCAGCAAACTAAAGGGGCTACTTTATGCGATTTGGCGCGGGATTCCGCTCGGGACTCATGCTCGGCGGAGCGATCTTCGTGGCGATGCCGGCGGTTGCGGCTGCGGCTGCCCCGGCCGACGCAGCCGGCGCGGCCGACGTCGCTCCTCCCAGCGAGGATCAGGCCCTCGGCGAGATCGTCGTCACCGCCACCAAGCGCGAGACGAACCTCCAGCAGACCCCGATCTCGATCAGCGTCGTCAACGCCGCCGCGGTCGAGGATCGCCACATCCAGAGCCTCTATGACCTGTCCGACGGCAGCGTGCCCTCGCTCCGCGTCGCCACGTTCGAAGCGCGCCAGAGCGCGCTCACGATCGGCATCCGCGGCATCGTGCCGCTCGACGCCAACCAGCCCGCGCGCGAGCAGGGCGTCGGCATCTATATCGACGGCGTCTATCTCGGCCGCCAGCACGGCCTGAACGCCGGCCTGTTCGACATCGAGCGCGTCGAGGTCCTGAAGGGTCCGCAGGGCACGCTCTTCGGTCGCAACACCGAGGGCGGCGCGCTCAGCATCGTCACCAAGGCGCCCACCGGCGAATTCGGCGGCCGCGTGACCGCCGGCATCGGCAATCTCAACTCCTACAACGGCGATCTCCACATCGATCTGCCCGCCTTCCATGACTTCGCGGTCAAGGTCGATGCGATCAAGCAGTATCAGGGTGCGGTCACCAAGAACCCGCTCGAGGGCCAGAAGGGCTTCGGCTATTTCGATCGCGTCGGCGGCCGCGTCGCCGTCCGCTGGAAGCCGGCCGAGCTGGACATCACGGACGATTTCTCGGCCGATTATGCCCAGGACAAGAACACGCCGTTCTACAGCCAGCTGCTGAACTACAATCCGAACGGCTGCGTCGCCGGCCCGCAGGCGGCCGTCGCAGGCTGCGCCCTGCCCGGCACGCAATATACCACGCTGACCGGCACGGTCCGGCCGACCCTCCCCGGTGTCATCGTCGAAGGCGATAAGCGCCAGCGCACCGCCGATATCGGCGTTCCGCAGCAGCCCAGCGTCGACAAGACGCACGGCTTCACCAATACGCTGAAGTGGAAGGCCGCCGACGAGATCGAGATCCGCGCGATCTCCGCCTGGCGCGGTGTCGACGCCACGCAGTTCGACAATAGCGGCGGCGCGCACCGCCCGCCCATCGTCAACCTGACCACGGCCTGCACCGTCGCGGCGCCCTGCGGTTTCAGCCGCTACAGCCTCGCCTCGCTGCACCAGGATCAGTTCAGCCAGGAACTGCAGGCGGTCGGCTCGGTCGGCACCTTCGATTATGTCGCGGGCCTCTACTATTTCAACGAGCGCGTCTCGGATGACGCCGCGACCCCGAACTCGAACGGCGTCGCGCTCGTCATCGGCGTCGCCCAGTATCTGATCCTCGATCCCTGCCGCGGTTCGGCCGGCTTCGGTTCGCAGCTCGGCTGCCGCAACATCGATCGCGCCTCGGCGGTGCAGTCGAAGAGCTATGCCGCCTACGGCCAGGTCACCTGGAACGCGACCGACGCGATCCACATCACCGCCGGCGGCCGCTACACGGAAGACAAGAAGAAGGGCCAGCTGCTCATCTCGCGCGGCGTCACCTATGCGCTGAACACCACCGCCGCCGCCGCCGCGGGCTACACGCCGCTCGACGAAAAGTGGCATCGCTTCAATCCGATGGCGACGGTCGCGTTCGACGCGACGGACGACATCCACCTCTACGCGAAATATGCGACCGGCTATCGCGCCGGTGGCGCCAGCTCGCGTACGCAGAACTACCAGGCCTTCGATCCGGAAGACGTGAAGTCCTACGAAATCGGCGCCAAGACCGACTTCTTCGACCACAAGGCGCGCCTGAACCTCGCGGGCTACATCATGGATCGCAAGGATAGCCAGGTCGACATCAGCTCGATCCAGTTCTTCAACGGATCCAGCTTCAACAACCTCGTCACGATCAATGTCCCGGGCAACACCAAGATCCGCGGCATCGAAGCGGACCTGACGGTTCGTCCGACCCGCGGCCTGACGCTGAGCGCCGGCTATGCCTACACCTACACCAAGATCCCGCTCGTCCCGATCACCTATACGGGTGGCGGCGCGACGACCTCGGTGCTGCAACAGTTCTACATCGTGTACACGCCGCGCAACGCGGGCAACGGCGCGATCGATTACGAGCTGCCGATCGGTGGCGCGGGCACCAAGGTGCGCTTCCACTTCGACGGAAATTACGCGCAGGCCACGCAGGCTTTCGACCAGTATTCGACGAAGGCCGATGCCTCGACGATCTTCAACGGCCGCATCGCGCTGACCGACATCCCGATGGGTGAAGGTGGCCAGAAGCTGACGATCTCGGCGTGGAGCCGCAACCTCTTCAACAAGGCCTATGTGTACCGCCGCGATCCGTCGAACAGCCTGCCCGCCGCGCCGACGACCAGCGCGACGACCGGCAATATCGGCAACGTGCTCGGCGATTACGGCAACTTCAACATGCCGCGCACCTTCGGCCTCGAAGGCACCGTCAACTTCTAAGGCTCATCACCCAAGGTGGGAGCGCAGCGCGCTTCCACCGATGGCGTGACCGGAACCTTCGACAGAATTTCCCCCGAAGACTGGCCGCCGGAGTCGCTCACCGCAAGGTGCACGCCTCCGGCGGCTTTTTCGTGGGCCCTGCCCTTCTCCGCCGACGATCAAATGGGGGCGGATCGTGCAACCCCAAGCGGCCGCTTTCGTTCGCCACCTGACCCTTTCAGGAGAACGACATGCGCATCAAGATCCTCACCATCGCCGCGGCCACCGGCCTGCTCGGCCTCGCCGCCTGCAGCGAGAAGACCGGCAACGCCGCCGATACGACGCTCAACAGCGCCGCCAACGATACCGAAGCCAATTTCGACAATCTGGGCGACGCCGCCGGCAACGCATCGGACAGCGCAGCCCCTGCCATCGACAATGCGGGCGAAGCGATCTCGAACGGCGCCGACAAGGCCGGCAACGCGATCGACAACGCCGCCGCCGCAACCGGCCAGGCACTCACCAACGCCGGCAACACGATCTCGAACTCGGCGCGTTAGGTACTTGCCGCCGCTCATCCTGAGGAGCCATTGAGCTTGTCGAAATGGCATCTCGAAGGACTAGCGCTACGGCTGGTCCTTCGAGATGGGCCTTCGACTTCGCTCAGTCCCTCCTCAGGATGAGCGGCTGACCTAGAAGCTGCTCTAGTTCTCGTCGCCCATCCGGAGCGCGGCGATGAAGGCTTCCTGCGGAATGCTCACCGAGCCATATTCGCGCATCCGCTTCTTGCCCTCTTTCTGCTTCTCCAGCAGCTTCTTCTTCCGGCTCGCATCGCCGCCATAGCATTTGGCGGTCACGTCCTTGCGCATCGCCGCGATCGTCTCGCGCGCGATCACCTTGCCGCCGATCGCCGCCTGGATCGGGATCTTGAACAGATGGCGCGGGATCAGGTCCTTAAGCCGTTCGCACATCCCTCGGCCCCGGCTCTCGGCCGTGCCCCGATGGACGATCATGCTCAGCGCATCGACCGGCTCGGCATTGACCATGATGCTCATCTTGACGAGGTCGCCCTCGCGATAGCCGATCTGATGATAGTCGAAGCTCGCATAGCCGCGGCTAATCGACTTCAGGCGATCGTAAAAGTCGAACACCACTTCGTTGAGCGGCAGATCGTAGGTCACCTGCGCGCGCCCGCCCACATAGGTCAGGTTCTTCTGCACGCCGCGCCGGTCCTGGCACAGCTTCAGGATGCTCCCGAGATATTCGTCCGGGCAATAAATGACCGCCTCGATCCACGGCTCCTCGATCGACGCGATCTTGCTGGGATCGGGCATGTCGGCGGGATTGTGCAGCTCGATCTCGCCGCGATCGTGGGCGAGCTGGATCTTGTAGACCACGCTCGGCGCGGTCGTGATCAGGTCGAGATCATATTCGCGCGTCAGCCGCTCCTGGATGATCTCCAGGTGGAGCAGGCCGAGGAAGCCGCAGCGGAAGCCGAAGCCGAGCGCCGCGCTCGACTCCATCTCGAAGGTGAAGCTCGCATCGTTGAGCCGCAGCCGGCTGATGCTTTCGCGCAACTTGTCGAAATCGGCCGCATCGACCGGGAAGAGCCCGCAGAACACGACCGGCTGGACGAGCTTGAAGCCCGGCAGCGCCTCGGCCGCGGGCTTCTTGGCGTCGGTGATCGTGTCGCCGACCGCGGTCTGCGCGACCTCCTTGATCTGCGCGGTGATGAAGCCGATCTCGCCCGGCCCCAATTCGGTCAGTTGCTCGATCTTCGGCCGGAAGCAGCCGACGCGATCGACGAGGTGCTTGGTCCCGCCCGCCATGAACGCGATCTCCGCGCCCTTGCGCAGCACGCCCGCCATCACGCGGACGAGGATGACCACGCCGAGATACGGATCGTACCAGCTGTCGACGAGCATCGCCTTCAGCGGCTGGCTCGCATCGCCCTTCGGCGCCGGGATCCGCTCGACGATCGCGTCGAGGATCTCGTCGATGCCGATGCCGGACTTGGCCGAGGCGAGGATCGCGTTCGAGGCGTCGAGCCCGATCACGTCCTCGATCTCCTTGCGCACCTTCTCGGGCTCGGCGGCGGGCAGATCGATCTTGTTGATGACGGGCACGATCTCATGATCATGCTCGATCGACTGATAGACGTTGGCGAGCGTCTGCGCCTCGACGCCCTGCGCGGCATCGACCACCAGCAAGGCACCCTCGCACGCGGCGAGACTGCGGCTGACTTCGTAGGCGAAGTCGACATGGCCCGGCGTGTCCATCAGATTGAGGACATGGCCCTTCCAGTCGAGGCGCACGGTCTGCGCCTTGATCGTGATGCCGCGCTCCTTCTCGATATCCATATTATCGAGCACTTGCGCGCTCATCTCGCGCTCGGTGAGGCCGCCGGTGCGCTGGATCAGGCGATCGGCGAGCGTCGATTTGCCATGATCGATATGCGCGATGATCGAGAAATTGCGGATCTTGTCGAGGGGAGTCATGGCGTGCGCCTAGCAGGCTGCGCGGATCAGCCCAAGCCCGTGTCGCGACGGCGCCGACAACAAGCGTGGCGTGTCAGTGAATCCCGCCGCGCGGAGCCAGACGGCTGCGCTCGACCGACTGGCGCGGCAGGCGGCGGGCGGCCGGCGGCCGCTTGCGCCCCGCCGGCGCCTCGCTGGCGCCCTCCAGCCACGTGAGCAGCGCCGGCAGCGGCATCGGCCGCGCGAACAGATAGCCCTGCGCCATGCCGTAGCCGAGATCGCGCACCTGGCGCAGCTGGCGCTCGGTCTCGACGCCCTCGATGATGCAATCCAGCTCCAGCGTGACGCACAGGCCGAGGATCGCGGCGATGATCTTGCTGCCCGAATCCTCGTCCATATCCGCGATGAAGCTGCGATCGACCTTCACCTTGTCGAGCGGCAGGCGGTTGAGATAGCTCAGGCTTGAATAGCCCATCCCGAAATCGTCGAGCGCGATCGAAACGCCCAGCCCGCGCAGCAGATTGATGCCGACCACGGCGGCGTCGAAATCGCGCATCAGCGCGGTTTCGGTCAGCTCGAACGTGACGCGCCTGGGATCGACCCCCGCCTCCCCGATCGCCTCCACGAGCAACCGGATCGTGCCGGGCGAGACGATGTCGTGCGCGGACAGGTTGAACGACAGCCCGATCCCCGGCGGGATCGCGGCGAAGTGCGCGAGCGCGAGCCGGAACAGCTTCACGGTGATCGGATGCATGAGGCCGACGCGCTCGGCGGTGGTGATGAAGCGCTCCGGCCCGATCACCCCCATCGACGGGCTGGTCCACCGGCCGAGCGCCTCGACCGCGAGCACCGTCCTGGTCTCGGTCGACAGGATCGGCTGAAACTCGACATGCAATTCACGGTCGAGATCGGCGGTCTGCAACGCCGTCTCCAGCGCCCGTTCGGATCGGATCCGGGTCTCGTGATCGCTCGAAAAGACGGCGCAGCCGCCGCGTCGCATGGTCTTGACGTTGTAGAGCGCATAATCGGAGCGGTCGAACAGCTCGTTGGCGGTCGCGCCCGCATCGGGGAAGAGCGCCAGGCCGATCGAGCAGCCGAGCGCCACGCGGTGATCGTCGATATCGAACGGCTGCGTCAGCAGATCGCAGATCCGCTGGCCGATCGCCCGCGCACGATCGGTATTGCCGATCAGCAGCAGGCCGAACTCATCGCCGCCGAGCCGCGCGACGACCAGGTCGGGGCCCGACAATGCCTTCAGCCGCGCCGCGACCGCGATCAGCAGGCGATCGCCGACCGCGTGGCCATAAGCATCGTTGATCGGCTTGAAGCGATCGAGATCGAGCGCCCCGACCGCGAAGCGCTCCCCGCGCGCGGTGCAGTCGGCGAGCATCGTTTCGAGACGGGCGAAGAAAAAGCGTCGGTTGGGCAGGCCCGTCAACATCGGTGAGCGCGAGGCGGGCATTCTCCTCGCCCAGGCGCTGCGCCTCGGCCTGCTGCGCGGCCAGGCTCGCCTGCGATCGGATGAGCTTGGTGAAGCCGTCGAAGCTGTTGAGCAGCACGCGGATCATGACCCCGGTGACGAGCGCGGTGTTCAGCGCCATCGCGATGAACACCGGATTTCCGAGATAGAGATAATAGATCAGCAGCGGGGTCGTGATCGTGAAATAGACGAGCAGGGCCGCCTGCGGCAGATGGACGAGGCAGAAGATGCAGCCGATCACGGTGATCGCGATGAAGACCGAGACATGGGCATGTTCGAACGGCCCGCCATATTGATCGAGCGCCAGCGCCCAGCTCAGGAACGCGATGCAGATCGGCAGCGCGGACATCGTCGTGCTCCGCAGCGACGCATGCGCCCGCCGAAAGCCGATCGTCGCGGCAAGTTCCGCAAAGAAAGTCCATGTCAGAATCCGCCATGCGGAAATGCAGATCAGCACGCTGGTGACGCCCACCGTGAGCCAGCCCGGCGCATAGCGATAATGCGTATAGGTTACCGCCAGCGCATTGATGATCAATAGGGCGTAAAGGAGCGGTATCTGCCGTTTGAGCTCCTCATATTGCGCTGCGACTACGCCGGGATCGCGCGAGAAACCGGACCATTGCTTGATACGCTGAGGCACATCTTGTCCTATACGATTGTCCAGGCTCAGACTGCAGAATCGAATTTGCGCGACCGTCTTTGCACGGAAGATCATAATAAGACGCTAAACGGCGCTTTTTGCAAAAAGACCCGCGGCATTGCAGAATGTTATACTGAGCTCGTCGTGTAATCGAGTCGTTGCCGGAGATTAACCTTTTGCTCGCGCGTGCGAGCGAGCGGCTGAACTTCGCGCGGCAGGCCATTTCGTCGTCGCGGGTCTTCCCGCCGGGGCCGGCAGTTGCAGGGCGGCTATCGCCAGGACTATAGCTCTCGCGAATTAACTCTATGCTATTAACATAGATTATGTCAGGCATGCGGGGCGCTGCGAATTCGCCGGACCGCAGACGCGCGGTTTGTGATCTTGCGCAGACGCGGGAGTTCCTGTGCCGGCGAGTTTCCTGTCCGTTCCCGTTCTTTCGAAGGCGTGGTAGAAATGCCCGGTTCGCTCGGCTTTCTCGCGGGAGGCGGCGAGATGGGCGCGCGCATCCGCGCGCACGCCTGGTCTGATACGCCGCTCGGCCCGCCCGAAGGCTGGTCGCAGGCGTTGCGCATCGTCGTCCGCTTCCTGCTCGATACGCGTCACCCGACCAACATATTGTGGGGCGAGCAGGCGATCTGGCTTTACAACGATGCCTATCGCGTGTCGCTCGACGGGGACCGGCACGCAAACGGGCTGGGCTCCCCGGCCCATGACGTCTGGGGTGAGATCTGGCCGTTGATCGGTCCGCAAATCGATCAGGTGATGGCGGGCGGCGAAGGAACCTTTCACGAAGACCAAGCGATGCACGTTACGAAGGACGGACGCCTTCGGGAAGAATATTGGACGTACAGTTTGAGCCCGGTTGACGACGAGGAGGCCGACGGCGTCGGCGGGATATTGGTCATCTGCACCGAGACGACCGAACAGGTGCTCGGCGCCCGGCGGCTAATCGAGCAGAATGAGAAGCGCTACGCGCTCTTCCAGCGGCTGCCCGGCTTCGTCGGCATCCTGCGCGGTCCCGATCACGTCTATGAATATGTCAACGATTCCTATCGGGCGTTCGCCGGCTCGCGCGATCTGATCGGCCACCCCGTGCGCGAGCAATTCCCGGAGCTGCACGGGCAAGGCTTTTTCGAGCTGCTCGACGGGGTCTATGCGACCGGTGAGCCGATCGTGCTGCATTCGAGCCCGATCCGCTTGGCCGGCGAGGATCATGACCGGTACATCGATCTCCGCTACGATCCGATCTACGACGATTCCGGCGCGATCACCGGGATTTTCGTCGGCGGATACGACCTGACCGATCGTGTCCGGGCCGAAGCCCGCCGGGAAGCGCTGGCCGATTTCAGCGAGCGCGTGCGCCATCTGGCCACGGCACCGGACATCGCGTTCGCCGCTTCGGAGTTGATCGGCAGGACATTGGGGGTGAGCCGGGCGGGCTATGGGACGATCGATGCCGTCGCCGAGACGCTCTGCGTCGAGCGGGACTGGAATGCGCCGGGAATCGCGCCCCTGCCCCCCATCGTGCAGCTACGCGATTATGGCTCGTTCATCGATGATCTGAAGCGCGGCGCGGAGATCACGATCCCCGACGTGAGGCTCGACGTGAGGACGGCCGCGCTCGCGCCGGCGTTCGAGGCGCAGAGCGTGCGCGCCTTCGCGAATGTGCCGGTGATCGAACACGGCACGTTGGTCGCGGTCCTGTACCTCAACCATGTCACGGTTCGCCACTGGCCGGACGACGATATCGCCTTCATCCGCGAATTTGCGGAGCGGACGCGGACGGCGGTCGAACGGAATCGGAGCGAAGAGGCGCTGCGCGCGCTGACCGCGTCGCTGGAGCAGCAGGTCGAGGAGCGGACCCGCGAACGCGATCGACTGTGGGAGACGAGCGAGGATCTGCTCGTGACCGCCGGCTATCATGGCGAACTGTTTCGGGTGAGTCCGTCCTGGACCCGGAACCTCGGCTATGACGAGCAGACCCTGCTTGCCGGTTCCTACATGGATTTCGTCCATCCTGACGACGCCGCCAACGTCGTCGCGCGCATGACCGAGATGCTGGAAAGCGGGCAGCCGACCCGCTTCCAGAACCGGGTGATGGCCAGTGACGGAAAGTGGCGCACGATCGCCTGGTCGCTGGCGCCCGACCCCGATGGTCGGCGGCTCAACGCCGTCGGCCGCGATATCACCGGCGAGATCGAGTCCGACGAGACGCGCGCGATCCTCGAGGAACAGTTGCGTCAATCGCAGAAGATGGAAGCGGTGGGCCAGCTCACCGGCGGCATCGCGCATGATTTCAACAATATGATCCAGGGGATCACGGGCAGCCTGCAGATCGCGACCCGCCGCCTGGCGCAGGGCCGCACCGACGAGATCGACTCGTTCATGGCGCGCGCCATCACCTCGGCGGGCCGCGCCGCCGCGCTGACCCATCGGCTGCTCGCCTTCTCGCGCCGCCAGCCGCTCGATCCGCGCTCGGTCGATGCGAACGCGCTGGTCGTCTCGCTGGCGGACATGTTCCGCCGCACGATCGGCGAACGGATCATCCTCCAGCTCGTCCAGGCCCCCGGCCTCTGGAAGACGTTGTGCGATCCCAACCAGCTGGAGAGCGCGCTGCTCAATCTGGTGATCAATGCGCGCGATGCGATGCCGAACGGCGGCACGCTCACGATCGAGACGCGCAATGCCGAGCTGGACAAGGACTATGTCCGCAGGCTCGCGGACGTCCGCCCGGGCCAATATGTCTGCGTCAGCGTGTGCGACACCGGCACGGGCATGTCGCCCGAGACGATTTCGCGCGCCTTCGATCCTTTCTTCACGACCAAGGCGATCGGGCAAGGCACGGGGCTGGGTCTTTCGATGACCTATGGCTTTGCGCGCCAGTCGGAAGGCTTTGCCCGCATCTATAGCAAGCTCGGCGAGGGCACGTCGGTTAACCTCTATCTGCCTCGTGACGTGAACGAGGCGGAGGCGGACATCGTTCAGCCCGAGCCGGTCCGCGCGCCCGTGGCCGGCCAGGGCCAGGTCATCCTCGTCATCGAGGACGATACGATCGTCCGTGGTCTGGTCGTCGATGTGCTCACCGAATTCGGCTACCGCGTCATGCAGGCGCCGAACGGCCAGAGCGGACTGGCGCTGCTGCAATCCGATCCGGCGATCGATCTGCTTCTGACAGATATCGGCCTGCCGGATCTCAACGGCCAGCAGGTCGCCGAGACCGCCCGCGCGCAAAGGCCCGACCTGAAGGTGCTGTTCATGACCGGCTATGCCGAGACGGCCGCCAATGCCGCGGGCTTTCTGCAGCCGGGAATGGCGTTGATGACGAAGCCGTTCCGGGTCGAGGACCTGACGATCCGCGTCCGATCGATGATCGACGCATAAGCGGGGCTCACGGCAGCGACCAAAAGGCCTACAATGCGCGGGCGCGCTTCGCTGCCGGCAGGCGTGGCACGCCCCGGGAGATCGTCGTGAGTGAAGGTGCAAAGCCATGGGACGGTGCGCTGGTCCGCACCTGGCTCGAGAGCCGCTTCGTCGCCGCGCGCGCGGATCAGGTGGCCGCGGAGAAATATGGCCGTCAGCGGCAGGACGATTGCGACAAGGCCGCCGCCGAGGAGATGATCTGCGCCTCCCTCAAGGGCAAGGAGGCGACGAACGACCAGACCGCCTTTGCCGAAGAGCTGAAGACGCTGCTGGCGCGCGACGTCTATGTCTGCCGCGGCATCTACGACGACGATCGCTTCGATCGGCATGTCCGGACCTACATCCGCAAGCTCGCGAAGATGACCAAGACCAACGAAGGCTTCGCGAACCTCCGCCGCTATCAATAAGCGTTGGTGATACGATGGCCCTGCCCGGCCCCGTAAAGATCGCGCCGGGCGACCGCATTTTCCCTTTTGCAATGTAGGATTCGGTGTGACACGTGGTCTGTCCGCTTGCTCTCTCAGGAGTCGGACATCATGGCCTCTCGCCCCTTCGTCAGCACTCGCTTGCCCCACCGCCCGCTGAGTGGCGCGCCCCCGCGCGAGCGCGCACGCCCGCGCAGAGGTGCGACTTTCCAGTGACGTTCCGATCGCGGAGACCCCGTGCCGGGGGGTGACGTAGTGTCAACTTTGTCAACTTCCGCGCCGTCCGCCGCTTCAGCCCAGTCCCGCCTCGCGGATCGCGGCGATCGATCGCGCAAACCGTTCCTCCGCCGCTCCGGAGATTACCGCATAAGGCAGGCCGCGCCGCTCCAGCTGCTCGCGCGAACAATCGAAGAATGTCTGGCGCCGCACGGGATCGCCGAAGAAGCGCGTGCCGTCGTCCACCCACGGCAGATCGATATCGAGCAGCAGATACAGGTCCGCCGTCTCGTCGAAGGTCGCGAACCAGGGATCGCTCCGCTCGAACAGCATCTCCGCCCAGGCGGCGGTCATCAGCGGATCGGTATCGAGGATCAGGCGGCCGTTGCACTGGCGCAAGGTCGCGCGCGTCATCGCCGCATGCGTCTGCCCGATCGAGAGCAGGTCCGCCATCGTCAGCTCCAGCCCATAGGCCTCGCAATAGGTGCGGCCATATTCGGGCAGGTAGATCGTGTCGAAATGGCGCGCGAGGCGCGGCGCCAGCGTCGATTTGCCCGTGCTCTCGGGTCCGTGCAGGCAGATCGTCTTCGCATCGAACCGGTCCGTCATGTCGTCGCCCGCTCCGCGCGCAGCCAGGCGCGCCACCCCCACAGCGACATTAGCAGGAACAGGACGTACAGCAGCGTCGTGACCTTGAGGTCGCGGCTCCAGTACAGGGGAATGGCGACGAGATCGACCGCGACCCACAAGGGCCAGGTCTCGATCAGCCTTTTGGCCTGCAGCGCCTGCGCGGTGACGCTCATCGCCGCGACCGCGCCGTCCCAATAGGGGTTCACGGCATCGGTGAAATGCCGCATCCCGCTGCTCCACGCGAGCCAGGCGAGCGCGCCGACGAGAGTCCACAGCATGCGCCCACGCCAGTCCAGCCGCTCGACGAGGATATCGCCCATCCGCCCCGCCGAGCGCCGCCACGCCCACCAGCCATAAAGCTGGACGGCGACGAAGAAGAGCTGGAGCAGCGCATCGCTATACAGCCGCTGTTCGAAGAAGACCGGCGCATAGAGGATGACCATCGCCAGCCCGAACGCATAGTTCCAGATGCTGCGACGGATGAGCAGGACGATGTTGATCACGCCCAGCGCGGCGGCGACGGCTTCCAGCGGGCTCACGGCGGCAATGCCTAGATCATCGCTCGGAATCGCGCCAGAGGCCGCCGGACCGCCCCACGCGGTCGTCTGCATCATGCCCGCAATAGGGCCTTGCCGCCGCGGAAGCGCATCGCTAAAGCGCCGCGACTTGGCTCGCCGGACCCGCCTGACCCACAGGCGATCGAGGGTATCGGACTCCGTCGGGGAGTAGCTCAGCCTGGTAGAGCACTGCCTTCGGGAGGCAGGGGCCGGAGGTTCGAATCCTCTCTCCCCGACCATTGATTGTCGCGCCGAAAGGCCTGCGGGCATCGCTTGGGCGGTTCGGCGCTGGCCATTGCCCCCTTCGATTGACAGCGCGCCGCCGCCCGCTTCAGGTGAGCGATACCGAGCGACCGGAGGATCGGGTGAAGCAATCGTACGATGTCGTGATCGTGGGTGCCGGGCATGGCGGCGCGCAGGCCGCGATCTCGCTGCGCCAGAACAAGTTTGAAGGCACGATCGCGATGATCGGCGAGGAGCCGGAGCTCCCTTATGAACGCCCGCCGCTCTCCAAGGATTATCTCGCCGGCGAGAAGAGCTTCGAGCGGATCCTGATCCGCCCTCCGGCTTTCTGGGACGAGCGCCATATCGCGATGCTGCTCGATCGCCGCGTCACCGCCGTCGATCCAGCCGCGCACAGCCTGACGACCGAAGATGGCGCGACGATCGGTTATGGCACGCTGATCTGGGCGACGGGCGGCGCGCCCCGCCGCCTTTCCTGCACGGGCCACGATTTCGCGGGCGTCCACACGGTGCGCACCCGCGCCGATGCGGACCGGATGATGGCCGAGCTGGACGGAGTGACGCGCGCGGTCGTCATCGGCGGCGGCTATATCGGGCTGGAGGCGGCGGCCGTGCTCGCCAAGTTCGGCAAGCAGGTCGTACTGCTCGAAGCGCTGGACCGCGTGCTGGCGCGCGTCGCGGGCGAAGCGCTGTCGCGCTTCTACGAAGCCCAGCATCGCGCGCATGGCGTCGAGGTCCGGCTTGGCGCGAAAGTGGACTCGATCGAGGGCGCCGACGGCAAGGTCACCGGCGTGCGCCTCCACGATGGCGAAGTGCTGGCGTGCCAGATGGTCATCGTCGGCATCGGCATCATTCCCGCGGTCGAGCCGCTGATCGCAGCGGGCGCCGAGGGCGGCAACGGTGTCGCGGTCGACGGCCAATGCCGGACGAGCCTGCCCGACATCTTCGCGATCGGCGATTGCGCGCTCCACGGCAACGGCTTCGCCGATGGTGCCACGATCCGCGTCGAATCCGTCCAGAATGCCAATGATCAGGCGACGGTCGTCGCGAAGACGATCACCGGCGGCGATGTCACTTATGATGCCGTGCCGTGGTTCTGGTCGAACCAATATGATCTGCGCCTGCAGACGGTCGGGCTTTCGATCGGATATGACGCCGTCGTCGAGCGGGGCGACCCCGCGACGCGCAGTTTCAGCATCCTCTATCTGAAGCACGGCCGCGTCATCGCGCTCGACTGCGTCAACGCGACCAAGGATTATGTGCAGGGCCGCGCGCTGGTGTCGGGCGGCGCGAGGATCGATCCGGCGCGGCTGGCGGACGCTTCGGTGTCGCTGAAGGAGCTCGCGGCCTCGTCCTGATCGCCACCCGTCATTGCGATCAAATGACCCGGCAGTGGAACGATCGGGCGCGGCATCCTTTTCTACCGTGATGCAGCATGAGACGACGACCCTCGTCGAGGGCAAGCCGGCGCCCCCCGTGGATCTGATCCGCGGCGCCAGCCTGTTCCTCGATTTCGACGGCACCCTGGTGGAGATCGCCGATCGGCCCGACGCGGTGATCGTCGATGATCGCCTGCGCGCCGTGCTGACCGCGCTCGACACGGCGCTGGAGCGCCGGCTCGCCATCGTCACCGGGCGCCCCGCCGCCGAGGTGGAACGCCTGCTCGGCCTTGCCCGGCTGTCGGTCAGCGGCAGCCACGGTGCCGAGATCGTCTGGCCCGATGGTCGGCGGCGCGAGGCCGCGCCGCCCGCCTGGCTGGCGCCCACCGTCTCGCGTCTCGAGGCGTTCAGCCGCGATCGGCCGGGTGTTTTGGTCGAGGTCAAGCCGTTCGGCGTCGCGCTCCACTATCGCCAGGCGCCCGAGGCCGAACTCGCCTGCCAGCGCTTTGCCGAAAGCCTGACCGAGACGAGCGACATCCATCTCCAGCGCGGCAAGATGGTCGTCGAGTTCCGCGTGCCCGGCGCCGACAAGGGCGACGCGATCACGGCCTTCATGGCCGACCGCCCGATGATCGGCACCCGCCCGATCGTGTTCGGCGACGATCTGACCGACGAGGCCGCGTTCGCCGCCGCCAAGGCCCTCGGCGGGATTGGCGTGCTCGTCGGCGACGATCGGCCGAGCGAGGCGCAGTATCGGCTCGCGGGCGTGCCCGAGACGATCAACTGGCTGGAAGCGGCCGCCCGGGTGGCGGCGTGACCGCGACGCTCGATCTCTGGCCGATCGGCAATTGCCAGGTCAGCGCGCTGATCGATCGCGACGCGCGCATGATCTGGGCCTGCGTGCCGCGCGTGGATGGCGATCCGCTCTTCTCCGCGCTGATCGGCGGCGAGACGCCGGACACCGGTTATTGGGCGATCGAGCTGGAGGACTGCGTCTCCGTCGAGCAGAGCTATGTCCGCAACACGCCGATCCTGATCAGCCGCCAGACCGATGCACTCGGCAATGCGATCGAGGTCATCGATTTCTGCCCGCGCTTCGAGCGGCTGGGGCGCAGCTATCGCCCGACCGCCTTCGCGCGAATCGTGCGCCCGGTCGCGGGCAGCCCGCGCATATGCATCCGGCTGCGACCGACCTGCGGGTGGGGCGGCGGCTGCGCGATCCGCACCGGCGGATCGAACCATATCCGCTTTCCGGGCGAGACCCTGACGCTGCGGCTGACGACCACCGCCCCAGTCGGTATGATCCTGGAAGAGAAGATCTTCCGGGTCGAGCGCCCGCTTTATTTCTTCCTCGGCCCGGACGAGAGCTTCTCGGGCAATGTCGAGGCGACGCTGGAGGAGATGCTTCAGAACACCACCTCCGAATGGCAGCATTGGGTGCGCGGCCTCGCCATCCCGCTGGAATGGCAGGATGTCGTCATCCGCTCGGCGATCACGCTCAAATTGTGCCAGCACGAGGAGACCGGCGCGATCGTCGCGGCGCTTACCACCTCGATCCCCGAACATGCGGGGTCGCAGCGCAACTGGGACTATCGCTACTGCTGGATCCGCGACGCTTATTATACGGTCCAGGCCCTCAACCGGCTCGGCGCGCTCGACGTGCTGGAGGGTTATCTCGAATATCTGCGCAACATCGTCGACAGCGCCAAGGGCGGGCATATCCAGCCGCTCTACGGCGTGCTCGGCGAGGCGACGCTGGAGGAGAGGTTCGCGCCAGATCTCGCCGGCTATCGCGGCATGGGGCCGGTGCGCGTCGGCAATCAGGCCTATGAGCAGATCCAGCACGACGCTTATGGGCAGATCGTTCTGTGCAGCGTGCACGCCTTCTTCGATCATCGCCTGTTCCGCCCCGCCACGATCGAGGATTTCACCGCGCTGGAGCGCGTCGGCGAGCGCGCCTGGGAGTTTCACGACCAGCCCGATGCGGGTCTCTGGGAGCTGCGCACGCGCCAGAGCGTGCATACGTACTCCTCGGCGATGTGCTGGGCGGCCTGCGACCGGCTCGCCAATGCGGCGCATGCGCTGGGCTTGGCCGATCGGCGCGATTACTGGGCCGAACGCGCCACGACGATCCGCGACGGGATCATCGACGCGGCCTGGCGGCCCGACACCGAGCGCATGTCCGCGACCTTCGCCGGCGACGATCTCGACGCGAGCCTGATCCAGCTGCTCGACCTGCGCTTTCTCGCACCGGAGGATCCGCGCTTTCTCGGGACGCTGCGCGCGGTGGAAGATGGCCTGCGGCGCGGATCGCATATGCTGCGCTACGCGACCGAGGACGATTTCGGGCTGCCCGAGACGGCCTTCAACGTCTGCACCTTCTGGCTGATCGAGGCGCTGCAGGCGACGGGGCGTTCGGACGACGCGCGTGCCTTGTTCGAGGAAATGCTGACGCGGCGAACCTCCGCCGGCCTGCTGTCCGAGGATATCGATCCCGTCACCGGCGAACTCTGGGGTAACTACCCGCAAACCTATTCGCTCGTCGGCATGATCAACTGCGCCGCGATGCTGAGCAAACCGTGGACCTCGATCCGATGAGCCGCCTGATCGTCATCTCGAACCGCGTCTCGGCGCCGACCGGATCGCATTCGGGCGCGCAGGGCGGGCTCGCCGTCGCGCTCTCGGCGGCGTTGCGCGAATATCGGGGCATCTGGTTCGGCTGGTCGGGCGAGACGACCGAGCAGTTCACCGGTCATATCAACCTCCAGCGCGCGCACGACATCACGACCGCAACGGTCGATCTCGAAGCGCAGGACGTCGAGGAATATTATGACGGCTATGCGAACCGGACGCTGTGGCCGCTCTTCCACTACCGGATCGATCTCGCCGAATATGAGCGCGGCTTCGCCGGCGGCTATCAGCGGGTCAATCAGCGTTTCGCGGATACGGTCCGTCCCCTGATCGAGCCGGACGATGTCGTGTGGGTGCAGGATTATCACCTGCTTCCGCTCGGCGACGAGCTGCGCAAGCGTGGCTGCGCGAACCGGATCGGCTTCTTCCTCCATATTCCGTGGCCGCCGCTGCGGTTGCTCTCGACGCTGCCCGAAGCCGCGCAGCTCGTCCGCACGCTGTTCGCCTATGACGTCGTCGGCCTCCACACCGAGGAGTGGCTCGAATCCTTCCGCGATTTCGTGGTCACCGAGCTGGGCGGCACGGTCGATGGCGACGTGGTCAGCCTCGACGGGCGGAGCATCCGCGCGATCGCCTGCCCGATCGGAATCGACGCGAAGGAATTCGCGGCGCTTTCGCGCAGCACGCGCGCGCGGCTCGCCTTCCGCCAGATGCGCGACAGTGCGGTCGGGCGCGACATGATCGTCGGCGTCGACCGGCTCGATTATTCCAAGGGGCTCGAAGAGCGGTTCCTCGGCTATGAACGCTTCCTCAAGGAGCATCCGGGCGAGCGCAAGGAGGTGTTCCTCCTCCAGATCGCCCCGCCTTCGCGCGGGTCGGTCGAAACCTATCAGAAGATCCGCACCGGTCTCGAGGGTCTTTCGGGACGGATCAACGGCGCCTTCGCCGATCTCGATTGGGTGCCCATCCGCTACGTCAATCAGGGCTATCCGCGCGACGTGCTGGCGGGCGTCTATCGCGCCGCGAAGATTGGGCTGGTGACGCCGTTGCGCGACGGGATGAACCTCGTCGCCAAGGAATATGTCGCCGCGCAGGATCCCGAGGATCCCGGCGTGCTCATCCTCTCCAAGTTCGCTGGCGCCGCGATCCAGCTCAAGCAGGCGGTGATCGTCAATCCCTACAGCGCCGAGGAGATGTCCGACGCGATCATCACCGCGCTGAAGATGCCGCGCGAGGAGAGGATCGAGCGCTGGCGCGCGCTGATGGACAATGTCGAGCGCGAGGATGTCATCTGGTGGCGCCAGCGCTTCACCGACGTGCTGCTCAACGTGCCTCAGGCGGCGGACGCTGCCGCCCCCGCCCCGGTCGGCTGAACCGTCACGTCGGCGCGGGTGCGGACGAACGCGCCCGGCATCTCGTCGCGCATGAAGGCGAGCATCGCCTCGCGCACGTCGCAGCGCAGATCGAACGCGACGGTGGCGTCGCGGGCGGTCATCAGCGCGCGTACCTCGATCGCGTCGGGCTTCACGTCGGTCACCTGCAGATTGAAGAAACGCTTGTCCCAGCGCGGATTGGCCTGGACGACCTCGCCGAGCTTTGCCCGCAGCCGATCCACGTCGGTAGCGGGATCGAGATACCAGACCACGCTGCCCAACAGCTGGCTCGTCTCGCGCGTCCAGTTCTGGAAGCTCTCCTCGAGGAATTTCGAGACCGGCACGACCAGCCGGCGCTCGTCCCAGATCTTCACGACGACGAAGGTCAGGCGGATATCCTCGATCCGCCCCCATTCGCCGTCGATGATGACGACGTCGTCGAGCCGGATCGGCTCGGTGAACGCCATTTGCAGCCCGGCGATGAGGTTCTTGAGCGCGGGCTGCGCGGCCGCGCCGATCGCCAGCGCAGCGAGACCGGCCGAGGCGATCAGAGTGACGCCGATCGTGCGGATGCTGGGGATGCTCATCAGCATCAGGCAGAAGGTGATCCCGACCACCACGAACATCGCCACCCGGTGAAGAATGCCCGCCCGCGTCCGGCGGCGGCGCGCGCGCAGATTGTCCTCGACGCTGATATCGGCCTGCGCCTGCACCACCCGGTTGATCGCGCCGAGCAGCCGCATCGCCAGCCAGCCAAGCAAGGCGGGCATGACGAGGCCCAGCACGCGCCGCCACGCAATCTGCGCGCCCTCGGTCATCTCCAGCGCCGGCTGGAGCGCCGACAGGGAAAAGACGACGAGCAGCCACCGGATCGGCCCGCTCAGGCATTCCAGCATCAGATCGTCGACGATCGTGCGCGTCCGCCGCGCGGCGCGCACCGCGACGAACATCGCGATCCGGTGGAAGAGGAGTGCGCCCAAGATCGTCGCGACGATGGCGACGATGTCCGCCAGCCAGAGCGGTGCGCCGGGGAGAAAACTCGTCAAGATGATGCTCCGGAGATCATGACCTTCGGGAGCAACGGCACCGAAGCCGCGCCGTTCCCTCTTTAGCGCCGCTTGCCGTTATGCCGGATGTTCGAGGGGCGCCCGCGCCGCCCCGTCGCCATCCGATCGCGCCGCACCCCGCCGCCGCGCATCGGCAGATGGTTCGCGCCTTCGGCCAGCTCAAAGCGGAGCGAACCGCCGATCGGGTCGGCTTCGACCAGCCGCAGCGCGAGCTTCATGCCGCGCACGTAGCGATCGCCGCTCTCCTCGCCTTCCAGCGCCTGTGCGGCCTCGTCATAGCGGAAACGCTCGGCGCCGAGCGTCGAAACGGGAACGAGGCCGTCGCCGCCCAGCCCTTCAACCGTCGCGAAGAAGCCGAAATTCTTGACGCCGGTGATCCGGGTGTCGACCAGTTCGCCGACCTTCGTCGCCATGAACGCGGCGACATAGCGGTCGACCGTCTCACGCTCGGCCTCCATCGCGCGGCGCTCGGCCGCCGAGATCGCCTGCCCGACGACGGACAGATCCGCCGCATCCGCCGGCGCAAGGCGCGTCTGCTCGACCGCTGGCTCAAGCTTGTACGCGCCGACGAGCGAGCGGTGGACGAGCAGATCGGAATAACGCCGGATCGGGCTAGTGAAATGCGCGTAGCTGGCAAGGCTCAGGCCGAAATGCCCCTGGTTGGCAGGCGCATAATAAGCCTGCGTCTGCGAGCGCAGGATCTGCTCCATCACCTGCGGCCGGAAATCGACGTCGCCGATCTTCTCGATGATGCGGTTGAAGGTCGCGGGGCTGATGACCTGGCCGAGTGCGAAGGACACGCCGAACGTGTCGAGATAGTCTTTGAGCGCGACGAGCTTCTCGCGGCTGGGCGCCTCGTGGACGCGGTACATGACCTGCGCCTTCTTCGCCTCCAGCGCCTTGGCGGCGGCGACGTTGGCGGCGATCATATAATCCTCGATCAGCCGGTGCGCATCGAGCCGCTCGCGTGGCGCGACGGAAAGGATCCGCCCCTTTTCGTCAAGCACGACGCGGCGCTCGGGCAGATCGAGGTCGAGCGGCTCGCGCGCGTCGCGCGCCTTGGCGAGCAGCGCCCAGGCCGCCCACAGCGGCTTGAGCGACGCTTCGAGCAGCTCGGCCGGCACGGGCCGCAGCACGACCTCGTCGCGGCCGTCGATCGCCGCCTGCGCATCCTCGTAGGCGATGTTCGCGGCGATGCGGACGACGGCGCGGGTAAAGCGCCAAGCCTTCAGCGTCCCGTCGGCCGCGATCGTCAGGTGGCAGGCCAAGGCGGCGCGATCGGCGCCCTGCTTGAGCGAGCAGATGTCGGCCGAAAGCGTCTCCGGCAGCATCGGCACGACGCGATCGGGGAAATAGACGCTGTTGCCCCGGCGGCGCGCCTCACGATCGAGATCGGAGCCGGGGCGGACGTAGAAACTGACATCGGCGATCGCGACGACTGCGACGAAGCCGCCGGCATTGGCAGGATCCTCGTCGGGCGCCGCCCACACGGCATCGTCATGGTCGCGCGCATCGGCGGGATCGATCGCGGCGATCGGGAGGTGCCGCAGATCCTCCCGCCCCTCGCCCAGCGGCTGACGCGCCATGCGCTCCGCCTCCGCGATCGTCTCTTCGGAGAAGCGATCGGGAATATCGAACTTGTGGATCGCGATCAGGCTGAAGCTGCGCGGCTCGAAGGGCTGGCCCAGGCGCTCGGTGACGCGCGCCATGACCCGCGGCGGCCGCCCGGCCTTCTCGGCCAGCACGAGATCGCCCGCGCGCGCATCGCCCGCGTCCGAGACCTGCAGTTCGCGCCGCTCGCGCTTGTCCACCGGCTTGAGCCACAGCCGATCGCCTTCCTGATGGAGCACGCCGAGGATCAGCTCCTCGCCGCGCGCCAGCTTCTTCATCGGGTGCGCGACCCAATTGGTGCCCGCCTCCTCCGTCCGTGCGAGCAGCCGGTCGCCGATCGCTAGGGCGGCGCCCTTGCGGCCCTTCTCGACGATGCGCAGCCGCGGCGGCGGCTGATCGGCATGCCAGCTCTCGGGCACGGCGTAAGCCTGTCCGCCGTCGCTGATGTCGATGACGCGCAGGACGGTGACCTTCGGCACGCCGCCCATCTTGTGGAAGGCGCGGCCGGGAGCGCTGTCGATCAGGCCCTCGTCGGCCATGTCCTTCAGCAGCGCCTTCAGCGTGATCTTCTCCTGCCCGTGCAGGCCGAAGGCGCGCGCAATCTCGCGCTTGCCCGCAGGCGTATCGCTGGAGGCGATGAAATCGAGGATCTGCTGGCGGCTGGGAAGCCCGGGCGTGGTGGGACGGCGCATCACCGAGCCATAGAGAGGATCGGCGGCGCTGTCCCTACCGATGCCGCGATCACGCCATCAGCGGAAAATCCGGCCGGCGGCGTAACTGCTCCAGTTGCTCGTTATCGACCTCGCCCAGCGTCTCGGAGACGAGCAGATAGGTTGGGCGATCGGGCAGCTCTGTGCGCGTCGCGAACAGGACGAGCTCGGCCAGCGAGCCTTGCATGTCCTCACCCTCGGTCTGCGTGAGCGTGCAGGCTTCGTCCCAGTCCGGCGTCGGTATCATGCAATATCCTCGATGACGTGCGCCGTGTGGAGCGAACGGGCCGCTCCCCCCGACTGGCCTGCTTTGACGCGAATGACAGCGTGACCAACGGCTAAGCTGTCCGGCATGCCCGCACAAGAGCGCCGCCTCCTCTCCAGCCTAAGGCTGCGGCGCGGCATTCGGTTGTGTCGCCAAATCGGATGGTACGGACTTCTGCATGTCCGCCATTTCGGCCGCCGTCTTGAAGTCGACCAGTTCCACCTGAAAGACGAGGTCGGAATTGGCGGGGATCGGTCCCGATGCCTGGGCGCCATAGCCGATCGCCGCCGGGATGCAGAGCCGCACGATCCCGGTACGACTCATCATCTGCAAGCCCTGCGAAAATCCGGGGATCACCCCGGAGACCGGAAGCGGCGATCGCATCCCCTGATCGAACACGACGCCGGTTGCCGCCAGATAGCCGATATAGTTGACGAGGACGGTGGCGTCTGCCGCCGGCTTGGCGCCGGAGGCCGGGCGCAGCATGTCGTACCCCAGACCCGAAGCCGTGCGCGCGCCGCACAGCCGCTGAGCCGGCGCGATGATCGGGTTCAGCGGCAAGGCGATGATCGCGTTGCTCGTCACGATCGGCTTCGGCGCGACGCTGCGCGGCTTGGCCGGGCGCGCCGTCGCCGCGATTGCCGCAGGCGTCGCCCACAGGAGCGGGATGATCGCGAATGCGAGGCGGCCGGGCTTGCACGAGGAGATGTTCATGTGCGCGCCATAGGCAGAGCCCGGGCGCGCGATCAAGCCGGCTGCCGGCCGCGGCGTCTGTCCGGACGTCGGATGAAGCCGCGACGCCGCCCGTTCAGCCGATGCATGGCGAGGGCAGACTCATAATATGCCAGCGATGCTGACCATTTTGTGTTGAAACTGGACGGATCGAGGCGTAGGCGCCGCGCCGATCCTGGAGAGGGTCGCTTGGCACTCCGCCGATTCGATCGAGGCGCATCCGCGTCCCGGCCGGTCTCTTTGTCGACTGCCGTCCGGACCGCTTCACGGGTCCGATGGCAAGACCCGCCCGTGGCCCGCCGATGCCCGTTCCGGCTGCCCAGCAGGACATCTCCATGCCCGCACATCCTCTCCACCCTTCGCCCGTCCACGGCACGGCCGCGCACAGGACCGGCCTGTGGGCGCGCCTCTCCGCCGCGATCTGTCTGCTGCTGGGGATCGTGACCGGCGTGCCCGGCGCGTGGCTCGCGGGGCTGGGCGGATCGCCTTATTATTTGATCCTCGGGCTCGCGCTGGCCGCCAATGCCGTCCTGCTCTGGCGGGGCGCTCGACGCGCGTACCTGCTTTATGCGGTCATCCTCCTGGCGACGATGGCCTGGGCCTTGTTCGAGGTCGGCTTCAATTTCTGGCCGCTCGCGCCGCGCGGCGACATCCTCGTCCCGTTCGGCCTGTGGCTGCTCGCGCCGTGGGTCGTGCGTTCGTTCCCCATCGCACGTCGGCCGTGGCGGATGCCGCTGGTGGGCGCCATCTTTGCCTCGCTGATCGTCGTCGGGATCGCGCTGGCGAAGACCAATGACGATATCGCCGGCTTCCTCCCGACGCGCATCGTCGGCGCGCTGCCGCAGACCGATCTCGCCGCCGTGCCCGACGACGAATGGCAGGCTTATGGCCGCACCGGCGCGGGCGATCATTTTTCGCCCCTCCACCAGATCACGCCGGCCAATGTCGGCAATTTGAAGGTCGCCTGGACGTTCCGGACCGGCGACATGAAGGGTCCGAACGACTCGCTCGAGACGACCGACGAGGTGACGCCGCTCAAGATCGGCGACACCGTCTATCTCTGCTCGCCCCACCAGAAGGTGTTCGCGCTGGACGCCGCGACCGGCAAGCAGAAGTGGGTGTTCGATCCGCAGGTGAAGGACGATCCGACCTTCCAGCACCTGACCTGCCGCGGCGTCTCCTATCATGCGACCCCGGCAGACGCGCGCACCTCCGACGGCGCGCCTGCACCGCTGGAATGCCGGCAACGCCTGTTCCTGCCGACCAACGACGGCCGGATGTTCGCGATCGACGCCACCACCGGCAAGCCGTGCGCGGGCTTCGGGCAAGGCGGGCAGGTCGATCTGAAGGACGGCATGACCGTCAAGCACAAGGGCTTCTACGAAGGCACCTCGCCGCCGGTCGTCACCCGCCAGATGGTGATCATGGCCGGCGCGGTGATCGACAATTATTCGACCAACGAGCCTTCGGGCGTCGTCCGCGGCTTCGACGTCTATACCGGCAAGCTCGTCTGGGCCTGGGATTCGGGCGCGATCGACGAGAATGCGCTGGCGTCGGCGACGCATCACTACACCGCCAATTCGCCCAACAGCTGGTCGATCTCGGCGGTCGATGAGAAGCTCGGCCTCGTCTATCTGCCGATGGGCGGACCCGCGCCGGACATCTGGGGCGGCAATCGCACGCCCGAGATGGAGCGTTACGGCAGCGCGCTCGTCGCGCTCGATGTCAACACCGGCAAGCGCGTCTGGTCTTACCAGACCGTCCACCACGATCTGTGGGACATGGATCTGCCGTCGCAGCCCAGCCTGCTCGATCTGCGCACCGCCAAGGGGATCGTCCCCGCCATCTATGTGCCGACCAAGAGCGGCAATATCTTCGTCCTTGATCGCCGCACGGGCAAGCTGATCGTCGGTGCTCCCGAGCGGCCCGTGCCGCAGGGCGCGGCGCCCGGCGATCGCCTGTCGCCGACCCAGCCCTTTTCCGAGCTTACCTTCCAGCCGAAGGAGAAGCTGACCGACGCGAACATGTGGGGCGCGACGATGTTCGATCAGCTGGCGTGCCGCATCCAGTTCAAGCGGATGCGCTACGAAGGGCCGTTCACGCCGCCCAGCACGCAGGCCACTTTGGTGTTTCCGGGTGACGTCGGCATGTTCGAATGGGGCGGCATCGCCGTTGATCCCTACCGCCAGATCGCGATCGCGAATCCGATCGTCTTCCCGTTCGTCTCCAAGCTGCTGCCGCGCGGACCGAACAACCCGGCCGCTCCGAATGCGACGCATCCTTCCGGCAGCGAGACCGGCGTACAGCCGATGTACGGGGTGCCGTTCGGCGTGCAGCTCAACCCGTTCCTGTCGCCGCTCGGCTTCCCCTGCATGGCGCCGCCTTGGGGCTACATGGCCGGGATCGATCTCAACACGCACAAGATTTTGTGGAAGCACAAGGTCGGCACGACGCGCGATGCCACGGCGGTGCCTTTGCCCTTCAAGCTCGGCATGCCGATGCTGGGAGGCACGATGGCGACGGCGGGCGGGGTCACCTTCCTGACCGCGACGATGGACAATTATATCCGCGCCTTCGACGTAACGTCGGGCAAGATGCTGTGGCAGGCGCGCCTGCCGGCGGGCGGCCAGTCCACGCCGATGAGCTATGCGCAGGGCGGCAAGCAATATGTCGTGACGGCAGCGGGGGGCCACGGCTCGTTCGGCACCAAGCTCGGCGATTATGTGATCGCCTATGCGCTCCCCTGAGGATGCTTCATCGGCGGCGTGATGCTCAAGGCAATGCGCGCCGCCGGTCGGAAGGCGATCTTCCATCCCGATCCGGGGGAGCGAAAGACGGGGCAATCCACGCGCTCACAACGTGACGTCACTGCTTCTCAACAGCGGCACGTTCCGTCTGCCGGTGTTGGCGAGCGTGTCGACCGCAGCAAACCCAGGGAAACGGAGCCCGACCGCGGTTTCGATGTCGGCGATCGCGCGCTGCTGCTGCTTGGTGCCCCGATCACCATTTTCTCGAAGAATGGCTTGCTCGCAATCTCATCGGTCTGTTCGCGAACGAACCCGGCCGCCTTCAGCGGGCCCTTGCTATCGTCACGCCAGGCGACGACCTTGAAAAAGCGTCGGGGCACGCGGATGTCGGGCATCGGCACGTCCTCGCGCGGGCCACCTTTCAGAAGGTCCCCGATCAGCGGATCATCGAACTGGAAGATCGGGCCGGTGATCACGATGCACCGCTCGCCCGCCGCGATCGTGGTGGAGAGGATATGATCTTCGAGATCACCCCACTCCTTGTCGTTGAACCCATGTTCCTGCGGGCACACGTTCGTCAGGCAGAACGTGTGCACCTGCGCGCGCGCGGCAATGGCCGGCTTGCCCCACACCGGATCGAGCTGCCGCACCATATGGCCCCGATCGAACGCGCGGGCGCGACTTTGCCCCGGTGAGAAGATCCTATCGTCGGGCTGGAACTGCTCGTCGATCCGCGGATCATAGGACCAGCCAGGACGGTCGCCATGGGCGGCAACCTTCTTCCCGTCGATATCGACCATCGTCCAGATCGGCATGCGCCTCCGCGCATTCATCTGGATCGAGAAATGCTCGTAATGGAGGATCTTGTCTCCATTCTTCGCAAGCGCAATCTCGCGGGCGACATCGGCGTTCGGGATCGGAAATTCGACCTTTAGGCCGAGAAAATCGAGGTCGTGGCCCGTCGCGCCGGAAAAGTGCGACAGGTCGCGCCGCACGAGCTCGAACGGCGCCGAGAAGGTGGCGGCCTTCGCCGGGGTCCGCGCAAGCGGCACCGCGCCGGCAAGGGGGTTACCCGCATTCGCCTGGATCTTGCCGAGCGCAGCAGTCGCCGCTGCAGCGAACGGTCCGGCGGCCGCGCCCAATTCGCGCAGCTGAACGAGTATCCGGCTGATCCGGACGCCCTCGTTCGCGACCCAGTCGATCTGATCGTCCGGATCGCCAATCAGCGCCGGGGTTCCGTCCTTCTTGAGCACCACCGGCTGGCCGGAACCGGGATCTGTTGCCGTCTTGGCGATCGCCTGGCGATGCAGCGCGACGACGAACCATTGATCGTTGAACACCGGCGCGCCTGAAGATCCCTCCTCGGTATCCGCGGTGTAATAGAGAAAGTTGTTCGCGGGATCCGGCGCGCCCGGCATGTCATATTTGTAGACGATGATCTTATTGCCCCGCAGCGTTACCTGCTTGGGCTGACCGCGCGGATGATGAATGAGCGTCGCACAGCTGTGATCCGTGATCTTTCCCGTATCCGCGAACAATGGGAGCCAGCCGAAGTCCGCAATATGGGCGCCCGTCGGACTGACGTCCGCCACCGCGACGATGGCGAAATCGAGAGCCTCATCGTTCACATAGAGCGTCTGGGGATCCAGCGCGAAGGGATGCGGCGCCCTTAAACGCCCGAAGCGGTCCTCCTCGGCATCGAACGTGGCCGCGCTGGCTGCGGCATGATCGAACGTCGGCAGGACATGATGATTGGTCATGAGCAGGCCGGGCGCGATCAGGAAGCCCGAAGCCTCGCCCGCCGTCTGCGGATCCGGCACATATATGCGGCAGACGGAGCGCGCGGCGACGAAGCCAAGATCGAGGTAACGGATCGGCAGCTTGTCGTCGTCGTCGAAGGTCCGCTCCAAGTGGAGCCGCTCGCCCGGTTTCAAAAATCGGCGGCGATCGGCGATCGCCTTGTCCTGCATGGCAGGTGCCATGGCGGACTGCAGTTCGGCATCCTTCGCCGCCGCCGCTGCGGACATCCTCAAGGCGGCTTCGAGAATCCGATCGGCATCGATCATCGCGTCACTCCTGAAACGAGAGTTCGCACTCGACCGCTATGATCCAGGAGCATCCCCGATATCAGCCGGTCGTTCACCATCACTTGATGTCTCTGAGCAACGAGCGAGTCTCGATCGTCCTTCGAGTAACCTGAGATTACGACAAGTTGGCTATCAGCATCTGGTCGACTTTGGTGAAACCAGATCGCGCCGTTGGAAAGTGTTCTCCAAGATCGCCGCTCAGTCAACAGGGCTATCGGAGCGCGAACGATGGCCGGTTCTATTCCACCGCCATTGCGGCCAGTGAGGCCGAGCCCGCTTCGTTACCAGGCACTGGCCCCGACCGCACATAGCCAAGCTGATAGCTGATCTTGGCCGCGGTCTGATGCAAAGTCGGGCCAAGAAGCGCCATGCGCTCCGCATTGAGATAGGTTCTGGCGCTTGCAATGCTGATCGCCGCGACAATCCGCCCGGATGCGTCGCGTATCGGAGACGCGACGCCATGAATGAAATCGGGAGCCGTTCCGTGGCTCAGCACGTATCCCGCCTCGGCGCTTGCGCAGATGGCGGCTTCGACGTCCTGCGTAGGATGATCGGCAAAGGCCAGCTGCAAAGCTTCCTTCAGGTTATGACCGTTCTCATCCAGCAATAGAGCGCGCCCCAAGCTCGTCTCTGCGAGCAGACGACGCGTGCCCGGACCAGCGACGACCGTCGCGGCCTCTCGCCCCTCGCATCGCAGCAAATGTACCGAATGGGCCCCGTCTCGACGACCCAGGAACGCGGTATGGCCCGTGATCGAAGCCAACTCCTGCAAATGCCGCCGCGCAATCTTCAGAAGGTCGGTTTGATGGTCAACAGCGCTGGCCCATTGCAACAATCGGGGCCCCGCGCGCAGGGTCCCGGACGCCTCCAGAGACACAAGCCTCTTCACGATCAATACCTGCGAGAAACGTCGCAGCGTGGTGCGCGACATCCCGAAGCTTTGACCGAGCTCCGACAGGGACATCGGAGTCGATACGATCTGCTCCAGCAGGTCGAGGCCTTTATCGAGCGTGCGTGGCGGTCGCGGCCGGGAGCCGGAACGTACCTTGCGATGTTCCTCGCGCCGGTCGCTTGCGGTCACCGAATGTCCCCCAGGCACATCAGTCCGACCGCCCCGCGCGCCGCCCATTGGACGAGGCGACGCGCCAGGGTTATCGGAAGATCGGACGTTAGAAGCGCGCCTTCGCGCCGACAGTGAAGACGCGTCCGACGATATCGTAATTCTGCTTGTCCGTCGGATAGGTGAAGCCGGGATTGACGGTCGCCGGCAGCAAAGGCGCCTTCACGTTGAAGAGATTATCCACCTGTACGAACAGGGACAGGCGATTATTGTCGAATCCCTGCGACACATAAAGATCGGTGTAGATTTTGTTTGGGGCCTTTACGAAGGCAGGATCGAACGCCTCAGTGGTGGTGCGGCGATAGCTGCCGGTGAATCGCTCGGTGAGCTGTATGGTCAGGCTGCCGTTGCGATAGGCCTGTTGTACGAGCCCCCGCCACTGCGGCAAGCCGGACGTCGTCGCGACTGCCGATACGCGACCAGCCCGTTCAATGAAGTTTGCCGTCGCGTTCGCCTTCGTCTGATAGGAGTCCAGATAGGAGACGAAGGCTCGGAGATCGAGGCTGCCCGCCATTCCGACCGCCTGTTCCAGCGGGATGCTGTAGTTCGCCTCGAAGTCGATGCCTTTGACGCGCAGTTGCGCCAGGTTCTGCGGGGCGACGATGATCGTGCTCGGGAAGTTGGCAGCGCTTGTGTTGCTATAGGGCAGCGGACGGATGATGAGTGAACATACGGGCGCAGTGCCGTTGCTCAGTTCGCAGTCGTTCAGTTCGGTCTGTGCGTCCTGACTGCCGATCGCATCCTTGATCGAGATCCGATAGGCATCGATCGAGAAGGTGAGGCGGGGTGCGAATACAGGCTGCAGGACAAGTCCGCCGACCAGCGTGTTCGCCCGCTCCGGCTTCAGGTTGGCGTTGCCCGATGAGAGGATCGTCGAGGTCGAGGTAACGCCGGTGTGACGATCGGAGTTGGTCGCGACCTGCGCCTGTTGCCCCGCGAACAGGTCGAACAGGCTGGGAGCGGCAATATCGCGCGATGCGGTCACGCGCAGGCGGATGCCCTGAAGGGGCTCGTAGACGCCGCCGACCTTCCAGGTCTTCACCGATCCGCTGGTCTTGTAGTCCGTATATCGGACGGCGCCGTTCAGATCGAGGCGCCGCGCAAACGGCGCATCCTTGAAGATCGGAACTGTCAGCTCCGCATAGCCTTCCTTGACGTCCTGGCTGCCGCGCGCCGAGCCGACATTGGTCGTCGCGAACGGAAGCACCCCTGCGGGTACGCCCCGAATTCCGGTATAATCGACCGCGATCGACGGATCGGCGTTCGACGTTTGACGGAGTTTCTGCCAGCGCCCCTCTCCGCCGACGGCAAAAGCGACCGGACCGGCGGGGAGATCGAACAGGTCGCCGCGCAGATTTGCGGCAACCACATCCAGTTGGTTGACGATGCGCGACTTCGATTCCTGGCGGATATACGCCAGCGCTGCAGGATCCAGATTGCCGAGGCCCATCACGTTGATGGGCACGCAGCCTTGCGCGAGAGCCGGATTGACCAGCGTGACGCGGCAAACGATCTGGCCGGCAGGCGAGCGCACGGCATCGACGGCGGCATAGAAGTTACGGTTGTTCTGCTCGACCTGCGACAAATCAAGCTGTGCGCGGCCATGCGTATAGCTCGCATCCCAACGGAAGTTCGATCCTAGCTTTCCTTCCACGCCCGCCTGGATGTTGTAGCTCTGGGTGAGCGATGTTTGCTCGTTGCCGGCGGCATCGCTGAACAGGCGGGACATGGTGAAGCTTGGCGCCGTACCGAGCGCCGTCCTGACCGAGGGCGCCAGATACGGATTGTCAGCGAAGATCGTGATGCCGTTGCTCGTTCCAGCGCGGCGTGTCGCGAAGGCCGAGATGTAGCTCGTCTTGCTGCGGCCATAGCCGCCCTGCACAAAGGCGTTGACCGCATCGCTGAAATCGAACGACAGCCGGCCGAAGGCCTGGGTAGTGTTCAGCTTGGGCACCAGCGCGGTGGGTGGGACGACAGCTCCCTGCCCACCGATCGTGACCTGAGACGTGCCGGTGGGCGTGCCGGCAACGAACGGAGCAATGGTGCCGTTGGGATTGAACTGATTTCCCGCCAGCGGACCGGACCGGATAAGCCCTCCAAACGTCACGTCGTTGAACCGCGCGCCGGTGACCTGCGTGTAGGGGTTGTTGACCGCACCGGTTCCCACGAGGAGCGCGAGCGGCGCATAGCCCGCCCGCATGTCCTGCCGCGGCAGACCCGCATTCTCATAATGCTCGACGCTGGCCTCGATGTGGCCGCGATCGCCGGCAAATCCCTGCCCGGCGGCGATACCGAGCCGATAGGATCCGGCATCGCCATAAGTCGAGACACCGCGCTGCGCGGTAGCCTGCACGCCGTTGAACCGCTTGTTGAGGATATAGTTGACGACGCCGCTGACCGCGTCCGACCCGTATGCGGCCGATGCACCGCCGGTCACGACATCGACCCGTTCGATCAGCATCTGCGGGAGAATGTTGGAATCGACTGCATTGCTGGTCGACGTCGGCGGAACACGCGTCCCGTCGAGCAGGACGAGGACCCGCTGTGGCCCCAGGCCACGCAGGTTGAGATAATTGCCCTGGAGGCCGGCCGTGGCATTGAACGTGGCGCTGCGATACTGGCTCGACGATCCGAGGAACTGCGGCAGGCGGTTCAGGGCGTCTGGAATATTGCTTGGCGCTGTCTGTGTCAGGGCCTGCGAAGTCAGCGTGGTAACGGGCGTCGGCGCTGCGGCGCCGTTGCGGATCGTGCGCGAGCCGGTGACGACGATCTCGCTGGCGATGGCTGCGCTGGGCGGAGCCGCAGCTTCGGCGGGCGCGGCGATCACCGGCTGCGCGACGGGAGCAGATTGCGCCGAAGCGGCGCCATGGAACAGGGTGGCGCCGGCAACGCCGGTGAACAGGACCGTACGAACGCGCATCAGATATCCCCTCATAGCCTTGCAGCGCTTTGACCCATATGGCAGCGCTGTCATTTGTAAGCCAAATGCTCTATGGCGTGAAAAATTGGCGCGTCAAGAGCTGAAGCGCGGATGCTGCATTGACAGCGACACGATGCGGCGCGTGGTCATTCCGCTCGGATCGTGATGCGGACAATGGCAGCCGACGGATAGGCCAGCGTCAGGAGTTGGGTCGAACGCGCATAACGCCAGTCCGCCCCCTCGACCTCAATGGCTGGTGCTGCTCCAAAATGGACATGCGGTACGTACAGTTCCGCGAAATCAGGGCCATTGCCCTCATCCAGATCGCCGATCTCCGCGGTAAAGATGAGCCGATCGATATCGAACGTCATTTCGATCAGGCGACCGGCTGTCCGTCGGACAAAAGGCCGACAGAAGCCTGCAATCGCGCGACCGCCGGAATCCGGGTCGGCAGGATCGGTCTGCTGGTCCCGCGAGAAGATCGACAGATCCTCCTGGTTCCAGCCATCGCCGATCATGAGATCGTTGCGATTGCTCGCGGTGTAATTCCACTGGGTCGAGTGCAGTTGGAGTTGGTCCATCGCCTCGTACATCAAGGAAAGCGCCGCGACATGCTCGGCCCAAAGTTCGTCGCCATGATTCCCGGCCGCCCAGGCGGCGAAAGCCGCGCCGTGATCCAGGTCGTAGGGGATCCCGAATTCGCCGATCAGCGTCGGAGCGCCGGCAGGACCGAAGCCTCGCGCATGGCCGGCGATACGCCCCAGTTGCTCGCAATAGATCTGCTTCAGCGCGTTCCGCCCATAGGAGGTTTCGCCCGTCGCGAAATCATAGGCGGCCTCAGGCTGGAATCGCTTGGTGTACAGTGTCGAATAATCATACCAATGACTGGCATTGACCGAACGCTCGGGCATTTCTGCGGGAAACCCTTCCCCCGAGACGGCCGCATAAGGCTCGATCTCGGCGAAGACCCCCCAGGCCGGCTGGTGTGCCCGGGTGATGTCCGCCACTTTATGGAACAGCGGTGAATAGGCATCCTCTTCGGCGTTGAGCTCCCTGCCTCCGCGTCTTTGGAAGAAGTCGTCAGTCACCTCGGCGACGCGATCGCCATCGAGGCGATAGGCTCCTGCGGCCTCGAAGGGACAGTCGAGGCCGTCGCGCCAGATCGATATGCGGTTGGCATTGACGATCTTGTCGGCCGGTGCGGACAGCGCGCCGGTCTGCGGGTCGCGAACGACGAGAGGCACCGCGACCGGGATGCCGCGTGCGGCCAGCAGGCAGTCCAGAGCCGACATCGCCAGTCCGAGCCTGGGTCGAAGCGCGTTTTCGAGGGTCGGCGCCACGTGCCGATAGGTCATGCGCCGCGTGATCCAACCGGTCACGGGCTCATTCAGCGTGTCGAACCCGAGAACATTTTCGATGCCGGCGACCTTACGCGCGACCTGATCCATCGCGCCGAGATAATGCGACTGGAGAAAGTCCTGAACATTGACGCCATCGATCGTATAATCGGGTGTGAACAGGCGGCCCGTCCAAAAGAACGTCCACATGATGTTCGTCGGTGGCAGCCGGTGATTGCCGCCCCAACTCATCTGTGGGTAAGCGTCCTGCCAACCGCCGCGCTCATAATCATAAAGGTTCTGCATGACGTGCGACGCGTCCGCAGCGTGAAACTTGGTGAAGTCCAGGCCCACCGCCTCGAACGTCCACCCCGGCGCCCCGCTGCCGCCGGTCATCCGGCTCCAGACATCCTGGTGGAAGTCGATCATGACGTACAGGCCGTATTTCGCCGCCCGGCGGCAGATCTCGGCGAGGAAATCGAGATAGGCCTCGTCGTAGAGACCCGGTCCGGCATGCTCGACAGCCTCCCATGTCGTGACCAACCGGACCACATTGAAACCCCAATGGCTCAGCCGGCCGAGATGCTCGTCCGCTTCTTCGATCGGGAAGGGTCTGCCGATGAATGATACCTCACGATGATCGGCAAAATCGGTCGGGATGTTGGTTCCGCCGTCTGGATAAGGCAGCTTGCAGTCGCCGCCCAGATTCACCCCTCGCAGGATGACAGAACGGCCGGCGGTATCCCGAAACGTGTCCCCGACGATCGTCAGGCGGTCATGAGCCATGTGTGTCTCTCTTCTCGATCGGGCCGCAATGCCAGACCGCACCCGACGGGCAAGGCGCGAACGCAGCCGGACCCGATCGGGCAAGCCAAAAAGCCGTCCTGCACAGCCCGGAGGGCGACGACGTGTTAAGGCGTCCGCACAGCGACGACACCAAAGGTCGCGACCGAGAGGAGTTCGTCGCCGATATGAAGCCTCACATCCCTTTGTATCGGAAGATCGGCTATGCCTTCGGGGATTATGGGTGCAATCTGTATTGGCAGAGCATCTCGTTTTTTCTGCTTTTCTTCTACACCGATATTGTTGGAATCCCGATCGGGATTGCAGGCCTCATCTATATGGTTGCGTCGATCTTCGACGGCTGCATCGATCCGATCGCGGGCGCTCTGCTCGACCGCGGCCGTACGCGGTTCGGCCGGTACCGCCATTGGCTTCTGATCGGTGCTGTCCCGCTCGCGGCGTCCTTCGCGCTGCTTTACTGGAAACCCGTAAGCCAGGGTTATACGATGCTGACGATTTTGCTTGTCGCGCATCTGCTGTTTCGCGTCTGCTATACGGTCGTTGCCGTCCCGCTGGCTTCGCTGTCCGCGCGCATGACAGACAGTTCCACCGAGCGCACCACATTGGCATCACTGCGCATGCTGTTCGGCGCGGGCGCGACGGCGACCGTAGGTTTCGTCACGCAACCGTTGGGCGCCGCGATTGGCCATGGCGATCAGGCCCGGGGTATCTTTCTCGTAGCCCTGATCCTCGGGCTGGTTGCGACACTGGCGCTGGTGATTGCCTTCCTCTCAACGCGTGAGCCGCCGGTTAACGATCACGCGCTCGCCCGCATTCCGCTTCGTTCCTATGTGGACTCGGTGCGGCTCAACCCTGCATTCATCGCGCTTGCATTCGGATTGTTGTTCGCGACGCTATCGACAACCTCGCTCAACAAATCCTTGCTCTATTACTTCAAATATGTGGTTCACGATGAAGGCAGCGCCCGATATGCCTTGTCGTCGGGGGCACTCATCTCGCTCATACTCGCTCCCGGTTGGGCCATCCTGGGCCGTCGCGCCGGCAAACGCGTGATGTGGCTTACAGCGGTGACCTGCGGGCTAGCCGGACTGATCTGTTTCCTGATCATTCGGCCGACAGGCCCTCTAACAGCCACCGCGTTCTTCATGTGGATGCAGATCGTCACCGTCGGTATCCAGGTCAGCTATTGGGGAACGCTGCCGGATACGGTCGAGTATGGCGAATGGCGCTCGGGCGTGCGCCACGAATCGTTTTTGTTCGGGTTATTCATGTTCGTGCAGAAAGCCGGCTTTGGGCTTGCCGTGGCGATATACGGGGCTTGCCTGTCTGCGATCGGCTTTCATGCGAATGCCATGATGGCGTCGGGCACGCTGTGGGCGATCGGACTGGTCATGGCGGGCCTGTCGGCTTTCGGACTGATCGGGAGCGGGGTCGCGGCCTATCTCTCGCCGCTTCGGCTCGGTGTTCACGAACGCGTCGTTGGAAATCTCGCCGAGGCAGCGCGCACAGACGGGGCCGTTGCCTGAACGACCGGGCCGGCCGATATCGATCAACTTACCTGCGCTGTGCTCGCCCGGATCTGCAACGTGAAGGGAATCTCCTCGAGCAGTTCGGGCTCGCTCCGACGCACGAGCAACTCGACCGCCAGCGCGCCGATGTCGAGCAGCGGCTGATGGATCGTCGTGAGAGACGGCCATATGAGCCTGCTCATCGGCGTGTCATCGAACCCGGCGATGGAGAGCCCGCGCGGCACATCGATGCCAAGGTCGCGTGCAGCGATCATCACGCCGAGCGCCATCTCGTCATTGGCCGCGAAAACGGCCGTGGGCGGTGAAGCGAGAGACAACATAGCCCGCCCCGCCTCTATGCCCGACTGCACGTCGAAATAGCCTTGGGTTACATAATGCGGGCGCAGCTCGATGTCGGCGGCGGTCAGCGCATCGAGAAACCCGTCGAATCGCAGCGCCGCGCCCCGATGCTGGGGATGTCCACGGACCATTCCAATCCGCCGATGACCGAGGCTGATGAGATGCTCGGTAATCGCAGTCGCGGCGGCACGATCGCGCATGAAGATCTGCAGCCCGTGCTCATGCTCCATCGACCCGACCTGCACGACACGCACGCCCCGACGACCGATCAGGTCAACAACCTCGCGATCGTCGGAAAGCGGCGGCGTGAGGATGATGCCGTCCGGCGCCAGGACCGAGATGATCCTTTCCACCATTCCCGGCAATTCGCCCGAATGCGCATCGAGCGATTCCACCACCAGATGATATCCCAGTTCGCGGCAGCGGCGGATCGCCCCCGACTGGATCCCGCCGATATAAGCGGAGTCGCTAGCCTGATATAAATGCGCGACCAGGAAGGACTTGTTTCCGGCGAGCCGTCGCGCAGCCTGGCTGGGCTGATATCCCAGCTTACGCGCGGCGGATTCGACGCGCTCGCGAGTGGTGGGCCGGACGTGAGGTTCGTTGTTCAGGACACGCGAAACCGTCTTGATAGATACCCCTGCCAGCTCCGCCAAATCGTAGATTGTTGGCAAATGGAGCCTCCCGCCGGGTCGAATCAAGCGGACCTTGCTAGAGTACCTCGACCGCCACTGTCACCGGTCCTAGCAGACCGGACGGCACAAGGGCAGCGTCGGGGGCGTAGGGCATACGCCGTTCGCGCTGCGCCTCCTCCGGAGTTGTGCCCTCGCGCGGTCGACCGTCAGCGGCGGTGAACGTGATCTTCTTCGTCACCCCGGGCTGGACGTCACCGATCAGCCGATTCACCCACAGGTTGACGCTTCGAATTTCGAGATCGTTGGCGCCCGGCTTGGCATAGTCCGTGATGTCGATTCGGTATGGCGGCTTCCAGGCCGTCCCTGCCAATTTGCCGTTGACCCAGACCTCCGCGAGGTTGCCGACTTTGCCGAGATCGAGCCAGACCTTCTTGCCGTGGCGAAGGTCGGCGGACGAAAGCGAAACCTGCTTCGTGTACGTCGCGGTGCCGGAAAAATAGCGGATGCCCGGATCTTCATTGTCCCGGAAATCGGCAAGCTCCTTGAACGTCGCCGTCGGCGGAGCACCGCGGTCCGTCTGGAAGGCAACCTGCCAGGGGCCCCTAAGCGTCACCGGCGTCTGCCACCGCGACATAGGCTCGACATGGGCTGCTTCGGTCGCTGCCTTGCGAAACACGACGAAGACCGAGCCGAACGGATCGAGCGGAACATCGACTTCGGTTCGGTTTCCCGAGATACGATAGGAAGTCTGGCGGCTTGTGCCGGTTGCCGGGTCCCACAATTCCGGCATTTTGCCCGTGACGCGGAAGCTGCCCTTGACGGTTTCGGCGCGCTCCACCCGGTTCGCCAGATAATAAGCGCCACCGTCGTCCAGCCGCCGATGAATGAACATCACGTTGCTGTCGGGCTGCGGCTTGTCATAGCTGAAGTCCGGCTGGAGACCGATTGCCGGCAGCGCCGCCGCCGCGTCAGCCGCTGCGAACACGCGCCCCTTGCCGATCCTCGCGCTATCTTCGCCCGGCCATAACGCGTCGATCACGGCCTTCACCTTCGCCGGATCGTCGGACAAGCTTGGCGATCCTTGTGGACGCGCGCCGATCAGGATAGCGCCCTCCTCCACGAACTTCCTCATCTGCTCGAGCACGGGCAGCGTGATGCGGCTGGCCCCCGTACCGAGCAGCAGCGCACCATAACGCATGCCGGTATCGGTCACGAGTGCGCCATCCTCGACCTTCAGGCGATTGAGCAAGACGTCGCCGTTGACATAGTCGTAGCGATAGCCGTCCGGCACTGCGGGATAGCGGGTGCGGTAGAAGGTGATGACCGGATCGGCCTCGCCATAGAAGACCGCAATGTCGTTGGCGGCCCGCCCCTGCTGAAGCAAGAAAGAGGCGCGGGACAGATAATCGACCCAGGGTTTCGCCTGCTCCGCCCAGGTCTCGTTGCGCGTAAAATATTGGCCGACGCCCAGTGTCATGCCAGGGCCCTTGTCGAGGGGCTGGTGCGCCGACGTGTGGATCACGAAACGATTGACGCCGGCCAGAAGGATAGCATCCGCGGTCGTCTTGAGGTCCCAGGGCGCCGAGCCGAAGCGCGGACCGCCGGTCAGGGATTCGGCCGCAGTGATATTCTGGCCGTAGATGTGTGCGACCGAGGCAGATTCCTGGATATCGTTATAATAAACCGGCTCGATCTCGCCCGGGCGCTCGACCTGCCACATGGCCGCCATCGGAATGTCGGCCGACTGCTTCATCTCCATGCCGTCGCCCATCGTCGCGAACAGCGCCTCGTGCGCCTCGCCGTAGCGGATCATCCCGATGTTGTGGAGCATGTTCGTCAGCAGCTCATAATGGTTCTTCTTGAGCAGCTGCTGGAGGGTTCGCCGCCAATCGAACAAGAAGGCATCGCTCTGTTCGGGGCCTCCGATCTCGAAACCGGCGAGCGCCGGCAGCCATGGTGTAGGATCATAGCCGCGCAGTTGCTTGAATTCGTCCAGGATCCGGGGCGTCCAATTCTCGTTGGCAGCCTCCCAGCTGTCGAACATCATCGCCCGCACCCCGCGCTTGCCCATCAGGCCGCCGCTCGCGTCGCGATACATGCCGAGATAATGATCCATATAGCGTCTCACCGCCGCCGGATCGAGCTTGTCGACCTCCAGCCCGGTCGCCTCGGGCGAGGCCGGACGGTTCATCGCCCCCGTCAACGAATAGCCGATCCGCAGCACCACCCAATTGCCATGCGGGGCAATCCAGTCGAGCGTGCCGTCCGCCTTCATCCGATCGGTAATGTCGAGCACCTCGCTTGCCATCGGTGCCGGGGCCTTGGTGCCGGAAGGTAGCCCGTAATAATTGCCATTGGTGATGAAAGCGGCCTTCTCCTCAAAGGAGTGAACGGTCGGTTCGCCGCGCAGGATCAGCTCGTTGACGTCGACCGTGTCGGCCGGCGGTGGAGATAACCGCGCGAAGCGCGGTATGCGCGCCGGCGGTGGCAGCGGCGCCTGACGCACGCTGACAAACCGAAAATAGCGCGCTTTCGCATTGTCGATCGAGATCGTGCGCTGCGGCAGCCCTGCTTGCAGGCGCGCGCCCGTGTCCCGCCATGTGATGGCGTCATCGCTCGCCTCCAGCCGGAAGAGCGTTGGCGCAAAGCCCGGCTGCCGCGGATCGAGCGCGTCATAGTAACGAGACGAGAGCGGGGTCGCGAGCGTCAGGCCGCGGATCGTAACCGATCGACCATAATCGAACTGGATCCACGAGACGGCGCCCGTTTCGCGACCGGCCGGCAGCGCGATCGCCGCCTTCATGATATCGCCGTCGGACAAGGCCGCAGCGTCGAGGCTGCCGCCGCTCGACGTGATCCTGGGCGTCGGCAGAGCGGAATCATCGGGCGCCCGCAACGCGATCACCTTCTGGTCCGCATAATATTCCGGCGGGTTCTGGCCCGGCGCGCGGCCGCCCAGCGTCCAGCCGGCCGTGCTCGTCTGAAAAATACCGGTCGTGGTCGGTGGCTTGGGCAGTACGGCCCGGACGTGCCTGCCGCCTATGATCCGGGTCTCGGACCAGGACATCTTCTTCATCGCGTCCGGACCCGTCACCCACGGGCCGCCTGTCTCGCTCCAGCCTGGTGACGCCGCAATCCCGAGTTCGAGATCCAGCGTGTCTGCCAGCGCCGCCGCCCCCTTGAAGGCTGCCTTCCAGCCGTCGGTCATGTACGGAAGTCGTTCGGCGACGACCTGCGGCGTCGCTTGCCCGGCGTCGAAGCTCTGCAGCCCCGCAATGCCGACGCGCTTCATCCACTCCATATCCTTGCGGATGCCGTCCGGCGTGATGTTGCCGTTCATCCAGTGCCACCAGACCCGCGGACGCGCCGCAAGCCCTGGATCGACGAACCCCGCGCGCAGCAAATCCGCCTGCGACGCCGAGACGTTCGGCATCTGAGCCGCAAGCGACGCCGGGGCGACGCAGCCTGCGACCGAAGCAAGGAGATAAGCGAGCTGTTTGATCATGGTCTGACCTTCACGAGAGGCGGCCTTGGTCGGGATGGTCGCAAGAAGGATCGCCGGCTTGCCGAATATCTTCGATCCGCAAGGCGTTGGCGAAATGCTAGCCTTCGTTTCGAAACGTCGAAGGTGACGAGCCGTAATGTTTGGCAAATGCGCGCGCGAATGCCGCACTGCTGTGATATCCAGACTCGAACGCGATGCGTGACACAGGTTGCCGCGTTGCGCGCAGCGACGTCGCTGCGACTTGTAGGCGTCTGCTGCTGATCATTTCGTGGACGCTGCATCCATAGAGCTCCCGAAATCCGCGGATGAGCTTTGCGCGACCTATCCCCGCGGCGCGCGCGATCTGACAGATGGTGAGTTTTTCGGCGTAGCGCGTGACGATCAGGCGCCGGGCACGGTTGAGGTGCTCCCGGTCAGTGGCGGGGAGGCGAACATCGCCGCTGACCGAGAGAAGCTCGTTGCGAAGAAACGCGTCAATCGTTTCGCTGGTCAGTTCGTACAATTTGATCGTTCGAAAGACGATATCCGACATGTTGCCGCCAGCCGGACGGGCGAGCAGGCGGCACAGATCCTCCAGCCGAGACGTCAGAAGATACGTGCCCGGCCCGATCGCGACGTTGCACGCGTTCCTTTCCGTCTCCGCCCAGCCAGCGACCGCTGACGACGGGATACCACAAGCCAACAAGTGATGGGGTGCGACGCGAACGGCGTCTTCAAACGTAGCAGCCGCGATGATTTCGACGCGCGGCGCGGTGCCGGGCTCACTATGAAACACGAACGTCAGCCAGGGCCCCGACGCCCCGCCATCATTCTCCGTGCCAGGCAGAACCGCAAGGCGACGCGGCCCTGCCGGTGCAAATATCTCGGCGTGAGCCGGTTCGACGCCTCGGTCTCTCGTTGGGTTCCTTTCAGCCAGGGCACGGCTCGTCAAGGACAGGAACGCGGCGTCCTTCGGCTGCGATGGACGACTCTCCCGCGACGGCGCGTGCGCAAGATCGCTTCTTCCGCGCACATATTGTGCAGCGACTCCCATCAGCAATCCTTCCTTTTCTCGCGGGTAGCTGATCCGCTCAAGGCATCTGATCCGCAATTGACAGCCCTGTCAATATTAGCGCGATCGATGAGGCAGGGTCTTCCCAAGCGGGCCGCAGGACCCGCAAGCGTAGCTGGGAAAGAGGTCCGACATGCGGTGCTCGATCGAGTGTGCGTGACACTGGGTTCAGCAGCCGGCGATCCGGCTCTCGCACAAGGGGTTGGCGCCTCCCCCATGAAGGCTGCCCTTGAACCGGGTGCTGTGACGCACGCCTGTCCGCTGTCAGTGCGGCCCAGCCTTCGCGCGCCGGCGATAGGCATGCAGAACCGGCTCGGTATAGCCGTTCGGCTGGGCCACCCCGTCGAAAACGAGTGCGCGTGCGGCCTGGAACGCCAGGCTCCGGTCCTTCGCATTGGCCATCGGCCGATACATCGGATCCCCGACGTTTTGGGCATCGACCTTGGCGGCCATGCGCCGCAGCGCTGCCTCCGCGTCCTCTTGCGTCGCAACGCCATGCAGCAGCCAATTGGCCATATGCTGCGAGGAAATGCGCAACGTCGCCCGATCCTCCATCAGACCGACATCGTGAATATCGGGGACTTTCGAGCAGCCTACGCCCTGGTCGATCCAGCGGACGACATAGCCAAGAATACCCTGCGCATTGTTCTCGAGTTCGTCACGGACCTCGGCCTCCGACCAGTTGATTCCGCCGGCGAGCGGAATGGTCAGGAGATTCTCCAGACTATCGATCGGTTCGGCAAGGCGTTGCTCGCGGCAAGAAAAGACGTCGACGGCATGATAGTGCGTCGCGTGCAGCGTCGCCGCAGTCGGCGACGGCACCCAGGCCGTGTTGGCACCCGTCCTGGGATGTCCGATCTTCTGCTCGAGCATGTCGGCCATGCGATCCGGCGCGGCCCACATGCCCTTGCCGATCTGCGCCTTGCCTGACAGCCCGCATGCGAGCCCGATCTGGACGTTGCGATTTTCATAAGCGCGGATCCAGTCGGCCGACTTCATGTCACCCTTGCGCATCATCGCACCGGCCCGCATCGACGTGTGCATCTCGTCCCCGGTCCGGTCCAGGAAGCCGGTATTGATGAAGACGATCCGGTTCCTGACCGCCTCGATACAGGCTGCGAGATTGGCGGAAGTGCGACGCTCCTCGTCCATCACCCCCACCTTTACGGTGTAACGTTCCAGCCCCAGCAGATCCTCCACGGCGTCAAACAAGCGGTTCGTGAAAGCCACTTCTTCGGGGCCATGCATCTTCGGTTTGACAATATAGACGGACCCGGCGCGGCTATTCTTGTACGGACCGTCGCTTGCGAGATCGTGCATTGCGATGAGAGTCGTCAGGATAGCATCGAGAATGCCTTCCGGAGCCTCGGATCCATCCGCGAGCAGGACTGCCGGCGTCGTCATCAGATGGCCGACATTGCGGACGAAGAGCAGGCTGCGGCCCGGCAACACGAAGGGCGTCCCGTTCGGCGCAACATAGGTACGATCGACCTCGAGGCGGCGCGTGACGGGATGCCCGCCTTTCGCGAATGTCGCCTCGAGATCGCCCTTCATCAAGCCGAGCCAGTTGGCATAAGCCGCGACCTTATCGTCGCCGTCCACCGCGGCCACCGAGTCTTCCAGATCCACGATCGTCGATAGCGCTGACTCCAGGACCAGATCCGCGATCCCGGCCGGGTCTTCGCGTCCGATCGGATGCGTCGGATCGATCACCAGCTCGATATGCAGCCCATGGTTCTTGAAGAGCAGGTTGGCGCCCGCCCGACCGACCAGTTGCGAAGGATCGGCGAGCACGGGCTCACCACCGCTGAAATCGGCCCAACTCCCGTCGGCCAGCGGGACAGCGCCGTCCAGGAACGCCTTGGCCCAAGCGATCACCTGCGCGCCACGGTCGCGATCATAGCTACCGGGCTTCGGCGTACCCGGCAGCGCGTCGGTGCCGTAGAGCGCGTCGTAAAGGCTGCCCCATCGCGCATTCGCAGCATTCAGCGTGAAGCGAGCATTGAGGACGGGAACGACCAGCTGCGGCCCTGCCAGCAAGCCGACCTCGGCGTCCACATTGTCCGTCGCGATCGCGAAGGGAGCGGGCTCTTCGACCAGATAGCCTATCTCACGCAGAAAGCCCGTATAGTCGGCGCTCTCGAACCGACGCCCCGCCCGCTCGTCATGCCAAGCGTCGATCTTGCTCTGCATATCGTCGCGGATTTTGAGAAGGCGCGCGTTCTCGGGCGCGAACGCCGTAAAGATCGTGGCCATTCCCTGCCAGAAAGCCTCCGGCGCGATGCCTGTGCCGGGCAATGCCCGATCCTCGATGAACCGGACGAGGCTGCCCGCAACTATCAGTCCTGCTCTCTCGATCATCGCGCGATCCTCAACCCTGTGCCTTGAGACGTGCGGCCGTAATGCCGGCAAGTGCCGCTGCCTCGTCATTGTCGGAGGTGTCTCCGGTCACGCCGACCGCGCCGATCGTGATGCCCGCCGCGTCGACCACGATAACGCCTCCCGCCGCCGGCACGATGCCTTTGGGTGCCAGTGCAGCGAGCGCGGCGACGAACGTGGGCCGATCGGCCGCCATCACGCCGATCGCCCGGCTGCTGACCCCCAGCGCCAGCGCGCTCGCCGCCTTGCCGGTTGCGATCTCCGGCCTGAGCGTGGAGGCGCCGTCGGCGCGCTGCAGAGCGATCGCATGGCCGCCCGCATCCAGTACCACCACCGTCAGCGGCTTGAAGTTCGCGGTCCGTCCGTGATCGAGCGCGGCCGTGATGATGATGTTGGCCTGGTCGAGTGAAATCATCAGTGCCTCCGATTGAAAGTGACGAGCGCCTCGGGCGCTGGGCCGCCTGTCGCCCAGTCGAGAAGCTCGACGATGTGAACGATGGGCGTGGTCGTGAAACGGGCGATCTGGGTCGCGCAGCCGACATTTCCGGTTGCGATCAGGTCGGCTCCTAGACGCGCGAGATTGTCCGCTTTGCGCCTGCCGAGCTGCCCCGCAATCTGTGGCTGGAGAATGTTATAGGTGCCCGCCGAGCCGCAACAGATATGCGCTTCGATCGGCGTGCGCACCGTATAGCCCATCTGCGCGAGCAGTCGCCGGGGGGCTTCGGTCACTTTCTGCCCGTGCTGCAGAGAGCAGGCGGCCTGATAGGCGACGACGAGGCCGCGCCCGTCACCAGGCGGAAGGTCTAGCGTGACGAGAAATTCGCATATGTCCCGCGCCAATGCCGAAATCCGTTCTGCTTTCGCCGCATAGGCGGGATCGTCGCGAAGCAGGAAACCATAGTCCTTGATCGCCGTGCCGCACCCGGAAGCGGTGACGAGGATGGCATCGATCTCGCCATGCTCGATGTCTGCAATCCAGGCATCGATGTTGCGCCGTGCGGCTTCGAGGCCGTCGCTTTCCCGGCCCATATGATGGGTGAGAGCGCCGCAGCACCCTTCGCCCGCCGCGAAGGACACGGTCATGCCACAGCGATTCAGCAGGCGAATGGCCGCCGCGCGATATTGCGGCTTGAGGACCGGCTCGGCGCAGCCCTGTAGGAGCAGGACGCGCCGCCGCCCGGCGATCGACTGCCGCGCCGCGACGGCTGGGGACAGATGGGCAGGTGCGAGCTCGATCATCCCGCCGAGCCGCGCCGGCAGCCAGTGCGCGAAGGGCTTTGCGAAGCGCGCCAGCGCAAGCGCCAGTCGGAAGCGACGCGGAAAGGGCAGCGTCCAGGCCAGCAGCAACCGGATCAGCCGATCGCCGAGCGGTCGGCGATAGCGCTGTTCGATATACGTGCGGGCATGATCCACCAGATGCATATAGTTTACGCCCGAGGGGCAGGTCGTCATGCAGGACAGGCATGACAGGCACCGATCGACGTGCTTGACGATCTCAGCCGTCGGCGCCCGCTCCCCCTCCAGCATGTCCTTCATCAGATAGATCCGCCCCCGCGGACTATCGAGCTCGTCGCCCAGCAGTAAATAGGTGGGGCACGTCGCCGTACAGAAGCCGCAATGGACGCACTTGCGGATCACTGCCTCGGACGCAGCCATCGCCGGGTCCGCGAGTTGCGCCGCGGAAAATTCAGTGCGCATCGAACCGCCCCGTCTCGAAGATACCGGCCGGATCGAAAGCACGACGAACGCGCTCCTCGAGCCTAGCGAGCATGGCCGGCTGCGGGTGAAACGTCGGCGCGCCACCGCCCCGGATCAGCATCGCCTTGCCATCCAGAAGTTCGGCAGCCCCGCGCACCGGTTCGGCATCGCCGCCGCCGAGCCAGACCAGCCCTCCGCCCCAGTCCGCCAGCCACGGCCGATCGAGCCGCTCCACGAACGCAGCAAAGCTCTTTGGGGGAAGGCTGACCCGCCACAGCACCGCCTGTTCACGCAATGGCGCGAGTGTTCGCATCGTCTCCCAGACGTCGCCGTCAATCTCGTCGGTAGCGCCAAAATCGGCCAATGCCGCCCTTAGCGTTTCCGTCCGCGCATCGATCGAAGGACGCGCACCCTGCAGGCGGAAGACGGTGCGCGACGGCGCTCCGGCCTGCATCGGGATGAAGGCGGCACCGGAGACGTCGGCGGTGGAGCCCTGCACGCGCGCCATCGCCCGATAGGCGCGGCCCGGATCCAGACCGACAACCGCGAAGCTCGAAGTTTCGCGCGGTACCGGCAGCACCTTCACGGTCAATTCGGTGAGCGCCGCGAGCCGCCCCCAGCTTCCTGCGATTATCTTCGGCAGATCATAGCCCGTGACATTCTTCACCACCTCGGCGCCGCCTACGAAAGCCTCGCCCCGCCCCGAAATCGCGCGAAATCCGAGCAGATGGTCGCGCGCGCCACCGCGGAAAGGCCGGGCCGATCCGGCAACGCCCGCCGCAATCACGCCGCCGATTGTCGCGTGCCCCGATTGCGCACCGAAGATCGGACCATGGTCGAAAGGCTCGAAGCCCAGCATCTGCCGATCGGCCGCAACCAGCGCCTCGACCTCTGCCAGCGGCGTCGCAGGCCGCACCGTGAGCACCAATTCGGCAGGGTCATAATCGACGATCCCCGCAAAGGCGGACATGTCCACGATATCGGCGATGCCGGCCCTCCACCCGATTTGCGCTTTGCTCCCGCCGGCACGCAATTCCAGCTTGCGGCCGGCTGCGGCGGCATCAGAGATCAGCGCACCGAGCGCCTGCTCATCATTTGGTCGATGGACGCACATCAGAAGCGCGGCAGATCGGGATGCGGGACCTGACCGCGATGCACGTGGACGCGGCCGAGCTCCGCGCATCGATGAAGCGTCGGGAATACCTTGCCCGGATTGAGCAGCAGATCCGGATCGAACGCGCATTTCACGCGCTGCTGCTGTGCGAGATCGTTTTCGGAGAACATCTCCGGCATCAGATCCCTTTTCTCGACCCCGACGCCATGCTCGCCCGTGAGGACGCCTCCGACCTCCACGCACAGCCGAAGGATCGCACTGCCAAAGGCCTCCGCGCGCTCCAATTGCCCAGGGATGTTCGCATCGTAGAGGATCAGCGGGTGCAGATTGCCGTCGCCGGCGTGGAACACATTGGCGACCTTCAATCCGAAGTCGTCGCTCATCCGGTCCATGCGCTGGAGAACCTCCGGCAGGCGGCGCCTCGGGATCGTGCCGTCCATGCAATAATAATCCGGGGCAAGTTGACCCGTCGCTGGAAAGGCGGCCTTGCGGCCCGCCCAGAACGCGACCCTTTCCTGCTCATCGCGCGACGCGCGCAGCGTCGTTGCACCGTTCCGCCGCGCGATCGCCGCAACCTCGTCCGCGAGATACGTGCACTCCGCCTCGGGGCCATCGAGTTCGACGATCAGCAGCGCATCGACGTCGAGAGGGTAGCCGACGCGCACGAACGCCTCGGCGCAATGGATCGCAGGGCGGTCCATCATCTCCATGCCCGCCGGTATGATCCCGGCGGCGATGATCTCGGCAACGGCTTGGCCTGCGCCCTGCACGGTGGCGAAGCCCATCAGAAGCGCCTTCGCGGTTTCGGGGGTCGCCAGGAGACGGACCGTCACCTCGGTGACCACGCCGAGCAACCCTTCCGATCCAACGATGAGCCCCAGCAAATCGAGGCCGCCCGGGTCGAGCGCGCGTCCCCCGATCCGCACGATCTCGCCATCGATCGTGACGAGTTCAACCGCCAGGACATTGTTGGTCGTCAGGCCATATTTCAGGCAGTGTACGCCGCCCGAATTCTCCGCAACGTTGCCGCCGATGGAACAGGCGATCTGGCTCGACGGATCCGGCGCATAATAGAAGCCACGATCTTCGACAGCACGTGTGATCGCGAGATTTGTGACGCCCGGCTGCACGATGGCGACCCGATCGTCATAGTCGATCTCCAATATGCGATTGAGCTTCGACAGGCCGAGCAAGACGCCGTCCTCCAACGGCAGCGCCCCGCCGGACAGCGATGTGCCCGACCCGCGTGGAACGACCCGCACGCCCGCATCGCGACACCAGACCAGGATAGCAGCGACCTGCTCCTTGGTATCAGGCAACACGACGACGAGCGGAATCTGCCGATAGGCGGTCAGCGCGTCCGATTCATAGGCACGCCGCCCGTCGAGATCGTCGATCACGCCTTCGCCGGGGACGATCGCGCGCAACGCGGCCACGATCTCTGCGCGTCGCGCAAGGATGTCGGGCTTCGGCTCGGGCATTTTCAGTGTCATGGCGCGTCCGTCAGTCTAGCGCCGGGCCGACTGCGTCACTAGGGGACAAACTCAGCAATCACTTTCCTTTGTCAGGAACGAATGGGCATGGATCGGGACTATGCGCTGTACGCCCGCATCGTCGCGGCAGGCAGCCTGTCCGGGGCGGGCAGGGCATTGGGCGTTTCTCCCTCGTGGGTCTCCAAGCGTTTGTCGGACCTCGAGCAGAGGCTGGGCTCGCAACTGATAACGCGTTCGACCAGGCGGCTCGCGCTGACCGCAGCCGGCGTCCGCTTCCATGCCGATGTGCTCGCGATCCTGGCGGCAGCGGCGGCCGCAGAGGCCCGGGTGAAGCAGATGGACAATGTTCCGTCAGGCCCGTTGCGCATCACGGCACCGACATCGTTCGGCCGGCTGCACATCGCGCCCTACCTCAAACCTTTCCTGGATCTTTATCCGGCGATCCAGCTCTCGATGGATTTGTCGGATCGCTTCGTGGACCTTGCCGGCGAGGGGATCGACATCGCCGTCCGCATCACGGCCGCCGTCGATCCGCGTTTGGCTGTCGATCGATTGGGAGACAGTCCGCGCGTCCTGTGCGCCGCACCGGCCTATCTCGTCGATCATGGGGCGCCGCCGTCGCTGGATAGCCTTGGCAGCCATCGGCTCCTGGCCGCGAACGGACAATTGCCCTGGCGACTGAGCGGACCCGATGGCGAAGCCGTCGTCACCGCGCCGAGCGCGGTCGAGACCAACTCCAGCGAAGTCGTGCGCGAACTCGCGCTGGCCGGCGTGGGGATAGCGCTGCGCTCGTTGTGGGACGTGCAGGCCGATCTCGCCAGCAACCGCCTGATCCGGGTCCTGCCGGATTACGAAGGCAGCAGCGAGGTCGGCATCTATGCGGTACATCTGCGCACCACGCGCCCGAGACCGGCGCTGTTGGCCTTCCGCGACTTCCTCACGGATGTCGTCGCCAGGTCGATCCGCCGGAACATCGTCGAATGAGGTACGCAGCATCGTTTGTCTACGAGGCGGGACGGTAGACGATCGGGTCACCGCTCCCGCGACGCGGGACACAGGGTCTCAAGGCTGGATTGATGCGGCCTCCATCGTTGTCCTTTCCTCGAGCGTCGCATCGCCTGACGAGGCGCCGACGGCGACACGATAGTCCCCTGCAGGCACGGACCAGCGATGCGCAGCCGTATCGAAATTCGCGAGGAGGCGGTTGTCGACCGTCATCGTGACGCGCTTCTTTTCGCCGGGCGCGAGCGAAACCTTCTGGAAGCCGATCAATCTCTTGAGCTTCCTGCCGCCCGCTTGCGTGAGATAGGCTTGCGGCACGTCCATGCCGGCGCGGTCGCCCACATTGGCCACGTCGAAGCTCACGGACATGGTTCGACCGCCTTGTATGCTCAGGCTGGAATACGTGAATTGCGTATAGGAAAGGCCGAAACCGAACGGAAAGAGCGGATCGTGGCCGGTTTTTGCAATGTAGCGATAGCCGACATCCGCACCTTCGTCATGATCGGCATCGACATGCGCACCCGGTGCGGCCGACATGCCTGCAATGTCCATCCGCGGAAGCTGCTGCGCGGATCTTGGAAAAGTCATCGGCAGCCGCCCGGAAGGCACCACGCGTCCGAACAGGACATCGGCAACCGCATCGCCTCCGCCCGCGCCGCCATACCATGCCTCGAGCACGCCCGCCGTTTGGTTGAGCCATGGCATCACGACCGGACCGCCTGTCTCCAGCACGACGATCGTCTTGGGGTTTACCGCTGCGACAGCCGAGATCAGCGCATCCTGACCGTTCGGCAAGGTAAGGTCAGGCGCGTCGGCGCCTTCGGCCATCCACTTCGACGCGAAGACGATGACGATATCCGCTTTCTTCGCGCGGGCGGTCGCAGCTCCGATATATTGTCCGTCATCGAACGAGACTGTCGCTCCACCTGCCCGCGCGCGGATCGAGTCATAAGGGCTTGGCCCCTGCAATACCATTCGGCGCCACGCGGCCATCTCCGTGACGCCGCCTGTCCCGAGCTCGATGATCTGTTTGGCAGTCACGTCGGGCGGAAAGACCTGCGACGACCCCCCTCCTGACATCATGCCGCGATCCGCATATTGCCCGATCACAAGGATCGTCTTTGCAGATGCGGCCAGCGGCAGCGCACCCTCGCGGTTGCGCAGCAGGACGATACCCTGCCGTTCCACTTCCTCCGCGACCTTACGGTTGCCAGCATAGTCGATCGGCCGTCGCTGCGCCGGCAGCGGATCGTCCATGAGCCCGGTGGCGATCATCGAGTGCAATATGCGCCCGGTCATGTCCCGCAGTCGGGCGGCGGGAACGGTGCCGGCCTGAACCGCCGCTTTGAGCGGCGCGCCGAACCACACCTGTTTGTCGATCTGCTCGCCCGACTGCTGATCGAGCCCTTTGATGGCGAAATCGGTAGCATACACAGCGCCCCAATCCGACATCACCCAGCCCGGATACGACCAGTCCTCCTTGAGGACGCGATTCAGCAGGAAATCATTGCCGCAGGCCTGGGCCCCGCCCACCAGATTATATGCGCACATCACGGAGCCCGGCTGCCCCCGCTCGATGCCGATCTCGAAGGCCAGAAGATCACTTTCCCGGAATGCCCCCTCCTCAATCCGCTCATTCACGACATGCCGCAGCGTTTCCTGATCGTTGAGCGCGAAATGCTTGATCGTCGAGATGATGTGGTTGCTTTGGACACCGCGAATGGATGCACCTGCCAGCGTGCCGGCCAGCAGGGGATCCTCGCCGAGATATTCGAAATTGCGGCCAGAGCGCGGATCGCGCGTCAGGTTGACGCCACCCGCAAGAAGCACGTTGAACCCTTTTGCGCGCGCTTCGGCGCCGATCATCTTGCCGCCGGCATAAGCAAGATCCGGGTTGAACGTCGCCGCCAGCGCGAGGCCCGATGGCAATGCCGTTGCCCCGTCAGCGCCGCGAAAGCGCATGGGGTTCGTCACGCCGAGGCTCGCATCCGTCTCGTAAAGCGCGGGGATGCCCAGACGCGCGACCCCTGGCACGAACCCCGCCGCCAGTGGGATGCCGGGGGGCACGGTCCGGCCCTTGATCGGAACTGCCGCTATGCCGTGGACCAGGGAGATGCGCTCGTCGAGCGTCAGCCGCGCATTGAGCAGGTCCGCCCGCTGCTTGCTCGAAAGCGATTTGTTCATCCACGGTCGCGCAGGCGGCGCGGCAGCGGTCGCCACGCCCGTCAGCGCCGTCATCGCCAGCATTATCGTTGCTCGCACCCGCGCGGTCTTGGCCATCATCGTCCCCCTATCCTTCGATTCGTTGTCGCTCAGCGAGGCGCCGTGATCCGAGTTTTGCCGCTCCCGAGCGGCCAATCGCGGCCGCCGAACACGAACGTTCCCGACACGCCGTCCGGAAGCTCGATTTCGGCTTCCAAGCCGGCCGCTCCTTGTCGATATCGCGTGCGGATCAGCCCCGCAGGATGCGCCATCGCTGCATCGACCATTTCGAGCGCGCCGAGTTGGGGCGCGATCCGCACCTTTGAAAAGCCGCTGGCGGCCGGCTGAATGCCGGCAACATAGCTGAGCAGCCCGCTCGTCGGATGTGCGCTCCACGCGTGGCTGTCCGAACGGCTCGGGTCCGGGTTTTCGGGCCAAGTCGTGAAATGCTGCTTGAGAAGGTCACGCCACGCATCCAGCAGTCCGAGATATCGATCGCCGAGGCCGGCATGATCGAGCGCCCGGGCGAGGTAGAACGAGAAGTAGAAGGTGGTCCCGGTCATGCCTGCTGGCGCGTCGATCCCGTGACCCGGAACGATGATCCTTCGCAATAGCCCGGCCTGCTCTGCCTTCGGCGCGACATCGTAAAGCACTGCCAGCGCGTTTGCGTGTTGACTGCAACTCGTCTTGGCGGGCGTATCGGCGTAGAGACCGCGCCCCGCGTCCCAGCACTGGGCCTGAATCCCGCGCGCGGCGATCGCCGCCTGTTCCGCATCTTGACGCCCCCGTGCCGGATCGCCGATCGCGATTTCCAGATCAGCGGCCTCCTTCAGCGCTCCGAGGCGAAGCAGCGAGATCACGCAGCTGTCGGGCGCCTTGCCCGTGCGATCGCGTCCGCCATCGAGGCCATCGCGCCAATCGACGAACAGCCACCCCGGACTGGCCCGCACGATGCCGTCGTTGCGGACGAAAGGTGCGAACCAGTCGAGCACCGCGCGCATACCGGGAAGCGTTCGCTTCAGTACCGTCGGATCTGGTTGGCGCATCCAGTAATCGTGCAGCATCCCGATCCACAGCAGGGCGAACGGGGGAATCGGATTGCTGCCCGAGATCGGCCATGACGATTGTGGCAGGCCATCCACCACGCGCGAATGATCGAACGCGTCGAGAGCCTGGATCGCAAGCTTCGGATCCCCGCCGATATCGTAGGACAGTAACGCCTGGATGCGCGTGTCGCCGATATACTGAAGCTGCTCCCAATAGGCCGAATCCTGATAGGTTTCGTGCGCATCGAACAGACCGGTCATCCAGCCTATCCGCCAGATCTCGTTGAGTTGCGGATCGCTGCTGACGAAGTGGCCGCGCTGCTCGAACGGATATCCCGTTTCCCGAGTTTCGAAGCGGTCCAGCGTGATCGGCTGATCGCCGGTCTTCACGCGGATCTCGACATAGCGCCATGCCCGCCACCAGAAGGGTGCGAACCGTCGACCCGGTCGTCCGTCAGCCGTCAATGTATCGGTCAGGCCAAGCGCAAGCCCGTCATCGATCCGGGCGCGATCGGCGAGCCGGAGCGGGCCGCCGCGATCGCCGCGTTTGACGGGATCGTACAACGCCTCGGCATAGGTGAGCGTGATCCTGGCCCCCCGCCCTCCGCTGACGATCAGCGTGGGATAGGCGGCAAGGACGCGCTGCGCGTCGATCAGCAGCCTCGCCTCGCTATGCGCGGGCACGACGGCCGCGCCATCGGGAAAGGCGCTCGCGGAGATGCCGTCCACGCGCACGACCCGGCCGCTGGGCACCGTCGCGTAACGCATCTGCGGGAGCGCGTCCGGCACCAGCACACGCTTCTTCTCGCTCTGCGTGATCGCCGGCGCCGGCTCCTGCCAATCCGTCGCCGCGTCGGCGCCAGTCGTCCAGCCATCGATCTGCGCACCGGCGTCGATCTGCTCGGGCGCGCCGGCCGCATAATAAGTGGGGCCAACCTCGCCGATCAGCTGGCGCATGCCCGACCCGGCGTCCCTCGATCGATCGAGGCGGACGCGCCACAGGGGTCCCGTATCGATCGCAGCGTCGGCATCATGCTCCGCTTTGACCATGAAGCCCGTATGACCCGTCGAAATCTGCGCTACCGGTGCGACCTTGCCGTCGCTCCACACCTGCGCCGTGATCAGGTTCGGCCCGGCCTTCAGATAAGGCGCGAGATCCAGTGCTTCGTAGCGCCAATGCGCCAGATCGCCGCGGGCCGGACCTGCCGCGACGCGCAGACCGTTCACGTAGAGGATGAAGCGATTGTCCGCGCTGACGCGGATCGGCATTGTCGCCGGCTTGGCCGACAGGATCAGTCGACGCCGGAACTGAAGTGCGACCGGCTTCCCGCGGAAGTCCGCGACGAAGGCGGCCGGATGCGTGATCCACGGCGCGGCCACATCCAGTCGCGCCCTTGCAACTTCGTCCGCCGCGGCACGCGCGGCTGCGACGGCAGCGGGTGTGGGCGGAAGCGCGGCAAGCTCGCTGCCGATCCGCGTCAGGGCATCGCCTGGCAGATTATCGGGCGCGAAGCTGCGTATATCCGTCAGCGTCATCGCGCGGGCTTGCGGACCACCCGTGTTCAGCACCTTTGGCGCATAGCGACCGATGATGTCCCTCGCTCGCGCATCCTCCAGCAGAGTGCTCAGAGGCATCGCGCTCACGCTCGGACGCTCGGGCGTGATCACGTGGTCTGCGTCCACCGCCTGCGAGAGCGCGCCGGAGGCGACGCCGGTTATCGCGAGACAGATGGAGAGAGCGACATATTTCATCGGGCGGATCCGTCTGTGCTTGTTGCGATAGTGCCGCTGAGGAGTGCGCCGGGATCGCAATCAGTAAGCATGAGCCGCCTCCTCGTCGGGAGTGGGCCGGCGCGCATACCAGCCGAAAGCGGCGATGCCGGCATAGCAGAGCGCCGGCACGATCAGCGCCGCGATCAGGCTCCAGTTGAGGGTGGTCAGCCCCCCAAACAGAAAGAACAACGCGAAGACAAATGAAACAAGTCCGCGCCCGCGAATGCGCATGTTCTTTCCGTCCGATATGTCGCTCACCCCGGCAACAGACATCCAACCATCCCAATACTGACGGGCTCATCGCGACGCCCGCCGCACCCGAAGCCTCTGATCCTACGCTTTGCCAGATCGTATCAGCGGATCGAGCCGGCGTTCTTTTCCGTCTCCCAGAACAACCGTTCGGTCTTTTCGGGATCTGCGATGAGCGTACATTGCACGTCGATCAGCATCGTCTCGCGCCGGTCGATCGTGTACGGCTTCCACTCGGGCTGGCCGGCAATTGAGGGGCGACCGGTGCGCGCGAAAGCGGCCCACATCGCGCTCATGTTCGCGGCGGTCTGTCGCTTGCCGGGCGTGAGGTCGCTGAGCGGGTTTGGCGGCGCGCTTGTGCCGGGCGGCGGCACGACGTTATCGAATTTGGTGCCGATGTCGGAGGCATGCGGCGACCCTATTGGATAATCGGTCTGGGGCACCTTCGTCGGCGATTGATAGTCGAGAATATACGAATAGACCGGCGCCGCGCCCTCCTGCGCCTTCTGCTCCGCAACCCGCACGGCATAAGCGCGCCACGGTGTCGCCGTTGTAATGGCGATATAGAGCTGCGAGGGCGACGCGTTGGGCCGGGATCCCCTGAATGTGCGGATCCAGTCGTCGGTTCGATCACCGAGCATGAGCGCCAGGCGCTGCCGCAAATCTTCGTCCGACATCGAGAATGTCGATTTGTCCCCGAGATTGAAGAAAACGGCCTCGTCCTTGCAGCCGCCGACGATCAGCGGCTTTTGCGCGGAAAGGGCCGGCGCATGATCCTTGAAAGGAGATTCTGGGAGGATCGCGCCGTCGATGATCGGCCAGAACATGCGATCCCGATTATTGCGTTGCGCGCCACCCGTCCGTTCGCCCGGCACGGCCGCATCGGCTTCGCCCGTCTGGAAACGAAGCAATTGCTCGGCCGGGAGCTCGAGAAGTTTTCGCGGGTCGGTCAGACCGAGCGCACGCATCGCCTCCCGCGCGATTTCGGTCGCTTCCTCCGGCGCACGATCACCCGGACCCACAGGACTCTCGATGGAGGCCTTGTGGAACAGGGGTGCGGCGGCGGGCATGGCATAAAGCGCGGCCGTCTTGCCGCCCCCCCCGCTCTCTCCGAATATCATGACGTTGTGAGGATCGCCGCCAAAGGCCGCAATATTCTCGTTCACCCACGTCAACGCAGCCACGAGATCGAGCAGGCCCTGATTGCCCTGATATTCAGGGCCCAGCAATTGCCCGAGGTAGAGATACCCCATGACGCCAAGACGATGGTTCGATTCCACGACGACCACGTCATAAAGCCTGGCCAGATTGGCACCGTTTTGACTTGGCCTGTTGCCCGATCCGACGGTGAATCCGCCGCCATGGCTGTAGAACATGACCGGGCGCCTGGCACCGTCGGCCGCCGGGGTCCAGATGTTCAGAAAGAGACAATCCTCGGCAGCCGCGGGCTCGCCGGGAAACCCGCCGGCTTGGATTGCGGGGGCTCCATATTGCGTCGCATCCCGGACCCCTGTCCACGCAGGCGGCGGCGGCGGCGCCCGAAAGCGCCGATCCGGTCCGGATACGCTGCCGCCATAGGGCACGCCCCGGAAGGCCTGTGCGCCGCGCTCGATCATTCCGCGCAAACGCCCCTGAGCGGTCATCACGACGGGATTGGCATCCTTCGCGAAGGCCTTCGACGCCAGCGCCCCCCAGCCGAGCGCGGCGGCGCCGCCAAGTATGGTTCTGCGAGACCAGTCCATCCATCCTCCTCTCAACGCGCATCGCGCGCGCGAAATCCCCGCTGACGGTTCATCCATCGGCAATCCGGTCTGCCGAGAACTAACGCTCGCAGCCACCGATAGCGCTGTCATTTTTCGCGGTGTTATTGCTCTGTTTTGCCGAACCTTAGAATATCACACGGCCAAATGGCAAGTCGGACAAGCGGCCATGATGACGCCAAGCGATCGGCGAAATTTCGGTAGGATTGCGCACGTCGTCATGAGTCTCACTCGCGCCGAGCGGAGGGGGGGAGCTCACTTGGCAGATCAAGCGTCGCCAGCTTGCGCAGATCGTCCATCAGCGCATCCAGTCGCGCCGGGCCGAGTGTCTCGAACAGCGTCCGTTCATGGCCGTCGTCGGCGATCTTCAGTTCTGCGAGCAATGCCTGGCCCGGCGCGGTGAGATTGAGCACATTGACCCGCCGATCGTTCGGACGCTTCCTGCGGACGACCAGTCCGCGGCTCGCCAAATCCTCGACGAACCCAACGAGATTGGGCGCCCTGATACGCAGCTCCTGCGCCAGAGAGTCGAGCGTCGACCCGGGGTAAAGGTCGATGAGAGACATGAGCGCATATTGCTGGGGCTTGATCGAAAACGGTTCGAACGTCGCGATGAGGTTCTGCCACACGGCACTCTGCGCAACACGCAACATGAACCCGAATTGATGCGTGACATTGCGAGCGGTAGCCCTTTCGGCATCGTCCAAGCGGCGGGCTCCTCATCGGCTCTCGCACATGATCCAGCAGGACACGTTGCGGCGCAAGGGGCGGCGTCGATGCAGCCCCCGCCACCCGAAACGTCGGGCGACGGAAGCTGCGATCAGCGAGATCAGAATGTCATGCTGGCACGCAAGCCATATTCGCGCGGCGCTCCATATAGCTCGTTATTCCCAACTTGACCGGAGACATATTTCTTGTTGGTCAGATTGTTTGCGAAACCCTCGACCTGCCAATTGCCGTTTCGGTAGGTCAACAGCGCCGATACAAGGCCGCGAGATCTTAACAGATCGAACGTCTGCGAATAGAACAGGCCGGCATATTGCTTGCTGACGAAGGCATAGTTCAGCCTGGGCGTGAGCGACCCGCTGCCGCCCAGTCCGATGCTGTATTGCGCGCCTGCATTATACGTCCACCGAGGCGAAAGCAGATTCGATCGTCCACCAGCCGTGCTCGTGAAGGGGACGTAATTGAAGCAGGTGGGTGGGTTTGACGGCGTTCCCGCAGCGCATTGCGGCCCCAGATTGCCCGCAGGAAGCAAACGTGGATTGACCGAACTGAATCCCGGCAACTTGCTGTCCACATAAGATGCGGCAGCATCCGCGGAAAATCCGCCAAACTTCGCCTGGATCTGCGCCTCGATGCCTTTGATCGTCGCATTGGTCAGGTTGGTGACGCCATTCTGGCCGCTGGTGACGTCGATGACGCCGAACTGAAAGCCGTGATAATCGTTATAGAAGGCGTCGATCTGGGTCCGGATGTGGCTGTCTGCTAACGTGGACTTCCACCCCAATTCGTAATTCCAGACCGTTTCCGGTTTGAACTTGGAAGCTGCCGAATTGTACCCCCCGGGCTTATATCCACGGGCTGCGAACGCATAGAGAAGATTGTCCGGGTCGATCTTGTAATTGAGCGCAAACTTGCCCGTGACGCGTCCGTCGCGATTGCCCGCGGCCAGATCGGCAACTTGAAGGCCGCCCGGCGGAAAACCGGGAACGCCTACTCCGATCCGGACCGCCCCGCTCCCGCTTGCCTTGAAGTGCGAATAGCGCAGGCCGAATTGCGCCTCCAATTTGTCGGTCAACTGATAGTTTGTCTGCGCGAACAACCCGGTCGTGTACTTATACTGCTGCTGCATCACGTTCAGCCCTGGCCCGGCCGGATCGGTCTGGGAAAGCCGCACATTGATGCGGTTTCTTTGATAATAACCGCCGAGGATCCAGTCGAACGGTCCATCGGTCGGCGATATCAGATTGATCTCCCCGCTCAGTTGCCGCTCGCGGACATATTGATCGGTTGCGATCGACGCCAACTCGGTCGCATCATTATCGTACAGAAGGTTGACATGTTTGTCCTGATAGCCGGCTATCGCACGCAGGGTCACATCGTTGGCGAATGAGTATTTGAATTCGCCGCTATGGATGCGGGCATATTCGTGCCCGCGCGATCGCGCATTATAATCGACTGTCCGAATGTCGTTGGTACGCCCTGGCGCGTATAGGGTTCCCAGGATCGGCCTGTAAGCAAAGCCGCCTGTATCATGCTCGAGGATCTCGGTCTTCAACAGGGCCTGAAAGTCACCGGGTTTCCACAGAAGCAGGACGCGCCCGGCTTTCTCGTCGAGCCGTCCCGGATGCGTATCGCCCGGGCCGATGTCGTTATAATAGCTATCATGACGGCGATACTGGCCCGCAACGCGAATGCCGAGCGTCGTCGTGATCGGGAGGTTGAGCGCGCCTTGGACGCCGGCGGCATCATAATTGCCGTATTGCGCATCGATATAGCCGCCGGCTCTGTCGAGCTTAGGAAGCTCCGAATTGATGAAGATCGCGCCGCCGGTCGAATTGGACCCGACCAGCGTCCCCTGCGGGCCGCGCAGGACCTCGACGCTCGCTATATCGTAAAACGCGCCGGTGGCCACGATCGGCGGCTGGAAGATGCCGTCCGCATAGGTCGCGACGCCATTGGCGACCGACGGAGAGCCAGACGCGAGACCGATGCCCCTGATATTGGCAGACTGGACCAGTCCCCCATCGGTCACGCTCAGCGACGGGGCCGCGAATTGCAGATCGGAAAGTCGCGTGACCGCCTTTTCCGTGAGTCCGCGCGCGGACAATGCCGTTGCCGCGATCGCCAGGTTTTGCAGGTTTTCGGTCCGGCGCTGCGCGGTGACTATGATTTCCGCCAGTCCGTCCGATGATGGGACCGCGGCGCTCGATGAAGCGGACGCAGACGAGCTCTGCGGCGCACCCGGCGCCGCGGGCGGGCCAACTTGGGCGAGCACCGGATTTGGTATCAGGCACAGCGGCGCACAGGACATCCACAGATGGGCAACTTTCATACATCCTCCCTCGGTCAAGCCGATGTTGACGGCGAGAATGCTCTGATCGGCATGCTAGCGCTGTCAGAATCACTTATATGGCATATCGATTATGTGGCATAATGATTTTTGAGAGATAGCCGGGGCAACCGGTGTTGAGGAGAGATGGCATGGGCACGAACCGCACTTGGATCGCACGCCGGATAGGCTCGATCAGCTTGATCCTGGCCATTGCAGGCCTTGCAGCGCAGCGCGGGACAGCCGCCCCGGTCGCGGGATCGCTGTCACCCGACAGATGCCGCGCCGGTCTGCCGGTCCGATTGAGCGGAAACGGGGCCAGAATAGAGCGAGCCACGCGCCTCGCCGCGGGACGGGTCGGCGATGCTGACTTGCCGGCACATTGCGAGATCTTCGGGATCCTCGGCGAACATCATGGTGTTGACGGCCAGGATTATGCGATCCGGTTCCATCTGCGTTTGCCCGACGATTGGAACGGCCGGTTCCTGTTCCAGGGGGGCGGAGGCACCAATGGCGAGATCGGGAACGCAACCGGCCCAGTCTCGCGCGGAACCCCCTCCGCTCTGCAGCGGGGCTACGCGGTCGTGAGTCAGGATTCGGGTCACGACAATCGCCGCAACGGCAATCCGCTGCGCGGTGGCGCGACGGCATTCGGGTTCGATCCGCAGGCACGCGCGGATTATGGCCACGCCTCGCTGGCGCCCGTTGCCCGCGCCGCGCGGGCGATCATCTTGGCTTATTATCGAACTGCCCCCGCTTTCTCGTATTTCGTCGGCTGCTCCAAGGGCGGCGAGGAGGGGATGGTCCTCGCCCAGAAACATCCCACGCTTTTCGATGGCATCGTCGCCGCCGCCCCCGGCTTCGCGCTGCCCCGCGCAGCGGTCGCCCAGGTCTGGGACGTGCAGGCGATGGCCAAGGCGACCGGCTCTGACGTACCGACCCTGGCAGCGCTGGCGAAGGTCTTCAGCGATGCCGATCTCGCCCTCGCCGGGAAGGCCGTACTGGCCGCCTGCGACGCTGACGACGGTCTGATCGACGGCATCGTTGCCGCGATCGGAAGTTGCACCGACGATAGGGTGCGCGGCGTTCTGGATCGGACCGTTTGCATCGGCGACAAGACGCAAGCCTGTTTGTCCTCAACGCAGCTCGCCGTACTCGCGCGCGTCATGGGCGGCGCCCGCAAGCCGGATGGCACGCTCGTTTATGCGCGCTGGCCGTGGGACCCGGGCATTGCATCACCCGGCTGGCGCCTGTGGAAACTGGGTAGCGCGGACGGCAAGATTCCCGCGCTGAATGTCGTGTTGGGCGGCGCGTCCCTGCCGTCGGTGTTCAGCGTCCCCCCTACCCCCGTTCCGGCGGATCCATCGGCGTTGCTGGCGTGGGAGATGCGATACGACTTCGCAACGGACGTGGATCGGATCTATGCGACGGGTGGCGCCTTCGCCCGATCGGGCTGGCAGGATGTTTCGGCGCGCTCGCCCGATCTCGCCGCCTTCCGGGCGCACGGTGGCAAAATGGTCGTTCCACATGGAGTGGCGGATCCTGTCTTCTCGATCGACGATACGATCGATTGGTATCGGCAGGTCGATGCCCGCTCCGGTGGCGACGCCGCCGGCTTCGTCCGGCTGTTTCCCGTGCCCGGGATGAACCACTGCGGCGGTGGCCCGGCAACGGACGAATATGATGCGCTCGCGGCGCTCGTCGATTGGGTGGAACGGAAGCACGCGCCCGATGCCATCATCGCAACCGCCGGACCCAACACGCCTTGGCCCGGCCGAACCCGGCCACTCTGCCCGTTCCCGAAGACAGCTCGCTATGTCGGCGGCGACAAGGAGAAGGCCAGCGCTTTTATCTGCAGCTGAGCGAGATCGGGCGCGTCAGCGGGATAGTTCGCCGATCAGCCCCAGGCTGGCGTTCACGATACCATCCTCCGCGCAACCGGGCTTCAGGCGGGACGAGATGACCTGGAAAGTCAGCCTCGGGCTCGCTTCGTTTGAGTAGATATAGCCGGAATTGGCGGCCCCGTTGGCGAGCGTCGTCATCATCAGCTTCCTGACGGGCGCCTCGCGCTTCAGGCGGGCGGCGATGTCACTGTAGACCTCGCCGTTTACGGTCGCGATATAGATGTCGCCGATCCGCAGCATCCCGACCTTGAGGTTGACCGGCGCGCCGTCGGCGTAAGGCGGCAGCACGCCCTCCCGAACCGCATTGTCGCGATCGAGACGATCGCGGCCGGGGCACTGGAAGGCCCTTTGCGCCCCCCTGATCTCGGCCGTGTCGGCCAGGGCACGCTGATCGATCATCGCCTGAATGGCGCTTTCGCCGATAATGGTGCCCATCGCCTCGACCAGCTGCACGGTGTTCTCGATCGCGGCGTCGTAGGCGACCTGCTCCGCGGGAGCGATCGGAATCGCCATCTGCGCGTCGTCCCGGGCGACCGGATTGCGCTCGTTCAGATTGCGCTGCCACGGTGGGGGCGCGGTGATCGCCTGATCCTTCGCTGCCGGCGAGTGGGTCCGGACCGAGATCAGTTGACGCTCCGGTCGCTGGAGACGGGGATTCTGATCGCCGGATGCGCCCTGCGCGAAGATGGCCACGGTCCGCGGTCCGTAATGCTGCTCGACATAGCGGGACGCCGCCCCGGCGAAATCGCCACTGATGACGCCCGAATGATAGAAGTTCACCGGATGCATCGCATAATTCATGTACACCGCGATTGGATTGCCGCGTGCGTCGAGCAGATCGACGACGGCGAGCGTCTTGTCCGACTTGCCGTCGACATTTGGTCCCTGGAGCCATCGGCCATCGACGAAATAATCGCGATTGACGTTGAGATGGACGTCGGCCGTCGCATAGCCGATCCGCGCCGGGCGCATCGCGGCCTTGGCCGATTCCACGGCCGTCACGATCGCATTTTCTATGGTCTTGGCTGTCGGCTCGCCTGCGCCGCCGAGGCCGCCGGTCGATCCGCTATGGGTGTGCGTCGCCGAGATAACGAAATTCTCGGCCGGGCATTTGGCGATCTTGGAAGCGCGCTCGGTGGCCGGTTTGACGAGTGCATCGCGCAGACCGCCTTGATCGACACCCACGATGACCGCGCATCGCCCATGATCGCTGATGACGACGGCACGCGCATAGAGGCGGTCGACGATACGGTCGCCCGCAGAAAGCGCCCGCGCCGGGGGAGTGATCTCGACCTTGCCCGCTCCGGCTATCAGTCCTTCTGCCTGCGCCTTCGTGGAGCTGCATATCGCGACGATAGCGAACGATGCGAGCAGGATCGTCGATGCTTTCACTGATCTCTTCCCGATGGCGCCGGATTCCCGATCCTTCGCAACAGGCTGCAGCATGATGACAGCCCTGTCAAAAGCAACTTTGGACCAGCGCTTAGGCGTGATCGTGCTTGGCTTACAAGGACCTACCGACATCGCATGAGGCGCATGAAAAGCAGAAATGGTGGGCCCGGAGGGACTCGAACCCCCAACCTAGCCGTTATGAGCGGCCAGCTCTAACCGTTGAGCTACAGGCCCGTTGCGCGGGGCGATAGCGGAGCGTCGGCGATGCTGGCAAGCGTGGTCAAAGGCTGCGCATCCGCCGCAGCCCGGTCTCGGCGCGCAGCGGCAGCGAGAGCACGATCCGGTCGTCGTGGATCGCCAGCCGGCCGCCGGCCTCCTGCGCGAGCCGATCGACGAGGCGCAGCGCGAAGCCCAGGCCGAGTTCGGGCGCGTCGGCATCGCCGAGCGCGGCCGGCGGATCGAGCAAGGCTTGCGCCGGCCAGCCGGTGAGCCGGCCCGGGCGCGTAACGCTAAGCGCGAGCATCCGCCCGTCGGCGCGATCGCGCCCAAGCCGGGCGACGATCTGCTCCCGCCGGCGGCCGAGCGCGACGACCGCGCCGATCAGCCGCGCCACCATCCGCTCTACCGCCTGCGGATCGGCATCGACCGGGGGCAGGCCATCGGCGACGCGGAAACTGACCTTGAGCCCGCGTGCCTCGGCAAGCGGCTGGAGCGCGCCATCGATGCGAACCAGCAAGGCGGCGATATCGAGCCCGCCATCGCCGGCGGCGGCCACGGCCAGTTCCAGCGCGTCGATCGCCGCGACCAAGGCGGCGCCGCGCGACGCGACCTCGCTCGCGGCGGCGCGGATCTCGCCGGGCGGCAGCGCGTCCGCCACGACGGCCTCGACCATCGCCTCCAGCGGATCGCGCAGTCGATCGATCGCCCCGTCGAGCCGCGTCGTCTCCGCTGCGGAGGCGGTCGGCGCGGACGGCGCCTGGAGCACCGCGGTCTCGTCGGCGCGAGGCGCGCGCGCGACGCCGCGATAGCCCGCCGTCCGCCCGATAATGTCGTCGATCGGCTCGGCCGAGATCCGCCATTCGCCCGCATGCGGACCGTCCTCGACGAGGAGTCGCGCGTCGCTGAAGCCGGTGCCCGTGCGCCAGGCGCCCGCCGCCTGCCCGTCCACGCCCTGCGGCGGCTCGGCGCAATGAGCGAAGAGCGTGCCGTCCTGCGCCCGCAGCGCACCGCTTGCGTCGATCGTGAAGGCGAAGCCCGTTTCGAGCACGGGCTCCTCCTCGCGGCGCGCCTGATAGGCGTCGATCCGGGCGAGCAGATCGCTGATCTGGCTGGCCGCGATCGGCGGCGCCGGTTCGTGCTCGGCGGGGAACAGGTCGTATGGCTCGTCGAGCATCGCGGGAGTCATGCGCCTGAGCGGCGACGGCGTGCGCAGCAAAACTCCATAGGCTGCGGCATCACGCTCGAGATGATCGAGGAAAGGTGCGGAGGCGCGCGACAGATCGAGCCCCTCGATCATGCGGCGGCGATCGGACAAAGGCACGGCCTGCTCGGTCTCGCCGAAACGGGCGACGGCGTCCGCCGACAGCGCCTCATCCAGATCGGCGCCAACCGCGAGCAGATCGGCAAGTTGACGCCAGATGCGGACGCGATCGTCCTGATCCCGCGCCTCCCACGCCAATATCGTCGCGAGCCTGTCGTCGAAGCGCACCTGTTTCCCCCCAAAAAGCGCGCAGCTGTCCCACGCGATCATATCGCGGCTGGCGCGTTTCGAGAAGCAAAGTCTTGCTTGGAAAATTACGCGGCGGCGCAATATGATTGCTGCCAAGACCCATCCGCCGCAAGGAACATCCGTGCCGACGCAGACGCCCCTCGATCCGATCGATCGCACGATCCTCGCGACACTTCAGGACGAGGGCCGAATCACCAATGTCGAGCTGGCCGGCCGGGTCGGTCTGACCGCCCCGCCGTGCCTGCGCCGCGTGCGCACGCTGGAGGAGAGCGGCATCATCCGCGGCTATCATGCCGAGCTCGATCCCGCCGCCTTGGGCTTCGGCATTACCGTCTTCGCGATGGTGAGCCTCAAGAGCCAGGCCGAGGCGGATCTGCTCGCGTTCGAGGAACATGTCACCGCGCTGCCCGAGGTGCGTGAATGCCATATGCTCAACGGCGAGATCGATTTCGTGCTGAAGATCGTCGCGCACGATCTGCAGGCGTTCCAACTGTTCCTGACATCGAAGCTGACGCCCGCACCGAACGTGGGCAGCGTGAAGACCTCGCTGACGATCCGCACCGCCAAGCAGGTGCCAGGCGTCCCCGTCGATCTGGGCTAAGAGCGCCCGCGGCGCGCCGCCAGCCGATCCGGCCTCCGCTCAGGCGGCGCTGGCCGCCATCCGGGCGGCGAGTTTCTCTTCCTCGGTCCAGACCCGGCGCTCCTTCGGCGCCTTGGGCGGCTTGACCTGCTTGACCGGCCCGCCGCCCAGCACGGGTGCGCGCTTGGTCGAATGGCGCGCTATCTCGCAATGCCATTCGTGATCGTCCTGCACGGTCAACTGGCGGCCGATCTCGCGCTCGACATCGTGCAGCCAGGCGCGCTGCTCGGCGTCGCACAGCGTGATCGCATAGCCGCTGCGCCCCGCGCGACCGGTGCGGCCGATGCGGTGGACATAGCTTTCGGGCAGGCTCGGCAGATCATGGTTGAAGACATGCGTCACCGTATCGACGTCGATCCCGCGCGCGGCGATATCGGTCGCCACGAGGACCTGCACGTCGCCCGCGCGGAAGGCGTCGAGCGCGCGCTCGCGCTGCCCCTGCGACTTGTTGCCGTGCAGCGCCTCGGCGGTGATGCCGCTCTCGCTGATGAACGCGCAGACCTCGTTGGCGATATTCTTCTGCAGCGTGAAGACGACTGCCTGCCCCATGTCGGGCGTGCGCAGCAGCGCTAGCAGCGCCTCCTTCTTGTGCGCCGCATCGAGGAACATCACCGACTGTTCGATCCGATCGACGGTGGTCGACGGCGGGGCGATCTCGACGCTGGCGGGATCGGTGAGCAGGCTCTCGGCCAGCGCGACGATCGACTTCGGCATCGTCGCCGAGAACAGCAAGGTCTGCCTGTCCTTGGGCAAAGTCGCAACAAGCCGCTCGATCGGCTTGGCGAAGCCCATGTCGAGCATCTGATCGGCCTCGTCCAGCACCAGCGCCTCGAGCTGCGACAGGTCGCACAGTCGCTGCTCGATCAGGTCGAGCAGCCGCCCTGGCGCGGCGACGACGATGTCGACGCCGGCTTTCAGCGCCGCGACCTGATGGAACTGGCTGACGCCGCCGAAGATCGTCGTGACGCTGAGTGACAGGTGGCGGCCGAAGCTCTCGAAGCCGGCGGCGATCTGCGACACGAGTTCGCGCGTCGGCGCGAGCACGAGGATGCGGGTGCCGCCCTTGGGCGCAGGGCGGGGATCCGCGGCGAGGCGGTGCAGCAGCGGCAGCGCGAAGGCGGCAGTCTTGCCGGTGCCGGTCTGCGCCATGCCGAGCATGTCGCGGCCTTGCAGCAGCATCGGGATCGACTGGGCCTGGATCGGCGTCGGATGGGCATAGCCCTGCTCGGCGAGCGCCTGCAGCAGAGACGGTGCCAGAGCGAGATCGGCGAAAGTCATGGTCATCGTCACGCGGCGCCTCCAGCGCTGAGCAAGCTGCGCCGGGATCGGGCTTAGCGTTTCGGAAGCGCGGGCTGTTAGGTGCGATGCTGCACTGCGTCAACGCGCAATGCGGGCACAATGAATCGCGGCGCGCTCCGCACAGAGAAACGCCGTCCCGGATCTCCCGGGACGGCGTTTCCGTGTCAGCAATATCGCAGACGATCAGGCCGTCGGCGGGTGATCGACATAGACGGTCCACAGATCGGCAAGCGGCTTGCGCGGGCCGGTGACCTGCGCGAACGCGGCCTTGGCGCCGGCCGCGTCGCCCGACTTGGCGAGCGCCATGCCGAGGCGGACATTGACGACATTGGCATCGACGCCGCCCTTCTGCAGCGCGAGCTTGTATAGTTCGACTGCCTTCGTCCACTCGCCATAGCCCAGGAACGCATCGGCGGTGTTGAGCGCGACCTTGCCGGTCGCCGCGGCATTGGCCGACTTGCCGGCACTCGCCAGCGATGCCTTATCGGCAGGGACCTTGGCGGAGACGATGCCCTTGATCTCGCTCGCATTCTTGCCCGCGGGATTGACCTGGCCCGATGAAGTGCCGGCGTTCAGCACCATCTGCGCCTCGCCCGGATAGCGCAGGTAGGTCGCGAGGACATAGTCCATGTAATCGCGCTCGCCCTTCATCCCGCCGGTGGCGTAGAGCAGGCGATACAGATCGATCTCGGTATCCGGATCGAGCTTCGACGAATCGCGATAGATGACCAGCGAATCGCGCCAGTTGCTCTTGGTCGGATAGGCCGAGACCCACTTGCGCGCGAGATCGGCGGTGATCGCGTTGATCGCGGCCTTGTCGGGGCCCGCCTTCGCGCCATAGCCGATCGCGATGCCGCGCTGATACCAGGCCTCGGGCACCGGCTGGCCGGCAGCCTGCTGCTTGTCGATCGTCGCTGTCAGCGACTGAAGCGCGACGAGATCCTTGCCCAACTCATGCTGCGAGGAGACGAGCACGGGGATAAGATCGGCATCGGCGCTGCCCGCGGCCTGCGCGGCGAGCAGAGCGGTCTCGGCGGTGCGGAAGTCCTTCGCCTGATAGGCCATCTTGGCCTTGACCATCTGCAGCTGGCTGACGGTCTCCGGCGGGGCCTTGCCGCTGTCGATCATCATGTTGACCGCCTTGGGAAACAGATCGGGCTGCTGGCCCTTCTGCGCGACCTGCAGATACAGCTGGCCGACGATATATTTGTCATCGGCGGTCTTGATCTCGGGCTCGGCGGTTTCGATCGCGGTCTTGGCGCCGGCGAAATCATTCTTGGCGAGCGCGGCCTGCGCGGCGACGGCACCGGCGCGGACCTTCGGAGACAGCTCCATCGCGGCGGGCTTGGCTTCCTTCTCCTTGGCGAAGGCAGGCGCGGTCGCGACGACCCCGCCGAGCGCCAGCGCGAGACAGAGCGCGGTGGTGGAAAGCATCTTCATCTGGCTTCATCTCCTCTGGGCTCGCCTGGTCGAGCCGGCGCGGTGGCGTGCCTAACTCCGGCAGGCGACGCCGACAAGCGCTCAAGCTGCCTGTTCGGCGGTGAACGCCTCTTGAACCCGCATCGGGCGCGTTGGTTTCCCTGTCCTTCCCCTCCCTGCACGCAGGGAGGGGACCGAGGGGTGGGTGCGCCGAGCATATGTGACACCTGCCGCGAGGGACCCACCCCCGGGCCCTCCCTCCGTGCGGGGAGGGGAGCCATGCCTCGCGCGCGCCCACGCGCCTACGCGGGGTGGTGTAAACGCCCACGTGTCGCTAAACGGTCATGCCGGGCCCTGCGCACCGGGCCCCTTCCCCGCAGCGACAACGAGACACATCCTTGGCCACCATCCCGCCGCCGCCCGAGGGCAGCGACATCTCGCCCATCAACATCGTCGACGAGATGAAGTCGAGCTATCTCGATTACGCGATGTCGGTCATCGTCGCGCGCGCGCTGCCCGACGTGCGCGACGGCCTGAAGCCCGTCCACCGCCGCATCCTCTATGCGAGCCAGGAGGGCGGCTTCGTTCCCGGCCGGCCCTATCGCAAGTCCGCCAAGATCGTCGGCGACGTGATGGGCAATTACCATCCGCACGGCGACAGCTCGATCTACATGGCGCTCGCGCGCATGGCCCAGGATTGGGCGATGCGCGTGATGCTGATCGATGGTCAGGGCAATTTCGGATCGATGGATCCCGATATGCCGGCCTCGATGCGCTACACCGAGGCGCGCCTGTCCAAGGCGGCGATGGCTTTGCTCGAGGATATCGAGAAGGACACCGTCGATTTCGGCCCGAACTATGACGGCTCGCGCGAGGAGCCTCTGGTCCTGCCCGCACGCTTCCCCAACCTGCTCGTCAACGGTGCGGGCGGCATCGCCGTCGGCATGGCGACCAACATCCCGCCGCACAATCTGGGCGAGGTCGTCGCGGCCTGCAAAGCCTATATCGAGCGGATGCTGTCCGGCGCCGAGCCGATCACGATCGAAGAGCTGATGGAGATCGTCCCCGGCCCCGATTTCCCGACCGGCGGCATGATCCTCGGCCGTGGTGGGTGCCGCAACGCTTACACGGTCGGGCGCGGCTCGATCATGATGCGCTCGAAGCACGAGATCGAGACGAAGCGCGGCGACCGCACCTCGATCGTGCTGACCGAGATCCCGTATCAGGTGGGCAAGGCCGGCCTCGTCGAGGGGATCGCCGAGGCCGCCAAGGAAAAGCGGATCGAGGGCGTCAGCGACATTCGCGACGAATCGAACCGGTTCGGCGTGCGGATCGTCATCGACCTTAAGCGCGACGCGACCCCCGAAGTGGTGCTCAACCAGCTCTGGCGGCATACGAGCGCGCAGACGAGCTTCCCGGCCAACATGCTCGCGCTTCGCGGCGGCCGGCCCGAGACTTTGTCGCTCTACGACATCATCGAGGCGTTCGTCGGCTTCCGCGAGGAGGTCATCACCCGCCGCTCGAAGTTCGAGCTGCTGAAGGCGCGCGAGCGGGCGCATGTGTTGCTCGGCCTCGTCGTCGCGGTGACCAATCTCGACGAGGTCGTGAAGATCATCCGCGGCTCGGCCTCGCCCGTCGTGGCGCGCGCCGCGCTGGCCGCCCGCGAATGGCCGATCGCCGAGATCGCGCAATATATCCGCCTCGTCGAAGCGGTCGAGGAAGAGGTGACGGGCGACACCTACACCCTCTCCGACATCCAGGTCCGTGCGATCCTCGACCTGCGGCTCCACCGCCTGACCGGCCTCGGCCGCGACGAGATCGGAAGCGAGCTGGAAGGCCTCGCCACATCGATCGGCGAATTGCTCGAGATCCTCGGCAACCGTGTGAAGCTGTACGAGGTGATGGACGCCGAATTCGACGCGATCCTCGCGGCCTTCGCGACCCCGCGCAAGACGCTGATCGCCCCCGCCGGCGACGATATCGACGACGAGGATCTGATCGAGCGCGAGGACATGGTCGTGACCGTGACGCTCGGCGGCTATATCAAGCGCACCCCGCTCGATACGTTCCGCACGCAGGCGCGGGGCGGCAAGGGCCGCTCGGGCATGGCGACCAAGGACGAGGATGCGGTCACCAAGCTGTTCGTGACGAGCACGCACACCCCGGTCCTGTTTTTCTCGACCGCGGGCAAGGTCTATCGGATGAAGGTCTGGAAGCTGCCCGAAGGCGCCCCGCAGGCGCGCGGCCGGCCGATGATCAACCTGCTGCCGCTGGCGCCCGGCGAGACGATCTCGACCGTTTTGCCCTTGCCCGAGGACGAGGCGGAATGGGGCAAGCTTCATATCCTGTTCGCGACCGCCAAGGGTCTCGTCCGCCGAAATTCGATGGACGCGTTCACGAACATCCGCTCGGCTGGCAAGATCGCGATCCGCTTCGGCACCGACGACGAGAGCGAGGATGCGACAGATCGCCTGATCGGCGTGACCCTGCTGACCGAGGAGGACGACGTCCTGCTCGCGACGCGCAACGGCAAGGCGATCCGCTTCGCCGCGACCGACGTGCGCGAATTCCAGAGCCGCACCGCATCCGGCGTGCGCGGCGCCAAGCTGATCGGCGGCGACGAGGTGATCTCGCTCTCGATCCTTAAGAGCGCGCCGTGGGACACCGAGACTCGCGAGAAATATCTGAAGGCCGCCCCCTGGAAGGAGGGCGAGCGCGAGACCGACCTCGATGCCGAGCTGATCGCGGAAATGTCCGAGCGCGAAGAGTTCGTGATGACGGTGTGCGCCAACGGCTATGGCAAGCGTTCCTCGGCCTATGAATATCGCCGCACCAATCGCGGCGGCCAGGGCATCACCAATATCGACAATCTCGCGCGCAACGGCGCGGTCGTCGCCAGCTTCCCCGCGCACAAGGGCGAGCAGCTCATGCTCGTCACCGATCAGGCCAAGCTCATCCGCATGTCGGTAGGCGATACCCGCGTGATCGGGCGCGGTTCGGCGGGCGTCCGCCTGTTCCACGTCGCCGACAACGAGCATGTCGTCGCCGCTGCGCGGATCGAGGAGGCTGAGGAAGAGGCCGAGGCCGATGTGCGCGAGGATGGCGACATCGTCGCGCCGACGACCGATCCGGTGCCCGATGCCGACACCGGCGAGGATCTCGCCGACGGAGGCGAGGCCGAGTGACGGACGGGCAATGATGTTCGCGCCCGGCGCGGCCGCCTGCATCGGTGCCTGCCTGATCGAGGCGCTGTCGCCCGAGCGGCGCGCGGTCGTCGAGCAGCAGGTGCGCACGCAGGGGCCGGCGCGCGCCGTCGCCGATCTGTCTTCGGACGGGGTCGGCCGCGGCAGCCGCTGGGACATATTGATGATCGCGATCGAAAGCGGCGATGTCGGCTGGCTGCGCGTCGCCGGAGCGCTCCGCCCCGGCGCAACCGGGGCGGCCGGAGAGGCGTTGCTCAGCGCGCTGTCTACGGCGCTCCGCCGCAATGCGCCCGGCGTGCTCGGCATGATGGGGCCGACGATCCGCGCCGAGGACATCTGCTATCAGCGGATCGATGCGCGGCCGATCGACGACAAGGTGTTCGAGGTCCATACGCGCAACGCTCTGGTGAGCGTCGCCGACCCCAGATTGACGGCGCTGCGCGACAAATGCCTCGCGATCCTGACCCAGCATAGCGAGGAATGACGATGCCCGAGCCGATCGCCTACAAGGTTCTGACGACCGAGCAGATGGAGATGCTGGAGCATGAGAGCAGCTTCGCGGGCGCACCGATCGATCTCGCCGACGGCTATATCCACCTCTCGACCGCGGCGCAGCTGACCGAGACCGTCGACAAGCATTTCGCCGGGCAAGACGGGCTGCATCTGGCCGCGGTCGATCTCGATGCGCTGGGTGACGCGATCCGCTGGGAGGAATCGCGCGGCGGCCAGCTCTTCCCGCATCTCTACGGTCAGCCGCTGAGCCTGGAGACGATCCTCGCCTACGGCCCGCTCGAACGCGAGGCGGACGGCACGATCCGGTTGCCCGTCGCCGGCTAGACCGGGGGCACCGCGCTCGCGGGGCGCAGGGCGAGCGCCTAAAGGGAATGTCCGGGGGGATTCTGTTGCTCGGCCCCCCCGGCGGCCGCCGGAATCCGCTTCTGTTGCCCGGTGCGGCCCGAACCGCGTTCAAGCCTTATAATCTAAGCCGTTAGGCCTTGATTATGCAGCAATCGCGAGCGCCTCGTTATCGTTGGCACTTGTGGTTTTGAGCCTTTAACGGGTTACTCAGCCCGGGCGAAAACACGCATCCCGTCCACACGTCGATCCTAGTTCGGCCCCGTCAGAGCCGGCCTTGAGAGACCGGTTATGGTGGAGCCGCCGGGTACTGCCCCCGGGTCCGCTGCGTCGAAAGTACGTACGATTTATCGCCATAGCCGCGGCGAACCCCGGCACGGGCGATATAGGCAAGCGGTGCCGGGATGTGAAGGGCGCGAACGAGCGGCGTTACTTGCCCCGCGCTTTCAGCTCGTCGCGGATCTCGCGGAGCAGCTGCACCTCGGCGCTGTCGGGCGCGGGGGCGGCGCCTGCTTCCTCGCGCGCTTTCTCCGCCTCGAAGGCGGTCATCGCCTTGCTGACCGCGCGCAGCAGCAGGAAGATGATGAAGGCGACGATGATGAAATTGACGACCTGCGTCGCGAAGGCGCCATAGCCGAGCAGCGGGACGCCGGCCTTCTTGAGATCGGCATAGCTGGCCATCGACCCGGCATAGTCCGCCGGGACCGGGCCGAGCCGCAAGAAATAGCCCGAGAAATCGAGCCCGCCGAAGATCTTGCCGATCATCGGCATGATGATGTCGTCGGTCAGGCTGGTCACGATCTTGCCGAAGGCGGCGCCGATGATCACGGCGACCGCGAGATCCATCACGTTGCCGCGGTTGATGAATGCCTTGAATTCCTTGAGCATCGAAAGTCCTTTTCGGCCGTTTCTCACCCTGCGCGCTTTGTCGGGCCTCGCGCCGGCCGGATCAACCCCGACGATCCGGCGATCTTGATTGCGGCACGTGTTCTACCCAAGTAAGACGGCGCAACCGAAACAATCCTTTCCGAGGACGCATGATGTCGCTTTCGATCAAGACCCGTCTCGCCTTTGTCGCGCCCCTCGCTGCGATCGCGCTCGGCGGCTGCGGCATCAATTCGATTCCGACCGCCGAAGAGAATGCGAAGGCCAAATGGGCCGACGTGCAGAACGAATATCAGCGCCGCGCCGATCTCGTCCCAAATCTCGTGGCGACGGTGAAGGCGGCCGGCGCGCAGGAAAAGAGCATCCTCGTTGAGGTGACGCAGGCGCGGGCTGCGGCGAACACGGTCCGCGTCTCGGCGAGCGACCTGACCGATCCGGCCAAGCTCGCGCAGTTCGATCGCGCGCAGAGCACGCTCGGCCTATCGCTGCAGAAGATGCAGGAAGCCTATCCCGAGTTGCAGAGCCAGGAAGGCTATAAGACGCTGCAGAGCCAACTCGAGGGCACCGAGAACCGGATCACGATCTCGCGCCGCGATTATAACGAGGCGGTGCAGAGCTATAACACGCGCATCCGCACCTTCCCCGACGCGGTCGGCGCGAAGATCTTCTACGGCGCCAAGCCGATGGCGACCTTCCAGGCGACGAGTGCGGGCGCCGACACCGCCCCCAAGGTGAATTTCTAAGCGGCTCGTGACGCTTTTTCATCCGCACGGCCAGGGCCGGGGTTCATCGAGGCGCTCGGCCCGCGCTCCGGCTTTAGCTTGGCTATGGTTGGTCGCGCTGGCGGCGTTCGCGCTGGGCGGGGTCGCCTCCCCTGCTCGCGCGCAGACCTTTCCGGCGTTCACGGGGCTGGTCGTCGACGGCGCCAACCTGCTTCCTGCCGATCGCAAGGCGACGCTGCAGGCCAAGCTCGAAGCCTTCCAGAAGACGACGCAGCGCCAGCTCGTCGTCGCCGTCATCCCTGATCTGCAGGGCTATGCGGTCGAGGATTATGGCTACCGGCTCGGGCGCAGCTGGGGCGTCGGGCTCAAGGATGCCGACAATGGCGTGATCCTGATCGTCGCGCCCAAGGAGCATAAGGTCCGGATCGAGGTCGGGCGCCGGCTAGAGCCCTTCCTGACCGACGCGATCTCCAGCGTCATCGTCCGCGACCGCATCGTCCCGGCCTTCAAGGCGAACGACATGCCCGGCGGCATCGACGCCGGCACCGACGCGATCATCGCACAGCTCAGCCTGCCCGACGAGCAGGCGAAGGCGCAGGCCGCCAAGGCCGCGACCGAATTCGATCGGACGCACAAGCGCTCGTCCTCCGGCGACGGCCTTCCGCTCGGCCTGATCTTCTGGGGCTTCGTCGTCCTGTTCGTGATCCTCGCGATGCGGCGCGGGCGCAGCGGCAATGCCGGCGGGCCATGGGGCCAGCGCCGCTACAAGAGCAATGACGGCGGCCATGGCTGGATCTGGCTGTGGGCGGCGAGCGAGATCCTCAACAGTTCGAGCCGTGGCGGCGGGGGCGGCGGCGGTTTCCTCGGCGGCGGGAGCAACGGCGGCGGGGGCTCCGACGGCAGCTGGGGCGGCGGCGGCTTCACCGGCGGCGGCGGCGGCGATTTCGGAGGCGGTGGCGCCTCGGGAGACTGGTGATGAAGCTGACCCCGCGCGATTCGCAGATCGTCGCCGACGCGATCCGCGCCGCCGAGGCGCGCACCGACGGCGAGGTCGCCGCGATCGTTGCGCAGGAGTCCGACAGCTACAAGGATGTCGTGCTGCACTGGGCTCTGGTTGTGGCACTGCTGCCGCTCAGCATCGCCGCCGGTTTCCCGGCGCTGCATGCCAAGGGCGCCACGATGCTCACGGGCGGGTGGGAAGAGCCGTCGCTGCGGCTGATGCTGATGATCCTGCTGTTCGAGACCGTGCTGGCCTTCCTGGTCGGGCGCTTCGTCGTTGGCCTTCCCAGGGTCCGCATGGCGCTGACGCCGGCCACGACGAAGGCGCGGCGCGTCCGCCGCCGCGCGATCATGCTGTTCCGCACCGGCACCGAACAGCGCACCGCCACCTCGACCGGCGTTTTGCTCTATCTGAGCCTTGCCGAGCATCGCGCCGAGATCGTCGCGGATGCCGCGATCCACGCGAAGGTCGAGCCGGCTCTGTGGGGCGAGGCGATGGCGGTGCTGATCGCGGCGGTGCGCGACGGACGCCCCGGCGAAGGCATTGCTGCGGCGATCGCGAAGATCGGCGACGTGCTCGCCGAGCATTTCCCGCGCGGCGACGATCCCAACGAGTTGCCCGATCGGCTCATCGTCCTCTGATCGAAAGACCACGCATGGATTTCCCCGACAGCGACCAGCCGGTCGAGACGATGTGGACCGGCAAGTTCATCGTCGCGAAACGACAGGGCCGTTGGGAATATGTCGGCCGCGCGCGCGGCATTCATGCCGCGGTGATCCTCGCGATCGATGAAGGTGCGGACGGGCGCCACGTTCTGCTCGTCGATCAGCCGCGCGTGCCGCTCGGCGCGCGCTGCATAGAGCTTCCCGCAGGCCTCGTCGGAGACGAGACCGCGGGCGAGGCGATCGACGTCGCCGCCGCGCGCGAGCTGGAGGAAGAGACCGGCTATCGCGCCGCGCGGATCGAGATCATCGGGCGCTTCGCCTCCTCGCCCGGCATGGTCTCCGAGACCTTCACGTTGGTCCGCGCGCACGGTCTGGAGAAGATCGGCCCCGGCGGCGGCGTCGATGGCGAGGATATCGTCGTCCACCGCGTGCCGATCGCCGGCATCGCAGACTTCCTCGCCGCCAAACGTACCGAAGGCTATTATATGGACGTGAAGCTGCTCGCCCTGCTCGGCCCCGGCCTGCTCGGCTAGCGCTTGAGCGCCCGCTCCGCCTCGTGCGCGAGCAGGGTCAGCTCGATCAGGTTTTCCGGCTCGTCACGCGGCTTGGTATCGACGATGCACAGCGCACCGAGCGCATAGCCCATCCGATCCACCAGAGGCACGCCCGCATAGAAGCGGATACCCGGATTGTCGGTCACAAGGGGATTGTCGGAGAAACGCGGATCCTTTGCCGCATCGGTCACGACCATTGGTTCGCCGGGCCGGTGGATCGCATGTGCGCAGAAGGATTGGCTACGCGGCGTCTCGTCCGTGCCGAAGCCCTGCCCCGCAGCGAACCATTGCCGCTGCTGATCGATGATCGAAATGGCCGCGATCGGCGCCTTGAAGATCTTGGCAGCGCGCTCGACGATCCGCTGCAGATCGCTTGCCGCCCAGCCACGCAGCAAGCCGCTGCTATCGACAGCGCGCTGGCGTTCGGCCTCGAAGGCGGGGGGCGATAAGGGCTCGCGATTCGCGGCAGCAGCCATCCCGGATTGCTAGCACAGGGTTTTCGCGCATTGTAAGACCAAATGCTCTTATTTCGAGATGGAACCAGATTTACATCTTGTTAGCACAGTAAAAAGGCCACTGTTTTTCAAGATATCCTGCGGTTCGTCAGACCTGTTCTCGCACGCGTTCATGATGGCGGATGACTTCGTCGATAATGAAACGAAGGAATTTCTCCGAAAAATCGGGATCCAGCTGTGCTGATTTGGCGAGCGTGCGCAGCCGTTCGATCTGCTCGGCCTCGCGCGACGGATCGGCGGGCGGCAGTCCGGCCTTCGCCTTGTAATGGCCCACCGCCTGCGTCACCTTGAAACGCTCGGCGAGCAGGCAGATCAAAGCGGTGTCGATATTGTCGATGCTCTGGCGATAGGCGTCGAGCTGGGCGTCGCTCACTTTTGTCTCCTCGGTCCGCCGCCTTTTGTGATCGCGCCGCCCCGAGCGCAAGCACGCGCTGTTGCCTTTGCCGTCCCGCGGCTCCAAGGGCAGGGTCTATGGGACAGGTCACTCCCCTCCGCCGCAACCAGCCCGCGTCGCTCGATCCGATGATGAAGCTGGTCTCTGCCGACATGCACAACGTCAATTCGGTCATCTTGACGCGGATGCAGTCGGACGTGCCGCTCATCCCCGAGCTCGCCGGTCATCTGATCGCGGGCGGCGGCAAACGGATGCGGCCGATGCTGACCTTGGCCTGCGCCCGGCTGCTCGATTATCAGGGCGCGCGGCACCACAAACTGGCGGCCGCGGTCGAGTTCATCCACACCGCCACGCTCCTGCACGACGATGTCGTCGACGGATCGAACACGCGGCGCGGGCGGCGCACCGCCAATCTCATCTGGGGCAATCCGGCGAGCGTGCTCGTCGGCGATTTCCTGTTCAGCCGCGCCTTCGAGCTGATGGTCGAGGACGGATCGCTGCGCGTGCTGCGCATCCTCTCCAACGCCTCCGCCGTGATCGCCGAGGGCGAGGTCAACCAGCTCACCGCGCAGCGCCAGATCGCGACGAGCGAAGCGCGCTATCTCGACATCATCGGCGCCAAGACCGCCGCGCTCTTCGCGGCCGCCTGCCGCATCGCCGCGGTCGTCGCCGAGCGCGACGAGGCGGTCGAGGAAGCGCTCGATTCCTACGGCCGTAATCTCGGCATCGCTTTCCAGCTCGTCGACGATGCGATCGATTATGCCTCTGACGAGGCGACGATGGGCAAGGACGCGGGCGACGATTTCCGCGACGGCAAGGTCACCCTCCCCGTCATCCTCGCGCATGCGCGCGGCAGCGAGGCCGATCGCAAATTCTGGCGCGAGGCGATGGAAGGCCGGCGCACGAGCGACGCGGATCTCGCGCTGGCGATGCAGCTTCTGGAGGCGACGAATGCGATCGCCGACACGCAGGCGCGTGCCCGCCATTATGGGCAGCTTGCGATCGACTCGCTGGCCGGGCTCGGCACCGGCGCGGCGCGCGCGGCATTGATCGAGGCCGTCGAATTCGCGGTGGCGCGCGCTTACTAAGCCGTGTCGGGGGCCGTTCTCCACGAGGCAGCGGGCGAGCCGACGCTGGCCGCGCCCGTCTCGCAGGCCTGCACCGCCGCGCAATTCGCCGAGCCGGACTATGCGCGCTGGGCCGATGCGATCCGCGAGCCGGCGCGCACGCACCGCAAGCAGTGGGAATTCGTCTATATCCTGCGCGTGCTGGAAAGCCGCGGGCTGCTCCGGCCCGGCGTGCGCGCGCTCGGCTTCGGCGTCGGCTTCGATCCGCTGACGGCGGTACTCGCCGCGCACGGCGTGGAGGTGACCGCGACCGATCTCGCGCCGGAGGCGGCGGCGGCCGGCGCCTGGATCAAGACCAGCCAGCATGCGCCGGACCTGCAGGCGCTCAACGATCGCGGCATCTGCGATCCCGATCTCTTCGCCGCGAACGTCCGCCACGAACCGGTCGACATGCGCGCAATCCCCGGACATCTGCGCGATTACGACCTGGTCTTCTCGTCCTGCGCATTCGAGCATCTCGGTACGCTGAAGGCCGGCGAGGATTTCGTGATCGCGGCGCTCGATTGCCTGAAGCCAGGCGGGCTCGCGGTGCACACGACCGAGCATAACCTGAACGATACGTGGCGGACGCGGCGGCGCGGCGCGACGGTGCTGTATCGGCGGCGCGACCTCCAGCGCATCTTCGATCGCGCGGCGGCGAAGGGCTTCGGCGCGACCGTGAACTGGAGCCGCGGCGCGGGTGCGGTAGACCGGCATGTGGACCTGCCGCCTTATAGTGACGATGGTCATGTGAAGCTGCTGTTTCGGGGGTATGAGATGACGAGCTTCGGGCTGGTGCTGGGGAGATAGAGGCCCAGCCTCTCTACCGCGCCCCTTACCCCGCTCATCCTGAGAAGCCATTGAGCGAAGTCGAAATGGCGTCTCGAAGGACGCGTGCAACGTTGAGGGTCCTTCGAGACGGGCCTTCACGAAGCTCAGTCCCTCCTCAGGAAGAGCGGAGGAGAGATCGCCCCCTCTACCCCCTAGCCCCGCATCGCCGCCATGAAATGCCGCCGGCACAGGGCCACATAGCGATCATTGCCGCCGATCTCGGTCTGGTCGCCCTCGCGCACCGGGCGGCCCTCCCCGTCCACCCGCAGGTTCATCGTCGCCTTGCGGCCGCATTCGCACACCGCCTTGATCTCGCTGAGCGTGTCGGCGAGCGCGAGCAGATAGCGGCTGCCTTCGAACAGCTCGCCCTGGAAATCGGTGCGCAGGCCATACGCCAGCACGGGAATGTCCAGTTCGTCGCACAGGCCGCACAGCGCCAGCACCTGATCGCGCGTCAGGAACTGCGCCTCATCGATCAGCACGCAGGCGAGCGGCCCCGCCCGGTGGCGCGCCTCGATCGCCGCGCGCAGATCGGTGTCCGGCGCGAAGATGTCCGCCTCCGCCTCCAGCCCGATCCGCGAGGTGACGACGCCCGCGCGGTAGCGCGTGTCGATCGCGGCGGTCCACAGCATCGTCTGCATGCCGCGCTCGCGATAGTTGAAGCTCGCCTGCAGCAGGTTGGTCGATTTGCCCGCGTTCATCGACGAATAATAGAAATAGAGCTTGGCCATGCGATCAGCCGCGCGCCTTCGCGATATAGCCGTCGACGACGCGCTCGAGCAAAGTCAGCGGCGTATTGCCCGAGCCGACGACGATATCATCGAACGCGCGCAGATCGAACCGACTGCCCAGCCCCGCTTTCGCTTTCTCGCGCAGGCGGATGATCTCGTTGTGCCCCATCTTGTAGCCGCACGCCTGCGCCGGCATCGCGCAATAGCGATTGACCTCGCTGACGAGCTGCGCGCGCGACATGCCCGTATTGGCCTGGAACCAGTCAACCGCCTGCCCCGGCGTCCAGCGCTTAGCGTGGATGCCGGTATCGACGACGAGCCGGCAGGCGCGGAAGGCGATCGACTGGAGATAGCCCAGCTCGCCCAGCGGATCGCCCTCATAGACGCCCAGTTCACTCGACAGCTGCTCGGCATAGAGCGCCCAGCCTTCGGAATAGGCGTTGAAGCTCAGATAGGTGCGGATCAGCGGCAGCCGGTTGGCATATTCGCCCGCCCAGACATGACCGGGAATACCCTCGTGGAAACAGAGCGTCGGCAGCGAGAAGCGCGGCCAGATGCCTGTATCCTTCAGGTTGATATAATAATTGCCCGGCTGGCTGCCGTCGATCGAGCCTGCCGCGGCATAGCCGTTAGGCGCGCCGTCCTGGATCGAGGGGGGTACGCGCTTGATCAGGAGATTGCCCTTCACGAGCGTGCCGAAGGCGCGCGGCAGGCGGGTACGCACGTCGGCGATGCGGCCGTTGAGGAAGGCGAGCAGTTCGGCACGGCCCTTGTCGTCATTGGCGAAGAGCTGGTCGGGGCGCTTGCCGAGCGCGGTCATCCGTTCGCCGACGCTGCCCTGCGTCAGCCCCTGCTTGCGCAGGATCACGTCCATCCGCGCCTGCAATTCCTTGACCTGCGCCTGGCCGAGCGCGTGGATTTCATCGGGCGTGCGATCGTTCGTCGTCGCGAAGCGCAGCGCCCACGCATACCAGGCGGGGCCGTCCTTGAACTTCCAGACGCCGGCGTCGGACGTCGCCTTAGCGCGCGCGTCTCTCAGCACCGCGAGCTGGCCGTCGAGCGCGGGGGTCACGTGATCACGTACGATCGCCGCCGCGCGGCCCGCATAATCGCTTGTCAGCCCAGCCTTGGCGGCTCGATCGGCGAGCGAGCGGACGAGGCCCTGCTGCGCGACCGGCACGGCGCGCGCGCCGGCAATCTGGCCGATCGTGATGTCGAGCAGAAAATCGGGCAGCATGATGCCCCGCGCCGTATCCGCGGCGATGCGCACATTCTCGGCGGCAAGTTCGCCGGCATAGGCGTCGAGACGGGCGAGATAGGCGTCCGCATCGGCGGCGGTCTCGACGACGTGACGGCTGTCGAGGAAATCGGGCTGGTCGACGAACGCGCCGCACAGCTGCGAGGTGACATAAGGCGAATTGCGGAAGCTGTTCTGCCCGTTGAGCACGCCCATCTCGCCGAACGGGAAGCGCCAGCCCTGCACGGCGAGATCGAACGCGGTCTGCGCGACATCGACATCCAGCGCGGTCTTGGGCGAGAGCGCCGTGCGATCGACCGCCTTCAGCTCCGCCAGGCGGCGCGCGGCCCAGGCGGCACGGCTCTTCTCGGCGGCGATCGACTTGTCGGCCAGCTGCGACTTGAGCGCGGCACCCGCCCCCTTGTCGAGCCCGTAATAGCTCGCATTCTCCGGATAGAGCGCGAGCAGCTCCTGCGCGGTCTTCGCGAGCAACGCCTCCGCCGCCGCGTCGCCGCCCGGCGCCTGCGCCCAGGCGGACATCGCCATCAGCGCTGCGCCAGCGACGCCGGCGGCCAGAAGCTCGCGCCTCGTCAGATCGTGCATTTCGGTCTCCCTTTGGCGCGAGGCTAGCGCGTCGGACGGCGGCTGACGAGCGTCGAGCGCGGCTGGAGGCGGCGGTCACACGCCGCGGAAGTTGACAAAGTTGACACTACGTCACCCCCCATCCCGGGGTCTTCGGGGGCGATCGCCACGAAAAGTCGCGTCTCCCGGCCGGCGTGCGTCGCGGCGCGCGAGCGACCGAAGCGGTGGGATCGACGGGCAAGGGGGCATGGCGTCCGACTCCGAAAGGGGCAAGCGGACAGCCCAGATGTCACGGCAAATCCTACATTGCAAAGGGCTTTGCGGAGAAACGGTTGCGGACGTCTGTTCCTCCCCCGCTTCGCTGGAGAGGGACGAACTGCATTCCATCCTCCGCCAACACTGGCCTAAAGGCAGGGGGATGGCCGATCTGCCGATCCTTTCCGTGCTGCCCGACCTGCTCGCCGCGCTCGACGCGCGCGCGAACGCCGTGCTCGTCGCCCCGCCCGGCGCAGGCAAGACCACCGCGGTCGCCCCGGCTCTGCTCGATCGTCCTTGGTGCACGGGCCGCGTGCTGCTGCTCGGCCCGCGCCGCCTCGCGGTGCGCGCGGCGGCGGAGCGGATCGCCGCCAATGCCGGCGAGGCGATCGGCGGGCGGATCGGCTATGCGACGCGGCTCGACAGCAAGCAGAGCGCGGCGACGCGCGTGCTGGCGATCACGCAGGGCATCTTCGTCCAGATGATCCAGAGCGATCCCGAGCTGCGCGGCATATCGGCGGTGCTGTTCGACGAGGTGCATGAGCGCAGCCTCGACGGCGATTTCGGGCTCGCGCTGGCGCTGGACGCGCAGGAGGCGCTGCGGCCCGATCTGCGGATCGTGGCGATGTCGGCGACGCTCGACGGCGCGCGCTTCTCGCGGCTGCTGGGCGAGGCGCCGGTGATCGAGAGCGAGGGGCGCAGCTTTCCCATCGAGCATGTCCATCTCGGCCGGGGCGGCGCGCGGATCGAGGACGATATGGCGAGTGCGATCCGCCGCGCTTTGGCCGAGCGCGAGGGTGGCATCCTCGCCTTCCTGCCCGGCGTCGCCGAAATCAGGCGGACCGCCGAGCGGCTGGAAGGACTGCCCGCCGACATCGCGCTGCATCTGCTGTCGGGTAGTGCCGAGCCTGCCGCGCAGCGCGCCGCGATCCAGCCGGAGAAGGACGGTCGCCGCAAGCTCGTCCTCTCCACCGCGATCGCCGAGACGAGCCTGACGATCGACGGAGTCCGCATCGTCGTCGATTCAGGGCTCGCCCGACGCCCGCGCTACGACCGATCCGCGGGGCTGACCCGGCTCGTCACCGAGCGGGTCAGCCGCGCGGCGGCAACGCAGCGCGCGGGCCGCGCCGGTCGGCAGGGGCCGGGCATCGTCTATCGCCTGTGGGAGCAGGCCGCGCTTGCCGGCTTCCCCGCGCACGATCCGCCCGAAATGCTGGAGGCGGACCTGTCCGGGCTGCTGCTCGCCTGCGGATTGTGGGGGGTCAGCGATCCGGCGCGCCTCAAGTGGATCGATCCTCCGCCCGACGCCGCCGTCACCGAGGCGCGGGCGCGACTGGCGGGGTTCGGGCTGATCGATGCGGACGGACGGCCGACCGCGCATGGCAAGCAGGTCGCGGCGCTGCCGGTGGGCCCGCGCCTCGGGCATATGCTGGTGCGCGCCGGCGAGCAGGGCATGGCGCGGACCGCGGCCGAGGTCGCGGTGTTGCTGTCCGAACAGGGGCTGGGCGGGAGCGATCCCGATCTGGAGGTGCGCCTGCGCCGCTGGTGGAGCGAACGCGGACCGCGCGCCGATGGCGGGCGCAAGCTCGCCGAGCGGTGGGCACGTCTTGCCTCCCCTCCCTGCCCGCAGGGAGGGGATCGAGGGGTGGGTTCCTCTCGGCAGGGCGCATCACCCGCCTCCGGCCAACCCACCCCCAACCCCTCCCTTTCAGGGAGGGGGGAGGGAGACGTCGGCGCGTGCGTCGCGCTGGCTTTCCCCGATCGCATCGCGCGGCGGCGGGGTGGCGACGGGGCCGACTGGCTTTCGGCCGGCGGACGCGGGTTCCGGCTCGATACGGCCTCGTCGCTCGCGCGCGCCGAGTGGCTGGCGGTGGCCGAGACGCACGGCGCGGCGTCGGGCGCGCGGATCCTCTCCGCCGCGCCGATCGAACAGGCGGTGATCGAAGGACTGTTCGCCGAGCGGATCGTGACCAAGCGCGAGGTGCGGTTCGACAAATCGACGGGCGGGATCGTCGCGACGCGCGAGCGCAGGCTCGGCGCGGTGCGGCTGTCGGGCGGGGTCGATCCCGATCCCGATCGTGCAGAAATCGAAGCGGCGCTGATCGCAGCGGTGCGCGAATTCGGGGTCGCGCTGCTCCCCTGGGGCTCCGCCGCGAGCGCGCTGCGCCAGCGCGCCGCTTATGCCGGCGCGGCGGTGGACCTGTCCGATCAGGCGCTGCTCGCGCGGCTCGACGAATGGCTGCCGGCGCTCGTCGCGGGCCGCCGCAAGCCCGGCGACGTGGCGCCGTCGGACCTGCATCAGGCGCTAGAAAATCTGCTCGGCTGGGCGGGCAAGAGCGCGCTGGATGCCACTGCCCCCGGCCACTTCACCTCGCCGCTCGGGAACCGCCACGCGATCGATTACGCCGCCGAGGGCGGCCCGGCGGTGGAGCTGCGCGTGCAGGAAGTGTTCGGCCTCGCGCGCCATCCGATGATCGGCACCACCCCGCTGACGCTGCGTCTGACCTCGCCCGCCGGCCGGCCGATCCAGACGACGAAGGATCTGCCCGGCTTCTGGGCGGGCAGCTGGGCGGCGGTCGCCAAGGAAATGCGCGGCCGCTACCCCCGCCACCCCTGGCCCGACGATCCCGCAGGCGCCGCGCCGACTTTGCGCACGAAGCGCGCCCAGGTTCGTGACGGCGGCTCTTGACGCGGCCACGCGCCGCGATAGGGCGTCGGACATGGTCGAAGCCCGCATCCACCCGCGCGTAAAGAGCAGCATGCAGTCCGGTCGTGCCAATGAGGGCGCCTGGATCCTCGAATATGAGCCGGCCGAGGCGAAGAGCCCCGATCCGCTCACGGGCTGGGCGGGATCGGGCGATACGCGCGATCAGATACGGCTCGGCTTCCCGACGCTCGATGCGGCCAAGGCCTATGCGACGCGCAACGGACTCGCCTTCCACGTCAGCGGCGTGGCGAGCGGGCGGACGCTGAAGCTCCAGACCTATGCCGACAATTTCAAGGGCCCGGACATCGCCTGAGGCCTGACGCGGCGCCCATCGAGAGGAGCGGCCGCGCATGAAGCTGGCGATCCTGACGAGCTTCCTCCACGCCCGCAGCTTCATCTCGTCGGGATCGATCTCGGCTTTTGCGCCGACCGGCCTGCTCGCCGTGCGCGATCCGCGGCCCGATCGCCCGCGCGGCGGTTCGATCAGCGCCTTCGCCTATCGCATGCTGTTCGGCGCGATCGGCTGGCCGTGGCTGCTGCGCAGCCTGCACGGCGGCAGCCGCGCCGCTCGCGAACGGCTCGCTGCACGGCTCGGCTGGCCGCTGGATGCGCTGCCGCGGATGGGCAGCTGGAAGGCCGATGCGGGCTTCCTTCACCGGATCGTCGATGCGGTCGAGACGCTGCGGCCGGCAACCGTCGTCGAGCTCGGCGCGGGCGCCTCGACGCTCGTCTGCGCCCGCGCGCTGGCTTTGCACGGCGGCGGCCGGCTGATCAGCTACGATCAGCATGCGCCCTTCGTCGCGGCGGTGCGGACGTGGCTGTGCGAACGCGGATTGGCGGCGGACGTGCGGCACGCGCCGCTGACGCGCACCATCCCCGGATGGCCGGGCGACTGGTACGAGGCGGACGGCCTGCCGGAGACGATCGACCTGCTGCTGATCGACGGACCGCCCTGGGCGATCCACCCCTTCGTGCGCGGCGGTGCGGAGAGCCTGTTCGATCGGATCGCGCCGGGCGGGCGCATCCTGCTCGACGATGCGGCGCGGCCGGGCGAACGGATCGTCGCGCGGCGCTGGCGCCGGGCCTGGCCCGACATGCGCTTCCGCCTCGCCGGCGGCGGCAGCAAGGGCACGCTGATCGGCGAAAAGCCCGCAATAGCGCGCCCGGATCCGCCGCCTGAAACGGCCGGAGCGGAACTGATCGGCGTCACCGGGGATTGAGCCGCCACATCAGTGGAGAGTTCATCATGGCCGATACCGAAACCACGCGCACCCCAGCCGGCGGCACGACCATCATCGAGAAGAAGGGCAGCGGCGGCACGATCCTGATCGCGATCGTCCTGCTGCTCGCCGTCGTCATCGGCGGTTTCTACCTATTCTCGCGCGCAGGCTCGCAGAATGCCCGCGACAATGCGGTCACCGGCGCGGCGACCAGCGTGAGCTCGGCCGCCGACAAGGTCGGCAGCGCGGCGACCGACAGCAAGTAACCGACCGCACGCTACTACGGACGGGCGTCGCGATGCGGCGCCCGTTTTCGTGTGTGCGGGGCGCTTGCCGGGCGAGGCCGCCGATCGTATTAGGCGAGCAACACACTTTCTCCGGAGAGCCTCTTGCGCGCCACCCTGCTTGCCGCCCTCGCCTTCGCCTCGCCACTCGCCATCGCGACGGCAGCGCACGCCGCCGAGACCGGGATCGTCGCCGATGCCAGCGCGCCCAAGGGCAAGCTCCCCGATCAGGCGCGGCCGATCGCCTATCGGCTCGACCTGACGATCCTGCCCGATCAGCCCCGCTTTTCCGGCCATGCCGAGATCGACGTGACGGTGAAGGCCGAGACCAAGAGCCTCTATCTGCACGGCCGCGACCTGACGATGGCGGGCGCCCGGGCGATCGTCGGCGGCAAGACGATCCCCGCCAAATGGGCGCAGGTCGACAAGACCGGCACCGCGCGACTCGATTTCGCGGCGCCCCTGCCTGCGGGTCGCGCGACCCTCGCCTTCGATTATGACGCTGCGATCGGCGACAGCCCGTCGAGCCTCTATCGCGTCAAGGTCGGCACGGACTGGTATAGCTGGACGCAGTTCGAATCGATCGACGCGCGCGGCACCTTCCCCTCGTTCGACGAACCCGGCTTCAAGACGCCGTTCACGGTTTCGATCACGACCAAGGCCGGCGACAAGGCGGTGAGCAACGCGCCCGAGACCGACGTAACCCGCATCAAGGTCGATCCCCGATCCGCCGCCGCCCAATATGCGCGCGCGCACAAGCTGCCCGTGCCGACCGCGCTCGACGTCCACCATTTCCAGCCGACCTTGCCGCTGCCGACCTATCTCGTCGCGCTGATGGCCGGGCCGTACATTACTGCCGAGGGCAATGCCCCGCCGGTCGGCGCGCGCACCGCGCCGCTGCCGCTCCGGATCGTCGCGACCAAGGCGCAAGCGGGCAAGCTCGATTATGCGATCGCCGAGAGCCCGCGCATCGTCGAGCTGCTCGAGAAATATTTCGGCCAGCCCTTCCCCTTCCCGAAGCTCGACCAGATCGGATCGCCGGTGATGCCCGGCGCGATGGAGAATGCGGGCGCCGACATCTATGGCGACGACATCATCCTGATCGACGGCAATGCGACGACGCGCCGCAAGCAGAATTTCGGCATGATCGTCGCGCACGAGCTGTCGCATCAATGGTTCGGCGATCTCGTCACGCCGGCCTGGTGGGACGATATCTGGCTCAACGAGAGCTTCGCCAACTGGATGGGCTATCGCATCGGCAACGAGTGGCGGCCCGAGCTCAATATCGGCGTCGGCGCGATCGACGAGGCGCTGTCGGCGATGGACACCGACGCGCTGGAGGTCGGCCGGCCGATCCACCAGATCATCGCCGAGAACAGCCAGATCGACAGCGCCTTCGATTCAATCACCTATGGCAAGGGTGGCCAGGTCGTGGCGATGATCGCCTCCTATCTGGGCGACGAGGAATTTCGCGACGGCGTGCGCCTGCACCTTTCGCGGCACCGTTACGGCAATGCGACCTCGGATGAATTCTTCCAGGCTTTGGCCGATGCCGCGCACGATCCGCGCGTGCTTCCCGCGCTCAAGAGCTTCGTCGATCAGCAGGGCGTGCCCGTCGTCGATATCCGGCGAGAGGGCGGGCAATTGGTGGCGAGCCAGTCGCGCTACGCGTTCCTGGGCTCGAGCCCCAAGCCTTTGACCTGGACGATCCCGCTGTGCGTGCGCGTCGGCGAGAAGCGGACCTGCAGCCTGCTCGATAAGACCAGCATGGCGATCGGCGCGGCGGGCCCGGGCGCGATCATGCCCAATGCCGGCGGTGCGGGCTATTATCGCTTCACGCTCTCGCCAGACGATTGGAAGACGCTCATCGCCGCCGGCCCGACCTTGCCCGCGGGCGAGGCACTCGCCGCCGACGACAGCCTGTGGGCCGCGTTCCGCGCGGGCAAGGCCGATGCGGCGACGCTCATCACCGCCGCCAAGACGATGGCGACGGCCAAGGATTCGAACGTCGCGGTCGATGGCGGGCTGCGCCTGGCCGGTCTGCGCGCGACGGGGCTCATCGACGATGCCTCGCTGCCCGATTATCGCCGGCTGATCAGCACGATCTACGGCCCGATGCTCGCGCAGATCGGCTTCGATCCGGCGGCGGGCGCTCACAAGTCCGACGATCCCGACCGGCAGAAACTCCGCCAGGATCTGGTGCGGATGCTGGCTCTGACCGCGCAGGACGCAGATGTCCGGGCGAAACTGCTTGCCGCCAGCGACGCCTATTTTGCGGGCAACATGCAGGCGATCGACCAGGCGTTCCTCGCGCCGATGCTCGCCCTTACCGTCCAGAAGGGCGGATTGCCCGCGGCCAAGACGATGCTGGAGCGCGCGCTGACGAGCGAGGATGCGGTGTTCCGCCCGCGCGCGCTGAACGCGATCGCGCTGTCGGGCGATCCGGCGATCGCGCGCTGGGTGTTCGGCCTCGCCGACAAGCGGCTGCGCCCGACCGAGCGGATCAACCTGATCACTTTGCTCGCGACGACGCGCGAGACGCGCGACGTGACCGCCGAATGGCTGCTCGCCAATTACGACACGATCGCCGCGGGCAACGGCATCTTCATCACGAGCCGGCTGCCGCAGGTGCTCGGCACGCAATGTTCGGCGGAGCGCGCCGCGGACATCCAGGCCAAGCTCGGGCCGAAGGTGAAGGCGATGGGTGCAGGCGAACTCGAATTCGCGCGCACGGTCGAGGAGATCCGCCATTGCGGCGTGCTGAAGGACGCCAAGGCTGACGAGATCGCGGCGGCGCTGAAGGCAGCGGTGGCCGGTTAAGCCACGGCGTCATCCTGAACTCGTTTCAGGATCCATTACCTGCCTTCTCAACCGTCCCGCCGGCGGAGATGTCGGTCCATGGATCCTGAAACAAGTTCAGGATGACGAACCGCGTCGATCACGCCAGCGCGGCATCGCCAGGCAGTTCATAACCCCTGATCGGCTCCTGTTCGCCGCGCGAATAGGTGCCGACGAGCAGCCCCGCGCCAAGGATCCGCCCCTCGATCGCGCGCAGGAAGCCCGATCGGCCGGGATTGGCGCCGATGTCTGGCGTCTCCGACAGAGCGAAGAGCTGGAACACATAATCGTGGCTACCATGGCCGTTGGGCGGATCGGGCGGCAGCCAGCCTTCGCGCAGATAGGAATTGCGGCCGACGTCGCGTCCGTCCGCGCTGCCTGCCCCGTCCGCGACGATCGCGCCTTCGGCCAGCCGCCGTTCGTCCGGCGGCAGATCCCAGATGATCGCATGCGTCAGCGGGTGAGTCGCGGGCGCATCGGGATCCTCGACGATCAAAGCGAGACTCGCGGTGCCGGGCGGCACATCGCCCCACACCAGCGGTGGCGAGACGCCCGCGCCATCGGCGGTGAATCGCTCGGGCAGACGCGCGCCGGAGGCGAAGGCCGGGCTCGACAGATCGATCGTCGCATCCCCCAGAGCGAGGCCGGGATCGACGATGACCAGTCGGGCATGACCCGCGCGGATATTGCTCAGCAATCCGCCGATCCAGCTGGGAATATGTTCGAGCATATGCGCCTCCGTTCGATGAGCAGAACCCGCGAAGGCCTCCGGAATGTCCGCCGCCTGACGCGAAGCGCCGGCACGGTTCATCGCAGGCCCATGCTGCGACGCAGCGAGTCGCTTGAATCGTTAAGCCTCCCCGGGGTAAAAGAGAGCATGTCCCAAAATGCTCTCGTCCTCCAGGCCATCGCCCTCAAGCAGTGCGTCGAGGCCACCTATAATCGCGTGAAGGTCCGCCTCGCGCCCCATATCCTCTATACGCGCCACGACGAACTCTATGTCGATGCGGTGACGATCGAGCGCGACGGGCAGCCGCCCAAGGAAATCAAGATCGGCACGTTCAAGCTGGCCGGGCTGCAGGATCTGGCCGTCGCCAATCGTGCGTTCGTGCCGCAGACGATCTTCGATCCGGGCAGCGAGAAATATCAGGGCGTCACGCTGTTCGCGGTCGAGCGCAGCTGAGCCAGCACAACTGACGCCCGGCTTCGGCCCGGTTCAGTCGGCCTCGACGCGCCCGCGCGCGCAGCAGACCATGTTCCGCCCGCCGCGCTTGGCATCGTAGAGCGCCTCGTCCGCCCGCTGGAGCAGGCCGGTCAGCGTCTCGCCCGGCTGCCAGCCGGCGACACCCAGGCTGGCGGTGACGGTCGGCCAGTCGCCGAAGCTGTCGATCGCATCGGCCGCGATCGCGGCACGGACGCGATCCGCGATCGTCTCGGCGACGTCGAGCGAGGCGTTGGGCAGGACGATGATGAATTCCTCGCCGCCGAAGCGCCCGATCATGTCGGTCCCCCGCAGCGCCGACATCGCCGCCTGCGCGACGCGCTGCAGAACGCGATCGCCGACGACATGGCCGTACGTGTCGTTGACGCGCTTGAAATGATCGATGTCGAGGATCGCGACCGCCAGCGCCTGGCGCTTCTCGCCCGCGAGTTCGCGCGCGCGTTCCAGCACGATCAGCAATTGCCGGCGATTGGCGAGCCCGGTCAGCGAATCGGTTTCCGACGCGACCCGCGCGGCGGCGGCGGATTCCTCGGCGGCGATGCGGGCATAATCGAGCGCGCTTTCCTGTTCCGACTGGACGGTCACGTCCTGGATCATGCCGAACAGCGCGATGATCTCGCCATCCGGGCCGCGATCGATCTCGCCGCGTGACGAGACGTGGCGGACCACGCCGTCGCGGCGGCAGATGCGCGAGCGGAATTCGTAAGGCAGCCCGTCCGCCAGCGCCGTCTCGACGAGCGCCTGGATGCGCGCGCGATCGTCCTCGGCATAGACCGCCAGCGCATCGGCCAGGGTCGGCGACGGGCCGGCCGGGTCCCAGCCGTGGATGCGATACGTCTCGGCCGACCAGAACAATATCTGCTCGCCGACCGTGAGCCGCCAGTGGCCGAGCTGCGCCGCCGCCTCGGCCAGGTTCAGCAGGCGGTTATTCTCGCGCAACTCCTCCAGCAGGCGGCGCTGCGCGCCGAGCAGGGCCGCCGTCGGCAGCGAGGCGGCATAAAGGACGAACAGATAGACCTGGACGAAGAAGGCGTCCTGCAGCCGGGTCATCGCGATCGTCACGACCGGGCCGGTGCCGAGCCCGGTGGTGGTCGCGGCGATCACGGCAATCACGAGCACGCTCGCCGATGCGCCGACCGTACCGAGCCGGACAACGACCGGCATCATCACCGCGAGCGGCAGAAACAGCAGCGGATAGGTGGACTGGCCGAAAACGAGGAGCGTGACCAACGTGACCATCAGCAGCAGCGAGACGGCCTCGATCGCCCGCCTGCGCGGAACGCCGGCCATCCGCCGCCAGGGATCGCTCCGCACCACATCGGCGACGACGATGGTGATCGGCGTGATGATCAGCATGCCGAGGAAGTCGGCGAGGAACCACGAGGCGAAGAAGATCGAAGGAGAGCCCGGCGCGAACAGCGTCGCCACCGTCGCGCTGACCGCCGCGGCCGTCGCCGCGACGACGCAGAACAGGGTCAGTCCCTTGCCCGAAATATCCGAGAGGCCGGCGCGCGGAAATATCGGCCGCAGCAGACGGCGGGCGAGGATCGGCTCGATCAGATTGGCGGCCGTGAACCCCGCGCAGACCGGCCAGCTGCCGCCCGCCCAATGATTCGCGGCGAGGCTCGCGACCAGCCCTGCGACCAGGTAGCGCCGCGCGCGACGACCGCCGCGCAGGATCGCCGCGAGCAGGATCGCATTGGCGGGCCAGAGCGGCGCGAAGCCATAGGGTCCCTGGCTCAGCATCAGGCTGAAGCTGGCGGCGCAGAAATAGACGATGCCGACCAGCGTCGCCTTCGCAAACGCGCCCGCACGGTCCTCGTTCGCCAATGCGGGTGTCGCAGCCATGTCGGGCGGATAAGCGCGAAGCGTTAAGGCGTCGACAATGATCGCCGGATCGCGCGCTCCGCAATACGCGCCATCGTTCGGTCGCCGGCGACGGCCGAGGAGCCCCACTAACGGGGATCGCTGTTTTGGGCGGGCGCCATCGGGAGGCGCGATACGCCGCCGATCACCGCCGGACGAAGCTCCCGCGCGCCATGCCGGTGATCCAGGCGATCACTGGCAGGCGAGGCATTCGTCATAATCCTTGGCTTCCAGCTCGATCTGCTTGAGATCGGGCGTGTTGTCGGCCTCGACGCCACCGGCGAAACCGGCGCGCTGGATCGACTTCGAGCGAAGATAATAAAGCGACTTGATGCCCAGCTCCCACGCACGGAAGTGGAGCATCAGCAGATCCCACTTCTCGACATCGGCGGGGATGAACAGGTTCAGCGACTGCGCCTGATCGATGAACGGCGCGCGATCGCCGGCCAGCTCGAGCAGCCAGCGCTGATCGATCTCGAAGCTCGTCTTGAACGTGTCCTTCTCGTCCGCGCTCAGGAAATCGAGATGCTGGACCGAGCCGCCCTTCTCTAGGATCGTGTTCCACACCGCATCCGAATTCTTCGATTTCTCGGACAGCAGTTTCTCGAGATACGGATTCTTGACCGAGAAGCTGCCCGACAGCGTCTTGTGCGTGTAGATATTGGCCGGGATCGGCTCGATGCAGGCCGAGGTGCCGCCGGTGATGATGCTGATCGACGCGGTCGGCGCGATCGCGGTCTTGCACGAGAAACGCTCCATCACGCCCATGTCGGCGGCGTCCGGGCACGGCCCGCGCTCGATCGCGAGCGCCATCGAAGCCTCGTTAACATGCGCCTGCAAATGCTTGAAGATGCGAAGATTCCAGCTCTTCGCCATCGCACCTTCAAACGGCAGTCCGCGCGCCTGCAGGAAGGAATGGAAGCCCATCACGCCGAGCCCGACCGATCGCTCGCGCGAGGCGGAATAAGCGGCGCGCTCCATGCCCGGCTCGGCGCGCTCGATGAAATCGTCCAGCACATTGTCGAGGAAGCGCATCACGTCCTCGATGAAGAGCTTGTCGCCGTTCCACTGATCCCACGTCTCCAGATTGAGCGACGAGAGGCAGCAGACCGCGGTGCGATCCTTGCCGTGCTGGTCGCGCCCGGTCGGGAGCGTGATCTCGCAGCACAGGTTCGACGTCGAGACCTTGAGGCCCACGTCGCGCTGGAAGGCGGGCATCGTTCGGTTCACCGTGTCCTGGAACACGATATAGGGCTCGCCCGTCGCCAGCCGAGTCTCGACGAGCTTCTGGAAGAGCGAACGGGCATCGACCTCGCCGCGCTTCGATCCGTCCTTGGGGCTCTTGAGATCGAAGCTGTCGCCATTGCGGACGGCTTCCATGAACTCGTCGGTCAGCAGCACGCCGTGGTGCAGGTTGAGCGCCTTGCGGTTGAAATCGCCCGAGGGCTTCCGGATCTCGAGGAACTCCTCGATCTCGGGATGCGAGACGTCGAGATAGACCGCGGCCGAGCCACGCCGCAGCGAGCCCTGGCTGATCGCGAGCGTCAGGCTGTCCATCACGCGCACGAACGGGATGATGCCGCTGGTCTTGCCGTTGAGCCCGACCGGCTCGCCGATGCCGCGCACCTGGCCCCAATAGGTGCCGATGCCGCCGCCGCGCGAGGCAAGCCAGACATTCTCGTTCCACGTGTCGACGATGCCGTTGAGGCTGTCGTCGACCGAATTGAGGAAGCAGGAGATGGGCAGTCCGCGCCCGGTGCCGCCATTCGACAGCACCGGCGTCGCGGGCATGAACCACAATCTCGAGATATAATCGTAGATGCGCTGCGCGTGCGCGGCATCGTCGGCATAAGCCGAGGCGACGCGGACGAAGAGATCCTGATAGCCTTCGCCCGGCAGGAGATAGCGATCCTTGAGCGTCTCCTTGCCGAAATCGGTCAGGAGCGCGTCGCGGCTATGATCGACCTCGACCGGATAGGGCGCGCGGGGGCCCCGCTCGCCATCGACGGCAGCGGCGGTCTTCGCCTCGGGCTCGAGCAGAGTCGCCATGTCGTTCACGTGTCCTTCGTTGCCGCTCAAGAGATCCATCGCCTGCCCCCGCCGTTCTCTGTCCGTTCGACTCGGGGTGGCTGCCCCGATCATAGGCCCGCAGGCGGCACTGACGAGTCACGCGACCCCATTCATCCCCACCTAAAACGGGAACGGCGCGCCGGATCCGATATGGTGATCGCCCCGGAGAAACTCAATCTGGTGCCGGCCGTCAGGCATCGACACCACGGATTGTGTCATTGCCGGATTCACCGCGCAAGGCCGAAATTTCCGTTTCGGAAAACTCTCAGGCTTGACGCGGGGTGAGCCGAGCGAATTCGACGGCTTAGCGAAAAGTGCGCAAAGCCGATCCGAAGTCCCGTGGGCTGCTCGTTAACGTCTTGTTCGCACGCGGCTTTCCGCCCGGCGGTGGCAAGATTCTGCTGTCTTTACCGGCACCTGTTGGCTTCGGCGACGATACGATATGAGCTCAGTCCGCCTTGCGAATGATGAGACCGATCGACGTACAGACGAAACCGTCGATCGCCACCTTCATATGCTGCGGCTCGCCAAGCCCACGACTGATCAACTCGAGCGTGCCATCGCGCCACGGTGGCAAATCGACGAAGCGATCGAGCAAACCATTCCCCGGATCAAAATCGACTGCCTCGACATGATGGCCGCGCGCGCGAAGTCGCTCGACAAGCCCGTTGATATGCCGCTGCTGGAACATCACGGTCGGCCAATTGTCGATCGTCGGTCCGAGCGGATTGACGTTGAACTCCGTCGTGTGGACGGCCAACCCGCCCGGCCGTAATGGCTCTAGCGAGCGCTCGACGAAATCGATGCCCTGCTCGATCGAGCCCAGATGTTCGAACGCGCAGAGCGACCAGCAGAAATCGAAACCGGCAAGATCGTCATGGATTGCGTTCATGTCCATCGGCCGGAACCGGACCAGGCGATCGAAGCGCGCACGATCGACGAGGTGCGGATGATAAGCGTGATCGAGGCTGGCGGCGTGCTGCCCCGCAGCGGTCCAGCCGGCGACGCGCCGATCCTCGGGTGCAAGGTCGGTAATGAGCGTGGCAATGTCGCGGCTCGCGAAAAAGCTGGCCATTGGTTCACCGCCGCACCCGAAGCCGAGACCCCGGGCATCATGCCGAAGCAGGTTGGCCTCATGAAGCGCCTGGAGCAGGAACGACCATTCCCAACCCTTGCGATGGTAAAGCCGCGGAATAGCCAGTTCGGCATGCCAGTGCCCTGCCCAGTCGCTCTCGATATCGGCCTGCGTCGCAAGTTTGGGCCGGAGGCCGATCCGGCATGGCTCTGTTGTGGGGGGCGCGGGTAACCCTGCCGCGAGTGTCCGCGCCAGTTCGTATCCCAACGCCTTGATGTTGAGAGCCAGGATATCAAGGTTGCACGTCGCGATGCTGAGCGCGTTGAGATTGGGCTGATCGCGCGGATTAAGCAGACTCATCGCAGCGGCAAGCCTCGCGCGATCCCCGCTACCGATCCTCACCTGCCGGAGCTGACGAGGCGCAAGCTTTCGGCGCAGGGGCAGCAGATGCAGCAGATCGACGAAAGCCATTTGTGCTTGGTGCGGTGAGAGGCGCAGCCGCGCGACCGGTCCTTCGTGAATGGGCGAATGGGCGAACGGTTCTTGCCGATTACGGCGGCAATCCGCATAATCCGGGCATGACCCTTTCGGACCTGCTGGGGAGGCCGGACCGTTGGGCCAGGCTGCTGGGATGGGCGCTCGCACTGGGGCTCCTGCTCGGCATCATCGGCCCGTTCGGAAGCTATCCCGCCAACATGTTCACGCGCACCGTCTATTGGACGGGGCTGTTCGTGGGCGGCACCTTGCTGCTGTGGCCGTGCGTGGCGGCGGCCGCCGTGATCGGCCCGGCGCGCGGTTTCCCCCTGCCTTTCGCCTTCGTCGTGATTGCGCTGGCCGGCGCGGTGCCCGTGGCGGCCTTGGCGGCGGCGGGCGGGCATCTGTTCTGGCCGGTTCGCGCCTCGGGCATGCGGGCGCTGGAATGGTATGGCCAGACGGTCGTCATCGCTCTCCCCGTCGCCGCCGGCGCCCTGTGGCTGGAAACGCGTCTTTACGGCGGCGAGAGGCCTTTACCGCCGATAGCCGAATCGCCGCCGTCGGCGGACGTCACTCACCGCCTGCCCGATCATCTGCTGGAAAGCGCGTTGTGCCTGCAGATGGAGGACCATCACGTCCGCATCCACGCGCATCAGCGATCCTGGTTGCAGCTGGCGACTTTGCGCGAGGCGATCGATCAGATCGGGCCCGAGCGCGGGCTCCAGGTCCACCGCTCCTGGTGGGTCGCGCGCGATGCGGTGCGCGATGTCGTCGAGGACGGCCGCTCGGTGCGGCTCAAGCTGGCAAACGGACTGGAAGTGCCCGTCGCGCGCAACCGGATCGCCGATCTGCGCACGCGTGGCTGGCTCGATGGCCGGCAGGAGATCGCCGGCTAGCGCATCGTGGCATGCTTGGGGAGCACCATCCGCACGATCGGCGCGCGCGCGGTCGCGCGGCGGCGGACATCGCCTTCCATCAGCCGATCGAGCAGCGCCTGCCCTTCGCTCCACCGGCCGAGCCCGGAGCCGGCGTTGATATGCCCCAGATCGTCGAGCAGGACGAGATCGGCGAGCCAGGCCGAGGCCATGTCGGCGGCGCGATCGCGCCGGCAATAGGGATCGTCGGTCGAGGCGACGACGAGCGCGGGGAACGGCAAGGGCGCGAGTGGCGTCGGCGCGAAGCGCGCGATCACGTCGGGCGAGCGGCAGCGATCGACATCGGGCGGCGCGACAAGCAAGGCACCAGCGACGCGGCTCGTCACGTCCTGCCCGAGCAACCCCGCCCACCAGGCGACCGCGATGCAGCCGAGGCTGTGCGCGACGAGGATCACCGGGCCGCCCGCGGCGCGGACCGCCTGATCGATCCGCCCGATCCAGACATTCCGCACGGGCGTGTCCCAGCAGCCGAGCTCAACCCGCCTGCAATCGGCGCGCTCCTGCTCCCACAATGTCTGCCAATGGCCGGGGCCGCTATTGCCGAGGCCGGGCACGATCAGGCAGGTGGGGGAACGGCGCAGATCTTCTTCGAACATCATCGTCGCGACTCCACGGTGGGAGCCACGATGATATCCGAACCTGAACGCCAGACAACGAATTGCGGCTTAATGGGGGCACAGTTCGGCTTGTGGACCCGCCCGAGGTTCAGGCGTCATCCTGAACTTGTTTCAGGATCCATGGCCTGCCCTTCCAACCCGCGCGCGGGTGGCCGAGGTCGGTTCATGGATGCTGAAACAAGTTCAGCATGACGGAAGGAGAGGCTTTCAGATCTTCAGCGCGCCCCGCCCCGCATAGCGCCCGACCGCGCCCAGTTCCTCCTCGATGCGGATGAGCTGGTTATATTTGGCGAGCCGGTCCGATCGAGCGAGGCTGCCCGTCTTGATCTGCCCGCAATTGGTGGCGACCGCGAGATCGGCGATCGTCGAATCCTCGGTCTCGCCCGAGCGGTGCGACATGACCGCGGTATAGCCCGCCTGCTGCGCCATCGAGACCGCCGCCAGCGTTTCCGACAAGGTGCCGATCTGGTTGACCTTCACGAGCAGCGAATTGGCGAGGCCCTTCGAGATGCCCTCGGCGAGGATCGCGGGATTGGTGACGAACAGATCGTCGCCGACGATCTGGATCTTGTCGCCGAGCCGGTCGGTCAGGATCTTCCAGCCGGCCCAGTCGTCCTCGGCCATGCCGTCCTCGATCGAGACGATCGGATAGCCGGCGCAGAGCTCGGCGAGATAATCGACCATCTCGGCGGACGAGAGCTTGCGCCCCTCGCCGGCCAGATCATAGACGCCGCCCTTGAAGAATTCGGATGCGGCGCAATCCAGCGCGATCGCGACATCCTCGCCGGGCGTGTAGCCGGCTTTCTCGATCGATTGCATGATGAAATCGAGCGCGGCCCTGGGGCTGGCGAGGTTCGGCGCGAAGCCGCCCTCGTCGCCTACCGCCGTCGCCAGACCCTGATCGTGCAGCGCCTTCTTCAGCGTGTGGAAGATCTCCGCGCCGCAGCGGACCGCTTCGAACAGGCTGTCGCTGCCCAGCGGCATGATCATGAATTCCTGGAAGTCGATCGGATTGTCGGCGTGCGCGCCGCCATTGATGATGTTCATCATCGGCGTGGGCAGGACATGCGCCGAGACGCCGCCGACATAGCGATAGAGCGGCAGCCCGCGCGCCTCGGCCGCCGCCTTGGCGACCGCGAGGCTGACGCCGAGAATGCCGTTCGCGCCCAGGCGGGACTTGTTCTCGGTCCCGTCCAGCTCGATCATGATGCCGTCGATCTCGCCCTGGTCCTCGGCCTCGAGCCCCTCGACCGCCTCGGCGATCTCGCCATTGACCGCATCGACCGCGGATTCGACGCCCTTGCCGAGCCAGCGGCTCTTGTCGCCGTCGCGCTTCTCCACCGCCTCGCGCGCGCCGGTCGAGGCGCCCGAGGGAACGGCGGCGCGGCCGAAGCTGCCATCTTCCAGCGTGACGTCGACCTCGACCGTGGGATTGCCCCGGCTATCGATCACGGTGCGTGCGTGGACATCGACGATCGCGGTCATTTGGCAGGTTCCTTCGGGCGGTTTGGCGGGCTGCCGCGGGCTCTATCGGGGCCTCCCGAAAAGGGCAATAATGAGGGCCCCTCATGGAACGCGGCTGCGCGGCCATGTGTTGGAGTTCGCGAAAAGGAGATCAGCCATGGCCGCTGCCGACAAGCCCCTGCCGGAAGGCACCGATCACGTCATCAACGGCGCCAGCTCGCTGGGCGACGACGATATCGGCACGACCGCAACGTCGAGCTCTACCGACGCTTCGTCCGATGCGTCGGATACGACGGACGGTTCGACCGCCGGAGCCGACGCCCCGCGCGGCGCCTTCTTCGAACGCTTCGAGGACGTGAAGGCGCAGGGCTATGACCGGGCACGCGAATATGCCGTGCTCGGCAAGGACCGGACGACGGGCGCGCTCGACGATTTCATCCGCATGATCAACGATGCCGCCGGGCAGGTCGATAGCAAGGTCGGCAGCCAATATGGCGATTATGCCCGCCGCGCCGCCGAAGGCATCGCCTCCTTCAACGATGCGCTGAAGGGCAAGGATGTGGACGATCTGTTCACCGATGCGCGCGAGATGGTCGCCAAGGCGCCCGCGATCGCGGTCGGCACGGCGGCGGCGCTGGGTTTCGTCGTCGCGCGGCTGGCCAAGGCCGGGCTCGACACGGCCAAGCCCGACAAAGATGAACCCTCGGCCTGACGCACCAGGTGAGGGGGAGTCACGAGGCGTCGTTGCGCGAGCTGCTCGCGCGCTTGATCGACAGCGGCAAGGCCTTCGTCCAGGCCGAGCTGACGCTCGTCAAATTGACGGCGGCGAAATGGGCGGGCGCGGCGAAGATCGGCGCGGTGCTGATCGTCGTCGCGTTGATCCTGATCAACGCGGCGGTGATCGTGCTCGTCGCGGCGCTCGGCATGGCGCTGGCGACATGGCTCGGCGTCGCGGGCGGTCTCGCCGTGGCGGCGCTGATCGCGATCCTCGTCGCGGGGCTGCTCGGCTGGCTGGCCGTGCGGCGCTTCGCGGCGATGGTGAAGTGACGTGACCGACTCCGAACTGCTCGCCGCCCGGGCACGTGCGGCCGCCGCGCGCGCCGACTTGCAGGCGACAGTGCGCGAACTCCAGGCGCGGCTGCGGCCGTCCAGCCTCGCCAGCGACGCGCTGGATGGCATCAAGCGCAAGAGCGAGGACATGGCCGAGGACGCCGTCGATGCGGTGCGCAAGCGCCCCGTCGCCGCGTCCGCCGTCGTCGCCGGCATCGGCGCGCTGATCGGCGCGCGCCTCTATTTCCGCAAATCGAACGAAGGAGACCCCTCATGAGCAAGAGCGACAAGAAGCCTGCAAAGCCCGAGCCCGCGCGCCAGGAGCTCGCGACGTCGAAGGTGACGACCGCCTACGAAGCGGCGCGCGACAAGGCGTCGGGCGCGGTCCAGTCGACCGTGTCGCTGCTCGAAAGCAATCCGCTCGCGGCCTTGCTCGGCGGGATCGCGCTCGGTGCTGCGGCAGGTGCGCTGGTCCCGCGCAGCGACAAAGAGAAGGCGCTGCTGGCCCCGCTTGGCGACAAGCTCGCCGCCGCCGCTGCCGCCGCGATCGCAGCGGGCCGCGAGGCCGGTGCAGAAGCGATCAAGGGCACCGCGCTCAACAAGGATACGCTGCGCGATCAGGTGACGAGCCTGCTGGGCGAGGCGACAAAGGCCGCGACCGCCGCCGGCACCGCGGCTTTCGCCGCCGGGCGGGACAAGGTTTCGGGCTGAGGCCGCCCGGGCGCCCGCCCCGCCGCTCATTCGGCTGGCGTTCACGGCGGGAACGCTAGCTAACCTCAGCGCTTTTTATCGCGCACCATCCGAGAGACCATCATGACCCCCACCCGTTCGTTCCTCACCGCTCTGGCCTGCACGACGGCTGCGCTCGCAGCGCCGCTGGCGACGATGCCCGCGCAGGCCGCGGTCGATTCCTCCGATCCGCAGCGCTTCATCCAGACGCTGACCGCCGACGGCTTCGTCGCGATGAAGACCGGCAACAAGGCCGCCGCGCGCGCGCAGTTCCGCACGTTGCTCGCCAGCCACGTCGCGGTCGATCAGATCGGCGACCGGCTCGTCCGACGCTGGCTGCCGACCATCACGCCCGCGCAGAAGGCCGCCTACAAGCAGGCGCTGCCCACCTATATCGTCGGCACTTATGCGGATCGCCTGTTCGAATATTCGGATGCGACGATCAAGATCATCCGCGCCCAGCCCGCAGGCGGCGGCGTCGATGTGATGACGCAGGTTATCAAGCCCGGCAACCAGCCGATCCCGGCGGTCTGGTCGGTTTCTCAGGTCGGCGGCGCATGGAAGGTTGCCAATCTGCGCGTGGGCGGCATTAACGTGGCGATGGCGCAGGCGGCGGATTTCGACAGCGTCATCCAGCGCGAGGGATTCGACGCGCTGATCAAAAAGATGAAGGCGCGCGGCTGATCCGGCTGCCGCCGAACGGAAGGAACGGCAGTTGAGCAAGCTCCATCTCGTCTTCGGCGGCAGGGTCAAGGATCCGCGCGAACTGGATTTCGTCGATCTCGCAGGCCTCGACGTCATCGGCTTCTATCCCGATTACAAATCGGCGGAGAATGCCTGGCGCGGCGCCGCGCAGAAGACGGTCGACGATGCCGAGATGCGGTATGTGATCGTGCATATGCACCGGCTGCTAGAGCCCGATCTGGGCGTGTGACGCGCGAATTTTTCCGCGCATTTACAATAGCCATTGGTCGTAATCCCCGATTTTTCAGGGAACGCGCCGCTGCGCAAATCGTTAATAAACCATGTACAGCGTTCTCTTTGCGCTCCTGGCGACGACCACGTTCATGGGCCGACCGGCGACACCGCCGATCGAGTCCGCGCGCGCGATCGTGCGACCGGCGCCCGCGGGCAGCGAGGCTGCCGATCCCGGCGTCTCCGCCGTCCAGGCACGCCGCACGCCTGGGCTGAAAGATCCGGAAATCGGCGAAAGCGACGCGACGCTCGACAAATTGTGGGTGCCCCTGCCCTGCACGCGGGTCGGCCGGCGGATGGTCTGCTGAGCCGCGCGGAACGGTTCGGCCCGCCGGCGGATTATCCGGCGATGCCAATGCTCACCGCATGAAGATCGCTACCTACAATGTGAACGGCATCAACGGCCGCCTGCCCGTGCTGCTGCGCTGGTTGTCCGAGGCGCTGCCCGACATCGTCTGCCTGCAGGAACTGAAGGCCCCGGACGAGAAATTTCCCGAAGCAGCGCTCGCCGAGCTCGGCTATCGCGCGATCTGGCAGGGCCAGAAGAGCTGGAACGGCGTCGCGATCCTGAGCCGCGCGGGCGAGATCCACGAGACACGCCGCGGCCTACCGGGCGAGGCCGAGGACACGCACAGCCGCTATATCGAAGCGGCGGTCGCGGGCATCCTGATCGGCGGCCTCTACTTGCCGAACGGCAATCCGAGGCCGGGCCCGAAGTTCGACTATAAATTGCGCTGGTTCGATCGCCTGATCGATCATGCCGCCGGACTCATCGAGAGCGGCCTGCCGGTCATGATCGCGGGCGACTTCAACGTGATGCCGACCGAGCGCGACGTCTACAAACCCGAACGCTGGCTCGACGACGCGCTCTTCGCGCCCGAGGCCCGCGCGGCTTACTTCCGCCTATTGGATCAGGGCTGGACCGACGCGCTGCGCACCACGCATCCCGACGAGACGATCTACACCTTCTGGGATTATTTCCGGAACGCCTATGCCCGCAACGCGGGGCTGCGCATCGATCACCTGCTGCTCAGCCCCGCGCTCTCCGATCGGCTCGTCGCGGCAGGGGTCGATGCGCATGTCCGCGGCTGGGAGAAGACGAGCGATCACGCGCCGGTTTGGATCGAATTGCGGGACGGGTGAGGAGGGCGGAAAGGATTCCCCCTTCCTAGCCCCGTTGGGTTCGAGCTTGTCGAGAACGCGCAGGGATCGAGCGAAGTCGAGAGCCCGTGCCACGTATCCCAGGCTCTAAGCCAATAAAGTTCTCGACAAGCTCGAACCCAACGGAAAGGAAGGGTCCCGGCCGCCGCCCTCAGGCGGCCGCCACGCCCTTGTCCTGCATGAGCTCGGCCAATTCGCCGCTCTCATACATTTCCATCATGATGTCCGATCCGCCGACGAATTCGCCCTTCACATAGAGCTGCGGGATCGTCGGCCAGTTCGAATAGTCCTTGATGCCCTGGCGCACGCCCTGATCCTGCAGGACGTCGACCGATTCGAACGCGACGCCGAGATGCTCGAGGATCGCGATCGCGCGGCTCGAGAAGCCGCATTGCGGGAAGAGCGGCGTGCCCTTCATGAACAGGAGCACGTCATTGGCTTTGACGGCGGCATCGATGCGGGCCTGCGCGTCCTGGGTGGTGGTGGTCATGGCAGGATATCCTCGACGGTTCAGGAAGGAAGGGCTGTGGTGAGCTGCAGCGCGTGGAGCACGCCGCCCATCCGCCCGCCAAGCGCATCATAGACGCGCTGGTGTTGGCGGACGCGGGGCATACCCCGGAAGCTTTCGGCGACGACGCGCGCCGAATAATGATCGCCGTCGCCCGCGAGATCGGTGATCTCGACATGCGCATCGGGGATCGCGGCGCGGATCATCGTCTCGATCTCGTCGGCCTGCATCGGCATCAGCGCGTCCTCACTGGCTTTCGAGCAACTGGCGGCGCGCCTCGACGGTCGCGTCGTGCAGCGCCGAGCGGACGCGCCCGTCATCCATGTCGACGCCCGCGCCGACCAGATCGCCCAGGAGCTTGCGGATCACGTCCTCGTCGCCGGCTTCCTCGAAATCGGCCTGGACGACCGCCTTCGCATAAGCGTCGGTCTCTTCGGCGGTCAGCCCCATCAGCCCCGCCGCCCAGGTGCCGACCAGCCGGTTGCGGCGCGCGGTGATGCGGAACGCCATTTCCTCTTCCCGCGCGAACTGGCTCTCGAAAGCGCGCTCGCGATCTGAAAAATCGGTCATGTCGGCTCCCGTAACATTCGGTTTGGCAAATAGGCACGCACGCCGCCGAGCGCAACGGAGGTGCATAACCAGCGTGATTCCTCACCCCGCTCATCCTGAGGAGCCATTGAGCGAAGTCGAAATGGCGTCTCGAAGGACGGTGGCGACAGTGCGGGTCCTTCGAGACGGGCCTTCGCCAAGCTCAGTCCCTCCTCAGGATGAGCGGGCGAGAGAAGATCGTCTTATCAATCCACCAGCTTCATCAGCTTGCGCTCCAGCGGCGCGAGCACCGGCCCTAGTTCGTGCCCGCGCTTGAGCACCGCGCCCGCCTCGCCGATCAGCGCCCATTCGCCCTGGCGCAGGCGCAAGGCCGGGCGCTTCTCGATCCGATATTCGGGGCGCTCGGCGGTGCGGCGGAAGCAGGCGAAGGAGGCCGCATCGCGCCCGAAATTCATCGCATAATCGCGCCAGTGCCCAGCCGCGACCATCCGGCCATAGACGTCGAGGATCTTCTGCAATTCGCCCCGATCGAACACCACCTGCACAAGCGCAGGGCCGGGAAAGGGCGTGACGATGCCCATCAGGCGTCACGCCCCATCCGAATGAAATCCGCTCAGGCGCAATCGCGATCCCGCGCCGGCTTTTCGCCCTCGCGCTGCTCGATCAATGAGGCGAGCCGGGCGCGCAGCGTCTCGACCTCGCACTTCAGCAGTTCCAGCTGCTGGGTCTGCGGATCGAAGCGTTCGCTGCACGGCGTCCCATAGGGAATGAAGCTATTATAATTCTGCGCATCCACCAAGGTGGGGCGTGCGGGGATGCCCGTCATCGTCGCGCCCGGCGGCACGTCGCGCGTGACGACCGCGTTCGCGCCGATCCGTGCGCCCTGGCCCACCGTGATCGGCCCCAGCACCTGCGCGCCGGATCCGATGATCACATCGTCCTCAATCGTCGGGTGGCGCTTGCCGGCGACGCCGTTGGCGGGGTTCGTGCCGCCCAGCGTCACGCACTGGTAGATCGTCACATTGTCGCCGATGACCGCGGTCTCGCCGATCACGGTGAAACCATGATCGATGAAGAAGTTGGCGCCGATCTTGGCGCCCGGATGGATGTCGATCGCCGAAAACAGCCGGCCGATATGATTGACGACGCGCGCAAGGAACCAGAGCTCGGCCTCGAACAGCCAGTGCGCGGCGCGGTGGAACACGAGCGCGCACACGCCCGGGTAAAGCAAGATCTCCCAACGCGAACGCGGCGCGGGATCGCGCGCCTTCACGGAATCGAGATAGGCGATCACTTCGCGCTTCATGGTCGTTCGAACTCCCTGCGGGCGCGATCTAATCGCTTAACGCACGAATTTCCAGAACCGATCGGTACAGATGTCCGCAGATCAGACACCGAAGGTGACGTTGCCCGCTTCGTCCATCGCGAAACCCGGTTCCAGGCGATCTCCCACGCATGCCCATCGGGATCGGCGACATAGCCGCGAAACCCGCCATGCGCCGGCGCATCGGCCGCACGCAGGATCGTCCCGCCGGCGGCCGCGAGCCGATCGATCAGCGCGGTCACTTCTTCTTCGGAACCGACATTGTGCGCGAGCGTACTGGCCGGCACCCCCGCCGCCGGCCGCTGCATGTCCGCCGCAAGCTTGTCCGCCAGCCAGGTGCCGAATACGATCCCGTTGAGCTGATAGAAGACGATCTCGTCATTCTCGAAAACCGGCGCCCAGCCGAACCCCTCGCCATAAAAACGCTTCGACCGCGCCAGATCGGCGATGCCGAGCGTGATGACGGAGAGAGCCTGCGGCATTCTGTTGCAACCCGATTGGGCGAAATTGGTTGCTCGCTCTCAGCCCGACGTGACGTCTGCTTTCGCCCCAGTCGAGGGCATAAAGCAATTGCCGCCACGACCTCCCCTCCCTGGAAGGGAGGGGATTGAGGGGTGGGTCGCCTTCGACGGAGCGCTCCGTTGGACAGCGACCCGCCCCCCACTCCCCTCCCTTTCAGGGAGGGGAGTGGGGACACCCGCGCAGGCCCGCGAGCGCCTACAAATTCAGCAATGCCGGATCGCCGCCCTGCGCGGTGATATTCACCGATAGCGCCCGCTCCACCGCATAGCGCAGCAGGGCATGCGGCCCGCCGGCCTTCGGGCCCGTCCCCGAAAGCCCCTCGCCGCCGAACGGCTGCACGCCCACCACCGCGCCGATGATCGAGCGGTTCACATACACATTCCCCGCCGGCACGAGCGCACGCACCTCGTCGGCGAAGCGCTCGATCCGGCTGTGCACGCCGAGCGTCAGCCCATAGCCGCGCGCCGCCAGCGCGCCCGCCACGTCGGCCAGATCGTCGGGATCGTAGCGATAAACGTGGAGGATCGGCCCGAACGTCTCGCGCTCGAGGAAATCGGGACGCGGCACCTCGGCGATGACCGGTGCGAAATAGCTGCCCTTCGCCCCCCACGCGCCCACATCCAGGCGCCGCACGATCTTCGCCTCGCGCTGAAGCCGCACGACATGGCTTTCCAGCGCCGCGCGCGCCTCTGCATCGATCACCGGGCCGATATCGGTCGCCGGATCGGCCGGATCGCCGACCACCAACGTCTCCAGCGCGCCCGCGATCGTCGCGATCAGCTCGTCCGCCGAGTCCTTCGCCACGAACAGCACGCGCAAAGCCGAGCATCTCTGCCCCGCCGATCCGATCGCCGAGGCGATCACGTCGTCCACCACCTGCTCGCGCAATGCGGTCGTGTCGGCGAACAGCCCGTTCAATCCGCCCGTCTCGGCGATGAAGGGCAATATCGGCCCGTCACGGTCGGCCAGCTGGCGATTGATTGCGCGCGCCGTATCCGTGCCGCCGGTGAAGGCCACGCCCGCCACGAAGGAATGCCCGCACAAGGCCGCGCCCACCGTCGCCCCGTCGCCCGGCAGCAAGGCCAGCAGATCGGGATCGAGCCCGGCTTTGTGGAACAGCCGCACCGCCTCGGCCGCCACGAACGGCGTCTGCTCGGCGGGCTTGGCGAGCACGGCATTGCCCGCCGCCAGCGCCGCCGCGATCTGTCCGGTGAAGATGGCCAGCGGGAAATTCCACGGGCTAATGCACGCGAACACGCCGCGCCCGCGCAGCTCGAGGCTGTTGGTCTCGCCGACCGGCCCCTTGAGCACCTCGGCGCCTGCGAATTGCACCTCGGCGAGATGCGCATAATAACGACAGAAATCGACCGCCTCGCGCACCTCGGCGACGCCATCGTTGAGCGTCTTGCCGCCCTCGCGCGCGAGCAGCGCGACGAGCCGGTCCATGTCCGCCTCCAGCGCGTCGCCCATCGCCCGCAGCACGCGCGCCCGGCCCCGCCCCTTCAGCGCATCCCAGCGCGGCTGCGCGGCCTTGGCGCGCTTCGCCGCCATGTCGATGTCGGCCACTGTCGCTTCGCTGACGCCGCCGAGCAGCACCGTCCCATCGACCGGGCTCATCATCGGCTCCGCGCCTTTGCCGGCGAGCAATTTGCCGCCGACGATCGGCCCTGCAGACAGCGTCTCGTTCGCCAGCGCCGCGGTCGCCTTCGCCGCACGCTCGCGCTCAGACCCGATCGAATAATCGCGCCCGAGCGGGTTCTTGCGCTCGACCCCATAGATGTCCGCGGGCAGCGCGATCTTCGGATGCGGCCCCGGCTGCGCCTCCACCGCCGCGATCGGATCGGCGACGACCAGTCCAGCCGGCACCGCATCGTTCAGCAGCGCGTGGACGAAGCTCGTATTCGCACCATTCTCCAGCAGGCGACGCACCAGATAGGGCAGCAATTCTTCATGCCCGCCGACCGGCGCATAGGCCCGCAGCCGCGCCGCCCCGCCCAGCCCCGCCGAGCGATAGAGCGCCTCGCCCATGCCGTGCAGCCGCTGATGCTCGATCGTCACGCCCGCCCGCTCGGCCATCAGCCGCACCGCTGCCAGCGTATGCGCATTGTGCGTCGCGAATTGCGGATAGAGGTGCGGGCTCGCCGCGACCAGCGCGTCGGCGCAGACGAGATAGGACAGGTCCGTCGCCGGCTTGGTCGTGAACACCGGATAGCCCGGCCGCCCCGCCACCTGCGCGCGCTTGATCTCGCTGTCCCAATAAGCGCCCTTGACGAGCCGGACCATGATCCGCCGCCCCGTCTCCTCGGCGAGCCCTCGCAGCGCCTCGATCACCGCGAGCCCGCGCTTCTGATAGGCCTGCACGACCACGCCGAGCCCGGTCCACGCGCCAAGCTCAGGCTCGCGCGCCAAGCGATCGACGAGCTTCAGCGACAGGACGAGCCGATCCGCCTCCTCGGCATCGATCGCGAAGTTGAGATCGTGCGCCGCCGCCAGCACCGCCAGCCGCCTGAGCCGCGGATACAGTTCCTCCCAGACGCGCGTCTCCTGCACCGCCTCGTAGCGCGGGCATAGAGCCGAGAGCTTGACCGAAATGCCGTGCCCGTCCTCGGGCGTCAGCCCCGCCCCGCGCGCCTTGCCCACCGCCGCGACGGCGCGCGCATAGATCTGCTCGTAGCGCTCGGCATCGGCCGCGGTCCGCGCGCCCTCGCCCAGCATGTCGAACGAGCAGAGATAGCCCTCCTTCTTCGCCCGAGACAGCGCCGCCTCGATCGTCCGCCCCAGCACGAACTGCTCGCCCATCATCCGCACCGCCGCGCCCACCGCCTGGCGGATCACCGGCTCGCCCAGCCGCGCCGTCATCCGTTTGAGGAAGCCGGGCAGATCGCGCTTCGCCTCGTCGTCGACATCGACGAGCTTGCCCGTCAGCATCAGCCCCCAGGTCGAGGCGTTGACGAACAAACTGTCCGATTGCCCCAGATGCGCCGCCCAGTCGGCCGATCCGATCTTCTCGGCGATCAGCCGGTCGCGCGTCTCGGCATCGGGGGTCCGCAGCAGCGCCTCGGCGAGGCACATCAGCGCCAGCCCCTCGCGCGTGCCGAGCGAGAATTGCTGGAGGAAGCTCTCGACCACCCCCTGCTTCTCGGCCGACGCGCGCGCCGCCTCGACGAGCCGCGTCGCCTCCGTGGCCACGCGCCGCCGTTCCTCGGCCGAGAAAGGCTGCGCGGCGAGCAAAGCGCGCACGGCCTCGCTCTCGTCGCGATATTTGAGGGCGTCGAGCGCGTCCCAGCGCGCGGGATCATAGGTCGTCATGGGCGATAGCTGGCCCCGTTGAAGCCCCTCGGCAACCCCACCGCCGTTCGGTTCGAGCAGCATCAAGCTTGTCGAAATGCGTCCGTCGAGAACGCCCGCGCTGACTTCTCGACTGCGTTCTCGGCTTCGCTCGAACTCCGCTCGAATCGAACGGAGACGGCGTCAGCCGCCGCGCATCCTCGCCTGCGTGCCCAAGTGGAATACCCGATCCCCCGCGAGCACCGCATCCGGCTCGAGATCAGCCATGTCTTCGACCGCATCATACAAGGGCCCGAAATCCGTCTCCAAGGTCTGCCGCAGCAGATCCTCGAAACTCGGAATCACGAAATAGCTCTGCTGGTAATCGTCGATCCGGTAGCGCGTCCGCATGATCCGCTTGAGATCGAAGCCGATCCGATTGGGCGAAGGATCGTCGAGCGCGAACATGCTCTCGCCGAACGACGAGACGATCCCCGATCCGTACAATCGCAGGCCGTCCGGCCCCGCGATCAGCCCGAACTCGACCGTATACCAGTAAAGCCGCGACAGCCGCTCGATCGCGCCCAGCCCGCCCGCGCGCTGCCCACCGCGGCCATAGGCCTGCATATAATCGGCGAACATCGGGTTCGCGAGCAGGGGCACATGCCCGAACACGTCGTGGAAGACGTCGGGCTCCTCCAGATAATCGAGCTGGTCGGGCCGGCGGATGAAGCGCCCCGCGACGAAGCGCCGGTTGGCGAGATGATCGAAGAACACCGCATCGGGCACGAGCCCCGGCACCGCCACCACCTGCCAGCCCGTCGCCGCCATCAGCCGCGCGGACAGGGCCTCGAAATCGGGAATGCCCGGCCGGTCCATCCGCAGCAGATCGAGCCCGGCCAGAAATTCAGGCGTCACCCGCCCCGGCAGCATCGCCGCCTGCCGCGCGAACAGCCTATCCCACATCGCATGTTCGGCGGGCGTGTAGCGCGCCCAATCCTGCGGGACCGTCCAGTCGGCGGCGGCGCCTTCGGGCAACGAGGCCGACGATTCGCTCACCCGACTCCCAGCTCCTTCGCCGCCGCGTCGATCCGCCCGAGCGCGCTTGCATCGCCCGCAAACGCGGCCCGCGCCTTCGCGCGCGCGTCCTTGGCGCCGGCCGCGTCGCCCAGCACGAGCTTCGCGCGCATCAGCCGGATCCAGCCTTCCTCGTCATGCGGCTGCTGCGTGAGCCGCGCGGCGAGGCGATCGACCATGCCGCGCGCCAGCGCATCCTGCTGCGTCGGCGTCATCCGCGCCGCATCCTGCATCTGGTTGGGCGTCGGCCCGGGAATCGCGTCGCTCGCCACGCTCACCGGCGCAGGCGCGGTCGGGATCCGCCCGGCGACATCGATCTTCTCGCGCTTGGAGACCTTCTCGATCAGCGTCCGGATCGATTCGGCATAAGGCGCATCGGCCGGCGCATCGCGCAGCACCGCGATCCAGTCATCGATCGCGCCCTTGTGATCGCCCTGCAGATCCTTGCGCACCGCGAGAAAATAGCGCGCGCGCGCATCCTTGGGATCGATCTCGACCGCGCGGCCAAACGCATGCGCGGCATCGTCGTCGACGCCCTTCTGGTGCGCATAGACGAGCGTCTCGCCCAGCGCGGACCACAGGCTTGCGTCGCGCGGCGCCTGCTCGGTCGCGCGCGCATAGGCCTTCGCCGCATCCGCGAATCGGTTGAGGTTGAAATAGGACCAGCCGAGCATCCGCCAGCCTTCGGTGTCCTTGGGGTTCGCCTTCAGCTTGGCTTCCAGCGCCGCGATCATCCCGCTGACGTCGCCCGGCGTCGCGGCGGGCGCCGCTGCGCTCGGCGCCGCGCCCTTGTCCACTCCGCCCTCGCGATAGCGCAGCCCCAGCGCGACGACCGCCGCCACGCCCGCCAGCACCAGCGCGTACAGCCCGATCCGGCTCGCCCCGAAACCGCCCCCGTCCGCCAATTCCCGCTCTCCCCCCAAAATCCACTCCCCCTCTAGCCTCCCGCCGCAGGGATGCTAGAGCAAGCACAGGGGAAGTGGGGGGACATCCGTGACGATGCATCGCGTCGCCATTATTGGGTCGGGACCGGCGGGCCTGAGCGCTGCCGCGCATGCCGCCGCTTTGGGCCTTGATCATGTGCTGATCGAGAAGACCGATCACCTCTCCGATACGATCTACAAATATCAGAAGGGCAAGCACGTCATGGCGACGCCGGCCCAGCTGGTGTTGCGATCGGATCTCGATTTTGCGGCGGGCAAGCGCGAGGTGATTCTCGGCGCCTGGAACGAGGGTACCGAAGGCCACAAGGTCAACGTGCTGATGGAGGCGGAGGTCGTCGCCGTCACCGGCCAGGCTGGCGATTTCACGATCAGCATCAAGGGCAAGCCCGATGTGAAGGCCGAGACGATCGTGCTCGGCATCGGCACGCAGGGCAATCCGAACCGGATGCGCTGCCCGGTCGATGACAATGCCACCGTCCAATATACGCTCGACGATCCCGCCGAATATATCGACGAACATATCACCGTCATCGGCGGCGGCGATGCGGGGATCGAGAATGCGCTCGGCCTGATCGCCGATCCCGAGCAGCGCAACACCGTCACGCTCGTCAATATCGGCGCCGATTTCCCGACCGCCAAGGACGCGAACGTCAAGCTGCTGATGGCCGCCGAGGCCGAAGGGCGGATGACGGTGATGCGCGAGACCAACACCGCCGCGATCGGCGCAGACACGATCACTTTCGATGCGCGCGACGGATCGGTCACCGTGCCGTGCAACCGCACGATCGCGCGGATCGGCTCGGCCCCGCCGCGCGCCTTCGTCGAGGCATGCTGCGCGAGCTTCGAGGACAAGGACGGGCGGAAGTCGGTCGTCCCCGGCACCGGCGTCCAGTTCGCGAGCGCTGATCGCATCTCGTACCCGAAGCTCACGCCGACCTTCGAATCGACCGTCCCCGGCATCTTCGTGATCGGCGCGCTCGCGGGCTATCCGCTGATCAAGCACTGCATGAACCAGGGCTATGACGTCATCGAGTTCATCGCCGGCAATACAGCGCTGAAGCCCGCCGACGAGCCGATCCTCGAACAGAAGTTCTCAGGCCTCCCGAGGGGCCTCGCGCGCACCGACGATGTCACCGGCTGGCTCGATTATCTGCGCGAGCATGTCGAGATCCTCCACGATCTCTCGCCGCTGCAGATGCGCGAATTCATGCTCGACAGCGAGATCGCGGCCTTTGCCGCGGGCGAGACGATCTTCCGTCGCAACGATCCCGGCTCGTCGCTGTTCGCGGTCGCCGCCGGCGCGGTCGCGGTCGAGGTCGCGCCCGGCACCGACGTGATGATCGGCGAGAGCTCGATCTTCGGCGAGGTCGGCTTGATCTCGGGCCGCCGCCGCGGCTCGACCGTGCGCGCCGCCAAGCCCTGCGTCCTGCTCGAAATCCCGCGCTCGGCCGCGCTCAAGCTGATGAGCCAGGTGCCCGCGGTGAAGCGCACAATCATCCGAATCTCCACCGAACGGCAATTGCTGCAGATGTTCGGCTCGGGGCTGACCCCCGCCGATCTCGCCGATGTGATGACGCATTCGGAGATCAAGCAGATCAAAGCCGGCGAGGCGATCCTCGTCGAGGGCGACGAGGGCCGCGACATCTATGTCGTCCGCTCGGGCTCAATGATCGTCGAGAAGAAGGTCGGCGGAAAGCCGATCTTCCTCTCCTATCTGCCCGCCGGCTCCTATGTGGGCGAGATGGCGCTGATCGACGGCGGCACGCGCACCGCCACCGTTCGCGCCGCGATCCGCTCCGAAGTGCTGCGCATCGACGGCGACGCCTTCGCCGCCTTGCTCCAGAAGCATCCGGCGCTGCTGGAGCGCGCGACGCGCGACATGGCCGCGCGCCGCCAGGTCAACGGCTTCATCGAGGATCGCAAGGCCGATTTCGGCGGCGCGGTCGACATGTATTCCTCGGTCGCCAACTTCCTCATCGAGAATGGCATCGGCGAAGCGACCGACGTGCTGCTGATCGACGAGAAACTCTGCGTCGGCTGCGACAATTGCGAGAAGGCCTGCGCCGACAGCCACGAGGGCCTGTCGCGCCTCGATCGCGAGGCCGGCCGCACCTACGCGCATCTCCACGTCCCGACCTCGTGCCGCCATTGCGAGCATCCGCACTGCATGGCCGATTGCCCGCCCAACGCGATCCATCGCGGCCCGGACGGCGAGGTTTTCGTCGACGACAGCTGCATCGGCTGCGGCAATTGCGCGCGCAACTGCCCGTATGGCGTGATCCGGCTCGACAAGGTCCCGCCCAAGAAGCCGGGCCTGCTCTCGTGGCTGCTCTTCGGGCGCGGCCCCGGGCCGGGCGAGCCCTCGCACAAATGGTCGCACGACAATATGCCCGCCGGCGTCGAGAAGCCGAAGAAGGCGATCAAGTGCGACATGTGCTCGGGCATAGACGGCGGCCCCGCCTGCGTCCGCGCCTGCCCGACCGGCGCGGCGATCCGCGTCGCTCCGGAGGAATTTTTGACGGTGGCGCGACTGGGAGCGGAGCGGTGAGCGCCGTGCCTGCGAGCCCCGCCGCCCCCCGCCCCTCCCCGTTCGCTTCGAGCGAAGGTTCGAGCCTGCCGAGAACCGTAGTCGAGAAGGCACGCTCGAGGCATGTTCTCGACGGTCGCATCTCGACAAGCTCGATGCTGGTCGAACCCAACGGATGGCGCGAAACATCGGAGGGCCCGCGCTGATGGCCACGCGCTCCGATCGCAAGCAGGTCCGCCGCTCCGGTGCGGTCCTCCACGACAGCTTCCTGCGCCACCGCAACTGGCGCTGGGCGAAGATCGCCTCTCTGCTCTGCCTCGTCCTGATCCTGATCTACGCGTTCGACAATCCGATCCCGCGTCCCGAGGGCGACACGGTCTACGGCTACACGCTCGGCACGATCGGCTTCGGCCTGATCCTGTGGCTGACCGCGCTCGGCATCCGCAAGCGGCGCATGTCGCCGGGCGTCTGGTCGTTGAAGGCGTGGACGTCGGCGCATGTCTGGCTGGGCCTGTCGCTCGTCGTGATCGGCACGCTCCACACCGGCTTCCATTTCGGCTGGAACGTCCACACGCTCGCTTATGCGCTGATGATGCTCGTCATCCTGTCAGGGCTGTTCGGCGTCGCGGTCTATGCGTCGCTGCCGTCGCGCCTGTCCGAGAACCGCGGCGAGCTGACCGAGACGCAGATGCTGGAGGGGCTGCGCGCGATCGATCGCCAGCTTCATTCGGCCGCGCAGCCGCTCAACGCGCGGGCGGCGGGCGTCATCCAGGCGAGCCTCGACGAGGATGCGTTCGGCGGCGGGCTGCGCGCGCGGCTGCGCTCGGGCAAGCTCGACAATGCGACGACGCGCGCCGAGCATGATCTGCGCACGATGGCGGGCGAGATCCCCGCCGATGCGCTGGCGCGCTTGCTGTCCCTGCTCAGCCAGAAACATGGTCTCGTCGCGCAATTGCAGCGTCATTTGCGCCTGCGCGCGATCCTCGAAATCTGGCTCTACGTGCACGTACCGTCGACGATCGCGCTGATCGCGGCGCTGATCGCGCATGTCGTCTCCGTCTTCTTCTACTGGTGAGGGCGGCATGTCGTTCCTGATCCACGCCGTCTCCGTATCCGCCACCGGGCGCGAGATTAGGCGCAGCCGCCGTCTCGAAGACGCCCGCATCACCGTCGGGCGCGATCCCGCCTCGGACATCGTCCTCACCGATCTCGAGGTCACGCTCAATCACGCCGAGCTGATCCAGACCGGCCCGCACCGGCTGATCGTCCGCGCGGTCGCGGGCATCCCCTTCACGATCGACGGCCGCTCGACGCTCGAGAGCGAAGTCGATGCGCGCGCGGGCACCGAGATCCGCATCGCCGGCTTCCGCCTGGAAATCGCGTGGGACGAGGCCGAGAGCGCGATCGGCGTCACGGTCGAGCGCTACGGCCTGCCCGGCGGGGGCGACGAGGAGCGCGACGAACGCCAGCTCTTCACGCTCGTCGGCGTCGCGCCGTCGCGCCGCCTGCTCGCCTGGGCGGGCGCGCTGATCGTCCTGCTCGCCTTCGTGGCCTGGCCGATCGCGTCCTACATGGCCGCCAGCGGCAAGAAGCTGACCTCCGAACAGATGATGGCGGGCGCCGCGGGCTTCCACGGCGATCGCAGCTGGTCGGCCGGCCCGCTCTCCGCCGCGCACGCCAGCCTCCAGAACAATTGCACCGCCTGTCACACCAAGGCGTTCGTCTCGGTCCGCGACGACAGCTGCAAGACCTGCCACGCCAGCGTCCACGATCATGCCGATCCTGAGAAACTGCGCGTCGCGCTGGCGCCCGACACGATCGGCGGCAAGCTCAGCCTCGCGGTCGCGCACGCCTTCAATCGCCCCGCCGGGCGCTGCGTCGATTGCCACACGGAGCATAAGGGGCAGGCGATGCAGATCGCCGCGCCCAACCAGAAATTCTGCGCGGATTGCCACAGCGATCTGAAGGCCAAGCTGCCCGAGACGGCACTCGGCGACACGAAGGATTTCGGCACCGCGCACCCGCAATTCCGCCCCGCCATCCTGATCCAGCCCGGCGCGAATCCGGTCTTCCGCCGCACGTCGCTCGACGCGCATCCGCGCCAGGAGACGGGGCTGCTCTTCCCGCACGATCTCCACCTCTCGGCGACCAACGGCGTCGCGCGCATGGCGCAGGCGCTGGGCCAGGTGAAGCAGGGCGGGCTCGAATGCGCGGGCTGCCACACGCCCGATCCCAGCGGCGCGGGCTTCCAGCCGGTGACGATGGAGAAGGATTGCCAGTCCTGCCACAGCTTGGCCTTCGGCCGCCGCGACGGGCAGGTCCGCACGCTGCGTCACGGCGATGTCGCGCAGGCGATCGCGCAGGTCCGCGATTTCTACGGCGCGGGCGGCGGCACCTCGGTCCAGCCGCTCGAAGGCTATGCGCGCAAGCGTCCGGGCGATTTCGCGGCCGCGCAGCTCGCCTCGCTCGCCGCCCCCGGCGGCAGCACGGGCCAAGCGATCCGCGCGCTCTTCGCGCCGAATGGTACGTGCGCCGATTGCCACCGGATCACCGGCCCGTCGCGCGCCGGCGCGGTCGATTACAAGATCGCCCCCGTCACCCTGCCCGATCATTTCTACGTCAACGGCTGGTTCGATCACCGCGCGCACGCCACCGAAAGCTGCGCGAGCTGTCACAATGCGCCCAAGTCGAACGACGCGCGCGAGGTGCTGATCCCCGGCATCGCCACCTGCCGCAATTGCCATGTCGGCGAGAATGGCGGGGGCATCGCCAAGAAGGCGCAGGTCGCCTCGAACTGCGCGATGTGCCACGTCTATCACAAGGATGATCGCCGCGGCGCCACCGCCGCGCAGCGTCAGGAAAAGCGAAAGTTCGCGCAACCTTCGCCCGCCGCGTCCGTAAGGGATAGTGGGTAGGAAGGTGACGGGGGGCACATCACCGATGTTGATCGCGCAGATTTCCGATCTGCATATCGGATTCGAGCGCGCCCACCCGGACGAGCCCAATCTCCGCCGCCTCAATCGCGTGCTCGATCGCATCCTCGCGCTCGATCCGCTGCCCGATCTGCTGATCGCCTCGGGCGACCTCACCGAATATGGCGACGCGGAAAGCTACACCGTCCTCGCCAAGGCGCTCGCGCGCTGCCCGATGCCCGTCCACCTGATGGCCGGCAATCACGATCTGCGTGGCCCCCTCGCGCAGGTCTTCCCCGATGCGCCGATGCCCGATGGCTTCCTCCAGCATGTCATCGAGGGCACCGATCTTCGCCTGATCCTGCTCGATACGCTCGAGGAAGGCCGCCACGGCGGCGCCTTCTGCGAGATCCGCGCCGCCTGGCTCGCCGCGCGCCTGGCCGAGGCGCCCGACCGGCCCACGCTCGTCTTCCTCCACCACCCGCCCCAGAGCGTCGGCATCCCCTGGATGGACCCGGCCCCTACCGAACCCTGGATCGCGCGCCTGAACGCGGCGATCGCCGGCCACGCGCAGGTGATCGGGCTCGTCTCGGGCCACGTCCACCGCTCCAGCCACACGAGCTGGTCGAAGCTCCCGCTCATCATCTGCCCTTCGACAGCGCCCGAGGTCAGCCTCGTCCTCACCCCGATCGACGCCGCGCATCCCGACGATCGCCCACTGATCGAGGATGGCGATCCCGGCTTCGCGCTGCATTGCTGGCACGGCGATCGCCTGACGACCCTGTTCGGCGGCTGCCCGCCGCAGGTCCTCGCCAGCTACACCGACAAGCTCCAGCCGATGATCGCCTCGATGCTGGCCGAACGCGCAGGGTAACCCCCAAGCCGTTCGGTTCGAGCAGCTTCGCGCTTGTCGAGAAGCGTCCGTCGAGAACCTGCCCGAAGCTGGCGCGCGATTTCTCGACTTCGATCTCGACAGGCTCGATCTCCGCTCGAAACGAACGGAAAGACGTCGGTCTCGAAGGTGCGGCATCTCACGCCCCCACCGTTGAGATTCCCCGCCACATCCCCTACGTGCGCCCGCTCGAAAGGACCGAATGCATGGCGACGAACTGGACGCCCGACAGCTGGCGCAATCACGAAGCGCGGCAGCTCCCGGAATATCCCGATCAGGTGGCTCTGGAAGCCGCCGAGACGGAGCTGCGTCGCTATCCGCCGCTCGTCTTCGCCGGGGAGGCGCGCGCGCTCACCGCCGATCTGGCGCAGGTCGCCGCGGGCAAGGCCTTCCTGCTCCAGGGCGGCGATTGCGCCGAGAGCTTCGCCGAATTCCACCCGGACAATATCCGCGACACGTTCCGCGTCATCCTCCAGATGGCGGTCGTCCTGACCTATGCCTCGAAGATGCCGATCGTGAAGGTCGGCCGCATGGCGGGCCAGTTCGCCAAGCCGCGCTCGGCCAATACCGAGACGATCGACGGCGTCGAGCTGCCCTCCTATCGCGGCGACAACGTCAACGACATCGCCTTCACGCCCGAAAGCCGCATCCCCGATCCGCAGCGCATGATCCGCGCTTATTCGCAGTCGGCCGCCACGCTCAATCTGCTGCGCGCCTTCGCGCAGGGCGGCTATGCGAACCTCCAGCAGGTCCACCGCTGGACGCTCGATTTCATGGGCCGCAGCCCCTGGGCCGCGCAGTACCAGCAGCTCGCCGATCGCATCGGCGATGCCCTGGGCTTCATGGCCGCGTGCGGGATCAACCCCTCGACCGTCCCCCAGCTCGCCGGCACCAGCTTCTACACGAGCCACGAGGCGCTCCTGCTCCAGTATGAGCAGGCGCTCACCCGTCAGGACAGCCTGACCGGCGACTGGTACGACACGTCCGCGCACATGGTCTGGATCGGCGATCGCACGCGCTTCGAAGGCTCGGCGCATGTCGAATATCTGCGCGGCGTCGGCAATCCGATCGGCCTGAAATGCGGCCCCAGCCTCGATCCCGATGCGTTGCTGCGAATGCTCGACACGCTCGATCCCGCGCGCGTCCCCGGACGCATCACATTGATCACGCGCTACGGCCATGATCAGATCGAGAAGCATCTGCCCAAGCTCGTGCGCGCGGTGAAGCGCGAGGGGCGCCCGGTCGTCTGGTCGTGCGATCCGATGCACGGCAATGTCATCAAGGCCGCCAACGGCTACAAGACGAGGCCCTTCGAGCGCATCCTCGCCGAGGTGCGCGGCTTCTTCGCCGTCCACAGAGCCGAGGGCACGCACGGCGGCGGCATCCACGCCGAGATGACCGGCCAGAACGTCACCGAATGCACGGGCGGCGCGATCGCGGTGACCGAACAGGGCCTCGCCGACCGCTACCACACGCACTGCGACCCGCGCCTGAACGCGGGCCAGAGCATCGAGCTGGCGTTCCTGCTGGCCGAAATGCTCAACCAGGAAATGCGCGATCGGGAGCGGGTGGCTGCGTAAGGCTCTCCATCCGCCCCAGCGTTCCGCCCCGCCGCCCCGTCGTCCGCGCATCGGGGCCCTTTGAGCGCGCGCAACGATCTGTCGCGGCGGGGACATTTCGGAATGCGTGCCTGAAACCGTTGCGGCCTTAGCCGCCGACGAAGTCCAGATAGGCGACGACATCGTTGCTGGTCTGAAGGAACAGCCCGTCCTGCACATCCTCGGGCTCGGCCTCCGCCGCCGCCAGAGCCTCGGCCAGCGTGCCGTACAGCAGGGTCGTCGTCGCGCCGCTGTCGGGATCGAGATGATAGAGCCGGACGGCGTCCTGGTCGGAGGTGGTGCGCATCGCCGCACCTTACCTGCTCCCCTCCCCGAAAGGGAGGGGAAGACGCTTAATTGGCGTAGGCGCTGCCCGGCTTCCATGTCGGCCGCGTCGGCGCGTCCGCCACTTTGGCGGTCAGATCGTAGAAGAAGCGGTTGAACTTGCCCGCCGCCGCCCAATCGATCGGCTGGCTCAGATCATCCTGCGGCCGGTGGTAGCGCGTCTCGTACCAGCCCCGGTAGATCGCTTCCGAAGGCGATCCGGGCCGGTAGCCGAAGACGAAACCCGTCGCCGGAATATGGTGCTCGATGAACAGCCAATGGTCGGCGCGGGCGAGCAGGCCGCGCTCGGGCTCGGGATCGATCTGCACCGCGATTCTCGACTTGGCCGCCACTTCGCGGACATCGTCGCCCAATGTGCTTTCGTTGAGCGCATGGACGGTCAGCAGATCGAGCGGGAAGATTGGCCGGAGTTGGTCGAGATTGATGTCGGCGACGATGGTCGCGATCGGCACGGTCGGGTGCGCGGTGAAGTGGACCGCGCCGAGCAGCCCCTTCTCCTCGCCGGTGAAAGCCGCGAATAGCAATGACCGGCGATAGCCCTTGCCCGCGCGCCGCTCCGCCAGCCGCTCCAGCAAGGCGACATAAGCGGCATCGTCGAACGCGCCATTGTACAGCACATCGCCGTCGACGGCCTCGCCAAAGCCATAGCCGTCGAGATGCGCCGAGACGACGACGACCTCATGCTTCAGCGCCGGATCGGTCCCCGGCAGCATGGCCAACACGTTGTCGGATCGCAGCGCCCGGTGCGACAGCGCGATATGCGCGGTCAGCCGCCCGGCGTCGAAGCTCGGGAGGGGGCGCCCCGCGCTCCCCTCGGCGATGATCGCCGCCGCATCCTGCCCGCTGCCCGCGATCAGCGCCCCCAGCGCCTCGGCATTGACCGAACCGATGAGCATCGCGTCATTGGCCGGCGGCTTCTCGCCCTCCAGGGTTACCGTCCGGGCATAAGCCGCGGGCCAGCGCGGCGGCTCCACCGTGAACGACGGATCGGCGATCGTCAGCAGCCCGATCGCGCCGCCCGCCTTCGCCGCCTCGGCCCGCTCGGCGGGTGCGGGCAGGCCCTTCTTGCGCGTGCCGTAGCAGAGCACGATCTTGCCCTGCACCGCGCCCATCGCGTCGCGCCCGCAATAGCCGCGAAAGGCGATCCCCGCGTCCAGCTGCGTCGGCATTCCCGGCGAGGCGCGCAGCGTCAGATCCTGCAGGAAGCGCAGCGGCCGACCGCCGACCGCAAGGCTGGTCCCCTCCCTCTCGATCGTGACGTCGTTGAGCTTCAGCGTCTGGAAAAAGGAGCCATTGTCCCCCGCCGGCTTCAGCCCTGCTTTGGCGAAGCTCGCCGCAACGAGCTGCGCCGCGCGATCATAGCCGGGCGATCCCGTATCGCGCCCCTCCATGTCGTCCCCCGACAGCGCCTGCGTCGCCTGCCACCAGGCGGCGGTGTCGCGATCGGGCGCAGGCGCCGCGCGTGGAGGCCGATGCCCTGCGGCAGCGGCGGCAAGCAAGAACGACACCAGCATCGCGGTCCCCCCGTCGCAGCAGGTGTCGCAGCCTTGGCGCGGAACGCAAGGCTTGCCGTGCATCCGGCGCGGTGGACAGAGCCGCGCGCGCATGGTTCAAGACGGCATGACAGGCCCGCCGGTCTCGCGGACGTTCCGCTCGCAGAGGCTCGATCTTCATTATGTCGATTGGGGCGGCGCGCATCTTCCGCCGCTGATCCTGCTGCACGGCGGAAATGATCATTGCCGCAGCTGGGATCCGCTCGCGCGCGCGCTGTCCGATCGCTTCCGGGTCATCGCGCCCGATCTGCGCGGCCACGGCGACAGCGGCTGGTCGAGCGACAGCCATTATTCGATCACCGCGCACGTCTTCGATCTGCTCGCGCTCTACGAGGCGCTGGGCCTCGAATCGGCGCCGATCGTCGCCCACTCGTTCGGCGGCTTCGTCGCGCTACGCTTCGCCGGCCTGTATCCGGCGGCGGTGACACGCCTCGTCCTGCTCGACAGCGCGAGCCGCTTCGATGGTGAGGCGGAGCGGCTCGCGGTGCCCGTCGAACAGCGCATCGTCACCTTCTTCGAGAAGATCCGCCGGGCCGGCCGCGCGTCTCCCCGCCCCTATGCGAGCATCGGCGAGGCCGCCGCGCGGATGCAGGTGACCAATCCCAGCCTCTCGGACGATCTGGCGCGGCATCTGGCCGAACATGGCAGCCGCCTCGGCGAAGACGGCATGCGCCGCTGGAAGTTCGATCCCAGCGCCCGCGTCAGGACGCCGGTCGATATCTCGCCCGAGGAACGCCGCCGCCTGCGCTGGCAGGTCGCGGCACGGGTCCTGATCCTCGACGGCGCCCAAAGCTGCGGCGCGCCCGGCCGGCAGCCGCTCGATTTCCCCGACGCGAGCCGGATCGTCGTCGCGGACGCGGGTCACTGGGTCCAGCACGACCAGCCCGCCGCGGTCCTGGCGGCGGTGCGGGATTTCCTCGCCGCGGATTAGAGCGCCGGCCGCAGCTTGTGGAGCCCGAGCGCGAGCACGCCGCCGACGAGGAGCCCGACGATCCCCGCGCCGATCGCCCCGATCGCCCACGCGACGAACCCGCCGATCGCCGGCAGCGCATGAGCGGCTGTTTCGCCCGCGCCGTGAATCAGATGCGCCAGAGCGCCGAAGCCCAGCACCTCCATCCCGTGGACGAGGATCCCGCCGCCAACCCACAGCATCGCCACCGTCCCGATCGACGCCAGCGCCGACATCACGACGGGCATGCCCTTGACCAGCCCACGCCCGATCGCCCGGATCGCCGTGCCCTGCCGGCGCGACAGATGCAGGCCGATATCGTCCATCTTCACGATCAGCCCGACCACGCCATAGACGCCCGCGGTGATCCCGATCGCGACGAGGATCAGCGCCAAGGCCTGCGTCAGGATCGGCGAGGTCGCAACATCGCTCAGCGCGATCGCCATGATCTCGGCAGACAGGATCAGGTCGGTGCGGATCGCACCGGACACCTTCTGCTTTTCCAGCTCGGCCGGGGTCGCCGCGCTCTCGGCCGCGTCGTCATGCGCCTCGCCGCTTGCCGCCTCGATCAGTTTCTCGCCGCCCTCGTAGCAGAGGAAGCAGCCGCCCAGCATCAGCAGCGGCGTGATCGCCCATGGCGCGAAGGCGCTCAGCAGCAGCGCCGCGGGCAACAGGATCAGCAGCTTGTTGCGCAGCGACCCTACCGCGATCTTGGCGATGATCGGCAGCTCGCGCTCGGGCGAGAGCCCCATCACGTAGCGCGGCGTCACCGCCGTATCGTCGACGACAACGCCCACCGCCTTGCTGCCCGCCTTGCCGGCGGCGGCGGTGACGTCATCCAGGCTCGCCGCGGCGAGCTTGGTGATGCCGGCAATGTCGTCGAGCAGCGCTACGAGACCGGAGGCCATGGGGATCCTTGGTGCAGGGACAGGAAGCCGGCGATAGCCTGCGCGGGCATCCGCCGGAACAGCGAAGTCAGATCTCGACCTGGCTGCCGAGCTCGACGACGCGATTGGTGGGCAGCCGGAAGAATTCCATCGCGCTTTCGGCGTTGCGGACCATCCACGCGAACAGATGCTCGCGCCACAAGGCCATTCCGGGCCGCGCCGACGGGATCAAAGTCTGGCGGCTGAGGAAATAGCTCGTTTCCATCTGCTTGAACGGGCCGCCGCAAATCGCGCGCGTGCCGAGCGCCGCGGGAACGTTCATCTCCTCCATGAAGCCGTAGCGCAGGAAGACGCGGAAGAAGCCTTCGCTGAGTTCCTCTACGGCGATCCGGCGGTCCTCGCTCACATAGGGCGTCTGCTCGATGATGAGCGTCAGGATCAGGTTGCGCGCGTGCAGCACCTTGTTGTGCTTCACATTGTGCAGCAGCGCGGGCGGGATGCCCTCGCGCGCCGACGACAGGAAGATCGCGGTGCCCGAGACGCGCTCCAGCCGCGGCGAGGCGGAGGCGATGAACAGCTCGACGGCCATCGCATCCTCGGCAACGCGCGCGCGCACCAGGCCCCGTCCCTTCGCCCAGGTCGTCAGGATGATGAAGACGATCGCGGCGACGAGCAGGGGAAACCAGCCCCCATCGGGAATTTTGGTGACGTTCGAGGCGAAATAGAGCCCGTCGACGAGCAGGAACGCGCCCGTCGCCAGACCCGCAATCACTGGTGGCCATTTCCAGACGGTGAAGGTCAGCACGCCCAGCATGCAGGCGGTGATGAACATCGTTCCCGTCACCGCGATGCCATAAGCGGCAGCGAGGTTGGACGAGCTCCGGAAGCCGATCGTGATCATCACCACCGCCACCAGCAGCAGCCAGTTGACGAGCGGCATGTAGATCTGGCCGGCCGCGGTCGCGCTCGTGTTGATGATCTTGAGGCGCGGCAGGAAGCCGAGCTGGATCGCCTGCTGCGTGACTGAGAAGGCGCCCGAGATCACCGCCTGGCTGGCAATCACCGTCGCGATCGTCGCGAGGATCACGAGCGGCAGGCGCAGCTGATCGGGCGCCAGCAGGAAGAACGGATTGGCGATCGCCTCCGGCCGGCCGAGCAGAAGCGCGCCCTGCCCCAGATAATTGAGCATCAGGCAGGGAAAAGCGACGTAGAGCCACGAGACGCTGATCGCCTTGCGCCCGAAATGCCCCATGTCGGCATAGAGGGCCTCCGCGCCCGTAACCGACAGCACCACTGAGCCGAGCGCGAGGAAGGCGAGCTTCGGATCGAGCAGGAAGAAGCGCACCGCCCAGCGCGGATCGAGGCTCGCGACGATCTCCGGCCGCGCGGCGATGCTCATCGCGCCCAGCACCGCGATGACGAGGAAGTAGAAGACCATGATCGGGCCGAACAGCGCGCCGACCCGCGCCGTGCCGCGCGACTGGATCGCGAACAGCCCGATCAGCACGAGGATCGAGATGGGCAGAACGAGATTGGCGAGCGCGGGTTCGACGACGACGAGGCCCTCCACCGCCGACAGCACCGATATGGCGGGGGTGATGATCGCATCGCCGTAGAAGAGCGCGGTCGCGCTCACGCCGAGGATCGCGATGATCGGCGTCCACGTCCGCGCGCCCATCGATCGCGTCACCAGCGCCAGCAAGGCGAGGCTCCCGCCCTCGCCCTCATTGTCGGCGCGCAGGATGATCAGCACATATTTGATCGTGACGATCAGCATCATCGTCCAGAAGACGAGGCTCAGCACGCCGAACAGATGCGGCGCATCCACCACCAGCGGATGATGGCCGGTGAAGCTCTCCTTCAGCGCATAAAGAGGCGAGGTGCCGATATCGCCGAACACCACGCCGATCGCGCCGAGCGCGAGCGGAAGCTGCCGGCGGCCGCCGTGATCGGTATCGGGGTGAGGGCTGGCGGACTCCGCCGGGGACAAGTTCATCAGGACCGTATTCGCACCCGCACAACGCAGGCGGCGGCCCTATGCTCCTGCCCGCGCTGAAAAGCGATAGATCTCGATCCTCCCCGGCACGGGGAGGTGGCGTCGCGAAGCGACGACGGAGGGGGCCATCAAGCGGCGAGCCCCCTCCACCATGCTGCGCATGGTCCCCCTCCCCGTGTCGGGGAGGAACTTTGAATTACAAAGGCGCGCCCGGATTGACCGTGTAGCGCGAACGCGGCGAACCGCCCCAATCCGGCACGGCGGTCTTCGGTGCCCATTTGGCGGGCTCCTCCAGATAGCGTTCGATGTCGCGCGCACTCTGGCGATAGAAGCCGCTCGTCAGCGGATCGCCGTCCTTCTTGCCCTTCAACTCGCCCGCCAGCGACGCGAGCCGATCGAGCGCATAAGCGCGCGCCTCGGGCGACGTGTCCTTGGCCGCGCCGAGGATCATCATCGAATCCAGCGCCGCCGCCTGCGTGGCGCGCAGCACGGCGCGCTCCTCGGCCGTGCCCGTCGCGCTCGCGTGCCAGGTCTTGGCGAGCACCGCATCGAACACCTCGGGCAAGGTCACCGCACCGGCCTGCCGCGCCTGCAGCGCAACCAGCCGCGCCGCACGGTCCGGATTGAACAAAGGCTCCAGCACCATCCCCGCCAGGATCCGCGCCGCGCGCAGCTGATCGAACATGTCGTCCTTCGACAGATCCTCCTTGCCATTGTCCGGATCGGGGGTCAGCTGGACGAGCAGGCTTTCCGGCAAAACGAGGTTCTTCGGCTCGATGATGTCCATCAGCCCGTCGAGCGTCTCGTGCTGCAGCTTGGTCGGGATGAACTCGGTCGGCGGCAGCGTCTCGCCCTTCACGACGATGTTGGTGAAGATGCCGCCGATATATTTGACGCCGCTGTCGATCGCCCAGCGCTGGTGGAGATAGACCATCCACAGCCGCGCATCGCGCAGATTGCCGACCGGCTCGTCCGCCTTCAACATGTTCTGCCCATAGGTAGCGAGCATGATCTTGCGCGCCTCCGCGGTCTCGTGGAGATATTCGGTCGGCGTCGCGCGATCGTCATAGGCGGTCCAGCGCGGATCGTCCGATGGCGTGTAGATGAGATTGTGCGCGCGCATGTCGGCGATGATTGCGTCGAGCCCGGCCTTCTCCTGCGCCGGTGCGAACGGCGTGTAGGCGTAGCGCACCATATATTTGTCATACTCGCCGATCTGCTTCTGGAACGCTTCCGACAGATCGAGCTTGCCGTTGGTGACCTTCACGCGCGGGCTCGGATATTCCATCACCGACGCCTGATTGTTGAGGCTCGACGCGAAATTGTGGCCGAAGCCGATCGAGTGGCCGAGCTCATGCGCGGTCAGCAAGGCCTGGCGCTCGAGGATCATGTCGCGCTGGCCCTTGGGCATCGCGTTCCACACGTCTGGGCTGGAGAGGATCGACGGATCGGCGATGTCGATGCCCGTGCCGTCCGCGGGCAGCCCGCCCGAATAGGCATCGTAGAAATTGCCGATCGTGCGGATGCGGAAGCTGTCCATGTGCGTCTTGGTGCCGATGAGCTCGCCGGTGCGCGGGTCGCGATAGCTGCCGCCGGACGAAAAGCCGCGCTCGTCGCGGTCGATCCACAATACCGTCGGGTAGCGGATATCCATCGGGTCCACGTCGGCCGGCAGATCCAGCGCGACGATCGCATTCTTGAAGCCCGCCGCCTCGAACGCCTTGTTCCACCACAACAGCCCCTGCTTCATCGCGAAGCGGATCGGATCGGGGATCGCCGTGTCGAAATAGAAGGTGATCGGCTTGACCGGCTCGCTGAGCGCGGCCGACGGATCCTTCTTCTCCAGCCGATAGCGGCCGATGAAGCCGCCGCCCGGGGCATCGTCGGGCAGCTTGCTGAAGTCCTTGAAACGTCCGCCCAAGCCCACGCCGATGCGCGGATCGCCGTCGCGCGGCCGGAAATTGCCGATCGCGGGCGGGCGCAGGAAGCTGTGGTGGATCCGCATCGTCACCGTCTTGGCATCGGGCGTGACGACGCGGATCAGATTGCCCGGCGCGTCGCCCGAAAAGGTCGCGACCGTCTCGATCTCGGTATTGTCGGGGAAGGCCTTCATCCGCTTGGGATAGAAAGCGAAGCGCGCGGGATCGTAGCGGAACGCGCCCTGGTTGCTGCGCCGCATGTCCGCCTCGATATTGGCGGCGTCGCGATTGAACAGGGCCGTCGCGTCGACCATCACCTTGCCGCCCGCCTCGCTCTCGATCGGCAGCGCGGCGAGGACCGAGGTCGGGAAGCTGTCCGCGACATTCTGCTTGGCCGCGGCCGAGCCGTTGACCGAGCGGTAGGCGAGGTTCTGCTCCTCGACGAGCACCTTCTGCCCGGCGCGGACGAAGTGGATGACCATGCTTTCCTGCACGCCGCGATCGAACGGCAATTCCACCTCGCCGCCGCCCGTTGCCGCCGAGACGAAATAGAGCACGTCGCTGTCGAACGCGGGCACCTCAATCAGCACCTTGTTCTTCGCGGCATCGAAGGTGAAGGGCACATAGCCATCCGCGTGCATCGGCGCCGGGCCGGCGCGGGCGGACGTATCGTCGCCACCCTTTTTGGGCGGTGCCGCGAGCGCCATGCCGCCCAGCCCCAGCAGGGCTATCGCCGCGCAGCCCGTGCGCAACAGGTGGATGGCGCGCCGTCCGGCGGTCTCGTTTGGCATCATGGCTTTGGCTCCGAGGATATCTTGGGCGACTCTCTCCCAAGAGCCGGCCCAGTCAGCCTAGCAGACACGCGCGAGGCAGTTCCCATCATTATTGCGGCGATAGACGCGTTTGCGATCGAAATGCGGCGCTAACTTCGGCGTCTCTGACGTTTTCCCGTCGCTGTTTCAGCTCTGACACATGATCCCGCAACGGCCGCAGCTCACGGGAGCCACGCTTTCAGCCTTTCCGCGCGTCGAAGGCGCAACGCGCAGCGTCCACGATCGCCAGATTGCGCTCGGCCCAGATCCACACACCGCAAAAGGCCTCGCCGAGACTATGGCCGAGCGCGGTGAGCCGATAGTCGACGCGCGGCGGCACCACCGCATGAACGGTGCGGATGACGAGCCCGTCTCGCTCCATGGCGCGCAGCGTCTGCGTCAGCATCTTCTGGCTGACCCCGGTCACCGCGCGAGCCAATTGCGTAAAGCGCAGCTCGCCTTGCTCCTCCAGCACTTCCAGCACGAGCATCGTCCATTTGTCGGCGACGCGGCCGATCAGCTCATGGACGAGCGCCTCGACACGGGGATCCACGTCCTGCTCTGCAATGCCCGGCGCGCGCTCAGCGATCACATCCGCCACACGCTCTCCTTTTGGTACGTATAAATCTTTCTGGTGCCTTCTTTCGATCCGGCAGCACCGGCCTAGATCACCCGCATCGCCCGACTACGCAAGCAGGAGCAGCCTTCATGAAACTCACCGGCAACACGATCCTCATCACCGGCGGCGGATCGGGCATCGGCCGCGCGCTGGCGCACAGCTGGCATGATCTGGGCAATCACGTGATCGTCGCGGGCCGCCGGCAGGAGGCGCTGGACGAGACGATCGCCGGCCGCAGCGGAATGTCCGCGATGATCCTCGACGTCGAAAAGCCCGAGGCGATCGAAGCCTTCGCCGCCGAGCTCGTCGCCGCGCATCCCGCACTGAATGTGCTCATCAACAATGCCGGGATCATGGATCGCGAGGATCTCACCGCGCGGCGCGATCTCGCCAGCGCGGAAGCAACGATCGTCACCAATCTGCTCGGCCCGATCCGCCTGACCGACGCGCTCGTCGATCATCTGCGCGCGCAGTCCGACGCCGCGATCGTCAACACTTCGTCGGGCCTCGCCTTCGTACCGCTGAAGGGCGCACCGACCTATTCGGCGACGAAGGCCGCGATCCATTCCTACACGATCTCGCTGCGCGAGCAGCTCAAGGGCCTGATCGAGGTGATCGAACTCGCCCCGCCCGCCGTCCGCACCGATCTCACTCCCGGCCAGGCGACGCGCGAAGGCTATATGCCGCTCGATGCCTATATCGACGAGGTGATGGCTTTGTTCGCGGAAACGCCGACGCCTGAGGAGATCCTCGTCAAGGCGGTCCACTTCCTGCGCGATGCCGAAGCGGAAGGCCGCTTCCCCGCCGCGCTGGCCGCGGTCGGCGCGCTCTGAATCACAGAATGACCCCGGTCCGTCGAAAAGGGATGAAACGACGGACCGGGGGGACGGCGGGCGATCAGCCGCCCGTCGTGTTCAGGTTCGGATATTTGATGCCGAGCTGGTCGAGATAGGTCGGATACTTGCTCGGATCGTAATAGAATTTCTCCATCTGCGGTCGCAGCTTGTCCATCACGTCCTTGTTCAGCCAGATCGCCGGCGTGTCCTTGGCGGTGATGACGGGATCATATTTCTGATCCTTGAACTGGACCGTCTTCTGGAAGGTCTTGGCGTCGGCGATCAGCTTCGGCGTGGTCATCAGATCGAGCACCGTCATCGCCACCGCCTTGGCGCCCGCGACCGCGCCTTTGTGCGCGATCGGCGTCGCCATCGCGATCGCGCTGGTCTTGTTGTGGCCGATCATGCTCGGGATATTCGAGGGGAAGCGGATCGTGATCGTCGGCACCGTCCACATGATGTCGCCGATATCGTCCGATCCGCCGCCGGTCGGCACGCGCGCCTCATAAGGTCCGCCGAGCGGGGTCACCGTCGTGCTGAGCGGCTTGATCTGCCGCTTCTGCGCGGTCTGCACCGCCTTCGTGAACGCCTGGTCGTCGGCCGACCATTTCGGCATGCCGACCGCATTGATGTTCGCCCAGGCGGCCTCCGCCATCGGCTTGTTGCCATAATTGGGCGCCGCATAGCCCAGCACCTGGTGCGTCACGGTCGTGTCGGTCGCCTTGGCGGCGGCCTCGGCGATCTCGTTGCCCGTCTCGTAGAGCTTGCGCGTCGCGTCGAAGCCGAACTCGCGGAAATAATACCAGACCGAGGCCTTGTCGGGCACGACGTTGGGCTGGCCGCCGCCATTGGTGATCACATAATGCGAGCGCTGCGAGATCGGCAGATGCTCGCGCCGGAAATTCCAGGCGGTGTCCATGATCTCGACGCCGTCGAGCGCCGACCGGCCGTCCCAGGGATCGCCCGCGGCATGCGCGGTGCGGCCGTGAAACGTATATTCCACCGAGACGAGCGCGTTCGATCCGCCCATCCCCCAGCCGGTCGAGAAATCGCTGGAGACGTGCGTGAAGATGTTGGCGTCGACACCCTTGAACAGCCCGTCGCGCACATAATAAGCCTTGGTCGCGAGCAGCTCCTCGGCGATGCCCGGCCACAGCATCAGACGGCCCTGGATGTGGTTCTTCTCCATGACAGCCTTCACCGCGATCGCGGCGGCGATCTGGAGCGGCATGCCGCTATTATGACCTTCGCCATGGCCCGGCGCGCCCTCCACCATCGGCTTCAGCGTCGGCGTGCCCGGATATTGCGAGGTGCCGAGCAGGCAATCCTCGTCCGAGCCCAGGGCGATCAGCGGGCCGCCCGTACCCCAGGTCGCAGTCCACGCGCTCGGGATCCCAGCGACGCCCTTGGTGATCTTGAAGCCGTTCTTCTCGAGGATCGCGGTCAGATATTCCTGCGTCTTGAATTCCTGGAAGCCGGGCTCGGCGAAGCTGAACACGCTGTCGACCATCTCCTGGACGAGCTTGGCATGCGCATCGATGTTCGCGGCGGCATCGGCCTTCATCGCGGGCGGCGCGGCGGCGTGCGCGGCGCCGAGCGGCAGCGCGCCGGCGAGCATCGTGGCCGCGAACAGCGCGAGGCGGGAAGCTTTCATGGGGTCATCTCCGGATCGAAATATCGGCCCGGCGCCCGCCGGGTCGCGAGTGACGCAAAAGTGCACGGCACAAAAAGAAACCGGGCGGAGCCTATTAAGGCCCCGCCCGGCGGAGGGTCGGATCAGTAAGCGACGCGGATGCCCATGCGATAGACACGGCCCAGAACGTCGTAGAGGTTCCGGTTGGTCTGCGGATAGGCCGGCGTGTTGTTGCCGGTCGGGCCGTTGGCGACGAGCACCGGGTTCGAGTTCAGCAAGTTGTTGATCTTGCCGAAGATCTCGACCTTGGTCGGCCCGACGTTGAGCTTGTAGCTGGCCGAAACGTCGAAATACCAGGCGCCGGGGATCGTGTTGTCGTTGATCGTCGTCTGCGTGCTGTTCGAGAGCGGGCAGGCACTCGTGCACTCGACGAACTCCTGGCTATACTTGCCCGAGCTTACGCCGCGCGCCACCAGCTGCCCACTGAACGGACCCTGATCCCAGCCTGCCGACAGACGATAGGTCCAGTTCGGAACGCTGCCATTGTTGTTGCCGGCGCTGTCGGTGACCGGGTTGATGCCGTTGTTCGTCAGATAGTTGATATAGTGGGTCGCCAGCGCGCGCAGGGTAAGCGCGCCCTCATCGATACGCGTGCGGTAGCTCGCCTCGATATCGATGCCCTCGGTCTTCACCGATGCGAAGTTCTGGTAATAAAGGTTGATGCCGGTGATGGCCGAGGCGATATTCGCCGGGCCGGCCGCAAGACCGTTCGCCGTCTGGATCTGGCTGCAATATTGCGGCTGGTTGTCACGATAGCACAGGTTGACGATGTTCTGCGCGCTGATCGCGTCGATCGCCCCCTTCAGGTTGATCTTGTAATAATCGACCGAGGCCGCGAAGCCGCGCAGGAAGCGTGGCGTGATCACCGCGCCGCCACCGTAGGTCTTGGCCACTTCCGGCGTCAGCGGCGTCGCCGCGTTGCCGATGACCGAACCGTAGGTGTTCTCGAAGAAATTGTCCGAGCGGGTCGTGCCGTTGGCGAGCGGAACGCTGATCGCATTCGAGCGGCCGACGATCGAGAACAGCTCCTGAAGGCTTGGCGCCCGGATGTCGCGGGAAACCGTGCCGCGCAGCTTGAGGTCCTCGATGATCTGATAGGTGCCGCCCACCTTCCAGGTGTTGACCGTGCCCGAGGTCGAATAATTGGTGTGGCGGAACGCACCGTTCAGGTCAGCGCCCTTGAACAGCGGGATCACCGTCTCGGCGAAGACTTCCTTCACGTTATACGAACCGAAGGTGGGGAAGTAGTTGCCGTAGATCCACTTGGCGACGCCCTTGTCGGGGCCGGTCTGATCGACCGAGAATTGCGGATCCACCGAACCCGAGATCGATTCCTTGCGATATTCGCCGCCGAGGGTCAGCGAGACCGGGCCTGCCCACAGGTCGAACAGTTCCGGTGCCGAGATGTTGGCGCCGGCGAAGGTCTGCTTCAGCGTCTGCTCGCGCAAAGGCTGGTTGCCGCCGTTGAAGATATAGTTGAGCGCGGCCGGCGAGACATTGTTGCCGAAGCGGTTGATCGGCACGCAGCTGTCGCCCGGATGGGTCAGCGTGTAGCGGCAGGCGATGCTGCCGAGCGCCAGGCCCGACGTGCCGACATTGGCGGCGGTGACGGTCACGGCATCTGTCGCGCGCGACAGATACTGCGTCTGATAGGTGTTGATCAGCTGCTCGTCGGTCTTGGCGATGCCCTTCTGGCCGAACACTTCATATTTGAAGGCACGGTTGGCCACCTCGAACTGACCGCTGCCGCCCAGCACGTAGCGATAGACTTCGCGGGTATTGGCGCTGCCCTGAGCGGGAATGCCGTCATTGCCGAAGCCGACCGAGACCGAGGTCAGATTGGCGGCCGCCATCGCGGTCTTCACCGACTGCGGCAGGAAGGCATTGTCGTTCTGGATCGTGACGCCCGTCGAATAGGTCGCCTGATAATAGCTGACGCCGTGATATTTGGCGTACGAAGCCTGACCGTAGATTTCGAGCGCGTCGGAGAACTTCCAGCTTACGCGGCCGAAGGCGGTCTTGCGCTCTTCGTCGGGGATCAGCGTCGAGCTGTCATTGTGATAGGCGCGCGTCGTCAGCCAATCGTTGCCGACCAGCCACTGACCGGAAATCGCGGTGGTCGGGAAGTTCAGGCGGCTGGTGCCGGCGGCCAGGCCGTTGGCGACGATCTGCCCGTTGGCACCATCGGTGAAGTATACGCCGCGCAGCGCGCCCGACGTGATCAGGCCGCCCGGGGTCGAGCCGGACAGGCCGACGCTGGAGGCGACGATCTGTTCTGGCAGGCCATTGTCGGAAACGCGCACGCCGTTGACGGTGGTGGCGACATAGGCCGGATTGACGATCCGGAAGTAGCCGTAATTGTTCCAGGGACGGTCGATCGTGTGCTGACCGGCCTGGGTGAAGAACTCGCCCGATGCCAGGATATGGCCTTGTCCGTCGGGGCCGAAATCGGTGCCCGCGGTGATCGAGGCCTTGTGGTTCTGGCCATCGCCATAATCGGTGATGCCGAACTCGTAATCGGCCTTCACACCCTTGTAGGAGCGATCAAGGATGAAGTTGACGACGCCCGAGACGGCGTCCGAACCGTAGGCCGACGAAGCACCGCCGGTCACGACTTCCACGCGCTGGATCAGCGACTGGGGGAAGGTGTTGACGTCGACGACGCCGTTGCCCGCGGACGCCACCGAGCGGATGCCGTCGAACAGGACGAGCGTGCGGTTCGAGCCGAGGTTGCGCAGATTGACGGTCGCGATGCCGGCCTGGCCATTCGAGAGCGCGCCGTTCGAGTTGGCGGCGGTCGCCGAGCCGCGCACGGCGGGGAGCGTGTTGACGAAATCAGTGATGTTCGCGGGCACTTCGGCCGCGATTTCCTTGCTGCTGATCACGCTGACGGGGGTCGGTGCACTATAACCGTCGCGAACGATGCGCGTGCCGGTGACGGTGATCTCGCCTTCGTTGGCGGGCGTCGGCGCTTCGGATGCGAGCGAGGTGCGCTCGGTCGTCTCGCCGGGCTTCGTGCCGGCCGAGTTGATGAGCTCGCCGTCGGCCGGGGTCGATTTGCTTGGCGATGTCACGACCGGGTCGCTGTTCGTCGCCTGGGCCTGCGCTGCTTCCACGCCGAGGCAAAGCGCCATCACGCCGACAGTCGCAAGGATAGCCCGCTTCGTTACGGACAAGGTCTTCTGGTCGCTACACGCGACTTCGCTCAGCAGAATCGTCATCGATCGCCCCCTTCAATAAATGTTAGCCGGGGCACCGCTCTCCATATTTTCTTTTTTCGTCGTCCGCCGAGACTTTTGCCCTGACGCCCTGATCATCTTTTTTCTATTTACTATCGTTTCGGCTCGTTTCCGGAGCGACGGTCTTTGCCGTCGCTCCGATGTCCGATTCTCCTGCGATACACAGAGATGTAACAGAAGGACCGTATTCGATCCAATCAATCTTCACGCATTTTTCGATCGAACGTTTGGAAATCCGTTAAACGGAGCCCCGTGGCCCTGCGCTTTCAAACGCAACGAGCGTGTCGGACGAATGAATTCACCGTCCGGATTTTGCTTCGATCAGCGGTTTTCCACCGGTCCGCCGAACACGATCGGCGCCACCGTGCGGCGCATCACTTCGCGCATCACGAAGCTGGAGCGGATCTTGGCGACGTGCGGCAGCGTCGATAATTCGCTGCGATAGACGCGGTCATAATCCTCCAGGCTGCGCACATGCACCAGCATCAGGAAGTCGGTGTCGCCCGAGACGAAGCTGCAATAAGACATGGACGGGCATTTGACGACGGCCGTCTCGAACTCGACGAGCGCCTGCTCGGCCTGGCTCGAAAGCTCGATCGCGACCATCACGACGATCCCAAAACCGAGCCTCGGCAAATCGATCTTGGCGGTATATCCTGCGATCGCGCCGCGCTCCTCCAGGATCTTGCGGCGCCGGGCCGCGGCCGTGCTGGAGAGGTGCACGCGCTCACCGAGGTTGACGTCGGATGCGCGTCCATCGGCACTGAGCTCCCGCAGGATACGGAAGTCAGTGGCATCGATCGAATAGCTACCAGATTCGTCCATGAGTTCGCTCATCCCAATTGGAATTCCTGCATTGTTAGCCCTATTCCTGTCGAAAATTGAAGGGATGCACAAGACTGAAACATGCTAGCCTCGCCGGAGCGTTGGCACGATCCGACAGAATCAGGGGGCAATATGGTTTTTCGTGGACGCGCTATCCGTGCGTTGCCCGCCTCCGCGTGGCCGGAACTCGGCGCGCTCCGATGATCTCGCACCGCCCAACGCGTAGCCGCACTGCAATGATTCCAGCACCATCATGGCAGTGACCCGCCGTTTCGCTCTCCTGCGGCGCATCCGCCTCGCCGCCCGGCCCGCGCTTGGGCTAGGTCTGCTCGCGCTGGTCGGTGCCTGCGGCAAGGGCGCCAGCGCGCCGAAGAAACAGGCCCCGCTCGTCACCGCCACCACGCCCAGCGCGCACACGTTCATAGATCGCGTCGAGGCGGTCGGCACCGCGCGCGCCAACGAGCAGGTCACGCTCGCCGCGCCCGTTACCGAGCGTATCGATCGCCTGTTCTTCAACGATGGCGGCTATGTCCGGAAGGGCCAGATCATCGCGATCCTGGCGCAGGGGCAGGAACAGGCTTCGCTCCATGCCGCGCAGGCGGACGAGGCGCAGGCGCTGTCGCAACTCCACCGCATCCAGGCGCTGAGCACGCAAGGCTTCGCGACGGGCACGACGCTCGATCAGCAGGTCGCCGCCGCGCGCCGCGCGCGCTCCGATGCGGACAATGCCCGCGCCCAGATCGCCGATCGCGTGCTGCGAGCGCCCTTTTCGGGCTATGTCTCGCTGCGCACGATCTCGGAGGGGGCGGTCATCGCCGTCGGCACGCCGGTGGCGACCATCTCCGATATCTCGCGCATCAAGCTCGATTTCACCTTGCCCGAGACGGCGCTGTCCTCGGTGCACGCGGGTCAGCCGTTGCTGGCCATGGCGGCCGCCTATCCCGATCAGCAGGTGCGCGGCACGATCGAGACGATCGATCCCGTCATCGATCCCTCGACGCGCGCCGCCACCGTCCGCGCGATCCTCCCCAATCCGGGCAACCGGCTGAAGCCCGGCATGCTGCTCACCGTCGGCATCCAGGCGGCGACGCGGCAGGCGCTCGCCGTGCCCGAACTGGCGATCGTCGGCGATGGCTCGGATCGCTTCGTCTATGTCGTCGGCGCGGACATGAAGGCCAAGCGCACGAACGTCACGACCGGGCTGCACGATGGCGGCCTCGTCGAGATCAGGGGCCTGCCCGCCAATTCGCGGATCATCACCGAAGGCGTCGTCAAGGTCGCCGACGGGCAGACCGTCCGCATCTCCGGTGCCGCCGACAAGTCGAACGCCGGGGGCGGCTGAGCCATGTTCCTGTCCGATCTGTCCGTGCGCAGGCCCGTGGTCGCCGCGGTCGGCGCGATCATGCTCACGATCATCGGCATCGTCGGCTATCTGAACCTCTCGGTCCGCGAATATCCGGAGACCGATCCGCCCGTCATCTCGGTCCAGACCAACTATACCGGCGCCGCCGGCGCGATCATGGAAAGCCGCGTCACGCAGCCGCTCGAGGAAGCGCTTGCCGGCATCGAGGGGATCGAGACGATCACCTCCACCTCGTCCGACGGCCTCTCCAACATCTCAATCGAGTTCCGCGCAGATCGCGACGTCGATTCCGCCGCCAACGACGTGCGCGATCGTGTCTCCGGCGCGCTCGACGATCTGCCCGAGGACATCCTCCCGCCGATCATCAAGAAGGTCGACGCGGATGCGCAGGCTATCGTCTATCTCACCGTCCAGGCGCCCGGCTGGGACAAGATGAAGCTGTCCGATTATGTCGAGCGCTACATCAAGGACCGCTTCTCGACGATCGACGGCGTCGCCGAGATCCAGCTGCGCGGACTCGCCCGCCCCTCGATGCGCGTCTGGCTCGATGCGGATCGCCTCGCCGCCTTCCGCCTGACCCCCAAGGATGTCGAGACCGCGCTCAAGTCGCAGAATGTCGAGCTGCCCGCCGGCCGCATCGAATCCGCGTCCCAGAATCTTACGCTGCGCGTCAATCGCGGCTTCCGCACGCCCGCCGATTTCCGCACTCTGGTGATCGGCCGCGGCGGCGACGGCTATCTCGTGCGGCTCGGCGATGTCGCGCGCGTCGAGCAGGGCGCCGAAAACCCCTATTCCAGCTGGCGCTACAATCAGCAGACCGGCATCGGCATGGGCATCATCAAGCAATCGGGCGCGAACACGCTCTCGGTCGCGCAGGCCTCCAAGAAGTTGGCCGGCGAGATCCAGAAGGAATTGCCGCCGGGCGTGAAGATCCTCGTCGGCTCCGATACGTCGGTGTTCATCGAGGAGGCGATCAAGGGCGTCTATCACACGCTCGCCGAAGCCGCCGTGCTCGTCGTCGCGGTCATCTTCCTGTTCCTCGGTTCGTGGCGCGCGACGCTGATCCCCGCGGTCACCGTGCCGATCTGCCTGCTCGCGACCTTCGCGGTGCTGTGGGCCTGCGGCTTCTCGATCAACCTGATGACCCTGCTCGCGCTCGTCCTCGCGATCGGCCTCGTCGTCGACGACGCGATCGTCGTGCTCGAGAATATCCACCACCGCATCGTCGGCGGGGAATCGCCGCTCGTCGCCTCGTTCCGCGGCACGCGCCAGGTCGGCTTCGCAGTGATCTCCACCACGCTCGTCGTGTGCGCGGTGTTCGTGCCGGTCATGTTCATCGCCGGGCAGACGGGTCTGCTGTTCCGCGAGCTCGCCGTGGCGATGATCGCCTCGGTCGCGATTTCGGGCGTGCTCGCGCTCAGCCTTGCGCCGATGCTCTGTTCCAAGCTTCTCCGCAACGACGAACCGAGCCGGCTGACCGCGTTCATCGATCGCACCTTCGATCGCCTCGAGCGCAGCTACGAGCGCACGCTGGAGCGCGTCCTCGCCCGCCCGGCGCCGGTGCTGATCGCGGTCTGCGTCTTCCTCGTCGGCGCCGGCTGGCTGTTCATAACGGTCGATACCGAGCTGGTCCCGCCCGAGGATACGGGCGTCATCGAGGTGCGCCTCAATGCGCCCGAAGGCACCGGCTTCGATCAGCTGGATCGCTTCACCAAGCAGGCCGAGGCCAAGCTGATGCCGCTCGTCGGCGAGGGCCCGGTCCGCGCGATGAGCAGCCGCCTGCCTTATTCGACCAGCGCGAGCGAGGATTTCAACGCGGGCAGCATGACCGTCTTCCTGCGCCCTTGGGACGAGCGCACCAAGAGCTCGCTCGACGTCACCAAGATGGTCAACGCCAAGCTCGGCGAGCTGACCTCGGTCCGCGGCAACGCCACCGTCCGCTCGTCGCTCGGCCGCGGGCGCGGCCAGCCGCTCAATTTCGTGATCGCGGGCGCGACCTATCCCGATCTCGCCCGCGCGCGCGATCGAATCCTCGCCGCGGTCCGCGACAATCCGGGCCTCGTCAACGTCGATGCGGATTATGTTGAATCCAAGCCGCAATTGCTGATCGACGTCGATACCAAGCGCGCCGGCGATCTCGGCGTGTCGGTCGACGATGTCAGCCAGGCGCTGCAGACCTTGATGGGCTCGCGCCGCGTCTCGACCTACGCCGACAATGGCAAGGAATATCGCGTGATGGTCCAGGCCGAGGCCAAGGGCCGCGACGATCAGACGCGCCTCGCCGGCGTCTATGTCCGCTCGCGCGCCGGCGGGCTGATACCGCTTTCGAACCTGGTGAAGATGCGCGACAGCTCCACCGCGCGCGAACTCGGTCGCTTCAACAAGATCCGCGCGATCACCTTCCAGGGCGGTCTCGCCCCCGGCTACTCGCTCGGCAAGGCGCTCAAATTCTTCGAGGACGAGGCCGCCAAGAGCCCCGAAGTGCTCGCCGTCGGCTATCGGGGCGAGAGCCAGTCGCTCAAGCAGACGGGCAGCTCGATCTGGATCGTGTTCGGGATCACGATCGTGATCATCTATCTGCTGCTCGCCGCGCAGTTCGAGAGCTTCGTCCACCCCGCCGTGATCATTACGACCGTGCCGCTCGCCGTCGCCGGCGGCATCGTCGGCTTGGCGCTCACGCACACGACGATCAACCTGTTCAGCCAGATCGGCATCGTCATGCTCGTCGGCCTTGCCGCCAAGAACGGCATCCTGATCGTCGAATTCGCCAATCAGCTGCGCGACGAGGGCATGGCGCTCCACCGCGCGGTCGTCCACGCCGCGGTCCGCCGCCTGCGCCCGATCCTGATGACCTCGATCGCCACCGTGCTCGGCGCGGTGCCGCTGGCGATGAGCCACGGCGCGGGCGCGGGCGCGCGCTCGGCGATCGGCGTCGTCATCGTGTTCGGCGTCTCGATCGCGACCGTGATCACACTGTTCATGATCCCCCTGCTCTACAGCCTGCTCGCGCGGCGCACGGGATCGCCGCTGGCGGTCACGCGCAAGCTGGAAGCCGCGCTCGCCGACCGGCCCGATCACGGCACGCACCACCCGGCCCCCGCCGAATAGGGAAGGTCTCTCTCGACTGACTTGCCGAAACACCTGTTTTTCGGCAAAAATGGCGAAGGGGTGCCGCGGGGGCGGGCACTTTGGGGGGACTGGCCGCCGATGAAGCGGGTTGCGATCGTCGTCGGCACGCGCCCCGAGGCCATCAAGCTCGCGTCCGTCACGAGCGCGCTTCGCGAGAGCGCCGAACTCGACGTTCGCGTCCTTGCCACCGCCCAGCATCGCGACCTGCTCGATCAGGCGCTGGCCGAAATGGGGCTCGTCGCGGACGTCGATCTCGATCTGATGACGCCCGCTCAGAATCTTTCGAACTTCGCCGGTCGCTGTCTTGGCGCGCTCGGTGACATATTTGCCGCGGAAGCACCCGATTATGTGATCGGCCAGGGCGACACGACGACCGCACTCGCCGCCGCGCAGGCAGCGCACCACGCCCGCATCCCCTTCGGCCATGTCGAGGCCGGGCTCCGCAGCGGACGGCGCGACACGCCCTTCCCCGAAGAGATGAACCGTCGGCTGATCAGCCTGCTCGCCGACCACCATTTCTGCCCGACGCCGGCCGCACGCGCGAACTTGCTGCGCGAGGGCGTCTCGGTCGAGGCGATCTACGTCACCGGCAACACTATCATCGATACGCTGCGCAACGTCGTCCCCCGCTGCACCGTCGCGAAGCGCGCAGCCCCGTCGATCCTCGTCACCGTTCACCGCAGCGAGAATGTCGCCGCCCTGCCCACGATCGTCGGCGCGGTCTATGCGCTGCTCGATCTGTATCCCACGTTGCGCGTCCGCTGGCCGATCCATCCCAATCCGCGCCTCGGCGGCGCCATCCGCGACGCGCTCGACGCGCATCCCCGCGTCGATCTTACCGATTCGCTTTCCCACGGCGCGTTCGTCGAGGCGATGCGCGACGCGCGTCTGATCCTTACCGACAGCGGCGGGGTGCAGGAGGAAGCGCCCGCGCTCGGCACGCCCGTGCTCGTCCTGCGCACCGAGACCGAGCGGCCGGAAGGTATCGCCGCCGGCGTCGCCCGCCTCGTCGGCACCGATCCGCGCACGATCCTGCCCGCGGCGATCGAACTCATCGAGGACGACGCGGCGCATCGGCGCATGGCCAATGGCGCCTCGCCTTACGGCGATGGCCAGGCCGGCGCCCGCATCGCCGCGGTCGTGCGCGCCTATCTTGCCGACAGACCCGCTCGTTTCGATCCCGCCGGACCCGTCCTGCAAGATTGGGGAGGCGTGACCGCGGGATGATCTAGGCTCCGACGCCCGCGAGCGCGCCTTTGCCGTTGAACTTTCCGGCCTGATAGTCGCGAATAGCCTCGCCTATCTCTTCGCGCGTGTTCATCACGAACGGTCCGTGCGACACGACCGGTTCCCCGATCGGATCGGCGTGGCCGAACAGGAGGACGGCGTCGGTTTCCGCTGTGATCGAGATGCTGTCGCCGTCCTCGGCCATCGTGACGAGATGCCATTGCTGGACGACGCTGTCGCCGATCGAGATCGCGCCGGACACGATGTAGAGCAGGACGGCCCGATCGGCCGGCGCGGGCAAATCCACGCGCGCCTGCGCGGCGAGCCGCACGATCGACATGAACACTCCCGTCAGCGACCGGATCGGTCCGGTAGCGCCATCGAAATCGCCCGATATGAGGCTGACCGCCCCTTGCCCGCCGGCGATCGCCAAATGCGGGATCTCGTTTTCCTGCAGCCCGGTATAGGCCGGCTCGGTCATCTTCAGGCGCCCGGGAAGGTTGACCCAAAGCTGCAGGATCTCGAGCGGCCCGCCGGCCTGCTTGAAGGATGGCGGCGAGATCTCGGCATGAATGAGGCCGGACCCTGCCGTCATCCACTGCACGCCGCCCGCCTCGATCACGCTTTCGTGGCCACCCGTATCGTGATGGGCGAGATTGCCGGTCAGGATGAAGGTGACGGTCTCGAAGCCGCGATGCGGGTGGGGCCCGAAAGGAAGCCCGCCATTGTGGGGCGGATAGGTCTGCGGCCCGTGATGGTTGAGGAACAGGAACGGGTCGATCTGCTCCAGGCCGGGGCCGGGCACCGGCCGCCGCGTCGTCAGGTCGGCGATGTCGTCGCGATAGGCGGGATGGACTTTGGATAGGGAGCGCGCGGTCATGCGGGTCGCATAGGCGCCCGGACGATGGCCGTCGAACCCCGGGCGGCATATTCGCCGCCGGGATCGACGCCGCCCGTCGCCGGCATGCGGGTCACCGCATTCAGGCCGTGACCGGCTCCGCCAGCGCCGTGCGCACCGCCGCGATCGCCTCGGCGCCCTTCGTGCCGTCCGGACCGCCGCCCTGCGCCATGTCGGGCCGGCCGCCGCCGCCCTGCCCGCCCAGCGCCGCCACGGCGAGCTTGACTAGCTCGACCGCGCTGTAGCGCGCGACCAGATCGTCCGAGACGCCGACCGCGACCGCCGCGCGGCCTTCGTTGACGCCGACCAGCGCGAAGACACCCGAGCCCGCCGCCTGCTTCTGCGCGTCGATCAGGCCGCGCAGGCTCTTGGGATCAAGCCCGTCGATGACCTTGCCGAGGAACGGCACGCCGCTCGCCAGCATCTCGGGCGCGTCGGCCTCGGCCTTCGCCGCGCCGCCGCCCAAGGCCAGCGCCTTCTTCGCCTCGGCGAGCTCGCGCTCCAGCCGGCGCCGGTCCTCGACCAACGCTACCAGTCGCGCGGGCACCTCGTCGGGCTGCGCTTTAAGGACGCTTGCCGCCTCACGCAGCCGCTCGTCGCGCTGGACGAGCCACAGCCGCGCCGCCTCGCCCGTCAGCGCCTCGATCCGGCGGATGCCCGACGAGACCGCGCTTTCGGCGACGATCTTGAACAGGCCGATATCGCCCAGCGCATTGACGTGCGTACCGCCGCACAATTCCACCGACCAGGACGCCGGATCGCCCTCATGGACATGTTTGCCCATCGAGAGGACGCGGACCTCGTCGCCATATTTCTCGCCGAACAGCGCCATCGCGCCCGCGGCGATCGCCTCGTCGGGCGTCATCAGCCGGGTGGCGACGACGTCATTCTCGCGGATGTGGCGGTTCACCTCGGCCTCGACGACCGAGATATCCTCGGGGCTCAGCGCCTTTTGGTGCGAGAAATCGAAGCGCAGCCGGTCGGGCGCGACGAGGCTGCCCTTCTGCGTCACGTGCCCGCCCAGCCGGTGGCGCAGCGCCGCGTGCAGCAGATGCGTCGCGGAGTGATTGGCGCGCAGCTTCGATCGGCGGCTCACGTCGACCGCGAGGTGGATCGCATCCCCGACCTTGATCGTGCCGCTCGTTACCGTCGCCTTGTGCGCGTGCAGCCGGCCGAGCGGCTTCGACGTGTCCGAAATGTCGGCCGCGAAACCTCCGTCGGTACTCGCCGTGCCCGCATCGCCCTGCTGGCCGCCGCTCTCACCGTAGAAAGGCGTCTGGTTGGTGAGGATGACGATCTCGTCGCCCGCATTGGCCGTCTCGACGCGCTGCCCGTCTTTCACGAGCGCGACGACCTGCGCATCGCCCTCATGCCCCGCATAACCGGTGAATTCGGTGCCGCCCTGCTCCTCGGCGATGTCGAACCAGATCTCGTCCGATCCCTTGTCGCCGGAGCCCTTCCACGCGGCGCGCGCCGCCGCCTTCTGCTCGGCCATCGCCGTGTCGAAGCCCGCACGGTCCACCCCATAGCCCTGCGCGCGCAAGGCATCCTCGGTCAGGTCGTAGGGAAAGCCGAACGTGTCGTAGAGTTTGAACGCGACCTGCCCCGGCAGCGTATCGCCCGCCGCCATCGATCCCGTCGCCTCGTCGAGCAGGCGCAGCCCGTTGGCGAGCGTCTGGCGAAAGCGCGTCTCCTCCAGCTTCAGCGTCTCCTCGATCAACGGCTGCGCGCGGACCAGCTCAGGGTAAGCGACGCCCATTTCGGCGATCAGCGACGGCACGAGCCGGTGCATGAGGGGCTCGGCTGCGCCCAGCAGATGCGCGTGGCGCATCGCGCGGCGCATGATCCGGCGCAGCACATAGCCGCGGCCCTCATTGGCGGGCAGCACGCCATCGGCGACGAGAAATCCCGAGGTGCGCAGATGATCCGCGATCACGCGATGCGAGGCGGTGTTGGCGCCTGTCGTCACCGTCCGCGTCAGCTCGCCCGAGGCGGCGATCAGCGCCTTGAACGTGTCCGTGTCGTAATTGTCGTGGACGCCCTGCAGCACCGCGGCGATCCGCTCGAGCCCCATGCCCGTGTCGATGCTCGGCTTGGGCAGGTTGCCGACAATCTCGTTGGCCTCCTGCTCATATTGCATGAACACGAGATTCCAGATCTCGGTGAAGCGATCGCCATCCTCGTCGGGCGAACCCGGAGGGCCGCCGGGAATATGATCGCCATGATCGTAGAAGATTTCCGAGCAAGGGCCGCACGGCCCGCTGTCGCCCATCGCCCAGAAATTGTCCTTGGTCGGAATGCGGATGATGCGGTGCTCGGGGAGCCCTGCGATCTTCTTCCACAGGTCGAACGCCTCGTCGTCCGTATGATAGACGGTCACGGTCAGCCGCTCGGCCGGCAGGCCCCATTCCTTCGTGATCAGGTTCCAGGCGAGGCCGATCGCGCGCTCCTTGAAGTAATCGCCGAACGAGAAATTGCCGAGCATTTCGAAGAACGTATGGTGGCGTGCTGTGTAGCCGACATTGTCGAGATCGTTATGCTTGCCGCCCGCGCGGACGCATTTCTGCGACGAGGTCGCGGTGATGTAGGGCCGCGTCTCCAGGCCGGTGAACACGTTCTTGAACGGCACCATGCCCGCATTGACGAACATGAGCGTGGGATCGTTCTGCGGCACGAGCGGCGCCGAAGGCACGAACCGGTGCCCCTCGTTTCCGAAGTAGTCGAGGAAGGACCGGCGGATATCGTTCGTGGACGTCATTCCTGCGACTTAGTGGAGCGACGCCCCCTTCTCAAGCCGACGCCGCGACGCGCCGGTGACCTGCCGGCTTCTCGGCCGAAGTGGGCCATGATATTACGTTGTCGCACCGCGCGGGAGATGCGTGACATGGGCGCCGAAAGCGGGCCGAAATGGCCGTCAACGCTGTTGTTGTGGATCGTGACGGCTGGCGTCGGAGCCTTGCTCCTCTTCGCGGCCGTCCAGAACAATATCCTGGTCACGGCCGCCGTCATGGGCGTGGTCGGCTCCTATGCGGTCTTCGGCGCGGGCTGGGTCATCTGGGCCGCGCGCCAGGCGACGAAGCCCCCGCGCGCCTGACGCGCCGTATCGGCGGCGCCTGGCTCAGATCGCGATCCCCGTCCGCCACGACTTGCCACAGCTGCCCGCCTCATCGAAAGGGCAGCGATGCTGACGATTTCGGCCGCCATCCTCCCCGTCTTCGCGCTGATCGCGGCGGGGTTCGGCTTCGGCCGCTGGAAGCGCGTCGGCCGCGACGGCATCGCGATGCTCAACGATTTCACCGTCTCGCTCGCGCTGCCCGCTCTGCTATTCCGCGCGCTCGCCGAGGGCGACTATGCTGAGATGAACCGGCCCGCATTTCTGCTGATCTTCACATTAGGCCTCGTTCTCACCTTCGGCGCGGGCCTGCTCCTGCCCCCTCCGCGTAACGCCGATCACCCGCTCGTCGATCGCTCGCTGACCGCGCTGACCGCAAGCTATCCCAATGCCGGCTTCATCGGCCTGCCGATGCTGCAGGGCCTGCTGGGCAGCGTCGGATTGGCGGCGGGCGTCATCGTCGCGATCCTCACCGTCTCGCTGCAATTCGCCTTCTCGCTGCTGCTCGTCGAGATTGGTCTCGCCAGCGGCGGAGGCTTTCGCGAATCGCTCATGAAGGTGCTGCGCGCGCTCTCGCGCAATCCGCTCGTGCTGAGCCCGATCGCGGGCGGGCTGTGGGCCGCGACCGGCGTGCCGCTGCCGGCGATGGCCGCGCGCTTCATCGATCTGCTCGCCGCCGCCGCGAGCCCCTGCGCTTTGGTGACGATCGGCGCCTTCCTCGCGATCCGCCCGACCGCTCCGCGCGAACCCACCCCGCTGCTGCTGCCCGTCCTGCTGATCAAGCTCGTCGCGCAGCCCGCGGTGATGGCAGCGGGCGTCTTCTGGCTCGCGCCCGCGCTGGGGCTACCATTGCCTTACCCCTGGGCGGTCAGCGCGGTGCTGCTGGCGGCGCTGCCGACCGGCACCGGCCCATTCATGCTCGCCGAACTCTACGGCCGCGACGCCGCGCTCGCGTCGCGCGCGATCCTGCTGTCGACGATCCTCGGCACGATCGGCGTCATGCTGCTCGCCTTCCTGCTCGTCCCCCAATGAAGAAAGGGCGGCGACCCCTTCGGATCGCCGCCCTCTTTCAGGCTCTCGAAGAAGGAAGGCTTACTTCCGCTTCGACTTCTTGGTCATGCCGCCCTTCTGTACGCACTTGTCGGTCACGGTCCGCGAGCAGGCCGGCATCGAGACCGCGTCGGGGGCGGGCATCGTCGTCGCCGGCATAGCCGACGGCGCCGCGGCGGCGGGCGGCGGCATCGTCGAGTCGGCGGATGCCGGCGCGCTCATGCCCGGATCGGCGGCGGCGGGCGCGGCCGGGGCCATCGGCGCGGTCGCGTCGGTCGGCATGTTGCTGCTCGCCGGCGGCGTCGCGGCATCCTGCGGCATCGTCTGCGCGATCGCGGATGCGCTGCCGAACGAAAGCGTGGCGGCGAGAATGATGAGGCTGGTCTTCAAGGCGTGTCTCCTAAAATGGCAATCGGGTTTCCACCCGCCCCTGTGCCCCTCCGAACGCCGGGAACGCCGGAGGGTTGCGTCCCGGCCGGCGATCACCGGTTGCCCCGCGCGGACGCGTTCCCTACCTGTTCGAACGATGGAGCCCGCCCCACTCGCCCCCGAACCGCCTTATCTGCGCGGCCTGAACGAACCCCAGCGCGAGGCCGTGCTGACCTCCGAAGGTCCCGTCCTGGTGCTCGCCGGCGCGGGCACGGGCAAGACCGCCGCGCTCACCGCACGCCTGGCGCACCTGATCGCCACGCGCCGCGCCTGGCCCTCCGAGATCCTCGCCGTCACCTTCACCAACAAGGCCGCGCGCGAGATGCGCGAGCGCGTCGGCCGCATCATGGGCGAGTCGGTCGAGGGCGTGCCCTGGCTCGGCACCTTCCACTCGGTCGCCGCCAAGATGCTCCGCCGCCACGCCGAACTGGTCGGGCTGCAGAGCAATTTCACGATCCTCGACACCGACGATCAGCTCCGCCTGCTCAAGCAATTGATCGTCGCCGCCGACATCGACGAGAAGCGCTTCACCGCGCGCAGCCTCGCCGGGCTCATCGATCGCTGGAAGAATCGCGGCTGGACCCCGGCCGAGATCGACGCGGCCGAAAGCGAAGCCTTCGCCAACGGCCGCGGCCAGGAGCTCTACGCCGCCTATCAGGCGCGCCTGAAGGCCGTGAACGCCTGCGATTTCGGCGATCTGCTGCTGCACATGCTCGTCATCCTGAAGACGCATCGCGACGTGCTGAAGCAGTATCAGGATCGCTTCCGCTACATCATGGTGGACGAATATCAGGACACCAATGCCAGCCAATATCTGTGGCTGCGGCTGCTCGCGCAGGAGCGCAAGAATATCTGCTGCGTCGGCGACGACGACCAATCGATCTATTCGTGGCGCGGCGCTGAGGTCGCCAACATCCTCCGCTTCGAGCGCGATTTTCCCGGCGCCAAGGTGATCCGGCTCGAGCAGAATTACCGCTCCACCCCGCATATCCTCGCCGCCGCCTCGGGCGTCATCGCCAACAATGGCGGCCGGCTCGGCAAGACGCTCTGGACCGACGAGGCCGAGGGCGAGAAGGTCCGCGTCATCGGCGTCTGGGATGGCCCCGAGGAAGCGCGCCGGATCGGCGAGGAGATCGAATCCGGCCAGCGCCGGGGCGAAGGCCTCGACAAGGTCGCGATCCTCGTCCGCGCGCAGTTCCAGACGCGCGAGCTGGAGGATCGCTTCATCGCGATCGGCATGCCCTATCGCATCGTCGGCGGCTTCCGCTTCTACGAGCGTGCCGAGATCCGCGATGCGCTTGCCTATCTCCGCGTCATCGCCCAGCCCGCCGACGATCTGGCGTTCGAGCGGATCGTCAACACCCCCAAGCGCGGCATCGGCGACAAGGCGGTCACCAAGCTCCACCAGCTCGCCCGCGCCGAGGGCCTGCCGCTGACCCACGCCGCCGCGCGCATCCTCGACACGGACGAGCTGACCCCATCCGCCCGGCGCAGTCTCGGCAATCTCATCGGCGACATCGCCCGCTGGCGCGGCAAGCTTACCGAACTCCCCCACGCCGAACTCGCCCGGCAGATGCTCGACGAGAGCGGCTATACCGCGATGCTGCAGGCCGAACGCTCGACCGAAGCCTCGGGCCGGCTCGAGAATCTCACCGAGCTCGCGCGCGCGATGGAGGAATATGAGACGCTCGGCGCCTTCCTCGAACATGTCAGCCTCGTCATGGACAATGATGCCAATGCCGAGGACGCCAAGGTTACGATCATGACGATCCACGCCGCCAAGGGCCTCGAATATGAGACCGTCTTCCTCGCCGGCTGGGAGGAAGGCGTCTTCCCTTCGCAGCGCGCGCTGGACGAAGGCGGCAATGCCAGCCTCGAGGAGGAGCGCCGGCTGGCCTATGTCGCGATCACGCGCGCGCGGCGCCGCGCGACGATCTTCCACGCCGCCAATCGCCGCATCTACGGCCAGTGGACCTCCTCCATCCCCTCGCGCTTCGTCAACGAGCTTCCGGCCGAGCATGTCGAGAGCGAGACGACGATGTCGGGCGGCGAATCTTTGTGGCGCGCGCAATGGAGCGAGCAGGGCGATCCCTTCGCCCATGTCGCGCGCGAACGCCCCGGATACGCCGCGACGCGCGGCCCCGGCTGGCAGCGCGCCGCGACCAAGCCGCTCGACATGAACCCCGTGAAGCTCGCCGAAGTGAAGGCGAGCGCGGCGAGCTTCGCCGCCAAGCCCCGCGCCGACATCAGCCTGGGCGTCCGCGTCTTCCACACCAAGTTCGGCTATGGCGCGGTCGCGGTGATCGAGGGCAACAAGCTGGAGATCGACTTCGAACATGCCGGCCGCAAGCGCGTGCTGGACAGCTTCGTCACCGTGGGGTGAGGGGCGGCGCGGGTGCTCCCGCCCCCTCTCGGACGGAAAAGGAAGGCCTGTCGTGCCGTCGGCTCGAGCCTGATCCGGTATGCCGCTTCCTCCGATCGATGCGGTCCGCGAAAGCAAGGCGCTCGAGGCCGGGGTGACGAACATTGGCAACTGCCGGCGGTGGGGAGGATGACGGGCTTTCGCCGATAGCTTCGCTCGAAATTCGCCCGCGAGACTTGCGCAAGCGGAGACCGCCCGGCATCCTGCGGTTGCGTGAGACGCGACCTATGGAGGTTCGGATGCTGTTCACAGCCCTGCTCTCTTTCGCTGCCGCTGGGACGGCGGCTCCGGCGCCCACCGCGTCGCCTGATATCGTCGTTCGGGCCGAACGGGCGGGGGCGGCGCTTGCCAAATGCCTGGCCGCCGGATGCCAGACCCCGGACGATGTCCGCATTTCGATCGCGCAGGCCGAGTTGCAGCTCGCGCAGGGAAGCTATCTCGACGCGCTCGCCACGCTCAGCCACGTGATTGATCGGACGAAGGGAGATGCGGGCCGCTATCCGCGCATGGTCGCCGCGCTCTATGAGGCGAGTGCGACCGTTAACCTGCACGTCGGCGACATGGAGGCGTTCCGCAAGGCGACGAGCTCTCGCGCCGCGACCCTCCGCGAGAATCTGCCGGCGGGCGATCCGATGCTCGTGCTGCTGCCGATAGAATTGGGCGATGCGCGCGCGCAATCGAACGATTGGTTTGAAGCCGAGCGGCAATATCGGTCCGCTGCCCAGGATTATACGGATCAGCACCGCCCGTGGCTGGCGGCGATCGCTTCGTTGCGGGCAGCGGCGATGGCGATTTCCCGAAACAGGCTCGCACTGGGGGAAGCGCGCCTTCGCGAGATCGCCAGGATGCCCGCCGCATCGGACCCCGACATTGTCCAGATGCGGACGGTGCTGGAAGCGCGGATCGCGAGCGCACGGGGCAAGGGCAGCGGAGTCGAGGCACTGCTCTCCGCCCTGCGCGCCGATCCGCAGGCGCCGCCTTTGCTGATCCGCGCCGACGAATATCCCGAGGAGCCCGGCGCGGCCTCGGCATTAATGGCTCAGCGTTTCGGCAATGGCGATCAGATGCAGCCGCGATCTGGCGATACCGTCCCGATCCAATGGGTGGATATCGGCTTCCTGGTGCGGCCCGACGGCAGCGTATCCGACGCGGAGGTTCTGCGCGGCAACCGACTGAAGGATTGGGCCGCCCCCTATCTCCGGCAGGTGGCGAGCCGACGCTATGCCCCACTGACGGTCACGCCAGGCTCGCCGGGCCGTTATCGGGTGGAGCGCTTCACGCTGCGGGCGACGAGGATGGTGCCGAAGGGATCGCTGATCCGCCAAGCAGTGGGAGCGCCGGAGCTGCGCGTACTGGATGTGACCAAAGTAGAGCCCAAGCCCGCGGCTTAACCGCTTCATAGCGCTGCCAAGCGGGCGGCCGGCATTGACCAATTGGAAGCGAACGAGTCGGCGCGATGAAGGCGCGCCCCTGACGCCCGGTCAGCGCCCCGAAATCCGCGCGACTTCGCGCGCGACGAGCCGCTCGACCATTTCGGGCAGATGCGCGTCGAGCCAGTCTTTCAGCATCGGCCGCAGCATCTCGCGGACCAGCCCGTCCATCGTGTTGGCATCCGCATCGGGATCGATGCTGAGCCCCGACAAGGCCGCCAGCGCGCGCTGGCTCGCCGCCTGCGTCCGCTCGGACAGCAAGGCCGAAGGCTCCGCCACCGGGAAGGGCGCGACCGAGACCGGCTCAGCCGGCAGCGGCTCGCCCAGCTCCAGCACGTCCTCCGGCTCCTCGTCCGCCGCATCGGCCACCGGAGCAGGCCCGCCGACAAGCGGCTCCTCGGTGATGATGCGTCGGATCGAGGCGAGGATCTCGTCCATCGGCTGTGTCGTGGAAATCTCGGCCATCCGCGGATTATCGCTTACTGCGGCGGCCGTGTCACGTTCGCCGGATTGGGCACGAGCGAACCCGCCGGCGCCGGCATCGTCGCGACCGAATTGTCCGTGCCGAGCAACGGATCGGGCGCGAGCGGCTGGACGTCCGCATCCTTCGGCGTCTCGCCGGTCGTATGGACCGAAGTCGTCTTATATTTGCTGTCGTCGCTCCAGTCGCCGAAGCGATTGCGGACCTGCCCGTAATGCGCGACCGGATCGTAGAGCGCGCCGCCGTCGAGATTGAGGACGTCGGCCTGCGCCTGGCCCATCGCGTTGAGCAGCGCGAAACCCGCGACATATTGATCGCGCTGCGCGGTGACGAGCGCGACCTGCGCGTTCAGATATTCCTGCTCGGCATTGAGCACTTCGATCACGGTGCGCGTACCCGCCGTATTCTCCGCGCGCGCGCCTTCCAGCGCGAGCCGGTTGGCCGAGACCGCCTGCTGGTTGGCGCGGATCGCCTCTCCCGCCGCGCTGAAATTGGCATAGGCCGCGCGCGTCGTCGCGATCACGCGCCGCTCGACATCGATGCCCTGCTCCAGCGCCGCGCTCTCCTGCGCCTGCGCCTGCCGCACCCTCGCGGCGACGCCGCCGCCCTGATAGAGTGGCACGGTCATCTGCAGGCCGATCCGGTTCTGCCCGACCGTCTGATCGAACTGGTCGTTCAGGCTCGCGGGCTGGCCCGACGATTGCGCGCGGGTGTTCAGATAATCGCTGTAGCTCGTGCCCCCGGTTACCGAGAAGACCGGCAGCCGCTGCGCCGAGGCAGTGCGGACGTCATAGCCCGCCGCCTGCGTGTTGGCCGTGACCGATGCGATCGTCGGCGCATTGGAAAGCGCGATCTTCACCGCATCGTCGGCGGTCGCGGGGAGCTTGGGCAAAGCCGGCGGCTGATCGAGCTTCTCGGGCCATTTGCCGACGACCTGGCGATAGGTTTCGCGGCTTGCGGTGAGATTGCCCTGCGCGGTCGCCAGCTGGCTACGCGCGATCGCGAGCCGCGCCTCGGACTGGGCGACGTCGGTGCGCGTCAGATCGCCCACCTGGAAGCGATCGCGGCTGGCGCGCAAATTGGTCTCCAGCACGCGGACGTTGGAGGCGTTGAGCTCGACGACCGACTGGTCGCGGATCACGTTCATGTAGGCGCTCACCGCCTGCGTGAAGAGATTGCCCTCGGTCGTGCGCAGATCGGCGCGGCCGGCGATGACGCGCGCCTCGGCGGCGTTGATCGCGTTCTTGACGCGGCCGCCCTGGAACAGCGGATAGGAGAGGTTGAGCCCGCCGGTCAGCGCACGGCCGCCATTCTCGAACGTGGTCAGGCCATCGGTGCTCTGCGTCACGCCGATCGTGGCGCTCACCTGCAGCCGCGCATTGGCCTTGGCGATCGGCACGCCTTCATCCACACCGCGCAACTGCGCGCGCGCGCCGGCGAGCACCGGGCTGGTGCCATAGGCCTGGACCAGCGCATCCTTGAGCGTATCCGCCATCGCCGGGGAGACGCACAAGGCCGCCCCCGCGACCCCCGCCAGCCATCTGCGCGTAACCACTCTGCCCGATCCCCCCCCGGTCTGCATCAGAAGCGAAAAGCGTCCGGCGCGGAGAAGCCCGGCAGGATCGGCGATTCGGCCTCGACGAAGGTCGTCAGGCCGAAGCTGCCGGCAACGCGACGGCCGATCGCCAGCCGCGTCACGCCACGCTCCACCAACGCGGCGCCGATCCGTCCGCCTTCGGCAAGCTGGTCGACGATCGCCTGCGGCACGCGCTCGATCGCGCCGTCGAACAGGATGAAGTCATAGGGTGCAGATGCGCTCCAGCCGGCCGCGAGCGGTCCGGTCACGGTCTCGACGGTGGCGGGCAGCGCGGCCGCGCCGATCGCGGCGAGCCCGGCATCCTCCTCCAGCGCGACGACGTGCGCCGCAAGGTAGGTGAGCACAGCTGCCGCATATCCGCTGCCCGCGCCGATCACGAGCACGCGGTCCTGCGGGCGGACGCGCGCTTCGGTCAGCAGCCGCCCCAGCACCATCGGCGCCGGCAGCGCGCGGCCTTCGCCCAGCGGTTGCGCGATATCGAGATAGGCGAGGCTCGCGCGCTCTGCGGGCACGAAGCCCTCGCGCGGCACCGCACCCATCGCCTCGACGACGCGGGGATCATTGACGGCGGTGGTGCGCAGCTGGCTCGCCACCATCGCCCGTCGCAATTCTAGGAAATTATGCTGGCCCACGTTTCTCGCCTTTTGGTGTTTTACACATACAACACACTAGATTGTTGTGCAATGCCATATAACGCCGGACGATGACCGCCAAGCACATGCCGGGACCGCATTCTTCACTCCGTCGCAAGGACGGGATCGCGCAACGCGGACCGTCCGCGCGCAAGAAAGCGCTACGCACCGCATGGTTTCCCTTTGGTTAATGGCGCGGCAAGGTCAATGGCTCGTTGCTGGCGCATCGCGCTTTGCCGGGAAATCGGGATGGCTTAGGACGTGGGGATGCGATCTGGTCCTCCCGCCTGCCCGGCCGAATATGTCCCTTTCTCGGCCACCTCGCAGCAATGAGCGGCTTCGTCCCTGCCTCCGAATTACGCGCGCGCTTCGCCGCGATGCTCTCGGACATGTATCGCGCAGAGGTGCCGCAATATGGCGCGTTGCTGGCTCTGGTCGCCGATATCAACCGCGAGACGCTCGTCGCCGATCCGACGCTGGCCGATGCGTTGCGCGCGAGCGGCGAGGGCGACCGGATCGATGCCGAACGGCACGGCGCGATCCGGCTGGGTACGGCCCGCGAGCTCAGGTGCGTCGCCCGCGCCTTCCGGCTGATGGGGATGCGGCCGGTCGGCTATTATGATCTCGCGGCGGCCGGCGTCCCGGTCCACTCCACCGCCTTCCGGCCCGTCGATGCCGGCGAACTGGCGGCAAGCCCGTTCCGGGTCTTCACCTCGCTGCTCAGGCTGGAGCTGATCGAGGATGTCGCGCTCCGCGACGAGGCCGCCGCGATCCTGTCCCGCCGCTCGATCCTGACCGAGGAAGCCACCGCGCTGTTGGCCGCCGCCGACGCGAATGGCGGTCTCGACGAGGCCCAGTCCGAACGATTCCTCCCCGCGCTGCTGGAAACCTTCCGCTGGCACAGCCGAGCGACGATCGACCGCGAAATCTATGATCGTCTGCTCGCCAGCCACCGGCTCGTGGCCGACGTCGTCAGCTTTCCTGGTCCGCACATCAATCATCTGACGCCGCGCGTGCTGGACATCGATGCGGCGCATGCGCGGATGGCCGCGCTCGGCTTCGGCCCGAAGGATACGATCGAGGGACCGCCGCGGCGGCGTTGCCCGATCCTGCTGCGGCAGACCAGCTTCAAGGCGCTGAGCGAGGCCGTCGCCTTCCCCGGACGCACCGGCCTCTCCGCCGAGGGCAGCCATACCGCGCGCTTCGGCGAGATCGAGCAACGCGGCGCCGCGCTCACCCGCGAAGGCCGGGCGCGCTACGATCGGCTGATCGCCGGCGAGGCGCACACAAGCCTGCCGGACGACGCCGACGCGCTCCGCCGCGAGCGGCTCGCTTTCTTCCGCTATCGGCCGGCCGAATCGGCCCCGCGGCGGCTACCACCGTCGCCCGGCAATCTCGAGGCGCTGATCGCGGACGGCGCCGTCGTCGCCGCGCCGATCACCTACGAGGACTTCCTGCCGGTCAGCGCGGCGGGCATCTTCCGCTCCAATCTCGGCGACGAAGTACAAGGGAGCTATGCCGCTGCCGGCTCGCGCCCGGCGTTCGAGGAGGCGCTCGGCGAGCCCGTATCGGACGAATTCACGCTCTATGCCCGTGACGAGGCCGAATCGCTGGCCGCGGTCGATCGCGCCTTCGGCTGGCCGGCGGGCACTGCCCGCAGCTGACAAAGTCCTCCCGGTGATCTGCGGCGCCCAAAAAGAAAGGGGCGGTCCAACGGACCGCCCCCCATCATTACGCCCGAGCGACCCCAGATCACTCGTAGCCGGCGTAACGTTCGTTGCCGACGAAACCCATCTTCGAGACGTTCGCGCGCTTGGTCACGGCGAGCACCTCGTCGACCACTTCGTAGCGAGCCTGCGGATCCGGCTCCAGATGCAGCTCGGGAATCGGGTTCATCTGCTGGGTCTGATCCAGATACTGGCGCAGCACCGTCATATCGATAGGCGACCCGTTCCAGAAGATCTTGTTGGTCACATCGATCGTCACGCGATTCTTCACCGGAAGAATCGGCGGCGGCGGCGTGTTGGGCTGGTTCTGCGGGAGATCCAGCTTAACCGCATGCGTCTGCACCGGGATGGTGATGATGAACATGATCAGGAGCACCAGCATGACGTCGATGAGCGGCGTCGTGTTGATGTCCATCATGGGCTCGCCTTCGGCGCTGCCTGCACTCATGGCCATGGGTAACTACTCCTTCGAAGGCAGGCTTGGATCAACGCTCGGCGTGATAGGCGCCGGGTTCCGGCTGCGAGATGAAGCCGACCCGGGCGAAGCCCGCGCGTGCCACGTTCGTCATCGCACCACCGACACAGCGCCAGGGCGTGTTGACGTCGGCACGGATGTGAACCTCGGGAAGTTCGAGGCCGGGGGCGGATGGGCCACCCTGCTTGTCGATCTCGGCCCGCAGCTTCGCGACCGACTTGTCGAGCAGCTCTTGCGGCTTGATCCGCGACTGGCCCCAGAAAACCTCGCAGCCGCCGCTGGAATTGCCACGGATCGAGAGGACGACATTTTCCGGCTTGCTGGTCGTCGGCTCATACACGACCGACGGCAGCTTTACGGGAACGGTCTGGATCACGACCGGGACCGTGATGAGAAAGATGATGAGCAGAACCAACATGACGTCCACCAGCGGAGTCGTGTTGATGTCCGACATCGGGGCATCGGATTCGGCGGGGCCGGCACTCATGGCCATGGGTCGGCGTGTCCTGTTCTAGCTTCTGGCGGCCCGCAAAAGCACGGGCTCGCGAGTGAGAGCCGGCGGAGCCCGAAGACCCCGCCGGATCAGAGACTTCAGGCCTTCGGCGGGATCGCGGCGGTCTTCACGGCCGGGGCCGGAGCGACCTTGGCGGAAGCGATCGCCGGACGAAGCGCGCCGTTCGAGACCATGTAGCCGTGCAGGTCGGTCGCGAAGATGCCGATCTGCTCGGCGACGACCTTGTTGCGGCGGATCAGCCAGTTGTAGCCGAGCACGGCCGGAACCGCGACGGCGAGACCGAGCGCGGTCATGATCAGAGCCTCACCGACCGGGCCGGCGACGGCGTCGATCGAAGCCTGACCGGCAGCACCAATCTTGATGAGCGCGCGGTAGATACCGATAACCGTGCCGAACAGGCCGACGAACGGCGAGGTCGAACCGACCGTCGCGAGAACCGCGAGACCGTTGCCGAGCTTCGAGTTGATCGCGGCGGTGCTGCGATCGAGCGAGCCGTGCAGCCACTCATGCTGGTCGACCGGGTCGATCAGCTTGGTGTGCTGCTCCTGAGCGAGCAGGCCGTCTTCGACGATCTGGCGATAGGCCGAATCCTTCTCGAGCTTCGACGCGCCGTCCTTGATGGTCGGCGTGCCCCAGAAGCTGGTGCGGACGCGCTTGGCCTGGTTCAGGACCTTCTGCTGCTCGAGCAGCTTGGTGAACATGATGTACCACGAAGCGGCCGACATGATCACGAGGATACCGAAAACGGTCTGCGCGATGAGTCCGCCCTGCTCGAGCGCGGCCATCAGGCCATAAGGGTTGGCGTTCTTTTCCATGACGGGTGACATCCTTGGGTCTGGGGTTCGAAAGGATCGGCGGTCGGCCGGTGCCGACCGCTCTCACCTAGTTCTTGGGTATCTGCCAGCGAATCGTGCGGCTCTGCGAGGTGCGCATGGGCTTGCCCGACTGGTCCATCGCCGGCGAATAACGCCCGCGGCGGGTCAGAACACGGCAGGCCGTCTCGTCGAGATCGGGCGAGCCGCTGGAGGCGACGACCGAGCAATTCTCGATTCGGCCCTGCTCGTTGATCTGCCACGTGACCTTGGTCACGCCTTCCCGCTCTTCGCGAAGAGCGGCCGGCGGATAGTCATCCGACGTCACCCACTGCGCCGGATCACCCTTCGCGCCGGCGGCCTTGGAGACCACGGGAGCGGGAGGGGGCGGCGGAGCCGGCGGCGCAGCCGGGGTCGGCACGAACACCGGCGGCGACGGGACGGCAACGATCGGCGGAGCGATCGTCGGCGTCTGCACGACCGGAGGCGGCGCGACGATGGGCGGCGGCTCGAACTTCTGTTCGGGCGGCGGCGGTGGTGGTTTCTGTTCCGGCGGCGGCGGCGCCTCCTGGACGTCCACGACCTTCAAGTCTTGGGCAGCCTTTTTGATAACATTATAGGCAAGCCCGGTGATGAAGGCGTAGCCGAGCGCCGCGTGGAGCGCGACCACAAGCCCGATCGAGACGGCCTTGCGGGTGCTCATCGTTTGATCAGCGTAGGCCATTAAGGAACAAGACTCCTCAATCTGAATTCGATATGTGACACAGCGCACAGGCGCGGCCACAACGGATGCCACCGTCCCCGCTTCCCGATTGCTGTTAAGCCGGCGGCAAGACTTCCTATCGCGGGGCTTCCTCTCAGCGCAAGCCCTTTATAGGCATCATACACTTCGTTGCGGCAACCCTCTTGAATCCTGCACGCTCCGTCGATGTGACGACGACATTCGAAACGAGATTGCATCCTGACGCATGAACCCTTCGGAAAGCGAGACTGATGATGCGCTGCCTGCTGCCCGCCCTTGCCGTGATAATTGCCACCGGTGTCGGCACCCAGACACTTAACGCCGCGTCAATACCGCAATATGGAGCTTTCGAGACAAATCTCTCATATCCTGACATGGCCGATATGGCCCTAGCGGCGCCGATCGTCGTCGCCGCAACGATCGTGAAGGCGACTGCGCTGAAAGGCGAGACCGCCGTCGGCGTGCCGGCGGGCAGAACGCGCTATCTGATCGAGGCGCATGCCGATGCGCTGATCGCGGGCCGCGCAGAGCTGCCCGAGACCATAAGATATCTCGCGGATCTGCCGATCGCGAAGAAGACGCCCAAGCTGAAAGGCCAGCAGGTGTTGCTGCTGGCGGCGCCCGGCAGCCGCCCCGGCGAGATCCGCCTGATCGGCCCCCACGCGCAACTCGCGCGGACCACTGCGGACGAGACGCGCCTGCGCTCTATACTGAGCGCCGCGGTCGCGCCCGATGCGCCGCCGGCGGTGACGGGCATCGGCCACGCTTTCCATGTCGCGGGATCGCTTCCCGGCGAGGGAGAGACGCAGATCTTCCTGAAAACGCCGGATAACCGACCGATCTCGCTATCGATTCTGCGGCGGCCGGGCGAGACCCCGCGCTGGGCGGTCGCGCTGTCCGAACTGACCGACGCGAGCGCCGCGCCCCCCGCGCCCGACACCCTGCTCTGGTATCGGCTCGCCTGCGGCCTGCCCCGGACCCTCCCCGGAAACGCGACCGAAGGCCTCCAGCCCGCCGATGCGACGATCGCAAGCGAGGATTATCAGACCGTACTCAGCGGGCTCGGCGCCTGCCGGCGCGGTCAGGTGGAGGAAATTTCCACGCCGACGCCCGCGCAGTCGGGATAGACGTCGGGCTTCGAGGTGACGACGCGAATCGCCGTGACGCCCGGCCGCGCGGCGATCAGCGCATAGATTTCGCGCGCGAAGGTTTCCTGCAGATTGAAGCGGCGGCCCTCGGCGAGGCGGAGGATGCCGGTGCGCAGGAGATCGTAATTCCACGCCTCGGCGACGCGATCGCTCGACGGGAAATGCGCCTCGTCGACCCACAGCTCGACCGTCACGCGCAGTCGCTGGGGCGCGCCGACCTCGAAATCGTGGAATCCGATATCGACCGGGAGATCCAGCCCGTCGAGGAAGATGCGGAAGCTGCGGGGGGCGAGTTGGGCGGGGATCGCCGCGGCAGCGGCGGATTCGTGGGTCATCAGGATCTTTCGTCGAGGAACTGGACGTCGCGGGGGAGCCCGAGGAAGCGCTGCCCCGCATCGACGCGGATGACGTCGCCAGTGATTGCGGGACTCGCGATCAGAAAGCGGAGCGCGGCGACGAGATCGTCGACCGTGACCCCCCGGCGCAGCGCATTGAGCATGTGGACCGAATCGAAATTGTCGCGCGTCTGCTTGCCCGAGACGAGCGTGACCGACGGCGCGATCGCGCAGACGCGGATCCCGCGCTCCGCCAGCACCCGCGCCGAGAGCTCGGTCAGCGCCGCGAGGCCGTATTTCGAAAGCGTATAGGTGAAGAAGTCCGGATTGGGCTGCGCGAGCTTGGCATCAAGCATGTTGACGATCAGCGCGCCCGATCCCGCCGGCACGCGCTGTGCGAACGCCCGCGTGAGCAGCGCCGGCCCGCGCAGATTGGGCAAGAAATGGCGATCCCAGCCTTCGAGCGTGAAATCGTCGAACTGGTCCAGCTCGAAGCGCGACGCATTGTTCACGAGCAGAGCGGGCGGTGGCATGCCCTCCAGCGCGCCGAGGATCGTCTCCGCGCAATCCGGCGCGCCGAGATCGGCCTGGACGACGCGCGCGCCGGGCATCCCAGCGACCATCTCCTCGGCCTCTTCCGGCGAATCATAGCAATGGACGAGCAGCGTCCAGCCATCCTCGGCGAGCGCGCGCACGAAGGCGGCGCCGATCCGGCGGGCACCGCCGGTGACGATCGCTGTGCGCGGGCTGCCGAACTCCGGGGTCATCGTCCGCGCCGGTAGCGAGGCGGCCCCGACACGGCAAGCGAGCGGTGTCATCGGCCTGTCGTTGCGTTTCGCGCGCGTTCGATTATCCGGCGCGCCTTGGATCATGCCCCCGCCCTCGCCGATTTCACGATCGCGCCGCTCCGGTCCGCCGCGGCGTCCGATGTCGATGCGCTGCTCGATCGCGTCTTCGGCCCGGATCGGCGGCGGCGCACCGCCTATCGCATCCGCGACGGAATGACCGCGATCGTCGATCTCTCGTTCGCCGCTTTCGATCGCGGCGGCACGCTGATCGGATCGCTGCAATGCTGGCCGGCGGCGCTCGACGGGGACGTGCCCGTGATTCTCGTCGGGCCGGTCGCCGTCGAGCCTGCGCTCCAGCGCGAGGGTATCGGCCGCAAGATGATGGAGCGGATGATCGCGGCCGCCGATTATCTGCAGAGCGAGCCGCTCGTGCTGATCGGCGATCCCGAATATTATGGTCGCTTCTTCGGCTTCGAGGCGCACTGGACGCGCGAGTGGACGGTGCCGGGGCCGGTCGAGCGGCGGCGCCTGCTCGCGCGCGTGCCGGCCGGCATGACCCTGCCCGCAGACGGTCATCTCGGCCCGCGCCGCTGATCGCTGCGGGGCGCCGCCCCTTCCCTGCCTTCGTCCGCGCGCCTAACTGGGCAGCATGCCCGAAACCACGCCCCTGCCCGAAAATCTGGCAAGCTTGTCGCTGACCGAGATCGCCGAGCTGGTGGAGGCCAGACGGCTGCCGCCGGTCGATCAATGGCATCCGGCGCATTGCGGCGACAGCGCGATGCGGATCGCGCGCGACGGCGCCTGGTATCATGAGGGCGCGCCGATCAGACGTCCGGCGATGGTCCGCCTCTTCTCGACGATCCTGAGGCGCGAGGCAGATGGCAGCTTCGTGCTCGTGACCCCGGTCGAGAAGCTGGCGATCGCGGTGGAGGATGCACCCTTCGTCGCGGTCGAGGTGAAAAGCGAGGGCGAGGGCCGCGACCGCCGGCTCGCCTTCCGCCTCAATACCGACGAAATCGTCGTCGCCGATGCCGAGCACACGCTTCGCACGGCGCAGGCCGAAGACGGCCCGCATCCATATCTGCACGTCCGGCGCGGCCTGGAGGCGCTGCTCGCCCGTTCCGTCTATTACGAACTGGCCGAGCTCGCGATCGCCGAGGGTGGCGAGCCGCTCGGCCTGTGGAGCGAAGGCGCGTTCCAGGCGCTGGCGCCGGCATGAGGCTGGCGGATCGGCTGCGCGCCGCACTGGATCCGGCTAGCGACGCGATCGGCGGCGATGCGTTCCTGTCGGCAGGGCTCTCCTTCACTGATGCGGCGGTGCTCGTTCCGATCACCGACCGGCCCGAGCCGGGCGTATTGCTGACCTTGCGCCGCGCCGACATGCGGCACCATGCGGGGCAGGTCGCGTTTCCGGGCGGGCGGGTCGATCCGGACGACGCCGACGCGATCGCCGCGGCGCTGCGCGAGGCGGACGAGGAGATCGGGCTCGATCCGGCGCTGGTCCAGGTCATCGGCACCTCCGACCGCTATCGCACCTTCACCGGCTACGAGATCGTGCCGGTCGTCGGCATCGTGCCGCCGGACCTGGCGCTGACACCCCATGAAGCCGAGGTCGCCGCGGTATTCGAAGTGCCGCTCGCCTTCCTCCTCGAAAGCGCCAACCACGTTCGGCTGGTCCATGAAGACGATGGCCGTAGCGGCGAATATTATGAGATAATGTGGGGCGAATGGCGGATCTGGGGGGCGACCGCGGCGATGATCGTGACGCTCTCGGAAAAGCTGCGGGCCTTCGCATGAAGCTGCCGCCCGAAACGCTGGAACGACGCGAAGGCCTGGCCGCGCTCGTCGCGGCGCTGGGCGCAGCGGATGGCGAGGTGCGGCCGATCGGCGGCTATGTGCGCGATTCGGTCCTCAACCTCGATCCCAGCGACATCGATCTCGCGACGGTCCACATGCCCGAAGAGTCCGTCCGGCGCATCCGCGCGGCGGGCTTCAAGGCGGTACCGACCGGCATCGCGCACGGGACGGTCACCGCAGTGCTGCCGTCCGGCCCGGTCGAGGTGACCACACTGCGCCGCGACGTCGAGACCGACGGCCGCCACGCGATCGTCGCCTTCACCGACGATTGGGCGGCCGACGCCGCCCGGCGCGATTTCACGATCAACGCGCTCTCCGCCGATCCGCGCGACGGGCTGGTCCACGATTATTTCGGCGGGCTCGACGATCTCGCCGCCGGCCGGGTCCGGTTCATCGGCGATCCGCTCGCGCGCATCGCCGAGGATCACCTGCGGATCCTGCGCTTCTTCCGTTTCCACGCCCGATTCGGCAAAGGGCCGCCCTCGGCGGCCGATCTCGATGCCTGCGCGGCGCGCGCCAACGATCTGATGGCGCTGTCGCGCGAGCGGATCGCGCAGGAGCTGATCAAGCTGCTCGCGCTGGCCGATCCCGCACCGACGATCGCAGTGATGGTGTCGCGCGGTATCTTCCTCCCGGTCCTGCCGGAGATCGATCGCGCCGGCGTCGAGCGACTGTCCGCGCTCGTGGCGCGCGAGGGCGGCGACGGCGACGCGATCCGGCGACTCGCCGCCTTGCTGCCGTCCGACCCGGCCGTCGCCGACAAGGTCGGGGCACGGCTGAAGCTCTCCAAGCTCCAGCGCAAGCGGCTGATCGTCGCGGCCGAGCCCGCGCAGGGCGATCCGCGCGCGCTGGCATACCGGATCGGCGCGCAGGGCGCGCGCGATCGACTGCTGCTGGCCGGTGACGCGCCGGGACTCGCCGCGATCGAGGGATGGACGCCGCCGCGCCTGCCGATCGGCGGGGGCGCGCTGGTCGCGCTGGGGATGAACGCCGGCCCGAAGGTCGCGGCGGCGCTGGCGGCGATCGAGCGGCGCTGGATCGCGGAGGGCTTCCCCGATCGCGCGCGGGTCGAGGCGTTGGTGCAGGAAGAGGTCGCGCGCTCGGAATAGCCGGCCGCTCAGGCGGCCTTGCGACCCACCAGATGCTGGAAGGCCTGCGCCGCCGGCATCGGCTTGGCGAAATGATAGCCCTGCCCGGTGGTCGCGCCGAGCGCTGCCAGCAGATGCGCGGCGTTCGCCGTCTCGATTCCCTCGGCGATCGTCGTCATGCCGAGCGCGTTGGCGAGGCTCAGGATTGCGCGGATGATCGCGGTCGAATCCTTGTCGTCGAACATGGCCGAGACGAACTGGCGATCGATCTTGAGGACGTCTATCGGCAGCCGCTGGAGATAGGCGAGGCTGGAATAGCCGGTGCCGAAATCGTCCATCGCGATCCGGCAGGAAAGCGCCTTCAGCGCATCCAGCATGTCCGACGCGCGATCGGGATCGGCGACGATCGAGCTTTCGGTCAGCTCCAGCGTGATCCGGTCGCCCGGCAGATCGTGCCGGCGCAGCGCATCGGCGACCGCCGACGCCACCGAATCGCGCGCGAGCTGCACGGCCGAGACGTTGATGCTGAAATAGATGGGCAGCGGTCCGCCCGCCTGCCTGTCCCACGACGCGAGCGTCTCCACCGCGCGATCGATCACCCAGCGGCCGAGCGGCAGGATCAGCCCCGATTCCTCGGCAACGGTGATGAATTCGATCGGCGGGATCGCGCCCCGGTCCGGATGGTTCCAGCGGGCGAGCGTCTCGAAGCCCGAGATCGTCCGCGTCTCCAGATCGACGAGCGGCTGGAAGGCGAGATCGAGCTGGTCGGCCTCGATCGCGCGGCGCAGTTCGGTCTCGAGGCTGAAGCGCCGCCGCGCGCGCCCGGCCTCGCCCGGCTGATACACCTCGATCCGGCCGGAGCGCTTGGCCCGCTTCAGTGCGAACTGGCCGTTGCGGATGATGTCGCCCGCGCCCAGCGCATTTTCGTGCCACAGCGCGCAACCGATCGCGCAATCGATCTTGATCTCCAGCTCGGACAGGCGAAGCGGATAAGCGAGCGATTCCTGCAGCCTGCGCGCGACGTGCAGCGCATCGCCCGGCCCCTCGGTCAGCGGCACGAGCACGGCGAATTCGTCCGCCGCCATCCGCGCCAGCATGTCCTGCGGCCGCAGCACCGAGCGCAGCCGGCTCGCGACGGTCAGGATCAGCTCGTCGCCCGCGAGCGATCCGATGCCCTCGTTGATCCGGCTGAAGCGCGTCAGATCGAGCGCGAGTACCGCGAAGCCGCCGACATCGTCCTCGTCCGTCTCCAGCATCGTCTCGATCGCTTCGGAGAAAGCGAGCCGATTGGGCAGGCCGGTGAGGCTGTCATGCAGCATGCCGAAGCGCAGCGAGCGCTCGGTTTCGATCGCGGCGGTGCAATCGATGAGGCTCATCATCAGTCGGCGACCGAGCACGGGGTGCGCATCCAGCGGCGTCAGGTGGACCTGAAAATGGCGACCGCCGACGCCGGGCTCTTCCCAGGCATAGGATTCGCTCTCGGTATCGCTGGTCAGATGACGCATCACGCGCGCGATGAAATCGCCCAGATTGGCGTCCGGCACGCGGTTGCGCATCCGGACCAGATGCTCGTTGCGCGCGAGGAAGCGGGGCCCGTTGTCGCCCAGCACCGCGACGCCGGCGGCGATGGGAAGCGCATCGAGATATTGCTGGAGCGCGGTGGCCGAAGCCGACGGAAAGGAGAGCGCCATGTCGCCGGGCGCACCGGCGAAAGGCTGCGTGCGAATGAGCCCACCGCTGATCTTCCCCATATCCATCCCGAAATCACTATCTCCGAGACGTTAATAATGTCTCAGTTCGGATCCGCAATAACACGTCCGAAACGATTATTTCGCGGAAATCCCGTCGGGGGCATCCGTCCGGCCGCGCCGCGGGCCGCGCGCCATGCGCCGAGATCGGTTTCGGTGCGCGTCCGGCCCGACTCGCCGCCCATCGCCCAGCTGAGGCCGTCGGAAAAGCGGAAGCTGATCGCGTCGGACAGTCCGCCGTCGCGATAGCGCTGGAGGCTCGCGCCCTGCCCGCGCGTCATCTCGGGCAATTCGGCGAGCGGGAAGACGACGAGCTTCCGGTTGTCGCCGATCGCCGCGACATAATCGTCGGACGCCGCGATCGGGTGGATGACCTTGAGCTTCGCGCCGTCGCGGACGTTGACGACCTGGCGGCCCTTGCGCGTCTCGGCGACGATCTCGGCGACCTGCGCGACGAAGCCCTTGCCGTCGCTCGCGGCGAGCAGGAGCTTCTGGCCGAGCTTCGCGGGCATCAGCGCGAGCGTCGCGACATCGCCCTCCAGATCGATCATCAGCTTGACCGGCTCGCCGAAGCCGCGCCCGCCGGGCAGCTTGTCCGATCCCAGCGTATAGACGCGGCCATTGTCGGCGAAGAGCAGCAACTTGTCGGTCGTCTGCGCGTGAAAGGCGAAGGCCGGGCCGTCGCCCTCCTTGAACTTGAGCGTGTCGGCCGCCGCCAGATCGCGATGGCCAGACATCGCCCGGATCCAGCCGCGCTGCGAGAGGATCACGGTGATCGGCTCGCGCTCGATCATCGCCTCCAGCGGGATCTCGCGTGCCGGACCCTGCTCCTCGATCGTCGTGCGCCGGCGGCCGAGTGCGGTCTCGGGGCCATAGGCCTCGCGCAGCTTGGCGAAATCCTGCTTGAGCCGGGTGCGCTGGCGGCCGGGATTCTCGACGAGCGCCTCGAGCCCCTTGGCTTCCTTGTCGAGCTTCTCGCGCTCCTTGCGCAGCTCCATCTCCTCCAGCTTGCGCAAACTGCGCAGCCGCATGTTGAGGATCGCCTCGGCCTGCCGATCGGTAAGGTCGAACTCGGCCATCAGCGGCGGCTTGGGCTCGTCCTCCTCGCGGATGATCGCGATCACCCGATCGAGGTTGAGATAGGTGATCAGATAGCCGTCGAGCAGCTCGATCCGGTCGGCGATCTTCTGCAAGCGGTGCTTCGAGCGGCGGACGAGCACCTCGAACTGATGATCGATCCACGCCGCCAGCGCCTGCTTCAGCGACATGACCCGCGGCGTGCGATCCTTGTCGAGCACGTTCAAATTGAGCGGCACGCGGATCTCGAGATCGGTCAGGCGATAGAGGCTGTCGATCAGCACCTGCACGTCGACGGTGCGTGCGCGCGGCTCGATGACGATCCGGATCGCCTCGTCGCTCTCGTCGCGGACGTCGGCGAGGATCGGCAATTTCTTGTCGGCGATCAGCTGCGCGATCTGCTCGATCAGCTTGGACTTCGCCACGCCATAAGGGATTTCGGAGATGACGAGCTGCCAGGTGCCCCCCGCCAATTTCTCGACGCCCGTCTTCTCCCACTCGCCAGCCTTGTCGCGCCCGGTCGAGAAGCGCGCACGGACGCGGAAGCCGCCGCGGCCGGTGACGTAGGATTCCGCGATCGCGGCGGGACTGTCGGCGATGATCCCGCCGGTCGGGAAATCGGGCCCGCTCACGAACTGCATCAATTCCTGCGGATCGCTCTCGGGCCGATCGATCAGGAAGATGGCGGCGTCGAGCAGTTCGGCAGCATTGTGCGGCGGGATCGAGGTCGCCATCCCGACCGCAATGCCCGACGCGCCGTTGGCGAGCAGATTGGGGAACAGGCCGGGAAGAACCTCGGGCTCTTCCTCCTCGCCATTGTAGGTCGGGCGGAAATCGACGGTCTGTTCGTCGAGCCCGTCCATCAGCCGGATCGCCGCCGCGGTCAGCCGCGCCTCGGTGTAGCGCATCGCCGCGGCATTATCGCCGTCGACATTGCCGAAATTGCCTTGCCCGTCGACGAGCGGGTAGCGCAGCGCGAAGGGCTGGGCGAGGCGGACCATCGCATCGTAGATCGAGGCGTCGCCATGCGGGTGATATTTGCCCATCACGTCGCCGACGACGCGCGCGCATTTCTTGTAGCCCGATGCCGGATCCAGCCGCAGCAGCCGCATCCCCCACAGCAGCCGGCGATGGACCGGCTTCAGCCCGTCGCGCACGTCCGGCAGCGAGCGTGCCGTGATCGTCGAGAGTGCATAGACGAGATAGCGTTCGCTCAGCGCGCTATCGAAGGGGGCGTCGACGACATGATCGTGGGGGGCGGGCGCAGGCGGCATTCCGACAGCGTCTAGCAGCGCCGATCCGGCGAGGCGAGCCGGAGATGGGCGGCATCGCTAACGTCGCTCGGGGCCATCACCACCCCCCCGCATCGCGCCCACGATGATTCCGCACCGTTCTTGACCGCGGCCGTGGCGCGATGGAAAATTGGGTCCAGAGCGGGACTACCCGCCCAAGGCGAGGATCATGCGATGCGCGATTGGCTGGCGGCCCGTACGGCCCGCAACGGAACGTCCTGCTCGGACTTGAACGCCGTGTGCCTCGCTGTCCCCGCTGCCGCGCTCCTGTTCGGCGCGTTCTGGAAGTTGGGCCTGCTTTAGGCTCCCTGCCGATGCGGCGCGCATCGCTGCGCACCGGGACTATCGATAATTGAAGCTGATCGAGATGCGTTCGTCCTTCGCGTCGCTCGGCATCACCTCGTGCCGCAGCCAGCTTTCCCACAGATAGATCGCGCCCGGCCTGGGCTCGGCATAGACGAACGGCTGCAGATCGGCGGCCGCATCCGGGCGGCGGATGGGGGCGGCCATCAGCATCGCCAGCCGCGGATCCTCCAGCTTCAGCGCGCCCGAGCCCGGCGGCACCGCAACGTAGAGCGTGCCAGAGACCGCGCTGTGCGGGTGGATATGCCCCGAATGGACGCCGCCGCGCTTCATGACGTTGACCCACAGACTGTCGAGCTTCAGCGGCCGGGCGAGATCGAAGCCGCATTCCTTCGCGAACACCGCGACGTGCCGGTTCAACGCCTTGACCAGATCGGCGAAGACCGGATCGCGCTGCGGCAGATCGTTGAGCGAGGCGTAGGACGTATAGCCGCGATAGCCCTTCTCCTTCGACCAGGCGCGCCCGGCGCGATCATCCTCGGCCAGCGTGCGGCAGCTGTGCGCCAGCTCCTCCAGCAGAGCGGGATCGTCGAGCGCGCTCTCGGAGAAGAGCGTGGCGAAGAGGCGACGGGTGGTCATGCGGTCGCGATAGGGGGGCGGGCGCGGCTTGCCAATCGCGCCGGGCGGCGCGATTTCGTAGCTTCTTGTCGCGACGCGGTTGCGCGTTGGTCTCAACGCCATTGTCGCAGCGAACTTCCCAACCGTCGCAATTTGGTGGGCGCTACCACCTCTCTTTCCCTCACATGATGGACGTTCAGTCCCTGGTATTGCTGCGATATATTCCGGAGACCAAGGGCATGCCGGCCGCCGCTCAGCCGATTATGTGATTGAGGACAGGCCGATGCTGCGCATCATTCGCTGAGCGCCATGGCCCTTCGTGGCGCCGAAAACGCCGCCTTCGCGAAGACTCGCTCAGGCGTAGCGGACGCATACCTTGCGGCGATTGCGCAACGCACCGCCGATTGCGCCGAAGCCGGCGACCATGAGCGCCCAACTTGCCGGTTCGGGCACCGAAGACGAAACCGAATTGTACGAGAAATTCTGGAAACGCAGACCAAACGTGTCCGTGTTGTCGAAGATGGTGAAACCCGCAAAGGGGGTCAGCCCGCTGAAACTGTAGTTGGCATAACCGGACACGGTCGTGACTGCTCGCGAGTCGACCAGCGCCCCGGTCGCCGAAAAGAAATCGATCGAGAAACTGGTATTGCCGTCGGCAGTACCAGAGGTGAACGACAGGCCATCGGCGGCGCTGTCGAGTAGCGCCGAGAGCGGCGCGGCATTGCCGGGCTGCGACAGCAGCGACTTGGACGCAGGGGCGACGAACGGATCCCAGAAGACGACTCCGACAAGCCCATTCGAACGGAGCGTAAGCGGGTTCGTCGGCGATCCAGTGATGCCGATGCCCGCCGCCGTCTGCCCGAGAAAGGTCTGCGCAAACGACGCGCCGACGCCGGTGACCACCGACCCGCTCGTCGCGCCGCTGAGGTCGACATCGACGGTTGCGGCCGGCGCCGCACTCACCGCAATCAAAAGACAGGCCGAAGACGCGGCAGCGAGCCACGATCGCCCGTAGAGGCATTTCGGAGACATTTTTTCTCCCCTCTATCGTCGCCGGATGGTCCTAGCGCACGGAATCGACTAGCCGAAAATATCACGACTCAAATTAACCGACAAGTTGTCGGTTTGGGAACTCATGGTCTCGACGCAAGCATCTGCAGGCTCGACTATGCTTTCATGAATATCACGCGTCCTGCGAAGTTCAGATGAGGTCCGTGGGCGTCATCGCCGGCTCTGGGACCGCACAACATGCGATCAGGGCGCGACGAACGCGCCCGTCGTGTCGGTGCGCGCGTGGATCGCATATTCCTCGATCAGCCAGTCGCGGAACAGGCGGACCTTGCGCAGGCGGCGCTTGGGCTCGGGATAGACGAGCCACATGCACACGCCATCGAACGCGACCGTCTCGAACGGGCGGATCAGGCGGCCGTCGGCGAGCTCGGCGGTCCAGAAGGTCGGGGTGAGCAGGGTCACGCCCTGCCCGGCCATGACCAGCTGCGCCTCCAGATTCTGCGCATCGAAGCGGGTCGCGGGGACCATCGAGACCGCGGTCTCTACCCCCGCCGCCTTGAACCACAGATCCCACCAGTCCGCGTCCGAGGCCAGACGCGGCGCGGTCAGCAATTGCGCGGGATCGGTCAGCCCGCCCAGGCGCTGCGCGAAATCGGGGCTGCACATCGGCGTGAAATAGACGCGGTGGAGGAAGTGCGCGGCCATACCCGGCCACATCGCCGGATCGCGCCCGGTGCGGATGCCGATATCGTGGCCCGATTTGCCGAAATCATGCGTGAAGTTGCTCGTCTCCAGCCGCAGCGCGATATCGGGATGCGCGAGCTGGAAGCGGCCCAAGCGCGGCGCGAGCCAGGCGGTGGCGAACGAGACAGCGGCGGTGATCGACAGCACCTGATCCGTCTCGGCGCGCGCGAAGCCGAACGCATCGTCCAGCGTATCGAACGCCTCCGAGACGAGCGGCGCCGCCTGCCGCCCCGCCTCGGTCAGCACCACGCGCCGCCCGCCGCGCGTGAACAAGGAGGTGCCGAGCCGCTCCTCGAGCAGCCTTATCTGATAGCTGACCGCGGCCTGCGTCATGCCCAGCTCGTTCGCGGCGGCGGTGAAATTGAGATGGCGCGCGGCCGCCTCGAACACGCGGACGGCGGCGAGCGGCGGGATCTGGCGCATGGCTATTCCGCTCCTCCCGCGCGATGCCCGTCCGGGTTACCCTCCCGCTCATCCTGAGGAGCCGCTGAGCTTGTCGAAGCGGCGTCTCGAAGGACGCGCCCTGCCGGCGATGCATGTCCTTCGAGACGGGCCCTCGACAAGCTCGGTCCCTCCTCAGGATGGGCGGTGAGGCAAATAATCCGGGCGACATAGTTCGGCATGACGATCTGCCATAAGCCACGCTTATGCCGCACCTGCAACGATTGATTGGCCCTCCTTATCGCGCAGGCGCATTGGAACCGTGCGTCACCGGATCGACCGGGGGCGCGGAAAGGAGACACAGCTATGTATCACATGAAGAATTTCGAAGGTCTGGCCGCGCATCGCGCGATCGCACCCCTGCCGCTTCTGGCCTCGCCGATCGCCGCCGTCCGCGCGTTCGTGCGCTGGTGGGGCGAGCATCAGGCCTGGCCGGCCAACGAGCCCGCACAGCTCACGCCCCCGCGCTGAGCCGCCAACTTGGCAGTCCCCTGATCGCTGGCTAGACCCCAGTCATAAAGATCAGGGGACTTCCATGACGCCGATCCGTTTCGCCGTGGCGCTCGCCGCCGGCATCGCTCTCCCTCTCTCCGCCGCCTCCGCCGACGAAGGCATGTGGACCTTCGACGCCTTCCCGTCCGCGAAGGTGAAGGCCGCCTACGGCTTCGCGCCCGACCAGGCCTGGCTCGATCGCGTGCGGCTCTCCTCGCTGCGGCTGACCGGGGGCTGCTCGTCCAGCCTCGTCTCGGGGCAGGGCCTCGTTCTCACCAACCATCATTGCGTGCGCGATTGCGCCCAGCAGATCTCGACCGGGACGGCCGATTATATCGCCGGCGGCTTCCTCGCCGCGACCCTCGCCGACGAGCGCAAATGCGCAGGTCAGCAGGCCGAGATCGTCACCGCCATCACCGACACGACCGCGCGCGTCCAGAAGGCGATCGGCACGCTCACCGGCGCCGCGCTCGCCAAAGCCCGCGACGGCGAGGTGGCGGCGATCGAGAAGGAAGGCTGCACCGATCCCGCGACCGAACGCTGCCAGGTCGTCACCCTGTTTGGCGGCGGCCAGTACAAGCTCTATCACTATCGCAAATATACGGACGTCCGGCTCGTCTACGCGCCCGAGGCCGACGCGGCCTTCTTCGGCGGCGATCCCGACAATTTCAATTTCCCGCGCTACGATCTCGATGCGGCCTTCCTGCGCCTCTACGAGAATGGCAAGCCGGTCGCGACGCCTGCGCACCTGACCTGGGCCGCGCGCGCGCCCAAGGAAGGCGAACTCGTCTTCATCACCGGCAATCCCGGTTCGACCCAGCGCCTCCTGACCCAGGCGCAGATGGCGTTCCAGCGCGACGTCTCGCTCCCCGCGCTCGAACTCTATCTGTCCGAGATGCGCGGCCGGCTGATATCGGCGATGGCGGGCGATCCCGAGAAGACGCGCACCGGGCAGGATCTGCTGTTCGGCATCGAAAATAGCTACAAGGCGCGCTACGGCCAGTGGCAGGCGCTGCTCGATCCGGGCTTTGCGGGCAAGCTCGCGCAGACCGAGGCGGAGCTGCGCGCGAAGGTCGCCGCCGATCCCGCCACCGCGCAGAAGATCGGCGATCCGTGGACCGATCTCGCCAAGCTGATGGTCGGCTATCGCGACATCTACAAGCCGTACAATTGGCTGGAGCTGCGCGCGGGCGGCTTCTCCGATCTCTATGGCGATGCGCGCGCGATCGTCCGCGCCGCGCAGGAGCGCGCCAAGCCCAATGCCGAGCGGCTTCCGGAATACCAGGATTCCAAGCTGGCTCTGCTCGAGAAGCAGCTGACCGACGACAAGCCAGTCTATCCCTGGCTCGAAGAGATCAGCATCGCTTACTGGCTCTCCAAGACGCGCGAGGCGCTGACGACCGACGCGCCGCCGGTGAAGGCGCTGCTCGGCAAGGAAAGCCCCGAACAGGTCGCGCACCGGCTGGTGACGGGCACCAAGCTCGGCGATCCGAAGGTGCGCGCCGCGCTCTTCTCGGGCGGACTCGCGGCGGTGCAGGCCTCGGACGATCCGCTGATCCGCTATGTGCTGGCCCATGATGGAGACGCGCGCGCGATCAAGGATCGCTACCGCTTCGAGATCGAGGCGCCGGTCACCGCCGCGCAGTCGAAGCTCGCCACCGCGCGCTTCGCCGCGTTCGGCACCGATCTCTACCCCGACGCGACCTTCACGCTGCGCCTGTCCTACGGCGCGGTGAAGGGCTGGACCTATCAGGGCGTGACGGTGAAGCCGACGACGGTGTTCGCCGGCATGTACGAGCGCGCGACGGGCGCGGACCCGTTCAAGCTGCCCCCGAAGGTGCTCGCCGCCGAGGGCCGGATCGACAAGACGAAGGTCGTCGATTTCACGAGCGACAACGACATTATCGGCGGCAATTCGGGCTCGCCGATCCTCGATGCGAAGGGCGCGGTGATCGGCGCGGTGTTCGACGGCAACATCCACTCGCTCGGCGGCAATTTCGGCTTCGACGGAACGCTCAACCGCAGCGTGTCGGTCTCGACCGTGGCGGTCGAGGAAGCGCTGACCAAGATCTATCCCGCGCCGCGACTGCTGGCGGAGCTGCACGCGAAATGAGGGAATAAGGTCCCGGATCAGGACCGTGCAGCCGGTTTCAGTCCTTGGGCATCGAAGAACCGGATGCGCGGCCTGATCCCGCGGCGGCGACGGTCGTCCAGCCGCAGACGAGCCAAAGCCAGCCGATGAGCAGCACGGGGCCCGCGGGATGATACAGAAGCGCATCCACCGCGTGGAGGGAGACGCTTTCGATCAGGAACAGCGTCGCGAGTGCCGCGGTCGCGCCGACCGCGATCGACGATCGGCGCGTCGTCGCGCGCCGCATGACCGCGAACATCGCCGCTGCGGCCGATAGGACGACGACGAGCAGCATCACGGCCTGTGCGGGGCGTCGCTCGGAATAAAGGCCCGCGCCGATCAGCCATGCGTCGATCGCGCCGACGATGTGGTGCCGCGTCATCGCGACGACTTCGACGGCGAACAGCATGTGTATCGCGGCAATGACAGCCCAGGTGCGGCGCTCGCGAAGACGGCCCGGCCCTGCCGCCCGGAACGCGAGCGCGGCGGCCGATGCCGCCGGCACGAAGGCCAGCAATCCGGCTGCTTGGGTTGAATTGATCTGCATTGGCAACCTGCTTAGGCATACGTCCGCGCCATGATCGCGGCAAGGAGTGGGCGATGACCGTGATATTCGCCTATCTCTGCTTCGTGCCGATCGCGGCATTGTGCTTCGCACGGTCGCCGACGCGCACCGCGATCCTGCTCGTGCTGCTCGGTGGATGGTGGCTGCTCCCGGTCGCCCGCTATGCGGCCGGCCCGCCGGGGACGGACTTCCACTGGTGGGTCAGCGGAATCGCGCTGCCATCCGATCTGCTGCTCACCAAGGCATGGATCCCTCCCTTGGTGGCCTTCGCCGGAGCCGCGCTGCGCGAGCCGACCCGATTGCGCGCCTGGCGGCCCGCCGCGATCGATCTGCCGATGGCGGCGTGGTGCCTGTGGCCGCTGGTCAACGGCCTCGGCGGAACGGCTAATCCCTCCCCTTGGCTCGCCTTCCTGTATGTTTCAGGGACGTGGGGATTGCCGTGGCTGATCGGCCGGGTCTGGCTTGCGGACCGGGAGAGCTGCCTTGCGCTGATCCGCGCGATCGCGCTCTCGGGGCTCGCGGCCCTGCCGATCGCGATCATCGAGGGGGTTCGCCCGGCGATGCTTTACGGGCTCGTCTACGGCCCGCATCCGTATCGGGCCGACGGCGTCGAGCGCTATGTGGGCTATCGCCCGATCGGATTTCTGGAACACGGCAATCTTTATGGCCTTTGGATCGCGATCGCCGCGTTCGCCGCGGTGTGGCTGCGGCGCAATGGGCACGGCGCGCACCGGCACTGGCTGATCCTGGCGATCGTGAACGTCGTGGTCGCGCTCGCGTCGCAATCGGCGGGCGCGATCCTGTTATTGTGTCTGGCGCTCGTGCTGGTCGCCATCTGGCGGTTGCCGATCTTCGTTCCTGCCGCGGTGATTGCGGGCGCTCTGCTGCTGCTCGTCGCGGCGGTGCATCTGTCCGGCGTCCTGCCCTTGCAGTCGATCGCACGCAGCGCGGCAGGAGAGCAGATGCTCGCCGCCATGCGGCGCATCGGGCGCGGTTCATTCCTCTGGCGCGTATCGCAGGACACCAAGACGCTGGCGGGCATCGCCGCGCACCCGATCCTCGGCACCGGGCATTGGGATTGGTGGCGGCCCTACGGCACGCGCCCCTGGGGGCAGATGCTGCTGCTGATCGGACAATATGGCCTGGCCGGGCTGCTGCTGGCGTGGGGCGCGCTCCTCGCTGCCTGCGTCGCGACATTTGCGCGCCTGCATGAATGGGGCGATCGGCTGGCAGGCGATGCAGCGCTGCCGCTGGCGATCATCGTGCTGCTCGCGCTCGCCGACGCGACTCTCAATGCGTTCTTTTTCTCGCCTGCGATCCTCGCGGCAGGGGCGATCGCCGTAAAGCCGATGCCGTGGAACTCGTCCGGACGAACATCGCGCGCACCGGCCGCCAGCGCTCCATTTCCTACGCCCGGAAGGCCTGATCGCGTACGGCGGCGAGGCTGACCAGGTCCGAAAGACCCGGCCCTCGCCCGACAGGCGATCCGGGCGCCACAGGCGGCGAATTCGGCCTCGACCGCGCCATCGGGCCGGCCCTCCTCCTTGGAGATCGATGCGCGGGCCGCCTCGATCTTTCTAGGATGTAGCGATCGACCGGCAACTGGCGTGCGAAGCGACCCAACATGGCGCAACCGCCGCCAGAGCAGCCGCGGGCGCGATCCGCGGCATGATCCGAGATTGCCGTCGCATGCCTGATCGAGCAACCCACCCCCAACCCCTACCTTCCAGGGAGGGAGGTCATGACGGCTTGTGGTGGGAGGCGGTCATTGCCCCCCCTCCCTGGAAGGGAGGGGCTGGGGGTGGGTCGCCATCCAGCGATGCGCCCGGCCGGACGGCAACCCACCCCTCAATCCCCTCCCTTTCAGGGAGGGGAGGTAACGGCGGCAATCGTGTGAGCGAACGCTCAGCGAGCCCTCTCCGCTTCGCGGGAGCGGGGGCGCCGCGTTTGAGGGATAAGTCCGCGATTGGGGCGAAAGCTGCCGTTCGCACATGGCGCAAAAGGCCTGTCCTACAGGAGCCCCCCATCTTATCCTCTTGCCGGCTCTTTCTCATCGTCGGCCTATCGCCAGAAGCCCGCACGGCCCGCTTCAGGCCCGGACGCACGCAATCCTCAACTTCCTCAACTTCGCTCGCGCAAGATACGGAGAAGTCCGGACTCCGATCGGGTCCAGCCCTTCGTCACGATCCGACCCCACCGCCGCTTCATCGAGGATCGTTGGCGGGTCTGGAATGCCGCTGTCGGCGCCGACGCAGCCGTAGCGCCGGCGACGTATCTACCGCCGCGCCGCGGCCGTCTTCGCCCGCAGCGCCTTGAACTCGCTCCCCTCGCGCCAGTCCGGCCACGCTCGGCTGTTCGCGAGGCTCGCGCCGATATCGTAGAAGAGCTGCACGTCCTGCGCCGCGCCGCGCAGGTCCCATTTGGGCGACCAGTCGTCGCACGGCTGGTGGTAGCATTTCATATAGTCGGCGAGCCATTTGTCGCCCGCCTTGCGGCCGCCCTTCGCCAGATCGTGGCCCCCGCTCATCCCCATCAGCAGCAAAGCCGGCACGCCGCGGCGGACGAGCGAGAAATGGTCGGCGCGGTAGAAGAGGCCGCGCTCGGGCAAAGCCTCGGGGGTGATCCGCCGGCCCTGCTTCGCAGCCGCGGCGGCGAGCATGTCCTCCAGCTCGCTCTGGCCGTTGCCGACGAGGACGACGTCCTTCGCCGGGCCGGCGGTCTGCAGCACGTCCATCGTCAGCACCGCGACCGTCTCTGAGACCGGAAACAGCGGATGCGCGGCATAGGCCTCCGAGCCGAGCAGCCCGCGCTCCTCGGCCGTCCACAGCGCGAAGACGACGCTGCGGTCAGGCGCGGGGCCGGCCCTGAACAGGCGCGCGAGCTCCAGCACGCCGGCGACGCCGGTGCCGTCGTCGCCCGCGCCCTGCCGCACCGTCTTGCCCTGCGCGTCGGGCGCGCCGATGCCGTAGGCGTCCCAATGCGCGCCATAGACGATCGTCTCGTCGGGATGCCCGCTGCCCTTGATCCGGCCGATCACATTGTGGCTCTCGACATGGCTGAGCTCGACCGGCGCATCCACGCTCAAGGCGGCGCCGGGGAGCGGCACCGGGCGGAAATCGTCGCGCCGCGCGGCAATGCGAAGGGCCGTCAGGTCGAGCCCGGATCGCTTGAACAGGTCGGTTGCGGCCGCGCCCTCCAGCCAGCCCTGCAGCGCGACGCGATAATCGCCGGGCTGACGGACGATGTCGTAATTCTCGCCGCCGGGCGCGCGCACCGTCTCCCAGCCATAGCCTGCGCCCGCCGTATCGTGGACGATCAGCGCGCCGATCGCGCCGCGCCGCGCGGCCTCGTCATATTTGTAGGTCCAGCGGCCATAATAGGTCATCCGCCGCCCGCCGAACTTGCCCGCGACGGCCTCGCCCGCCGCCGCCTCGAAATCGGGATCGTTGACGAGGAACACCGCGATCTTGCCCTTCAGATCGACGCCCTTGAAATCGTCCCAGGCGCGCTCGGGTGCGGTCACGCCATAACCGACGAAGACGAGCGGCGCTTTCGCGATCGTCACCCGATCCGCATCGCGCACCGTGTTTACGTAGATGCCCTGCCCCTCGGTCAGCGCCACCGGCCCGGCGTTCGTGTCGATCGTCACCTGCGTCGTCGGCGCGAGCTTCGTGCGGACGAGCGGCACCGACTGGAAATAGCTGCCGTCGGCGGAGATCGGCTCTAGCCCCAGCGCGCGATACTCCCGCGCCAGATAGCCGATCGTCCGCTCCTCCCCCGGCGTGCCGGGGCCACGTCCCTGATAGGGCGCCGAGGTCAGCTCGCGGACGATCCCCGTCATCCGCGCCGGGTTGATCTGGGCAGGCGCCTGCGCCGAGGCGGCCGTGGACATCAGTGCAAACAGGGCCAGCGACCGCATAACAGGCTTCCTTCAAGGGATCAGGCGTCATGCCCGGCAAGATACGCCGGGGCCAGCCCTTCCGTTGCGGTGCCCGGCGGCTTGCACTATATGCCGTGTCCCGCCCCGCACGCGCGCCGCTCTTCGACGTCGCGAGCGGGGCGCTTCTCGTTTACGGTCCAGTGAGGAGCCCTGATGACGCGTCGCCGCCAGATTTACGAGGGCAAGGCCAAGATCCTGTACGAGGGTCCGGAGCCCGGCACCCTGATCCAGTATTTCAAGGACGACGCGACCGCCTTCAACGCGCAGAAGAAGGGGACGATCAGCGGCAAGGGCGTGCTCAACAACCGGATTTCCGAGCATGTCTTCACATTGCTCGGCAATATCGGCGTGCCGACCCACTTCATCCGCCGCCTCAACATGCGCGAGCAGTTGATCCGCCAGTGCGAGATCGTGCCGATCGAGGTCGTGATCCGCAACGTCGCCGCGGGCAGCATCGCCAAGCGGCTCGGGCTGGAGGAAGGCCTGCAGCTCCCGCGCACGATCATCGAATATTATTACAAGGACGATGCGCTCGGCGATCCGATCGTCTCCGAAGAGCATATCGCCTGCTTCGGCTGGGCCAGCCAGGACGAGATGCACGACATCGCCGACATGGCGATCCGCATCAACGATTTCCTGACCGGGTTGTTTGCCGGCGTCGGCATCCGGCTCGTGGATTTCAAGCTCGAATTCGGGCGAATCTACGACAATGATTATGCGCGGATCATCCTCGCCGACGAGATCAGCCCGGACGGCTGCCGGTTGTGGGACATGACGACCGGCGAGAAGCTCGACAAGGATCGCTTCCGCCAGGATCTGGGCGGCGAGGTCGAGGCCTATCAGGAGATTGCGCGCCGGCTGGGCCTGCTGCCCGAAGGCGAGAATACGGTGCTCGACATGGCCGAGCATCGCAAGAACCGGGGCAAGTGATGCGCGCGCGTAGCCTGCTCGCGCTCGCGGGGGCGCTGATCGCCGCCGGGGCGGCGCAGGCTGCGCCCGCGCCCGAAGCCGTCAAGGTCGAGCCGGTCAGCCTGAACTGCGATGCGATCTCCTATCGCGGCACGCTCGATCCGGTGACGGTCAAGCAGCTGGAGCCGATCCACAATCTGGATGCGGTCGCGGCAGTTCTCAAGAAGAAGGGCTATGTGTTCGATCGCGCGCGCGGCGTCGTCACGATCGGCCTCCCGCCCGAGGCCAAGGCCAATATCGATTCCCTGCCGCCGGGCGAGCCGATCGTGCTGCCCGCCAAGGATGGCGGGATCGTCTGCGTGCTCGTGCCGAGCGCCGACTCGGTCTGAGTCGCCCCCTCCCGCCCGATCTCCGGCGTCAGCGGCGGATCAGCCCCATCCGTCGCAGGGCCAGCCAGGTGATGCCCGAACAGGCCACGCCGGCGATCGCGGCCAGCAGCGTTCCTCCCGCGCCATGCGCGAACGGCAGGCCGCCCGTATTCATCCCGAAGAAGCCAGTGACGAGCGTCGCCGGTACGAACAACGCGGTCACGATCGACAGCAGATAGACATTCTCGTTCGTGCGCTGGCCGGCTTGGAGATCCAGCTCGTCGCGCAGGAGCCGAAGCTGGCTCTGGACCGCGATGATGTCGCGATCCAGCGCGCCGAGCCGCGCGCCCTGCCAGCCGATCAAGGCGGAGAGGTCGGGCGGCAACGTCACATCGCCTTCCAGCCGATGGATCGCCGTCCGCATGCCCGCGGTCAGGCGATGCAGCCGCGCCGACAGGCGGCGCATGCCGACGAGCAGGCGCGTGTCCGGCATGCCTTCGTCGGCAAGGATCTGGTCCTCCAGCGCGAGCTGCTCGGCGAGGATCACCTGCGTGCGCTCGCCGACGAGATCGCCGAGCGCTGCGAAGATCAGCTCCAGCGCAGCCCCTCCGTCCAGCGGCCCCGACTCCGCGAGCTGCGCGCGCAGCGTATCCGGCGTCTTCAGCGGGCGATGGCGGCCCGTGACGATGAGGCCCGGCCGATAGGCGACGCGGAGCGCGCCGATCCGGCCGGTTTCGATGGCGTCGAAATCGCGTTCCAGATCGGGCAGGATCAAGACCAGCGCGTCATTCTGCCACTGCCCCTGCGGCCGCGTGTCGATCTCGACGAAAAGGGCGGCTGCGTCCGCCGGCAAGCCCGCCTCCTGCGTCACCCAGCGCACGCTCCGCCGATCGCACAGATCGAGATGAACCCAGCGGAACGGCGCCTCGCGCGGTGGCTCGACATGATCCAGGACGAGCGCGTCATTCTCGTTCCAGCAGCTCCAGATGATCCCGGGCTGCACGAGCGCGAGCGCGATCGGCACCGGTTCGGAGCCGGCGTCTCCCGCAAGATCGATCGGATGGCGCATGTCGCCGCCCTTCTAGCGCAAGTGGCCGCCGAACGCAGTCCCGCGCGCCCGAAGCTGCTCTGGATCGCGCTTTTACATCAGGCGAGCCGCGCCTGCGCGCGTTTCGCCGAGCCGTCGGTCAGCGCCCAGCGCAGCACGCGGCCGACGCCGTGAACGCCGAGCCGCAGCGGCGACCGTCCCATTTCCGGCATCCTGTAGCGATGCAGCGCGCGCGCCCAGGCCGGCAGCAAGTCGATCGCCGCGCCGGCTAGCAGCTTGCCGACGGGAAGCAGCAGCGGATGCGGCGACGGCTGATCGAGCAAAGCCGCGGCGACCGCGCGCGTGCGTTCGTCGGCGCGAAGCTGCGGGCGCACGGCCTGGAGATAGGTCTCGACCGCGCGCCGCGAGCGCGGCACCTCGCGCGCGCCGAGCCGCTCGGCGACGAGCGCCGTCTCGTCATAATAACGATCCTGCTCGGCGGCCGGGAAGGCCGAATCGCGGTAGCGCAGGTAAGCGGCGAGGAACGAACTCGCCTCCGCGACATGCACCCAGGTCAGCAGTTCCGGATCGTTGGCCGAATAAGGCGTGCCGTCGGGCAGCACGCCGGCAACACGATCGTGGATCGTGCGCACTCGATCGATCAACCGCTCGGCCTCCGCCTTCGCGCCATAGGTCGTGCCGGCGACGAACTGCGCGGTACGGCGCAGGCGGCCGGCGCGGTCGCGCTCGAAATCCGAATGGTCCCACACGCCCGCCAGCGCCAGCGGGTGGAGCATCTGCAACAGCAGCGCGGAAGTGCCGCCGATCATCATCGAGGTGAAATCGCCATGGACGCGCCAGCAGGCAGATTGCGGCCCGAACAGGCCTTCGTCGCCCGGGGGCCGGTCGAGATCGAGTTCGCCCGATCCGAAGCCGACGAGCCCGTGGACCTGATCCTGTATCGCGCGGCGCAGACTTTCCATCCGTTTGATGTGGGGACGGCGTGCCGCCGGCGCCACCGCCGCCTCAGTTGCGCCCGCGCCAGATCTTCACGGGTGCGCTTGGGTCGCCGGCGGGCGCCGGACAACTGGTCCAGCGCAGCCTCTTGTCGAGGCACACCCAGACTTCCTCCAGCCAGCCCTGACGATTGACGTTGAGCCGGACCATGTCCGTGCTCATGCCGCGATTGGCGGCGGCGAAGGCACGCTGGATCGAGGCGGTGCTCGTCGCGCCATACGAAAGCGCGCGCAGGTTCGGCATGCGCAGTCCGGCGAACAGGCGTCGCGACTCGGCGAAATAGCGGTCCGGATCATAGCCCGACATGCACGTGCCGTGTTTGGCCCATTCGTGCTGCGCGAGTTGCGCCAAGGGCGTCGCGCAATAATGCGCGCGCAGCGTCGCTAGCGGCAGAGGCGCCGCCGGCGCGCACCACTGCGGCCACGTCTTGCCCTCTCCGTCGGGCCACAGCCCGTGGAGCACGAAACCGCGCTTGCCTGCGCCTGCGCGGCAATCGAGCGCACCAGCACCGCTGCTGCCGCCCTTGCGACAATTTTCGGCGAGCCAAATGAGCGAGAGCGTGTAGCTGCCGATGGGCACGACGCGGCTCGGCTCGCGCTCGCTCGCGCCTTCGATATCCGGCGCGGCGATGCGCGGCGGCACCGTGCAGACCGGCGCGGCCATGGCCGATGCGAGCGGCGCCAACGCGGCCACTGCCAGCGCAAGTCCGAGCCTCGTCATTCTTTCGTCCCCTTCATCCAGGCGCGCGCATCGGATCGCAGCAGCATCAGCGCGCCCGCGACCTGGAGGAAGATGCAGATCGCCGCGAGCATGCCGCGCGTCCCCGGCACCGCGTCGCGCTCGCCGAGCATCCGTCCGATCACGACCAAGGCCCAGGCCGCGAGCGCGAGCGCAACCCAGGACGCGATCCGGCTGCCCGCGCGCGAGACGAGGATCAGCACGGCCAACGGCAGCAACAGGCTCACCCCATCGATCAGCGCGAGGCCCAGCCGGTCGTCGATGCCTAGCGCCTTGAACAAGCCCGCGGCGCGATAGACGGCCAAAGTCCCAGGCCAGGCGATCGCCATATTGACCGCGCCGAGCAGGAGCGCCGCGATCCAGAGCCGTTCGAACACCGTGATGGAAGCAGGCCGTACCATAATCCCCCGAGCCGCCGACGATAGCGGCGGTCGCCCCGGCGACAAGCCTCAGATCGTCTCGAAATCGAGCCCGATATCGACCGCGGGAGCCGACTGGGTCAGCCGCCCGACCGAAACATAGGTGACGCCCGTCGCGGCGATCGCGCCGATCGTGTCGAGCCGAACGCCGCCGGACGCCTCGGTCGGCACGCGTCCGGCGACGAGCGCCACCGCCTCGGCCAGCATCGGCGGCGCCATATTGTCGAGCAGCAGATGTGTCGCGCCGTTGGCGATGGCCGGTTCGATCTGGTCGATCCGGTCGACCTCGACGATGATCCGCGCGATGCCTGCGTCGCGCGCGCGCGCGGTCGCGGGGCCGACGCCGCCGGCGACCGCGACATGATTGTCCTTGATCATCGCCGCATCCCACAGCCCCATGCGATGATTGGCGCCGCCGCCCATCCGCACCGCATATTTTTCGAGCGCGCGCAGCCCGGGGATCGTCTTGCGCGTGTCGAGCAGGGTCGCGCCCGTAGCAGCGATCGCATCGACATAGGACGCGGTCAGCGTCGCGACGCCGGAGAGATGCTGGACGGTATTGAGCGCCGAGCGTTCGGCGGTGAGCAAAGCGCGCGCGTTGCCGGCGATGCGCATCAGCACGGTGGCGGCGGCGACGCGATCGCCCTCGGCGGCGAGCGTCTCGATCTCGACGGCGGGGTCGAGCGCGCGGAAGAAGGCCTCGGCAATCGGCAGGCCCGCGACGGCGATCGCCTCGCGCGCCGCCATCACGCCCGAAAAGCGCGCGTCTGCGGGGATGACGGCGGCGGCGGTGATGTCGCCCGACGGTCCCATATCCTCGGCCAGAGTGGCGGCGACGAAGGCGTCGATATCGAACCCGTGTATGTGCAAACCCGATTCCCTTACTGCGCAAAGGGTGGCCGCTCCCGCAGCACAACGCCGTCTCTCCGTTCGTCCTGAGCTTGTCGAAGGACCGTTCTTACTACTTGGACGGCAGAACAAGGACGGTGCTTCGACAAGCTCAGCACAAACGGGGTTAGGGTGCCCCGATCCAGTCCCCCGTTACCCGCACCGGGCGGCCGACATCGCCCTGCCCCACGCTCGCGCTCGCCATCTCCAGCATCCGGTCGAGCGGCCTCTTCGCGGCGAGCCGCGTGGCCTCGTCCATCTCGATCCTTGGCGTCAGGTCGCGCAGCGCGAGGTACAGTTTCTCGAGGCTGTTCATCGCCATATACGGGCACATGTTGCAGTTGCAGTTCCCGTCCGCGCCCGGCGCGCCGATGAATTTCTTGTGCGGTGCGGCCTTCTCCATCTGGTGGATGATGTGCGGCTCGGTCGCAACGATGATCGTCTGCGCGGGCGACGAGAGCGCGAATTCGAGGATCGCGCGCGTCGAGCCGATCTGGTCGGCATGGTCGAGGATGTAGGCCGGGCATTCGGGGTGCGCGGCGACCGGGGCGTCGGGATATTGCGCCTTCAGCTTCAGCAGCTCGGTCTCCGAGAAAGCCTCGTGGACGATGCACGCGCCCGGCCACAGCAGCATGTCGCGCCCAGTCTTGCGGTTGAAATAAGCACCCAGATTCTTGTCCGGCGCGAAGATGATCTTCTGGTCCATCGGGATCTGGCTGAGGATCTTCTCGGCCGAGGACGAGGTGACGATGATGTCCGAATGCGCCTTCACCGCCGCCGAGCAGTTGATGTAGGTGAGCGCGATATGGTCCGGGTGCGCGGCGCGGAACGTGGCGAACTGCTCGGGCGGGCAGCTGTCCTCGAGAGAGCAGCCGGCAGCCATGTCAGGCAGCACGACGATCTTGTCGGGCGACAGGATCTTGGCGACCTCGGCCATGAAGCGCACGCCGCAAAAGGCGATGACGTCGGCGTCGGTCTCGGCGGCCTTCTTGCTGAGATCGAGGCTGTCGCCGACGAAATCGGCGAGATCCTGGATCTCGGGCACCTGATAATAATGGGCGAGGATCACGGCGTTGCGCTCCTTGCGCAGCCGATCGATCTCGGCGCGCAGGTCGAGCCCGGCAAGGTTGGTCACGGGTGCGTTCACGGCAGCGTCTCTCCTCGTCGCGCGAGATAGGGATGCGCGCGCGATTTGTCGAAGATTCTCGGGTCAGATCTGCGGCCCCCCGAACCGTGCATTCTCCGCTTTCTTCCATTGATCGTGCAGCCACGCGCGCGGCCGACCGACGCCGACCACTTCGGTGAAATCCAGCCAGCCTTCGGCCGCTTCCGACAGCCGCGCCTGGACGGGGCTGGGCGTCAGATCGTTCGCCCAATCGCGCAGCGAGACCGCGTTGAGCACAAGCAGGAGCAGGCCCGCCACCGCGAGCACGCCCGCCGTCCAGCCGAGACCGGGCGCGTCGACGGGCGCGGCGGGAAGATCGATCGGCGAGGGCGTTTCGCGAGGCATGTCCGACTTCCTCTAACCTATCCGTTCGTTTCGAGCGAAGTTCGAGCTTGCCGAGAACGAAGTCGAGAAGGCTGGCGAAGGGTTCTCGACGGACGCTTCTCGACAAGCTCGAAGCTGCTCGAACCGAACGGAGGAGTCTGGCGCAGCCATTATCAGAACTGGTAATAGATGAACGGCGCAACACCCTCGAAGCGCATCGCATCGACGATCACGATCGCCACCGCCACCAGCGCTCCCAAAGCCGGCACCGGCAACCAGCGCAGCCTGAGCGCCAGCTTTTGCCCCAGATCGCCGGGCGCGAAATGGAAGCTCATGCCCAGCACGATCAGCGCGACCGCAAGCGGCGTCACGACCAGCTCCGCGCCCGCCATTCCGCCGCCCAGCAGCCCGCCCAGATAGGCGGTCGCCTGCCCGAAGCTTTCGGCGCGGAAGAAGATCCAGCCGAGCACGACGATGTGGAAGGTGATCAGGATGCCGAGCACGCGCGGCATGCGTGGAGCGCCTTCGGGGCGGAAGCGCGCCCAGACCCGCTCCAGCGCGAGGACACCGCCGTGCAGCCCGCCCCAGATGACGAAGGTCCATTTGGCGCCGTGCCACAAGCCGCCGAGCAGCATCGTCGCGAGCAGATTGACGCACTGGCGCGCGAAGCCCCGCCGATTGCCGCCGAGCGCATCGATATAGAGATAATCGCGCAGCCAGCTCGACAGGCTGATATGCCAGCGACGCCAGAATTCCTGGAGCGAGGCCGCGCGATAGGGCTGGTCGAAATTGAGCGGAAAGCGATAGCCGAGCAGGGCCGCGATCCCGATCGCCATGTCGCTATAGGCCGAGAAATCGCAGTAGATCTGGACCGCATAGCCATAAGCCGCGGCGATCAGATCGATCGCCGAATGCGAGGCCGGATCGAAGAAGACCGGATCGACGAGGCTCGTCGAGATCTCCGAGGCGACGACCGCCTTCTTGAAGAGGCCCCACACGATCAGCACAAGCCCCATGGTGGCCATGTCGCGCGTCAGCACCGGCGTGCGCTTGAACTGCGGCAGCAGATCCGATCCGCGCACGATCGGCCCCGCGACGAGATGTGGGAAAAAGGACATGAGCAGGGTGATGTCGAGCAGCCGCTCGGCGGCGATGCGGCGCTTGTAGACGTCGATGAGGTAGCTCATCCCCTGGAAGGTGAAGAAGCTCACCCCCACCGGCAGCACGATCTGCATGAGCGGCATATCTCGCGCGAAGCCGAGCCCCGCTAGGATCGCGCCGAGCTGCTCGAGGAAGAAATCGTAATATTTGAAGACGCCGAGGATGCAGAGATTGGCGGCGACGCCCACAAGCATGATCGCCTTGCGCGTACCCTCTTCCTCTTCGCCGGTCCGCTCGATCAGCCGCGCGGCGCCCCAGTTCAGGAAGGCCGAGACGATCAGCAGCGCGACGAAGCGCCAGTCCCACGCGCCGTAAAACACCCAGCTCGCGAGCAGCAGCAGGATCTTGCGCCACTCGTTCGATCCCCGCGCAGCCCAGGTGACCGAAAAGACGAGGAGGTAGAAGAGCCCGAAGGTGAGCGTCGGGAACAGCATCTAGCGGCTACTGCCCAGCGCCGTTTGCCCTTCCGTTCGGTTCGAGCAGCTTCGAGCGAAGTCGAGAAGCGACCGTCGAGAACACTTCTCGACTTCGTTCTCGGCAAGCTCGAACTGCGCTCGAAGCAAACGGGTGGGATGACGAATCACTTCGCCCCGCTCGCGCGATCCAGGTCCGCCTGCAGCCGGTCGGCGATCTCCTTGCCGCCGGCCTTCGTGTAATGGACATAGTCGCTGCGCATCAGCGGCGGATTAGCGCGGACCCAGCGCAAGGCCGTGCAGCGGCCGCCCATCCGCCCTTCCCAATCCCAGAAGGCGACGTGGAGCGAGGTGGCCACGCGCCGCTGGATATCGCGCACGACCGAGAGCCCGGCGGGCGGGAAGAGCGGGTTGCGCGCGGTTTCGGGCGGGCGGACGGGCAAGGGCTGGACGACCGCGCCGGGCGGATAGATCGACTTGGGCGGGGTCGGCGCCTGCGTGACGCCGAGATAGGTGCCCAGCTTGGCCATCGCTGCGGCGAGTCCGGTCCCTGCGGACGGATCGAGCACGGGTGCTGCCGCCGTCACCACGGGCAATTCGCCCCCGTCGCGGCATGCGCTGCTGTCCCCGCCCGGGCCGTTGGCGAGCAGGTCGCTCCGCCGCGTCAGCGCGTCGGGCGCCCCCAGCAGCAGGATCGGCACATTGCCCGCAAGCCTCCGGATGCGGCCGATCTGGCTGCGCAGGATCGCCTCATATTCGAAAGGCGAGACGCGCGGCGCGAAGCCCTCGTTCGTGCCGAAGGCGAGCACGATCAGATCGGGATCGTAGGTCTGCATCTCCTCGGCGACGACGCTGTCGTCGGTCCGCCCGAAATGAACGAGCTGCGAGCCGACGACGCCGACGTTCGAGAGGGCGATGCCGCCGTGATCGAAAAAGGTCGCCCAGCTCGTCAGCGTCACCGGGCCGCCATCAGTAGTGATGTCGACATGCGTCTGTGGGGTTGGTGCGGTGAGGGTCCGGCATTCGGGCCGCGCGGAGGCGGACGCCCAGCTGAGCCTTTGCTCGCTCTGGTCGCCGATCCGCACGGTCAGCGCCCCCGCGCCCGGCCCAGCCATCGCGCACAGCACGACCCGGTCGAAGCGCTCGCTCGCCTCGGCCTCCAGCGCCATCGTCGCGCCCGGCGCGCGGCTCGTCAGCGTGAAGGCGGACAGGCCGAGCGGCGGGTGCCCGTCGCCCCAGCCCTTGCCGAAATCGGAGGCGATGCTCCAGTCGGGCGACATCGAGACGGTCACGCCGCGCGTGAGATAGCCGTCATAAGGCCGCCCCGGTGCGAGCACGCCGCGCCCGCCGCCGCCATAGCGGCCCTGCAGCGTCTCGCGCAGCGCCCCGGAGATCATGTCGCCAGCCGAATGGCTATCGCCGATCTGGAGGATGTGGAGCGGCTTGCTTTTGGGCGCACCCGGCGCATTCGCCTTGGCGAGCTTCGCGAAAAAAGGCTGCAGGACCTGCGTGTTGCTCAGGCCCTCGCCCGCGCCCAGCGCGGCGCCTGCCGCCAGCAGCAGGCCGATCATGCCTGCGGCCGATCAACCGGCGGCGGCGGCGGCGCCAGCGCGACGGGCGGCGCCTGCCCGCGCGCCTTGTCCGCCGCCTCTCGGATCCGCGCGGCGAGCGCTTTGGTAATCCGGACATAGCCGTTCATCGACATGTGCACGCCGTCATTGGCGCGCAGCAGCTTTGGCGCGCCGCTCTGGTCGGGATAATAAGCTTCATATTGCCCCTGCGGATCGACGGTGAGCGGGCGGATATCGACGAAGGGCACGCCCAGCCGCCCCATCAGCGACCGGTAGAAGGCGTTCATCGCGGTCGTGTCGCTGTCGAAGCCCGAATCGCGCATCACCGGCAGGCCGACCCAATAGACGGCGGCGCCGTGGCGGCGGAGCATCGCCACATAGGATTCGACGCGGGCGCCGATGATCGCCTGCCAGCGCGTGCTCATCAGCGCGCCGCATTTGCCGTCGTCACCGCACACGCCCTGCGCGTCGTTCGCGCCGAACGAGATGACCGCGACGTCGATCGGCTGGTCGCCGATGCGGCCTTCGTCATGCTGTTCGAGATTGAGGCGCTTGTAGCGGGTGAAGCCGGTCGATTGCTGGCTGTATTTCTCAACGCGAAAGCCCTGGGCGACGGGGAGCAGCCGATACAGGCCCGACCAGACGCCGTCGCCGAAGCTGTCGCCGAACACGCCGATGCGGACCGTGCGGCCATTGCGGACGCTGTCTTCGAGGCTGGGCTGCGGCTGATCGTCGGTCAGCGCGACGGGGGCTTCGGGCAGGACCGCGGCGGGCGCGGGCTTGTCCTTGGGCTCTTCGGTGGGTTTGACCGGATCGGGCGCGGCGGGGCCGGTCGGCGGGGGGGGCGCTATCGCCGGCTCGGCGCCCTGCACCGGCGCGGCTTCGGGCGCGAGCATGACGGCCTGGTGGCTCTCATTGCCCGTGCCGAACGCATAGCCGATCGCGACCCCCGCGGCGACGCCGAGGAACAGGACGGCGGTTCGATCGAGGAGCAAGCGCACGGGCGACACGCTTCGCGGACTGCCGCGCGCGCAGGCGCTTGGCAAGGCGGGTTTGCGCGGAAAGCTGTGGATGGAGTCGAGCGGGGGATGGATGGTGGCAGCACAATTGCCAACCGCTCCTCCTAAGGAGCCCCTTCGACTGCCTGCCAAGGCAGGCGCTCAGGACAGGCATTGAGCTTGTCGAAATGGCGTCTCGACGGACTCGTGCGACGGCACTGGTCCTTCGAGACGGGCCTTCTTCAAGCTCAGTCCCTCCTCAGGATGAGCGGTGGTGAGCTTTATCCGACGAAGGCGCGTTCGATCACATATTCGCCGGGGTTGGCGTTGGAGCCCTCGGTGAAACCCTGCCCGTCGAGCAATGCGGCGGTCTCCTTGATCATCGCCATCGATCCGCACAGCATGACGCGATCATGTTCGGGATCGAACTTCTGCGGCCGCTCGGGCGCGCCCGCGAAGATCGTGCCGTCGGCGATCAGCGCATCGATGCGGCCCGACGTATGGAAGGGTTCGCGCGTGACGGTCGGAATATAATGGAGCTGGGTGGCGGCGAAATCCTCGACCAAGGGATCGCCGGCGAGCTTGTTGTCGAGCTCCTCGCGATAGGCGAGATCGCTGACCTTGCGGACCGAGTGGACGACGACGACCTGCTCGTAGCGATCATAGATGTCCGGATCGCGGATGATCGACATCCAGGGTGCAAGCCCGGTGCCGGTGCCGAACAGGAACAGGCGGCGGCCGGGCAGCAGCGCGTCGGCGACGAGCGTGCCGGTGGGCTTGCGGCCGAGAAAGATCTCGTCGCCTTCCTTGACCTGCTGGAGCTTGGAGGTGAGCGGGCCGTCCTCGACCTTGATCGACAGGAATTCGAGCTCCTCGGCCCAGGACGGCGAGGCGACCGAATAAGCGCGCAGCAGCGGCTTGCCGTTGTCGCCCATCAGCCCGATCATGACGAACTCACCCGAGCGGAAGCGGAAGCTGGGCGGGCGCGTCACCGTGAAGCTGAACAGATGCTCGTTCCAATGACGGACCGAGAGCACCTTCTCGACAGTGAGGCTGCCGGTCGGCTCGAGGGGCGTGAGCAAAGCGTGGGCGGACATGTCTGGCCTTGGGCGATTTCGGGAAGCCATTGCCTTTAGGGTAGGCCGCGAGCGGATCGCAATGCGCGATGCGCGAAAGCGATCAAGAATTGCTTGGCGGTGGGATAGGCGCGACGGGTGGAAGGAGAACCCGCCGCTCATCCTGAGGAGCCACTGAGCTTGGCGAAGTGGCGTCTCGAAGGATCTGGCCGCCGGATGTCCTTCGAGACGAGGCTTCGACTTCGCTCAGCCTCTCCTCAGGATGAGCGGTGGAACAGGCTTGTGCCGCCCCCGTCCCCGCGCCAAGGCGCGGGCATGGCTACCCGCCCCCAAATCCGCCCCAAACTCACGCTCGCGCTGCTGACGATCGTCTATGTCGTCAATTTCGTCGATCGCCAGCTCGTCGGCATCGTCGGCCAGCCGATGAAGGCCGAGCTGGGCCTGAGCGATACGCAGCTCGGTCTGCTCGGCGGGGTCGCGTTCGCGCTTTTCTACACGGTGCTGGGGCTGCCGATCGCGCGCGTGGCGGATCGGCGATCGCGCGTCGGCATCGTCGCGCTCAGCCTGGCGCTCTGGTCGGCAATGACGGCCTTGTGCGGGATGGCGGGGAGCTTCACCCAGCTTCTTGCCGCGCGGATCGGCGTCGGTGTCGGCGAAGCGGGGTGCGCGCCCGCGTCGCAGAGCCTCGTCGCCGATCTCTATCCGCCCGAGCGGCGCGCGACGGCTCTGTCCTTGCTGTCGCTCGGCATTCCGATCGGGATGCTGATCGGCGCGGTCGCGGGCGGCTGGATCGGCCAGACACTGGGCTGGCGGGCGGCGTTCCTCGCATTGGGTCTGCCGGGGATCGTGCTGGCGGGGATCGTCGCGCTCGTCCTGCGCGAACCGGAGCGGCCGAGCGTCGCCGCGGATGCGCCCTCAATGGCCAAGGTCGCGCTAACGCTGCTGCGCCGGCCGGCCTTCCTGCACATGGCTGCGGGGGCAACGCTGGCCTCCTTTGCCGGCTATGGCCTGACGAGCTTCGCGGTACCGCTCGTCATCCGCCGCTTCGAATTGCCGCTCGGGATCGCCGCGACCGGCTACGGGCTGGTCGCGGGCCTCGGCATCGGCCTCGGTATTGGCATGGGCGGATGGCTGGCAGACCGGCTCGGCCGCCGATATCAAGGCGCGCCGGGCTATGTCGCGGCGGCGGGCGTCCTGATCGCCGCGTTGCTCTTCCAGTTCGCGCTTTCGCAGATGGCGCCGCTCGCGCTGGCGGCAGCCAGCATCATCCCGCTCGTCGGCGCGCACCTCTATTTTGGGCCGACTTACGGGGTGACCGCGAACTGCGTTGGTTCACGCGAGCGGGCGACGGCGGTGGCGATCCTGCTGATGGCGATGAATGCGATCGGGCTGGGGCTCGGGCCTCTGGCGGTCGGGGCGCTCAGCGATCACTTCGCCAGGGCCGCCTCGATCGATCTGTGCCCCGGCTCGATGCCCTGCCCGGCAGCGTCGGCGGCAGGGCTGACGAAAGCCCTGCGACTGGATCTGATCGTCTATGTCTGGGCGGCGCTCCACTTTCTGCTCGCCGCCCGCGCGCTACGCCGCGATCAGCTCCACAGATTGGCGCGATAGCTTTCGAAGCATTGCGCGCCGCACGTCAGGCGGATCAGCGCGCCCTCGGCGATCGCGGTGGCGCGGCGGGGGTCCTCGGCGACGAGCGGGATCAAGGCTTCGCGGTTCCAGTCTTCGCTATGCTTGACGTCGAGCACGGCATGAAGATCGAAATATCGTCGCTCGCGATCGCTGAGGCCGATGCGGCGCAGGCCCTTGGCGACCATCGCCGAGCGGCCCGGCGCGGTGAGCTCGATGACACCAAGCGCGCCAACCGAATGCCAGGCATAACGACGGCTCGTCGCCATCGCGGTCATGGCGTTGGCCAGCGCGAGGCTCTGCCAGACGGTCGTCTCGATGCGCGGCGAAACCTCCATCGTTTCGACGAGCGTATCCAGCATCGGGCCGTGCATGCCCTTCACGTTGCCGCGGCCCATCTCGTCCCAATAATTGCGGGCGAGCTCGAGCTTGGCCTGCACCGGCAGCTTGACCTGCGTCAGCGCGACGAGATCGTCGAAGCCCGCTTCGCCAGCAGCCTCCTGCTCGAAGAACCAGCGCAGCTGATCGCGCGTCGCTTGCTCGGCCAGCCACGGAAACAGCGCGTCGCCCTGGCCGGGACCGGTTTGCTTCAAATCCTCGAACCAAGCGACGAAACCCGCCGGATCGGTCGGCGCGGCGGCAGCCTCCGCGGCGATGCCCGCGCGCAGTTCCTCGACGAAACCGCCTTCCAGGCGCAGCATGCGCGTGTCGCGCTCGAGCGTCTTCTGCCAGTCGTCATCGACGAATTGCGGAGCCATCCGCTCGCGATTCCAGTGGGCAAGCCCGCGCTGGAAACTGTCGGTAAGAAACTGCGACGCGCGAGCGCGTCCCTCGTCCAGATTGAACCTGGTCGCCATGCTATTGAACCCCGGGGATAATGTTGGCGATAGAACGAGCCCGATCCGGGCCGGTTCCCCAGAAATCGCGCCGCGCTTGACCGTCTGCGCCCGCCGCGCTTAGCCAACGACATGTCCGAAGCGCTCCGCTCGCAGCCCCGCCCGGCCCGACCCCGCGTGTTCGTCACGCGCACGCTCCCGCCCGGTGTGGAGCAGCGCATGCAGGATTTGTTCGACGTAACGCTGAGTACGGACGATCTCTGCCTCGACGCCGCCGCGCTGCGCCGGGCGACCGCCGATATCGACGTGCTCATCCCGACGATCACCGATCGCATCGATGCCGCGCTGATCGGCGGAGCAGGACCGTCGCTCCGGCTGATCGCCAATTTCGGCAATGGCGTCGATCATATCGATCTGAAGGCGGCGCGCGCGCGGGGGATCGTCGTCACGAACACGCCCGGCGTGCTGACCGAGGATACCGCCGATCTGGCGATGGCGCTGATTCTCGCCGTGCCGCGCCGGATCGTGGAAGGCGAGCGCATCGCGCGATCGGGCGAATGGACGGGCTGGAGCCCCTGCGCGATGCTGGGCCACCGGATTGCGGGCCGCACGCTCGGCATCATCGGCATGGGGCGGATCGGCCGGGCGGTCGCGGCGCGGGCGCGCGGCTTCGGGCTGCGCATCGTCTATCACAATCGCCGCCGGCTGCCGGGGGCAATCGAGGCCGAACTCGGCGCGACCTACCTTCCAAGCGCCGATGCGCTGATGGAAGCTGCCGACATCGTGTCGATCCACTGCCCGCTGACCGCCGAGACGCATGGCCTGATCGATGCGCGGCGGCTCGCGCTGCTCGGCGCGCAGGGTTATCTGATCAACATCGCGCGCGGCGAGATCGTGGACGGGGAAGCGGTGATCCACGCGCTGGAAAACGGCGTGATCGCTGGTGCCGGTCTGGACGTGTTCGATCACGCGCCCACCGTCGATCCTCGCCTAATCGCGCAGGACAATGTCCTGCTGCTGCCGCACATGGCCTCCGCCACCTATGAGGCGCGCAACGCGCAGGGCGCCAAGGTGATCGCCAATATCAAGGCGTGGGCAGACGGGCATCGCCCGCCCGATCAGGTGCTGGAAGGCTGGGTCTGACGCCCTCCGGCGATGAATGGCGCGCAACGGCGCATTCAGGTGCGATTGCAGGTCGACATGCGAAACGGATGATCGGCCGAAAGCCCCGGTATCCGGTGCGTTCGGCCGCCCGCGAACAACGAAGGCAGACGTACGATCCCTCTGGCGGCAGATGAACCCCAGATAAAGGAACCGGACTCCGATTTCGCCGTTCAACCCGCACAAGTTTCGTAACGAAGGGAAGTCGCCATGAACCGTACCGGACTTATCGCCGGCGCCGTCGCTCTCTCGGTGAGCCTCGGTTCGCCCGTCGCGGCCCAGAACGCCAACCAGATGCTCAAGGGCACCGCGATCGGTGCCGGCGGCGGCGCGCTTGCGGGCGCGATCATCCCGGGCATGTCGGTCGGCACGGGCGCCCTCGTCGGCGCAGCCGGCGGCGCCGCCTACACGGCTCTGAAGAAGAACCGTCATTATTATCGGGATAGCCGTGGCCGCCGCTACTATGTCAGCAAGAGCGGCTACCGCGTCTACAAATAAGTTTGGATCCACGCCCTAGCGGCGAGGGAGCAAGGCGGGGTCCCGGCAGCGATGTCGGGGCCCCGTTTCCGTTTCAGGCCAGCGCCGCCAGCCATTCGGCGATCATCGCCCGCCCGGCGGCGACGGCAGCCGGCCCCGCGCTGGCGTGATCGGCTCGGATCGTGGCGACATCTGTGTTGGCTGCTGCGATATAGTCTTCCGCCTGCAGCCAATCCTCGATGCGCGGATCCTCGCCCATCTCGGCATGGAATTGGAGCGCGAGCTGGCGGCGGCCGCGTCGGAAGGCCTGGTGGGTGAAGCGTGGCGTCTCGGCGAGATGCTCGCACCGCTCCGGCAGATCGAACGTGTCGCCATGCCAGTGGAGGACGCGGACGCCGGCCAGATGGCGCAGCGGCGACTCCGCTCCTGTCGGAGTCAACGCGATCGGCGCGAAGCCGACTTCCTTCGTTGGACCGGGATAGACGCGCGCACCGAGCGCGGCCGCCATCATCTGGCTGCCGAAACAGACGCCGAGCGTCGGCCGGTCCGCCTCCAGCCGACGCGCGAGCCGCTTGAGCTGGCAGGCGATCCACGGAAATTCGGCTTGTTCGTAGACGCCGAGCGGCCCGCCCATCATGATGAGCAGATCGGGCGCGACCAGATCGATCTTCGGAAAGGCCGGATCGACGACGTCGATCCGATCGATCTCGTACCCCGCCTGCTCGATCGGCAGGCGGAAGCCGGCGACGCCTTCATACGGCACATGACGGATGATCAAAGCGCGCTTCATCGGTACGAGCTTAGAAGGCTCGCGGCAAATGTGGCGCTAGATTATCTTCTGCCCGCAAAATGCGAGGATGAGATTGTCATCCCGGCGAGCGCCGGGATGACAAAATGGCTCAATCGCCGCTCAGGATACGATCGACGAGTTGCTTCACGGTGGGCACGAAGCCGTTCGAGTAGAAGGGATCCTGCTTGAACTTGTAGGCCGAGTGGCCCGCGAACATCAGATTTTCGTCGACGGGCCCGCCATGCGCGATGTCCTGGAGCGTCTTCTGGATGCAGAAGCTGCGCGGATCGGCGAGCCGGCCCGTGCTGTTGCCCTCGGTATCCGCCCAGGCCGAAAAGCTGCACTGGCTGAGGCAGCCCATGCAATCCGCCTGATCCTTGCGGATGATCTTCATCTCCTCGGGCGTGACGAAGACGAGCGTGTTGTCGGGCGTCTTGAGCGCGGTCGTGAAGCCGCGGCCATACCATTCACGCGCGCGGTGAAGATCGCCGAGCGTGACCCAGAAGCTCTTGCCCTTCACGCCGACGTCGAGCTGGAACTGGTGATCGCCCGCCGCTTCCATCGAGAAGGCGATCTGCCGCTCCGATCGCGCTTCCAGATTGCGCAGGAACGGCGTGCGGACCGCCGACGAATAGAAGCCGGTCGGCGAGAAGCGGTGGAGCAGGATGTCGCCCTCGTCGAGCATGGTCAGCCGATCCTTCCATTCCTGGCTGATCGGGCTTTCCTGCGTGAGCAACGGCCGCGTGCCGAACTGGAAGGCGATCGCGCCCAGCTCGGGATTGTCGATCCAATGATCCCAATCGCGCAGATACCAGACGCCGCCCGCCATGATGATCGGCACGTCTTCGGAGACACCGCCCGCGCGCATCGTCTCGCGCAGCGCCTTGACGCGCGGATAGGGATCCTGGGGTGCGCGCGGATCTTCCGCATTGGAAAGGCCATTATGCCCGCCGGCGAGCCAGGGATCTTCATAGACCACGCCCGACAGCCATTCCGACGCCTTGGAATATGCACGCTTCCAAAGGGCATTGAAGGCGCGACCGGAGCTGACGATCGGCAGATAGCTGACGCCGTAGGAGGCCGCGATCTCGGACAATTTGTACGGCATGCCCGCGCCGCAGGTGACGCCCGCAACCATGCCGCGCGTCTTTTCCAGCACGCCGTGGAGGACGCGCTGCGCGCCGCCCATTTCCCACAGCACGTTGATGTTGATCGCGCCCTTGCCGCCGGCAATCTCGAAGGCGCGCTTCACCTGCTCGACGGCGCCGTCGATCGCATATTGGACGAGCTCCTCGTGGCGATCGCGGCGCGTGAGCGCGCGATAGATCTGGGGGATGATCTTGCCCTCCGGATCATAGCTGTCGGCGTTGACAGCGGAGACGGTGCCGATGCCGCCCGCCGCCGCCCAGGCGCCCGCGCTTGCATGGTTCGAGACCGCGACACCCTTGCCGCCCTCGATCAGCGGCCAGACTTCGCGGCCACCGTAACGTATCGGGCGCAGACCCTTGAACAAACCTTCCTCCGACGAAACTCTCTCACGCTTATAAGAGAAAGCGTCTGGGATTGCGCGATCAAAGTTGTTGCGGACCTATTCGAGGCGCGGCGCATCAATCCGGGCGAGCAGGCGATCGATCGCGGCGACGCATTCGGGCTCGTCCAGCGTGGGCGCGTGGCCGATCCGGGGGACCGTGAGCAGCTCCATCAAGGGCAGGCGTTCGATCATCCGCGCCGCGGGCGCTTCGCTCAAAATGTCCGATAATGCGCCCCGAACGAGCAGAGCGGGCAGGCCTTCGAAGCCGTCGATCAGCGGCCACGGATCCGGCGCGGGATCGGGCGGCGGCAAGGAAAAGGGAATCGCGATCGCCGGATCATAATCGGTGACGATCCGACCGGCTTCCTCACGCGCGATCCGATGCGCCATGCCCAGCCAGTCGGCGGCTCCGTAATCGGGATAAGCGGCAGCGTGCGTCGCAGCCTGCGCCGCCGCAGCGGCATCCCAGTCCGGCCAACTCTCGCCCGTCCCCGCATAGCTCGCGATGCGCGCGACGCCGGCCGGATCGATGACCGGGCCGATATCGTTCAGCAGGATGCCGGCGAGGAGCGCCGGTTCGATCGTGCCGAGCAGCATGGCGACGATGCCGCCCAGCGAGGTGCCGAACAGGGCAACCGGCCCGAGCGCGAGCCCGTGAAGCAGCGCGCGGACGTCCCCGGCATAGACGGGCGGAACATAGGTCATCGGATCGGGCGCATATTGGCTCAGGCCCCGCCCGCGCAGTTCCACCACGATCACGCGCCGCGGTCCCGACAGCCGCTCCGCGAGCGTCGCGAAATCGCGCGCGTTGCGGGTCAGACCGGGCACGCAAAGCAACGGCGTCGCCGCGTCGCTGCCGGGATAGTCCCGATAATGGAGCGTCAGGCCGTCCGCCGAAAGCCAAGTGCGATCCTCATAGGGCATGACGGCGGATCCTCCGGTTGCGCGAGAAGGCAGGGCAGCACCATATCGCGGCTATGGCCCATGATCCGCAACCCACGCAATTCCGCCCGTCAACCGCGATCGACGACGTGGCGGACTTTCTGGCCGACCCGGTGGCGGCGGCAGACTTCCCAGAGCACATCCTGCGCTTCCGCAACGACAAGGCAGCCGCGCAGGTCGGCCTCGCGACGCTCGACGATCCTGCGTGGACCGATCATTTCGGCCGCTTCCAACCGCTGCCGGGCAGCCTGCCACAGCCGCTGGCGCTGCGCTATCACGGGCACCAGTTCCGATCCTACAATCCAGACATCGGCGACGGGCGCGGTTTCCTGTTCGCGCAGCTGCTGGACGATCGCGATCGGCTGTTGGACCTGGGGACCAAGGGATCGGGCCAGACGCCCTATAGCCGCTTCGGCGACGGGCGGCTGACGCTGAAGGGCGGGGTGCGCGAGATCCTCGCGACCGAAATGCTGGAGGCTCTGGGCGTACGCACCTCACGCACCTTCTCGCTCATCGAGACAGGCGAAGCGCTCCATCGCGGCGATGAGCCCTCGCCGACGCGCTCGGCAGTGTTGGTGCGGCTCAGCCACAGCCATATCCGGATCGGCAGCTTCCAGCGACTGGCGACGCTAGGCCTGATCGACGAGATCGGCCGCCTCGCCCGCTACGTGCTCCGCCATCTCTATGGCGAGGAACCGGGCGCCGATCCGGAACTGCGCCTCCTGGAGCTGGTCGTGGCCGGCACGGCGCGGCTTGCCGCCTCCTATATGGCGGCGGGATTCGTCCACGGCGTGCTCAACACCGACAATATCAACGTCACCGCCGAGAGCTTCGACTATGGCCCGTGGCGCTTCACGCCGCACTGGGAGCCGGGCTTCACCGCCGCTTATTTCGATCATCAGGGGCTCTACGCGTTCGGACGTCAGGCACATGCGATTCACTGGAACCTCGTCCAGCTCGCGATCGCCCTGTCGAGCGTCCAACCGGTGGAGGCGCTGGCGCCGATCCTCGATACGTTCCCGGCCGCCTACGAGGCTGCAATGGTCGATGCGATGCTCGGGCGACTCGGCCTCGCCCACGCGAACGAAGCCGCCGATCTCGCGCTGGTCCAGGCGATCGAGGAAGCGCTGGCGCTCGGCACGGTCACGATCGACCGCTTCTTCTTCGACTGGGCCGGCGGGCGGCGCCGATCACCCTCGCCTGCCGACCAGGCTTATGAAGCGCCAGCCTTCGTTGCGCTGGCTCGCTCGATCGACGGCCGCGCAGCGGCGGGATCGATCGATCACCCCTTCTGGGCGGACGCCGATCCGTGCTCGATGCATATCGACGAGGTGGAGGCGATCTGGTCGGCGATCGATCGCGACGACGACTGGCGACCGCTGGAGACCAAGGTCACCGCCATCCGGCGCATGGGCGAGGCTATGGCAGGCTTGCGCGGCTGACAGCGCGACGAAACGAACGTACGGGCGCCGGCGAAAAGCCCAATCCGTTTGCTAAGGCGTCACCCGCCGGCGGCCGGGATGCCCCAGCCCCATCCGATCGAGCTCCGGCTCCCTATCCGCAAACTGGTGCTTCAGCGCGCCGCCGATGTGGAGCACGAGCAAGGCGAGCAACAGCCAGCCGCCGATCAGATGGAATTTCTCGATCCGCTCGTGCAGCTCACGCTGCTCGGCGACGCCCTCGGGTGCGCGGCCGATCTCGTTGACCGGGCCGATCAGCGGGAGCGCGAATGCGTTCCAGACCATGATCGGCTTGCGGGGTGCCGGCGCAGGCGCCCCCGGCGGCGCCTTCGCGGCGCGCTGCGCGGCGGCGTAGTCCGCGCCGGGCGATCCGATCGGCGGATTGGCCGAGACGAGCGCCCAGCCCGAGAAGGGCAGCAGGACCATCGCGCAATACAGCAGGAAGTGGACGACATGCGCCATGTTCGCCTCCCACTTCTTCATCGGCAGGAAGGGCGGCGGCTTGTGCGTCAGTCGCCAGACGACGCGGACGATCGTGAGCGCGAGAATCGTGATGCCCGACGAGATGTGCCACAGGAAGAAGCCGCGCGGCATGATCGGCCGCAGGAGGCCGGACGCGAGATTGTAGAAGATGGCAAGCGCGATCAGCCAGTGGAGCCACATCGCCACGCGCGTGTAGCGGGCACTGTCGGTATATCTCGTCGCCATCGCGCCCTCCTGAACGGACCGGACAGTAACGTGCCGCAACGGGCGGTCAACCGCGCCACAGGCCGTGAAAAACTTATGCTACGACCACACCAAGATAGCTTGCATTGCGCCGGAAGCCGGGGGATCGCATCTGCGACATGATGGCATCCCTCCTCGATCCGGACGCGCGCGGGCGCGTGATTCTCGTCGGCGCGGGGCCTGGCGACCCCGGGCTGCTGACGGTGCGCGCCGTGGAGGCGCTCAAGCTGGCCGATGTGGTCGTGCATGACGGCCTGATCGATCCTGCCGTGCTGGATCTGGCGCCAGCCGCCGCGCAGCGCATCTCGGTCGCCAAGACACGTGCCCGGCACACGCTGCCGCAGGAGGCGATCAATGCGCTGATCGTCGCGCATGTCCGCGCCGGATCGATCGTCGTGCGCCTGAAGGGCGGCGATCCGTTCGTATTCGGGCGCGGCGGCGAAGAGGTCGAGGCGGTGCGCGCCGCCGGCCTGCGCGTCGAGGTGGTGCCCGGCGTCTCCGCGGCACTGGGTTGCGCGGCGGAAGCGATGCTGCCGCTCACGCATCGCGACTGGTCCAGCGCGGTCAGCTTCGTCGCGGGCCAATGCAAGGGGCTGTCCGAACAGGACTGGTCCGGGCTGGCCGGCAAGGGGCGTACGCTCGTGATCTACATGGGCGTCGCCTCGGGCGGCTGCATCGCCGACAAGTTGATGAGCGACGGACTTGCGCCGGACCTGCCGGTCGCGGTGCTGGAGCGGGGCACCCTGCCCGGCGCCCGCGCGATGCGGACGGTGCTGGCCGATCTCGGCGGGCTGCTCGCCCGCGAGAAGGTCGCGAGCCCGGCGATCATCGTCGTCGGCGAGGTGGTGTTGCTTTCGGACGCGGTGAATCGGATGCAGCATTTCGCGCAACAGGCTGAGGTGATCGCGTCGTGAAACTGGTGACCGGCAACGATCTCGTCTCGGGCGACGTCATCTGGTGGACCGGCAGCGGCTGGTCGCGCTTCATTGCCGATGCGGTCGACTCGGGCACCGAGGGCGAGGCGATCGGCAAGCGCGAGGAAGCTGCCTTGCGCGTCAACGGCCCCTATGTGGTGGAGGCTGCGGACGGCCCGTTCGCGCCCGTGCCGCTGCATATCAAGGAACGTATCCGCGCCTCGGGACCGACCGTCCGGACCGATCTCGGCGTGCAGGCAGAGAAGCAGCACTGATGTACAAATATGACGAATATGATCAGGCGATCGTCGATGCGCGCGTCGAGGAGTTCCGCGACCAGTGCAACCGGCGCCTGTCGGGCGAGATGACCGAGGACCAGTTCAAGCCGCTGCGGCTGATGAACGGACTCTATCTCCAGCTCCATGCTTATATGCTGCGTGTCGCGGTGCCCTATGGCACGCTCGACAGCCGGCAGATGCACATGCTGGCGCATATCGCGCGCAAATATGATCGCGGCTACGGCCATTTCACGACGCGCCAGAACCTCCAGTACAATTGGATCAAGCTGGACGATGCCGCCGACATCCTCGCCGAGTTGGCGACGGTCGAGATGCATGCGATCCAGACGAGCGGCAATTGCATCCGCAATATCTCGGCCGATCAATATGCGGGCGCGGCCGCCGACGAGGTCGCGGACCCTCGCCCCTATGCCGAGCTGCTGCGCCAGTGGAGCACCTTCCACCCCGAATTCCTGCTGCTGCCCCGCAAGTTCAAGATCGCGGTGATCGGCGCGGACGAGGATCGCGCGGCGATGAAGCTGCACGATATCGGGCTGAAGCTGGTGAGGAATGCCGCCGGCGCGCTGGGCTTCGAAGTCTATGTCGGTGGCGGCCAGGGGCGGACGCCGATGGTGGCGCCGCTTATCCGCGAGTTCCTGCCCGCCGACGATCTGGTCAGCTATCTGGAAGCGTGCCTGCGCGTCTACAATCGCTATGGCCGGCGCGACAATCTCTACAAGGCGCGGATCAAGATCCTCGTCCACGAGATCGGCGCGGACGAATATCGCCGGCAGGTCGAGGAGGAATATCTCCACGTGAAGACGCTGGGCCTCGACCCGCCCGCGGCCGAACTGGAACGGATCGCGGCGATGTTCGCGCTGCCGCCGCTCGATCCGAACGCACCCGGCGAGATCGAGCGGAGCGATCCCGATTTCGCCCTGTGGCTCGACCAGCAGGTCGTCGATCACAAGGTGCCCGGCCATGCGATCGTGACGATCAGCCTGAAGCCGACCGGCGGTATTCCCGGCGACGCCTCGGCCGACCAGATCGACGCGATGGCCAAGCTCGCGCAGGTGTTCAGCCATGACGAACTGCGCGTCACGCACGCGCAGAACATCGTGCTGCCGCATGTCCGCAAGGCGGATCTCTATGCGATCTGGACGCGGCTGGAGGAAACGGGACTGGCGACGCCGAACCTGGATCTCGTCACCGACATCATCGCCTGCCCCGGCCTCGATTATTGCGCGCTCGCCAATGCGCGCTCGATCCCGCTCGCGCAGAAGATCACCGAGCGCTTCGCCAATCTCGATCGCCAGCGCGATCTGGGCGAGGTGAAGCTCAAGATATCGGGCTGCATCAATGCCTGCGGGCATCACCATGCCGGCCATATCGGCATCCTCGGCGTCGATCGGAAAGGCGAGGAGAATTACCAGCTCTCCTTCGGCGGATCGGGCGCGGAGGATGCGAGCGTGGGCAAGATCATCGGCCCGGGCTTCTCCGAGGACGGGGTGGTCGACGCGGTCGAGAAGGCGCTGGAGACCTATCGCGGCATCCGCGTGGAGGGAGAGCGCTTCCTCGACACCTATCGCCGCGTCGGGCCCGAGCCGTTCAAGGCCGCCATCTACGAGAAGGCGCCGGCATGAGCCTGATCCGCTTTCGCGTCGACGAGGCGCATGAGGAGCCCGCCGTCACGCTCGATGCCTTTCTCGGCCAGTCGAACGCGACCGCCGTCCGCGTCGAGCCGGGCGAGGACGCGCGCGTGCTGTTGCCGTTCCTCGATCGGCTGCAACTCATCGAAATCGCCTTTCCCAAGTTTCGCGACGGGCGTGGCTATTCCTCGGCGCGGATCCTGCGCGAGTCCGGCTTTACCGGCGAGTTGCGTGCCGCCGGCGACGTGCTGCTCGATCAGGTCGTGATCCTGCGCCGCTGCGGCTTCGACGCGTTGGCGAGCGATCATGTGCTGGATCTGGCGAAGGTCGAGGAGGCGCTCGCCCGCTTCCCCGCCGTCTACCAGAAGGCGGCGGACGCCAAGCCACCCGTCTGGGCGTTGCGGCATGGCTAATGCCGCGGCCCATGCGATCGACATGATCGACGTCCGCCCGGCCTTCACGGCCGAGGACGTGGCCGCGCTCAACGCGCGCTTTGCCGGCGTGCCCGCGCACGAGATGCTCCGCGAATTGCTGACCGGGGATCTGGCCGGACGGACCGCCTTGGTGTCCTCGTTCGGCGCGGAGAGCGCAGTGCTGCTGCATCTCGTCAGCGAGATCGACACGAGCATCCCGCTGGTCTTTACGAACACGCAGAAGATGTTCGGCGAGACCTTGGCCTATCGCGACGAGCTTTCGGAGCGACTGGGCTTCGGCGATCTGCGCGTCTTCCGCCCCGATCCGCGCCTGCTCGCCGAAAAGGACCGGACGGGCCTGCGCTGGTCCTACGATCCGGACGGTTGCTGCGAGATCCGCAAGGTCGAGCCGCTGAAGCGCGCGCTGAAGGGCTTCGACGCGTGGATATCGGGCCGCAAGGGGTTCCAGGCGGGCACCCGCACGGCGATGCCGATGTTCGAGCTCGACGAGACGGACGCCGCCGGCTCCGGCCCCAAGCTCAAGATCAACCCGCTCGCCGGCTGGAGCAAGGACGCGCTCAACGCCTATTTCGTCGAGCATGACCTGCTGCACCATCCGCTGGAGGCGCAGGGATATCCGTCGATCGGCTGCTCGCCCTGCACCAGCAAGGTCCTGCCCGGCGAGGATCCGCGTTCGGGCCGCTGGCGGGGCTGGGACAAGGTCGAGTGCGGCATCCACACGCCGATCCCCGGCGGCCCGCAGGCGGACGACCCGATCTTCTGATCCTGACGCGCCGGACGGCGGAACCCGACGTAAGCCTGGCGGATTTAAGCCCCGATCCGAAGGAAGGGGCCGCGACGCATGGCAATCTGGGCGCTGGCATTCGCCGCATTGACCGGCGTCTCCGCGCCGCCGCGCAACGTACCGGCGACCTTCGACCTTGCCGACGTCGCGACGCCCACGATGGAAAAGCGAAAGATCGCGCTGCCGCTGCGCAAACGGCGCTCGCGCTATCTGCTCCCAAAGGCCGAACTTCCCGCCGAGGACGCACCCGGCATCGAGCTTCGCTGGAAGCTGCGGAAGGTCAAACTGACGATGCCCTTGCCCACGATCGGCTGATCCGGTCGCGCGTCATCAGTTTCGGTAATCGTCCTCGGCCAGATCACTGAACTTGGTGATCTTCGCCTCGAACTTCAGCTTCACCCTGCCCGTCGCGCCGTGGCGGCTCTTGGCGATGATCAGCTCGCACAGGCCGAAGGCGCCCTCCATGTCGCGCATCCACTGGTCGTGCGCCTCGAAGCTCTTAGCGTCGTCGCCTTCGCCCGGCCGCTTGGGTTCGCGCGAGGCGACATAATATTCCTCGCGAAACACGAACAGCACCATGTCCGCATCCTGCTCGATCGAACCCGATTCGCGCAGATCCGAAAGCTGCGGGCGCTTGTCCTCGCGGCTCTCCACCTGACGGCTGAGCTGGGAGAGCGCCATCACCGGCACGCCAAGCTCCTTGGCGAGCGTCTTCAGGCCGCGGCTAATCTCCGAAATCTCCTGCACGCGATTGCCGTCGCGGCTGTTGCCGGACCCCTGCAGCAGTTGGAGATAGTCGACGACGATGAAGCCGATGCCGCGCTGGCGCTTCAGCCGGCGGGCGCGCGTTCTGAGCGCCGCGATCGTCAGGCCCGGCGTATCGTCGATATAGAGCGGCAGATTCTCCAACTCCTGCGCGGCGCGGGCGAGGTTGCGGAAGTCGGCCTGGCTGATCTTGCCCATGCGCAGATTTTCGGAGCTGATCCCCGATTGCTCGGACAGGATACGCGTCGCGAGCTGGTCCGCCGACATTTCGAGGCTGAAGAAGGCGACCGCCGCACCGATCGACTTCTCGTCCGGAATGCCGTCCTCGCGATCGCGGATCAGGCGGCGCGCGGCATTGTAGGCGATGTTGGTCGCCAGCGACGTCTTGCCCATGCCGGGGCGCCCAGCGAGGATCAGCAGATCGGACGAGTGGAGGCCACCAATCTTGGCGTTGACGCTCTCGAGGCCGGTCGTGACGCCCGAGACGTGCCCGCCCGAATTCAGCGCACGCTCGGCCTGTTCGACCGCCATGCGCGTCGCCTGGCCGAAGGTCTTGACCGAGCCCTGCTCGCCGCCTTCTTCCGCGACACGATACAAGGCGACTTCGGCGGCCTCGATCTGGCTCTTGGGATCGACCGACTCGGAGGTATCGACCGCCTTCTCGACCATCTCGCGCCCGACGCCGATCAGCGCGCGGAGCAGAGCGAGATCGTAGATCTGCGCGGCGAAATCGCGTGCGCCGATCAAGGCCGCACCCGATCCGGTCAGCTGGGCGAGATAAGAGGGGCCGCCAAGCTCCTTCAGCGCCTGATCCGCCTCGAACATCGGCCGCAGCGTCACCGGATTGGCGATCATGTTGCGCTCGGCGAGCTTCAGGATCGCCTCGAAGATCCGGCCATGCGCGGGCTCGTGGAAATGATCGGGGCGGAGCTTGAGCTGGACATCCTCGACCAGCCGATTGTCGATCATCAGCGCGCCCAGCAAAGCGGCTTCCGCGTCGACATTGTGCGGCAGCGCCTGCGCGCCGACGGCTTCGGGCTGGGGCAGGATTCGGAGAGTTTCGGCCATCCGGTCATGTGCGCCCTGGGGGGCACCCGCGCCAAGACCCATCCGAAAAAGATGCGTTCATGCTTCTGTGGACAAGTCGGCTCGCGATGCTGCGCCGCTCGGGTTTGCAAGCGGGCGCGGGTCCATTAAGCGGTGGCATGGCCGATCCGCGTCTCATCGCCATAGAGCTCGACGAGCAGACGATCCTGTGGCGCAACGCCGATATCGAGCAGGAACGGCGGATCGCGATCTTCGATCTGCTCGAGGAGAATCGCTTCGAGCCGCAGCGCGCCTATCCGCAGGGCTATGCCGGGCCGTACAGACTAAAGCTGTCCGTCGAGGAAGGCCGGCTGGCGATCGCCATCGCGGGCGAGGACGGCCAGCATCTGGAAACGCTGATCCTGGCGCTGGGGCGTTTCCGCCGGCCGATCCGGGATTATTTCGCGATCTGCGACAGTTATTTCCAGGCGGTCGCCAAGGCGACGCCGCAGCAGATCGAGACGATCGACATGGCGCGGCGCGGCATCCACAACGAAGCGGCCGAGCTTCTGATCGAGCGGCTCGACGGCAAGATCACGGTCGATTTCGATACGGCGCGGCGGCTCTTCACCTTGATCTGCGTGCTGCATATCCGCCAGTGAGGATCCATGGCTGAAGTGAGGATGGAAGACGCCGCCGCGGGCGTGCTGATCGAGGCGGCGCGCGAGGCGGCGCGCAACGCGCATGCGCCTTATTCGCGCTTTGCGGTCGGCGCGGCATTGCTGCTGACCGACGGGACGATCGTGCCGGGCACCAATTTCGAGAATGCGAGCTACGGCCTGTCGCTCTGCGCCGAGACGGTGGCGCTGGCGTCCGCCAATGTGGCCGGGCGTCTCAAGGACGTGGTCGCGGTCGGAATCGTCGGCGGGATGATGAAACCGGGCGGCGGGATCGACGGCGAGGAGGCGATCTATCCGTGCGGGCGCTGCCGGCAGGTGCTGAACGAGGCCGCGCAGATGGGCGGGCGCGATATCGCCATTTACTGCGCGAGCGGTGATGGACGCGAGCTGCGCAGCCACCGGCTGAGCGAACTGCTGCCCCACGCCTTCGGGCCCGGCGATCTCGGCATCGGCTGAGCCTTGCACTCCGCGGCCATCGCGGCGAAAGCCCGCGCGACACTTGGGGGTTAGCCAATGGCCATTCAATCCGACCGCTGGATCCGCGAGCAGGCGCTCGCCAACGGCATGATCGAGCCGTTCGTCGACGGACAGAAGCGCGACGGCTGCATCAGCTACGGGCTCTCCTCCTACGGCTATGACGCGCGCGTCTCCGACGAGTTCAAGGTGTTCACCAACATCGATAGCGTGATCGTCGATCCCAAGGACTTCGCCGCCAACAGCTTCGTCGATCGCAAGACCGACTGCTGCATCATCCCGCCCAACAGCTTCGCGCTGGCGCGGACGGTCGAATATTTCCGCGTGCCGCGCGACGTGCTCGTCATCTGTCTCGGCAAATCGACCTATGCGCGGTGCGGGATCATCGTCAACGTGACACCGCTCGAGCCCGGCTGGGAGGGGCATGTCACGCTGGAATTCTCGAACACGACGCCCCTGCCCGCCAAGATCTACGCCAACGAGGGGGCGTGCCAGTTCCTGTTCCTGCAGGGCAATGAGCCGTGCGAGGTGAGTTATGCGGACCGGGCGGGGAAATATATGGGCCAGCAGGGCGTGACGCTGCCGCGGCTTTGAACCCCGTCGAGAGCCCGAACCGATCATCCTGAGGAGGGACTGAGCCCGGCGAAGGCCCGTCTCGAAGGACCTGCGACGTCGGTCCAAGTCCTTCGAGACGCCATTTCGACAAGCTCAATGGCTCCTCAGGATGAGCGGTAATGGCCTGATCAGATGATCGACTGGCCGGTCTTCGCCCAATCGGCGGCGAAGCTTTCCAGGCCCTTGTCGGTCAGCGGGTGCTTCGAGAGCTGCTTGATGACCGAGGGCGGCGCGGTCATCACGTCGGCGCCGATCTTGGCGGCGTCGAGGACGTGCATCGGCCCGCGGACGCTGGCGACGAGGATTTCGGTGTCGAAATCATAATTGTCGTAGATCAGGCGGATGTCGGCGATCAGCTCCATGCCGGACAGGCTGATATCGTCGAGCCGGCCGACGAAGGGCGAGATGAAGCTCGCGCGCGCCTTGGCTGCCAGCAGCGCCTGATTGGCCGAGAAGCAGAGCGTGACGTTGACCATCGTGCCATCGTCGCGGAGCTTCTTGCAGGTCTTGAGGCCGTCGATCGTCAGCGGCACCTTGATGCAGACGTTGTCGGCGATCTTGCGGAGGATTTCGGCCTCCTTCATCATGTCCTCATGCGCGCTGGCGACGACCTCGGCCGAGACGGGGCCGGAGGTGATGCCGCAAATCTCCTTCACGACCTCCTTGAAGTCGCGTCCGGACTTGCCGATCAGCGTCGGGTTGGTCGTGACGCCGTCCAGCAGGTTGGCTTCCTGGAGCTCACGGATGTCATCGACGTCGGCGGTATCTGCGAAGAACTTCATGGGGTCGGCTCCTGATAATCTGGGGGCGATATAGACGGTCGGTGGCGGTTCGTAAGCGCTGAACGCTCATCCTCTCGCTCCGTTCGCCCTGAGCCTGTCGAAGGGCCGTCTTTCTTAGAGGGAGCGGCGAAGGAAGAACGGTGCTTCGACAGGCTCAGCACGAACGGGTTCTACGGTGTTCCGCTCCTAACGCATCAGAACGAGTTCCTCCGCCATGCTCGGATGCAGCGCGACGGTTTCGTCGAACTGCTGCTTGGTGAGCTTGGCCTTCACCGCGATCGCGGCGGCCTGGAGGATTTCGGGCGCGTCGGGGCCGATCATGTGCAGGCCGAGCACGACCTCCGTCTCAGAGTGGACGATCATCTTGTAGAGCGCGCGCTCGTCGCGATCGGCGAGGACGTTCTTCATCGGCCGGAAGTCTGCCGTGTATGTCTTGCAATTGCCGTACTTCATGTTCGCCTCGGTCTCGGTCAGCCCGACGCCGGCCATCGGCGGATTGCTGAACACCGCGCTCGGGATGCAGCCATAATCGACGCGCCACGGCTTCTTGCCGAAGATCGTGTCGGCGAAGGCCTGCCCCTCGCGGATCGCGACGGGGGTGAGCTGGACGCGATTGGTGACGTCGCCGACCGCATAGATGCTGTCGCAGACCGTCTTGCTGTCGTCATCGACGGGGATCGCGCCGCGCTTGTCGAGATGGATGCCCGCGCTCTCCAGCCCGAGCCCGTCGGTATTCGGGCGGCGGCCGGTGGCGAACAGCACCATATCGGTCTCGACGGGATCGAAACCGCCCGCGAAATAGACCTTGAGCGTGCCATCCTCCTGACGCTCGATCTTCTCCATCACGGTGTGGAACTTGAATTCGATGCCCTTGGCGATGCTGATCGCAAGCAGCCGCTCGCGGATCTGCTGCTCGTACTGGCGCAGGATCACGTCGGTCCGGTTGACGAGCGTCACATGCGCGCCGAATTCGTGGAAGATGCCCGCAAATTCGTTGGCGATATAGCCCGCGCCGGCGATGATGATCCGCTTGGGCAGCGTCTCCAGCTCGAACACCTCGTTGGAGGTGATACCGAACTCGGCGCCGGGGAAATCGGGCACGTCGGGGGTGGCGCCCGTGGCGACGAGGATCTTGCCGGCGGTGTAATCGGTCTGGCCGACGCGGACGCTATTGGGTCCGGTGACGACCGCGCGCTCGCCGATGAACTGGACATTGTTGTTGGCGAGCGTCGTGCCGTAGCTGCCCTCGATCCGCTTGACGACCTCCAGCACATTGTCGCGCAGCACCGGCCAAACGAATTCGCAGTCGGGCACCTTCCAGCCGAAGCGGCGCGCGTCGGTCAGATCCTCGGCGAAATGCGCGCCATAGACGAGCATCTTCTTGGGCACGCAGCCGCGGATCACGCAGGTGCCGCCGACGCGATATTCCTCGGCCACCGCGACCTTGGCGCCGTAAGCCCCCGCGACACGCGAAGCCCTGACGCCACCGGAGCCGGCGCCGATGACGAACAGGTCATAATCAAATTCGGACATTCACGGCCTCCAGTGGAGGATGCGATCTAGGGAGCCGGCGCGCGCGGGGCAAATGGGACAGTGCGATTGACGTGATCGAGTGCGTGACTGAGCGCGGAAGTTGACAAAGTTGACACTACGTCACCCCCCGGTGCGGGGCCTGTGCGCCGAAACGTCCCCGGAAAGTCGCACCTCTGCGCGTGCGCGCGTGACACGCGGGCTCCTGCGCACGCACGCTTGGGGAGGTGCCTGCAGCGGGGCGGGAAGGAAAGGCTTGGCCATGATGTCCGACTCGGTTGCGAGGGCGGACAGATCAGGTGTCACACGAAATCCTACATTGCAAAGGGGATTGGGTGGGGCGGGCAGCGGTTGCTCCCATGACTTCCCCTCCCTGCAAGGGAGGGGATTGAAGGGTGGGTGGAAGCAAGCGAGCCCGCTGATAGAAAGGATGCCGTGCAGCGCGTCCCGCCCGAATCGACCACGAACGCGCGGCGTCTGCGGCGGGACGCCACGGTCGAGGAGCGGCTGCTTTGGGCGGCGTTGCGGGGACTACAGCCGCGCTTTACCCGCCAGCTCGTTGTGGACCGATACATCGTCGATTTTGCCTGCCGCTCGGCGCGATTGGCGATCGAGCTGGACGGCGGGCAGCATGCCCTTCGCACCGAAGAAGATGCGGCGCGGACCGCGCATCTGGCGCGGCATGGCTGGACCGTGCTGCGGTTCTGGAACGACGACGTGCGGGATCATCTGGACGGGGTGCTGGCGACTATTCTCGCCAGCGTTGCGCGAGTTTCTACCCACCCCCAGCCCCTCCCTGAAAGGGAGGGGGGTTAGCAGGAATCAAAACGCCGCTTCGTCCAGTGCCATAATGCTGGCCTTGCCGGCCTTGATTGCCAGGAAGCGCGCAGTGGCGTCCGGCAGGATGCGATCGAAGAAGAAGGCGGCGGTGGCGATCTTCGCCTTGTAGAAGGCCGCCTCGCCGCTGCCCTCGGCAAGCTTCGCCGCCGAGACCTTGGCCGCCTTGGCGAAGCAATAGGCCATCGCCACGAGCCCCAGCAGCCGCAGATAATCGGTTGCCGCGGCACCCGCTTCCTCGGGATCCGCGAGGCCCTTCTGCGCGATCGTCGCGGTCGAGAGCTGGAGCGCGCCGAACGCCTGGCCCAACGCGCCGATCATCGGCGCGAGCGGACCTTCGGCGGCGGCATTGTCCTCGATGAACTGCGAGACGGGGTGGAAGAAGGCGCGCAGATTGCGGCCCATGCCGGCGGGCATCTTGCGGCCGACCAGATCGAGCGCCTGGATGCCGTTCGTGCCCTCGTAGATCATCGCGATCCGCGCATCGCGAACATATTGCTCGACGCCGCTCTCGCGGATGTAGCCGTGCCCGCCATAGACCTGCACCGCGAGGTTGGCGGCATCATAGCCGAGATCGGTGAAGAGCGCCTTCACGACTGGCGTCATCAAGGCGACGAAATCGGTCGCGCGCTTGCGCACCTCGGGATCAGGGCTCGACGTCTCGGCATCCAGCGCGCGGCTGACCCACACGCCGACGGCGCGGCAGCCTTCCAGATAGGCGCGCATCGTCATCAGCATGCGGCGCACATCGGGGTGGACGATGATCGGATCGGCGGGCTTGTCCGGCGCCTTGACGCCCGAGAGCGAGCGGCCCTGAACGCGGTCCTTCGCGTAATAGACCGCCGACTGGTACGCCGCCTCGCCGACGCCGAGCCCCTGGATGCCGACCGAGACGCGCTCGGTGTTCATCATCGTGAACATCGCGGCCATGCCCTTGTTGGGCTCGCCGATCAGCCAGCCCACCGACTCCTCGAAGATCATCTGGCAGGTGGCGGAGGCCTTCATGCCCATCTTATGTTCGATATTGCCGCAGGTGACGCCGTTGAGATTGCCGAGCGAGCCATCCGCATTGGGCACATATTTGGGGACGAGGAAGAGGCTGATCCCCTTCACCCCCTTCGGCGCATCGGGGGTGCGGGCGAGCACCAGGTGGACGATATTGTCGGTCAGATCATGCTCGCCGGCCGAGATGAAGATCTTGTTGCCGGTGAGCCTGTAGCTGCCGTCGCCCTGCAGGACGGCGCGGGTGCGCAGCAGGCCGAGATCGGTGCCGCAATGCGCCTCGGTCAGGCACATCGTCCCCGACCATTCGCCCGAGACGAGCTTGGGCATATAGGCCTGCTTGAGCTCCTCCGAGCCGTGGCCGTCGAGCGCGGTGGTCGCGCCGTGGGTAAGGCCGGGATAGAGGCTGAACGAGACGTTCGAGGCGCAGATCATCTCCTCGATGAGCTTGTTGACCTGCTCGGGCAGGCCCTGCCCGCCCCATTTGGGATCCGAGGCGAGCGCGCACCAGCCGCCCTCGCGAAACTGATCGTAGGCGGCCTTGAAACCCTCGGGCGTGCGGACGACGCCATTCTCGATCCGGCAGCCTTCCTCGTCGCCCGTGCGGTTGAGCGGGAGCAGCACCTCGGTGTTGAGGCGCGCGGCCTCCTCGAGGACGGCATCGACGGTCTCGTCGTCGAATTCGGCGAGCACCGCGGCGTCGCCGAAGCCGTCGTCGCCATGCAGCTCGCGGAGCGCGAAGCGCATGTCGCGTAGGGGCGCCTGATACACTTGCATCTTGTCTCTCCTTGGCCTCGTGGGGCCACCCGCTCATCCTGAGGAGCCATTGAGCTTGTCGAAATGGCGTCTCGAAGGACGGTTCATGTCCTTCGAGACGGGTCTTCGACTTCGCTCAGCCCCTCCTCAGGATGAGCGGATTGCGTGTTTCACCATCAATTCCGCAGCGGCTTGCCGGTCTCGAGCATCGTCTCGATCCGGGCGAGCGTGCGGGGATCGCGGACGCGCAGCATGAACGCCTCGCGCTCCAGCTTGAGCATGTCCTTCTCGGTCACGACATCGACCAGATCGGCCGGGCCGCCGGTCAGCACGCCCGCGAGCGCATCCGAGACGACGAGGTCGTAATCGGTGGCGAGGCCGCGCTTGTGGAAGCTCTCGGCCGCCATCTTCATGCCGACGCGGCCGCTCTCGCCGGGCAGGCGGAATTCGGGCGGCTTGGGCGGCTGATAGCCGTCGACGAGCGAAAGCGCCTTGGCCTTGGTGTCGGCGAGCAGGCGATCGCGATTCATCGTGATGCCGTCGGACGGGCGCAGGAAGCCATAGTCCCTGGCCTGCGCGGCGGACTTCGAGACGGTCGCGGTCGAGACGATCTCGAACACCTTGGAGGGTGCCGGCATCGGCCCCTTGGGAAGCGCGGGGTTCTCCATCCAGCGCTCGATCATCTCGCCGCAGCCGCCCCAGCCGGGGATCAGCCCGACGCCGACCTCGACGAGGCCGGTATAGGTCTCGGCATGCGCCTGGATCGCGTCGGAGTTCAGCAGGATCTCGCAGCCGCCGCCGATCGCCATGCCGAACGGCGCGGACACGACCGGGAACGGCGCATATTTGAGCGCCTTGTAGGCCTGCTGGCCGCCCGCGACGAGCTTCTCGACCTCGCCCCAGGCGGCGATGTTGAGCGCGAAGAGCGCGAGGCCGAGATTGGCGCCGGCCGAGAAATTGGTGCCGTCATTATAGACGATGAGCGCCTTGTAGCTCGCCTGGACGAGCGGGATCGCCTTGCCGATGATCTTCATCACCTCGCCATCGAGCGCGTTCATCTTGCCGGTGAATTCGAGCGCCACGACGCCGTCGCCGATATCCCACAGAGCGGCCGAACCATTCTTGAGCAGGGGCTGCTGGCCGCGCTTGAGATCCTCGAAGCGGATCACGCCTTCGGGGACGGCCACGTCGTGATAGGCGCCGTCGAGGCCGAGATATTGCTGCTTGGTGCCCTCGACGCGGTAGAAGCTGCGGTCGCCCGCGAGCGCGATCAGCGGCGGCACGGGGACGCCCTTCTCGGTCATCAGCGCGGCGAGCCTGGCCGCGCCGATCTTGTCGATCAGCTCGAACGGGCCCCATTTCCAATTGTAGCCGAGCTTCATCGCCTCATCGATCGCGACGAGATCGTCGGCCGCGCTGGGCACGAGGCTCGCGGCATAGGCCAAAGTCGGGCCGAGGACGGCCCAGGCATAAGCGTTGGTCGCGACCAACGTCGCCAGATCGGCGCGCGGCGGCTGCACGGTGATAGCCTCGCGATAGGCGCCGGTCGCGAGATCGATCGCCTCCTTGCGCTTGCCGCCGCCGTCGCGATTGAGCCGGTAGAAACCGCCCTTGCCCTTGCGGCCGGTATAGCCGTCCGCGATCATCTTCTCGATCAGCGGCGAGGCCTTGGCGATCGCTTGATAGGGATCGTCGGGCGCGAGCGTCGAGGTCAGGCTCTTCTGGAGATTGGGCATCAGATCGACGCCGACGAGATCGACGAGCGCGAAGATGCCCGTCTTGGGCACGCCCATCGGCTTGCCGGCGATCGCGTCGGCCTCCTCGACCGTCACGCCGAGATCGAAGGCGGCGTTGAGGCCCGACTGGATCCAGAAGGTGCCGATGCGGTTGGCGATGAAGCCGGGCGTATCCTTGGCGCGAACGATCGTCTTGCCCATCGCCCGGTCGACGAACGCCTCGACGCGGGCGACGAGAGCGGGATCGCTCTTGGGGCCGGTGACGATCTCGATCAGGCGCATGTAGCGCGGCGGATTGAAGAAGTGGGTGATGAGGAAATCGCGCGCGAATTCCTCCGAGCGGCCCGCGATCAGATGATCGAGCGGGATGGTCGAGGTGTTGGACGAGATCGCGGTGCCGGGCCGGCGGACCGCCTCGATCTTGGCGTAGAGATCCTGCTTGAGATCGATCCGCTCGATGATCGCCTCGACGACCCAGTCGCACTCGGCGATGCGGCCGAGATGATCCTCGATATTGCCCGTCTCGACGAGCTTCGCGGCTGCGGCCGACATGAACGGCGCGGGATCGGTCTTGAGCATCCTGGCGACCGCGCCCTTCGCGACCGCGTCGCGATCTGCGGGATCGCGGACGATATCGAGCAGCAGCACCGGGATACCGGCATTGGCGACCTGCGCGGCGATGCCGGCGCCCATGACGCCCGCGCCGATCACGCAGACTTTTTTGATAGCGGAGACGTCGCTCATTCGACCGACTCCAGGAGCGTCGCGATGCCCTGCCCGCCGCCGATGCATTGCGTGGCGAGCGCATATTTGCCGCCCTCGCGCTTGAGCAGCGACGCCGCCTTGCCGACGATGCGCGCGCCGGTCGCGCCCAAGGGATGGCCGATCGCGATCGCGCCGCCATCGATATTCACCTTGGCGGGATCAAGCCCCAGATCCTTCATGCAGGCGATGGCCTGGCTGGCGAAGGCCTCGTTCAGCTCGACCACGTCGAGCTGGCCGCCGTCGATGCCGCCGCGTGACAGCGCCTTGCGGCTCGCCTCGACCGGACCGATGCCCATGATTTCGGGCGCGCAGCCGGAGACCGCGACCGACTTGATGCGGGCGAGGATCGGCAGGTCGTGCGCGCGGGCATAGTCCTCGGAGCAGACGAGCACGGCACTCGCGCCATCGGTGAGCGGCGAGGCGGTGCCGGCGGTGACCGAGCCCTCCGTGCTGAAGGCGGGCTTCAGGCCGGCGAGACCCTCGGCCGAGGTGTCGGGACGCAGCGTGCCATCCTCGCTGACGGTGCCGGCCTTGGCTTCGATCGGGACGATCTCGTCGACCAGCTTGCCCGACGCGCGCGCGGCGGCGGCCTTCTGCTGGCTGCCGACCGCGAACGCTTCCTGATCGGCGCGCGTGATCTGATATTTGGTCGCGACATTCTCGGCGGTGTCGCCCATGCCCATATAGGCGGCGCTCTTGGCGGCCAGCGTCGGGTTGGGGAGCGGATTGAAGCCCGACATCGGCACGCGGCTCATCGATTCGACGCCGGCGGCGATAAACACCTCGCCCGCGCCGATCTGGATCTGGCCCATCGCGATGTGGATCGCGCTCATCGAGGAGCCGCAGAAGCGGTTCACCGTCATCCCGCCGACCGACAAGGGGAGGTCCGCCAGCAACCCGATCAGGCGTGCGACGTTCAATCCCTGCTCTCCTTCCGGGAAGGCGCAGCCGACGATGATGTCTTCGATGTCGGAGGCCTCGACGCCGGTCTTGGCGATCAGGCCGCGCACCACCTGGGCGGCCAGATCATCGGGACGGACGCGGGCGAGAGCGCCCTTGCTCGCCAGATGGAAGGGGGACCGGGCATAGCCCGCAATGACCACGTTACGCATCGAATCGGCCTCTCCGTTGCCGTCACAACATAGGTGACGGCGTTGCCCCTATAGGTGCGTTGATTTCCCTATACGTCAACCCATTTTTGAGGCAGAAGTGATTCTCGGAGCCGCCCAAGGGGCAGCCCGAACATGTCGCACGGCCCGATCAACGGGCCGGCAGAAGGAGATGAGGATGATCATCCTGATGGCCGCGGCCGCACTGGCCGCCGGGGACGCCGAGTCCGTCGTCGGAAAGTGGCGCGCCGCCAGCAAGAACGCCGTGGTCGAGATCAGCAAGTGCGGCGCATCGATCTGCGGCAAGCTGACCGGATCGGATGGCCTGCGCGCAAATCCCGGCATGCTCGACACCAAGAACCAGGATGCGGCAGCGCGCGGTCGCAAGGTGCTCGGCCTGCCGATGATCGGCGGCGCCTTCACCTTCGCGGACGGCGCCTGGTCCGGCGGGACGGTCTATAATCCCGAGGATGGCGGCACCTACAAGGCGACGCTGACCAATCCCGACGCCGACCATCTGAAGCTCAAGGGCTGCATCGTCTGGCCCTTGTGCAAGACGCAGACCTGGACCCGCATTCGCTGACAAGCGCGATTTCGTAGGAGAGAAAAATGAAGACCATCGTGTTCAGGGGAGCGATGCTCGCGGCCGCACCGGCAGCCTTGCTCGCAGCCGGCGCCGCGCATGCCGGCGCCTTCTATCTGCAGGAACAATCGGTCCGCGCCGCAGGACGCGCCTTTTCGGGCGAAGTCGCCGATCAGGGCGCAGCCTCGCTCTGGTGGAACCCGGCCGCGATCGGCGGTATGACCGGCGGCGACGGCGCGCTCGGCGTCAGCGCGATCCTGCCCAAGGGCAAGGTCTCCAACACGAACACGCTGATCAGGCGCCCGACCAATGCGGCACCCGTCGCCGTCGGCGGCGATCAGGTCTCCAAGGATCCGATCAACAACGGCTATCTGCCCTCCGGCGCGATCGCCTACGGAATCACGCCTCAGATCGCGCTCGGCCTCGCCGTCACCTCGCCCTACAGCTTCACCACCAATTATGATTCGACCAGCTGGGCACGCTACACCGCCGACAAGACCAATTTGCGCACCTTCGACATCCAGCCTTCGATCGCCTTCGCGCCGAACGAGAATATCAGCCTGGGCGTCGCGCTGAATGCCGAGCATTCGAAGGCGAGCCTCTCCAACTTCCTGCCCAACATCTCCGCGCTGCAGCCCGACGGCCACCAGACGCTGAAGGGCGACGGCTGGGATTTCGGCTGGACCGCGGGCGCGCAGTTCAAGTCCGGGCCGGTCACGCTCGGTGCGAGCTACAAATCGAGCATCAAGCATGTGCTGAAGGGTGAGGTCATCACCGCCGGGCTGCTCGGCCCGCTCGTCGGCCAGAACGGCACGATCAACACGAAGGCGACCTTCCGCACGCCCTGGCAGGCGACGGTCGGCGGCCGCTTCAAGGCGACCGAACAGCTGACGCTGAACGCGCAGGTCGTGCGCTTCGGCTGGAACAAGTTCGACGATATCCGTCTCGGCGCGCCGCTCAACGTGGCGATCCCCGAAAATTACGGGAATACGTGGAGCTATGCCGGCGGCGTCGATTACGCGATGTCCCCGAAATGGACCCTGCGCGGTGGCGTCCAGTATGACCAGTCGCCGACGAAGAACACCCAGCGCGACGCCCGCGTGCCGGACGGCGATCGCTGGAACTTCGCGGTCGGCACCAGCTACGACGTGACGCCCGGCTTCACGATCGATGCCGCCGCCAATTATATCGACGTCAAGAATGCCAGCATCGATCGCCTGACCGCGGCCTATGCGGGCACCGCGGTGCAGACGCCGATCATCGTCAATGGCGAGCTGCGCAAGGCGAGCGTGCTCGTGTTCGCGCTCGGCGGACGGCTGCGCTTCTGATGCAGGTTTCGGTCGTTCCCCCTTCGACCGAAGGCACGGCCGGAGAAGCACCGCTTCTCCGGCCGCGGCTGCTGACCGACCTGCTCGACGCGACGGTCGCGCGGCATCCCGACTGGACCGCGATCGATTTCCTGGGGCGCACCTGGAGCTATGGCGAGATCGGTGCGCTCGTGGAGCGCGCCGCGCGCGGGCTGCAGGACCAGGGGCTGAAGCCGGGCGACCGCTTCGGCCTGTGCCTGCCCAATTCGCCCTATTTCGTGATCCTGTATTTCGCGGTGCTGCGCATCGGCGGCATCGTCGTGAACTTCAATCCACTCTACGTGGAGCGCGAGCTCGAGCATCAGATCAAGGACAGCGGGACGCGGATGATGGCCGTGCCCGATCTCGTCCAGATCCACGGCAAGGTGCTCAACGTCGCCGAGACGAGCAAGCTCGACCGGATCATCGTCTGCCCGATGACGGGCATCCTGCCCTGGGCGCTGGGCCTGGGCTTCCGCTTCCTGAAACGGAAGGACCATGCGCAGGTGCCCGACGATGCGCGTCATGTCGCGTGGGTCGATCTGATCGCGTCGGATCGCGCGCACACGCCCGTCGCGCGCAATCCCGATGACATTGCCGTTCTTCAATATACGGGCGGCACCACCGGCGTGCCCAAGGGCGCGATGCTGACCCACGCCAATCTCGCCGCGAACAGCGCGCAGATGGTCGTCCATGTCGGCGATCATCCCGACGTGCAGGAGCGCACCTTGGGCGTGCTGCCCATGTTCCACGTCTTCGCGCTGACGACGGTGCTCAATTACTCGGTCGACAGCGGCGCGGAGATGATCCTGCTGCCCCGCTTCGACCTGAAGCAGATGCTGAAGACGATCGCGCGCACGCACCCCACGCAATTCTTCGGCGTGCCGACCATCTATGTCGCGATCAACGGCGCCGACGAGGCCGCGCTCGCCGGCTTCAAATCGATCCGCTGCTGTATCTCGGGGGGCGCGCCCTTGCCCTTCGAAGTGCGCGAAGCGTTCGAGCGGCGCACGGGCGTGATGGTCGTCGAGGGCTATGGCCTATCGGAGGCGTCCCCGATCCTCGCCTGCAATCCGCTGCAGGGCCCGGTCAAGGACAACAGCACCGGCCCGGCCTTCCCCGACACCGTGATCGAGATCCGCGATCTGGACGATCCGCATCGCGTGCTGGCGCAGGGCGAGCGCGGCGAGGTCTGCGCGCGCGGGCCGCAGGTGATGAAGGGCTATTGGCGGAACGAGACGGCGACCGACGCGGTGTTCGTCGACGGCGCGCTGCGCACCGGCGACGTCGGCTATGTCGACGAGGACGGCTATCTGTTCCTCGTCGATCGCATCAAGGACGTGATCCTGTGCAGCGGCTTCAACGTCTATCCGCGCGTGATCGAGGATGCCGCCTACCAGCATCCGGCGGTGAAGGAGGCGATCGCGATCGGCGTGCCCGACACATATCGCGGCCAGGCGCCGAAACTGTTCCTCGTCTTCCGCGACGGAATGAGCGCCACGAAAGAAGAGTTGTCGGATTTCCTCCACGACCGCATCAACAAGATCGAGATGCCGAAGGAAATCGAGATCCGCACGAGCCTGCCCAAGACGCTGATCGGGAAATTGTCGCGCAAGGACCTCGTCGCCGAGGAAGCGGCGAAGGCCAAGCCTTCGTGACGACGCTCGACATGGAGGATCTTCGCGGCATCCAGCAGATGGCGGAGCAGCTGGGCATCACCCAGCGCACGATCCGCTTCTATGAGGACAAGGGCCTGATCGAGCCGCAGCGCGCGGGCACGACGCGCGTCTATACCAAGCGCGAATTCGCGCGGATGCAGCTGATCCTGCGCGGCAAGAGCCTCGGCTTCTCGCTGCGCGACATCAAGGATTTCCTCGACCTCTACGATCATGATCCCGCGCATATCGAGCAGACGCATCTGCTCCAGACGCGCGTCTCCGATCGCATCACCGAGCTGGAGGAACAGCAGCGCGCGATCATCCAGACGCTCGCCGAACTGCGCCTGATCGAGCGTATGGCGCTGGACCGGATCCGCGCCGTCGAAGGCTGACGACCGGGTTCGTCGCACGCGGGTCTTGAAACCGGTTCGGCCCTTCCTAGCTCATTGCTGTCGCGGATCGTCGCCTGATGGGGCGGTTCGCGGCGGGCCGGTGGCGTGACCACGGCCCCGTATTTTCAATCGCTTGGAAAGGATTGGACACATGCGTGCTATCGATTTCTCCCCCCTGCTCCGCAGCTCGATCGGCTTCGAGAATCTCAACCGCCTCGTCGATCTGGCGACGCGCGGCGAGAGCGACGCCTATCCGCCCTACAATATCGAGAAGGTCGCCGAGGACGTCTATCGCATCTCGATGGCGACCGCCGGCTTCACCCGCGACGAGCTCGACATCACCGCGCAGGACAATGTCCTGACGATCACCGGCCGCGCCGTCGAGGCGGCGGACGGCGAGAAGCGCGAATATCTGCATCGCGGCATCGGCAAGCGCGCCTTCGAGCGCCGCTTCCAGCTCGCCGACACGATCCGCGTGACCGGCGCCTCCTATGCGGACGGCCTGCTCAACGTGGAGCTCGTGCGCGAGGTGCCCGAGCATAAGAAGCCGCGCACGATCGCGATCGACGGGCAGCAGCCCGCGCTCGAGGCGGTGAACGACGCGCGCCAGGCGGCGTAACGCCCGGCGCCGGTAACGGCAAAGACGGCGCCCCTGCCCCTTGCGGGCGGGGGCGCTTTTCTGTGCGTCAGCTCGGCGGATTGCCCGCCTTCTGGCTCGCCAATTCCTTGCGGAAGCCGCTTTCGGCTCCCTCGACGGCCCGCCCCAGCTCGCCGGGATCGACGAACGCATCCGCCTTGCCGGCCGCGAGCGCCGCGCGCTTGGCGTTCAGCCCGAAGCCCTCGGCATGGAAATTGAGGAAGATGTCGGCGCGCACGCGGCGCAGCCTGGCGAAGGTCGCTTCGAAATCGGCGGCGGCGTTCGGGTAATCGGGATTGCCGACGAGCTTCTGCCCCGCGACCGAGAGGCTGGAGGCGAAGATCACGCGCTTGCCAGCGACATTCGTCAGCCAGCTCGTCGCGCCCTTGGTATGGCCGGGGGTCAGCAGAGCGGTTAGCGTGATCGGGCCGAGCGTGATCCGCTCGCCGTCGCGGATCAGGCGATCGACCTTCACGGACGGAAAATCGCTGATGTCGGTACGGCCGATCGTGCGGCCCGCTTCCAGATCGGGGCGGTCGCCGGCGCTGGCGAGCAGCTTGGCGCCGGTCAGCCGCTTGAGTTCGGCCAATCCGCCCGCATGATCGGCATGGCTGTGGTTGATCAGGATGATGCGGACGTCGCTCAGGCGGAAGCCGAGCGCGCGGATGTTCGCGGCGATCAGCGGCGCGCTCTCGGGCAGCGCGCCATCGATCAGGACATGCCCCTTCGGCCCGGTCAGCAGATAGGCCGAGAGGCCGGCCGTGCCGACATAATAGAGATCGCCCCGGATCCGGAACGGCGTGGCGGGCCGGTTCCAGGCGATGCGCGTCTCGGCCGATTGCGCCAGCGCGGGGGCGAGCGGGGTGGCGAGCGTGAGGAGGAAAGCGGCGAGCAAGCGGAAGCGGGTCATGAGGTAGTTGCTAGCCAGCGGACTTCTTCCTCACAATCCGTTCTGTGGTTCACAGCGGCTGGGTGAACAGCGCGTAGAGGCTCTTCACGCCGATGAAATAATTGCCGATCCGCAGATTCTCGTTCGCGGCATGCTGGTTGTTGTCGTTGTTGACGAGCGGGACGAGCAGGATCGGTGCCTTCACGCCATCGACCAGCGGCCGGGTCGGAACGCTGCCGCCCATGATCGGGATACGCACCGGCTCGGCCTGCCACGCGCCGACAAAGGCCCGGCGCGCCCAGCCGCCGACCGCGGCATCGAGCGGGGTCTGCAGCGCCTGGCCCTGCCCCTCGCCGCCCTCGAGTGTGGCCAGTTTGGCGTATGCGGCGCGCTCGGCGTCGGTCGGCGGGCCCTTTGTCAGATGATAGCCCTGATCCTCGACCCATTTGCGCACCAAGGCGATCTGGCGCGGCGCGGGCGTGCCGGGCACGGTGCGCGCATCGAAGGTGGCGATGGCGAAGGCGGGAATGATCGTTCGCGAGGCTTCGGGCGAGCCCGCCTTCATCGAAGTGATGTTGAGCGAGGGATATGCCAGCGCGCCTTGATAGCTGTCGCCGACCTTTTCGTTGGTCTTGATGCCGAGCCGCTTGCGCAAAGCGACCTCGTCGTCCGGCACCGCCGCGCGCGCCGCCTTCGCGGCGGGATCGAGCGCGACGCCCTCGTAGAAGCCGGGAATGAGCACGCGCCCGTCAGCGTCCTTCATCGTCGCGAGCAGCTGGGCGAGGGAGAAAGCCGGATTGGCGGCGTAATTGCCGTAATGGCCGCTGTGCAGCTCGCTGCGCGCGCCCCATACCGTCAGCGAGAAGCCGCCGCCGCCGCGATGGCCGAATACCAAGGTCGGCTTGTTGCTCTCGTGCATCGGCCCGTCGAGCATCACCACCGCATCCGCCTTCAGCAGGGCGGCGTTCTGGTCGACGACGTCCTTCAGCGTCGGCGGGCCGCCTTCCTCATGGCTGTCGATCAGGATCTTGATCTGGATCGCGGGCAGCTTCCCCGCCGCCTTCAGCGCGTCCATCGCCGCCATCAGCATCAGGATCGGCGCCTTGTCGTCGGCGGCCGAGCGCGCGAACAGCCGCCATTCGGGATCGGGTACGCCTTTGGTCAGGTCTTCGATCGGCAGCGTCTCCCATGTGCCGTCGGCGCGCTTGCGTTTGAGCGTGGGCACGAACGGCCCCGGCTGGTCCCATTCGGCGGGGTTCACCGCCTGACCGTCCATATGCGCGTAGAAGAGCACCGTCTTGACGCCCTTCGCCGGCGCCGGGCCGGCCGCATAGACCATCGGCGTCTCGCCATCGGCGAGCTGCCGCGCGGTGAAGCCGTGGCGCTTGAACGCGGCCTCCACCCAATCGGCATTGCGCCGCATATCGGCGGTCGAGGTGCGCAGCACGTTGGGCAATTTCACCGCCTCGACAAGCTCGGGCAAGGTCGCGCGCGCGGCGGCGGTGATCGCCTTGTCGTCGGCCGGGGTCAGCGCGCGCGCGGGCGAAGCGGCCAGCAGCAGGCTCGCGCACACGGATGCGGCGGTCGAAAAGCGGATCAGTCGCATGATATTCCCCGTCGGGCAGCGCGAGGACCGCGCCCGCGGGTAGATTAGGGGCTTTCGGGCACAGGTCCAGCGATGACGGGCGACGGCATCGCGTCGCTCTCGTCCGAGTGCAGCATCAGCTCCAGCGCCGAGAGGAATGGGCGCTGGCTCGCCAGCATCATCTCCTCGGCTCGGTCCAAGGCGAACCAGCGCGCCTCGCCCACTTCCGGCGCGGTGATGATCTTGCCCGATCGCGGTGGCCATTCGATCGTGATCTCGTTGCTGACGAGATCGGCGACATCCCAGTCGCGTTCGGCGGCGAACGCCTCGACGCGCTTCCCGCCCGCCTGCCGGACCGTGCAGAGCGATCGCGGCCTATCGGTCAGCAACAGCCCCAATTCCTCGTGAAGCTCGCGCACGGCGGTCTCGATCGCTTCCTCGCCCGGCTCGATCGCGCCCTTCGGAATCTGCCAGGCGCCCTCGTTGCGACGGCGCCAATAAGGCCCGCCCGGCAGGACGAGCAGAACCTCCACGCCCGCCGGACGGCGACGATACAGAAGGACGCCCGCACTGCGGGGATGGGTCATGCGGTCGCTCCCTGTTCCTCGCCCGCACGTCCAACGCCGAAATGGGGATGTGTGTCCGCAACCTCACGCTTTGTGCGGTGTTTGCAAACAATGGCGTCTTCCGGCTTCGATCTCGATCGCTTCGTCACCGCACAGCAGGACAGCTATGCCGCGGCCCTGACCGAATTGAAGGCGGGCCGGAAGCGGAGCCACTGGATGTGGTTCGTCTTCCCGCAGATCGCCGGGCTCGGCCACAGTGCGATGTCGCGCCATTATGCGATCGGCTCGCTCGCCGAGGCGCGCGCCTATCTCGCGCATCCCATTCTCGGCGCGCGGCTGATCGAATGTCTCGCCGCGCTCGAGGCGGGAAAGCAGGACGATATGGTCGCCATCTTCGGCGCGATCGATGCGACGAAGCTGCGCTCCTCGCTGACGTTGTTCGGCCGCGCCGCACCCGAAATGCGCGTCTTCCAACGCGCGCTCGACCGTTGGTTCGGCGGCACCGCCGATGCGATGACGCTCGCCATAATCGAGGAAGTTCGCGAAATTCCTTAGTCGTTTGCGATGCCTTCACCATATCCTGTAGGAATTGCGCAACCGGGATCATCCGATGATCGCGGAGGGGGACAGAGCCGTGCCGTTTCTGGCTAAACTCGATCTGGACGCGGGCAGCGACGCACGGCGATCGCGTCGTTTCCTGGCGAATCGTCTCGACGGAATGCTGGTCGGCAAGGACCGCCGCTTCGACATCATCATCCACAATATCTCCGAGACCGGCTTCCTCGCCGAATTCTCGTCCGAGCTGCGCCCCGGCGATACGGTGCGGCTGCAGCTGGCGCGGATCGGCTTCGTCGACGCGCGCGTCGTCCGCAAGCGCGGGCTCGGCCATGGCTGCCAGTTCCTGACCCCCGTGCCCGCCGACATCGTCCAGGAGACGATCGCCGCAAGCCTGAGCTTCGCCGAGACCGCGAGCAGAAGCGAACCGCTTACGCCCGAGGAAGCCGAAAAGCAGGGCTATCGCCGGCGCGCGAAGCGCGAGCGGCTCGGCGCGCTGATCCTCCTCGCCTGTACCCTGCTGGCGGTCGTCATCCTCGCCGCCGCGCTGATCCGCATCCTGACAGCCTGATCCTTCCGCCGCGCCGTGCGTTCGTGGCGGAGGCGAACAGGAGACGGCCCATGAACCCGATCGCGCAACCCATCGAAGGATCGCATCCGCCCAAGGAGGACGTGCCGGCGACGCCGGCGACGTCCGCCAATGCCGGCGAAGGCAAAGGCGAGCCCGAAGGCGGACCGGAACTGAGCGAAGAGGAAGAAGCGCGCGCGGGCGCGATCGTCCGCGCGGAAACTACTTCTTCCGGGTGAAATCCACCGAGACGACGTTCGAGCCATCTTCGACCGGGCGCGCGACGACCGGATCATTCTCGGCGACCGCAATCTCTTCCGGCTGCTGATCGTCGGCCTGCGCCGAGAAGTGCAGCGCGAAATCGACCGCCGGATCGTGGAAGGCGGTGATCGCGGCGAACGGGATCGAAAGCTTGGAGCCGACCTGGTTGAAGGACAGGCCGATCTCGAAGCCGCTCTTCGTGACGTGCAGATCCCAGAAGCGGTTCTGGACGACGATCGTCATCTCGTCGGGATAACGCTCGGTCAGGTGGCGCGGGATATCGACGCCGGGCGCGCCGGTCTTGAAGGTGATGTAGAAATGGTGGTTGCCGGGCAGGCCGGTCTGCTCGACCTGCCCCAGCACCCGGCCGACGACCGCGCGCAGCGCGTCCTGCACGATCTCGTCGTAGGGAATCAGGCTGTCTTGCGGAGTCTCGCTCATCGGCCCTCACCTGAACGCGGGGGCTGATCCGGTCAAGACGCGAGAGGCGGATTGCCCGATGCGCGCTCCCCGTCTAGTCGGCTGCGCATGCGCAGCGCCACCATCAGCCGCAAGACCGCGGAGACCGCGATCGAGGTCGTCGTCAACCTCGACGGCACCGGCACCTATACGATCGCCACGGGGATCGGCTTCCTCGATCACATGATCGAGCAGCTCTCGCGCCATTCGCTGATCGATATCGTGCTGAAGGTCGACGGCGATCTCCATATCGACCAGCACCACACGACCGAGGACAGCGCGCTCGCTCTGGGCCAGGCGGTGGCGAAGGCGCTCGGCGACCGGCGCGGCATCACCCGCTATGGTCTGTGCTACGCGCCGATGGACGAGACGCTTTCGCGCGCCGCGATCGACATTTCGGGGCGCCCGTTCCTCGCCTGGCGATCCGGCTTCACGCAGGAGAAGCTGGGCGAGCTGGATACCGAGCTGGTCGAGCACTGGTTCCAGAGCTTCACCGGCGAAGTGGGCATGACGCTGCACCTCGAGACGCTCTACGGCCGGAACAACCACCATATCTGCGAGAGCCTGTTCAAGGCGACCGCCCGCGCCTTGCGGCAGGCGGTGGAGATCGATCCGCGCAAGGCCGACCAGATCCCCTCGACCAAGGGCACCCTTGGTGGCCTCTAGGGGGGCGGCCTCCGACCGCCTCGCGCTGATCGATTATGGCGCGGGCAATCTCCACTCGGTGGAGAATGCGCTGCGCGCCGCCGGCGCGGGCAACATCCTCGTCACCGCCGATCCTGCGGTCGCCGCGGCCGCCGACCGGATCGTGCTGCCCGGCGTCGGCGCCTTCGCCAATTGCATGGGCGCGCTCTCGGCGATTCCCGGCATGGTCGAGGCGCTGGACGAGGCGGTGATCCGCAACGCCCGCCCCTTTCTCGGCATCTGCGTCGGCATGCAATTGATGGCGACCGCGGGCGAGGAATTCGGCCGGCACGAGGGGCTCGGCTGGATCCCCGGCACCGTCGCCAAGATGGACTCGCCCAACGAGAGCATCCGCATCCCGCACATGGGCTGGAACGACGTCCGGATCGAGCGCGACCATCCGCTGATCGAGAGCGGGGAGGCCTATTTCCTCCACAGCTTCGCCTTCCACACCGACGATCCCGCCGATCTGCTGGCGACGACCGAGCATGGCGGGGCGATCACCGCCGCGGTCGGCCGCGCGAACATGCTGGGCGTCCAGTTCCACCCCGAGAAGAGCCAGGCCTATGGGCTGGGCTTCCTCGCCCGCTTCCTGGAGTGGCAGCCTTGAGCATCATCGTCTTTCCCGCCATCGACCTGAAGGGCGGCAATGTCGTGCGCCTCGCCGAAGGCGATATGGATCGCGCGACCATCTATGGCGACGATCCGGCCGCGCAGGCTTTGCTCTTCGCGGAGGCCGGGGCCGACCATCTCCACGTCGTCGATCTCGACGGGGCGTTTGCGGGCGAGTCGGTCAACGGCGCGGCGGTGCGCGCGATCGTCGCCGCCTTCCCCGGCCGGGTGCAATTGGGCGGCGGCATCCGCACGCGCGCCGCGATCGACGGCTGGCTGGAGCTCGGCGTCGCACGGATCGTGATCGGCACGGCGGCGCTGGAGGATCCCGAGCTCGTTCGTGAGGCGGCGCGCGACCTCCCCGGCCGCATCGTCGTCGCGGTCGACGCGCGCGACGGGATGGTCGCGACGCGCGGCTGGGCCGAAGTCTCGGAATTGACCGCCGCCGATCTGGCCAACCGCTTCGTCGATGTCGGCGTCGCGGCCCTGCTGTTCACCGATGTCGGGCGCGACGGGATGCTGAAGGGCTGCAACACGCGCGCGACCGTGGCGCTGGCGCGCAAGACGGCGATGCCCGTAATCGCCAGCGGCGGGGTCGCGGGTCTCGTCGACATCGTCGATCTGGCGCGCAGCGCATCGGAGGGAATCGAGGGCGTCATCACCGGGCGCGCGCTGTACGATGGGCGGCTCGATCTCGCCGACGCCTTGCGCGTGGCGCGGGGCGGACGGTGAAAAAGGGGTTCACGCAGAGACGCGGAGACGCAGAGGCGTTGCGCCCGGCGCGCGGCGCCAGTTTCCTGTCGCGGCCGATGATGATGGGCCTGACGGCCGAACCATGCACGTCCATCTCTGCGGCTCTGCGGCTCTGCGCGAGACCCTTCTTTTTCTCCGTTCCAGAAGCGGCGCGATGACCGTCCGCGTTCGCGTCATCCCCTGCCTCGACGTCGCCGGCGGGCGCGTGGTCAAGGGCGTGCAGTTCCTCGACCTCGCTGATGCTGGCGATCCGGTCGAGCAGGCCAAGGTCTATGACGCGGCCGGCGCGGACGAGCTCTGCTTTCTCGACATCACCGCGACGCACGAGGATCGGGGCACGATCCTCGACGTCGTCGCGCGGACCGCGGCGGTCTGCTTCATGCCGCTGACCGTGGGCGGCGGGGTCCGCACCGTGGAGGATGCGCGCGCTCTGCTGCTGGCGGGCGCCGACAAGGTGGCGATCAACAGCGCGGCGGTCGCGCGGCCCGAGCTCGCCGCGGAGCTGGCCGATCGCTTCGGCGCGCAATGTGTGGTCGGTGCGGTCGATGCCAAGGCGGTCGGCCGCGGGCGCTGGGAGATCTTCACGCATGGCGGCCGGCGCGAGACGGGGATCGACGCGATCGAACATGCCGTGCGGCTGGCGTCGCTCGGCGCGGGCGAACTGCTCGTCACCTCGATGGACCGCGACGGCACCAAGGGCGGCTACGATCTGGCGCTGACCCGCGCGATCACGCAGGCGGTGTCGGTGCCGGTCATCGCCAGCGGCGGGGTGGGCACGCTCGAGGATCTGGTCGCGGGCGTCACCGACGGCCATGCGAGCGCGGTCCTCGCCGCCTCGATCTTCCATTTCGGCCAGCATACGGTGGCGGAGGCGCATGCGGCGCTCGCCGCGGCGGGTTTGCCCGTGCGGCGCCCTTTGGCATAGCCGCCCGGCACCCCGCTTCCGCTTTCGCATGCTTTGCGAAACGGGCATTTCAGCACCTATGCCGATGATGCGCAGCTAGGATCGCCATGGGACGGCGTTTTGTCACACTGGATGCGATGCGCGGCGTGGCGGCGCTCTTCGTGGTCTATCGCCACTATAGCGAGATGTTCGGGCCGATCAGGACGCAGTTCAGCTATCTGGCCGTGGATCTGTTTTTCCTGTTGAGCGGGTTTGTCCTGGCGCTGCGCTACGATGTCGCGGGGGCCGCACGAATGCCATCGCGCGAGCCCCTGATACGCAGGGCGATCCGGCTTTACCCGCTCTATCTGTTGGGTATCGTTCTCAGCCTGGGACTGCTCGATTTCGACGAAATGCTCCCCTCCGATTTCCGCATAGCTGTCGTCACCGGCTTGATGATGCTCCCGTCCCCGACGGCCGGGAGTTCGCCATCCATCGTTCCGCTCATGCAATCCGGCTGGTCGCTCTTCTTCGAACTGTTCGTCGCGAACACGCTGTTCGCGATCATGCGCGGGCGGCTATCGACGCGCTGGCTGCTGGCGATCGTCGCCTGTGCCGGACTGGCCCTGCTGACAGCCGATGCGATCCTCGGCTCTCTCGATATCGGCTCGACCTGGCCGACATTCGTAGGGGGTTTTCCGCGCACGCTTTTCCCATTCTTCACAGGCATGGCACTGCAGCGGCTCCATGAGAACGCGACGCGGCGGCGGTCGATACCCTCGTGGGTCATCGTCCTGATTCTGGTGCTGCTCCTGCTTCCGTCCATCCCGGGTCCGGTGGGACGCTTCTACGAGATCGCTTGCGTATTCGCGGCTTTCCCGGCGCTCGTTCACTTCGGAAGCTCCGCCTTCAAGAAGAGACCCGCGATCGGCAGAGCGCTGGGCGACATGTCCTATGCGCTCTATGCGATCCATGTGCCGCTCGTCCTCTTCTTCGGGACGCTTGCACGGCGACAAGCGTGGCAGCCCGGAATCCCGCTCACGATCGTCCTGATCTCCCTGCTGGCCGCGCTCGCTCTCCTGGTAGTACGCGTTTACGATGAGCCTCTCAGAGCCTGGATCAACCGCCGTCGGCATGATGCCGCAATCCACTCGTAGAACTGGCGCTGCTTTGCCGCTGGCGCTTGGGCGCTTGCCGAACGACACGGCCCGTTAACCTTTGGCGGTTAGGCGCGCGGGATGACGACCGGCACTTATGCTCTCGAAACGAACGCCGCCGGAAATCGCATCGTCGCCACGCTCAGCGGCTTTTTCGGCCTCGGCCAGGTCGCAGCTTATGCGCAGGAGGCCGAACGGCTGATCCGGCGCCCCTCGATAAGTTTCGGGGGTTACCGCATGGTGATAGATCTGACCGACTGTGCGGTTCAGTCGCAGGAGGTGATCGCGGCCTTCAGCCAGCACGTCGCCGGCGTGCCTCGCGCCGATCGGCTCGCGGTCGTGGCGGGCAGTCCGATCATCCGGCAGCAGATCCGTCGCATCATCGGTCGCCCGGAGATCGCCATTTTCGAGCATCTGCCGGACGCGATGGCATGGCTGAACGGCGCGGTGACCGAGCGAGCCGGCTAGCGCGGGCGATCGCGGCGCGCCGCTTGCCGCCGGACGCGGCGGCTACCGGGATCGCGATGGAAAGGTGGCGTGGAGCGCGGCGGTCGACGGGGCAGCGTCCCGGGCATCGCCACCCGTGGCATAGGCCTGAAGCCAGGTCTCCGCGGCGTTGGCCGAAATGAACACCTCGCGCGTCCCGACGGCCAGGGCCGCACGCGGATGCTGCTTGTCGACCGAAGACCGCACGACCGCCGCGAGCCGATCTTCCGGCTTGTAGATTTCGGCGTTCATCGCCTGGAACTGGAGAACGGACTGCGGATTTTCGACGACCCAGTCGCGCACGTCGAACAACACGCGCAGCGCCCCGAAGCGCCTCCGCGCCTCATCGATGATGCGCCGCTGCTGCGTGAAATAGAGTTGCGCGTCGGCTTCGCGCCAGACCCCTCCGCCCACGACCCGCACGGTCGCGCAGGCATTGTCGAGACCGCATTGGAAGGACGCCTTGCGCAGATGCGACACGTCCCATTGAACCAATAGATCGAGCGTCTTCGGCGGCTTGAAAGAGACGGACATTATGTTCGGGTTCCCGGAAACCTGTTCTGGCGGTGGCGTATCGTCCTTTCTGAAATCTTGCCCGGCTGCCCGGCGGCGGCCGGATTTAGACCAACGTCGCATGCCGCAGGATCATGCATGGAATGCCGAAACGAACGCGCGTGGCGACGATATCGGTGGTCTCGTTGACCGGCCGGAACAATATCCGCGCTCGGACATATTTGCCGCCATGCTCACGACACTTATCCTGTTCGCCGCCCAGGCGGCCGCGCAACCCCAGTCCGGCACGGGCCAGGTCATCCAGCGCGGCGGCCAGATCGCCTCGCGCCCCGTCGTCGATGTCGGCGCGAAGAAGACCGAGATTCCGCCGGTTCTGCAGCGCGCCGCGGTCAACCCCTACGCCACGGCGGGCATGACGAGCTGTCCGCAGCTGCGTTCCAGCCTCGCCAGCCTGTCGGCGGTGCTCGGGCCGGATTTCAGGGTGGGGGCGAACACGCAGGAGAATCGCGCGGGCAAGCTCGCCGAGGCCGGGGGCAAGACGCTCGTCAACGGGCTCGTGCCGTTCCGCAGCCTCGTTCGCGAGATTTCGGGCGCCGCGCCGGCCGAGCGCCGGCTGAATGCCGCGATCAGCGCCGGCCATGCGCGGCGCGGTTTCCTGCGCGGCCTGGCCGTCGCGCGGAAGTGCCGCGTCTGAGCGTCAGCCGCGGTCGAGCTCGATCCGGTTGCGGCCCTTGTCCTTGGCGCGATAGAGCGCCTCGTCGGCGCGATGGAGCAGGCCGTCGCCCTGCTCGTCGGGACGCAGCTGGGCGACGCCGGCCGAGAAGGTGATCCGGCCGATCGGCGTCTCATTGGTGCGCGACTTGAAGTCGCGCGTGGCGAGCTCGGCGCGGATCGCATCGACGCGCGCGGCGGCTTCGTCGAGGGGCACGCCTTCGAACAGCATGACGAATTCCTCGCCGCCCTGACGTCCGACGAAGGCGTCCGCGCCCGCACCGTCGGTGAGGCAATCGCCGACGAGACGCAGCACGCGATCGCCGAGCGCATGGCCGTGCGTGTCGTTGAGCCGCTTGAAATGATCGATATCGCAGAAAGCCAGCGACAGCGCCTGATCGGCGGCGCGCGTGCCCTCGACCGCGCGCAGCAAAGCCGCCTCCAGCGCGCGACGATTCGGCAGGCCGGTCAGCTGATCGCGCTCGGCCGATTGACGCGCCTCGGCGAGATCGCGCTGCACCGTTTCCAGCTCGGCGCCCATGCTCCGCAACTTCTCCTCGGCGCCACGCGCGCGCGCGACCATGTTGCGCGTGACGCCGACGAGCGCCGCCGTCACCTGATCGCCGAGGGTCGAGCCGATGAGCGCCTCGGCCTCGGTCGCCAGCGCCTCGCGATAGGCCTCGGCTTCGTCGGCGGAGCGGCCGACGAGCAGGACCGCGCCATCGATCCGCATCTGCGCCGAGACGATCAGCTCCTCGAGCAGGCGCGTCAGCGCCTCGACCCCGGGGCTCGGCGCCATCAGCGTCAGGAGCGCCTCGTCGTCCGCAGGCGGCAGGATGCCCTCGACCTCGACCGGCGCCGCCGCTTTCGCGCCGAAGCCGAGACGATGACGGAGCCGGGCCATCCAGCCGGGTCCGTCGGGGAGCTTGGCCGCGCGAAGCGCGGCGCCGAGGCGAGGATCGTGATGCACGACGTCTCGTTACGTTATCAGTCCTAATATTTTATGAGCCGCGCCTGCCATTGAGGCGGACCGGCCCTTCGGATAGGACGGCGCCGCGGCAACGGGACGAACAACACATATGGCCGGAGCGATCGCGCTCGTCGATGACGATCGCAATATCCTGACATCGGTATCGATCGCGCTGCAGGCCGAGGGATTCACCGTCCGCGTCTATTCGGACGGCGAGGCGGCGCTGAAGTCCTTGATCGACAATCCACCCGACCTTGCCGTGCTCGATATCAAGATGCCGCGCATGGACGGGATGGAGCTGCTCCGCCGCCTGCGCGAGAAGAGCGCGCTGCCCGTGATCTTCCTGACATCGAAGGATGACGAGCTGGACGAGGCGCTGGGCCTCGCGATGGGCGCCGACGATTATATCACCAAGCCGTTCAGCCAGCGGCTGCTGATCGCGCGCATCCGATCGCTGCTGCGCCGTTCCGAAATGCGCGCCAAGCCCGAGGGCGGCGAGGAGCCGCCGGCCGAGAAGATCGTGCGCGGCCGACTGGAAATGGATCCGGCGCGCTACCGCGTGCTGTGGCAGGGGCTTGAAGTCACGCTCACCGTCACCGAATTCATGATCCTCGAAACGCTGGCCCAGCGCCCGGGCATCGTGAAGTCGCGTGACCAGCTGATGGACACCGCCTACCAGGACGATGTCTATGTCGACGATCGCACCATCGACAGCCACATCAAGCGGCTCCGGCGCAAGTTCCGCGCCGTCGATCCGGAATTCAAGGCGATCGAGACGCTCTATGGTATCGGCTATCGTTTCGCGGAGGAATGACGGGCTGGAAAGCTGGCTCGGCCGGCTTTCGCTCACCGCCCGCATCCTCGCCGTCAACATCTTCGCGCTCATCGTGCTGGCGGGAGGCTTCTTCTATCTCGATTCCTATCGCAGCCAGCTGATCGAGGAACGCACCGACCAGGCCGAAACCGAGGTGCAGATGGCCGCGCGCGCGATCGCGGTCGCGCCCACCGCCAATCGCCCTCGCCTGCTCGCCGTGCTAGGCCAGGCGAACGAGAGCCGGTTCCGGCTCTATGCCGGCGGCAACGCCCCGCCCGTCGATGGCTGGCGCGCGGGCCCCGCGACCTACGAGCTGCGCGATCCTGCCAGCGAGCAGTGGCAGCGCCACGTCGCGCGCGCGCTGGATCGCGCGATCGATCAGGTCGTCGGCGCGGACGTGCCCGAACCCTTCATCGAGCCGGCCCGCGACACGCTGGGCGCGTGGCCCGAGGCGCTGGCCGCGAACCGGACCGGGCACGCCCAATCGCACGTCCGCCGCGCGCCCGACCGGACCCCCGTCATCTCGGCGGCGACGCGCGTGCCGGGCGGCGGCGTGCTGCTGATGACGACCAACCAGCGCGACGTGGTCCGCACGGTGCGCGCCGAGCGCTTCTGGCTCGGCATCGTCCTGCTCGGCACCGCCGCGCTCTCGATCTTCCTTTCGGTGTTCCTCGCGCGCACGATCGCGCGGCCGCTGCGGCGGCTGGCGATCGCCGCGCACCGCGTGCGGCTGGGGCGATCACGCGAAGTGCAGGTGCCGCGCCTGCCCGCGCGCCGCGACGAGATCGGCACGCTTGCGCGCGCGCTTTCCGACATGAGCCAGGCGCTGCGCCAGCGGATCGACGCGACCGAGGCCTTCGCCGCCGATGTCGCGCACGAGATCAAGAATCCCCTCGCCTCGCTCCGCTCCGCGGTCGACAGCCTCGATCTCGTCGGCGATGCCGAGCTGCGTCAGAAGCTGATCGCGATCATCCGCAACGATGTCGGCCGGCTCGACCGGCTCATCACCGACATATCCGAAGCCTCGCGGATGGACGCGCAGCTCTCCCGCGCGCGCTTCGAGACGATCGATCTCGGCGCGATGATCGAATTGCTCGTCGCCGCGCGCGACGAGCGCGGCTTGGACCACGGCGTGCGCCTGGCGTTTGCGCGGCCGAACCGGGGGAGCGCGCTGATCTTCGGCGACGGCCACCGGCTGGCGCGCGCGATCGAGAATCTCGTCGACAACGCCATCTCCTTCTCGCCCCCCGGCGGGCTCGTCCAGGTGGCGGCGACGCGCGATCAGGACGAGATCGTCGTCCGCGTGGAGGACGAGGGCCCCGGCGTGCCCGAACATGCGCGCGAGGCGATCTTCAACCGTTTCCATTCGATCCGCCCCGAGGGCGAGGAGTTCGGGCGGCATTCGGGGCTTGGGCTCGCGATCGCCAAGGCGATCGTCGAAGGGCATAGCGGCAAGATCTATGTGAGCGATCGCGAGGGCGACGCGCAGGGCGCGCGCTTCACGATCCGCATCCCCGCAGCGCAGCGTTAGGGAATATCGACATTCCGGATTTTCCCTATCCCGCTCATCCTGAGGAGGGACTGAGCTTGTCGAAGTCCCGTCTCGAAGGATCGGCACCGTCGCGGCCGTCCTTCGAGACGCCCCTTCGACGGGCTCAGGGGCTCCTCAGGATGAGCGGGGGGAGACTTGTCTCATGCCGATGATTCCGCCAGCTCCCGAGACCCTCCACGCCACCTGCGTCGCGATCAGCGGGCGCGGCGTGCTGATCCTCGGGGCGTCGGGCGCGGGCAAGTCCGATCTGGCGCTGCGCCTGATCGATCGCGGTGCGGCGCTGGTGGCGGATGACGGGGTCGAGGTGCGCGCGGTGGACGGGCGCGCGATCGGCCGCGCACCGGCGACGATCGCCGGGCAGATCGAGGTGCGCGGGCTCGGCATCCTGACTCTGCCCGCGGCGGCGGACGCGCCGATCGCGCTCTGCATCCTGCTCGGCCCGGCGGGCGAGCGGATGCCGCCCGAGACGCTGCCGACCTTCGCCGTAGCCGGGCTGCCCGTGCCGATGCTGGCGATCGATCCGTTCGAGGCGTCGGCACCTATCAAGGTCGAGCGCGGCCTCGCTCTCTACGGACTGCCGGCATGAGCGATCCGAAGCGCGTCCTGCTCGTCACCGGCATGTCGGGTGCGGGGCGGACGACCGCGCTCAAGAGTCTCGAGGATATGGGCTGGGAGACGAGCGACAATCTGCCGCTCGCGCTCGTTGACCGGCTGCTGGCGAGCCCCCCGCCCCCGGGCGATGTCGAGGATGACCGCCCGCTCGCGGTCGGCATCGACAGCCGCACGCGCGGCTTCGACGTGGCAGCGATCCTCAAGCGCGTGGAGAGCCTGCGCGGCGGCCCGCGGCTCGCGATCGAGATCCTGTTTCTCGATTGCTCGGGCGCGGTGCTGGTCCAGCGTTATTCGGCGACGCGTCGGCGGCACCCGCTCGCGCTCGACCGCCCCGCCGAGGACGGCATCGTCCAGGAGCGCGAATTGCTCGATCCGCTGCGCGATGCCGCCGATTATCTGATCGATACGAGCAGCCACACGACCAACAGCCTCCAGCAGGAGATGCGCGAACGTTTCGCCACCGGCCCCGCCGCGGAATCGACGCTCCACGTCACCTCGTTCGGCTATTCGCGCGGGCTGCCGCGCGGCGCCGATCTCGTCTTCGACTGCCGTTTCCTGCGCAATCCCCACTGGGTGCCCGAATTGCGCCCCGGCACGGGGCTGGACGCCGATGTCGCGGCCTATGTGATGGGCGATCCGGTCTATGAGGAGGCGGTGTCGCGCTTCGAGGATCTGCTGCTGCTGTTGCTCCCGCGCTACGCCGGGGAGGGAAAATCCTATATCAATATCGCGATCGGCTGCACCGGAGGGCGGCATCGCTCGGTCCATGTCGCGACGCGCATCGGGCGCCGGTTGCGCAACGCCGGTTTTTCCCCCACCATCGCGCATCGTGATCTGGCGCATCGAACGTCGGACGCGATGGAGGGAAAGCCTGAGGCTGGCGAAACAGCGACGTGACGGTGAGTAAATGATCGGACTGGTGCTGGTGACTCATGGTCAGCTCGCGGCAGAATTCGTGCGAGCGATGGAGCATGTTGTCGGTCCCCAGCAGGCGATCGAGGCGATCTGCATCGGCCCGGACGATGACATGGAGGCGCGTCGCGCCGACATTGCGCGTGCCGTGGCCGCCGTGGATCTCGGCAAGGGCGTGATCCTGCTGACGGATCTGTTCGGCGGCACGCCGTCGAATCTGGCCATCTCGCTCATGGAGCCCGGTCGCGTCGAAGTGATTGCCGGCGTCAATCTGCCCATGCTCATCCGGCTGGAAGGCGCGCGCAAGATGATGAAGGTGCAGGCAGCAGTGGCGGCAGCGCGCGAGGCGGGCCGCAAATATATTTCGGTCGCATCCGAAGTGCTCGGCGAGGCGGCCGCATGACCGGCGAGATCGAGCGCACCGTTTTGATCAGCAACCGCCGCGGGCTCCATGCGCGCGCGAGTGCCAAGTTCGTGACGCTCGCCAGCGCGCAATCGGCCGCGGTCGAGGTCGCCAAGGACGGCAACCGCGTCGCCGGCACATCGATCATGGGGCTGATGATGCTCGGCGCCGCGCAAGGCGACTCGGTCACGATCCGCGCCAGCGGCGACGGCGCCGACAAGGCGCTGGACGCCTTGTGCGGGCTGGTGGAAGCCAAGTTCGGCGAGGAATAACTAGCCTCAGGCCGCCTGCGACAAAGCGTAGCGGCGGCAATGCTCCAGATAGCCGGCCTCGTGGCTCGCGGTGAGATCGACGACGCTGTCCCATAGCCAGGTCGGCGCATCGATGCTTGCGCTCTGGTGGCGGGCGATGGCGCGGCCCCAATCGCGGCGTTCGCCGGCATCCATCTGGCGCGCATGCCCGACGCCGACGATATAGGCGAGATAGCGCGCCGCGCGCGTCGCCTCGGCGCGCGAGAATTGGTCGATCTCCAGCTTCAGATCCTGCGGCAGCAGCTCGCGCAGCACGATCGGGCGATCGAGGATGCGGGTCGCGAGCATCCGCTCGCCGAGATTGGGGGCGAGCGCGCTCGCGCCCGCGACGACGCGCTCGGCATGATCGCGCGGCATCTGCTGCTTGTGCGACGACGGCGCGACCGCCGCGGTCGCTTCCTTCAGATCGATCAGCGCATATTCGGACGGGCTCTTGCGCGTGCCGCCGATCGAAACCAGCGCGGCGAAGCGCAGATTGCCGAGCGAGCTGCAGCCCTTCTTCCAATAAGCGGAATCGACGAGGCGCATCCGATCGTCGCCGTTCCGCCCGCTGAGCGACAGGATCATCGCGGCGACCGCGGGATCGTCGAACAGATTTTCGAGCGCGGCCTTCTCGTCTTCGGTGAGCGCCCAGAATTTCTTGCCGAGCGGCAGCGTCGGCTCGACATCGTCGAGCCGCTCCTCGGCCAGATGCCGCCAGCGCCGCCCCATCGCACGGCGGCGGACGAGGCGGACGACATTGGGCTCGGGCGCCACGGCCTCGCTCTGCTCGGCCATGGCGAGGCCATAGCCCTCGACCATCTGCTCGATCATCTGCGCGGTCGTGACGCCCGGCAGATCCGAGCCACGCGCGGCGGTCGCGAGCGACAGGCCGAGGCGGATCAGATCGTGCGCGGGATTGCCGATCACGCTCTGATCGAGATCGCGGATCTGGATATCGACCTTGCCCTCCGCATTGGCCACGGGCCCGAGATTGCCGAGATGGCAATCGCCGCAAATCCAGATGGCTGGGCCCGCGGGCAGGCGCTTGGCCGGCGGCGACACGGCCAGCCATTCGTAGAATTTCGCGGTATTGCCCCGGACATAGGCATGGGTCGATCGCGCCATCTTGAGCGCGCGGCTCTGTTCGAGTTCGCGCACGCGCTGTTGGTTGATCCGCTCCATTGCCACTCCATTGCCCGATCGTTGCCGTTCAACGCGCGGCGCGGGAAATGGCTGGTCCTGCTCGGAAAAATCTTTCGCAGCTGAGCCAGGCGGCCGATTTGGCGGATCGCATCGACGCCCCGACGCCGGCCCGCTAAACGCCGCTTATGCCCCGCGAGATCACCGCTTACTCGAACCCGCTCGTCAAGCGCGTGCGCAACCTGCGCGACAAGCGTCACCGCAAGGATGAAGGCCTGTTCCTCGCCGAAGGGCTGCGCATCCTCGCCGAGGCCGAGGAGACGGGCGTGCTGCCGCTCTGGCTGTTCTTCGCCGCCGACGGCGCCGGCCACCCGATCGCGCGCCGGTTGATCGCCAAGGTCGAGGCGGCCGGCGGCGAGGCGATCGAAACGACGCGCGACATCCTCCACAAGCTTTCCGGCAAGGATAATCCGCAGACGGTGATCGGCGTCTATGCCCAGCCGGAGACGGGGCTGGAGCGGATCGATCGCAGCGCCGCGCCGATCTGGCTGGTCGCGCAATCGCTGCGTGATCCCGGCAATCTGGGGACGATGCTGCGCACCGGCGACGCAGTCGGCGCGGGCGGGCTGATCCTGATCGACGATTGCGTCGATCCCTTTTCGGTCGAGGCGGTCCGCGCGAGCATGGGCGCGATGTTCACCCAGAGGATCGCGCAGGCGCGCTGGCCCGATTTCCTCGCCTGGCTGCGCGCGGGGCCGGGGCTGCTCGTGGCGACGCATCTCGAGGCGAGCGTCGACTATCGCGTACCCGATTATGGCAAGCCGACGTTCCTGCTGATCGGCAATGAGGCGCAGGGTCTGCCGGCCGACTATGCCGCGGCGGCCGACGTCCGCGTCAAGATCCCGATGCGGGGCAAGGCGGACAGCCTCAACGCCGCGGTCGCCTGCGCCGTGATGGCCTATGAGGTGCTTGGCCGGATCGACGGGGTCCGGCCGCCCGCCTCCCGGGAGACTGCCTGATCGAGGCGAGTTGTCGCTGTCTTGCCAGGTCACCAAGGGCTTGAAATGCCTTGAGAAGGCTTAGAACCGACGTAGCGTTAACGGTTGATCAGGGTTGCGGTGGCATGAGGGAAAGATGGTATCCCCAGCCACCTTGCCGCCCAACACCGAACGCAGGGTCCTCGCTCTCATCGAGATCGTGCGCTTCGAGGTCCTCAAACGGACCGTGGGCTATGCGTCGGCAACCAATTTGTTGCTCACGGTGGCGGAGAAAGTCAGCGATCTTCCGGGCTGCATCTCCGCGCGCGGCGACCGACACTATGTAGAGGTCATGCTCGCCTGCACGCCGGGCGCGGATCTCAGAGCCGAGCTCCATGCGGTGGCGGGTGCGATCAGCGGCCCGATCGACATCGGCGGCTATGAATTCAGTCTCTGCGTCCGGATGGGTGCTGCCGAAGCGCATCCCTACGAGGATATGGCGGCTTTGTTCGGCCGCGCCGAAAGCGCGCTGGCCCGCGCCAACGAGCAGCACAAGCTGATCGCGATCGCGCTGCCCGAAGACGAATCCGCCTTCGCCAGCCGGCTCACCTTCATGTGCGGGCTGCAGAAGGCGATCCGCGAGGACGAGCTGGAGCTTCATTACCAGCCGAAGATCCGCGCACGATCGGGCAAGACCGCGGCGCTGGAGGCGCTGGTCCGCTGGAACCACCCGACCGAGGGCATGATCCCGCCCGATCGCTTCATCGGCCTGGCCGAGGAAACCGGCGATATCACCAAGCTTACCGAGTGGGTGATCCGCCGCGCGATCGCCGATCAGGGACGGCTGCTGAAGCTCGGCCACAAGCTGCCGATCGACGTCAACATATCAGGCGTGATGATCGCCGATCCCAATTTCGCCTGGGATACGCTGATGCTGTTCACCGCCGTGCAGGGCGATATCGGCTTCGAGATCACCGAGACGGCGATGATCGCCGATCCCGCCCGCGCTCTGGAAAATCTGCGCACGATCGCCGATGCGGGGATCAAGCTCGCCATCGACGATTATGGCTCCGGCTTCTCCTCGCTCGCGTATCTGCAGCAATTGCCGGTGAGCGAGCTCAAGATCGACAAGATCTTCATCTCGCGGCTGGCGAGCGGCCAGCGCGACCCGCTGCTCGTCCGCTCGACGATCGAACTCGCGCATGCGCTGGAGATGGAAGTGACCGCCGAGGGCGTGGACTCGCCCGAGGCGCTTGCCTTGCTGCAGGTCATGGGCTGCGACATGCTCCAGGGCTTCCACCTGTCGCGCCCCCTGCCCTTCGACCGGCTCGTCACCTATCTCGAGTCCGAGAGCGCGAATGCGAGCGCGCCGATGACGACATCGCACCAATTGCTGCGCGGCCGCCTCGCCCGCGCAAGATAGATAATTTTCGTTTAAGCTTCCTTCTAAGAAGCTCCGAAAGCCCGGCACGGCATGGCAGCTGAGAAGACTGCAAAAAAAAGAGAATTGCCGGTGCCGATTATGAAATTGCGACGCTCGACCGTGCTGCTGAAAGCGGCCTTGCTGGCGGGGATTGCGTTGCCGGGCACCGCGTTCGCCGCGCCGGCTATCACGCCGCCGACGCCGTCTGCCGCCGTGCCGCCGGCGCTGACCTTGCTGGACCTCGACCTGCTGGGCGCAGACACGTCCGCCGCGCCCGCCGATCCCAGCCGCACGATCAGACCCTATTACGGCAATATCAATGCCTTCTACGGGACCATCAACGCGTTTTATGGCAACATCAACGCCTTCTACGGCAATATTAATGCGTTCTACGGGAACATCAACGCCTTCTATGGCAACATCAATGCGTTTTACGGGAACATCAACGCCTTCTGGGGCGACATCAATTCCGTCTACGGCAACATGGCCGCCTTTGCCGACGGGACCGCGACCATCGACGGCTATGCCAAGCCGCAATGGACGGCGATGGCCGGCTTCTGGGGCGGACTGACCAACCAGTGGGTCGCGCTCGACAGCCAGTGGAGCGCCGCGGCCGGCACGCAAGATTACGGCGCCGTCGCGGGCGGGCTGCGCGGGCTCGTCGATACCTCACGCAATTTCTGGGGCGCCGCCGTGCAGTCGCGCACCGGCAAGAGCTTCGACGACGGCTTTGCCAATCCCCTGTTCGCGCGCTTCGGAATCGACCCCAACGACCCGAACAGCCTGGCCAGCCTCGACGCGGCGACCCGGCAGCGCTTCTACATCAGCTGGTACGATCAGCTGATGAACTATGCGGGCGCGGACCATGTCGATTGGTGGATGAAGGCGGTCAACTGGTCGCCGGCGCTGACGACAACGCTGGGATCGGCCAAGCGCGCGACGATCGGCCTCCTCGATTTCTCGATCACGGGCAACGCGACGCTGAGCGACAATGTCAGCAAGTTCGGCGGCGTCTCGACCTTCTCCAACGGCCACGGCACCGCCGTCGCCGGGCTGATGGTGGCGCCGATCGACGGCACGGGCGTGATGGGCATCGCGCCCAATGCCACCGTCGTCGCCTATAATCCGTTCGACGCGAGCGGCACTTCCAATTGGGACGACATCACCAAGGGCGTGCTGATGCTGTCGAAGAGCGGCGCGGGCATCGTCAACATGTCGCTTGGCATCCCCGGCTGGACCTTCAATCCCGGCTGGAACCAGGTCTTCACGAACAGCGACGTCAAGAAGGTCGCGCAGAACACCGTCTTCGTCATCGCCGCGGGCAATAGCGGCGTCTCGCAGACCGAGAATGTGAAGTGGGATTTCGACAAGAATCCCGAGTTCCTGCTCGTCGGCTCGGTCGATCCCAACGGGACGATCTCCAACTTCTCGAACCGCCCGGGCACCGCCTGCCTGATCGACAAGAGCAGCAAGTGCGTGGCCGGCAACGAGCTGATGAACCGCTTCATCGTCGCACCCGGCGAATTGCTGCTGGTCGCAGACGATAGCGGCGGAATCACGCGCATGTCGGGCACGTCCTTCGCCGCGCCGCTCGTCTCGGGCACGATCGCGCTGATGCAGGGACGCTGGCCGTGGCTGGTCAACTATCCGGCCGAGACGGTCAGCATCGTGCTCAAGTCCGCCAAGGATCTCGGGGCACCGGGCGTCGATCCGGTCTATGGCGTCGGCGAGCTTGACGTCACCGCCGCGCTCTCGCCGCTCGATCCCACCAAACTCGTCTGGTACGCGCCCGGTCCGCTCGGATCGATGGTCCCGACGACGGCGAAGATGCTTCAGACGACCGGCTCAGCCGCCAAATGGGAGGCGAACGGCGTCTATGTCACGCTGTTCGAGAAGATCGGCAATACGCAGCGCGACTTCGCGGTGCCCCTCTCCAGCCGGCTCTACGGGCAGAGCGTGACCTCCGCCGACGGCAGCAAGCAGATGCTGATGAGCTATCTGACCGGACGCGCGCTCGGCTGGCTCGGCCAGGGCGGCGCGAGCGGCTTTGCGAGCTTCGCCGAACGGACCGCACCCGTCGGCGTCAGCGGCGATGTCGAGGTGACGACGGCGATGGCGCCGCGTGCGCCCGTTTATGGCTTCCGCGACGGGCGCATGCCCTATCAGACGAGCGTGCGCGTCGCCGCCGCCGACGGCAAGGCGGGCTTCCGCATGGGCGTGGGCGACGGCGCGGTCGCGCTCGGCCAGCGACAGGGGCTGGCGATGATCTCGGACTATGACGTCGATGCGGGCGGTGCGAACCCGCTGCTCGGCATGGCATCGGGCGGCGCCTATGCGACCGCCGATGCGCGTCTGTCGCCGACGATCCGCGTCTCGGCCGGCTACACGGACCGCAACCGGCAGCGCGACACGCGGACGCTCGGGATGCGCGAGCTGACCTTGCTCGGCGGCACGCGCGACGCCGCCAGCGCGCAGCACGTCTCGATCGAATATCGTCCGGCATCCGCGCTCACGCTGACCGCGGCGATGACGCATCTTGCCGAAGACAATGCCGTGCTCGGCGTCCGCTCGCTGGACCCGAACGACTTTGCCAAGGGATCGGCGAGCGACGGCGTGACGATGGGCGCGGATATCGCGCTCGGTCACGGTCTGGGCCTCGCCGTCTCGGCGACGCGCGCGCGCACCCGCGATCGCGGCGGCGCGGATCGCAATCTCAGCCTCTCCGGCAACGGCCTCACCACATCCGCCTATGAAGTGGCGGTCAGCGCCGCGAACCTGTTCGATCGCAGGGACAGCATCCGGTTTGCCGTCTCGCAGCCCATGTATGTCGAAGCGGGGCGGTTCGATTTCAGCTCGGTCGAGGTGATCGATCGCGACACCGGCGAGATCGGCGTCGTCAGCCGCAGCTTCGCGCCACCGCGCGAGGCGCGCATGTTCGTGGGCGAGATGCTCTACGGTCGCAGCTTCAACGGCGGCATGGGCGAGATCCAGCTGTTCGGCCGCGCCCAATTGCGGCCGAGCGCCGCGGCGCAGGGCACCCCTGCGCTGATGGCGGGCACGCGCGTCTCCTTCGGCTTCTGAGACCGACATGATGCGGATCCTCTATGTCGAGGACGACAGCATGAACCGCCGGGTGGTGCGTGACATGTTCGCGAGCCTGGGCATGAATATCGACGAGGCGCCCGACGTCGCGACGGGGCTTCGCATGGTGGAGGAGGAGCATTTCGACGCGATCGTCACCGATCTGATGATGCCGGGGGCGGATGGGCTCGCGCTGATCCGCGCGATCCGGCGTCGTGCCGATGCAGGCGCCGCGGTGCCGATCCTGGTGCTGACGGCCGACACGTCCGACCTCGCCCGCGACAAGTGCATCAGCGGCGGCGCGAACGGCGTCATGACGAAGCCCGTGGGAATCACGACGCTGGTGGAGCGGCTCGGCACCGTCATCGCCGCCTCGACGGGCATGATCTTCGCCTGAAGATCCGGCCGCGTAGGACGACCCGGTCAGAGGATCAGGTCGTCATCCGAGGCCAGCGTATCGCCCAGCGCATCGAACAGCGCCTCCATCGCAACCGGCTTGCCCAGCACTTCGTTGGCGCCATCCGCGAGGCAGGTCTCGCGCAGCCCCAGGCCCGCATCCGCGGTGATCACGATGATCGGCGTCTGGGCCTTGCTGTCGGTGCGCGCGCGAATGTGGCGAACTGCCGTCAGCCCATCCATGCCGGGCATGCGCAGGTCCATCAGGATCGCGTCATACTCCTCGGCGTCGATCATGCGCAGGCCGGTCTCGGCATCCTGTGCCTCCTCCATCGTGACGCCGACGATCGTCAGCATGTCCTTCACGACACGCCGGTTCATCGCATCGTCTTCGACGAAAAGCACACGCATACGGATTCCTGTCGTTCAGGGATTTGGCGCTAGAAGTTCAGGATGAACATAGGGTTACGCGTCAGTTCTCCATGAGTGCCGGGACAAGCGACCGTGGACGTTCGGGCGGTGCCAGGCCAAGCCCGGCTATCACGTCCTTCATCGCGACCGGCTTGGCGACCAACCGATCGGCGCCGAGCGCGCGAAGCGCGTCGTCCATCACACTGTCGATCGGTGTGTGCAGCAGCATCAGAAACAGTCCCGCGGCCCGCGCGCTTTCGGCGATGCGGCGCAGCTCAGCCATCGAATCATCGGCCTGGAGGAAGTGATCGGCCTGCACGAGCACGCGGCTGATCCCGCCGCCGCGGATCAGGGCACCGGCGGCAGACCCCGTATCGGCGAAGAGGATGTCGCCGGCCGTTTCGCGTAGCGCCTTCGCCACGATCCGTTGCGCGAGGAGGTTCGGCTCTACGATGAGGAGCGTGTCGCCGATGAAGGACGCGACGGGCAGATCCGCCGGCGGCGCCACGACCTGAAGGGGAAGATCGATGCGGAAGATCGATCCGCCGCCGAGCGCGCTCTCCACCGTGATGCCGCCGCCCATCGCAACCGTCAGATGGCGACAGATGGCGAGACCCAGCCCCGTCCCGCCAAATTGCCGCGTCGTGCCCCCATCGACCTGATAGAAGCGCTCGAAGATCGCCTCCTGCTCGCTTTCCGAAATGCCGATGCCCGAATCCGTGACGAGGATGACGAGCCGCCCGTCGACGGCTTCGGCCCGCAGCGAAACCGCACCCGCCGGCGTGAACTTCACCGCGTTGGAGAGCAGATTGCTCAGCACCTGCCGGAGGCGCGTCTCGTCGCCCAGAATGAGCGGAGGGAGCGGCGCCAGCTCCGCCGCATAAGCGAGGCCCTTATCCTCGGCCGGCCCGCGCCAGAAGCGCACCGCCGCGCGGATCAGCTCCGCGGGATCGAAGGGCGCCAGCGTGATCTCGAGATTGCCGTTCTCGATCTTGGCGATATCGAGAATGTCGTCGACGAGCGCGCGCATCGTCTCGCCCGCGCCGTGGACGATCTCGATCCGCTCGCGAAAATCGGGTCCGACGCGGGGATCCGCGAGCATGACCTGGGTCATGCCGAGGATGCCGTTGAGCGGGGTGCGGATCTCGTGGCTCGTCGTCGCGAGGAACTCGCTCTTGGCGCGCAGTGCCTTGGCGAGACTTTCGTTGGAGTCGCTCAGCTGCGTATTGGCGAGCCGGACCTCGTTGCGGCTCCGGCGCAACGATAGCAGGCTGACAAGCATGACCAGCAGCACGACGCCGCCCGCGCCCAGCGCCCCGGTGAAGAGGATCGTCTGGTAGCGTGCGCGCGATTCCGCGAGCTGGCGGTCGCGCCGCGCCTGCCCGGCCTTCAGATCGCTGATGCGGCTGCGCTGATTGGCGAAATCGAAGCGCGCGCCCATCAGCGCCGCATTGGTCGAGGCGGCCAAGGCGCGCGCACCGTCGTCCAGCCGCTTGAAGGCGCTGAGATGCCGGTAGGCCAGCCGGTCCTGCCCCAGCCGCGCATAGACGCGGCTGGCGCTCTCGTGAAAATCGCGGAAGCTGAGCGGCGTCTGTTCTAGGTCGCGTCCCGCGAACGTCATGTCGAGCAGGCGGGCGGCGTCCGCCAGATCGCCGCGCCGCTCGGCCGCGAGCGCGAGCACGCCGATCGCGAAGGGACGCTCGCCGGCCGCTTCCCCGCGCGCGAGCGCCAGCGCCCGCCGCGCGGACGCCTCCCCCGCTGCAATCTCGCCGTCATGGACCTGCGCGGAGGCGAGATTGGTCAGGATACGGACTTCGAGCAGGTTGCTGCCCAGCCGCCGCGCCGCGACCAGCGCCTGGCGATATTCGTCCTGCGCCGCATGATAGCGGCCGAGCGCCTTCAGCGTCTCGCCGAGATTGTTGCGCGCCGCCAGCCCGATCGCGGGATCATCGCCGGCGAGCTCGGCGACCTGCGAATAATAAGCGAGGCTGTGTTCGTCGTCCCCGGCATCGTGATAGATGCCGCCGATATTCTGGAGTGCCTTGGCCTGACCGCGCTGCTCGCCCGCCCGGCGATACAGCGAATAGGCATTCTGAAAGTCGCGCAGGGCAGGCTGGACCCGACCGAGCGTCCCCTCCGACCATCCGCGCGACAGCAGGATATCGGCGACGAGCTTGTCGCCCGCACCGGCCGTACGCGCCTTGCGGAGCGCCGTCTCCAGCCTGGGGAGGGCGTCGGCAGGGCGATCGAGCCGGCCGGCCGCCTCGCCCTCCAGCCACTCCGCCGTCGCCTCGGCGATCGCGCGGGGCCGCCCGGGGGGAAGTCGCGCGGCCATCCTATCCGCCGCTTCGGCGCGGGCGAAGGCCTCGGCCGGATTGGCCATCATCGCGGCCTTGGACGCGGCGATCGTCGTGTCGAAATCGGCCGCGAGCGCGGGCGCGGAGATGCTCGAGACCAGCAGCGTGGCAATTGCGGCGCGACGTAACTGCAAGCGGACGCTCCCTCGGCGCAGGGCATAACGGATCAAGCCTAACGGGATCCTAAAGCACGGAAGTCCGCCTATCGATTGTTACGGCCCCGCAATCCGGCTGCGACAATGGCGCCCTGATCCGGGCATCGCAAAGCCCGCGAAACATCGGCGCAAAGAGCCGCGGCCACGGGCGTCCCCGCACAGAACGAGGATTGCCATGCGCCGATTGCCCGCGCCGACCTGCCTGCTCCGCATCGCTCTGGCGCCAATGGCGCTCACCTTCACGATGGCGCCGGCCCGCGCCGACACGACGATCTCGACCGCGACGACCGCCAACCAGCAGACCTCGACCGCCAATGCAGGCGCCGCCGACAATCTCGTCATCTCCTCGACCGGCAGCATCGCGCCACCCGCGGGCACAGCGATCACGATCGACAGCAACAACACGGTCAGCAATGCGGGATCGATCACGGCATCGGGCATCGACGGCGTCATCGCGATCGGCGGCGGCGGCGGCTTCGCTTCGGGCATCGTCAACACCGGCACGATCACGATCGACGAGACCTATGCGGCGGCCGATGCCAATAGCGACGGCGTCGTCGACGGGCCGTTCGCGAGCGGATCGTCGCGCTACGGCATCCGCCTGAGCGGCACGGGCGCGTTCACCGGCGCGATCAACAGCAGCGGTGCGATCACGATCAAGGGCAATGATTCCGGCGGGATCTTCAGCAGCGTCCCCATCATCGGCAGCGTGACGACGAGCGCCGCGATCACGGTGACGGGCGATCGCGGCTATGGCATCCGCCTGGGCGACGTCAGCGGCAATGTGACGGTCGCCGGCACGGTGGCGGCGATCGGCCAATCGTCGGTCGGCGTCGCGCTGACCGGCGATATCGGCGGATCCTTGGTCGTCCACAGCTCGATCAGCGCGACCGGATACAGCTCGACGACGCTGCCGACGACGCTCACGAGCCTCGGCGCGGACAATCTGCTGCAGGGCGGCGCGGCGCTCGCGATCGGCGGCAACGTGGCGGGCGGCGTCCTCATCGCGACGACCACCACCTCGACCGACACGACGCTGGACACGGACGGCGACGGGATCGTCGACACCAGCGAGGGCACGGGCACGGTGGTCAGCACCGGATCGGCGCCTGCCTTGCTGATCGGATCGGCGACGCGCGACGTGACGCTGGGGCTGGTGCCGAGCCGCACCGTAGGCCTGGCGATCGACGGCGGGATCACCGCGGCGGGCATCTATGCCGGCTTCGATGCAACCGCCGTGCGGATCGGCGGGCTGGGCGGTGCGGTGGGCATCGCCGGCGGCGCGACCGTTCTGGGATCGGTATCCGCGACGTCCAACGGCGCCACGGCCACGGGCATTGCGATCGGCGCGGGGGCGACCCTGCCCTCGCTCGTCATCAGCGGCTCGGTCGGCGCGTCCAGCGGGACGAATGCGGGCGGCGCTGCGCGCGGCATCGTGATCGAGACCGGCGCGTCGCTGCCGACGATCACCAATGCCGGCGCGATGACCGTCGGCGTCACCACCGGGACCGGCATGGCGACGGGCATCCTCGATGCCTCGGGAACGCTGGCCACGCTGACCAATAGCGGCTCGATCTCGGTTTCCGACGCTGCCGGCACGGGCCGCGCGATCGACGTCTCGGCAAACGTAAGCGGCTTCAGCTACGTCCAAGCGCTGGCAAGTTCGACCGCGACCGCCCCTTTCCTCACCGGTGCGATCGTCACGGGCGGCGGGAATGACAGTATCGCGGCCAGCGCCGGCACTTTGACCTCGGCCGCGACGCTCGGCGCGGGCAACGATCAGGTCGCCCTCAGCGGCACCGCCGCCTGGACCGGCACGATCGGCTTCGGCACCGGCGATGACAGCCTGTCGCTCGCCGACACGGCGCGGTTCGTCGGCACGGTGGATTTCGGGACGGGCGCGGACACGCTGACGATCGGCAGCGGCGCCGCATTCAGCGGCCAGATCCTCGACACGATCGGGCACACCAACGTCACGGTGACCGGCGGTACGCTGGCGCTGACGAACGCGGCCACGTCCTCGATCGGCAGCCTCGCGATCAACGGCGGCACGCTGGGCGTGACGATCGATCCGGCATCGGGTGCGCACAGCCTGCTCGCCGTCGCCGGGGCGACGACGATCACGGGTGTCTCGACCGTGAAGGTCACGCTTTCCACATTGGGGCTGGGCACGGGCAGCTTCACCGTGCTGACGAGCGGGACGCTGTCCGGCAGCGCCAATTTCGGGCTCTCGATCGATGCTTTGCCCTATCTGCTCACGGGATCGGTGACGGGTAACGACGCGGCCGGCACGGTCACCGTCAACCTGCTGCGCAAGTCCGCCACCGAGCTTGGTTTCCGGCGATCGGAGGCGGCGGCGTATGACGCGGTCTATGCGGCGATCGCGGGCAACAGCGCGCTGACCGGGCTGTTCCTCGGGCTGACCGACCGCGACACGACCCTGCGCCGCTACCGCCAGATGCTGCCCGATCATGCCGGTGGCCTGTTCGACGCGCTGAGCGGCGGGGAACGCCTCGTCGCCCCCGGCGCCAGCGCGGTTCCGTGGAAGGACCTCGGCTCGGTCAGCCTATGGGTGCAGGAAGCGCAGTGGAACAACCGGCAGCATGCCGAGGATACGCCCGGCTATTCGGCGACCGGCTTCGGGCTTTCCGCGGGCGGCGATGTCGATACCGGCGGGTTCGGGCGGATCGGCCTGTCGCTCGGCTTCATCTATGGCGACGTGAAGAATGGCGGCGGCAATAACGAGGTGACCGCCAGCCTCTTCCAGGGCGGCGCCTATTGGCTCACCGATTGGGGCGGCTTCCATTTTTCGGCCAACGGATCCTTCGGCGGTGTCGTCGCCTCCAGCGTGCGATCGATCGGGGCGAGCACGAGCGCGTCCGGATCGCTGCTCACCAGCAATGGCGACTGGAACGGAACGATGCTGTCGGCCGGCGGCAAGGCGAGCTGGGAGGCGCATCTCGGCGCCTTCTACCTGCGCCCGGCGGCGACCATCTCCTACGCGAAGCTCCACGAACAGGCGCATGACGAGACCGGCGGCGGCACGGGCTTCGACCTGTCGATCGACGGTCGCAACAGCGACGAGCTGGCGGCGACGGGTACGGTCGCGCTGGGCCTGCATCTCGGCAAGCAGACCGACGAGGATTCGATCGTCGGCCACGTCGAGATCGAGGGCGGGCGGCGCGAGATTTTGGGCGGCACGATCGGCGCGACGACCGCGCGCTTCACCGGCGGCAACGATTTCACTTTGCTGCCCGAGGATCGCACGAGCGGCTTCACGGGCGGGGTCAATGCTTCGATCGGCTCCTCCACCTTTCGCTTCGTGGCCGGCGTCAATGCCGAGCAACGCGAGGGCTATCGCTCGCTTTCGGGCCAATTGGGGCTGCGCAGCGCCTTCTGACGCGCTGGCGGTTGATCGCGACCGCGGTCCTGATAGGCTGCGATCAAATATAAGAGGATGCGTGTCCCGGCCCCAAGCAGAGGAATGGCCGTGCCGATCGACATCGACGACAATCTGGTGAACGCCGCGATCATCGAATTCCACACCGCCAAGGATCATGGCAAATCCGATCCCCAGGCGTGGGCGGCGGCGGTGTCGCGCGTGCGGCACGACGTGCTGACGCTCGCCTCGGCAACCTGCGAACAGATGGCGGAGGGCTTCGGAGAAGCCGAGGCGGCGGGCGCACACCACTGCGCGGCTGCCATCCGCGACCTTTCCTGGGCCGACCCGTTCACGGATCGTTAGGCGGGCGATGTTAGCATCCGGCATGGACGTCTTCGATCAGATCCGCACGGCCCGGGCGACCTGGATCGCCGATAACCTCGGCAGCGCCAGCGTGCAGGGCATGCGGGATGCGCGCACCTTGCTCGCCGAGGCGATCGCCGGCCGCAACGAGGCGATGATCCGCACCTATTCGGAGACCTGCCTCCTTCTGCTCGAAGCGCATCGCGAGCGATCGGCCCGGCTGATGGCGATGATGACGATCGCCGAGCCGAACGACTGATCCTCGGCCATCGCCCGCAATCGACTGGCGCGCGCCGGGCACGCCGCCTAGATGGGCGCGGTGAGCGACATCGAACCGATCCTGCGTGCGGCCCGCGAGTGGCGCGATGCGCCGATGGCACTGGCGACCGTCATCTCCACCTGGGGCTCCGCGCCCCGCCCGCGCGGCAGCCACATGCTCGTCCATGCCGATGGGCGGCTGGAGGGATCCGTCTCGGGAGGCTGCATCGAGGGCGAGGTGCTGGCGCTGGCCGGCGAGGTGATCGCAGGCGCCCCCGCGCAGCGCCGGATCTATGGCGTGTCGAACGACATGGCGTGGGAAGTGGGCCTGCCCTGCGGCGGCGAGATCGAGGTACTGGTCCAGCCGGTGGGCGCGCGGGGTTTCGCGCCCGCTCTGTTCGACGCGATCGAAGCCGGCCGCGAGGACGGGCGCGCCGTCGCGGTGGCGACGGATCTCGACAGCGGGCGCAGCTGGGCGGCCGAGAGCGATGCGGACGCCCCGTTCCTCAATCTCTATGCCCCCCCGCGCCGGCTGTTCATCATCGGCGCGGTGCAGATCGCACAGGCGCTGGCGGCGATCGCGCAGACGATCGACATCCTCCCCGTCGTCATCGATCCGCGCGCGCGCTTCCTGACCGCGGAGCGCTTTCCCGGCGTGACGCTCGACGATCGCTGGCCCGACGAGGCGATCGCCGCGTGGAAGCCCGATGCGGCGAGCGCGGTGGTGACGTTGAGCCACGATCCCAAGATCGACGATCCCGCCCTGATCGCCGCGCTGGCCGCGCCGACCGGCTATGTCGCGGCGCTGGGATCGCGGCGCAGCCACGAGAAGAGGCGCGAGCGGCTGGCGGCGGAAGGCCTCGACGCGGCCACGATCGACCGGATCGAGGGGCCCGCCGGGGTCGACATCGGCGCGATGGGCGCGGCCGAGATCGCCTTGTCGGTGGCGGCGGGACTCGTGAAGGCGCTGGCCCGGCCGAAAAGGTGACGATCGCGGGCATATTGCTCGCGGCGGGGCGATCGACGCGCTTCGGGGCGGACGACAAATTGGTTGCCGTGCTGGAGGGGCGCCCGCTGATCGACCATGCGGCGCAGGCCTTGCGCGACGCGCCGGTGGGGCTGCGCTTCGTCGTGCGGAGCAAGGCGGCGGACGCGCTGGACGGCTTCGAGACGGTGCGCGTCGCCGAGGGCGCGGAGATGAGCCGATCGCTGGCGGCGGGGATCGCGGCGGCGCGCGCGGCCGGGGCCGAGGGCGCACTCGTCCTGCTCGCCGACATGCCGTTCGTGACGCCCGCGCACCTCGCCGCGCTGGTCGCCGGCTTCGCGGGCCGGAGCACCTTGCTCGCCTCGACCGACGGCACCCGCCCCTCCCCGCCCGCTCTGTTCGGCGCCGACCGGTTTGCCGAGCTGGAAGCGGGCAGCGGCGATGCGGGCGGGCGGCGGCTGCTCGCAGCGGCGACCCTCATCGCCGCGCCACCCGGAAGCCTGCGCGATATCGACACGCCCGAGGCGCTGGCCGCGGCGCGCGGACGTTGACCAACGAGACATCAGTTCATCCCCCAAGCCGGCCCCGGCCCGCCGAAAGATCGCGCCACCACGCGCGCACATCGGAAACGAACGGGGCGCGAATACTCCGTTGTGCTTCACGCTCGCGCCGGATGCGGCGGCATCTGGCGAACCTGCCGCGATCGACGCAACAGGAGCGCGCGCGGCTTGCGTGGAGGGCGCAGGCGATGGGGCGAGAGCAGGAACGGAGGAGATGATCGCGAACCCGGTTCGGCGGATCGCCACAAGCAACCTATCTGGTATTTCGTCGGACAGTGGAGAAATGGCGCGCAGGCTCATGCCGATTGTATGCGCGCGGCCAGCGCCTACAGAGCGGGGATCTTTCGCGACCATCAGAGGCGGCCCCTCCCCTGGAAGATACCAGTCGCGCGCATCCCAAAGCGCCGATATCGACCTATGTCGTTTTAATCGACCAATTTTGGAGTCGCGGATTGTCGGTCTTGCAGAGGAACAACGTGCAGCTTGCCGGGCAGGGCGACCGCGCGATGGTGTTCGCGCACGGTTTCGGCTGCGACCAGAATATGTGGCGGCTCGTCGCACCGGCTTTCGAGGACGGCTATCGGACCATATTGTTCGATCAGGTCGGGTCGGGCGCCTCCGACCTCTCCGCTTACTCGGCCGACAGATATGGCGATCTCCAGGCTTATGCCGATGATCTGGTCGAGATATGCCGGGAGCTCGCGCTCCATGATGCCGTCTTCGTCGGACATTCCGTCAGCGCCATGATCGGGGTGCTGGCATCGCTTTCCGACCCGTCTTTGTTCGCGGACCTCGTCCTCGTCAGTCCGTCCCCGCGCTATATCGACGATGGCGCCTATCTCGGGGGCTTCACGGCCGCGGATATCGACGAACTGCTCGAATCGCTCGCCGACAATCATCTCGGTTGGTCCGCACTGATGGCGCCCGTGATCATGGGCAATCCCGACCGGCCCGAACTAAGCGAGGAGCTGACGAACAGCTTCTGCCGGACCGACCCTGCCATCGCCAAGGACTTTGCCCGCGTCACCTTCACCTCCGACAACAGGACGGATCTGTCCAAGGTGACGGCGCGCACGCTGATTCTCCAGTGCCGGGAGGATGCGATCGCGCCGGTGCAGGTCGGCGAATATGTCCGCGACCATATCGCAGGCAGCGAGATGGTGCTGCTGGATGCGACCGGACATTGCCCGAACCTGAGCGCACCACAGAACGTCATCGCCGCGATCCGCGCCTTTGTCTGAGAGCGCGCGCCCCGCGGAGCCGATCGAGGATTTCGAGGATCTCTACGACAGCGCCCCGTGCGGATATCTGTCGCTAACCGACGATGGGCGTATCTTTCTTGCCAACCGGCGCATTTCGCAGTGGCTGGGTATCGCCCAGGCCGAGCTGATCGGGCGCCGCATCCAAGACATCCTCAGTGTCCCGGGCCGGATCTTCTACGAGACCAACATATCGCCGCTTCTGCGCATGCAGGGGTTCGTCGACGAGGTGGCGATGGACTTTCTCACCGCCGACCGCATCAAGGTGCCGTGTCTCGTGAACGCGTCCGAGCGGCGCGACAGTGAAGGCCGTCTGCAATTCACGCGTCTCGCGATCTTCCAAGCTGCCGAACGACGTCGCTACGAGCGAGCGCTGATCGACACCGCCGAGGCGACGCGGGCCGAGGTCACGTCCGAACGCGAGACTTCGCAGCTGCGCGAGCAGTTCATCGCCGTCCTCGGGCATGACCTGCGCAATCCTTTGGCATCGATCGCCAGCGGCGTGAGATTGCTGACCGACCGAGAGACGCTCAGCGTCAAAGGACAGCGCGTCCTGTTGCTCATGCAAGGCAGCGTCGGCCGGGCCTCCGATCTGATCGACAATGTCCTCGATTTCGCGCGCGGCCGCCTCGGAGGCGGCATCACGTTGAACCGCGATGCGCAGGCTCCGCTGACACCCGTGCTCGAACAGGTCGTCGGCGAGATCGTATCGGCTTCGCCCGAACGGGATATCCGCACCTATTTCGCCATCGCCGAGCCGATCGATTGCGATCGGACGCGGATTTCGCAGCTCCTTTCGAACCTGCTGGGGAATGCGGTCATGCACGGCGCCAAGACCGAACCGATCCTCATCGAAGCCAAAAGCGATCGCGAGCGATTCACGCTTTCGGTCGTGAACGGGGGCCGCCCGATCGGGGAAGCGGCGATGGCGCGGCTGTTCCAGCCCTTCTTCCGCGGCGAGATCAGACCCAATCAGCTGGGATTGGGACTCGGGCTGCACATCGCCTCGGAGATCGCCAAGGCGCATGAGGGCGAACTCACGGTCGCGTCTGACGAGAGCCACACCCGGTTCACCTTCTCGATGCCGCTGGCCCGCCGCGTCGAAGACCCCGATTAGGCGGCGAACGCCAGCCGGCAGAAGGCAGCTCCGATGGCGGGACGATCGAGCGGCTTGCGAAAGATTTCGCCGGGAAGCGCGTATGGCGAGCACGCCTCGGGCGTGGCAGTGATGAACAGGACGGGTATCGGCCCGTAGGCGTCCCTGATCGCGCGAACGGCGAGGGTTCCCGTCCCTTCGGTCAGCATGACATCGGAGAGGATGAGATCCGGCCGGTTCGCGCGCGCGGCGGCCACGGCGTCTTCCTGATTTTCGGCAAAGCTGAAGGACGTGGCGCCGTTCGACTGAAGCAGATCCTCCAGATCAAGCGCGATCAGCGTCTCGTCCTCGATGATGAGCACATGGCACATGGTTCAATCTCCGCCCAATCCGGCTCAACGGCGGCCGAGACCAAACAGACGCACTGACGGAAAGATATCAACAAATACCTCCATCTGTGGCGAAAGAGTCGCGAGCCGCGGCCGCCCGACGACACAAGCGCGTGAGATCGCCGGTAGTAATGCGCGGGCTTTCGTCTTTCGCGGCGCCCTCGCCCTTACAGCCGGTCGAAATCGATCGGCTGGGTGCGGTCCAGCCAATTGGGCGCCTCGGGCATCGGATATTTGAGGCCGGTCGCGCAATTGAACAGGACGACCTCATCCTCCGCCGCCACCAGCCCCGCCGCCAGCGCATCGCGATAGGCGGCGAGCGTCGCGCCGCCTTCGGGGCAGAGCAGCAGCCCATCCTGTTTGGCCGCATCGTCGACCGCGCGCAGGATCGCGTCATCCTCGACCGCGAGCGCGATGCCTTTGCTCTCGCGGACCGCGCGCAGGATCAGGAAATCGCCGACCGCGCGCGGCACGCGGATGCCCGCGGCAACGGTGTGCGCATTCTCCCAGCGGTCGGCATGCTCGACGCCGTCCTCGAACGCCTTCACGATCGGCGCGCAGCCGGCTGCCTGCACCGCGAACATCTTCGGGCGTTCCGCGCCGATCCAGCCCAAGGCCTCCAGCTCGGCGAAGGCCTTCCACATGCCGATCAGCCCGGTGCCGCCGCCGGTGGGGTAGAAGATCGCCTTGGGCAGGCGCCAGCCGAGCTGGGCGGCGAGCTCCAGTCCCATCGTCTTCTTGCCCTCGATCCGATAAGGCTCCTTCAGCGTCGAGAAATCGAACCAGCGGCCCTGCTTCGCGCCTTCGCCGACGATCGCGCCGCAATCGTCGATCAGGCCGTTGACGCGCCAGACGCGCGCGCCCTGCAGCGCGATCTCGCGGACGTTGATCTCGGGCGTGTCCTCCGGACAGAAGACGATCGTCTCGATCCCGCAGCGCGTGGCATAGGCCGCGAGCGCGGCGCCGGCATTGCCGTTGGTGGGCATGGCGATCTTCGTGATGCCCAAAGCCTTGGCCATCGCCACCGCCATGACGAGCCCGCGCGCCTTGAACGAGCCGGTCGGGAGGCGGCCTTCATCCTTGACCAGCACGTTGGCACCGCCGCTCTTGGTAAGCGGCACGAGCGGAGTCTCGATCTCGCCGAGGCTGACGATGTCGGCGGTGGCGCGGACGGGGAGCAGTTCGCGCCAGCGCCACAGATCGGTGGGGCGGGCGGCGATATCGTCGCGCGAGACCTGCGCCTTCACCACATCCAGATCGTAGCGGACCAGCAGCGGCCGGCCCGCCTTCGAGAGGCCGTGGACGACGTCCGCCTCGTAGCGCTCGCCGGTCAGCGAGCATTCGAGATGCGTGACGAAGGTGGGGCGATCGGCGGTGAGATTGGCGTTGGTTGTCATGCAGTCCCTCTAGTCGCGGGCGACCCGCAACGTCTATGCGCTCCGGGAAATACATGGAGGAACAGATGGATCGCCGCCAGTTCGTAAAGGGCGCCACCGCGAGCGCGGCCGTCGCCGCTTTCCCGCTGCGGGCCGCCGCGCCAGGCGGGGCCGATGCCGCGTTCCGCGCGACGCTCGACCGCTTCTTCTACGGGCGGCTCGAGGATCAGCCGCAGCAGGCGACGCGGCTCGGGCTCGACAGCGGGCCGCGCGCGGCGCTGAAGGCGAAGCTCGACGATGCATCGGCGGCGGGCGCGGCGAAGCGGCTGGCGCGGGCGAAGGCCGAGCGCGCGGAACTCGCCAGGTTCGCGCCGGCGAACCTTTCACCCGCCTCGAAGCTGGATCTGGAGGTGGTGACCTATCAGCTCGATCGCGCGATCAACGGCGCGACGCGCTTTCCATACGGCGACACGAGCGGACGGTTCGCGCCTTATGTGCTGAGCCAGCTGACCGGCCCCTATCGCGACGTGCCCGATTTCCTCGAAAGCCAGGCGCGCGTGCGCGACGCGGCGGAGGCGGACGCCTATCTCGCGCGGCTCGCGGCCTTCCCCAAGGCGATCGACGACAGCACCGATCAGCAGCACACGGATGCGGCACGCGGCGTGTTCGCGCCGGACTATATCCTCGACACGACGCTCAAGCAGCTCGGCCAGGTGCTGGACCAGGCGCCCGAGCAGAGCGTGATGGTCATGACCTTCGCGACCAAGCTGAAGGCGGCGGGGCTGCCGCCCGAGCAGGCGGCGCGCGCGGCGGGGATCGTGCGCGATGCGGTATTCCCGGCGCTCGTCCGCCAGCGCGCGCTGGTGACCGAGCTGCGCGCCAAGGCGGTGCATGATGCGGGCTGCTGGCGGCTGCCCGACGGCGACGCTTATTATGCCGCGGCGGCCGAGGCGGCGACGACCGCGCCGATGAGCGGCGACGAGATCCACAGACTGGGCCTTGCGCAGGTCGCCGAGATCAGCGCGCGGATCGACGGGATCCTGAAGGGCCAGGGGATGACGACGGGGACGGTCGGCGCGCGGCTGGTCGCGCTCAACGAGCGGCCCGACCAGCTCTATCCGAACACCGATCCCGGCCGCGCCTTGCTGCTCGCCGAGCTCAACCGACATCTGAACGCGATGAAGGCAAGGCTGCCCGAAGTGTTCGCCAACGTGCCCAAGGCGCCGATCGAGATACGCCGCGTGCCGCCGACGATCCAGGCGGGTGCACCGGGCGGCTATTACGAGAATGCCTCGCTCGATGGTTCGCGCCCGGCCATCTATTATATCAATCTGCGCGACACGTTCGACCGGCCCAAATTCGGGCTGGCGACGCTCACGCATCACGAAGGCGTGCCCGGGCATCACCTGCAGGTGACGCTGTCGCTGGAGAGCGAGACGATCCCGCTGATCCGGCGGCGCGCCTTCTTCTCGGGCTATGGCGAAGGCTGGGCGCTCTATTCGGAGCAGCTCGCCGACGAGATGGGCATGTATGACGGCGATCCGCTCGGGCAGGTCGGCTACCTCCAGTCGCTGCTGTTCCGCGCGGCGCGGCTGGTCGTCGACAGCGGCATGCACGCCAAGCGCTGGAGCCGCGAGAAGGCGACCGATTATCTGATCGCGACGACGGGCATCGCGCGCGGCCGCAGCCAGGGGGAGATCGATCGCTATACGGTCTGGCCGGGCCAGGCGTGCAGCTACAAGATCGGGCACACGATGTGGGTGCGGCTGCGCGAGGCGGCAAAGACCCGGCCGGGCTTCGACCTGAAGCAGTTCCACGCGGTGCTGCTGCAGGGCGCGATGCCGCTGGCGGTGCTGGAGAAGGTGGTGAAGGAAAGGTGGGGGATCGCCTGAGCCCGCGATCGCGGGCCTGACCGCAGATTGCAACCTCGGCACTTTACCGCCACGATCCACTTCACAGGCGAGGGCGAATGGCGACGATTGCGATCTACAGTTCGAAGGGCGGCGTGGGCAAGACGACGCTCGCGGTGAACCTCGCCTGGGCGGCGGCGACATTGTCTTCGCGGCGGACCCTGCTGTGGGACCTCGACGGCCAGGGTGCCTCGAGCTTCGTGCTCGCGCCCAACCGCAAGCCCGGCAAGAAAGCGAGCGAGGTGATCGAGCGCGACGTGGCGCCCGCAAAACTGATCGTGAAGACCGGGATCGCCAATCTCGATCTGCTGCCCGCGGATGAATCGCTGCGGACGCTGGACCTGCTCTTTGCCGAGCTCGGCGCCAAGAAAAGGCTGCAGAAGATCGCCGAGGAGCTGGCGGGGCTGTACGACCGGATCATCGTCGATTGCCCGCCGGGCCTGGGCGTCACCGCGGACCAGATCATCCAGAGCGCGTCGCTGATCGTGGTGCCGGTGATCCCCTCGGCGTTGTCGATGCGGACGGCGGACGAACTGCGCCAGCATCTGAGCGAGCGGCGCAAGGCGGGGCCGCCGATCCTGACCGTGTTCAACCTCGTCGACCGGCGGCGGCTTTCGCACCGGCAGGCGCTGGAGGCGGCGGGCGACACGCCCGTCATCCCGATGGCGAGTGCCGTCGAGCAGATGGCCGAGCGGCACGCGCCGGTGAGCGTCTATGCGCCCCGAAGCGCGCCGGCCAAGGCAATCGCAGCGTTGTGGACGGGGATCGAGAAGCGCCTGGCGAAGGGCTGAGACTTCGCGCCCTGCCCTTCTCCCGTCATGCCAGCGCAGGCTGGCATCCATGACTCCCTCCGCGAGCTTCGCGCCCGATTTTCGAGAGACATGGACCCCAGCCTTCGCTGGGATGACGGCAGATCAGGACGTCTGGATCAGTAAGCGGCCGAGAGCGTCAGGAACCACTGGCGCGGCGCGATCGGATAGGCCGAGTAGCTGTTCGTGGCGGAGCCGATCGAGACGGTCGACCAGCCCTTCTTCTTGGTCAGGTTCGTGACGTTGAGCGAGAGCTCCACCTTCTTGAGCGGCAGGACATTCTCCGGCACGCGCGCGGCGATCCGCCCCGAGACCATGAAGTAGGACGGGACGCTCGTATCGTTGGTGAAGGTCGCGAAGCGCCGGCCGACGAAATCGCCGATGCCCTGCAGATCGAACATGCCGACCGACACGGAGGCGACGGTCTTGTTCATCCACTTGGGCGTGCCGGGCAGCTGCTTGCCGCAGGTCGGCACGATCCCGGCATTGGGCTGGCCGGCGGCGGGGACGATGAAGCCGCCGATGCACGTGTCGCTCACGGCGCCGATGCCGCTGGCCGTGGACGTATAATCGTTCTGATATTTGGACAGATTGTACGAGACGGCGTTGTAGAGCGAGAAACCGCCGTAGCGGATCGTGAAGGCCGCATCGACGCCGTCGGTCTTCACGCTCCCGACGTTGACGAGCGTCGAGGTGCCGCCGGTGATGCCGCTGCCGGCGATGCCGCCCGGATTGGTCGGGATGGCGAGCAGGCGGTTGCTGAAATCGACGTGGTAATAGTTGATCTGCGCGTTCAGCGAGACGCCGTTGTCGAACGTCCGGTTCGATCGCACGCCGCCTTCATAGGTCCAGCTGCTCTCCGGCTTGCCCTGATCGGCGAAGGCATCGAAAGCCGCCTGGCTGCCCGTGAACCAGGGGCCGCCGCCGCCCGCGAGATAGGCCTGATACTGGCGCAGATTCTTCTGGACGTTGAAATAGAGCTGCTCGCTGCCGGTCAGATCGAAGCTTGCGCCGAGCGCGGGCAGGAACCAGCGCTTGGTGTTGATCTTGCCCTGCGGCAGCGCCGTCGTGCCGCCGAGCGAACCCACGACCGGCTGGATCGGGAACTTGCCGTCCGCCCATTGCGCGCTCGTCTTGACGCCGCCCTGGACGAGCAGGCGATCGAACACCTGCCAGCTATCCTGGATGTGGAGCTGCAGGTTATTGATCCGCGCATCGCCCTTATATTGGGTGAACAGCGGATCCATCACATCGCGCGGGCGGATGTAGGGCGTGCTCAGGCTCAGATCGTTGATAGGAACCGCATACCAGCGGCGCCATTGCGTGGTGCTGTTATGCTCGAACCAGCCGCCGAACTCGATCTTGTGCGCGCCGAGATCGACGTTCATCGCCGAAACCACACCCTCGCGATCGATGCGATATTCGGTGGTGCGGGTGATCAGGCCCGAGCCGCCGGTCGCGGCGACCAGGGCGGCGCCGGCCGCGGTGGCCTGCGCGGCGGTGATCGCGGTACAGGCGGCCGGCCGCGTTCCGTTCGCATTGGCGGCGAAGCGGCAGTTGCTCGGCAGCGTCGCATACGCCGGATCGAGATAGGCCTGCGCCGTCGTGATCGACTGGCCGAGCGGCCCCGCGACGACGCCGGCGCCGTCATTGTGGTGATAATAGCCGGTCGTCGACCAGGTGATGGTGTCGGCGAGCTTGGCATCGAGGCGGACGTAGCCGAGATAATCGGTGCGCTGCGCGTCCGAATAATAATTGCGGTAGTTGCTGCCCTCGGCCGCAGGGCTGTTGCCGGCCGCGCTCAGGTACGACGTCCGGTAGGTGGCGAAGTCCGGGTAGAAGAAAGGCTTGGTGTAGGGCGTGTAGAGCTGGACCGCGGTGGCCGTGCCGCCCGCAGACGGCCTGAAGAAGACGGTCGCGTCCTCGTTCGGCTGGGTCATGTCGTTATAGTCGAAATAGCCGGTCAGCTTGACCGAGCCGCCGTCGTGGACGAACTTGGCATTGGCCTGATAGCCGCCCTGCTTGCCATCGAAATCCCAGGCGCGGGCATGCTGGCGCACGCCGGAGATATAGGCCGAATTCTCGCCGCCGGGGCCGAACTTGCCGCTGTCGACGCGGATATAGGTGCGCGAGGTGCTATAGCTGCCGACCGTCTGCGCGCCCTGGATGCCGAGCGTGTCGAGCGGGCTGGACGAGAAGGTCTCGACCGTGCCGCCGAGATTGCTGTTCGAGGCGGTGGCGAGATCGCCCGCGCCGGTGGCGACGACGACGCGGCCGACATTCTCCGAGATGACCGCGCGCTGCGGCGAGAGGCCGTTATAATTGCCGTAGCTCTGATCGCCGAGCGGAATGCCGTCCATCGTATAGCCGAGCTGGTTGGCGGCGAAGCCGTGGATGAAGAGCTGCGCGTTCTGCTCGTTATAGCCCCACGGATCGGACGTGATGTACAGCACGCCGGGGAGGGTCTGGATCGCCTTCAGCGGCGAGATGCCGGGCAGGATCTTCTGGATCTCGGCCGAGGGGATCGCGGTCGCCGAGCGGACGGCCTTGGCGGTGACGAGGATCGCGCCATCGTCGCCCGCATCGGCATCTGCAGCCGGAGCGGCCGCGTCGGCTGCCGGCGCATCTGGCGCGGCCGCATGCGCGGCGTTCGGCGCCGAAGCAGCGCACCCTACCATCAACGCGAACAGCGACGTGCGAATGACCGACATATACCACCCCTATTTGCTGCAGCGCGGTGGCTGCATCCGGGGCCGCGGATAGGATCAACTCTGTGCCATCGTGGTGACAGGCGTGCTTCACTTTTGTGAAAATACCGGAAATCGGCGAGCCAATCTGTCATTGAAGCGACTTGGAGCTGCCGTAGCGACGCGCCGACGTTGAAGGAGTGAAGCCGTGCCGATGAACCGTGGAGACCGAGGATGATCGCGCTTGCTTTGCTGCTGGCGGCGGCCCCCGCGCCGGCTCCGCTTCGCGGCCGTCCCGTCGTCATCGCGCATCGCGGCGCCTCCGGCGAGCGGCCCGAGCATACGCTGGAGGCCTATGCGCTCGCGATCGCAGAGGGCGCCGACTTCATCGAGCCCGATCTGGTGATGACGAAGGACCGTCACATGATCGCGCGGCACGAGAACGAGATTTCCGGCACGACCGACGTCGCCGCGCATCCCGAGTTCGCCGCACGCAAGGCGACCAAGACGATCGACGGCCAGGCCGTGACCGGCTGGTTCACCGAGGATTTCACGCTCGCCGAGATCAAGACGCTGCACGCGCGCGAGCGGATGCCGCAGCTGCGCCCGGCCAATGCTAAGGCCTATGACGGCAAGTTCGCGATCCCGACGCTCGACGAGATCCTCGCGCTCGTCGCCGAGAAGGACAAGAGCACGGGACGGCGCATCGGCCTGTATCCCGAGATCAAGCATTCGACCTATTTCACGAAGCTCGGCCTGCCGATGGAGCCCCCGCTGATCGCGGCGCTGAAGCGCGCCGGCTACACCAGGCCGAGCGACCCGGTGATCATCCAGAGCTTCGAGATCGGCAATCTGAAGGCGCTGCACGCGCTGACGAAGCTGCGGCTCGTCCAGCTCGTGTCGAGCGAGGGCGGTCCGGCCGACCAGCCGGCGACGCGCTATGCGCAGATGATCACGCCCGCCGGGCTCAAGACGATCGCGACCTATGCGCAGGCGATCGGCCCTGAAAAGCCGCTGATCGTGTCGCGCGACGCCGAGGGCCGCTCGCTGCCGCCGACGACGTTGATCGCCGACGCGCATGCCGCCGGGCTCATCGTCCATCCCTGGACCTTCCGCTCGGAAAACTACTTTCTCCCGGCCGAACTGCGCAAGGGTACGTCGCCCGCGGATCATGGCGACGCGGCGGCCGAATATCGGATGTTCTACGCGCTCGGGGTGGACGGCCTGTTCAGCGAGTTTCCGGCCGAGGCGGTGGCGGCGCGGCCGCGCTGACGGCTGGACTTGGGATCGACGGGACGCCACATCGCTCGGCAGGAGGACTGCTCATGCGGATCGAAGATGTTCCCGACGATGTCGCCGCCGCCGCGTTTCGCCGGCTCGTGCATCACCTGCGCCACCGCACCGACGCGCAGAATGTAGATCTGATGGGGGTGAGCGGCTTCTGCCGCAACTGCCTGTCGGACTGGATCGCCGAGGCCAGCCACGGCGCGCTCGGCAAGGATGCGGCGCGCGAGGCGATCTACGGCATGCCGCAGGCCGAGTGGAAGGCGCGCCACCAGACCGAGGCGACGCCCGAACAGCTCGCCCGCATGCAGGACAGCGTCGCGCGCAACCGACAGGAGGAGGCGCTGGACGAGGCGCTCGACGAGAGCTTCCCGGCGAGCGACCCGCCCTCGCAGAGCGAACCCGGCGGCCGGCGCTGATGGGCGACCGGATCCTGGTCTTCTACGGCTCGTACCGCTCCGAACGTCAAGGCATCAAGCTGGCCGACTGGCTGGTCCGCGCCTTCGCCGCGCGCGGCGCCGAGCCGGAGCTGATCGATGCGATGGCGATCGGACTGCCGATGCTCGATCGGCGCTATGGCGATTACGGCGAGGGCGAGGCGCCGCCGGCGCTGGAGCAGCTCGCAGGCAGGATCCGCGCGGCGGATGCGTTCGTGTTCGTCGCGGGCGAATATAATTGGGGCATCCAGCCCGGCCTCAAGAACCTGACCGACCATTTCCTCGCCGAATGGCGGTGGCGCCCCGCGGCGATCGCCAGCTATTCGGCGGGACGCTTCGCCGGGGCACGCGCGGCGGTCGCCTGGCATGCGACGCTTGCGGAGATGGGAATGGTCGTCACCTCCACCCCCCTCGCGCTCGGCGGCATCGGCCGAGCCTTTGCGGACGGGGAGCCTGCGGGCGCCGACGGCGCCGCGCTGGTCCACGCCTTTCCGCGCTTCGCCGACGATCTCGCCTGGTGGACGGGCGCGGCGCGCGCCCAGCGGGCGAAGATCTCCCCGCCTTACTGATCGAGGCTCGGCGCGGGCGCTCCGTTCGCAGGCGTCGGCGTTTTTCCAAAATGAACGCCCGCCTAACAATATCGAATCGGCAGCGCATCCTGTCGATTTTCGATCAGCGCATGTTGAAATGCATCTCTCCTCGCAATGTTTTGCGGAGGAAATATGCGGGCGAGCGCGCATCGATGCCCGATTCTAGCCGCCATATGGGCCTTTCGATCTCACTTTGATCGATTCTTATAAGAAATTTCTGTTACGCTCATGCCACAAAGTCGGATCGGCCCGGTGGGTCTTGGAAAGCATATATCGCTTTTCGAGATGGGGAAGCTTGGTCGTAAATACTTCGACAGAGATACTATAAAATCAGGGAAGAGGATTGCCGAGGCGCGGTATTTGTTAGGGCACCAGGGGGCAATTCATGATCATATCTTCGCGCTTGCGTTTGACAGGCGGAATCAGTCCGATCGCACTCGTTCGGGGCAGCATGATGCTGGCCAGCATCGCCGCCATCGGAGCAGGGCTGGACGCTGCAGCCGCACAGAGCATGTCGGAGCCGGTCATCACCGCGCCCAAATCGACTCCTGCAGAAGGCGAGACGATCAATACCGCCGGCGGCAAGCCGGGCGTGACGACCGAGCGGATGTCGCTCGCACCCGGCGAGGAACCCTCTCCCGCCAATGAAGGCGAGATCACCGTCACCGGCACGCGCATCGTCCGCGACGGCTACAGCGCGCCGACCCCGGTCAGCGTGATCAGCACGGAAGAGATCAATCGCGAAGCCCCGGCCAACATCAACGACTTCGTCAATACGCTTCCGGCCGTGCGCGGTTCGGCGACGGCGGCGAGCTCGAACGGCGCGCTCTCGAACGGGCAGGCCGGCGTCGCCACCGTTAACCTCCGCAACCTCGGAGCGAACCGTACGCTCGTCCTCCTGGACGGCCAGCGCTCGGTCGCGTCCACGACCGACGGCACGGTCGACGTCAATACGATCCCGCAATCGCTGATCCAGCGCGTGGAGGTCGTGACCGGCGGCGCCTCCTCCGCCTACGGCTCCGACGCCGTCTCGGGCGTCATCAACTTCATCCTCGACAAGGAATATAAGGGCCTCAAGGCCGAGTATGAATATGGCGTCACGACCTATGGCGACGGCAGCAACCACAAGGCTTCGCTGACGGGGGGCATGTCGTTCGGCGAAGGCCGCGGCCACATCCTCGCCTCGGGTGAATATTTCCACCAGCAAGGCATCCAGACGATCGACCGCGACTGGAACGACAGCGGGTTCTTCCAGATCAACAACCCGGCCTACAGCGCGGCCGCTTGCACCGACAACAATGCCGCGACCGTCTGCACGAGCGAATATCTGATCCGCAGCGGCGTCGGCTCGGGCAACTTCACGCCGGGCGGCCTGATCGTCGGCGCGAAGAATGCGGCGGGAACCGTGCTCGCCCTGACGAACGCAACCCTGCCGGTCGCCGTGCGAACCGCGCTCACAAACACCTATTTTGGGACGATCGATCCATCGACCGGTCGGGCCACGACAGGGACGCTCGCGGTCGGCCCGCGCGGCGGCCAGTGGATGGTCGGCGGCGACTATAAATATGCGAGCTCCAGCCATGTCGGCAGCGCGACTCTGCTGCCGTCGGAAGACCGTCGCGGCGCCTTCGGTCGCGCAAGCTGGGAGTTCGCGCCCTGGCTCAAGGTGTTCGGCCAGTTCGGCTACAGCTCCTATCGCGGCCTGAGCTATTATCAGCTCACCCCCTCGCAGACGACGACGACGGGTCCCGGCGCGAGCACGACCAGCGGCGTCGAGATCTTCTCGGGCAATCCGTATCTGCCGACCGCGATCCAGACGCTGCTGACGACCAACAACCTTCAGTCGATCGTCATCAGCACCGGCAATGCCGGCCTGCCCGCGCAGGGCAGCGACATGAACCGCAAGGTCTATCGCTATGTTGCCGGTGCCGATGGCGACTTCACGCTAGCCGAGCGAGACTTTCACTGGAGCGGCTATTACCAGAAGGGGATTACCAAGACGCACGAATTGCTCGTCAACGCGTGGAACTACGACCGCATGACGAAGGCGACGAACGCGGTTCGCGCCGCCGACGGCACGATCCGGTGTGCGATCAACGCCGACGCGAGCACCGCCAATGACGATCCGCTCTGCTTCCCGCTCAACCGCATCGGTGTCGGCGGAATGGATCCGCGCGCGATCGACTATGTCCTCGGCAACGGCCGCCAGCCGGCCCGCGATCAGAAGATCACGCAGGATATCGGAGCAATCACCTTCTCGACCAACAACCTGTTCGAGGTCTGGGCGGGTCCGGTCAGCATCGCCTTCGGCGGTGAAGCACGCAAGGAGAAAGTCAGCGGCTTTGTCGATCCGTTCTTCGCGCCGCAGGGCGCCGGGAGCACGATCGTCCCGACGTGGCGCTACGGCAACTTCCTGCCCGTCTTCGGCTCGTACAATGTGAAGGAGGCATTTCTCGAGACGGTCATTCCGATCATCAAAAACATGGATTTCAACGGCGCAGTTCGCGTCACCGATTATTCGACGTCGGGCCGGGTGGAGACATGGAAAACGGGCCTGACCTATCAGCCGATCCCGGACGTCAAGTTCCGCGGCACGATCAGCCGCGATATCCGCGCACCGAACCTCGGCGAATTGTTCAATCCGGGCGGCGGCGCGACCAATTCGGTCACGCGCCCGATCGTCCCCGGTGGCGCTAACAGCCTGTCGGATACGTACATCAACTCGGTCGTCGGCAATACCGATCTGAAGCCGGAAATCGCCAAAACGTACGGTGCGGGTGCGGTCTTTACGCCGACGTTCCTGCCCGGCTTCGCGGCCTCGGTCGATTATTACAAGATCAAGCTGACCGGCGCGATTTCGACCTATTCGGCGCAGAATCTCGTCGATCTCTGCTACGGCAACCAGCAGGATGCGGCGTCCTGCGCCTTCATCAATCTCGCTACCGGGGGCGCGGCAACTTCGGGCAACCCGAACGTCGATATCCAAAGCATCACGATCAAGCCGCTCAACTTCGTCGGCATCAAGAACGAGGGCGTCGATATCGAGGCGAGCTATCGCCGCCATATCGGCCCAGGCACGGTCAGCCTGCGTGCGCTCACCACGCGCGCGATCACCAACGAGAGCGACAACGGCATCAGCCTGGTCAACAACACGGTCGGCCAGAATTCGGGCAGCCTGCCAAAATGGACCTTCCGTTTCACCGCCGCCTACAATCTGGACAACGGCCTGTCCTTCCAGGCGGTCGCGCGCGGAATTACGTCGGGCACCTATAATAACAGCTATGTCGTCTGCGACACGAATTGCCCGGTCTCGACTTCCGACAATCGCACCGTGAACTACAATCACATCAACGGTGCGTGGTACTTCGACGTGAACGGCGAATATAAGTTCACGGCGATGAGCACGAAAGCAGCAGTGTTCTTCTCGATCCGGAACCTGCTCAACAAGGATCCGGTGCTGGTCGCCAACGGCCCCAATGGCGACAACACCGAAGCCTATCCGCAGACCAACCGCATCTATGATGTGCTCGGCCGGGTATTCCGCGTCGGCGTCCGGATCGACTACTGATCGCTAAGCCGGGGCGGCGCCGCCGTCCCGGCATTGTTTCGCTCCGCAACGGAGCGCGAACGGACGACACCGCCGCGACAGGCGGGCGCCTCGAACCACCTTCCCGGCCCTACTGCTGATGGTCCCATGACCATCGGCCCCGCTCCGCCGCCCCCTCTTTTCGGCGGAGCGGGGACACTTTGTTTCTCGATCAGACCACTCATGCAATCGGCCCCGCCGCCCGCTTACCAATGAGCGGACAGCCAAGCGCCCAGCGATTCGATCTGCTCGCCGGTCAATGCCAGCGCCGCGCCGAGCGCCGGGGCCTTCGGCCAGCCATCGTCCGCCTTGCGCATATCCAGGAACGTACGTTCGCCCTCGTGCCGCGGCAGCACATGGAAGTGGACGTGGGGATCGACCATCATCAGCATCAGATAATTGATCTTCTGCGGTGCGACCGTGCGGTGGAGCATCGCCTCGATACGGCCGACGATCGCGTGCAGTTCGGCAAAGGCGGCAGGCGGCAGATCCGCAAAGGCCGTCGCCTCGCTCTTCGCCGCCAGCACCAGACTGCCGAGCGTCGGCTGCTCGGGCCGCAGCAGCACGACCCAATGCCCGCTTTCGCCGACGAGTGTGGCGGGATAACCGAAGCGGGCGATCGTGGCGTTTACGGCGGCGGCGACCATGTTTTCTTTCTCCGGCAGATCACTCAGACGGGCACGCTATACCGTCATTCATCCCGGCGCGTTCCGGAAAGCGCCCGACGAGGTCCAGCCGCCCTCCGTGGCTCGCTGCTGCGAGCCGGGTTGGGACGGTGCCACGGAACGATAACAGGGCTTGTCGATGCGGAAGCTGCCGTCCATTGTGTGACCATCTCCTCGTGGGCGGGCCGCCGGCGATGAGTGGGGGCCAACCGATTATCGACAGCCGCGCCGTGGTCCTCCGGCACGGCACCGTTCGCGCCGCCGTGATCGGGCGGTCGAAGCGCAATGCGGTCATGATCGGAGCAGAGCATGTCCTCCCAGTCCAAGGTTCGCGCCATCATTCTCGCCGCCGGACGCGGTTCGCGCCTGGGCGAACTGACGCAGGATCGCCCGAAATGCCTGTTGGAGCTGGGTGGCCAGTCGTTGCTGGAATGGCAGCTGGAGGCGCTGGAAGCGGCCGGGATCGCCGAGATCGTCGTCATCGTCGGTTTCAACGCCCGCCGGGTTGAAGCGCGTCTCGAGGATCGCGGCAACGTCACGACGCTGCACAATCCCTTCTACGAGGTTTCGGACAATCTGGCGTCGCTGTGGTTCGCGCGCGACTATTTCGAAGGCGACGTGCTCGTCCTGAACGGCGATACTTTGGTCTCGGCCGAGAGCGTCCGGCGCCTCGTCGAGCGCGGCGCGGCGCCGATCAACGTGATGATCGATCGCAAGCCGGCTTACGATGCCGACGACATGAAGGTGCTGCTCGACGGGAACCGGATCCGCGCCATCGGCAAGACGCTGACCGACGCCGATGCCGAATCGATCGGCATGCTGCTGTTTCGCGGCGATGGGACGGGGCTGTTCCGGCAGACGATCAAAGAGATGATGTACGAGACATCGTCGCTCGGACGCTGGTTCCTGAGCGTGATCGACCAGCTCGCGCGCAAGAGCGACGTCTGCGCCGTCGACGTGGCCGGCGAGGGCTGGGCCGAAGTGGATTTCCCCGCCGACATCGTCATCGCCGAGGCGCTCGTCGCCACGTGGAAGAGGCGCAGCGGCGAGCGCGCGCTGGCGACCTGATCCGCAGACCTTGCCTGCATATCGTCGCCGCGCGAACATGAGCGGAGCCGGGGGAGAGGGCGCATGACGAGGACGGGCTTTCGACAAGCTCTCCTGCTGACCTTCGCTGTCTGGTTCGTGTTCGTCTATGGCAGCTACTGCGTCGCCGAGCTCATCGCCGGCCGCACCGGCTTCCTTTCGGACCTTCCCTTCGATCTGCTGGCGGTCTTCCTCGTCGCGCTGACCGCGCAGGCGCTTTATCCGCTGGCTCTGTACACGGTCGGCTGGCCGCTCATGCGCCGCTGGGGCCTGCTGGCGGCGGGCGTCCTGCTGGTCGCCTTCACCCAATCGCTGATCAACCTGGCCGAGAACCGGTTGCTGGGCGTGATCCCGGCGCTCGACTCCGCGCATCTCGAACTGATCCGCGCGCGCTTCGCCTCCAATTTCCTCTCGCACGCCTATCTGTGCGTCGCCAATGCGGCCCTGCTCGTCTTCCTGGTGGAGACGCGTCGGTCGGCGGCGCAGCGCATCGATCTCGCGCGCGCCGAAGCGGCGGCGGCCGAAGCCAAGGCGGTGGCGCTGCGCCTGCAGCTCAATCCGCATTTCGTGTTCAACACGCTCAATTCGATCTCCAGCCTGATCGTGACGCGGCGGATCGACGATGCCGAAGAGATGCTCGGGCGGCTGGCCGAATTTCTCCGCCAATCGCTGACGTCGGATCCGAACGGGCTCGTGCCGCTGGACGAGGAGCTCGCGACGGCGGAGACCTATCTCGAGATTGAGGCGGTGCGCTTCGGGGATCGCATGCTCGTCGAGCTGCACTGCCCGGCGGCGCTCTCGCAGATCGCAGTGCCCAACTATATCCTGCAACCGCTCGTCGAGAATGCGGTGAAATATGGCGTGGCGCGTTCGACCTGCCCCGTCACGGTGCGCGTCATCGCGGAGAGGCACGAGGGCAGGTTGCGCATTCAGGTGCTCGACGATGCCCAGCCGAGCGCGGAGGCGCACCCCGCCGCCGGCTTCGGCATCGGCGTCGACAATATCGGCCAGCGCCTCACCGCACGGTATGGCGACGCCGCGTCGATCACCACCGAGCGCGGCGCGAAGGGTTATGCCGCGACGATCATCCTGCCGATCGCCGCCGCGACGGGTTCGAAGCCGTAGAGCAGGCCGTCGGTCGATCGTCGACGCGGGTTCGTCGAACCCCGCAGCTTCGTCGCACGAGCCGGCGATTTTGCAGAGACACGCGCGCGCACCGGAGCGCATCGCCGTATTGGGCCATCGTCGGCTCCGCATCGGACGCCGCGCCGGAAGATCCGACTATGCCAACCGCCCTCGCCTTCGCGAACGATGTTCAGCCGGCGCTCTCCTCGGCGCGACCGCATTTGCGCCTCGTCGAGGCCGCGCCCGGCCTGACGGCGGGAGAACGGCAGGCGGTCGAGATCGGGCGTGACGATGCGTTCCGCCACGGCTGGGACGCGGGTCTCGCCGATCGGACGCCGGGGCGTCGCCTCGTCGCCGCCATTGCCCGGTGGCTCGGCATCCAAGGCGTCATGCCGCTCGCCGACCCGCGACTGGAGCGATTGCGCCTGTTCGCGGCGATGATGCGCCGCGACGACCGCCGTGTCCATGCGATGGCTGACCTGCTCAGGCAGGACGGGATCAACCCGGCGGCTTTGCATCAGGCAATCGCCTTGGCGCTGGCCTGAGGCCGATCACGCCACGCCGAGCGCCGCCTCGACCGCGGCGACGTAGCTCGGCCCGACCTGCACCGTCGTCCCGTCCGTCAACAACAGCGCCGTGCTTCGCTGCGCGCGGCGGATCTCCGACACTTTCGAGGGCCGGACGAACGCCGAGCGATGCACGCGGATGAGCGCGGTGCCGGCGAGCTTCTCCTCAAGCGCCGCCATCGTGATCCGCAGCATGTGGCTGCGCAATTCGGTGTGCAGCAGGACATAATCGCGCGCCGCCTCTACCCAGTCGATCGTCTCGATCAGCACGCGCCGCTGGCCGTCGCGCTCGGGTACCCAGATTTCGGGGTCGCTGCCCGGCGCGCGCGCGTCGGCGCGCAGAGCCTCGACCTCGGCCTCCAGCAGGCCGGCGCGCGCCGCCGCCTCGCGAAGCTGGCGGCGGCGGCGCGCGCGATCCGTGGCGAGGCGCAGGCGATCGAAGCGGACGGGCTTCAGGATATAATCCGCCGCCTCCAGATCGAAGGCGTCGGGCGCATAATGTTCGTGCGCGGTGACGAAGACGAGCTCGGGGCGAGGCTCGATCCGGATGTCGGCGGCGGTGCGCAGGCCGTTGCGCCCGGGCATCTGGATATCGAGGATCACGAGATCGGGGCGCAGGGCCTCGATCTGCGCGAGCGCCTCGTCACCGTCGCGCGCCTGGCCGACGACATCGACCCCGTCGATATCGCCGCAGAAGACGCGCAGCCGATCCAGCGCCAGCGCCTCATCGTCGACCAGCAGCACCCGCATGACCTTGTTTCCCCCTCGCCCCCTTACGCCGCCATCGGCATCCGCAACGTCGTCTCCACGCCATTCTCGCCCGCGCGGACGATCACCGACGCCGCCGCACCGTACAGCGCGCGAAGCCGCCCGCGTATCGCTTCCGCCGCAAGCGAGGCCTCCAGCATCTGCGTGCGGGGCGCATCGTCCGACACGCGGAGCTGGAGCGCGCCCGCGTCCCGCGAAGCGATGATCCGGATCTGCACACGCGCCGAGGACGGCTCGACGCCGTCGCGGATCGCCGCCTCGACGAGCGGCTGGATCAGGAGCGACGGGACCGCGACGTCGCCGACATCGTCCGCGCATTCGACCGTGACCGCGAGGCGCTCGCCGAAGCGCATCTCCTCCAGCTGCAGATAATGATCGACGAGCTGGAGCTGGTCCTCGAGCGACGTGATCGCCATCGGATCGCTCTCGATCGAGGCGCGCAGGAAGCTGCTCAGCGTCTCAAGGCCCTGCTCCGCCTCGGGATTGCGATCGGTGACGACCATCGCGGAAATCGCGTTGAGCGTGTTGAACAGGAAATGCGGGTTGAACTTGAGGCGCATCGCATCGAGCTCGGCCTGCTTGGCGGTCGCGCGCAGGTGCGCGAGTTCGCGCTCCTGCCGCAGCGCCTTCTGCCGGCCGGCCGCGACCTGGAACAAGGCGCAGTTGACGGCGAAGACGCCGGTATAATTAAGCGCCGCGCCGTAGCTGCTGCGCAGATCCTGCGGCAGCGTCAGCCAGCGCGCCTCCAGATTATGCGCGACGAAGCCGGTGAACAGCAGATCGAACGCGGACTGGACGATCGCGACGCTCAGCACCGCCCCGATCATCACCGCCAGCCGGGTGCGGCGCGGCAGTGCATAGGTGCCCCGGAACAGCGCGAACAACCCCATCGCGAACAGCATCGAGACGAGGATGGTCGAGCAATCGAGCAGGACGCTCGTCACGCCCATGCCACGGTAGCGACCGACGATCATCGGCAGATAGATCAGCAACGTGAACGACCATAGCGCGACCGTCGCGACGAGACCCTCGCGCCATTGAACATCCTCGCGGCCGCCTTGCAGCCGATCGGCGCGGCGGGCGGACGATGAAGAGGAGGCGTTGAAGACAAGGGATCCGTGCATCATCGCCATTCAGCACGGCTCGGCCCGCGCCGCGCGCGCCGCGCGACGAAGCCGTCGACGGATGCGACCGGCACGTGCCCGGCGCGGTCAGGCGCGACATGTGCGCCGCTCGACCGAACGCTCGCCTCGGCCGGAGCGATAGCTGGCGACGCGGATTTCGCGTCGGATGGCGCCACCGCTTTGCCCCACGCGCTCGATCCCCGCGTCCAGCAGCAAGCCGCGGCGCTGCTGTTCCGGTGCGGCATAGCCGGCGCGAACGTAGACCAGTGTCGATCGGTCGATCACGGCGCCCAGCCGGCCGCCGACAGCGAACGAGACCGGCCGACTTTTGGGTGACGCCGCAGGATAAGCGGGCGGGCGCGGCCTATGCACCTGCGCATCGACACCGACGCGGATGCCCGGCAGCGGCGCGAAATCCCAGCCGCCGCCGCGCCCGCCCTCCCCCGTGCTCGCCAGGGCATAGGTCCCGGTGAAAGGCCGCGGCGCCTGCGCCGTCGGCATGAGCAATATCGCGGCCGCGGCTACGAACATGTTTGCCTGTGTCGTCATCGATATCTCGCGGGGTGGCTGAAGCAGGTGACGCCCCTGCGCGCAACGATCCCGAAGCGCTTGCGCGACGCGTTCGAAACGGAGCCGGATGCGACGGGCCGGACGCCATCCTGTTGGTCGCGTGCGGCGACAGATTGGTCGGCGGCCCCGTCTATCGCGGCCCGTGCGCGAACAGGATCTCGGCGACGCCGAGCACGCCGGTCACGATGATCTGGACGCCGACGCACAGCAGCAGGAACGCGACGAGGCGCGACAGCACCCGCGCGCCCGAATTGCCGAGCAGCGCCATGACGCTGTCCGACCAGCGATAGCAGAGCCAGATCATCAGCGAGATGATGATCGCCGCCAGGCTCATGCCCGCGAAGAAAGACAAGGTGCCGATGCCGCTGGCGGGACGCTGCGACGACAGGGCGATCGCGACGGCGATGGTCCCGGGGCCGGTGGTGAAGGGCATCGTCAGCGGAAAGAAGGCGACCTCGTCGCCCGAATATTGCGCGGGTGCCGCGGCGCTGGCCTTGCGCTCTTCGTGCGCGCTCGGCTGCATCAGCAGCCCCCAGGCGCGGATCGCGACGACGAGCCCGCCCGCGATCCTCAGCGCGGCCAGGCTGACCCCGAAGAAGTTGAGGACATAGCCGCCCAGCCACAGCGACACGAGCAGGACGATCGTCGAATAGATCCCGATCTTCCCGGCCATGCGATGGCGATCGGCGCGCGACCGGCCTTCCATGATCTCGTTAAAGATCAAGGCCGCGCCGACCGGATTGACGATCGAGAACAGGGCCGGGAACGCCAGCAGGAAGGCACCGACGAAGCTGCCGACCGGCAGCGGACTGAGATCCATGGGCCTTATCCCTGCGTGCGGCGTACGACCCTGCCAGGCGACTTGCGCGTCGCCCGCATTAGGCGGCGGCGGCGGGCAACACTAGCGCTTGCGGACGCCAAGATGCGAGATCGCGGATCGCGATCCGGATCAGGCGCCGATGGCGGAAAGGCTGGCGATGAGCTCGTCCCGGCGAAACGGCTTGGTCAGCCGCGGGAGATCCAGCTCGACGCCCTCGCTTTCGGCATAGCCGGAGATGATCAGCACCGCGAGCCGGGGCTGCTCCGCACGCAGCGCGCGCGCGAGATCCGATCCGGTCATGCCCGGCATCAGATGATCGGTAATGAGGATGTCGGGTGCGATGCCGCGCCGGACGAGTGTCAGCGCCGCCTCCGCCGAGGCGGCCTCGATCACCTCATATCCCAATTCGCTCAGCATGTCGGCCGTGCTCAACCGCACATAGTCCTCGTCGTCGACGAGCAATGCCGTCCCTTTGGATGCGGGCAACGTGACACCCGTCGCCGCCGTCGCGGGCTGAACCATGTCCCGGCTTTCGGGGAGCCACAATTCGACGTTGGTGCCGAGCCCGGGCCGGCTGATGAGGCGCAGCGCGCCGCCCAGCTGCGAGGCGAGCCCGTGCACCATCGACAGGCCCAGGCCGGTGCCCTTGCCGACGCCCTTGGTCGAGAAGAACGGCTCGACGGCGCGCGCGATCGTCTCCTCGTTCATGCCCATGCCCGTATCCGCGACCGAAAGCCGGATGTAGCGGCCCGGCTTCAGATCGCGTCCCGCAGCCAGGACGGTTTCGACCGACGCCGTAATCCTGAGCGTCCCGCCATCGGGCATCGCATCGCGGGCGTTCACCGCCAGATTGAGCAATGCCATTTCCAGCTGATTGGGATCGGCGTTGGCAAAGGGCATGTTCCCCTCGGAGCTCGCGATGACCTTGATCTGCGGTCCGGTCGTGCTGGCGATCAGATCCGCCATGCCATCGATGAGCTTGGGGATATCGACTGCCACGCTCTGGAGCGGCTGACGCCGCGCAAAAGCCAGGAGGCGCTGGACCAGCATGCGCGCGCGTTCGGCGGAGGCGACCGCGCCCTTGATCAGGAGCTGTTCGCGATCGCTGCCGAGCTTCTTTCGCTCCAGCATGTCCAGCGTGCCGACGATCGGGGTCAGCAGATTGTTGAAATCATGCGCGACGCCTCCGGTCAGCTGGCCCATCGCCTCCATCTTCTGCGACTGGCGCAGCGCCTCCTGCGCCTCGGCGAGCTCGGCCTGCGCGCGATAGCGTGCGCTGATGTCGCGGGCATGATGGAAGGCGCCGATGATCCGTCCCGATTCATCGCGGAGCGGGGAGTAGAGGATCTCCCAGCGCGGCGCATCGATCGCCGGATTGCCGAACTCCTCCTCCACCGTGAAGGATTCGCCCGTCAGAGCGCGGTCCATCTGCGCCTTCATGACTGCGCGCTGTTCGGGTACGAAGAGCGACCAGAAGACATCGCCCAATCGGGTATAGAAGCCGTTGACGCGGAAGAACTCGTCATTGTGCGCCTTGTTGAAGGCGATCAGGCGATGTTCGGTGTCGAAGGCGCAGATGGCGGTCGTATCGGACTGGATGATCTTTTCGTGGAGCAGCAGCGCCTGCGTGCGTTCGACGACGGTCGCCTCCAGCATGGCGTTGAGCTTCGCCAAGGCATCACGGTCGTCCCGCCGCTCGGTCACGTCCTGCACGACGCCGATCAGGCGGAGAGGAGCGCCCGCGGGATCATATTCGAATTCCGCGCGCCGCTCAATGCAGCGCACCTCGCCCGTGTCCGGCCGGCGGATGCGATATTCCACCTTGAGCGCAATGTCCTGCGACGCTCGCGTGTCGGCATGCGAGACGATGGCCGCATCGTCGGGCACGACGAGCGTCTCGATGGTCTCGGCGTAAATGCCCGGGCCCGGCTCGATCCCGAACAGGCGAAAGAATTCGGGTGTACCGGTCAGCGCGCCGGATGCGATATCGATCGTGAAGAGGCCGATATGTCCCGCCTCCTGCGCGCGCCGCAGACGCCTTTCGGCCTCCTCGAGCGCGCCGGCAGCCTCCCGCTGGGCTTCCGCCTGACGCACCGTGGCGGTCGTCTCGTTGGTGATACACAGCACGCCCGCGACGACACCGTCATCATCGAAGACGGGCGTGTAGGAAAAGGTCCACCAGGTTTCTTCCGGCACGCCCCAGCGTGCCATCGGCACCGGCAAATCGACGATCCGGCTCGCCTCGCCCGCCAACGTTTTGAGGAACGGCGGTTCGATCGCGGGATAGGCATCGGCCCACAGCTCTTCGAAATTCGCGCCCATCGCGCCGCTCACGCGCGGGCCGAGCACCGGAAGATAGGCGTCGTTGAAGAAGAACGTGCGGCCGGCGCCCCACACCAGATACATCGACTCCCGCGATGCGAAGAGCGACCTGAGCTGATTGCGCAGCGACACCGGCCAGAGAGACCTGTCGCCCAGGGGATGCGTATCCCACGCTATCGCCAGGAACAGGCTTTCTGCTTCGTGATCCGTAGCCGCTTGCGTCACGCGCAGAGCATAGACCGTTTCGGCTCCGTGGCCAGATTGATCTCGGTGTCGATCGCGAGCCGGTGGCCGACTCGCGGCGTTCGTTTCGGCGTCGCGACGAATTGGGGGCCCCGCGCACGATGATCGGGATGAAAAGAAGCGGAAATCTGCGCTTTTTCCTGGCACTATCCGGTCGCTGGGCGATTTGTTTGCAAGCGCCGCAGACGCTGGCTAGGACAACAGGGTTAGGCAGATGTCAAAGTAGCGGAATGTAAATTGGGGCTCGCGGCAGGGATGGCGGGAAAACTTAAGATACTTTGCGTAGAGGATGACGAGGACGCGCTCTTCATAACATCGCTTTCACTTGGTCTGGATGAAAACATAGCGACAAGCCTCTCGCGTGGCGCGGGCGAAGCTTTGGGGATCCTGCAAGGCCGAGAGGAACATTTCGACTGCATCATTCTCGATGCGAAGTTGCCAGACCTCAGCGGGGCGGACCTGCTGACCGCCATTCGGGAGCTGGATGATTATCGACAGACCCCGATCATCTTCCTGACCGGAAGCGTCCGCAAGGCAGATGCGGATGTCTACAGGTCGCTCGGCGCCCTGGCGATGATCGCCAAGCCCTTTGATCCTCTTACCCTCGCTGCCGAAGTCCGCGGTATCATCACCGGGTCGTGACGCTGACCCAAGCCGACCTGATCAACCGCAGGATCCAAGTCTCTCCAGTTCGCCGATGATCCCGGTCCAGGTCGTCCTGGCCTCGCCGATCGCATCGGCCTGCTGACGCCGCGCGAGCGTGATCGCCTTGGCGTTGAACTGGTCGAACAGCGCCGCGGCGATCCTGGCGATCTTCGCTTCGCGCGCCTGGGGTTCGTCGATCGCATCGACAATATCGTTCGGGCGGCGCTGGCCGCTGTTCCGCAGCAGATCCGCCTGCGTCAGGAGCTGGACCACGACGTCGTCGGGATCCGTCGGCTTCATGATGACGGAGACATGCGGGAACACGGCGGCAAGCTCATCCGGCAGACCGAAGCCGGTATGAATCACGAACGGGATGGCGAGTTCGATCAGTTGCAGGGCGACGGGCGACACATCGCGATCAAGCAGATTGGCATCCAGCACCGCGGCGCTGACCTCGGTCCGTTGCAGCAACGCGAGAGCGTCCGTGACGCTCGCCACCGGGCCGACGACTGCGCAGCCGCGATCCTCGATCGCGGCGGTGAGGTTTGCCGACAGAATCTCATCGTCCTCGACGACGAGAATGTGAATTTTCGTCTCCATCGAGCCTCCGAATGCCGCGATCGCGCGGCTGCCATTGTCATGCGCTTGTACAATCTCAAGCTCAGCGCGCAATCCGGACGATCATCGGCGGTTCGCGCGACGCCTATGGGCGAGCGCATATGCGACGCCAGCCCTCAGGAGATCGGAATCATCTCACGGATGCGGTCGGCGAGTGCTTCGATCGAGATCGGCTTGGTGACCATCGCCATGCCGGACCCGAGAACGCTTTCTGCAAGCTCGGCCTTTTCCGCATAACCGGTCATGAACAGGATCTTGAGATCGGGTCGCTCGGCACGCGCTACGTCTGCCACCACCCAGCCGTCCTGCCCCGGCAGACCGATATCGGTTACAAGCAGATCGATCGGCCGGCTGGATTTCAGGATCGCGATTCCGGTCACGCCGTCCGCCGCCTCCACCACCTCATATCCCAGATCGCGCAACATCAGCACGATCAGGTCGCGTACGATCTCCTCATCTTCGATGACGAGAATGGTCTCCCCGCGACCGGCTGCAGACGGCGCTTCAACTGGGGGCGATGCGATCTCCGGCTGCGAGACTCCATCGTCTCGCGGCAGATACAGGCTGATGGTCGTCCCGCGCCCCAACTCGCTCGCGATCGTCACATTGCCTTCGGACTGCCCGGCGAAACCATAGATCATCGACAGGCCGAGCCCGGTGCCGTGCCCCATCTGCTTGGTGGTGAAGAACGGCTCGAACGCCCTGCTTTTGGTTTCTTCGGACATACCGCATCCGGTGTCGGCCACCGAAATACAGACATAATCTCCCGAAAGCACGCCGGCATTCGTCGTAGCGGCCGAGCCCTCAAGCCGCGCGTTCGCGCTCTCGATGCGCAGACTGCCGCCATCCGGCATCGCATCGCGGGCATTGATGACCAGATTGAGCAGCGCGCTTTCGAGCAGGTGCGGATCGCATCGCGCCTTCCACAAATCGGCCGCCGGCGCGATCGCCAGATCGATTCCTTCGCCGACGGTCCGGCGGAAGATATCTGCCAGCGATGCGATCAGGCCGTTCGCATCCACGGGTCGCGGGTCCAGCGGCTGTCTGCGTGCGAAGGCGAGAAGACGATGCGTGAGCGCGGAGGCCCGATCGGCCGAGCGCAGCGCGCCGTCCATGAACCGGTCCACATCCTCCAGCCGGCCCGCCTCGATCCTGCGCCGCGCAATCTGCAGGCTCCCGGTGATGCCCTGGATCAGATTGTTGAAATCATGCGCGAGCCCGCCGGTCAGCTGGCCGACCGCCTCCATCTTCTGCGATTGGCGGAGCGCGTCTTCGGCCTTCGAGAGCTCCTGCGTTCGGGCCTCCACGCGCTGTTCCAGATCGGCGTTGAGCGCGTTCAGCGCATCCTCCAGGCGTTTGCGCTCGGTGATATCGAAGCTCGCCCCCGGAAATCGCAGCGGCGTGCCATCGGCGGCGCGTTCGCACTGGCCCCGGGCGAGGACCCAGCGGACCGTACCGCGCTCGTCGACCAGCCGATATTCCTCGCTGAATACGTCTCCGGTCCGCAGCGCCTCTGCGACCGCCGCCCGGACGCGCGGCAGATCGTCGGGATGGATGCGCCTGAAGAAGTTCGCGATCGGCCCGCCGCTCCGGGCCAGCTCGACCGGGACGCCGTACAGGTGCGCGAAGCGCGCATCGGCGCGGACGCGGTCCTCGACGACGTCCCACGCCCAGGTGCCGACGCCATCGCCCGCAGCCAAGGCCTGCCGCAACTGCGCCTCGCTCTCGCGGGCGGCCTCGGCGCCGAGCACGCGCTCGGTGATGTCCACGCCCTGGTTGAACAGGCCGATGATGGCGCCGTCCTCGCCACGAATGGGCGCTGTGGTGAAATCCCAGTGGGTGAGCTGTTCGAGGCCGTCCCGGACCATCGGCACCGCCACCGATCGGCGCTCGAACCCCTTGCCGCCGCTCATCACCTCCAGGAGGGGCTTGGCGACCCGCAGCCACTCCTCTCCCCAGATGTCCGCCACGGGCTGCCCGAGCGCCGCGGGATGGCGATCGCGCATCAAGGGGATATAGGCATCGTTGTAGAGCATCCGAAGCTCCGGGCCCCAGAGCACCGCGCCGAGCATCGGCGAATTCAGGCAGACGGAGATCATCGAGCGCAGCGACTGCGGCCAGGTCGAAGGCTCGCCCAAAGCGGTCCCGGTCCAGGGATACGCGCGCATCAGCGCCCCCATCTCTCCGCCGTCGGCGAGGAATGGACAGGCACTGGTGCGCTCGGTCATCTCGCTTGCCGCCTCCTACCCAGGCGCCCGCGGATCAATCGGGTTTGCGCGCCAGATTCTTGTTGATCGCCAAGGCTGCGAGCGTGCCAAGCGCGCCCGAGAGCAGATAGAGGCCCGCAGCGATCAGGCCAACCCGCGTCGCGAGCAACAAGGCGGCGAGCGGCGCGAAACCCGCGCCGAACAGCCAGGCGAGGTCCGAGGTCAGCGCCGATCCGGTATAGCGCGACTGGGGCGAGAAGCCCGATGCGACCGCACCTGACGACTGGCCGAAGGCGACGCCCAGCAGGATGAAGCCGACGAACATGAAGCCGGCCGCGCCGATCGGACCCATGTCCAGCAGCTGCGGCGCGAAGCCGCTATAGACGGCGATCGCTGCGGCCGAACTGCCCAGGACCGTGCGGCGGCCGAAGCGATCGGCGAGCAGACCCGACATGATCATTGCGAGGATGCAGACCGCGGCGCCCCCGATCTCGACCAGCAGGAAGGTCGCCAGATCCTGGTGCGTGAACAGCAGGATCCAAGAGATCGGGAAGACCGTGACCATGTGGAACAAGGCGAAGCTGGCGAGCGGCGCGAAGGCGCCGACGATGATCGTCCAGCCATCCGAGCGGATCGTCGCGGTCACGCGCGAGGGCTGCAGCTCGAGATTGTCGAATGACGCCTCATATTGCGGCGAGACGACGATGCGCAGCCGGGCGAACAAGGCCACCACGTTCAGGGCGAAGGCGACGAAGAAGGGATAGCGCCAACCCCAATCGAGGAAATCAGCGGTCGAGAGGTTGCTCAGGAAGTAAGCGAACAGCCCGCTCGCGACGATCAGGCCGAGCGGCGCGCCGATCTGCGGCACCATCGCATACCAGCCGCGGCGATTCTCCGGCGCATTCATCGCCAGCAGCGAGGACAGCCCGTCCCACGCGCCGCCGAGCGCGATGCCCTGGCCGATGCGGAAGGCGCACAGCATCGCGGCGCTCACCCAGCCGATCTGCGCGTAATTGGGCAGGAAGGCGACGGCCACCGTCGAGCTGCCGAGCAGGAACAGGGCGATGGTGAGCTTGATCCCCCGGCCGAAATGCCGATCCACCGCCAGGAAGATCAGCGATCCGAGGGGGCGCGCGACGAAGGCGAGCGCGAAGATCGCGAACGACCAGATCGTGCCCGTCAGGCGATCCAGATACGGGAAGACGATCTGCGGAAACACGATCACCGAGGCGATCGCATAGACGAAGAAATCGAAATATTCGGACGTGCGCCCGATGATCACTCCGATCGCGATCTCGCCCGGATGGACGCCATCGTCATGATGGCTGTTGATCGCGCGTGCGTCGCGTTCCGGCGATGTCGATGCGGCATTTCCGGCCATCGGCTGCTCAATCTTCCTGATCCCGCCGCGATGCGCGACATACGTATTGGATCGTGCCCTTATGCGACTCTGTCGCTATCGGGGTATAGGACAAATTGTCCAATCGTCGGGAGCGACACCGACAGCGTAGGCGGCGACAATGTTTTCGTGCAGCATCTTCCGGGCGCATCGACGCCCGATCGCGCTTCTCGCGCCGGCGGCGTCCTTCCTGCTCGGCGGGTGCGGGATGCAGGTGCTGGCGCCCTCGGGCGACGTCGCCCGCCAGCAGGCGCACATCCTGACCGTCTCCACCCTGTTGATGCTGGTCATCATCCTGCCGGTGATGGCGCTGACGATCTTCTTCGCCTGGCGCTACCGCGCGTCGAACGACACCGTCGAGCACAAGCCCGACTGGGATCATTCCACCTCGCTGGAGCTGATCATCTGGTCGGCGCCGCTGCTGATCATCATCATGCTGGGCGCGATCACCTGGATCAGCACGCACACGCTGGATCCCTATCGCCGACTCGGGCGGATCGCGCCGGGCCAGCCCGTCGCCGCCAAGACCGCGCCGCTGGAGATCGACGTCGTCGCGCTGGATTGGAAATGGCTGTTCATCTATCCCGAGCAGGGCATCGCCACGGTCAACCAGCTCGCTCTGCCGCTCAATCGCGAGGTCCGCTTCCGGATCACGTCGAGCTCGGTGATGAATTCCTTCTACATCCCCGCGCTCGCCGGCCAGATCTATGCGATGCCCGGCATGGAGACCAAGCTGCACGCCGTGCTCAACAAGCCCGGCCGCTTCGAGGGCTTCTCCGCCAATTATAGCGGCGCGGGCTTCTCGGGCATGCATTTCACCGTCGATGGCGTCGACGATGCGGGTTTCGCCCGGTGGGTCGCGCATGCGCGCGCCGGCGGCGCGAAGCTCGATCTGCCCGTCTATCGCGTGCTGGCGCGGCCGAGCGAGAATGTGAAGCCGCTGCGCTGGGCCGCCGCCGATCCCAAGCTGTTCGACCGGATCGTGCGGATGTGCACCGAGCCGGGCGCGACCTGCGCGACGGACATGCACATGGGCACCGCAGGCGCTGCCGGGCAATCGATGCCCGCTCCGGTCAACGACAATAGCCGCCCTCCCGCCGGCGAACCCGAAGGCGCCCTGCTGCGCTCCGGCAGCGAAAAGGGCACCGCGCCCCGCGCCGGATCGCCGAACGACGCCCGCCGATCGCCCTCGCAGAACTGAGCCCCGATATGTCCCCCGACGTCATCAAATTCCTCTTCGGCCGCTTCTCGCTGGAATCGCTGCCGCTCCACGAGCCGATCGTGATGGGCACCTTCGTGGTCGTGGCGCTGGGCGGCGCGGCCTTGGTCGGCGCGCTCACCTATTTCCGCGTCTGGGGCTATCTCTGGAACGAGTGGTTTACGAGCGTCGATCACAAGAAGATCGGCGTCATGTACATGATCCTCGGCATGATCATGCTGCTGCGCGGCTTTTCCGACGCGATCATGATGCGCATGCAGCAGTCGATGGCGTTCGGCGCGAATGACGGCTTCCTGCCCGCGCACCATTATGACCAGGTGTTCACCGCGCACGGCGTGATCATGATCTTCTTCGTCGCGATGCCGTTCGTGACGGGACTCATGAACTTCGCGGTGCCGCTGCAGATCGGCGCGCGCGACGTGTCCTTCCCATTCCTCAACAATTTCAGCTTCTGGATGACGGCGATGGGCGCCGTGATCGTGATGATGAGCCTGTTCGTCGGCGAGTTCGCGCGAACCGGCTGGCTGGCGATGGCGCCGCTCTCGGGGCTCGATCAGTCGCCCGATGTCGGTGTGGATTATTATATCTGGGCGCTGCAGGTGGCCGGTATCGGCACATTGCTATCGGGCATCAACCTCGTCTGCACGATCGTGAAGATGCGCGCGCCGGGCATGACCATGATGAAGATGCCAATCTTCACCTGGACGGCGCTGTGCACCAACATCCTGATCGTCGCCGCCTTCCCGGTGCTGACCGCGGTCCTCGCGCTGCTCGGCCTCGATCGCTATTTCGGCACGCATTTCTTCACGAACACCATGGGCGGCAACCCGATGATGTACGTGAACATGATCTGGATCTGGGGCCACCCGGAGGTCTACATCCTGATCCTGCCCGCCTTCGGCGTCTATTCCGAGGTGACGTCCACCTTCTGCGACAAGCGCCTCTTCGGCTACACCTCGATGGTCTATGCGACGGTCGTCATCACGATCCTGTCCTACCTCGTCTGGCTCCACCATTTCTTCACGATGGGCTCGGGCGCGAGCGTCAACAGCTTCTTCGGCATCACGACGATGATCATCTCGATCCCGACGGGCGCCAAGATCTTCAACTGGCTGTTCACGATGTATCACGGCCGGATCCGCTTCGAGCTGCCGATGATGTGGACGATCGCGTTCATGCTGACCTTCACGGTCGGCGGCATGACCGGCGTGCTGCTCGCGGTGCCGCCCGCCGATTTCGTGCTGCACAACTCGCTGTTCCTCGTCGCCCACTTCCACAACGTGATCATCGGCGGCGTCGTGTTCGGCATGTTCGCGGGCATCAATTACTGGTTCCCCAAGGCGTTCGGCTTCAAGCTCGACGAATTCTGGGGCAAGATGAGCTTCTGGTTCTGGGTCTCGGGCTACTGGTTCGCCTTCACGCCGCTCTATGTGCTCGGCCTGATGGGCGTGACGCGCCGCCTGCGCCATTTCGACGATCCGAGCCTGCAGATCTGGTTCCTCATCGCGGCGTTCGGCGCGGCGCTGGTCGCGATCGGCATCCTCTCCTCGCTCATCCAGTTCTACGTGAGCTTCCGCGACCGCGAGCGGCTGCGCGACACGACCGGCGATCCGTGGGGCGGACGCACGCTGGAATGGGCGACCTCGTCGCCGCCGCCGGCCTATAATTTCGCGGTCACGCCCGTGATCCACGATCTGGACGCCTGGTACGACATGAAGAGCCGCAACCACCGCCGGCCGACCGACGGCTATCGCGCGATCCTGATGCCGCGCAACACGCCGACCGGCCTGTATCTGGCCGGGCTCAGCCTCACCTTCGGCGTCGGCATGATCTGGTATGTCTGGTGGCTGGCGGGCGCGAGCCTGATCGGGGTGTTCGCGGTCGCGATCCACCACACGTTCAATTACGATCGGGAGTTCCATATCCCGGCCGACGAGGTGACACGCACCGAGGAAGCCCGCACACGCGCACTCGCGGCGGCGGGGGTCTGAGCGATGGCACATGTAATCCCGGGCAATAACGGCGAGGAGCCCGTCTTCTACCTCGCCGACGAGCATGATCACGAAGCCGGCGGCAGCACGATGCTGGGCTTCTGGATGTACCTGATGAGCGATTGCCTCATCTTCGCGATGCTGTTCGCCTGCTACGGCGTCTATGGCGGCAGCTATGCGGGCGGCCCGAAGCCTTCCGAGATCTTCGAGCTGCCGCTGGTCGCGGTCAACACGACGATGCTGCTGCTGTCGTCGATCACCTATGGCTTCGCGATGCTGGCGATGGACGAGAATCGCAAGACCGGCACGCTCGTCTGGCTGGCGATCACCGGCCTGTTCGGCGCGGCGTTCATCGGCATCGAGCTGAGCGAATTCCATGCGCTGATCGCCGAAGGCGCGACCCCGCAGCGCAGCGCCTTCCTGTCCTCCTTCTTCACGCTGGTCGCCACGCACGGCCTCCACGTTTCGATCGGCCTGATCTGGCTGGTGACGCTGATGGTGCAGGTCGCGCGCGGCGGGCTGATCGCGGCCAACAAGCGGCGGCTGATGTGCCTGTCGCTGTTCTGGCACTTCCTCGACGTGATCTGGATCGGGGTGTTCACCTTCGTCTATCTGATGGGAGTCATTCGATGAGCGGCGACACGCATGGCCATGGCGATGCGCCGGCGCACGGCTCGCGCCGGACCTATCTGACCGGCTTCGCGCTGTCGGTGATACTGACCGCCATCCCCTTCTGGCTGGTGATGGACGGCAGCTTCGGCAAGCAGGCGACGGCATTGGCGATCATGGGCTTCGCGCTCGTCCAGGTGCTCGTCCACATGATCTATTTCCTCCATCTCGATGCGCGGTCCGAAGGCGGCTGGAACCTGATGGCGCTGATCTTCACGGTCGTGATGGTCGCGATCGGGCTCGTCGGATCCTTGTGGGTCATGCACCATCTGAACATGAACATGATGCCGGGCATGGGATCGGGCGACACGAGCGGCATGTGAAGCGCGTCGCTATCGCGGCGTTGCTGACGCTGACGGTGGCGGCGCTCGTGTCGCTCGGCGTGTGGCAGGTCCAGCGCCGTGCCTGGAAGCATGATTTGGTCGCGCAGGTCGATCGCCGGCTGGCGGCGCCGCCGATCGACGCCCCCGGCCCCGCCGCATGGCGACGGATCGGCCCTGCCGACGTCTATACGCGTATCATCGTCCACGGCATTCTGCGCGCCGATCGCCAGACCTTTGTGCAGGCGGTGACCGGCTACGGCCCGGGCTTCTGGGTCATGGCGCCGGTCGAGACCGATCGCGGCTTCACCCTCCTCGTTAATCGCGGCTTCGTGCCGCAGGACCTTCGTCGGACCGCCCGCAGGCCGGTGCCGGTCACGATCTCCGGCCTGCTCCGCCTGAGCGAGCCCGGCGGCGGCTTCCTGCGGACCAACGATCCCGCCGCGGACCGCTGGTATTCGCGCGACGTGGCCGCGATCGCCGCGCGACGGTCGCTCGGCGTGGTCGCGCCCTACTTCATCGATGGCGACGCGCGGCCCGGCGAGAGCTGGCCAAAAGGCGGGCTGACGATCGTCACCTTTCCCGACAATCACCTGCTCTACGCGATCACCTGGTTCACGATGGCCACCTTGCTGGCCGGCACCGGCCTGCGGATGGCGTGGCGCCGCCGCCGGCGCTAGGACCGGCGCATGCCCTTTCCCGCCGATCCGGCGCGGTACAGCGCCGCGCTCGCGGGCGGCCGCAACATGCTGCTGCTCAGCCATCTCCGCCTGGTGGCGCTGCTGGGACAGCTCGTCACGATCCTGGTGGTGCGCTTCGGGCTGAACATCAGCCTCCCGCTGGGGCCGATGATCGCGGTGGTCGCCGCGCTGGCGGGGCTCAACATCTGGTCGCTGGTCTTCCTCGCGCGCGGGGGGACGGTCACGAACCGGGGCCTGTTCCTGGCGCTGCTCGTCGATTTCGCCGCGCTGACGGCGCAATTCTACATGAGCGGCGGCGCGACCAATCCGTTCGCGCCGATCGGCCTGCTCCAGATCGTGATCGGTGCAGTCCTGCTGGAAGCCTGGTCGAGCTGGGTGCTGCTCGTGCTGCACAGCATCGCCTTCGGCCTGCTCTCGCTCTACCACCGCCCGCTGGCGCTGCCGGAAGGCTATGCGAGCGCGATCTCGCCGGTCCAGCTGTTCGCGAGCTGGGTCAATTTCGTGCTCGTCGCGGTCCTGCTCGTCTTCTTCGTCACGCGGATCAGCCGCAACCTGCGGCAGCGCGACGCCAGCATCGCCCGTATGCAGCAGCAGGCGGCGGAGGAGGATCATATCGTGCGGATGGGGCTGCTTGCCTCGGGCGCCGCGCACGAGCTCGGCACGCCGTTATCGTCGCTATCGGTGATCCTCGGAGACTGGCGCAAGCAGCCCGCGCTCGCCGCCGATCCCGAGGAGATCGCCGAGATGCAGGCGGCGGTGGCACGCTGCAAGGATATCGTCGGCGGAATCCTCTATGCGGCGGGCGAGGCGCGCGGGGAGGATCTGGAACGCACGACGCTGCGCCACTTCCTCGTCGCGGTCACGACCACCTGGTCCGCCCAGCGCCCCGGCCTGCTGACCCTCGACGACAAGCTGGATCCCGACCCCGAGGTCGTCGTCGATCGGACGCTCGCGCAGATCCTGACGAACATCCTCGAAAATGCTGCCGAGGCCGAGGCCTCGCGCATCGAGATGAACGTGAGGATCAGCGAAGGCATCATCGATCTGACCGTGACCGACGACGGCGTCGGATTTCCGCCGGCGATGCTGGAGACGATCGGGCAGCCCTATCGATCGAGCAAGGATCGGCGCGGCGCCGGGCTCGGCCTGTTCCTCGCGGTCAACGTCCTGCGCAAGCTGGGCGGCACGGTGGCGGTGCGCAACGGCGCGGTGCGCGGCGCCGTCGTCACTCTCATGGTGCCGCTCGCGGCGCTTACCCCGGAGCCGTCATGACCGATCGCCGCCTGCTAGTGATCGAGGACGATGCGGGGTTCGCGAAGACGCTCGCGCGCTCGTTCGAACGCCGCGGCTATGAGGTGCGGGTGCTTCACGATGCGGCGGGGCTGGCGGACCTGCTTGCCGGTTTCGCGCCGGGCTTCGCCGTCGTCGATCTGCGGTTGCGTGCCTCGTCCGGCCTCGCCTGCGTGGAGGCGCTGCACGGCCATGATTCGGCGATGAAGATCATCGTGCTGACCGGCTTCGCGAGCATCGCCACGGCCGTGGAAGCGATCAAGCTGGGCGCGACCAACTATCTCACCAAGCCTTCCGACAGCGACGATATCGAACGCGCGTTCGGCCAGGGCGCGGGCGATGCGGCGGCAGACCTCGCTGCGGCGCCGACCTCGATCAAGACGCTGGAATGGGAGCGTATCCACCAGACACTCGCGGATACCGACTTCAACATCTCGGAGGCCGCGCGTCGCCTCGGCATGCATCGGCGCACGCTCGCGAGGAAGCTCGACAAGCGGCACATACGCTAGGAGATCGCTAGAGGCCGATCTTTTCGAGCGCCGAGGCGAGCTCCGCGTTCATCGATGCATCCTCCTTGGGCAGCAGGCGATTGAGCGCCGTCTGCACGCGCGTCTGGGCCACCTGCAGCGTCTTGTGGCGGACGCTGCGGATCGCATTGGTCCGCCAGGACGGGCTTTCCCCGAGCAGCGCTTCCCACTTGGCTTCCTCCGCGGCTAGGATCGCCAAAGCCAGGCGCAGCCCGTCCCGGCGGCCATGGGCATAGTCTTCGGACATCCGGCACTCCTTCGGCGACGGCACCGTCATAGGGCAATGGCCGCCGATATGCGCAACTGACCGACCGTTCGACCGTTGACCCGGCTTCCAGATACGAAGGATCGACTCATGACGCACAAGCCGCCGGTCCCCCAGGCTTCGGTCTCGCCCTACCCGCTCCACCCGGCGCCCATCGTCGAGAAGGCGGCACCGATCCCGACCAGGCCGAGCGAGGCTCCAAAGAAGGAGCTGGGACGATCCGGCGCGATCCTGTCGATCGGCGCCGCTGTCGGATTGGGCGCTGCGCTCGCGGGCCTGTTCTATTCGCGACGCCGTCGGCCGGCCGCCACGCCGCCCGCCAAGCGGGCGCGGCGCGGAGACGACAAGCGGAAGCGCGGCGCGGGCGACAGATCGCGGGTCGCTGCCGGCGAACCCTATGAAGTCGCCTATTTTGCCCGCAAGCACGGCATCGGCTCGGCCGAGGCACGCAGCATCATCAAGGAGGCAGGTTCCGATCGGAAGGCCGCGAACGCGTTGGCCGAACGGCGCAAGCAGGCGTGACAGTGGTGTAGCCGGTCCTGCGGCGCCGAGGCGACCGATCCGCTTCCGCCCGTTTGACCCAGGACCGTCGCTATCGTTACCGACTGAACCTTCTGGAAGCCGAAGTGTTGGGGCGGGTCTAGCGAGGCCCCGAGAGAAGGATGGACGTTGGCGTTGGACGAAGCACTTCCCCGCCCTGCCTGCACGGGGATCAGCGGGCTCGACGGTATCCTGAACGGCGGTCTCACTCCCGACAGGATGTATCTGGTCGAAGGCACGCCGGGGACAGGCAAGACCACGCTGGGTTTGACCTTCCTCCTGCGCGGCGCCGAAGAGGGCGAGGCGGGCCTGTACATCACGCTGGCCGAGACCGAGGCCGAGCTTCGTGCGGTCGCGAAGACGCACGGCTGGTCATTGGACAGCCTGGAGCTGTTCGAGATGGTACCCGCCGACGGGCTCGGCCAGGAATATGAGCAGACCCTGCTCCATCCCAGCGAAGTCGAGCTCGGCGAGACGGTTCGCGACATCATGGCGAAGGTCGACGAGCTCAAGCCGACGCGGGTCGTGCTCGACAGCCTGTCCGAACTGAGACTGCTCGCCCAGAGCCCGATCCGGTATCGCCGCCAGATCCTGGCGCTCAAGCATTTTTTCTCGACGCGACGCTGCACTGTGCTGTTCCTGGACGACAAGAGCGCGAGCGGGAGCGATCTCCAGCTTCACAGCATCGCGCATGGCGTGATCGCGCTCGAGCAGACCCTGTCCGGTTTCGGAGCGCAGCGGCGCCGGCTGCACGTCGTCAAGATGCGCGGTGTCCAGTTCAGCGGCGGCTATCACGATTTCGAGATCAAGCCGGGCGGCCTGTGCGTGTATCGGCGGCTGGTCGCCTCCGCGCACCAGATCGCGGTGTCCGGTCCGCCGGTTTCGACCGGCTCGCCGGGGCTCGACATGCTCCTCGGCGGCGGATTGGTGCCCGGCACGGCGACGTTGCTGACGGGGCCGGCCGGCGTCGGCAAGACCACCGCATCGATCCAATGTATGGTCGCGGCGCTGAAGCGGGGCGAGAAAGCCGCCTATTTTCTGTTCGACGAGAGGCTCCCGACGCTGCTCGCCCGCAGCGCCGCGCTCGGCATGGATCTTCAACCCTATCTCGACGATGGCAGCCTCGAACTGCGCGCGATCGACCCCGCCGAAATGTCGCCCGGCGAATTCGCCGGCTCGATCGAGTCGAGCGTCGAGGATCGGGGGGTCACGCTCGTCGTGATCGACAGCCTCAATGCCTATATGCTGTCGATGCCGAACGAGCAGTTTCTCGTGCTGCAGATGCACGAGCTGCTGACCTATCTCGGCCAGAAGGGCGTCGTCAGTCTCCTGATCCTCGGTCTCCACGGCGTCATGGGCGACGTCCGCGCGGATATCGATCTCAGCTATCTCTCCGACACGGTCGCGCAGCTGCGCTATTTCGAGGCGCAGGGCGAGGTCCGCCAGGCGATCTCGGTGATCAAGACGCGCACCACCCGCCACGAACGCACGATCCGCGAATTCCGGATCGGACAGAATGGCTTGCAGGTCGGCGATCCGTTGCGTGCATTTCAGGGTGTCCTGACGGGCGTGCCGACCTTCTCCGGCGAGGGAAAGACGCTGATGGCCAGCCGCATGGGCACGCTGGACTCACACGGCTAGTGGATATCCGCGTCCTCATCTTGGCGCCCCGCGGACGGGATTCGGCGATCGCGGCCGAACTCATGAGCAAGAACCAGATCAACGCCGTCATCTGCGGCGATCTCGCGGAATTGCTGGCGGGTTTGCAGGAGGGCGCTGGCGCGGTGCTCCTGACCGAGGAGGCGCTGACGATCGGCAACCCGGCCGAGATTATGGCGTGGGTGGCCGCGCAGCCGAAATGGTCCGACATGCCGTTCATCGTGCTGGCCAACGGCACGCGCGCGCCCCGCACGGCGATCGCCACGAGCCGTTTGAGCGAGCTCGGCAATGTCGTGCTGCTCGAACGGCCGCTCCATGCCGAAGCGATGCTCGGCGCGATCCGCTCGGCCCGGAAGGCGCGTCAGCGCCAATATGAAGTCCGCGATGCGGCCGAAACGATGGAACGCGCCGTCGTCGACCGCACCCGCGACCTGGAGACCGCGCGCGAAAGCCTGGAGATCGCGCTCGACGCGGCCGGCATGGGCAGTTGGGATCTGGATCTCGCGACGGGCGAGGCGCGCAGGACGCAGCGCCATGACGAGATCTTCGGCTATACGGATTCCTGTCGCCGCTGGGATATCGAGACGTTCGTTTCGCATGTGGACGCCGGTGACCGCGATCGCGCCGCGGCCGTGTTCGACAGGGCGCTGGAGACGGGCTCGATCGAGCTGGAATGCGGCATCGCCGCCGTCGATGGCCGCCACCGCTGGATCGTCGTCAAGGGCCGCGTGCGCTATGACGAGGATGGGCGGCCGACGCGGATGTCGGGAGTCGTCTCGGATGTGACCGATCGCAAGGAGGCCGATGCGCAACTCGCGCAGGCGCAGAAAATGGATGCGATCGGCCAGCTGACCGGCGGGGTGGCGCACGATTTCAACAATCTCCTGACCCCGATCGTGGGCAGCCTCGACATGATGCGCCGTCGTCATGCGGACGACGAGCGGACCCAGCGCATGGTCACCGGCGCGTTGCAGGCCGCCGAGCGCGCCGCGACGCTGACTCAGCGCCTGCTGGCCTTTGCCCGGCGGCAGGCTCTCCAGCCGAAGGCGGTCGATGTCGGCGCGCTGATCGATGGCATTGCGGACCTCATCCGTCGCTCGCTCGGCCCCTCGATCAACGTGGTGCTGGAGCTTCCGGGCGACGTCTCGTCGGCGCGCGTCGATCCCAACCAGCTCGAGCTCGCTTTGCTGAACCTCGCGATCAACGCCCGCGATGCGATGCCCAGCGGCGGCCGCCTGACGATCGCCGCCGGCACCGCCGTTCTGGACGACCGCAACACGATCGGATTGCCGGGGGGAAGCTATGTGCGGCTCGTCGCGGCGGATACGGGCTTCGGGATGGACGCCGCCACGCTGGCGAGGGCGACCGAACCCTTCTTCTCCACCAAGGGTATCGGCGAAGGCACAGGGCTGGGTCTCTCGATGGTCCACGGGCTGGCCGCACAATCGGGCGGAGCGCTGCGGCTCAGCAGCACGCCCGGCACCGGGACGGAAGTCGAGCTCTGGTTGCCGGCAACCGACGAGGCGGCGAGCGATGCCGGCGAAGCCCGTCCGGAACCGGTCAAGGCCCGGCGAGCGGCGACCGTGCTGCTCGTCGATGACGAGGAGCTGGTGCGATCCGGCACGGCCGATATGCTGCGCGACATCGGATATGTCGTCGTCGAGATGGGATCGGCCAGCCAGGCGATGAGCGCCATCCGATCGGGTATCCAGGTCGATGTGCTCGTCAGCGATTATCTGATGCCCGGCATGACGGGCGGTGCGCTGATCTCGGGTCTGAGGTCTGCCGGAAACCAGCTCCCGGCGCTGCTCGTCACCGGCTATGCCGCCGCCGGCGAAGACGTGCCCGGCAACGTGCCGCGGCTCGCCAAGCCGTTTCGGCAGGCCGACCTTGCCGCGAAGGTCGACGATCTGCTGCGCGACGGCGGAGCGCGTGCCCGACGGTTGAACGCCGTCCAGCCGTAGCCCAATACGACGTGGCAGCGGCCGCCATTAGACGGACCTCGGACGTGCACGCGCGCCGCTCGCCCAAATCGCAGGAGCATGACGATGATCGAGCGAACCGAGGAACGGCACGCCGAGAAGATGAAAAAGAAGCAGGCTGCGCAGAACAAGATCGTCGCGGCCAAGACGGTGGAGAAGGGCCTGCTCATCGTCCACACCGGCAAGGGCAAGGGCAAGACGACCGCGGCGCTGGGCATGGTCGTGCGCGCGATCGGCCACGGCCAGAAGGTCGGCGTCGTGCAGTTCGTGAAGGGCGCGATGGCGACCGGCGAGAAGCTGGTGTTCGATGCTTTTCCCGACAATGTCGAGTTCAAGCCGATGGGCGAGGGCTTCACCTGGGACACGCAGGATCGCGCGCGCGACATCGCGGTGGCGCGCGAAGCGTGGGAAGAGGTCAAGCGCATGATCGCCGACCCGAGCTACGCGATGGTGCTCGCCGACGAGCTCAATATCGTGCTGCGCTACGACTATCTGCCGCTGAACGAGGTGCTGGAGGCGCTCCGCGCGAAGCCGGCGATGACGCATGTCATCGTCACCGGCCGCAACGCGCCCGAAGCGCTCATCGAGATGGCCGATCTCGTCACCGAGATGACGTCGATCAAACACCCTTTTCGAGAGCAGGGCGTGAAGGCGCAGGCCGGCATAGAATTCTGATGTCTGTCAGCGCGTCGCCGATACAGTCGCCGGTGCAGGGAGGCGATCCCGCGGCGTTCAGCGGGCGCCGCTGTATCCTGATGACGTCTGCGTGATCTGCCGTGCGAGGCTGCGCGCGGCGAGGACATAGGCCGGTCCGCCGCACACCGTCCACGCCTGCGGGATCGCCAGTCTCGGGATGCGCGCGAGGATCGGGTGGTGCAGCATCTCCGTGCCCTGATCGGCGATGCGCTCGCTCGTGCTGTCGATGATCAGGTAATCGGGCTGGGCCGCGGTCAATTCTTCCAGCGACAGTTGCGACAGTGCCGGCTTGCCGATGACGCCCGCCAGATTGCGTAGGCCGACGCGCGTCATCAAATCGTCGATCAGCGTGCCGGTCCCGGTCATGAAGCCCCGCCGCTGATAATAAGCGGCGACTCGCCCTTTGCCGGGGCGCGACGAGAGCGCGGCCAGTTCGCGATCCATGTCGGCGATGAGCGCCTCGCCCCGCGCAACATGCCCGACCGCTTCGGCCACCGCGCGGATGCTGGCCACGATCGCGTCATAGCTTTCGGCGCTCTTGAGATCGAGCGTCGGATAATGATGCGCCGACAGAACCGCCATAGCGCCGCGCCGCGCGCCCATGCCGACGATGAGCTCAGGATCGATCGCCAACACCTCCTCCGCAGACTGGCCGAGCAGGTGCAATCCGCGCGCCTTATCGGCCTCGGCGGACATATCGGCGTTCGTCGCGTTGCGCGTGAGGCCGGCAATCTGGCTGCGATCGGCGAGCGCCAGGACGAACTGGTCGGCGCACAGGTTCAGAGAAATGATCCGCCGGGGCGGTTGCGGCGCGGCGGCGGGCGCCATAGGCGGAGCGCTGATCGAAAGGGCGACGAGGCCCATGATCACCCAGTGACGGAAAGCGCGCATGCGCGCTGAATAGACGAGCGACCCGGGGAGACAAGCGTGACGGGTGACCGATCCGAGGCGAGTTCATCGTGACATCCGCACAGGAAAGCAGATTTGCGCGGCGAGGCTTCATGGCGGCGCTGATCGGCCTGGTGATTTTCGCCGGGATCGCTTCGCTGCTGCTCGGCCCGGTCTCGATCCCGCCGGCGCGCGCACTGGCGGTGCTCGGCGGGCATGGTGACGAGGTCGCCCGGGCGATCCTGCTCGAGCTGCGCTTGCCGCGCTCGATCCTCGCCTTGCTCGTCGGCGCGATGCTGGGGCTCAGCGGCGCCGCGCTTCAGGGCTATCTGCGCAATCCGCTCGCTGAGCCGTCGGTGCTCGGCGCCTCCAACGCCGCGGCGCTCGGCGCGGTCGGCGCGCTCTATTTCGGGCTGGCCCAGCTTCATCCTGCGCTGCTCCCGCTCCTCGCGATCGCGGCGGGGCTGCTCGCGCTGCTGCCGCTGTTCCTGCTGGCCGGGCGCGCCGAAAGTCCGCTCACCCTGATCCTGGCGGGCATCGCGATCTCGACGCTCGCAGGCGCGGCGATCAGTCTCGCGCTCAATCTCTCGCCCAATCCCTATGCGGCGATGGAGATCATGACCTGGCTGCTCGGCTCGTTCGAGAACCGGTCTTTCCAGCATGTGTGGATCGCGCTGCCGTGCATCGTCATCGGCTCCGCCCTGCTCCTGTTCGACGGGCGCGCGCTCGATGCGCTGACGCTGGGCGAGGATGGCGCGCGCGCGCTGGGCGTCGATCTAGGGCGCGCGCGCCTCCGCATCCTGCTCGGCATCGCGATCGGCGTCGGCGGCGCGGTGGCGGTGTCGGGGTCGATCGGTTTCATCGGGCTGATCGTGCCGCATATCGTCCGCCCGTTCACCGATCGCAGCCCTTCGGCGATCCTGCTGCCATCGGCCCTAGCGGGCGCGGCGCTGCTGACGATCGCCGATATCGGCGTGCGGTTGATCCCCTCGACCAACGAGCTGAAGCTCGGCGTGGTCACGGCCTTCCTCGGCGTCCCGGTCTTCCTCGTCTATCTGGTGCGGGAGCGGCGGCTGTGGTGACGCTCTCGATCGACAATCTGAGCGTGGCGCTTGGCCGGCGATCGGTCGTCCGCGACGTGAGCGCATCCCTGGAGGCGGGGTCGCTCGTCGGCATCGTCGGGCCGAACGGCGCCGGCAAATCGACCCTGCTGCGCGCGATGCTCGGTCTGGTCGCGCCCTCGGCAGGTCACGTCCGGATCGATGACGCCGACCTCGCGAGCCTGCCGCGCGCGGCGATCGCCCGGCAGCTTGCGTATCTTCCGCAGGGACAAACGCTGCACTGGCCCCTCGCTGTCGAGCGGCTCGTCGCGCTCGGGCGGCTGCCGCATCTCGCGCCGATGTCGGGGATGTCGGCGACCGACATAGCGGCGATCGATCGGGCGATGGAGCGGTCCGACGTAACTCCTCTGCGCGGCCGGATCGCGACCGAATTGTCGGGCGGCGAGCGCGCGCGCGTGCTTCTGGCGCGCGCGCTGGCGGTCGAGGCGCCCGCCCTGCTCGCCGACGAGCCGCTCGCCTCGCTCGATCCCGGCCACCAGATCGACGTGATGAATCTGCTGCTCGACGAGGCGCAATCGGGCAAGCTCGTCGTCGCCGTGCTCCACGATCTGACGATGGCGGCGCGCTATTGCGACCGGTTGCTGCTGATCCATGCCGGCCGCCTCGTCGCCGATGGGCCGCCGCTCGCTGTTCTCACCTCGGATAGGTTGCGCGACGTCTATGGGATCCGGGCGAGGATCGAGACGGAAAGCGGTCGGGCATTGATCCTGCCGATGGAGAGGGAAGCGGCCCGATGATCATGCGCGGTGGACGGGACGGCCGGACATCGCTGGCTCTCACCCGGTGAGAGATGCGCGTCCGCATTCATCCGCGCGACTTGCGGACCAGCGGGCTGCCGCGCACCCGTCGCCGGATAGCCATCGAAGGAACAGGATCGTGAACGGGCTCCACGTCGGCGCGGCCCTGATGCTCGCCAGTCTCGTCTCCCCGGCAGCGGCCCAATCCGTGGCCCAATCCGTGCCGCAGACCATCACGCTGCAGGACGATGGCCACGGCAAGCGCTTCGAGGGGATCGGGGTGGTGGACGGCGGCGGCGCGACCTCCGTCCTGCTCAAGGACTATCCCGAGCCGCAACGCAGCCAGATCCTCGACCTGCTCTACAAGCCGCATTTCGGCGCGTCGGTCAGCGCCTTGTATGTCGAGATTCCGGGCGACGGCAACTCGACGCAGGGCTCGATGCCCAGCCACATGCACGACCGCGACGATCTCGATTATCGGCGCGGCTATACGTGGTGGGTGATGCAGGAGGCGCGGCGGCGCAACAACTCGATTTCGCTCGATGGCGCGGCATGGAGCGCGCCCGGCTGGCTCGGCGCCTCGGGCGCACTCTACCCGCAGAGCCTGGGCAAGGATTACGAGGGCGACGCGCGCTTCTTCTCGCAGGATACCGTCGATTATTACATCACATGGCTTCGCGGCCTGCGCCAGGTCTACGGTCTCGAGCTCGACGCGATCGGGATCCGAAACGAGAAAGGCGCCAGCTACGGTTTCGCCCAAGCGCTTCGCACCGGGCTGAACGGCCATGGGTTCGCGAAGGTCAGGCTGCACGCGTTCGACAATTGGCCGGATCCCTGGAAGTTCAAGTTCGTCCCCGACATGGTCAAGGACCGGGCGCTGCGCGACAGCATCGATATCATCGGTGCGCATATCAACGCGCCCCAGTCGGTCGTCCCCGCAGATATCCAGCCGGCCGCGCGCGACATGGGCAAGCCGATCTGGAACACCGAACAACATGTCTACAAGGCCGGTTTCGACGGATTGATCGGCATCGTCGAAGCGTTCAACGAAAATTACATCCGCAGCGGCGTCACCAAGATCGTCAACTGGTACGGGATCGCCAGCCTGTACGAGATGGAGCCTTATTCGGGGGTGAAGGAGGCGGGGCTTCGCGCCAACTGGCCCTGGAGCGGGCACTTCGAGATCAACCCCTCCTTGTGGGGATACGCGCATTACGGGCAATTCACCGCGCAAGGGTGGCAGTATCTGACGGGCGGCAGCGGCGATCTGGGAGGCGGCGGCACGTTCGTGACGTTGAAGTCGCCCGCCGACGACTACAGCATCATCGTCGAGACGAAGGACGCCTCCCGTGCGCAGCGCGTCGACTTCGCGATCGGGACGGGGCTGTCGCAATCCAGCCTGGCGGTCTGGCGAAGCGACCGCGACGAGCAGTTCGTGCGCGAAGCCGACATCACACCCCGCGACGGCAAGGTCTCGATCACGCTGAATCCCAATTCGGTCTATTCGCTGACGACGACGCGGGGGCAGCGCAAGGGCACGTTCCCCGAAGTGTCCGAGAAAGCCGCATTCCCCTTCCCCTATCTGGAGAGCTTCGACGGCTACGGGGCGGCGGAATCCTGGGGTTATCTGCCGCATTATTTCGCCGACATCAGCGGCGCGTTCGAGCTCTCGCCTTGTCCGGCCCGGCCGGGCGGCTGCCTGCGCCAGAAGGCGCCCCGGCCGACGATATCGTGGGCGCCCGATTGGCTGCCCTATACGATCATCGGCGACGATCAGTGGCACGATTACCAGGTCGATGCCGATGTCTATCTGGGAGACGGCGAGTCCGCCGCGGTCATGGGCCGGATCAACGATACCGGGACGGGCTACGGCTTCATTCCGAAGGGATATGTGCTGCGGCTGGATGCGAGCGGCGACCTGCGATTGAGCGTGGTCCGGGGCAAGGCGGACAAGAAGAAGCTGGTAGGCGACGCAGAGCAGCAGGCGCTGATCAAGGCACAGAACGACATGAGCGAAGGCGGCGAGAAGCTTCTGGCCACACAGCATGTCTCGGGCGTCGGGGCGCGGCAGTGGCACACCGTGTCGCTGCGTTTCGCCGGCACGTCGATCACCGGCTTTGTCGACGGGCGGCAGATCCTGCAGGCCGATGACGGTCTCTATGCGCACGGCATGGCTGGCTTGCTGGCGGGCGCTGCCGGCACGAAGCTCAGCATGCCCTATTTCGACAATGTCGCGATAACGTCGATCGGCACGCCGACGCCCGCGCCTGCGACGAAACGACGGTGGACGCCCATCTACGCGTCAGGAAAGCGATCATGAATCTTCTGCAGCATGCCGGTCGGGCAGCGAGGTCCACCGTTGCCGGCCTCGCGCGCGGGATACGGCATATCTGGCGAACCCGGATCGTCCGGCCGGCGCTGTTCGGCCTGTCCTTTGCAGCGGCGGCATTGCCCGCCCACGCGGCCCCGCCGCGCGCGCCCCTCGTGTCCGAGACGCCGCTTCCCGGCGCCTTCGCCCTGGCCGGCGCCGGCCAAGCGGCGATGCTCGTCTATGATCCGGCCGATCATGCCGTCGTCGCGCATGCCGTGCGCGACCTGGCTGAGGATGTCAGCGCGGTTACCGGGATCCGGCCCGACCTGCGCGCGAGATCGACGGCGCCCAAGAGCCGGCATATCGTGCTGATCGGCACGATCGGCCGCAGCCGCGCGATCGACGGCCTGATCCGCCAGGGCAGGATCGACGTGCGCGCGCTGCGCGGCGCCTGGGAGAGCTTCCTCATTCTCACCGTCCCGCATCCGCTGCCGGGGATCGAGGACGCACTCATCATCGTCGGCAGCGATCGGCGGGGCACCGCCTACGGCGTCTATGAACTGAGCGAGCAGATGGGCGTCTCGCCCTGGACATGGTGGGCGGACGTCCCCGCGCAGAAGCATGAAGCGCTCTGGATCCCTGCGGGGACCCGCCGCTTCGGGCCGCCCAGCGTCCGCTATCGCGGCCTCTTCATCAACGATGAGGATTGGGGGCTCTTCCCCTGGGCGGCGCGGACCTTCGATCCGGCCCGCGGCAATATCGGCCCGAAGACCTATGAGCGCGTCTTCGAACTGCTGCTTCGCCTGAAGGCGAACACTTTGTGGCCGGCGATGCACAAGGTCAGCGCGCCGTTCAACGCTGATTCTGCCAATGCGAAGCTCGCCGACGATTATGCGATCGTCATGGGCTCGTCCCATGCCGAGCCGATGCTGCGCAACAATGTCGGCGAATGGAAAGGCACGGCACAGGACTTCAACTATGCCGACAATCCGGCGGGCGTGCGCGCGTATTGGGAGCAGCGCGTCAGGACGAATGCGCGCTATGAGAGCCTGTGGACGCTCGGCATGCGCGGCATCCATGACGGCGGCATGGTCGGCGCATCGACGCTGGAGGGACGGATCGACCTTCTCTCAAGTGCGATCGCGGACCAGCGCGCGATGCTGCGGCGCCATGTCTCGCCCGATCTTTCGGGCGCCAAGCAGATGTTCATGCCCTACAAGGAGGTGCTGGATCTCTATCGCGGCGGGCTGAAGATCCCAGATGACGTGACGATCGTCTGGCCGGACGATAATTTCGGATATATCCGCCAGTTTCCGAGCGACGCCGAGCGCGCGCGCAAGGGCGGCATGGGTGTCTATTATCACCTCTCCTACCTTGGGGCGCCACTCTCCTATATCTGGCTCGGGACGACGCCGCCCGCGCTCGTCCAGGAAGAGATGACGCGCGCTTACGATGCCGGCGCGCGAACCGTGTGGATCGCCAATGCGGGCGACATCAAGCCGGCGGAGATCGGTGTCAGCCTGTTCCTGGAAATGGCCTGGGATATCGATCGCTGGCGCGACCGGGATCAAGTGGGTTTTCTCACGGACTGGGCGGGCCGCACGTTCGGACCCGCGCGGGCCGAGCCGATCGCCGCTTTGCTCGACGAGCATTTCCGCCTGAATTTCGAGCGCCGGCCCGAACATCTCCAATCCTGGCTGCCGGGAGAGCGGCCGCTCTATCCGCCGACGACGCCGTTCGAGATCGGCAATCGCTACAAGATATCGTCCGTCGAGATCGATCAGCGGCTCGATCGGTTTCGCACGCTCGCGGCCGGCAGCGACGCGATCCGGGCAAGCTTGCCGCAGGACTATGCGGACGCTTTCTTCGAGCTCGTCGATTATCCGGTGAAGGCTGCCGCTGCCGCCAATCGGCGTTTCTTCGGGGCGGAGCGCTACGACTCGCTCGTCGATACGCAGCCGACGATCGCGCGCGATGCCGGCGCCGCGGCGATCGCGGCCGATGTCGAACTCAAGGCCCTGACGCGCCGGTTCAACGAGACGATCGCCGGCGGCAAGTGGCGCTACATCATCACCGAGGAGCCCGCCGACAGCCAGTGGCGGCAATTCCGCACGGCCCCCGTTTCGCTTCCGGCGCCGGGGCTTGCGGGCGAACGTCCGTCGATTGCGCCCCCCTCGCCGCTTAAGGATGGCGGCGTGCTGTGGCAGGAAGCCGAGCAGTTCGTGTCGAACGACGGGTGGGTTCTGCACAAGAGCCTCGGCCGCGGCGCGGGGACGATGATTGCCCAGCATGCCGGCGCCCGTCTCGCGGTGCGCATGACCGTGCCCGCAGGCGGGCCGCGCACGCTCAGCCTCGGCATGTTGCCGCTTTTCTCGAACGACGGATCCGATGCCGTCCTGCATCTCGACGTCCAGATCGACGCCAATCCTCCGGTTCGGCTCGACGTCTCCCACCCGGCCGAAAGCCCCGCCTGGACGCAAGGCGTGCTCGATAATCTGCTCGCGGTGGAGCTACCCGATCGGCTTTCGCCGGGCATGCACGACATCGTCATCGTCGCGCGCAGCAGCGGCGTCGCGCTCGATCGGATCGCCAGCTCGCCGTCTGCCCCAGCGGCGGCGCATTGACACGCAGGATGTCGGCAATCCCGCGACCTGCCGGCGCCCGCGAAAACAGAACCCAGTTCAGGAGAAGACAATGACCGATCCGACCCGGCGACAGGTAGTCCAGGCCGCGCTCGTTCTCGCGGCGGCGGGACAGGCGGGCGCGAAAGCCTCGGCGGCGATGCTGGGCCCGGACGGGGACGCCGACGCGTTGCGTCTCGGCTGCTGCTATTATCCCGAGCAGTGGGATGAATCGCGCTGGAAGCAGGATGCCACCGACATGGTCGCGCGCGGCCTCAGCCGCGTCCGCATCGCCGAATTCGCCTGGACGCTGATGGAGCCCGAGGCCGGCCGCTACGACTGGGGCTGGCTCGATCGCGCCGTGGATACGCTGTCCGGCGCGGGACTCGGCGTGGTGATGGGCACGCCGACCGCCTGTCCGCCCGAATGGATGGTCGCGCGCTATCCCGAGATCCTGCCCGTCGCGAAGGACGGCCAGGTGAAGGGCTTCGGCTCGCGTCGCTATTATAGCTTCTCGAGCCTGCTCTACCGCCGCGAATGCGCGCGGATCGCGAAGGCGATGGCCGATCGCTACGGGCGCCATAAGGGCGTCGTCGGCTGGCAGATCGACAATGAATATGGCTGCCACGACACGACCTATTCTTATGGTGCCGCCGACCTCGCGGGGTTCCGGACGTGGCTGCGCGCGCGCTACGGCACGATCGCGCGGCTCAATAAGGCATGGGGCACCGTCGTCTGGTCACAGCAATCGCCGAGCTTCGAGGCGATCGGGCTGCCGACCTCCTCGCCCTACGATTTTCCGCCCGACATGCTGCTCGACTATCGCCGCTTCGCATCCGAACAAGTGATGGCGTTCCACAAGGTGCAGGCGGACGTCATCCGGCCGCTGTCACCGGGTCGATTCATCACGACCAACTTCATGGCCAACTTCACCGAGTTCGATCATTATCCGGTCGGGCAAGCGCTCGATATGGCATCGTGGGACAGCTATCCGCTCGGCGTCGCCGCCGGCAAGGACGATGCGCGCTGGGACCGCACCGGCAATCCCGATCTGACGGGCTGGAACCACGATCTCGTCCGCGGGCTGAACCCGGCACCCTTCTGGATCATGGAGCAGCAGCCGGGTCCGGTGAACTGGGCGCGCTACAATCCGGCGCCGCTGCCGGGCATGGTCCGCCTCTGGACGTGGGAAGCATTTGCGCACGGCGCGGGCACGGTCAGCTATTTCCGCTGGCGTCAGGGCCAGGTCGGTCCCGAGCAGATGCATTCCGGGCTCAACCGGCCCGACGGCCATATCTCCGCCGGCGGCGAGGAAGCCGCGCAGGTCGCCAAGGAGATCGCGCGCATCGGACCCATTCCGAAAAGCGCGCGCGGCGATGTCGCGCTCCTGTTCGATTACGAAACGGTGTGGATGACCGAGATCCAGCCCAACGGCAGCGGGCAGGATCATCTCGTCCATGCGCAAAGCTGGTACGCCGCGCTCCGTAAGATCGGGCTCAACGTCGACATCGTCCGCGCGGGCACGCCCGTTGCGGGCTACAAGCTCGTCGTCGTGCCGTCCGTCTGGACGATCGACGAGAAAATACGCGCCGAACTGGCCGCCGCCAACGGCCTTGTCGTGATCGGGCCGCGATCGGGCTCCAAGACCGCCGACTTCGCCATTCCCGGCGATCTTCCCCCGGGGCCGCTGCAAAGCCTTGTCCCGGTCAAGGTCAAGCAGGTCGCCATTGCGCGGGCCGGCACCGGAGTGCCCGTCACGGGCACCGGCATAACCGGCCAGGCCATGGGCTGGCGCGAATGGCTGGAAACGGCCCTGCCCGTGCTGGCACATTATGACGACGGCGAAGCCGCCGTCATGGGCAGCGCGCGCATCTGGTATGTCGGTTGCCAGGGCGATGCCGCTTTCACCGGATCGCTGTTGAAAACGGCATCGAACCGTGCCGGCCTGAAGACCTATGACCTCCCCGACGGGGTGCGCCTCCAGCGACGCGGCGCCCTCACTTTCGCGCTGAACTACGGGCCGCGCAGCTGGACCATTCCAGAGGCGCGCCGCAGGTTCGTGCTCGGCGGGAAGCTCGTCGGCCCGCAGCAGGTCTCGGCCTGGCGCGACGCCTGACAGCGCCCGATCGGACTATGCGGCGAGGTTGATCGCCTCGCCGTACGCCCGAGACAGCAACGGATCGCATCATCCACTGAGCGCGCAACAGGACAGGCGGACTTTTCCTCCCGGTCGTCTGACGGTCCTGCCGGTCAGATCCGACCCATCAGGAGCAGGATCACGACGATCAGGAGGACGAGCCCGAGTCCGCCAGAGGGTCCGTAGCCCCAGCTGCGGCTATGCCCCCATGTCGGCAGAGCGCCGACCAGAATGAGGATCAGAACAACGATCAAGATCGTACCGAGCATCTCGCTCTCCTGTCGATGACAACGGATACGCAACAAATCCCGCAGCCCCCTGTTCCGCCCGACACCTGCATCGGGGGATCCAGTGGCAGATTTCGATCAGCGGGCTTCAACGCGCGGGGCGGCTCGCGTCGCTGATCAGCGACGCGAGGCGATCATCCCAATTCGCCTGCCAAAGCAGGCTAGCCTTTGCGACCATGGCCGGCACCGAGCGCTCTCGCCGCATGACGAGATTGCCGTAGCCGACCACGCCGTGTTCGCACCGGCGCTTGTTATAGCGTCCGAAACGCGCCCTCTTATTCGAGGAGCGTCAGGCGTGAGGCGCTCACCGCATTGGCTTCATGGCTGAGCGCAGCCGGACCGGAGCCGATCAGAACGAGTAGCTGATCGATGCCCGCGCGCCATACTCGCCGATCGCTCCCGAGGTCTGACCGAATGCGCTGGCGCCCAGACGGAAGGCATCGCCGAAGCGGATGTCGGAGCCCCCCTCGACGCGGAGCGCATCCTTGCCGGTACGTGCTCCCACAATCGAGAAGCCCGTCCCGGTCCCGCCGAAATTCGCATTCTCGATACCAAGCGTGTTCCCCCAGTAGCGCTGATAGGAGATCGCGACATGGGGCAGCAGCGTCGCGGAGCCGAGCGGCGCGGTGCCGTACATCTTCGCGCCCGCCTGCAGCACGTCGATGCTGCGCGTCGAGCTCGCGACGGTCAGGGCAACCGCGCTGCCGGTCTCGGCGAAGCCGTCGCGATGGGTGCGCAGATGGGAGTAGCCAAGGAACGGTGCGAAGGTGGCGGCGCCGCGGGTAACGCCATAGGAGGCCGTCCCGAAGATCTGCGCCGTATCGGCATCGTATTTCGCAACCTGCAGTCCACCGATCGTGCCGACATTGACCGAGCGGCGCGTGCTGACATCATGCCAGCTATAGCTGACGCCGCCCGCCAGCATCACCGCATCGCGGCTCCAGCTGGCATAAGCGGTGAGCAGCTTGGTATCGATATCGGCATGGCTGGCCCGGCCGCGCAGCCCCATATCGCTGACCAGATAGCCGCCCGCGGCCCCGAAGCGCAGGCCGTCATGCCCGATATCGATGCCGGCGATCCCGCCGCGACGATCGGTGCGCGACGAGGCGACCCCCTGGCGCGAAGCGCTCTCGACCAGCCCGTACATCGCCTGGCCCCAGACGCCGACGCCGTCGCCCGTCGTGCTCGCGCGGGACAGTACGGCCCGCCCAACCTCCTGACCTTCAACCAGCAGGGCCGTGGGCAGGCTGGCGTGGATCTCGCCTGCGAGCGCCGTGAAGGCCGTGCGTGCGCCCGCCGCGGACAGGCCGAGGGTGTAGTTATAGAGCGTATTGCCGAGCCCGCGCGACTGGACGGCAGCTCCGACACTAGCCTGATTGGCGTCGGCCGCGATCGAGGCGAAGCTCACATCGTTGCGCGCCAGCGTCAGCGTCACCGCATTCGCGCCATAGCTGAGCAAGGGCGTCAGATAGGCAAGGCTGCTGCTCGTGCCCGTGAAGGTGCCCGAGACGCCGCCCGCCGCGGTCAGGATCGTGTAGCTGGTGAGGTTGGCATAGGTGCCGGTAGCATCGGGGAGGACGCGCACCGCGCCCGCCAACGTCGCCGTTCCCGTCGCGTTGATGCGATCGGCCTGGCCAGCGGCGTTCGCCTCGACCGCGAAGGTCGAACCGGCCTGGAAGACGACGTTGCCGTTGACGGTCTGCGTGCCGATCGAATTGCCCGGCGCATAGGTGCCGCCCGATCCGATCGTGACCGAGGCGACATTGCCCGTGCCGCCGAGCGTGCCGCCGCTGGTCACGGTGGTCGGCGAGACGATGCTGCCATTGACCGAGAGCGTGCCGCCGGAGACGGTCGTCGGGCCGGTATAGGTATCGACGCCGGTCAGGTTGAGCCGCCCGGCGCCCGTCTTGGTGAGGCTGCCATTGCCGGTCAGATTGCCCGCAAAGCTGGTGCTGGTCGCCTGGTTCACGGTCAGCGCACCGCCGGCGATGTTGACGCTGGCGGCGCTGCTGACGCCGGCCAGTTCCGCCACGACCTGCGTCGTTCCGGAAAGATCCAGCTGGCCTGCACCCTCGACCGCCAGTTCGGTGGTCGCGGCGACCGGCGTCGAGAGCTTGATCGAGCCGGCGAGAATGTTGGTCGTGCCGGTGAAGGCGAAATTCGTCCCGAACGTCAGCTTGCCCGAACCCGATTTGTTGATCGTGCCCGCCCCGCTGACCGCGCCCGTGAAGACATAATCGTCAGACCGGTTGACCACCAACGTGCCGTTGTTGGCGAGGCTGCCCGTGAACACGCCGGTCGTGCCGCCGGCGCCAACCTGCAACGTGCCGGTCGGCGTGGTCGCGAAGTTGCCGCCCTGCGTGCCCGTGATGATCGCGGTCGTGCCGCCGTCGATCGTCGTCGCGCCCGTATTGGCCAGGCTGTTGACGCCGTCGAGGCGGACCGTGCCCGCGCCGGTCAGCAGGACCGCGCCGCTGCCCGTGATCTGCGTCGCGCCGAAGGTCGAGCCCGCGGACGCGCTGCTGCTGCGCACCACCAACGTGCCGTTGTCGATGATGGTTGGCGCGGTGACACCGGCAAGGCCGGTCGCGCCGTTGACGTTTTCGAGGCTGGCGCCCGAGGCGATCGTCGCGCTGTTGAAGGCGCTGCCACCGCTTGCCGGCGCGGTCCAGTAGCCGCTTTGGACGGTAAGCCGGTCGAAGCCGGTGAAGGTCGCGACCGTCTGGCTCGACGAGGCCGCCGCCGACGTGCCGGCGAGAATTGCCGCATCGGTGCCGCCGCCGCCCGCGATCGTCCCGGTGACGGCCGATCCGTTGCGCAGGATCACGCTGTCGTTGGTCGCGCCGAGCTGGACGGCGACCCCGCCGCTGCCGGCGGCGATCACGCCGCTATTGTCGACCGTCGTGATGCCCGTCGCGACGATCGCCGCGCCCGTCCCGCTGGTCGAGACCGTGCCGAGGTTGACGATGTTGTTCGTCGCCCCGACCGTGCTGAGGCCGGCGACGCTGCCCTTCGCGCTGGCGCCGCTGGCGATCGTCACGTTCACGGCCGCCGGCGGATCGATGAACAGGCCGGTGCCGTTGGCGGCGCTCAGCGCCCCCGTGACGTTGACCGTGATCGGACCGCTCGCGGAGACGATGTGGACCGCGTCCGAGTTCGCGCCCGTCGTCGTGACATTGCCGGTCGCGACCGTGATCGCGCCCGCATTGCTCGACACGTTGATGCCGGCCGAATTGGCACCCGTCGTCGAAACGTTGGCGCTCGTCAGGGTAACGATATTGTTGTCGGCAAGGATGTTGATGGCGTTCGAGGTCGCGCCCGTCGTCTTCACGGTGCCGGTATTGGTGACGGAGATCGCCGCCGTGCTGATCGCGCCGCTCGGCGTGCCGAAATTGTTCCGGGCGCGACCGGCCTCGACGTCGATACCGCGCGCCGTGGCGCCGGACGTGGAAATCGTGCCCGCGCTGGACACCGTGATCGCCCCCGTGTCGCTCAACGCATCGATACCGTCGGCATAGCGCGCATTGGCCGCGTTCACGACGCCGGTGACATATCGGGTCGTTCCGGTCGTGGTGACATCGCCCGTGCTGACGATCGTCAAAGCGCCCGTGGTCGAGACGCCGTTGATGCCGTAGCCACCGTTGCCGATGACTGAGACGGTGCCACTGTTGATCGTGCCCGTGCCGCCGCCGACGGCCTGCAGCTGGATGCCGAAGGTGTTGCCGGTGCCGGTGTAGACGATGCTGCCGCTGGTGATCGTGGCCGCCGCGGTGCCGCTCGCGACCGCGGTAATGCCGAGACCCTGCAGCGAATTGACGCCGGCCGCCGTCGTCGTCAACGCGATCGTGCCGCTGGTCAGGCTGATCGCGCCGTCGTTGTTGAGGCTGATGCCGCTGCCCGTGCCGGTAATCGTGTTGCTGCTGACGGTGAGCGCGCCGTTCGTGCCGCCCGTGAAGTATGATTCGATCGCCTGGCTGGTGCTGTTGATCTTGTTGCTGACGATCGTGATCGCACCGGAGCCAGTCTCGCCACCGGTGACGGAGATGCCGTTGCCGCCTGCCGCGGAGAAAGCGATCGTGTCGGATCTGATCGATGTCGCGCCGGTGCCCGCGTTGACGACGATGCCGGTGTCGAACGTGCCGCTCCCGGTGATCGTGCCCGAATCCACGCTGGTCGCGCCGCTGCCCGCATCCACCTGGATGCCGGTGGAATTGCTGGCGAGGCTGATCGTGCCGCTCTTGATCGTGCTGGTGCCGCCGCCGCCTGTCGTATCGGTATTGATCCCCGTCGCCGATTGGGTCGCGGTGATCGTACCCGAATCCACGTTGACCGATCCGTTGTCGGACAGGTTCGCCTGGATGCCCGCCTGATTGACGCCCGACAGATTGACCGCAGTGGACTTGATCGTCGCGCCGCCCGCGCCCGCCTGGACGAAGATCGCTCCGCCGCCGTTGCCGCTCGCATTGGTCAGCGAAGCTGTACCGGAGTTCACGATCACCGTCGCGCCCTGCGCCACGATGGCATTGACCTGGCCTGTGCCGTTGGCGGTGGCGATCCCGCTATTGATCGTTGTCGTGCCGGTCGGCAGTGCCGCGCCCGTGCCATCGCTCGTGGAAATACCGCGCAGGCTGCCAACCGCGCGAGTCGACGTAATCGTGATATTGCCGGCTGGCGACGTGACGTTGATCGCGCGATCATTATTGTTGGTGTTCGCCGTCGTCGTCCCGGCGACCAGGTTGATATTGCCGTTAGTCCCAGAGATATTCACGCCGTTGGTCGAGTTCGCGCCCGTCACGTTGACCATGCCGGTGGTCACCCCGATCGTGCCGGCCGTTGTCACGTTGGCGAACAGCGCAGATCCGTTGGTGGCGCTCGCCGCCTGCAGATTGGCGAAATCGAGCAGGATATTGCCGGTCGTCGTACGGACATCGACCACCTGCGCGGTATCCGTCAACGTGTCCGAACGCGTCGCCGAGAAGTTGCCCGAGCCATTGAAGACCACCTTTTCGGCAGAGGCCGGAAGGCTCCACGAGCATCCGATCGCAGTGCCGAGTAGCGCAGCACACCGAATGGCGCGCGCGCGGCCGCGATTGCCGGCAACCCGGCGAGCAACGATGATCATAGAACCCCCTCGTCTCGATAACTTGTCGCGGCCCGCGTAGTTGATCGAGCATTGGTCAGCAAGCGGTACTTATCTGATAAATACCTGAAATTTCTCGCAAAAGTTAATAGAAAATCAACTTTTCGGCGACTTGCTCGCCCGACTGCCTTGCGTAGATCGCCGGCGACCAGCCCCCTCTCGATCTGCACTGCAATGCACTTCACAGATCGATCAATGCAAGGGAGACCGTCCGCTCGTTGACCATGGCCGAGCGGATGGCATCTCGACGGCAGGTCCGGTTTGCACAGCGTCCGCCAGCAGGACCTTGAGCCTATTCGGATTGGTCGCTTTGCTTCAGCGCAGCTGACGTCAGCCCATCGGCGATGATGTCGAGCGCCTTCGACGACGGTCGCTCCGAAGGCGCGCGATCATATATTAAACCGATCGTTCGGTCCGCCTCGAAACCGGAGAGCGCAACCATACGGACAGACGGCGCATGAAACCCTGCGGGCATCACGGTCAGGCCGTGTCCGCCGCGAACCAGCGCGAGGGCTTGAGCGTCACTGGTGGTCCGAGCGGAGATGAACGGTCGGACTCCGCGCGACGTGAAGTAGCGACTGGTTTCCTGCAGCGCTTCGCAGTGGCGGCGGACGACCATCGCGCTGTCCGCCACCTCTTCCGCATGGATCACATCCCGGCGACCGAGAGGATGATCGCGCGCGAGGACCAGTCGATAGGGTTCATGGAACAAGGCGCGCGCGAACTTCGCTCGATCCGGCCTGATCAACGACAATATGACATCGACGCGTCCGCGATCGAGGTGGCTGAGCATAGCCCGTTCGTTTCCCTCGACGATCTCGAGCCTTTCCTCGCTCCCGCCTGCCGCGACCGCGGCCGCCGCCGTGCCCAGCCAATCGGCGGGCAGCGTCGAGATGACGCCCAGACGGATCGTCGTCCGGAACTTGGAGACGCGCGCCTCCTGCTCCGCCAGCGTGAACTCTCGTTCGATCCGTCGCGCGCGATCGACGAGGCGGGTGCCGGCACCGGTCAACTCCACGCGCCGGTTGGTACGAAGGAACAAGGTCCTGCCGACTTCCGCTTCCAGCTTCGCGATACCAACAGAAAGAGTCGGCTGAGAGACCCCACAATGCTCCGCCGCGCGCGAGAAATTGCCTTTGTCGACCACGGCAAGCAGGTATCGGAGCAGGTATCGGTCGATCATAGACCATGTCTATCCCGTGGTTCAGCCACTATCAATTTTCCACATGCCGATTAGGTTGTTATCACCGACCGTACAGGACGAGGATGCATTGATGTGACGTGGACGCGGCTCAGCGCATGACGCGGATTCGGACGCTCATCGATCCAGCCTCCGCGGCGTTTGCCGCCAACGCCGCGCATAACGGGGCGCTCGCCGACGAATTGCGGGCGAAAGTTGCGACCGCCGCGCTGGGCGGATCGACGGAGCACCGTGAACGCCACGTTGCGCGCGGGAAGCTGCTGCCGCGTGACCGCGTCGCGCGCTTGCTCGATCCGCTCTCGCCGTTTCTCGAAATCGGCGCGCTTGCGGCCAACGGTCTTTACGACGACGGCGCGCCGGGTGCCGGGGTGGTCGGCGGGATCGGGCGCATCGCCGGGCGCGAGTGCATGATCATCGCCAACGACCCGACCGTGAAGGGCGGCGCCTATTTCCCGATGACCGTGAAGAAGCATCTGCGGGCGCAGGAAATCGCGCGCGAGAACCGGCTGCCGTGCATCGCGCTCGTCGATAGCGGCGGGGCCAATCTGCCCCATCAGGCGGAGGTCTTCCCCGATCGGGATCATTTCGGGCGGATCTTCTACAATCAGGCGCAGATGTCCGCCGAGGGCATCCCGCAGATCGCATGCGTGATGGGCAGCTGCACGGCCGGCGGCGCCTATGTCCCGGCCATGTCGGACGAGACGGTGATCGTGCGCAACCAGGGCACGATCTTTCTCGCAGGCCCGCCATTGGTGAAGGCCGCGACGGGCGAGGTCATCACGGCCGAGGAACTGGGCGGCGCGGACACGCACGCCCGCAGGTCCGGCGTGGTCGATCACGTCGCTGAGAATGACGAGCATGCCCTGCTGATCGTCCGCGACATCGTCGCGACGCTGAATCGGCCCAAGGCCGTCGATATCGATATCGCCGAGCCCCGGCCGCCGCTGTTCGATCCCGCCGAGCTTTACGGGATCATTCCGCAGGACGTGCGCGCGCCATATGATGTCCGCGAGGTGATCGCGCGCATCGTCGACGGCTCCGAACTCCACGAATTCAAGGCGCTCTACGGCACGACGCTCGTCTGCGGCTTCGCGCGGATCTGGGGCATGCCGGTCGCGATCCTCGCCAATAACGGCGTGCTGTTTTCGGAAAGCGCGCAGAAGGGCGCGCATTTCATCGAGCTGGCGTGCCAGCGTCGCGTGCCTTTGCTCTTCCTCCAGAACGTCTCGGGCTTCATGGTCGGCGGCAAATATGAGGCGGAGGGCATCGCCAAGCATGGCGCGAAGCTTGTGACCGCCGTCGCCACCGCCTCTGTGCCCAAGATCACCGTGCTGATCGGCGGCAGTTTCGGCGCGGGCAATTACGGCATGTGCGGCCGCGCCTATCAGCCGCGCTTCCTCTTCACCTGGCCGAACAGCCGGATCAGCGTGATGGGCGGCGAGCAGGCCGCCTCCGTGCTGGCGACCGTGCATCGCGACGCGGAGAGGTGGACGGCGGACGAGCTCGAAGCGTTCAAGGCGCCTATCCGCCGGAAATATGAGGATGAGGGCAATCCATATTATGCGACCGCGCGCCTGTGGGACGATGGCGTGATCGATCCTGCGCAGACGCGCGACGTGCTGGGGCTCGCCTTCTCGGCGACGCTGAACGCGCCGATACCGGAGCGAGCGCAGTTCGGCCTGTTCAGGATGTGACGGCGATGATCGAAAGCCTGCTCATCGCCAATCGCGGCGAGATCGCCCGCCGCATCATCCGCACCGCACGCAAGCTGGGCGTACGGACGATCGCGATCCATTCCGACGTCGATCGCACGATGCCGTTCGTGCGCGAGGCGGACGAGGCGGTCTGCATCGGCACCGCGCTCGCCAAGGACAGCTACCTTCGCCAGGATCGACTCCTGGCCGCGGCCTCAGAAACCGGCGCGGCCGCGATTCACCCCGGCTACGGCTTTCTGTCCGAAAATGCCGAATTCGCCGAAGCCGTCATCGCGGCCGGCCTGGTCTGGGTCGGCGCGCCGCCCGCCGCCATTCGCGCGATGGGGTTTAAGGATGCCGCGAAAGAACGCATGATCGCAGCCGGCGTACCGGTGACGCCCGGCTATCTGGGTGCCGACCAGTCGCCCCATCGTCTTCAGGCGGAGGCGGACGCGATCGGCTATCCCGTACTCATCAAGGCAGTCGCGGGCGGTGGCGGCAAAGGCATGAGGCGCGTCGACGAGGCTGGCGCTTTCGGCGAAGCCCTCGCCAGCTGCCAGCGCGAAGCGGCCGCATCGTTCGGCGACGAGCGCGTCCTCATCGAGAAATATATCCTCGCGCCGCGTCACATCGAGGTTCAGGTGTTCGGCGATACGCGCGGCAATGTCGTGCATCTGTTCGAGCGCGATTGCTCGCTGCAGCGGCGGCACCAGAAGGTGATCGAAGAGGCGCCCGCGCCCGGCATGGATGCAGCGACCCGGGAAGCCGTCTGCGCCGCGGCGGTGAAGGCCGCAGCCGCCGTGGACTATGTCGGCGCCGGCACGATCGAGTTCATCGCCGATGCGTCGGATAGGCTTCGCGCCGACCGGATCTGGTTCATGGAAATGAACACCCGGCTCCAGGTCGAGCACCCCGTCACCGAGGCGATCACGGGACAGGATCTCGTCGAATGGCAGATCCGCGTCGCCTCGGGCGAGCCTCTGCCGAGGCGGCAGGACCAGCTCGCTATCGACGGATGGGCGATGGAGGCGCGCCTCTATGCGGAGAACCCGGCCACCGGCTTTCTGCCCTCGACGGGACCGCTCGAGACGCTGCACTTCCCGCACGGCATCCGGATCGACAGCGGCGTGGAACAGGGCGGAGAGGTCACGCCCTATTACGATCCGATGATCGCGAAGCTGATCGCGCGCGGCCGCACCCGCCCCGAGGCGGCGGGCAAGCTCGCGCGCGCCTGCGCGAAGGTCCGGGTCTGGCCGGTCAGGACCAACGCCGCCTTTCTCGCGCGCGCCGCTGCGCATCCCGATTTCGTCGCCGGTCGCATCGACACCGGCTTCATCGAGCGCCATGCCGAGGCGCTGATCCCGGCTACCGAGCCATCGGAGGCCGTCCTGCAGGCGGCTGCCGCCGCGATCCTGCCGACGGGAGCGGACGATCCCTGGACCGCGCTTCGCGGCTTCCGGGTCAACGCCGGCGCGTCGCGGCAGATTCAGGTCGTGGTCGCGGACCGTACCTATCTCGTCGAACTTACCGACGACGTGCCGGCCGCGCACGTGACCGACGGCGTGCTCTTCCTGAATGGCGAAGCGTGGCCATTCGGACCGGACCGCGCCGATCATGTCGCCGGTGGCGCCGCGGCCGGCGACGGAGCGATCCTGTCGCCGATGCCGGGCCGGGTCATAGCGGTGCTGGTGAAGGAAGGCGACGCGGTCGCCAAAGGCGATCGCCTCGTCGTGATCGAGGCGATGAAGATGGAGCAGGCGCTGCTGGCTCCGTTCGACGGCAATGTCATCGAGCTTAAGGCGAGCGAAGGGGCTCAGGTCAGCGAGGGCTCGGTGCTCGCCCGGATCGAAGCACAAGGTTGAGGCCTGGCCTCTTCAGGCGACCACCCCATCCGCGCGGAGCTGCGCGATCCGCTGCGCATCAATGCCCAGGATGCCCCCCAATATCTCGTCCGTATGTTGCCCCAGAACAGGCGGCGGCATCGGCTTCTCCTGCTCGGCGCCCGGAAATTTGAAGGGCCGGTTCACGATCGGCACCTTGCCCAGCACCGGATGCTCCACCTCCACCACCATCTCGCGCGCCACCGCTTGCGGCTGCGCCAACGCCTCGCCGACGCCGAGGACGGGGGCGTGCGGCACCTGATATTCGGTAAAGAGCTCGACAAGTTCCGCCACCGTCCGCGGCGCGGTGAAGGCTTGGATCAGGTCGTTGACCGGCGCGCGGTGGGCGCGGCGCTGGCCGATCGTTTCGAAGCGCGGATCCGTCGCCGCATCGGGACGGCCGATCGCCTGGCAGATGCGGCTCCAGAAGGAATTGGTGAGGCAGGCGATGATGATCGACCCGTCCGCCGCGGGGAAGGCCCCATAAGGGACGAGGCTCGGATGTTGCGAACCCTGCGGCTGGGGCTCCTCGCCCGTGAAGAAGGACAATTGGGCGATATAGCCGAGCATACCGAACAGGCCGTCGAGCAGGCTGATATCGATGAGCCGGCCCTTGCCCGTCGCATGGCGCTCGTGCAGCGCCGCCAGGATCGCGATCGGGCCGTTGATCCCGCCGACCAGATCGCCGAGCGGAATGCCGAGCTTGGTCGGAAGCCCGCCTGGCTCGCCATTCACGCTGAGCACGCCGGAAAGCGCCTGCGTGACGATGTCGAAGGACGGCCGATCGCGCAGCGGGCCCGTCATGCCGAAGCCGGAGATCGCGCAGTAGATCAGCCCCGGGTTGATCGCGGACAGAGCCTCGTAGCCGAGCCCGAGACGATCCATCACACCCGGGCGGTAATTCTCGATCAGAATGTCGCATCGGGCCGCGAGATCCCGCGCGAGCACGACACCCGCCTCGACCTTGAGATCGATGACGATGCTCTTCTTGCCCCGGTTGTTGCCGAGGAAATAATGGCTTTCGCCGTCGCGGATCGGCGGGAAGGTGCGCGTCTCGTCGCCGGTGCCCGGCGGCTCGACCTTCCACACCTCGGCACCGAGATCGGCGAGCGCGAGGCTTGCCGCCGGCCCGGCGAGGACGCGCGTGAAATCGAGCACGCGGATGCCTGCGAGAGGCCCGGCCCAGATCGAAGAGGAGGTATCGGTCATAGCTGGACCAAGGCCGTGTGCAGGCCGCCGGCGGCCTCGGTTGCGGAATGTAACAGGCCCCTGCCCGTCAGGGAAAGGATCGAGTGAGACGCAGCATGCGGCAACGCATAAGCGCCTCACTCCTTGAACGTCAGCCCTTGCTCGGCAGCTCGGCGATGGCCGTGCCGATCGCGGAGAGCTCGCCGCGATGCGTCTCGGCGCGCTGCTGCACCTCGACCAGCTTCTTGCCGCCTTCCTCGAACTTGCGGACGACCGAGCCGTCGATGAAGATCACGTCGCCGTCGGGATTGTGGCGGCGGATCTGGCAGCCGGACTGCATCAGGAAGCCATCGTCGCCGATCCAGTTGGTCATGTGGTGGGTGAGCCACGAGCAGCGCTCGGGGCCATAATCATAGGCGCCCGGCGTGCCGACCTCGCGGGCGAAATCGTCGTCCCAATGGACGCGCTCGGGCACGTCGCTCACGCCGAACTTGTTCGGGATGCCGAGCCCGGGATGATCGTCGATGAGTCGGAAGTGCAGCTTGTTCGTGCGGATATAGAGGCCGCCCCAGCCCTGCGCATAGCCGATGAAGCCAGTGACCGTCATCGGCCCCTTGAGCATCCTCGGCAGCGCATCGCCGACGGTGACGTCTTCCCAGTAGCGGGGCGTGGCGCCGCGAACCTCTTCGTTGCGATAGAGATCGAACCACTCCTGCATCTGCGCGTCGGTGAGCCGCTCTTCGCGGTTGGCGCGCGCCTCGGTATATTTCGTGCCGCGCTCGCGTGCCTCGTCACGATCGGTGCGGAAGACATAGCTGTCGCACGCCGCGACCTTGTCGCCATGCTGGTTGAAGAAATCGACATGGTAGATCTGCTGGTAGGCGCGGCCGGCGAAGCGCGTCTCGTGGCCGATCAGATCCTTCAGATAGGCTTCGGTCGTGATCGTGTCGCCGCGCAGCACCGGCTTGATCCAGGTCCAGTCGGCACCCGCCCACATAGCGTGGACGCCGGGAAGCCCGCCGCAATAGCCCGAGACGATGCGGCTGGTGGAGAAGAGGAAGCTCGGCAGCGCGACGATTCCGCCATATCTGGTCTTCTCGGCATAAGCGGGATCGCACCACAGAGGGTTATCGTCGCCGATGCCGTGCGCGTAATGGCGGATGCCGTCGCGGGTCGCCTCGTAGTTCCACGGCTCGACCGTATTCTCGATCTTGACCCCGATGCGCTTGCGCAGATCGTCGAGCCCCTCCTCGGTGATCTTGGGGAATTTGTCGGTGGATCGTTCTGCCACGCTGGTTGCCATGTCTCTTCTCCTGAAAGTCCTTGTTGCCGGCCCTGTCCGGCGGGTCAGTCTGCGAGTTCGGCCGCTTTCGCAGCCTCGCGATCGCGGAGGATCTTGCGGTGGACCTTGCCCGCCGGCGTCTTGGGCAATTCGCTCACGAACTCGACAATGCGGGGGAATTCATGCTGGGCGAGCCGCTCCCGCGTGAAGCTTTGGAGTTCCTTGACGAAGGCGTCGCTCGGCGCGCGCGGGCTGACGACGAACGCCTTGGCGACCAGACCGCGCGTCGCATCGGGCGCGCCGATGACCGCGCATTCCTGAACATCCGGATGCTTGAGCAGGGTATTTTCGATCTCGACCGCGCTCATCGTCCAGCCGGCCGAGATGATGACGTCGTCGGCGCGCCCGCAATGGTAGAAATAGCCGTCTGCATCGATCTTCGCGAGATCCTTGGTCGTCTCCCAGCGATTGCGACGCCACAGCATCAGCTCCCCGATCTCGCCCGGGGCGGAGGGCGTGCCATCGGGCCTTTGCGCCTGCAGCACCTGACCCGGCACGGCCTTGCCGAGCGAGCCGGGCTTGACCGTGAAATCCGCAGCGCCGGGATAGTTGACCAGCACGACACCGATCTCGGTGGTACCGTACATGCTGCAGGCAGGCACCTTGAAATAGCGATCGATGAAGTCGAGCGTCCCGGGATCGATCGGCTCGCCCGTGTAGGAGAGTTTCCGGAAGTGGAAGGTGAAGTCGCCCGCCGCGCCGCTATTCTTCATCATCCGGTAGTGGGTGGCGGCCGCGGACATGTTGGTGATCTTGTGATCGCTCAGCGCCTGCATCAGCCGCACGGGATCGAAGCGGCCGGCGAAGGTGCCGGTCGTAACGCCAAGTCCCAAAGGCGCGAGCGTGCCGTGCCACAGGCCATGCCCCCAGGCGGGCGAGGACGGGCAGAAGAACTCGTCGCCCGGGCGGATGCCGGTGCCGTACAAAGCCGCGAACATCAACGTCACGAGCGAGCGATGCGTGTGCCTGACCGCCTCGGGCAGCTCGCGCGTCGTGCCCGACGTATATTGGAAGACCGCGAGATCATCGGCCTTCGATCGGGGCGCGTAGCTCGACGGATATTCCGCGATGACGTCGAGCAGGCCCTCGTCGGCCACCACGACGCGGATCCCGTCCATCCCGCGAGCCATTTCGGCCTTTTCACTGTTGGTGATGAGGATCTTGGGCGTGCAGTCGTCCACGCGTAGCCGGAGCGCGTCGGGGCCGAACAGGGTGAAGAGCGGCACGGAAATCGCGCCGGTCTGCATCGCGCCGAACAGGCAGACGTAGAAGGGCAGCGAAGGCTCGAGCATGAAGGCGATGCGATCGCCGGGTCGGACGCCCTCGGCCTCCAGCCAGTGCGCGAACCGCGCGGCACCGGCGGAAATCTCGTCGAAGCTCAGTATTTCGTCGCGTCCGTCGGCATGCGCGATGCGGACGGCTGGCCGCCGGGAGCCGTCGGCATGACGCGTGATGCATTCGTGCGCGATGTTCAGACGGTCGCGATCGCCATCGAACAGCTCCCACAAGGCAGCCGAACCGGCATGCGTCTGGGCATCCGCATAGCTCGTATAATCGGTCAGCTTCGCCATCGGTTCGCCGGTCGTTGCTCACGAAACCGAGCGACATGTCGCTCGACCTCTCCGCGACGAGCCATGCCACGGGCGACTTGTCATTGTAAATATAGAATGATATTCGATATATTGAATGGAAAAAGAAAATGACCCCGTCGGTCGGTCCGCCGACCTCTCGCTCGCCAGAGCTGTGCGAGACAGCAAGGCGCCTGCCATCGCCCGGGCCGCCGCGGTGATGCGGCTGCTGGGCAAGAGCGAGACGCCGCTCGGGCTGCAGGGAATTTCGGGCGCTCTGGGCCTCGTGCCGAGCACCTGCCTGTATGTGCTTCGCGCGCTTGTCGCCGAGGAGCTGGTCTCCTTCGATCCGGACACGAAGCGCTATGCGCTGGAAGTGGGCGTGCTCACGCTTGCGCGACAATGGCTCCGGCGCAACCAGTTCAGCGATCTCGCCCAGGCCGTGCTCGATCGGATCGGCCAGGCATTCGACGTGACGATGCTCGGCGTCCAGATCGTCGGGCTCGAGCATATCATCGTGGTCGCGACCTCGCGTACGGGCCGGAACTTCCAGTTCAGCGCGCAGGTCGGCGATCGTTTCCCTGCGCTGATCAGCGCCACCGGCCGCTGCATCGCCGCATTCGGAGCCTATCCGGAGCGCGAGCTGGAGCGCCGCTTCAAGAGCCTTCGCTGGGATGATGCGCCGAGCCTGGAGGCGTGGCGCGAGCAGGTTGCGCAGACCCGCGCGCAGGGCTTCGCGGTGGACGAGGGCAATTACATATCGGGCATGACCGTGATCGCGGCGCCCGTCTGGAAAGGGCGTGACCGGCCCAGCCATGCGTTGGTCGCAATCAGCATCGGCAGCGCGCTCAAGCGATCGGGATTGCCGGAGTTGCAGGACATGCTGGTCTCGTCCGCAGCGACGATCTCGCGCCAGCTGAGCGGGTAACGCTGCTCCCGCGCGGGACTCAGGACGCAACATGCGCGAGGGGGAGTATATGTCCGGTCTTACGGCGATCCTTGACAGTCTTTCCAATGAACATGGCGAGTATCGATTGGAGGCGCCCGAAGCGTGGTCGCAGGGACGGACGCTGTTCGGCGGGATGACCGCCGCGCTCTCTTACTGGTCGATCAGAAAGGCGCTCGGGGATCTTGGCCCGCTCAGGTCGGCGCAATTCGCTTTCGTCGCCCCTGCCAAAGGCATGCTGCGTTTTCAGCCTGCGCTGCTCCGTCGCGGTCGATCAGCCGCGGTGGCGAGCGCGGACTGCTGGACGGCCGATGGGATCGCAGCGCGCTCGACCTTCACCTTCGGTCGCGCGCGCGACAGCGAGATCTCCCACGATTTCACACCGCCTCTACCGGTCCCCCCATCCGAGTTGTGCAGCCCCTTCCACAAGACCGACAAGCCTCTCGCGGGCTTTCTCGGTCAGTTCGAATTTCGCCTCGCCGCAGGCGGGCGTCTGTTCGAAACCGACAAACGCCCGGAATTCGCAGTCTGGACACGCCTGCGGGACGGCGATGGCGCGGATCCCGTCGCGACATTGCTGGCGGTCGGAGACGCGCTTCCGGGCGCGGCAATGGTCCGCTTTCCCAGATTGGCGCCGATTAGCACCATGACGTGGGGGTTCGATTTCTATCCGGAGACCCGGGAGGCAAGCGGCTGGTATCTGATCTCTTCCTCCAGCCAAGCGGCCCACAACGGATATTCTCTGCAAGAGATGCGCGTCTACAACGAGCAGGGCGAGCCGCTGGCGGCCGCTCGACAGGTCGTTGCCGTCTTTCTTTAAGAGATGGGCGCCGGATGGCGGCATGGGCCTGAAGACATGGCCGCAACCGGACGATATGAAATCGGGATGGCCCGGCTCCTCCTGTTCAACAAACCCTTCGGAGTCTTGTCGCAATTCACCGACCGCGGATCGCCGACGGCTCGGTCGACATTGTCGGACTTCATTACCGTGGAGGGCGTCTATCCCGCCGGAAGGCTCGATCGGGACAGCGAGGGCCTCCTGCTGTTATGCGATGACGGGCGGCTGCAGGCGCGCATCGCCGATCCACGCTTCAAGCTGCCCAAGACCTACCTCGTGCAGGTCGAGGGCGATCCGCAGGAGCTGGAATTGGAGCGCCTGCGGCAGGGCGTCCGGCTCAAGGATGGCATGACTCTGCCGGCCGATATTTCTCGCATGGACGAGCCGGACCTGTGGCCGCGCGATCCGCCGATACGCCAGCGCAAGTCCATCCCCGACAGCTGGTTGAAGATCACCATCCGCGAAGGGCGCAACCGGCAAGTGCGCCGGATGACGGCGGCGGTCGGGTTGCCCACGCTCAGGCTGGTGCGCTGGTCGATCGGCGGCTGGGCTGTCGCCGGGATCGCGCCAGGCCATTTCGAGGAGCTCCCCAGTCTGGGCGAGATGAGCCGTGGTCCGTATGACCGCTGATGCAGTTTGGCGGGCGAAGGGGAACCGGCTGGCGAGATTGCGGATCAAGCCGGTCGTGCCGTCGACCGCTCAAGTGGACTTGAGGCTTCGCGCGGAAGGGCTTTGAAGCTTTCTTTCTGGCTCATACGAGCTCCGGACCGGTTGCTTCCATCGCATCGCGCTCGGCTTCCTTGCCCAGCAGCTCACACCAAGGCCGATCGGCAGGATTTTCGATCCAATGAATTATCGCCATTCCTTCCATGCCGGCAACAGCGCCGACGTCGTGAAGCACAGCCTCCTGATCGCCCTCGTCCGAGCCTTGCAGCTCAAAGAGGGGGCGCTGACGCTGATCGACGCCCATTCCGGTTGCGGGCTCTACGACCTTGACGGCGATCAGGCCCAACGCACCGGCGAGGCCGCGCAGGGCGTGCTGCGGACCTTAACCGACCCGAACCCTTTGCTGAACGATTATCGCGCCGCCGTACAGGCGGTGAATGTGGGAGCCGAGCCGCATCTCTACCCCGGCTCACCGCGCATTCTGGCGCAGTTTCTGCGCCCGCAGGACGTCCTGATCCTCAACGAAAAACATCCCGAGGACGCCAATGCCCTGCGCGGCGCGATGCGCGGCACACCCGCTGCGGTGCATGAGCGCGACGCCTACGAGCTTTGGCTGGCGATGGTCCCGACCCGTACCGGGCGCGGCGTGGTGGTGGTCGATCCGCCCTACGAGCAGACAGACGAACGCGAACGGATCACGGTCACCCTCGCCGCCGCTTACCGCAAATGGGCGCATGGCGTGACGGTGATCTGGTATCCGCTCAAAGACCGCGCCGCGCATGGGCGGTGGAAGGAGCAGTTACGCGCGCTCGGCATCCCCAAATTCATGAGCGTGGAGCATTGGCTGTACGATCACATTCAGCCCGGCCTCTACAACGGCGCGGGTCTTTTCATCGTCAATCCGCCATACGCCTTCACACAGGCGCTGCCGCCTCTGTTGGAAGCCCTCCGCGCCGCGCTGGCGCCGGAAGGGCATAGCGGCGAGATCACGGCCGATTGGTTGAACGATTAAAGCAAACGCGTATCGCCGCCTTCTCCGAAGACGGAATTGCCGCTCTCAGGTTACGAGCAAACCATCTCGCGAGTTTCGCGGGATGTCGGATTTCGGCTGGCGACTATCGCTTCACTTGCACCACGTTGATCGCAAGACGCTGGCCGGTCCGCTTTTTCAGTAGCTCGACTATTTGCGGCCGTCGGAACGGCAGCTGAGCCCCACCACCAGATTCTCTCCGAAACCATGATGGCGAGATGAACGAACGACGGCTTTCAAGATCGACGACTCGCCGCTCACGCGACCGATCATGGGGCGCGTGTCCGATCAGCAGCCTATGCCGCGAGCTGACATTTGCTCGGGCGGCGCTGAACGACTGGCTCTCGTCGTTAGCTGCCGCGACCATCAGAATCGATGAGACGCCATTCGCGCAGGCCATGGGGAATCCGAAACCGGGCGTTGGGCCGGCTCAATTCTAGCTGCTGCAAGGGCGTGAAGCGAACAATGCGGCGGCGCACCGTCCGAAAGCAGCCATGCCGCTCATGATCAATTGCCGATCTGCCAACGTCCGCTGTCACAGACGCTTCACGCAGCTGGCTTACGCAGTCGGAATTGGGCGTTTTTCAGCCGGGAACGAGTCGGGATGACACTGCCAAAGCCGGCTGCCGCCGGGACGCGCCCGCGAGGTCGCCTCGATGAATGAGCTGACGGCCGTTGCCGCCCGGCGAAGCGCCGCCGCCGAGGAGACGGCGCTTCATCGGGCGCTGCACGGTTTCGTGACCGGGCGCCTGAGGGATCGCTGCGCGGGCGAGGACATCGTCCAGGAGACCTACGTCCGCCTCTACGATTATCGGCGGACACGGACGATCACGGACGCTGCCGCCTTCTGCTTCGCGGTCGCGCGCAATCTGGTTCACGATCATTTTCGCCGGCTGCGCGCTTTGCCGCCGGGCGCGGAGCTTGCCGACGACATCGCCTGTCCGCAGCCACGCGCCGAGGAGGTGCTCGATTTCCGCCAGCGCGTCGATGTGCTTATCGGCGCGCTCAGGGTGATGCCGCCGCTCCGGCGCGAGATATTCCTGCGGCGCCGGCTCGACGGCATCCCGGGCCGCACGATCGCTGGCGATCTCGGCATGACCCCCGCCGCCGTGGAGAAGCATTGCACCCGCGCGCTCGCCGACCTGCGCCATGCCCTGGAGCGGCGCGGCCTTGCGATCGGCGCCAGCGCATGAGCCGCCGCGCCGCTCTGCTCGACGCTGCGCGCTGGACATTGTGCGAGGAGGAGCATGCGCTCGCCGAGCCGCCGCCCCACGCTGCCGACGACGTCCAGGCCACGCTTCACGATCCCGCGCTAAGCGCCGCGCTCGCGGAGATGGGGGCGATCGCCCGGCTTTCGGACGCCGATGTGCGGGCCCTCCGCGCCGGTCGCCGTCATGCGATCGGCACCGGCATCGTGGCGGTGCTGGTCGCGGTGGTCGGCATCGGCGCCTGGCAGCGCACACGGATCGCGCCGACGGGCTCCGAGACACGGCATTTCGAGACGCGCCGCGGCGAGCAGCGCGTCGTCCGGCTCGAGGACGGATCGACGCTGCGGCTGGATGGCGCGACGAGCGTGGACGTGACGTTGGATCGCCGGGAACGACGGGTCGAACTGCGCCGTGGCGACGCTTATTTCGATGTCGCGCATGAGGCGAACCGTCCGTTCGTCGTCCAGGCCGGCGGCTCGGCGACGCGCGTGCTCGGCACCGCCTTCACGATCGACCTCGCCGGCCAGGACGTGCGGCTTTCCGTCTATCGCGGCCGGGTCCGTTTTGGTGGCGACAAGGGCTCAATCCTCGTCTCGTCCGGCTGGCGCTCGCGCTTCGCCAGTGGGTTCGCCCGCACGCCGACGCGCTTCGACGCGGCGCAGCAGGACTGGCGCGGATCGTGGATCGATACCGATGACATGCAGCTCGGCGAGCTAGTCGACGCGCTCAACCGGCGTGCCGGCCCGCTGATCCTGCGGCCCTCACCTGGCCTCGCCGCCATTCCCCTAGCCGGCCGCTTCAGGCTCGATGATGCCGAACTTCTTCTGGGCGCGATGGGCGCCGCCTATGGCTTCCGCGTCGAGCGGGAGGGGGATCGGCTGCGCCTGACGGGCCTCGTCGATCCTATCGCGAGATCGACGCCGAAATGACGCCGCACTGCAACAAAATTCTTTTGTCCTGATCCGGATCGCCCCCCGTCTTCCTGTTCGGAGGCGCATCGCGCTGCAACGGAGGGACAGATGACACGCTCAAGGGGGATTTCGCTCTCAGCTTTGGCCATGGCGCTCGCCACGCCATCGATTACACACGCGCAGACGGCGCAGACGGCCAATCTGGCGCGCGCTATGCAGTTCGACATCGCGCCGACCGATCTGCGCACCGGCATCTCCCAATTCTCGCTGGCGACCGGCCTGCAGGTAATCGTCGCGCCGACGGCGGTAGCCGGGCGGCAGACCGGGGGCGTGCAGGGTTCACACAGCGTGCGCGCCGGTCTCGATCAGCTGCTGCGCGGCACCGATCTCGTCGCCTCGATCAAGGGTGGGGTCGCGGTGCTGAAGCCCGCCGGCGGGGGCGGGCGCCGTGCACCGATGGTGACGCCGGTATCCGCCGTTTCGACGGCCACGGTCGCCGAAGCCGGCAACGGCGCACCGTCCGACATCGTCGTTTCCGGCTATCGCCAGAGTCTTACGGAGGCGCAGGTTCTGAAGCGCGGCGCAGTCGGCGCGGAGGACGACATCGTCGCCACCGACATTGCCGCCTTTCCCGATCTGAACCTCGCGGAATCGCTCCAGCGCATTCCCGGCATCACGATCACGCGCGACAGCGGCGAGGGTCGCCAGATCGCCCTGCGCGGCCTGGGCGCGGATTTCACCCGCACCCAGCTGAACGGGATGGAAGTGCTCGGCAACACCGCCTCCGGCATGGACAATCGCGGCAACGTCGCGCGCTCGCGCTCGTTCGACTACAGCCTGTTCGCGTCCGAGCTCTTCAACCGCGTCTCTGTCCAGAAATCCTATTCGGCCGATCAGGACGAAGGCGGCATTGCCGGCACCGTCCAGCTGACCAGCGCGAAGCCGCTCGACTATGAAGGCTCCAAATTCGTGGTCTCGGCCAAGGGGCAGACGAACACGAATACGAACGGTGTCACACCCCGTCTTGTGGGCCTCGCCTCGGTTCGCTCGGGTGACCTGGGCGCGCTCGTCTCCGTCGCCTACAGCAACATCCGCAACAACGAATATGGCTATCGCAACTGGGGCTGGGGCCTCACCAGATATGCCGCCGCCAATATCGGCCCGAGCGTCGATGCGGCGACGCGCCAGAAGCTCCTCGCGGGCGTCTGGCAGCCGACCGCGCAGTCGCCGTCGAGCTGGTATACGAACCGGAAGCGGCTCGGCGTCACCTCGTCGCTGCAATATCATCCCGGCGACCGCTTCAAGATCGACGTCGATCTGCTCTACGGCCGGCTGTGGGATCATCGCGACGATTATGCGCTGGCGACCGCAGGCGCGAACCCACTGACCGGCACGACGATCAACGGCACGCAGATCATCCAGAGCGCGACGATCGACGACACGAACACGCTGCGCGCGGCCAGCTTCACCGGCATCGACCTGCGGTCCGAGCATCACATCGTCAAGAACCACACCGATTTCTACCAGGCGGTCGCCAATACGAGCTGGACCGCCACGGATCGGCTGACGGTCCACGCGCTGGGCGGCTACGAGGAAGCCGATTTCGCGCAACCGGTGTTCGACAAGGTGTTCATGGAGGCCAAGAACACGGCCTTCAGCTACGACACGCGCCCGACGGTCCCGGTCAACACCTACAGCATCGACCTGACCAACCCGAACCTCTGGCAATTGCAGCGCCTCGACGTTCAGGAGAACAAGGTCGTCAATCGCTACGCCAACGGCAAGCTGGACGCGACATACCAGCTCGACGATGCCCTGACGCTGAATGCCGGCGGTCAGTTCAAGCACTTCACCAACAGCGGCTATACCTGGGCCAACAAGGTCTTCCACAATGTGCCGACCCTGACCGCGGTCCCGAACGACCTGAAGCAGACGGTCGGCGTCGACACGCTGACCCAATATATCGTCGGTGATGTCGACGGCATCTATTCGCTGATCGGCGACCCGCGGAACCTGACCGCGGCGAACCTCCAGGCGGGCAGCGACTATCGCGTCGACGAGAAGACCTGGGCCGGTTTCGCGCAATTGAACCTCGACACGCGGGTGGCCGACATGCGGCTGCGCGCCAATGCCGGCGTGCGTTATTATTCGACCGATCTCGTCTCGTCCGGCAATCTCGCGACCGGTGCCGGTTTCGTGCCGGTCTCGATCTCGACGAACAGCCACGGCTGGCTGCCCGCGGCCAATATGGCGCTGGACGTCGCGCGCACCGTCGTGGTCCGGCTGAGCGCGAGCCGCAACGTCAATCGGCCGGGCCTGGGCGATCTCGCCGCGGCGGGCACGATCACGACGCGGCCGAACGGCGGATCGCTGAGCCTCGGCAATCCCTTCCTCAAGCCCTACAAGGCGACGTCGGTTGAGGGATCCGCCGAATGGTATATGGACCAGCACGGCTTCGCCTCGCTTGGCGTCTTCTACAAGAAGATGGGCAGCTTCGTGACCACGTCATCGCAGCAGATCCCGTATGGCCAGACCGGCCTGCCGCTGTCGCTGCTGATCCAGGGTCAGGACGCCAACACGCCCTATGACGTGAGCCAGCCGATCAACGGCCCGGGCGCGGATATCAAGGGTATCGAAGCCGCCTTCCAGCACGACTTCACCTTCCTGCCGGGCGCTCTCCGGCATCTGGGCATGGTCGTGAACGGCACCTATTTCGACGGCGACCAAACGGTCTTCTACACGACCGGCGGAGTGACGACCTCGCGCAGCCTGCCGCTCTACAACCTCTCGAAATGGGCGGCGAACGCGACGCTCTATTATGAGAATGCGGTTTGGGGTGCGCGCGTCTCGGCCGCCTATCGGAGCCAGTATCTGACGGGCGCCGGCAACGCGCTCGCCAATGCCGGTGGCGGCATCAAGGGCACCACCAACGTCGACTTTCAGGCGCATTTCAACATCACACCGCGGATCCGCCTGATCGCCGAGGGCATCAACCTTACGAACGAGCCGATCCGCCAGTTCGCGAGCGTCGATGCGGACCGGACCGAGGTCTACACGACCGCCGGCCGGATCTTCTCGTTCGGCGTCAGCGCCGAATTCTGACGCGGAGCGCCCGCTCGGTCTCTGGCCGGGCGGGCGACCCAATTGCTGTGGTGATGAGATGATTCCACTCCTGCTTGCGCTCACGTCTGCCGCCGTCCCCGCGATCCGCATGAACGACATCAGCGTGGTCGGCACCCACAACAGCTACAAACAGGCGATGCCGGCCGCGACGATGGCCAGGCTGCGCGCCGCCGATCCAAAAGCCGCCGACACGCTCGATTATGGCCACCGGCCGCTGGCCGACCAGCTCGACGCGGGCGCCCGCCAGCTCGAGATCGATGTCAATTACGATCCGCAGGGTGGCCATTATGCAGCCGGATCCACCGATCCGAAACTAGGCGTGCCGGGCTTCAAGGTGCTGCACATCCCCGGCATCGACAATGGCAGCGCCTGTCCGCTGTTCACCGATTGCCTGCGCACGATCCTCGCATGGTCGAACGCCCATCCCCGCCACGTCCCGATACTGCTGATGTTCAACGCCAAGGACGAGCAGAATGCGGCGCGCGGCGGCATCGATGCCCTGCCCTTCACCGAAGCCGCTTTTGATGCGCTGGATGCCGAGATCCGCTCCGTCCTGCCGGCCGCCAAGATCATCACGCCGGATGAGGTGCAGGGCCGCTACCCGACGCTGCGCGACGCCGTGCTGGCGGGCAACTGGCCGACGCTGGAGAAAGCACGCGGCCGCCTCCTCTTCGCGCTCGACGAACCGCCCGCGAAGGTCGCGGTCTATCGCGGCGCGCGCCGCTCGCTGGAGGGCCGCATCTTCTTCATCAACACCGACGAGCAATCGCCGGCCGCCGCCTATCTGACGCTCAACCGCCCGATCGAGGATCAGGCGCGGATCCGCCGCGACGTCGCTGCAGGCTTCCTCGTCCGCACCCGCGCCGACGCCAACACGATCGAGGCGCGTGCAAACGACACGAGGGCACGAGAGGCTGCGTTCGCCAGCGGCGCGCAATATGTCTCGACCGACTATCTCTGGCCGGATCCGCGCTTCGGAAACGATTACGCCGTCCGCCTGCCTGGAGGCGCCGCGGCACGCTGCAACCCCGTGCGCGCGCCGAAGGACTGCCGCGCTGCGGATCTCGAGGGTGCGCACAGATGAAGCGAGCCGCCTTTCTCGCTGGTGCCGTCGTCGCGCTTGCCGGCGCCCGGGCCGCGAATCCGCCCAGACCCTATCTGGCCGATGTGCCGAAAGCGGAGCTGATCCGCATCCTGCCGCCGCCGCCCGCCCGGGGATCCGCCGAGGACGTGGCCGACCGCCGCATCTTCCGCGAGACGCGCACGCTAGCAGGCGGCGCCCGCTGGCGGCTCGCCACGCGCGACGTGACCGACGATCGCTTCACCACCTTCGCCTGCGCGATGGGCATGACGCTCGATCGCCAGACCGCTCCCGCATTGGCCCGGATGTTCGACCGGATGGGCGGCGTCGATCTCGTGGGATCGGTCAAGAGCGCCTACCAGCGCCGCCGTCCCTATCTCGATGCGCCCGGACCGATCTGCGAGCCCCGGACCGCGCACCTTGCCGCCAATGGCGATTTTCCTTCGGGCCACGCCGCGACCGGCTGGTCGACCGCACTGGTACTGGCAGAGCTTATACCCGAGCGGGCGACCGCGATCCTGCGTCGCGGACGCATCTATGGCGAGAGCCGCTTCCTGTGCGGATCGCACAGCAGGAGCGCGGTCGAGGCGGGCTATATGTCCGGCGCGACGATGGTCGCCCTGCTTCACGCCTCGCCCGATTTCGGCACGGACATGCTGGCGGCCCGCAGGGAACTGGAGAGCCTGCGATCGCGCGCGCAAGCGCCGGGTGCCGCGCGGTGCGGGCCGGAGGAAGGAGAGGCATTGCCATGGACCGCCCCCCGGCGAGGCAATAAGCATCGATAGACACCCATTGTTCGGCATGCCGCATGGTCCGCGAGCTTCGCTCATCAGCCGCCTCACGTAGCCAGACATGGCGGTCGCATCTCAGCATGGCCGCGAGGCGTCGCCATGCTCGGTGGGTCCAGAGAAAATCGTCGATTCTCATGGAGGAGTGCGGCCCCAATAGATGGGCCCGTGGCGGAGAGGGTGGGATTCGAACCCACGGTGAGCGCAAACCCACAACGGTTTTCGAGACCGTCCCAATCGACCACTCTGGCACCTCTCCGCAGCGAGGTTCGAAAGCCACCCGAAGGGCGGCCGGATCGATCGAGCGGCGCCTCTAGCCGAGCCGAACCGGCTTGCCAAGGGCGCTTGCGCAGGTCCGTACAGGACCTAAATAGGAGCGCATGACGCTCACGCCCCGCACCAACATCGTCTCATCCGGTCCGCTGCCCGTGATGCCGCCGATCTCGCACGCGCGTTTCGCGCTGGGCGAGGTCGTGCGCCACCGGCTGTTCGGCTTCCGCGGCGTCGTCTTCGATGTCGATCCGGTCTTCGCCAATAGCGACGAATGGTATGACGCGATTCCCGAGGAGGTGCGCCCGGTCAAGGACCAGCCCTTCTACCATCTGCTCGCCGAAAATGCCGAGGCGAGCTACGTCGCCTATGTCAGCCAGCAGAATCTGGAGCCCGACCGCAGCGACGAACCGATCGATCACCCCGCGATCAGCGGCCTGTTCGAGCCTTTCACCGACGGCCGCTATGCGCTGCGTCGCGAGCATCGCCATTAGAATAATTCGCTAAATCGAGGAGCTTGCGTCGATTGCCCTTGCCCTGCCGTTCTGGCGAACATATCACGAACGCATGGCGCAGCTGGACACCAAGGCGAAGCTGGCGATCCTCGCCGATGCCGCCAAATATGATGCGTCCTGCGCTTCCTCCGGCACGGCCAAGCGCAACTCTCGCGACGGCAAGGGGATTGGCTCCACCGAGGGCATGGGCATCTGCCATGCTTATGCGCCGGATGGCCGCTGTATCTCCTTGCTCAAGATCCTGCTGACCAACAGCTGCATCTTCGACTGCCATTATTGCATCAACCGCAAGAGTTCGAACGTCCGCCGCGCGCGCTTCACCGCCGAGGAGGTCGTCCAGCTCACGCTCGCTTTCTATCGGCGCAATTATATCGAGGGGCTGTTCCTCTCCTCGGGGATCATCTCCTCGTCCGATTATACGATGGAGCAGATGGTCGAGGTCGCGCGCAGCCTGCGCGAGGATCATCATTTTCGCGGCTATATCCATCTGAAGACGATCCCCGATGCGGATCCCGCGCTCGTCCACGCCGCTGGGCTCCATGCCGATCGCCTGTCGATCAATGTCGAGCTGCCGACCGCGCATGGCCTCGCCCGGCTCGCGCCCGAGAAATCGGTCGTGCGGATCGCCGGCGCGATGGGCGATCTGAAGGAATCGATCGACGAGGGGCATGACGCGCGCAAGCGCTTCCGTTCCGCTCCCAAATTCGCCCCCGCCGGCCAGTCGACGCAGATGATCGTCGGCGCGGACAGCGCCAATGATGGCGAGATCATCGCCAGCGCGAGCGGGCTTTACGATCGCTTCGGCATGCGCCGCGTCTATTATTCGGCGTTCAGCCCGATCCCCGACGCGAGCGCGATCCTGCCGCTCAAGCGCCCGCCCTTGATGCGCGAGCACCGGCTTTATCAGTCGGACTGGATGATGCGCTTCTACGGCTTCAAGGCGGCCGAGGTCGCCGCCGCCACCGACGCATCGGGCATGCTCCCGCTCGACATGGACCCGAAGCTCGCCTGGGCGCTCAAGTTTCGCGACATCTTCCCGGTCGACATTAACCGCGCACCGAAGGAGGCACTGCTGCGCGTCCCCGGACTCGGCACGAAGGCGATAGCCGCGATCCTTACCGCGCGCCGCGTCCGCCGGCTGCGGCTGGAGGATGTCGCGCGGTTGACCGTTTCGATCGCGAAGGTCCGTCCCTTCCTCATCGCCGCCGACTGGACGCCCGCGCGGATCGACGGCGCGGTCGATCTGAAGGCGCTCGTCGCGCCCAAGGTCGAGCAGATGGAATTGTTCGCCGCCTGAGCGCGCGGGTGGCGATGTCCGCTGCGCCGCCCTATGTGGCGCGCGTGACCAACATTCTTTCGATTTCCGGCCTCTCTAAGACATACGAAGGCGGCCACCAGGCGCTGAAGAGCGTCGATCTCGATATCCGCCGCGGCGAGATCTTCGCGCTGCTCGGGCCCAATGGCGCGGGCAAGACGACGCTGATCGGCGCGGTGTGCGGCCTGGTCCGCCCCACCGCGGGCACGATCATGGTCGACGGCGAGGATGCGCGCCGCAACTGGCGCAAGGCGCGCGCGCGGATCGGGCTCGTGCCGCAGGAGCTGTCGACCGACATGTTCGAGCATGTCGCGCACACCGTCGCCTTCTCGCGTGGTCTGTTCGGCAAGCGCCGCGATCCCGCGATCGTCGAGCGCGTGCTCCGCTCGCTGTCGCTGTGGGACAAACGCGACGCCAAGATCATGCAGCTCTCCGGCGGCATGAAGCGCCGCGTGCTCATCGCCAAGGCGCTCGCGCACGAGCCGGACATCTTGTTTCTCGACGAGCCCTCGGCGGGCGTCGACGTCGAGCTGCGTCGCGAAATGTGGGCGATGATCGGCAAGCTGCGCGACGACGGCGTCACGATCATTCTGACGACGCATTATATTGAGGAGGCCGAGGAGATGGCCGACCGGATCGGCGTCATCAACAAGGGCGAGATCATCCTCGTCGAGGAGAAGAAGGCGCTTCTGGCCACGCTCGGCAAAGCGGAGGCGGTCGTCGGCCTGACCGAGCCGCTCGCCGAGATCCCGCCGGGCCTCGCCGACTGGCCGCTCGCGCTCTCCGACGACAGGCAGACTTTGACCTACACGATCACCGCCGAGGAGGCCGAGGCGCGCGGCCTCGCCCAGCTCGTCAAAAGGCTGGAGGCGGAGGGGATCGACTTCCGCACGCTCGACACGCGACGCTCGAGCCTCGAGGACATTTTCGTCGATCTCGTCGAAGGCAGCCGCGGAGGATCGGGCGCATGAACCTTACCGCGATCCGCGCCATCTATCTGTTCGAGCTCGCCCGCACCTGGCGCACGCTCTTCCAGAGCATCTTCACGCCGGTGCTGACGACCTCGCTTTATTTCGTCGTGTTCGGCTCGGCGATCGGCGGGCGGATGCACGAGGTCGGCGGCGTGCCCTATGGCGCGTTCATCATCCCGGGGCTGATGCTGCTGACGATCCTGTCGGAGAGCATCGCCAATGCGAGCTTCGGCATCTACCTGCCCCGCTTCACGGGGACGATCTACGAACTGCTCTCGGCGCCTGTCGGCGTCGCGGAGACGCTGATCGGCTATGTCGGCGCGGCGGCGACCAAATCGATCATCCTCGCGCTCATCATCCTCGCCACGGCGCGCTGCTTCGTGCCCTATCATATCGTCCACCCGTTCTGGGCGGTGGGCTTCCTGCTGCTGATCACGGTCAGCTTCTGCCTGCTCGGCTTCATCCTCGGCTGCTGGGCGGACGGGTTCGAGAAATTGCAGGTCGTGCCCCTGATGGTGGTGACGCCGCTCACCTTCCTCGGCGGCACCTTCTACTCGATCGACATGCTGCCCGAGCCGTGGCGCACGATCACGCTCTTCAACCCGATCGTTTATCTCGTTAACGGCTTTCGCTGGGCGTTCTACGACATTGCCGACGTCGACATCCGCATCTCGGCGGGATTGATCGTCGCGTTTCTCGCCGTCCTGATCGGCGTGATCTCGTGGATCTTCAGAACGGGCTGGCGGCTGCGCAGCTGACGCCGGGGATCCGCGGCGATCGCGGATCTCAGCGGAGCGTGCGATCGAAAAAGGCCAGCATCTCGCGCCAGCCGCGCTCGGCGGCGGCCTCATCATAGACGGGGAAGTCCGGCTTCATCCAGCCGTGCGCTGCAGGATAGGTTTCCGCGCGATAGCGAACCTGCGCCTGATTCAGGGCAGTTTCGAACTGCTGGGCCATGGCGGGCGGGTAACCGCCGTCATTCTCGGCCGCGGCAATGTACAATTCGGCCTTGAGCCGGGGAGCGTAGCTATGCGGGCTGCCGGGTGTTTCGGTCGCCAGATTGCCGCCATGGAAGCTGGCGACGGCGGCGAAGCGATCGGGCCAGGCGCCCGCCGCCGCAATCGCCATCCCGCCGCCCATGCAGAAGCCGACCGCGCCGACCTTGTCGCCCTGTACGTCCGCGCGGCCATCGAGATATGCGAGGAACGCCTCGCTGTCCTCGGCGGCCTTCACATTGCCCGTCGTTGCCACCAGCGGGCCGATGACCGCTCGGAAATCGCCCTTGAAAAGTTCCTTGGGATCGAACGGACCATAAGGGCCGTAGCGGTAGAACAGGTCGGGCAACAACACGACATAGCCGGCGTCCGCCAGCCGCTCCGCCATGCCGCGCACGGCAGGCCGGATGCCGCCTGCATCCATGTAGAAGATGATGGCAGGGCCGGGCCGGCCGTCTCCCGCCGTGAACAGGTCCGCCGGGCATTCTCCGTCGCGGGTCGTGATCGTCGTCCGCTCGTGAGGCATGATCATGCTCCTGGATCGGGGATCAGGGCCGTCGATTCCCGGCCATCACAATATGCTCAGGGCTTGGCGCTTGCGTCTTCCTTGCCCTTGGGCGGCACGGTCGTGGTGTTCTGGGCGGTGACGACCGCGGGCGGCGGGCCTTTGGCGATCGCCGCGGCGAGCGTCACGGCAGGCTGGCACTCGGCCTTGCAAAGCGTGCGGACCTTGGCGAGATTGGCCTTGGCGCGCTCCACCGCGCCGCGATCGACGAGAGCGACGCCCTGGCCGGAGAGCGCCGCCACATCGTTCGGATCGATCGCCAGCGCCTCGCGATAGAAGCGCACCGCCTTGCCCGGCAGCGCCTGCGCGGTCGCGACCTTGCCCATTGCGATATAGGCGCCGCGATTCTTGGGATCGATCGCCAGCGCCGTCTCCAGCAGGTCCTGCGCCTGCGTCAGCTGGCCCGCCGTGCGCGCCGCATCGGCACGCGCGAGCAGCGCCAGGCTGCGCGGATCGATCTGGTCGTCCGGCTTCTGGCTCTCCACGCTCGACGAGACGGTGGCCAGCACGAAGGCCATCGCGACGGCAGCAGGCGAGAAACGCATCACATTCTCCCAGAAGGGGTCAGCCGGCACGGCTATCACGCCCGGATAAGACTGGCGACGAAAAAGCCGTCGGTGCCATCGCGCGCGGGGGTCAGCATAGAGCCCGCACCTGAAGCACGGCCTAACGACAGCGCCTCCGCGGTCCAGCCGGGATTGTCAGCGAGGAAGGCGGCTATCCGGTCGGCGCCCTCGTCGGGCAGCAGCGAGCAGACCGCGAACACCAGCCGCCCGCCCGGCCGCACCAAAGCCGCGCCCAGCGCCAAAACGTGCGCCTGCGTCTGCGACAGCCGCGCGAGCCGCTCGGGCGTCAGCCGCCAGCGCGCCTCGGGATTGCGGCGCCACGTGCCGCTGCCGGAGCAGGGCGCATCGACGAGCACCGCATCCGCCTGGCCCCCGAGGGGCCCGAGCGCGCGATCTTCGTGCCCCGCGTCGAGCAGCAATTCCTCGATCATCTCCGCGCCGGCGCGCGCCTTGCGCGGGGCGAGCCGCGCCAGCCGCATCCGATCGACGTCGCACGCGATCAGCCGGCCCTCGTTCGCCATCGTCGCCGCCAGCGCGAGTGTCTTGCCGCCTGCGCCCGCGCACAGATCCACCACCATCTGCCCCGGCCGCGCGCGCACCGCCTCGGCCAGCAACTGGCTGCCTTCGTCCTGCACCTCGAACAGGCCCTGATTCCATTCGGGCATCGCCTCGACGCGCGTGCCCTCGGGCAGGCGGAAGGCGTCGGGGGCAAGGCTCCCCGCCACGGCCTCGGGCAGGCGGGCGAGTAGATCGGCGCGGCCGATCTTGAGCCGATTGGCGCGCAGATCGAGCGGCGCGCGTTCCAGCAAGGCGGGCAGCTCGTCCGCACCGATCACGGGCAGCAGCCGTTCGGTCAGCCAGGCGGGTAGCGGCGCGGCCAACGCAACCGGCTCGTCCGTCGCGATCGGAGCGGGGCAATGCGGCGCACCGTTGAACAAATCGGCCAGCTCGGGCCGATCGCCCGCCAGCCCGATCATCGCCGCCCGCCCGCTCGCCGGCACCTCGCCCGCGCGCCTGATGCCCGCAAACACAAGATCGCGCACCGCGCGCCGATCCTTCGACCCCGCATAACGCCGCGTCGAGAAATAGCGCGCGACGATCACGTCGGCGGCGGCCCCCTGCCCGCGCGCGGCGGCGACGACCTCGTCGAGAATGTCGATCGCGGCCTGCATCCGCGCGGCGGGGGTCATGCGGCCCATCCTCTAGCCCGCGCACATCCCCACCGTTCGTCCTGAGCCTGTCGAAGGACGTGCTCTGGGTGATGCGCCCAGCTCCCCGTGCTTCGACTTCGCTCAGCACGAACGGCATAGAAGCGTACAGGCGTCACGAGATGGCGCTGCCGCGCGTCACCCCATGCTCGGATAGTTGGGCGCCTCGCGCGTGATCGACACGTCATGCACGTGGCTTTCGCGCAGGCCCGCATTGGTGATCCGCACGAACCGCGCCTTCTCGCGCAGCTCGGGCAAGGTCGCCGCGCCCGTATAGCCCATCGCCGCCTTCACGCCGCCGACGAGCTGGTGGATCACGTCCTTGGCCGCGCCCTTGTACGGCACCTGCCCCTCGATCCCCTCGGGGACGAGCTTGAGCTGATCCTTCACGTCGCCCTGGAAATAGCGGTCGGCAGAGCCCCGCCCCATCGCGCCGACCGATCCCATCCCGCGATAGCTCTTGAACGCGCGGCCCTGATACAGGAACGTCTCGCCCGGCGCCTCGTCCGTACCCGCGAGCAAAGATCCGACCATAACCACCGAAGCGCCCGCCGCGAGCGCCTTGGCGAGATCACCCGAGGTGCGCAGGCCGCCGTCGGCGATGACCGGCACGTTGGACTTCCACGCTTCCTCGGCTGCCTCCATCACGGCGGTCAGCTGCGGCACGCCGACGCCCGCGACGACGCGCGTCGTGCAGATCGAGCCCGGCCCGATGCCGACCTTGATCCCGTCCGCGCCCGCATCGATCAAGGCGCGCGTCGCCTCCGCCGTGGCGACATTGCCCGCGATCACCTGCACCGAATTGGACAGGCGCTTAACCCGCTCCACCGCGCGCGCGACGTCGCGATTATGTCCGTGCGCGGTGTCGATCACGATCAGGTCGCACTCGGCATCGATCAGCGCTTCGGTCCGCGCAAAGCCCTTGTCGCCCACCGTCGTCGCCGCCGCGACGCGCAGCCGCCCGGAGCCGTCCTTCGTCGCCGAGGGATAATTGACCGCCTTCTCGATATCCTTGACCGTGATCAGCCCGACGCAGCGATAGGCGTCGTCGACGACGATCAGCTTCTCGATCCGTCGCTGGTGGAGCAGCCGCCGCGCCTCTTCCGAGGTCACGCCGATCGAGACCGTCGCCAGATTCTGGCTCGTCATCAGCTCGGACACCGGCTGGTCCAGCCGCTCGGCGAAGCGCACGTCGCGGTTGGTGACGATGCCGACGAGCTTGCCGCTCGCCTCCACCACCGGAATGCCCGAAATGCGGTTGCGCGCCATCAGCGCCAGCACGTCGGCCAGGGTTTCATCGGGTCGCACCGTGATCGGATTGACGACCATCCCCGCCTCGAAGCGCTTGACCGCGCGCACCGCGGCGGCCTGTTCATCGACTTCCATGTTGCGGTGGAGCACACCGAGCCCGCCCAATTGCGCCATGACGATCGCCATGTCGGCCTCGGTCACGGTGTCCATCGCCGCGGAGAGGATCGGGATCGTGAGCGCGATATCGCGCGTCACGAAGGTGCGCGTGTCGGCGCTGGTCGGCAGCACGTCGGACGCCCCCGGCCGCAGGAGGACGTCGTCGAAGGTGAGGCCAAGCTCGATCATATGCAGCGCGAATCCCGTCGGAGGATCAGAGGATTCGCGCCTCTATAGGCATGGCTCGCGTCGGTTGCCAGCAGGGGGACGGGCGCATGGCCTCCAACGACCTCGTTTCTTTCTCCGTTCGCACAGAGCTTGTCGAAGCATGTCCTGAGCGACTGCTGCAAGCAGCCAGTCGAAGGGTGCCGCCCTGCTTGTCGACCGGCGGTAAGAGGAAGGAAGGTGCTTCGACAGGCTCAGCACAAACGGGCGATGAACGACGCTGAAGGCGCCCTACCGCCCCGCCCGCGCCAGCAGCCGCTTCGCCGCCTCCACGTGCAGCGTTTCCACCATCCGCCCGCGAAAGCGCTCCGCGCCGCCCGTCGCCGCGGCGATCAAAGCCCCGGCCTCCTCCAGTTCCGCCTCATCCGGCGCGAACAGCCGGTTGCACGGCTCGATCTGCGAGGGGTGGATCAAAGTCTTGCCGTCGAAGCCCAGCAGCCGCCCGTCGCGGCATTCGGTGGCGAAGCCGTCCGCATCGTCGAGCCGGTTCCACACGCCGTCCAGCGCGATCACGCCCGCGGCGCGCGCCGCCAGCACAACCGCTTGGAGGGCATAGCTTAGGCTCGCGCGCGGCGCGCCCTCGGGCAGGCGCAGTCCGGCGGCGAGATCGTTGGGGCCGACGATCAGCCCCGCCACGCCCTGCGCGGCTGCGACCGCGGTGGCGTTGAGCACGCCTGCGGGCGTCTCGATCATCGCCAGCAACGGCCGCTCCAGATTGGCGGCGAGCGCAGCGATGCCCTTGGCCGATTCCGCCTTGGGCACGACGATCAGGTCGGCGACGCCGGCCTCGGCGATCAAACTCACCTCATGCTTGTGCCAGCGCGTGCCTGATCCGTTGATCCGGATCGCGAGCAGCCCCGGAAAGCCGCCCTCCTCTGCCGCGGCGATCGCCGCATAGAGCGCATCCTCCTTGGCCTCCTCGGGCACCGCATCCTCCAGATCAAGGATCACGAGATCCGCCGCCAGCGTCCGCGCCTTGGCGATGGCGCGCGCATTGGAGGCAGGGAGGAAGAGCGCGGAACGGACGAAGGCGAGATCGGTCATCGCGCGATCATAAGCAGTGCCGACGGACGTCGCCAAGCGGATTGGGACGCTAGCCTATCCGCGGGCCAGTGGGGCAAGGGCGACCCACAGATCGGGCCGCCCCGCGCAATTCACTTGGTCTTGACGGTCGTGCTCATGTCGCCGTTCGAGCTGACCTTGGTCTTCTCGACCGTCTGATGGACCGCCGTCTTGTGGCCGACCTTGACGCCCAGCACCTTCTTCGGCCGGCGCGTCTTGCGCTTGGTCGTGTGCGTCTCGGTGCGCGTCGTCGTCGCGACGCCGTTCGACATGCTGGTGTTCGTATCGACCTTCGTCTGGCGGACGGTCTGCGCAAGCGCCGGGCCGGAGAGGACGAGCGCGGCGGCGGCGAGCGCCACGGGAATATCGCGGATCAGTTTCATGTCGGCATCCTTTTCGGTTTTGCCGCCAGGCACGAACGGCTCGGCAGGCGGGAGGACACGAAAAACCCCCGGCACGGCTCGCGGTTCATTTCGACCGCTCTGGCATGTTCGAAAAGCTTCGCCGGTCGCGCCGACACGCGTCGTCCCCGTCGAACGCTCGCCCCTTAGACGCGCGCCCGGAACGGCGAGAAATCGGTCGCCGTGTCGTAGACGTCGATCCCCTCGCGCCGCTTGAGGAAGCCGACCGCCGCATAGGTGACGGGCGTCAGCACCACCTCCCATGAGACCTTCAGTATGAACTGGCTCAGCATCACCATCGCCAGCGCCTGCACCGGCCAGTCGGGCAGCCCGTAGAAGGCGAGCGGATAGAAGATCAGGCTGTCGGCGCCCTCGCCGATGATCGTCGAGCCGATCGTGCGCGTCCACAGCCAGCGGCCTTTGGTCGCCACCTTCATCTTGGCGAGCACGAAGCTGTTGAGGATATCTCCTACCCAGAAGGCGGCGAGCGACGCGCCGACGATCCGCCAGCCGCTGCCGAACACGCGCTCATAAGCCGCCTGGCCGTTCCACCCCTCGGCGACGGGCAGGTGGACGACGGTCCACTCCATCACCGCCATGAACAGCAAGGCGGCGAACGCGGCCCAGACTGCCCGGCGCGCGCGCGCGTAACCATAGACTTCGGTTAGCACGTCATCGATCACGTAAGAGATCGGGAAGAACAGGATCCCCGCACCGAACGGCCACAGCCCGATGCCGGGCAGATCGATCACCGAACGCTTCTCCGCGCCCACGATGTTCGAGAGCAAGAGGATGACGACGAACGCGCACATCACGAAATCGAAATAGCGCAGCGGCCGCCCGGCGAGAGCGCCCGCCTCCACCGCCGCCACGCCGCCGCTCTTTTCCGTGCCTGTCGCCATGGCGAGGCAGACTATCCGAGTTCCCGCCCGGCGCAATCCACGCTATCGGCAGCGACGGGCGCCCGTAGCTCAGCTGGATAGAGCAAGGAGCTTCTACCTCCTTGGTCGGGGGTTCGAGTCCCTCCGGGCGCGCCATTCCTCCCCACCCGAACCACCCTCTTCGCCGGGTGAGCCTCGTGTCAGCGTGCGCGGGCGGCGAAGATCGCTTCGGCCACCGCGAGCGTCCGGGCATTGTCCACGTCGATGGCGATCGCACCATCGTCGTAGAGAACAGGCCGGATGCGGAATCCGAACCGCCGCGAGAAGCGCACAAACGTCGCGTCGAGCGTGCCGAGACCGAAGCGGAACGCGATCAGATTGTACAGCCCCAGCGCCCGGACGATCCGCCAAGGATGCTTGGCGAATTGTCCGCCGCTTCGAAACACTTCGGCCGCCCTGAGCGCGTCCGGCGTTCCGATCCAGTAGCTGTTGCAGTTGGAATAGCTGTCGTCGCGAAAGCGGTAGAAGCGGCGCTGCCCGTCCGGATGCGCGGCGAGCACGGCGGCGCGTCGCGCGAAGGCGACCGCAACGGCCGCATCGTCGGTCTGGCCGATCGCGTCGATCGCGGCGGGCGTCAGCAGGACATTGTCGGCGGTGGTCACCAGCACGGGATAGGCCGCGGTCTCGATCGCGGCGAACAGACTGTCGACGAGGTTGTGCCGCGCGGGCACCGCCGTCAGCCGTCCGGCCGCGATCAGCGCCTTCGCAGCGGGGACCTGATCCAGCAGCGCCGGATCGTTGATCGACACGATGATCCGGCCGATCGACGACGCAGCGGCAAGCGCACCGAGCACATGTGCGATCATCGGCACGCCGGCGACGGGGACGAGACATTTGTCGGCGAGCCCCGCCGCGGCCGCGAGCGGATCGATCGTCCCCTCGCGCCGCCCGGCCATGACGATCGCGGTGCCGGTCATCAGGATGCGAGGGCGCGCTGGTCGTCGAGCGCGCCCGCCTGCCAGACGGGAAGCAGCGTCTTCGGCTTGCGCGCCTCGATCAGGCCGTGGCGGTGCAGGCTCTCGGCGACGATCGTCTCGATCAGCTCGGCATGGCTCCAGCCGCCGAGCCGGGCGGCCATGGCGATCGTCTTGCGCGACCACAGATTGCAGTTGAGATTGACCTCCAGGAAGTGGACGGCGCCCGTCGTCACATCCAGCCGGAACTCGAACCGGCCATAATCGAACGGCATATATTCGGGCAGGAGCGCGCGCGTCGCCGCCTCGATCTCGGCCAGACGGGCATGATCGTTGAAGGGCTGGATCGCATAGGCCTGGCCGTCGACGAGATTGCGCTTCTCGGCATAGCTGCGCAGCAGCGACGGATCCTCCTGCTCGACGATCATCGTCGGCAGGATGACCGGCTTGCCGTCGACCGTGATCACCGAAACCTCGATGTCGTGGCCCGTGATGAACGGCTCGACGATCGCGTCATGACCGTCGGCGTGAATTGCCGCTACCGCATCGCGAACGTCCTGCCATTCGTAGGCGCGGGATACGCCCCAGCTCGCCGACGAGGCGTTGGGCTTCACGACATAGCTCAAGGCGCGCGGGCAGCGATCCTGCTTGATCGGCATCATCCGCCGGTAGATCGCCCAGTCCGCCGTCTTCAGCCCCCGCGCCCGTGCGACCGTCTTGGTCAGATGCTTGTCGTCGGAAAGGCCGCGAACGATCGGGCTGCCGCCGAGATAGGGCAGGCCGAGCCGGTTGCAGAGCAATGGCAGCATCATCTCCGAATTCAGGAAGCCGCCGCGGTTCAGCAGCGGGAACACGAAATCCGCGTCCACCGGACCGAACAGCGCTTCGTAGCTGTCCGCGACCGAGAGGTTCAGCCCGATCCCGGTGAGGACGTCGCGTATCTCCGCATGATAGGTCGCGTGCGTACCGTCTTCGCCATCGGCATCGCCCCGCGAGAGAGCGTGCTTCGCGATGTAGAGGATGCGGAGCCGCGCCTTGGCTTTCTTGGAAATGGACAGCGGGCGAGGTTTGATGAGGCTGCGGGTCATGCTCTTCTGACTAGCCGGCGGATGCGTAATTTTCGGGGCTAGTCGATGACAGTCCGCGCAAGCTGGAAGGCGAGGAGCGCGCCGTAGCGCTCGCCGCCGAGGCCGCGGCGCGCCGCGCGCTGCGGCATGAGCACGCCCGGCTTGCCATTGCCCTCGATAAGGATCGGGCCATCGGGCGAGAGGCCGACATCCCAGCCGATCAAGGCATAATCGGGGAAGGCGCGGATATGCGCATCGGCGACCAGCGCTTGCGCGGCCGCCCAATCGGGCAGGCGCCGGCCCGGGATCGGCGCATCGGTCACCGGATGCGCGTCATAATCGCCGCCGCCATAGCCCTTGCACGCCTGGCCGAGCCTGCCGTCGGCAAGATCGATCGGGCTGAGAAGCCCACCCTGCTTCATATTGTCGACGACCGCGTCCGGGTTCGAAGGGATGCGCAGGACCGCGCTGACGAGCTCGGGCACACCGGCTTCGTTCAGGATCGTCGTCATCCGGGCCGTCGGCAGCGCGTTCAGCGCGAGATCGGCCAGAGCGGCATGCGGCGCGATCCGGTGCTGAACGAGCCAGGCATGGCGGCGACGCCCGAAACGCGCGTGCAGCCATTCGGCCCAGGCGCGCGCATCCTCGGGCGCGCCGTCGACGAACTCGACACCCGCCCCACCCTCGCCGCGCGCCGGCTTGATCAGCAGCGGCCTGCCGCCCGGAGGCGAGACGATCGACACCCGGCCCTCTGCGATCGTGGCGACGACGATCGGATGAGGAAGGCCGTGCGCGGCGCAGCGCGCATAGAAAGCGATCTTGTCGGCGAGTACGCAGTCAGCCGCCCATGCGCGCGGATTGATCCGCTTGTTGAGCCCCGCATCCTCGAAGCGCCGAATATAGCCGTTAAGCTGGGCCGGATGCTCGATCCGGAAGAGCGCGATATCGTTCGGATCGGCGAAGGCCTCGCGCGCGATGGCGATCGCGCGGGTCCGCCAGGCCGCATCCAGCTGATGGCGGCGCTGGACCTTGCGCGCGCGCAGCGGAACCCAGGCGAGGAAGCCCAGGCCGACAACGCAATCGAGCGCCGCGCGCAGCGGACCGCGAACACGCCGCCGCCGGGCATAATGATCGGCGAGAAACCGCCCCGACACGGGCGCGACGACCCCCGGATAGAGCGAATAGGCCTTCTTGGCCCGATACCAGAGCTCGGTCGCCGAGAGCATCCGCGCCTCGCCGCAGCGGTCCGCTACCGGCGGGCCGCGGCGGGCAGATCCACGCCGAGCGTCTTCGCGAGCATCGGCGCGATCGCGCGCATGTCAATCTGGCCGAGGTCGCCGCGCGGGGCGATGCCCGGGCCGGCGACGATGAAGGTCGATTGCATCGCCGGATATTCGGGCAAATAGCCGTGCATGCCCTTGTACACCGAAGCGCTCGTCACCGGCGCGGCCGGATCGCGCCCGGTCTCGAAACCGGGCTGAAGGGCGACGAGGAAGCTCGCCTCGCGCGGGCCTCCCACTTTCTCGATCGCCGCGCGATCGAGCACCGCGGCGATATGATAAGCGGGATCGGCCGCCAGCTTGGCGAGCAGCGCGCGCACGCGAGCGACCAGCGCCGCGTCGTCCGGTCGTGCCAGCCGGATTGCGGCGGTGCCGCCCGCGATCCACGGCTCGGCCTCCCACGCGCTCACCCTCTGGTCCTTGTCGAGCGTGACGAGGCCGGCGGCGATGAACGGCGCGAACAGGTTGACGTCGGTGGAGACGGGCAGGAAACCGTGATCCGAGACGACCGCGATCGTGATGTCGGGACGCGCCTGGCGCGCGGCGTCGATCAATTGGCCGACGAGCGCGTCGGTCTTGGTGATCGTCGCATCGGCCTCCGCCGATCCGGGTCCGGAGCGATGCTCCTCATGATCGATCCCGGCGAGATAGATCGTCAGCAGATCGGGCTTGTCCTCGATCAGTATCCGCGCGGCGAAGCGGACGCGGACGGCATCGCCCTCGACGGTCTCGTCAATCCCCTGCGCATAGGGCCCGAGCGCCGCCTCGAGCCTCGGCAGCAGGCCGGGCGTGGCCAGCGCTGCCAGCATCTTGCGGTCGTCGTCGCTGCCGGTCCGCCAGATCTGGGGAAGATTCTCGTCGATCCCGGCCGCGCCGACCGTCACCGGCCAGTGGACATTGGCGGTGCGCAGGCCCTTGGCATGCGCGGCCTGCCAGAGCGTCGGCACCTTCACGTCGGAGGCGTACCAGTACCAGCCCTGCTGGTTGATGTTCAGCGGATCGAAGGTCAGATTGTTGGCGATGCCATGCTCTGCTGGAGAGACGCCCGTCACCAAAGTCGTATGACTGGGATAGGTCAAGGTCGGCAGGACGCCGGTCACGCCCTTCGCATGCGTGCCTTCACGCGCCAGAGCGGCGAGCCGCGGGGTGCGCTGCGCCGTCACGTCGCCGGGCCGCAGCCCGTCGAGCGAGATCAGCAGCACCGGCGACGCGGGGGCGGCGTTCGCCACCCCCAGCGCCACGCAGGCGGCCCACCATTTCACCACGCTCAGAAGCCCTTCTTGAGCGTGACGAACCACTGGCGCGGCGCGCCGGCGAGCAGGGTCTGGTTGTCGCCCGAGGCGGTGAAGCCGTTCGAGCCGATCGTCGAGACATACTTCTTGTCGGTCAGGTTGGTGACGTTCACGCTGATGCCGATGCCGTCGAGGAAGCCCTCGCCGCGCAGCGTGTAGCCGACCGACGCATCGACGACGACCCGATCGGGCACCGACTGGTCGTTGAGATAGGTGAAGTAGCGCTTGGTCATATAGTCCGCGCCGGCGCGTGCCATGAACTGGCCGTCGTCATAGACGACCTCGCCCTTCACCATATGCTTGGGGCTGTCGACCGCGGTCTTGCCGTCGGTCGCGACGAGGACGGTGCCGGCGGCGGAGACGACGTCGTCGGCATATTTGCTGTTGTTGTACGAATAGCTGGCGAACAGCGAGACGGCCGGCATGATGCGATAATTGGCGGTGAATTCGGCGCCATAGGTGTGGACCCCGCCGACATTGTTGAGCGTCGAGGGATTGCCGATGATGCCGGCGCCGTTCTGGAAGGCGAGCAGGCGGTTGGTGAAGTCGACATAATAGCCGACCGCCGAGGCCTGGAGCGGACCCTGGCGGAAGCGGACGCCGCCTTCATAGGTCTTGGACCGCTCGGGCTTGAGCTGCCCGCGGATCGCGTCGAAGCCGACCTGCGTGGTCGAGAAGGGCCCGGTCGTCGCCGAGCCGACGAACGCGCGCATATTCTCGGTATAGTCGGCGAACACTTCGGTCGACGACGTCGCGTGATAGATGATTCCCGCCTGCGGCTGGAACCAGTCGCGCGCATCGATGCGACCCGAGGCCAGACCACCCGAAATCTTCATCGCCGCGCGGTTGATGACGTGAACGCCCTTCCAGCCGCCGTTGAGCACGAGCTGATCGTCGAGCAGCTTGATCGTGTCCTCGACATTATACTGGACCGTCTCGGTATCGTAGGTGCCGTCCCACTGGGTTAGATACGGGTTCTTCTGGAACTCCAGCGTGTCGCGATTGGGCGTCGCGCTGTCGGTCATGCCGTAGAAGCGGCGCGCCTGACGGAAGGTGTTGCTTTCATACCAGCCGCCCACCGCGAACGTGTTGATCCCATGCTCCCACGTCGCCTGGCTCAGCGCGCCGCCGCGATGCATCGAATATTCGGTGGTGCGGAAGCCGAGTGGGCTGGGCGCGGTGATCGCGCTGCCGTCGTCGTTGAACGCGCCCGCCGGGGTCGGCGAATAGGGCGTGATCCACGAGCCCTGGCCCTTGTTGGTGTGGTAATAGCCGGTCGTCTTGAGCGTGAATTCGGGCGTCAGGTGCGCGTCGAACGTCAGCCCACCCAGATAATCGCGGCGCAGGCCGCCGGCATCGAAATACTGATCGTCAATCGTCACGCCGGCGGGAAGGCTGTTCGCCGCGCCCGCCCAGACAGCGCGCCCGCCGGCTGCGATCGAGACCGAGTTCTGATACGCCTTGGCGAGCGCGATCGCCGTCGGATAATCTTCGGAGCGCGTGAAATTGTCGAGGCGCAGGCCGCGCCGCGCGATCATGTCGAGGCTGAGATCCTGATAATCGGTCTCGCGGCGATCCGAGAAATTCAGGAAGCCGGTGATGCTGCCGAGATCGCCGAGATCCTTGACCAGCTTGGCATTGGCCTGATGCTGGCGCTGCGGGCCGTCGCCCTTCCACTTGTCGGTCTTGTAATAAGCGTAGCTGACATAGCCCTTGAGGCCCGAGCCGCCGATATCGCCCGAATCAAGCCGGATATAGCCGCGCACCGTATCGTCCGCGCCGTAAGTCCCGGCGACGGAGATGTCGGTCTTTTCCTTGGGGGCGGACGAGTAGAACTGGATCGTGCCGCCGAGATTGCTGGTCGATGCCGTCGCCAGCGCGCCCGCGCCCTGCGACACGGTCGTGCGCCCGACATTCTCGGAGATGATCGCGCGGCTGATATGGAGGCCGTTGACGTTGCCGTAGCTCATGTCGCCGAGCGGCACGTCGTCGAGCGTGAAGCCGAGCTGGTTCTGGTTGAAGCCGCGCAGCGAGATGCGCACTGCCCATTCGTAAGCGCCGAACGGATCGGCCGACTGGAAGTTGACGCCCGGCAGCTTCGAGATCGCCTTGAGCGGGCTCGCGCCGGGCACCAGCCGCGCGATGTCGAGGCTCGTCACTTCCTGCACCTGGCGGCTGCGGCCGAAGCCCAGCACCGTGATCTCGCCGGCATCGTCCGCATCGGCCGCGCCCATCGGGGCGGCGTCGGCGGCAGCCGCGGCGGGTTCGGCCCACGCGGCCGCCGGTGCGAGTGCGACGAGTGCAAGGAGCGCGACATTCGCCAGCGCGGTCGATTTGGTCATGGATGGAGCCCTTTCGCGCCGATCTGGCGTCTGGGCGCTCGATGGCGGCGCTCCGTTGCGGGAGCATGACGATATGCGGTCAGATTGACGGCACTGCGGCGAACCGAGATCGCCGCCGATTTCCCGGATATATCCACTGCCGCGGCGTCATCGAACTGTCGCCGATCATGCCTAGCGCGCCCTCAAAAGGGGCAGACATGATGCAGAAATACTGGATGGCAGGCGCTTGCCTGGCGGCGATGTTGATGGCGGACGCCGCCTTCGCGGCGGATCCGGCGCCCGCCGCCGACATCGGCGCGGGCGACGCAGGCGACATCGTCGTGACCGGCACGCGCCAGGGCGAGGCCAAGGCGATCAGCACCAAGAAGGAAGCGCTCAACATCGTCGAGGCGCTCTACGCCAACGATGTCGGCAAGCTGCCCGATCAGAATGTCGCAGAGGCCGTGAAGCGCCTGCCCGGCCTGACCGTCGCCAACGATCAGGGCGAAGGCCGCTACGTCGTGATCCGCGGGATCAATCCCAATCTCGTCAACGTCACATTGAACGGACTGACCCTGCCCGCGCCCGAGCCGGACGGCCGGCAGGTGAAGCTGGACGATATTCCCTCCGCGCTGATCTCCTCGGTCGTCGTGACCAAGGCGATCACCGCAGATCAGGACGCCAACGCCATCGGCGGCGCGGTCGACATCCGCACCTTGGGCGCGTTCGATCGCAACAAGAGCTTCTTCCTCGATGCCCGCGCGGCATATGGCTGGGCAAAGCTCGGCGAGAACCATCCGTGGGAGGGCGACGCGCAGGTCGGCGGCATTTTCGGTTCGGACGGCCAGTTCGGCGCGGTGCTCTCGTTCAATTATTCGAAGCGTCCGATCGAGTCCGAGAATTTCCAGGGCTCCGCGAACTGGCGTGCGACCGCGACCGCGGCGGGCGTCACGCGCGGCTTCGTCGTTCCCGACAATTATGGCCTGCGCGACTATAATCTCACCCGCAAGCGGCTCGGCGCGGTCGCCAATTTCGATTGGCATCCCGATGACGTGACCAAGGTCTGGCTGCGCACCAGCTATTCGAAGTTCGACGACAATGAAGTGCGTGATCAGAATCTGATCGAAAACCAGACCTTCTCGGCCGCGCAGATCGCCGCCCAGACCGCGACGACCGGCAGCTTCACCGGGCGCGGCAGCATCCGCATCCGCCGCCGGATCGAGAAGGACAATACCAAGTCGGTCCAGTCGGGCGGCACGTTCCAGCTCGGCACGGGCACGCTCGACATCTCCGGCGCCTTCACGCGGGCGACCAAGAAGGACCCGCTGCGCTCGGAATATAATATCCGCACCGGCGGCACCGCGCTGACGGTCAATTACGATCTGACCAACTCGCCGTTCGTGATGACCGCGACCAACACGCCCGCGCTGACCGCCTACACGCTCAACAGCGTCAATTATGATCGCCGGCTTGCGGTGGAGACTTTGTGGCAGGGCCGCGCCGATTACACGCTGCCGATCGGGCTGGGCGACGAGAGCAATATCAAGTTCGGCGGCAAATATCTCGATCGCCACAAGACCAACAATCGCGATTACGAGACATACAGCCTGACGGCGGGCCGCACCTTCACGCTAGCCAACGCCGCTTATACCGGCAGCACGACCTTCTATGACGGCGACTACGCCTTCGGCCCGCGTATCAGCTACGATACCGCGCAGGCTTACCTTGCCGCCAATCCCGGCACGATCACGCTGAACCGGGCGAGTTCGATCGCGAATGCGCTGGCAAACGACTATGACGCCAAGGAGCGGATCGCGGCGGGCTATGTGATGGCGACGCTGAAGTTCGGCGGACTGACGCTGCTGCCCGGCGTCCGCATCGAGAATACGCGCGACAAGGTCCGGGGCAAGCTGATCACCGCCGCCTCGGCGCTCGATCAGGGCTTCAACAGCTCGGTCTCGAAGAGCTACACGGACTTCTTCCCGAGCCTCAGCGCGAAATTCTCGGTGACGCCGGCCTTCGTCCTGCGCGGCGCGGTGACGACCGCGATCGGCCGGCCCAATTATCCGGATCTGTCGCCCTACCAATCAGTGGACACGACGACGACGCCGCGGCCGACGATCACGCTCGGCAATCCCGACGTGAAGCCCTACAAGGCCGTGAGCGCGGACATCGCCGCCGAATATTATCTGCCGGGCTCGGGCATCGTCTCGCTCGGCTTCTTCTACAAGCACCTGAAGAACCCGATCTACACGCTGACCGTGATCAACACGTCCGGCACGTTCGCCGGCCAGACCTTCGCCAATGCGGATCTGGTGCAGGCGCAGAATCTCGATCATGCAAATCTGAAGGGCATCGAGGCCAATCTGCAGAAACGCTTCGATTTCCTGCCCTCGCCGCTCGACGGCTTCGGCATCGCCGCCAATTATACCCGCGTCACGGGCCATGCGACGAGCGGGCTGACCGGCGTCAGCCGCATCACCGACGCGCCTTTGTTCCTGCAATCGAAGAACAGCGGCACGGTCCAGGTCTTCTACGAGAAATATGGCGCGGCGATCCGCGTCGCCTACACCTATCGCTCCAAATATCTCGACACGCTCGGCACCGATGCCTCGACCGATCAATATACGGATCATAACGGCCAGCTCGACGTGAATGCGAGCTACCAGGTCTCGCCGCAGCTGACCTTCTTCGCCAATGCGACGAACCTGACGGACGCCGCGTGGCGACGGTTCGTGGGCGTGAAGAACCAGCTGATCGAGCGCGAGCGCTACGATTATACGGTGCGTTGGGGCGCGCAGCTCCATTTCTAGGAGCCGCCTTGCCATGACCCATGCCCTGACGCGCGCAGCGGTAGCGATGCTGGCCGCGGTCGCCCTGCCGGCCGTCGCCGCGCCATTGACGGTCGAGCGCGTCGCGATCCTGATGCGGCACGGCGTGCGCCCGCCGACCAAGGATCCGGCGATGCCGGCGGGGATCGCCGCCGAGGCCTGGCCGATGTGGGACACGAAGCCCGGCTTCCTGACGAGCCGGGGTGCGCAAGCGGTGGAGACACTGGGCCGTGCCGATCGCGCCGCGCTGGCGGCGGACGCCCTGCTGCCCGCGACCGGCTGCCCCGCGGCAGGTTCGATCGCGCTGATCTCCGACAGCGACCAGCGGACGATCGCGACCGGCGACGCCTGGGCGGCGGGTTTCGCGCCCGGCTGTCCGGTCGGCAATGCGCACAAGCCGCAGGATGAGGCCGATCCGGTCTTCGGCGCGATCGAGCAAGGTGTGGTCGACTACGACCCGCAGGCCGCAGACGCCGCCGTCGCCGCAGCTTTGCCTGCCGGCGGGATCGCGGCAGTCGAAGCGAAGGAACGGACAAATCTTGCCCGTCTCGACGCCATTCTATGCGGCCCGGCCACGAGCGCCTGTGGTCTTACCACTCGCCACAGCGGGATCGCGCCCGCAAAGCCCGGCGAACGCTCCAAGCTGACCGGCGCGCTCGATCGCGGATCGACCGCGGCGCAGATCCTGTTGTTGGAATATGCGGACGGCAAGCCCTTGTCCGAAGTCGGCTGGGGCCGCGCGACACCGGCCGACGTGACCGCGCTCGGATCGCTCCACGCGACCGAATTCGCCCTGCTCGCCCGGCCGAAATATCTGGCGGCGCGGAACGTGGCACCGATCGCGAAGATCCTGCGGCAGGCGCTGGTCCCGCCGACGTCGGGCAGCCCCAAGGTGACGATCGTCGTCGGCCACGACACCAACATCGCCAATCTGGGTGGCTTGCTCGATCTGCATTGGCAGATCCCCGGCTTCGCCGTCGACGATCCCGCGCCCGGCGGCGCGATCGTGCTAAGCCTGCTCCGGGACGCGCACGGCGATCGCTTCGTGCGCGCGACCTATCGCGCCCAGCCGCTCGCATCGATCCGCGCGCTGACGCCTGATACGACGAGCATCGTGCTCGACATTCCGGCGTGCTGGAAGCGGGCCGATCATCTTTGCCCGGCTGGCACGTTCGATCGTCTGATCGGCGAGGCAGCCGACCTCGTGAGGCGATAGCCGCGCGCGGGAACTAGTCGCTTCGCTTGGGCCTTTGGCCTAGGCTTCACGCATATTTCGCAGTTTTGGCGATCGAGGAACAGAGCATGGCGAGTCGCGCCCCGGCCCGCGAGAATGATCCGACGCGCCGCGTCGATCTCCACCGCCCGCTGCACCCCTCGGCAAAGATCGCCTTCCTGGCCGTCCTGCTCGCGGGGCTCGCCTTTGCCGGCACCAACGTCGTGCTCGATACGGTGCATGCCGGGCAGACGCTGGCGATCGGCGCCTTCTCGTTCCTCACGCTCGCCCTGATCATCGCGCTCGCCTTCGAGTTCGTGAACGGCTTTCACGATACCGCCAATGCGGTGGCGACGGTGATCTACACCCACTCCATGCCGCCGATCACGGCCGTGATCTGGTCGGGCGTGTGGAACTTCATTGGCGTCGTGATCTCGACCGGCGCGGTCGCTTATTCGATCATCACTTTGCTGCCCGTCGAGCTCATCCTCAATGTCGGCAGCGCCGGCGGGTTCGCGATGATCTTCGCGCTCCTGCTGGCGGCGGTGGTCTGGAACCTCGGCACCTGGTGGCTGGGCCTTCCCAATTCCTCCAGCCACGCGCTGATCGGATCGATCCTCGGCGTGGGATTGGCCAATCAATTTCTGTCGACAGCGGCCGGGGGCACCTCCGGAGTGGACTGGAAGCAGGCGGAAAGCGTGCTGCTAGCGCTGCTGGTGAGCCCATTGATCGGCTTCATCGGCGCGCTCGTCCTGCTGTGGACGATGAAGCGGTTCCTGCGTGATCCGGTGCTGTACCGCGAACCCGCCGGAGACACGCCGCCGCCGTGGCATGTGCGCAGCCTGCTGGTGTTCACCTGCACCGCCGTCTCCTTCGCGCATGGCAGCAATGACGGGCAGAAGGGCATGGGCCTGATCATGCTCATCCTGATCGGCGTCGCACCCACCGCCTATGCGCTCAATCGGACCATGCCCGACAGCTCGACCGCGGCGTTCGTCAGCACCGCGCACGTCGCCGGCACGGTCCTGCATGCCCATGGCGGGGGCGCGGCGCCGCTCCGCCCCGAGCGCGCCTCGGCGACGTTGAGCGAGGCGCTGCGAACCCAGAAGGCCGATCGGCCCGAAGTGTTTCAGGCGCTTGAGCTCGTCTCCGGCGATATCTCGCGGCAGCTCGAAAATTACGGCTCTATCCGGCAGGTCCCGGCCGCCGCCACGCGCAACCTGCGCAACGAAATGTATCTCGTCTATGATACGCTGCGGCTGCTCACCGAGGATCGCGAGAAGGCCGGCGTCGATCTCTCCGAAGGCGACGTGGCAAAGCTGCTCGCCTATCAGCACCTGCTCGAGAAGGGCACGCGCTACATCCCGACCTGGGTCAAGATCTCGGTCGCGCTCGCGCTCGGCCTCGGCACGATGGTCGGCTGGAAGCGGATCGTCGTCACCGTGGGCGAGCGGATTGGCAAGACGCATTTGACCTATGGCATGGGCGCCGCGGCCGAACTCGTCGCGGCGAGCACCATCCTGCTCGCCCAGGTCAAAGGGCTGCCGGTCTCGACCACGCATATCCTGTCGAGCGGCGTGGCCGGCGCGATGGTCGGCGACGGCGCCGGTCTGCAGATGGCGACCGTGCGCAACATCGCGCTTGCCTGGGTGATGACGCTACCGGCCGCGATGCTGCTCGCCGGCCTGCTTTACGCGACGCTTCTGGCCGCCGTCCGCGCCTTCGGGCTTGGCTAGAATTCGAAAGCGCCAACTATCGAGTAGATCAAATCGATCGCTGGATCGGCACCGGACGAGGCCAAACGAACGGCAAGGCTAAGAACAAGAGAATAGTCCGGCTCTCGCTTTGCTTGTGCAGCGCTGCAGAGGGAACGGACGCTTCGAGGTCGATCGCCCCGGAAGCTGTGCTTGCCGAGTTCATCAGGAGGCGGCGGGCGGCTGAGTTGGGCGAACCTCGCCCGACGACGACGCCCGGGCCGTTTCCGGATCGACGCGCGCGACGAGGCGCCGCCCGCACCAGATCTCCACCATCGCGGCATGGTCGAGCCGAATTCCTTCGGCGACAGCCAGCTCGTCGCTCTCGGCCGCGAAGTCCGTTCCGCCGATCACGCGATTTTCCCGATTGAGGCGATAGATACGATAATCCGCCAACCCGTTCCCTGCCCGCCACACCGTAATCGATCGCAAATATAACAGGCCCAGGCATTGCGGGAAAGGACGAACTTATATCGGGCTATTGGTCGTTCCCATAGCCGACATACGTCTTTTTACTTGGTTAATCTGCCGTTTTTCGTATTGCATTTTGGCCCGACAAGATCAGGCCGTGCGTCGCCAGTCATTGCCGTGGCGCGCGATCGTCGAAGACAATATCTCCCGCACCTGGCTCGCCAGCGTCATCGCATTGAACGGCTTGCCGACCACGCCGGCGGCGCCGAGCGCGAAGTAGCGGTTCAGATCGTCGCGATGCACGTTGGCGGACATGACGATCAGCTTGATATCCTTGAATCGTTCGTCGGAGCGGACCGCGAGCATCAGCATCTCGCCGCTCATCATCGGCATGCGCGAATCCACGATCAGGCAATCGGGCAAGGTCGCGCGCCGATTCAGGAGTTGGAGGACGTCGCGACCGCTCGAGACGCATTCGATCGCGATGTTCGCGTCGAGATTCAGCGCCTGCCGCGTGATGAAACGGATATCGTCGTCATCGTCGACGCAGATCAGGTCCAGCGCGTCCTGTGAGGTCGGCGGCGAAGGGTCTTCATACTGACCGTCGAATCGCGTTATTCTCATGGCGAACAGGTATTTGGCGCCCCCGAGACCGTCAATCACGGACGCTCCGCAACCGTTCGACTTTGGTCGCTGGCGACGCCTGGTCCGTATCTTGCCGAAGCGAAGTCTTCGTTTCGGCTCTACTAACCGATCGCCCTCGATAGGGCCGGCGCGATGCGCTGATAGCCTTTCCAGTTCAGATGCACGCCATCCTTGGTCAGATCGGGATCGAGCGCGCCCTGTCGCCCGATCAGAGCATTGAGATCGACGAAAACGCATCCGCCCGCCGCGCACATATGCTGCTCGTGCGCCACGATCGGCGCCATCGCCTGATTGGTTTTGGGCATCGTCGTCAGCGGCGTCGATGCGAGGATGACGCGCTTGCCGCCGAGCGCGTGCAGGATGCTGTCGAGGTTCGCCGTGGTCTGCGACTCCCCGATCCCGGCCGCGATGTCGTTGACGCCGACCAGTAGGACGACCGTCCGTCCCAGGCGCTCGCCCGCCCGGATGCGGCGCAGCACGCCGTCGGTGGTGTCGCCGGGAATGCCGTGATTGTCGGGCTTGATCCCGCCCAGCAGATGCTCCCAGCGCGCATAGGAGATCAGAGAATCTCCCAACATCGTCACCGGAGCCACCTCCGTCTGCCCGCGGAAGAGATCGGCCATCACCGTATAATTGGGATTGTCGATCGGCTCGTAAGGGCGGAATTCATGGATAACGCGGGAGAGCAGGCCATAGCCGGCAGATCGATAGTAAGCGGTCAGCGTCGAAACCACACCAACCGCGGCGATCATCAGTGCAACGAAAATCCAGAATAGCGGCAAGCGCCCGGTATCGCGATCCGCCAGCAATGCCATCCTGAACTCCCCAATCGTGTCCCCACACGATGGAGCCTAATGACGTTATCGTTTACGGCATGTCAACCATCTGGACTGCGAATATTGCCTTTTACTGATGATCAATACCATCACACACTTGGCGCTACCGATCCTAATCTATATTAAATTGACGGCAGCGCGGACGCAGGGTCTGTGAGACGCTTCGCTGCGGCCCGTAAGCACTCCCCGCGTCGGGACCCCGCTCTGTCCGTGATCCATCCCTCCACCGCAACGCGCCATCTCTCGCCCTTGCCGCGGCGGAAGATGGGGCGCCCTTGTTCGTGTCGCTGGTCGCCGCGCCTGCCTTCCGGTCGGTGTCGGTCGATAGGCGACGGTGAAGCCGGTCGAACCGTCTGGGCATCGCCCTTTTGTCTGGTAAGCTTCGCGGGTGACCTTCTTCGAAAGCCTGATCGTCCTGATGGGCGTCGCCACTCTGCTGCTGCAGGTGGCACGGCGGCTGTGCCTGCCTTATCCCAGCATGCTCGCCGCCGCCGGCGTCGCGGTCGCGGCGATCCCCGGCGCGCCCTCGATCCCGATCACGCCCGAGACCGCGCTGGCGCTGTTCATCGCCCCGATCCTGATCGATGCCGCCTACGATTTCCCCCTCGGCGCGGCGCGCAAGCTGCTGGTGCCGCTGATCGTCTATGCGGTGATCGCGGTGCTCGTCACCGCCGTGCTCGTCGCCTTGCTCGGCGTGTGGATGGTCGGGCTTCCGCTCGCCGCCGCTTTGACCTTGGGCGCGATCGTCGCGCCGCCCGATGCGGCGGCTGCGACCGCCGTCCTCTCCAACCTCCCCGTCTCGCGCCGGGTCGAGGCGGTGCTGAAGGGCGAGAGCCTGTTCAACGATGCGACCGCGCTTCTGCTGTTCACCGCTGCGGTTACGATCCAGTCGCGCGGCGGGCTCGATGGCGCGACCGCGCTCCAGCTCGGGCTGGCGGTGCCGGGCGGCATCCTGCTCGGCATCGCGCTCGGCCTGCTGATCCGCCGGCTGACCCCCTTCGTCGAGAATACGGTGGGCGGCACGCTCAGCCAGTTCGTCTATGCGTTCGCCACCTGGCTCATCGCCGAGCGGCTGCATCTGTCGGCCGTACTCGCCACCGTCGCCAGCGCGATGACAATCGCCGCCTCGATCGACGAGCGCGATTCCCCGCGCATGCGCGTCCACAGCTTCGCGGTATGGACGACGGTCGTCTTCCTGCTCAACGTGCTCGCCTTCCTGCTGATGGGGATGCAGGCGCGCACGATCTTCTCGGCGATGAACAGCGCGCAATTGCATCGCGCGGCGGGTTTCGCGGCGGCGGTCGTCGTGGCCGTGATCCTCGCGCGGCTCGTCATCGCGCTCGTCTATCGGCTCTATGCCGTAGCCCGGCACCGCCGCCGGGGCGGTTTGGCGCCGGTCCTGCCCGCCGAATCCTTTTTGATCGGCTGGACGGGGATGCGCGGCCTCGTCACGCTCGCCACCTCCTTCGCGCTCCCGGCGAACTTCCCGGAGCGCGACATGATCGTGCTGGTCGCCTTCGCCGTCGTCCTTGCGACCCTGATCATCCAGGGCGCGACGCTCGGCCCCCTCATCCGCTGGTTCGGCCTGAACCGCGAGGATGAGGCGCATGAGGAACTGGAGCAGGCCCGCGTCGCACTGGCGGAGGCGGCGCTCGTCCGGCTGGAGAAGGAGACGGGCGACGCCGCCGATGCGCTGCGCCTCTCCTATCGCGAGGCGCGTGACGCGGCCCGCTCGCCGCAGACGCACAAGCCCTATGCGCATCGCAACGGGCTGGCGGTGGCGGTCGTGCTGGCGGAACGGCGGCGGCTGGACGAATTGCGCGCCGAGCATGTCGTCGGGCCGGACGCCTATCTTGCGCTGCAGGAGGATCTGGACTGGAAGCAGCTCGCCGTCACCGGCGATGAGGATCGCCGCATCGACGAAAGCTGAGCGCCCGTCCGCTCAGCCGCGCGTCCGGGCGAAGCGCAACCGGGCTCGCGCGGCGCCGGGAGCACGGCGGCTGCCCTGTTCGTCGGCAGCCTTGCGCATCGCGCCGATGCAGATCGCGAAAACCAGCTTGATCATCAACGGCCCCTCTGGATCCCCCGATCCGAGAGCCTCTTCTACGCCTCAAATGCGACCAGTTCGTTACCGTGCCGCGGATCGGCTCGCGTCGAATTCGGAGCGGTGCGGGGCGCCGATCTCGAGCCCTGCTCGCGTTGACCGGAGCTTCCCCGCCCGGATGGCGCATGTTACGCCCGATCGAAGGCAATCAGCCTGGACGGGGGAGTGGGCCGGAATGGACGACCAGGTCATCGAACAGACGCACGACTATGGCGTGAAGCGCGACGAGTATTTCTCCACGCCCCGTTACGACTATGTCGACCTGATGCCGGCGGGAGCCGCATCCGTCCTAGAAATCGGGTGCGGCACGGGGGCGACCGGACATCATGCGCGGTCCGAGGGAAAGGCCGCATTCTGTGTCGGCGTCGAGATGTTCGAGCCGGTAGCGATCAAGGCGCGCGATGTTCTGGACGCCGTTCACATCGGTAATATCGAGCAGATGGACCTGCCTTACGAAGAGGAGACGTTCGACTTTCTGATCATGAGCGAAGTCCTGGAGCATCTGATCGATCCCCAAGCCGTGGTGTCGCGTCTTGTGAAATTGCTGAAGATCGGCGGTCGGGTATTCGCCAGTTCGCCCAATATCAGCCACCTCGCCGTGATCCGTCATCTCATGCGGGGGCGGTTCGATTATGTCGAGGAAGGGGTGATGGACAAGACTCACCTTCGCTGGTTCACCCCGAGCAGCTTCGCGACGCTCTTCACCGAAGCCGGGGTCACGGTGGACCATCTTGGCAGCGTCTATCCGTCGCCGATCGCGCATCGGCTTCTGGCGGCGGCAATCGGTCGGCCGAGCGCCGCCTGGCAACGTCTCAACGTCCATGGCCACCGCACCGCCTGAGGCATGCGCCTGCGAGCGCTCATGGCGCCACGGCGGCCGCAACGCTCCGCCTAGCGGCCGGGCCAGACCGCCAGCGTGGTATCGACGATCGCGCGCAGATCCGGGCAGCCCGTGCCAGCACCGGCCTGTACGGCCAGCCCCTGCATCACCGCCGTCAGATAACGGGCAAGCGCGGTCGGATCGATCGCCTCGGGCAGGTCGCCCTCGGCCTTCGCGCGCTCGAACCGATCGATCAGAGCCTTCTTGGAGCCCGCCTGCCGCGCGATCACGTCCTCGCGGATCGATTCGGCCTCCTGGCTGCACGCGACCGTGCTGATCACGCCGAGGCAACCCTTGGGATCGCAGGTGCTCTGCTGCATCTCGAGCGCGCCCATCAGCAGGCGCTCGGCCACGCCGCGCGAGGTCTCCGCATCCAGCGCGGTGCGCATATAGGCCATCTTCTCGTGCTCGTAGAGATCGAGCGCCTTCTTGAAGAGCGCTTCCTTGTTGCCGAACGCGCCGTAGAGGCTGGGCTTCGTCAGCCCCATTTCAGCGGTCAGTTCCGCCATCGACGCGCCTTCATAGCCGCGCTTCCAGAAGACGCGGAGCGCCGCGGCCAGCGCGAGATCGACATCGAACTCCCGTGGCCGGCCTTTCGTAGCGGGGACGCACACCGTTTCCATACCGAGCGGTATATAGTGGGGCGGTTAAGAATGTCCATGTCGCCTCTTGACACGGATCCGACGAAGCGAGTGGGCCATCGGGCCGCCGACCCGATCGGCAAAAATTGAGGTCTTCCGGTCTTTACCGAGGCGCAACGACCCACCATCTGGCGCCCGTATATTCCGCCCGGCAGGGCTCAACGAGGATTATCGGCATGATCATCGATCTCAGCGGCAGGACCGCCATCGTCACCGGCTCGACCGAGGGGATCGGCTTCGCCGCCGCCTCGGCGCTCGCTGCGGCGGGTGCGACCGTCATCGTCAACGGCCGCACTCCGGAGAAGGCCGAGGCCGCCGCCGCGCGCATCCGTCAGGCGGTCGTGGGCGCCGACGTGCGCGCCGCCGCCGCCGATCTCGGCACGGCCGAGGGCTGCGCGTCTCTGGTCGCGGCCGAGCCCGCCTGCGACATCCTCGTCAACAATGCCGGCATCTTCCAGCCGAGCGACTTCTTCGCCACGGACGATGCCAGCTGGGACCGCCACTGGCAGGTCAACGTCATGTCGGGCGTCCGCCTGTCGCGCGCTTATCTGCCTGGCATGGAAAAGGCCGGCTGGGGCCGCGTGATCTTCCTGGCCTCTGAATCCGCGTTCAACATCCCCCTCGAGATGATCCACTATGGCGTCAGCAAGACCGCCGATGTCGCCGTCGCGCGCGGCCTCGCCAAGCGCATGGCCGGCACCGGCGTCACGGTGAATTCGGTCCTGCCCGGGCCGACGCTCAGCGAAGGCGTCGCGGCAATGCTCGACGACGGCGACACGAGCAAATCGACCGAGGAGAAGGGCCGCGACTTCATCGCCGCGCACCGCCCGGGCTCGCTGATCAAGCGCCTTGCGAGCGTCGAGGAGGTCGCGAACATGATCGTCTATGTCGCCTCGCCGCAGGCCTCGGCGACCACCGGCGCCGCGCTTCGCGTCGACGGCGGGCTCGTCGACACTTTGTAGCTAATGTCGCCTCGGACAAAGGACTGAGGTGCTCCGGCGAAGGCCGGAGCGTTGGCGCGGGCGGTGTCTCCAGATTGCCAAGGCTCCGGCCTTCGCCGGAGCACCGCCCGCATGGCACCAGCCCATGAGATCCGGCGTAACGGCCAGCCTCAGGCCACCACCGGCTCCAGCACCCGGATCGTCGCCGCATCCGCGTCGATCTCGGCCATCGCGCCGACCGGCAGGCTGAACTGGTTGGCAATATGGCCGAACATCGCGCCCTCGAACGCGGGCACGCCGAGCGGCTCCAGATGCTGCTGCAGCACTTCGGACAATGTGAAATTGCCGTAACCCGCGCCCGTATTCACGCATTCGGTGCACTGCCCGAACACGACGCCCTTCAGCTTGCCGAGCACGCCGCCCAGCGCAAGCTGGGTCAGCATCCGATCGATCCGATATTCGGCCTCGCTCGTATCCTCGATGAAGAGGATCGCGCCCGTGAAGTCGGGCAGATAGGGCGTCCCCATCAAGGTCGTCAGTACGGTCAGATTGCCGCCGAGCAGCCGCCCCTGCGCCTTACCGCCGCGGATCGTCCGCGTCCGCCACTGGCGCGGCACCAGCCGATCCTCGACGCTCAGGGGATTGTGGTAGGTCGGAGTCGCGCCGTCGAAGGTCAGCGCCTTGAAGGGCTCCCACGAGGCCTTGCCCCAGGCACTCGACGCATTGGGCCCGTGGATCGTCGGGAAGCCTGCGCGCGCCGCGAACGCCATGTGCAAAGCGGTGATGTCGCTATAGCCGATCAGCAGCTTCGGATTGGCGCGGATCATCTTGAAGTCGAGAAAAGGCAGCAGCCGCGCGCAGCCCCATCCGCCCCGCACCGCGAACACCGCCTTCACCTCGGGATCGGCGAACATCGCATTGACGTCGGCGGCGCGCGCCCGATCCTCGCCCGCGAGATAGCCATATTTCTGCCCGAGATGCGCCGCCGCCTTGGGCACGAGCCCCATCGCGACGATCGTCTCCTTGATCGGCTCCAGATCGTAGACGTCGTCGGTAAAGCCCGCCGGCTCGATCAGCCCGACCGTATCGCCCGCCTTCAGCCGCGGCGGCTTGCGCGCGGGCTCCGATTTGGCGAGCGACGGCGCGGCGAGCAGTGCTCCGGCAAGCCCAACACCCTGCAATATTGCACGTCTGTCGATCATCCCGTCCCCGTTCATGCTGAGCCTGTCGAAGCACCGTCCCTCTTGCGGCGAGGTGCAACCCTTCGACAAGCTCAGGTCAAACGGATCAGAGCAGTTTGTCCAGCGTGATCGGCAGCGATCGGATGCGCTTGCCCGTCGCGTTGAACACCGCATTCGCCACAGCCGCGCCGACGCCGGTGATGCCGATCTCGCCGATGCCGCGCGCGCCCATCGGCGTGTGCGGATCGGGGATGTCGGTCCAGATCACGTCGATCTCGGGTACGTCCATGTGCACCGGCACATGATAATCGGAGAGGCTCGGGTTCATGATCCGCCCCGATCGCGTGTCGAGCAACGTCTCCTCGGTGAGCGCGAGGCCCAGCCCCATGATGATGCCGCCGCGAAACTGGCTCATCGCCGTCTTCGGATTGAGGATCCGCCCGCAGTCGAACGATCCCAGGAAGCGGCTCACACGGGTCTCGCCCGTGACCGTACTGACCTTGACCTCGCAGAACATGGCGCCGTGCGAGTGCATCGACCAATGCTGCAGCTCCAAAGGCTTGGCGGCTTCGCCCAACACGCTGATCTCGTTCCGCTGCGCCCGGCTGAGGATCGAGGCATAGCTTTCGAACCGTTCCGGCTCGTCCAGCTTGCAAAGCCCGCCGTCGCGGCCGCCGACCTCGTCGGGCTTGAGCCCCGCCAGCGGCGAATCGTTGCCCGCCAGCTGCAGCAGCTCCGTCACCAGCAGCGCGTGCGCGGCGATGATCGAGGCGCCGATCGACGCCGTCTGTTGCGATCCGCCCGCCAGCACGACGCCCGGCATGAGGCTGTCGCCATAGCGGAACGTGACCTGATCCAGCCCGAGCCCCAGCCGGTCGGCGGTGACCTGCGTATGTGCGGTCGCTGTCCCCATCCCCATTTCATGCGCGGCGATCTCGATGGTCGCATGACCGTCGCGGGTCAGCGTCATCCGCGCGGCACCGCCCGGCATGCGATGATAGGGATAGGTTCCCGTCGCAACGCCCATGCCGATCAGCCATTCGCCCTCGCGGCGGCTGCCCGGCACGGCTTTGCGCTTGTTCCACCCGAACGCCTCGGCGCCTTGGGCATAGGCTTTGGCGATATCCAGCTGCGAGTGCGGCAGGCCCTTCACGGGATCCTTGTCCGGTTCGTTGCGGTGCCGGATCTCGATCGGGTCCATGCCGATCTGGTGCGCGAGCTCGTCGATCGCGCATTCCAGTGCGAAGGTGCCGACGGCCTCCCCCGGCGCGCGCATGAAAGTGTTCGCGAGCATGTCGACATAGGCGATGTCGACTTCCAGCTTGAAGCTGCCGGCGCCGTAGACGCTCATCGTCGGCAGGATGAAAGGCTCGGGAAAGGCGTTGCTCCGCGTCGTCGCGGAAATGCCCGTATGCACGATCGCGGCGAACACACCGTCCGCTCCGGCGCCGATTGCGACCCGTTGCTCGGTCAGCGATCGCCCCCCGACGACCCGATATACGCCCTCGCGCGACAGCATGATCCGCACCGGACGCCCGACCAGCTTCGCCGCCGCCGCGGCCAGCACCTGATGCTGCCACAGCGTCTTGCTGCCGAATCCCCCGCCCACGAAGGGCGAGGTCACGTGCACCTGATCTTCGCCGATCCCGAACATATGGCCCATCGACCAGGCCATGTGTGCCACCGCCTGGCTCGCATCGTGGATCCGCAGGGTATCGCCCTGCCACGCGACCGTAGCTGCGTGCAGCTCGATCGGATTGTGCGTGTGGTAGGGCGTCTCGTAGACCGCATCGATCCTGTGCGGCGCGGCGGCGAGCGCGGCCTCGGCATCGCCGATCTCGATCTTCAGCGGCGATCCCATGAACAGCCCCGGCTCCACGCCCACCCCCTTCGCTTCGGCGAAGGACGTCACCGACGGCGCGACCTCGTAGGTCACGTCGATCAGCGACGTCGCATGATCGGCCTGTTCCTGCGTCTCGGCGAGGACAACCGCGATCGGCTGGCCGTTCCAGTGTATCTCCGGATCCTGCATCACCGGCAGGGACGCGCCGCCCGCCGCCTTGGCGTTCGATCCGAAGCCGGGCATCGGCTTCATCCGCGGCGCATTCTTGTAGGTCATCACGAGCGCGACGCCTTCGGCCGCTTCCGCCGCCTGCGCGTCGATCGTGGCGATCCGGCCGCGCGCGATCGTGCTGAACAGCACGGCCGCATAGACCATGCCGTCCATCGGGAATTCCGCCGCGAAGGGCGCGGCACCGCGAACCTTGAGCGGCCCGTCGATCCGCGAGAGCGAGCGGCCGACATGGCCATGCTGGTGTACGATCAGCGGATCGGGCACGCCGCCGGGTATCCAGCTGTCCGGTGCGACCGCGATCGCCTTCATCATCACGCCTTGGACGGCGCCCTGCACGGCGGCCTTCGCGTCGGCCAGCTTGTTGTCGCTCATGCGGACACCCCCGTCAGTTCGGCGAGTACGGCGGTGATCGTCCGTTTCGCGAGCTCGATCTTGAACGCATTGTCGGCGAGCGGTGCGGCGCCTTCCAGCGCCGCCTCCGCCGCAGCCCGAAACGCATTTTCGCTGGGCTGCGCACCGATCAGCGCCGCCTCAGCCCTGAACGCGCGCCACGGCTTGTGGGCAACGCCGCCAAGCGCCAGTCGAGCCTCCCGCACCGTGCCGTCCTCGGCCAGATCGACGGCCGCCGCCACCGAGACGAGCGCGAACGCATAGCTCGAACGATCGCGCACCTTGCGGTAGGTCGAGCGCACCGCAAACGGCAGCGCCGGCAGTTCGACGCCGGTGATCAGTTCGCCCGGCTCGAGCAGCGTCTCGATATCGGGCCGCCCCTCGGGCAGGCGGTGGAGATCGGTGAAGGGTAGCGTCCGCGCCCCGCCTGCTCCTTGAAGATGCACCGTCGCTCCGATCGCCGCGAGCGCCACGCACATGTCGGACGGATGCGTCGCGACGCAGGCGGGTGAGGCGCCGAGGATCGCGTGCATCCGGTTGAAGCCGTCGATCGCATCGCAGCCCACGCCGGGCGCGCGCTTGTTGCAGCGCGCGGCCTCGTCGTAGAAATAGGCGCAGCGCGTCCGCTGGAGCATATTGCCGGCTACGGTCGCCATGTTGCGGATCTGCCCGCTGGCGCCCGCCAGGATCGCCCGCGCCAAAAGCGGATAGCGCGTGCGGATGAGGCGATGCTCGGCAACGGCGGTGTTGCGCGTCGCCGCCCCGATGAGCAGGCCGCCGCCGCCCGTCTCCTCGATCCCGGAAGATAACCCGGTCACGTCGACGAGTGCGGTCGGCGCCTCGATCTGCTCGCGCATCAGATCGACGAGGTTCGTCCCGCCGCCCAGATATTTGGTGCCGGCACGTTCGCCCTGACGAAGCGCCTCGGCGGTATCGCCGGCGCGTGCGAAGGTGAACGGCGTCATTCCGCCGCCTCCGTCGCATAGGTTTCGCGGATCGCGTCGATGATCCCGTTATAGGCACCGCAGCGGCACAGGTTGCCGCTCATCCGCTCGCGCAATTCGTCGTCGCTCAGCACCGGCGCATCCGCACCAAGATCGGCGGTCACCACGCTCGGCACACCGCGCCGCACTTCGGCGGCCATGCCGATCGCCGAGCAGATCTGGCCCGGCGTGCAATAGCCGCACTGGAAGCCGTCATGGACGATGAAGGCCTGCTGCAACGGGTGCAGCGCGCCATCCTCGGACAGGCCTTCGATCGTCGTCACCGCGCGCCCGTCGACCTGCACCGCTAGCGTCAGGCAGGACAGGATCCGCTCGCCGTCGACGAGCACGGTGCAGGCGCCGCACGCGCCCTGATCGCAGCCCTTCTTGGTGCCGGACAGGCCGAGCCGCTCGCGCAACAGATCGAGCAGCGAGACGCGTGCGTCCTGCGGGGGAGAATAAGCCGTGCCGTTGATCGTGATCGCCATGGTCGCTCCAGGCTTGGGGTGGCCACCAAGCGCTCGACGCCGCCATTTCGCTCCCGCGGCCCACGAAAAAGACGGGAGCCGCAGCGGGCTGCGCGAGTTGTGCGTCGAGCGGATGATGGACATTGAGGATAGCAAAATGGCGACGTTCAACAAAGACATGACGAAGCTCGCGCAGGAGAACAGCTATTTCCAGCGCGAGGTCTATCTCGACAAGAATATCCAGATCGTCCTGATGAGCCTCGAGCCGGGCGAGGATATTGGCGAGGAGACGCACCGCGCCGACCAGACGACCTATTTCGTCGCGGGCACCGGACAGGCGGTGATCGACGGCAGCCGCACGAAGGTGACGGCGAACCACATGATCGTCATCCCGCAGGGCGCGAAGCACAATATCATCAACAAGGGCACGGCCCCGCTCAAGCTCTTCTCGGTCTATGCGCCCCCCGCCGAGGATCCCGGCGTCGCGCATCGCACGAAGGCTGCCGCCGAAGCTGCCGAGGAAGGCGTCGTGTCGAAGGCGGTCAAGGCCGTGACCAAGGCGGCCGGCGATCTCAAGACGCGGGTGACGAAGGCGAAATAAGCTCAGCTCCGATATCGGCTGGGGTACGCCCCCCCGTTCGGTTCGAGCAGCTTCGAGCGAAGTCGAGAAGCGGCGGTCGAGAAATCTTGCGCTGACTTCTCGACTGCGTTCTCGGCTATGCTCGAACTCCACTCGAAGCGAACGGAGGAATTTTAGGCGTCGATCTCGCGATCCTCGACATTCGTGACGATCGCCGGCTCCGGCTCGGCGGCGCCGTCTAGCATCGTCTCCATCGCCGCGATCATCGCCGATCCGCCTTCCTCGGCGAGCGACGCGCCCGCGCGCAGGAAGGCGAACAGCTCGCGCCCGGTGCCCGGCGCCTGGCGCGGCCTCACCGCCGCGGTCCGCGCCATCCACTCGATCGGATCCACCAGCGCCTCAATCAGCCCCTCCTCGGCCGACAGGCGGACGATGTCGCCGTCGCGCAGCCGTCCGATCGGCCCGCCCGCCAGCGCCTCGGGCGAGAGATGGATCGCCGCCGGCACCTTGCCGCTCGCGCCCGACATGCGCCCGTCGGTCACCAGCGCGACCTTGAAGCCCTTGTCCTGAATCGAGCCCAAGGGCGGCGTCAGCTTGTGCAGCTCGGGCATGCCGTTGGCGCGCGGTCCCTGGAAGCGGACGACGATCACGACGTCGCGGAACAGCTCGCCGGCCTTGTAGGCGGCGATCACCTCGTCCTGATCGGCGAAGATCCGCGCCGGCGCCTCGATCGTCCAGCGCTCCTCGTCCACCGCGCTCGTCTTGAAGGTCGCGCGGCCGAGATTGCCCGCGACGAGGCGCATGCCCCCGTCCGGCTGGAACGGCGCGGAGGCGGGGCGCAGCATCGCTTCGTTGCGCGTCTCCACCACCGGGGTCCAGCTGAGCGCGTCACCCTCGAACGAGGGCTCGCCGGCATAAGCCGCCAGCCCACCCTCCCAGACCGTCAGAATGTCGTCGTGGAGCAGCCCCGCCTCGATCAGGGTGTGGACCACGAACGAGATGCCGCCCGCCTCGTGGAAGCCGTTCACGTCGCCCGGCCCGTTGGGATAGACGCGCGCGATCAGCGGCACCGCCGCCGACAGCCGATCGAGATCCTCCCAGTCGATCAGGATTCCCGCGGCGCGCGCGATTGCGGGCAGATGGATCGCATGGTTGGTCGATCCGCCCGTTGCGAGCAGGCCGACCGCGGCATTGACGATCGCTTTCTCGTCGACGCAGCGCCCGAGCGGCCGATAATCATCGCCGTCCCAGCCGATCGCGGCGAGCCGGTGGACGGCGGCGCGCGTCAATTCCTGGCGCAGCTTCGTGCCCGGATGGACGAAGGAGGCGGCGGGCACGTGCAGGCCCATCATCTCCATCATCATCTGATTGCTGTTGGCGGTGCCGTAGAAGGTGCAGGTGCCCGCCGAATGATAAGAGCGGCTCTCGCCCTCCAGCAGCTCGGCCTCGCCGACCTTGCCCTCGGCATAATCCTGGCGGATCCGGGCTTTCTCCTTGTTCGGCAGCCCCGTGCCCATCGGCCCGCTTGGGATCAGGATCATCGGCAGATGGCCGAAGCGCAGCGCGCCGATCAGCAGCCCCGGCACGATCTTGTCGCAGATGCCGAGCAAAGCTGCGCCTTCGAACATGCCGTGGCTGAGCCCGATCGCGGTCGAGAGCGCGATCGTGTCGCGGCTGAACAGGGACAGCTCCATGCCCGGCTGGCCTTGGGTGACGCCGTCACACATCGCCGGCACACCGCCCGCGACCTGCGCGGTCGCGCCGATCTCGCGCGCGAACAGCTTCATCTGCTCGGGATAGCGGCCATAAGGCTGATGCGCGGAGAGCATGTCGTTATAGGCGGTGACGATGCCGATGTTCATCGCCCGCTGCGATATGATCGCTTTCTTGTCCTCGCCCGATGCGGCGAAGCCGTGCGCGAGATTGCCGCACGACAGACGCGGCCGATCGACGCCGAACTCCCGCTCGGCCCCGATTAGTTCCAGGTAAGCGGCGCGTGTCCGGCGGGACCGCTCGATAATACGATCGGTGACGGCGGCGATGCGGGGGTCGAGGGTCATGGCTCGCTCCTGCGAGATGGGGGGGTCTAGGCAGCGGCCAGCACGGTCGCCGCGCCGAACAGGCCGGGTTCCGGATGGTTGATCATCGCGACGGGAATAGCATGCATCATCGTCTCGAAGCGCCCCTTGGCACGGAAACGTGACAAGAGCAGGCCTGTGTCCAGCTTGTCGCCGATCCGCGGCAGGATGCCGCCGGCGAGCACCACCGCGCCTGCGCCCTGCGCCAGCGCGATATCGCCCGCCACAGTGCCGAGCAGCATCAACCACCGTTCCATCGAGGCGAAGGCGTGAAGATCCTGGCCCGATTGCGCCGCTTCCCACAGCGACACCTGTTCGGGCGGCACGATCGCGCGATTTTCGAGATTGGCCAGAGCGATGTGGATCTGGACGAGGCCGGGTCCCGACACGAAACGCTCGGCCGAGACGCGCGGATAACGGCCGAGCAGGAAGCGCAGCATCTGGATATCGACTTCGTCGGCGGGCGCGAAGCCGACATGGCCGCCCTCGCACGGCACGACGCGGGGCTGTCCGCCACTGAAGTGGATCGAGGCGACGCCCAGCCCCGAGCCCGGCCCGACAATCGAGACCACCCCGTCCGATGGCAGCTCGAACGCGCCACCGTCCAGCCGCCTGAAATCCTCCGGGCCGAACGCGCCGACGGCGGTCGCGATCGCCTCGAAATCGTTGATCAGCCGCGCGCTTTCCAGCCCGAGCCGCTCGGCGAGCCCCGCCGGGCGCAGCACCCATGGGCTGTTCGTCAGCTTCACCTCCTCGCGCCCGACCGGGCCGGCCAGCGCGAACACGCCGTGCGCGGCCTGCATGTCGATGCTCGCCGCATAATGGCGATAAGCCGCCTCGAAGCTCGGATAGTCGGCCGTACGATATTTCTGCTCGTGCGCGATGGCGACCTTCCCGTCCGCCCTGCGCAGTGCGCAGGCGAAGCGGGCATTGGTGCCGCCGATGTCGGCGACGATGCCGAGCGGTCCCGATTCCGCCATTTCCCGTCGCTCCCGTTCGTCGATCCGAGTCAAAGTCAGCCGAACGAGCCGACCGCATATCGCGCGCCCCTATCCGGTCGCGCGCCCTCAGGGTCAAGGCTGCCGGGGATCGCGACGATGCGGCGTGCGGGCTTCGCGCCGTTCCGCAAAGGGATTAGGACGGCGCGCATAAGAAGACAGGCACGGAGAGACCATGACACGGATCGCCTTCATCGGGCTCGGCAATATGGGCGGCGGCATGGCCGCGAACCTCGCCGCCAGGCGGCACGAGGTCGCCGCTTTCGATCTGTCCGCCGACGCACTCGCGCGGGCCGCAGACGCAGGCTGCCGCATCGCCGACAGCGCCGCGGACGCCGCGCGCGCCGCCGATGCGGTCGTCACGATGCTGCCGGCCGGCCAGCATGTCGAAGCCGTCTATCGCGAGATCCTCGGATCGCTCGCCCCCGGCGCGGTACTGATCGATTGCTCGACGATCGATGTCGCCACCGCGCGGACGATCGCGGCGCTGGCCCGCGAGCAGGGCCTTGAGGCCGTCGACGCCCCCGTCTCGGGCGGCATCGCCGCCGCCGCGGCGGGCACGCTGACCTTCATGGTCGGCGGATCCGCCGACGGTTTCGCGCGCGCGCGGCCGATCCTCGCGGACATGGGCAAGGCGGTGATCCACGCCGGCGATCATGGCGCGGGCCAGGCCGCCAAGATCTGCAACAACATGATTCTCGGCGCGACGATGCTCGTCACCTGCGAAGCCTTCGCGCTCGCCGAAAAGCTCGGCCTCGACGCGCAGGCCTTCTACGATGTCGCCTCGGTCAGTTCGGGCCAGAGCTGGTCGATGACGAGCTATTGCCCGGTCCCCGGCGTCGGCCCGGAAACCCCCGCCGATCGCGACTATCGAGGCGGCTTCGCGGCCGCGCTGATGCTGAAGGACCTGAAGCTGGCGCAGGAAGCCGCGGCTACGGCAGGCGCCAGGACGCCGATGGGCGCGCTCGCCGAGCAATCCTATGCCGCATTCGTCGCCGGCGAAGGCCATGCCGCGCTCGATTTCTCGGCGATCATCAAAACGCTCTGAACTGCCCGGGGCGCCTCAGAATTTGGCGACCTCGGACTGCGTGCCGATCGCGACGCGATACTGGACATCCCCTTCGCGCGGCAACGCCTGCTGCCACTGTTCGCCCGCATAGAGGCGCCGGCTCGGCAGCGGCTGGCAATCGGTCGGCGCCGCCGGGCTGCATACCTTACCCTCATAGACCTCGACATTGGTGTTGCCGCCATTGGTGAGCGTCAGCGCATTGCCCTGCCGCTGACCCTTCAGCCCCGATTGCAGCGTCTCGGGCCGCAGGATCACGAGCACGTCATAGCCGATCAGCACCTTGATCGCGGTGACCGGCGCCGACACCGGACCCGCGACGGGCTTGACGATGACCCGCCAGATGCGATCCTTCGCCTCGCGCGCGCCGACCGCGGCGATGCGGATCAGCTTGCGCTCCTGCGGCTGCAGGATCAGCCGCTGCGGTGTGACGAGCAGCCCGCCCACCGCCGGATCCTCCACGGCCACGCGTTTCTCGTCCGGCTGGCCCGGCGCGACGATCTCCGCCGGCTGCGCGACGACGTAGGATACCTCCTTGCTGTCGTTCCAGACCTCGATGTCCTGCGCCATCTGATGCGTGGGCTGAATGTCGATCACCGCCTGGCTGAGCGTCAGCCCGGCGCGCGCCGGCGCGGCGGCGATCAGCAGCATCGCCGCTGCCGCCAGCGCCTTCAGCATCTTCGGCTCCGTCAGGGTCTGCACGTCACGTCTCCCAATGCGGTATAGGCCTTTGTGGACGGTGCGGCGGCGAGCATGGCCTTGCACACGCTGCCATCGGATCGTCTCACTGTCAGGACGGCATCATGCGCCGCCTGCAGCTGAAAATAGCCGCGATCGTCGGTCGCGGCGATCGCGCCGTCGGTCGTGATGTCGGCATTGGCGATGATCGAGCCGTCGGGCTGGACGATCCGGCCGAACATCGCCGTCACCAGATCCGCCTTCCAGGCGAGCGATGCGACGCTGCCCGGATAAACGTCTATGGTTCGCGGCTTCGCATCGAAGGAAACCAGATCGGTTCCAAGCGGCCGGATCCGGACCGTATAGCGACGGTAAGGCGGTACTGCGATCGTCAGGCGCTTGCCCGGCGCGACGATGCCCTCCGGCGAATCGTCGATCAGCACCTCGAACCGCGTGTCGCGCGCGCCGCCGGTCAGGCGAACCGCGATGACGCTGTCATTCTGGTCGCGCGCGCCGATCCGGATGGCGTGGGCGTCGGCGACGATCGCGCTCTGCAGCGCCAGCGCGAATTGGGTCGCGCTGCGGCCGTGATCGAAGCGCTGGATCACGCTCGCCGAGCCATAGCCGGCGGGTCCACGTCCGTCTGCACTGGCGCGCAGCAGGGTGCCCTCCCCGCCCGTCTGGATATCGCCCGACGCCGACATCTCGCCACCCAGCACATGATCGCGCTGGATCGAGCCGCCGACCTGCGCATAGCCCGATGTCCTGCGATCGATCGCATTGCTCTGCGCGCCGAGATTGGCGTTGATCGCGCTGCGCCGCCCGAACACCTGCAATCGCAGCCCCGCCGCGAACGATCGGCCGCGATTGGTCGCCGCATAGCTGCCGTCGAGCGACACCTGGAGCCGCTCGCGCTGCAGGATCGGCCAGCGGATCGTCGGCCCGATCGCATAGCGGATGACATGCTCGCCATCGCGCTGCGCATACGCCGATGCTCCGATCTGCGCCTGGCCGATGCGGTACGAAAGGTTTGCAAACAATTGCGTGAAGGTCCGCCCCAGAATCTGCGCCTGCTGCGCGGCGATGTCGGTCGCCGAGATCGTTGCCGACTGGGCATCGCCGATCGGGATCAGCGACTTTCCGTCGCGGCTATGCACGTGGCGCAGGTCGAAATTGTAGCCGAGCCGGCCCGCGCTCGCCGAAACCGCCTGCGCCACCACGCCATAATCGCCCACCGTCGATCCCAGCACGGCGACGCGCGCCTGCATCGGCCTGGTCAGGAACGACACGCCCACCTCGGCAAGCCGCTTGCGATTCGTCGCCATCAGCACTCCGTCAAAGGCGAAATGCGTCCCGAACCGGCGCGCCGCCCCGGCCACTGCCAGCGGCACATGGCTGACGCCGAGCAACGGCCCCTCGCGATCGGCAGCGAGCAGCCCGGCATTGGCGAAGAAGATCGTCCGCCCCGGCGGCGGGATCGAGGCGCTCTTGGTGAAGAAGCGCGTCTCGCTGCGCGCGGCGCCGCTTGCTTCCTGGATTCGTATCTCCACCGGATAGGCGCCGTCGGGCAGTCCGCTCGTGTCGAGCGCCTGATTGCCCGCATCATAGACGCGCGACGCGATCAGCCGCCCCGAGCTGTAAAGATCGACGCGCGCGCGCTGTCCCAGGAAGACGATCAACGGCGTCCCGGTCATGATCGTCCGGTCGGCGCGCGTATCGAATTGCGAAGCGAAGCCCGCGCCCACGATCCGCCGCCGCCCGACCAGATCCGCGCCGGGCACATAATAGACGCCGGCCGTGTAGCGCAGATCGGGCCGGTCCATCTGCGCGGCAAACGTATCGACATCCACGCTGCGGCCCGACGAGATCGACGTATCGGACAGCAACCGCACCGTCCCGAGCCCCAGCACCGCGCGGTTGCGCAGGCTGTAGATGAGCGGGCCCGTGCTGCCGCCGACGAGCGCGCCGCTGACCGTATCGACGAGCGTCGGACCGCGCACCGATTGCCTCAGATAGCGGTCCGCCGTCGCCGAGCGGATCGCGAGCAGCCGGGGATTGATATAGAGATCGACGCGAAAGCGCTGCTGATCGAGCACGATCGCCGCGATCTCGGGCATTGGTCGCGCGCACACCGCATCGGCCGAAGCGCACAGGAAGCGCGCGTTGGTCTCCAGCATGCCCGACAGCACGACGCGGACCGCCGCGGGATCGACGAGCCCGGGAACCGCGGCCAAAACCCGCTCGGGCTGGAGGATGCGCAGCGATCCCGGCGACGCCTCCACCTCGAACTGGCCGATCCGCTGGCCGCCGAAGAAGAAATCCGCGACCATCCTCTGGTCGCGCGCCAGCCCGGCGAATTCGGCCGGCATGCCCGCGCTGACCATGTCGCCGTCTCCTGACGTCGTCGCCGACCAGGCAGGAGCGATCGCGAGCCACGCCAGCGACGCCAATATCAGCCGGAGGAGAGAGGAAGGCCATCCGATCATCGCGCGTCAATTGGCGGCGAGGATGATGGTCAGCGTGCCGTTGTAATTGCCGGCGCGCGCCGCGACGATCGCGGTGCCGCGGATCACGAGGATCAGGCTTGCGTCGGTCGCGCCGATGACCGGGCAGGACAGGAGCATCGTCTGGCCGGGCAAGGCGCTGCCCGCCGTCAGATTGGTGCCCGATGTCTGGCCCGACGAGCCGGCCCACTGGACTTCGTAGGCGAGCGTCGCGCCGCCATTGGCCAGCGTGAAGGCGCCGCCCGCGCCCGATCCCGTCGCGGTGACGCTGTATTTCCCGCCGAGCAGTCCGCTATAGGCGCAGACCGACTGCGTCTTCGTCTGGTCGACTCCCGTCGTCGGCAGGGCACCGAAATCGACATCGCTCAGGTTCGAGATGTTGACGTTCTGCGCACGCACGGATGGCGTCGCGACCAACAGGATCGCGACGGCAAGGCATGTCGGGATCGCGTGGGCACGAACGCCGCTCATGGCCGCACCACGCGTTTACGCCGCTGCTATTGCGGCGTGACGAGCAGGGTCAGCGTACCCGTATAGGACGTGCCGGCCGTCATGCTCTGCAGGTTCGGGGCGGTGATGCCGACGATGAGGCTCGACGTCGTCGTCGGGCTCGTGCTGCAGGTGGGATTCACCGCGGTCGAGGTCATCCCCGCGAGCGGCGTGCCCGATGTCAGGCCCGTGCCGCTGCTCTGGCCGGTGCTGGCCGCCCACTGAACCGAATAGGGGACGGAGAGCCCGCCATTGGCGAGCGTGAAGGCGCCGCTCGTGCCGCTGCCCGTGGCGGTGATGCTGTAGCCCTTGGTCGCGGTGTTGGTCCACACGCAGTCGCTCTGCGCATTGGTCGCGGCCGTGCCGGGATCGACCGCCGAGAAGGTCACGTCGGTGAGGCCGGTGATCTGCGCGCGATTGGCGACGCTCGCGGTGATCGTGATCGTGCCCGTAGAGGTCGTGCCGAGCGTGCCCTGCGTCGCCGCGCCGGCAGGACCCGCGATCAGCGCACCACTCAACACCATCACGCCGATCCGGCGAAGAAACTCGATCGACTGCCCCATTACGCGTTCCCTTACTAATCCCCGGAAGACCGACGGAAAGCCCGGCCTTTGGTTCGATCCGCACAGAGGGCCGGTGCGGTTAACGAAATATTGTGTCGGCTCGCGGGGAGCCCGCGGTTTCGACCAAAGTCGGACGGGCACGCGAAAATTGGTCCGGCGCGGACGCTTCCCGCGCGGCGCCTCCTTGGGAAGCTGGGGCTCGATCCAAGGCCGGTATCGCCCGATATCCGGAAAGTCATGGTCAGCGCCGCGATCGCGCCTAGCATGGTGCCGCCGACGATCTCACGTTGGCCAATGAGCCGGATCGGCCAGGGAGAGGATCGATGGAAAGACGCGCATTCATGGCGCTCGGCGGCGCCGCCTTGGCCACGTCGGGGCTCGGCCTCGGTTCCGCGGTCGGCGCCCCGGCCAGGACCGCTCCCAAAAGCAGGAAGCCGCTGCTGATGAAGCTCGGCTGCCAGAGCGAGCCCTCAACCGAGGAGCATTTCGCCTTCTTCGCGCGCTACGGCATCCACAATATCTGCGCCAAGCCCGAAGCGTCGGGCGGGCGCCTCTATTCCACCGTGGAAGAGCTCGAGGCGCTCAAGGCGATGGCCGCGCGCCATCAGCTGCAGGTGGATATGGTGCAGCCGATCCTGCTGCCGTCGAGCCATATCGACAAGGAAGCGCACCCCGCGATCATGCTCGCGAACAGCCCCGAGCGCGATCGCGACATCGAGGCGTTCCAGATCCTGATCCGCAACTGCGCCAAGGCCGGCCTGCCCGCGATCAAATATAATATGAGCCTGCTCGGCGTGCTGCGCGTGGGCGACGTGCCCGGACGCGGCGACGCACGCTATCTGGAATGGGACGCGGCCACCGCGAAGCCCAAGACACCTCTCACGCGCGCCGGCCCGGTCGATGCGGACGCCTTCTGGGAGCGGATCACCTATTTCCTCGATCGCGTCGTGCCCGTCGCCAACGAATATAAGGTCCGCATCGCCTGCCACCCGCATGACCCCGGCGTGCCGCCGCAGGGCTATCAGGGCATCGATCGCGTGCTCGGCACGATCGACGGTCTCAAGCGCTTCGTCACCATCCGCGAGAGCACCTATCACGGCCTCAATTTCTGCCAGGGCACGATCTCGGAGGATCTCGCCGATCCGAACACGCAGATCCACGACGTGATCCGCTGGTTCGGCACGCGCAAAAAGATCTTCAACGTCCACTTCCGCAACATCCGCGGTCACCGCGACAAGTTCCTCGAAGTCTATCCCGACGAGGGCAGCGTCGACATGGTCCGCGCGCTCGAGACGTATCGCGAGGTCGGCTATGATGGGATGATCATGCCCGATCACGTTCCCGAAGTGCCCGGCAATCCGGGCGCGCGCGAGGCCAGCTTCGCCTTCTGCTACGGCTATATCCGTGGGCTGATGCAATCGGCCGAGCGACTGGCGTAGATCAAGCAGACAGCGTCATGCTGACCTCGTTTCAGCATCCATGACCCGCACCCAGCGGCATGCGAAACCGTGATGTCGGTCCATGAATCCTGAAACGAGTTCAGGATGACGGCTTCGTGGGCGATATGGATCATGGATCGATCGATGCCCGCTTGGACATGGCCGCGCTTTCAGGCTGTGCCTAAGCAAGGCTGACAGAGCCGCACGCAGCGGCCGGGACACATTCGGGCCGTCGCTATGCGATGGTCGGCAGGGAGGATAGGCCAGAATGGCAGGCATCGCACAACGACCGGGCCGGGTCCGCTATACGATCCTGGCGATGCTCTTCCTCGTGTCGATCATCAATTATGCCGATCGCTCGATCCTCGCCATCACCGCCCCCTTGCTGTCCAAGGATCTCGGGATCGATCCGCTCCAGCTCGGCATCGTCTTCTCGGCGTTCGGCTGGGCCTATGTGATCGCGCAGCTGCCCGGCGGCTGGGCGCTCGATCGCTTCGGCACCAAGCGCGTCTATCTGATCGGCATCACATTGTGGTCGATCTTCACCGCCGCGCAGGGCACCGTGCTCGCGTTCGGTGCGGGCGCCGCCGTCTCGATCCTGTTCGCGCTTCGCTTCCTCGTCGGCTTCGCCGAAGGCCCGTCCTTCCCCGGCAATGCGCGGCTCGTCGCTGCCTGGTTCCCCGCCGCCGAGCGCGGCACGGCATCCGCTATCTTCAATAGCTCGCAATATTTCGCGACCGTGCTGTTCGCGCCGATCATGGGCTACATCACCTTCACCTTCGGCTGGCCCTATACCTTCTTCTTCATGGGCGGCCTCGGCATCCTCGCGGCCTTGCTCTGGACGGTGACGATCTACGGGCCCCGCGCGCATCCGCGCGTCACCGATGCCGAGATCGATTTCATCGCCGCCGGCGGCGCGCTTGTCGAACTGGACCGCAACGCCGTCGCCCGCCCGCCCGCCATTCCTGGCGAGATGGCCGCGAACCTGCGCATCCTGCTCAGCAACCGCACGCTCTGGGGCGTCTATATCGGTCAGTTCGCGATCAACACGCTCACTTATTTCTTCATCACCTGGTTCCCGGTCTATCTGGTCCAGGAGCGCGGCATGACGATCATGAAGGCGGGCTTGTTCGCCTCCGCCCCCGCCATCTGCGGGTTCCTCGGCGGCGTGCTCGGCGGGGTCTGGTCGGATTGGCTGCTGCGGCGCGGTTATTCGCTGACGATCGCGCGCAAGGTGCCCGTCGTCAGCGGCATGCTCGTCAGCCTCGCGATCGTCGCGTGCAACTATGTTGATACGAACACGCTCGTCCTGCTGTTCATGAGCATCGCCTTCTTCGGCAAGGGGATCGGCGCGCTCGGCTGGGCGGTCATCGCCGATGTCGCCCCGCGCAAGACCGCAGGACTCAGCGGCGGGCTGTTCAACATGGTCGGCAATCTCTCGTCGATCCTGACGCCGATCATCATCGGCGGAATTCTCAAGAGCACCGGTTCGTTCAAGCTCGCGCTCGTGTTCGTGGCCTGCAACGCGCTTCTCGCGGCGTTCAGCTACCTCGTCATCGCCGGCAAGATCGAGCGGATCGAGGACGCACCCGACACCGCCCTCCGCCCGGCTATCGCATGATCCGGCGCCGATACCCGATCCGCATCGGCCAAGTCGCTTTTTGAGTTAGCAACAGAGCCTTACGACCGGCACTCATGATCACCATCCCGCGGCGCCACGAAGGCTACCGCTCGCCCAAGGACCAGGACAATGATGTCACCGAATGAAATGGCCAAGACGATCGGCGCGGGATTGCTGTCATTCCCCGTGACTCATTTCGACGAGAACCAGCAGTTCATCGAGGGCGCCTATCGCGAGCATTGCGCGTGGCTCGCGAGCTACGATGTCGCCGGGCTGTTCGCGGCCGGCGGCACGGGCGAATTCTTCTCGCTGACACCCACCGAAGTCGTCACCGTCGTCAAGGCCGCCGCGCAGGAAGTGAAGGGCATTCCCCTGCTGTCCGGCTGCGGCTACGGCACCGCGATCGCGATCGAGATGGCCAAGGGCGTCGAGGGCGCCGGCGCGGACGGCATCCTGCTGCTCCCGCCCTATCTCACCAACGCCACGCAGGAAGGCCTCGAGGCGCATATCGAGGCGGTCTGCAAGGCGACGGGCCTCGGCGTGATCGTCTATAATCGCGACAACGGCATCATCGACGAGGATACGCTCGCGCGCCTGTGCGATCGCAACCCGAACCTTGTCGGCTTCAAGGACGGCGTCGGCGATATCGAGCTGATGATGCGCGTCTATGCCAAGATGGGCGATCGCCTGACCTATGTCGGCGGCCTCCCCACCGCCGAGACCTTCGCGCCGGCCTATCTGGAAATGGGCGTCACGACCTATTCGTCGGCGATCTTCAATTTCATGCCGGAATGGGCGCTCGATTTCTACGCCGCGGTCCGCGCGCGCGATACCGAGACGATCATGAACGGGCTGCGCGATTTCGTGATCCCGTACATCACGTTGCGCAACAAGGGTAAGGGCTATGCGGTCTCGATCGTGAAGGCCGGCATGAAGGTCATCGGCCGCGACGCGGGCCCCGTCCGCCTGCCGCTGACCGATCTCAATCCGGCCGAGCTCGCCGAGCTTGCCGCTCTGATCGAGAAGGCCAATGGCAGCATGCAGGCCAAGGGCCTGAAGGCGGCCTGATCCACATGGCTGCGGTCGAACTCGGACAGCGCGACGCCGCGGGCCTGCCCGCGATCGTCGAGATGAAGGTCGTCCCCGTCGCCGGGCAGGACAGCATGTTGCTGAACCTGTCCGGCGCGCACGCCCCGTTCTTCACGCGCAATGTCGTCCTGATCCGCGACGCCTCCGGGCGCACGGGGCTAGGCGAGGTGCCGGGCGGCGAGCCGATCCGGCGTACGCTGGAGGATGCGCGCGCAATCGTGGAAGGCGCGCGCGTCGGCGATCATGCGCGCGTGCTCAATGCGGTGCGTACCGCCTTCGCCGCGCGCGACGCCGGCGGGCGGGGCCTGCAGACCTTCGATCTGCGGACGACGATCCACGTCGTCACCGCCATCGAGGCGGCGATGCTCGATCTGCTCGGCCAGCATCTGAATCTCCCCGTCGCGGCTTTGCTCGGCGACGGGCAGCAGCGCGACCGCGTCGAGATGCTCGGCTACCTCTTCTACATCGGCGATTCCCGGAAGACCGATCTCCCCTATCGCGACGCAGGCGGAGCCGCCGACCGCTGGGAAAGCCTGCGCGACAGGGAAGCCCTTACCCCCGATGCGGTCGTCGCGCTCGCCGAGGCCACGCAGGAGCGCTACGGCTTCCGAGATTTCAAGCTCAAGGGCGGCGTCCTTTCCGCCGACGCGGAGATGGAAGCCGCGACCGCGCTCGCCCGCCGCTTCCCCGAGGCCCGCGTCACGCTCGATCCCAACGGTGCCTGGTCGCTCGCCGAGGCGATCCGGGTCTGCAAGGGGCGGGGCGACGTGCTCGCTTATGCCGAGGATCCGTGCGGCGCCGAGGACGGCTTTTCGGGCCGCGAGATCATGGCCGAGTTCCGGCGCGCAACCGGCCTGCCCACCGCGACCAACATGATCGCCACCGACTGGCGCCAGCTCCACGCCGCGATCCGCTTGGACGCGATCGATATCCCGCTCGCCGATCCACATTTCTGGACGATGCAGGGCTCGGTCCGCGTGGGCCAGCTCTGCAACGAGCTCGGCCTGACCTGGGGCTCGCACTCGAACAACCATTTCGACATTTCGCTGGCGATGTTCACGCATGTCGCCGCCGCGGTCCCCGGGCGCGTCACCGCGATCGATACGCACTGGATCTGGCAGGACGGCCAGCGCCTGACGCGCGATCCGCTGCGGATCGAGGACGGCCATGTCGCGGTGCCCGAGAGATCGGGTCTCGGCATTGAGATCGACTGCGATGCGCTGGAGGCGGCGCACCGCCTCTATCAGCAGCACGGCCTAGGCGCGCGTGACGATGGCGCGGGCATGCAATATCTGGTCGAGGGCTGGTCGTTCGACAACAAGCGTCCCTGCCTCGTCCGCTAAACATATGTTAGCATGCTTGCCGATCGGCTCCGATAGGCGCAGGCCCCGGTGATGTTCGAACTCATGCAGCTGCGCTGCTTCGTCGCGGTCGCGGAGGAGCTCCATTTCGGCAAGGCCGCAGCACGCATGTGCATGACGCAGCCGCCCTTGAGCCGCCAGATCCAGATCCTCGAGCGGATCCTCGATGTCGAATTGTTCAAGCGCAGCAGCCGCTCGGTCGAGCTGACCGCCGCCGGCGCCGCCTTCATGAGCGATGCGCGCCGTATCGTCCGCCTCGCCGACAATGCCCGGCTCACCGCGCGCCGCGCCGCGACCGGCGAAGTCGGCGCGCTCACGCTCGGCTTCACCGCCGCCTCGGGCTACAGTTTCGTGCCCAAGCTTATCTCGCATGCGCGCACCGGCCTGCCCAATGTCGATCTCCGTCTGAAGGAAATGGTCAGCGTCGAGCAGATCGATGCGCTGATGGCCGGGCAGATCGATATCGGCCTGCTCCGCCCCCCGCTGCGCCGCGCCGAACTCGGCTCGCAGCTCGTGATGCGCGAAGGGCTGCTGATAGCCAGCCTCGACGCAGGCATAGATGGCCGCCCGCCGCCGCGCGCGCTCGCCGATTTCAACGATCACCCCGTCGTCATGTATTCCCCCGACGGTGCCCGCTACTTCCACGATCTCGTCCAGGGGTTGATGACCAATGCCGGCGTCGCGCCGCGCTACGTCCAGTATCTGAGCCAGATCCACTCGATCCTCGCGCTCGTCGGCGCGGGCCTGGGCGCGGCGATCGTGCCCGAGGCGGCACGCGCCCTGCACATGGACGGGATCAGCTTCCATCCGCTGGAGGAAGCCAGCGAATCGGTCGAACTCCTCCTCTCGTGGCGCCACGACAACGACAATCCCGCGATCCAGCGCTTCCTCAAGCGCATGGAGACGATCGGGGGCGATCCTTCACAATAGCCCAATCACACCGACCGCTTATCCTGAGGAGCCACTGAGCATGTCGAAGTGGCGTCTCGAAGGACGGCTGGGAAGGTGAATGTCCTTCGAAACGGGCCTTCGCCAAAGCTCAGTCCCTCCTCAGGATGAGCGGATTGGGGTTTTGTATCGATCAATCGCCGGAGCGCATTGGTCTCGCGCCCACCCCCGCCGCTAAACTCCGCGCGCCGGCCCCGCCGGCGGGAGAGAAGAATATGAAGATCAAGCGCGTCACGGTCACGCCGATCGCCTTCCGTGATCCGCCTCTGCTCAATGCGAGCGGCATCCACGAGCCTTATGCCTTGCGCTCGATCATCGAGGTCGAGGCCGACAACGGCGTGATCGGCCTCGGCGAAAGCTATGGCGACGCGCCCGTGCTCGCCGCCCTGCTGGCGCTGCGCGAACCGCTCGTCGGCCTCAGCATCTTCGATCTCAACGGACTCGAAACGCGCGTCCGCGCGATCCTGTCGACGCTGCCGCCGCCCGAGGCCGGCGCCGAACTCGCCCCCGGCTCGCACCCCTCCAAGCAGATCCCGAACGCTTACTCCGCGTTCGAGGTCGCCCTGCTCGATGCGCAGGCGCGCACGATCGGCGTGCCGCTCGTCGAACTGCTCGGCGGCGCGGTCCGCGACAAGGTCCCGTTCAGCGCCTATCTCTTCTTTAAATATGCCGCGCATATCGACGATTGCTATCCGCCCGATCCTTGGGGCGAGGCGATCGATCCCGCAGGCATCGTCGCGCAGGCCAAGCGTATGATCGACGCGCACGGCTTCGAGAGCATCAAGCTGAAGGCGGGCGCACTGGAACCCGAGGTCGAATGCGCCGCGATCGTTGCGCTGTCCGAAGCGTTCCCCGGCCTGCCCTTGCGGATCGATCCCAACGGCAATTGGTCGCTGGAGACCGCGGTCAATTGCGCCGACCAGCTCTACGAGATGCTCGAATATTATGAGGATCCGGTCCCCGGCCTGCAGGGCATGGCCGATCTCCACCGCCGCACCGGCCTGCCGCTCGCGACCAATATGGTCGTCACCGATTTCGACGAGTTGCGCCAAAGCCTGAGCCTCGACAGTGTCCAGATCGTGCTGTCCGATCACCATTATTGGGGCGGGCTCAGGCGCACGCAGATGCTCGCGCAGATGTGCGAGGTCTTCGGCCTGGGCCTGTCGATGCACTCCAATTCGCATCTCGGCATCAGCCTGATGGCGATGACGCACCTTGCCGCCGCCACGCCGCGCCTTAGCTATGCGTGCGATACCCATTATCCGTGGGTGGAAGAGGAGGACGAGGTGATCGTCGGTGGCAAGGTTCCGATCATCGGCGGCTGTGTCGCGATCACCGATGCGCCCGGCCTCGGCGTAGAGCTCGACCGCGACATGGTCGCCGCGCTTCACGATCTCTATCGCACGATCGACATCAGAAGCCGCGATGATGCGCGGCAGATGCGAAAATATCGGCCCGATTGGTCGACCAAGAAGCCCCGTTTCTGATTTCCCGGAGTATGTCATGACGATCCAAGGCAGCATGTTCATCGGCGCGCACGAAGTGACGGGCAGCAACGGCCAGGTCTTCGGTATCGATCCCGCCACGGGCGAGCAGCTTGATCCCGCCTTCGGCGGCGCGACTCCTGCCGATCTCGAACGCGCTTGCGCGCTCGCTGCCGAAGCCGCCGAACCCTTTGCCGCGCTCGCGCCTGCCAAGCGCGCCGACTTCCTCGAAAGCATCGCCGAGAAGATCATGGCGCTCGGCGACGATCTGATCGTCCGCGTCATGCAGGAGAGCGGCCTGCCGCGCGCCCGGCTGGAAGGCGAGCGCGGGCGCACGTGCAACCAGCTCCGCCTGTTCGCCGGCGTGCTGCGCGCGGGCCATTATCTCGATGTGCGGATCGATCCTGCGCTGCCCGATCGCGCACCGCCGCGGCCCGATCTGCGCGTCGCCAATGAGGCGATCGGCCCCGTCGCGGTGTTCGGCGCGTCGAACTTCCCGCTCGCTTTCTCGGTCGCGGGCGGCGACACCGCCTCCGCGCTCGCCGCCGGCTGCCCCGTCGTCGCCAAGGCGCACCCCGCGCATCCCGGCACGTCCGAACTGATCGGGCGCGCGGTGCGCGATGCGGTCGCCGCCGCCGGCCTGCCCGAAGGCGTCTTCTCGCTGATCATGGACAGCGGCCACGCGATCGGCGCCGCACTCGTCGCCGATCCGCGCATCAAGGCAGTGGGCTTCACCGGCTCGCGCCGCGGCGGCCTCGCGCTCCTCGAGATCGCACGCCAGCGCGCCGAGCCGATCCCGGTCTATGCCGAAATGAGCTCGATCAACCCGGTCGTCCTGTTCCCCCGCGCGCTCGCCGAAAAGGCCGAGGCGACCGCCAAGGCGTTCGTCGGCTCGCTGACGCTGGGCGCGGGGCAGTTCTGCACCAATCCGGGCCTCGTCCTCGCCGTGGAGGGCGAGGCGCTCGACCGCTTCGTGATCGCCGCGGGTGAGGCGCTGACGACGCTGCCCGCGCAGACGATGCTCACCCCGGGGATCGCCTCGGCCTATCGCGAAGGCGTCGCCGCGCTCACCGGCCATGCCGATGTCGAGATCGTCGCGCGCGGGGCCGAGGGCGGCCAGCATGGCGGCCAGGCGGGCCTGTTCGTCACCTCGGCCGAAGCCTTCCTCGCCCATCGCGAGCTTCAGGACGAGATTTTCGGTGCGGCATCGCTCGTCGTGCGCTGCCCCGATCTGGCGACATTGGGCACCGTGATCGATGCGCTGGAGGGCCAGCTCACCGCCGCGATCCACATCGTCCCCGCCGACGAGCCCGCCGCCGCCGATCTCCTGCCCCGCCTGCGCGCCAAAGTCGGCCGCCTGCTCGTCAACGGCTACGGAACGGGCGTCGAGGTCGCGCACGCGATGGTGCATGGCGGCCCCTACCCCGCCACCTCGGACGCGCGTACCACCTCGGTCGGCAGCCTCGCGATCGCCCGCTTCCTGCGCCCGGTCTGCTACCAGGACATGCCCGAGGCCCTGCTGCCGGACGCGCTGAAGCAGGCGAACCCGCTCGGCGTGCCGCGTCTGGTGGATGGCGCGATGCAGGCGGGCTGACCACGAATCCCCGTCCGCTCATCCTGAGGAGCCATTGAGCGAAGCCGAAATGGCGTCTCGAAGGACCATCGCAAAGATGCGGTCCTTCGAGACGGGCCTTCGCCAAGCTCAGTCCCTCCTCAGGATGAGCGGGTGCTAAAAATTCGGCGGCCTCAGCCTCCAAACACTTCGGTCGCTACCGTCCATGCCCGGGCCTGATCGGTCAGCGTCACGCCCAGCCCCAGCCGGTCCGGCACGAGCATCTTGCCGTCCTTGGTCTCCAGCCGCTCGTTGAACAGCGGCTCCAGCCAGTCGAAATGCTCGACCCACGCATCGTGCGGGTAAGCCGCCGAGAGGTGGACGTGGATCTCCATCGCGAAGTGCGGCGCCATCTTCAGGTGGCGCTGCTCGCCCATCGCCATGATCTTCAGGAATTGCGTGATCCCGCCGACCCGCGCCGCGTCGGGCTGCATGAACCCCACCGCATCCTGGCGGATGAACTCCCAGTGTTCGGCGGGGCTCGTCAACATCTCGCCGCTCGCGATCGGCGTCGCCAGCATCGCCGAGAGCTTGGCATGGCCCGCCGCGTCATAGGCATCGAGCGGCTCCTCGATCCAGATCAGGTCGAACTGCTCCATCGCGCGGCCCATCCGCATCGCGGTCGGCCGGTCCCATTGCTGGTTGGCGTCGACCATCAGCGGCGTCGTCGGGCCGACATGCTTGCGCACCGCCTCCATCCGCTTGAGATCGGTCGCGGTATCAGGCTGGCCGACCTTGATCTTAATGCCGGCGATGCCGTTGCCGAGCGCCTCGTCGATATTATCGAGCACCTGCTCGATCGGCGTCGAGAGGAAGCCGCCGCTCGTATTGTAGCAGGAGACGCCGTCACGATAGCTGCCCAGCAATTTGGCGAGCGGCAGCCCCGCGCGCTTGGCCTTCATGTCCCACAAGGCATTGTCGAACGCCGCGATCGCCTGCGTCGAGAGCCCCGAACGCCCGACCGACGCGCCCGCCCAGACGAGCTTCGTCCAGATCTTGCCGATGTCGCTCGGATCCTCGCCGATCAGCAGCTGGCCGATCTCCTTGGCATGCGCATATTGTCCCGGCCCGCCGGCGCGCTTCGAGTAGCTGAAGCCCAGCCCCTCCTGGCCGCCCGCGGTGCGGATCTCGCAGAACAGGAACGCGACTTCGGTCAGCGGCTTCTGCCGCCCGGTCAGCACCTTGGCGTCGCTGACCGGCGTCTTCAGCGGCAGGAAGGCGAGCGAGAGTTTGACCTCGTCGATGCGGTCGGCGGTGGGAAAGCTCATGCTGGTCCTTCGTTCATTCGGTGAGGCCCATGCGGGCGAGTTGGACGCGGGCGCATTCCTGCTGGACGCGCACATAGCGCTGATAGGTGTCGGCGCCGATCACGAACGGATTGGGATCGCCCGGCAGCGCATGCCGGATCAGCTCCTCGCGCTCCAGCGTCTCCGCGTGAAGCGGATGGTTGGCGATCAACGTATCGACGCCCGCCGCCTTGGTCAGCTCCGCCCAGCGCCCGAAGGCGGGAATGCTCGCGCGCAGGCCCGCTTCGTCGCGCCCGCCGCCGGTGCCGCCGTTGAAGCCGACAATATGCTTCTGACCATGATCGGTGACGGCGAAGATCGCCGAGAGCGTCCCCGGCGTATGCCCCGGCGTCACGTAGAAGCGGATGCTGGTATCACCCAGCGTCAGCGTCTGGCCGTCGGCGATCACCATGTCGCGCTTCGGCGTCACGAGATCCTTGAACGGCCCGCTGGCCGATCCCTTTTCCATCATCGCCCAGTCGGCCGCCGCGGCGATCACCTTGGCGCCCGTGGTTCGCTGGAGCCAGTCGGCGCCGCCATAATGGTCGCCATGGCCGTGCGTCAGGACGATATATTTGATCTGCTTGGGATCGAGTCCCAGCGCGATCATGTTCGGCACGAGCAGGTGCTCGGCCTCGTCCGCATTGTCGAGCGTGTCGAACAGGATCAGCCCGGCGCTCGTCTTCAGCACATAGGCCGAGACCGCATTCTGGCCGACCGAGTAGAATTGGTCGAACACCTTCGTTGGCGTGATCTTGCCGTCATATTGGATGCCGCGCACCCGCACCGGATAGACCGGGCTGATGATGCAGCGATGCGCCATGTCGGCGAACAGGTCCGCCCCCGCGATCTTGCGCGCGGCCGAGAGATGAGTGGCGACCGCCGCCTCGTTCGCCTTGGGAAATGCGGTCGGCGCGGGATAGTCGGCCGCGGCGCGGGGTGCCCTGCCCGCCTCCTGGGCAAGGGAAGCGGGGGAGGCGAGCACGGCAAGCGCGACGCCCGCCACCGTTGCGAGAGACGCTCTCTTCACGGTGTTTCTTCCCTCTGGGGGTGGGAGGAATGCGGGCATCGCAACGGGATCAGTAAGCGAAGCGCAGACCGACGCGGTACGCGCGACCCACCACATCGTAGAGGATCGGGTTGGTCTGGAGGCCGCTCGTGCCGACCTGGGCGACGACCGGCGGATCCTTGTCGAAAAGGTTCTCGATCTTGAGGAAGACCTCCATCTTGCTGTGGCCGGCCGCGGGCAGCTTGTAGCCCGCCGCGAAATCGACATAGGCGGCGCCCTTGATCCGGTTGTTGTCGATCTCGACGCCGGACGTCCAATTGTTGTCGTAGACGCCCTTGCTGATCGTCCGCAGCGTGAACAGGCCGGTGAACTTGGCATCGTCATAGCCGAGCGTGACGAACCAGCGCCACTTGGGCGCGTCGGCGGTATTCTGCCCTGCGGCTTCGGTGCGGACGCCGCCGTTGATCGTCGTGCGCTTGGCGATATGCGAGCCGAGCGCGCGCAGCGTCACCGTGCCGGGCATGTCGGCGAAGATGTCGCCCAGCGGCTGGCGGAAGCTTCCTTCGATGTCGAAGCCGTTGGTCTTCAGCTGGGAAAGATTGATCGGCTGGGTGACGACCTGCGTGATCACGCCGCTCGCGTCGCGCTGGATGGCGCTGCACAAGACGGTTTCCCCGCGGAAACAGCGATCGATCGTCTCCTGCGCCAGCAGCGTCGTGATCGCGTCCTTCAGATCGATCTTGTAGTAATCGAACGAGGCCGTGAACTGCCTGAGCCACGACGGCGAATAGACGATTCCGAGGCTCGTCGTATCGGCCTTCTCCGGCAACAGATCGGTGTTGCCGATCGTCAGGCGATTGACGCGATTGCCGGCGAGGTTGCGCGTCGGATCGACGATGTCGTTCCCCTGCGTGTTACCGGCCGCATAGAGTTCCGAAAGGCTGGCGGCGCGGATGTCGCGCGAGCGGACGGCGCGCAGGCGGACGTCGTTGATCGGCTTCCAGGTGAGGCCCGCCTTCCACGTCACGACGCCGCCGCTGGTGGAATAATGCGTGTAGCGGCCTGCGCCGTTGAATTCGAGGCTGCGCAGGAACGGAATGTCCTCCGCCAGCGGCACGACCACCTCCGCGAAGGCCTCCTTCACGTCGTAGCTGCCGTTGGTGCCCTTGAAATTGCCCGTGTAGAAGCCGTTGACCGCCGAGACGGCATCGCCGACGCCGGCGATCTCCTCCTTGCGATATTCGCCACCGGCCGCGAGGCTGACGGGGCCGGCCCACAGGCTGAACGGCTCGCCGCTGATGCTCGCGGCGGCGACATTCTGCTTGAGCGTCAGGTCCTGCGTCGCGGTGCCCTTCACATAGGCGATCGCCGCAGGGCTCGCGACGCCGTAGCCGAACACGTTGAGCGGTACGCAGCCGTCGGTAGGGTTGGTCAGCGTCGACGTGCAGACGATCTGACCGGCCGCATTGCGCGTCGCCTGGATCGCCTGGGCGAAGCGGGCGATATTGGTCGTGTTCCGCAGGACATAGCCGATGTCGGCCTGGCCATATTGATAATAAGCGTCCCACTTCCAATCGCCGAGCACCTTGCCCGAAAGCGCCGCGACGCCGCGATACACCTTGCGCGTCGCCTCGTTATACGGCCGGCCGAGATCGTAGGTCGCATAGCCGTAGCGGAACGTGCTGACGCCCGCCGCGCGCGCCGCCGTCGCCACGGACGCCGGCAAATAGGGGTTGTTCACGGACAGCGTCAGATTGCCCGGGTAGCGCTGATAGGCGGCGATGTTGCCCGTCTGCGAATAGCCGTAGGAGCCCTCGACGCTGAACTCGATATCGTCGGTCAGGTCGTAGCTGACGCGCCCGAAGGCGGAGCCCCGCTTCACCGTCGAATCCAGCGCGATCAGATTGCCCTCGGTGAACGCGTTGCCGCCGACCATCAGCGGATCGGACAAGAACGTGCCGCGCACGAACGGGCTGACCGCGCTGTTGAAGCCGAACTGAGTGTTGCCGATCGCCGCCGCCTGCGCCGCGGTCAGCCCGGTCGGTATGATCACGCCGCCCTGCGCCACGGTCAGGCTGTTGACGTTGCTCGCGATGATCCGCCGCGGCTGGCCGTTGGTGGCCGTATAGGCGGTGTTGGTCAGCAAGTTGGTCTGGTTGAACCATTTGCGCTTGTTGCGATCGATGCCGGCGATGCCCGCCTGATACTGGCCCTCGATGCTCAGCAGCACGTGGCCACGCCCGTCCGCGAAAGGCGCGCCGAAGGCGAGATAGCCGTTGGTGTTGGCATCGTCGCCGCGATCGGTGAGGCCGCCCGCGATCGAGCCCTTCAGCCCCGTATATTTCTTCTGGAGGATGAAGTTGACCACGCCGGCGACCGCGTCCGATCCGTAGGCGGCAGAGGCGCCGCCGGTCACGACATCGACGCGCTCGATCAGGGCGGACGGCAGATTGTTGATGTCGACGGCGTTGGTCGGCGTCGAGGAGACGACGCGGCGGCCATCGAGCAAGACCAAAGTCCGATTGGCGCCCAGCGAACGCAGGTTGAGAGTGTTGAGCCCGTTCGTGCCGGTCGAGGTATTGCCGTTGCCCGTGCGCGTCGTCGAGCTGCCGCTGAGCTGCGGCATCTGGTTGACGAAATCGGCGATATTGGCGGGCGCGGCCTTCTGGATTTCCGCAATGCCGACGACCGTCGTCGGCGTCGGCGCGGCGAAGCCGTTGCGCGTGATGCGCGATCCCGTCACGACGATGTCGCTGGCGATAGCAGCGGACGGAGCGGCCGTCTCGGTAGCGGTCGCCTCGGTAGCGGCCGGTGCTTCGGCGGCTTGCGCGGGGGCTGCGGCGAGGCTTTCGGGCGCGCCAGGCGCGGTCTGGGCCGAAACCCCGGTCGCCGCGAGACCGCAGGAAACCGCGAAAAGTGCGGCGCTTTGCAGCAGGCGCGACCGGCTCGTCGCGCGGAAATGATATCCCACGTCTCTCTCCCAATTATCTTGTCTTGCCGGTCATGACGGCGAGCACCCTCGAGCGCGCTCCGTCGTGACCGGATCATCTCTTCAGTGATCTTGGCGTCACTGTGCGGCGAGGGTAACCGGCGGTCCAATGCTGAACCGGGATTGAGCAATGCAGCGACGGCATGAATGCGATGCCGATCTCGAAGAGACGTGCGCCCTCTCACCGATCTTGTTCGGGATTGTACGAGAAGGTTCCCGCTTTATCTGGATCTTGCCGCGATGCGGCACGATCAATAGCTGAGCGCGCCGTTCTGCTTCTGCGGCGAATTGCGGATATCCTTGGGGGGGTCTTCCGCGAAACGGCCCGCCGCATTGTGCAGCGCGGCATCGACCGGCGGCCCGCTCCACGGAAAGTCCAAAGTCGGCGGATTGGCATAGCGCCGCATCCTGAGCAGCAGCCGGGCGCCCGCGCCCGGCGCGAGCCGGATCGTGAAGCAGCGCGCATTGACGGGCCGCACCGCGCCGCCGTCGGACACGCTCACTATCTGATGCTCGCCATAGGCGCCGCCCTGGATCGTCACGGTCCGACTCTGCGTCGGGCTGCAATTGACAAGCGTCACGCCCGTCGTGTCGGCGGTCATCGTATCGACGAGCGCGCCGACATCGGGCGGCACGCCCGGGCGGCCGGCCTCGGGATCGAAATAGCGCAGCCGCGAGAATTGCAGCGCGCCGCCGACATGCGGCGATTTCTCGGACCAGCCCGGCCGGCCGATATGCGATCCGCCCTGCATCAGCATGATCAGGGCCGACACGCTCGCCGGATTATAATCCATCACCGTATCGACGAAGCGAGTGTCGGGCAGCGACGTGTCCGCCTGTGCCGCCGCCGCCGTCTCGCGGATGTGGCCGAGCGCTTCGCGTAGCACGGTCGCGGGGAAGGCCGGGTTCTTGCCGTCGAGATATTGGAAGAAGGGGTGATCGGGCGCGCGCGCGCGATCCGCGGGCTTCATCGACAGCAGATAGATATCCTGCGCGGCGACCTGCCACTTGGCCGGCTTGAAGCTGTACCAGCCCGTGTCGCCATACATGGTCGGGTACTGCATCTTGCCGTCGATCATCTTGCCGTTGGCGTTGATGCGGTCGGTCATCCGCCGCCACACATCGAGATATTTGTCGTCGCCGGTCAGCAGATAGGCGTTGAAAAAGCCCATGACCGTATAGGGGATGCGGTTGCGATCCTCGGGCTTGCCCGTCATCGGCACGATCGGGCTGAACGACCAGCCATAGGTTCCGCCATACCATTTGCCATCGGCCTCGCCGCCGATCTTGCCGTCGAGGCCGATATTGGTCGGCACGATGTCGTTATTGGCGCGGGCACGTGCGATCCAGGCATCGACATAGTCGACGACCCAGTTCTTATATTTCGGCTCGTGCGCGAGCATGAAGGCGTTGGTCGCGAGGCTCGTCGATTGCAGGTTGAGCGGGCTGTCGCCCGTCGTCTCGGTATAATCCTTGAAATGCGCCAGCATCTGTTCGTAGCTATGCTCGCCGTGCAGCAGCGCGGACGGATCGATCCCGGTCAGGTCGACCGGATCGCCCGCCCAGTCCAGCGCCGTCGCCTTGCGCATCAGCGGGCCGCGGCTGCCGTTGAACAGGCTGCGGATGATCTTGAACTTGGGATCGTAATTCGGCGCGGACGGATCCTCACCCGTGTAGAAGGCCGCGAAGCGGCGGACGCGATCGCGATATTTCTTCGAATAAGGATTGCCCAGCCCGTACAGGTTGAAGACGGACATCCCCTCCCCGTTATGCTGCCAGTCCATCATGACTGGGAATTCCTTGAAGTACATGCCTTCGCGCGCGAACGGCACGTCCTTCGTCTTCGCCAGCGTGAACTGGCGGACATGGCCTTCATAGGCGAGCTCGTAGAGCTGGCGGATCCGCTCGGACGCGCCCAGCTGGTAGAGATGCGGCCAGTCGTTGACGTTCTCGATCGCGTCGTCGGGGCCGTCGTCGCCGCCCCAGCGCTCGATCGCGAGGAAGAAGCCCGTCTGCTGATCGTAATAGCGAGCGAAGAAGGCCTCGCAGGCGGCGGTGTGCGCATCGAGCACCGCGCGCTCCAGCAGCGCCCATTCGGGCGGCGCCATCGGCGTCGCGATCTCCAGCAAGGGCGCCTCGACGGCCGCGGCCGCGAGAGGCGTGACGGCAGCGGAAAGCGCGAGCGCCGTCGTTCCGAGCAGGAAGTCGCGCCGGCTGGTGCCCATCAGTCTCTCCCGATGCCTGCTCGTGTCGAGCTAGGCGTGGGGCGAGGGATAGGACGCGCCGTCCAAGCCGGCCATGCCAAAACCGCTATCGATTGATGCGGCGATTGAATGGCAAGCGATCCCGGTCGCAGTTGGACCGCGCCAAGGCCATGAGGCGCCGTCGCCCCATGGCCTTGCGGTCTCAGTCGGCGATTACTGCGCCGTCCAGCCGCCGTCGACGGGCAGCGCGATGCCGGTCATCTGCGCGGCGGCGTCGCTCGCCAGGAAAGCGGCGAGCTCGCCCATCTGCTCGGGCGTGGCGAACTGCTTGGAAGGCTGCTTCTCGATCAGCAGGTTTTCGGTCGCCTGCTCCACGCTGATGCCGTCGCGAGCGGCATTGGCCTCGATCTGCGCCTGGACGAGCGGTGTGTGCACCCAGCCCGGGCAGATCGAGTTGCAGGTGATGCCGCTGCCGGCATTTTCCAGCGCGACGACCTTGCTCATGCCGATCACGCCATGCTTGGCGGCGACATAGGCGACCTTGTGCGTGCTGCCGATCAGGCCGTGGACCGAGCTGATATTGATGATGCGGCCAAACTTCTTCGCCTGCATGTGCGGCAACGCGGCCTTGATCGCGAAGAAGATGCCGGAGAGGTTGATGGCGATCACCTGGTGCCACTTCTCGTCCGGGAAATCCTGGACGTCGGCGGTGAACTGGATGCCCGCATTGTTGACGAGGATGTCGATCGAACCGAAGCTCGATACGCACAGCTCGACCATCGCCTTCACTTCGTCCGGCTTGGACATGTCGGCGGCGCTATAGACGACCTTTACATTATGCTTGGTCTCGAGATTGACGCGCTCCGCCTCGATCGCGGCCGCATCGCCGAAGCCGGTGATGACGAGGTTCGTGCCCTTCGACGCAAGAACATGCGCAATCCCGAGTCCGATACCGCTCGTCGAGCCAGTAACGATCGCATTCAATCCTTTAAGCATCTGAAATTCCCCCGCTGAACCGGCCTGCGATCGCCGCCGACACCCTATAAGAGCCAGTGAATCGACCTTGCTGTCTTATCTAGCGTGCGGTACGGCAAGCTACCACCGCAAAGTCGAGCATGATCTTGCGGCGTCAGGGGGTGGGACATGGCGACTCAGACAATGACTAGGCCGGGGTCGACCGCCTATACGCCCGGACTGAACAGTAAGAAGATCAATCTCGCGCTTCAGGGCGGCGGCGCGCACGGCGCGTTCGCCTGGGGCGTGCTCGACAAGTTGCTGGAAGACGGCCGCGTCACCTTCGACGCTGTCAGCGCGACGAGTGCGGGCGCGATGAACGCCACCGTGCTCGGCTATGGTCTCACGATCGGCGGCGCGGATGGGGCGCGCGAAGAGCTCGAGAAGTTCTGGAAGAAGATCAGCGACGAAGGCGCCAAGGGTATCCTCAAGCCGTCACTGATCGATCAGATGCTGGGCAATCACAGCCTCGATTACAGCCCCGTCTTCATGGTCATGGATCTGCTGTCGCGGGTCATGAGCCCCTACGAACTCAATCCGATGAACGTGAATCCGCTGCGCAAGGTGCTGGAGGAGTCGGTCGACTTCGAAGTCCTGCGCGAAGGCTGCCCGATCAAGCTGTTCCTGTCGGCGACGAACGTGCGCACCGGCAAGGTCCGCATGTTCGAGAATCACGAGATCGGCCCTGATCAGGTGCTCGCCTCGGGCTGCCTGCCCTTCATGTTCCAGACCGTCGAGATCGATGGCGAGGGCTATTGGGACGGCGGCTATATGGGCAATCCGGCGATCTTCCCGCTGATCTACGGCAGCGAGACGAACGACGTCGTCATCATCCATATCAATCCGCTCAACCGCGACGAGATCCCGAAGACGGCCAAGGACATCCTCAACCGCCTGAACGAGATCAGCTTCAATTCCAGCCTGATGCGCGAGATGCGCGCGATCGCCTTCGTCAGCCATCTGATCGACGATGGTCAGCTCGCCGACGACAAGCATCGCCGGATGCTGATCCATTCGATCCAGGACGAGAAATATATGACGAGCCTGGGCGTCACCAGCAAGCTCAACCCCGACTGGAAGTTCCTGCAGGAGCTTCGCGACGTCGGCCGGGCCTGCGCGACCGCGTGGCTGGACGAGCATCTCGACGATGTCGGCAAGCGGTCGTCGACCGACATCGCATCGTCTTTTCTTTGATCTAGTCTGCTTTCGTGTTTCCAGCCTGGGGGGCCTGCTGACCGATGACGCCTGAAGAAATCCTCAAGCTGCCGTCGATGCCGGCGGTCGCGCCCAGCTATCCGCTCGGGCCGTACCGGTTCATCAACCGCGAATATATGATCATCACCTACGAGACCGATCCGGTCGCGCTGCGCGCGGCGGTGCCGGAGCCGCTCGTGCCAAACGCAGACAATCTCGTCCTCTACGAGTGGATCAAGATGCCCGACAGCTCGGGCTTCGGCGACTATACCGAGAGCGGGATCGTCATCCCCTGCACCTTCAACGGCGAGCCGATCAACTATACCGCGCAAATGTATCTCGACGACGAACCGCCGATCAGCTGCGGCCGCGAGATCTGGGGCTTCCCCAAGAAATATGCGTTCCCCACGCTCACCGTGAACTCCGATACGCTGACGGGCGTCCTCTCTTATGCAGGCCAGGTCGTCGCGATGGGGACGATGACCTACAAGTGGAAGGAGAGCCCCGGCGGGGCCGAGGCGATGGCCAAGGGCATGACCAAGACGTCGTGCAACCTGAAGATCATCCCCGATGTCGATGGCAGCCCCAAGATCTGCCAGCTCGTCGCCTACAATCTCGAGAATATCACCGTGAAGGGCACCTGGGTCGGCAATGCGCGGCTCGAGCTGACGCCGCACGTCAATGCGCCCGTCGCCGATCTGCCGATCCTGCGGATCACGGGCGGCAAGCATTATATCGCCGATCTCTCGCTGCCGCATGGCCGCGTATTGTTCGATTACATCAAAGACGCAGCGGGCTGAGGGGGGCACGGACATGAACAAGCAGGATGTGCTGAAGCTCAGCTCGATGCCGCTCCAGAGCCCGACCTATCCGGAAGGGCCGTACAAATTCTTCGAGCGGCAATATATGATCATCTATTACCGGACCGATCCGGCGATGATCCGCAAATTGCTGCCTGAACCGCTGGAGCCCGATGGCGACACGGTCTCGGTCCAGTGGCTCGATCTGCCCGACGGCGAGGGCTTCGGCGCCTATTCGGCCGCGCTGCAGGCGATCCCGTGCACGTTCAACGGCGAGAAGTGCAACTTCCTTGTCCAGATGTATGTCGATAATTGCCCGCCGCTGGCAGGTGGTCGCGAGATCTGGGGCTATCCGATGAAGTACGGCGCCGCGACGCTGACGACGGCGAGCGATACGCTGACCGGCGTCCTGCTCTATTCGGGGCAGCGTGCCGCCACCGGGACGATGGTCTACAAGCACGAAGTGGTCGGTGACAAGGCCGAGCTGGAGGCGCTGCTCAAGCGCACCCAGGTCACGCTGAAGCTGATCCCCGACATCGATGGCTCGGCGGCGATCGCGCAGCTCGTCGGCATCAACTTCGCCGACATCAAGGTGAAGGGCGCCTGGCGTGGCCGCGCGCAGCTGGAGCTGATCCCGGCGGTCAATTGCCCGATGGCCGATCTGCCCGTGCTCGAGCACAAGGGCGGGCTCCATCTCGTCACCGACATGACGCTGCCTTATGGTCGCGTCCTCCACGATTATCTCGAAGAGGCGGGCGACAAGGCGCGTCCGGCGATCGGGGATTCGGGTCAGGGCGATCTGTCGGGCGGCGGCGATCCTTTGGTGGCCGCCAACTGAAGCGATCTGCGTCGCCGCCGCTCGCGGCGGCGGCGTCCGGCCTTAATCTGCCGCAAGGAGCGATCTCGGCTCCCGGGAGTTAGGCGCCGATACTGACCGTCGAGACGACGAGGAACGCCTCATCGCCGACGCTCCCGTGCGAAGGCCTGATTGTGACGATTGATCGACGGCGTGTCGAAAGCGGCGGGCTCGTCCTGTTCCTCGGCCTTATCACGCTCGGCCTGGGACTCATCGTCTCCAGCTTTGCCGGCGCCTTGCTGTGGGCGGCGCTCGCGGCGCTTCTCTTCCAGCCGATCTATCAGCGGCTGCTCGCCCGCTGGCCTGGTCGCCGCAACCGGGCTGCGGCGGTGACGATGCTGATCTTCACCGTCGCGGTCGTCATCCCCGCGCTGATCGTGGCCAGCCTCGTCGTGGACCAGGCGGCGGGCGTCTATACCCAGATCCGCACCGGCCAGATCAACTTCGCCTCCTATTTCAAGCAGGTCCACGATGCGCTGCCGCTGCGCCTCCAGCATCTGATGGACCGATCGGGCTTCGACAGTTTCGAGCGCGCACAGGCGCAGATCTCGCAGGCGGTGAGCAACAGCGCGACCCTGCTCGCCCGTCAGGCCTTCTCGATCGGCGCCAATGCCGCCGCCTTCGTCCTCGCCTTCGGCGTCGCGCTCTACGTGACCTTCTTCCTGCTGCGCGACGGCGATCGCATCGGCCCGGCGATCCAGCGCGCGCTGCCGCTTGAGCCTGCGGTCGCCGCGCGGCTCGCGGACAAGTTCGTCGCGGTCGTCCGCGCGACGATCAAGGGATCGGGCGTCGTCGCGCTCGTCCAGGGCGCGCTGGGCGCGATCACCTTCTGGATCGTCGGCCTGCCCGCCGCGCTTCTCTGGGGCGTGCTGATGGCGATCGCGGCGCTGCTGCCCGCGATAGGCCCGACGATCATCTGGGCGCCCGTCGCGATCTACCTGCTGGCGACGAGCGCGATCTGGCAGGCGGTGGTCGTGATCCTGTCGGGCGTGTTGGTAATCGGCCTGGTCGACAATATCCTCAGGCCGATGCTCGTCGGCCGCGACACGGGCATTCCCGATTGGCTGGTGCTGGTGACGACGCTCGGCGGGATCGATCTGGTCGGGCTGAGCGGCATCGTCATCGGCCCGCTCGTCGGCGCCCTGTTCATCACCGGCTGGCGCATCCTGACCGAACAGCGCCAGGACAAGGTCGAAGGCCCCGAGCCCCTCACGCCGGCGCCCTGACCGCGCCCGCTACCGTGCCCATCCCGCCGCCGCCGGCTCCAGCGTTTCGAGAAAGGCGGCGGCGCTCGCGCGATAGGCCTCGCGTATCTCGGGCTTCATCCGGTCCCAGTTCGCATACATCTGCACCATCCGCCGATTGCGCCGAAAGCGCCGCTCGTGGCGCGCGAGGAAATCCCAGTAGAGCGCGTTGAACGGGCAGGCATTCGGCCCGGTCTTCTGCTTCACGTCGTAGCGGCAGCGCCCGCAATGATCGGACATGCGATTGATATAGGCGCCGCCGCCAGCATAAGGCTTGGTAGCGAGCCGCCCGCCATCGGCATGCTGGCTCATCCCGATGACGTTGGGCAGCTCAACCCATTCATAGGCATCGGCATAGACGACGAGGAACCAGTCGGCGACGTCCTGCGGCCGCACCCCCGCCAGCATCGCGAAATTGCCGAGCACCATCAGTCGCTGGATATGATGCGCATAGCCATGATCGCGCGTGTTGCGCACCGCTTCGGCCATGCACAGCATGTCGGTCTCGCCGGTCCAGTAGAATTCGGGCAGCGGCCGCGTCGCCTCCAGCGCATTGGCCTGCGCGACCGCGGGCATTTCCAGCCAGTAATAGCCGCGGACATATTCGCGCCAGCCGATGATCTGGCGGATGAAGCCCTCGGCCGCATTCAGCGGCACGTCGCCCGCGGCATAGGCATCGGCCGCCGCCTGCGCGACTTCCAGCGGCGTCAGCAGGCCGAGATTCAAGGCGGGGCTGAGCCAGCTATGGTAGAGCCAGTCCTGCCCGGTCACCATCGCATCCTGATAGGCCCCGAAATCGGGCAAAGCGGTGCGCACGAAATGATCCAGAGCGCGCCGCGCGTCGCCCGCCGTCACCGCGAGGCCGAATTTATCGAGCCGCCCGAAATGCCCGGCGAAGCGCGCCGCGACCATGTCGATCACCTCCTGCGTGATCGCGTCGGGCGCGATGTGCAGCGGCTCGGGATAATTGAGCCCGCGCTTGGGCGGCGCGCGGTTTTCCTGATCGAGATTCCACGTGCCGCCCTCGGGCTTGCCGTCGGCGGTCATCAGCAGGCCCGTCTTGCGGCGCATCTCGCGATAGAAAAATTCCATCACCAGATCATTCCGCGCCTGCGCCCAGGTCTGGAACTCCAGGATGCCGCACACGAAGCGGTCGTCGGGGAGGATCTTCACCGGCAGGCCGAGCGCCCGCTGCCAGCCGTCGATCATCGTCTTGACCCGCCATTCGCCGGATTCGGTGATCCGGATCGCGCTCGCCCCGTGCCGTGCAACCGCGCGCGTGACCTCCCCCGTGAAGCTGCCGCTGTTGGCCGGATCGTCCAGCCGGACATAATCGACCGTCCAGCCCATGCCGCGCAGTTCCTCGGCAAAGTGGCGCATCGCCGAGAAGATCAGCGCGATCTTGCGCTTGTGATGCCGGACGTAGGTCGTCTCGTCCGCCACCTCCATCAGCAGCACCACCGCATCGGCGCGATCGACGTCGCGCAGCGAAGCGAGATCATGGGAAAGCTGGTCGCCGAGGACGGGGATGAGGATCGTCATAGGCACCGCCAACGCGCGCGAGGCGGGTTCGTCCCCGCCGACATGATTTCCCCGCTGTCGTCGCGGGGCGGGCATGTTATGTTCCGATGATGAGCGCCACGATGCCGCTGCCGGCAGCCATCCCGATCCCGCCCGACACCGACCCGACGCTCCCGGACTTCGTGGTGGTGGACGTCGAGACCGCCTGCTCGCGCGTCAGCAGCATCTGCCAGATCGGCATCGTCGGCTTTCGCGCCGGGATCGAGGTTTTCGCCTACGAGACATTGGTCGATCCGCGCGACGATTTCTCGCCGTTCAACACGCGCATCCACGGGATCAGCTGCGATCATGTCGTCGGCAAGCCGAGCTTCGATCACATCCATGCGATCGTCGACAGCCATCTCTCCGGCCGCATCACCGTCGCGCATTCCTATTTCGACAAGGGCGCGCTCGCGGCCGCCTGCCGGGTGCATGATCGCCCGGCGATCGAGACGCGCTGGCTCGATAGCGTGCGCGTCGCCAAACGCGCCTGGCCCGATCTGCCGAGCCACCGCCTCAACGTGCTGACCAAGTTCCTCGGCGTCCGCCACAAGCATCATGACGCGCTGAGCGACGCGCGCGCCGCCGGCATAGTGATCGTCCGCGCGATCGACCATACCGGCATCGATCTCGCCGGCTGGATGACGCCGGCCAATGCGCGCGGCGGCCCCGCTCCCAAGCCTGCGGCGGACGGGCCGCTCAAGGGCCAGCGCGCCGCGATCCTCGGCGCCCCGCGCGATGGCCCCCTCGCCCGCTGGCTGGCGGACGCCGGCGCGCGCGTCGTCGCCTCGGTCGGCCCCACCTCGAACCTGCTCGTCGTCAGCCGCGATCAGCCGTTCGGGCGCTATGTCGCGGCCAGCGCCGCGCATCGCCGCGCGGAAGAACTGAACCGCGCCGGCGCCTACATCGAGATCGTCGAGGAAGAGGAGCTTCGAGCCCGGATCGGCGCCGCCCCGACGCTATCGGACGAGCACGCCCCTCATGGCGGCATCGTGGATCACCTCGAAGGGCGCGCCGCCGCCTTGGGATAGTGCGTCGTGAGGCCGGTGCGCATATTGGTCACGGCAATCGCGCCATCGCGGCCGATCGCAAGGCGCAGCGGGTGCATCGCATCCGCCCCGTCGGGATTGGCGATCTGCCCGGCCCGGGCATTGTCGCCTGGACTGCGCGTCGCGAAATGGACTTGCCAGATGCCCCGCACGTAAGGCGCTGCCTTCGCGAAGGCCAGGGATGCCTGGTCCGCACCCTTGGCCGCGCCATTGTTGAAGACGATCACCGACGGCTTCACCGTATCGAGCAGAAGCGGACTGCCCGCATTGTCCGTCCCGTGATTGTCGGCGATCATCAGATCGACCGGCCCGATCAGGTCGCGCGGGCAGACGAGCCGATCCTCGATGATGCGCGTCGTGTCACCCAAAGCGAGGATGCGCGCCTTGCCCCACGCCAACAGAGTCCCCAGCGAGCGCGGATTCTCGTCGGTGCCGATGTCGGTGCCGCGCGTAGCGGCCGCACACCCGACACCCGGACCGCCAGCGCCCGGCAGCGACCGATTAAGGATCGCGCCGTCGCTGTCGATCGCGGTGACGCTCAGCCCGTCGATCGTCAGCACGTGGCCCGGCCGCATCACGCGATGCGGCTTGCCGGCGATCGCCGCGACATAGCCGGCATAGAGCTCCGCCGGCTGATAGCCGCTCCGGTTGGCGGGCGGATCGCCCACCGCCGGCTGGCGATTGGGGCCGTGATCGACAAATGCTCCGATCGGGAAGGCGCCGATCAGCTCGCGCGCGCCGCCGAGATGATCGGCGTGGTAATGCGTCAGCAGCAGATGATCGATCCGCGACAGGCCTTCGCGCTTCGCCGCGGCGACGATCCGCTGCGCGCTGGTTCCGCTGCCCGCCGCCGCCGGCTTCCCCCCGCCGCTCAGCGCCGCAGGCCAGCCGGTATCGATCAGCAGCGAGTGGCCCTCGGGCGTGACGATCAAGGTCGCCGCCCCGCCCTCGACATCGATGAAGACGATGCGCAGCGCACCGCGATCCGCCGCCGGCGTGGGCGATGCGCAGACGCCGCAGATCGCTAATGCGAAGACGAGGTGCTTCATCGCGCGCTCCAGTTCACTGGAGCTGAAACGTCAGACGGCCCGCATAGCGGCCCGAAGCATCCGAAGGCAGTCCGGCCGGCCCGGTCGTGTTCGCCGGCTGGAATTTCGTGCCAATGGGGGGGATCGCCTTGAGGAAGCCGACATCGCTCGCCGGAAAGGCCGGCGACGTCGCGGGCGAATCCGCCACTTTCGCGCCGAGCTGCAGGAAGGTCTCGGCATCTTCGGTTCGCACCGTCCAGAGCCCGCCGGCAGTCTCGAAACGCGCCCAGCGCAGCCCGGCGAAATAGCCTGCATCATCGGGATGCAACGCCGATTTGGGATCGCTGCCTGCCAAATCATAAACGCCGAGCACGGTTCCGCGAGTGCGGTTCTTCCAGACCGGACGCGGCCCCTGCGCGAGCGCCCGGACCGATCGCACGCCTGCCGGCGGCTGATCAAAACCGATGCCGTGGTACAGATATTGGCCGCTCAGCGAATAGGCATAGTCCAGCGTCAGCGTGCCATCCGGTCGCATCGTCCAGCGCGCGCTGTCCAGCCCGCCCGCGTTGCGCGCCTCTATCCATGCGGTGGCCCGACCCGTGGCCGGATCGCTGCCTTCGCCGCTGCTCAGGATCGCTGCCTTTGCCGCCAGCGGGAAGCGGCCGGGCTCGGCGCCGAGGCGGACCGAGACGATCTCCGGCGTACGATGGACCGCGTGGAGATCGGTCACCCGCACCATCGACACGGTCTGTGCGGGAAAGCCGTAGATCATGCCGTCGCGCTCGGTCCGATCTCCCGAAAAGATCGTCCGCCACGTCACGCCGTCGCCCGAGATCTCCGCCTTGAAACCACCCCAGCTATCCTGCCCCTTCAGCCCGATATCGATCTCGGCCTGATCGGCGAAGACGGGGCTCGACAGACGGAAAACGCCTGTGCCCGCCGGGCTCGTGCCGGTCCAGTCCGGCTTGTCGCCGGCTTTCCCTGCCGTCATCGCCACGAGGCGCGGCCCGTTGCGGAGCGAGACATCATGTCCGCCCCGTGACAGGCTCGTCAGCAGCCCGGTCGCGGCATCGAAACGCGCAATCGCGCCGCCCGCGGTCAGGCTCACGACATTGCCCGCGCGAGCCACATGCGGCGTGGCGCCGCGTCCGGATGGCTCGGCCTCGTCGGGCTTGGCGACCGGCCAGGTCCATTGCGCCAGCACGGTGCCGCCCTCTTTCGCGACCATCGACAGCGCATCGGCCTTCGCCCAGCCGGGCGACAGCGGGACGCGCAACGCGCCGTTCGCATGCGGCGCGACCGGCGGCCCCGCAAAAGCGCCTGCGGCGATCGTCCGCGGCGTCGTCGCGCGATCGTTCGGGCCCGCGAACCGGATCCACGCATATTCGAAGCGCACGCGATCGAGCGACGTGAAGTCGTGGAGGTTCGTGACCGGGATCAGGCCCGCAAACCCGGCATCGATACGCGGCGCGGCGATCTGCACCGGCGACCACACGTCCCTGACCGCATAGGCGCTCGGCTCCCATTCGTGCCGCGCGCCGACGATCCCGTCCGGCGCGAGCGTGGCTGCGACGTCGATCCGGCCGGCCTGGTCGGTGCGCGCGATCCCTTCGTCGGCGAAAGCCCAGATGAACCCGCCGGCGCCGCGCGGCGAAGTGGAGATGGCGCGCCAATATTCGTCGACCCCCGCGCCGCCGCCGCCATCATACAGGCCGTGGAGAAATTCGGTCGGCATCACGAGAGCCGGGCCGCTCAGCCGGCGGACGAGATCCTCATAATGCGGATAATGCTTCGTATCGATCCCGCCATGCCACTCCCACGGGTGCAGCACGGTGCGCTGCTGCGGATCATAGAGCGCGAAATCGCCGTCCAGCTGGCGATTCCATCCGCCCTCATTGCCATTGTCCCAAAACAGGATGGCGGGGTGATTAACGTCGCGCTCGACGAGCTCGCGCACCAGCTTGCGCCCGACTTCCGTGTCATGCGCATGCTGCCAGCCGCTCAGCTCGTCGAGCACATAGAGGCCCAGTTCGTCCGCCGCTTCCAGGAAGGATTCCTCGGGCGAATAATGCGACATCCGCACCGCATTCATGTTGAGCGCCTTCAACTCGCGCGCATCTGCATAGGAATCGGCGCGGCTGAGCGCGCGGCCCGTGTCGGCGCGGAAGCTGTGGCGATTGACGCCCTTTAGCAGGATGCGCTGGCCGTTGAGGAACAGTCCCTCGGGCCGCACCTCGAACGTCCGGAAGCCGAAACGCTGGCGGGTCCGGTGTACAGCCGTCTCGCCATTGTAGAGCGTGAGATCCAGCGCATAGAGGTTGGGCGCCTCGGCCGACCACAATTTGGGATCGGCGATATGACCGGCCACGCGCACCCGCCCGCTCCCGCCCGCCGGGATCGCCGTCGAGAAAGGCTGGCCGACCGGGCTCCCATCGAGCGTCACCACCTGCCCCTCGATCCGCGTCACCGTCTGGCCATCCACGCGTCCGCCCTGGGGCACGGCGATCCCGATGGTGGCGGCGATGTCGCCGTCGGCACGTGCGTCGATGGCGACCGTGCCGATCGACTGCGCTGGCGCTGCCTCCAGCCACGCCGGCCGATAGATGCCGCTGAACGCCCAGTAGTCCGCATGCCGCTCGGCGAGTTCCGTATCCTTGGCCGCCGAGACCTCGCTCACCTCGACCTCGATCAGCGCCTCCTCGCCGGGCTTCACCAGCGCCGTCACGTCATAGCCGAAGCGGTTGAATCCCCCCTGATGAACGGGCCCCGCAACCGCCCCATTCACCTTGACCAGCGCGTCGGTCATCACGCCATCGAACACGATCCGGATGACGCGGCCCTTCCAGTCGGCCGGGATCGCGATCCGGCGGCTGTAAGAGCCATGATCCCCGTCCGCACGGGGGCCGAGATCATAGCCATATTGATAATGGCCGAAGCCCTTTTGCTGCCAGTTGGACGGCACGGCGATCTTGGCCGCCTTGCCTGCCTGCATGCCGCCGTCGATCCTAAAATCCCAGGGCACCGCATCGTCCGGACCGTGTCCGGTCAGCATCAGCCGCTGCGTCTCCGGCACGGGCGCGGCGAACGCCGCCGTCGTGCACAAGGCGGCCACCAGCCCGGCAAATGATCTACGGCGCATCGCAAGCATCACCCCTCTTCGCAGTCGCACGACTGCCTAAAGCGGATCGCCTGCCCTGTCTCGCCGCGATCTGTCGGTCCTCTCAGCAGGTGGCGATCGATCGAATCGACGGGCCGGGCGTTGGGACCGACATGACCGACACAATCGAGAGCCTGCGCGAGCAGATGGAAGCCGCGGCGCTGGCGCTCGACTTCGAGGAGGCGCGCCGCCTGCGCGACAGGATCAATCTGATGCGCGGCGGAGCCTCGGCCAGCGAGGCCGAGCAGGCCGATGCCGCGGGGCTGATCCGCCAGCGTCCCGGCGCGATGGGGCTCGGCACGAGCCAGCAGCGGATGGAGCCTCCGCCGGGCTGGACGCCGCCGCCCAAACCCGATTTCCTCGCATCCGGCCGCCGCCGACGCGATCGTTGACCCGATAGGCGCGCGCAACCGAGCGTCCCCGTGCCTGCCCTCGCTATCCGCCGGTGCCAGTCGGCGATAAGGCTCGTCAGGATGAAACCGGGAATCGGACGGGTCGGATGAGCAGCACCACCGCGCCAGCGCCAGGCAATCGCCTCCCCGCCTGGCTTCCCATCCTCATCGGGCTGGCGGTCGCCGCCTCGTGCCTGGTCCTCGCGTGGAGCCACGGCGGGCTCGTCACCGGCAAGGCGTCCGATGGCTTCAACCCGGTCTATGCCTTTTCGGGGCTTGCGATCGGCATCCTCGTCGGTCTGACCGGCATCGGCGGCGGCTCTTTGATGACGCCTCTGCTCGTGCTGCTGTTCGGGCTCCATCCCAGCACCGCGGTCGGCACCGATCTGCTCTACGCCTCGGCCACCAAGAGTGTCGGCACGATGGTCCACGGCGCCAATCGCACGATTGACTGGCGCGTGACCGGGCGTCTGGCGCTGGGCAGCGTTCCCGCGACGATCCTCACGGTCGGCCTGCTCTATGTCCTGCGCGACAACGAGGGATCCTCGTCGAAGCTCATCTCGACCGTGCTCGGCTTCGCCTTGCTGCTGACCGCGGTGACCTTGTTCTTCCGCCACAAATTGTTCGAGCTCGCGCAGCGGCGATCCTTCGTGCTCAGCCCCGCGAGAGCGCAGACGCTGACGATCGTGCTCGGCGCGGCGCTCGGCGTCCTGATCACTCTCTCCTCGGTCGGCGCGGGCGCGATCGGCGTGACGGTGCTGATCTTCCTCTATCCCGACATGCCGCTGTCGCGCATCGTCGGCTCGGACATCGCCCACGCCGTTCCGCTCACCCTGATCGCGGGTGCGGGCCACCTCGCCTTGGGGACGGTAAATCTGCCGCTGATGGAATCTTTACTCGTCGGCTCGATCCCCGGCATCATCCTCGGCAGCCACTTCGCCGCGCGCGCCTCGGATCGCATCCTGCGGCCGATCCTCGCGGGCACGCTCGTGCTGGTCGGCGGACGCCTCGTATTCTGATCACTGCGGCTCGCACCGCTGCAAGATCAGCTTTGGCCCGCCCAAGAAGAGCCCATTCGGCAAATCTCCTATCGCACCGCTAGGATTTCCCGACAGCCGATGATCGGCGCCGGTCGGGAGAGGAGTAGCGTTGAGGGGTCCAGCTCGTGCGTCCCGCATATCCGCGGTCGAATGGCCCACGCTCCTGCTGGCGGTGGCGGTCTATGGCGGTTGGCTGCTGGCGACCCTCTATCATGCGGGCCTGCCCGGCTGGCTGCTGCCGTTCGTCGGCGGCTGGTTGATCGCCTGGCAGGGCTCGCTCCAGCACGAGACGATCCACGGCCATCCCACCCCCAACCGGACGGTCAACGCGCTGATCGGCGCCGCACCGCTCTCGCTCTGGCTGCCTTACGCCGTCTATCGCCGGACGCATCTCGCGCACCATGCGACGGAGGCGGTCACCGATCCGTTCGAGGATCCCGAATCCCGCTATCTGGCGGATGACGAACGCCTTTGGACGCGCGCGGCGCTGCTGCTGGAAGCGACGCAGGCGACGCTCGCCGGTCGACTCCTGCTCGGCCCGCCGGTCACGATCGGTCGCTCCCTGATCGGCGAAAGCGCCCGCCTGGTCCGCACCCCGATCGCGGTGCTGCGCGACTGGCTTCCTCATCTGGCGGGCGTCGCGCTCGTCCTGATCTGGCTCGATCATGTCGGATTGACGCTCGGCCGATATGGGCTCTGCTTCGTCTATCCGGGCACGGCGCTCTCGCTGCTGCGCTCCTTCGCCGAGCATCGCGCGGATCCTCTGCCCGATCACCGCGTCGCCATCGTCGAGCGCGCGGGGCCCTTCGCTTTGCTGTTCCTGCACAACAATCTCCACGCCGCGCATCACCGCGCACCGGGCCTTCCGTGGTTCCGGCTGCCGGGCTTCTATCGCGCGAACCGCTCCTCGCTCCTCGCCGGCAACGGGGGGCTGATCTACGCCGGCTATCGCGACGTCGCGCGCCGCTACCTGCTCCACGCGCACGACACGCTCATCCACCCCGACCATGCCAGACCGGCGCCATGAGCCGCCGCGCCGCCTCGCTCGGTATGTACGACACGCCCGGCGCGCGTGCGGCGAACGATCAGCTGTGGACCGCCATCGCCGCCCACCTCGCGCGAACCGGCGTCACGAATGTTCCGCCCCGGCTCGATCGCGATCGCGCCCCGGCCGTGATCTGGGACGACGAAAGGCTCTTGCTCGCCCAATCCTGCGGCTATCCGTTCGTCACCGCCTGGCGCGACAAGCTCCCTTATGTCGCGACCCCGCGCTATCGCGTCGCAGGTTGCGACGGCAGCACCTATCGCAGCCGCATCGTCGTGCGCATCGATGATCCGGCCGACGCCCTGATTGCCCTCCGCGACCGACGCGCCGCGCTCAACGAATCGAGCTCCAATTCAGGCATGAACCTCTTCCGCGCCGCCGTGGCGCCTCTGGCCGACGGCGGGCGCTTCTTCTCGGAGCTGATCGCGACCGGATCGCACGTCGCCAGCGCCCGCCTCGTCGCGACGGGCGGCGCCGACGTCGCCGCGATCGATGCCGTGTCTTTCGCCCATCTCGAGCGCGACGAGCCCGAGACGGCCCGCCGGCTGCGCACGATCGGCTGGACGATCGCTTCGCCGGGCCTGCCCCTCGTCACCTCGCCCGCGACGACCGCGCGGGAGCTTGCCGCCCTGCGCGAAGCCCTGGCCGCGGTCGCCACCGATCCCGCTCTGGCCGAAGCGCGCGCTTTGCTGTTTCTCGACGGCTTCGATATCCTGGATCCTGCAGCCTATGAGGCGATCCGCACGATCGAGGAGGACGCGATCCGGCTCGGTTATCCCGCGCTCGCATGACGCACCTCGACCTGCGCCCGCCAAGACCGCTAAGTGCGCCGATGATCTCGATACCCTCCCCTGCGCTTCGGCACCGTCCATGACCGATCTCGCCATCCTCTATGAGCATCCGGTCTGGTTCCAGCCGCTGTTCGCCGCGCTCGACCGGCGCGGGGTCGATTATGCCGCGCTGCGCCCCGATGGCGGCTTCGATCCTGCCGATGCCACTGCGCCTGCGCCCGTGATCCTCAGCCGCATCGCCATGTCGGCGTTCCTGCGCGAGGCCGAGCATCCGATCTTCTGGACCGGTGCCCTGCTCGCGCAGTGGGAACGCGCCGGCGCGCGGGTGCTGAACGGCCCGGCGGCGCTCGCGATCGACACGTCCAAGGCGCGCCAGCTTTCGCTTGTGTCCGGCCTCGGCCTCGCCATCCCCAAGACGCGCGTCGTCCATCGCGCGGCAGATGTCGCGGACGCTGCCGACGCGGTCGGCTTCCCCTTGGTCGTGAAGGCCAATATCGGCGGCGCGGGCGCGGGCATCGTCCGCTTCGACACGCGCGACGAACTGCGCGCCGCCATCGCTGACGGCGGCCTCCCCACGAGCATCGACGGCGTCCTGCTCGTGCAGGATTATGTCCCCGCGCACGGTGGCGCGATCACCCGCATCGAAACGCTCGACCGGGCCTATCTTTATGCGATCGAGGTCAGGGGCGATGGCGGCTTCGATCTCTGCCCAGCCGATGCCTGCCAGGTTCCCGGCAGCGCCATCACGATGACCGCGGTCGAACCCGCCCCCGCACTGCGCGACGCGGCCGAGGCGATCGCGCGCGCCGCCTCGCTCGATGTCGGCGGGGTCGAGGTGATGATCGACGATCGCGACGGCGTCGCCCGCTTCTACGATATCAACGCGCTCTCCAATTTCGTCGCGAAGCCGCTCGACGTGCTCGGCTGGGATCCGCACGATCAGCTGGTCGATCGTCTGATCGGCTGGATCGGGGAGGCGCGCTGATGCGCTACGGCTTTTGGATGCCCGTCTTCGGCGGCTGGCTGCGCAACGTGCCCGACGAGGGCATGGAGGCGAGCTGGGACTATGCCAAGCGCTTGACGCAGGATGCCGAGCGCTGGGGCTATGACCTCACGCTGATTGCCGAGCTCAACCTCAACGACATCAAGGGTATCGATCAGCCCGCGCTCGATGCCTGGTCCACCGCCGCCGCTCTGGCCGCGGTCACCGAGCGGCTCGAGCTGATGGTCGCGGTCCGCCCCAATTTCCACCACCCCGCGCTCTTCGCAAAGGCGGCGGCGAATATCGATCGGATCGCCGGCGAGCGGCTGTCGCTCAACGTCGTCTCGTCCTGGTGGGCGGACGAGGCGCGCCAGTACGGGCTCCAGTTCGATCAGCATGACGATCGCTATGCGCGCACCGCCGAATGGCTGCAGGTCGTCGATGGCCTATGGACGCAGGAGCGTTTCAGCTTCGCGGGCGATTTCTACACCACCGAAGACGCGATCTGCGCCCCCAAGCCCGTCAAGCGCCCGATCGTCTATGCCGGCGGCGAGAGCGACAAAGCCAAGCAGATGATCGCCGCGCAATGCGACGCCTATGTCATGCACGGCGATCCGGTCGACGCGGTCGCTCCCAAGATCGCCGACATGGCCCGCCGCCGCGAAGCCGCGGGCGGCGCGCCGATGACCTATGGCATGGCCGCCTATGCGATCGTCCGCGACAGCGAGGCCGAGGCCAAGCGCGAGCTGGAGCGGATCACGACCGTTGCCGACCTCCCCGCCGGCTACGACAATTTCGATCAGTGGCTGTCGGGCACGCAGCTGGAGCGCGAGCTGAAGCTGCAGGAATATTCGGTCTCGAACCGCGGCCTGCGCCCCAACCTCGTCGGCACGCCCGAACAGCTTAAGGAGCGCATCGCCGAATATGCAGAGGCCGGGCTCGATCTGCTGCTGCTCCAGATGAGCCCGCAGGCCGAGGAGATGGAGCGTTTCGCCGTGCAGGTGATGGGCACCGCATGATCACGCTCGACCATGTCAACAAGCGCTTCGCCGACGGCACGCGTGCGCTCGACGACGTCTCGCTCGACGTGCCGCAGGGCTCGGTGTTCGGCGTGATCGGCCGCTCGGGTGCGGGCAAATCGACTTTGCTGCGGCTGATCAACGGCCTCGAAAAGCCGAGCGAGGGCGAGGTGCGCGTGCTCGGCGCGGCGCTGAGCGGCCTGTCGCCCGCCGCCCTGCGCGATCTGCGCCGCGGGATCGGCATGATCTTCCAATCTTTCGGCCTGCTCGCCTCGCGCACCGTCGCCGGCAATGTCGCTCTGCCGCTCGAACTGTCGAAGGTGCCCCGCGCCGAGCGCAACATACGCGTCGCCGAACTGCTCGCCCGCGTCGGCCTGTCCGACAAGGCCGACGTCCACCCGGCCCGCCTTTCGGGCGGCCAGCGCCAGCGCGTCGGCATCGCGCGCGCGCTCGCCACCCGCCCCGGCATCCTGCTCTGTGACGAGGCGACGAGCGCGCTCGATCCAGAGACGACGCGCTCCGTGCTGGCCCTGCTCGGCGAGCTCAACCGCGAGCTCGGCCTGACGATCGTCCTCATCACGCACGAGATGAGCGTCGTCCGCGCGATCTGCGATCATGTCGCGGTGCTCGATTCCGGTCGTCTGGTCGAGGCCGGTCCCGTCGCCTCGGTCTTCGCCGATGCGCGCCACGAGGCGACGCTCCAATTGCTCGGCGAGGGCGCGGGATGACCGATTTCTTCGCGCATATCGTCTGGAGCGAGATCGGCCGCGCGACGCTCGATACGCTGATCATGCTCGGCGCCAGTCTTGCGCTGACGATCCTGCTCGGCATTCCCCTCGGCGTGCTGCTGTTCCTCACCGACGAGGGCCAGCCCGCCCGCAACCGCCCGATCAATCGGATCGTCGGCATCCTGGTCAACATCCTCCGCTCGATCCCGTTCGTGATCCTGCTGATCGTCATGATCCCGCTGACCTTGCTGCTCGTCGGCACTTCATTGGGCGTCGCCGGCGCGATCCCGCCGCTCGTCGTCGGCGCCGCCCCTTTCTACGCGCGCCTCGTCGAGGGGGCGCTGCGCGACGTGCCCCGCGCGACGATCGAGGCGGTCCAGGCGATGGGCGCGACCCGGCTGCAGATCGTGACGCGGATGCTGCTGCCCGAGACGCTCCCCGGCCTGATCTCGGGCGCGACGATCACCGCCGTCGCGCTCGTCTCGTTCACCGCCATGGCCGGCGTCGTCGGCGCAGGCGGCTTGGGCGATCTCGCCATCCGCTACGGCTATCAGCGCTTCCAGACCGACGTCATGCTGGTCACGGTCACGCTGATGGTCTTGCTGGTCCAGATCATCCAGTTTGCCGGCGATCGCCTCGCCCGCCATTTCGACCATCGCTGAGGATGCTTATGCCCACCCGTCGCACGATCCTGGCCCTCGCCTCCGCCTTGCTGCTCGCGGCCTGCGGCGGCAGCGGCGCCAAGAAGGCCGATCCAAACACGCTCACCATCGCCGCGACCGCTGTGCCGCACGCCGAGATCCTCGAGTTCGTGAAGCCCGAACTGGCCAAGGAAGGTCTGACGCTCGAGATCCGCGTCTTCAACGATTATGTGCAGCCCAATCTTCAGGTCGATCAGGGCCAGATCGACGTCAGCTATTTCGAGACCAAACCCTATCTCGACACGTTCAACGCCTCGCGCGGCACCAAGCTCGTCCCCATCGCCGGCATCCATGTCGAGCCGCTCGGCGCTTATTCGCGCAAGTGGAAGACGCTTGCCGCGCTGCCCGACGGCGCCGCCGTCGCCATCCCCAACGAGCCGAGCAATGGCGGCCGCGCTCTGCTCCTCCTTCAGAAGGCGGGCCTGATCACCTTGCGGAACCCGACCGATCCGCTCGCCACGCTCAAGGACATCACCGCCAACCCGAAGCATCTCGCCTTCCGCGAAATCGAATCCGCCACCCTCCCCCGCATCCTCGGCGAGGTCGATCTTGCGCTGATCAATACCAATTACGCGCTCGATGCCGGCCTCAACCCTATCCGCGACGCGCTCGTGATCGAGGACGGCACCTCTCCCTACGTCAACTTCGTCGTCGGCCGCCCCGGCAGCGACAAGGATCCCCGCGTCCAGAAGCTGATCGCCGCCTTGCGCTCGCCCGAGGTCAAGGCCTTCATCCAGCGCAAATATCAGGGCGCGGTCCTGCCAAGCTTCTAGGGGAAGGGTTATGCTCAACCGACTGGCCCGCGGGGCGCTGGTGCTGCTTGCGCTGATCATAGCCTCGCCGATCGCCGCGCAGGACGCGCCTGCCGGCGCCCCGCTCGTGCTGATGACCGACTTCGGCCTGCGCGACGGCGCCGTCTCCGAAGTGAAAGGCGTCGCCTACGGCGTCTCGCCCCGGCTGCTCGTCTCCGACCTTACCCACGAAATCCCGGCGGGCGACATCTGGGCCGGCGCCTACCGGCTGTATCAGGTCGCGCCTTACTGGCCGAAGGGCACGGTGTTCGTCGCGGTCGTCGATCCCGGCGTCGGCACCGCCCGCCCGTCGATCGGCGTGCGCACGAAGGCCGGCCATTATTATATCCTGCCCGACAACGGCCTGATCACGCTGATCGACGAGGTGGAAGGCGTCGCCGAGGCGCGCCGGATCGACGAGCATGTCAATCGCCTGCCCGGCTCGGAGAAGAGCAACACGTTCCACGGCCGCGACGTCTTCGGCTATACCGGCGCGCGCCTCGCCGCGGGCGTCATCAGCTTCGCGCAGGTCGGCCCCGAAATCCCCGTCGCCCGGCTCGTCCGGCTGCCGCACCAGAAAGCGGTGCGCGAAGGCCGCGTGTTGAAGGGCGACATCCCCGTCCTCGATGTCCAGTACGGCAATGTCTGGACGAACATCCCGGCCGCACTCGTCGACGAACTGGGCATCACGCTCGGCGATCCGCTCAGGTTCGAGATCTTCCATGACGGCCGCCTCGTCGACAGCGTCACCGCGCCTTATGCGCAATCCTTCGGCTTCGTGCCGCAAGGGCAGCCCGTCGCCTACATCAACAGCCTGCTCAATCTTTCGCTGGCGCTGAACGAAGGCGATTACGCCAAGGCGCATCATGTGGCATCGGGGCTGAACTGGACGATCCGGGTGTCTGCCGAGCGACTGCCGTCGCGCGGCCGCTAACGCATGCGGCCCGAGCGAAGCGGAGACGAAATTCGGATGTTTGAGCCAGGGACGCCACCGGTCATTCGGGAGGCGGCGATCGTCGGTGGGGGGTTCAGCGGCGCGCTGCAGGCGATCAACCTGTTGCGCCACGCCGGCCCGAAGGCGATCCTGATCGAACGCAAGCCCAGCGTCGGCCGCGGCGCGGCTTATTCGGTGACCGACCCCTCGCTGCTGCTCAACGTGCGCGCCGCGAACATGAGCGCCTTCCCCGACGATGCGGCGCATTTCGTGCGCTGGCTCGAAAGCCGATCATTGGGCACGCAGGGCTTCGTGCCGCGCGCGCTCTACGGCGAATATCTGAGCGAAACGCTGGAGGCCGCGCGGGCGAGCGACCCCGGCCGGATCGAGATCCTGCAGGGCGACGCCGTTCGCGCCGATCTGTCCGCGGGCGGCGTCTCGGTCGCGCTGGCCGATGGCCGCGCAATCAAGGCCGATGCTCTCGTGCTGGCGGTCGGCAACCTGCCGCCGACCGCGCCGGACAATCTCGATCCCGCGCAATTGCCGGACGACGTCTATGTCGCCGATCCCTGGCAGGGCGCCAGTTCCGACAATCTCGTCGCTGAGGATCTCGTGCTGATCGTCGGCACCGGGCTGACGATGGTCGATGCCGCTCTGCTGCTCGACAATCGCGGCTTCGCGGGCCGGATCGTCGCGCTGTCGCGCCGCGGCCTGTTGCCCCGCCCGCATGGCGAAGGCGCGCCGCCTCACGGCAAGCTCGGCGAGCGCCCGCGCACGGATCTGACCCCGCTCCTGCGCGAAGTCCGCGCACGCAGTGAGGCGATCGGCTGGCATGCGGCGGTCGACGAGCTTCGCCCCTTCACGCAGAGCCTGTGGCTCGGCGCGACCGAGGATCAGCGCACGCGCTTCCTCCGTCACCTGCGCCCCTGGTGGGAGGTCCACCGGCACCGGCTCGCTCCGCCCGTCGCCGCCCGGCTCGCGGTCCTGCAGGCGGAGGGCCGTCTCCAGATCGTCGCGGGCAAAACGCTCGGCTTCGCGCCGCAGGGGAAAGGCACTCTCGTCCGCTGGCGGCCGCGTGGACAAGACGGGGTGCAGGAGCTGCTCGCCCGGCGGATCGTCAATTGCAGCGGCCCGCGCGTTGATCTCGCGCGCACCGCCGATCCGCTCCTCCGCCAGCTTCGGCAGGCCGGGCTGATCGTGCCCGACGAGTGCGCGCTCGGCATCGCGGTCGATCGCTACAGCCGCGTCGTCGGCGCCAGCGGCGCGCCGTCCGATCGGCTGTTCGCGCTCGGCCCGCTCACTCGCGGGACCTTCTGGGAGATCACGGCGGTGCCCGATATCCGGGTGCAGACCTGGGGGCTCGCGCGGCGCCTCTCCAACGCGCACTGGATCTCGTCCGAAGGGCTCTGATGCTCAGCGCGAGCGCCCTCGCGCGGCGACCGGCCACAGATCGCGCAGCGTATCGCCCTGCACGACATGATAGGAATCGTAGAGGTTCACGGTCGGATCGCAGTGCGGCGCGGCGAACGTGACGACCTGCGACAGTGGCAGCGTCTGGCCGGCTCCGAGGACCAGCATGCCATGCTCGTCCCCCATGAAGCGATATTCGGCGCTCGCAGGCGCGCCCGCGAGCACGACCGGCGGGCCGGCATCGGTGGAGAAGGCCTTGAACCCGGCATCGACCGTGACCAGGCCAGGCGTGTTGGCGCTGATCACGCGCGCGTCGATCATCAGCGCCGTCTCGAACGGCGCGAGCCCGGCGTCGCCGCTCAGATCGCAGGCCAGATATTCCCGGTCCATGAACACGTAAGAGCCGGCCTGGAGCTCGGTGAACAGGCCCAGCCCCGGATCGATCCGATGCGTACCCGTGCCGCCGCCCGTGACGATCGACGGCGCCCCACCCGCTTCGGTCAAGGCGGCGATGACCGTCCGGAGATAGTCGGCTTTCTCGTCCATCGCCGCGCGGCGCTCGTCGAAGCTCTCGATATGCTGCTGCGTCCCGCAATAATATTGGACGCCCAGATAGCGCAGCCCCGGCTCGGCACGGATCGATCGCAGCAGTTCGACGGCGCCCGCCGCCGAGCACACGCCCGTACGGTGGATGCCCGGATCCACGTCGATGATCACCGCCAGCGGCTTGCCCGAAGCCCCGATCGCAGCGCCCAAAGCGGCGACGTTGGCGGGGTGATCGACGACGCACATCAGCTCTTCGGTCCGCTCGTTGAGCGCGATCAGCCGATGGATCGCCGCGGGCGAGACGACCGGCGAGGTGATGTGAAGCCCCCGCGTCACGCCGTGCTCGGCGAGCACCTCCGCCTCGCCGATCTTCGCGCAGCAGATCCCGATCGCGCCCGCCGTCATCTGTCGTCTGGCGATGTCGGGGCTCTTGTGCGTCTTGGCGTGCGGCCGCAACTGCAGCCCTTCCGCGCGGGCGAACCCCGCCATGCGGGCGATATTGCGATCGAGCGCGTCCACATCGAGGATCAGCACCGGCGTGTTCAGGCCGGCGCGCGAGCCTTGCTGGTCGCGCAGATGCCCGTGAAGCTCCTCGTCGGTCATGACGACAGCCCGATTGCGGGCTCGGCGGCCGGAGACCGGGCCGCCGACAGGCGCGCTTTGCCGTAGAGCAGGCTCACCGTGACGAGGATCGCGTCGCTGGCCAGGTCCCACAAGGGCGAGATCATCAGAAACTCCCGGGTCGAAAGGTAGCTCGCAAACACCAGGTTGATCGCAGACTTGACCGTCAGCCCGACGACCCAGCCGATCGTTAGCTCGCGGTAGGTCGCCCTGACATGCGGCTTGGCGGCCTCGTTGTCGAACGCCGCGCGCTGCGCGGGATCGTTGCCCGTCGCCAGCTGCCGCGCCATGTAGAACAGGAGCGGTCGCGCGATCATCAGCGAGACGAGAAAGCCGATCGCCAGCAGCCCATTCTCCATCGCGCGACCGATCAGCGCCCCGCGCTCGTCCTGCGCAATCAGCAGGGCGGTCATCCGCACCATGACGCTTTCGGCGGCGAACAGGCCGAGGAAATCGACCGCACGCGTCCTCGCGAGGCTGAAAGCGAGCCAGAGCAGCGGCGGCACGCCGGAGATGGCGAGCGGCACTACACTGTTCGGCGGGAAATGCGGTGCCGCCCGACCATAGAGGATCGCGGGCGCGACCATGTTGATCGCGACGCTCTTGGCCAGGGCCGATGCGGCGACATGGGAGGTCAGCCGTCTTGCGGGTGTGGGGTGCGGGGCCATCGCCATATCCGAAAATCCTCGTCTGGAGCCGGGTCTTTGCGCGGGGCGCTCGATTAGATCGCGGCGCTTGCCGCAAGATAGGCGACCGGTTCGGCGATCCTGAGCCGCCCGCGCGCCGCCTCGAGCGGCTCGGCGAGCAGCAGCTCATATTCCTCGCCCAGCAGCCAGGCCGCGCGGCGGCCATGGCGATAGCCTTCCCAGATTGCGCGGACCTTGACCCTGCCTGCCGCCGAAGAGACGTTCTGAAGCGCGGCACCGGCCGCGATCGCAGCCCATCCGAGGCCGCCGGTCTGCGCATAGGAAAAGGCGGTGAGACACGCCTCGCCCAGCGGATCGTCGGCACGATAGCCGGTCAGGATGTGCCAGATGTCGTGGACGTCGCGCGTGCGCCGGCCGTACCAGGCATAAGGGTGCCGCGCATCGCGCAGCGGATCGTCGCTCCGGCTTATTGCCGCCAGGCCCATCGCCGAATAACCCGTCTCCTCCAGAAAGCTCCGGTACGCGGCGCCGACGCTGCCGGCGGCGTAGCCGCTCACCGCGCCGGGCTCCGACAGCCGCTCGGCCAGCTCCACCTGCCGACAGGCGATCTCGCCGCCGCCGGGCGTGCGCAGCAGCCGATCGTAGCCGGCTTTGGCGACACCCGCGTTCAGCGCGCGCATGATGCGAAATACCTGCGCGGTATCGTCCGCATCGGCCAACAGTCGGCGCAGCGCCGCGAGCGCGGTGCGCCAGTCCTTTCGGCCCGAAATCAGCGTTGCGACATGGGTCTGCGTCATCTCGTCCTCGCTCATTCGGTTCGCCTGCGGCACCTGCTTTGCCACCGCCTATCGCGATTGTTATATGAGCAAAGCTCACGTTCGCGAACTCGCGTTCGGAGCTTGGGGAACATGTCTTGAAAGCAGTGCGATCTCAACGTGCTAAGCCCCGCCTGCCGCAGCAGGAGCGCGCACGGCAGAAGATCGAACTCATATTGGAAGCGGCGATCCGGCTGTTGAGCAAGGACCGCGCAGCGCTCACGACCAATGCGGTGGCGGAAACCGCCGGGGTCAGCATCGGCACGCTCTACCAATATTTCGCCGATAAGGACGCGATCCTCGACGCGCTGGCGGATCGCGAAACCGCCAGGCTCTCCCAGCGGATCCGGTCCGCCATCCAAGGCCCAACCGGGCTGCCGCTCGCCGAGCAGATCGCCCTGATCATCGAGGCCGTGACATCCAGCTATGGCGGACGGCGCCACGTCTACCGTCTCGTGATGGAACATTCCCTGGCGCGCGGCGGCGGCCGGATCGCGCCGCTGATCGAGCAGCTGGTGACGCTGCTGACCGCCGAGGACGGGACCGCTACGACCGAATCCGGTCTCTCCACGCGCCATGCCGACGCCTTCGTCCTGACCAACGCCTTCGCCGGCGTGATGCGCGCAATGATCCTGTGGCAGGATGCTGCGTCTCCGCCGCGGGAGCAGATCCAGGCGTCCTTGGTCCGGCTGATCACCGGCTTCAGATCGCCCCCGCCACCCGAGCCACGCGGCAACCCCTCCGCGCCGCGGGGACCGAGTCGCGCAGCGGCGCGCAACTGATTAGCGCCAATTACACGGCGATGTTCGACATTCGTCGAATTATCGGTCGTCCGGGACCTGCCGCGTTGACCGCCTTCTGGGGGGCGCGATCATTCCAAGCTCGATGCTTGGAGGATCGTATGAATAAGCAACACCTTATCAACGAAGTGTCGCAGACGACGGGTCTCGGTCGGGACGCCGCCGGACGCATCATCGAAGCCGTTCTCAGCAAGATTGGCGAGCAGTTGGTGAGCGGCGAAGAAGTCCGCCTCGTCGGCTTCGGCAAATTCTGCGTCGGCAAGCGCAAACCCTCGACGGGCCTCAACCCGCGCACCGGCGAGCCCATCAACATCGCCTCGGTCGCACAACCCAAATTCCGCCCGGGCAAGATCCTCAAACAGATGGTCAGCTGACCGCTGTGTGCGGCTTGTGAATGGCCGCGCGGCTCACTCGTGATCTGAATATGGTGCCGGTTGCAGGAATCGAACCCGCGACCTTCGGTTTACAAAACCGCTGCTCTACCAGCTGAGCTAAACCGGCGTTGGCGCCTCATGCGTCAGGGAACGCCGAAGGTCCAGCCTTCGGTGAGGCGCACCGCGGACATGCCACGCGGGCTCCAGAGCGCGGGATCGTCGGCCGCGCGGCGCAGCCACGCCGCGGTCAGCAGCGCGTCGCTGCGATGATCGTCGATCGGGCCCGTGCCCGCGACCGGATCGCTGGCGATGGCCGGCGCGACCAGAGCGGCATTGAGCGCCTCAATCGTGCGCAGCTTGGTGCCGCCGGTCTTGCCCGCGCGCCGCGCGGCGATGCTCGTATAGACTTCGACCAGCAGCGCGCCCGCCGCCGGTACGCGCTCGAACGGCCAGAACGGGATCCGACCCGCCAGTGCGTGGAGCACGCGCATCCCCGTCAGGCTCGATCGCCCGACCTGCGATGCGCCGACGAGGTTGAAGCAGGAATAAGGCCGCACGCCGAGCGGCCGCGCCGCGATCTCGGTCGCGCGCATCCGCCCGTTGCCCGCCCGTCGGAACAGCGCGCCGGTCGCGCGACCGATCCGGAAATGCGGGGCATGATCGGCGACGAAGCGCGACACCGCATGATGCGGCTCGCCCGCCGAGCGCGCCTCGACATAGGCCCACAAGGCACGCGCATCGGTGGGCGAGCCGGCGTCGCCCGGAAAGAAGGCGCCTTCGTCGGCAAACGGCAAGGAGGGCGACAGATCCAGCCCGATCAGCATCCCTCGCGGCGCCTGCGCGATCAGCCAGTCGAGCACGTCCGCCCTCGACCAGCGCGCATGCGGCGGCATCACGAGCTCGGGCGCGGTGCTTCCGCTTGCGCATTCGGCGATCGCGATCCCGCTTTGTCGCTCGCCGACCGCGCCCGACCAGTCGATGCAGGCGAAAGCGTCGAAGCCGAGCGTCACGTCCCCTTGCGCGGCCGCTTGGGCTTGCGCGCCAGAGCCGCGTCATGCGCCTGTTCGATCGTCGCCCAGACGCGCTCGGGATCGTCGCTCGCATAGCGGACGAGCACCGCCGGCCAGCCTGCATAATGCGGCGTCTGCCAGAAGGTCGCGGGGTCGGTCTCCTTCAGCATCTCCACCGTGTCGCGGTCGATATGCAGGCAGAAGCTGCCCTCCTCGCGCGCCGACGTGACGACCGGATAGCCGTTCGCCTTGGTCGCCGGGCCGCCATAATGCGTCGTTCGCTCCGCGCCGGGCAAGCTGGCGGCGAAGTCGAACACCGCCTGCCAGTTCACGTGCCCCGCTCCTCGCGCAGCGTGTGCCAATACGCGAGCCGCTCGCGGATCTTGACCTCGAAGCCGCGCGGCACGGGCTCGTAGAAGGTCTGCGGGCTCATCTCGTCCGGCCAGTAATTGTCGCCGGAGAAGGCGTCGGGCGCGTCATGGTCATAGCCATAATCCTTGCCGTAGCCGATCTGCTTCATCAGCTTGGTCGGCGCGTTGAGGATGTTGGCGGGCGGCATCAGCGAGCCCGTCTCCTTCGCGCTGCGCGCCGCCGCCTTCCACGCTTTGTAGCCCGCATTCGATTTCGGCGCGGTCGCGAGATAGATGAGCGCATTGGCGATCGCGAGTTCGCCCTCCGGCGATCCCAGGAAATCGTAGCTGTCCTTGGCCGCGAGGCACTGGACCAGCGCCTGCGGATCGGCGAGCCCGATATCCTCGGACGCCATCCGCACCATCCGCCGGAGCAGATAGAGCGGCTCCTCCCCCGCGACGAGCATCCGCGCGAGATAGTAGAGCGCCGCCTGCGGATCGGAGCCGCGCACCGCTTTGTGGAGCGCGGAGATCAGGTTGTAATGGCCCTCGCGATCCTTGTCGTAGACGGGCATCCGCCGGTGCAGCAAAGCCGCCAGCCCCGCCGGATCCAGCGCCTCGCCGACCTCGCCGATCGAGAACAGGGTCTCGGCCTGGTTCAGCAGGAAGCGTCCGTCGCCGTCCGCGCTCGCGATCAACGACGCGCGCGCATCGTCGGTCAGCGGCAGCGGCCGCCCCTCGATCGCCTCGCCGCGCGCGAGCAATTTGCCGAGCGCCACGCTGTCGAGCCGGTTGAGGATCAGCACCTGCGCACGGCTCAGCAGAGCGGCGTTCAGCTCGAACGACGGATTCTCGGTCGTCGCGCCGACCAGCACGACCGTCCCGTCCTCGACGTAGGGAAGAAAGCCGTCCTGCTGCGCGCGATTGAAACGGTGGATCTCGTCCACGAACAGCAAGGTCCGCTTGCCCGCCCGCGCCAGTTCGCGTGCCTCGGCGAAGATCTTCTTGAGATCGGCGACGCCCGCGAAGACCGCCGAGATCATCACGAAGCGCAGCGCCACCGCATCGGCGAGCAGCCGCGCGATGCTCGTCTTGCCCGTGCCCGGCGGCCCCCACAATATCATCGACGATAGCCGCCCCGCCGCCACCATCCGCCCGATCGCGCCGTCGGGGCCAGTCAGATGCTCCTGTCCGATCACCTCGTCGAGCGATTGCGGGCGCAGCCGGTCCGCGAGCGGCCCGGCTTCGCTCAGCGCATCGTCGGGCGGAAGATCGGCGGCGAAGAGATCAGGCATCACCACGAAATATAGGATCTGTTTGGTCGAGCGTAAGCCGTCTTGGCCGATCGCCCGGCTACCCACGCCTCATCCAATGGCGCGTGGGAGAAGGGGGCAAGCCAACTGCCCGCTCGGGTCCGATAGATATCGCGGACCACTTCCGCTGCGCTCACCAAAAACAGCCTTGCAAAACTTATTCTAAGATATATCTTGAGTCGCATGAAAGGAAACAAACATGTTTAGAGGCTTTGGCCATCACAATCATCGCTTCGGTCCCCGCGGAGGCTCCGTCCGACGCGGCCCGTTTGAATTCAGCTGGTCGCTCGAAGGCGACGAGCGTGGCTTCGGCGGACGCGGCGGGCGCGGCGGTGGACGCCGTCGTGTCTTCGACGGAGACGAGCTGAAACTCGTCCTGCTCGCTCTGCTCGCCGAGGCACCGCGTCACGGCTATGATCTGATCCGTCAGATCGAGGAGCGCACGGGCGGCGGCTATGCGCCCAGCCCCGGCGTCGTCTATCCCACGCTCACTCTGCTCGACGAGATGGACCTGATCGAGGAGGTCAAGGAAGAAGGCGCGCGTCGCCGCTTCGGGATCACCGCATCGGGCCGCGCCTGGCTGGAGGAACGCCGCGAGCAGGCGGACGCTCTGCTCGCCCGCCTCGAGGCGATCGGCGCCGAGCGCACCCGCAGCGATCACGCTCCGATCCGGCGCGCGATGATCAACCTGAAGCTGGCGCTGCGCGAATCCGCGATGGAAGCGGACGGCGACACCGAACGCGCCCACGCCATCGCCGAGATCCTCGACGAGGCGGCGCGCAAGATCGAGCGGCTCTGATCATGCCGAGGCTGGAGGTTCTCCGCCGCCGCCTCGGCATCGATACGCCTGCCGCAGCGCTCCATCCCTTCGCGCTGAGCCTGGCGCGCGTCGCCCCGCCTGTCGAACGGCATGGCCCGGCCTCGGCGGGCTCGGCGCCCAGCACTCCCCTTTCGAAAGCAAATCGATGACCGATACGATCACCGCCGCCGCGCGCGTCCCCACCGCCAGCGCGAGCAAATATCTCCAGCAATTGTGCAAGCATTGGTCGCACAATCTGCAGGTCGAATTCACCCCCGAACACGGCACGATCACCTTCCCCCGCGAAGGCCGCGCCGGCACTTTCCCCGGCGACGGCCTCGTCACCTTCGATGCTGCGCCCGACACGCTCATCGTCCGCATCGACGCGACCACACCCGAGCAGCTCGAAGCGCTACAGGGCGTCCTCGCCAGCCACCTCGACCGCTTCGCCTTCCGCGAGGCGCCCTTGCCGTTCGCCTGGGAACGCGCGGACCCCGCCTGACCACGCATCCGAACCTGTTCAGCTGCGAAACGCGGCGTCCCGACTTAACGGTTGATGAATGATTATGTCGTTGTTAACCATGCGAATCGGGATGTCTGACGGGCCCATCTGAACAGGGGGACGTCATGAAGAGAGTTCGCTTTTCCGCATTGGTCGCGGCGACATTGCTGGGTGGCGCAGTTGCGCCCAGCGCGCAGGCGCTCACGATCAATCTCGTTAATACCGGCGGCGTTGAAGTCGGCACCGCTGCCTATACCGGCTTTCGTGCCGCTGCCGATTACTGGCAGTCGGTGCTTCTGGACGATGTGACGCTCAACTTCAGCGTCGGTTTCAGCTCGACGGGCTTCGCCCCGACGACACTTGGATCGACGAGCAGTGCAGCAAGCAGCAAATCGACCGGAGCCTGGAAGACGGCGTTGACCGCCGACGCCAGCACGGCTCTTGATACGTCGGTCGTGGCGCACCTTCCGGCCGTCGTCAGCCAGACCGTGAACCTCAACAATACTGTCCAGAAAGCGCTGGGCATCTACACCGGCAGCGCGACCGCGACCGATGCGACGATCCGTTTCAACAGCGCGCGGGCTTTCGATTTCGACACACGCGACGGTTTCCAGACGGCGTCTTCGGATTTCATCAGCGTCGCCGTTCACGAAATGGGGCACGCTTTGGGCTTCACCAGCGCCGTAGCACAGGCTACGACCAACCTTTCGCGCCCCTCCAACACGGATCTATTCCGTTACAAGGACGGTGCCTGGAATATCACTTGGGGCGGCGATCCTTATTTCTCGATCGACGGCGGTGCGACCGAGTTCATGGGCAATGCTGGCTTTTCGGCAGGCCCTGACGGCTTTCAGACATCGCACTGGCGCGAGGGTGGCCGCATCCATGACGGCGTGAGTTGCACCATCTTGACCGAGCCGCAGGTCGGCATCCTCGATCCCACCGGCGGCATCTGCCAGCAAGGGATTGTCACCGCGCAGGATCTCGCCATCTTCGATGCGATGGGCTGGGATCTCAATCAGAATATCCTGCAGAATCTCACCTATCAGAAGACCACGTCTTCGATTTTGACGGACTATCTCGCCAGCCAGGCGCCCGAATCGTCGACCTGGGCGATGATGATCGTCGGCTTCGGCTTCGTGGGAGCGTCCATGCGGCGGCGGACGACGCGCGTAACCTTCGCTTGAAGCACGATGGTGCCGTCGGCCTTTCGGCCGGCGGCACTTCGCTCGTTATCATCCGATCGGCTCGATGGAAGAATGTGATGCAGGTCATGATGGCTTTGGCGCTGGTCGCCGCAGCGCCCGGCGCTCCGCTGAGCCAGACGGAGAAGCGCGTCCTCGCGCAGGCGATCGCATGCCCGGAACGTCTTGCGGACGACCGCGCCCGTATCCGGAACGTAGAAGAATATTTCAGTCGTTATGGCCAGTTCCGACCGAATTCGCATGCCGGCGAGCGGATGGCGTATCGTGATGCCGTGCTGCGGACGAAGAATTGCGCGCCTCGAGATGCAGCGCTCATCCACACTTTTCCCGAAAACTGAGCGGCCCCCCGGCCGATCGCTTCAGCCGGCCAAACCTCGGTCGTCGACGGAGTGCGTTCCGTCGCCCGAAGACTCTAGCGGCGCTCCCGGCCGAGTTCGGCAATGCGCGCGCGTTCGGTTGGGGGGATCATCAGTTCCAGCACGCGCCAGAAGCCGGACACTGCCTCCTGCCCCGCCTGGCCATAGGCCGCGGACAGATTCTCGCGGATCATCGCGAACAGGTCGGCCTCCAGCGCGGCGCCCTTCTCGGTCAGCCGCAGCAGCCGCTGGCGGCGATCCTCCTCGCCCGGCACGATCTCGACGAGCTCGCGCTGCTGCAATTCGGTCAGCACGCGCCCCAGCGATTGCTTGGTGATGCCGAGCAGGCGCAGCAGCTCGCCGATCGTCAGCCCGGGCTGACGCGCGACGAAATAGAGCGCACGATGATGCGCGCGGCCTAGTCCCTGCTCGGCCAGAATGCGATCGCTCGGCCGGTAGAGATTGGCATAGCCGAAGAAGAGCAGCTCGGTGCCGCGGCGGATTTCGGCTTCGCGAAGGAAGAGCGGGGATGCGGACGGGACAGTCATGTTGACCCTTTCTGCCACGCGGATTAGGGCAGCGCAACCGATCCGGCCCTATCCGTCCTCTTCCGATCGCATTTGGAGAAAATGAGCATGACCGCCGCGCTGTCCTTCACCCGCGAGGAGCATCCGGCGCTCATCCCCGCCAGCGATCGCGCCGTTTTCCTGGAGAATCCCGGCTTCGGCAAGGTTTTCACGGATCATATGGTCACGATTCGCTATGCCGAGGGAAAAGGCTGGCACGATGCCAAGGTCACCGCCCGCGCGCCGCTCGTGCTCGATCCCGCGACCGCCGTACTCCATTATGCGCAGGAGATTTTCGAGGGGCTCAAGGCCTATCGCCTGCCCGATGGCGGAGCGGCCCTGTTCCGCGCCGACGCCAATGCGCGCCGCTTCCAGGAAAGCGCACGCCGCATGGCGATGGCCGAGCTGCCCGAGGATCTGTTCCTCCAGTCGTGCCGCGAGCTCGTCGCCGCCGATCGCGACTGGATCCCGGAGGCCGAAGGCGGCGCGCTCTATCTGCGCCCCTTCATGTTCGCCTCCGAGGTCTTCCTCGGCGTGAAGCCCGCGTCCGAATATCTCTACATGGTCATCGCCTCGTCCGTCGGCGCCTATTTCAAGACGCCGACGGGCGTCACGCTGTGGGTGTCCGACGATTATACCCGCGCCGCCCCCGGGGGCACCGGCGCGGCCAAGTGCGGCGGCAATTACGCCTCCAGCCTGATCGCGCAGCAGGAGGCGATCCGCGAGGGCTGCGATCAGGTCGTGTTCCTCGATGCGGTCGAGCGCCGCTGGATCGAGGAACTGGGCGGCATGAACATCTTCTTCGTGTTCGAGGACGGATCGATGCAGACGCCTCCGCTCGGCGGCACGATCCTGCCCGGCATCACGCGCGAGAGCCTGATGCTGCTCGCGCGCGACGAGGGCCTGACGATCCGCGAAGAGCCCTATTCGATCGATCAATGGGAGGCCGATGCCGCCAGCGGCCGCCTGCGCGAGAGCTTCGCCTGCGGCACCGCCGCGGTCGTCACCCCGATCGGACGCGTACGCGGACGCACGCGCGATTTCCGCATCGGCAATGGCGGGATCGGCGTCGCGACCGACCGGCTCAAGGCGCGGCTGGTCGATATCCAGCGCGGCCTCGCACCCGATCCGCACGGCTGGATGGAACGCCTCTTCTAGAGCTTCCATCCCGCGCATGCCCGGCTATAAGCCCGGCCGCTGTTGGGGCGTCGCCAAGTGGTAAGGCAGCGGCTTTTGGTGCCGCCATTCGGAGGTTCGAATCCTCCCGCCCCAGCCAGCATCGCACGGCCGAGCGCGCATCGCCTCAGTCGCGCCAATCGTCGATCGCGCGCTCGTAGGACGCCTGCGCCTCGTCGCGAACCTGTTCCAACCTCGCGAACGCCTCCTCCTGCTCACGCCGCAAATCGCTTTTTTCCTCGGCGAGCGCCTTCTCGCGTCTGACGATCGCGGCGAGCGCTTCGGCATTCTGCTCTTCGGCCCGCGCGATCGCGGCCTCGGCCGCGTCGAGCGCCGCGCGGCTCGGCCGTGGCTTCGCCTTCTTCGCCTTCTTCGCGCTAGGCGCGGTCTCGGCCGCGCCGTCCGCCAGCCGCTGTTTCTTCGGCTTGTCCGCGGGCAGCGCCGCGATCTGCTCCGCCTCGGTGCCGCGCAGCCGCTTGATGACCGTGCCCGGCGCCGCCAGCGGCTCGGCCATCAGCTCTTCGTCGGTCACCTGCTCGGCGATGCCGCGCCCGAACAGGTCCTTGCTGCTGCCCCACGCCGCGAGCGCCGCCTTCTTGGTCGGCGCGGCGACATAGGCGTCGTGAAAGCCGATGACGGTGCGAAAGACCTTGAGCTTTGCGGCCTTCGTCTTGGCCTTCGCCACCCGCCCGGCTCAGCCGCTGCGGCGCGCGGTGAGGATCTTGACCGGCGCGACGAGCATCTGCCCCTTCATCGTCGCCGGGCCGCCCGTCGCCGAGGTCGGCTCGTCCATGATCTTGCGAACGAGGTCCATGCCCTCGATCACGCGCCCGAACGCTGCGAAGCCCAGATTGTCGCCGGGCTGGCTGGGATCGGCATCCATCTGCGGCGATGCGCCGACCATGATGAAGAAGTCGGCCGAGGCTGAGCCCGGCGCCGCGCGCGCCATCGAGATCGCGCCGTCGACATGGTGGACGCCCGTCTTGGTCGTCGGCTCGTGCGCGATGCTGGGGAATATCTTCTTGGGATCGTTGCGCAGCCCCGCCTGGATCAGTCCGAAGCCCGGCTGGACCTTGACCGCACGATAGAAGCCGATCCCGTCGAAGCGTTTGGCGTCGACATATTTGAGGAAGTTGGCGGTCGTGATCGGCGCGCGTCCCTTCTCCAGCTCCAGCACGATCGCCCCTTCGCTCGTCGTCAGCACGACCTTGACCGTCGCGGGCTTCGGCGCGGGCGCGGCGGGCGGCGAGGACGGGGGCAATTCCCGGGCGACAGCCGCATCCGTTGGGCTGGCCTGCGGCGGCGTCTGCGCGATCAGAGGAGCGGCGAAAAGGGCCAGAGCGGACAGGAGGTGCAGCTTCATGGCCACAGCCTAGCGGAAAGCGTGCGCTGACCGCCAGCCTGAAGGGAACCCCCTTGGAGACGCCCCGACCCGCTGCTAATCGCCGCTCGCAAGCCCGGGGCATAACAGAGGCTTGGCAGGAGGGGTCACGTCGTCGCACGAGGCCGCTTTGGGGGTTAAGGTTCATCTTCTGCTCGCCTGTGCGGCTGCCGTGTCGGCGGCAGCGCCTGCGTTTGCGCAATCGCCCGCGACCAGCGTCGCGACGGTGAAGCCGCTCGAGATCCGGATGGTGATCGTCACCGCCTTCGAGATCGGCGAGGATGTGGGCGACAAGGCGGCCGAATATCAGGCGTGGGCGACGGTGATGCCCGAAGTCCTCCCTTTCCCGGCCGGCTTCCGTCACCTGCGCTACGATCCCAAGAAGCAGGCGCTGCTGATCATGACCGGCATCGGCACGAATCGCGCCGCCGCCTCGACGATGGCGCTCGGGCTCGATCCGCGCTTCGATCTGACCCATGCTTACTGGCTGGTCGCCGCGATCGCCGGCGCCAACCCGCACACCGCCACGGTCGGCTCGGCCGCTTGGATCGGCGATCTCGTCGATACCGATTACGGCTATGGCGTCGATCCGCGCGAAGCGCCCAAGGGCTGGACGACCGGCATGTTCCCGCGCGATCGCACCGCGCCCTATCAGGGCAAGCCGGGCGACACGCAGTATAATCTCTATCCGCTCAACAAGGGCCTGCGCGATTGGGCGTTCACGCTCACGAAGACTGTGAAGCTGCCCGACACACCGGTGCTGCAGCAGATCCGCGCCGGCTATGCGGCGAGCCCAGCCGCCGCGAAGCCGCCCTCGGTCCTCGTCGGCGACGAGGCGACCGGGCAGACCTTCTGGCACGGCACGCTGCTGAACGACCATGCCGAGCGCTGGGTCGCCTACTGGACCGGCCGGCCGAACAGCTTCGTGATGACGGGCATGGAAGATACCGGCATCGCCAATGCGCTGACGATGCTCGGCCGGCTCGGCAAGGCGGATCCGGCGCGGCTGATGATGCTGCGCACGGGCAGCAATTTCACGACGCAGCCGGCCGGCGGCGATGCGGCGGGCAGCCTGATCGGCGAGCTGAAGGGGCTCTCCGCGCTTCAGCCGTCGCTGGATGCCGCCTTCGCGGTCGGCGGCACGGTCGTGAACGAGATTACCGGGAATTGGGGCCGCTACCGCGACACCATTCCCGGCGCGGCGGTGGGAGCCGCCGCGAAGTAAGAGCGTGATGAACAATCGCACGAGGCGGCAAAAGCCGCCCGCGCACATAAGGGGTCTGACTACATGCGGAATTATCTCTACGCCGGTGCCTGTGTCGCGGCGTTGTGCGTCAGCGGCGCGGCCAGCGCGCAGGAAGTCACTTCGTCGGTCCGCGGCCAGGTCACGGCCGCCGGCGCGCCCGTCGCGGGCGCAACCGTCACCGTCACGCACGTGCCGTCGGGCACCAAGGCGGTCACGCGCTCCAGCAGCGACGGCGCCTTCTCGGCATCCGGCCTGCGCGTCGGCGGCCCGTTCACCGTCACGGTCAATGCGCCCGGCTTCGCCGACAGCACCGTCACCGACGTCCAGCTCGTCGCCGGCCAGCCGCTCGCCATCCCCTTCGCGCTCGAGCCGCAGGGCGACGAGATCGTCATCAGCGCGACCCGCGCCAAGACGGTCAACCTCGCCGCGGGCCCCGGCACCAACATCACGCGCGAGGATATCGAAGGCGTCGCCACCGTCGCCCGCGACATTCGCGACATCGTCCGCCGCGATCCCTTCGCCACGATCGATCCGGGCCAGAGCCGCGGCGTGATGATCGCCGGCCAGAATGCCCGCCTTAACAAATTCTCGGTCGATGGCCTGCGCTTCTCGGACAATTTCGGCCTCAACGTCGGCGGCCTGCCGACCGCGCGCGGCCCGGTGCCGATCGACGCGATCGAGCAGATGTCGGTCAAGATCGCGCCGTTCGACATTTCCGAAGGCGATTTCCAGGGCGGCGCGGTCAACGTCGTGCTGCGCTCCGGCACCAACAGCTTCACCGGCTCGGGCTTCTACAGCTATAACAGCGACGATCTGACGGGCAGCAAGACCCGGCCCGGGATCGCCAACCCGACCGGCAAGATCAATCTCGACTATCAGTCCAAGAATTTCGGCGGCTTCCTCGCGGGCCCGATCATCAAGGACAAGCTCTTCCTCGCGGTGTCCTACGAGCATCTGCGCGAGGGCACGCCGATCCAGATCGGCACCGCGGGTTTCCCGTCGGTCGTGCCCAACCTGACCGACGCGCAGATCTCGAACGTCTCGGCAATCGCCCAGTCCGTCTATAATTACGACACGCTCGGCGTGCAGCAGACGACGATCGAGACCGACGAGAAGTGGACGGTCAAAGCCGACTGGAACATCACGACCGGCCAGCGCCTCTCCGCCACCTGGATCCACAACAACAGCAACAACGCTTCGACCGCCGGCTTCTCGTCGACCGTGCCGACGACGCCCGCGCTCGGCCTCCAGTCGGACAATTACCAGCGTCCCGAGAAGGTCGACAGCTATGTCGCCCAGCTCAACTCCGATTGGTCGAGCAAATTCCACACCGAGGTTCGCGGCAATTACCGCAAATATGATCTGACGCCGGTCCCGTTCGGCGCGTTCGATTTCTCGCAGATGCAGGTCTGCCTGGATCCGACCGCGGCGACGCAGCAGAATGGCGCGGCCAATACCAACGCCACGCTCTGCTCGCAGGGCAGCACAGCGGCCCCCGGCGCGGCACGCCTCTATCTCGGCCCGGATCGCTTCCGCCACTTCAACTATGTCCGCACCAAGCAATATGGCGGCGACCTCGCGGTCCGCTGGGAAGCCGGCCAGTTCTCGATGAAGATCACCGCTGCCTGGAGCCATCTGGACGTCGCCAACGCCTTCACCTCGGACGCGCTCGGCACCTATTATTTCGACAGCCTCGCCGATTTCCAGGCGCGCCGCGCGGGCACCGTCACGCTCGCCGGCTCGGTCACGGGCGATCTGCTCGATACGCTCGCGAGCTTCAAATATGATCAGTATACGGTCGGCGGACAGGTCGCCTGGGATCCCAATTCGGATCTGAACATCACGGCGGGCGTCCGCACGGACACCTATGGCGGCATCTCGGCGCCGCCGCTCAACAACTTCTTCTACGGTCGCTACGGTTTCACCAACCAGAGCGCGATCAACGGCAAGGACGTCATCCAGCCGCGCCTGCAGGCGACCTGGAAGCCGCTGAGCGACGTGCGCGTGCGCGGCGGCATCGGCCTGTTCGCGGGCGGTTCGCCGGACGTGTTCCTCGGCAACAGCTATTCGCAGTCGGGCGTCTATGCGAACACGGTGACGATCAGCCGCAACACGAACGCTCCCGGCTGCCAGGGCGGCATCTCCGATGCGCTCTGCTCGGCCGCGCTCGATGGCGTGACCGGCAAGAGCTTCTCGCCGCTGCTGACCGATTATCTGCGCACCAACACCGCCTCCCTCTCCGTTGCCAACACCAATGCGATGGATCCGGGCTACCGGATGGAATCGACGTGGAAATCGAGCCTGTCGGTCGATTGGACGCCGAAGTTCGATGGCTTCATGGGCGGCGGCTGGAATGTCGGCGGCGACGTCTATTATGGCTGGGTCAATTATGCGCCGATCTACAAGGATCTGCGCCTGCGCCAGATCGGCGTCGCGGCGGATGGCCGCCCGCGTTACGCCACGCTGACGCCGACCAGCGCCAACACCGATCTGCTGCTCACCAACAGCCGCGACGGCTACTCGCTCGTCACGGTCGCACGGATCGACAAGAGCTTCGATTTCGGCCTGTCGGTGGGCGTCAGCTACACCTATCAGGACGTGAAGGATCGCAGCTCGATGAACGGCACCACAGGCGCCGGCACCTACGGCCAGAATGCGATGGTCGATCCGAACATCGCCGCCTACGGAACTTCGATCTACGAGATCAAGAACAGCATCAAGTTCCACTTCGATTTCGATCACGCCTTCTTCGGCGACTATAAGACGCGCTTCAGCCTGTTCGGCGAGCGTCGCTCGGGCATTCCGTACAGCCTGACGATGGCCGATACCGTCGCCACCCAGAGCCATGGCAACGTCTTCGGCGTGACGGGCTCGAACAACCGCTTCCTGCTCTATGTGCCGAACGTCTCGAGCATCACCGCCGATCCGATCGTTTCGTATGACAGCGCGGCGACCTTCGCCTCGCTCCAGAATTTCGTGCAGACGAACAAGCTGAAGCAGGGCCAGATCATCGGCAAGAACACGATGCGCGCGCCCCATTGGTTCAAGATCGATCTCCACGTCGATCAGGAAGTGCCGGTCCCCGTTCTCAAGGGCGGGCGCCTCAAGTTCTTCGCCGATGTCGAAAATGTGCTGAACTTGCTCAACAAGGATTGGGGATCGCTCCGCCAGGTCAGCTTCCCGTACCTCGCGTCGGTCGTGAACGTCGCCTGCGCGACGACCGTGGGCAACAACTGCACCCAGTATCGCTACTCGAACTTCTCGAACCCCGCCGTCGACAATGTCGGCCGCGTCTCGCTCTACGCGATCCGCGTCGGCGCCAAGTTCGAATTCTAAAGGACCAAATCGGGCCTGAAGGGGCGGCGGCGCGAAAGCGTCGCCGCCTTTTCTTTATCCGCCCCAGCTTCGCTGGGGAGGATCAGATCACTTCAAACACGCCACCACAGCCGCGATCGCCGTCATCGTCTCGGCCGGATCGCGCACCTTGATGCTGTCGATCCCCGCCGCGCGCACGGGATCGTCGTTTCCGCCCGGATAGATGGCGTCGCCCATGAACAGGATCGCCTCGCGCGCGACACCCGAATGCTCGCAGAGCTTCTCGATCGCCCACGCCTTGTCCACGCCTTTGCGCGTGATGTCGATCGAGGTGGACCCGCCGACCTTCACCGAGAGCCCCGGAATATCTCGCTCGACGATCGCCTGCATAGCGCGGCGCTTCTTCTGATCGGGATCCCACTTGTCCTTGGCCTCGAGCGGGGCTTCCTGCCCGAGCGCGGAGAAGGTGATCTGGCTACCGCGATCCTCGATCTGTGCGCCCCAGGTCTTCTCATTATCGTAGCCGCATTCCTTCGCCGCCTTCTGGAGCGCAGCGAGGATCTCGTCATGCTCGGCGCGCGAGAAATCGTCGGCATAGATGCGCGCCCATGCGCCGTCCTGATAGCGGTACAGCTTCGATCCCGTGGTCGGCATCAGGAACAGCCGTTCCAGCTTCGTGCCGGCGGGCAGACGCGAGGCGACCTGCTTGTCGAATTGCGGCCAGTCCCCGCCCGAAATCACCGCGACCGAGGCGACGTCGAGCAGCCCCTTCAGCGTCGCCGCCATATCGTCCTTCAGCGGCTGCTTGCTCTCGGCCAGCGTCCCGTCGAGATCGAAAGCGATCATGCTCTTCACGCGCATCCTCCTTGTTGGCCGGCGCAGCGGCGAATGCCGTCCATCGCCGCACCATAATCCTGTGTTCCGAAGATCGCCGTGCCCGCGACGATCACGTCCGCGCCCGCCTCGACCACGCTGCGCACCGTCTTCGCATCCTGCCCGCCATCCACCTCGATATGCGGATGCAGCCCGCGCTCGGCGCACAGTGCGCGCAGCGCCGCGATCTTGGGCAGCATCTCGGGCAGGAATTTCTGCCCCCCGAAGCCGGGATTGACGGTCATCACCAGGATGATGTCGGCGAGATGCAGCACATGCTCGATCCAGACGAGCGGCGTCGCCGGATCGATGACGACGCCGGATTTCTTGCCGAGCTCACGCACCTGGCTCAGCACGCGGTGGAGATGCACGGTCGATCCGGGCTCGGCCTGCACCAGCAGATGATCCGCGCCCGCCTCGGCATAAGATGCAAGCGAGCGTTCGGGCTCGACGACCATCAGGTGCACGTTGAGCGGCTTGGCGGTCGCCCGGCGGATCGCGCGCACCACCGGCGGGCCGAACGAGATTTCCGGCACGAAGCGGCCGTCCATGATGTCGACATGGATCCAGTCCGCGCCCGCGCGATCCACCGCCGCCACCTCCTCCGCCAGCCGACCGAAATCGGCGGCGAGCACGGACGGGGCGATCAGCAGGCTCATTTTGCCCCGATCATCGGCAGCAAGATCTCGTCGATCGCGTGCGCGACACCGTCCTCGTCGTTCGAGCGCGTCTCGCGCGTTGCGGCGGCGCGCACTTCGGCCGGCCCCTGCCCCATCGCCACCGAGAAGCCTGCGCGCGCGAACATCGGCAGATCGTTGCGCTGGTCGCCCAGTACCGCGACCTCGTCGAGGCTCAGGCCATGCGCCTTGGCGAGCGCTGCGATCCCATGTCCCTTGTCCGCCAGCGGCGCGGTGACATCGAGATAATAGACCTGCGATCGCGCGACCGTCGCGCCGTCGCCAAGCGCGGCCGAGACCTTCTTATCGAGATCGGCGAGGAAATCATGCTCGTCCGAGACGCCGACAATTTTGTCGAACGGCCCCTTTACCTCGGATGCATCCCGGAACATCACCGGCTCGGCATTGGCCGAACTGCGTTCGGAATCCATGTGCGTGTTGGCGACATCCTGCGCATACCATTTGCCGTGCGCGAACAGCCACAGCGCGACCTTCGTCTCCACCAGCATCGCGATCGCCTTGTCGGCGACGGCCGGATCGATATGCTCGGCCGAGACGATCGCGCCATCGGGCTTCACGATCGTGCCGCCATTGAACGCGCCCATCGGATGGGTCAGCTTCAGCGCGTCGGCGATCCACAGCATCCCGCTCGCCGGCCGCGCGCTGATCAAAGTGAACGGCACGCCGGCATCCTGCAGCCGTCCGACCGCGGCGATGACTTCGGGCGAAAGCTTCTTGTCGGACCGCACCAGCGTGCCGTCGACGTCGGAGATGACGAGGCGGATGCTCACGAGATCGAGTGCCAGCTGCGGCCGTCGCGCTCCAGCAAGTCCGCTGCCGCCGGAGGCCCGTCGCTGCCCGCTTTGTACGCGTGGGGCTTGCCCTTCTTGCCCCAGGCATCGAGCAAGGGCTGCACTGCCGCCCAGCCGCCCTCGATCTGGTCGGCGCGCTGGAACAGGGTCTGGTCACCGATCAGCACGTCATAGAGCAAGGTCTCATATCCCGTCCGGTGGCCGATATCGAAGCGATCGGCATAAGCGAAATTCAGCGCCACCGGCACGGGCGCCACGATCGGCCCCGGCGCCTTGGCGGCAATCTCCAGGCTCACGCCCTCGTTGGGCTGGATCTGGAGGATCAGTTTGTCGGGCGGCAATTTGCCGCCTTCGGCGTCGGGGAAGAGCGACAAAGGCGCATCGCGGAAATGGATGACGATCTCCGTGTCGCGCGCCGACATCGCCTTGCCCGTGCGCAGGTAGAAAGGCACGCCCGACCAGCGCCACGTTTCGACCGCCACCTTCAGGGCGACGAACGTCTCGGTCCGGCTCTTCGGATCAACATCGGCCTCGGCGACATAATCGACGACCTTGCTCGTGCCGATTTTGCCCTTCGCATAGCGGCCGCGCACCGCATCGTCGGGCGAGATCGGGCGCACCGCCGCGATGACCTTCGCCTTCTCGGTTCGGATCGCATCGGCGGAGAGATCGCCCGGCGGCTCCATTCCCACCAGCGACAGCAACTGGAACAGATGGTTGGGCACCATGTCGCGCAGCGCGCCGGTCGCATCGTAAAAGGCGCCGCGCGTCCCGACCGTTACCACTTCGGCGGCGGTGATCTCGACATGATCGATATAGCGGCGGTTCCACACCGCTTCCATCAGCGCATTGCCGAAGCGCGTGACGAGAATGTTCTGGACCGTTTCCTTGCCGAGGAAATGGTCGATCCGGTAGATCTGCTCTTCGGACGCGCGCGCTAGAATGAGCTTGTTGAGCGCCCTCGCCGACTCCAAGTCGGTCCCGAACGGCTTCTCGATGACGACGCGGCGGAATCCGTCCTTCTCGTCGAGCAGGCCGACATCGCCCAGTGCCTCGACGATCGTCCCGAAGAAGCCGGGCGCGGTCGCCAGATAGAAGACGACGTTGCCCGTCAGCTCCTTCGCCAGCGCGGCGAACGTCTCGGGCTTGGTGAAGTCGCCCTGCCGGTAATGCACGTTGGCCGACATGTTCGGCCAGTCGCTCTTGTCCTCGATATAATCGTCGAGCACGTCGCGCAGCGACTGGTCGTCCCCCTCGGTATGAGCGACGCCGAGCACCCGCGTCCCCTTGCCGAGCAATCCATCGCGGACGAGATTGACGAGCGCCGGCGCGAGCAGCCGCCGCGTCAGATCCCCGAGCGCGCCGAAGATCACGAAGGTCGCAGGCGGCGCGACCGGGGGTTTCCTCACTTGGAAGCGCTCATTGCGGCATCTCGACATGCCCGCCGAAGCCGAAGCGCATCGCCGACAGGAGCTTGTCCCCGAATGTATGCTCGACGCGGCTGCGATAGCGCGCGAACAGGGCTGCGGAGAGGACGTAGGCGGGCACCGCCTCCTCCATCGCCGCATCGATCGTCCATTGGCCCTCGCCGCTGTCCGCGACATGGCCGGTGAACTGGTCCAGCTTATGATCCTTGGCGAGGCCGATTGCGCCGAGATCCAGCAACCAGGACGAGATCACGCTGCCGCGGCGCCACACCTCGGCCACGTCCGGCAGGTTGATGTCGAAGCGCTCATCCTCGGCGAGCTTTTCCGAAGCCTTGCCCTTGAGCACATCAAAGCCCTCGGCATAGGCTGCCATCAGGCCGTACTCGATGCCGTTATGGACCATCTTCACGAAGTGGCCCGCGCCCGCCGGCCCGGCATGGATATAGCCTTTCTCGGGCCGCGGGTCGGCATCGTCGCGGCCGGGCGTTTTGGAGATCGTCCCGATCCCCGGCGCGAGCGCATCGAAGATCGGGTCGAGCAGGGTCACGGTGTCGGCGTCGCCGCCGATCATCATGCAGAAGCCGCGCTCCAGCCCCCACACGCCGCCCGACGTGCCGACGTCGACATAGTGGATGCCCTTCTCGGCCAAGCCCTTCGCGCGGCGGATATCGTCCTTATAGAAGCTGTTGCCGCCATCGATGATGATGTCGTCTGCCGCGACGAGTCCCGACAGCGTCTCGATCGTGCTCTCGGTCGGCCCGCCCGCGGGCAGCATCACCCAGAAGATGCGCGGGCCGTCCAGCTTGGCGACGACATCCTCCAGCGATGCCGCGGCGATCGCGCCGTCGCCGGCCAGCGTCTCCACGGCCTTGGCATCGCGATCATAGCCGACGATCTCATGGCCATGCTGCATCAGCCGCCGCGCGATTCCCGCGCCCATGCGGCCGAGGCCGATCATCGCCAGCTTCATGCCTTCGATCCTTCCAGAAGTTCGCGCGCCATCTTGACGACATTGTCGATCGTGAAGCCGAATTTCTCCTGCAGCTTCGTGATCGGGGCGGACGCACCGAAGGTCGACATCGTGATCGTCCCGCCGTCGCTCGTCACATAGCGGTCCCAGCCGAGCGAGCCCGCCTGCTCGATCGCGAGCCGCTTCGTCACCTTCGGCGGCAGCACGCTCTCGCGATAGGCGCGGTCCTGCTTCTCGAAGAGATACCAGCTCGGCAGCGAGACGACGCGCGACTTGATGCCCTCGGCGGTCAGTTTCTCATGCGCCTGCACCGCGAGCGGCAATTCGCTGCCCGTCGCGATCAGGATGAACTCCGGCTCGCCGCCCTCGGCATCACCGAGCACATAGCCGCCCTTCTCGAGCCCGTCGGCGCTCGCATATTTCGAGCGGTCGAGCGTCTGAATCGCCTGGCGCGAGAAGATCAGCGCAGTCGGCTCGTGCGTGTGGGTCAGCGCGACCTTCCACGCGACTGCGACCTCGTTGGCGTCGCCCGGCCGGATCGTGTCGAGCCCGGGGATCGCGCGGAGCGTCGCAAGATGCTCGATCGGCTGGTGCGTCGGCCCGTCCTCGCCCACGCCGATACTGTCGTGCGTGAACACGAAGATGGTCGGCACCTCCATGATCGCGGCGAGCCGGATCGGTGCGCGCATATAGTCGGAAAACACCAGGAAGGTGCCCGTGTACGAGCGCAGATACGAGAGCGCCATGCCGTTGGCGATCGATCCCATCGCATGTTCGCGGACGCCGAAATGCATGTTGCGCCCGCCATAGCTGCCCGGCTCGAACGCGCCCGCGCCCTGGAAGGTCAGCAAAGTCTTGGTCGATGGCGCGAGATCGGCTGCCCCGCCGATCAGCATCGGCACGTGCGGCGCGATCGCGTTGAGCACCTTGCCGCCCGCATCGCGCGAGGCCAGCCCCTTGGCGTCCGCTTCGAAGGTCGGGATGTCGGCCTGCCAGCCGTCGGGCAATTTGCCCTGGCGCAGCAGATCGAGCTCGGCCGCCTGTTCGGGGAAGGCGCCGCGATACGCCTCGAAATCCGCATCCCACTTTTCGCGCAGCGGCACCGCGCGCTCGGTCATCGCGTCCTGCAGCAAGGTCTTCACCGCATCGGGGACCAGGAACTGCGCATCCTCGGGCCAGCCATAGGCTTTCTTGGTGGCCTTGATGACCTCCTCGCCCATCGCATCGCTATGCGCCTTCTGCGTGCCCTGGATCGGGCTGCCATAGCCGATCACCGAATGGACGACGATGAAGGTCGGCCGGTCGTCGGTCGCCTTGAAGCTCTCGATCGCGCGCGCGAACTCGCCGCGGTCATTCGCGTCGTTCACATGGATGACGTGCCAGCCATAGCCTTCGAAGCGCTTGCCGACATCCTCGGTGAAGGCGAGATCGGTGCCGCCCTCGATCGTGATGTGGTTGCTGTCATAGACCCAGCACAGGTTGGACAGCTTCAGATGGCCCGCGACCGAGGCCGCCTCTTGGCTGACGCCCTCCATCATGTCGCCGTCGCCGGCAAAGGCGTAGACGTCGTGATCGAACAGCGTGAACTCGCCGCGGTTGAAATGCGCGGCGAGCGCGCGCTCGGCGATCGCCATGCCCACCGAATTGCCGCAGCCTTGGCCGAGCGGGCCCGTTGTCGTCTCCACGCCGGTCGTCATCCGATATTCGGGATGGCCGGGCGTCTTGGAATCGAGCTGGCGGAACTGCTTGATGTCGTCGAGGCTCACCGCGGGCTTGCCGGTCTCGTTGCCGTCCGCGTCGATCTCCTTCACGCCAGCGAGGTGCAGCAGCGAGTAGAGCAGCATCGAGGCATGGCCGACCGACAGCACGAAGCGATCGCGGTTCGGCCAGTCTGGCTTGCCCGGATCGTAGCGCAGGAACTGACTCCACAGCGTATAGGCAACCGGGGCGAGCGCCATGGGCGTGCCGGGATGGCCGCTATTGGCCTTTTGCACGGCATCCATCGCCAGCGTGCGGATCGTGTCGATCGCGAGCCGTTCGGGGGAGCCGTCCTCGCGATAGGCGGAGAAGTCGGCGGTCTGATCGTTCATGGAAAGTCCTTCGATTGGCGCCTGAACGAAGTGCCGGCGGGAAAGATGCGCTAGATGAGGCTTGGACCGCTCGGCCTGTCGCACCGTTTAACGGATTCGTCTTCACCGACCATCAGCACATCGATCTCGTCGAGAAAGAGGCCGTGGCCCAGCAGGCCGGGGATGGCCGAAAGCAACGCCGCCAGCCGGGGCAGATCGCTCATGTCGGCAAAGTCGCAATCGGCGAGCAGATTGCCCTGATCGCTGATCCGTCCTTCGCGCAGAAGCGGCTCCCCGCCGAGGCGACCGACCGCCGCCAGCACGGAGGCGCGCGCGAACGGCAAGATCTCGATCGGGATCGCGCGACTCAGGGTCGCGACGCTCTTCGATCCGTCCGCGATCGCGATCATCCTCGCCGCCGCCTGCGCGACGATCTTCTCGCGCAGCATCGCCCCGCCGCCGCCCTTGATCGCGCGGAGTGCCGGATCGATCTCGTCGACCCCGTCGACGCACAGATCAACCGCCGCGACATCCGCGAAATCGAGCACGGCGAGCCCGGCCGCCTGTGCCGAGCGTGCCGTCCCAAGCGAGGTCGCGACCGTCGTCACGCTCAGCCCCTCGGCTACCCGCCGCGCCAGCGCGCTCACGACGTGCGCCGCGGTCGTCCCCGTGCCGAGACCGACGAGCATCCCGCTCTCGATCTCGGCCACGGCGGCCTCGGCCGCACGCGCCTTTTCCGCGTCACGGTTCGGAAGGTTGGCCATCGCGCTTACTTGCGCGCGGTCGCCGTCTTGTCGCGCGCTGCTTTGAATTCGCTGTCGGCGCTCCACTGCGGCCATTCGCGCGAATTGGCGAGCTGTTCGCCAAGGCCGAACAACAGGTCCAGGTCCTGCACCGCACCCGTCAGATCCGTCTTGGAATCCCATTCGTCGGCGGGCTGGTGATAGCGGTCCTTGGTGTAAGCCGCTGCCAGTTCCTCGCCCTTCGCGGTGCCGCCGACGACGAGATCGTTGCCGCCCTTGAACGAGATTGCCGGCACGCCCTGCTTGGCCATTGGAAAATGGTCCGATCGGAAGAAGCCGCCGGCTTCCGGATGCGCCTCGGGCGTGAACGTCCGCCCGGCCTTGGCGCCTTGGGCGATCAGATCGTCGAGCAGGCCGAGCTTGGCGCTGCCCGAGATCGAGAAATTTTTCGCCGGCCCGTTCATCTGGATGCCGTCCATGTTGATCGCGCCGACCGTCGTCGCGAGCGGATAGAGCGGGTGCGTCGCATAATATTCGGAGCCGAGCAGCCCCTTCTCCTCGGCGGTGACCGCGAGGAACAGCACCGAGCGCTGCGGCTTGGGCGCCTTGGCGAAAGCGCGGCCCATCTCGATCAAGGCCGCGACGCCCGAGGCATTGTCGTGCGCGCCATTGTAGATCTTGTCGCCCTTCGCGTCCGCCAGCCCGACGCCGAGATGGTCCCAATGCGCCGAATAGATCAGCGTCTCGTCGGGCTTGGTCGCGCCCGCCACGCGGCCGACGACATTGTGCGAGACGATCCGACCGCTCGTCGCGGTCAGGTCGATCGACAGCGTCGCGTTGAGCGGCATCGGCTTGAAGGCGCGCGTCTGCGCCGCCTTCTTCGCTCCGTCGAAATCGAGCCCCGAGGCGCGGAACAGCTGCACAGCCAGATCGCGCTGGATCCAGGCTTCGACCGGCGCATGGCTCGCCTTGGGATTGTCGCGGACGATGTCGAACATCACGTTCGTGTTCGAATTCTTCACCGTCGCCCACTCGTAGGAGGCCGGCTTGCTCTCGTGGACGATCAAGGTGCCGATCGCCCCGCGCCGCGCAGCCTCCTCATATTTGTACGTCCAGCGACCATAATAGGTCATCGCCTTGCCGCCGAAATCTCCCTTGCCGGTCTCGAAATCGGCATCGTTGATCAGCACGACGATCAGCTTGCCGCGCACGTCGACGCCCTTGAAATCGTCCCACTTCTTCTCGGGCGCGGTGATGCCGTAACCGACGAAGACGAGCGGCACGTTCTTGATGTTGATGGCCTTGGTACCGTCCAGCGGCGCGCGCACGGCGATCTCCTCGCCCTGCGCCAGCGCCTTGGTCGTGCCGCCCTCGGTCAGCGAGATGGTCGGCGTGCCGATATTCTCGGAGCGCAGCAGCGGCACGTCCTGCGTCCAGGCGCGGGTGCCGCCGGCCTTGGGGTCGCCCGCGGGCTCGAGACCGGCCTCGGCCATTTTCGCCGAGATATAGGCGACCGACTTTTCCTCGCCCGGCGTCGCGGGCCCGCGGCCCTCATAGGCGTCCGAGGCCAGCGTCTCGATATGACCCGCAATCCTCGCCGCCTCGAAATGCGAGGGCGCGGTCTGCGCCATCAGCGGCATCGCGCCGATCACGAACGCCACGCCGCACAACAAGCCGCTCTTCATCTTACGCCCTCTCGAAAGTCAGGGCGCCTGACTGCCCCTTCGCCCGGCCGTCAGCAAGAGGCAGACTCACTGTCCTGGTTCGTTGGTCACAAAACCAGGCGCAGTGCGCTCAGTTGGAGGCGATCTGCATGTCGCGCAGCGGCCGTCCGTCGAGGCGGGCAATCACCTCGGCATCGCGCCCATAGGGATCGCCATAGGAAACGAGATCGCCATTCGCGTCACGGTCCAGCGTGAAATAGACGAGATAGACGTTGTAGCGCTTCGGCAGCGCCAGCGTCTTCGTATCCGTGCCGGCCAGCGCCTCGTCGAGCTTCGCACCGTCCCCGCCGTCGGACATCAGTTCGGTCGCGAGCTGGTCGATATCCTTCACGCGGATGCAGCCGTGGCTCAGTGCGCGCTGATCCTTGGCGAAACCGCCTTTCGACGGCGTATCGTGCAGGTAGATCGCCTGGTCGTTGGTCAGGTTGATCTTGAGCCGGCCCAGCGCATTTTTCGGCCCGGGCAGCTGGCGCACGCTGTAGCCGCCGGCCGAGGCCTTGAAGATATAGCCGGCCTTGCCCGGCCGCAGGTTCGAGCTCTTGATGATGCTCGCCGGCACATACCAGGACGGATTGACGACGAGCGACGGCGCATCGCCCGCGATCCACGGCGTCGGCGTGTCCTTGGCGCCGACCACGACCGTATAGGTCGAGAGCACCGCGCCGTCGTTGATCCGCTCCAGTTTGTAGCTCGGCACGTTCACATAAAGATACTCGGTGCCGAGGTCGCGCGGCATCCAGCGCCAGCGCTCCATGTTCGCGCGGATGCGGTCGCGCGAAGCGCCGTCGGACGTATCGGCCAAGGCGGCCTTCAGCGCCTTGTAGCGCTCGTCCACCGGCAACAGGCTCTGCAGATACGAGCGCACCTTGCCGCGCTCGATCGCGGCGTTCAGGACCACCGGATCGACCGAGCCGTTGCCGCGATCGATATGCCAGCCCAGATCCGCGCGATCGCCGACCCGGCCATATTGATAGTCATGCGCGAGCGTCAGCGCGGCGCGCTGCGCGACCGCGTCCAGCGCCGGGCTCTCCCCCTGCTCCGCCGCGGCCTTGAGCGAGGCGAGCCCATAATCGGTAGGACGCAGGCCTTCGTCCGCCGAACCTTCGATCGCGCCGATCAGATCTTTCGCCGCAGCCTTGGTCCACACAGTGGCCGGCGCAGGCGCCATCGCCGTTTCGGCCACCGGCACGATGCTCGCCTGCTGCTCGGGAACACTGGCTGCGCCCATTCCGCAAAAGGCTGCACCGGCGAGGAGAAGCAGGCGATCGATCTTCATGGCAACGCTCCCAGAACCTTGAATGCCGGAACGAAGCTACGGCTGTCGCGATCCACGGGATTTGAAAGTCAATATAAATTTATCAGTGCCGCAACGGCTCGACGCCGCAGATAAACGGTTCACCGCAGCTTTCCGCTTCGCAAACAAGAAATTTGTGCGGCGGAGGCGAAACGTTTGGCACAAACCCGCGTCCGGGCTCGTTCTTGCCATCCTATGTCACAGCTTAACCCCACCCCCCAGCCGCAGTCGGAGCGGATCGTCGCGGTCGGCCTCCTGACCGAGCAGGATCTGGGCGTACTTGGGCAGGGTTTCCGCCGTGCCTTCCGGCTCCAGCACGATCATGACTTTCACGATCTGCTAGCGGCGATCGATCGCGCGGACGCCGAGGCGCGCTGACCGGCTTCCCCTCCCGCGCAGGGAGGGGAACGGGTTCTCTTACTTGAACGCCCCGCAGGCTACCCGATCGCCCGCGCCCCCGATCGGCTGCGTCGTATAATCATCCGCTTTGGCATGGATCACGATCGCCGATCCGTCGGCGTCGTGCAGCGGCGCCATCATCGTCAGCGTCGTGAACAGCTCGGCCTTCGCCGTGCCGTCTGCGCCCGCATAGATGTTGGGCAGGTCGCCCGTGTCGTTGGCGGCCGGGTTGAGCAGGCCGTGCGCGGCCGGCGTCGCGCTGTGCGTGTGCGCGCCGGCCATCTTGAACGCCGCATCCGAGCAATCGGCCTTTTCGTGGATATGGATTGCGTGCCAGCCCGGCGTCAGGCCGGTCGCGTCCACCTTGATCAGCAGGCCCTTGGGCGCCGCGATCAGGTCGACCGATCCGGCCGAGGCGCCGGCATTGTTCTTGAGCGGCACGACATGCGCGACCGCGGCGGCGGGCAGTGCCGCGGCGGCGATCAGCGCGAGCATATGAGAAAAGCGCATGAGCGGGTCCTTCTGCTGATGGATCGAGCGTGACGCGTAACTCGTGCATCGCGCGCGCCGTTCCTTGTCCGCCGATAAACGGGCGATGCAAGGGGCTTCAAGCGCTGCTACAGATGCGCCGATGGCCGCCAATCACCTCTATCTGGTCGACGGCTCGGGCTATATTTTCCGGGCATATCATCGACTTCCCCCCCTCACCAACCGCCACGGCGTCCCCGCCGGCGCGGTCTATGGATTCACGACGATGCTGTGGAAGCTCGTCGAGGACCTCAACAAGCCTGTCCTGAGCGACGTCGAGGGAGCCGGAGGGCCGACCCATCTCGCGGTGATTCTGGACGCCTCGTCCAAGACTTTTCGCAACGACATGTACGATCAGTACAAGGCGCACCGTCCCCCGCCGCCCGAGGATCTGGTTCCCCAGTTCCCGCTGATCCGCGTCGCCACGCGCGCTTTCTCGATTCCCTGCATCGAGGAAGTCGGGCTCGAGGCCGACGACATCATCGCCTGCTATTCCAAGGCCGCGCTCGCCGCGGGCTGGCAGGTCACGATCGTCTCGTCGGACAAGGATCTCATGCAGCTGATCGAGCCCGGCCGGCTCGACATGCTCGATACGATGAACAATCGCCGCCTCGGCGCCGAGCATGTCCGCGAAAAGTTCGGCGTCGCGCCCGAACAGCTCGGCGACGTCCTCGCGCTGATGGGCGACAGCGTCGACAACGTCCCTGGGGTTCCCGGCGTAGGACCCAAGACCGCGAGCGAGCTGATCCAGACCTACGGCACGCTGGAGGCGGTGCTCGCCGCGGCACCCGAGATCAAGAAGCCCAAGCTCCGCCAGAACCTGATCGACCATGCCGACAATGCCCGCCTCAGCCGCGAGCTCGTCCGCCTGGTCTGCGATCGCCCGCTCCCCGAGCCACTCGAAGCCCTCGCGATGAAGGGCATTCCGCCCGAGCCGCTCAAGGCATTCCTGACCGACATGGGCTTCCGCTCGCTGCTGACCAAGCTCAGCGGCGCCGAAGCCGCGACCGAGGCGATCGCCCCGCGCGTCGAGGATGCGCAGCCGTTCGTCCACAAGGATTACGAGACCGTCGTAACGGAAGCCGATCTCGATCGCTGGATCGAAGCCGCGCGCGCCGCGGGCCGCTTCGCGGTCGATACCGAGACCGACCATGTCGATTGCGTCCGCGCCAAGCTCGTCGGCATCAGCCTCGCCACGCAACCGGGCAAGGCCTGCTACATCCCGCTCGCGCATGGCGATGCAGGCGACGATCTGCTCGCCGAAAAGCCCGTCCAGCTTGATCCTGCGCTCGTGCTGGCGAAGCTCAAGCCGCTGCTGGAGGACCCGTCGCTCCTCAAGATCGGCCAGAACATCAAGTACGACCTGATCATGTTCCGCAAGAACGGCGTCGATATCGCCCCCTATGACGATACGATGCTGCTCTCCTACGATCTCGACGCAGGGCTGGGCGGCCACGGCATGGACGATCTCGCCAAGCGCCACCTCGATCATGCCTGCATCGAGTTCAAGGCGGTGTGCGGGACGGGCAAGGCGCAGGTCACGTTCGACAAGGTGCCGCTCGACAAGGCCACCGAATATGCGGCCGAGGATGCGGACGTCACGCTCCGCCTGTGGCACCGCCTCAAGCCCCGCCTGGGGCGCGAATCCGCGACGCGCGTCTACGAGCTCGTCGATCGCCCGCTCGTCCCCGTCATCGCCGAGATGGAGCGCGCCGGCATCCTCGTCGACCGCGCCGAGCTCTCGCGCCTCTCGACCGAATTCGGCCACGAAATCACCCGACTCGAAGGCGTGATCCACACCGCCGCGCAAGGGCCGTTCACGATCGGCAGCCCCAAGCAATTGGGCGAAGTCCTGTTCGATCGCCTCGGCGCCGCCGGCGGCCGCAAGGGCAAAAGCGGCGTTTATTCGACCGACGTCACCGAACTTGAGCGGATCGGTCTCGGCGACGATGCCGCCGCCGAAGTCGCGCGCCTCGCGCTCGAATGGCGCCAGCTGTCGAAGCTCAAGTCCACTTACACCGATGCGCTCCAGGAGGAGATCAATTCGGTCTCCGGCCGCGTCCACACGAGCTTCTCGATGGCCGTCGCCCAGACCGGGCGCCTCTCCTCGACGGAGCCCAATCTCCAGAACATTCCGATCCGCACCGAGACCGGCCGCCGCATCCGCCAGGCCTTCGTCGCGCCGGCCGGATACAGCCTGATCTCGGCCGACTACTCGCAGATCGAGCTCCGCCTCGCCGCGCACATGGCCGACGTGCCGCAGCTGCGCGAAGCCTTCGCCAATGGCGACGACATCCACAGCCTGACCGCGCAGGAATTGTTCGGCGAGGTGAACCGCGAGACGCGCGGCCGCGCCAAGACGATCAACTTCGCGATCCTCTATGGCATCTCGTCCTGGGGCCTCGCCGGCCGCCTGGGCGTCGATCGCACCGAGGCGCAGGCGATCATCGATCGCTATTTCGATCGCTTCCCCGGCGTCCAGACCTACATCGCCGAGACCGTCGCCAAGGTCCGCGAACTGGGCTTCGTGACCACGCTCTTCGGCCGCAAGACGCACCTCCCCGGCGCGAAGGCCAAGACGGTCGGCGAACGCCAGTCGGCCGAGCGCCAGGCGATCAACGCCCCGATCCAGGGGACCTGCGCCGACATCATCAAGCGTGCGATGATCCGCATGCCCGCCGCCCTCGCCGAGGCCGGCCTCACTGGTACGCGCATGCTCCTCCAGGTCCATGACGAACTCGTCTTCGAGGCGCCCGATGGCGAGGTCGAGGCCGCCAAGCCCGTCATCCTGCGCGTGATGGCCGGTGCGGCCGAACCTCATGTCACGCTCTCGGTGCCCTTGGGCGTCGAAATCGGCCACGGCCCAAGCTGGGGCGCCGCGCATTGAGCCGGCGCGCGGGCGCCTTCAATGCAGTCCCCTCTCCCTTTCCGTTCGTCCTGAGCGAAGTCGAAGGACGTGCTGCGGGCGATGCCGCCAGCGGCACGTGCTTCGACAAGCTCAGCACGAACGATGTTCTGGTGGCCGCCCGTGGCTAACACCCACCCCACCGAAGGCCCCGGCGACATCGAGACGCTCGCGCAGGGCGGCCGCACCAATTTCTTCGGCTTCCTGCTGCGCCTCGCCGCGCGCCTGCCCTTCCTGTTCATCGCCGGGCGCTGGTATGGCGCGGACGCGCTCGGCCGCTTCGCTTATGCGACGATCATCGTCGAATTCGCCGGCCAGCTCGCGACGATGGGGCTCAAGCGCGGGCTCGCCCAGCAGCTCGCGACCACGCATCGCCCGCACGTCCATGTCGTCTGGGATGCGCTGCTCGTCAGCTTCATCGCGTCGCTCGTCGCCGCGGGCGCGCTCATCGCCGTGCCCGAAATCATGTTCCCGAACAGCGAGATCAACGGCAGCGATCGCCTGCTCGCGCTCACCATCTTCGGCTGGGCGGCGTCGGACATCGCGCTCGCGGCGCTCGCCTATCGCGGCGACATCGCCGCCACGGTCAAGGCGCGCTCGCTGATCGAGCCTTGGACGATCAGCATCGCCGCGTTCGGCTTCGCTTTCTATTCCACGCGCGACGGTCTGATCATGGCCTATGCGCTCTCGGCGATCGCCGCTTTCGTCGCCTCGCTCTGGCCGCTCTACCGCAATTATGGCCGGCCGAACAAATGGCGCCCCGAGCCGCTCCGCCTCCAGAAGATCGCGGTCAAGAACCTGCCCCTCGCCGGTGCGGACGCGATCGAATGGGGCTCGCGCCGGCTCGATATCGCGATGCTCGGCCTGTTCTTCTCGCCCGCGATCGTCGGCATCTATTATGTCGCGCAGCAGGTCGCCTCGCTGCCGCAGAAACTGAAGACCAGCTTCGATCCGATCCTCGGCCCGGTCATCACCCAGAATCTGGCCGAGGACAATCTGAAGGCGGTCGCGCGGCAGGTCCGCCAGGTCGGCTTCTGGATCATCGCCGCGCAGCTCGGCATCGCGCTCGCGCTCTCCATTCCCGGCAAGGCGGTGATGGGCCTCGTCGGCCCCGGCTTCGTCGGCGGCACCGGCGCGCTGGCCGTATTGCTCGCGGCCGAGGCGATCGCCGCGACCGCGGTCGTCAGCGAAGCGGCGCTGATCTACGTCGCCGCCAAGCGCAATTTCCTGATCTCGCTCGTGATGATCGTCAGCCAGGCGATCCTCTCGGTCCTGCTCGTCTGGCTGCTGCGCGCAGCCCTGCCGCACGTCGCCGCCTGGGGCTGGATCAAGCCGCGCCCCGATTTCCGCGACGATGTCATCGCCGCCGCCGGCCCCGCCATCGCGCTGATGCTCGCGCTCGGCGCCGCCTCGGTCGCCAAGGCGCTTTTGCTCCGCCGCATTCTCGGCGCGAAGGTCTCGGGCTGGCGCTGGTCGCTCGTCTTCGCGGCAATCGTCGCCGCCGTGGTCGGCTGGGCCGTCACCCGCCTGCCGCACAGCCTGGAATGGGTCGAGCTCGCGATCGGCGTGCCGGTCATCCTCGGCGTCTATGGCGCGATCGTCTGGCGCTTCGGTTTCACCAGCGACGACCGGGCGCTGTTTCGGAAGAGCCAGCCGGCGGCGGCGGGGAATCGCTCCTAAAGACCCAACCCCCGCTCATCCTGAGGAGCCCCTGAGCTTGGCGAAGGGGCGTCTCGAAGGACATAGAGCCTGGTGCCAGTCCTTCGAGACGAGGCTTCGACAAGCTCAGCCCCTCCTCAGGATGAGCGGGAATGGCACGAACGCCCCACCCTTGACACCCCATCCCCCCACCCGCGAAAGTCCCGCACCGGCCTCAGCGCCGGACAGGGGGAAGCGAATGGATGATCTGCTGTCCGCCAGGCCCGTCGCCTTCGTCCACGTCGCCGATCGCAATCGCGCGCTCGCTTTCTACGAGGGCGTGCTCGGCCTGCCCCTCCAGAGCGCCGATCCGTTCGGCGACTTCCTTGATCTCGGCGATGCGCTGCTGCGCATCACCGTCATCCCCGATTACGAGGCGCACCCCCACCCGGTGCTCGGCTGGAACGTCGCGGACGTCCGCGCCACAGCGGCCGCGCTCGCCGAGCAGGGGGTCGCGCTCAACATCTATGAAGGCATCGGCCAGGACGAGGACGGCATCTGGACCGCCCCCGACGGCCGCGTCCAGGTCGCCTGGTTCCTCGATCCCGACGGCAACGTCCTGAGCCTCTCGCAGACCTGAGCCGCGCTCACCGCAAAGCCGGAGCTCAGGCTCCGATCGTCGATCGCGCCCGCGTGTCGCTCATCTTGACGAAGACGATCAGCGAGACCGCGATCAGCCCCGCGACATACCAGTAGAAGCCCTGCTCGGCGCCGAGCGACTTGAACAGCAAGGCCACATATTCGGCGCTCCCGCCGAACACCGCATTGGCGATCGCATACGGCAGCGCCACGCCCAGCGCGCGGATATGCGCGGGGAACAGCTCGGCCTTCACCACCGCGTTGATCGCCGTATAGCCGCTGACCGCGACCAGCCCGCACATCACCAGCGCGAAGGCGAGCAGCGGATGCCCGCCCGTCCCGGCGATTGACCGGAACAGCGGAACCGTGCCCAAGGCGCCCAGCACGCCGAACGCGATCAGTAGCGGCCGCCGCCCGATCCGGTCCGACAAGGCGCCCACCGCGGGCTGCAACAGCATGTAGCAAAAGAGCGCCGCCGCCATGATCAAGGTCGCGGTCTCGCGACCGAAGCCGGCGGTGTTGACGAGGAATTTCTGCATGTAGATCGAGTAGGCATAGAAGGCGACGGTGCCGCCCGCGGTCAGCCCCATGACGAGCGCCACCGCGCGCGGATGATCGCGGAACAGCGCCAGCCCGCTCGATTTGGGCGCGCCTTCGGCCTTCGCCTCGGTGAAATCCCGCGTCTCCTCCATCCGCCGCCGGATGAAGAAGACCGCGATCGCCAGCGCGCCGCCGATCAGGAACGGGATGCGCCAGCCCCACGCCTCCAGCTCGGCGGGGGTCAGCACCGCCTGCAACAGCAGCAGCAGGCACAGAGCGACGAGCTGCCCCGCGATCAACGTCACATATTGGAAGCTCGAATAGAAGCCGCGATGCCGACTCGTCGCGATCTCCGACAGATAGGTCGCGCTCGCCCCATATTCGCCGCCGACGCTCAAGCCCTGCATCAGCCGCGCGAGCAGCAGCATCGCGGGCGCGAGCAGGCCGACGCTCGCGAAAGGCGGCGTCACCGCGATGAGCAGCGAGCCCACGCACATCAGGGTCACCGATAGAGTCAGCCCCGCCTTGCGTCCGTGCCGGTCCGCATAGACGCCCATGATCCACGCGCCCAAAGGCCGCATCACGAAGCCGACCGCGAAGATCGCCGCCGCGCTCAGCAATTGCGCGGTCGGATCGCTCTTCGGGAACAAGGCCGGCGCGAAATAGAGCGTGAAGGCGGAGTAAGCGTACCAATCGTACCACTCGACCAGATTGCCCCCCGACGCGCCGAGGATCGACCGGATCGGCGTGTGCAGCTTCGTCTCGACCATCATGCGCCGCCCCCTCAGCAAGGGTGTGGGGCATCGCCTGCCCTGCGGCAAGACCGGCCCCGCTTGGGCGCGGAAGTTGACAAAGTTGACACTACGTCACCCCCCACCTCGGCGCCTCCCCCGGAACGAGCGCCACGCAAAGCCGCATTTTCGAGGGTGGTTCGCCGCGCCTGCGCGCCGACCAGAGCCTGCGCTCGGACGGAGCGGCGCGAGGCGCCTAGGGGCGGCTGCGGTGAGCGCGAAAGTCATCGTGTCCGGCCTTTCGAATCAGGAGCGGACGAACCAGATGTCACATGAATTCCTACATTGCAAAGCGCGATCGGGGCGCTTTCGCGCCGTCGCGGCGGTAGAACTCCCCGCCCTGAAAAGGAGGGCTGGTGTGGGCGAAAACAAGGAGTGCCGCAGCGCTGGTGTCGACCCACCCCCGACCCCTCCCTTTCAGGGAGGGGAGCGGCCCTGCCATCTCGTGCCTGCCCTACTCCCCCAGCGCCACCGCCAGAGCCCGCTCCGCTTGCCCGCGTATCGCGCGATAGCCCGCCGCCGTCAGATGCACCCCGTCGGTGGTCAAGCCGGGCCGGATTCCGCCACGCCCGTCGCCGAGCGACGTCGCATAATCGACGGGGACGATGCCGCCCGGGCCGCATAATCGCGCCAAGCCTTCGTGCAGTACCGCGAACAGCTCGGGCCGCCCGAACAGGGGCCGCGCTTCGGGCCCGATCGGCGGCGGCATGGCGAGGATCACCGCGATCCCCGCCGCCTGCGCGCGCCGGGCCATCTCGGCGATGTTGGCGATCGCCGTGGTCGCCTCCGGGCCGGGATCGCCGTGCCACAGGTCGTTGGTGCCGGCCATGATGTGGACGACGCGCGGGCGCCAGGCGATCACGTCCGCATCGAAGCGCGCAAGCATGTCCCGGCTCGTCTGCCCGCCGATGCCGGCGTTGCGGCGCTTCTGCCCGCGGAAGAAACCCGGATCATATTGGAGCCACTGCTCGGTGATGGAGTCGCCTAAGAACACCGCATCCGGCCTTTGCGTGCGCGCCTCGCGGCCGTGCGCCCAGCGCCGGACCCGCACGCGCGCGTTCGCCGCCTTGCGCAGCGCCGTCCGAATGATCCCCAAGCCTGCCTCCGCCGCTGCGCCGTGCGTCCCCGTAGCCCGGCGGCGGCTCGCCTAGAAGCGCTTCCGCGCGGTCAGCCCCCATGTCCGCGGCTCGCCGAGGAAGGCGCCGAACAACTGGTTCGAGGTCGTCCCGAACGCGGTCACCGCCGCCGCGGTCCCCGGCATGCCGCCCGAACCGCCACCCTGCAGCGGCTCGCTGAACACCACCTGCTTATATTGGACATTGAACAGATTCTGCGCCCACAGCTCCAGGCTCCACTGCCCGTCGCCGATCCCGATCCGCGCATCGACGAGCCCGAAGCCCTTTTGCGCTTTCTCGGCGAGCAGGTCGGATCCGGTGTTGATGCGGCTCTGGTAGCGTCCGCCGACATAGGCCAGCGCGCGCAGCCGATCGCCGATCGCGGGCGTCCAGCGCACCGATCCGGTCGCGCTATAGGCCGGCGCGTTGGACAGCCGCGCGCCGGGCAGCAGGAACAGCACCGGCGGCAGCGAATTGTCGCCGGTCAGCGCATCGGGCGAACCGACGATGTCCTTGGCATAGCGCGTATCGGCATAGGCGAAGCCGCCACTCAGCACCCAGTCCGCCGCTGGCCGCAGCGCGGCATCCACCTCGACGCCCTTCGAGATCACTCCCGCCTTCGTATCGGTGCAGGTGGAATTGGCGGCGATATTGTCCGCATCGCGGCTGCCGAGCGACGCCGAACAGCCCTGCACGTTCGAGACGATGAAATTGGTGCCCGTATAGCTGTTGAGCTGGAAGTTGCGGAAGCGCTGGTGGAACAGCGCGACGTCGACATCGAACAGCCGCCGGTGCAGCTTGGCACCCAGCTCGATCGCGTCGACCGTCTCCGGCGCGAAGCCGAGGCTCGCCGCGGGCAAGGGCAATAGACGTCCCGTGTTGAACAGCCCGCCGCGATCGAGATTGAAGCCGCCCGCCTTGTAGCCGCGCGACCAGCTCGCATAGACGTTGGCGCCCGCCGCGACCCGATAGCCCAGGGCCGCGGTCCCCGACCAGCGATGCTCGGCGCGGCGCTCGTGGATGGCGCCGTTCACCGCATTGATGTTGCACGGATAGCCCGTCAGCGGCGCGAGCACCGAATTGGCGAGCGTCACGGCGCTCGCCGTCCCCAGCGCGCGCAGCCGGGCGATATCGTCAAGGTAGATGCCGCAGCCGCTGGTCGAACTTAGGTCGGCGTCGAGCGTCTTGCGATCGCGCGTATAGCGCGCGCCCAAAGTCAGCGAGAGCCGGTCGGTCACATGCACGATGTCGTGCGTGAACAGGGCCTGGTTGCTGTCGTGCTGGCGGAAGCGATCGAGCTCGCCCGTGCCCGCCAGCGGCACGTTGCGCACCGCCGCCGCCAGCGCATCCCCGCCATAAGCGCGCGCGAAGCCGCTGAGATTGGCGAAGCCGTAGGCCGGGAAGGCGGCGAAGGCCCCGCCCAGCGCGCCGATCCGCGCCGAGGCGAGCCGGTCATAATCCGCTCCGTAGGCCATATTGTCCTGCAGCGTCAGCCGCTCCTCGCCCCAATAGCCGCCGACGAGCCAGTCGAGCCGGCCGCCGAACGCCTCGCCGCGCGCGCGCAATTCCTGGCTGAAATTGCGGAAGCGGATGAAGCCCGTTCCGTCGCTCGGCCGGCGGATCAGATCGAGGCTGGAGAAATCGGCGTCCTGCCCGCGGATGAACCGGTTCGAGCGCCACGCGGTGATGCTGTCGATCGTGACCCCGCCGAGCGTCTTGGTCGCGTTGAGCGCGATGCCGCCGTCGGTCACGTCCTGTCGGAAGCTCTGCCCCGGCGAGAGCGCGACCTTGCGCGCGCTGCTGTCCTCCAGCACGACCCCACCCGGCATCGCCCGGATCAACGCCGCGATCGAAGACGGCGCGGTGACGAGGCTGCCGCCCGCCGCGCCCGGCGTGCTGCTGCGCAGGTCGCGCACCGTATTGTACACGCCCGCGCAGCATTCCTCGTCGCGCCTGGCGTAATCCACCGTCAGCGTCGCCGCGAAGCTCGCGTCGGGCTCGAAGCGCAGCTTGCCGCGCAGCAGCCAGCGATCGCGATCGTTGATGTGCCGCCCGGAGACGACGTCCTCGATGAAGCCCTGCCGCTTCAGATTGACGCCGTCGATCCGCGCGGAGAAGTGCTCGCCGAGCGGGCCGGTGATCCCCGCCGACAGCCGGCGATAGTCGTAATTGCCGACGCTCGCCTCGGCGAACCCGCCGAGCGTGCGCGACGGCTGCGCGGTGACGATGTTGATCAACCCGGCCGAGGCGTTGCGCCCGAACAGGGTCCCCTGCGGCCCGCGCAGGACCTCGATCCGCTCCAGCGGCCCCAATTCGGTCAGCGCCACCGCGCCGCGCGCGCGATAGACGCCGTCGACGAAGGTCGCGACCGAGCTTTCCAGCCCCGCATTGTCGCCGACCGTCCCGATCCCGCGGATGCGCAGTCCCGCGCCGCCCGCCTCGTTCGAGGAGGAGGAGACGAGCAAGGAGGGCGCGAGCATGTTGAGCGTGCGGATATCGACGACCCCGCCGTCGCGCAGCGCCTCCGCCCCGATCGCCGTCACCGCGATCGGCACGTCCGAGAGCGCCGTCGCCCGCTGCGTCGCGGTAACGAGGATCTCCGCTTCCGCGTCACGCGCGACATCGGGGACCCCGGCGGCACCCACCGCCGCCAGCAACGCGATCGCAAACATCAGGACTCCCTCGCAAACCCGCGCGGCCCACTAGCAGGCGGCGGCGGCATTGCGCGTGCAATCTTGCGAATGTGCGAAGCGAAGTTTGCGGACTATTCCGCGCCATTCGATCGCGCGGATCTGGCCCAAGGCTGCGTCAATCGAAGCGATAGCCCGAGATGCGCGTGCTCAATACCTCGCCGGCGAAAATGCGCTCGCCCGCGCCTTGCGCCGCGCCGGCCGCGACCATCAGCGGGATCAGATGCTCCTCGCGCGGATGCGAGAAGGCGCCCTGCGGCGCGTCCCTCCACCGGCCCAGCGCCGTATCGCGCGCCACGCCGGTCAGCGCCGCCGCATCGCCCAGCCACGCATCGAACGCCGCCGACGGCGCCAGCGCACGCGGATCGCCATAAGCGCGCATATTGTGGAAGCTCATCCCCGATCCGACGATCAGCACGCCCTCGTCCCGCAGCGGCGCCAGCGCGCGCCCCGCGGCGAGATGCAGCGCCGGATCGAGCGAACGATCGACCGACATCTCGACGACCGGCACGTCCGCCTCGGGCCACGCCACCTTGAGCGGCACGAACACGCCATGATCCAGCCCGTGCGCGGGATCGACCACTGCCTTGATGCCTGCGCCCTCGATCAGCTGCGCCGCGCGCGCCGCCAGCGCCGGATCGCCCGGCACGGGGAAGGTCAGTTCGTAGGTGTGCGGCGGGAAACCGTAATAATCGTAGATGAGCGACGGCGCGGCCGATCCGGTGAAGGCGAAGCCGTCCGTCTCCCAATGGCCCGAGACGAGCAGGATCGCGCTTGGCGGCGCGGGCAGGCTCGCCGGCAGCCCGCGCAGGAAGGCGGCCATTTCGGTCCACATGCCGCGCGGATCGTCCATGAAGAAGCAGGGGCCGCCGCCATGCGGAATGAACAGGGTCGGCTGGCGCAGCGCGATCTCGCTCACTCGGCCGCTTCCGCCAGCACCTGCGCGCCCGCCGCTTCGGCGATCAGCCCGTAGCTCCGCTTGCGCAATTCGGGATCGAAAATGTCGGAGACGATGACGAGTTCGTCCGCTCCCGTCTCGGCGACCAGAGCCGCCATGCCGCGCGCCACCGTCTCCGGCCCGCCGACGATCGATCGCGAGAGGAAGCCCTGCGCCTGCGCTTTCTCCTGCGCCGTCCAATAGCTGTCGATATCGTCGATCGGCGGCTGGCTCAGCCCGCGCGTGCCGCGAAACAGGTTGGCGATCGACATCTGCTGCGTCGTCGCCAGGAAGCGCGCTTCCTCGTCGCTCGGCGCGGCGATGATGTTGACGCCGATCGCCGCGTGCGGTCGCTCGAGCTGCGCCGACGGCTGGAAGCGCTCGCGATAGACCTGCAGCGCCTGGAGCAGAGCCTGCGGCGCGAAATGCGAGGCGAAGGCGTAAGGCAGGCCCAGATGCGCGGCGAGCTGCGCGCCGAACAGGCTGGAGCCGAGGATCCACAACGGCACGTGGCTGTCCGTCCCCGGCACCGCCTGCACACGCTGCCCGGGCTGGAGCGGCCCGAGCAATTGCTGAAGCTCCTGCACGTCCTGCGGGAAATGCTCCGAGCTTTGCGGATCGCGCCGCATCGCGCGGAACGTCATCTGGTCGGTTCCCGGTGCGCGGCCGAGCCCGAGATCGATCCGCCCGGGGAACAGCGCGTCGAGCGTCCCGAACTGCTCGGCGATGACGAGCGGCGAATGGTTGGGCAGCATCACCCCGCCCGCGCCCACCCGGATCCGGCTCGTGCCCGCCGCGACATGCGCGATCGCCACCGCCGTCGCGGCAGAGGCGATGCCCGGCATATTGTGATGCTCGGCCATCCAGAAGCGCGTGTAACCCTGCGTTTCGGCGAAGGCGGCGAGATCGCGTGCATCGTCCAGCGCGGTCCGCGCGTTGCCGCCCTCGCGGATACGGACGAGATCGAGGATCGAGATCGAAGCCATCTTTTTCTCCAGACGCACGCTTCTTCGCACATGCGGCATTGAAACCTACCAGCTGGTACATAAGTGCCGTGCCGGAAAAAGGGAGGCCTTGATGGCATCGAAATTATTCTCGCCACTCACCGTCGGCGGGCTGGAGCTCGCCAACCGCATCGTCATCGCGCCGATGTGCCAATATTCGGCCGAGGATGGCGCGATGAGCGACTGGCATCAGCAGCATCTGGGCATGCTCGCCCAATCCGGCGCGGGCCTGCTGACGATCGAGGCGACGGCGGTCGTGCCCGAGGGCCGCATCTCTTACGGCGATGTCGGCCTGTGGGACGATCGCACCGAGGCGGCGATGGGCCGCGTGGTGGAGAGCATCCGCCGCTGGTCCGACATGCCGATCGCGATCCAGCTCGGCCATGCCGGCCGCAAGGCCTCGACCGATCTCCCCTGGAAGGGCGGCAAGCAGATTGCGCCCACGGCTGAAAATGGCTGGCAGCCAGTGTCCGCATCGGCCGCCCCGTTCACCGCGGGCGACGCGCCGTCGACCGCGCTCGACGCCGCCGGCCTTGCCCGCGTACGCGACGCGTTCGTCGAGGCGACCCGCCGCGCCAATCGCCTCGGCATCGATGCGATCCAGCTCCACGGTGCGCATGGTTATCTGATCCACCAGTTTCTCTCGCCGCTCTCGAACACGCGCACCGACCAATATGGCGGCAGCCTCGAGAACCGGATGCGCTTCCCGCTCGAGTTGTTCGATGCGGTCCGCGCCGCCTTTCCGGCGGACAAGCCGGTCACGATGCGCGTCTCGGGGACCGATTGGGTCGAGGGCGGCTGGGACATCGCGCAGACGATCGCCTTCGCGCAGGCGCTCGAGGCGCGCGGGTGCGCCGCGATCCACGTCTCCTCGGGCGGGCTCGACGAGCATCAGAAGATTCCGGTCGGCCCCAATTATCAGGTGCCGCTCGCGCGCGCGGTGAAGCAGGCGGTGTCGATCCCGGTCGTCGCGGTCGGGCTCATCACCGATTACGACCAGGCCGAGGCGATCGTCGCGACCGGCGATGCCGATCTCGTCGCTCTGGCCCGCACGATCCTCTACGATCCGCGCTGGCCCTGGCATGCCGCAGCCCATCTCGGCGCGCGCGTGGAGGCGGCGCCGCAATATCTGCGCTGCCAGCCGAGCCGGTTTCGCGACCTGTTCACTACCGAACGGTAGAAAAGTCGCCGGAGCGTTGCTATAAGGGGTGCGCGCCTTCCCTGGGCGCGCACCCATACCCAGATTCAGGATCCTCATGCCCAGCCAGGCCAAAGCTTTCGCGGCTCAGTCCGCGACGACCCCGCTCGCTCCGTTCAGCTTCGATCGGCGCGATCCCCTCCCCACCGATGTCGCGATCGACATCGCTTATTGCGGCGTCTGCCACTCGGATCTCCACACCGTCCGCGCCGAATGGGACGGCACGATCTTCCCCTGCGTCCCCGGTCACGAGATCGTCGGCCGCGTCACCGCCGTCGGCAGCGACGTCACGAAGTTCGCGGTCGGCGAGATCGTCGGCGTCGGCTGCATGGTCGGCAGCTGCGGCACCTGCCCGTCCTGCACCGAGGGCCTCGAGAATTACTGCACGAACCCCGGCTTCGTCGGCACCTATAACGGCCCCGACAAGCATAATGGCGGCCACACGATGGGCGGCTATTCGGACAAGATCGTCGTCGATCAGCATTTCGTGCTGAAGATCGCGCATGGCGAGGCGGATCTTGCCGCGGTCGCGCCCCTCCTGTGCGCCGGCATCACCACCTACTCGCCGCTCAAGCATTGGGGTGCGGGTCCGGGCAAGAAGGTCGGCATCGTCGGTCTGGGCGGGCTCGGTCATATGGGCGTCAAGATTGCCGCCGCGATGGGCGCGCATGTCGTCGCCTTCACCACCTCGGCCTCCAAGATCGAGGACGCAAAGAAGCTCGGCGCGCATGAAGTCGTCGTCTCGCGCAACGAGGACGAGATGGCCGCGCATGCCGGCAGCTTCGACATGATCCTCAATACCGTTGCCGCCAGCCACAATCTCGATGCGTTCACCGCGTTGCTGAAGCGCGAGGGCACGCTCGTGCTGGTCGGCGTTCCCGAACATCCGCATCCCTCGCCGAATGTCGGCGCGCTGATCTTCCAGCGAAAGGCGATCGCCGGCTCGCTGATCGGCGGCATCGCCGAGACGCAGGAGATGCTCGATTTCTGCGCGCAGCATGGCCTGACCGCGGATATCGAGATGATCCCGATCCAGGAGATCGAGACCGCCTACGAGCGCATGCTTAAGAGCGACGTGAAGTATCGCTTCGTGGTCGACATCGCCTCGCTGGCGGCCTGACCCTCGTCTCCCCTCCCGTGCGCGGGAGGGGAGCTACGCCTTCAGCGCGAAGACCAGCCGCCATTTCCTGTGGAAGCGCACCGCGCCCACCTGCCGGTAATCGCGCACCAGCGCCGCGCGCATGATGTTCCATGCCACCGGATTGCGGTCGGGCCCCGGCCGATCGGTCACCACCACCACGCTCGGCCGCGACGCGATCACGCGGCGCAGTTCGGCGCTCTGATCGGTGCCGATCGCGTGCGATTCCTTCTTCTGGTTCAGATGGTTCGGGAAGGCATAAGGCGAAGCAAGCTTCGCGCCGGTCAGCAGATACAATGCCGGCTCGCCATCGAAGACGAACAGCCGATCGGTCAGGTGCGGCCGGATCGCGGCGACGAGATCGGCGCTCTGCTGCTCGCCACCGCGCGCGCGCAGCCGCACCGCGCTCATACCCACCGCGATCGCTAGCCCCAGACCCAGCACCACGATCGCGCGCCACCGGTCGCGCCGTCCGACATCGAACGCGGGCGCGGCGAACACGGCGAGCGGCGCCACGAGCGGCAGCGCATAATGTTTGTAGAGGCTGCCGAGCGCGAAGAAGCCGATCACCGCGCCGATCAGCCACACCAGCAGGAACAGCCGCGCGCGCTGCGCCTCGTCGCTCCGCTGGCGGACGCGCAGGCCGACCGCCGCCGCCGCGATCAGCGGCAGGCCGAGCGCGACGATCGCCGCCAGCCGCTTGCCGAGCTTGTACGCCGCCGTCCCCGGCCGATCGCCGATCGAGACGAAATTGGCATAAGCGAAGGCCTCGCCATGGCCCGCAGCCGCGTAGGCGGCAAATGCCAGCAAGGTCGGCAGGATCGCGATCGCGATCCACAAAGCGGCGATGCCCGGCAAATGCGCGTCGATCCCGCGCCTGCGCGCCGTCCACAGCAGCGCCAGGCCCATCGTCACGCCTTCGAACAAGGCGGTATATTTGATCTGGATGGCGATCCCGATCAGCGCCATCGCCAGCGCGCCCTGCGCGACGAAGCGGCGATCCTCGGCCGGAGGCGTGGCCAGCGCGCGCAGCACGATCAGAGCCGCGCCCGCCACGAGCGGATTGTAGAAGACCGGCGCCTGCCCGCCCGCGCCATCGAACACGATCGTGAAGATCAGGGAAGCGGCACCCGCCAGCCGTGCCGCCGTGGGACTGGCGATGCTGCGCGCGAGCTGCACGACGAGGAACGCGGTCGCGCCCGCAAAGAGTGTCGCGACGATCTGATATTGGAGGATGCCCGTCCCGCCCAGCGTCCGGACGCCGGCATAGAGCAGGAACAGCCCGATCGGCTTGCGATCCCAGATGTCTACATAGGGCAAAGCCCCGTGCAGCAGCCGATCGCCCACCAGCAGATAAAATTGCTCGTCCACCTGGACGAACGGATTGCCGAACCACCAGCAGCGCAGGATCGCGGCAAGGCCCAGCATCAGCAGCGCATCGCGCCAAACATTGGCCAGGGTGCCCGCGCGGGCGCCGAGCGGACGGGGAAGCGGAAAGGCGCGGCTCGCCATCGTCGGTCCTGCGACAGGGATTGGATCGATCGCCGCGCTAGCGGCGCGGCGTTGCATCCGCATTGCACGATATTTCATCGGCATTTTGCCGCCCGCTTGGTCTAGGAGCGACATGCCGCGCCTCCTATATCGTTGATATGGCTCCCGCAAACCGCTCCGCCTGATCCATGCCCGTCGCGACGCTGGCGTCCGAGGACGATTTCGACGGCTGGCGCGCCGCGGCGCGCGCCTACGTGCTTGCGGATATTCCGCCCGAACAGGTGATCTGGCAGATCGGCGATCAGGCGACCGATCTCTTCGGCGGCAGCCCCGCTGCGGCACCTGTGCCGCAGGGCGCCGGCTTCTCGGTCCCGCGTGCCTTTCTCGATCTGGCGCGGACCGTGGTCTGCCATTCCGATCCCGAACGTTTCGCTCTGCTCCATGCCGCGCTCTTTCGCCTCGTGGCTGAACCGCGCCTGATCGACGATCATGCCGATCCGCTCGTGCGCAGGCTGGAACGCATGGCGAAGGAGGTCAGACGCGACATTCACAAGATGCGCGCCTTCCTCCGGTTCCGCGAAGTCGCCGGGGAGGATAGGCCGCGCTTCGTCGCCTGGTTCGAGCCCGACCACCATATCGTGCGGACCAATGCGGATTTCTTCCTCAATCGTTTCGCATCGATGCGCTGGACGATCCTGACGCCCGAGCTGTCTTTGGATTGGGACGGCGAGAGCTTGCGCGAAGGCCCCGGCGCCACCCGCGCCGACGCGCCCGACGGCGATCCGCTCGAGGAGACGTGGAAGACCTATTATGCCAGCATCTTCAATCCGGCGCGCGTCAAGATCGGCGCGATGCTGAAGGAGATGCCGCGCAAATATTGGAAAAACATGCCGGAGACCGCGTTGGTCCCCGAATTGATCGCGGGCGCGCAGGCGCGGGAGGCGAATATGGTCGCGGCCAGCCGGGAGGGTCTCGTCAAGGACGGCATCGGCGCCAATCGTGCGGGCGCGTGGGAAGCGCTGCGCACCGAGGCCGCCGGCTGCACGCGCTGCCCGCTCTACAAGCCCGCGACGCAGACCGTGTTCGGCGAAGGCCGCGTCGATGCGCCCTTGATGTTCGTCGGCGAGCAGCCGGGCGATCAGGAGGATCTCGCCGGCCGGCCGTTCGTCGGCCCCGCCGGCCAGATGTTCGACAAGGCGCTCGCCGCCGCGGGGATCGATCGCGCGACCGCTTATGTCACCAATGCGGTCAAGCATTTCAAATATGAGCAGCGCGGCAAGCGCCGCATCCACGCCAAGCCCAATGGCAGCGAGATCGATGCCTGCCGCTGGTGGATCGATCAGGAGCGCGATCTGATCCAGCCGAAGCTCACCGTCGCATTGGGCGCCACCGCCGCGCGATCGATGCTGGGCAAGGTCGTCACGATCGGCGGCGCGCGCGGGATGCCGCACCGGCTGGAGGATGGCGGCGAGGGCTGGGTCACCGTCCATCCCAGCTACCTGCTCCGCATCCAGGACCGCGCGCAGGCCGACGAGGAATATGCGCGCTTCGTCGAGGATCTGAAGCGGATGAAGGCGCGGCTGGCCGAACTTATCGGCTGATTTCGGACGGATTGTGTCCGACCCACCTTCCCGGCAATGTCGCGCGGGCGATTCCGTGAGGGTTGGGGAATGTCGAAACGCTGGCTCCGCTATGTGGCCGTAGCCTTGCTCGCGCCGCTGCCGTCGCGAGCGCTGGCGGCGTGCCAGATTCGTCAGTTCCTCGAACTGCCCGTCACCATGTCCGGCCCGCGCCCGATCGTCTCGGCCAGCATCGGCGGCAAGGATGCGCGCCTGATCCTCGACAGCGGCGCCTTCTTCAGCACGCTCTCGCGCGCCTCGGCGCAGGAATATGGGCTGCAGCTGGCGGCGGCGCCGTCCTGGTTCCGGCTGCGCGGCATCAATGGCGATGCCTCGGCCTCGTTCGCCACGGTCAAGGATTTCGGGCTGGCGGGCGCGACCTTGCCGCGCGTCGATTTCATCGTCGGCGGCTCGGATACCGGCACGGTCGGCCTGCTCGGGCAGAATATCCTCGGCATCGCCGATGTCGAATATGATCTGCCCCACGGCCATGTCCGGCTGATGAAGGCGGACGACTGCGCGGTCGATTCGCTCGCTTACTGGGCGACCGGGCGCCCATATTCGATCGTCCCGCTCGTGCCCCGACAGCCGCCGTTCCAGACGCACACGATCGGCACGGTCACGATCAACGGCGTCAAGCTGAAGGCGGTGTTCGATACCGGCGCGGGCTCCTCGATCCTGACGCTCGCCGCCGCCAAGCGCGCAGGCGTCACGCCCGAGAGCCCGGGCGTCGAACCCGCCGGCATCGCCACCGGGCTGGGCTCGAAGAGCGCGCGCAGCTGGATCGCGACCTTCGCCACGATCGAGATCGGCGGGGAGGCGCTCAAGCACCCGAAGATCCGCTTCGGCGACGTGACCTTGGGGCAGGCCGACATGCTGATCGGCGCCGACTTCTTCCTCTCGCACCGCATCTACGTCGCCAACAAGGCGTCGAAGATGCTGATCACCTACGAAGGCGGCCCGCTGTTCGGGCTGAACCCCCGGGGCGCGGTCGATCCGGAGGGCAAGAAGCTCGATCTGACCGACAAGACCCCCGAGCCGACCGACGCCGAGGGCTATAGCCGGCGCGCCGCGATCCTCTCCTCGCAGGGCAGGTTCGAGCCCGCGATCGCCGATCTGGATCGCGCGATCGCGCTCGCACCCGCCGTCGGCCGCTATTTCGGCCAGCGCGCCATCGCCCGCTTGGCCAACGGCCAGCTCCTGCTTGCCGCCGCCGATTTCGATCGCGCGCTCCAGGCCGATCCCGGCGATGCGGACGCGCGCATCGCCCGCGCCGGCATGCGCCTCGGCGGCCGCGATCCGAAGGGCGCGGCCGAGGATCTCGCGATCGTCGACAAGGCGCTGCCGCCCACGTCGGACAAACGCCTCGTGCTCGGCCAGATGCTCGATGCGGCGGGCCAGCTGGATGCGTCGGTCGGCAATTTCGATGCCTGGCTCAAGAGCCACCCGCAGGATGCCAAGCGCGCGGTCGCGCTCAACGGCCGCTGCTGGGTGCGCGCGCAACTGAACCGCGATCTCGATGGCGCGCTCGACGATTGCAACGCCGCGCTCAAGCAGCGCCCCGGCACCGCATCCTATCTCGACAGCCGCGCGCTCGTCCGCTTCCGCCGCGGCGAGCTGGCCGCGGCGCTCGCCGATTACGATGCGGCGCTGAAGGATTATGTCCCGCCGAAGATCGCGCCGCGCAGCGCCTGGACGCTCTATGCGCGCAGCCTCGTCAAGCGCCGGTTGGGCGACACCGCCGGCGCCGAGGCGGATCGCGCCGCAGCGCTCGCCGCCGCCCCCGGCGTCGAGGAGCGCGCGCGCAGGATGGGGCTGAGCGGCTAGACCCCCATTTCCATCACCGCCGGATCGGGACCGATCCGGCCGTCGGCGCGATCGAGCGCCTCGATCGTGCGCAGATCCTCATGGTCGAGCGCGAAATCGAACACGTCGAGATTCTCGGGCAGCCGCCCCGCATTGGCGGTCTTCGGGATCACGTTGAGGCCGCTGTCGATATGCCAGCGGATGATCGTCTGCGCGGGCGTCTTGCCGTGTTTCGCCGCGATCCGCCCGATCACCGGATCGGCCAGCGCCTCGCCGCGCCCCAAGGGCGACCAGCTCGTCGTGACGATGCCGTGATTTTCGTGGAAGCGGCGCAGCTCGCGCTGCTGGAAGCCGGGATGGAGCACCACCTGGTTGACCGCGGGCACCACGCCCGTCTCGTCGATGAGCCTCTGCAGATCGGGGATCCGGAAGTTGGAGACGCCGATCGAGCGCACTCGCCGCTCCTCACGCAGCCGGATCATCGCCTTCCAGCTGTCGAGGAAGCGATCGATGCGCGGCACCGGCCAGTGGATCAGATAGAGGTCGAGCTCGTCGAGCCCGAGCCGCTTCATGCTCGCGTCGAACGCGGCGAGCGTGCTGTCATGCCCCTGATCGGGATTCCATAGCTTGGTCGTGACGAACACCCAGTCGGGGCAATCGCGCACCGCCGCGCCCACGCCTTCCTCATTGCCATAGACCTTGGCGGTATCGACATAGCGATAGCCCGCCGCCAGCGCCGCGCGCACGATCGCCTCGGTCTCGGCAGGCGGCGTCTGGAACACGCCGAGCCCAAGCTGCGGGATCGCCCGCCCGTCGTTCAGGAGTTGCGTCGGCACGTCGGTCATGAAGGTCACCTTTTCATCCTCCCCGGCACGGGGAGGGGAACCATGCAGAGCATGGTGGAGGGGGCTGAAAACGCGCGCAACGCCAGAGGAGATCCCCCTCCGTCATCGCTCCGCGATGCCACCTCCCCGTACCGGGGAGGATCATCCCTAACGCCTCAACCGCCGCACCAGCAGCACGAGCCCGCCCAACGCGCCGATTCCGGCGAGCGCGATCAGCGCGAAACCGCCCCCGGTCCACAAGGCCGCCGAGATCAGCAACATCATGAAGTCCCCGATCGCGAGCGTCAGCCCGACCATCTCAGTCGGGGCGCTCGAACTCGGACACGACCCGCGCGCCGCCGCGCAGCAAGGTGCCGCCGGCATGGTCGCGGCAGGCGACCTCGGCCTCGTCGATCGACAGGCAGGTCGCGATCGTCCGCCAGCCGATCCACGTCCCCGCCTGCGCCAGATACCAGTCGCGGCTGCCCCGCCCCGAAATCATCGCTTCCCAGATCGTCTTGCGCTGGTGGATGACGCGATATTTCCTCGCCACCGGCTTACTCCGCCGCCAGCAGGGTTTCCGCGCCGCCGAGATCGACCGAGACGAGCCGCGATATGCCGCGCTCGATCATCGTCACCCCAAACAGGCGGTGCATCCGGCTCATCGTCACCGCATTGTGCGTGACGACCAGGTAACGTGTGTCGGTTTCTTTGGTCATGGCCGCCAGCAGATCGCAGAAGCGCTCGATATTGGCATCGTCGAGCGGCGCGTCCACCTCGTCGAGCACGCAGATCGGCGCGGGATTGGTCAGGAACAAAGCGAAGATCAGCGCCACCGCGGTCAGCGCCTGCTCGCCGCCCGACAGCAAGGTCAGCGAGCCGAGCCTCTTGCCCGGTGGCTGCGCCATGATCTCGAGCCCCGCCTCCAGCGGATCGTCGCTGTCGATCAACGCGAGATGCGCCTCGCCGCCGCCGAACAACGTCCCGAACAGGCGCCGGAAATGCCCGTCGACCGCCTCGAACGCGGCGAGCAGCCGCTGCCGCCCCTCGCGATTCAGGCTGCCGATCGATCCGCGCAGGCGATTGACCGCCTGCCCCAGCTCGTCGCGCTCCTCGGCATTGGTCGCGCGCGCTTCCTCCAGTTCGGCCAGCTCGCTCTCGGCGACGAGATTGACCGGCCCCAGCCGCTCGCGGTCTGCCACAAATCTTTCGTAGCGCGCGGCCTCCTCCTCGGCCGGGCGCAGCGAGGCCGCCTCGAAGCCGATCTTCTCGGGCAGAGTCGCCGCCGGGCACTGGAAACGATCGCCCGCCGCGCGGCTCAATTCGCCGCGGCGCGTCTCCTGATGCTCGGCATGCGCGGTCAGCGTCGCGCGCGCCTCGCGGGCGCTCGCCAGCGCCTCGTTCGCCTGCGCGGCCGCCGCCTCGACGCGGCGCAATTCGGTCTCGCGCCCGCTCTCCGCCTCGCGCGTCGCCCGCGCCGCCGCGTCTGCGGCAGACGCCGCCTCGGTCGCACTGGAAAGCGCTTCGGCGAGTTCGCTTGGCCGCGTCGCGAGCGTCGCATGTTCGGCCTCGGCGGCGGCGAGGCGCTTGGCCATCTCGTCGATGCGCTTGGCCGCATCGCCCGCGCGCGACCGCCAGCCCTTCGCCTCGGCGCGCGCGGCCTGCTGGCGGCGCTGGTCGCGATCGATCGACTGGCCGAGCGCCGCCGCCATTCCCCGCGAGGTCGCCAGTTCGGCGCGCACCAGATCGGCCGCGCCATTGAGCCTATCGAGCGCCGCGCGCGAGACGCTCCGATCGGGCAGGGTCGCGACGTCCGCGCGCGCCTTGTCCTCGGCCGCCTTCGCCTCGCCGAGTTCGGCATCCGACCGTTCGCGCCGATCGCCGAGCGCGGCGAGCGACGCCGCATGCCGCTCGATCGCGCCCTGCGCCGTGTCCTCGCGCCGCCGCGCCGCGCGCAACTGCTCCTCCCCCGCCGTCAGTGCGCGCCGTGCCGTCTCCAGTTGTTCGCGCGCCGTCCGCTGCATCAGCCCCGCCGCCTCCAGCGCCGCGCGCGCCGTCTCGGCCTCGCCGCGCAGGTCCGGCAACGTCGCCTCGATCTCGCGCAGCCGATTGGCGCGCACCAGCCGTTCCGCCGCCGCCGCGCCGACGTCGCGCGCCACGAACCCGTCCCACCGCCGCAGCCGCCCCGCGCGCGTGACGATCCGCTGCCCCACCGCCAGCGGCCAGCCTTCGTCGCTCTCGACCACGCCGATCTGCGCGAGCCTGCGCGCCAGCGCCTCCCCGCCCGACACGAACCCCGCCAGCGCTTCGACGCCCTCGGGAAGCACGGGGTCGCCCGCTTGCCCGACCGCCCCCGTCCACGCCCGTGCGCCCTCGCCGCCGATCGGCGCGTCGAGATCGTCGCCCAACGCCGCCGCCAGCGCGCGCTCATAGCCCGCCGCCACCGTCAGCCGGCTCAGCGCCCGGTCCCCGCCGTCGCGCGACAGCCCGGCCGACAGCGCCTTGGCCTCGCTCTCGGCCCGCGCCAGCGCCGCCGCCGCGAGCCCCGATCGCGTCTCGGTCTCCTCGCGTGCCAGCGCGGCCTGCTCGCGCGCCGCTTCCGCC
>NZ_JAUOTP010000005.1 GCF_030546695.1 Sphingomonas natans
CCCGGCGGCGGCGGTGGTCGCGGCCCGGGTGGCGGCGGCTTCGGCGGTCCGGGTGGCGGCTTCGGCGGCCCGCGCGGCGGTGGCCAGGCGGGCGGCCGCATCCAGGTCGCGCTCTATCACACCTGGCATTTTCAGGACGAGGTGCTGATCCGGCCGGGCCTGCCCGTGCTCGATCGTCTCAAGGGCGACGCGACCGGTTCGGGCGGCGGCAGCCCGCGCCACGAGCTGGAAGGCCAGCTCGGCTATTCGAACGGCGGCCTCGGCGTGCGCCTGTCGGGCAATTGGCAGAGCGCGACGACCTCGAACGCCTCGGTCGGCAGCACGCTCGGCGATCTGCGCTTCTCGGATCTGACGACCTTCGATCTGCGCGTCTTCGCCGATCTCGGCCAGATGCCCGCCTTCATCGGCAAGGGCTGGGCGCGCAACGTCCGCCTCACGTTCGGCGTGACCAACATCTTCAACCAGCGCCAGGACGTGCGCGATGCGAACGGCGACACGCCCGTCCGCTACCAGCCCGCTTATCTGGATCCGCTCGGTCGCTCGGTCCGCATCGGCTTCCGCAAGCTCTTCGCGCCCGTGCCGCCGCGCGGGCCGTTCCAGCCGGGCCAGCGGCCGAGAAACTAGGCGGCAAACAGGCCTTTCACGCCCGCCATCGGGCCTGGACGAAGCGCGCAATCTCTTCGCTCAGCTCGCGATCTTCGGCCGTTCCGCCCATGAAGCCGCCATGCGGCATCGCCTCGAAGACGTGCAGCTCCGCCTGCCCGCCTGCCCGTCGCAACGCGCGATGCAGACGAACCGTGTTCGACAGGAAGAGATCGCGGGTGCCCGTCTGCAGGAAGGTGGCGGGCAGGCCCGCCAGATCGCCGAAGAGCGGCGACAGATACGGGTCTGCGAGATCCGCCCCGTTTGCGTAGAGCAGATGGTTCGCCATGAGCGATCCGGGCAGCACCACGTCCACCATCCGGTTCACTTCGAAACTGTCGCCGGATTCGGTCAGATCCACTTGCGGGGAAAGCAGGACGAGCGCGGCCGGCAACGGCAGGCCTTCGTCCCGCGCTCTCAGCGCCATCGCCAGCGCAAGATTGCCGCCCGCCGATCGGCCGCCGATGACGATGTCAGACGGGTGATGGCGCTCCAGCACGTAGCGATAGGCGGCCAGGCAATCGTCGAGGGCAGCGGGATAGGGATCCTCGGGCGGCATGCGATAGTCGATGCCGTAACAGAGCGTCCCATGCAGATCGGCCTGCATCTGCGCACCGACGCGGCACGCATCTTCGCCGCCGAACACGAGGGCGCCGCCGTGCAGGTCGATGAACGCGCGCTCCGGCCAGAACGCGCCATGCGGCGTCGCGATATGGACGACAGCGTCGCCGATCCGGATCGTCTCGACGGTGGAGCGCAGCCGGCCCGCAAGCGCCGCCACCGCGGCCGCATAATTCGCATCGGCCGCGGCTTTCAGGCGCATCCAGGCGTCACGATCGTCCGGCGCCGGCATCGTGTAGAGCGCGTTGAGCGGGATGCCGTCCTCGCCCACCAGCCGCTCCAGCGCGGCCCGCGCCTCCGCGCTGATCGAGCTCGGGAAAGGCACCGTTCGTTCGCCCAACACGACGCCACGCTTCCGATCGTCCATTCGCCCACCCAACTCCGTTGCCGCGCCGATCGCTTAGCAGAACGCGATCGCCATCTGCCGGTGATATTCCGCCACTGGGCGACTTAGCGGCGGAACGGGGTTGCGGCAGGACGGCCGGCCCACGATGTTGCACCGCAATGAAAATCGAGCCTCTCCACGCGCCGCGCGTCGCGCATCATCCCGCCTTGGTCCATTTCGCGCTGGCGGTCGGCGGCTTCGCGATCGGGACGACCGAATTCGCGACGATGAGCCTCCTGCCCTATTTCGCGCGCGATCTGGGCATCGATGCGCCGACCGCGGGCAACGTCATCAGCGCTTATGCGCTGGGCGTCGTCGTCGGCGCGCCGACGATCGCGATCCTTGCCGCCAAGCTCTCGCGGCGAACCTTGCTGATCGGGCTGATGCTCGTCTTCGCCGTCGCCAACGGCCTCTCGGGCATCGCCCCCAATTATCACTGGATGCTGTTCTTCCGATTCCTGAGCGGCCTGCCGCACGGCGCCTATTTCGGCATCGCCGCGCTCGTCGCCGCCTCGCTCGTGCCGCCCGATCGGCGGACGATGGCGGTCAGCCGGGTCATGCTCGGCCTGACGATCGCGACCGTCGTCGGCGTGCCGCTCGCCAACATTCTCGGCCAGGTCGTCGGCTGGCGCTGGGGTTTCCTGCTCGTCGCGGCGCTCGCGCTGACGACGGCCCTGCTCGTCGCGATCTTCGCGGCGCGCGATGTCCCCGACGAGGCGGCGAGCCCCCTGCGCGAGCTCGGCGCGCTGCGCCGCCCGCAGGTCTGGCTGACGCTCGCGACGGGCGCGGTCGGCTTCGGCGGGCTGTTCGCGGTCTACACCTACCTCGCCGATACGATGCTTGAAGTGACCAAGGTCTCGCCCGCGATGATCCCCGTCGCGCTCGTCCTGTTCGGCACGGGCATGACCGCCGGGACGGCACTCGTCCCGCGCTTTGCCGATCGCGCGCTGATGCCCACCGCCGCCGTCCTCCTGCTCTGGTCGGCGGTCATGCTGCTGCTCTGGCCGCTCGCCGCCCCGCATCTGCCGACCTTGCTGCTCGCGGTCTTCGGGATCGGCTTCGGCGGCGCTTATGGCGTCGTGCTCCAGACCCGGCTGATGGACGTCGCCGGCGATGCGCAGGGCCTCGCCGCCTCGCTCCACCACTCCGCGTTCAACACCGCCAACGCGATCGGGCCGCTGCTCGGCGGCATGGCGATCCGTGCCGGTTTCGGCTGGACCTCGACCGGCTATGTCGGCTGCGCGCTCGCGCTCGGCGGACTCGCGATCTGGCTGGGCGCGTGGTGGCTGTCGCACAAGCCGCGGACCTAAACGCCCGTTCGTGCTGAGCTTGTCGAAGCACCGTCCTTGATCTTCGGCCGGAGCCGAGAAGCAAGAACGGCCCTTCGACGGGCTCAGGGCAAACGGTCGAGGGGGATCACTCGACCGTCACGCTCTTCGCCAGATTGCGCGGCTGATCCACGTCCGTCCCCTTGGCGACGGCGACATGATAAGCGAGCAGCTGGATCGGCACCGCATAGACGAGCGGCGCGATCAGCGGGTGGACCTTCGGCATCGTGATCGTCGCGGCGCAGCCCTCGCCCGCCGCCCGCACCCCGTCATAGTCCGAGATCAGCACGACCTTGCCGCCGCGCGCCTGCACCTCCTGCATGTTCGAGACGGTCTTCTCGAACAGCGGACCCGAAGGGGCGATGACGATGATCGGCACGCTGTCGTCGACGAGCGCGATCGGCCCGTGCTTCATCTCGCCGGCGGCATAGCCCTCGGCGTGGATGTAGCTGATCTCCTTCAGCTTCAGCGCGCCTTCCATCGCCAGCGGATAATCGGGCCCGCGCCCGAGATAGAGCACGTCGCGCGCGACCGCGACGACCCCCGCCATCTCCTGGATTGTCTCGTCATAAGCGAGCGCGCCGTTGAGCGAGGCCGGCGCCTCGGACAGATGCCGCACGATCTCGCGCTCCTCGGCCGGGGTGAGGCGCCCTTTGGCCTTGGCGAGGTTCGCCGCCAGCGCCGCCAGCACCGCGAGCTGGCAGGTGAAGGCCTTGGTCGAGGCGACGCCGATCTCCGGCCCGGCATGCGTCGGCAACAACAGATCCGCCTCGCGCGCCATCGTCGAGGTCGGCACATTGACGACGACGGCGATCTTCTGTCCCTCGGAGCGCGCGTGGCGGAGCGCCGCCAGCGTGTCCGCGGTCTCGCCCGACTGGCTGATGAAGAGCGCGAGTCCGCCCTCCTCCAGCACCGGCGCGCGATAGCGGAACTCGCTCGCGACATCGATGTCGACCGGCACGCGCGCGAATTGCTCGAACCAATATTTGGCGACCATCCCGGCATAGAAGCTCGTCCCGCAGGCGACGATCGTCACGCGGCGGACCGAGGCGAGATCGAAATCCTCGACCGGCAGGGGCGCGAGCTCGCCCTCCAGCCGGCGCAGGTAGGTCCGCAGCGTCTGCGCGACGACGATCGGCTGCTCGTAAATCTCCTTCAGCATGTAGTGGCGATGATTGCCCTTCGAGACGGCGATGTCGGTCGCGCCCGAGGCGACGATCGGCCGCTCGACCGGCACATCGTTTCTGTCGAAGACCTGCGCACCGTCGCGCGTGATGACGACCCAGTCTCCCTCCTCCAGATAGGAGATGCGCTGGGTCAGCGGGGCCAGCGCCAGCGCGTCGGAGCCGAGATAGGTCTCGCCCTCGCCATAGCCGACGACGAGCGGCGATCCGAGCCGCGCGCCGATCAGCAGATCGGGATGCTGGCGGAACAGGATCGCGAGCGCGAAGGCGCCGTGCAGCCGCTTGAGCACCGCCGAGACGGCCGCCGCCGGCTCGTCGCCCGCCTCGATCCGCTCGGAGACGAGATGCGCGACCACCTCGGTGTCGGTCTGCGAGGTGAAGGTGCGGCCGCGCGCCTGCAATTCCTCGCGCAGCGACTTGAAATTCTCGATGATGCCGTTGTGGACGACCGCGACTTCCTCGGTCGCGTGCGGGTGCGCATTGTCCTGCGTCGGCGCGCCGTGCGTCGCCCAGCGCGTGTGCGCGATCCCTGTCGTGCCCGCGAGCGGCTGCTCCTTCAGGACGGCGGCGAGATTGTCGAGCTTGCCCGGCGCGCGGCGGCGATCGATCCGCCCGTCATGATCGGTGGCGATGCCCGCCGAATCATAGCCGCGATATTCGAGCCGCCTCAGCCCCTCCAGCAGCCGGCTGCAGACCTGATCCTTGCCGACGATCCCGATGATTCCGCACATGCTGTTTCATGTCCCAAAACGTGATGCGCAGGCCCAAGGCGCGCACCCGGTTTACACGAAGCTGAACGCCGCGCACCCTGCCCAGCTATCCATTCGTCCAACGACCGATCCCACGCTCCGTTCGTCCTGAGCGAAGTCGAAGGACGTGCCGGAAAGCGGCGTGCCTGGAGCCACTGCTCCGACCTCGCTCGTCACGAACGGGCGCCCCTCACCGTCGCCCTTCGCGCGGAGCCGTTTCTGTGGCATAGGGGGCAATCGCGAGCTGCGGGATGCGCTCGTTCCCCCGCGCTTGCCGCGTCTTTTCGACGCGCTCCATCTTCAGGACGACCATGACATTTCCTTCTCTTCCGCCGCTTCTCGGCGAGGCGCTCGCCGCGCGTGGCTATGAATCACCCACCCCGGTCCAGGCCGCCGTGCTCGAGCCAGAGGCGATCGGCCGCGATCTGATCGTCTCGGCTCAGACCGGCTCGGGCAAGACCGTCGCCTTCGGCCTCGCCTTCGCCGATCAGCTGCTCGTCGATGGCCAGCTGCCCCCGCCGCAGAAGCCGCTCGCGCTGGTGATCGCGCCGACGCGCGAGCTCGCGCTGCAGGTCAGCCGCGAGCTGATGTGGCTCTATGGCGCCGCCCGCGCGCGCGTCGCGACCTGCGTCGGCGGCATGGACGCCTCCAAGGAGCGTCGCTCGCTTAGCCACGGCGCGCATATCGTCGTCGGCACGCCCGGGCGCCTGCGCGACCATATCGAGCGCGGCGCGCTCGATCTCTCCGGGCTGCGCGTCGCCGTTCTCGACGAGGCCGACGAGATGCTCGACATGGGCTTCCGCGACGATCTGGAGGGGATTCTCGACGCGACCCCGTCCGAGCGCCGCACATTGCTGTTCTCGGCGACGATGGCCAAGCCGATCGTCGCGCTCGCGCGCCGCTATCAGCGCGATGCGTTGCGCATCTCCACGGTCGGCGAGGATCGCGGTCATGGCGACATCGCCTACAAGGCGGTGACCGTCTCGCCGTCCGACATCGAACATGCCGTCATAAACCTGCTGCGCTTCTACGAAGCCGAGACGGCGATGCTGTTCTGCGCGACGCGCGACAATGTCCGCCACCTCCACGCGACGCTCGTCGAGCGCGGCTTTTCGGCGGTGGCGCTGTCGGGCGAGCATAGCCAATCCGAGCGCAACCATGCGCTGCAGGCCCTGCGCGATCGCCGCGCGCGCGTCTGCGTCGCCACCGACGTCGCCTCGCGCGGCATCGATCTGCCCTCGCTCAGCCTCGTCATCCATGTCGAGCTGCCGCGCGATGCCGAGACGCTCCAGCACCGTTCGGGCCGCACCGGCCGCGCGGGCAAGAAGGGCACCGCCGTCCTGATCGTCCCCTATCCGCGCCGTCGCCGGGTCGAGATGGTCCTGAAGGGCGCGCGCATCAACGCCGAATGGATCGAGGCGCCGACGCCCGAGGACATCCGCAAGAACGATCATGAGCGGCTGATCGCGACCCTGCTCGAGCCGGTCGAATATGACGACGAGGATCGCGCGCTCGGCGCCCGCCTGATGACCGAGAAGTCGCCCGAGGACATCGCCGCTGCGCTCGTGCGCATGCACCGCGCGTCGATGCCGCAGCCCGAGGAGCTGATCGAGAACAGCCCGCAGGCGCGCCAGGCCGCGCAGGTCGAGCGCCACCGCCCCGGCTTCGACGATACCGTCTGGTTCCGGATGGATATCGGTCGCCGCCAAAATGCCGATCCGCGCTGGATCCTGCCGGTCATCTGCCGTCGCGGGCACATCACGAAGAACGAGGTCGGCGCGATCCGCATCCTGCCGGGCGAGACCTGGTTCCAGGTCCCCAACGCCATCGCCGCCAAGTTCGCCGCCGCGCTGGCGCGTACCGCCGATCCGCAGGGCGAGGACGAGAACGGCATTCGCATCGAGCGCGCGCCGGGCGAGCCGCCCGCGGTCGGCCGCCGCGCGCCCGGCAACGATGCCGGCCCGCGCCCGAACCACGGGCGTCCCGATCGTGCCCCGCATCGCGGCCGCCGCCCGGCCTGATCGCCGTCGCACGCGACTCGGCGCCCGGATTTCGGCGCTGTCCGGGTCGCGGACGCCGGCATTTGCGCGGGCTGACAAAATGTGAAGCGGCGCGGTTTGCGATTTTCGTCGGAAATCCGCGCCGCGCGCTTCAGCACCGCGATTGCACGCCGCTTTATTATTGATTTCTAAGGATTTGCAGAGAGATATCGCGCGGGGACGCGCTCGCCCTTCGATCGATCCGGGCGATCCCAGGTGAGGCCGATCCGACGATTTATCGTCGTGCGGCCGGCGCATGCGGGGGTGGTATCGTGGCTGGGGCGAATGTCAGGCGTTTGAAAGGGGCGCATGGCGTCCCGCCCGACGAGATGCCAGTGTCGGGTTCGCCGGGCGAGCTCGTGGCGGAGCTGAGTGCGGCGCTGACCTACCGGCCGCAGCCGGCTCTCGACGAGCCGCGCGGCCGCGCACCTTCCCCGAACCTCAACGGCATCCTCAGCTACGCGCGGATCGGCGTCATGCATCGGGATCTCGATCGCCGGGTACTGATGGTCAACGACCATTATTGCCAGCTGGTCGGCCTTACCGCGGACGAGATTGACGGCCGGTCGATGGAGAGCCTGACGCATCCCGACGATTGGGCGTCGAGCTCGCATATCTTCCATACGCAGCTGGCGCGGGCCGAACCGTTCCATATCGAGAAGCGATATGTCCGCCCGAACGGCTCGTCCGTCTGGTGCGCCGAGGACGTCTCTTTCCTGCGCGACGATCAGGGTCGCGCGATTTCGATCATCACCGTCGCGCAGGACATTACCGCCCGCCGCGCGGCGGAGATGGAGGTGCGCGAGAGCGAGGAACATTATCGCCATACCGTCGAACTCGCGCCGCAGATCAGCTGGACGGCGACCCCATCCGGCATGGTCGAGGAGGTCAGCCCGCGCTGGGCCGAGGCGACGGGCACCGATCCGGTCGCCGCGCTCGGCAGCGGCTGGATCGATCGCCTCCATCTGGACGATGTGCCGCTTGCGCTCGCGGCCTGGGGAAAGGCGCTCGTCGCGGGGACGGCGGTCGATGTCGAATATCGCCTGCAGACGGTGGGCGGCCATTATCGCTGGTTCCGCGCCCGCGCCACCGCACGGCGCGACGAAGAAGGGGCGATCGTCCGCTGGTACGGGACGCTCGAGGATATCCACGATCGCTGGCTGGCCGAGGAAGCCGTGCGCGAGAGCGAGGAGCGGTTCAGGCTTGCGGCGCAGGCCGCGGGCCTCGGCGTCTGGGACTATGACGCGACCCGCGATCGCCGCGAATGGTCGCGCGAACTGAAGCTCATGTTCGGGCTGGGCGACGATGCGCCGGCCGAACTGGAAACCGCACTGACCCTGGTCATCCCCGAGGATCGCCACCTGCTCCTGAACCTGATCCAGGCCGCGGATGCGGGCGACGGCGATCATCGCTTCGATGCGACCATCCGGATCCGCCGTGCCGACACGGACGCGCTGCGCTGGATGCGCACGAGCGGCTGGCGCATCCAGGCGCCGTCGGGCCGGCTCGATCGCATCCTCGTCACCGTCCGCGACGTGACCGACGAGCGCACCGCCGAAGAGCGGATCCGCTGGACCGCGACACACGATGCGCTCACCGAACTTCCCAATCGCGGCGCCTTTTCCGATCAGCTCGAGATGGCGATCAGCATGGCGCATGCGGGCGATAGCGCGCTCGCCTTGGTGCTGTTCGATGTCGATCACCTGAAGGCGACCAACGACACGATCGGTCACGATGCCGGCGATCTCCTGCTCTGGACCTTCGCCCGGCGTCTGCGCGAGACGCTGCCGCAGGGAAGCATGCTCGGCCGTCTCGGCGGCGATGAATTCGCGGCGCTCGTCTATGATCCGGATCCGGACCTCGTCGCCGACCAGATCGCGGCGGCGCTCAAGTCGCTCCACGATCCCTTCACCTATGACGGCCACACGCTGGATTGCGCCGCGACCGCCGGCGTCGCGATGTTCCCGGCCCACGGCGGCGCGGCGACCGATCTGCTGAAGGCGGCGGATATCGCGCTCTATGCCGGCAAGGCGAATGCGCGCGGCGGCCTCTCGATCTTCCGCTCGGAAATGCGCGGCGATCTCCAGCGGCGCTCGTCGATGCTGGGGCTGGCGCGCGTCGTCGCGCGCGAGGATCGCATCGTCCCGCATTACCAACCGAAAATCTCGCTGGCGGATGGCCGGATCACCGGCTTCGAGGCGCTCCTGCGCTGGCGGCACGACACCAACGGGATCCAGATGCCCTCGACCGTCGCGGCCGCGTTCGACGATTATGATCTGGCGATGCAGCTCGGCGAGCGCATGCTGGAATGCCTGATGCGCGACATGCGCAGCTGGCTCGATCGCGGCGTCGATTTCGGCAGCATCGCCTTCAACCTCTCGCCCGCCGAATTCCGGCACGAAAATCTCGTGCCCCGGATCATGGGCAAGCTCGCTTTGGCCGGCATTCCGCCGTCCTGCTTCGAGCTGGAAGTGACCGAGACGGTGTTCCTCGGCCGCAGCGCCGGCGAGGTCGGCCAGACATTGGACGCCTTCCATCGCGAGGGCATCCGCATCGCGCTCGACGATTTCGGGACCGGCTTCGCCTCGCTCACGCACCTCCAGGCCTTCCCGGTCGACGTGATCAAGATCGACCGGAGCTTCGTCGGCAATCTCAGCGAGGGATCGGGCAACGCCGCGATCGTCGATGCCGTCGTCGGGCTCGGTCAGAGGCTCGGCATGGAAGTCGTCGCCGAAGGCGTCGAGACGCCCGAACAGGCGGCCTATCTGCTCCGGCAGGGCTGCGGCTATGCGCAGGGCTATCTGTTCGGCAAGGCGATGCCGGCCGACGATGCCGAGCGGCTGCTGCGCCATCCCGGCGGCATGCGCTTCGAGGTTCCGGGGCAGATCGGCCGCAGCTGAGCGCCCATCACTTCGAGCAGCGCTGCTCCTTCTTGCGCGCCCGGAAGCGCGCCGCCCAGCCAGGCCTGTCCTCCTGCACGCCGCGCGCCACCGCGAGCGCATCCGCCGCGACGTCGCGCGTCACGACCGATCCCGCCGCCACGATCGCGCCCGCGCCGATCGAGACCGGCGCCACCAGCGCGCTGTTCGATCCGATGAACGCGCCTTCGCCGATCCGCGTCAGGCTCTTGTCGTAGCCGTCATAATTGCAGGTGATCGTGCCCGCGCCGATATTGGTGCCCGCGCCGATATCGGCATCGCCCAGATAGGTCAGGTGATTGGCCTTCGCGCCCTTGCCGAGCCGCGCTTTCTTGAGCTCCACGAAATTGCCGACATGCGCCTCCTCGCCCACCTCCGCGCCGGGCCGCAGCCGCGCATAAGGCCCGACGATCGCACCACGCGCGACGCTCGCGCCCTCGATATGACTGAAGGCATGGATCCTGACGCCGTCCGCGATCGTCACGCCGGGGCCGAACACCACATTCTGCGCGATCGTCACGTCGCGGCCGACGATCGTGTCCCATGCGAACCACACCGTCTCGGGCGCGATCAGGCTCGCGCCGTCCGCCATCGCCCGCGCGCGGCGCCGCTGCTGCCAGATCGCCTCGACCGTGGCGAGTTCGGCGCGGCTGTTGACGCCCGCCACCTCGTCCGGATCCGCCTCGATCACCGCCGAGGCGCGGCCGTCCGCAGCCGCGAGCATGACGATGTCGGGCAGATAATATTCGCCGGCGGCATTGGCATTGCCGACGCGCGCCAGCAGCGGCCACAGATCGGCCGCGCGCGCCGCCATCAGCCCGGAATTGCACAAAGTCTCGGCACGTTCCTCGGGCGTCGCGTCCTTGTGCTCGACCATCTTCACGATCCGGTCGCCGTCGGCGACGATCCGGCCGTAGCTGAGCGTATCGGCAGGGCGGAAGCCGAGCACCACGATGGCCGGGCGATCCGCCGCGTTCAGCCGCGCGATCATCCGCGCCATCGTCTCCTCGGCGACGAGCGGCACGTCGCCATAGAGGATCAGCACGTCGCCCGCGAAGCCGGCAAGCGCCGCCTCGGCTTGCTGCACGGCATGCGCGGTGCCCAGCTGATCGGCCTGCACCGCCACCGCGAGCCCCAGCGGCGCGGCGAAGCCTTCCACCTGCTCGCGCCCCGCGCCGGCGACGATCACCGTGCGCTCGGCGCCGAGGCTCGCGACCGCGTCGGTCAAATGCCCCAGCATCGGCTTGCCCGCGATCGGATGCAGCACCTTGTGGAGATCGGACTTCATCCGCGTGCCCTTGCCCGCGGCAAGGATGATGGCGGCAAGCGGCGGTCGCGTTTCGGTCATGGCGCGCACCTCTGCCATGTTCCGCTTGCACGCGCCACAGGCTGCGCCTTAGGCGGGGCCATGGCAGCCTTCCCCTTCGACGTCGTCGCCTTCGATCTGGACGGCACGCTCGCCGACACCGCCCCCGATCTCACCGCCGCGCTCAATCACACGCTGGAGCAGCTCGGCTATCCCGTGGTTCCGGCCGGGGATGTGCGCCACATGGTCGGCCACGGCGCGAAGGCCCTGCTCCGCCAGGGCCTCGCCGCAGGCGGCCGGTCGGACGAGGCGCTGGTCGAACGCGGCTTCCCGATCTTCCTCGACTATTACGAAGCGCATATCGCCGACGAGAGCTTCGCCTTCCCCGGCTGCGAAGCCGCGCTCGACGAGCTGGCCGCGCGCGGCGTGATCCTCGCCATCTGCACCAACAAGCTGGAGGCCCTCGCGTGGCGCTTCGTGGACGCGATCGGCTGGAACCGTCGTTTCCCTGTCATCATCGGCGGCGATACGGTGGGGGTGAGCAAACCCGATCCCGCCCCCCTCCTCGCCACGATCGCGCGCGCCGGCGGCGGCCGCGCCGCCTTCGTCGGCGACAGCATCACCGACACGACCACCGCACGCGCCGCCGCGATTCCCTGCATCGCGCTGAGCTTCGGCTTCCACGATCGCCCCCCGGCCGAACTCGGCGCGGATCTGCTGATCGATCATTATGACGAGCTGATCCCTGCGCTGGAGCGGCTGGCCGGCTGATGGCGCGCTGGCCCGAACTGATCGGCAGGCGCCGCGCCGCTAGGAACGAGTCCGCCGACGCGCTCCCCCCCGGTGCCGCCGCCAGCGATGCCGCCGTGCTGCTCGATGTCTTTCCCGAGCCGCTGCTTCTGCTGGACGGCGTCATCGTGCTCGTCGCCAACGATGCCGCGCGCCAGCTGTTCGGCGCCTATCTCGATGGCGAGGATGTCCGCCTCGCCATTCGCCATCCGCAGGCGACCGCCTTGCTCTCGGGCACGCGCGAGGGGCCGGTCGCGATCGGCGGCCTCGGCAATCCCGATCGCCGCTGGGAGATGGCCGTCACCACGCTCGCCGATGGCCGCCGTCTCGTCCGCCTCGAGGACCGCAGCTCCGCGCAGGCGGGCGAGCGGATGCGGACCGATTTCGTCGCCAATGCCAGCCACGAGCTGCGCACGCCGCTCTCGGCCCTGATCGGCTTCATCGAGACGCTGGAGGACGCCAACGGCGCCGACGAAGGCCCGATCCGCGCGCGCTTCCTCGGCATCATGGGGACCGAGGCGCGGCGCATGCAGCATCTGATCGACGATCTGATGTCGCTCTCGCGGATCGAGGCGGACCGCTTCGTCGCGCCGCGCGACGCAATCGATCTCGCCGCGCTCGCCCGCATCGCCTGCGCCGAGATCGAGGGCGGCGGCAAGGCCGGCGGCCGCATTCGCTGCACGCTGGAAGCGCCGCAGGCGATGGTCCATGGCGATCGCGCGCAGCTGCTCCAGCTGCTTCACAACGTCATCGGCAACGCGCTCAAATATGGCCGGCCGGGCAGCGAAGTCGCGGTCTCGGTCGCCACCGCCGACGGCAACGTGATCGTCGCCGTGCGCGACGAGGGCGAAGGCATCCCCGCCGAGCTGATCCCGCGCCTCACCGAGCGCTTCTACCGAGTCGATCCCGGCCGCAGCCGCTCGCTCGGCGGCACCGGCCTCGGCCTCGCCATCGTCAAGCATGTCGTAGAGCGGCACCGCGGCCGCCTCGACATCACCAGCGTCGTCGGCACCGGCACGACGCTGACCGTCACATTGCCGCTCGCCCTCATCCCCTGAGGCGCCAAAGTCGTGTAACATCACTGTCGTGAAGCGCAGCTAGGCGCAACAGGGCGGAAAATGGCAATGGCGACCGGACATATCCTGAAATCCTTCGATGAGGATCTCGCCGAACTCCGCGCGCTCGTCGCGCAGATGGGCGGGCTTGCCGAAGAGGCGATCGACGGCGCCATCGCCGCCCTGGCCAATCGCGACACCGAAGCCGCCGCCGCGATCGTCGAGGGCGATCGCACGCTCGATAGGCTGGAGGCCGAGCTGGAGCGTCAGGTCGTCCGCCTGATCGCGCTGCGCGCGCCGCTGGCCGACGACCTGCGCGAGATCCTCGCCGCGCTCAAGATCGCCGGCGTGATCGAGCGGATCGGCGATTATGCCAAGAACATCGCCAAGCGCGTACCGCTCCTGCTCGACAGCCGCGGCATTGAGCCGCTCTCGATCCTGCCGGCGATGGCCCGCGCCACCGCCGAGATGGTCCATGACGCGCTCGACGCCTTCGCGGCGCGCGATCCGGACGCCGCGCTCAAGGTCTGCGCGCAGGACCGGGTCGTCGACGATTTCTACAACAGCCTGTTCCGCGCGCTGCTGACCTACATGATGGAAAATCCGCACACGATCTCGGCATCGACGCACCTGCTGTTCATCGCCAAGAATCTCGAGCGGATCGGCGATCATGCGACCAACATCGCCGAGATGGTCCATTTCGCCGCCACGGGGGAACAGGTGGCGGAACGCGGGCGTGGTGCGGACACATTGGCGCCGGTGGCGGCCTAAGGGGAACGGAATGACGACGGGGCACATCCTGCTGGTCGAGGACGACGCGGCACTCGCCGAGCTGATCGCATGGCATCTGGAGCGCGACGGCTATTCGGTCGAGCGTACCGGCGACGGGGACGAGGCGATGCTGCTCGCCAGCGAGCGTACGCCCGATCTCGTCCTGCTCGATTGGATGATCGAGAATGTCTCGGGCATCGAGGTCTGCCGCCGCCTGCGCCGCGCGCGCGAGACGCAGCGCGTGCCGATCATCATGCTGACCGCGCGCGGCGAGGAAGAGGATCGCATCCGCGGCCTCCAGACCGGCGCCGACGATTATGTGACCAAGCCCTTCTCCCCGCGCGAACTCGTCGCACGCGTCAGCGCCGTGCTCCGCCGCACCCGCCCGGCGCTCACCGGCGAGCGGCTCGAATATCGCGGCATCGAAATGGATCTCGCCAGCCACCGCGTCCGCCGCGACGGCGATACGGTGCCGCTCGGCCCCACCGAATTCCGCCTGCTCCGCCACTTCCTCGAACATCCCGGCCGCGTCTTCTCGCGCGAGCGGCTGCTGGACAGCGTGTGGGGCCGCGAAAGCGAGATCGAGCCGCGCACCGTCGACGTCCATATCCGCCGCCTGCGCAAGGCGATCAACCTGAACGACCGCCCCGATCTGATCCGCACCGTGCGCTCGGCGGGCTATGCGCTGGATGCCGAGGGCGTGGCTTAACCGTACCCGCGCTCCCTCACCGCTCATCCTGAGGAGGGACTGAGCGAAGTCGAAGGCCCGTCTCGAAGGACCCGCACTGTCTCGACCGTCCTTCGAGACGCCACTTCGCCAAGCTCAGTGGCTCCTCAGGATGAGCGGAGTGTGAGAACGAGCCGAACCCAAGCTGTATTGTCCAAACAACATAGCCCCGCCATCGCTCCCGCAAGGGGAGTCCATCTATTACCAAGCGGTATCGGAGCCGCCGCCGCATCCGGCGCGCCGAGCTCGGTGTCGCCTTCAGCCGACGCTCGAAAAATCCTTTTGCAATGTAGGATTTGGCCTGACACTTGGTTTGTCCGCCCCAGCGCAAGGAGCCGGACGCCATGACCCGAGACGATCCCCGCACGACACGCACAAGGCAGAGGCAGGCCCGCGTTAATCGCACCGCCCCGCTCCCGAAATTACTTCTGCCGCCGGTGATCCGACCGCGCAGGAGCCCGGGTGGGGGGTGACGTAGTGTCAACTTTGTCAACTTCCGATCCGGACTCGCGGCCAGCAGCAGGCTCCGGAACGGTCCGCATAGGCGCTAGAGCCAGGCCCGCTCCTTGGCCATTCCCGCCTCGAACGTATCGATATCGTTCGCGCCAGCCAGCGTCAGGCCGATCTCGTCGAGCCCCTTCATCAGGCAGTTGCGGCGGAACGGGTCCATGCGGAATTCGAACCGGTCCTGGAAGGGCGTTGTGACCGACTGGGTCTCGAGATCGACGGTGACGGGATCGCTCTTCGCCACCTCGATCAGGCGGTCGATCGCCTCCTGCGGCAGCACGATCGTCGCGATGCCGTTCTTGAAGGCGTTGCCCGAGAAGATGTCCGAGAAGGACGGCGCCAGCACCGCCTTGATGCCGAGATCGCCGAGCGCCCAGGCGGCATGTTCGCGGCTCGATCCGCAGCCGAAATTGTCGCCCGCGATCAGGATCGGCGCGCCCGCATATTCGGGATCGTCGAACACGTTGCCCGGCTCCGCCCGGATCGTCTCGAACGCGCCTTTGCCCAGGCCCGTGCGCGTGATCGTCTTCAGATAATGGGCGGGGATGATGACGTCGGTATCCACGTTCTTGAGGCCCAAGGGATAGGCCCGGCCCTCGATCTCGGTCAGCGGCTGCATCGCTCTACTCCATCTCCCTCGCCGCTCATCCTGAGGAGGGACTGAGCTTGGCGAAGGCCCGTCTCGAAGGATCCTTCGAGACGCCACTTCGACGGGCTCAGTGGCTCCTCAGGAGGAGCGGAGCAAGAGCGAAGTGGGCCCGATCAGTGAACGAAGCGCGCCACTACGTCGCGATAGGAGCGGCTCACCTTCACCCGCGCACCGCTGTCGAGCACGAGGAAGCATTCGCCATTGGTATGCGGCTTCACCTGCTTGACCAGATCGAGATTGACGATCGTCGAGCGGTGGATGCGCTGGAAGCGGCGCGGATCGAGCCGGCGCTCGAGATCCTTCATCGTCTCGCGCAGGATCAGCGTGTTGTCGCCCGTGTGGATGCACATATAATCGCCGGCGGCATCGATCCGCTCGATCGTATCGACGTCGACGCGGAAGATCTGCCCGCGATCCTTGATGTTGATGAGCTTCTCGTAGCGGTTCGACGCCATCTGCTCGGCGCTGTCGGGCAGCGCCTCGTGCGCCTCGGGCGCATGCTCGGCGATGACTTCCTTCAGCTGCACCACCTCCTCGGCGGCGCGCTTTTCGGCGAGGCGCTGGCGCACCCGCTCCAGCGTGTCGGCGAGGCGATCCGTGTCCACCGGCTTCATCAGATAATCGACCGCGCCCGCCTCGAAGCCCTTCAGCGCATGATCCGAATAGGCCGTCACGAACACGAACAGCGGCGGCTCGACCTCGGCCAGCCCCGACACGACCGAAAATCCGTCGAAGCCCGGCATCTGGATGTCGAGGAAGACGAGGTCCGGCTTCTGCGTCTTGATCGCGCGGATCGCCTCGCGGCCGTTCGTGCAGGTCTCGACGATCTCGACATCTTCGTGCGGCTCGAGGCGGAGCTGCAGCCCCTGGATCGCCAGCGATTCGTCGTCGACGAGGATCGTGCGGATGGTCATGCGTCGGAAGTCCTCAGTTCATGCGGCCTGATAGGGGATTTCGATGGCGACGGCGAAGCCGCTTTCCCCGGCCTGGATGTCGAAACGATGGTCTGCCCCATAGGCCTGGGCCAGCCGATCCCTGATATTCGCCAGACCGACGCCGGTGGACACGGTCGCCCGCGCCATGGCCTCGGTCAGGTTCGATCCTGGACCGGTGTCGCTGACTTCAATGTGAACGCGGTTGCCGATCCGTTTGGCCGAAATCGTGATGTCGGCCCCGTCCTCCTGCGGCGTCACCGCATATTTCACGGCATTTTCCACGAGCGGCTGCAGCAGCAGCGAGGGCATCTTTGCCTCGGCCACCGCGGGATCGATCTCGAATTCGGTGCGCAGCCGCTCCTCGAATCGCATCTTCTCGATGTCGAGATACAGTTTCAGCGTCGCCACCTCCTGCGCCACCGTCATCGCCCCCTCGGGCTCGCTGACCAACGTGTAGCGCAGGAACGAGGACAGCCGCGACAGCATCGCGTTGGCGCGATCGGTCTGCTTGAGCAGCACGAGCGTCGAGATCGAATTGAGCGTGTTGAACAGGAAATGCGGGTTGAGCTGGTAGCGCAGCATCGCCAGCTGCGCCGAGCTCGCCTGCGCCTCCAGCCGCAGCAATTGCTCGCGCTGGTCCTCGGCGACGAGGTAGAAGTTGATCCCGTAATACAGCGCGGACCAGGCGCCGAGCACCGAGAAGTCGAGCAGGATCGCCGACAGATACTGAATCCCCTCGGGCATCGCCCCGGTTCGGTAGAATGTCGCATGCGCCCAGGTCTCGATCGACGAGAAAGCCGCCGAGGCCAGCAGCAGGATCAGGATCGAGACCGGCCAGGTGATCGCCGCCGATTGCCGGAACAGCCGACGATAGGCCGCCGACATGAGCAGGGTCAGCGAGTAGCCCGTCGCCGTCGTCAGCGCGGTCGGCACGACGAACAGCCAGCCCATCGCATTGGCGATTCCGCCCAGCGCGCGCAGCATGAAATAACCCGACCAGCCGATCGTCTGGAAGGTCCAGAAGGCCCGGTTCTTGTCTTCGAAAAACGGACGGGAGCGGAGCAGCGGGAGCGGCATCTGGCCCTCGATTTAGCCCAACCGGGCGCAACCCGCCACCCACTGCGCCTTCGACGGCTGAACCGCAGCTAAACGACTGGTTTTCAGCCGGTTCATCCGAATCGCGCTATCAGGCGTTTCAGGATAAGTTCGGTTTCGCTCAGGATTGGAGATCGGTCATGCGTAAGCTTATAACGACCGCCGCAACGGCGCTGGCACTGGCCGGTACGCTCGTCGCCGCCGCAGCCCCCGCGGACGCGCAGCGCTATCGCGGGCGCGGCTATGGCTACGGTTATCATCGCGGCGGCGGCTCGGGCGCCGCGATCGCCGCGGGCATCCTCGGGCTGGGCGTCGGCGCAGCCGTCGCCTCGTCCAACCGTGGCTATTATGATCGCGGCTACGCGCCCGGCTATTATTACGCCCCGCCGCCCGCCGCTTATTATTACGCGCCGCCCCCGCCCCCGCCCGTTTATTACGGTTATCCGGCTTACGGGCGTTACGGCTGGTAGGTCCGGCTCTCGGGCGGCGACCCAATCGCCGCCCGTTTTTCTGCCGCGCCCCCTGTTTCGAAGCGCTGGCGCTTGACGATATCGGGCCACCCCGATAAGCGCGCCGTTCCGCTCGCACGGCCCCTTCGTCTAGCGGTTAGGACGTCGCCCTCTCACGGCGAAAACACGAGTTCGATTCTCGTAGGGGTCACCAGCGATGACGATATCCGACCGGGGGGTCCGGTTGATCGGATCCTCGACGCAGGTGCCGCAGACGGCCACTTCCTGATAGCGTCGGCGCTTTTCGCCCGATGATCACTGGACCCGGGAAATCCGCGCCGCCGCCTTCAGTCCTTCTGATCGGCATAGGCCTTGACCAGCTGATAGAGAAACGCCCGCCCGTTCATCAGCGAACTCACGCGGATGCGCTCGTTGAGGCCGTGCACGCCGTTGCCGTCCGGATCGCGGAACAGGCCGGAGACGCCGTAGGTGGGAATGCCGGCCGGGGTGAGCGAGACGGCGTCGGTCGCGCCGGTCGCCATGTGCGGGATCACGGGCACACCGGGCCATATGCCCGCCGAGATGCGGCGCGCCGGGCCGAGCAGCGTCTCCGTGACGGGGGCCGGGCTCATCGGCCGATAGCCGCGGCTGGCCGTGACCTTCACCTCGGGATCGTCGATCGCCTTGACCAAAGCCGCCTGCACAGCGTCCTGCGACACGCCCGGTATCACGCGGCAATTGATCGTCGCGGTCGCGCGCTGGGGCAGCGCATTTCCGGCATGGCCGCCATTCATCAGCGTCGCCACGCAGGTCGTGCGAAGCATCGAATGATATTGGGGTGATTTGTTGAGCCGGTCGTTCGCGGCCTTGTCGGTCGGATCGACCACGATCTTCGCCATCGCCGCGCCGTCCGCGCCGCCGACGATCTTGGCCATCTGCGTGAAATAACCGCGATTGGCGTCGATGAACTGGACGGGGAAGTCATATTTGCTGATCCCGTCCAGCGCGCGGGCTAGGCTGTAGATCGCATTGTCCGGGCGCGGCACCGAACTGTGGCCACCCGGATTGGTCGTCTCCAGCGTGAAGCTCATCACCACTTTCTGCGCCGCCTGGAAGGTCTGGACGACGGGCTTGCCGGCCGCATCCAGCTCGCCATAGCCACCCTCGTTGAGCGCGATGCCCGCGTCGATCAACGCGCGCTGATTGTCGACCAGCCACTTGGCGCCGTTGACGAAGCCGCCGCCTTCCTCGCCGCAGGTCAGCGCCATCTTGATCGTGCGCAGCGGCTTGTAGCCCTCCGCTTTGTATCGCAGCAGATTGTCTGCCCAGATGGCGTCCTGGCCCTTCATGTCGGCGACGCCGCGCGCGTAGAAGAAGCCGCCTTCCTCGATCAAGGTATAAGGGTCGCGCGTCCAGTCGGCGCGGCGCGCATTCACGACATCGACATGGCCGAGCATCAGCACAGGCTTGAGCTTCGGATCGCGGCCCGAAAGCACCGCGACGAGGATGCCGGCCTTCGGATCGCCGTCGGGCACGAAGCGATGCAGATCGGCCTCGGGGAAGCCTGCCGCCTTCATCCGCGTGGCAAGCGCATCGATCACGGCGGTGCAGCTGCCGCCTTCCTGCGCCGAATTGATCTCGACCATTTCCTTGAACATCGCGCGGAAGGCGGGCTCGCCCGCGGTCGGCGCAGGCGCCGCGTCGAGCGGTGCGGATACGATCGCGGTGGCGAGCAGCAGGGATGCAAATTGATTTGCCATGATGCTCCTCACCAGCCGAAGACGTAGCGTTCGCGGCGAACGTCGGCGCCGCCCCGCAGATTGCCGCCGGGCGCGACGCCGGCGGCGACGATGCCGGTCGAGACGCCATACGGCCCCAGCACCACCAATTTGTGCCCGCGCGCGGCGAGATCGGCGCGCACCGCCGTCGGTACGCGATCCTCGATCTCCAGCTCACCCGGCGCATCCTCCTTGCGGCCGAACGAGCCGTGGAAATGGTTAGAATTGATGCGCGGCGCCTCGATCGAGGCCTGCAGCGGCTCGCCGAAGGCCAGCACGCGCAGCAGCACATTGGCGATCTGCTGGTCCTGGTTGTCGCCGCCGGGCGTGCCGATCGCGAGAAACGGCGCGCCGTCCTTCAGCACCATCGAGGGCGAGAGCGTCGTGCGCGGGCGCTTATAGGGCACCAGCAAGTTGGGGCTTGTCGGATCCAGATCGAAGACGGTCAGCCGATTGCTCATCGGCACGCCGGTGTCGCCGGCAATATAAGCGCCGCCTAGCAGCCAGCCTGAACTCGGCGTGCAGCTGAACAGATTGCCGTCCTTGTCGACCACCTCGATCGCGGTCGTGTCGGCGGTCGGCCCGGCCGGCTTCTCGATCTTGTGCGGCGTGAAAGCCGGCGTGGTGCGGCGCTTGCCTTCATATTTCCACGGATTGCCATAGCGATGCTCGAGCGATGCCATCGGCCCGATCAGCTTGGCCCGCTCGGCTGCATAGGCCTTGGAGAGCAGCCCCTTTGCAGGCACGGTCGCGAAATCCGGATCGCCGAAATAGGCGTTGCGATCGTCGAAGGCGAGCTTCATCGCCTCGGTGAGCGTGTGAAGATAGAGCGCGCTGCCCGGCTCCATCTTCGAAATGCCCGCCGCCTCGGCGATCTGCAGCGTCATCAGCAGGGTCGGCCCTTGGCTCCAGAAACCGCCCTTGCAGATCGTGTAGCCGAACACGTCGGCGGTCGCCGGCGCCTCGACCTTGCCCTCGTAGCGGGCGAGATCCTCGTAGCGCATCAGCCCGCCATCCGCCTGCATCGCCGCGCCGATGCGCCGCGCGATATCGCCCTTGTAGAAGGCGTCGCGGCCCGCCTGAATCGCCGCCTTGCGATCCTGGGTCGCGGCGAAGCTCGCGCGGCTCGCATCGGCGACGATGCGCATCGTGCGCGCAAGATTGGGCTGACGAAACATCTCGCCCGTCACCGGCGATTTCCCGCCCGGATAATACGTGTCGTAGGCCGTCTTATATTGAGACGTCGCCTTCTTCTGGCTGGCGAAGACCTCGGCCAGGAAATTGTACATCACGAACCCGTCGGCGAGCTCGATCGCATACTCCATCACCTCGTGCAGAGTCTTGGTGCCGTTGAGCGCGAGCGCCTTCGCCATCGCATCGACCATCGCCGGGATCGTGCCGCCATTCGGGCCGTTGCCGGGTATGACGCCCTCCTTGGCGAAATAAGCGGGCGTGGCGAGGCCGGGCGCGACGCCCTGGCCGTTGATCACGGAGACCGTCTTGGTCTTCGCGTCATAGATGATCGAGGGCGCCTCTCCGCCGAACCCGAAATGCGAGATTTCGGTGACCGAGGCAGCGAACACCGCGGCGACGCCCGCATCGGTGGCGTTGCCGCCCGCCATCAGCATCTTCACGCCCGCCGCGACCGCATAATGGCGACCGGCGGCGACGATCCCGAAATCGCCGACGATCTCCGGGCGCAACGTCTCTCCCGCGCTCTTGAGGCGGGTCGGTTCGATAGCCGGCTTGTCCTGCGCGAAGGCCGGCGAGCCCGCCACGGCGGCGGCGGCAGCCATGCCGCCCATCAGCCCGCCGAGCTCGCGCCGGGTCACTCCGAAATCGTCCGGTCGATTCTTGGCCACGTCGCCTCCGCTTTTTGCGCCGACGCGACATCACCCCTGCGCCCGGCCCCGCTCGCTAATATCCTGACAGAAACGCGGACGCCGACGCCGTCGACGACGCCGATCGCCAACGATGTACCGTGAGGACGACAAGTCGCCCGGCGACACCACATCGATCTCCCTTGACCAGATCATGGCGAAAAGAATGATGCGAGCAAGCGGTTTGATGCGTGATGAAAACAAATTCGTAGATATTCTGAAATTCTAACGTAACCTGTCGATCAGCGGCGGATTCGCAGGGGGCAAACTTGCGATTCGTAAGCCGAGGCAGCGTGAATAGCTGCCGATGGGAGGGATGCCCGAACACTATACGGGATCCTGCACGCACAAATCCATCACATCATCGTTGAGTAAGGCGCTCGCTCGGGGTTTTCGAGGCGTTTTGCCGGATCGTCGATTGTAAAACGTCAAATCAGCCAGCGTAGCAGGAGAATTACCTTCCGCCCCGGGCAGGCGGAAGTCGTGTCGCGAAACAGGGGAAAGCGCCGATGACGATCAAGGTTACGACCGCCGCATTGCTTGGGGTGAGCATCGCGACCCTCGCGGCAGGCATGGCATCCGCGCAGACGGCGGCTCCGATAACGGTGGCGCAGGCCGATCCGCAGGCGGAGACGTCGAGCGCCGATCCGGGCGGCGAGAATGCGCCGCGTTCGGAGGACATTCTCGTCGTCGGCTCGCAGATCAAGGGTGCACGCATCACGGGCGCGCTGCCCGTCAATGTCGTCGGCATCGATCAGATCGAGGGCGTCGCCGCCGTCTCGGGCGCGGATCTGTTCCGATCGATCCCGCAATTGGGCGGCGTGACGTTCAACGAGCAGGTGCTGGGCGGCGGCAACGCCAATGCCGCGCGCGGCGACGTCTCGACGATCTCGCTGCGAGGCCTGGGCCAGGGCAATACGTTGATCCTGATCAACGGCCGCCGCACCGTGCTCCACCCCACTAGCCAGGCGATCACGGGCGTCGTCGATTCCGGCGTGCCGACCTTCGGCTACAACGCCAACGCGATTCCCGTCGGCGGGATCGAACGCGTCGAGGTGCTGCGCGACGGCGCCGCCGCGCTCTATGGCTCGGATGCGGTCGCGGGCGTCGTCAACAACGTGCTCCAGTCGAACTACAAGGGGTTCAGGATGGACTCCCAATATGGGTTCGCCGAGGGCACCAACGTCAAGGAGCTGAACGTCAACGGGCTGATCGGCACCGACTTCAACGAAGGTCGCGGCAATATCTCGCTGTTCGTCGGCTATGCGCGCAAGACCAAGCTCTACATCAGCGATAATCCCTATACCGCCAATCCGGACCGGCGACCTTACGTTGCCGGCACGTCCTATGCGGGCGTCGCCGCGTTCAACGGCACGAGCACGACCGCGCCCTGGGGGACGTTCCGCGCGACGGGCGCGGGCGTCATCACCTATAATGGCGTGGCGCTGACCAACGCCTCGCGCCAGTTCCACACCCAGCCTACCGGCAATGCCGGCTGCGTCGCGCCCACCGGCACTGCGGGCGTCTGCTACGATGACGGCGTCGGCACGACCGAGATGACCTCGCCCGCGGCCAATCCGCCAGACGCCAACCTGCGCTTCAACGCGCCCGGCACGTTCCCGGATCTAACCCAACAACCGTCCGTGAAGCGCCTCAACGCCTTCAGCTTCCTGAACTACGAGCTGGCCGACCACATCACCTTCTTCGGCGAGGCCGGCTTCTATGCGGCGCGGACGCACGCCACCGTCGGCGCGTCGAGCAGCCTGGCCAACATCCCGATCACGATGGCCGCCAACGCCTATTGGAACCCGTTCGGCCCGACCGGCTCGGTCAATCGCCTGCCCGGCCTCGTCGGCGTGCCCGCCGCCGGCCTGCCGATCACGATCAGCACGCTCGCTTATGTCGATCTCGGCTCGCGTCCGGTGGTCGTCACCAACTATCAGTACCGCTTCCTCGGCGGCCTGAAGGGCGACATCCGCAACTGGAACTGGGAGACGGCCGCGCTCTACAATTGGGCGACGGCTGCGGACAAGCAGGTCAATTTCTCGAACACCAAGCTGCAGGCGGCGATCAACAAGACCACGTCGGACGCCTATAATCCGTTCAACGGCGGCTGCGTGAACACGCCTTCCATCGGCGACTGCACGGCCAACAATCAGGCCACGATCGACAGTTTCCGCATCGAGGCGACCCGCCGGACGCGCACCTCGCTGGCGCTGGCCGACTTCAAGGTCTCGACGCCCAACATCCTCAACCTGTGGGGCGACAACAAGATCGGGCTGGCCGCGGGCGTCGAGATCCGCCGCGAGACCTATCGCGACGATCGCTCGACCTATCAGGGCGGCATCGCCGGCGTCGACACGACCTACACGGACTCGGTGACCGGCATCTTCTACGGTTCGGACCTCGGCGGCGCGAGCCCCAGCCCCGACGTGCGCGGCAAGCGCACCGTGAAGTCGGCTTATGCCGAGCTTGGCATCGGGCTGATCAGCCCGAACGACAACGTCCCCTTCGTCCGCGCGCTCGATTTCCAGGTCGCCGGGCGCTACGAAGATTATAGCGACGTCGGCGACGTGGCGAAGCCCAAGTTCGCGGGCTCGTGGGAGCTCCTGAAGGGGATGAAGCTGCGCGGCTCCTACAGCCAGGGCTTCCGTGCGCCGAACCTCGAGGTGATCAACACCTCCACGCTCGATCGCGTGAACACCGGCGTCGATTATGTCCTGTGCGAGGCAGACCTGCGCGCGCGCCGGATCACCAACTTCTCCCAGTGCAACCGCAGCATCTCGGTGCTGCGCCGCTCGGGCGGCAACCGCAACCTGAAGCCCGAAACCTCGAAGAGCTGGAGCTTCGGCACGGTGCTGGAGCCGCCGCTGCCGACCGGCTGGGGCAATGTCACGCTCACCGTCGATCGCTGGCGCATCAAGCAGAAGGACGTGGTCGGCCTGTTCGATTACCAGAACGGCCTGAACCTCGATTATCTGCAGCGCGTCGGCGGCAGCACCAACCCGAACGTCATCCGCATGGCGCCGACGGCCGACGATATCGCCGCGGTCGCCGGCACCGGCCTCGCCCCGGTCGGTCAGCTCCTGTACGTGATCGCCAACTTCCAGAATCTGCTGCCGATCACGGTGCAGGGCATCGATTTCCAGGTCGATTACCGGATCCGCAACACGCCGATCGGCAATTTTTCGCTCAACCTCAATGCCTCGAAGCTCATCTCTTATTATGTCGGCGTTCCGGCGGGCGTTCAGCAGGTGCTGGATGCGAAGGCGGCAGGCGTGCTCAACGCGGGTATCCCGCTGATCGGCGGCGGCGACGTCGTCGGCCGCGACGGCCAGCCGAAATGGCGCATCTCGGCCACCGGCACCTGGTCCTCCGGGCCGGTCACGATCGGCGCGTTCACGCAGTTTATCGACAATGTCTATGAAAGCGCCGTGCTGAACGCGAACGCGACGCCCTATCCGGTCAAGGGCCAGACGACCGTCAATCTCTACGTCCAATATACGTTCGGCGACGAGAGCAACCGCTGGCTGAAAGGCACATCGTTCCAGGTCGGCGCGCGCAACATTTTCGACAAGGATCCGCCTTTCTCGTCGGCGGGCTACCTCTCGAACCTCTACTCGCCGACCGCGCGCTACTGGTATGCGAGCGTCAAGAAGACCTTCTGGTAGGATCGGACAGACGGCCTCGGATCGATCGGTCCGAGGCCGGACGCCATCCGCACGAGCGGGCGTTGGAAAGTCCGCCAATCGTCATCGATCGATGTGTTTCCGCAGCGGAGCAGGTCGCAAATTTGCCCGGACCGTCCTCCGTCGGTTTGAAATCCCGACGGAGGGGTTCGCGTTCGTATCAACAGGGGAAGATCATGCCGCATCGCACTCTACGCACGTCGCTCATCGCCGTGTCGATTGCGGTGGGCGGCGTCGCGCCCGCGCGCGCCGAGCCTGCCAATCTTCCCCCGCCCGGCGGCGCGCAATCCTTCCCGATCGAGGTGCATCAGGGCACGTCGATGGCCGTGTCTGCCTCGCCGGACGGCAGGTGGCTGGCGATCGACCTGCAGGGCAGCCTGTGGATCGTGCCGGCGAAGGGCGGCAAGGCGAAGCGGATCACCGATTATTTCAACGATGCGCGCCAGCCGGTCTGGTCGCCCGACGGCAAGACGCTCGCCTTCTTTTCCTATCGGGAAGGAAGCTACGACCTGTACACGATGAAGCCCGACGGATCGGAGATGCGCCACGTCACTGAAGGCATCGCGGACGACCGCGAACCCGCATGGTCGCCGGATGGCACCAAGCTGGCCTTCTCGTCGGATCGCGCCGGCAAGGGCGCCGCCGGCTACAATATCTGGACGATCGATCTGGCGAGCGGCGCGCTGACGCAGCTGACCGCCGACGATTATGAGGATCGCATGCCTTCCTGGTCGCCGGACGCGAAGGAGATCGCTTATTCCAGCACGCGTGGGGTGGCGATGAGCCTCTACGCCGTGCCTGCCGCCGGCGGTGCCGAGCGCGTCCTGAAGGAAGGCAGCGCGCACTACGATGCGCCCGTGTGGACCCCCGACGGCAAGCTCGCCTACGTCGCGAACGATGCGAAAGGCAGCCGGCTGGAGATGGACGGCGTCCCGGTCTCGGGCGCGGAGAATGTGTTTCCGTTCAAGCTCTCCTGGCTGAAGGGCAGCAAAGAGTATGTCTATGTCTCGGACGGCCAGATCCGCCGCCGGGCCGGCGGCCGGCTGACGACGATACCCTTCTCGGTCACGCTCGACGTGACGCGCGCCAGCTATGCGCGCGCCAAGCGCGACTGGGATTCGACCAGCCCGCGCAAGGCACTCGGCATCCTCAAGCCCACGCTCTCGCCGGACGGCAAGGCGATCGCCTTCATCGCGCTGGGCGATCTGTGGACCGTGCCGGTCACCGGCGGTGCGCCGACCAACCTGACCAGGGATCATGCGATGGATGCGGATCCGTCCTGGTCGCCCGACGGCAGCCGCATCGTCTACAGCTCGGACAAAGGCGGCGGCCTGCCGCAATTGTGGGTGCGCGACCTGCGCACCGGCACCGCCCGCCAGCTGACCGACATCGCGACCCAGCCGCTGGGCGCCGCCTGGTCGCCCGATGGCAAGCAGATCGCCTTCATCGATGTCGACGGGCGCTGGGGCGTGGCCGGCGTGGCGCTGGCCGACGTCGCCAGCGGCAAGATCACGCGGCTGCAGGGTTCGCTGCCTCAGCCCGGCGAGCCGAGCTGGTCGGCGGACGGCAGGTCGGTCGTGATCTCGCTCTCCAAACTCTATTCCAAGAGCTTCCGCGAGGGCACCAATCAGGTCTTCGTCATTCCGACCGACGGCAAGAGCCCGCCCCGCTGGTACGTGCCCGATGCCGATCTCTCGATCGACACGCGCGGCGGCGGCGGGCCGGCCTGGTCGCCGGACGGCACCCGGATGGCGGCGATCTACGAAGGCGTCCTGCGCGTCTGGCCGGTCACGCCGGACGGCGCGCCCGTCGGGCCGCCGCGCAGCGTCAACAGCGAGATGTCGCATTACCCGACCTGGAGCGGGGATTCGCGAACGATCCTCTACCAGAACGAGGACAGGCTGAAGACCGTCGATCTCGAGACGGGGACAATCCGCGAGGTGCCGCTGGACCTCACCTACACGCTCGCCAAGCCGAGCGGGCGCACGATCATCCACGTCTCGGCGCTGGTCGATTCGGTCCACGACGTGACCCAGCACGACAAGGACATCGTGATCGACGGCAACCGGATCGCCGAGATCCGCGATCATGATGCCACGGCCCATAGCGGCGCCCGGGTGATCGACGGGACCGGGCTCACCGCAATCCCCGGCCTGATCGAGCATCACAGCCACGCGCAGAAGGATTTCGGCGCCGCGGGCAATCGCGCCTGGCTCGCTTACGGCATCACCACCGTCCGCGATCCGGGCAGCCAATGGTATGACGGGATCGAGAATCGCGAGGCGGCCGAGGCGGGCGTGCGGATCGGGCCGCGCATCTATTCGGGCGGGCCGTTGCTGGAATGGAACCGCACTTTCTACAAGATGGGCGTCGCGATCTCGGGCTATGCGCATCTGGAGCGCGAGCTGGGCGCGGTGAGCGCGCTCAAATATGATATGATCAAGTCCTATGTGCGGATGACCGATCTCGGCCAGCGCCGCATCGTCGAGGCGGCGCATGCGATGGGCGTGCCTGTGTCGGGCCACGAAATCTATCCGGCCGCCTATTCGGGAGTCGATGCGACCGAGCATACCGGCGCCACCAGCCGGCGCGGCTATTCGCCCAAGCAGGCGCCGCAAGGTCGCGCCTACGAGGACGTGATCCAGCTGTTCGGCAAGAGCGGGCGCACCTTCACGCCGACGATGTTCGGATCCTGGGGTCCGTATCTGGAGAAGCATCCCGAATTCCGCGCCGACCCGCGGGTGAAGCTCTATCCGGCCTGGGCGCAGGAGACGATCGTCGGCACGGACACGATGGGTGCCCTGCTCGCGCCGACCTATGCGGGATCGCTCAAGATGGTGAAGGACGCTTTTAATGCCGGCGCGCTGGTGACGGCGGGCACCGACACGCTGATGGCGCCCAATCTCCATTCGGAAATCTATGCCTATGTCGTCGCCGGGCTCACGCCTTTCCAGGCGCTGCAGACCGTCACCGTCAACTCGGCAAAGGATCTCAACCTCGACGCCGGCACGCTGGAGCCGGGCAAACTCGCCGACATCGTCCTGGTCCAGGGGGATCCGCGCGCCGACATCTCGGCGACCTACAACGTCAGGAAGGTGGTCGCGAACGGCGTCGTCTATGACGAAACCGATCTGCTCAAGGCACCGAAGGATTGATGGGCCGACGTCTCCGATGCCGCAAAAGCGATGCCCTGACGGCCGGATCGATATCGCTCGCCCGATAAGCCGGCGACGTCGATACCTGCGTTAATCGAGCCGAGCAGCCGCCTCTGCATTTAGACATCAAAACTGCATCCTCCAAGTTATACATATATAAATTGGATCTATTCGTCCTATTTATTGCAACTGAGGTTGCATTTTCTTTTTAACAACGAAAACAGTTTCGCTACCGTAACTTCGTATCTTCCGCCCACGACTTTGGATGAGTCGGACGAAATTGCCATAAGCTGTCAGACCTTGGTCTAACACTTGCAATCTTTAACCTGGATCAAACTCGCTCGATAACAAACGCGGCTCGTCGTGACCTGCTGGGTCAATGGAGAGCCTGTGTGACGAGTTTCTTTGCGTTTGCTCGCGTCGGAAGGATGTGGGTCCGGTTGATATGGCTGCTGGCAGCAGCGTCAGCGCTGTTGCCGGTAGCGTCCCGTGCCAACACGCCGTGCGCGGTCGGACCCGCCGCTCTTCCCGGGCTGCGCTTCACCAATGCCGGCGACGGCTCCTTCCAGCTGGTCGGTGTCCTGACCGGTGCGAACCTCAGCGCGTTCGGCCCCTGCAGTCCGCTGCCCCGCACGACCATCCGCCCGCTGGTGAACGGCACAGCAACGGCGACGCCCGGTGTCGAGGTCCCCAATGCGACGCAGCAGGGTGGCACTCTGGTCCGCGCGACCGTCACCGAGATCAATTATCGTCCGCCTTCGCCGGGCTTTTCGGGCAGCGACACGTTCACGATCGACAATAACAACACGTCGCAAGTGATCACGGTCACCGTCTTCGTCGATCCCGCCGCCGCCAGCGCGCCCGTAGTCTCCTCGCTTTCGCCTACGAGCGGCCCGGCCGCCGGCAATACCAGCGTCACGATCGGCGGCACCGGCTTCACCGGCGCCACTACGGTCCGGTTCGGAGCAACGGCGGCCACGGGCTTCACGGTCAACAGCGCCACCTCGATCGTCGCGACCGCGCCAGCGGGCACCGGCAGCGTCAATATCACGGTCACTACGCCGGCGGGAACCAGCATTATCGGCGGGGGCAGCGGCTACACCTATATTGCGGCGCCCACCGCGGGCGCGACATCCGCCTCGGTGCCGTACAATATGGCGACAGCGATCGACCTCTCGGGATCGATCACCGGAGTGCATTCCAGTATCGCCGTCGCGAGCGCACCGGCACACGGGACGACCAGCGTTTCGGGCGATGTCGTCAGCTACACGCCTACCTCAGGCTATTCGGGGCCGGACAGCTTCACCTACACCGCCACCGGCTCCGGCGGCACCTCTGCGCCTGCCACGATATCGATCACCGTCGCTCCGCCTCCCGCGCCCGCGGCGAGCGCTCAGTCTGCGTCCGTCCCCTACGGCACCGCGACGGCAATCGACCTGTCGGGTTCGATCACCGGCGTGCATTCCAGCGTCGCGATTTCGAGCGGGCCGGCGCATGGCATGACCAGCGTGTCCGGCGACGTGATCACGTATACCCCGACCAGCGGCTACTTCGGCGCAGACAGCTTCAGCTACACCGCAACCGGCCCCGGCGGCACCTCCGCGCCCGCCACCGTGTCGGTCACGGTCGCCGCCCCCGCCGCGCCCACTGCGGCAGCCAGGTCGGTCTCGGCAGCACATAACACCGCAACCGCCATCGACCTGTCCGGCTCGATCTCCGGGGTGCACACAGGCACCGCCGTCGTCGGTAGCCCCGCGCATGGCACGACGAGCGTGTCTGGCGATATCGTCACCTACACGCCGGCGAATGGCTATATTGGCGCGGACAGCTTCACCTACAACGCTACGGGCCCGGGCGGCACGTCGTCGGCCGCTACCGTTTCGATCACCGTCGCCGCGCCCGCCGCGCCCGTGACGGCTGCGCAATCGGTCGCGGTGCCTTATCACACGGCCACGGCGATAGACCTGTCGGGATCCGTAACGGGGGTTCATTCCGGCATCGCCCTCGCTGGCGGCCCCACGCACGGCAGCGCCGGCATATCGGGCGATGTCGTGACCTACACGCCCGGCTCCGGCTATTCAGGGCTCGACAGCTTCACCTACACCGCTACCGGCCCCGGCGGCACCTCCGCGCCCGCCACCGTCAGCATTACCGTCGCGGCGCCGCCGGCGCCCGTGGCAGGTGCTCGATCTGCTTCCGTGCCCTACGACACTCCCGTCGCCATCGATCTCTCGGGATCGATCACGGGCATGCACGCCAGCATCGCCGTAGCCGGCACCGCCGCGCACGGCACGACCAGCCTCGCCGGAGACGTCGTGACCTACGCGCCTGCGAGCGGTTATTACGGTGCGGACAGCTTCACCTATACCGCGACGGGCCCTGGTGGCACGTCGGCGGCGGCGACCGTATCGATCACCGTTGCCGCACCCGGCGCGCCCACAGTCGCCGCAAGATCCGTTTCGGTGCCCTACGAGTCTGCGACGCCCGTCGATCTGTCCGCATCGATCTCCGGTGTGCACTCCAGCATCGCCATCGCGAGCGGACCGGCCCATGGCAGCACCAGCGTGTCGGGCGACGTCGTCACCTACACGCCGAGCCCCGGCTATTCCGGCGCGGACGGCTTCAGCTATTCGGCCACCGGCCCCGGCGGCACGTCCACGCCTGCCGTCGTGACGATCGCCATCGCCGCGCCCGCCGCTCCCGTCGCAGCCGCGAAGTCGGTTTCGGTGCCGTACGGCGCCGCCAGCCAGATCGACCTTTCCGAGTCCGTCACAGGCGCACATTCCGGTCTGGTCATCGCCGGCGCGCCGTCGCACGGGACCGCAACCGTCTCGGGCGATGTCGTCACCTACATGCCCGCGACGGGCTATCACGGCCCTGACGCCGTCACCTATGTCGCTACCGGGCCGGGCGGCACGTCGGCGCCCGCCAGCATATCGATCACGGTGGCCGACCCCGCCGCTCCCGTCGCCGTGCCCAGCTCGGCTTCGGTGCCCTACCGGAGCACCGGCACGATCGATCTGTCGACGTCCATCACAGGCGTGCACTCGAGCATTGGAATCGCGAGCGCGCCGTCGCACGGCACGGCGACGCTCAGCGGCGACGTGATCACGTACGTGGCGTCGCCCAGCTTTTCCGGAACGGACAGCTTGACCTTCACCGCTACCGGCCCCGGAGGCACGTCGGCCCCGGCCATAGTGACGATCACCGTCGCTACGCCGGATTCGCCGACCGCCTCGGGCCCCGCCGCGGTCAGTGCCGTATACGGCGCCGCAACCACGATCGACCTCTCGGGATCGATCACTGGCGTCCACACGAGCATCGCCGTCACCACGCCCGCGCACGGTACGGTCGGCGTCGCGGGAGATGTCGTCACCTACACGCCCGCTGCCGGCTATTTCGGGCCGGACAGCTTCGCCTTTGCCGTGACCGGCCCGGGTGGCGTCTCCTCGCCGGAGACCGTCAACCTGACCGTGGCGGCACCGGCGACGCCGGTCGTCTCCGCTCCCGCCGGCGTGACCGCCGCGTATGAGGCGCCGACCGTCATCGATCTTTCGGGTTCGGTCACGGGCGTGCACAGCGCGATCGCGATCGTGGCAGCGCCCGCGCACGGTGCGGCAAGCGTCAGCGGCGATGTGGTCACCTATACGCCGGTCGCCGGCTATTTCGGCGCGGACAGCCTCAGCTACGCGGCCACCGGTCCCGGCGGCACGTCGCCACCCCAGGTCATCGCGCTCACCATCGCTGCGCCCAGTGCTCCGATCGTCGCCGCCAAGGCCGATGTCGCGGTCGGCTACGGCACACCGCTCGCGATCGATCTCTCGTCGCTGATCAGCGGCGTTCACAGCGCGACCTCGGTCTCGCTCGCGCCGGCCCACGGCACGGCCAGCGTCGCTGGCGATGTCGTCACATACACGCCTGCTGCGGGCTATTCGGGGCTGGACAGCTTCGCTTTCACCGCGACCGGGCCCGGCGGCACCGCCAGTGCACAGACGATCGGCCTCACGGTCGGTGCGCCCGTCATGACGATCGCCGGCGAGCCGTTGCCGGGCGGGCAGATCAACACCGCTTATGCCGCTGCCGTGTCTGCCTCCGGTGGCACCGCGCCCTATAGTTACGCCGTCACATCCGGCACGCTGCCCGCCGGCGTGACTTTGTCCCCCACGGGCGCCCTCACCGGCACGCCGACGGCGAGCGGAGACTTCGCCGTCAGCGTGACCGCAACCGACAGTTCCACCGGCTCGGGCCCGTTCACCGCGGTCAAGTCCTATGTGCTGGCCATCGCGGCACCCCAGCCGCCGCAGGCGCAGGACGCGCCGGCCTCGGCCGTCACCGCCTCGACCGTCACGAGCAGCACCTCGATCGACATCGATCTCTCGGCACTCGTCACTGGCGCATATGACGACGTGCGCGTCGATACGCCGCCGCAGCACGGTAACGTCGTCGTCAATCGCGTCGGCCAGCAGCGGCTCCTCGCGCTCGGCGAGAAAAAGCCGCTGGCCAGCACGAGCTTCGTCGCCACCTACACGGCAGCGGCAGGCTATAAGGGCGCGGACGCTTTCACGTTCGTCGCGATCGGCCCGGGCGGCACCTCGCGTCCCGCAGCGGTCGCGATCGACGTCGTCGGCGCGGCGCCGACCGCCCGGTCCGTCACCGCCGCCACGGTCAACGGCCAGGCGGCGATCGTCGATCTCACGACCGGCGCGGGCGAAGGCCCGTTCACCGCAAGCACGATCGCCTCGATCACGCCCGCCGGCTCGGTCTCGGCGATACTGGTCGAGGGCGGCACAGCTACCGCCCGGACCTATCAGATGAGGATCACGCCGCTCGGGCGGTTCAGCGGCACGGCCGTCATCGGCTATACGCTCAGCAACATATTCGGCACGTCTGCGGTCGCGACGGTCACGGTCACCGTGACGGCGCGCCCCGATCCCTCGCAGGATCCGGCGGTGCGCGCGCTCAGCCTCGCCCAGGCCGAGGCTACCCGGCGCTTCGCCGCGACCCAGATCGACATTTTCAGTCGGCGGACAGAACAGTTGCATGGCGGCGGTCGCGGTAGCCAGCACGGGACGATGGGGATCCGCGTCAACGGCAGCGATCGTCCGGCTTCTACAGCGGGGCTGACGACAGATAGCACATCCGGCATCGTCCAGATTGACGATGGCGGTCAGCCGGCGCTCTCGACGACAGCCGCCAGCGGCGCCCCGGCCGAGGCGACGGACGACGGAAACCGCGCGATCGGCTCGGCCGCGGTCTGGAGTGGCGGCGCGATTATGATCGGCACGCGCGATGCCACCACGCGGCGCGACCGGTTCAGCGTCTCGAGCTCCGGTCTCAGCGCCGGGATCGACGTCAAGCTGACCGACAGACTGATCGTCGGCGCGGGCGGAGGCTACGGCGGCGAGCGCTCGCGCATCGCCGAGGGCGCGGCGCATCTCACGGCCGATAGCTGGATGGGCTCACTCTACGGCAGCTTCCAGCCGGCCCGTGGCGCGTTCCTCGATGGCGTGCTGGGCATTGGTGGGCTCGACTTCGCCACGCGCCGCGCGGTCTCGGCCAATGCCGCGACCGCGCGCGGTCAACGCGACGGATCGATGGTCTTCGCCTCGCTCGCCGCCGGCATCGACCGCAGCAGTGATCGCACCTCCTTCTCCGCCTTCGCCCGCGCCGAATATATGTCGGCCCGGCTCGGCGCTTATTCGGAAGAGGGTGCCGGAATGTACGATCTCGCCTTCGGCAGACGCTCGCTCGAATCGCTCTCCAGCGTCCTTGGCGTGCGTGCCGGAATGACCCTGGGCGCGATCATGCCGCGCGTCCGCTTCGAATGGCGGCACGAGTTCAGCGGCAGCGGCGCGCAGGCGCTCGATTATGCCGATCTCGCCGGTCTCTCCTACGCGATCACCAACGATCGATGGCTGCGCGACGCCATCCAGCTCGAGGCCGGTACGGGCGTGAATCTGGGGGGCGACTGGACGCTGGGGCTCGACATCGGCGCCGCGCTCGGACGGGGAAGCCGGCTGGGTTCGGGCAAGGTCAGTGTCGGAGGAAAGTTCTGATCGGGAAGGCCGGCCCACATCAGCCGTCAAGCCGGCCGCCTCGCTTGTCCTAAGCGACGAGAGCGGCGCCGATCTCCGCTCGGGACGGGCCGCGGATCGTATCGAGCCCGTCGCTGGTCCAGCGAATGAGCCCTGCGCTTTGGAACCTCGCAAGCCAGCCTTCCATCGGCCATCGCCCCCAGATGTCATGGAACAGCCGGGCGTTGGCGACGATATCGTCGAAATGCTGGAGCGGCGGATCGTAGGTCGCATGATGTTGATGGCAGGCGATCGCCCCGCCGAGAAAGCGCAGGGGCAGTCCGGCGGTAGCTGCCCGGAAGCCGAAGTCGGTATCTTCGGCGCCGTAGCCCGCAAACCGTTCGTCGAAGCCCCCCAATGCCTCGAAACGTGCGCGGCGGATGCCGAAGGCGAGCGACCAGAACAGGCCCGGATTGGTCTCGGTGCGAACTCCGGCGCGCGGGAAGTCGCGCACCGGATGCGATGCGCCGGCCGCCAGCAGCGAGGCATCGTCCCAGACGACGCGCTCGTCGCCGGCGCCCAGATAGCGGACCTCGGCGCAGACGAGGCTGTCCTCGCGCTCCAGCAGGCCCGCGACATCCCCGATCATCGTCGCCAGCGGAATGCAGTCGACATCGAGGAACACGAGCCGGGCACCTTTGCTCGACTGCGCCGCCAGGTTGCGCGCTGCGGCAAGCGGAAGGCCGTCCGTTTCGTGCCGGATCAACCGGATCGGCAGCGCCCCCGCTTCGATCGTGACGGGCTCGTCGCTCATGTCCACGACGATGACTTCGTCGGGCTGGAATGAACTCCGGCGCACGCCCGCGATAAGCTGCGCCAGATGCGCGGCACGGTTCTTCACGATCGTCAGCAGGCTCACGCCGCTCATGATCGGCGCCACAGGTCCAGCCGATACTTTTCGCGCCGATCGGCCCGCTCGACCCTGAGGATCGGGTGCAGCCTGTCCCACAGCGCCTCGACCGCACCATCGCCCGTCTGCGGATAATCGGTCTCGCCCGTCCAGTGCACGAGCAGGATCCGCCCCCCCGGCGCGAGCGCCCCGGCGATCTGGTCCGCCGCCCGCCCGAGATCGCCCGCGTCCCAATAATAAGCGACCTCCGAGAGGATCATGAGATCGAACCGCGCCGCGCTTGGCTGCTCGCGCGGATAAGCCATCTGTTCGAACGTCACGTTCGGCTGGTCGGCGCAGCGTTTGCGCGCGCGGTCCAGCGCGGTCGTACTGACATCGATCGCGAGCAGGGCACCGCAGAGCGGCGCGAGCCGACGCGTCAGCGCACCCTGCGCGCAGCCTATCTCGAAGCCGCGTTCGTAGCGCCGGTCCGTAATCGCCGCGATGCTGTCGTCGAACTTGGCGGCTTCGTAGCTTTCGCTGTCGAGTCCCCACGGATCCTCGTCTGCGGCGAAGATGCCTTCGAAATAATCGGCGTCGAGCGAGTTCTCATGCCGCATGACGGCTCTCCCAAAGATAGAGGCGGTCGCGCGCGGGCATGCGCTGCTTCGCGCGCGGCAGGCGGAAGCCCGGGCCGAACGACGCGGTCAGCTGGCTGCGATGCGCCTGCAAGGCGTGGCGGCGAACGCCGACCGGCATCGCCTTCGTCTCGAATGCGCGACCGGACGGGGCGGTCTCGCTCCACACCGCATATCGAAAAAGCGCCAGCGAACCGGGCGTGCGGCGACATACCGCGCGGGCGAGCTGGAAGGCCGCGGCATGATCGCAATGCGGCTCGTCGCCCGCCGTCACCGCGATCGCATCGATGCGACGAGTTCGGCACAGGGCCAACAGACGATCCTGCGTGCGCCGGAGCGCGCCAGCGTCGGCGGCATGCGGGTCGGCGTCCCGCCAGCCGAGAAAGACGGGCGCAACCGCGCCCTGCTTGGCGAGCCGACGCAGCGCCAGCCCCGCTTCGCGCTCGCGGAGGGTGATCAACCGTCGGCGCGCGCCGGCGTCATCGCACGCATGCGAGCCGGATCCGTCGGTCATGAAGGCGACCGCACCCAGCCGCCCCGCGCGCGCCGCCTCGGCGATGAGCGCCCCCGCCCCCAAAGTCTCGTCGTCGGCATGGGGCGCCAGGATCAGCCAGCGCGCTCGCGCGAAGATGCTCCGGTTCAGCGGGATCGCTACCATAAGGGGTCCTCGCCCCAGCAATCCCGGTCCAGCCAGGCGAGCGCGGCCTGATCGCGCGCATGATCGGGGCCGGCCTGGCGCAGATACAGGCTGAGATCGCGGATGATCTTGTCGGCGCGCTCGCCGTCGAACGCACTGCGCGTGCCGATCGCGCGCGCCGCCAGCTCCATCACGTCGAGCGCGGCCCGCTCGACGATCCCGCGCGTCATCTGCGCGAAAGCGGGCGTGTCGGGATGCTCGTCCGCGGCGCGCTCGGCGCAGGCCTTCACCCAGAACCAGGCGGTGCGCGTCGCCGCCACCGCCGCCCCGAACTTCGCGCGCTGCAGCGGATCCGCGCGCGCCGTCGCCGACATCGCCGCACGCAATTCCTGCAAGAGGCCCTCGATCCCGCCGAGCTGGACTGCGGTGAAGCGCCAGGCGCCGCCCGTGAAGCGCGGATCGCGATCATAATCGCCGGGCTCGCCGAGCAGGTCGTTCGCCTGCACCGGCACGCCATCGAGGCGGTACAGCCCGCTCAGGGTCGCGCGCATGCCGCGCACGCGCCAGCCGCGCGTATCGGCGCGGGCCGTGTCGTTGGCGGGCACGATCGCGACACGCCTCTGCCCCTCGGGCGGCTGAACCGTCACTAAGGAAAAATCGAGGCCGCCCGCGCCGCTGGCGAAGCTCTTCGCGCCGGTCAGTGCGCCCGACGCCCCATCGAAGGAGAGCGCGACGCCGGGGCTGGGCTCGGTCGCCCAGACGCCGAAGAAGCGCCCCGCCGCGAGCTGCGAGCCGAGCCAATCCTGTTGTGCCGCGCTGCCATACCAGTCGAACAGGCGCAGCGCGTTGACATGGCCTTCGAACAGGCGCCCGACGCTCAGATCCCCCCGGCCAACGAGGCGGAGCGCATCGAACATCGCCGCATGAATCGCCCGCGCGCTCTCGAACACGTCGCCGCCGCTGGCAAGCGGCGCGAACCTGCGATGAAGGCCGCACGCTGCGACCGCCGCGAGGCTTTCGGCCGGAAAGCGCGGCGTCTCGTCATAGCCCGCGCCGAGCGCGCACAGCTGCTCGAACAGGTCCCGGTCGGCATCGCCTGCGGTCATGCGCGCTGCTCCGCCATCGCAAGCAGGAAGGCGGCAGCACGCGCCGGTCCGTCCGGATCATGCAGCTTCGCGCCGACTCCGGTCGCTGACGCGGCGGTCTCGGCGAGGACCGCCTGCCAGTCCTCCGCCACCGGCCAACTTTCGCGAACAACCGCCGCCCTGGCAGCGCGCAGCTGCCGGGCCTTTGACCTTTGTTCGTCGAAGGGCCGCGCTTCGGGCAGGCACAGGAAAGGCTGCCCGGCCGCGAGCACCGCGCTCACGACCCCGTCCCCGCCCCCGCCGATGACGACGGTCGCACGGTCGATCTCGGCGGCCACGTCATCGACCCAACCCAGCATCTGAAGGTTTGCGGGGGCATCCGAGACAGGCTCGATCAATCCGGCGACCCGCCAGTGGCGATCGGGTGTCGCCCGCGCCGCAGCGGCGAGCGCCGGTCCATCGATCATGCTCCCGCCTGCGCCGACGACGACGAGGATATCGTCGCGCGGCGCATCCGGTGCCGGCTCCGACCGATGCGCGGTGAGCCCCGAAAAATAGGTCGTTTTCGCGCGCACCCAGTCCGGTGTCGCCGGATCGTCGAGAGCCTCGTCGAACGGCGCGATCAGCGCGTGTGCCGCGCGGAACGCGTCGAGATGCGCCGGGTCGTCGCGCAGCCCGGCGAGGCGGACATAGACGACCGGCGTCGCCGCCAGACGCGCGAGCATCGCCACCTCGACCGACACGTCGACGACGATCAAGGCGGGCCGCTCGTCCGCGATCCAGCGGCTCACGATCGCGACCCGCTCGCGGATGCCATCATGGTCGATCGGTGCAAAATGGAGCGCCTGCGCGCGATGCGCCTCGCCATCCGCGCCCGCGAAGCCCTGTTCCGGCAGGCAATCGTCGGGCAGCTCGATCGTCCGGACCCCGCCGGTCCGGCCCGCCAACCCGGTGCCGAGCAGTACGAGCCGCTCTCCTATCGAGTCGGCAAGGGCCAGCGCGCGCTGGCGATGCCCGTCGCCATGATGGTGGACATAATAGCCGATCGGACGCGCCATCAGGCGGCGTCCGCCAGCCGCATGTCGTGCGGCATCGGCGGCAGCGCGGCCTCCTCCTGCACGATCCGGCGCTCGCCTTGGGGGTGCCCCCTCAGCGCGCGGCGCCATTCGGCCCGCGCCTGCCAGTGCGTGAAGGCCGGTGCGACGAGCGCGTCGCCCATGCCGGCCTCGCCGTGCAGCCGGCGCATGTCGTCCGCCATTCCGCCCGCCGCGCGGCCGTCCTGGCGCGGCGAGACATAGGTCCACACGCTCGCCGGATGCGCGAGCCGCCCGCCCACCGTGATCGCCGCATCCACCAGAGCGCGGTCCTCGCCCAGCGCCAGCAGCGGCACGCCGCCGGCCGCGCGGTAGAGGCTCGTCGGCAGAGCGAGGCTCGCGCCCGTATGATCGCCGTGGCGCGGCGCCGGATCCCAGGGCCGCGGATCGATCGCATCCTCGATCGCGCGGACCCGCTCCCAATAGGCGTCCCACAGATGGCGGGCATTCTGCACGAGCGGCGCGAGCGGTTCCTCGGGATCGATTACGATCCGACCGCCGATCATGTTCGCGCCGCCGGCGGACGCCGCCAGATTCGCGCCGATCCAGGAGGGCGGCGGCCGGCAGTCGGCATCGGTCGACAGCAAAAGCCCGGCGGGACTGACCGCCGCACCCAGATCCATCGCCCGCCGACGCGCCGACCCGGCATGCGCGAGCGCCGGCGGAAACGACGCTTCGTCGAGATGCAGCTGCAGCCGGCTGCCCGGCCGTGCCGCGATCACCCGGACCAGCTCCGCCGAGCCGTCGTCGCTATTGTTGATGCACAAAGCGATCGGGATCAGCCCGTCCACATCCTGCGCCGCCAATGCTTCGAACAGCCGCGGCAGTCGCGCGGCCTCGTTGCGCGCGGGCACGCAGACGCAAAAGGGCGGGGTCATGCGGCAGCGACCTCCAGATCGTTGGCCGCGTCCGAATGCGACGCGGGAAGCATGCGCGCCGACATGATCTCTTCGTAAAGCCGTTCGTAGCCGTCGATCATCGCTCCGGCATCGCACTTGCGCTCTGCGCGGGCTCGACAGGCCAGGCGCGAAAGCCCGAGCGCGGCGCGCGCCGCCTCGGCCAGCGCCCGCGGATCGTCGGGCGTCGCCAGCACGCCGCTCGTCGCATCGAGGATCGCGGGGATCGCGCCGCGCGCATACGCGGCCACCGGCGTGCCGCAGGCCAGCGCCTCGGCGACGACCAGCCCGTAAGGCTCTTCCCAGCGCGGTGTGCACAGGAACGCGCGCGCACCGCCGATCAGCCGGCCCAGCGCGCCATGATCGAGATGACCCAGATATCGCGCTTTCGGCCCGAGCTTGGGTGCGATCTCGGCCTCGTACCAGTCGCGATCCGAGATCGGGCCGGCAATCCGCAACTCCATGTCCAGCAGCCGCGCCGCCTCGATGGCGTGATCGAGGCCCTTCTCCGGCACGATGCGACCATACCAGACGAGATAGGGCTGCGCGTCGGGCACGAGCCGGAACGGGAAGCGCGCGAGATCGACGCCATTCTCCACGACCCGATCGATCGGTACGATCGGGCTCCACAGCCCCCTGATCGCTTCCGAGACCGCCACGAACCGCATCGTCTCCGCGCGGCACAGCCTGATGCCGCTCTCGAGCCAGCAGAAGGGCGGCGTGTGCAAGGTCGTCACCATCGGCGCCGAAATCGTGTCGGCCATCGTCACCGGCAGATAATGAAGCGAATTGTTGTGGATGATGTCGAAAGACCGGTGCCGGAGTGCGGACATCAGCGTCAGATAGGCATGATGCTCGCGGAAGAAGGTGACATCGACGGCCTCGGCGGTCCCTGTGCCGAGCAAAGCCGTCTCGTCGCAGATCGCCTCGTTCTTCAGATCGGGATCCGAGCGCGTCGATGCGAACAAGGTGACGTCATGTCCGCGCGCGGCGAGCGACGTCGCGAGCATGTGCGTATGCATCTCCAGGCCGCCGGCGAACGGCTCGCCGATCGCATGCTTGAGGTGCGCAATGATCCCGATCCGCATATTTGCCCCGCTCGTGCGAACGCGCAAGATGCGGCTGCGTTATAGTAACGCCCTATCTCGGATAAATATCCGTTCGGCCGAATTTCATGAAAAGCTCAAGACGCGCCATACGCTATAGAATAGAGCCGGCAAACGACACGCGGCAACAATTCATCAAAAATATCACGAGACCCAGCTGCATCCAAGATCGTGCTGCGCTCGATTCCCACTATAAGGTCGGCTATTGTCGAAAATGCACACTATACCGAGACTATATCGAGTTCGGTTAAGCTCACGAAGCGCTGCGATCCTACTTTTGATGATCAGCGCGCGCCGGTGAACAATCGCTTGGGCAGCACGACGTGGACGCCCTTGTTGCGATCGACCAATTCGGTGATCTCGACGTCCCCGGCGACGCTGATCAGCATATAAGCGTCATCGCGGCTCATATGCTTTTCGGTCACGAGAAAGTCGATCATGTTGCGCAGCGCCTTGCGCGTCGCGTTCGAGAGATCGTCGTCGAAGCCCATTGCGATCCATGCGTCGGGGGTCTCGGCGCGCGGATAAGGCAGCTTGGCCGCCTTGTGCAGCACGAAGCGGAACGTACCGACGAGCGAGGTCTCCAGCGCGGTGATGTCGACCTCGCCATTGCCCTGCGCGGCATGGCCGTCGCCCACTTGGAACAGCCCGCCAGTCGCATGAACCGGCAGATACAACGTCGTGCCGGCGACCAGCGCCTTGTCGTCCATATTGCCGCCGTTGATCGTCGGCGGCGCACTGTCATAGCGGCCGAAGGAGGGCGGCGGCGCCACCCCCATCGATCCGAAGAACGGGCGCAGCGGCACGTCGATGCCCGGTGCGAACTTGCCGACCATCCGTGCCTTGTCGAGCGGCACGATCTTCATGCGCGCATAAGGGAAGTCGTCGGTCAGGAAGCCGGCGCCGTAGCGAAACGCATTATAGGCATAGGGGATGGCGAGATCGATCGCGAGGATCTGCACCTCCAGCATGTCGCCCGGTTCCGCGCCCTCGATCGCGATCGGGCCGGTCAGGATATGCCCGCCCGGGCCGCGTGCGGCAGCCGGCACCTTGTCATAGACGTCGCGGAGACTCTGCTCGACATCGGCGGGCGCGACGCCGGCCTTTTCGAGGCCCGCCGGGCTGTTGGTCAGCAAAGTGTGGATCTTGACCGTGTCACCGGTCCGGATCGTCAGGACCGGTTTGGAAGTCGCATCATAATGACCCCACGCGACCGTCTCGGGCGTCGCCTGCAGCTCGACCGTCTTCGCCGCGAGCGGGGTTGCGGCGATCAGAGCGGCCAGAAATACGATGCGCATCGTCGTTTTCCTTTTCGATAAGCCTTGGCCGCAAGAAGAGACGCCGCGCCCGACTCCCGCTCGTCTTGCGGTGTCTAAACGCCGACGTCCACGAACGGATGTGCCAGCCGCAGCACGTCGACGGCCCGCTCGATCTCTGCCATCTCGTAAGTTGTGCCCGCCGGGCGGACGTCCCAGTTGCAATGTCCATGCGTCGACAGCGAATAGACCTTGAGCTCGCCGATCGCCGCCCGCCACCGGACCGTCCCGCCGCCCTTGGACTTGGCGAGGTGGCGCACGATCACGTCTCTCAGTTCCGATCCCGTCATGCCGGTCTCATGTCGCCTGACCTGACGGCTGTCGAGGGGCGGCCATCCGTATACGGGCGATCATGCGCGCGGATGAACTGTTGCGACGATGGGCCTCGGGCTTACTTCTTCGGAATAAAGCGCTGCACACGCTGCCCGGTCAGTTCCGCGGTATATAAGGCGTCGTGGCTGTCGGTCGCGATCAGGTGAAGGCCCGAAAACTGTCCCGGCGCGCTGCCCTTGCTCCCGAAGGCCCCGAGCAGGGCGAGGCGCGCCCGGTCGAACACGAGCACGCGCGAATTGCCCGAGTCCGAGACATACAAATATCTCTGAGCGGCATCTGCCGAGAAGGCGATGCCCGAGGCGGTCTGCGGCGAGGCCATGTTGCGATCGACGAAGACCTGGCCGAGATATTTGCCGGTCGGCGTGAAGACCTGAACCCGCTGGTTGTAGCGATCGGCAACGTAGAGCTTGCCGTCGCGGGACAGCTCGACGCCATGGACCCCGCTGAAGCCCTGCGGACCGTCGCCGGTCTCGGGCGTGAACGACGCGCCGGCGACACGCGGCTCGGGAGCCGGCGCTTCGGGCGGCGCAGCGCCGAACGCGCCCCACATCCGCTTGAACGCGCCGGTCTCGCTGTCGAACACGATCACCCGGCGGTTGCCATAGCCATCCGCAACATAGACCTCGTGGGCGCGATCATCGACGAAGATGTCCGCCGGCGCGTGGAGGTTCGCCGTGTCGAGGTCGCCCTTGCTGGCGCCGGGGCGCCCGATCTGGCGGAGGAAATGGCCGTCGGGCGCGAAGACAAGCAGCATGTCGTCGGTGCCGGAATTGCCCGTGATCCAGACCCGCCCCTTGCGGTCGACGGCCAGGCTATGCTCGTTCGCGGGCCAGTCATAGCCCGCACCCGGCCCGCCGAACCCGCGCAGATAGGTTCCGTCGCGCGCGAAGGCGAGGATCGGCGGCGCGGCCTTCGCGCCATCCGCCGCATGCGCCGTTCGCGGGCGGTGCAGGATCCAGACATGGTCCTGCGCATCCACCGCCACCGCGCTGATATTGCCGATCAGCAATCCGGCGGGTGGCTTCAGCCAGTTCGCGTCGGGGGTCAGAACGGGCATCACCGGCGGCCGCGCCCCGGCCATCGCGCCGGATCCGCTGAAGGCAAGCGTCGCCGCCAGGAGCAACCCGATCTTGTGAAGAACGCGCTTGGTCATGATCCCCTTTCCGATCGTCCCGATTAGTAAGCGGGCGACCATTCCTCATCCGGCAGCGGCGCGAAGATCTGGTCGATCAGGTGGCCCGTCACCCCATCGGGCGTGGCAGGATCCCAGCGCGGCGCATTGTCCTTGTCGATCAGCAAGGCGCGCACGCCCTCGAGGAAATCGTGCCGCTGGCATACGCGCGAGGCGACCCGATATTCGACCATCATCTCGCCCGCGAAATCGGTCTGCGCGGCCCCCTGCGCGAGCAGTTCGAGCGAGACCTTGCACGCTTGCGGGCTCTTGGTGGCGAGGATTGCCATTTGCTGCCGCGCCCAGTCCGATCCGTCCGCCGTCAGTACGGCCAGGACCTCCTCAAAATCGTCCGAGGCGAACAGGCGATCGATATCGTCGCGAAACGTCAGGATCGTGGGCTCGTCGGGCTGCCCGGACAGGCGCTCCAGGATCGCAGGTGCCTCCGCCGAAGGCCTCGCAAGCAGTTGCTGCTTGGCCTCTTCCACCCGGTCGCTCTGCAGATAATGCGTCGCCAGTCCCAGCGTGAGGCAATCCGCGCCGGTCAGTCGCGCGCCCGTCAGCGCCAGATATTGCCCAATCCGCCCCGGCAACCGCGACAGATACCAGCCCGCCCCGACATCGGGGAACAAGCCGATCGTCGTCTCGGGCATCGCGAACATGGTCCGTTCGGTCGCGATGCGATGGCGCGCGGGCAGGCCGATGCCGACCCCGCCGCCCATCACGATCCCGTCCAGCACGCTGACGATCGGCTTGGCATACGTGAACAGCAGATGGTTGAGCTGATATTCGGTGTGGAAAAATGCCCTCGCCGCGGCGCCGTCCCCCCGCCCGCTCTCCGCCGCCGCGCGCACGTCGCCGCCCGCACAGAAGCCGCGCCCCTCGGCATGGTCGAGCAGCACCAGCTCGACCGCCGGATCGGTTCGCCATTCGAGCAAAGCCGCGATCATCGCCTCGCACATCGGCAAGGTCAGCGCATGGATCGCGCGCGGCCGGTTAAGGCGCAGTCGCCCGACCGCGCCCTCGCGCATCACGATCAGTTCGTCGGTCATCCGCGCACCAGATCGCGTCCAATGATCATCTGCATCACTTCGTTGGTGCCTTCCAGGATGCGGTGGACGCGCAGGTCGCGCAGCAGTTTCTCGATCGGATAATCCTTCAGATAGCCATAGCCCCCGAACAATTGCAGCGCGCGATCGACGACCGACCAGCCGGTGTCCGTCGCCAGCTTCTTGGCCATCGCCGCGAACTTGGTCCTGTCGGGCGCGCCCTCGGTCACCTTGACCGCCGCCGCATAGAGCAGCATCCGCGCCGCCTGCAGCTCTGTTTCCATGTCGGCGAGCTTGAACTGCGTGGCCTGGAAATCGGCGACCGCCTTCCCGAACTGGCGGCGCTCCTTCACATAGGCGATCGCCTCGTCCAGCGCGCGCTGCGCCCCGCCGAGCGAGCAGGCGCCGATATTGAGCCGCCCGCCGTCAAGCCCCGTCATCGCGATGCGGAAGCCCTCGCCCTCCGTGCCGATGCGGTTGGTGACGGGCACGCGTACGCCGTCGAAATTCACCTGCGCGGTCGGCTGGCTGTTCCAGCCGAGCTTGCGCTCGGGCGCCCCGAAGCTGACGCCGGGCATGTCCTTCTCGATGACGAGGCAGGAAATGCCAGCGGGTCCCTCCTCGCCGGTGCGGACCATCGTAACGTAGAGATCGTTGACCCCGCCGCCCGAGATGAACTGCTTTTGCCCGGTGACGACATATGCGTCCCCCTCGCGCACCGCCTTGGTCTTCAACGCGGCCGCATCCGATCCCGAGCCCGGCTCGGTCAGGCAATAGCTGGCGAGCAGATCGCACGAGACAAGACCGGGGAGATAGGCCTGCTTCGCCGCCCGATCGCCGAAGCGATCGATCATCCACGCCGCCATATTGTGGATCGAGATGAAGGCCGAGGTGGACGGACAGCCATAGGCCATCGCCTCCATGATCAACGCCGCCTCCAGCCGCCCCAACCCGACGCCGCCCGATTCTTCCGAGACGTAGATCGCGCCGAAGCCGAGTGCGGCAGCCGCCTTCACCGCGTCGCGCGGGAAGATATGGTGCTCGTCCCACTCGGCCGCGAACGGGGTGATATGTTCGGCGGTGAAGCGGCGCGCCATCTCCTGGATCGCGCGCTGGTCGTCATCCAGATCGAACGGGCTGCTCACCGCGTCGCGATCCCGGCGGGGCAAGTCGCGTCTTCGCGCGCATCGGCCATGAGCAATCCTCCTGCCGCCTCATCGCTTGTCACGCCCGGCGCCGCAAGGCACCGGCGCGGGCGGCGGATCAGGCGATCTTGAAGGTGCGCCGGCGATCGATGGCCGCGAACCGGTCTTCCTGCTCGCGCGCCTGGAGCGCCTGCCGAGCAAGTTCGCGCTCGCCGAGCAGCGCCATCGCCGGCGCCGCGAGGAAGCGCGCGCCCGACATCAGCAGAGCGACCGAGGCGAGCAGGGTCATATGTCCGCCAATGCTCGGCGAGATCGCGAACAGCGCGGCGATCAGCGCGAGGTGCGCGCTGCCGAGGATTGCCTCGGGCTTCGTCGCATCGATCGCGCGCTGCCACGATCCCGCGACCGCGAACTTGGGTGTCCGGCGCCACGGCTGCGGCTTCGACGACAGGCCCGCAATCGCCGCGGTCATCTGCACGAAGGACAGGCTCGCCTGCGCGACTTCGCCGAGCAGCATGTCGGAAATCCGCTCGCAGCCCGACAGGCGATAGCGGCGCCACTTGAGCGCGACCGACGCCGTCGTGCCAGCCGCGAGGATACCCCAGGCAACGCCCGGCAAGACGACATCGGGGATCACGTTGGTCGCGCTCAGCACGGTCATCACCGTCATCATGACGAGGCCGAAACCGGTGCCGACGAGCTGGACGAGCGGCGCCGCGCTGCGCTGGAATTCGAGCAGCTTCGACCAGCCGTTTATTCCCGATTTGAGCCCGAACGGACGCGGCAGATAATAGCGCCAGTAGCGGCGCAGCTGCTGCACGGGGCCGGCGCACCAGCGGAAGCGCTGCTTGCGATAATCCTCGAACGTCTCGGGGATCAGCCCGCGCCCGAACGTCTGCGGCAGATACACGCCGTCATAGCCCATCGCACGCAGCCGCACCGAAATCTCGCTATCCTCGGTCAGGCACCATTCGGCCCAGCCGCCGACGTCGCGGATCGCATCCGCGCGGACGATGCACATCGTCCCGATCGTGAAGGCGGCGTTATATTCGTTGATCCCCGGATAGACGACCTTGTTGGTCGGCATATATTCCCAATAGCACGCACGCAGATACGGGCTCGCTTCATAAGCGCGATAATCGTGCGGCGTCTGGACGTAGCCGATCTTGGGATCGTCGAAGAAGCCCGCCAGCTTGGAAAGGAAGCCGGCCTCGGCATCATAATCGGCATCAAGCACCGCGACGAGCTTGGCCGCCTTGTCCATGCGCGGCATCAACCAGTTGAGCGCACCCGCCTTGGCGCCATCCAGTGGCGCGACGTGGAAGAAGCGGAAGCGATCGAAGCCGAGCTTCGCGTTGAGCCGGCGGCAATGCGCCTCGACCGGGCGCCACAGCGTCTCGTCCTTGGTGTTGTTGTCGCAGACCATCACCTCGAAATTCGGGTAGTTCTGCGCGGCGATGCCATCGAGCGTCGCGATGACGAGCTCGGGCGGCTCGGCATAGCAGGGGATCTGCACCGAGATCATCGGCGCGTCCCGGCCGAGCTTGGGCGGAAGCGGCGCGGTCGGCCGGCGCCAGCTCATATGCGTCATCGTCGCCTGGCGGACGAGCGAGCCCGCCATCGTGAAGCCGAGGAGCAGCACGCCTAGCGCCCCGCTCGCGGTCCACAACATCAGTGCCCAGGTCGGATAATCGAGCCCGCTCAGCAGCAGCAGCGACCAGGGCAAGGCCGTCAGCAGGAGCAGCGGCTGGACCGCCATGGCGAGCGCACCGGCGGCAGTCAGCCGCGGCATCGCCCAGCTGACGAGGCTAGCCCCCATCAATGCGAGCAGGGTCGCCACGAGTGCGCCGACGATGTCCTGCCCAAAATAAGCCGCGGCGATCCCGCACGCGACGGCGGCCGCCCAAACGGGGCCGACCTGGCGGCCCTCGGTCTCGTCGATGCCGAACACGGCGCGTGTCTGCGCGGCCATGAACAGGCTCGCGACCATGGCGGTCAGCGAAAGGTCGAGAAGCGCCGCGTCGAGCACGGCGCGAGCTGGCAAGATCATAGGATCAACTCACCTGACTGAATCGGGCACCGCCGCCGGAGCATCCTCAAAGGGTGAGACGATCGGTGCTGCATCTAGTGTAGATTAACAATATTGTCGGTGTCGGGTTCCTGAACGGCGAATGAGCCATTTTCCGCTGATCCCCGGCGAATCCCGTCCCGTCGCGAAAATCGGTCGTTCCCTAGAGGTTTAGCCGCCGCGCCGTCTTGCCCAACGCCCGCTTGTCGGAGTCGGCGAGCCCCAGCCGCAGCGCCAGCCACAGTGCCCCCATCCACGCCAGGAAAGTCGCGATCCCGCCGATTTCGAGCGGCGCGCGCGCCGTGATGAGCGCAACGACGATGATCGCGGCTGACGCACCGATCGCCAGTCCGAGCGTTCGCAGGAATGGCGGCGCGAAGGCGACGAGCCCCTCCTCGCGGCTCAACTGACCGATCGAAAGCGCCGCGACGACCACCTGCCCCGTCCCCACCGCCAGCGCCACGGCGAGGCCGGGCCAGCGTCCCGCCGTCGCGGCCAGCACGGCCGCCGCCGCGATCACTGCGACGAGGCTGTTCTGCAACGGCAGGACACGCCGGCCGATCACCTGCTGGATCGAGGAGGCCGGCCCGACCGCCGCCTCTATGCCGCGCGCCGTGACGAGGATGATCAGGATCGGCAGGCCGGCCTCCGCGCCATGCGCGAAGCTGCCGAGGATCGCCGGTCCCGCCGCCGCCAGCGCGACGCATGTCGGCACAGCGAGCAGCAGCGAGAGCCGCACTGCGAAATCGTAGAGAGCCTGCAGCGTCGATCGGTCTCCGCGTTGCGCGGCCGCCGCGATCGGCCCAAGCACGTAGCCGAACGTCTGCCGCACGATCTGCGGGATGCTCGAGACCTTGCGCGCGATCGCATAGAGGCCCGCGGCCGAGGCGCCGGCCGCGCCCGGCGCGAGCAGATTGGCGATGATCGTCGCCAGATCGCTGAACGTCCGCGCCAGGATATTGGCAGGCAGCACCGAAAGCCCCGCGAGCAGCATGTCGCGGTTCATCGCCCGGCCCGCGCGATGAGCGACGACGTCGCGCAGCGGCACGTAGCGGTTGAGCAGGCGCAGCGCCGATCCCGCGGTGAAGGCGAGCGAGATCAGATGCGCGAGCAGCAGCCCGAGCGTATCGATCCCCGCCGCCCACAACAGGACCGCAGCAATCAATCGGGCGAGCTGCTCCCACATCAGCCGCACGCGCACTTCGGGGCCGAAGGCATGGTTGGCGCGCACTGCCGATGTCGCCACCTCGATCGTCGCCCACAAGGGCAAGGCCCAGGCGAACAGGCGGATCCCCGTCACCAGCTTGGCGCTGTCTTGCGCCGCGACGTTGAGCAAGGCTGCGATCTGCGGCGCGAACAGGCAGGCCAGCGCGCCGATCACGAAATTGGGCAGGATACCGAGGATCAAAGCCGCGCGCACCGCTCGCGCCCGCTCCTCGGGCGCGCGGCAGGCGGGAAGGATCCGCTGGAGGCCGCTCGTCACGCCGAGATCGAAGATGTTCTCGACGAGGTTCACCAGGCTCCACAGCACCATGTAAAGCCCGTAGGTCGGCAGCCCGAACATCCAGGTGTAGGCTGGCTGGCTGACGACCTCGACGACCGCGCCGAGCCGCGAGAGCGCAACCGTTCCCGCTCCCTTCGCCGCCTGCTTGCGGACGGCATGGGCGGCGGCCTCCGCGGCGGCCTCGGCACTCGGGCCGGGGCCGGCCCCCGGCGTCACTCCTCGGTGCGGATCAGCACCGCCTCGCCGATCAGGAAGAACAGCAGGAAGGGCGCCCAGGCGGCGAGCAGAGGCGGATAGGCGCCGAGATTGCCCATCGCGACCGCGAAATTGTCGGCGACGAAATAGAGGAAGCCTAGCGCCATGCCGATCACGGCGCGGATGAAAAGCTTGCCCGATCGCGCGAGCCCGAAGCCCGCGACCGCCGCCAGCAGCGGCATCAGGATTGTCGAGAGCGGCCCGGAAATCTTGTGCCACAGCACCGTCCGCAGCGGCCCCGTCGGCCGGCCGCTCGCCTCCAGCTCGTCGATCGCCTCCCACAAGGCGCGGAACGAGAGGCTGTCGCCATCGACGCTGGCCAGTGTGAAGCGATCGGGCAGGATCCCCTTGCCGATCGTCACCGCCGGCACGCTCCGCAGCGCGCCCGCCTTCACGTCGAACAGCTGAACCTTTTCGATCTGCCACGCCCCATTGACGAGGTGGCCATAGTCGCCGCGGGCGAGCGTCGTCAGCCGATCCTTGGTCCGGTCATAATATTCGACGCCGGTCAGCTTCGTCGCCGCCCCCTTGCCCGTGACCCGATCGACATGGATCAGATCCTCGCCATCGCGCACCCAGACATTGTCGACGATGCCGCGCGTATCCTTGACCGGGCCGTAATCCGCATTCTGCCAGGCGGTGAGCGTCGATGTCGCGCGCGCGACGACATGATCGTTGAACCAGAACGAGATGCCCGCGATCGCCAGACTCGCGACGCCCAGCGGCGCCAGGATCTGGTGCGCGGAGATCCCCGCCGCCTTCATCGAGATGATCTCGCTGTTCGCATTGAGGCGGACGAGCGTGATCAAGGTGCCGAGCAGCACCGAGAAAGGCAGAAAGCGCGCGGCAATCTGCGGCGTGCGCAGCGCGACATAATGGAGGATCGCCGCCTGCCCGTTGCCGGGATAGGCGAGGATATCGCCGGATTCGCCGAGCAGATCCAGCATCAGCAAGATCAGCACGAGCGCCGCCAGCACCGCGATCGATCGCGAAACGAAGGTCTTCGCCAGATACCAGCCCATCGTCGGCGGCACGCGAAGGCCGGGGCCCTTGCTCATGCCGCTTCTCCCTTGCGGTCGGCGGCGAAGCGGCGGCGGATCGATTGCCAGACCACGCCAGCACCCTTCTCCAGCGCCCCGATCGGCTGCCCGCCGGGCTTGTGCGCGAGCGTATGGTACATCCACAATATCAGCGAGGCGAACAAGGCGAACGGCACCCACAGGGCGATCAGCGGATCGATCCGGCCAAGGCTGCCGAGCGCTTCGGCATATTCGTTGACCTTGTAGTAGGTCACGATCATCACGATCGACAGGAACACGCCGAACGCCGAGCTGGAGCGCTTGGGCGGCACCGCGAGCGCCACGCCCAGGAAGGGCAGCATCATCATCATCGCGACCTGGACCAGCCGGAAATGGAATTCGGCGCGATTCTTGGCGCGCTCCTTCACCGCGGTGGCATCCTTGTGGCCCGAGCGGACGAGCTCGGGGATCGTCATCTCGCCGTCGCGCCCGCCGCGCATTCGGAACGCTTCCTCCTGCGGCAGATCGATCGGCAGATCGTGATTGACGAAGGTGAGCACGCGCGGGGAGGCGAAGCCCGGCGCATTGTGGACGAGGCTGCCGTTGCGCAGCCGCAGGATGATCGTGTTGGGATCGTCGGTCGCCATGAAGCGGCCATGCTCGGCGGTCACCGCCAGGCTCTTGCCGTCGTCGCCGCGCGCCATCACGAACAGGCCCGAAAGCTCGCGCCCGCCATCCTGGCTGCGCTCGACCCGCAGCGTCATCTTCTTGCCGAGCTTGGTGAACTCGCCGACCTTGATCGAAGCGCCCAGCGCCCCCGATCGCAGCTCGTAGCGCAGCCCCTCATAGGCATAATGCGCATAAGGCGCGACGAAGCCGAGGATCGCGAAATCGATGATCGCGAGCACACCCGCATAATAAAGCGGCACGCGCAGCAGCCGGCCATAGCTCATCCCCACCGCCAGCATCACGTCCAGCTCGGACGAGGTCGCGAGCCGGCGGAAGGCAAGCAGGATGCCCAGCATCAGCCCGATCGGGATGCCGAGCGAGAGATATTCGGGGATGAGGCTCGCCAGCATCCGCCACACGACGCTGACCGGCCCGCCCGACTGCGCGACGAAGTCGAACAGGCGCAGCATCTTGTCCAGCAACAGCAGCATCGCCGCGATCACCAGCGTCGCGGCGAGCGGCACGGCGATGAGACGAGCGAGGTAACGGTCGACCAGCTTGCCAGAATTCAAAATGCCGACGCTCCGTCACCATGATCTGGCCGCAATCGCGGCCAATCTGCAGTCGGCATGGGGGCGTGTTTCGCCCGTCGCCACTGGCGGCGGGCTATAGCTTCCGGGAGTTGGTTGGTCATGTCTAAACTTTTCGCGCCCGTGGCTGCGATCGCGCTTGGCGCGGGCAGCACGGTCGCGCCTGCCGCGGCGGCCGCCGCGATCGTTGGCCCGCACGCCGCAGAATGCGTCGGAAATGGCGGAAAACCGGCTATGCTGGTGCGCGTGCTCGGCCTCAAGGCTCGCACCGGAATGGTCCGCGTCCAATCCTATGGCGGCGATCCCGCGCATTATTTCGACAAGGGCAGCTATATCGAACGCGTCGATGTCGCGACGCCGGCGACCGGCCCGGTTGAAGTCTGCATGCCCGTGCCGCGCTCCGGCAGCTACGCCATCTCGATCCGCCACGATCTTAACGGCAGCGGCAAGTCCGACATGTCGGACGGCGGTGGCTTCTCGGGCAATCCCAGCGTTTCGCTGATGGACATCATCTTCAAGCGCCGCCCCTCGCCCGTACAGGTCGAGGTCAAGGTGGCGAGCGGCGTCACGCGCGTACCGATTGTACTCAATTATGTTCAGGGCGGGTCGGTGAAGCCGATCGCGTCTGCAGAACGCTGACAGGAATTTGATGGTCCGCATCGCGCTTCTTTCGAACCCGCAGTCGACCGGCAACCGGTCGCTGCTCCCGCGCGTCCGCAGCTTCTGCGCCGATCATCCTGAAATCTTTCACTATGAGGTCGAGAGCGCGGACCAGATCGGCACTGCGCTGAAGACGATCGCGCGCGTCCAGCCGAGCATCCTCGTCATCAATGGCGGCGACGGCACCGTCCAGTCGACGCTGACCGAACTCTATCATAGCGGCCAGTTCGGTCCGAACCCGCCCCCGGTCGCGGTCCTCCCCAACGGCAAGACCAACCTGATCGCGCTCGATCTCGGCGCGGTCGGCGATCCGATCGTCGCGCTCGAGCGGGTCTTGGAGATCGCGCGCGGCAATGTCGCCGATCATATCGTCAGCCGCGAGCTGATCGCGCTCAGCGAAGACGATGGCGTGCCCGTGCTCGGTATGTTCCTCGGCGGCGCGGGGCTCGCCGATTCGATCCTCTATTGCCGCAACAAGATCTACCCGCTCGGCCTGCCCAACTGGCTGAGCCACTTCCTGACCTTCTTCGCGCTGCTGCTGTCACTCGTGCTGGGGATGCGCGCCGCCTTCCTGCCGCCGCGCCCGGCCTCGGTGAAGGTCCAGCTCATCCGGCAGGGCCAGATCCAGGGCCATTTCTCGCTGCTGATCGTCACCACGCTCCGCAAGCTGCTGCTCGGCTCGAACGTGCCGGCGACCGGCCGGCTCGGTGCGCTGCAACTCCTCGTCGTCGATCAGAACCCGCTGGCGCTGGCGCGCGCGGTCATCACCAGCGCGTTCGGCAAGCTGCATTATGGCCGGCTCCATGGCGTGCAGGTCGAGAGCGGCGACGAGATCCGGATTTCGGGCGATCGCTCCAGCGTGATCCTCGACGGCGAGGTGTTCCTCGCGGGCGCCGGCCGCACGATCGTGCTGCGCCACACCGATCCCCTCCCCTTCGTCCGCCTCGCGGCCTGAGAGCGTGAGCGAAGGAGCGCCCGCGCTCCGCGACCTCGTCGCCGCCGAGCTGGCCGTGCCCGTACCCGCGGCGGTGACCGAGATGGCCGCCGCGATCGCCGCGAGCCATCCCGGCGCGCTGGGCGTGCTCTTCTACGGCTCGTGCCTGCGCGAGCAGAGCTTCGACGGGCTAATGCTGGATTTCTATCTGATCGTCGAAAGCTACACGAAGGCCTTCGACCGCGCATGGCTCGCCGCCGCCAACCGCCTGCTCCCCCCCAACGTCTTCCCGTTCGAGCATGCGGGCCTCGTCGCGAAATATGCGGTGCTGAGCGCGGAGGACTTCCTCCGCCTCAACGGCCCGGACGCCGAGACCGTCTCGGTCTGGGCGCGCTTCGCCCAGCCCTCCCGGCTCGTATGGTCGAATGGCCCGGCCGACCGCATCATCGACGCCATCGCGGCGGCCGCGCCCACCCTTTTCGCGCTGACGATCCCGATGCAGGTCGCTCCCCCACCCCCGTTGGGCCAGTCACTCCTGGCAGTCTGGCGCGAGGGCTTCGCGCTGACCTACTCCGCCGAGCTCCGCGCCGAGCGCGCCAATCGCCCGGGCTCGATCGTCGATGCCGATCTCGCGCGCTACGAAGCTTTCGGCCGCGCCGCCCTTGCCGAGCTGCCCGCCTTGCTCTCGCCCGCCGCCGCCGCGCGCCGCTGGGCGAGCCTCCGCCGCAACGGCAAGCTCCTGACCCTCGCCCGGCTCGCCAAGGCCAGTACTACCTATGCCGGCGGTCTCGATTATCTCGCCTGGAAGATCGGCCGCCACTCGGGCCACCCCGTCACGATCCGCCCGTGGCAACGCCGCTGGCCGATAATCGGCGCGCTCACATTGCTCCCCCGCCTGATCGCCAAGGGCGCAATCCGCTAGAGACTCGTCGTCCCAGCGAAGGCGAGCATGACGGCCGGAAGGCTCACTCGCCCTCGACCACCGGCTCCTCGGCCACGGGCCGCGCCGCCGGCCCCGCCGCCGCCTGCAGCTTGTTCCACGCATCGAGGCTCGCGATCTTGTACGCCTCGGCCAGCGTCGGATAATTGAAGGTATTCTGGATGAAATAGTCGATCGTGCCGCGCAGGTTGAGCACCGCCTGGCCGATATGGATCAGCTCGGTCGCGCCCTCCCCGATGATGTGGACGCCTAGCAGGCGGCGCGTCTTGATGGAGAACAGCATCTTCATCATGCCGCTGTCGAGGCCCATGATGTGCCCGCGCGATGTCTCGCGGAAGCGCGCGATCCCCGTCTCGTAGGCGATGCCGCGCCGCTGGACCTCCTCCTCGCTCATCCCCACCACCGAGATTTCCGGCACCGAATAGATGCCGTAGGGGAAGAATTCGGGCGGCGACGGCGGCTGATGGCCGAAGGCGTGGAGCGTCGCGAGCCGCCCCTGCTCCATCGATGTCGAGGCGAGGCTCGGGAATCCGATCACGTCCCCGGTCGCATAGATATGCGGCTGCGCGGTCTGCATCGTCTGCGCATCCACCGTCAGCCGCCCGCGATGGTCGGCCGAAAGCCCTGCCGCGGGGAGATCCAGCGCCTCCACCGCGCCGACCCGCCCCGCCGCGAACAGCAGCATGTCGCTCACCACGCTCCGCCCGTTTTCCAGCCGGCACTGCGCGCGGCCATTGACGACCGCGATCTGCTTGACGGCCGAGCCCAGCCGCAACCCGACATTGCGATCGCGCAGCTCATGGACGAACTCCTCCATCAACTCCTTGTCGATGAAGTCGAGGAAGGTCGCGCGCGGCTCGACGAGCGTGACCGCGACGTCCAGCGCCGAAAAGATCGTCGCATATTCCACCCCGATCACGCCCGCGCCGATCACGGTCAGGCTGCGCGGCAATTGCGTGATGTCGAGGATCTCGTCGCCGTCGAGCACGATCGAACCGTCGAACGGGACATAGTCCGGGCGGAACGGCCTCGTCCCGCAGGCGAGCAGCACGAAATCGGCCTCGGCCCGCCGACACTCGCCATCCTCGCCGACGATCTCGATGACGTGCGGCTCGACGAAGCGCGCCGTGCCGTGCGCCCATTGCACGCCGTTGCGGTGGAACTGATGTTCGAGCACCTCCACCTCATGCTCCAGCGTCTTGTGGAGCCGGCCCATCAGGTCCCCGGCCGAAATATCCTGCTTCACCCGGTAGCTGCGCCCATAAAAACCGCGCTCGCGCCAGCCCGACAGATTGAGCACGGTCTCGCGGATCGTCTTGGACGGGATCGTGCCGGTATGGACCGAGACGCCGCCGACGCGCCGGCCCTTCTCCACCACCAGCACCGATTTGCCGAGCTTTGCCGCCTGCACCGCACCGCGACGGCCCGAGGGCCCGCTGCCGATCACGACGAGGTCGAAATGCTTCTGCATGGATCAGGCCCCCAGTGACGGTGCGTATCTCCGCCTTTTCGCGACGTCCTGTCCAGAGGCGCGCGCCACCGTCAGATGACCGGCCGCGCGTCCCGGAGCAGATCGAGCACGGTCCGCGGATTGAAGGGCTTGGGCATGAAGATCGCGCCCTGCGGCAGATCAGCCGCGGTCGGCTTGATCGCGCCTGACGTGACGATCAGCACCGTCGGCGGCCAGCGATCGCGAAGATAATGCGAGAGCTTCACGCCATCCATCGATCCCGGCATCTGGATGTCGGTCACCACGGCGGCAATCGACGGGTTATTCTCCATCAGCGCGATAGCCCCGTCAGCGCCCTCCGCTTCCAGCACGTCGAATCCCGAGTCCGCAAAGAAGTCGACCAGATCCATGCGAATGATCGCCTCATCCTCCACGATGAGGATGGTCTGCCGGGAGCGATCCAGCTGTGCCAATGTCACTGTTCCAATATGTTTGCCGATTTCGGCAATGGGGCATCGATCGTGAAGCGCAGTCCCTCCGGGGCGTAATCCAGCGAGGCCTCGCCGCGAAAATAGGACCGCAGCGAACGCTCTATGAGCCGTGAACCGAAGCCTTGTCGGGTGGGAGGAATCACCTCCGGCCCGCCACTCTCCTGCCACAGGAAAATGAAACGTCCGCTCTGGTCATTCTCTACCGCGCGATGCTCCCAATTAATCGCGACCGTTCCCGTCTCGTTCGAGAGCGATCCATATTTGCAGGCATTGGTCGTCAGCTCGTGCAGCGCCAGAGAAAGTGCCAGCGCCACTTGGGCATCCAGCTTTATGTCCGGGCCCTCGACTTGGATGCGCCCCTTCGTCCCGTCGGCGGAGACGATGCTCGCGCCGATCACGTCGTGCAGCGTGGCGCTCTGCCACGCGGACGACGTCAGCAGGTCCGTCGCTTTCCCCAGCGCCGAGAAGCGTGACGCCAGTTTCGCATTGATCTCGTGCAGCGCGCCGCCCTGCCGGAACGTCTGGTTGGCGATGGCCTGGACCATCGACAACACGTTTTTCAGGCGATGGCCCAGTTCGGCATTCAGCAGCGCCTGCTGTTCCCGCGCCTCGAGCAGGTCGGTCGTATCGCGCGAGACGGACAGGATCTGCATCGTCCGACCGTCCTCGCCGAGGATCGGAGAGACCGACACGTCCCACCAGCGGGAGTTACCCAGATAGGTATCGGCCTTGGCGGTGAAGTGGCTGGCCTTGCCGGCGCGGGCATTGTCGATCGCGGCGCGGGCTTCGGCATTGCCCTCCCCCGTCCAGAAATCGGGCCACGGACATCCCTGGACCGCGTTGAAGTCGGGAATCTCCATGACCTTCATGCCGCCTTCGCTCATGAACGAGAGGCGGCCGTCGAGGCCGAGCACCTTGATGCAGTCGGTCGAGCTGGCGAGCACGCTCGTCAGGAAGCTCTGCCGTTCGGCGAGCGCGCTATTCGCCTCGCGCGCGCGACGGAAGGCGGCACGCACCTCGCCGCTGACGCGCACGATTCCCGCGCCGATGAGCAGGAAAAGCGCCGTGCCCGCCCATTGCGCGTCGGTCAGGAACAGCGGCAGCGAGCTCCGCCCGATCGAGAGCGCGGCGAGCAACGCCGCGAGCATTGCCGCGTAGAAGCCCGCGCCCTCGCCCAGCATCAGCGCGACGATCAGGATGCCGGGAATGAACAGCAGCCATGGCACCAGCTCGGTGACGAGGAAGGCGCGCACCAGCGCGACCGCCACGACCAGCAGCGTCGCCGCCAGATAGCGTATCGGCGCCGGCAGCGGATGATCGAGCGACCAGGAGATGGCGCGGTCGAAGAAGGGCGTACTGTCAGTCCGGGTCACGTCTGGCTCGCATTGAGGCAGTCACACCCGCCGATGCCCTGTTATACGCAAAACACCGAAAATTGCGAGACGGGCCGTCCATTCGATCCCGAACGAGCGATGGTTCGGACATGACATGACGATGCCTCGCCGGGTTCGCGTCGCCGCTCGGCAGAATGGACGATGGCGCCGCTATTTGGCCTTGCGGACCGCGATCCCCATCACCTCGAAATGCGCGCCGGCAAGCAGATTGCCCGCGCCGATGAACGCGCGCGCCGGCTTCGGCCCGGTGAAATAGGTAACATAGACCTTGTTGAAGGTCGGGAAGTCGGCGAGGTCCTTCGCGAAGATCTGCACCTGCACCAGATCGTCCATCGTGTAACCCGCCGCCGCCAGCGTGCCCTTGAACGCGTCGAGCACCAGCTTCGCACCCGCCTCCGGCGTTTCCGGCGGCTTGCCCGTCGCCGGATCGGTATCGATCATGCCCGAGACGTAGAGCGTGCCGTTCACCTCCACGGCCGAACTATAAGGCGGCTGCGGCGCGCCCGGCAGCGACTGGTGCGGCGGCAGATAGCGTCGCGCGGGATCGGCGGCCTGCGCCGTCCCGGCGAGCAAGGTCGCGGCGAGCAACAGGGTCATGGCATGGCGCATCGGATCGATCCTTGTCTGGCCGCGAGCGGCGATTGCTAGACGAACACCCTGGTCACATGACCCATCTTGCGATCGGGGCGCGCACCGCTCTTGCCGTAGAGATGCAAGTGGTTGCTCCTGTCGGCAAGGATCGTCTGCCACTGCTCCGCCTCCGCGCCGAGCAGGTTGCGCATCTCCACGCGGCGCCCGATCAGGTCGGTCGATCCCAGCGGCAGGCCGCAGATCGCGCGGATATGGTTCTCGAATTGCGAGGTCACCGATCCCTCGATCGTCCAATGCCCCGAATTATGGACGCGCGGCGCCATCTCGTTGAACACCGGCCCGTCCTTCGTCGCGAAGAATTCGCAGGCGAGCACGCCGACATAGTCCAGCGCCTCGGCCAGCCGCTCGGCGAAGGCGCCCGCCTGGGCCGCCTGCTCGGCGGCGAGCCCCGTCGCCGGCGCGGTCGAGAGATCTAGGATGCCGTGGCGGTGCTGGTTCTCGACCGCATCCCAGCGCACCACCGTCCCGTCCATGCCGCGGCACAGGATGATCGAGAATTCGGCCTCGAACCGGACGAGCCCTTCCAGCACCGCCGGCCTCTGCCCGATGCCGATCCAGGCGGCGGCGGCGCGCGCCGGATCGTCGATCCGCTCCTGCCCCTTGCCGTCATAGCCGAAGCGCCGTGTCTTCAGGATCGCCGGGCAGCCAAGCTCGCGCAGCGCGGCGCGCAGATCCTCGATCGTATCCACCTTGCGATAGGGCGCGACGCGCCCGCCTTGCTGTTCGGCGAAGCTCTTCTCGGTCAGCCGGTCCTGCGCCACCTCCAGCGCCTCGGGCGGCGGGAAGACGCAATTGTGCGCAGGCAGCGACGCGACATCGACATTCTCGAATTCGTAAGTGACGACGTCCACTTGCGCGGCGAAGGCAGCGACGGCGGCGGCATCGTCATAGGCGCTGTGCGTCCAGCGCGCGGCGACCTCGGTTGCGGGACCACTCATTCCCGGCGCGTAGATGTGCGTGCGATAGCCGAGATTGGCCGCAGCGATCGCGAGCATCCGGCCGAGCTGGCCGCCCCCCATGATCCCGATCGTGCCGCCGGGCGGAATCATTCGGGTGACTCGTCCACGGCCGCGGTCTGCGCCGTACGCCACGCCGCCAGCCGCTCGCCGAGCGCTTCATCCGACAAAGCGAGGATGGAGGCGGCGAGCAGGCCGGCATTGATCGCGCCGGCCTTGCCGATCGCCAGCGTGCCCACCGGCACGCCGCCCGGCATCTGGACGATCGAAAGCAGGCTATCCATGCCCTTCAGCGCCTTGGATTCCACCGGCACGCCCAGCACCGGCAGCGCCGTCATCGATGCGGCCATGCCCGGCAGATGCGCCGCACCGCCTGCGCCCGCGATCACGACCTTGAGGCCCCGCCCCGCCGCGCTCTTCGCATAGTCATAGAGCCGATCCGGAGTCCGGTGCGCCGAGACGACCTTCGCCTCGTGCGCGACGCCCAGCGCCTCGAGCGTCTCGGCGGCGTGGCGCATCGTCTCCCAATCGGAGCGGCTGCCCATGATGATGCCGACGAGGGGCTGGGTCACTCAGCGTTCCGAAAGATAATAACGGTCGGTCGCGTTCAGCGCGTCGTCCAGTTCATAGACGATCGGCTGCCCGGTCGGTATCTCCAGCCCCGTAATCTCTTCGTCCGGAATGGCGGAAAGATGCTTGACCAGGGCTCGCAGCGAATTGCCGTGTGCCGAGATCACGACCCGCTTGCCCGCCTTGAGATCCGGCGCGATCCGGCTTTCCCAATAAGGCAGCACGCGCGCGATCGTGTCCTTCAGGCTCTCGGTGTTCGGGATCGGGATGCCCGCATAGCGGCGGTCGGCGGCCAGATCGAATTCGCCGCCCGGTGCCAGCACCGGCGGCGGGATGTCGAACGAGCGGCGCCAGATCTTCACCTGATCGTCGCCATGCTGGGCCGCGGTCTCGGCCTTGTTGAGGCCGGTCAGGCCGCCATAATGGCGCTCGTTGAGCCGCCAGTCCTTCTCGACCGGCAGCCACAGCCGCCCCATCGCCTCCAGCGCCAGGTTCAGCGTCTTGATCGCGCGCGTCTGCAAGCTGGTGTAACAGATGTCGAAATCGAGGCCCTTGGCGGCCATCAACTCGCCCGCCGCCTTGGCTTCCTCGATCCCCTTCTCGGTCAGGTCCACGTCCCACCAGCCGGTGAAGCGATTCTCCAGATTCCAGGAGGATTGACCGTGACGGATCAGGACGAGTGTCGGCAAGGCTCTACCCTCAATGTTTCCGGCCTTTTAACCGCGCGGACGCAGGTGGCAACCAGCGCCGGACTAACGCGAGAGCGAGGCGACCAGTTCGACATGCGTCGACCAGCGGAACTGGCCGATCGGCCGGATCCAGTCGATCCGCCAGCCGCTCGCCGCCAGCATCGCCGCGTCGCGCGCGAAGGTCGCCGGGTTGCACGAGACATAGGCGATGCGCGACAGATCGGCCTGCGCCAGCTCCCCCATCTGCTCCTTGGCGCCCGCGCGCGGCGGATCGAGCACGACCGCGTCGAAGCGCGACAGCTCCTTGGCCATGTAGGGCCGGCGAAACAGGTCGCGATGATCCGCGACGATCTGCCGCCCGGCCCGCGCCGCCGCCAGCTTCAGCGCCAGCACCGGATCGCGCGCGCCCTCGGCCGCCAGCACCTTCGCCTGCGCCGACAGCGGCAGGGCAAAGGTGCCGAGCCCCGCGAACAGATCGGCGACCGTTCCCGCCCCGCCGACGATGTCCATCACGCCCTCGACCAAAGCCGCCTCGCCATCGGGCGTCGCCTGCAGAAAGCCGTTGATCGGCAGCGGCACCGCCACTCCGCCCAAAGTCACAGTCGCCGCATCCGGTTCCCAGCGCGATTGCGGACCAAAACCGTCGTCCAGCGCCAGCCGGGCGATCTTGTGCGTCTGCGCGAATTCGGTGATCGCCTCGCTCGCGGCGAGCCCGTCGGCGGTGACCCCGGTCAGCAGCAGGTCGATCCCCTGGTCGGCGCGCGTCAGCCGCACCTCCGCGCCCTTCTTGCGATCGAGCATCGTCCCCAGCAGCGCGCGCAGCGGCGCGATCAGGGCGAACAGATCGGGCGCGAGCACATGACATTCCATCATGTCGACGATCCGGTGGCTCGCTTCCTCGTTGAAGCCGAGCACGATGCGATGCCCGATCCGCTCGGCGCGCAGCGACGCGCGGCGGCGCGTGCGCGGCGGCGACAGATGCGGCGTGCGGATCTCGGGGAGCGCCAGTCCCTGCGAGCGCAGCGCGCCCGCCACGCGATCGACGAGAAAGGCCGAGAAGGTCTCGTCGTCGATATGCTGGAGCTGGCATCCCCCGCATTTCGGAAAATGCCGGCAGGGCGGGATCTGGTGATGCGGGCCGGGCAGGATCGTGCCGTCGTCCGCGATCGTGTCGCCGGGCGCCGCCAGCGCAACGTGGCGGCCGTCGTCGGTAGCGCCGTCGCCGCGCGCGGCCAGCCGGGTAATCACTGCACTCATGCTTTCGCCACCGCCCGCTTGAGACTCCACAACAGATCGTCCGCGATCAATGCCGGTCCCGCCAACTCGGCGGCGCGCGCATGCAACCAGATCGCCGCGCCGACCGCCTCCAGCGGATCGAAGCCATGCCACGCAGCCTGCGCCAGCATCGTCCCGCATACGCCCGCCAGCACGTCGCCCGTCCCTGCGGTCGACAGCCACGGCGAGGCGATCGGCCCGACCAGCGCCCGCCCGTCCGGCGCGGCGAGGATCGAGGTCGCGCCTTTCAGCAACACCAGCGCGCCGGTCTTTGCGGCCGCCGCGCGCACGGCTGCCAGCGGATCGCCGCCGACCGGGCCGAACAGTCGCTCGAACTCGCCTGCGTGCGGCGTGAGCAACCGGACCTTCTCTCTGTCATCCCCGCGAAGGCGAGAAGCGAGCGCGTCTTTATCGCTCGCCAGCTGCGTCAGCGCTCCGGCATCGAGCACGACCGGGCAGGCGATCGCGAGTGCCGCTTCGAGCCTCACCCGGCTGGTATCCGAAGCATCGAGCCCCGGCCCGATCACGACCGCGCCGATCCTCTTGTCTTCCAGCACGGACGCGTCCCACGCGCGCCGCACCAACGCGAAGGGCGCGCCGAACGGCACGTCATCGCCCACCAGCTCGACATAGCCCGCCCCGCTGCGCTGCGCGGCTTCGGCGGCGAGAAACGCCGCGCCCTGCATCGCGCCGGCCACGACGACGACCTTACCCCGCGTATATTTGTTGCTCGTCGCATCCGGCGCGCGCAGCGCCGGCGGCGCGATCCGCGCCAGCATCGCCCGCTCGGACAAAGGCAGGCCGATCGGCACGTGCGCAACGGGGCCGCACAGTCCTGCGCCCGGCATGATCGCATGGACCGGCTTGAGCGCTCCCAACGCAACGGTCAGCGCCGCCGCTGCTGCCCGCCCGCGCGCCGCCCCCGTATCGGTATCGATCCCGCTCGGCTGGTCGATTGCGATCACCGCCGGCACCGTATCCAGCCAGCGCGCCAAAGCCGGATCCAGCGCCCGTGCACCGATCCCGAACAGCGCATCCACTACCAGCGGCGGCACCACGGCCGGCATCGCCTCGACCGGGCCCGCCCATTGGGCGCGCATCGCCCGTGCCTGATCGGTCGCAGGCTCGGCCAGCGCCGCCACGCGCACCGGCCAGCCGCGCTCGGCCAGATGCCGCGCGACGACATAGCCGTCCCCGCCATTGTTGCCCGGCCCGCACGCGACGAGCACCTCCTGGGCCGGAAAACGGGCGACGATCGCCTCGGCCGCACCTGCCCCGGCGCGCTCCATCAAATCGACCGGCGTGATGCCCGCGTCGAACAAGGCCTGCTCGGCAGCGCGCGTCTCGGCGGCGGTGAGGACGGGGCTGGTCATCGGCGCCGCCTAAGGGAGAAAGCGCGCCTGGTCCAACCCATGCCGTTCGGTTCGAGCAGCTTCGAGCTTGTCGAGAAGCGACCGTCGAGAACGTTCTCGGCAAGCTCGAACTTCGCTCGAAGCAACGGCAATAAAAGCGGCGGACTCAAATATCCGCGAAGACGTGCGTCTCAGCCTTCGCGCCGGGATGCGTGACCGCGCCCGCCCAGGCCGGGCCGACATTCTTCGCGTAGCGCCACAGCGCGCCCGCCTGATAATTGTTGATGCGCGGCCGCCACGCCGCCTTGCGCGCCGCCAGCACATCCTCGGGCACGTCGAGATCGATCGTCCCCGCCTCGGCATCGATGCGGATCGAATCGCCGTCCTCGATCAGCGCGATCGGCCCGCCATCGGCCGCTTCCGGCCCGACATGGCCGATGCAGAAGCCGCGTGTGCCGCCCGAGAAGCGCCCATCGGTGATCAGCGCCACACTCTCGCCCATGCCCTGCCCGTAGAGTGCGGCGGTGGTGGCGAGCATCTCGCGCATCCCGGGCCCGCCCTTCGGCCCTTCATAGCGGATGACGATCACGCAGCCCTCGGCGATATCGCGCTTCTCGACCGCGGCGAACGCCTCGTCCTCGCAATCGAACACGCGCGCCGGGCCCGTGAATTGCAGCCGCTTCATGCCGGCGACCTTCACGATCGCGCCCTCGGGCGCGAGGCTGCCTTTCAGGCCCACGACGCCGCCGGTCGGCGTGATCGGGGTCTTCGCGTCGTAGATGACTTTCTGGTCGGGATTCCATGTGATCTCGTCGATATTCTCGGCGAGCGTCTTGCCGGTCACGGTCAGGCAGTCGCCGTGCAGAAGGCCTTCGCCCAGCATCGTCTTCATCAGCATGTAGACGCCGCCGGCCTCGTACATGTCCTTCGCGACATAGCGGCCGCCGGGCTTGAGATCGGCGAGATAGGGCGTCGTCTTGAAGATGTCGGCGACGTCGAACAGCGAGAAATCGATCCCGCATTCGTTCGCCATCGCCGGAAGGTGCAGCCCGCCATTGGTCGAGCCGCCCGTCGCCGCGACGATCCGCGCCGCATTCTCGAAGGCCTCGCGCGTGCAGATGTCGCGCGGGCGGATATTTCGCTCGACGAGCGTCATCACCTGCTTGCCGGCGGCGATCGCGATCTCCTCACGGCTCTTGTAAGGCGCTGGCACCATATTGCTGTTCGGCAAGGACAAACCGATCGCCTCGCCGACGCACGCCATCGTGTTGGCGGTGAACTGGCCGCCGCATGCGCCATGGCCCGGGCACGCCACCTTCTCCAGCGCGATCAGCTCGGAGAGCGGGCAATTGCCCGCCGCATATTTGCCGACGATCTCGAACACGTCGACGACGGTCACGTCACGATCCTGGAAGCGGCCCGGCAGGATCGATCCGCCATAGACGAAGATCGACGGCACGTTGAGCCGCAGCATCGCCATCATCATTCCCGGCAGCGATTTGTCGCATCCCGCGAAGGTCACCAGCGCATCGTAGCAATGGCCGCGCACCGAAAGCTCGACCGAATCCGCGATGACCTCGCGGCTCACCAGCGAGGACTTCATCCCCTCATGGCCCATCGCGATGCCGTCGGTCACGGTGATCGTGTTGAACCGGCGCGGCATGCCCCCGCCCTGTTCCACGCCGATCCGGCAGGCGTCGGCCTGCATGTCGAGCGTCGTGTTGCACGGCGCGCTGTCATTGCCCGCGCTGACCACGCCCACGAACGGCCGCGCAATCTCCTCCTCGGAGAGCCCCATCGCGTAATAATATGAGCGATGCGGCGCCTTTTCGGGGCCGACCGAGACGTGGCGGCTGGGCAGCTTGGACTTGTCGAATGTGGGCACGGACGATCCTTTCGTTCCGCGCCCCTAGGCCCGCGGCGCGGTGACAGGCAAGAATTTGATGGGCCGATACGCCGCTCCTGCGCAGGCACGGGCGCGCGCATGCGAGAAAAATGCATGCGAACCATCATCTCCCGTGTCGCATTCGGGCCGATGCGGCTAGGGAGCCATCTTTCGCGGCCTATATGGGCCGGCACCACAGAGCGGATCGACATGGCAGCCTTCAAGATTCCCGACCTCAACGACCGCGCCGCGGCGGCCCGCGCCGCCAAGCAGCGCGCGCTGGATCTGCTGCGCGACAAGCCCGCGCCGGATCCGGAAGTGATCGCCGCCAAGCAGGCCGCCGCCGCGGCTAAGGAAGCCGCCGCCGCCGAGAAGCGCGCCGCGCGTCTGGCCGCGATCGAGGAAGAGAAAGCAGCGAAGGCCGCCGCCCGGGCCGAGGCCGAGGCGGCCGCCGCTGCAGCGGCCGCGGAACGCGCCGTCGTCCGTCCGCAGCTGACCGAAGCCGAAAAGAAGGCCGAGCGCGACGCGCGCTATGCGGCGCGCAAGGCACGCAAGAAATAAGATCCGGAGTGGCCAGTCGACGATGTCGGCTGGCCAGCGTTACCGTAGCATTGGTCTAGCGAGGACGAGCGCTCATCGACGATGGGCGGCGGCGATCGCGGCCGCCGATCGGGCGCTGCGCTCAAGATGCCACTCGACGAACGTCAGCAAGAATCCAAGCATGTGCTCACCCCTCGGAATGCGAAGGCTTTCCGGGAAGGATTGCCTGCGCGTGCAGGTTAACCACGAATTTGAATGCGTTGGCAATGCTCTTTCAGGACCGCGCCTACTTTTACTGACCAAGGTCGTATAGTATGATCATCGCGTCACTTTGTTCTTCAACAACGATTAGGTAATATTACGAATTGTTAGGCGTTCGATTTGTCGCTTTAGAGACACGTGTCGGCCGCTGCCGCGCGCTAGCTTTGCTCGCGCGGCTTCCTTCGCTAACGTGGCGGGCATGGACCGCCGCCTGATCATCGCTTCCCTGATCCGCTTCGATCAGCCGCTCGCCGAGCTCGAAGCCGCCGTCGCCACGCTGGACTGGGACGCCGAGCCGGTCGGCCAACTGACCCGCAAGGACATAGCTGACGTTCTGCGACGCTATCAGGCCGGCCTGCTGAAGGCCGGCGAGATCGGGCGCTGGGCCAGTCTGGTCGAGTGCCGGGAGGATCTGGAGTTCGAGATGCGCCACGAGGCGGTCGTTGCGGACGCGATCTTCGATCTCGCCAATCCGGACGTGCAGGGCACGCTGCCCGATATCGTCGAAGACCTGCTCGCCGCCCTTCAGCGCTAGTCCGGCCGCCGTCTCTTATGCGGACGCGCCCAGCGCCCGAGCCGTCGCCGCAATGACCGGCGCCAGCCGATCGCACCAGGCGGCAACGCCCTCCTCATCCCCGATCAGGTCCTGGCGGACCTCCAGCCCGAGATAGGGAATGCCATTGCCTTCGCCGTGCCGGTTCATCGTCGCGTTCAGGACCTTGCCCGAATAAGGCTGGTTGTCCCCCGTCACGATCCCCGCCGCCTCGAACAAGGGAATCGCGATTCGCGCCGCACGCTCGTCCTCGTTGTAGAGTACGCCCACTTCCCACGGCCTGGGCGCGCCGCCTTCGCGCAGCGCAGGCGTGAAGCTGTGCAGCGAGATCAGCAGCGTAGGCCGCACTGCCGCGATCGTCCGCTCGATCTCCGCATGATAAGGCGTCCAGAACGTCGCGATGCGATCCGCCCGCCCCGCTTCGTCCAGCGTCGCATTGCCGGCGATGACATGGCCGTCGCTTGCGCCCGGAATGAGCCCCGCCGCATCCGGCTCGCGATTGAGATCGATCACGAGGCGCGAGACGTTGCCGAGGATCCCCGCCATCCCGATCCGCGCGCACAGCGCCCGGCCGAGCGGCGCCACGCCGATATCGATCGCGACATGCTCGCCCATGATCGCGTCCGGCACGCCGAGATCGATGCCAAGCGGCACGCGATTGGAGGCGTGGTCGGCGATCAGCAGCATCGGTCCCGCGCCGTCGATCCGCTCCCATGGCGCGTTCATCCCCGTCTCTCCCTGATTCCGGCCGCGGTGGCGGCGAAGGCGGCGCTGTCGAAACAGGCGTCGAACGCCGCATCCGCCTCGTCCGCTTCGATCCCGCCGATTTTGCGACGAAGAAGTGCCACGCTTTCGGGCACGTTGCCGGCGATGGCCCGCGCAACGCCCTCGCCCTGATCATCCGCTAGCACGTCGATCAGCCCGATCCGCGCCGCCTCGGCCGCATCGATCGTCTCCGCCGTCAGCAGCAGTCGCGACGCCTGCCCCTGCCCGACGCGCGCGACGAGCCGCGCAATATCCTCCTGCGGATAGGAAAGCCCGAAGCGCGCCGGCGGCAGGCCGAAGCGCGCCCGTGGCCCCGCGACGCGGATGTCGCACGCCAGCGCGAGCGCAACGCCGGCGCCGAAGCATCCCCCGTCGATCGCCGCGACGACGGGCACGCGCGACGCGAGGATCGCCCCGATCCCTTCGCGCATCGCCGCCCGAAGCGCCGCCCGGCCGGCCACGTCCTGGACGAGCGCGGCCATCTCGTGAAGGTCCGCGCCGGCGCTGAACGCCGGCCCCTCGCCGCCGAGCAGGATCACACGCGCACTCTCGCCCGCGCGTGAAACGCACGCCGCCAGGTCCGCCCAGCGCGCGATCGGGATGGCGTTGCGCGCCTCGGGCCGACGCAAGGTCACGCGCGCGATCCCGCCGTCCTGCTCCAGCGTGATCATGCTCGCAGCGCCGTCGCCAGTGGCCACCAGCCGGCAGGCACCTCCCCGGCCGCACGATCGCGCGCGGCCATATCGTCGAACAGCGCGAAGCAGGTCGCGCCCGATCCTGACATGCGGACCAGATGGGCGCCGGGCTGTGCCGAAAGCCATGCCAGCACGTCGCCTATCTCGCTGCATAGGCCCCGCGCCGGCGCTTCCAGGTCGTTGCGCCCGGCGATCGCACCCGCAGCCCCCTGCCCGAGCGACCCACGATCCACGCCGTCCCATGCCTTAAACACCGCACCGGTCGAGACAGCGACACCGGGATTGACGAGCAGCACCGGCGCCCCCGCCAATGCCTCCAGATCGACCTCAGCGAGTTGCTCGCCGCGCCCCTCACCCCGCGCCGCGCGCGACAGCAGGCAGGCCGGCACGTCCGCGCCCAGTCGGCGCGCGATCTCGCTTACGCCTGCGTCGGACGAAGCGATGCCGTCGCGCCGGGCGAGCAGCCGCAGCGCCGCCGCCGCATCCGCCGATCCGCCGCCGATGCCTGATGCGATCGGCAGCCTCTTGTCGAGCCGGAATCCCGCCAGCGCCCCGCCGAAGCGGTCCACCCACTCCGCCGCTGCGCGCGTCACCAGATTGTCGTGGCCCGCCAGCATTGCGCCGAACGGCCCCTCCAGCCTCAGCCCGGGTGCCTCCTCCAGCGTCAGCACGTCGCCGGCGTCGCAAAAGGCGAACAATGTCTCCAGCGCATGATAGCCGTCCGCTTCGCGCGCGCGGACGTGCAGCGCGAGGTTGATCTTCGCGTAAGCGGTCTCCTCCAGCCCCGTCACGGGGCGGCGGTGGCCGGGGTCGGCGCGGTCTCGATCTTCGATCGGATCCGGCCCGCATCGCGCGTCTCGGCGGTGACGAGCGCGGCGCGCCAGGCAAAGCGCGCCTCGATCCGCCGCCCGAGCGCCCAATAGACGTCGCCGAGATGCTCGTTGATCGTCGGCTCACCCGGCTCGCCGGCCGAGGCGCGTTCGAGCAGCGCCACTGCCGCCGCCGCATCGCCGCCCACGAAGCGCGCCCAGCCCAGCGAATCGGTGATTGCGGGATCCTCGGGGCGAAGCTTGCTCGCGCCCTCGATCAGCCTGGTCGCCTGCGGCACGTCCTCGCGCCGCGCGAGCAGCGAATAGCCGAGATGGTTGAGCACCACCGCTTGGTCCGGCGCCAGCGCATAGGCCTTGTCGAGCGCGACCTTCGCCGTCGGCCAGTCGCCCGCTTGCTCCAGCGCCGCGCCGCGCTGCAGCCAGAGCGGCCAGACCTGATCGGCTGCGGCATTCGGACCCGCCGCCGCGATCGCCTTTTCGAACGCGGCCGCCGCGAGCGCGGGCTGCTCAAGCGTCATCTGCACATCGCCGACGCGCGCCCACTCCGGCGCCCCCGCACCCGGCCGTTCGGCCGCCGCGCTGGCGACCGCAAGCGCTTTCGCCTTGTCGTCGCTGTCCATCAGCAAGGCGACGCGCAACGCCTCGGCCGATCCGGCATAAGGATCGCTCGGCTTGACATGGCCCAGCGCCTCCAGCGCCGTGTCGGTGCGTTTCGCCATGCCGAGAATATTGCCCGTGGCGATCCAGCCGCCCGAATTGTCGGGATCGGCGAAGGTGGCGAGCCGCGCCAGCGTCGTCGCGATCGGTGCGAGCCGCTGGCGGCTGAAATCCAGCGCGACCTGCGTCATCAGCTCCGAAATGCCCGAGGCCGCGCTCTGATAGCCGAGCCCGATCTCGCCGCCGGCGGCGATCCGCGCGCGCGCCGCCACGAACACGGGATCGCTGCCTTCGAGAAAGGGCGCTGCCTGCGCCGCCTTGCCCGCCCGGAGCAGCGCTGCGGCCGTGGCGAGGCGCAGCCGCGTACCGGCGCCGGGCAAGGTCGTGACTTCGGTCGCGCCTTGGTCGACGCGCCCCATCGCCAGCAGCAGGATCGCATGCTGGCCCGGGAAATAGGCCGTGCCGAGCCCGGATTGCCGCGCGGGCTCCAGCGCCGCCAGCGGATCGCCGTCCTTCGATCCCAGCGCCACCCAGCCGCGCAGCATCGGCGCCATGAAGGCGAAGACCTTGCCCGCCTCTATCTGGTCGAGCGTCGCTCGCGCGCGCTTCCAGTCCTTCGCCTGCACGGCATCCACCAGGTACAGCAGCAGCGCGTCGGGCTGCGGCGCACCCTGCTGCTCCAGCGCGCGCGCCGCCTTCAGCGCGAGCGGCTTGTCGCCCGCGGCGATCGCCTCGCGAAAGGCGCGCTGGGCGATGACGTCGCTGCCCGGATCGCGCGCCAGCAGCACGGCCAGCTCGTCGGTCGCGGTCTGCAGGTCCCCCGCCGTCGCGGCGGCGCGCATCCGGACGTAGCGCTCGGCCTGGCTGGGTTCGCGCGTCTGCGCGGCGGCCGCGGGACCGGCGAGCGCGAGCGCGGCGACCAGGGAGAGCAAGGCGGGGGTGACTCGTGGCATGTTCATCCCCACCGCCTTAGCCGCCGATCACATGTTCGGGTAGTTCGGTCCGCCGCCGCCCTCGGGCACGACCCAGTTGATGTTCTGCGTCGGGTCCTTGATGTCGCATGTTTTGCAGTGGACGCAATTCTGCGCGTTGATCTGCAGGCGCGGCGTGCCGACGTCCGCGCCCACGATCTCATAGACGCCCGCCGGGCAGTAACGCTGCTCGGGCGCGTCGTAGAGCGCGAGATTGACCGTGATCGGCACATCCCCATCCTTCAGCGTCAGGTGGATCGGCTGATCCTCCTCATGATTGGTGTTCGAGAGGAACACCGAGGAGAGACGATCGAAGCTGATCTTACCGTCCGGTTTCGGATAGGCGATCGGTTGCACCATATCCTTGCGCCACAGGCTCTTGCTGTCGCGGTGGTGCTTGAATGCGTAGGGCAGGCCGATCTTGAGCGTGTTCATCCACATGTCCACGCCTGCCCAGATCGTGCCCATCACCGGCCCGAACTTGGCGATCGCGGGCTCGGCATTGCGGACGATCTTCAATTCCTTGGCGATCCAGCTGTCGTTGACCGCCGGCTGATAGCCTTCCAGCACATCGCCCGTCCGCCCCGCACCGATCGCCGCAAACGCATCTTCGGCCGCGAGCATCCCGCTCTTCATCGCAGTGTGGCTGCCCTTGATGCGCGGCACGTTCACGAAGCCCGCCGAACAGCCGATCAGCGCCCCGCCCGGAAAAGCCAGCTTCGGCACCGACTGCCACCCGCCCTCGTTGATCGCGCGCGCGCCGTACGAAATGCGCCGCCCGCCCTCCAGGATCTCGCGGATCGCCGGATGCTGCTTCCAGCGCTGGAATTCCTCGAACGGATAGAGGTGCGGATTCTTGTAACCCAGTCCGACGACGAGGCCGAGCGCGACCTGCCCGTTCGCCTGATGATAGAGGAAGCCGCCGCCGACCTCCTCTGTCAGCGGCCAGCCCTGCGTGTGGATGACGCGGCCGGGCACATGCTTCTCCGGGGCGATATCCCAGAGCTCCTTCATGCCGAGCCCATAGACCTGCGGCTCGCACTTGGCCTCCAGGTCGAAGATCCGCTTCACTTCCTTGGTGAGCGATCCCCGCGCGCCCTCGGCGAAGAAGGTGTATTTGGCGTGCAGTTCCATGCCCGGCTGGTAATCGGGCTTGTGCGTGCCGTCGCGCGCGACGCCCATGTCGCCGGTGGCGACGCCCTTCACCGATCCATTCTCGTGGAACAGCACTTCGGCGGCCGCGAAGCCGGGGAAGATCTCGACGCCGAGTTCCTCGGCCTTGCCCGCCAGCCAGCGGCACAGATTGCCGAGCGATCCGGTATAGGCGCCCTTGTTGTGCATGAAGCCGGGCGTGAAGAGATGCGGCATGCCGACCTTGCCGTTCTTCGACAGGAACCAGTGATGGTTCTCCGTCACCGGCACCTCGGCCATCGGGCAGCCGTCATCGCGCCAGTCGGGCAGCAGCTCGTCGAGCGCGATCGGATCGACGACCGCACCGGACAGGATATGCGCACCGATCTCGGAGCCTTTTTCCAAGATGCAGACAGAGATATCGCTGCTGCGTTCCGAAGCCAGCTGCTTGAGACGGATCGCCGCGGCAAGACCGGCGGGGCCTCCGCCGACGATCACCACGTCATACTCCATCGATTCCCGGTCGTGCATTGCTAACCTCTCTCGCGTCCGGTCGTCTTATTGGCCGAACGCTTTGTCATTTTCCCGGTGAACGCAGATTGACCTGTTCGTCAACAGTCCGTCTATCCAAAAGCTAGTGGTTTAATAAGGGGGAAGCCGATGGAAGATCGGCTGGCGCTGAGCGCCCTGGATTGGTGGGAGGAAGCCGGCGTCGATACATTCGTCGACGATGCTCCGCGCGACTGGCTCGCCCCCGCCGCCGCCCCGGCTGCCCCCGCCCCGGTTCGCAACCATCCGTCGCCCAGCGCGCAGGCCGAGGCACCGGCGACGCTGCCCGCCGATCTCGCGGCCTTCCGCCGTTTCCTGCTTGCCGATGGCGCGGTCCCCGGCCCGCCGCTCGCTCGGCTCGACGCGACCGGCGATCCCGCATCGGGCACGATGATGATCCTCGACATGCCCGAGGCCGGCGATCGCGCGGCGGGTCGCTTGCTGACGGGTGACGTCGGCGAGCTGTTCGACAAGATGCTCGGCGCGATGGGCCTCTCACGCGACATTGCCTATCTTGCCCCGCTCTCGCCCGCGCGCTCGGCCAGCGGCCGGCTGACCCCCGAGGCGATCACCGCGCTCGGGGCGCTGATGCGCCACCATATCGCGCTCGTCCGCCCGAAGCGCCTGCTGCTGCTGGGCGATGCGCCTGCGCGCGCTTTGCTCGGTCTGGGTTGCGTCGAAGCGCGCGGGCGTACACACGACGTCACGAGCGAAGGCGGCCCCGTCCCCGCCATCGCCAGCTTCCACCCCCGCCTCCTCATCCAGACCCCCGCCCGCAAGAAAGCGGCGTGGGAGGATCTCCAGCTTTTCATGGCCCTGTGATGCGCATCCTGCTTCCCCTGCTTCTCGCCGCGACCGCCTTGCCGACGGCCGCTTTCGCCGCAGACAGCGATACCGCCGTGATCACGATCACCGGTGCGCGGCCGGCCGGGCTCTCCGATGTCGATCGCGCCGCCTATCGCCTGATCTTCGCGGCGATCCATGCGGGTGACTGGGCGACCGCGTCGGCTGCGCTCGATGCGCGCCCCGATGGCCTGCTGACGTCCGTCGCGCGCGCCGAACTCTATCTTGCCCGCAACGCGCCACGCCCCGACGTGGTCAAGCTCTCGAGCCTGCTCGCAGCCGCGCCCGAGCTTCCCGAAGCCCCCGCCCTCGCGCGCCTCGCCGTGCAGCAAGGCGTCTCCGATCTGCCGATCCTGCCCCAGCCGCACGATCTGGTGCGCATGGCCGGTGCCTCGAAGCGCGTCGCTGCCCGCCCCACGCGCAGCGACGCCACCGCCGCCCGCCTGTCGATCGTCGCCACGCCGCTGGTGAAGGCCAATGACGGCGCCGGCGCGGAAGCCGTGGTCGAGGCCGCCGCAGGTCAGCTCACGCCCGAGGCGCTCGCGGAATGGCGCCAGCGGACCGCCTGGGCCTATTTCCTCGCATATGACGATGCCAATGCTCGCCGGGTCGCAGCTGCCGCCGGCGCGGGTGCGGGCGAATGGACCGTGCAGGCCAATTGGGTGCTCGGCCTCGCCTCGTGGCGGGCGGGCGACATGGCCGCCGCCGCCGATGCCTTCGCCGCCGTTGCAACCTCGGCGCGCGATGCCGAGACGGTCGCCGCCGGGCTCTATTGGGCCGCGCGCAGCGACACGGCCGGTGGCCGCCCCGATCGCGTCGCCGCGCGCCTGCGCTCCGCCGCTCGCCTCGACGAGACCTTCTACGGCATGCTCGCCTCGGCGTCTCTCGGCCTCGCGACGCAGATGGCGCCGCCTGCGGGCGACGCGCCGGACATCCTCGCGCTGCGCCCCAATGCCCGCGTCGCCGCCGCGCTGACGCAGATCGGCGAGACCGCGCTGGCCGATCAGCTGCTTCGCCAGCAGGCGCGGATCGGCCCCTCGCCCGAACATGGCGCGCTGATCCGCCTCGCCGCCAAGCTCGATCTGCCTGCGACGCAGATGTGGCTCGCGCAGAACGGCCCCGCAGGCGTCACGACCCCCGTCGCCGCGCGCTATCCGATGCCGTCGTGGAGGCCGTCGAGCGGCTGGCGCGTCGACCCCGCGCTCTGCTTCGCGCATGCGCTTCAGGAATCGCAGTTCCGCACCGATGCCGTCAGCCGCACCGGCGCGCGCGGGCTGATGCAGCTCATGCCCGGCACCGCGCGCTTGGTCGCCCGCCACAAGGGCGAGACCGCCGACATGGCGGCGCGGATGAACGATCCCGCGATCAATTTCGAATATGGCCAGTCCTACCTTGAGGAACTGGCCACACATGGCGGCACCGGCGGCCTGCTGCCCAAGGTGATCGCCGCCTACAATGCCGGGCCGAACAATATCGCCGCCTGGAACGTCCGCCCCGGCGCCTCGCAGGATCCGCTCTTCTTCATCGAGGCGATGCCTTTTGCCGAGACGCGCGCCTACACCGCGATCGTGCTGCGCAATTACTGGATGTATCAGCGCGAGAGCGGCGCTGCGACCGACAGCCTCGTGACGATGGCGCAGGGCAAATGGCCGCGTTTCCCGACTTCGGCGGCGCGCGTCGCGCTGCGCGCCGATGCGAGCCCGGCGGGGCTACCCGCGCTCAACTGATCGGGCTTCCGCCCCGGCCCCGCCGGTGGCAGGAGCGTCTCATGCCCATCGATACCAGCCTGCCGTTCCTCCCCGTTCGCATCGCGATCCTGACCGTCTCGGACAGCCGCACGCTCGCCGACGATCGCTCGGGCGACACGCTCGTCCAGCGGCTGGAGGCGGCGGGCCATATCCTCGCCGATCGCGCGATCCTGCGCGATGATGTCGCGGCGCTGGTCACGCACCTGAACCGCTGGATCGATGATCCCGGGATCGACTGCATCATCACGACCGGCGGCACCGGCGTCACCGGGCGCGATGTGACGCCCGAGGCCTTCGCCCGCGTCCGCGAGAAGGAGATCGAGGGGTTCGGCGAGCTGTTCCGCTGGCTCAGCTACCAGACGATCGGCACATCGACGATCCAGTCGCGCGCGACCGCCGCGGTCGCGCGCGGCACCTATCTGTTCGCGCTGCCCGGCTCGACCGGCGCCTGCCGCGACGGCTGGGACGGCATTCTCTCCACCCAGCTCGACAGTCGCCACCGCCCCTGCAACTTCGTCGAGCTCATGCCGAGGCTGCAGGAGCGCTGAGGCGCGCCTATCGGAGGTGCTGGATCGTCGGGCTGCGCCGGCCTGCGCGGAGCGTCGCGCCGATGACGCCGAAGCCTAGCACCATCATCATCCACGTGCCGATCTCCGGCACCGGCGCGCTGATCGGAACCTGCGTGAGGCTGAACGTGCTCGCGCTCGACGAACGCAGTCCGTTCGAGATCGTGTAATTGCTGTCGAAGATGTTGCGGGCGAAATTGTAGCTGGTGGTCGGACCAGACAACATGCCCGTGAACGTGAAGCCGCTCGTGGCGTTTCCGGTGATCGACAGCGAACTGAACGCCGCCGCGCTGACCGTGTTCAGCGTCGCCGCGGAGCTCGTGCTGGTCAGCTTGGCAGTCCCGACGACGTCATAGACCTGGTAGGTTCCGTTGCCGAGATCGTTCGTGAAGATCTGGCCGCTGCCGGTGGCCGGCGTGGTGAGCGGCAGTGGCGCCATGAAACTGAAATTGAAGATAGTGGCGGCATTCGCGCCGGCGGCAAGTCCGAGCGCTGCGACCGCGATTGCGGCCGACTTCAGGATACGGGCGAACATCGACGATACTCCACAACGCTACGTTACACGGCCGATCCGCCACGCCGGTCCGTACACGGACCAAAAGCCGATCTGCTCCGCTTCTTATGCCGCAATCGGGCTTAAATAACCATGTCGTCACAGTCTTTTAGCATTAGTTCTTGTTTTGTTCGGCGGGATTCGCTAATTACCGCCAATGGCGCGAATCCCGTCTACTTCCATGCGTCACGCGGGACGCGGCGCCACCCTGAACGACACTCCGAATCGCTTCGGTCTGGCCGCCCGCGAGAGCGACGGAGACTGGCTGGATGCGCGCGACGATGTCGATGGCGGGCCGGCCCCGGTCCGGACGACGGTCACGATCGAACGCCCGCGCACGATCATCACCCGCAACAGCTCGCCCGACGTGCCGTTCGATCGCTCGATCAACGCCTATCGCGGCTGCGAGCATGGCTGCATTTACTGCTTCGCGCGCCCCACCCACGCCTTCCACGATCTCTCGCCCGGTCTCGATTTCGAAACGCGTCTGTTCGCCAAGCCCGATGCCGCCAGGCTGCTCCGCGTCGAATTGTCGGCCAAATCCTATCTGCCCAAGCCAATCGCGCTCGGGACCAACACCGATCCCTATCAGCCGATCGAGGCCACATGGCGGATCACGCGCGAGATCATCGAGATCTTCCACGAGACGCGCCATCCTTTCACGATCACGACCAAATCGGATCGCGTCGTCCGCGATCTCGATCTGATCGCGCCGATGGCGGCGAAGGGCCTCGTCTCGGTCGTCATGTCGGTGCCGACGATCGATCCGAAGACCGCGCGCACGCTGGAGCCGCGCGCGCCGAGCCCCGCCAAGCGCCTCGCCGCGATCCGCGCGCTCAGCGATGCCGGCGTCCAATGTCACGTCTCGCTCGCGCCCGTGGTGCCGCAGATCACGGATCACGAGATGGAACAGATCCTGTCGGCCGCTGCCGACGCCGGCGCGCGCCGTGCCTTCTTCATGCCCGTGCGACTGCCGCATGAGGTCGCGCCCCTGTTTCGCGCTTGGCTCGACGCGCACCACCCGGATCGCGCGGCCAAGGTCATGGCCACGATCCGGTCGATCCGCGGCGGGCGCGACAATGATCCCGATTTCCACACGCGCATGAAGGGTCAGGGGCCATGGGCCGATCTGCTGCGCACCCGCTTCCAGATCGCGTGCCGCAAGCTCGGCCTCAATCGCGAACGGCTGGTGCTGCGCACCGATCTGTTCAGGCCGCCGGAAGGCGATCAGCCGCGTCTGCTGTGATATAATGCGAAATACTCGCAGTAATATTTGCGATCTATTCTCAGCCGACTTGCGAGTTGTTCGCGCTTCAAATTTGCAGGCATCCGGTCTATCGGCGCGCTCGACCGATTAAAGAAGGAATGCAGCCGTGAAGGGCGACGAGAAAGTCATCGAATATCTGAACGTCGCGCTCAAGAATGAGCTGACGGCGATCAACCAGTATTTCCTCCATTACCGGATGCTGGATCATTGGGGCATCGCGAAGCTCGCCAAGTTCGAATATGGCGAATCGATCGACGAGATGAAGCATGCCGACATGCTCGCGGCGCGCGTCCTGTTCCTTGATGGACTGCCCAATTTCCAGCTGCTCGGCCGCCTGCGCATCGGCGAGACGGTGGAGGAGATCCTCCGTGCCGATCTCGCGCTGGAGAATGAAGCGATCCCGCAGCTGCGCGAAGCCATCGCCCATTGCGAGACGGTGCGCGATTATATCACGCGCGATCTGTTCAAGCGCATCCTCGACAACGAGGAAGAGCATGTCGATTATCTGGAGCGCCAGTTCGATATGATCGCGCGCATGGGCATCCAGAACTATGTCCAGCTGCAGTCGAAGTCGGCGGACGAAGAGGCGCACTGAGCCTCGCGCCGGTCCCGCCCGGGCGGTGGTTCCCCACCCCCGCGCGGGACGGCGCCGCTAAAAGTTAGGCGCCGACGACCTTTCGCCCGAACCCGCCCGTGCGCCGTGGCGCCAGCGTCGGGGCGGGAGGTGCCCGCTCGGCGGTCTCGCGATCGAAGAAAGCGATCGTCTGCGCGAACAGCCCGCGCAGTTCGAGCACCTTCAGCAGCACGTCATCGGGAAAGTCGTGCATCTCGATCGAGAGCCGGGCCGCTTTCTCGATCTCCTCGGCCGCCAGCGCGAGCGCATCCGCACCGACCATCAGCGAATCGCCCTTCAGCGTGTGCGACGGACGCACGAGGCACACCGCGCTGCGATCGCGCACCGCGCGCTCGATCTCCTCGATCGCCTTCGCGCCGTCCTCGCGATAATAGCTGAGGATCCGGGCGAAGCTCTCGCCGAGCTCGCTCCGCGCGGCGCTGAACCGGTCCCTGTCGACGATCTGGCTGCTAATTTCGTGCACTTGCCCACTCCACGCCTACGCGCGCCAAGCCCTCTAGTGCGATTGATTCGGTTAAGACTTTGCTTCCAGAGGGCGCTTGATGATGAAATCAGTCGCCTCCGCTAGGATCGACCAGCCATGCTCCCGGCAGAGTGCGCGGAATTCTGCCGGCGCCTGCGGATCGTCCGCGGATATTCTCACGTGGTTCGCCCCGCGCATCGCCTTGGCCAGCCGCAACGCCGGCCACGGACATTTCAGCCCGCGCGCATCGACGATCGTCTCGGTCACGTCCCGAACGGATTCTTCGGCGCGCGCAGCGTCATCCGCACGGGAACGCCTGCAAAGCCCAAGTCGCGACGGATCCCGTTGATCAGATAGCGGCGATAGCTCTCCGGCAGCTGATCGACGCGCGTGCCGAACAGGATGAAGCTCGGCGGACGCGTCCGCGCCTGCGTCAGATAGCGCAACTTGATGCGCTTGCCGCCCGGCGCCGGCGGCGGATTGGCCTCGATCGCTTTCTCGAACCAGCGGTTGAGCTGGCCCGTCGAGATGCGCTTCGACCATTCGTCGCGGATCTTGAACGAAGCTTCGATCAGCTGGTCGATGCCGCGCCCGGTCTCGGCCGATACCGTCAGCACCGGCAGGCCCTTCACCTGCGCGAGCCCCTCGTCCAGCGCGCCGCGCACGCCCTGGAACAGGCTCGGCGGATTTTCGGCGACGTCCCATTTGTTGATCGCGATGATCAGTGCGCGGCCTTCTTCCAGCACCTGGCCGGCGATGCGCAGGTCCTGCGCCTCCAGCCCGCGCGTCGCGTCCAGCAGCAGCACGACGACCTCCGCGAAGTCGATCGAGCGCTGCGTGTCGGCGGCGGAGAGCTTCTCCAGCTTGTCCTCCACCTTCGCCTTGCGCCGCAGCCCTGCCGTGTCGATCAGCCGCACGGGCCGATCCTTCCACATCCACTCCACCGCGATCGAGTCGCGCGTGATCCCGGCTTCGGGACCCGTGATCAGGCGATCCTCGCCCAGCATCCGGTTGATGAGCGTGGACTTGCCCGCATTGGGGCGCCCGACGATGGCGAGCTTCAGCGGCCCGTCCGGCTCGTCGCCCTCCAGCAGGATCTCGTCATCCTCCTCGGGTCCGTCCTCGTCCTCGCGCTCCAGATAGGGACGCAGCGCCTCGAACAGATCGACAAGCCCCTCGCCATGCTCGGCCGAAAACGGGATCGGATCGCCGAGACCCAGCGAATAGGCATCGATGATCCCGCTTTCGCCGGCCTTGCCCTCGGCCTTGTTGGCGATCGGGATGACGGGCGTGTCCGACTGGCGCAGCCAGCGCGCGATCGATTGATCGAGCGGCATCACGCCCGCGCGGGCATCGATCAGGAACAAGGCGACGTCGGCATCGCCGACCGCGGCTTCCGATTGGGCGCGCATCCGGCCCGGCAGCGTATCGGGATCCTCGTCCTCGAAGCCTGCCGTATCGACGATCCGGAATTCGAGGCCGAGCAGGGTCGCGTCGCCCTCGCGCCGGTCGCGCGTGACGCCGGGCATGTCGTCGACGAGCGCGAGACGCTTGCCGACGAGGCGGTTGAAAAGGGTCGACTTGCCCACATTGGGGCGTCCGACGATGGCAACGATGGGTAAAGGCATGCGCGCTCCTTAGACGGAAGCGGCACGATATTCACGCACGGCGTTCGCCGGATTCTATTTGGCCGGTCGCAGACACGAAAACGCCGCCGGTTTTGAGGCCGGCGGCGTTGCGTGTGTCAGGCGAAGCGGACGCTGGTGCGCCGGCGGCGCATCGTCGAACCGACAGCACCGAAGCCGACGATCATCATCGCCCAGGTCGCGGGCTCGGGCACGGCGGCCGGCGCGGACAGGTTGATCGTGTTGTTCACGGAAGCGGTACCGTCGCCGACTGCGATCACATATTTCGCCGTCTGCGAATAAGGGCCGCTCAGGCCGACGAGCGCGTCGGTCGAGACAACGGTGCCGATGCCGGTGAACAGAGCCGACGCCAGCTGCGTACCACCGAACAGTTCGTTCGAAGCGCTATAATAGGTCGATTCCACCACCGACTGGGCCGAACCGGTGAAGGAATTCGACGTGAAGGAGCTGGTGAGGCCGGCGGTCGACGCCGTCAAATTCTGCTGCGTCACATAGACGGTCAGCATCCCGGCAATCGTCGACGAGACGCTGATGCCATTAGTCTGCAGGATCGGCTGCGGCAGCAACGGCGATCCGAACGCAGACACCAAAGTCGTGAACGATCCGTAGGCACCCGTGAAGGAAGCCAGACCGCTGCCCGAATCGGTTGCGACGGTCGTGACGGCGCCGCCGTTGACGGCGGCATTCTGGAACGCGATCGTGATCGTGGCGCTGGCGGGCGATGCCAAGATCATTACGGGTGCGAGAAACGCAAAAGCAAACTTGTTCATGAAATACTCCGCACCAGGAAAAGCGATTCGATGGCGTGATTCGTCGCTAAACCAGAAATCCGGGCATTAACAGTCGTTAACCGGAAAAAAGCGGATTCTTGTAAATTCTTTTTTCATGGAACTTTTGCGCGGGCCTCAAACAGCATTTGCGTCGTTCGGAACGGACGCGGTCGATATGCAATATCGTCGCCGTCCTTTCGTAAGGCAGTCGGGCCGATCCGCTGCTTGAGCGAAGGCACTCCGGCAGGCTCAGGCTCGCGCCGGCAGCACCACATTATCGATCAGCCGCGTCGTGCCATAGCGGACCGCCAGCGACACTACCGCGCCGGCGTCCGTCACCTCGTCGAGCTCGACCAGCGTGTCGGGATCGGCGATGCTGATATAGTCGACGATACCCGTCGTCTCCGCGATATGCGTGGCGATTCCGCTGCGGAGCGTCGCAGCGCCCGCCTCGCCTCCGGCCCACGCCGCCTCCGCCCCTGAAAGCCCGCGATAGAGTGCCGTCGCCTGCGCGCGATCCTCGGCGGACAGATAGACGTTGCGGCTCGATAGCGCGAGGCCGTCCGCCTCGCGCAGCGTCGGCCCCACGCGGATATTCACCGGCAGATCCAGATCGCGCACCAGCTGCTTGATCACGCGCGTCTGCTGCACGTCCTTCTGCCCGAACCACGCGACGTCGGGCGCGACGATGTTGAACAGCTTGGCCACCACCGTCGCCACACCCGAGAAATGCCCGGGCCGGATCGCGCCCTCCAGCCGGTTGGCGATCGCGCCGACCTCGATCCGCGTGTCGAACCCCGCCGGATAGACGATCTCCACCGACGGCAGGAACACGAGCTCGACCCCGCCCGCCTCCAGTTTGGCCAGATCCGCCTCGATCGGCCGCGGATAGCGCGTCAGATCCTCGTTCGGCCCGAACTGCGCAGGGTTGACGAAGATGCTCGCCGCGACCGCGTCGCAGCCGTCGCGCGCCGATGCCATCAGGCCCATATGCCCGTCGTGAAGCGCGCCCATCGTCGGCACGAAGCCCAGGCGCCCGAGCCCCGCCCGCGCCGCACGCGTCTCGGCGACCGTCCGGACGATCTTCACCGTGCGACGTCCGCGAGGCGCTTGGCCTCCTCGATCACCGAGGCATCGATCGAGGCGCCATTGGCGTCGGTCGGAAAGGCGCCGCTCGCCACGTCGGCGGCATAGCCGGCCAGCGCGCTTTCGATCGCCTTGCCGATCTCCGCATAGCGGCCCGCATGGCGGAAGGGCGGATGATCGATCAGGCCCAGCACGTCGTGCCACACCTGCACCTGCCCGTCGCAGCCCGGCCCCGCGCCGATCCCGATCGTCGGGATCGAGATCGCCTCGGAGACGGCGCGCGCCAGCTCGATCGGCACGAGTTCCAGCACCATCGCGAACGCGCCCGCTTGCTCCAGCGCCCTCGCATCGCGGATCAACGTCGCCCCCGCCTCGGCGGTCTTGGCCTGGACGCGGATGCCGATCTGGTTGGCCGATTGCGGCGTGAAGCCGAGATGCCCCATCACCGGCACGCCGAGCGACACGAGCCGCTCGACCGCGGGCAGCACGGCCTCCCCGCCCTCCAGCTTCACCGCATGCGCGCCGCCGTCCTGCATCAGCCGCTGCGCCGAGGCGACCGCCTGTTCGGGCGTCGCATAGGACAGGAACGGCATGTCGACGACGATCAGCGACTCCGGCGCGCCGCGCGCGACCGCCGCGCTATGCGCGATCATGTCCTCCAGCGTCACCGGGATAGTGCTCGTGTGCCCGAGCATCACCTGCCCCAGCGAATCGCCCACCAGCAGGAAGCGCAGGCCCGCCCGCTCGCAGATCAAGGCGGAGGCATGATCATAGCAGGTGATCATCGCGATCCGCTCGCCTTTGGCCTTCATCCGGATAATTCCGGCGACGGTGAGCGCCATGTCCTGCTCCTTCCAGCGCGTGGGGCCAGCGGCCTAGCCTGCCCGGCGAAAGCCCGCAAATGCAGCATCTTCGCTTCCGCGGATTTCGTCCTTATATGCGGAGGCGAGCCGGCTTTCGCGGCGGGAGGATTTCTATCGTGCGTTGGGTCATGCGGTCGAAGATTCACAATGCCACCGTCACGGAGGCGAACCTCGCTTATGTGGGCTCGATCACGATCGACAGCGATCTGCTCGATGCGGTCGGCCTGTGGGCAGGCGAGAAGGTGCTCGTCGTCTCGAATACCAGCGGCTCGCGGCTCGAGACCTATGTGATCGCAGGCGAGCGCGGATCGGGCGAGATCTGCATGAACGGCGCCGCCGCGCATCTGATCGGCGAAGGCGAGGAGGTCATCATCATGGGCTTCGAGCTGACGCCCGAGCCGATCACTCCGCACGTGATCCTCGTCGACAAGGCCAATCGCCTCGTCCGCCACCTCGTCGAGCATCCCAAGCGGGAAGTGGCGTCATTCCTGTAGGCGGGACCGCCAGGCGGCCGGGCTGGTCCTCGGTCGTCCCGGATGCGCCGATCGGCAGCCCCAGCCACACGCGCTACGATCGCGCCGCCTGGGCACGGTTGCGCTCGGCAGTGCCGCTCACGCTCGACGAAGGCGATCTCGCGCGGCTGCGCGGCGCCAACGAGCCGATCTCGCTCAGCGAGGTCGAGCAGGTCTATCTGCCGCTCACCCGCCTGATCAACCTCCATGTCGGCGCGACGCGTGGCCTCGCGCGCGTCACCGACGATTTCCTCGGCCGACCCGCCGGCCGGCGTCCTTATGTGGTCGCGATCGCGGGCTCGGTCGCGGTCGGCAAGAGCACGATGGCGCGCGTGCTGCGCGCGCTTCTGTCGCGCTGGCCCGATCACCCCTCGGTCGATCTCGTCACCACCGACGGCTTCCTCTATCCGACGGCGGTGCTGGAAGAGCGCGGGCTGATGTCGCGCAAGGGCTTTCCCGAAAGCTACGACGTCCGCACGATGATCGAATTCCTCGCCGAAGTGCGCTCGACCGGCCGCGCCAGCTCGCCCGTCTATTCGCACCACGCCTACGACATCATTCCCGGCGAGCGGCAGGTGATCGATCAGCCCGACGTGCTGATCTTCGAAGGCCTCAACGTCCTCCAGATCGGCTCGGGGCACGACGCCCACCACCCGTTCACGGCCAGCGATTTCTTCGACATTTCGATCTACATCGATGCCGATCCCGACGATATCGAGCGCTGGTACGAAGAGCGTTTCCTGCTCCTGCAGCAGACCGCCTTCCAGGACCCGAAATCCTATTTCCACCACTTCGCCCATTTCACCCGCGAGCAGGCGCTGGACGCCGCGCGCGACATCTGGGCCGAGGTCAACGCGCTGAACCTGTGCGAGAACATCCTCCCCTCGCGCAGCCGCGCCGACGTGATCATCCGCAAGGGCCCGCGTCACGCGGTCAAGGAATTGTGGCTGCGGCGGCTTTAGGGCTTCTGCCTTCCCCACTCCCGTTTGGTTCGAGCTTGTCGAGAACCCGTCAGCTTCGAGCGAAGTCGAGAAGCGTCCCACTGGCACCACTTCTCGACTGCGATCTCGACCGGGCTCCCACGAAAGTACTACTTTCGTGGGGTCCCGACTTGCTCGATCTCCGCTCGAAGCAAACGGATTTCGGGACGTTCAATCCACAAACAGCAAAGCCGGCGTCTCAACCAGCCGCTTGACCGCCTGCACGAAACTGGCCGCATCCCACCCGTCCACCACGCGGTGATCGCACGAGATCGACAGGTTCATCAGCTTCGCCGCCACCACCTGTCCGTCGCGAAACCCCGGCCGCTCCACGATCCGGTTCGGTCCGATGATCGCCACTTCGGGCCGGTTGATCACCGGCGTCGTCGCGATCCCGCCGAGCGGCCCCAGCGACGTCACCGTCAGCGTCGATCCCGACAATTCCTCGGATCGCGCCTTGCCCGCCCGCGCCGCCTCCGCCAGCCGCGCGATCTCCGCTGCAAGCTGCCAGATGTTCAGATCCTGCGCATCGCGCACGACCGGCACCATCAGCCCCGCCTCGGTCTGCGTCGCGATGCCGAGATGCACCGCGCCGTGCCGCGTCACGACGCCGGCGGTGTCGTCATAGCGCGCGTTGATCATCGGAAAATCGGGCAGCGCCTTGCAGATCGCGACGATCAGCAACGGCAGGATCGTCAGCCGCGGCTTGGCGCCGCGCGTCTCGTTGAGGTCCGCGCGGAGCGCCTCCAGCTTGGTGACATCGAACTCCTCGACATAGGTGAAATGCGGAATGGCGCGCTTCGACGCCGCCATATTCTCCGCGATGCGCCTGCGCAGGCCGATGACCTTAATCGCCTCGTCCGCACGCGCCGGGGCCGAGGCGCGGTAGCCGCGCGCACCGTTATAGCCGAGAAACGCATCGAGATCGGCATGACGGATCCGTCCGTCAGGCGCGTGAACCTCGGCGAGATCGATCCCGAGATCCTTCGCGCGCGCACGCACAGCAGGCGAGGCGAGAAGGCGCTTCTTCTCATCCTCCCCAGCTTGCTCGGGAGGGGGACCATCCGCAGGATGGTGGAAGGGAATGGCAACGGGCTCGGGAGCGGCGAGATCGGTGCTCTCCTCCCCTCCATTGGCTTCGCCGGTCCCCCTCCCCCCGCTTCGGGCGGGGAGGACTTGTTCGGCCCGCTCAGGCGCTGCGACGGCAGCCGCCTCATTCGGCGCCTCGACCACCGTCACCTCGCCGACCACGCTTTCGCTCTCGAACACCGCCAGCACCGCCCCGATCGCGATCTGGTCCCCCACCTCGCCTGCCACCGCCACGATGGTCCCGCTCACTGGCGCGGTCATCTCCACCGTCGCCTTGTCGGTCATCATGTCGCAGAGCGGGTCATCTTCCTCGACGACATCGCCCACCCGCACATGCCAGGCGACGATCTCCGCCTCGGCGATCCCCTCGCCGATATCGGGTAATTTGAAGTCGATGCGCGCCATGCCTCAGCCCTCCATCACGCGCTTCAGCGCCTGCGTCAGCCGCACCGGCCCCGGAAAATAGGCCCATTCCAGGCTGTGCGGATAGGGCGTGTCCCAGCCCGTGACGCGTTCCACCGGCGCCTCGAGCGAATAAAAGCAACGCTCCTGCACGAGCGCCGCCAGCTCCGCACCGAAGCCGCCCGTCCGCGTCGCCTCGTGCAGCACGATGCAGCGCCCGGTCTTGCGCACCGACGCCTCGATTGTCTCGATATCGAGCGGCACCAGAGTGCGCAGGTCGATCACCTCGACGTCGACGCCCGTCTCCTCGGCCACGCCGAGCGCGACATGCACCATCGTCCCGTAGCAGAGCAAAGTCGCGGCCTCGCCCGCGCGCACGACCGCCGCCTTGCCGAGAGGGATGCGATAATAGCCCTCGGGCACCTGCGCCTGGGGATGCTTGGCCCAGGGCGTCACCGGCCGGTCGTAATGGCCGTCGAACGGCCCGTTATAGATGCGCTTGGGCTCGAAGAAGATCACCGGATCATTGTCCTCGATCGCTGAGATCAGCAGGCCCTTGGCGTCATAGGGATTGGACGGGATCACCGTCTTCAGCCCCGCGACATGCGTGAAGATGCCTTCCGGGCTCTGGCTGTGCGTCTGCCCGCCGAAGATTCCCCCGCCAAACGGGGTGCGCACCGTGATCGGCGCGGTATATTCGCCCGCCGATCGATAGCGCAGTCGCGCCGCTTCGCTCACGAGCTGGTCGAGCGCGGGGTAGATATAATCGGCGAACTGGATCTCCGGCACGGGCCGCAGCCCATAGGTCGCCATGCCGACCGCGACGCCGATGATCCCGCATTCGCTGATCGGTGTGTCGAACACGCGGTTCTTGCCATGCTTGGCCTGCAGGCCTTCGGTCGCCTTGAACACGCCCCCGAAGAAGCCGACATCCTCGCCCAGCACGACGATCTCGGAATCGCGCCCCATCGCGATGTCGAGCGCGGAATTGATCGCCTGGATCATGTTCATCGCGCGGGTTTCGGGTTCCTCGCTCATCCCCGAGCCCTCGATCCGTTCGTGCTGAGCCTGTCGAAGCACCGTCCTTGTTCTTCGGCAGAGCGAAGAGAAGAACCGCCCTTCGACAAGCTCAGGGCAAACGGGTGCGCTGGGGCACACGCTCTCATATCCCCGCCGCCTTGCGCTCGGCCTGCATCTGCTCGGATTGCTCCTTCAGATGCCAGGGCTGCTCCTCGAATATATCTTCGAACATCGTCGTGAAGGGCTGGCTCAGCCCGTCGTGCAGCGTCCCCAAAGCCTCCGCCTTGCGGCCCTCGTCGCGCACATATTCGGCAAGTTCCTTGTCCATCGCCTCGTGCCGGGCATCGTCCCACTCACCAAGCGCGATCAGATGCTGCTTCAGCCGCGCGACCGGATCGCCGAGCGGCCATTTGCCGCGCTCCTCGGCCGAGCGATATTTGCTCGGGTCGTCCGAGGTGGAATGGCCCTCCGCCCGATAGGTGAAATGCTCGATCAGGGTCGGTCCGTGATTGCCCCGCGCGCGCTCAGCCGCCCACAGGGTCGCCGCGTAGACGGCAAGGATGTCGTTGCCGTCCACCCTCAGCCCGGCGATGCCATAGCCGATCGCGCGCGCCGCGAAGGTCGTCGCTTCGGCGCCGGCAAAGCCCGAAAAAGACGAGATCGCCCACTGGTTGTTGATCACGTTGAGGATCACCGGCGCGCGATAGACGCTGGCGAAGGTGCAGGCCGAATGGAAGTCGCCCTCGGCGGTCGATCCCTCGCCGACCCAGCTCGCCGCGATCCGGCTGTCGCCCTTCGCCGCGCTCGCCATCGCGAAGCCCACCGCCTGCGGATATTGCGTCGCGAGGTTGCCCGAGATGGAGAAGAAGCCCGCGTCGCGCGCCGAATACATGATCGGCATCTGCCGGCCCTTCAGCCGATCGCCGCTGTTCGAATAGATCTGGCACATCATGTCGCCGATCGGCCAATCGCGCGCGATCAGCAGCCCCTGCTGGCGATAGGAGGGGAAGCACATGTCGTCGTGGTCCAGCGCATGCGCCGCGCCGACCGAGGTCGCCTCCTCGCCCGTGCACTTCATGTAGAAGCTCGTCTTGCCCTGACGCTGCGCGCGATACATGCGCTCGTCGAAGGCGCGGGTCAGCGCCATGTGGCGGAGCATCGCGCGCAGCCGATCGGCATCGAGCCGCGGGTTCCACGGGCCTTGCGCCTTGCCTTCGTCGTCGAGCACGCGGATCAGCGCGTAAGGCAGCGTCCGCAGCGCATCCGCCTTCTCGGCCGTATCGGGCCGCGCGACCGCGCCGGCTTCGCCGCGATCGAACGACGCGAAGTCCACCGCGTCGCCGGGGCGGAATTGCGGCTCGGGCACGTGCAGCGCCAAAGGCGGCAGGTTGCTCGGGGCCCTCGGGTCGGCCATTTCATCCATCCTCTGCCAACGCGCGCCGGTTAACCCCGTTGCGTCGCGACATTATCTTTCACGAAGGCGTAACAAAAGAATAGCAGGGCCACAAGCGAGCGGGAGACGGGCCGGATGATGGAGCGACGCTGGCGGCTATGGGCAGGGGCGATCGCCCTGTGCGGCTGGAGCGGGCTGATCATGGAGGTCTTCCTCGTCTTCGCGCGCTATCACGCACTCGCGCCGACGCTTTGGCGGCTCGCTCTGTTCTTCACGATGCTGTCGAACCTGACGGTCGCGATCGTCTTCACCGGCATCGCCTTCGGAGCGCCGCGTCTGCGTCATCCGCTCCTGATCGGCGGGCTTGCGATGACGATGGCGCTCGTCGGCTCGGTGTTCGAACTGATGCTGCGCCGGATCCTCCACCCGACGGGCTGGCGGCTCGTCTCCTCCGCCTTGCTCCACGATGCCGTGCCCTTGCTTACCGTCGGCGCATGGTTCTTCCTCGCCGAGAAGGGCCGCTTACGCGCGCGCGATCCCTGGCTGATCGCGATCTTCCCGATCGTCTATCTCGGCTATGCGCTCGTCCGCGGCGCCACGGGGGGCGACTATCCCTATCCGTTCATCGATCCGCGCAAGATCGGCTGGGCGGGGGTCAGCGCTTATGTGATCGGCATCTCGGCGGCGTTCCTCGTCTGCGGCCACCTGATGGTGCTGCTCGATCGGCGGCTCGGCCGCCGCTAGGCCGAAAGCGGCAACCGCAACGTCGCCTCCAGCCCGCCGCCTGTGCGATTGGCGAGCGCGAGTGTTCCGCCATGATTCTCCGCGATCGCACGCGCGATCGTAAGCCCCAGCCCGATCCCGCCCGTATCGCGATTGCGCGAGGGCTCGCCGCGCACGAACGGCTGGAAGGCGCGCTTGAGCAGCGCCTCGTCCATCCCGGGTCCCTCGTCCGAGATCGCGACGATCGCCGCGCCCTGCTCGGCCCTCACCGCCACGGTCACGCGCCCGCCATAAGCGATGCCATTGTCGATCAGATTCTGGAACAATCGCTCCAGCGCCAGCGGATCGCCGAGCACCATCGCCGGCTGGATCACGCCGGGTGCCACCTCCCGCCCGATGTCGCTCTCCTGCTCGGCCAGCGCAACGAGCAGGGCGGCGAGGTCGACGGGCACGCGCGGCCCGCTCGTATCGGTATTGCGCACGAAGCCGATGGTCGCCGCCAGCATCGCGCGCATCTGCTCGACATCGGCGAGCACTTTCTCGCGCACCGGATCGGACGCGCCCTCGATCCGGAAGGCGATCCGCGCGAGCGGCGTGCGCAGATCGTGCGCGATCGCGCCGATCATCGCGGTCCGCTCGCCGACATAATCGGACAGCCGGCCCTGCATTCGGTTGAGCGCGCGCGCGGTCACGCGCAGCTCGGCCGGCCCTTCCTCCTCGGCGAGCGGCGCCGCGGTCGGATCGGTGCCGAGCTGGTCGGCCGCGTCGGCCAGATTGCGGATCGGCCGCGTCAGCGCGCGCGCGAACATCCAGGCGAGCGGCAGGATCAGCAGGATGCTCAAGCCGAACCACAGGATCGTCCGCCGCTGCCAGGGCAGGATCAAGGGCGGCGGCGCCGTCTCGGCGACGGTCCAGCCGTCGCCCGATCGCACGCCCGCGACGACCGGCGTGAAGAAGATCTGCTCGCCGTCGTCGCGCGTATAGACGGGCTTGCGTCCGCGCGCGCCGAACAATCGATAGCCGGGCCGGTCGGGTTCGAAAAACAGCCGCACATTCGCGTCGCCGACATGCAGCCGCTCGGCCAGCGCACGGACGAACGCGGGATCAGACACCATCCGCGGCCGCGGCCCCGGCGGCGCCGTCTCGCGATGCACCGAAAGCTCGCGCTCGCGATCGCCCCGGTCGCGCGCGTGCCCGCGCCGCTCGCGCGCAGGCACATGCTCGCCGCCGGTCAGCGCCGCGGTGATGTCGCCCATCCGGTTGAAATCGGGCCGCGGCGGCGGCGAGATGATGAGCACGAGGATCCCCACCGCTTGCGCGATGGCGACGCTCGCGATCAGCAGCATCAACGTCTGCCAGACGAGCGGCAGACCCCGCAGCCGAGCGATCACCCCTCGACCTTCTGCATGAACATATAGCCTTCGTTGCGCACCGTCCGGATCGGATCCTCGGGCGCCAATTTCTTGCGCAGCCGGCTGATCGTCACGTCGATCGCGCGATCGAAGACATCGCTCGACAGCCCCTTGGCATGTTCGATCAATTGGTCGCGCGTCAGCACGCGCTGCGGCCGGTCGAGGAAAGCGGTCAGCGTCCGGAACTCGGCGTCGGTCAGCTGCACGGGCGCCGTGCCCGTCCTAGTGATCCGCCGCTGGACGATATCGAGCGCCCACACGCCGAAGCGCCGCACCTTCGCGCCCGAGCCCGTCGCCGGCAGCTCCGCGCGCCGCCGCAGCAGCGCCCGGACGCGCGCGAGCAGCTCGCGCGGATTGCAGGGCTTCGCCAGATAATCGTCCGCGCCGACTTCGAGCCCGACGATCCGGTCGGTATCCTCGCCCATCGCCGAAAGCATGATGATCGCCGGCCCGCCGCCGCCGCGCAGCCGCCGCAGCACCGAAAGCCCGTCCTCGCCCGGCATCATCAGGTCCAGCACGATCAGGTCGTACGTCTCCTGCGCGAGCGCTTCGTCCATTTCCACGGCGTTGGCGGCGCTCGTCACCTCATAGCCGCTCCCGCTCAGGAAATCGGCGATCAGCGTGCGCAATTCGGCATCGTCGTCGACGACGAGCAGGCGGGCGGTCGGATCGTTCATCGGGGCGGCCCCTCCCCCTGGGCGCGGTCGTCGGTGTCGGGGCCGTCGCGGCGTTCGCCGTTCTTGCCGATCTCCGGTTTCGGGCGAGGGCGACACGGCCCCTCGATCGCGATCTGGAACGGCGTGCGCGGCATCGCCGCCAGTACCAGCTTGCCAGCACCTTGCGTCAGCGTATCGAAGCGCCGCGACGCGGCCTGCCGGAACTCGCCGACGTCGATCACGCGATTGAAGTCGCTATCCGCCGACACGACCGGCTGCGGCACGTTGAGCCAGGCATAGCGCCCCGCCCCCATCGCCCCGCCATAATTTTCGGATTCGTTCTTGCTGCGCTTCGTCGGCACTTCGAGATACTCGCGCGAGCGGCTGTAGAGCGCGATCTCGGGCGCGACGTCGCGCTCATAGGCTGCGATCTCCTCGGGCACGATCCGCCCGTCATGGTCGAGATCGATCGTCTTGAAGAAGCGCTCGGCATCGCGGACGAATTCCGCGCGCGAGACCGCCCCGTCATGATCGGCATCGGCCCCTGCGAACCAGGTTATAGCGGGATAGGCCTGCCCCGCTTGCCCGCGAAACGGCTCGCCCATCGGCGAGAGGAAGACGGGCTTGGTCCCCGGCGGCGCGCAATAAGGCGCGCCATCGGGAATCTTCGGCGCTGGCGCGGCCCAGGCCGGTCCGGCGGCGAGCGCGATCGTGAGCAGAAGGGTGCGGGGAAACAGCATCGGTCCACGCTTACTAGGCGCGCCTGCTTCCACAAGATTGCAGTCGTGAAATGGGAAGAGGCGTTCGATCGCCCCGTCCCCTAGCCGTTCGCTTCGAGCGAAGTTCGAGCTTGTCGAGAACGCAGTCGAGAAGTCGCCCGAAGTTCTCGACGGGCGCATCTCGACACGCTCGATGCTGCTCGAACCGAACGGTGAAAGCCTAAGGAGTCGCCCCTTAAAGCGACCGCTCCAGCCGATGCAGCAGCGACAGCGCCGGACTCGCCGTCGGCTCGGCCGCGGGCGCCTCGATCCCCTCGTCCATCCGCCGCACGCGCTGATAGAGATCCTCGCCATTGGCGAGCAGCCGCCGCGCCGCGTGCGGCAGCCGCGTCACCACCGCCGGGTCCAGCGGCGGCGCCTCGCCGAGCCGGCGATTGTCGGCGGTGCCCGATCCCTCGGGCAGTTCGCCGGCATGCACGGCCTTGCGCATCAGCAGCCAGCCGATCACCTGCATCAGCCGCGTCGTCGCCTTCAGCGCCTCGCAGGCGAATTCCACGCGCAGCCGGGGCGGCAGCGCATCGCGCTCGATCTGGCCGGCATCGTCGAAATAGCCGCGCGTCTCGTCCGCCAGAAGCATCGCTTCGGTGTAGAGCGCGTCCACGAGCCGTGCCGCGAGGGTGGTGCCGCCGAAAGCGGGATTGGTCATGCTCGAATCGCTCCCAGCGCGATCATGCCACAGGCACGGTCGCGATGGGTTACCGGATAGGGTTTATGCGACGAGTGTAGAGCGGTGCTCGCGCAAGCGCGAGCACCGGCCAGATCAGGCGAGCGACTGTTCCAGCCAGCCCTTGAGCGCGCTCTTCGGCGCCGCGCCGACCTTGGTCGCGGCGGGCAGGCCATCCTTGAACAGGATCATCGTCGGGATGCCGCGCACGCCATACTTGCCCGGCGTCTCGGGATTCTCGTCGATATTGATTTTCGTGATCGTCACCTTTTCGCCGAGCTCCTCGGAAAGCTCCTCCAGCGCAGGCCCGATCATCCGGCACGGCCCGCACCATTCCGCCCAGAAATCGACCAGCACCGGCCCGCCCGCCTTCAGCACGTCGCTATCGAACGAGGTGTCGGTGATCTTCTTGGTCGCCATCGGTATTACTCCTTGAGTTGAGACGGATGTAGGCAGGGCAGGCGCGTCCCTCAACTCTCCAGTGCGAGCTTTTGCTGCGGGCCGGCATAGTCCGGCTTGTGGCGCGCCAGCAGCGCCGGCGACAGCGGGAACAGACGCGGCCCCGCCGTATAGAGCAACGCCGCCTCGATCCGCCGTCCGGGAAAGATCCGGCCGAGCGCCTCGGCATAGGCCGCCATCTGCCGCAGGTGATGCACGGGCGCATCCTCGGCCCGGTCCGGCATCGCCCGGCCCGTCTTATAGTCGAGCACCAGCACCCGATCGTCCCTCACCAGCAACCGATCGACCGTGCCCGCCACGACATAGCCGCCCTCCACCACCGCCGCGATCGGCGCTTCGGCGAGGGCGTCGGGCGAGAAGATCTCGCCGAGCGCAGGATCGGACAGGATCCGGCACGCATCCTCGGCCAGCGCGCGCGCCATGCCGGGATCGGCAACCCCGCCCGCGCCCGTCAGCCAGCGCTCCGCTGCCGCCCCGCGCTGCTCCGCCCCCAGCGCGGGCAAGCGCTCGAACAGAGAATGGAGCAACCGCCCCCGCTCCGCCGCCGCGCGCATCGCCGGGCTCGGCGGCGGATCGGCCGCGAGATCGTCGCCCAGCGAAGACGGCGCGAGCGGCCGCGGCGGCAATTGCTCGACCGGTGCCGCGCGTCGCGCCCAATCGGGCATGGGCGAAGCCGCCCGCGCAGCCGCCGGCATCGGACTGGCTCGCACGACGCTCAAGGCCGGCGTCTCGCCCTGATAATGGCGCGCCGAGGCCCACAAGGGGTCGGCCACCGCGTCCGCGCCCAGTCCGATCATCGCTTGCTCGATCGCGGCATACCAGCTCTCGGCCGGCGGCTGGCCGCGGGCCGCGGGCCCCAGCGCGCCGCCGATCACGAGCCGTTCCTCGGCGCGCGTCACCGCCACGTACAGCAGCCGCCAATGCTCCTCGCGCTCGCGCCGCTCGATCTCGGCGATGCGCGCGTCGAGCGGGCCGATCCGCTCGTCCTTGCGCGGCCGCACGATCGGCACCGCCTCGCTCTCCTCCTCGATCACCCAGCTCACGTCGCGCGCAGGCTGCCGCTTGGGGTCGCCCGTCGCATCCGCGAGGATCACGAGCGGCGCCTGCAGCCCCTTCGCGCCATGCACCGTCATCACCCGCACCGCGTCGAGCGGCGCGGAGGGGTCGCGCGTCACCTCCACCTCGCCGCGATCGAACCAGTCGAGGAAGCGCTGCAAGGTCGGCGTCGCCTCGCTCTCGAACAGCAGAGCCGCGTTGAGCAGTTCCTCGATCGGATCGCGCGCCTCCTGCCCCAGCCGCCCGAGCAACTTGCACCGCCCGTCCATCGGCCCGGTCAGGATCGTCTCGAGGAAGCCGTAGGGCGTCGTGAAGTCGGCCGCGTCGAGGATTGCGCGCAGGAAACCCACCGTCGGCGCATGATCGCCATGCGCCTGCAGCGCCGCCCACAACGTTCCCTTTCGCCCGAAGCCGATCGCGTACAGCTCGTCCTGCGTCAGCCCGAACAGAGGTGAGACGAGCAATCCCGCCAGGCTCAGATCGTCGCCCGGCTGCAGCACGAAGCGGATCGCCGCCATCAGATCGCGCACCGCCAGCGGCGCATCCAGCCGCAGCCGATCGACCCCCGCCACGGGCACGCTCTCGGCATGCAGCCGCGCGACGATCAGCGAGGCGAGATCGCCCCGCCGGCGGACGAGGATGAGGATGTCCTCGGGCCGCAGCGCGCGCCCCTTGCCCGGCAGCCACAGCCCCTCGTCCAGCCACGCGCGGATCTGCTGCGCCAGCCGCTGCGCGAAGCCGCGTGTCGCATCGTCGAGCCAGCCCTCGTCGCCCTCGTCCTCGCCCGCATCGCCCCCGGCGAGCGACATCGGCGCCAGCAGCGTGACGATCCCCGGCTTGTCGATCTTGGCGCTCACATGCGGCTCGGGCTCGTCGACGAGCCCCAGCGCCTCGCCGCCCAGATCGGAGACGATCCGATCGACCAAAGTCAGGATCGGCGGCGTCGAGCGGAACGAGCGATCGAGCGACAGCCGATCCAGATCCAGCGCGCCCGCCTCGATCTGCCGCCCGAAATATTCGCGTGCGGCGGCAAAGGCGAACGGATCGGTCCCTTGGAAGCCGAAGATCGCCTGCTTGAAATCGCCGACCGAAAAGATCGTCCGGTGGAGCCGCTCGTGCTCCTCGGGATCGCCCGCGAAAAAATCGTCGGCCAGCGCGCGCACGATGCGCCATTGCTGCGCGTTCGTGTCCTGCCCCTCGTCGATCAGCAGATGATCGACGCGCCGGTCCAGCTTGAAGCGGATCCAGTCGCCGATGCCGGGTCGATCGAGCAGGTCCAGCACGAGCCGGATCAGATCGTCGAAATCCACCGCTCCGGCCGCGCGCTTGGCTTGGCTATACGCGGCCGCATAAGCCTGGCCCGCGCGCAGCCCCGCCCCGATCAGGCCAGCCAGCTCCGCCCCGCGTCGCTGCTGCACGAGCAGCTCGACCGCCTCGGCCAGCGCCTCGCAATTGTCGCCATGCCCCGGATCACAATCGAACAATTTGGGCGAATGGCTGCGCGGATCGCCCGCCTTCGTCCGCGCGACGCCGATCACCTCTTCCAGCATCGCCGCGCGCGCGCTTGGCCCTGCTTCGAGGAACGCCTCGGCCAGCCCGGCATGTTCCAGCCCGGTCTTGGTCCCCCACGCCCGGTTGGCATCCGCGATCGCGCGCAGGCTCGAACAGTCGAACACGCCTTCCGCGCAGGCCTCAGCGATGCGCGCCTCGATATCGCCCAGCCACACGCCCAGCCCGACCCGGATGCGCGCCTCCAGCCCCTCGCGGCTCCCCAGCGCCGCCAAGGCCCGCGGCGATCGCGCGCACAGCCGCAAATAACGTTCCGCCGCCTGCTCTCCCAGCCGGCGGCTAAGCACCTGCACGTCGCGCACCAGCCCCAGATCGCCACCGCTCTCGGCCTCGGCGAGCAGCCGTGCCAGCGTCTCGCGCGCCAACGCCGCCTCGGCGCGCCCGTCGAGCGGCTTGAACCCCGGCGCCAGCCCCGCCTCGGCCGGAAACGCCGCCAGCAGCGTCTGCGCGAACGCATGGATCGTCTGGATGCGCAGGCCACCGCCCGGCGCATCCAGCACCCGCGCGAACAGCCGCCGCGCCCGCCGGATCGCATTCACGTCATTCGGCTCGCCGAGCGCGAACAGCTCTTTCGCGAGCTTCGCCTCGTCCAGCCGCACCCAGCTCGCCAGCCGGCTCTGGATCCGCTCCGCCATCTCCGCCGCGCCCGCCTTGGTGAAGGTCAAGCACAGGATCGAGGAGGGCTGCGCCCCCGTCAGCAACAGCCGCAACACGCGCGCGGTCAGCACATGCGTCTTGCCCGTGCCCGCCGAAGCCGACAGCCACACCTGCCGCCGCGGATCCGACGCATCCGCCTGCGCACCCTGCAAGCGCCGGAGCAAGTCGATCCGCGCGCTCACCGGCAATCCTCCCCTGCAAGGGGAGGGGGACCGGCCGAAGGACGGTGGAGGGGTGTCGCCCTCTCGTGGGCGCGATACCCCTCCGTCATCGCTGCGCGATGCCATCTCTCCTTGCACGGGAGGAGCTTGATACCCGCGCTCACGGCTCGGTCCTGCGCGCGACGCGGCCATACCATTCGTCGAGCCGCATCAGCTGGTCATAATCGCCATAAGACGCATATTCCGGGTGCAGCTTCGCCACGAACGGAGCGTCCCCGGTCAGCCACGTACGCACCGCCTCGCCCAGCACGCCGGCCGCGCGCGTCGTGAAATCCTCGGGCGCGATCCCCTCGCCTTTCTTGTTCAGCCCCACCGGGCTGTCGCGATAACCGAGCTCGCTCTTCTTCGCCGCCAGCGACCAATATTCGAACGTGCCTGGCAGGCCCGTCACATCCTGGAACCCGTTTTGCTCGGCGATCAGCCCGAGCAGCCCGAGCTGCATCGAATAGCCTTCCGCCACCGCGCGCTTCGACGGCGGCTTGCCCGTCTTGTAGTCGACGATTCCGAGCTTGCCCGCAGCATCGCGATCGATCCGGTCCGCCGTCCCCTCCAACTCGATCCCGTGCAGCGCGATCCGGCCCTTGATCTCCGCCGCGATCGGCCGCCGCCCCGCCGCTTCATCCTCGGCCACCGTCGCCGCGATCCAGTCGATCGCCTCCAGCAGCCGCGGGCTCCACAGCGCCCGCAACACCGGATGCGCCGCCGCCTCGCCGAGCAACGCCTCCGCCCGCGCGCGTAAGCGCGCCGGGTCGCACTGATCCTGCTTGAACCACGCATCGAGGATTGCGTGGACCGCGCTGCCGCGCCACGCGGGGCTCGGATCAGCATCCACCGCGTCCATCGTCCGCAGCCGCAGCATCGCATCCGCATAGAAAGCGAACGGATCCGCCTTCAGCCGATCGAGCTTGGTCACCGCGATCCGCCGCGGTCGATCCGCGACCGGCGGCACCGGCGCGGGCTGGTCGGCAGGCGCGAATATCTCGGGCCGGTCGAGCGCATCCGCCCAGCGCGCCATTTGATGCGCGCGCGGCAGCCGCCCGGTCATCGCATCGAGCCGGAGCCAGAAGCGCGAGGCGATCGCCGGCGCGCGCGCATCGCGGCGGCTGCGCGTCAGCAGCACCTGCGGAGCGCCCAGAGCGGCGGCGAACTCCTCCGCCTCCGCGCCGATCCGCCGCTCCAGCCCAGGCAGCCCCAGAGCGCGCCGTATCGCGGGCGCCAGCCACGGATCGGGCGCGGGCAAGGCCGGCCACACGCCCTCGTTGAGCCCGCCCAGCACCATCAGGTCCGCGCGCTGCAGCCGCGCATCGATCAGCCCCCAGATGAACAGGCGCGGATGCCCGCCCTGCGGCGGCCGCACCGCCACCTGCTCCAGCGCCGCGCGGAGCAGCGCCGGAAAGGTCGCGACGTCGATCCGCACCGGTCCGTCGGGCGCGCCTTCCTCCAGCGCCGCGACGATATCCGCCGCCGCGCGCCCCGCCGGCCGGCTCCACGCCGCATCGCCCGCAAGCGCGCTCGCGCCCTCGCGGACAAGCGCGAGCAGCCCGCCGAGGGTGGGTTTCACGGGCGCCAGGAACGGCGTCAGCACTTCGGATATCCTGAGCCACGGCGCGCGCGCCGCCTCGCGATCGCGCGCGCTCCATCCGTCGCCCTCGGCCAGGAAGCGCGCTATCCCGTCAAGCCCCGGCCCCGGCCGCGGTCCCCGCAGCGCGCGATCCAGCCTCCGCACATCCTCCAGCCACGCCGTCCGCGCCTCGCCCGAGCGCACCAAAGGATGCTTGAGCAGGGCCAGCAATGGCACCGGCGCGAAGTCGGCCGCGATCGCCTCGGCCAGCGCGAGCAGCAACGTCCCCGACGGCATCAGCGCCAGCGGCCGCCCCGCGCTGTCGTCCGCATCGATCCCCCAGCGCTTCAGATGCTGCGCCACGCGCAGGGCCAGCGCGCGATCGGGCGTGACGAGCGCCGCGGTCCGCCCCGGCACCTCCAGTGCCTCGCGCAGCGCCAGCGCGATCGCCTGCGCCTCGGCCGCCGGGTTGGCCAGCTCCACCGCGCGCACATGGCTCAAGCGCCGCTGGTGGGGCTTGAGCACCTGCCATTTGTCGGTGAAGCCCGCCGGCGTCATCGCATTGCCGATCGCGACGCTGCGCGCCGATCGCGCACCCTCCGCCCCGGCCGGTCGCCACAGCCGCACCTCGCCGCGCGCCACGCCGATCCGCTCCAGCAGCCGCGACAGGCCGAATTGCGGATGCGTCTCGATCCCGTCGATTCCCTCGGCGCCGCGCAGCGCCTCCCATTCCTCCTCGGGCATCGCCCGATCGAGCCCGGCGAGCACGACCATGCCGCGCTCCAGTCGTGACACCGTCCGCAGCAATTCGCCGACCGCCGGCCCCGCCGCGCTGATCCCCGCCGCGACGACGAACCCGCCCGGCGGCTCGCTCCGCCAGCGCGCCGCGGTCGCCACGATCAGCCGGTTGCGCCGGTCCGCCAGATCGATCCGTCCGCGCCGCGCCAGCTCAACCGGCCACTGGTCGAGCACCACCGCCAGCACCGCGAGGCTCGCCTGCCAATGCTCCGCGAGCTCCTCGGGCACGGCATCGCGCAGATTTTCGGGTGGCACGCCCTCCACGATCAGCTGGTCGAGCGTGCGCCCGAGATCGGCGGCAAGCCGCATCGCCTCGCCCGCATCCACGCCTGCGCCGCTGCCCTCGCGTGCCCGCTCGATCAGCCGGGCGAGGATCAGCTGCCGTGCGACGGGATCGATCGCGGGCGGGATCACCGGCGCGTCGACCGGATCCAGCGCCGCGCCGATCGCCTCGTCCAGCGCCGGATCGCCGATCGAGACGAGCCGCGGCAACAGCAATGCCCCTCCGCTCGCGCGCACGAACGCATCGCGAATCGCGCGCCTGGCGCGATTGTTGGGCAGCAGCACGATTCCGCGCGCCAGCCCGAGCGGCTCGCCGCCGAAGCGCGCGATCAGCCCCGCCGCCAGCGCATCGGCGAAGGCGCGGTGCGGCGGAATCGTGTAAATCTGCGGATGATCGGCAACGGGCACGCGACGAGCCTAGCCGCACTTGGGACGAACCGAAACTCGAACATTTGCGCCCGCGCGCCTGTCGGCTAGGGCCCTGGGAGCTGGCCCCGGATCTCCGCTCGGGCCGGGAGAACGCCTTGCCGCCTGCCCCGATCCTTCTCGCCGCCGCCACGCTCGCCGCCGCGCCCGCCATGCTGAATGGCGGCGCGGTCGAGGTAACGGTCGAGAATGTGCGCTCGGACAAGGGCATGGTGATGGTCCAGCTGTGCGATCGCCAGCACTTCCTCGGCAAATGCGTACTCGGCGCGCATGCCCCGGCGCGCGCTGGTATCGTCGTCGTCACCTTCCGCAACGTGCCGCCCGGTGATTATGCGGCGATGGCGTTCCATGACGTCAATGCGAACGGCGCGCTCGATCGCTGGCTCGGCATCCCGAAGGAGGACTTCGGTTTTTCCGGGATGAAAGGCCTACCGCTGCGCCCGCCGCGCTTCGGCGATTCCGTCTTCACGCACGGCGCCCCCGATCAGAAGCTCGCGGTGAAGCTCAACAATTATTTCGGGTGAGCCGCGGTCGGGTCCGTCGCCATTCGCATCGGCGGGCGGATCGCCCGGCCGGCCGTCTCAACCGCCGTTGATCAATCGATCGAGCGAAGTCGTCCCGGAATGATGCTGGCCTTGAGCCTTGTCGCCGGCCTCCGCCTTTCCGCTCATGAAGCCGTCGAGCCATCCTGCCCGTAGCGTCGCATCCGAAATCGCGAAGGGGCATTCGGCGGTCGAACCGAAACCGATCGCGGCTGACCGTCCCGAAGCAAAAGCCGCAGCGACACGCCGGTTTTTCGAGGCAATCGGCATACGCTGACCTTACCAACCGATGATTTTCCTATCCTCTATATTGCTGATCATTCAGCATGTCACGCAGTCTTGTTAAGGTGAACGACAATAAAGCGAAATATTGGTAACGTTTTTTTACATTTCCTAATCTGTGATAGTCCGCGCGAGATCGCGCAGCCGGTTGCGCTCGATCTTGCCCATGGCGTTGCGCGGCAGGCGATCGACATGCAACCAGCTGATCCGCTCCGCCGCTGCCAGCTGGGGACGCAGCGCTTCGCCCAGCGCCTGCTCCTCGAACCCGTCCTCCACCGCGAAGGCGAGCCAGCAGCGCTCCCACCCGTCGTCATCGATCAGGGAGAAGGCCGCAGCCTCGCGCACGCCGGGCGCGGTCAGCGCCGCTGCCTCGATCCACGCGGGCAACACCTTCTGCCCGCCCAGATTCATCAGGTCGTCGGCCCGGCCCTCCAGGCAGAGCACCCCCTGCGTGTCGAGCCGGCCGAGATCGCCGGGCCAGAACCAGCCCTCGCGAAACGCATCGGCCTCCCCGCGCAGATAGGCATTGGCTGTGCGATCGCTGCGGATGCGGACATGGCCGAGTGCGCCGACTGCCACCGCGTCGCCGGACTCGTCGACGATCTCCACCGTCACGCCCGGCAGGACGACGCCCGCCGCCCACGGCACCCGATCGCACAGCGCCGGCGTCGCAACCGCCACGGCTCCGCATTCGGATGCGCCATAGACGCTCATCAGGTCCTCGGTCAGCGCACGCCGCGTCCGCGCTAGCAAGCGGGGCGGCATCGGCCCACCCCCGGTCACGACGCGCACGCTCTGCCTCGGCATATCTGCGGGCAGGTCATCCAGCAGATGGTCGAGCTGGCCCGGCGTCATCGCCACAAGCCTGGGGCGCAGCGCCCGGAGTTGCGCCCCGTCCAGCGGCCGATCGGGCATCAGCAGTGCCTCGCCTAATCCCCAGCAGCCGAGCGCAAGCACGAAGCCCAGGATCGTATGGTTGCCGGTCGCCGTCAGCCACGGCCCCGGCATCGCGCCATAGGTGACCGGCACATTGCGGATGCTCGCGTCGATCATCCGCCAGCTCAGCGCGATCCGCTTTTCCTGCCCGGTCGTTCCCGAGGAAAGCAGGATTCGTCCGCAATCCTCCGGCGCGCGCGCCGGCCGCGCAAGCATCGGCACCGGACCCGACAGGATCGCCGCTATCTCCCGCTCGCCGATCAGCAGGGTCGGATCGGCCGCGGCGCGATCGGATATGCGCAGCGGGCAATCCCGGTCGGCGCCCGGCGCCGAGGGAAGTCCCAGTCGCGCCAGCGCCAGCGTCACGAGCCAGTTGAGGCGAACATTCTCGATCTCGACCGCCACGGGCCGGTCCGTCCCTCCCGCCAAAGTTCGGAGCAATATCGCAGTCCGCGTGATTTCGGCGTCGAACGTAGCGAAGCTGGTCGCGCCGGCGGCGGTCACGATCGCCGGCGCGGTAGGCCGCAGCCGGGCATGATGAGCGACATAGGCATCGAACATGGCGGCAAACTCTCCTTTTTCGGCCTCATCGGCGGGCGAAAGGCCGTCTTCGGGATGACAGAGCTCGATACGCTCCGATAGTCTCACGAGGCGCGCTCGCCCCGCATTCGCCACGGTCGGCTGCACGATTTGCGCGACGGACGCGCCGATAGGCCTTCCTCCTGATCCATGTTAGGGAGGCCGATGTCCCAGGCCTTTCTTGCGAAAATCCTGTCAGCCGGCGACCTTTCGCCGGCGGATCAAAGCCTTGTGCTCCGCCTGCTCGATGACGTGCGCACGGTTGCGGCACGTCGTGACATCATTCGTGACGGCGAACGTCCCGATCATGTCCATGTCATGATCGAAGGCTGGGCCTGCCGGTACAAGGTGCTGCGCGCGGGCCCGCGCCAGATTACCGCCTTCCTCCTCCCCGGCGACTTTTGCGACACGCACGTGACGATCTTCAACGAGATGGATCATGGGATTGCCGCGATATCCGAAAGCCGGGTCGCCTATGTCCCGCGGGGACGCATGCTGGAGCTGACGGAGCGGCCCGGCATCGCGCGCGCTTTCTGGTGGGCCAGCCTCGTCGACGAAGCCGTCCTGCGCGCCTGGATCGTCAATCTCGGCAGGAGAGATGCGTTCGACCGCGTCGGCCATCTGATCTGCGAATTGCACGCGAGGCTCCACAATGTCGGCCTGGCCGACGATGGCACCTTCGATATGCCGCTGACGCAGGAGGAGCTGAGCGACGCGCTCGGCCTGACGCCCGTGCACGTCAATCGCGTGCTCAAACGCCTGCGTGAGGAGGGGCTGATGAGCTTCCGCCGGCGCCAGATCACGATTTCGGACATTGCGGCGCTCCGCGCGGCAACCGACTTCGATCCTATCTATCTGCATCTGTCGAAACAGAGGGTGCCCGTTCCTACCGCGTGATCCGGCGCTGACGCGACGATCGGCACGTAACCCCTCGGACCTGTGCGACATTTTGTTGCACCGACGCCACGCCGCGCGCGACCGCGTTCGATCCAAACATGGGTTTACGACAGACCATTTTCCAATGCGCACAAGACGCGACCGCCCCATCGATCGGAGAAATGTCACGTACAGATTTACGCCACGCCCTTAGCCAGCAGAGGTTTCACCACTATTGATTTGGGAGCTGCGAGAAGTGGACGGTTCAAAAGCGACGATGAATCGAATTAAGGCCCATGTTGTCGCAATTGCAAAAGAACTAAACGTTTCGGAGAGCGAACTGGATGCAAGCCGGTTTTCCGGAGATGCCCCACCGGGCTCTGCGGCGCTGCGTCTTGTCACCGCCAAGGCCTGGCAACGCGCAAGCGAAGTCCGACGGGTCATTTTCGGCGAGGGTGATCGCCTGTTCGCCGATCCCGCCTGGGAGGTTCTGCTGGATCTCTATATCCAGCAAGCCGAAGGGCGCGTGGTCAATATCTCCAGTGCCTGCCTCGCGACGAAGGTTCCGCTGACGACCGGTCTGCGCTGGCTGAACCTGCTCCGCGAAGGCGGCCTCATCGAGAGGACTGCCGATCCGCATGATCGCCGCCGGACTCTCGTCTCGCTCACGCCGGAGGCCATCCAAAAGATCGGCTTGTCGCTCGACGCGGCCGCAGCCAGCGACCGACGATTGGGATTGGGCCGGCTGGAAATCATCGGATAGCCGGAATGTCGAGGTAGGTCTCGGGCGAGGCCGCCTCGACATTTCGAATATAAACATTCGTCGCAGTAATCGTGAAGCCGCGACTTTTTCTCTCGCCTGAAAACTGAGCGGAGTGATCAATCACGCAATGACATTGCGCATCTGCGTAACAAACGAAATGCGTTTCCTGAGACGATTGCGGCTCAGCGATTAAGCCGCCAGCGGCGCGGTCCCGAACGCTTGCGGCAGCCTGACCTCGGCGCGAAAACCGTCCGTTCCGCGGATCAGCCGCACATCACCGCCATGCGCACGGGCGATCGATCGGCAAACCGCCAGCCCAAGCCCCGATCCCTTCTTGTCCGAAGCGATCGCCTCGTCACTGCGATAGAAGGGCTCGAACACCCGCTCCAGCTCATCATCGGCCAGCCCCGGCCCGTCGTCGATGATCTCGGCGAAGACATTCTCGGCATCGGTCCGCAGCCGGATCCGCGCGCGCGTCCCGTATTTGACCGCATTCTCCAGCAGATTGTCGAGCAGCCGGCGCATCCCCAGCACATCCACCTCGACCGGGGCCTGATCCGCCTGCTCGACGATAACTTCGCCGCCGACCATCCGCGCATCCTCGGCTACGTCGTCCACCAGCGTCCGCAGATCGAGCCGCTCGCGCGCACCGGGGGTTGATGCGTCGCGGATGAATTCGATGACCTGCGCGATCATCGCCTCCATCTCGTCGACTTCCTCCAGCAGCCCGTCGCGCACGTCGCCATCGTCGATATCCTCGATCCGGAAGCGCATCCGGGTGAGCGGAGTACGCAGGTCATGGCTGATCGCGCCGACCATCGCGGTGCGATCGTCGACGAACGCGCGCAGCCGCCCCTGCATCAGGTTGAAGGCGTGCGCGGCGCGGCCGATCTCGGCAGGTCCGTCCAGCGGCACGATCGTCGAGGCGGGCGAGCGGCCGAGCTGCTCGGCGGCGCGCGCGAAGCTCTGCAACGGCGTCACCAGCCGCCGCGCGAACAGCCACCCCAAGGGCAGCACGACGCCCAGCGCGATCGCGAACCACAGCAAAACGCGCCGCTGCCAGCTGTTGAGGAACGGCGCCGGCGCGGGCTGCACCACCGCCCACTGCCCGCTCGGCAGCTTCAGCGAGGCAACGAAATCACCCTCCACGAACGGCGCCTGCGCCAGCCCGAAGAGGCTTCGCCGCGTCGGCGTGATCGCGATAGGCGGCCCGGCCGGCTCCTCGTAAGGCGCGACCTGGGGGGTCGGCGCGAAGACCGGCGCCTGCAATGCCGGCGTGACAGGGGCCTGCGCGAACGTGCCCGGAAAGCTCGGCGCGGCCGCGGCGGGTGCTGGCTCGGCAGGGCGTTGCGCAGGCGGTGCGGGTGCCGGCGCGGCCTGCATCGAACCGACGATCAGCGGCGGTGCGATCCGCGAGGGCACCACGGCCGGGGCCTGGGTCTGTGCGATCAAGGCGCGATCCGGCAGCATCCGCCCGGCGCCGGGTGCGAAGCCCGGCGAGAGCGGCCGCGCTCCCGCGCCGCCCTCGAAGCCGGGCGTCGTGAAACCCGGCCGAGCCGCCGCGACGCCGCCGATCGGCACCTGCGCCGTCGCCGACGCCGTTGCTCCGCTCGTCACGGGCACCGCGCCCAAAGCCGCCGCGCTCGCCGCCGCGTCGCCCCCGCGCAGCAAGCCGGGCACCGCGGCTCCGCCGTCGCCCGGAATGAGCAGACCCGTGCCGGCGAAACGCGGATCGATACTGATCAGCGGTCGCGCACTATCCTGCCGAGAGAGGATCTGCCCACGCAGCTCGGCGGCCCTGCCCCGGCGGTCGGGCGCGATCAGTACCTGCTGCCCGCCCGGCGCCATCTGCCCGAGCGAACCTCGCCCCATCAATCCCGGCGGCAAGCCGTCGCGGGGCGGAGCCGCCCCGTCCAGCTGGTTGCCGCGCGGCATCGCCGGCATGTCCGGCGCGAACTGCGCGAGCACGAGATGTGCGGGCTGCTCGCCGACATAGGCCGCGGCCTTGAAGGGCGGAGCAGTGCCGTCATTCGCCATCGCCAGGCTGCGCGCCGCCGCCGTCCCCGCGAACGGCAGAGGGGTGTAAAAGGCCAGCGAGACGCGCTTGGGATCGACTCCCATCAGCTTGGCGAGCTCGCTGCGCGAGCGCTCGGACACGAGCCAGCCCGATCCGTTCACATCGGGCGGGCCGGGCTGCATGATCCTCTGCAGACCGTTGCCGCGCAGATCCGCGTCGGGATCGTCCAGCAAGGCTGCGGCGATATCGTCGAGCCCATATTGCGCTTCCGGCGCGGGAGGAAGCAGCAGCGTCAGCATTAGCGTCACGAGCTGGGCGACGACGAGCCCGCCGACGAGAAGCGCCATGATCTGCAATGCCAGCGGCGGCCCCCGCCAGCGTGGCCTGCGAACCCCGTTCATGCCCTCGACTTCGGCTCCCTGGCGTGCGCCGTCGCGTCGCCCAGCGTGCGATCTGGCGCCGCTATGTTGCACGCAGATTTCACGCAGGTGCCGTCATGCCCAGCCCAGCCGGTCCGCCAGCTCGGCGCCGGGCGTCGCCAGGTCCAGCCCAGATGCCGCCACCCAATCGTCATCGAAATAGGTCGAGGCGTAGCGATTGCCGTCGTCGCACAGGATCGAGACGATCGATCCCGCCTCGCCCGCCGCCGCCATCCGCTCGGCGATCCGCGCGCAGGCCCACAGGTTCGTCCCCGTCGATCCGCCGCACCGCCGCCCCAGCCGCGCGCTCAGCAGCCGTGTCGCCGCGACGCTTTGCGCGTCGCTGATCGCCATCATCTCGTCGATGATGTCTGGCAGGAAGCTCTTCTCCACCCGCGCCCGGCCGATCCCCTCGATCCGGCTGGCGCAGGCCTCCAGATGGGTCACCGCTCGATCCGCCCAATGCCGGTGGAACACCGATCCTTCGGGATCCGCCACGCACAGCCGCGTTGCATGCCGCTGATAGCGGACGAAGCGCCCGATCGTCGCGGACGTGCCCCCCGTTCCCGCCCCGCAGACGATCCACGCCGGCACCGGATGCCGCTCCATCGCCATCTGCGCGTAGATCGATTCGGCGATATTGTTGTTGCCGCGCCAGTCAGTCGCGCGCTCCGCGAAGGTGAACTGATCGAGATAGACGCCCCCCAGTTCGTGCGCGAGCCGCTCCGCCTCCGAATAGGCATCGCCCGGCCGATCGACGAAATGGGTTCGCCCGCCATGAAAGGTGATCGCGTCAATCTTCTCGGTCGCCGTGCCGCGTGGCACGACCGCCACGAACGGCAATCCCAGCATCCGCGCGAAATAAGCTTCCGAGACCGCGGTGGATCCGCTCGACGCCTCGACGATCGTCGCTCCGGGACCGATCCGCCCGTTGCAGAGCGCATAGAGGAATAGCGATCGCGCGAGCCGGTGCTTGAGGCTTCCGGTCGGGTGGCTCGATTCGTCCTTCAGGTAGAGATGGACGTCGGGGAAAGCCGGAAGCGGCACGGGCACGAGATGCGTATCGGCCGAACGGTTATAATCCGCCTCGATGATGCGGACGGCCTCGTCGGTCCAGGCGCGGTCGGAAGCGGGCGATCGGGCGGCGATATCGGGCAAGTACATGGCCGACCCCTAGCGGAAGAGCGGACGGGCGCACAGCATCAGACCGCTTACGATCATCGCGCAGGCTTGCGTGGCGCGTCCGTCGGCGCCAATCAGCCGGATGCGCATCGCTCTTTTCGAACCCGAAATCGCTGGAAATGTCGGCGCCGTCCTGCGCCTCGGCGCCTGCCTCGGCGTGGCGGTGGACCTCATCGAGCCGATGGGCTTCGCCTGGGACGATCGCCGGGTGCGCCGGACCGCGATGGACTATATCGATCATGTCGCAATCACCCGCCATGCCGGCTTCGACGCGTTCAGAGCGACGATCGGCGCGCAGAGGCTGATCTTGTTCACCACCAAGAGCCGGCAATCAGCCTACGATTTTCGCTTCTTGCCCGATGACATCCTGCTCTTCGGCAAGGAGAGTGCCGGCGTCCCGTCGATCATAGCAGAGAGCTGCGACGCCCAATTGCGCCTGCCGATGCGCCCGCAGGTGAGATCGATGAACCTCGCGACATCGGCAGCGCTCGCATTGGGCGAGGCATTGCGGCAAACCGCGACACTGCCGGGCTGACCGCGCGGCTGCGGCCGAGAAGATGACGGACGATCGTCGATCAGGACGCGCCGCAGCAGCGCTTGTGCTTCTTGCCCGAACCGCAGGAGCACGGATCGTTGCGCCCGATCTTGCCCGGCGCCGACGCGGCTTCGGGACGCGCACGACCGCCGTACAACGTCATCAGCAATCGAGCGAGCATCACTGGCGCCTCGTCGCTGACCGCGTTGATCTCGGCGCTCGTCAGGTCCGATCGATCGAACGCGACGTCGATCAGCGTTCGCATCTGGACGAAGGCATCCGCTACCGCTTCATCCGATGAAGCCCAGCCCTCGGGCGCGAGGTCCATCGCCATCGCGAACCCGCCGATCCAGTCCTCCCAGACGATGTCGCCGTTGCGCTCGACGTCGTAGATCGGCTTGGGCCGGCCGCGCGCGAAATCCCGTTCGATCTCGCTCTGCCGCGCCACCACCATGTCGCCGAACAGCGTCGCGTCGATCGGATCGTCGAAGGGCGGCGTCTCTCCATAGGCACCGCCCCAGATCGGCGGTAGCCACAGCGCCGGCGCCATCGGCGCCGGGCAGACCACGACTGCGGTGAGGTAGCCGTCCAGCTCGGTCAGCAGCATCGGCTCGTCGACCGGCAGATCGGCGAGAATCTCGTCGAGGCGGCGGAAGCGGGACGGCAGTTTCAGCAATCGCAATTCCTGTTCGGGTGCGCCCACCGGCGGGCGAATACTCCGCCAAGTGGCTCGCGCCAGCCTCGATCGGTGCACGCCTCTCCCGCAGATCGGAGGTGTCCGCAAGGCTGGCGGCATGAAGTCGCCCGGGGAACCGGAATCGCGTAGAGGCCCGCCCCTGCCTTGAAAGGATAGCAATTGCTCGACGGTCCCCGACTCGCCCCGCTCGCAGGCGGAAAGGCGAATGCCCTCGTCGTCCTCGTCCACGGATATGGTTCCAACGGAGACGACCTCATCTCGCTCGCCCAGATGATCCAGCCCGCGCTGCCTACAGTCGCTTTCGTGGCGCCGAACGCGACGTCGCGGATCCCCAACATGGCCAATGCGCATCAATGGTGGCCGATCGACACCTTCTCGCCGGCCGAACGCGCAGCCGGCGCGCAAATGGCGGCGCCGGCGCTGGACGACTTCCTGACGAGCGAGCTCGACCGCCACGGCCTGTCCGAAGACCGGCTCCTGCTGGTCGGCTTCAGTCAGGGCACGATGATGTCGCTCCATGTCGGGCTGCGGCGGTCGGCGCCGATCGCCGGCATCATCGGCATTTCAGGAATGCTGGTCGCTCCCGAGACGCTGGAGGCCGAGATCCGGAGCCGGCCGCCGGTCCTGCTCATTCACGGGACGGCCGACAATGTCGTGCCGTTCCGCTCGCTGGAGCTCGCATCGAAGGCGCTGACCGCAGCCGGCGTGCCGGTCGAGACGCATGTTTCGCCCGGCGTTGCGCATTCGGTCGGCCAGGACGGATTGTCCGCGGCCGCCGCTTTCGCAGTGCGCGTGCTCGCGTAACGCTTCTCTCCACGGCGGCCGGCCCCATATCGGGGTCAGCGAGCGAAAGGAGACACGCATGGCGACAGTAGCTGGCGACGCGCTGATCATCACCTGCCCCAGTTGCGCCGCGCCGAACCGCGTCCCGCGGGAAAGAATGGGTGGCGGGACCTGCGGGCGATGCAAGAGCGCGCTCTTCGCCGCGCGACCGCTTACGCTGACCTCGGCCAACTTCGACGCGCACGCCGCACGATCGGATCTGCCGCTGCTGGTCGATTTCTGGGCATCGTGGTGCGGCCCCTGCCGCCAGATGGCGCCCGCCTTCGAGGCCGCCGCCAGACAGCTGGAGCCGTGGATCCGCCTCGGCAAGCTCGATACGGAGGCCGAGCAGGCGATTGCCGGCCGCTACGGCATCCGATCGATCCCGACGATGATCCTGTTCCGAAAGGGTCAGGAGATCGCGCGCCAGTCCGGCGCGATGCCCGAGCGCGCGATTGTCGACTGGGCCCGCGGCGCCATACGATAACGGCGCTACCGCATCGGCCGCCCGCGCACTGTTTGGGAGAATTGCGATGACCACGCATCTGAAGATCGATTTCGTCTCGGACGTATCCTGCCCCTGGTGCGTCATCGGCCTGCGCGGTCTCGAGGAAGGCCTCGCGCGCGCCGCCGATGCAGTCGATGCCGAGATCGTCTTCCGGCCATTCGAGCTCAATCCCGCGATGGGGCCGGACGGGCAGGATCTCGACGAGCATGTCGCCCAGAAATACGGATCGACGCCCGCCCAATCCGCGGCGAACCGCGCGATGATCCGCGATCGCGCGGCTGAGCTCGGTTTCACCATGAAGATGACGGAGGGCAGACGCATCTACAACACGTTCGATGCGCATCGCCTGCTTCACTGGGCCGAGCCCCAGGGCAGGCAGAAGGCGCTCAAGGAAGCGCTGTTCGAGCTCTATTTCACCGACGGCGGCGATCCGTCCGATCACGACCAGCTCGTCGCTGCGGCAGCCTCAGTCGGGCTCGATCCGGATGAAGCGCGAGCGATCCTCTCCTCGGATCGTCATGCCGAGGCCGTCCGCACCGAAGAAAGGCTGTGGCAGTCGCGCGGGATCCAGGCCGTTCCGGCCGTCGTCATCAACGAACGTTACCTGATCTCGGGCGGTCAGCCTCCCGAGGCGTTCGAGCAGGCGCTGCGCGGGATAGCCGCCGAGCTGACGGCGGCTTGAAGCGGAAGACGATCCGCCAGTATCGAACGCTTCAGTCCCTCACCGGAGCTGGCTATCCTTGCTCCCGCGTCGATTGATCCCGGCCGCGCTGCGTTTTCCGTCGCGGATCGACTGACATGGTACGCAGGTCCGCACCCCGGGCAATGCCTCGCGCCGGCCTGCGGAGATCGTCTCTCCGCAGTCGTCGCAGTCGTCCGCGCCCTCCCCGTCCGGCATCCGTGCGCGCGCGGCCGAGACCGCATCCTTCACGGTGTCGTCGATCTGATCCTGCACCGCGCCGTCCGGCGCCCATCCATTGGCCATCGTCGTTCCGTTCTAGTACGGCATCAATGAGAACGGATGCCCGCCGGTTCCCCGGAGCGCCTCACGAGGCGATCAAAGCCTCCAGCGTATCGGTAATCGTCACCCGCAAAGCCGGGTCGCGCGTGACCTCCAGCATCGCCGCAAGACTTTGCCGAGCGGCGGCCACGTCCTGATCGACGAGTTCCAATCTGGCCCGCTGCCACCAGGCATGCGCATTGTCGGGCGCGAAGGCCGTGATCCGCCGATAGAGATCGAGCGCGCGACGGCCGCTGCCGCCATCCTCGGCGCGAACCGCTTGGTTGAGCAGCAGCCGGGCCAGGATCGCCCGGTTCGGCATCGCCGGCACCTCGACGACGTCCGATGCCGAAGGCCCCGCCGAGGCGGACAGGAGGGCGACGAGCTGCCCTGCGGGGACCAGCGCTCCGTCCGAGAACGGGTCGATCATGACCGACTCCGCCGGCTCACCGATCAGGACGAGCACGTGACCAGGCAGGTCCAGCACATGTGCGCTCCAGCCCAGCCGGCGCGCGGCCGCGACGTAGAGAATCGACAGGCTGACCGGCAGACCGCGGCGCCGGTCGATCGCCCGGATCAGATCCGCATTGGCGGGATCGTCATACGTGTCGCGATCGCCCGTAAAGCCATATTCTCCGTTCAGGACGAGCGACAGCGCATCCGCGCAGGCATGCGGCGATGCCGCGTCGGGCGCCACCGCCCGCAAACGCAAGGCGATCTCGGCGAGAAGGCTATGATAGGGATCGAGATCGGTTTCGGGATGATCGGGCAAGGCCAGCTGCAAGGCCGCCTCGTCGAGCACGATGGCCTCCTCGTCGATGAGGCCGAGCCGGGTGAGGTTTTCGTCCATGACAGGAATATGGGAATGGCCGGCGGAATCGCAAATCCGCCTGGGGCTGCGCCGAGCGGGCACGAACGCTTCAACTGACGTCGGTGAATGACGGTCGGAATAGGTGCCTGACCAATCTGCTGGTTTACATCAAAGTTCGTTGAGGATCGTGATTTGGCCGCAGCATTATTGTCGCCGAAATCGCGATCAACATCCGAAACGCTACGCTGATCGACCCACGAGCGATCAGAAGCGCCTCTGTGGGCGATGATCGCCCGCCCGGCTGTTTGACAGGGCTTATCGCGCATGATCGAACGCGCGTGATCGACCCCGGGGACAATCAGGGCGGCGACGGGAGGGCGAACACACTAAAAGGGGGTAGACCTGCGTGCGCGATGAATTGCCTGCGCTGATGAGCCGCCGCTCGCTCTTCTCGATGATCGGGAAGACGGCCGGCATCGCCGTCATGTACGAAGCTATGGCCACGATGGCCTATGCCGCCGATTCCACGTTCAGGCAGCCGATCGCGCTGACGGGAGCGCCCAAGGGTTCCTCGGTCCTGATCCTCGGCGCGGGGCTCGCCGGGATGGTCGCCGCCTATGAGCTCGGCAAGGCGGGCTACAAGGTTCAGATCCTCGAATATCAGGGCCGTCCCGGCGGGCGGAACTGGTCGCTCTACGGCGGGGACACCTATACCGAGCTGGGCGGCTTCAAGCAGAATATCGAATTCGACAAAGGCCTGTACCTGAACCCCGGCCCATGGCGCATCCCGCACCACCACAAGGCCATCCTCCATTATTGCCAGCTGCTCGGCGTCCAGCTCGAGCCGTTCATCCAGATCAATTATGCGGCCTATGTCCATTCGACGAAGGCTTTCGGTGGCAAGCCGCAGCGCTACCGATCGGTCGAGGCCGATTTCGACGGCTATGTCGCCGAGCTGCTCGCCAAGACGGTGCAGCAGGACAAGCTCGATCGGCCGGTGACGAAGGAGGATCGTGAGATCCTGCTGCAGGCGCTGCGCGGCTGGGGCGCGCTCGACAAGAATTACGCCTATGTCAAAAGCGAGGATGCGAGCAATCGCCGCGGCTTCGATCATCCCCCGGGCGGCGGGCTGGACGCGATGCCGACGCCGACCGATCCCGTCAGCCTCGAGGACATGATCCGCGGGCGCCTGTGGCGCTCGATCGGCTCTTCCAAGGCCTATGACGTGCAGCAGACGATGTTCCAGCCCGTCGGCGGCATGGGCATGATCGGCAAGGCGTTCGGCAAGGAACTGGGCGAGATCATCCGCTACAATGCGAAGGTCACCGAGATCCGGCAGGACAAGCGCGGCGTCACCGCCACGTTCGTCGATACGCTGAAGGGCGGGGCGCCGCAGACCGCGCATGCCGACTGGTGCGTCTGCACCATCCCCGCCTCGGTGCTCAGCCAGATCCCGATCAACGTCGGCGCGCCGATGAAGGCGGCGATCGACGCTCTGCCTTATGCAGCGTCGGCCAAGGTCGGCCTCCAGATGAAGCGGCGCTTCTGGGAGGAGGATGAGGGCATTTACGGCGGCATCACCTATACCGATCAGCCCAACAGCATGATCAGCTACCCCAGCACCGATTTCTTCAAGCGCGGCAAGGGCGTGCTGCTCGGCGCCTACACGTTCGGGCCGAACGCAGTCGAATTCACGGCGATGCCGCCCGAAGAGCGGATCGCGAAGGCGGTGGAATACGGCGCCAACATTCACCCGCAATATCGCGAGGAATTCGAGACCGGCGCGACGGTCGCATGGCACCGCGTCCCCTGGACGCTCGGCTGCGCCGGATCCTGGACCGAGGAAACGCGCGCCGCGCATTACAACGACATCTGCGCGATCGACGGCCGCATCGTGATGGCGGGCGAACATGTCTCGATGATCCCGGCGTGGCAGGAGGGCGCGGTCCTTTCCTCGCTCGATGCGATCGGGCGGCTCCACAAACGTATCGTGCAAGGGTGAAGGCGATGAACAGGATGCTCATGCGCGGGCTCGGCCTGGCGGCCGCGATCGCCCCGATCGCGATACTCGCGACGTCTGCCGGCGCGCAGTTCGCAGGCGGCTACCGCTATCAGACCGGCCAGGACCTCTACACGCACATCTGCCAGGGCTGCCACATGCCCGACGGCAAGGGCGCCACGGGCGCGGGTGCTTATCCCGCACTCGCCGGTAACCCGAAGCTGCAGTCGCCGCTCTATCCGGTGCTGGTGATGCTGAAGGGCCAGAAGGCGATGCCGTCCTTCTCCGAGCTGAGCGATGCTCAGATCGTCGAGGTGACTGGCTATATCCGGACCAAGCTCGGCAACAATTTTCCGGGCGCCGTCACGGCCGAACAGGTGAAGGCTCTGCGCGCGCAGGCGGTCCGCCAGAATGCGCTGCGGCCCGGCTGAGCGGTAGTCCGCTCGATCGATCCGATTTCGAGATCGGATCGATCGCATCAATCGGTTGGACCGATCGATCTCGCTGGAGCATGATTTGCTGCAGGAGATCATATGACGTTCGACCATCTTCGCATCTTCGTCGCCGTCGCTGAGCACGAACATGTCACACGCGCCGCGGCGATCCTCAATCTGACCCAGTCCGCCGCGAGCGGGGCGATCGCGGCGCTGGAGGCGCGGCACGGCGTTCCTCTGTTTCACCGCGTCGGCCGCGGCATCCGGCTGACCGAAGCCGGGCGCATGTTCCTCGACGAAGCACGGGCCGTGCTGGCGCGCGCGGCGCAGGCCGAAGAGGCGCTGGCGGACTATGCCGGTCTGCAGCGCGGCGCGCTGAAGCTCGTCGCCAGCCAGACGATCGCCAGCTACTGGCTGCCGTCCCGCCTTGCGAGCTTCCACGCGCGCTTCCCGCAGATCGCGGTCGATCTCGCGATCGACAATACGGAAGGCGCCGCGCGACGGGTACTCGATGGCGGGGCGGATCTTGGATTTGTGGAAGGCGTGATCGACGAGCCGGCGCTGGCGCACTGGACCGTCGCGCGCGATCGGCTCGCGCTGGTGGGCACCGCGCCCGCGACCGATATCGACGACGAATGGCTGCGCGCCGCGCGCTGGATTGTCCGCGAACAGGGATCGGGGACGCGCTCGTCCTTTGAGACGGTGCTGCGCGATCGGGGGATCGATCCCGCCGCGCTGACGATCGGCATGACTTTGCCATCGAACGAAGCGGTCCGCACCGCGGTCGAGGCGGGCGCGGGCGTGGCGGTCCTGTCGGCGCTGGTCGTGGCCCGCGCGGTCGCGGCCGGCGATCTCCACGAATTGCCGCTGCCGCTTCCCGAACGCCCGTTCCTCGCCTTGCGCCACAAGGAGCGCCATCGCAGCCCCGCCGCCGACGCGCTGGCCGATCTCATCAAGGACGACGCTAAGTGACCGCGGACATAAGGTACGTTGCGGCAAGGCTGAGGCCGTTGTCCGGCCTCGGCAATCCGCGCGAGATGATCCGCCAGTTCACGCCGAACTGGTTCGCGGCGACGATGGGCACCGGCATCCTCGCGCTCGTGCTGCCGCAGGTGCCCGGCGCAGGGCCGGCGCTGCGACCGATCGGCGAGGCGCTTTGGCTGTTCAACATCGCCCTCTTCACGCTCTTCGCGGGCCTCTACTCCGCGCGCTGGATCCTGTTCGGGCACGAGGCGCGGCGAATCTTCGCGCATAACACTGTGTCGATGTTCATCGGCACGATCCCGATGGGGCTGGCGACGATCGTCAACGGTATGCTGGTTTTCGGCCTGCCGCGCTTCGGCGCCGGCGCGATCCCGATCGCCGAAGCGCTCTGGTGGATCGACGTCGCGATGGCGCTCGCCTGCGGCGTGGCGATCCCGTATCTCATGTTCACGCGGCACGAGCATCGGCTGGACGGCATGACCGCGGTCTGGCTCCTGCCCGTCGTCGCCGCCGAAGTCGCGGGGGCGAGCGGCGGCCTGCTCGCACCGCATCTGGCGGACGCGCATCACCAGCTCGTCGTGCTCGCACTCTCCTTCGTGCTGTGGGGCTATTCGGTGCCGATCGCGTTTGGCATCCTCTCAATCCTGATCCTGCGCATGGCGCTCCACAAATTGCCGCACGAGAGCATGGCCGCGTCGAGCTGGCTCGCGCTCGGGCCGATCGGGACCGGCGCATTCGGCATGCTGGTGCTCGGCGGCGATGCGCCGGCCATCCTGGCCGCGAATGGACTGAGCGAGATCGGCATCGTCGCGCAGGGGATCGGCACGATCGCGGGGATGGTCCTGTGGGGATTCGGGCTCTGGTGGCTCGCGCTCGCGATGCTCATCACCCTGCGTTACTGGCGCGTGGGCATCCCGTTCAACCTCGGCTGGTGGGCGTATATTTTCCCGCTCGGCGTCTACGCCATCGCCACCTTTCGCCTCGGCACGGCGCTGCATCTCGCCTTTTTCGGCATCGTCGGCGCGGGGATGACGATCGCGCTTGCCGCGATGTGGCTGCTGGTGGGCGCCAAGACGCTGGCGGGCGGCTGGACGGGACATCTGTTCGTGTCGCCCTGCATCGCCGCATCGACCTAAAGCCGGCGGGATCGGCCGCGCCCCCCAACGCCCGACTGCGGCGCTTTCGCGATCCGCATGCCGATGAAGATCGGCGCCATATTTTCCGGCGCGAGGCGAAAGACCCGTGCAAGAAACTTGCGCCGAACTCGACGACCGATGCCGCATCCGGAGTCCGCGTGCGAACAGGCGCACATGTGGTGGTCGATCCGTGCGGTTTTCCGCTCATCTTCAGTCGGTGCGATACGCGCCATCGTCATAACTACATAATAAAGCTGCAATAATTTTGAAAGCTTCAGCCTCCGCGCGCCCCTTGCGCCCCTTGCGAACCACGGTCACGTTTTGCTGAGTTTAGCCGTCCCACGGGGCCGTGACGCGCTGATCCAAGGGGGAACATATGCCGGACGCAAAAGCTTGCCTGAACACGTGGCTGAGGGCATCCGTGTGCGTCGCAGCCCTTTGGATGGGAAGCGCGGCGAGCGCGCAGTCGGTACCGAGCACCACGGCGGCTGACGTCACCGAGACGCCGGCCGAGCAAGCCGCCGCGCAGGAGATCACCGTCACCGGTTCGCGCGTCGTGCGCGCAGGATTTGAATCGCCGACTCCCGTCTCCGTCGTCGGTGCCGAGGAAATCGCACGATCGGCGACGCCGAACGTCGCCGACTTCGTCAACACCCTCCCCGCCGTATCGGGCAGCGCGACCCCGCAGACGACGGCAAGCCAGGTCGGCGCTGGCCGGCAGGGCATCAACTCGCTGAATTTGCGCGGCATCGGCGATGTCCGCACCCTGACCCTGCTCGACGGTCGCCGCGTCGGCGGGATGATCAACACCGGCGTCGTCGACGTCAGCGAGTTGCCGCAGCAGCTGATCTCGCGCGTCGATGTCGTGACCGGCGGCGCTTCGGCCTCCTACGGTTCGGACGCGCTGTCCGGCGTCGTCAACTTCGTGCTCGACACCAAATTCACCGGCGTGAAGGGCGAAGCCTCTGGCGGCGTCACGACCTATGGCGACAACCAGAATTGGAAGGGCGCGCTGACCTTCGGCACGGGCTTCGCAGAAGGCCGCGGCCACTTCCTGCTGAGCGGCGAAGCCTCGCACGAAGACGGCGTCTACGACCCCAGCAACCGCTCGTGGACCGATGCCGGCTACGCCTTCATCAACAACCCGACCTACACGGCGACCAACGGCCAGCCGCGCGTCCTGCTGCGGCCAAACGTGGTGCTCAGCACGGCGACGCTGGGCGGCGCCATCGCCTGTTCGGCGACCTCGACCTGCGCCTCGCTGCGCGGGATCGCGTTCGGCCCCGGCGGGACGATGTACAATCTCGTCCCCGGCTCGGTCGTCTCCGATCCGATCATGTCGGGCGGCACCAATGGCGACAACAACCTCCGCCACGGCGTCGACAACAGCCTGGTACCGAAGCAGAACCGCCGCAATCTGTTCGCGCGCCTGAGCTTCGACGTCGCAGACGACTGGAATGTCTTCGCCGAGGGGATGCTGGCCCACCTCGATACCGACACCCGCTATTATTATGGCGGCTTCGCCAACAATCTGACGGTTCGCCCCGACAACGCTTACATGCCCGCCTCGCTGGCGACCGCGATCCGCGCGCTCGGCCTCGCTTCGGTCCCGTTCGGCACGATGAAGGGCGACAATGGCGCATCGGGCGCGCACGCCGAGCACGGCTACACGCGCGTCGTCGGCGGGTTCGACGGCAAGTTCGACGCGCTCGGCACCGACTGGAAGCTGGGCGGCTATTACCAGTTCGCGCGCGCCACGCTGACCAACACCGCGACCAATGCGACACTGCTGCCGAACTTCATGCGCGCCATCGATGCGGTTCGCGCGCCCAACGGCTCGGTCGTCTGCCGGTCCACCCTGACCAATCCGACCGACGGTTGCGTCCCCTACAATCTGTTCGGCACCGGCGTGAACAGCAAGGCCGCGATCGATTATGTGACCGGCGATCCGTATCAGCACAGCATCTTCAAGGAGAATGTGTTCAGCATCAACCTTGCGGGCGAGCCGTTCGACATCTGGGCGGGTCCGGTCTCGCTGGCGTTCGGCGCCGAGCATCGCACGGAATCGGCCAACGGTGTCGCCGACGCGATCACGCAGTCCAACCCAGGCAACTGGGACACGACCGGCGGCCTGCCGACGATCGGCAGCTACAAGGTTTCCGATGCCTATCTCGAAACCGTGATCCCGCTCGCCAAGGATGCGGGCTGGGCGAAATCGCTGAACCTCAACGCGGCCGTCCGCGCGGTGAAATATGATACCGGCACCTACGCCGCCTGGAAGGTCGGCGCCGAATATTCGCCGCCCATTTCGGGCGTGCGGTTCCGCGGCGTCGTCTCGCGCGACGTCCGCGAGGCAAACCTGGCGGATCGCTATGCGGGCGTGTTCCAGAGCCAGAGCTCGTTCCAGGATCCGAACAACAATCTCGCCGCGACGACGGCGCGCTCGCTGGCGTCGGGCAATCCAGACCTGGCCCCCGAAATCGGCAAGACCTATAGCGGCGGCGTCGTCCTTCAGCCGGTCTTCCTGCGCGGGTTCAACGCGTCGGTCGATTATTACAAGGTCAGCGTCAGCGACGCGATCGGCAGCCTGACCATCCAGCAGATCGTCAACCTCTGCTACGCCGGCAACACGACCGCCTGCGCCCTGATCGTCCGGACGCCGGGCGCCACCAACCAGTATGACATCGTCAACAAGCCGCTGAACCTGGCGTCGGAGCGGACCAAGGGTCTCGACTTCGAGGGCAGCTATCGCTTTAAGGTCGAGGACGTGGTGCCCGGCATGAACGGCGCGGTGAGCATCCGCGGGCTCGCCACGCATTACATCAGCTACAAGGTCAATTCCGGCCTTCCGGGCTCGCCGATCAACGAGCGGGCCGGTGCCGTCGGTCTGCCGTCGTGGCGCTATCAGATGTCGATCGCCTACATGACCGGCCCGCTCTCGCTGTCGGGCACGATGCGCGGGGTCAGCTCCAGCGTCATCAACAACCTCTATGTCGAGTGCACGAGCAGCTGCCCGGTCTCGACGGGCGACAACCCCACTTACGACAACATCCACGTCGCCGGCGCGACCTACTTCGATCTCGCCGCGACCTTCGAGTTCGGCTCGGACCGGCAGTACGAACTGTTCCTCAACGTCCGCAATATCCTGAACAAGGATCCGGCCGTCGTCGGCGCCGGCCCGACCGGCTACGGATCGTGGACGAACAACCCCGTCGCCGCCGCGCAATATGACGTGCTGGGCCGGGTATTCCGTGCTGGCTTTCGCTTTAAACTGTGACACGTTCGGAGCGTCGTGCCGGCGCGGCGCTCCGATGACCCAAGAGACGATCAGCAAGGCGATCGGCGGATGAAGGATGGAAAGATCATGAGGCTCGCTCCCCGCTTGCGCACACTGATGCTCGCCGCGTCGGCGCTCCTGTGTACGCCCGCTTATTCGCAGCAACCGAAGACGACGGTCCTCACCGGCGGCATGCTCGTTAGTGGCCTCAGCGTACCCCCGCTGCACAATGCCACGGTCGTCATCCAGGGCGAGCGGATCGTCCAGGTCGGCCCGGCCAGCCAGGTCCAGATCCCCGCCGGCGCGACCGTCATCGACACGAGCGGCCAGACGATGATGCCGGGCCTGATCGATGCCCACGCGCATCTCTTCATGCTGGGCTATGGCGACGAGGCCGACTGGTTCAAATGGCTCAAGACCGACGCCGGCAAGAAATACTCCATCGAGAAGATCATGGAGCTGTCGGGTTATCAGATGCTGATGTCGGGCGTGACCTCGGCAATCGATCTGGGCGGGACGACGCAGGACAGCATCACCGTACGCAACCGCATCAACAAGGGCGAGGTCGCCGGCCCACGGCTGCAGGTGGCAGGCCCGCTTGTCACGCGCGGCGCGTTCGCCGGCTTTCCCGCCGAAGCGTCCGCCGTCATCACGAGCCCCAAGGAAGCGGCTGCCGTCGTCGAGCAACTCTACAAGCAGGGCGTCGACGTCATCAAGGCGCACTCCGGCCTGACGCGCGAGGATTATTTCGCGATCGTCAAGGCGGCGCACGCGCACAAGATGAAGGTCCATGCGCACGTCTACGACGAGGCCGCGGTCCAGAATGCGTTCGATGCGGGCGTGGACGTGCTCCAGCATGTCGGCTCGGCCGGCTTCCCCCCTTACTCGCCCGGTCTCGTCCGCGCGATCGCCGAGGCGGGGCGCCCGGTTGTGCTCACCGCCGCGCACCGCAGCTGGATCTACCCGGACACGGTTGCCTTCCCCGAACGGCTGCAGGATCCGGCCGCCAGGGATCTGTTTCCGGCGGACATCTGGGCAGCCGTCCAGGCATCGTTCAAGGAATGGCCGGCAGAGGGCTATTTCGCCGGCATCAACCGTCAGATGCGGTATCGCAGCCCGCAGGTGAAGCAGTGGATCGAGTCCGGCGCCGTCATGGGCGTGGGCACAGACAGCGGCACGCCGATGAACTTCAACACGGACGGTCTCGTCCGCGAGATGAAGGTCCTCGCCGACGAGGGCGTTCCTCCTCTGGAGGTCATCGCCGACACCACCCGCGTCAATGCACGGATCATGAGCAAGCCCGATCTCGGCACGATCGAGCCGGGCAAGCTTGCCGATATCATCGTCGTGCCGGGTGATCCGATCTATTCCGACCTGACCGATCTCGCTTACGTGCAGGTCGTGATGAAGGGCGGCGTCGTTTATAAGCAGAATGGCAAGCCGCTGATCGAAATGCCGAAATGACGCGCGAGCGCAGCCCCTCTTCCGCCGACCGCGCGGCGCTCGCCGAGCGGCAGAGAGGCCGCGACTCTGCGCGAATGCGGACAAGGCCCGCCTGATTTCCCCAGTGCGTCGCGATGCCTGTCGCGACGCACTTTTCACGACGACAGACCGATTTGCTTGGGAACGCGCACATGACGACGGATGCCACCAAGGACGAGACACTCGAGAGCGGCGGCATCGGTCGCCGGCAGATGCTGGTCGGCGGGCTGACGACCGCGGCGATCTCGGTCGCGGCGACGCGCTCCGTCGCGCAGGCGCCCGCGGCGCAAGCCGGCGTCGGACGGCAGGCTCCCGACGCACCGCGGACGGCGCCCGCCGCGGTCGCCCAGCACCGGCCCGAAGTTCCCGGCCCCAACGGCATCGTCGCCGCCGGCCATCCGCTCGCATCGATGGCCGGGCTTCGCATGCTGATGCAGGGCGGCACCGCCGCCGACGCCGCCGTCGCGGTCATGGCGGTGCTGAACGTCGTCGAGCCCTGGGCATCGAGCGCTGCCGGCAACGGCCTCGCCACCTGCTTCGAAGGCAAGACCGGCAAGGTCACCGCGCTCGCCTTCACCGGCGCCGCGCCGCGCGCGCTGGACGATACCGCCAGCAATGCCGATCTGACCGCCGGGCCCAAGGCGGTCGTGACGCCGGGCTCGTTCGGTGGCTGGATCGAGCTGGCGCGGCGCTATGGCAAGCTGCCGCTCGCGACGCTTCTGGAACCCGCCATCGGCTATGCCCGCGACGGACACGCGCTGGACCCGTCCATCTCGCAGACCATCGCGCGGCAGCAGGCGCAGCTCGCCAAATATCCGACCACCGCGGCGATCTTCCTGCCCGGGGGCCGCCCGCCCCCGCCGCGCTCTTTGTTCAAGAATGTCCCGCTCGCGCGCAGCTTCCAGGCGCTGGCCGATGCCGAGACCAAGGCGCTCAAGGGCGGCGCCAGCCGCGATCGCGCTCTGCAGGCCGCCTATGATTATTTCTACACCGGGCCGATCGCGCAGGAGATGGCGCGCTTCTCGGCCGCCAATGGCGGCTGGCTGAGCCTGGAGGACATGCGCGCCTACAAGCCGAGATGGGCCGAGCCGGTCGCGACCACCTATCGCGGCCTGCAGGTGATCTGCTCCCCGCTGACCTCGCGGACCGGGCTGGAGACCTGCGAGCAGCTCAACCTGCTTGAAGGCTTCGACATCGCGTCTTTGCCCGCGGACGGCCCACAGGCGCTGCACCTGATCACCGAATGCATCAAGATCACGAAGGCCGACGTCTATCGCTATGCCGCCGATCCGGCATCGAGCCCCACGCCGGTCGCGACGCTGATCTCGAAGGAGTTCGCCAATCAGCGGCGCCGGCTGATCAATCCGGCCTGCGCCGGCGTGTTTCCCGCCGGTGCCGACATCGGCGGTTCTCGCCTCGCCCCGCGCGCGCCCAGCCCGGCCCCGCGCGTCCCCGGCGACACGACCAACATCTCGATCACCGACAGCGAGGGCAATGCGGTCGGCGTCACGACCACGCTCGGCGGCGGCTTCGGCGCCTGCGTGGTGATGGGCGACACGGGCATGCTGTGTAACAACGGCCTGCGCAGCGGCTCGACCGCGCCCTATCGCGACCATCCCAATTTCGTGAAGGGCGGGCGCATTCCCCTGCTCGGCAATTGCCCGACGGTCGTGCTCGACAAGGGCCAGTTCAAGATGGTGTTCGGCAGCCCCGGCGGCGAGACGATCGGCCAGACCCAGTTCCAGTATCTGATCAACGTCATCGATCGCGGCATGCCCGTCCAGGCGGCGACCGAGGCGGCGCGTATCGCGCTCGATCTCGATCCCGGCTTCTACACGCCGGGCGCGGCGATCACCGTGCAGCTGGAATCGCGTTTCTCGCCGGAGACCTTCGCCGGGCTGCGCGCGATGGGGCACAAGGTGGATTCGGTCGGCCCCTATTCGATCGGCAGCATCCAGGCGGTCCTGCAGACGCCGTACGGCACGCGGACCGCGGGCTCCGATCCGCGCCGCATGGGCTACGCCGTCGGCTACTGACCCGATCTCGAACAAGCACTGCGCGCACGCCGCGACGAAGGCAGACAGGGAATAGCGATGAAGGCTCTGAAGACGGCGGGTTTGGCCCTTGCGATCGCCCTGCTCGCGACGACTGCGCACGCCGAGGCGAATGCGGATTGGGCGCATTTCGGCGGCGACGTCGGCGACACCAAATATTCGGCGCTCGATCAGATCAATCTCGCCACCATCAAGCGCCTGAAGATCGCCTGGCGCGCGCCCGCGATCGATCCCGCCGTCAAGGCCGAGAACCCCAAGCTCGTCCTCTCGAACAATTATCGGGATGCCCCGCTCGTCGTCGGCGGCGTCCTCTACATGAGCAACCAGCTCGGCCAGGTCGAAGCGCGCGATCCGGGCAATGGGCATGTCCTCTGGCGGCAGGCCAGTTTCCCCGGCGATAGCCAGATGGCGGGCAATGCCAGCCGCGCGATCGCTCTTTGGGGCAAGGGCACCGGGGCGCGTATCGTCAGCGTGCGCGGCTTCTACCTCTATCTGCTCGATGCCAAGACGGGCGCCGTCGTCGAGGATTTCGGCGAGAAGGGCCGCGTCGATCTGCGGGCGGATCCCAAGACGATCTACTCCTGGACCGCGCCCGCGCCGATCGTCGTCAAGGACGTCATCGTCATCGGCGGCCAGCCGATCGCGATGGGGACCGCCGACATCAACAAGGCCTCGCTGGCCGGCGATATCCGCGGCTACGACGTCCACACGGGCAAATTGCTGTGGACGTTCCACACAGTCCCGCACGAAGGCGAGCCCGGCACCGAAACCTGGGAGAACGAGTCCTGGCGCCAGGGCGGCAAGACCAAGGTCTGGTCGGCATTCAGCGCCGACGAGAAGCTGGGCTACGTCTATCTGCCGCTGAGCGCGCCCGCGAACGATTATTATGGCGTGGCCCGGCCCGGCGCCAATCTGTATTCGGACTCGCTCGTCGCGCTCGATGTGAAGACCGGCAAGAAGGTCTGGCATTTCCAGACCGTGCACCACGATCTGTGGGATTATGACCTGCCGACCCCGCCGATGCTGGCCGATATCAAGGTCAACGGCCACCTGCGCAAGGCGGCGATCCAGGTGACCAAGACGGGCTTCGTGTTCGCTTTCGATCGCGCGACGGGCGCCCCGCTCTTCCCGATCGTGGAGACGCCCGTCCCGGCATCGACGATGCCCGGCGAGAAGGCGTCTCCGACGCAGCCGATCCCGGTGAAGCCTTTGCCCTTCGAGCGGCAGGGCATGAACGAAGATCAGCTGATCGATTTCACGCCCGCGCTGCACGCGGAAGCGGTCCAGATCATGAACCGCTACGTTCACGGCGACATCTTCACGCCGCCCTCGGTCGCGGGCGGTCCGGACGGCAAGCTCGGCACGCTCTATCTGCCGGGCTGGGTCGGAGGCGCCAACTGGACCGGCGCCGCGCTCGATCCGAAGACCGGCATCCTCTACGTCCCCTCGGTCAGCGTCCCCTGGATCGGACGCGACAATTACAAGCGCCCGCCGGAATCCAGCCTCTACATGGAAGGCCCGCAGGGCCTGCCGATGGTCAAGCCGCCTTACGGGCGGATCACCGCGATCGATCTGAACAGCGGCGACCATCTCTGGATGGTCCCCAATGGCGACGGGCCGCGCAATCACCCGCTGCTGAAGGACCTGAACCTGCCGCCGCTCGGCCAGGCGGGCCGCGCCGCGCCGCTCCTGACCAAATCGTTCCTGTTCCTCGGCGAAGGCGACATGGTCGGCCTCAGCATCCCGAAGTTCAGCGGCGGCAACATGTTCCGCGCTTATGACAAGAAGACCGGCAAGGTCGTCTGGGAAACCGATCTTGGCGCCGGCACGACGGCCCCGCCGATCACATACATGTACAAGGGCAAGCAATATGTCCTCGTCGGCGTCGGCGGCGTCAATCACCCCGCCGAACTCGTCGCGATGAGCCTCGAATAGGTCCCGGCGACATGCCCCTCCCAACCCTGAGCGCACGACGTGTCGATCATGTCAGCCGTGGAGCCACTATGACCCGTATATCTCGTTTGGCCCTGTGCGGCGCGGTCCTGGCCTGTCTTCCGCTCGCCGCGCAGTCGCAGGTGATCGACACGCCGGGCGTGACGTCGCCGCTCACGCAAGCCCAGATCTTGCGCAACTATCCGTCCAATGCCCTGACGGGCGCCGCAGTCGACAAGCCGGTCCTGCTGAAGAGCGAGGGCGGCATGTCGATCCGTGTCGTCAAGCTGGCGGAAGGCCTGTCGCATCCGGACGGGCTCGTGTTCCTGCCCGACGGGCACACGATGCTCGTGACCGAGCGCCCCGGCCGCCTGCGCGTGCTCACGGACGGCGTGCTCGATCCGACGCCGGTCGCCGGTCTGCCCGCGATCAACAATGTCGGTTTGGGCGGTCTGCACGACATCGTCCTGCATCCCGATTTCGCGAAGAACCATCTGCTCTACATTTCCTATACCAAGGAACGGGAGCCGCAGAAGGGCACGACCCTCGCGATTGCGCGCGCACGGTTCGAAAAGGGTCGCCTGACCGCACTGAAGGACATCCTCGTCACCGATGCGTGGGAAAGCCCGCTCGGCACCTATGGCGGGCGGATGATCTTCGGACCCGACGGCATGCTCTACATCAGCGTCGGCGACCGCGACGGCACGACGGCCAACGACGTCTCCAGCGCGCGTCCCCAGGCGCAGAACCTTGCCAGCCACATCGGCAAGCTGCTGCGCGTGCGCGACGACGGTTCGATCCCGCCCGACAATCCCTTCGTGAAAGACCCGAAGGCGAAGGGCGAAATCTACAGCTACGGCCACCGCAATGCCTATGGCATTGCGTGGGATCCCAAGACCGGCGAGATGTGGGCGTCCGAATTCGGCCCCTCCGGCGGCGACGAGATCAATCACATCCTCCCCGGGCACAATTATGGATGGCCGCTCGTGTCGATGGGCCGTCACTATTCGGGCCATCTCGTCTCCGAGCAGCCCTTTCACCGCGACGGGATGGACGATCCGCTCTTCTTCTGGAATCCCACCTTCAATCCCGAGAATATGATCTTCTATACCGGCGACAAATTCCCGCGGCTGAAGGGCAGCCTGCTCGTCGCGGGCGGCGGATCGAAAAAGATCGCCCAGATGGTCATCAAGGGCGATTTCATCACGCAGGGCGACACGATGCTGCACGACCTGAACGTGCGCTTCCGCGACATCAGGCAGGGACCGGACGGCAATATCTATGTCCTGACCGAGGGCCGGCTGCGCGGGCCCAACGATACGGATGGCATGGTGCTGCGGCTCGAACCGCCTGCCGCCACTGCCGCCCCCGCCGAGCGGACTGCGGATTCCAAGGCATCACCGGACTGAAGCCGGCAGGCCGCCTGCGTCCGGCGGCCGCCAATGCATGGCGAGGAGATAAGAGGTTATCTAGCACGGGCGGCGCACCACCCAGTTAAACAAACGGTTGTTTTAAAAAGATAAAAATGGATGTCGTACGGCAGTTGGGGACGAGGCGTGCGAAATTTCACACCACCGCGCGTAATCGAGTGTGGTAACGCGCACATCATGCGCTCGCTCAAGCTGACCGCGCGGCGTCTGTCGGGTCCGCATCGTCGCATCGTCACCGCAGCGGTGGTCGGTATCGTGCTGATCGCGGCCCTGTCGTTCGGAGCGAAGCGATGGGCCGACGGCTATGCCGCGGCGGTGTCCGACGTGACCGCCGCGCAGGTCGCGCGGATCCATGCCGGGCTGCTGGCGAGCGAGCTCCGGACATTTCGCCTGCTGCCGCTGGTGCTGATCGAATATCCGGACGTCCACGCCGTGCTCGAAGGTGACGATCCGGAGGTGACCGCGCGCCTGAACGGCAAGCTCGAGCTGCTCGCCGCCCGCACCAATGCCGCGGTCATCTACGTGATGCGCCCCGACGGGCGGACGATCGCCGCGAGCAACTGGCGTCGGCAGGACAGCTTCGTCGGCCATGATTACGGCTTCCGCCCCTATTTCGGTGACGCACTCCACGCAGGTTCGGCGGAATTGTTCGCGCTCGGCTCGTCCAGCGGGCGCCCCGGCTTGTTCATCGCCCGCCGGATCAGCTCGGGCCGTCGGCCGCTCGGCGTGATCGTGGTCAAGGTGGCATTCGATCGTCTCGAGGCGGCATGGGCGCGTCAGGCCGGCGCCACCTTCGTCACCGATCGCGATGGCGTGGTGATCATCACCAGCCGCCCGGAATGGCGCTTCCACGCCGTCCGTCCGCTCAGCCCCGAGAAGGTCGCCGCGGCGGCGCGCAGCCGGCAGTTCGGGCGGCTCCCGATCAGGCCGATCGATCTGGCTTTCGATGGTGCGAGCGTCCACCAGTCGGCCGCCAGCGAGCAGCTCAGCTATCGCGCGGCCTCGATCCCGGTGCCGCTCGCAGGCGGCGAGCTGAGGTTCCTCCAGCCGCTCGCACCGGCGGCTGCGAGCGCCAATGCGAGCGCGCGGCTCGCGATCCTGGCGGGCGTCATCGTCGTCGGCGGGGTGATCGCGGTGATGCTCCGCTCGCGCGAGAAGGTGCTCTTTCAGGTGGCGGCACGGCGCACGCTGGAAAGCGAGGTTACCTTGCGCACCGCCGAGCTTACCGAGGTCAATCGCCGCCTGATCGAGGAATCGCGCGAGCGCGAGCAGGCGGACCGCAGCCTGCGCTCGGCGCGCGAGGAGCTGGCGCAGGCCAACCGGCTCGGCTCGATCGGCCAGATCACAGCCGGCGTCGCGCACGAGATCAACCAGCCTGTCGCCGCCATCCGCACCTTCGCCGAGAATGCCGGCCAGTTCCTCGATCGCGGCAGTCCCGAACGCGCCCGCGCCAACCTCGATTTGATCGTCGATCTGACGGCCCGCATCGGCACGATCACCGCCGAGTTGCGCGCCTTCGCGAGGCGGGGCGCGCCGATGATCGGCGCCATCGAGGTCGGCGCGGCGATCGACGGGGCGCTGCTGCTGATGGGCGATCGCATCCGATCGCAGGGCGTCACGCTCGATCGGTCCGGTCGGGAGACGGGCGTTCGAGTGGTGGCGGACCGGGTCGGGCTGGAGCAGGTGCTGATCAACCTCATCCAGAACGGACTGGAGGCGCTCGACGACCGGCCCGAACCGCGCCTGCGCATTTCGGTCGAACTGGAAGGAGAGGATCGGATGATCCTGGAGGTCGTCGACAATGGGCCGGGCGTCCCGCCCGAACTGGAGGATCAGATCTTCACCCCCTTCGTGACCGGGCGCCCCGACGGGCTCGGGCTCGGGCTGGGCATCGCCCGTGACATCGCCCGCGAGTTCGGTGGCGAGCTCCTCATCGTCCGGTCCGCGCTGGGCGGCGCCGGCTTCCAGCTGAATCTGAGGCGGGCATGACGTTCTTCGAAGGCGAGCAGATGGTCCTCTTCGTCGATGACGATGCGCAGCTTCGCGCGGCCAACATCCAGTTGCTGGAACTGGCGAATATCAGCGTGCGCGCATTTGCGGGCGCCGAAGACGCGCTCGCCTTGCTCGATCGCGATTTCCCCGGCGTGCTCGTGTCCGATATCCGCATGCCGCGCATCGATGGCCTGCAGCTCTTCGCCAAGGCGCGCGCGATCGATCCCGAGATCCCGGTGATCCTGATCACCGGCCATGCCGACGTGCCGATGGCGGTCAACGCGCTGCGCGACGGCGCGTTCGATTTTCTGACCAAGCCCTTCGCCGTCGATCATCTCGTCACCTCGATCCGCAAGGCGCTGGAGATGCGGCGGCTGGTGCTCGACAATCGCCGGCTGAACGCGGCGATCAGCGAGGGCGACAGCCCGCTGATCGGCGACAGCGCCGCGATGGTGCGGATCCGCGACACGATCGTCCAGCTCGCGCGCGCGGACATCGATGTGCTCGTGGAGGGGGAGACCGGCACGGGCAAGGAACTGGTCGCCTTGCTGCTGCACCGCCAGGGGCCGCGCCGCGGTCGGCCGTTCGTCGCCGTCAATTGCGGCGCCCTCCCCGCGAACCTCGCTGAGGCCGAATTGTTCGGCCATGCCCACGGCGCGCTGGCTGCCTCGCGTACCGAGCGGATCGGCCGGATCGAGGCCTCCAACAACGGCACGCTATTCCTCGACGAGATCGACAGCACCGAGCCCGGCGTCCAGGCCAAGCTGCTGCGCGTGCTGGAGGAACGCGAGGTCGTGCCCATCGGCGCGGCCGAGCCGCGCGCGATCAACCTGCGCGTCATCGCCGCCACCAAGTCCGATCTCGCCGATGCGATCAAGGTCGGGTCGTTCCGCCAGGATCTCTATTATCGGCTCAACGTCGTCCGCCTCCGCCTGCCGCCCTTGCGCGAGCGGCGCGCCGATATCCCGCAGCTCTTCTCCTATTTCGTCGAAGTCGCCAAGCAGCAGATGGGTCTCGCCACCTTCACGATGGACGATGGTGTCCGCCGCAGGCTGGTCGAGCATGACTGGCCGGGCAATGTCCGCGAATTGCGCAACTTCGCGTTCGAGGCGGTGCTGGGCCTGTCCGATGGGGGCGGGCTGACCGGCGCCGCAGACGCGAGCGGCATTTCGCTGGCAGGACGCGTCGAGCGCTTCGAAGCGATGGCCATTCGTGAAGCGCTGGAGGCGTCGCGCGGCGAGATCGCGCTGACGCTGCGGATCCTCGGCCTCCCGCGAAAGACGCTCTACGACAAACTGACCCGCCACGGCATCGAGCCCAAAACCTATCGCAAGGATGCCGGAACGCTCCGCTCCGGCGAACGGCGATGATCGGATGCCCCGTACCGAATGCGGATTTCCGCACCAGTGTGGCGCTCAGCGGAGATCGTCCGCACGCGACCGCAGCTGAGCGCGCCGCCGACTGCCACCTATCGCCCTGTTCCTACGATCTTTTCTCTGGCCAACAAAAGCTGCCGAAATCGCTTTTTCAGGGGATGCTATCGTCGTAGCAGCGGCCATCACCCTATGCGGTTCATTCAGCGACCGCCCATCATCGGGGCGCCATGCTGCGATCTGTTAAGCGAGATGAGAGGTCCATGCAGTCTTTCCGAACCCTGATTGCCGCCGTCGCCGTCTTCGGAGCGCTGGCCGCCTCGGCCGTCATTGCCGAGGGCGTCGATCTGCCCGAGGCCCCCGGCAAGGCTCAGGTCAAGGAATCCTGCGCAGGGTGCCACGGCGTCGACGTCATCGTCGCCCAACGGCGTTCGCCCGACGAATGGTCGCAGGTCGTCAGTCGGATGGTCGGCAATGGCGCGTCGCTGACGGACGACCAGTACAAGGCGGTCGTGGCCTATCTGTCGAAGAACCTCGCCCGCCCCGAAAGTGCGCCGACGGCCGCCGCGGCGCCGACCGCCCACTGAACTTCGGCGCGCGTAACACTGACTGGGCAGCGCCGGGCGTTAGAGGCCGGCGCCGCATCGCATCAGTCGGGAGGCGAGCCCTACGGGCGTGCCCGTGGCCTGCGCCGCGGCGGCGCGTCCGAGTGGCGACGGATGAGCGTGTAATCGAGCACGAGGTGCCGTCCTGTTTCGGACAATCGTCCCTTCTGGCGGATGGCAGTGATCAAAAGCTCCACCGACGCGCGTGACATCTCCGCGATCGGCTGGTGGATGGTCGTCAGTTCCGGCCAGATCGCCGTTGCTAATGCCGTATCGTCGAAGCCGCAGACGCTCAGATCGCCGGGCACGTCCAGCCCGCGCCGATGCGCCACCGCGATCACGGCCGCCGCCATATCGTCGTTGGCGGCGAAGACCGCGGTCGGCGGCTTGTCGAGGCCAAGCAGCTGGTCGGCCGCGTCGAGCCCCGACCGGTACGTGTAGAGCCCCGGCGCGATCAGCTCGGGATCGGCGGTGAGACCGGCCTCGGCCAGCGCCGACTGATAGCCTTCGAGCCGCAGCGCGCTGCCGGTCTGGTTCGGGTTGCCCATCACGAAGCCGATCCGGCGATGCCCGAGCGCCATGAGATGCCGCGTCATGGCGCGCGCGGCATCGCGATCGTCGATCGTCACCGCCAGCATCTTGTCGGGCGGGCTTCCGGTCGCGACGACCACCGTCGGGATGCCGGCCTTCTGCAACACCTCCAGCACGAGCCGGGAATCGCAGATCGGTGGCGGCAGGATGATCCCGTCGATGCCGCCGGCGATGAGGTGCTGCGCGGCCGCCACCTCGTGATCGCCGATTTCGCATTTCTCGACGACGATCTGCGCATCGCTGCGGCTCGCCTGATCGAGCCCGCCCACCAGGAATTCGCTGAGATAGGCGGCGCTGGGATTGCTGTAGAGCAGTCCGATCCGCACCTGCCCCGCCCCGGCGAGGCTGCGCGCGGCCGGATTGGGCGCGTAATTGAGCGCGGCGATCGCCGCATTCACGGTCTCGCGCGTGGATTCCCGGACATTCGCTTCGCCGTTGATGACGCGCGATACCGTCATCGACGATACGCCCGCGCGCTTCGCGACATCGTTGATCGTGGGCGCGACACGGCGGCGGCGGGACGTCTTGGCTTCGGTCATGGCGCTAGCTCCCATGATCTCGCAGATCGCGCAATCTCGACCGGCGTAAGCGCTTGCGACGCGACGATCGCCGTCGTAATGTTAGCGCTATCGATGAGGCAGACAAGCCGGTCGGAGAGGAGCGGAAAACGCGGATGAACCGACGTCAGTTCGTCGCGGCGGGGTGCGCCCTGTCCACCCTGCCGCTCCTCGGCGCGGCGCCTGAGGCTTCGCTCGCCGAACTGGCCCGGCGCAAGGGGCTGCGCTTCGGCAGTACGATCGGCGGCGCGAACTTCCGCGACCCACGCTACCGCGCGCTCAACGCCGCCCAATGCGGACTTATCGTCCCCGAGAATGAGATGAAGTGGGCCGCGACGCGTCCCGATGCGCACAGCTTCGACTTTCGCGCGGCCGACGCCATCGTCGCCTGGGCGACCGAACAGCACATCGGCGTGCGTGGCCACACTCTGCTCTGGCATTCAGAGCAATGGATGCCGGGCTGGCTTGCCACCTACGATTTCGGACGCGAACCGCAAAAGGAGGCGACACGGCTCCTTACCGAACATGTCTCGACGGTGGCGGGGCGTTATGCATCGGTCGTCGACAGTTTCGACGTCGTCAACGAAGCGATCGATCCGGATACGGGCCGGCTCCGCGAGACCGCGCTTTCGCGCCATCTTGGCGCGGAAGCGACGATCGACCTCGCCTTCCGCACTGCGAGTCGGGCGGCGCCGAAGGCCGAACTCGTCTATAACGATTATATGAGCTGGCAAGCGGACGACGGGCGCCACCGCGACGCGGTGCTGCGCCTGCTGGACGGGATGAAGGCGCGCGGTACGCCGATCGATGCGCTCGGCGTGCAAAGCCATCTGGGCAGCAAATATAGCGACTCGCCGACGGGCCTCGGCTCGCTCGACGAACGCGCGTGGCGGACGTTCCTCGACGAGGTGACGGGCATGGGGCTCCGGCTGCTCGTCACCGAACTCGACGTGCACGACAATCCGTTGCCGACGGACATCGGCGGCCGTGATCGCCTCGTGGCGGATCACACCCGCGCCTATCTGGACCTGATGCTGTCCTATCCGGCACTGCGGACAATCATGTGCTGGGGGCTGAGCGATCGCTACAGCTGGCTCAACGGATCCCGCCCCCGCCCCGACGGGACGCCCAAGCGCCCGTGCCCGTTCGATGCGGACTATGCCCCCAAACCGATGCGCGACGCGATCGCGGGCGCGTTCCGCGCCGCCGCGCCGAGACCCGCATGAGGGCAGCGGCGGCCGCGCTCGCGCTGCTGCTCGGAACGCCCGCGGCCGCCGCGCCGCAGATCGCGCTCACCTTCGACGATCTGCCCTCACACGGACCGCTGCCGCCGGGCGAGACGCGTCTCGCCGTGATCGAGCGGATCGTCGCGGCTCTGCAGGCAGCGCATGTCGGGCCCGTCTGGGGTTTCGTCAACGGCCGCGCGCTGGGGCGCGAGCCGGGGACTGCGGGCGTACTCGAAGCGTGGCGCGCGGCGGGCTTTCCGCTCGGCAACCATGGCTGGGCGCATAGCGATCTCGACAAGACCGATGCCGCCACCTTCCTCAACGAGATAGATTTCAACACGCCGACGCTCGCGCGGCTGATGGCGGGTCAGCACTGGCGCTGGTTCCGCTTCCCCTATCTCGACGAAGGCAGCGATCCCGCCAAACGTCGCATGGTGCGTCAAGGGCTGGCCGATCGCGGCTATCGCATCGCCGGCGTGACGATGAGCTTCGGCGACTTTCTGTGGAACGACGCTTATGCGCGCTGCTCAGCGACCGGCGACGCGCCGGCGATCGAACGTCTGGAACAGACCTATCTGTCGGCCGCGACCGAGGCGGCGCGCGCCTCGCGGCACACCGCGAGCGCGGTCACGGGGCGCGATATCTCGTACGTCCTGCTGATGCACAGCGGCGCGTTCGATGCGCGCATGCTGCCGCGCCTGATCGCGCAATATCGCCGCGAGGGTTTCCGCTTCGTCACTCTGGAGAAAGCGACGCGGGATCGCTTCTACGCTGCCGACATGGATCCGCGCCGCGATCCGACGCCAAGCCTGGACGAACAGGCGAAGGCGAAGAACGTCGCGCCCCTGCCCGCGCCCGCTTACGCCGGGATGCTCAGCGCGATGTGCCGCTAGCCGCGCGCCTCAGAACGTCTTTGTCACCGGGCCGGCCAGCTCGCGATCCGCGAGACCGCGGCTCCCCGTAGACCTGAAATCGATGCAATCCTTCAGCGAGAAGGTCGGCGAGCCTTTGGGCGTACGCACCCGGAAGACGTCGGCATCGGCGACATCCTCGAAGCGGAATCCCGGACGCGCATCCGGCGTCGCAACTGCGATCTCGATGTTGCTCATCTGCAGATTGCGCGCATGGCGGACGAAGAAGCCGGTCGCCGGCAGCGGCCCGAACATCGTCGCCTCGGGATAGCCGAGTTCCGCCTCGGGCGGCTGGATTGTGGCCATGTCGGCCGGCGCGCCGCCGACATGCTGCATGTGCACGTCGCTGATTGCGATATCCTCGATGGGTCGCTCGGCGAGGCCCGCGATGACCGACGGCAGGATCGTCGCGCCCGAGCTAACGATATTCTGGATGCGGATCCGCCGGATCGTCCCGATCGCGCGACCCGCCGGCCCGCGCATCCGTTTGCCGAGACGCAGGAAGATCGGCGCATCGACGATCCCGCGCATCGTGATGTTGCTGACCACGACATCCTCGATCATGCCGCCGTCGACCGTCTCGAAGGCAAGGCCGCGGCTTTCCACGAACACGCAGTTCGTGATCGCGATGTTGCGGAAGCCGCCATTGGATTCGGTGCCGAACTTGATGCGCCCGTGGATCAGTTTGGCGAAGTCGGGCGGCATCCTGCGCCATGTCCCGTCGAGCACGGAGCCTACCACATAATTGCCAGTGACGAGGCAATTGGCGATCATCACATTCTCGGTCACGCGCACTTCGCCTAGCGCATAGCTGCTCTTGGGGCAGATCGCGTCGTCCCACGGCGCGTTGACCGTGCAATTGGTGATGCGCACGTTGCGGCAGCAATCGATGTCGAAGCCGTCACGATTGGTATCGACGAGCAGATTGTCGATCGTGATATTGTCGCAGCCCGTCGCGAGCAGAGCGAACCACCCGCCTTCCAGCAGGCGGAAATCGCGCAACGTGACGTTGCGGCAATTCTTGAGCGCGATCGATTTGTTGGCGGTGCCCGGGCCGCTCGGATCCTTGAGCCAATCGTCCTTGCCGTCGCCGCGGCCGACGCCCTTGCCCCAGATCAGCCCCTGCCCGACGATCGCGATATCGTGCAGCCCCTCGCCCCAAATCAGGCTGTTGCGCCAGTGGCCATGGCCCGAATCCTGATAGGCGCCCCAGTCGCCGATCGGCTCGGCGGGATCATAGCCGCGTCCAGCGGACGGTGCTGCGCCCAGGATAACCGCGCCATTGTCCAGCCACAGCGTGACCCGGCTCTTCAGGTGGATCGTGTAGGAAGCGTAGGTCCCCGCCGGGAAATAGACCGTCCCGCCGCCCCGCGCGGCGACATGATCGATCGCGCGATCGATCGCGGCCGTATCGATCGTCGTCCCGTCGCCCTTCGCGCCGAAATCGCGAACATCCACCCAGCCCGGCCCGCCCGCGGCCATGCCCGGAGCTGCGGCGCGGCCCGCTTCGGCACTCGCCAGCGCGGCTATCCCGAACGCGCCCGACATCATCACCGCACGCCGACCGACCGTCATCTCGTCTCCAGACCAAAAAAGTCATGCCGGAAGCCGACCGGCTTCCGGCACACATCGTCAGAATTTGGCCGTCGCGCCGATGAAGAATTCGGTGCCCAGCACGTCGTAGGTCGCCGAGAAGGTATTGGCGTTCGGCCCCTGCGTCGAGACCGGCGGCTCCTTGTTGAACACGTTGTTCGCGCCACCGAAGAATTCGAACGTTTTGGTGACGGCGAGGTTGAACGACAGATCGAAATAGTTCTGCGCCTTCAGCGTCGGATAGGGGATGGTCGAAAGCGCCGGCGTCGCCGCCGATCCCTGCCTCAGCGGCACGATGTAGCGATCGGTCGTCACCTTGCCGACATAGCGATGCCGCACGCTCAGGCTGAAATCGCCGACGTTCCAGGTCACGCGCGAGATCGCCCGCCACCGCGGCAGCGGCTGGCCGCAGGTCGGCCCGAACGAGCCCGCGCACTTGTTCTTGATGTTCGGCATCGCCGCGACCGGGGTGGCGGTGAACTCGCGCAGATAGGTGACGTTGGTGCCCAGATCGAACGAGCTGGTATCGGCCAGGCCGAAGAAGCCGAAGTCCACCGGCAGGCGATAGCGCGCCGCGATGTCGATGCCGGACGTCTTCAGATTGCCCGTATTCGCGTTGCGGATCTGCACGACATAGGGCTCGTTGATCTCGCCGGTCTGCGGATTGCGCGAGATGGCGCGGCAGAACTCGCTCGCCGTATCCTGAACCACATTATAGCACAGGTTCAGCGTGTTCTGCAGGCCGCCGCCAAGCTGCGCGACCGCACCCTTCAGCGAGATGTTGAAATAATCGACGCTGAGGAACAGGCGCGGGACGAAGCTCGGCGTGAGCACGACGCCGGCCGTATAGGTGTCCGACGATTCCGCGCCGAGTGCAGGATTGCCGCCGGAATCCGCCGGGAAGAAGGCGTTGGGCTGAATCGCGGCAGTGAACACGTTGGCCGCCGGCACGCCGGTCGCGATGCAGAGCGCACGGACGGCCGCCGTCTGCTGCGCGGCCTGCGTCCGGTTCGAGCAGGGATCGGTCGCGGTGATGAACGACCGGCTGGTCCCGCCGAACAATTCGCCGACGTTCGGCGCGCGGATCGCGCGCTGATACTGACCGCGGAAGGCGATGTCCTTGCTCACCTTCCAGTCGAGCCCGCCCAGATAGGTCCAGACGCCACCGATGCCGTTGAGGCTGTAATCCGAATAGCGGAACGCGCCGTTGGCGACGAGGCTCTGGATGAAGGGCGTGTCGTGGATCAGCGGGACGCGGACCTCGCCGAACACTTCCTTGACCGAAACCTGGCCGTTGGTGGGCAGGCCCGCATTGTAACCGGCGACATCGCCCGAGGCGAGGAAGGTGTCGGGCGTGAAGACCGCCTTGGTCTTGCGCCACTCGGTGCCGAACGAGAAACCGACCGGGCCCGCCGGCAGCTTGAACAGATCGCCCGTGATGCTCGCCTGCGCGACCTGCTGTTCGGCGATGGTCGAGTTGGTCGCACCGATCGTGATCGCGGATGCGCACGCGGCCGAGATGTTCTGGCCGAAGATGTTGCAGACCGGCGCCGCCGTGCCGACCGACAGCAAGGCTGCCTGCAGGCGGCTGCGCGAGATCGCGTTCTTCAGGATCAGCGTGTCTTCGCTGCGCGCGTAGGTGTAATACGCATCATATTTGAGATTGCTTAGGAACGCATCGGAGATGCTCCCGAGTTCACCCCGCAGTCCCCAGGCGCCGCGGAACACGTTGCGCCGTTCGGTCGCGAAGCGTGGCCCCGCTTCCAGATAGCGACGCCCCGCCGTGATCGCGGCGAGACCATCTCCCCGCGTCGTGGTGCGCGTCGTCGTCCCGCTGCTGACCGAGATCGTGCCGGTCTCGGCGAGATCGAGCTGGCGCAGCACTTCCTGCAGCGCGGGTGACAGATAGGGATTGTTGACGTTGAACAGGGTCGTCGCGCCGACATTGGTGGGCGCCAGCTGCGCATCGACGACATTGTTGCTGTAGTGCAGCTCCATGTAGCCGGTGATCGCATCCGTGAAGTCGTAATGACCGAAGGAGTTGATCATCCAGCGTTCCTGCGGCTGGATCAGATAGTTGAACGGCCCGAGGTTGAAATCGTCCTGCGGGGTCAGTGCGGGCCGCGCCGCGGTGCCGGCATCGTTGAACGTGAAGCCGCGCGAGCCGAGCCCGCTCAGCCCCGCCGCCGCATAGGCCGCGTTGAGCCCGGCATTGGTGCCGCCGAAGGACGGGATGCCCGAGAAGCGGCCATTGGGAATGTCGCCGCTGCCGCTGGCGATGAAGCCGAGTTCGCCGCCGGCGCCCGTGCAGGTCTGGCCGGCCGGAACGGTCAGGGGCCTGCCGGCGCGCTGCGATCGGCTGGTGCCGGCGGCGACGCAGCCATCGACCAGTGAATCATACGCATAGCCGCCACGCTCCCCGCGCGTGATCGAATTGCGGCGGAGATAATTGCCCGAGACGACGATGTTGCCGCGATCCTCGGCGAAGTTCGTGCCCAGCGTCAGATCGACATTGTAGACGGGCGTCGCGGTCGGCGCATCGATGTTCAGCTGCGCCCGCGCCTCGAAGCCCTGGAAATCGTCGCGGATGATGAAGTTGACGACCCCGGTGATCGCGTCCGATCCATAGACCGCGGACGAGCCGCCCGTGACGATCTCGGTCCGCGCGATCAGCGACGACGGGATCGTGTTGAGATCGGTCACCTGCTCCGGGCCGTAGATCGCGTAGCGCCGGCCGTTGACGAGCACGAGGTTTCGCGTCGCGCCGAAGCCGCGCAGGTTCACGTCGGCGAAGCCGCCGGGCACGGTGTTCGAGGTCGCGCTTCCGAGCGCCGAACCCACCGCCTGCGGCAGCTGCGCCAGCGTCTTCTCGATATTGACGTTGCCGGAGAGCTTCACATCCTCCTGGTTGACCACGCTCACCGGCGTGGACGCATCGAAACCGGTGCGCGCGATGCGCGATCCGGTCACCAAGATCTCGCCGACGGCGGTCTCGGTCGGTCCGGCGCCGACAACCGGGTCCGATGCCGTACCCGGCTGGGCCGCCGTCTGCGCCTGCGCGGCGACCGGCGCACAAGCCAGGCCGATCAGCACCGCGGACGTCGCGCCCGAAAGCCAGCGGGCGCGCTCGGTACGAGCAAATGTCTTCATGATCCTCCCCTTCATCCTCTCGCGGTTCCCATGAGACCGCGCTTGCGAAATTGCGAAGTTGAGCCTTCGCTAAATTCTGCACCGCAACATGGTAGCGTTACCATATTGCAGCGAACAAGTTGGTTGTTAGCCCTAACGCTAAGCAGTAGATTTCCGGACGTCAATGCCGATTCTCAAGCGGCGATGAAGAGAGGATGAATCGCTTTGCCGATGGATCGTCGTGGCGCGGCATGGCGAACGGGCCGCCGTCTCTGCGTGCTGGTGAGCGGGCTTGCGCTCGGGGCGATCGCGCCGTCCGCATCGAGCGCACCGAGCTACACAAACCCGATCCTGTTCGCCGATTATTCGGATCCGGACGTCATTCGCGTCGGGGCCGATTACTATCTGGTGGCGTCGAGCTTCCATTTCTCGCCGGGGATACCGATCCTGAAATCGCCGGACCTCGTCCATTGGACGATCGCCGGACATGTCCTCCCCCGCCTGCCCTTCGCGCCCGAATACGACATGCCTGGCCCACATACGCTGACCGATGCGGTCTCCAAGCCGGTCGGCGGCACCCGCTATGCGGGCGGCGTCTGGGCGCCGTCGATCCGTCAGCATGACGGCACGATCTACGTCTACTGGGCCACGCCGGACGAAGGCATCTTCATGGCCGCCGCGCGCACGCCCGAAGGGCCATGGAGCACGCCGGTCAAGGTGATCGATCAGCCGGGGCTGGAGGATCCCTGTCCGTTCTGGGACGACGACGGCACCGCCTGGCTCGTCCATTCTCGTCGCGGAGCCGGCCCCCTGATCCTGCACCGGATGAGCACCGACGGCCGCCAGGTGCTGGACGGCGGCAAGGTCATCGTCGAGGACAAGGCCAACCTCCCAATCCTCGAGGGCCCGAAACTCTACAAGCGCGGAGGCTATTACTACATTCTCGCGCCCTTCGGCGGCGTCGAAAAAGGCGCGCAGGTCGCGCTGCGCTCCCGCTCCATAAGCGGCCCCTATGAATGGCGCGTCGTGCTCCGCCAAGGTGCGACGAGGCTGGAAGGCCCCCATCAGGGCGGATGGGTCGAGACGCCATCCGGGCAGGGCTGGTTCGTCCATTTCAACAGCACCGGCGCCTTCGGCAGAATCACCTATCTCGAGCCGCTGCGTTGGGTCGACGACTGGCCCGTCATCGGCGATCCGATCGCGGGCGATAGCGCGGGCCAGCCCGTCACCACCCATCCGGCGCCCGATACGGGCAAGAGCGCGCCGTCTCCCGGCTTGCAGGCGAGCGACGATTTCGCCGGCCGCACGCTCGGGCCGCAATGGGAGTGGAACCACAATCCGGACGACACGAAATGGAGCCTGACCGCGCGACCGGGCTATCTGCGGCTCGCCGCGGGCCGCGCACGCCATCTCGTCGCCGCGCGCAACACGCTCACCCAGATCCTGACCGGGCCGACCTCCAGGATCACGACCACGATCGATCCACGCCACATGGCCGACGGGCAGCGCGCAGGCCTGTCTCTGTTCGGGGTCGGCCCGAGCTGGATCGGCGTGGTCCGCGCGGGAGGCCGCAACTGGCTGACCTTATCGGCCGCCGGAACCGAGACGCGCGGGCCTCGCATCGAAGCCGGGACGCTCGCGCTGCGCGCGGACGTCTCGTCCGATCAGACCGTCCGCTACAGCTACAGCCTGGACAGAGGCCGGTCCTTCGGGTCGATAGGCGCGCCGATCCCGCTCGCCCGCTTCTCTTGGTGGAAAGGGTCGCGGCCCGCGCTTTTTACATACACGCTGGGCATGCCGGGCGGCTTCGTCGATATCGACCGCTTCCGGGTCGAACCGCTGCCGAAGGAATGACATGAACAGACGCGCTTTCCTGGCCGGCTCGGCGGCCGCCGCCGTCGGCAGCACCTTCCCCGCGCATCTGTCCAGCGAGACGCCGGCGATCGACATGCCCCATTTCTCGACGACCAATTCTCGCTGGCAGGCCGCCTACGATCGGGCGCTGGCGGTGCTGGCCGCGAACGTGCGGACCATGCCCTATGTCAGCCGACCGGTGCTGATCGAGGGATCGAACTATCAGGGCATCTGGCAGGAATGCGGACCGCACGAAGCCTTGGTCTACAGCAAATTCCGCCCGGATGTCGCGCGGGACAGCCACCTGACCTTCTTCGAGCTGCAGCGCGCCGACGGCCAGTTGCCCGCCAACAACAAGATTACCGAGACGGGCTTTGGCCAGATCCAGATGGTGGTGCCGATCGCCGCGACCGCTTGGGAGCTGGCGTGCGCCACGGGCGACGAGGAATTGCTCGCGGCAGCCTATGCGGCATGCTCGGCCTGGGACGGCTGGCTCATGCGCTATCGCAACACGCGCGGCACCGGGCTCGTCGAGGGCTTCTGCACCTACGATACCGGGCACGACAACAGTCCGCGCTGGGCGGGCATCCCCAACCAATGCCCTAACAAGGATGCGAAGCGCCACCATCCGATCGCGACCCTCCCCCGGCTTTGTCCCGATCTGTCGGCGACCGTGCATGGCGGGCGGCGGGCGCTGGCGGAGATGGCCACCGCGCTCGGCAAGACGGCCGAGGCAGATCGCTGGACCGAACAGGCGGACCGGATCCGGACGCGCATTCTCGAGACGCTCTACGTGGCGCAGGACGCCGCTTTCTACGATCTGGATGCCGAAGGGCACTTCGTCCGCGTCCGATCCGATATCCTCTCGCGCGTGTGCGGCGAACATGTCCCCGATCAGGCGCTGTTCGATGATCTGTGGAAACGGCAGATCCACAACCCGAAAGCCTTCTGGTCGCCTTTCCCTCTGCCCTCGATCGCGCTGGACGATCCCGCCTTCGTGCGGCCTATCCCCACCAACAGCTGGGGCGGCGCGACCCAGGCGCTCACCGCGCTGCGCGCGGGGCGCTGGATGGAGCATTATAACCGGCCTGCCGAATTCGCCGTGATGATGGATCGCTGGTGCGAAGCGATGCTGGCGGACACGTCCTTCCGCCAGCAAATCGATCCGCTCGACGGCCGCTATTCGCCCGGCGACGGCGATTATTCGCCGAGCGCGCTGGTGATGATCGATTATACATGGCGCTTGCTGGGGGTCCGCGAGGAGCGCGACCTGTTGCACTGGAATATTCGCCCCCGCCACGCCGGGGCGTCCGGCGCAGGCTTCACGACAAAGATCGCCCGGACCACCTCCGCGTCGATCCGGTATTCGGGCGGCGGGGCCGATCTGTCGATCGCCGGCAAGCGCATCGCCCGGATCGAGGGCGGCAGCGCGCGGTTGATCTCCGATCCGAGCGGGAAGATCCTGGCGCTGGTCGGGATCGACACCATTCCCCAGCATGTGTCGCTGCAAACCTCCGGCCGGATGCGCAAGTTGACCCTCACGGCCAATCAGCGGGTGACCATCTGATCGGCGGTGGCGAGCAGGATCGCGAGGGCCTGTTCGATCTAGCTGCAGCCCTCGCGCAAAGACCGGCGCGGCATGACCGGCGTGCCGGATGCAAGCCAATGCCGTGATATCGAGGCTCGGCAGACGACTTGACAGCATTGTCCGAGCGTAAGAGTGATAGCGCTATCATAAGAGCGGGCCGGATGAGGATATGAAGGATTTCGTGTTTTCCGCGTCGGACATGCCGGAGGGGGACTGGCGTCGCAGTCTGTATCTCGGCCGGATCGAGACCGCGGCCGGGCCGACGCCGATCCTGATCCGCGACGGCATCGCCTACGACGTCTCGCGGATCGCGCCGACGTCCGCGGATCTCGTCCGCATTCGCGGCTGGAGGAAGACGGCCGGAACTGTCCTCGGCCCGATCGAAACGCTGTTGTCGGGCGCCCAGGCGCCGACCTTGCTAAGCCCGCTCGACCTGCAATGCGTGAAAGCGGCCGGCGTCACCTTCGCGGTCTCGGCGATCGAGCGCGTCATCGAGGAACGCGCGCGCGGCGATGCTGCCGCCGCGGCCGCCGTCCGTGATCGGCTGGAAGCCCGGATCGGCGGCAGCATCCGATCGGTCGTACCGGGATCGGAGGACGCCGCCGCACTGAAGGCCACGCTGATCGAGGAAGGCATGTGGTCGCAATATCTGGAGGTCGCGATCGGCCCGGATGCCGAAGTCTTTACGAAGGCGCCGATCCTGTCGACGATGGGGTGGGGCGCGGAGATCGGCATCCGATCGGATTCGTCCTGGAACAACCCGGAGCCGGAAATCCTGATCCTTGCCGATCGCGACGGCGTCGCCGTCGGCGCCACGCTCGGCAACGACGTCAATCTGCGCGACTTCGAGGGCCGCTCGGCACTGCTGCTCGGCAAGGCCAAGGACAATAATGCCTCGTGCGCGATCGGGCCGTTCGTGCGCCTGTTCGACGAGACGTTCTCGATGGACGATGTGCGCGCCGCGCAGGTCGATCTGCTGATCGAGGGCACCGACGGCTATCGCCTCGCCGGCACCAGCAGCATGGCGCAGATCAGCCGTGATCCCGACAACCTGCTCGCGCAGACGATGAGCGAGCATCAATATCCGGACGGCGTCGCCTTGTTCCTGGGCACCTTGTTCGCGCCGGTCGAGGATCGCGACGATCCGGGCCGCGGCTTCACCCACAAGATGGGCGACGTCGTCACCATCTCGACTCCCACGTTGGGCCGGCTGGTCAACCGGGTGACCACCTCGAAGGAGGCTGCGCCATGGACGTTCGGCGTGTCCGATCTGATGCGCAATCTCGCCGGGCGGCAATTGCTCTCGCCGACGAACCAAGGATGACGCTCGTGACGACCTTTCTCGACGAGGCCCGCTCATGTCGGTGATCGCGCCGATGGAACAGGCCGCCTCCTATCCCAGCCTGCGCGACAAGCGCGTGCTGGTGACGGGCGGCGGCAGCGGCATCGGCGCGGGGCTGGTCGAGGCCTTCGTCCGCCAGGGCGCGCGCGTCGCCTTTCTCGATGTCATCGATGAGCCATCCCGCGCGCTGGTCGCGACTCTCGCGCCGCTGGCCGCGCATCCGATCCTGTTCGAGCCCTGCGACATCACCGATCTCGACACGCTCGTCTCGACGATCGGCCGGATCGAACGGACACTGGGCGGCATCGACGTCCTCATCAACAATGCCGGCAATGACGATCGCCACACGATCGCGCAGGTCACGCCCGCTTACTGGGACGATCGCATGGCGGTGAACCTGCGCCACATGTTCTTTGCAGCGCAGGCCGTGATCCCGGCGATGCAGGCCGCCGGCGGCGGGGTGATCCTCAATTTCGGATCGATCAGCTGGCACCTCGCGCTCGAGGAACTCGTCCTCTACCAGACCGCCAAGGCGGCGATCGAAGGCCTCACGCGCAGTCTCGCCCGCGATCTCGGCCGCGCGAACATCCGCGTCAACACGATCGTTCCCGGCAACGTCCAGACTCCGCGGCAGGAGAAATGGTACACGCCCGAGGGCGAAGCGGAGATCATCAAGGCGCAGTGCCTGGACGGCCGCATCCAGCCGGCGGATGTCGCGGCCTTCGCGCTCTTCCTCGCGTCGAGCGATGCGCGGATGTGCACCGGCCACGATTATTTCATCGATGCGGGCTGGCGCTGATAGGGCCCGGCAAGCCCGCTTCGTCCGCAGATCCGACGCGTGCCGGATCATCGGGACATGAGATCGCAACGGCAGGCTGAACAACAGCCGCCACATCGAAATTCGAGAGAGGATGAAAATGGATAGGGTAGCGGAAAGACAGGTGAACCTCGCATTCATCGCCGCGATCGTGGCCGCGGCGACGATCGGCGGCTTCATGTTCGGCTATGATAGCGGCGTCATCAACGGCACGCAGGATGGCCTGGAAAAGGCGTTCGGCCTCTCGAAGCTGGGCACGGGCTTCAACGTCGGCGCGATCCTGATCGGCTGCGCGATCGGGGCATTCGCGGCCGGCCGCCTGGCCGATCTGATCGGCCGGCGCAGCGTCATGATGATCGCGGCGGCTCTCTTCCTCGTCAGCGCGCTTGCCGCGGGCGCCGCCCCCTCCTCCTTCATCTTCATCCTCGCCCGCGTGCTGGGTGGCTTCGGCGTCGGCGCGGCGAGCGTGCTTTCGCCTGTCTATATCAGCGAGGTCACGCCGGCATCAATGCGCGGCCGTCTGTCCAGCGTCCAGCAGATCATGATCATCACCGGGCTGACCGGGGCGTTCGTCGCCAATTATGTGCTGGCGAAATCCGCCGGCGGATCGCAGGCGCCGCTGTGGCTTGGTTATCCCGCATGGCGCTGGATGTTCTGGATGCAGACGATCCCCGCCGCCGTCTATTTCGTGGCGCTGCTCTTCATTCCGGAAAGCCCGCGCTTCCTCGTCGCACGCGGCCGCGAGGCCGAGGCGGCGACCGTGCTGACGCGCCTGTTCGGTGCCGCCGAGAGCGCGCGCAAGGTCGGCGAGATCCGGCAGTCGCTGGCGACGGACCAGCACCGGCCGCGCCTGTCCGATCTGCTGGATCGCGGTTCGGGAAAGGTCCGTCCGATCGTGTGGGCCGGCATCGGCATCGCGATCTTCCAGCAGCTCGTCGGCATCAACATCGTCTTCTATTACGGCGCGGTGCTCTGGCAGTCGGTCGGGTTCAGCGAGGATGATGCGCTGAAGATCAACATCCTGTCCGGCGCGCTTTCGATCGCGGCCTGCCTCGGCGCGCTGACGGTGATCGATCGCATCGGTCGCAAGCCGCTGCTGCTGATCGGCTCGGCCGGGATGGCGGTCACGCTGACGACGCTGGCGGCCTGCTTCTCCACCGCAACGCTGGCGACGGGCGGCGGCCTCCATCTGTCCGACGGAACCGGCCGGATCGCGCTCGTCGCCGCCAATCTCTACGTGATCTTCTTCAACATGAGCTGGGGCCCGGTCATGTGGGTGATGCTCGGCGAGATGTTCCCGAACCAGATACGCGGCTCGGCGCTTGCGGTCGCGGGCTTCGCGCAGTGGATCGCCAATTTCCTGATCAGCGTGAGCTTTCCGGCGCTCGCCGCGTCGATCGGGCTGACGATCACCTACGGCTTCTATGCCGCAAGTGCTTTCGTGTCCTTCTTCTTCGTCCGCGCGCTCGTCCAAGAAACACGCGGGCGCGAGCTCGAACAGATGGTGGGCTGATCATGGCGGGGACGGCCGCGGGTGAAGCCGGTTCGCGGAGCATGGCGTCCCATGCCCCCTCGCGCGATGCACCCACCAGACGCCACGTCTACGGGCATTCGGCGGCAAGGAAATGGCGGCCGGCCGAACGCGGCCAGCCTCCGGGCCGGAGGTTCGGTCCGCGCAGCCTCGCGGAGGCCCGCACCGTAATGGGCAGCTACGTCGGCGCTTCATACCTCGTGCCGAGGCGTCGAGCGCGATGATAGCATTATCGGATCGGCGCCCGAGCGACCGGCGTTTTGGCCTTGCTTCGGGAATCCTGCTCGTGCTCGCCGGGTTCGCGGCGCATGCCGCTCCGCCGCCGGCGCCCGCCATTCCCGCCGCAGCGATCTACAAGGATCCCTCGCAGCCCGTCGAGGCCCGGGTCGACGACCTTCTTCCCCGCATGACGCTCGACGAGAAGATCGCGCAGATCACCGCGGTCTGGGAGGGCAAGACCGCGATCTTCGACGACAAGCTCCAGCTGGATCTCGTCAAGCTGCGCGCCAGATATCCGAGCGGCCTGGGCCAGGTGACGCGGCCGTCCGACGCGAAGGGGGCGGTCTCGCCCCGCGTGACGCCGGGCCGCGACATCCGCCAGACGATCGCGCTCGTCAACGCGCTCCAGCGCTGGGCCACGTCCGAGACGCGCCTGGGCATCCCGATCCTGTTCCATGAAGAAGCTCTGCACGGTTACGCCGCGGTCGGCGCGACGAGCTTCCCGCAGGCGATCGCGCTCGCCTCCTCCTGGGATCCCGATCTCGTCCGCCGGATCGATACGGTCATCGCGCGCGAAGTGCGTGCGCGCGGCGTCAGTCTCGCGCTCTCGCCGGTCGTCGACATCGCCCGCGATCCGCGCTGGGGGCGGATCGAGGAGACGTTCGGCGAGGATCCCTATCTGGTCGGCGAGATGGGCGTCGCCGCGGTGGAGGGGCTGCAGGGTCCCGGCCGCGCGCGCATCATCGGGCCCGATCATGTCTTCGCGACGCTCAAGCATCTGACCGGCCACGGCCAGCCCGAGAGCGGCAACAATGTCGGCCCCGCGCCGATCTCCGAACGCGAATTGCGCGAGAATTTCTTCCCGCCGTTCGAGGAAGTCGTGAAACGCACCGGCATCGAGGCGGTCATGGCCTCGTATAACGAGATAGATGGCGTCCCCTCGCATGCGAACCGCTGGCTGCTGCACGATGTCCTGCGCGGCGAGTGGGGCTATCGCGGCGCGATCGTCAGCGACTATTCGGCGATCGACCAGTTGAAGGACATCCACCACATCACCGACAGCCTCGAGGGCGCCGCAGTGCGCGCGCTGGCGGCGGGGGTGGACGCCGATCTGCCCGACGGGCTTTCCTACGCCACGCTCGCCAAGGCGGTGCGCGAGGGCCGGGTGCGCGAGGCCGATGTCGATGCCGCCGTCCGCCACATGCTGGAGCTCAAGTTCCGCGCCGGCCTGTTCGAGGAACCGCTCGCCGATGTCGCTCATGCCGAGCGGATCACCAACGATGCCGACGCGCGCGCGCTTGCCTTGCTGGCGGCGCAGCGTTCGATCACCCTGCTCAAGAATGACGGAATGCTGCCGCTGGCCCTGCCCTCTGCCAGCTCCAAGCCGACCATCGCGGTCATCGGCCCGAGCGCGGCGGTGGCGCGGCTGGGCGGCTATTACGGTCAGCCGCCGCACAGTGTCTCGATCCTCGAAGGCCTCAGGACCAAGCTTGGCACCAGCGCCAACCTCGTCTTCGCGCAGGGCGTGAAGATCACCGAGAATGACGATTGGTGGGAGAATGACGTCAAGCTCGCCGATCCCGCCGAAAATCGCCGCCTGATCGCGGAAGCCGTGGAGGCGGCGCGTGCGGCCGATACGATCATCCTGTGCATCGGCGATACCGAGCAATCGAGCCGCGAGGGCTGGGCGCCCAACCATCTGGGCGATCGCGACAGCCTCGATCTCGTCGGCCAGCAGCAGGACTTGTTCGATGCGCTCAAGGCGCTGGGCAAACCGATCGCGGTCGTGCTCATCAACGGCCGGCCGGCCTCGACCGTCGCCATCGCCGAACAGGCCAATGCCATCCTCGAAGGCTGGTATCTCGGCGAACAGGGCGGCAATGCCGTGGCGGACGTCCTGTTCGGGACGGTCAATCCCGGCGGCAAGCTGCCCGTGACGATCCCGCGCTCGGTCGGCCAGTTGCCCGTCTTCTACAATTCCAAGCCGTCCGCGCATCGCGGCTATCTGTTCGGCGACAACGCGCCCCTGTTCCCGTTCGGATGGGGGCTCAGCTACACAAGCTTCGACATCGGCGCGCCCCGCCTGTCCGCCGCGAAGATGGGAACCGGCGGCTCGGCGAACGTATCGGTCGACGTCCGCAACACGGGCAAGCGCGCCGGCGACGAGACCGTGCAACTCTACATCCACGATCTGGTGAGTTCCGTGACCCGACCGGCGAAGGAATTGCGTGGCTTTCAGCGCGTCACCTTGCAGCCCGGCGAACGGCGCACCCTGACCTTCGCGCTCACGCCGCACAGCCTGGAAATGTGGAACGACCAGATGCACCGCGTCGTCGAACCCGGCAAATTCGAGATCATGACCGGCGGAAACTCGATCGATCTCAAAACGACGCTGCTGACAGTCGAATAGCGCTCATCACTGCCGCCCTCAAAGCGCGTCGGGGATCATCCTGCCCTTCACGATCGTCGCCATGCACGAACGCGTCGCGGATCGGCCCACCCGCCCCGATCGGCTTAGAGCGTTTGGATGTCTAATCGCAGGCTCGCCCGGACCGATAAGGCCGCGCGCCCTCTGCTGTTGCTAATTGCGTTCGCTTCGGACGCTGATTTGGGTTTGGCCGAACCGCGAGTGCTGAGAGTGGGTTATGGCCGACTGGCGCTTTCGGGGATCCGGCAACTGAGGCGCCGATCTCTCGGCCTCAATAATGTTCGCGCAAACCCAATAGGCGACACTCAGCCGCCCTCGGCGCTCGCCGAAACCCGCCTTTCGTTCACATCGTCTGCAAGCGGGGATCGAGCGTAAGGTCGCAGACGCCGCGCCACCAGCTTTCCCGAAAAGGATGGTGGGTGGAGATCGGACCGGCGTCCTTCAAACCCGCTCGGGGCGAGAGGGTATAGACGAATGCGAGCGTAGATCGGCCTCTTTACAGATCACGTTGCGCCTCATTAGTGTTGGGAGCCTCGCGTAACTGACGCTGCAAGATGGGTACCCATCGGGAAGCGCGAGAGTAGCTGGCCGCGCGTCTGGGTGTCCCTCCCGCTTGGAGAAAGTCGATGCCCGAATTGACTAGCCTGCTGGCTTTTGCTGCCATCGCCCTCGGCATGGTCCTGACGCCGGGACCGAACATGGTCTATCTGATATCGCGGTCCATCTGTCAGGGCAGAACCGCAGGCCTGATCTCCTTGGGCGGCGTCGCCTTGGGCTTCGTGTTCTACATGCTGTGTGCGGCGTTCGGCATCACGGCCCTCGTGCTGGCAGTGCCTTACGCTTATGACACTATCCGCATCGTCGGCGCCCTCTATCTGCTGTGGCTCGCGTGGCAGGCCGTCCGCCCTGGTGGACGCTCGCCGTTCCAGGTCAGGGACTTGCCCGAGGATGGGCCGCGCAAACTCTTCCTCATGGGGTTCCTGACCAACCTTCTGAACCCTAAGATCGCCGTCATGTACCTCTCCCTACTGCCGCAGTTCATCGATCCGGATCGCGGCAGCGTGCTGGGGCAGGCGCTCGTTCTTGGAACAGTTCAGATTGTCATCAGCGTCTTCGTGAACGCCATGATCGCGGCGTCGGCAGCCTCAATCGCTGTGTTCCTTGTCCGGCGGCCGACATTTGCGCTCGTCCAGCGCTGGGTGATGGGAACGGTGCTGGCAGGCTTGGCGGTCAGGATGGCCACCGAAACGCGACGGTAGTCTGGGATGGCCGCTCGCTCACCATTGATGCGCTGTAAGCAGTGAGCGAGACGGTCGACTAGTTTCCGATGCTAGATCAGAAAGGCCGGATCAGAGCGTGCTGGCGAGCGGCAGGATGTAGTCGCGGGTCAGAGGTGCTAAAGACATCGCCGTCGCAGTAACGTGATCGACCCAGACGGCCTCCTCAATCTCCGCCCCCGTGTCGGGGTCCTGCCGCATCCGAACATGAAAGATTTCAGCCTCAACAATGTGGCCTGGTTCATTGGCAGCCGGCGCGGAGTAGCAACCGAGATAACGCGCATTGTCGTCAGCTAATACCAATCCGATCTCCTCTTCCAGTTCGCGGCGAAGTGCACTGACCGGGTTCTCGCCGTCCTCGATCTTTCCGCCGGCTTGCATGAACCATTCGGTTCCGGTCTTGCGAACCAACAGCAGACGACCTGCATCGTCGTCGATTAAAGCAGCTGCTATCCGGATCGTGCGAGAGGCCTCGTTGCTCATGCCACCTTGCTAGCAGCGGTTATGGTTCGCTCAACCATCTTCCCAACTGAGAACGTGGCGCGGGAACGCCATCCCGCTGATCGAGTGCCCGCTACTTAGGCATGGCATTCCCAAAACTTGTTCTAGGCTGCCTGCCCCGGATCGGGCGCTCAGACATAAGCCGATATATAGTTGTACAATTTCGATCCTGCACGCCAGGCGCAATCAATTTCCGGAGTAGCTCTCAACGATTGACAAGGATCCGGAGTTTTTTGCGGACCTTAATTGTGCGATTATTAGATGGGACAAGCTGTCGCCGGCGCGCTGACCGTCGATCGTTCGGAGCGCGGCTCGCAGTTCGTTGGGCGGATGTGGAGTCGTGATGGCGATCGCATGATCGGTTCCGAATGGGGGAACAACCTCGGTTTGCAGCACCAGCGTCCTGACATCGCTCCGGATCTCGCCGTCCCCGTCCGCCCCCAGCGGGTACAGAAGCTGGATCGTGCCATCCGAGCCAAGATTGAAAACCGTGGCGTAGAGGCGGCCCGCGAGGTTCCCCTTCGCGGTGCGAGCGAGGTCGAACGATACCTTCGCATGTTCCGAATAGACGATATCGCCGCCGGCGGGCTCGATCACAAGGCGTGTATTCAGTTCGGACACGAACGGGGCGAGCGTCTGCACGGCGCGCCATTTTGCCACCACCCCATTCAGCCCACCGACGCTCGTCACCGCGCTCGCGACGAGATCGCCCGATCGACGCAGGACATCGCCGGTGACCGCATCCCACAGGAAGTCCGCCTCGCCGGCCGACCCCACGATGTGCCACCCCACCTCGGGCGGCACTGCCGGTGCCTGTCCGCGGAACATCGCGACAGCGACGGGACCTCCCAGCGGCATCGGCCTGCGGGGCGGCAGCGAGGAGAGGATCGGCAGATCCGACCAGCCCGGCGGGAAGAAGGTCGTGCTCTCCTGCCGCTGTGCGGTCACCATCCGGACCTGGCTGTTCAAATAGGTGCTCAGTTCCAGCACGCTTACGCGCCCGTCCCCGTCCAGATCCGCGATCGCAGTCCCGCCTTCGCCCGTCGACAGGCTGAGCGCGGATTCGAAGGCATAGGTCAGAACCCCGCGCGAGGGCGCGCCCTGCTGCGGCAGCGGAACCTCCAGCGCGAGCTGATCGTCGCGCGAGGCGCCGATATAGACGAGATTGGGGAGATCGTCGCGCCGCTCGTCGGTCGGCTCGGACGAAGACGCGACGAGGCCGGGGAGCTGCGGTCCGGGCCTGGCGACTAGCTCGAACGCGCGCTCCTCGCCCCGGAAAGCCAGTCGCGGCGTGAAGCCGAAGGCGCGCGTATCGACGGCGCGGTGCATCGTGCCCGAATGGCAGCTGTCGACCAACATCAACACGCGTACATCGGACGGCACATAGCGCTTGAGCCAGGTGTAGAAGTCCTTGTCGACGATGAACCGCTCGGGATCCTGATGATCCGGATCGAACCCGGCGAGCGGTACGAACTGATCGAATGCCCCGTCCTCGGTCGTCGCGACCCGCGCCCTCGCCTGCGCGCCGTGGCCCGAATAATAAAGCAAAACCCAGTCGCCCGGTTTCGCCCGCGCGCCCATCGCCTGCAGCGCGTGTTCCGCCTTCGATCGGCTGACCTCGCCATCCTTGAGCGTGACCACATCCGTCGCGCCCATCGATCGTGCGAGGCTCTCCATCGCCGCGACATCATTGGCCGGGCCGACCAGATCATGAATGCTGGGCGAAGAGTAATGCGAAACGCCGAGCAGGAGCGCGCGCGTCTCGCAAAAGGCGGGTGCGGAGATGGACGCGGCTGCAGCGAGCGCAGCCGTCAATAACATCCGCCCCTTCACGGGCGGGCCACCTCGTCCGGATCGAGATCCCGCGCCACGCGCAGGCCGACATCGTCGCGGCGCCTTGACGGCTCGATCGCGAAGCGGTTTGCGAGGCGCAACTCGGCCGGTACGCTCTGGAACGAGCCGCCACGGACGATCCGCCGCCGGCAGTCGGCGACGCAGCCAGACGTCCACTCCCAGACATTGCCCTCGGTCTGGTAGAGGCCGAAGCTGTTGGCCGGATAGGCATTCACGGCCTCGGGATAGCCGCGATAGGGGCTCGTCGGCGATCCCCGATAGCGGCCTGTCTGGTCGTAATTGGCATTCGAGGGCGCAATCTCATCGCCCCAGGCAAAGGCGGTCCCGCTGCCGGCGCGGCTCGCATATTCCCATTCCTCTTCGCTGGGGAGCCGATACACACGCCCCGAACGTGCCGAGAGCCAGGCGACGAATGCCTGCGCGTCGCCATATCCGATGCTGCTCGCCGGGATCAGCGGATTGGGATTCTCCTTCGCCCAGGACGGGATCCGAGCGCACGCCCCCTCGCGCACGCATGCCGACCACTCCGCGACCGTCACCTCGTAGACACCCAGCGCGAAAGCGCGTGCGATCGGAACATCGTGCTGCGCCGGTTCATCCCCACGCCGTCCCACTTCCGACAATAACGAGCCGATCTGCGCCGTCCCCGCCGGGATCGGCCGCATCCACGGGCAATTGGCGCAATCGTAGAAGCGATCTCCACTCGTGGGGTCGCACGAGACGAAGCAGGGCGGCTGGCCCTGCAAGCCATAATCGAAGGTCGGCTTTTGATAGGCGCCGGTCGGCTTCAGCGCGACACGGTCCGAGACGCGCTTCATCGCCTCGGCAATGTTCTGCTGCGGACGCCGGATCTCCTCGGCCAGCACCTTGGAGAAGATACCGTCGTCGAACGCCGCCTCACCCGCGCTGGTCGAGAAGGCGACGAGATAGCCTTGATCGACGCGGATCTGGCCCTCGCCCTCGCGCAACACGCGCCGGAAACCCTTCGCGCCCTGCACGGCGGGGGCAGGAGCGGCGGATGGCGGGGCGGCCGCCGGAAGCGCCACGCCATCTGCGATGCTCCGGCACATATCGAGCACGACCAGCAACGTCCGCGTGCCCGAGCCGATCAGTTTGCGCGCGATCTCAAGGCGCGACAGCCCGGCGGCGAGGTTGGCGGCGGTGGCATCTACCGGCACCATCGTCACATCGCCGCCGGCGCCGAGCGCCACGCCGTGGCCCGAATAATAGAGCATCCCGAAGCTGTTCGGCCCGGCCGCCGCCAGCTTCGCCTTAAATGCCTCGATCTCGGCGAGCATCGCCGCTGTATTCAGGTCGCGTCGGGCACGGACCCCCCCACTGCCCGACGCGTCGACGAACCCTGTCGCGGTCAAGGCGGCGGCGATCTTGTCGCCATCGCCATAGGTCGCGCTGAGCCCGTCGAAGCTCCGATATTGGCCGTTCGCGATGACGAGGGCGAGCCGCGGCTCCGCCGCCCGCTGCGCCATTGCCGGCGCGGCCAGCGCCATGACCATCGCCAGCAGGAGCGCCAGCGCGATGGCCAGACGCCCTCGCATCAGAAGCGGAAGCCGAGCCCGGCCGTGTAGCTGTGATAGCCGCGGGCCTGGGTCGTGTTGAAGTTCAGGCGCACGAGATCGCGGCTCGCGCGCACCGATTCCTCGCGCCCGCGCAGGCCGAACGACAAGGTCGCCTCGTGGAAATGATTGTTGCGTAGCTTGTCGCCGGCGAAGGCGGTGTAGCCGTAGCTCGCACGCAGCGAGGTAAGGCGCCCGCTCATCCGCATCTTGAGCGGCAGTTCGTAGGCAAGGCCATTGCGAAACGACCAGTTGCGCAGGTCCGGATTAAAATTGGCGTTGGTGGCAGGCGGCGCGAGCGTCGCACCATAGCCGACCATGTTGCCGATCACGAGCCGACCGCGGCCGATTCCCTGGATCAGGTAGCGGCTGGTCACCGAGCCCTGCAGGATCGTCCCTGCCGACCCCGCCTGCCGCGAGAAGACCGCGCCGTAAGCGATACGCGGCTCGACCGACCAACGCTGCTCTATCAGAGCCGTCTCCAAGCCGAGGCCGACCTGCGCCGTATAAGACGTGATCTTGTTCGCGTGCGCGTAGCTGAACGGGAGATCGAACTTCAGGAGTGCGCGATTGCCTTCAAACAAACGAAAACCGCGCATGATGCGTCCGTCCGTCCGGCCGACGCTGAAGCGACCGGCGGAGCCCGTCGTGTAGGCCGCGCCGACGATCCACGGATCGCCCGAGGTATTCGCGCCGCCCTCGACCAGTGAATCCCCGTTCGTCAGGTCGAGCGCGCTTCGCACCATCGAGGCCTGCAGGCTTCCCGGATTGCCCGCGAGCGGATCGACCGGCGAATTGCGCGCAAAGCCGCGGCTGATGCAACGGAACAGGTCGCGAATGGCAGGATTTTCCTCGTCGTCCGTCAGATCGTCGAACGTGTTGAAGGCGCCCTGGCGCGTCTGTCCGGTATAGGAGAAATTGCACGCCGTGCCGTTGCGCAGGCTCACAGTGTTGCCGTCCGGATTGACGAAGCGGATTACGAGCGTCGGGCTGCCCTGTGCATACGATGCCAAAGCGGTTGCGCCCCGCAGATCGAACACCGAGTTGATCGCGCCGAAATTCGCGGTCTGGGTGCCGACCGTCGCGGCAATCTCGCTCGGATCAAGATAGGTGGTCACGTCTTCGATAGCGGACTGCTGGAAGCTGCGCGCGGTGGTGACGCCCGTGAGGCTCGTCGCCTGAATGCCGATCCGGAAATTGTCCGTCAGGCTGGTATAATTGCCGATGTTCGGGACTGCCTGCGCACCCGCGCCCTCCGCGGCCAGCAACGTGACCAACGCGCCGCCGAACGCGAGCACAGACGGACGCGGTTGCGCCTGTTTACGATTACTCATTGAAAAACTTCCCCGATTGGGGCGGCATCCCCATGCCGCCGACGAACGTCACGCGGTTGCGGGTAACGGGGCGAGCCACGCGGCGCATACCTCATTTGAAATAGGCCAGGGCTTGACCGGCCTAACAAAATGTTGTGGCCGATATTTTGCACGGGGGTGTGGGCGAGAAGCAACAGGGGGCCAATTTTGCCGAATTCCGGGGCCGATCCCGCATCCGTTTCAAATCTGTTCTATGCTGCCGCGACAGGTAATGGGGATTGGGGCGACGCTTTGTCTGCCCTGGCGACCCTTACTGGCTCTTATACGGGTGAGCTTTTGGGCTTCGGTCGCGCCAACGCTCTCGCTTTCTATTGTCGTAACGCGATCGCGCCGGAACTCATCGACGATTTCAGGGATGCGCGGGGTTATGATCCCGCGGTCAACTCCCGCGTGCGCCTTGGCCTGCAAACCAGCCCGTTCGAGATCCGCGACGAGCGTGACTTCACCACGGCGCTAGATGCCGAGCGGAACCCGGAATATGGCGAGTATATCCGCAAGATCGACGGACCCTATATTTGCCTCGCAAACCTGCTGCGGGAGCAGGGCATGACGGTGGGTTTATCCGTCATCAGAACGGCGGCGCAGGGCAATATATCGGCCGATGAGCGGCGCGCTTTCGCCGACGTCATGCCGCATGTGCGATCGGCGGTCAGAACGCACCTGCTGCTTGAAGATCGCCAAATCACCGCAGTTGCCGATACATTTGAGCGCGTCGCCGCCGCCGCATTCATCTGCACGAGCGACGGAATCGTACAGGCATTGTCGCCGGCGGCGGAAACGTTGCTGCGCGAGGGAGGTTGGCTCAGTGTGCGTGATGCTACACTCGTATCGTACCAGGCAAATGACACGCGTCGACTGCATGCCGCGCTCCGCAACGCTGTCGTCGCGGGCGGCGATATGGCATCGTCCCCGCCTCGTCCGTTCATGATACGCAATGCTGCGGACGAACTGCTACCGCTCGAAGCGATGCCTTATATCGCGCGCGGTAGTCTGCGAAGCGATAACCTCGCGATCCTCCTGGCCAAACCGCCACGGGACATGGGCCTGAGAGCCAGCTCGATTGCACGGTCGCTCTTTCAGCTGACGAAAAGGGAGGCTGCGATCGCCACCGAACTGGTGCGAGGTCGCACCGTTGCCGACATTGCCGAGGCCAGCGGCGGTGCCGTCGGCACGGTTCGCGTTCACCTGCGCAATATTTTCGAGAAGGTCGGCGTCCACAATCAGGCGCAGCTGATCAGTAAGTTGTGTGCCTATCTGTGAGCATTCCATTCGACGGTGTGCCGGCGGTGGCGGCCTGGCAGCATCCATTGGCGGTCTCTCGGAATTTCTTCCTTTGCTTGGCGGAGGTGGCGACAAGACTGGACTGCGGCCCGTGATGACTCACATCAGACATTCCGAACGGCCCTCGCGCTTGTCGATATCGGCTGCCCGTTCACGAGGGCTCCGGCGGCTACGTAGCGGGATAGCGGCCGCGTCGCTCATATTGGCTGGCATCTGCGCATCGCCGCCGTTCCTGCAAGATACGTCGCTGCGAAGCTACCGCAGGGTCGCGCCTGCGAGCCGCGCGGTGGCCGAGAGGGTGGTCTGCGCCGCGTTCAGGCCGAGCAGGAAGTCCTTGTCGCTGTAGGTGGCGTAGAGATCGGTTGGCTGGTGCCACTGTGGGTCCCAGCCGCTTCCGACCTGGGCTCCGCGGTCGTTCTCGCGCAGGCTGACCGCCGGCGCCACATCCATGAACGGCGTTGAATCGGTATTGGTCATGTGGCGCCCAACCGCGGCCGGATAGTCGGTGGCGTAGCGTTCGTTGGCCGCTTGCAGGGCCACGGCCAGCTCTTGCGACTGGGAGGCGAACTTCGACGCGGACTGGAATTCGATGTTCACGTCGGCCTCGGGACGCTGCACGGGACTGAGGCTGCCATCGGCCTTGGGCATGCCGTGGTCGAACAGCATCATGTCGTGCTGCATGACGCCGAGCCATTTCGGCTCGGGGTAGCGGCCCGATCCGGCGGGAGACTCCTTGCCTTGCAGCGCCGCCCGCTGATCGACATAGGCTTTGGCGCCGTTCAGCCCGGTCTCCTCGTTATTCCACAGGATGAAGCGGATCGAGCGGTCGGTCCGCACATCAGGGCTGCTGAACACGCGCGCCAGCTCCATCACCAGCGCCGTGCCCGAGCCATCGTCATTCGCCGCCTCGCCAAAGCCGATACCGTCCATGTGAGCACTGACGATATACATCTCGCCCGGGTGGCCGGTCCCGATCTTGGTGCAATAAACCTCCTGGCGCTCTCCCGGGACCGCAGGCGGGGTGTCCAGCGCCCTGATCCTGTTGTCAGGCTGGGCGTTGGGATCGCTGTTCACGCCGGTCTTGCTGGTAAAACCGCGCGACCGCCCGCCGCCGACCGACAGGCCGGGTTCGTCCGACCCGGCGGAGACCGCCGCCTTGGCCGGTGCGACGCGATGCACAGGCTCCTCGCCGAACGTATATGTCAGGCGCTCGGTGTTGGTGCAGCCGTAGCTCTTGAGTTGGGCTTCGATCCAGTCGATCGCGGCGCGATTGCGGGCGGTGCCCTGGCGGCGGTCGCCGAATTGGGTGAGGCTTTTGATCGTCGCCTTGTACCGCTCCAGATCCAGCCTCTTCACCAGCACGCGGACGGGATCGACCGCCGGAGCAGCCGGCTGAGCCAAGAGCGGTGAAGCCAGGGCAAGAATGACTGCCCCAGCGGCGGCCCTGAGGACGCGCCTCGCCTTCGGATGGCCCAGCATGTCGTTCATCGCGTCCCCTTCTCACCGCAACGATCCGTAAGGATCGGATTCCGGACCCACCGTAGCCGAGGTGTGGCCGAGCACGATATCGAAATGGAGCCGCTAAAGTCTGGAAGCATCGTCTGCTCGGCAAAATCGACGTCGGGACCGTTTTGATCGTGCCTGGCCGAACTATCGCTATCCGCCGTTCGAAGGCACGGGCGGCGCGACCATGCCGATGCGCGCGGCCCTTGTGACAAAGCAGCGCGGTCTTATTCATCAGGCCAGCGCCCGCGGGCAGATCCTCGCGACCGACCGGCAACGTGACTTCGCCATCCGGACGGCCATGGCGAGCGGCAGATCTGGATCGGGCGAGATACACCCGCGCCCTCTATCCGACCCAGGGAAGCCGATCGCGCATATGCGCATGAGTAATTGGCAACTCCGCTCACTTACTGGTCAAGCCAATGTCGTCGAGAGGCCGATATGAGCGCGACCCTGGCTGCGAGGATCGGCCATTGCTTACAATTTCGCCGCACCGCCGTATCGCGCGCGGGTCGAGGCGACCGAGCGCCGCGCCTGTGCGATCGCGCGCTCCTCGGTGGCGAACAGCAGATAATCCATCACCTGCCCCAGATGCGCGCGCATCGCCGCGCGGGCGGCTGCCGGATCGCGGGCGCGCAGCGCGGACGCGATCGCGGCATGCTCCTCCACGTCCGGTCGCACATTGGCGATGCGCGCCTTCTCGTGGAGGAGCGCGCATTCGGGTGAGTCCGATCGCATCGACCAGAAACGCTCGACCGTATCGGCGATCACCGCGTTGCGCGTCGCCCGCGCGATCAGCAGGTGGAAGGCATGATCGGCCTTGTCGCCCACCTGCGCCTGCTCATTTTCCTGTGCGATCCGGACAACGAGTTCGTCGAGCGCATCGAGTTCGGCATCGGTGATCTGCAACGCCGCGAGCGCCGCCGCCTCGCCCTCGAAGGCGAGCCGCGCCTCCGTCAATTCGAAGGCCGTGGCGTGGAAATCCGGATGATCCTTGGTACCCGGCAGGCGCCGCACATAGGCACCTGAGCCGATCTTCACTTCGATCAGGCCCTGCACTTCCAGCGCGATCATCGCCTCGCGCACGGCCGGACGACTCACATTATACAGCGCGGCAAGCTCGCGCTCGGCCGGAAGCCGCGCGCCGATCTTGTGCCGCCCCGCCGCCAGCTCATCGAACAATTGCCGCGCGAGCCGCTGATACAGGCGATCGGCTTGCGGGGCCTCGCCTACCGCCCTCTGCGCGTCGACGGCGTTGGCGGACGGGCGGATCATGACAGGACTCCAGACAAATCGGACATACCAATTTTCTTGAAATCGGCAAGCCGCACGCTACAAGCCGGCGATATCAAACGGAAGTAGGCAAGCATGAAGATCACGGCCGCAAAAGTCATCGTCACCTGCCCCGGGCGGAATTTCGTGACGCTCAAGATCGAAACCGATCAGGGCGTGTACGGCATCGGCGACGGTACGCTCAACGGCCGCGAGCTTTCGGTCGTCGCCTATCTTCAGGAGCATGTCGTCCCCTGCCTCATCGGCATGGACCCCCGCCGCATCGAGGATATCTGGCAATATCTCTATCGCGGCGCCTATTGGCGGCGCGGGCCGGTGACGATGCGCGCGATCGCCGCCGTCGACGTCGCCTTGTGGGACATCAAGGCCAAGATGGCCAATATGCCGCTCTACGATCTGCTCGGCGGCAAGAGCCGCGAGGGCGTGATGGTCTATGGCCATGCCAACGGCACCGACATCGCCGAGACGGTGGACGCGGTCGGCCACTATATCGACATGGGCTACAAGGCGATCCGCGCGCAGACCGGCATTCCGGGCGTGGAAGGCGTCTACGGCGTCGGCCGCGGCAAGCTCTATTACGAGCCGGCGGACGCCGCTCTGCCCTCGCTGATGGGCTGGGACACGCGCAAGGCGCTCAACTACATCCCGAAGCTGTTCGAGAAGATCCGCGACACGTACGGCTTCGATCGCCATCTGCTGCACGACGGCCATCATCGCTACACGCCGCTGGAGGCCGCTAATCTCGGCAGGCTGCTGGAGCCCTATCAGCTCTTCTGGCTGGAGGATTGCACCCCGGCCGAGAACCAGGAGGCGTTCAAGCTCGTCCGCCAGCACACGACGACGCCGCTGGCCGTGGGCGAGATCTTCAACACGATCTGGGACGTCAAGGATCTGATCCAGAACCAGCTGATCGATTATATCCGGATGACGATCGTCGGATCGGGCGGCGTCACGCACCTGCGCCGCGTCGCCGATCTGGCGAGCCTCTACCAGGTCCGCACCGGCTGCCACGGCGCGACCGACCTGTCGCCGGTGACGATGGGCACCGCGCTGCATTTCGACACGTGGGTGCCCAATTTCGGCATCCAGGAATATATGCGCCACACGCCCGAGACCGACGCGGTCTTCCCGCACACCTATTTCTTCGAGGACGGTCTGCTCTATCCGGGCGACAGCGTCGGCCACGGTGTCGACATCGACGAGGCCGAGGCGGCGAAATATCCGTACAAGCCGGCCTATCTGCCGGTCGCGCGTCTCGAGGACGGGACGATGTGGAACTGGTAGCGGGGCGCGGGGCGGCCGATCGGCTGGCCTGACAGCCGGATGCGGCGCCCTGCAGGAGGCGCGGAGAGCAAGGAGAAGAGGCTGGGCCTTCGTCCCAAAGGGGCGTTCGGATGTGGCGCAAAGCGCGTCCGCCTCCGCCCATTAGCGGACAGATGATGGCTTCAGGCCGTTCCCGGTTGCGGACGTTGTAGGGCCAGCTACGCTTCACCCATGACTGAGCCAGTTCCTCATTTTCACGATGGTTACGTGACCGGCCTTAGCCTTCGGGAAAGGGCCGCTGCCATCTATCTCCAAGACGTTGTGGGGTCGGATTACGAGCTGGTCCTTGATGGCTTGGAAGCGCTGCAAATCGACGATTTTCGTGAAGGCAATATCATCTCAAATGTTGAGATTATTACCGGCCGTACACCCGATGCGGATACCGACTTCGATCGCCTCTTCGTGCCACCTCATCCCTCGGCAGCCACGCAGTATCAGGAGGCACACGCGCTTCTTATGAAACGGCAAATCGCGCGGATCGAAAGCGGAGAGACCTGCTTGGTAGTAATTGTGCCGTCCCTTGGCGCGGATCTGCTCGCCATTTGCCAAGGCGTCCTGTGTCGCCCCGTATGACGACCTCCGCCAGTCCAGCGTCACCCTTGAAAAGCGGACCGTCGCCTATCCACCCATTCCCGCCGTTACCTCCCCTCCCTGAAAGGGAGGGGATTGAGGGGTGGGTTGCTGTCCGGCCGGGCGCATCGGTGGATAGCGACCCACCCCCAGCCCAGCATCAGGTCGGTCATGCTCCCAGCACGACCTGAACAGTGCGGGGGCGCTGTTCACCTGATGCTCTTCCAGGGAGGGGAGCCAAACGTCCGCTGTCCAGCGGTTGCGGTCATATGTCGGCTGGACCGAAGAGGATGCGGTCCGCGCCGTTCACCTCCACCCACCCTCACCCCTTCCTTGCACGGAAGGGAGCGAGGGCCGCCAGGCTTTCCCCGCTTTCCGATGGCGCCATCTTATTTCGCGGCCGCTTCGCGCTTCGCATAATAAGCCGCCAGCACGTCGAACGCCTGCTTGCGCTGGCCCGTCTCGGAGATCAGGCCCTTGCGGTTCCAGCCCTGCTGGAAATCCGGATTCTGCCGGCGCGGCGAGCGGAAGTCCTTCAGGATCCACGGCGAAAGGCCGCGCAACGTCGGCAATCTGTCCATCATCGCCAGCGTCTGGCGATAATATTCGGCCTGGAATTCTTCCGAAAATTTCTGCGGATCGCTGATGTCGTGGAAGCCCGCCTTCGCGTCCGCGCCGAATTCCGAGAAGAGAAGCGGCTTGTTCGTGGGGACTTTCCAGATCGAGGACGGGAGCGTCGCGAGCCGGTCCTGGCTGTACCAGCCATTATAGGTGTTGATCGCGACGATATCGAGCGCGTCGGCCAGCGGATCGACCATCTCCATGACGGGCGGACCGTCCCCCTTCGCGCGCTCGACCAGCAAGGCGGCGCCGACGAGACGCGTGTCGTCCAGCCGGCGCACGTCGCCGACCAAAGTGCGCAGGAAAGTGTTGCGTGCATCGGTCACGGGCGTCTCGTTGGAGACGCTCCAGATCGCGACCGAGGCGCGGTTGTGATCGCGCACGATATTCTCGGCCAGCATGTTGCGCGCGGTCGCCAGCGTCTCCGGATTGGACCAGGCGACCTGCCAGTAGACCGGCACCTCGCTCCAGACGAGCAGGCCGAGTTCGTCGGCCATGCGCGTCATCACTTCGGTATGCGGATAATGAGCGAGGCGGACATAATTGCCGTGCAGGCCGGTCTTCACCTCGCTCAGCAGCGCGCGGGCGCTGGCGGGGGTGATCGCACGGGTCGGATCGGTGCCGATCTCCTCCTCGTGGAGGCTGATGCCGCGCAGGAAGATGGGCTTGCCGTTGAGCAGGATATCGGTGCCGCGCACCTCGATCGTCTTGAAGCCGATGCGATCCTTCCACTCGTCTTCGCCGCTGGCGATGGCGACGTCGTAGAGCTTGGGCCGATCGGGCGACCAGCGGACGAGCCCGCGCGGCGGCGCGATCACCCCATGCCAATTGCCCTGCGCATCGGTGGTGGCGGATCGGTCCAGCTTCAGTTCGGCGATCTTCAGGTGGATCACGCGGTTGGCGGCGTTCGGCCCGTCCAGATGCACGTCGGCGGCCAGCTTGCCGTCGCGCGTCATCCGCACCCAGGCATCGTCGACATAGGTATCGGGGGTGGCGATCAGACGCACGGGGCGCGTGACGCCGCCATAATTTTCCCAGTCGGTGACGGTGGGCGGCACGGTCGTCTCATCGACCTTGCTGTCGACGCCGACGGTGATCCGGTTCTCGCCATCCTTCAGCAGCTTCGTCACCTCGAAGGCGAAGGGCGTGAAGCCGCCCTCGTGCCGGCCGACGGCCTCGCCGTTCAGATAGACGATCGTCTTGTAGTTGGCCGCGCCGAAGCGGAGGAAGAAGCGGCCCGTGCGGCCGGCGGGCGCGGGGAAGGTCCGCTGGTACCACATCAGGCCCTGATAGTGGCGCAGCTCGGGCGCCTCGGTGAGCCACGACGACGGCAGCGTCGTGAACGGCGAGTGGCCGAGATCGAATTCGTAGAGGACGCGGCCGTCCTTCGCCATTTCGGCGCGCGGATCGATGTCCAGCCAGCGCCGCTGGCCGGCGTCCGGCAGGCCGCCGTGGAAGCCGGCCAGCCCCGAGCGGAACGGATCGATCGAATAATGCCACGGCCCGGACAGCTCCATGCCGCCGCGCATGTCGGCGGAGACGAGGTGCGGGCTCGTCGCCACGGTGGCGAGCGGCGGCGGGGGCGGCGGCGGTGCGCCCTCCTGAGCCGATGCGGGAAGCACGGGCCAGGCCGCGATGCCGATCAGAGCGTAAGCGAGCTTGGTCCGCATGATCTTCTCCTACTTTTATCAGTCAGGAACCGGGCCTGTATTCGAACGACATGCCCTTGGCGCGGCTGGGCTGGAAGCCCTTCCAGATGGTCGAGTCCGGCGCGCCCGGGCTGAAGCCCGGATAGCGGCCGGCGGGCGCCGACGCCCAGACGCCGTCGTCCGAATCCGGCACGAGCCCGTCGAGATAGGCGGCCTTCGCGGCATCGCCTTTCACCATACGATCGAGGAAGGCGGTGATGAAGTGGGCCTGCACGGCGAGGAGCCGATCCTTGCGCCATACCGCGTCCTCGAACCAGTCCTCGTCCCAGAAGGTGGAGCGCATCTGGGGCGGCGCGCCGACCAAGGCGATGCTGTGCCCTGCCTCGCGGAAGGTGAGCAGGTAGCGCGGCGCGTGGACCTGCGCGGCGAAGAGGTTGCGCACGCCCGGATCATATCCCACGACGCGATCCTGGCTGCCGACGATGTAGAGCGTGGGCGTATGGATCGCGGCGACGCCGGGCTCGGCCCACAGCTCCGCGCCGCGCAGCGCCTTGGGCGGCGAGATCGCGACGACCGCCTTCAGGTTCGCCACCCTGATCTCGCCCGCTCTGGCGCCGCCCGCCACATAAGGCGCGAGCACGCCGCGCGTGGCGGCGGCCAGCGCGGGACTGAGCGGCGCGCCGGCGGCGGTGAGCACGCCATAGCCGCCCATCGAATAGCCGATCAGCGCGGTCCGCTCCGGGTCGGCCGCCGCGAACGGCCCCTGCCCCGCTCTAGCGCGGCGCTGCGCCTCGGCCGCGACGAAGGCGATATCGAGCGGCCGGCGCGCGAGCGGCCCCGCGGCGGCGGCTGGCGTCCGGTTGCCGATCGGGGGATCGCGGAACGCAGGCACGACGACGACATAGCCCTTGCTGGCGAGATTTTCGCCGAGCCAGGACAGGACTTCGGGCACGTTGCTATAGCCATGTGCGAGGATGACGAGCGGGAAGCGGCCGGCGGCGGCGCGCGCGTCCGGCGTGGCGATGCCGGGTACGGTGAAAACGACGTCCACCCCGTTCTCGCCGGGCAGAGCGGATCGGTAGATCGTGCCCGGCCCCGCAGCCGCGGCCGGATACCAGATCTTGAGCGGCAGATGGCGATCGACGATCGCGGGCTTGTCCGCGCCCTGCAGCGGATCGGCCTGCTTGGCTTGCACGAATTCCACATCGGCGACGCCGACGGGATATTGGCCGAGCCGCGCCAGTTCCGGTGCGTCGACGCCGGGCTTGGCGGGGGCATCCTCGGCGGAGGCGGCGGCCCCCGACAGGAGGGCCGGGAGCGCGATCGCGATGAGCAGCTGACGAAGCATCACGCCCCTATTCGAATGAGCGAGGCGGAAGCGATCGTTCGCCTCCGCCCCACGCGGTCCTAGAAGTTGAGGCCGACCCGGAGGCCGCCATAGCGACGGAAGTCACGCGGCAGCACCGCCTGCGTCGCCTGCCCGGGATTGGCTGCGGACAGGCCGAAATTGCCCGCGCTGTTCACGAGTGCCGGGAAATATTGCTGGTCGAACACATTGTTGACGAAGGCGACCACTTCCCATTTGCGATCCTGCGAGCGCACGCCGAGGCCGACATTGACGATGTGATACGCCTTCTGCGTCAGTTCCGGATCGCGCGAGGCATAGAAGATGTCGCTCTGATACTGCCAGTTCGCCTGGGCGATGCCGCGCAGATTGTCCGTCAGCGCGGGCGAATATTCGCTGTTGACCGAGAATTTCCACCTCGGCGCCTGCACCGCACGCGTGCCGGTCAGATTCTGGTAGGTCGCAGCACCACCGCCGGGATTGATGCAGCCCAGCGCCGCCGTCTGCATCGGATAGCATTGCGCCACCGGGAAGGATTTGTACTTGGCGTCCAGATAGGCGACCGACGCGCCGAGCGTGACGTCGGACCCGACCCGCGCCGCGGTATCGACCTCGACGCCCTTCGTGCCGAGCTTGCCGACGTTGGTGAGGCGGAAGTTCGAGGTGCCGTCCGCCAGCGTCTCGATCGTCTGCGCTTGCAGATTCTTGTAATCGGTATCGAACAGGGTGACGTTGACCGTCAGCCGCCGATCGAACCACTGCGTGCGGATGCCGAGCTCGCGATCCTTCGACTTTTCCGGCTTGATCGGGCCGGCCGCCGCGCGATTGGCGTTGAAGCCGGTCGTGAGATCGTAGGTCTGGCCCTTATAGCCCGTCGCATAGGTCGCGAAGGCGCTGATCGCGGGCGTGAATTCGTAACGCAGGCTGGCCTTCCACGTCTCGGCCGTGTCCTTCGCCCCGCCGCTGAAGAAATTGCGGGCCGGCGCGACCGCCAGATTGTCCTGATAGGTGTAATCGACCTTTTCGTTCTGGATGCGCGCACCGCCGGTCAGCGTCGCCTTGGGCAGGAACTCCCAATCCGCCTGGACGAAGCCGGCGACCTGCCGCGACTTGGACGTCGCGAACCAGTTGGCCAGCGAGAAGGTGGGACCGCGCATGAACGGCCGCTCGAACGCGACATGCGCGTAATAAGCGCCGACCGTGTAGCGGAACGGCTTGTCGCCCGGCGACTGCAGCCGCACTTCCTGCGTGTAGAGCTTCGACCGGAATTCGCCGACCTGGATGTTGAGACCGTTGGGACCCGGCGCCGACGTATCGTCATGGTCGAGATAATCGTTGAGGTGGAACTTGTCGTAGGACGAGACCGTGATCAGCGTCATGTCGCCGAGCCCGATCTCGCCGCGCAGATTGCCGCCGTAGCCCGAATAATTGGTGCGCGCGTTATAGTTGTTGCTGACGTCGGTATTATCGGTGCCGATGACCACGCCGGGCATCGTCACCGCCGTCGTCAGCGCCGCGGCCCCGCGCAGGCGCGCATTGGGCGACAGGCGGACGAACGGGCGACCCACATCGGTCGCGCCCTTCAGATAATTGGCCGAGAGCGTGAAGGAGACGTCATCGCTCGGCCGGAAGCGCAGCTTGCCGCGCGTGTTGAAGGTCTCGCGGCCGTTGACCTCCTTGCCGTTGAAGAGGTTTTTCACGTTGCCGTCCCAGAACGAATAGGCCGCCGAGACGACATAGCCGAGCTTCTCGTTGATCGGGCCCGAGACGCTGAAATTGGCGCCATATTCCTCGTCGGTGGTCGCAACCGCGTTGGCGCGCACCTGGAGCGTATCGGTCGGGCTGCGGGTGATGATGTTGATGAGGCCGGCCGACGCCGACTTGCCGTAGAGCGTACTCTGCGGGCCGCGCAGCACCTCGATCCGCTCCACGTCCGGCAGATCGGTGAAGGCGCGCGCCTGGAAGGCCAATGGCACTTCATCGACGAGCACGGCGACGCTCGGCTCCACGCCGATGCCGAAGGCGAAGGTGCCGACGCCGCGCAGCGAGATATTGGCGTTGACCGGATGCTCGGCGGGCCGGATCGTCAGCGAGGGCGCGATCTTGCTGAGATCCTGGAACTGGCGGACGCCGGCGGCAGCCAGCTGCGCGGGCGAGACGACCGACACGGCGAGTGGCACCGACTGGACGTTCTCGGCGCGCTTCTGCGCGGTCACGATGATCTCGCCGGGATCGTTCGCGGCGAGCGTCTCGGCCGGCGGCGACGCGGGCGCCGTCTGGGCCCAAACCGGCGCGCCGGCCACGATCAGGCCCGCGACCAGCGCCCCCCGCCCGACGATGATGTGGAAACGGCTCATTCAAACCTCCCCTTCTGTACGCGCCGATATTTTGCGACTTCGGCTACGGCGCTTGTCTAACATTTGGCCTTACCAGATTCAAGCGGCACCAAGAGAACGCGCGTAATTCTTTTTAAGATTGGTCTAACCGGCAGAAGCCGTGACTGAAATGCGCACGCCTTTGCGACCGTCACGTATCACGGGCTCTGCCGCGTTCGTAGCGACGAGCTCGCGCATGTCCTCAAGCGGTAGCAGTACGGTCACGACCGGATCGCCGATGGTCGGCCCAGAGCGGCTCACCTCGATCCGCACCTGCGCGGCATCCGCCTCGCCTCGGACGATCCAGCGGTCGACCGGCGCATGGCCATCGCCGCCATCGTCGATGGCAGACCAATCGAACGTGCCTTCGATCGGAGGGAACAGCCAGATCCCGCGCTCCGTCGCGCCCGGCCGCCAGCCGCCCGGCGCAAGATCCACAAGCATCGCCGAACCGACGCGGGCGAGCAGCGGCGGCGGCCCGTCCACGGGCGCGGGCAACACGTGCGATCGGCCGCCCTCCAGCCGTGCGCCGCTCCACAGGTGGATCCAGTTCGCACCGGCCGGCGGGCGGACGACGCGCTCGGTCGCGCCTTCCTCGACCACACAGGCGACGAGCAGGTCCGGCCCGAGCAGATGATCGTCGCTCTCGGCCCAGGCGACCGGATCGTTCGGGAAATCGAGCCAGACGGGGCGAACCATCGGTTCGTATTCCGCATGATAGCGATGCAGCAGATCGTAGAAGAAGGGCACGAGCGTCTGCCGCAGCGCCAGCAGGCGGCGCATCGCCGGCAGCGTCTCCGGATACATCCAAGGCTCGTTGACCGTGCGGTCGTCATTCCAGCTGTGGATGCTGAAGCGCGGCATCATTACGCCCGCCTGCACCCACCGGATCAGCAGTTCGGGCGACGGCGCGGGTCCGGCGAAACCGCCGATATCGTGCCCGCTGTTCGACACGCCCGACAGCGCTAGGCCGATCGACTGGCGCGCATTGTAGCGGAGCGACTTCCACTCGGTGCGATTGTCGCCGCTCCACGTCTGCGCATAGCGCTGGAGCCCGGCCATGCCCGATCGCGTGACCACATACGGCCGGCGATCGGGAAACTTCTCGGTCTGCGCCCGGCGCGACGCCCGGCTCATCAGCAGCGGCTGGACCGGCCGCATCTCGGCTGCTGCGCGGGGTCTGCCGAAGCCGGCGAAGCGCGCGCGGGCGTCCCAGATCTCATATTCGTTATTGTCGTTCCAGGTGGAGACGATGCCGTTGTCGAGCAAAGCCGTCTTCACCTGTCCGCGCCACCAGGCGGCCGCCTGCGGATCGGTGAAATCGATATAGCTGCCCACCTCGTCCCAGAACTGCGCCTCGATCGGGGCGCCCTCTTCGTCCGCGACGAACGATCCGGCTGCGGCGACCTCGTCGTAAAGCGGGTGGCTGCGCAGCAAGGCCGGCTTGATATTGGGGACGAGCTGGACGCCGGCCTGCGCATAGCTGGCGACGAATGCCGCCGGATCCGGGAACTTGTCCCGGTTCCAGTTGAAGACGTAGCGCTTCTCGCCGATCGACGTGTAGCCGGACGACAGATGGAAGGACGTGCAGCCGAGATCGTGCGCGGCGAGCTTGTCGAGGAAGCCCGCCATCTGCGCCGCGGCGTCGGGCGCGTCGGTATAGGTCATGGTCGAGCCGGAATAGCCGAGCGACCAGCGCGGCATCAAAGCGGGGCGGCCGGTCAGCCAGGTGAAGCGCTTCGTCACCGCCAGCGGATCCGGGCCGGCGATCATCCATAGATCGAGATCGCCCGATGCCGCGATCATGTGCCGATAATGCCCATGATAATTGTCCAGCTCGCGCCCGAGATCGAAGCCGACGTCGGCGCTGCTGTCGTAGAAGGCGCCGTGGCAGGCCCCCGCTTCGTCGGCTACGAGCAGATAGGGGATCGACTTGTAGAGCGGATCGCTGTTTTCGGCATCGAAGCCCATCGGATCGAGGTTGGTGAGGCGGAAGCTGCGGCCGGCGCGATCGCAATCGCCCGATCGATCGCCGAGCCCGTAATAACGCTCGCCCGGCCGGCGCGCGGCATAATGATAGGTGCGCTCGTCCCACCAGCCGAAATTGTACGATTGGGTCGGCCGGTCCTCGGCCATCAGCCGCCAGCCGTCGCCATGCTTCTGCTCCCAGGTGCAGTGCAGGCCGTGGAGGCGCACGGTCAGGCGGATGCGCTTGGTGGTGAGGATCAGCGTGTCGTTGCCCGTCTCCAGCGCGAATCCCGGGCAGGAGAAGCCACTCACGTCCATCCGGCCGCGGCCGGGCTCTGCGATGTCCTCCGCGCCCGGCGCGATCGCCCAGCTTGGCGGGCTCGTGACCTCGTTCTGCACGAGCAGCAACAGGCGGACGATATCCTCCTCCAGCACGAACAGATGCGCGATGCTGCCCGTATCGGCGGTCAGCGTGACGCGGCCGGGGACGCGATCGGTGACGCGGAAGCGCGGCGGATCGGAAAGCGTGGCGCGTCTCATCGGGCGGACTCCGGAAGGGTCAGATAGCGGATGGCGAGGATCAGGATCACCGCGGCGATCAGATCGAAGACGGACAAGGCCGCGAACAAAGGCGCATAGCCGATCAGATCGGCCAGTTGCCCGATCAGCAGCGAGAAGAGCAGGCCACCGGCCCAGCCCGCCTGCCCGACGAAGCCGTTGGCGGTGCCGACCTCCTCGGCCGTGAAGACATCCGCCGAAAGCGTGTTGATCAGGACCGAGATGATCTGGTGCGCGAAGCCGCCGATGCAGAACAAGGCGATCGCCGCATAGGGGCTGACGACTAGGCCGATGCAGCCCGGCGCGATCATCAGCACCGCCGCGAAGCCGATGCCGGCGACGCGCGAGGGGATCAGCTTCATCCCGAAGCGGCGGACGAGGAAGGGCGAGAGATAGCCGCCCAGCACGCCGCCGAGATCGGCCGCGAGGAAGGGCAGCCATGCGAACAACGCGATCTGCTTGAGGTCCATCCCCCGCTCGCTGGCGAGATAGAGCGGGATCCAGAAACTGAACGTCTGCCATGCGGGCTCGACGAGGAAACGCGGGACGGCGATCGTCCAGAAGCGTGGGCTTGCGAGGATCTCGCGCGCGGTGGCGCGCTTGGCGGGATGGGCCGGGCGATCGGCCGCGATCAGCGCCTGCTCCTCGGGCGTGATCGCCGGATGCTCGTCCGGGCTGCGATAGAAGGCATACCAGGTCGCCGCCCAGATCAGGCCAACCGCGCCCGTGACCACGAACGCCATCCGCCAATCCGCCCACAGCGAAACGGCGACGACGACCGGCGGCGCGATCAGCGCGCCGAGCGAGGTGCCCGCATTGAACCAGCCGACCGCCACCGATCGCTCGCGCGCCGGGAACCACGCCGCGATCGCCTTGATGCCGGACGGCACGGCGGCGGATTCGGCGAGCCCCAGCAACCCTCGGAAGAATGCTAGGCTCAGCCAGCCGATCGCCAGCGCATGCAGCATGTTCGCCGCCGACCAGGCGAGACCGAACAAAGCGAAGCCCGTGCGCAGCCCGATCCGGTCCACGATCGCTCCCGCCACGGGCTGCATCACGGTGTAAGCGAGCTGAAACGCGCCGACGACATAGCTATATTGCTGCGTCGTCATCGCCAGATTGGTCTTCAGCTCGGCCGCCAGCACCCCCAGTGAATTGCGGGCGAGATAATTGGCGATCGTGCCCGCGCAGATCAGCGCGACGATCCACCACCTGAGATATCTAACCCGCCTCATTCCACCCCTCTCCGGCCCGCCTTCGTGTCCGCGGGTCTCGTCATTCCGCTCAGCCCGCTCGGTCCGTCTCATGCACCGCGACGCCCGCCGCCGTGCACGCCGCCGCCAGTGCGGCATCGGTCATGCGATCGGTGACGAGATGATCGATCGCCTCCATGTCCGCGATCCGCACCGGCGCGGGCCGGCCGAACTTGGTCTGGTCGACGCCGAGGATAACGGTCCGCGCGTGACTGATGATCGTCTGCGACACGCGCACCTCGTCCACGTCGAAATCGAGGAGCGTGCCGTCCGCGTCCACCGCCGAGGCGCCGATCAAGGCATAATCCACCTTGAACGCGCGGATGAAATCCATCGCCAGCGCGCCGACCACCGCACGATCGCTCGCGCGCACCTTGCCGCCCGCCACGATCACCTCGATCGTCGGGCGATCGGCGAGGATGTCGATCACGTTGAGATTGTTGGTCACGACCAGGAGATCGCGATGATCGACGAGCGCGCGCGCGATCGCCTCGGTCGTGGTGCCGATGTTGATGAACAGGCTCGATCCGTTGGGCACCAACGCCGCCGCAGTCTCGCCGATCGCGGCCTTGGCAGGGGCGGCAACATGGCGGCGCGCCTCGCGATCGAGATTGTCGACGCCCGACGTCACGACCGCACCGCCATGCACGCGCGAGAGCATCGATCGCTGGGCGAGGATGTTGAGATCGCGCCGGATCGTCTGCGGCGTCACGTCCAGTTCCACCGCGAGCGTCTCGACCGCGACGCTGCCCGCGTGGCGCGCGATCTCGAGGATGCGCGCATGGCGGAGCGCGACGATGTCCGCTCCCTCGATCGCCATCAGCCGACCGCCTGCGGTTGGGCCACCGGATGGGCCGCGAGATAGGCGGTCAGCCGCTCGGCCGTGCCCTTCGGCACGTGCAGCCCGAGCTTCGACCGGCGATAGAGGATGTCCTCCGCGGTCCGCGCCCATTCGCGCTCGCGCAGATAGTCGACTTCGCGCGCGCTCAGCCCGCCGCCCAGATCCTCGCCGAGATCGGCCACCGTGCCCGCCGCGCCGAGCAGCCGATCGACGCAGGTGCCATAGGCCCGTGCCAGCCGCCGCAACAGCGCCTCGGGCAGACCCGGGCGCGCGGCCGTCAGCCGGTCGACGAAGGTGTCGAAATCGGCCATGTCGCCGCCGGGCAGCGCAGCGCCGGCCGTCCATGCGGGCTTGGCTTCGGGGAAGAAGCGCGTCAGCTCCTCCAGCGCATGTTCGGCGAGCTTGCGATAGGTGGTGATCTTGCCGCCGAAGATGCTCAGCATCGGCGCACGATCCTCGCCTGCGTCCAGATCGAGGACATAATCGCGCGTCACCGCCGCGGCGCTGCCCGCTTTGTCATCATAGAGCGGCCGGATGCCCGCATAGCTCCAGACGATGTCGCTTTCGCCCAGTTCGCCCGCGAAATAGCGGTTCACCGTCTCGAGCAGATAGCGCGTCTCGCCCGGACCGATCGTGGCGCGTCCCGGCGCGCCCTCCCAGGGCTCGTCGGTCGTGCCGATCAGCGTGAAGCGCCCCTCATAGGGGATCGTGAACACGATCCGGCGATCGGGGTTCTGGAGCATGAAGGCGTGATCGCCCTCGTACAGCCGCGGCACGACGAGGTGGCTGCCCTTGATGAGCCGCACGCCGCGATCGACAGCGGCATCGGGCACGCGACCCAGCACGTCCGCCACCCACGGCCCCGCCGCATTGACGAGCACGCGCGCCGTCACCTCGCGAGCGACCTCCTCGTCCTCGATCGTAGCGATCCAGCCCGCGCCCGCGCGCCGCGCATCCACCAGCCGCGTGCGCGTGCGGATTTCCGCGCCCAGATCGGCTGCGTCGCGCGCGTTGAGCACGGTCAGCCGACTGTCTTCCACCCAGCAATCCGAATAGACGAACGCCTTGCCCTTCGCCTGCTTCAGCCCCTGCCCGTAAGGCGTGCGGCCGAGATCGACGGTTTCGGTCCCCGGCAGCTTCTTCCGCCCGCCGAGATGATCGTAGAGGAACAGCCCCAGCCGGACGATCCACGCGGGGCGCGGCGACTGGGTCTGCGGCAGCACGAAGCGCAGCGGCCAGATGATGTGCGGCGCCATGCCCCACAGCCGTTCGCGCTCGATCAGCGCCTCGCGCACGAGGCGGAACTCGCCATATTCCAGATAGCGCAGGCCCCCGTGGATCAGCTTGGTCGAGGCCGACGAGGTGTGCGCGGCGAGATCGTCCTTCTCGACCAGCAGGACGGACAGGCCGCGGCCGGCCGCATCGCGTGCGATGCCGGCCCCGTTGATGCCGCCGCCGACGACCAGCAGGTCGATCATATCGTCCGTCGCGTCGTTGCGCATGGCTTGCGTCACCGTCCTCTCGCGACTCGGATTAGCATCGCTTCGTCAAAAACGAAAGCATTTGACGCGCGAACGAAAATCACTCAGCCTGTAAGCGAAAACAAAATGGATCGAGAGGCGATGGCGAAGACGCACATATTGGCGATCGATCAGGGCACGACCTCGACGCGCAGCCTCGTCTTCGACGCCCGCGCCAGGCGGATCGCCACCGCGCAGACCGAATTCGAGCAGATCTATCCCGCGCCCGGCTGGGTCGAGCATGATCCGGAGGGGATCTGGCGCGACGTGCTCTCGACCGCGCGCGAGGCGATCGCCAAGAGCGGCGTGGGGGCCGACGGCATTGCCGCGATCGGCATCACCAACCAGCGCGAGACGACGATCGTGTGGGATCGCGCGACCGGCGAGCCGCTCTACAACGCGATCGTCTGGCAGGACCGCCGCACCGCCGAGCACTGCCAGGCGCTGAAGGCGGATGGCGCAGAATCGGACATACGCGCCCGGACCGGCCTGCTCGTCGATCCCTATTTCTCCGCCACCAAGATCGGCTGGATCCTCGATCATGTCGACGGCGCACGCGCGCGCGCGGAGCGCGGCGAACTCGCCTTCGGCACGATCGACAGCTTCCTGCTCTGGCGCCTCACCGAAGGCCGCGTCCACGCGACCGACGTCACCAATGCCTCGCGCACGATGCTCTGGAACATCCACGACAATCGCTGGGATGCGGAGATGTGCGCGCTGCTCGGCGTGCCGGACTCGATGCTGCCCGACGTGCACGACAATGCGCACATCTTCGGCACCACCGCCCCTGGTTTGTTCGATGCCGAAATCCCGATCGCAGGCATTGCCGGCGATCAGCAGGCGGCGCTCTTCGGCCAGGCCTGCTTCGCGCGCGGCTCGGCCAAATCGACCTACGGCACGGGCTGCTTCCTGCTGCTCAATACGGGCGAGGAGGCGATCACCTCCGACCACCGCATGCTCACCACCCCCGCTTACCGGATCGGCGGCAAGACGACCTACGCGCTGGAAGGCTCGATCTTCGTCGCCGGCGCGGCGATCAAATGGCTGCGCGACGGGATCGGGGTGATCACCCATGCGCGCGAGACCAACGACATGGCCACGCAGGTGCCCGACAGTCACGGCGTCTATATGGTCCCCGCCTTCGTCGGCCTCGGCGCGCCGCATTGGGATCCCGATGCGCGCGGCGCCATTTTCGGCCTGACGCTCGGCGCCACGCAGGCGCATCTCGCCCGCGCCGCGCTGGAGGCGGTCGGCTATCAGACGCTCGACCTGATCGAGGCGATGGTGATGGACGGCGGCGGGCGGCCCGCAATCCTCCGCGTCGACGGCGGCATGGCTGCGAACGATTGGCTGTGCCAGTTCCTCGCCGATCTGCTGCAGGCGCCGGTTGAGCGGCCCGACGATCTCGAGACGACGGCGCGTGGCGCCGCCTTCCATGCCGGCCTCGCGGTCGGCCTCTGGTCGGGCCTCGACGAACTGGAGGCGATCTGGTCGCGCGACGCCTGCTTCGAACCCGACATGCCCGACGACAAGCGCTCTCGCCTCATCGCGGGATGGCAGGACGCTCTAGGCCGAACGCTCCGAAAGAATTGAACTTCCGTGAAGGACGAGATCACTGATCAGTCGATCGACGGAGCAGGCATGCTCTCCAGATGAACAAATGCCTGCTCGCGCTACCTGAGCGCCTGAAACCGACCGTGCCGCTGCCCACCAGTGTCCAACCAGCGGGGCGAAAGAACATCGTTTCCTCGGCGGCTTCGGTGGCAGCACATAGGCGCAAAGCAACAGACAGCGGGATTACCCGGTGCTTATTAGCAACTAGTCGCGCTTTAAGCGCCAACAGCTAAGTGCTTGAAGATGTGGTGGACGCACTTGAGCTCGAACCAAGGACCCGCTGATTAAGAGCTTCTGGGTCTTAAAACGAACAACCTCTGAAAATCAAGTATTTGCTCGCAAATCAGCGATTTAGGCTTTCGGCTTAGGGAGCCTGGGAGGACACTGAGGACGTACGAGGACTGCAAATCCCCACAATTTCCCCACACAAATGTTGCATCTTTTGCCGGAAATCCGAACACAGGCGATGATAGTGTCGTGACACGCTCCAGGCCGAAAGAGGTCCGAATGACAGTATGTACGGCATCGACTTTCTACTGGTTTTACGGCGACAACGACGCAGCTGTGGCTATCGTCACAGCATCAGATCGCATGCTGACGGATAACGGTCTGGGCATAGAATACGAGAGCAGCCATTCGAAGATCGCCCATTTTGGACCTCACCATATGATTATGGTTTCCGGCGATCTCTCGGTAAATAGCCTTATACTGCAAGCCCTGAGGGAGGCCTTTCCCGAAGCACCTCCCTCTACTGCCTTACTCGCTATCGGCTTGGGAAACGTGATTTGCGCGGTGATGGCTGATCGCGCTGCACGGAAGTACCTTCGACCGCTCGGCATCACCAACGAGTTGATCCAGCAAACGCAGGGAGGGCTGTCCGGTCTGGCCTACCGGCCGGCCTGTTGGAGCAGATCGCTGGTCAAATGCAGTCCGAGAGCCTCGATCTTGAGGCGTTGGTCCTAGGATGCGATGGCCGTGTCGCTTCGATGTTTCGGATGATGGCGGCGGCATCGTCACAAGCCACGTTGATATCGGATTTGTTTCGATCGGCACCGGCGGCATCCATTCGTCGGCCTACTTCATGCAGCTGCCGTTTAATCATCAAGTGGGATATCACCACGCACTGCGGACGACGTTCTTCGCCAAGAAACGAGCAGAGGTATCGCCGGGCGTCGGCGTCCAGACCGACATGTTTCTGATAACGGGGAACGGGGTGTCGGCGATTCAAGCCGCCGATCTTTCGCTGATGGAACAGGGCTACCTACAGCATCGCAAGCAAAGTGATCGATGGCTCGACCGCCTCACGAGGAAGCTCGCTACGCGCGGTCAGGAAGCGGACGCCGTCAAAGAGAATGTGGAGACACCACTGACAAACAGCAACGCTCCCGAATGAGGAGGCCGACGATATGCCCAACGACTTCATGCGTGCCGGCGGAAGCGCATCCCGGAACCCAAAAAGACAAAAAGCGACTTTTTAGAGCCGCTGATCGCTTTTTAGACCCGCTGATCGCCACGCCGCAGAGATGGCGCCGGATTTCTAGTGGTTCTGCAATAACTTACGATAGGAGAAGTCAGCGGGTCTAAGAACCTCATTGAGATGTAAGGACTTTTTAAATCCCCACATTTTCCCCACACAAATGTTGTACTTTTTACCACGGCGACGCCCAATTGCGTCCTAAGCCGTTGAAAAAATGGTGGACGCACTTGGGCTCGAACCAAGGACCCGCTGATTAAGAGCCGCTCATCGCCTCAACGATTTCAACACGTTAGCCGAGACCCGCTGACTCATGGGCACATCGCCCTCACCAATTTTTACTCGTTTATCAATATGATATGCATTGAGGTCCGGTCTAAACCATCCGTGTATCTGGCGTGTACCTGATGAGTCAGCGGGTCTTGCGAGCCATTCAAAAACTTGAATTGACGCTAAGCAGTCAGTGCGCGTAGATCGCAACTGCACATGCTTCGATTTGTCCTCAAGCAAGTCTATTTTTCCCGAACCAGCTCCTGCTTTTTTGAAAGGTTAGTCTTACTAACACTTCAGGCGCGCTTAATTGCGTAAAGGGGAGCACCTTTACGACGCTCTCGCCCGAGCTATTCGGCCGAAGCGTAGGAAGCGCGAGGTCGCCGACCTCGCATCTCGCCATCTCGTACTGGTTATTTATCCGTCTGGGCACCGATCCTGGATTTGGCGCGGGCAGCTCGATGGGAAATCAGTCCGGAAAACATTAGGCGAATTTCCGACCTACTCCGTCGCCGAGGCACGCGAGATGGCGAGGGAGATCAGCGCCAACAGAGAACGTGGCGTCAACCTAATAGCAATCCGGCGGCAAGCAAGTGAAAGGCAGAAGGCTCACGAGCGCATGTCTTGTGATTGGGCATTCGGTCAGTACATGAAGTACGAAGGCCGAAAACGGAAAACCGCCGACGAAAAATGGCGAATCTATCGTCGCGAGATATCTCCAGTGATTGGGACTAAGTCGGTTCACGATATCAGATACGAGGATTTGATGCCTATCCTCCGTGAGAAGGCGCGGACGGCCCCGATACAGTCCAACCGGATTAGAGACCTCATTAGACGGTGGTTGAACTGGAGCGTTCGCGAGGGACGCGATCTAACAAAACTGGAGTACAATCCTGCTCGCGACCTGCCGAAGCTGGGAAGGGTAGTGGCTCGCAGCCGCGCGCTGAGCGACTACGAACTCACGCTTTTGCTCCGTGTACTGGACGCATCGTCGTCCATTTACGTGGAACCATATCGGTTTATCCTGCAGACTGGGTGCAGGCGAGGTGAAGCGTTCGGCCTTCGCTGGGACGAACTTTTCGAGTTGGACAGCCACGGGCATTGGCGATTGCCTGCTGAGCGATCCAAGAACGCGCAGGAGCTGCTGCTCCCGCTGCCACAATCACTAGTCGATATGCTCAAAGATCGTCGAGCCCTCCGGGGCAACAACCCACTTGTTTGGCCGACTGCAGGCCCCAGCGGAGGCGAGCTGACGGGATACTCGAAGGCACTAAGCGGTTTCGAGCGGGCGATGAGAGAGCTGGCTTCCAGAGACGGAAAGACGATCCCACATTGGACCGCGCATGATCTTCGGAGAACGTTCATCACGCGAATGCACGGACTTAAGGACGCGTATCATCGGACATTATCCCGAGATGCGATCTTTAGCATTACCAACCACAAGCAGGATGGCATCAGAGCCACTTATAATCGATACAATTACTACGCCGAGAAACGTGACTATCTACAGATTTGGTCATCGTTCCTAGAAAAGCTGAGTCTCGTTGACCACCGGCAGCTTGAGTTTTTTCAGTTGTTAGCTGCGTGATGCATTATGGACAGAAGCGTAAACCGTGAGCGTCAAAGCGTGGAGGGACCGAGCGTTTTCTCGCATACCGGACATTGCCATTTTCCAAACGCCGTCCAATGTCCGGTGAGTTCGTTCAATAGAATTTTCTTGCCACCTTGATCGTAGCAGCCCGTGCAGTAGTGACGAGCAATTCCACCAAATACATACGCTCCTTCGTGAACCTCGGGTTCTGCTGAGACACGGCGCGCCGCGTCACGCTCCAGTGCAGCCGCCCGCTCCTTCGTTTCAGCCAACTCAACTTTTAGATTTGCGGCGTTTAGTTTGGCATCACCAAGCTCGCTTGTGAGGTCCGCAAGTAACATTTTGAAGTCTGCTTCGCCGACCTTACGATCTAGCTCCCGTAGCTTTTTTACTATGTCGATCGACGTAGAGATGCTGGAAATGATGTCCATGACACTCCTATCTCGGATCAGCAGCATTCTCGTACATCTAGGTTGCCCACCCGCTAACGCGGATTGTGGGCGATCGTAAGATCGCCCACGCCGACACGAAAAAGCTTAAATTAAGCTGGTTGTAGAATTGGGGTCATGCAGGCCTTCGCGGTTTTCACCGCTCGTTCTGCATCGACCAGGTCGAAAAACGACTGAGCCGATATGGCGATCATGTTGCCTCGCTCATCAGAGCAAAACCATCGCCACATGTACTCATCGTTCATGTGTAGCCAGAAGCTGAAACCGGCCATAGGGGCCTCCTTCAAACTTTTGGTTGCGCCAATCTCCGGACCTGATGGTCATTTGTCCTGAACGCCGCGAGAGTGAAGCCATCCGACTGTCCATTTTTGGCTCAGCATCGGCTAGGTCTATGAGCGGGTCCCCGTTTTCGCATAAGCTCGGAGGGCTAGCTGGAGATGCGGCTATGGTCCCATACGATGTTCCCCTTCTGTCAACGTTCCGTTCGTGTCGGCGGAGGGAGTAGAACAGCACTCAACCGGCTGCGCAAGGGTCGTTACGAGGCGAGGCCGAGATTCTCGTTCACCAAGCTGTGGACAAGTCCGGTGTCGGTAGATTTATTCAGCAGCGGACCGTCGTATCGGGTAGAAAACGCACTTATCCGCACAATCAAGAGATCAGTCGTAACGGCAAGCGACAGGCTGGCCGTCCGGAGTATCGACGCAAAGCCGGAAGCTGCTGTGGCTTGCGACGTAGCTCTTCCCGCGCCACTTGAACTTGGCGGCACTCTGGCGTGGCCCTAGTTTGTCCCAAGCCACCTGAGCCGCTGCGCAAAGCTCGGTCACTTCGCTCGGCGATAGATTCTCCGCTGCCAACGTTTCCCTCTTTGATCGCCTATGGTGATTTTGCCATGCCTACTTTAAACCGCCAAGCATGGCAGGAATTCGGCGCTACGAGACTACGACGGACGGTGTGCACTGCGCCACATGTGGCTTCGCCACGGTGATGAGGATCGAATTTGGTGGGGTGACCTACGACCCATCGGATCGAGAAAGACACTGCGCAACGACGGATGTGGACAATTGCCCAAGCTGGCGAGTTGCGCTTAGAGATCGGGTTCCTCTGGACTGAACACCCGCCATTCGCGGTAGTTCGCATAGGAGAACAAATCTCCTTCGAGGTTCGGGTCGATAAAGTAGCCGTATCGGCCGGGCGCGGTTCCCCACCCCTCGTAAGGAATACCGTGAACAGTAAGCTCGCTACCGGATGGTAGCGTAATCGTCGTTTCGTGTGGGATGAACCAATCCTCACGCGACCGAGGGGTGCCCTCGCGCATGTCTCTTCCGATGATTTTGGGGATCGATCAGCGGACCGCGATCGAGTGTCGCGACCATACATTTTTGGTTTCGAAAAGTCAATAGTTCCGGCGTTTTTACGCCTTGCGCTGAGGCGGTCCGCCCGCCTACTCTCTCATCACCTCGCGATGGCTTAGTCACCGGAGCGAGGTGTGCATTCACGCACGGAACACGGGTCCGCTCTGTCGGGCGGCCCGCAGAATACAATAGCCCGAAAGGGCAAATATGCGGGGCGTGCTACCCCGTGTTCGCGCGTGACTAACCGTCCCGGCACCAGCCGGGCGAACGCGGGGGCGTGTATGCTGATGTTCGCCGTTCTTTTGCAAGCCGCTACGCCACAGAGCGCCGCGACGTATCTTACCTGCACCCTTCGGGGGGATACCCCAATGAACGTTCAATTCAACGAGGCGAACAACACGGCCACTTATTCATTCACGCTAGGCGGCATCGATCGAACCTATACGGTACCGGCCGCATTCAGCGTGGACCGCGTCACGTTCAATAGCTTTACCGTGAGTCGTATCGATCTGACGTTCGAACGCGACAATGCAAAATTATACGATCTCGGGGGGATGGCACGAGTGGACCACGGGCAGTGCGTTAAAGCGGCAGCGAAAAGAGCGTTCTGAGCGTCCGTCCTTCATCAGCTATGCGGCCGACAAACAGCCCATTTCCGAACGTGGTCGGCGTCCGACCACCGCCGCCGCAGGGTCCGAGCGACCCGCAAGGGGCCGCTATGCTGAAATCAGCCTCGCTCGCGTGATCAACGTCAAGCTGACGATCAAAAAGTTATGCTCTCCTACAGCAAGAATCTGAGTTTCGTCATTTTCCTACCGGCTTCCTACCAGCGCAAACTGCTGCCAAATCGCGAGCCGACGACAACGCCCGAAGGCCTTGTAAGTATCTGTTTTTGTTGATTTATTTTGGTGGACGCACTTGGGCTCGAACCAAGGACCCGCTGATTAAGAGTCTCAGACTAAACATTGTAATCACAAACACTTAGATGCGTCTGTGCACAACATTTCAGAACATTGCTACACATTAGTCGCCAAGGGCGCTCGTTACCCATAGGCCCGAATTTGGTCACACCCCTTAGAGGCGGGGATCGCTAGACTGTGCCAACGCGTAGAGCCCAGCCGCCGGGGTTTTGCCTCAACCATCGGTTGGAATGCGAGACCTCTACGTCGGATCAAACGCGTCGGATCACCCTGCCCTTCCAGCTGTCTCGATACACGATCGCCGCCGGCCGCCCCCGTTTGACGAATAGGCGCGTAGCTTACCGCACGACGCAACCGCCAGGCCGAAGCACCCGACCGGTCTTACCAAGGCTGGGGACCGTGGCTCCCAAAGAACCCGCCGGTAGGACCCTCCTCGCCAACCAGAGCCATTCTGATCGCCGTCACGGCACCTTCTTTCGGTGTCAAAAAGCCCGAATTGCCGTTGAGGTCCGTTCTCACGTGGCCAGGCTCGACGGCGTTGACCTTGATCCCGAAGGGCGCGAATTCCTTGGCAAACGACACCGTCACCGCATTTAGCGCGACTTTCGACGACGTGTAGGCGAGCAGGTTCACGGTGGAAAACAACGAGGTCGGATCGGTGATGAGCGTCAGCGAACCAACGCCGCTGCCCATCATCACGATGCGCGCGCCGCCCGCGGCCTTCAGCAACGGGACGAATGCCTGGGTCACCCGGATCGGACCAAAAAGGTTGACCTCATAGGTGGCTTTTACCTTGCCCATGCTCAGCTCGCTCGGCGGGATCTGAAGGTCGAGCACGATCCCGGCATTGTTCACCAGGACGTGCAGCGCCTTCACCTCGCGGCCGAGCGTCTCGGCCGCGCGCCGGACGCTCTCGTCGTCGGAAACGTCAAGCTCGACGAACCGAACATCAAGACCTTCATCCCGCAGCGCGCGAACGGCCTCCTCGCCGCGGGATCGATCGCGCGCACCCATCCAGACCGAGAGACCTGCCTGGGCGAGGCCCTTGGCGATGGCGAGCCCGATGCCCTTGTTTGCGCCGGTCACCAGCGCCTGTCGATTGTCTGTCATGACGGCCTCACGCTGCGACAGCATCGGCCGGAGCGGCAACGTGCCTGCTCACGTCCCCGAACAGGCGACCTTCGACCTCGCGCGACGAGAAGCGCCATGCTCCGTCATGCTGCTCGAAGCTGTCGATGTAGCGGCCGGTCACGATCGGCTGCAGCGGTAGACCCGGCAGCTCTTGGTGGACGGTGAAGTAGCAGATCGAACTGGCAGCCGTCGCGGAGTGGACGTCTATCAAGACGTTCGAGACGGAGTGCCAGGTCCGCGGGGTGTCGTCGACGTGATATTGGAGGTTCGTCTTCAGGAAGTGGGCAATACCATCGCGTCCCTCGACGATCGTGTCGGCGACCTTGAACCGGGCGTTCGCCAGGATATCGGCATTCGCATCCACCTTCCCGTAGTCCAAATTTTGAGCATAGGTGGCGAGCAACCGACGGACCTCGCCTTCGATGATGAGCCGATCGATGGCGCTCGGAGCGATTGAATCGGTAGACATGGCATTCCTTCCTTCTCGGGAGTCTGAGTGTGAAATTCGCTGTCGGTGACGCCATCGGTGCCGCCGGCCCCGGGGGAAGACCGACGGCACGCCTGGCTATGATCGCGGGGGACGAGCGCGATCACGGCAGCTCTGAAGATTGCGAAGCGGATGATGGGCGGTCGCTCAGACCTGCGACGCGCCCCCGTCGACGAACAGTTCGGTGCCGTTGACGTAGCTGGCGGCGTCGCTGCCGAGGAACGCCACCGCGCGGGCGATCTCCTTGGGCTGGCCGATGCGGCCAATGGTGCTGCGGCCGTTGAGATAGGCCAGCGCCTGCTCGGCCTGCTCGCCGAAGAAGGAGCGCAGAGATTCGGTATCGGTCGGCCCTGGGCTCACCAGATTGATGCGGACGCCGGATCCCTTGATGTCGAGCACCCAGCCACGCACCATCGCCCGCAGCGCGGCCTTGGTGCCGCCATACACGCTCATGCCCGGCTCCGGCCGGAAAGACGCCGTAGAGCCGATCACGACAACCGCGCCGCCCTCCCCCATCAGCTTGAGCCCCTTCTGCACCGTGAAGGTCACGCCTTTCACATTGACGTCGAAAGCCCGGCCGAAATGCCCCTCGGTGATGTCGGCGAGCGGCACGATCTCGCCGGCACCCGCATTGGCAACCAGCAGATCGAGGCGCCCATGCGCGGTCTTCACATGCTCGTAGAGGCGATCCAGGTCGGCGAGCCTCTCCGTCTCGGCCCGGACACCCTCGGCGGCTTCGCCCAAAGTGGCGACGGCGGCGTCGAGCTTCTGTTGGTTGCGACCGGTGATGACCACCTTGGCGCCCTGCGAGATGAGTTCCTGGGCGATCGCAAGACCGATCCCCGACGTGCCGCCGGTAACGACGGCGATCTTCCCTGCGAACGACATAGCGAGCTTCCTCAAACGGCTGATTCGTTATAGTGATCGCTATAATCACATCGGACAGTGGCGCAAGAAATATATATATCGATCGCTACATGCGTCGGTCTTTCCTTGAGGACCGTTGTAGGAATCGCTATATGCTGACGTGTGAAGAATCCCGCATTTTGACGACGTCCGTGCGCCAGCGCAGGCCTGCCTTCGACCGCGAGAACGGCGTCGAGATCGCGCGTAGGCTCTTTCATGCAAGCGGTTACGACGCGGTCGGGATCGCGGATCTCACGCAGGCGCTCGGGATCGTGCCGCCCAGCCTCTACGCGGCCTACGGAAGCAAGCTCGGTCTGTTCGAGCGGGTGCTCCAATCCTATTGCGCGAACAACACGCTACCGCTGGAGAAGCATCTCCGGCCGGGTCGACCACCTGCGGAAGCGCTGACCGAACTCATGGTGGCAGCCGCACGGCACTACACACGCGATCCCGAACAGCTCGGCTGCATGGTCACCGAGGCCATGCAGGCGGACGATCAACAGGCGCGCGCGCTCGCTGCTAGTCTCGCAAAGACCGGTAGCGACGTGATCCGCTCCTATGTAGCCCAGTATGCCGCTAGGAAGGACGTGGAGCGGATAGCCGACTATGTCCTCCTCAACCTCCGCGGGCTCTCTTCCTATGCGCGTCTCGGATACACGCAGAAAAAGCTGGTCGATTGCTCTCGGACGGCGGGCCGAGCTTTGGATGCGGAATTTGCCTAGGCGGGCGGCGCGGGATCCCGCCGACGGTCGCCGGTGATAGCAGCGATGATGGAGGACCACTGTTGACCCAACGCGAGGCACTCCCCATCGATAGCAGGCAACGGTGCCGATGGGCCCAGTCCAACGCCTTGATGCAGCGTTATCACGATACTGAATGGGGCGTGCCCGAGCGTGATCCGCGCATGCTGTGGGAAACCCTGATGCTCGAGGGCTTCCAGGCAGGGCTCTCCTGGGAGATCATTCTTCGCAAGCGAGAGGGGTTCCGTGCGGCGTTTGCTGGCTTCAACCCACAGAAAGTGGCGGCTTTCGATGCGAAGGACGTGGAAAGGCTGATGGCCGATCCGGGCATCGTGCGCGCCCGCGCGAAGATCGAGGCGACGATTCGCGGCGCGCAGATCTTCCTGGGGATGCAGGCGCAGGGCGAAGATTTCAGCGACTATTGCTGGTCGTTCGTCGACGGCAGCCCGATCAAAGGTGACGTCGCTACGACGCAGACTGCCCTGTCGGCTGCCATCTCCAAAGCGCTAAAGGCCCGCGGCTTTAAGTTCGTTGGACCAACAATAGTCTACGCGTGGATGCAGGCGGTCGGCATTACCAATGATCATGAGCACAACTGCTTTCGGACGAGTGAGGTCGGTGAAGAGCCGTGTGATATTCGGTGATCGGTACGATTGCTCAATCGAAGCGCGTCTTTTGACGCTTCGAGCGCGACGGCTTTGAGACGACCGCGGCCCGGAACCAGACCCTTCCGAGCACTCCGCGCCGCGCCAACGTTCGCCAACAGTTCACCTCGGTCTGACGTCCGCATTCTGGTCTGACATCGATACGCCCGTACCGCGTCGAAAGGTGGAATAAAGTCGCTCAGAAACCCGAGGTCGAAGTCGCCTGCTGCACCACCAACTGCCAGCGACCATCTCTTCTGACCAATACGTCCGTGAAGCGCAAATACATCTCGCCATAGTGCCCGAAGGCTGTGCCGCCGATATGATCGACGCCTGTGACGACAGCCGTCGCGGCCTCCACCATGAGGAAGGTGCCGAGATCGGCGGCGAAGGCCGGATTGCGGGCGACATGAAGCGCGAGCAGCTCGGTCTTCATCATCGCAGCTCATCGCCCAGGCGCTGGCTGATCTTGGCCTTCTCGGTCTCGGTCGTCTGCACCGGCTCTTCGGCCTGGGACCCCGTCCTCGACTGCCGGTGCATCGTCGACCACCTCGGCCGGCGGCACCACGAACAGCTCTTCATGGACGCGCGGCGTGCCATCCTGCCCGATCACGACAAAGGCCACTGCCCCGGTCCGCTGGTCTTCGGACAGGATCGGCGTCCGGTCGACGAGTGCGCCCAGTTCTTCCTCGAGCGCCTCGAGTCGGGCTTCCTCCTCGTCCGACAGACTGTGGCCGCCGGCGGCTGCTTCGATCGCATCGATCGTCTGCTCGATCTCGCTCTGGCGAAGTTCTTGCTCGGGCGTAAGCGGCGGCAACTCGCCGCGTAGCGGCTGAAGGTCGTAGGTCTCGGCATAGGGCACGTGCGTCGCGCTGACGACACGAACCTCGGCGAACCCGTCGCGCTCGCGGACCTGCGCGGCAGCATCGTCCAGACGCTCCTCCACGAGGCGATCGACGAGTTGCGTGTCGAGCCACGCCTCCGTGTCCACGTCCGTGAACAGGTCGGAGTCGACCCGGCCGCCGGCCGCCAGATAGACGTCGCGGCCGACGAGCAGCGCACGGGGATCGTTCGCGCGATAGCTGTACGAAGCGAGCCGGCGGCGTATCTCGCCGACATTGTCGCTATAATAGGTCTCGTGCAGTTGCGCGTAGATCACCGCCTGGCGCTCGACGTCGGAGGTCGAGACATAGGCGCTCGCCACATCCAGCGTGATGTTTCCCCCGGCGAGCGCCTCGAAGATCGGGTTCGCGAGCGAGGCGAGGCGCAGCCGCCCCAAGACGAAGCGCTCGGTCAGGCCGAAGCGCTTGGCGACATCGGCGGGCGACTTGCCTTCGGTCTGGATGATATCCTGGAACGCCCGGCAGGCGTCTGCAGGATTCAGCGCGAGACGGAAGAAATTCTCCGAAAGGCTGATCTCGATCGCATCATTGGCATCGGCCAAGACCAAAACGGGCACCGGATAATCGGGCGCTAATGTGCCGGCTTCGATCAGGCGATGGACGCAGCCCAGCCGCCGTCCGCCCGCCGTGATCCGGTAATGCCCCTTTTTGCGCGAGACGGGCAGGCCAACCAGATTCTGGATGATGCCGCGCTCGGCGATGTTCGCCTCGAGCTGGGCGTCGGCTGTGGGATCGGACGATGTGCGAACATTGGAAGGCGACGGCGCCAGCTTGGAGGCTGGGACCAGGATAGGAAGTTGAGTCATGGAAAAGCTCCGATTGCTCGCGGACTGACCATCAGACCGCGGCGCCCATCCCCGCCCCCTTCCCTCCCCGCCTTGTGCCGCTCGCGACGGCCGAGCGCGCTATTTCGGCTCCGGCGCGAGCGACAGCGGGCTCAGCCGAAGCGCGTCGTTCCAGTCGCAAGCGGGCACCGAGGGCGTGACCATCCGGCTGTTCGAACATGAAGATCAGCTTCTCACCGATTTCGCCATCGCGGAACGGGAGACGTTGATCGGGCTGATCCGCGGATCGAAACCTGGGAGCAGCCACCCGGCAAATAAGAAAGCCGATCACGCTGCTGAGGGCCTTGCTTCGGCGCGTCCGTTTGGTTATTTCTCATAACAATAATTGAGGGGACTATCGTGACGACGCTGGCCGAAAACGTGTCGACGCATTCGGCATCAGGTGCGCTATTCCAGCCTCTGAACCCCGTAATCAGCGCCGTCATCCGGTGATTGTCTATCCGAAGGAACAAGGCATTGTCGCGCTCGATGCCCCGAGCCTCACCAACGTGGACGCGGTGTAATGAAGACGTCGGTCTGCATCATCGGCGCCGGGCCTGCTGGACTGCTGCTCGGCCATCTCTTGCGCGCCGCGGGCATCGATACGATCGCGCTTGAGCGTCAGTCGCCCGATTATGTTCTGTCCCGCATTCGCGCCGGCGTCCTAGAGCGTGTCACCACCGACCTCATGACTCGGCTTGGGCTCGATACGCGGCTGAGAGCGGAGGGGCTTCCGCATGACGGCTTCAACCTTGCCGACGGTGATCGCTTGATCCGGATCGATGTTGCCGGGCTGACCGGTCAACAAGTGATCGTTTATGGCCAGACCGAACTCACGCGAGACTTGATGGAAGCCGCGCCCAGACGCGGGCTGGAGATCATCTACGAAGCCGGCGACGTCGCGGCCCACGATCTTGAGAGTGACACCCCTTACGTAACCTTCACTAAAGATGGCGTGGAGCAGCGCATCGATGCTCGCTTCATCGCCGGCTGTGATGGCTTCCACGGGCCGTCGCGCAAAGCGGTGCCGGCGGACATCGGTAAGACTTATGAGCGCGTCTATCCATTCGGTTGGCTAGGCATTCTGGCGGACGTGCCGCCGTGCAATCACGAGCTGATTTACGCCAATCACGAGCGGGGGTTCGCGCTCGCCTCGATGCGTTCAGCAACGCGCAGCCGCTATTATGTCCAGGTGCCCGTCGGCGAGAATATCGAGGATTGGCCCGACGAGCGGATCTGGGACGAGTTGGCCATCCGCCTCGGGCCGGAGGCAGCGGGGCACATGACGCGCGGCCCCTCGATCGAGAAATCGATCGCGCCGCTGCGTTCGTTCGTGTTTGAGCCGATGCGTTATGGCAGCCTGTTCCTCGCCGGTGACGCGGCGCACATAGTTCCGCCGACGGGCGCTAAGGGCCTGAACCTCGCCGCCTCTGATGTGGCCTATCTTTCCGACGCGCTGATCCGATGGTTCTGCAAGAATGATGTTGCCGGTATTGAGGGTTATTCCGAAAAGGCGCTCGCTCGCGTCTGGAAAGCGGAGCGCTTTAGCTGGTCGCTCACGTCGCTCATGCACCGCTTTCCAGACACCGACGAATTCGGTCGGGCGATGCAGGTTGCTGAACTGTCCTATGTCGCTTCGTCTAGAGCCATGCAGACGGCGATTGCGGAAAATTATGTCGGGTTGCCACTCTGACAGGCGTATGAGGTGCGAGTAGCGAAGCCCTCGCTCACGCGCCGCTTTCTACTTGCCTCTCGCAAGCTCGCTGTCCTCCTGATCAGCATCTATCATCTGAGCCCGCCAAAAAGTGGGCTGTGCTTTGCGGTCGCGCCGGTGATCGTCGCGGGCACACTGTTCCTGCGCGGGATGTAGCCGCGCCGGCCGGGAGCGGTTGTTCCACTATCCACGCCTGCCTCCTAACGGCGGCGTCGCGCCTGACCGGGACTTCCGTATGGCCGGGCTGTACGATTTGGGCCTCGTGGGGCCGGTAATGCTCATCGGCAGCGGCATCGCTACTCCGATCATGCTCGCCACCGGACTGTGCGCAGAGCCGGGTGTCGCCGGCACCGCCTCCAGCATGATCGGCGCAAGCCAGATACTCATCAGGGCCGGACTGTCCACGCCGCTGTTTGAGATCGGCGCATCATTGCGTGTCACGCTTCTCGCGTGACCGTACCAACCCTTGCTAGCCGACGGCCTGCTCATCGTCGTAGGCCTCACGGACCGGAGGTCAGCCTCCGGATCCTCAGACATCCTCGAGAACGGGCCTTGAGGCGACGCAATAAATCGCGGAACGCAGCCTTTCACGCGTATCGATCGCTCGCCGCGGACTCAGAAAATTCCCTTGCGCTCAACTGTCCAGTGTGAACGCCGGCAAAGTCCGCACTCGGCGCCTGCGAACATCGCTCCGGCTCGGCTGTCACGCTTCAATTGCCAATCGAGCCAGTTGACCACGACCACGCCATATTCGCCGCCGTGCGGCGCCGTATAGAACGTGCCGCCATGCCCTACCGGCAGCCACGCGAAGAGCGCCGGCACGGCGGTGATCCGATCGAAATCGTCCTTGGCATTTTCGTAGGCGATGTCCGCCGGCCCGCCATTCACATAGGCGACGGGCCCGTGAATGTCGGCGAGCTGCGCCTTCGTCACCGAGATCTGGCTCCGGCCCGAACTGGTGCCGCGATTATAGACGCCGCTGCTGAGCACCATGCTCGTCCTCACGCGCGGATCGGCGGCGACGGCGATCGCCTGCAGCCCGCCGCAGCTATGCCCCATCACCGCGACCGCCTGCGGATCGAGGCGCCCATAGAAAGCGCTCAGCTTGCGGCCATTCTCCGCCAGCGCCCAATCCAGCCCCTGCACGATCTGCGACGCCTGCGTCTCGTCGGGCAGCTGCCGCGGCGGGACGACGCCCGGTGCGCCGGCGGGCGGCGTAGGCGTGGTCGAGAAGGCCGGCGCGGGGCGCAACGGTTCCTCGCGCCGCGCATGGCCGGCAGCGACGACGAGGTAGCCGTGCGACGCGACCTCGCGCAGGAAGCCCGCATAAGCGAGGCCGTTGTCCCGGCACGCGCCATTGCCCCAGAGTACAATCGGCATCTTGGCCCTGGGCAGCGCCTGCGGACGATAGATGGTGTGATCGTCCAGCGAGGCCGGCACCTCGGCCACCGCCGGATACGCACCGCTGCCGCCCGGCGATCCGATCACGCCCGGCGGCAGCGCGGGGGCGGGGGGCGGCACATCCTGCGCCTGAGCGACGGCGACGAGCCCGACACCCGCCAGAATGGAGAACAGCATCCTCTTCATCGTCACAGTGCCTTTCAACGAGGGATGACGGGCAGGTCGACCGCCGAGGGGTGGGCGGCGTCCGCATAGACGCTGATCGTCTTGGCCAGCCCCGGATCCCGCGCCCGCTGGCGGGGATCCGCGCCGGTGATCGTCAGCTGGACGCGATGCCCCGCCTTGAAGATGTACGAGGTTGGCATCAGGTCGATGTCCAGCTTGACCGGCTCGCCGGGGGTGAGCGGCGCGGCATCCTCGGCGAAGGCGCGATGCCACGGCACACCCGTCGGCATCGCCCACGGCGCGGTCGTCGTCGCGCGCAGCGACGCCTTGAGCCGCCCCTCGGTGACGACCACGACCGTCCCGTCCAGCGCGACATCCTCGAGATAGGCGAACACATCCGCATCGCGCGCGTCGGCGGCCATCCAGACGGTGGCGACCGGATGCCCGGTGACTTCCTTGTTCGCGCCGAGCACCTTGTCGGCAAAGCTGACGCCCGCGCCCGCATTGTGGCACGGCTGGGCGAACGGCCCGTCATTCTCGGTCGGGCAATGCACGTCATAGTTGACCGCAAAGCTGGCGGGCTTGGCGCTGCCGGCCCGTTCCCCGAGCGTCCCCGCCCCGAAGAAGCGCCGCTCGGTCCGCGTGCCGGCCAGCGGCCAGCTCGTGGTCGTCCGCCACGCCGTCGCGGCGGGCGCCCCGATCGTGAAATAATGGATCGGCGGCTCGCTTGTGAAGCCGGTGTCGATGCCCTTCAGCTCGGCATCGAAGAAGCGGTGGACCTCCTCGAACAGCGGAAAGTCGTCGTTCGTGCAATGCTGCCACGGGCCGATCAGGATGCGCGCGTCGGGCACGTTCATCCGCGCGATCAGCCCCTGGTCGCGCAACTCGTCATACCAGCCGCCGAGAATGTAGAGCGCCACGCCCGACCGCCGGATCTGGTCGGCATAATCGGCGGCGCTGCCTTCCTGCCAGAAGCGGCTGGCGACCAGCGACGAGAAGCTGTCGCGATAGGGCAGCTGCTTCCACATCTCGAGCAGGTTGGTGGAGCGCTGATGCTCCTCCGCCGCCTGGCGCAGCATCGTTTTGTCCGCATCGCCCTCGACCGGGACCGTATCCATGTCCTGCGCGATCGTCCGCGACGGCCCCGTCCCCCATTGCGCGAAGATGCCGCCGCGCCGGAACGGATCATATTTGTGCCACGAGAAGCAGCCCGCGAAGACCGCCTTCAGCGCGGGCGGCCGCACCGTGATCGCGTGCATCGCCGCGTCGCCCGTATTTGAGCAGCCATAGATGCCGACCTTGCCGTCCGACCAGGGCTGCGCGGCCAGCCACTGCGTGATCTCGTACGCGTCCTGCGCCTCGTTGCGATCGTGATAGCCGCGCCGCTCGCCGAACGACTGGCCGTTGCCGCGCCGCGCGATCTGCACGACGACATAGCCATATTTGGCGAGGTTCGGCAGGTCGCGCAGCCCCGGCTCGGTGCCTCGGCGCGTCGGATCCGGCGCGATATTGAGCGCGCCGTGCCAGATCACCGGAAAGCGACCGTCCGCCGCCTTCCCGCCGCGCGCCGGCCGGTCGATGCGCAGCGCGATCTTCACCCCGTCGCGCATCGGCAGATAGAGGCTGTGCGAGACGATCTCGGGAAAGGCTTCCAGCGGCGCATAATGCCCGAAGGATGGCGCGGATGTCGTGGCCGGTGGCGGCGCGGACGAGACTGGCTCGGCGCGCGCCGCCGACACGCCCGCGAAGGCCAGCGCCAGCGCAACCAGCAGTCGGCGCATCACCAGGTCTTCCGAACGCTCACCGCCAGCATCCGCCCAACCGGGTTGGCCGCAGTCGCGTCATAGCCGCCGCTGCCGTTACCCGAGGGCGCGATGTTCACATAAGGCGGGTCGATGTCGAAGAGGTTGCGCACCTCGAAGCCGACCACGAGCTTGCCGCCCGTGAAGCGCTTCGATCCGTCGCCGTCGATCGTCCAGCCGACGCTGAAGTCGATCGGCGTATAGCTCTTCACCGACTCCACCGGGGTCACGGCGTTGTTGGTGTAACCGCCGACATGCGTCGCGGTCAGCTGCATGCGCACGTCCTTGTAATCCCAGGTAACGCTGCCGCGCGCCTTGAACTTCAACGGGAAGAAGATCGTGTTCTTGCGATCGATGAGCGTGCCGTTGGGCGAGATCGCCGCCTCGAACCGGGTCAAATAGGTCGCGTTCGCATTGAGCGTGAAGGTGCCGGCAGTCTGCGTCGGCACGCGCCAATTGGCCGTGAAATCGAGGCCTTCGGTATAGGACACGCCGAGATTCTGGTTCCGCCCGTCCACGAACAACGTCACGTTGTTCGGCGATCCACCCGGAAAGGCACCCGACGAAAGCGTGATGCCCTGCGCCAGCAACTCCAGCACGCGATCGCGCGCCGCCGTACCCCGTAGGATGATGTTCGTGCCCGCAAACTGCGCCTCGCGCGACAGGATCGCGAGATCGGACAAATAGGTGTCGACCTGGTTGCTATATTTGACGTTGAAGTAGGTCGCGCTGAGGCGAAGCCGCGACGTCACGTCCCAATCCGCGCCCGTGGACCAGGTCGTCGCCTCTTCAGGCGCAAGGCCGAGGTTCGCACCCGACAAGGCCACGCCGATGATCGGCGCGCCCGCCGGGTTCTGGTAGGTCTGTACGAACAGATTGTTCGAATTGCCGTAGATCTGCGTGATCAGGGGCGCGCGGAACGATGTGCCGTAGCTGCCGCGCAGCGTGAAGCCGCGCACCGGCGACCAGTTGACGCCGAACTTCGGGTTGGTCGTCTTACCGACATCGCTATATTTGTCGTAGCGGACGGCGGCGTCGATCTCGAGCCGCTGGAAGCCCGGTATCGCGTTGCCGGAGCCGAAGATCGGCACGAGCAGTTCGGCATAGCCGGAATTCACTTCGCGATGGAAACGGCGGAAGACGACGGGCGTGCCGACTGCGCCCCGGCCATTGCCGAGGTCCGTCTGGATCTTCTGTCCTTCATAGCCCGCTGCCAGTTTAACATCGCCGCCGGGCAGGCTGAGCAACGTGCCGTTGAGCCGCGCCTCATAGCCGTTGAACTGGTTGAGCGTCGGCGAGAAGGAGACGAAATTGCTGATCGCCGCCAACGTCGCGGCGCTGGTGCGGCCGAGGCCATAGGGATCGAACGCCGTCGCCGGATTGTTGCTGGCAAGCGCCGCGTTCAGCGCGGCGTTGTTGAGCCCGCGATAGCTGTTCGACTGGTCGTTGCCGCGCCCGTAGGTGAAGATGCCCTCCAGCTGCCAGTTCTGCGGCAGTTTGATGCGCACGCCCGGCGTCACCTCCCAATTGCGCGCCCGTCCCGGATTCACGTTGAGCGGCAGATCGCGCAGGAAATTGTAGCCGAGCGTATAACTCGTGCCGGTAAAGCCCGCCGGGCGGACGAAGAAAGCGTTGGTCTGCGGCACGGTCAGCGTCGCCGAGGCGGACGCGGGAAGACGCGAGAATTTGCGCCTTGTGTAGAAGCCGTCGGCGAACACCGTCAGCCAGTCGTTCACCTCCTGCGTGAAGGTGAAGTTGGACGAGATATATTCCTGTTTCGGGAACAGGTCCTGGCCGATCACGTCATCGCACAAATTGGTCGTGCCCGCGACGAGCGAGCCCGCAGTCGCTTGGGTTACGCCCGCCGTAGGAATGGCATAGTTGATGCCGTTCGCGGTGATCGTCCCCGGATTGCAGCGGTTGACGCGATAGTCGCGGCCACCCGATCCGGTCTGGTTCGATCGGAAGAAGGTCCGGTCGTCGCCGCTCAGGTTCGACCGGCGGACCCATTCGCCCGCGACCATGAACTGACCGGTGCTCCACACCTTACCGAGCGCCAGGCCCGTCTGATATTCGGTGAAGTCGCCGCTGTCGGAAATGCCCGCGCGCGCCGACATCTCGCCGCCGTCGAGCGTACGGCGCGGGATGAGATTGACCACGCCCGCCACAGCGTCCGAGCCGTAGATGGCGGACGCGCCGTCGGCGACCACCTCGACCCGCTCCAGCCCGAGCGTCGGGATCGCGGAGGGGTCGAAGGCGCGGCTGTTGTTGACGGCGCGGTGGCCGTCGACGAGGATCAGCGTCGCATAGGGGCCGATGCCGCGCAGGTTGACGCTGTTGCCATAGGTGATGTTGCCGTTGCCGCCCGATTGGCCGCGCGAATTTTCCGAAACGCCGAGATCGAAGACCTGCGGGATCTGGCGGATCAGGCGATCGGTGGTGACCGCGCCCGAGGCGACGACGTCGTTGCGGCCGAGCGAGATCACCGACGAGCCGACCGGGGCTGCGCCGCGAAGACGGCTGCCTGTCACGATGATGTCTTCGGCCTGCGTGACCTGCGTCGGCCCGGCTGCGGGCGCGTCCCCGGCGATCGGCGTCTCGGCCGGCGGCGGCGTGGTCTGCGAAAAGACAGGGGCACCCGCGGCCCCAAGCGCAAGCGCCAGAACCGAAACCGACATGCGGAAACGCTGCTGAGCCATCCTTATCATCCTCCCGATCGGGCGGAGCTTTTGCTCTCGCCATGCACCGGGCTTTGCGCCTCGGCATCGTCAATCTGGATCTAGATCGTGGTGACTGTCAACCGTTTTTGCGATGCGGCATAACTACTCGAGAGCGAGGCAGATCTCGTACATCCGATCCAACAGCCGATTGAGTACGCGCAATTCCTCGCCCGTCAGACGGCTAAGCACACGATCTTCGATCACCGACAGGTGATCGAGCAGCATTGTCAGGAACGCCTCGCCTTCCGGAGTCGTGAACAAGGCGTGCCGCCGCCGATCGCCTTCGGCCGGCACGCGGCGCGCGAAGCCGCGACGCTCGAGCTCGTTGACGATCAGCACCGCCGCCGACTTGTCGAGCAGCACCGCCTTCGCCGCTTCGGACTGCGAGATCCCGGGGTTCGCACTGATTAGCGCCAGCGTCGACATCATGCCCGAACGCAGCCCTTGCCCCACCATAGCGGTGCCGAAATCGCGTCCGAAGTGCGTCTGGATTCGCCGCAGCCGGAAGCCGACGAGATCGCCGAGCCGCCCCAACTGGAGCGAGTCGCGCGCGGTACCGGCAGTTTCCGCGTCATTCACCGGCACAGCTTCTTCCGATTCTCTTCGCTTGACCATTGGTTGTAGAACTCTACTATTATCGACAAATAAAAAACGCCATCACCGAGAGGACCTAGCCTTGGGAAAGCCAAATCCCGTCGCGGATCGACCGCCGCCGCCCCAAGGGCCGCTGGCGCGGGCCGCGTTCCTCGTTGGTGGTGCCGGCCTGCTGATCGCCACCCTTATCGATTCGCTCGCCGTGCTCGGTCGCCATACGGGCTTCGCTTTCCTTGGATCGATCGAGATCGTCCAGTCCGCCGTCGTCCTCGCCGCGTCGGGCGCGATCATCGTCGCCACGCTCGCGCGCAGCCACGCCGCCGTCCACATCCTCACCGATCGCCTGTCGCCCGCCGCCGCCGGCCGCCTCGCCCATATCGCCGCCGCGCTCGCGGCGATCGTCTTCCTGTGCATGGCTATCGGTAGCGGCTGGCTGATGGTCGAAGGCTGGGGCGGGCACGAACGCACCGAATTGCTTCACATTCCGTTCCGCTGGCTGCGCCTGATCTGGACGCTCGCGGCCGCGCTCGTTGCGGTCCTCTTCCTGATCCAGCCCTGGCGGAGGCGCGGCGCATGAGCGGTCTGATCGGCCTCCTCGGCATCTTCTGCCTGCTCGGTTTGCTGACGCTCGGCGTGCCGATCGGCGCCGCGCTCGGCTTTGTCGGCCTGGGCGGCCTCGCGTTGATGATCTCGCCCGAGGCCGCGATCATCAAGCTCGGCGTAATCTCGTTCGAGACCGTCTCGCGCTACGAGCTCGGCGTGCTGCCGCTTTTCCTGCTCATGGCGCACCTGTGCTTCGCCGCGGGCGCGAGCCGCGACTTCTTCGATGCCGCCGCGCGCTTCATCGGCCACAAGCGCGGCGGGCTCGCGCTCGCCTCGATCGGCGGGTGCGCGGGCTTCGGCGCGATCAGCGGGTCCAGCCTCGCCACCGTCGCCACGATCGGCTCGGTCGCGCTCCCCGAAATGCGCCGCGCTGGCTACAAGCCCGGCTTCGCCGCGGGCGCGCTGGCGGCGGGCGGCACGCTCGGCTCGCTCGTGCCGCCGTCGGGCGCGCTGATCGTGTTCGGCATCATCGCCGAGCAATCGATCGGCAAGCTCTTCGCCGCCTCGATCATCCCCGGAATCAGCCAGGCGCTCTTCTACATGGCGACGATCGCGATCCTGTGCGCCTTCCGCCCCGAATTCGGCCCGCCCGCCGCGCGCGCCACCTGGCCCGAGCGCCGCGCCGCCTTCCGCCGCATCGTCGACGTGCTGTGCCTGATCCTGTTCGTGATCGGCGGGCTCATGATCGGCTGGTTCACGCCGACCGAAGCCGCCTCCGTCGGCGTGATCTGCGCCACCTTGCTGTGGATCTTCCGCGGCGGCTTCACGCTCGCCGGCTTCGGCGAGGCGCTCGGCTCGACGTTGCGCACCAGCGGCATGATCTATGTCGTCGTCATCGGTGCGATCCTGTTCGCCGCCTTCATCAGCGTCACCGGCCTCGCCGACCAAGCCGCCAGGGTCGTGACCGATCTCCACGCCAGCCCCACGCTCGCCATCCTCGCGATGGCCGTGATCCTGCTCGTGCTCGGCTCGTTCCTCGACGGGCTCGCGCTGATGCTGCTGACGACGCCGATCTTCCTGCCGATCGCCGTCAGCCTGCACATGAGTCCCGTGTGGTTCGGCATCTTCATCGTCCGCACGATGGAGATCGGCTTCGTCCACCCCCCGCTCGGGCTCAACGTCTACGTGATCCAGGGCATCGCCAAGGACATCTCGCTCGGCACGATCTTCCGGGGCGTCGCGCCCTTCCTCGTCGCCGATTTCCTCCATCTGGGCCTGCTGATCGCCTTCCCCGCGCTCAGCCTGTGGCTCCCCGGCATGACGGCGGGCTGAGGCGATGCGCATCCTGATCCTCGTTCTGTTCGCCCTACTCGCCGCCTGCCAGCGCACGCCGCCCGGCGAGCACATGCTCACCTACGCGACCCCCTACCCGCCGAGCCACCCGTTCAGCCGCGCCGACATCACCTGGATGAAGTGGGTCGAGGAGAAGAGCCACGGCCGCCTGCGCATCCGCCCCTATTGGGCGGGTTCGCTCCTCTCGTCCGACATGAGCATGGCCGAGATCCGTCACGGCGTCGCCGATATCGGCTTGATCACGCCCATCTACACGCGCGGCAGCGTCCACCTGCTGCGCGTCCAGTCGGGCTTCTACGGCGGCGTGCGCACGATCGACGATCAGGTGAAGATCTACGACTGCCTCCAGGCCCGCTTCCCCGAGATCGGCCGCGAGATGGACGGGCTCGTCACCCTCGCCGTGCAGGGCGGCAATTTCCCAGGCGTGCTCACCCGCGGCAAGCCGATCCGCAGCCTCGAGGATTTCCGTGGCCTGCGCCTGCGCGCGCCGACCGAGAATAACGAGATCCTCCAGGCGCTCGGCACCGATCCGGTCAACATGCCGATGGCCGAGGTCTATTCGGCGCTCGCCAAGGGCATCATCGACGGCGTCGTCGCGCCCGCCGACACGATCAAGAGCCTCCACTTCAACGAGGTCGCCAAGAGCTTCTCGTCGATCCGCTTCAGCCGCGGCGCCTATCCCGCGCGCGCCATCTCGGAAAAGACGTTCAGGCGCCTGCCCCCTGATCTCCAGCGCATCCTGCTGGCCTCGCGCCGCGTCTGGGAAGCCGCGCTGGAGACCGAGCTCCTGAAGGCCGAGGCTGCCGGCATTGCCTTCGGGCAGGAGAAGGGCATCCAGGTCGCACCGATGCCGCCCGCCCAGCAGGTCCGCTTCGACGCGCTCTACAACAAGTTCGCGCTCGATCAGGCGCGCCGCCTCAAGTCGCTCGACATCGAGGCCGTCCCCGTCTTCGACGAGGCCCAGCGCCTCGTCGCCAACCCCGCCTCGGCCGCGCGCTGCGCCGCCGCCTCTCTGTGACCGGAAACACAATGGACCTCTCCACGCTCGGCCGCCCACTCGAAGGGCTCCGCGTCATCGATCTCACCCGCGCGCTTGCCGGCCCCTACGCGACCCTCTTGCTCGCCGGCCTCGGCGCGCAGGTGATCAAGGTCGAGGATCCGCGCGGCGGCGATCTCGCCCGCGAGAACAGCCCGTATGTGGGACGCGACGGCATCGTCGTCGAGCGCAAGCATGACGACGACGTCTCGATCTCGCACCTCACTCGCGGGCGCGGCAAGCATGGCGTAAGCCTCAATCTGAAAGCCCCCGAAGCGGCCGGCATCTTCGCCGATCTCGTCCGCTCGGCCGACATCGTCGTCGAGAATTTCAGTGCCGGCACCGCCGATCGCCTCGGCGTCGGCTACGAGGCCGCGAAAGCCGCCAACCCGGCAATCATCTATTGCTCGCTCTCCGGCTTCGGCGCCGACGCGCCCGAGGGCGGCAAGGCGATGGACGTGATCATCCAGGCCTTGTCCGGCGCGATGTTCGCCAGCGGCGATCATGACGATCCGCCTGTCCGCATCGGCGTGCCGATCGCCGACATGCTCGCGCCCGTCTTCTCGGTGATCGGCATCCTCTCGGCGCTCGAACAACGCCACCGCACCGGTGTCGGCCAGCATATCGACGTCTCGATGCTCGGCGCGCTCACCTCGTTCGTCGCGATCGAGAATTGGTCGGCAATGGCGGCGGCGGGCATGGGCGCCCGCACCGGCCTCACCGTCCGCCGCCTCTCCCCCTTCGGCGTGTTCGAATGCGCGGACGGCTATGTCGCGCTCGTCGCCGTGCACGAGAAGATGGCACAGGGCCTGTTCCGCGCGATGGGGGCGCCAGAGCTGGGCGAAGAACCCCGCTTCGCCAGCCGCGACGCGCGCGTCGCCAATGCGCATGCGCTGGAAGACCGGATCAACGCCTGGTCGCGGACATTGCCCGTCGCGGAGGTCGTCCGCTTGCTGGAGGCCGAGGGCGTCCCCACCGCCCCCGTCCGCCACCCGGAAGAAGCGCTGCTCGATGCCCGCGTCGTCGCGCGCGAGGAGACGATGCCGATCGCGCACCCGTCTTATCCCTCCACCGTCGACCTGCGCACCGCCGGCATCCCGATCCGCTTCTCGGGCGCGACGACGGGCTTCGATGACGTCCTCCCGGTCAGCATCGGCGAGCATAATGCGGACATCTACCGCGACTTGCTCGGCTACAGCGACGCGGACATCGCCGCGCTGCAGGCGAAGGGCGTGATGTGAGCGCGTCGGTCGCGATCGACGCGCTGATCGCCGCCTTCGATCGGCCGGACGAGGTGGCCGCGCGGCTGTCGGCGACCGGGCACACGGTCGTCCGCACCCTCGGCAGCGACGCCCCGGTGGAGCTGATCCGCGCGACCGGCGCCGTGCCCGTCCGCCTCGTCGCGCCCGAAAGCGGCACCACCCCACGCGCCGATGCGATCGCGGGCCAAGCGCTGGGCGCGCGCGGCCGGCGGCTGCTCGAACGCCTGCTCGATCCCGACCTCGCCGAAATCCCGATCCTGATCACCCATTCCGACGCCGAACAGCCGGCGCTCCACGCCGCGATCCGCGAACTGCGGCGGTTGGGCGAACCCGCCCCGGCGCACGTCTACCTCCTCGACCTGCTCCACCTCGATCGCCCCTCTTCCGCCGACTATAACCGCCTCCGGCTGGCGGAATGCGCCGACTGGCTGACCGGCATCGCCGCCGCGCCCGGCGACATCGCCGGCGAGATCGCGCGTTCCGCCGAGCAAGCGGCCCTGCTCGCAAAGATCGACGCGCTCCGCACCGCCCCCGCACCGCGCCTTACCGGCGCACAGATGCTCGCCATCGTCGGCACGGCCTCGATCCTCCCGCCGGAAGAGCATATCGCCCACCTCCACACGATTCTCGCAGGCGCGGATGCCCTGCCGGCGCTCGGGAGCACCACCCGCGTCTATGTGACGGGCACCCCCCACGACAGCGCCGGCCTCTATCGCCGCATTGAAGCCACCGGCCGCCTGATCGTCGGCGAGGCCTGGCCCTCCCGCGACACGCCGCACGCCAGCACCGATTCTATGATATTGCTCGCCGCGCCCTTGCTCCGCGTCCCGCCGGTCCTGCGCATGCCCACCGAAGCCGCACGCATGGCAGTTGAGCAAGCGACCGCAATCGGCGCTTCCGAGATCCTCCATCTCGCGCTGGAAGGCGACGAGCGCGCGCCGTGGGAGCTCGCCGCGCTTACCAAGGCCGCCCCCACCGCCATTCCCGTCCGCTCGCTCCGCCTCAAGGCGCTCGATACGCCCGATCTCGACGCCCGCCTGCGCGGCGATGAACCTGCTCGCCCAGCCAAGCCTAGCCCACCCAAATCAACTGCCCCTGTCCCCGCCGACAAGCGCCAGGCTCGCAGCCGCAAGTCGCTCGCCTCGGTCGCCACTTTCGGTACCTATCAGCGCGAATGGTTCGGCGAGGTCCGCGCGCGCGTCGCCGCCGGCGAGCCCTTCGCGATGGTCAATGCCAACGCGCCGCAGGAAATCCTCCGCGCGCTGGATATCCCGTTCGTCGTCAATCAATGGTGGGCGTCGATCGTCGCCGCCAAGCAGCAGTCGCGCCGCTATCTGGACCTGCTGCGCGAGCGCGGCTTCCCGACCGATGTCGAGGCGTATAGCGCACAGGGGCTCGCCGCGACGTTCGACATCGATCCCGACAACGCCCCCTGGGGCGGCCTCCCCACGCCCGATTTCGTCCACGCGGTTGTCTCCAGCGATCCGACCCCCGCTTTGTTCGCGGAGTGGGCCGACGCCGCCGGTGCCGGCTGCTATCTCTACGAGCGCACCGTCGATCCCCGCCTCACGATCGGCACCGATTGGTGGGACGACCTGCCCGAGCGCTGGGACGAGGTGCTGGAGCCCGCCCGGATCGACCTGCTCGTCACCGAACTGCGCGACGTGATCGGCAGGCTGGAGCGCGCCACCGGCCGCCTCTTCTCGGCAGAGCGGTTCGAGGCGGTGATGACGCTCGTCAACGAGCAGGAGGACTATTACCGCCGCACCCGCGACATGATCGCCCGCGCCCGCCCCGCGCCGATCGGCATCGTCGACAGCATGCCCGCGACGATGGTCCCGCAATGGCACCGCGGCACCGAATGGGCGCGCGACGCGGCCAAGGCCTTCCACGACGAGGTCGCCGACCGGATCGCGGCCGGCGACGCGGCGGTGCCCAATGAGCGTGTCCGCCTGATGTTCGTCGGCCGGGGCCTCTGGAGCGACATGGGCTTCTACCAGCGCTGGGAGGAAAGCCACGGCGCCGTGTTCGTCTGGTCGATGTATCTCGCGCTCGCCGCCGACGGCTATATCCGCAGCACCTCGGGCGGGCGCGATCCGATGCGCGCGCTCGCCGCCCGTTTCCTGACGATGGGCGACGAACTGCGCCTGCCCGGCTGGGCCGGGCCTTGGCATGTCCACGAGGCGAAGACGCACGGCGTCCACGGCGCGGTCGCGCTCGCCGATGCCGATCCGTTCGTAATTCGCGCGCTCCGCCACGCCGGCGTTCCGGTGCTCGAACTCGGCACAGACAATTTCAGCGCGAGCGCGGACGAGCAGGCGCAGGTCCACGCCCGCGTCACCGCCTTCATCGAGGGGCTGGAGGTGCCCGCATGACCGCGCTGGAAGGCCTGCGCGTCGTCGATTTCTCGCGTTTCCTGCCCGGCGCCTATGCCAGTTGGGTCGCCGCCGACATGGGCGCCGACGTCGTCCGCATCGAGCATCCGCGCGAACTCGCCAAGCAGGCGGCGATGTTCGGCAAGGGTGCCGACATGGAGGCCGAACGCCGCCGCCGCGCGCGCCCGTCCTACGTCCGCAACAAGCGCAGCCTGCTGATCAATCCCGGCCACGCTCACGCGCACCGCGTCCTCCACCCGCTGATCGCGCGCGCGGACGTGCTGATCGAGGATTACCGTCCCGGCATCATGGCCGGCATGGGCCTCGGCTACGCGGCCATGGCGGCAATCAATCCCGGCCTCGTCTACTGCTCTGTCTCGTTCGCCGGCCAGACCGGCCCCCTCGCCGACCGCGCGGGGCACGATCCCGCCGCGCTCGCGCTCGCCGGCACGCTCTCGCGGCTCAATGGACTCCCCACGCCGACCCTCCCAAGTCTGCAGGTCGCCGACGTGCTGACCGGCGCGCACACGACGATCGCGATGCTGCTCGCTTTGCAGGCCAAGAGCCGCACCGGGCGCGGCCAGCATGTCGATGTCGCGATGAGCGATGCGAGTATGTCCCTCCTGCTCGTCAATCTCGGCCGCACCGACGATGCCGATGCCCTGCCCGAACTCGGCAAGTGGCACCCCAAGGGCGGTGTCTGGGTCTGCGCCGATGGCGGCTATCTGTGCACCACCGACATGGAGCCGCGTTATTGGGCGCGCTTCTGCGAGGCGATCGGCCGCCCCGATCTTGGCCCGCGCCAGCAGGACACGCCCCACCACCCCGACATGCAGCGCGAGATCGCCGCCGTGATCGCCACCCGCCCCCGCGACGAATGGGTCGCCCTCCTCGCCACCGCCGACACGCAGGCGCAGCCCGTATTGTCGATGGCCGAGGCGATCGCCCACCCCCACCACCGCGCGCGCGGCATGGTCGTCGACGTGACCCTCCCCGGCGCGGAACCGCTGACCCAGCTCGCTTTGCCGTTCCACCTGCTCGACACCCCCGCCGTCGCGCCCGTCGCCGCCGGCGATCCCGGCGCGGACACCGACGCGATACTCGCCGAACTGGGCCTCTCCGGCGATGCCGAGGCGCTCCGCGCCGCCGGCCTGTTCGACGACGCCAAGGGAGCCACAGCATGACCCCCCTCGCCGGCATCACGATCCTCGACCTGACCCATGCACTGTCCGGCCCGACCTGCACCCAGATGCTCGCCCAGCTCGGCGCCGAAGTCATCAAGATCGAGCCCCCCAAGGGTGGCGACGACTTCCGCCATTATACCGAGCATGCCGGGCTCCCCGGCCTCAGCCTCCCCTTCGCCGCCGTCAACGCCGGCAAGCGCTCGATCGCGCTCGACCTCAAGAGTGAGGCCGGCCGCGCGATCCTGTTCGATCTCGCCGCGCGCTCCGATGTCGTCGTCGAGAATTTCCGTCCCGGCACGCTCGACCGGCTCGGCATCGGCTTCGACAGGCTGCGCGAGATCAAGCCGGCGCTGATCTGCGCGTCGATCACCGGCTTCGGCCAGTCCGGCCCGTTCCGCGATTGGGGCGCCTACGATCATATCGCCCAGGCCATGTCCGGCATCGCGATGATGAACCAGACAAGCGAAGGCCCGCTCAAGATCGGCATGCCGATCATCGACAGCTTCAGCGGCTATCTCGCCGTCATCGCCATCCTCTCGGCGCTGCGCCAGCGCGACCTGACCGGCGAGGGCGCCGTGCTAGACGTGGCGATGCTCGATGCGGCGCTGAAGCTCAATGCTGTCAACTTAAGCACTTATTTCTACACGGGAAATGTTCCGAAAGGCACCGGCAATCGTGGTTTCCGCCTGGTCGCCACCGCCGAATATTATCCCACCAGGGAGGGCTGGATCGCCCTCGGCGCCAACCACCAGCCCCAAGTCGAAGCCCTCTTCCGCGCGCTAGGCGCCCCAGACCTCATCGAAGACCCCCGCTTCCACGACCACCCCGCCCGCGTCGCCCATTATGACGAGCTCAAGGCCTGGCTCACCGAACGCCTCTCGCACCAGACCGCCGCCGAATTGGAGACCCTCCTCACCACCGCCCGCATCCCCGCCGCCCGCCTCCGCGACATCGGCGAGATCGCCGAGGACCCTCACATGACCGAACGGGGCCTCCTCCAACCCGCCACCCTCCCCGGTCGCCACGACCCCATCACCGTCCTCGGCAACGGCTTCGCCCCCGCACCTTCTCACACCCGCCCCACCGTCCCCGCGCTCGGCGCAGACGGTCGCGCGATCCTCACCGAGCTCGGCCGCTCGCCTCGGGAGATCGATGCGCTGGAAGCAGCCGGCGTCCTCGGATGAGCGACCCAATCGAGATCCTGCTGCTCGGCGACCTGATTCTCGACGTTCCCGATCCGGATCACTGGCTCGCCGGCATCGCCCCGCTCACACGCGCCGCCGATCTCGTCATCGGCCATCTGGAGGTGCCCCACACGCGCCGCGGCCAGGAACTGCAAGGCGACGTCCCCGCCCCCGGCGCGGATCCCGATCATCTCGCCGCCCTCGCCCGCGCCAACATCCGCATGCTTTCGATGGCCGGCAATCACATCGCCGACTGCGGACCGGAGGGCATCGCCGACACGATCGCCGAACTCGCCCGCCTCGGCATCGCGCATAACGGTGCCGGCGCCGACATCGTTTCCGCGAAAGCGCCGGCGCGGATACAGGTGAGTGGCCGATCCGTCAGCCTGCTCAGCTACAATTGCGTCGGCCCGGAGCTATCCTGGGCAGCCGCCGACCGCGCAGGATCCGCTTATGTAAACGTCCTCGCAGCCGACGGCGGCCCCTCCCGCCCCCAGGCCGACCTGGTCGAAGCCGATCCCGCCTCGGTCGCTTCCATGATCACAGACATCGTCGCGGAGCGCCCTCGCGCCGATCTCCTCGTCGTCGCCCTCCATAAGGGCATCACCCATCGCCCCGCCGCGATCGCGCCCTACGAGCGCGCGCTTTCCGATGCCGCAATCGAGGCCGGCGCCGATGTCGTCGTCGGTCATCATGCGCACATCGCGCGGGGCATCGAATTTCACGACGGCAAGCCGGTCTTCCACGGGCTGGGCAACGGCGTGGTGGTGACTCATGCACTGAGCCCCGGCCAAGGCCACGCTGCGAGAGCGGAGTGGGTCGAAAGGCGCAAAAGCATGTTCGGGTTCGAGCCCGACCCGGCTTACGCGCTTGCACCTTTTCACCCCGAAGCGGCCAACGGCATGATCGGAAAGCTGCTATGGCACGCCAACGGTCGAATAGAAGCGGGCTTCGTCCCGATATGGTTCGAACCGCCTGGGCGCCCCGTCCGGCCTAGCCCGCATCAGCGCACCGAGATCAAAGATTATATTATTCGGATTTCGATCGAGGCCGGTCTCGCGCCTTTGATCGCCGACGATCAGGGCTCTTGGATCTCGCTAAAATAGCGTCACGGCTGCGCTGCGCGATTGCCGCTCTGCAATGCGACGCCGAGAAGCGCGAGCGCCGCGATGACAGCAGCCGGCGCTACCGGGTTGTGCCAGGGCAACAGCGCCACGCCGAGCGTGGCGAGCGCGCTTCCCGCCATCTGCAGCGCGCCGTAGATGCTGACGGCCGTTCCTGCCCGGCCGCGCACGGCGGACAGCGCACACGTTATGGCGTTTGGCGTGACGAGGCCGCCACCAAAGGCATAAGCCACCATCGGTGCAACAAAACAGCCGATCCGGTGCTGCTCCGCCGCCGCAGCGACGAACAACGCTACAGCAGCGAGCGCCGCAATCGCCGTGCCGCCGGTCATTATCGACCGCGCCGGGCAACGCGCTGCCAGAGCGCTTGCGGTGAGCGCGCCGCCACCCGCGCCAAGCGCGACAATTCCGTAATAGACACCGAGCCGAACGGGATCGGCCGCATAGAATCCGACGAGTAGGAAAGGCGACGCCGCGAGGAACACGTAGAGCCCGCCGCTCAGGGCCGTTCCGATGAGGAGATTGCGCACATAAACCGGGTCGCGTGCCAGCCTTCCCCAAGCCGCTAGAAGCGACGACCCGTCCGCAGGGTCGACAGCGTGCGTTTCCGCGATCCAAAGCCAGATCGCCAACCCGCATGCCGCGCCGAGCACCGCGAGTATCGCAAAGATCGCGCGCCAGCCCAGCGTCTGGGCAATTACGCTGCCGATCACCGGCGCTAGCATAGGCGCCAGCATCACGATCGCGGTGAGCAACGCCATGTCGCGCGCACCGCGACCGCCCTCCTCGTCTCCGACCATGGCGCGCCCGGCAACCAGCCCGCTGGATGCGCCGAGCGCCTGGATCACCCGGCCAACGAGCAAAGCCCCGATCGACCCTGCCACCCAGCACAATACGGAGCCGGCGACGAACAGGATCGTGCCGCCGATGAGGACGGGTCTGCGCCCCAGCCGATCCGACAGCGGACCGATGACGAGCTGCCCGACAGCGACGCTTATGAGGTAGAAGGTCAGCGCAAGCTGCACCGCGGAACGATCCGAATGCAGCGCCGCTGCCGCCGCCGGCATCGCGGGTACGAACATGTGAATCGCCAGCGATCCTAGCGCGATGATCGCGGCGAGGAGGAATATCCGGGCAACCGGCGATGCTCCGCCGCGTGTCACAAGCTAGAAGACTGCCGATATATCGACGCGCCGGCGCGACGCGTCGGGCAGATCATCCGCTTCCGCCACGGCGACAGGCCCACCGGCGGCGCGCCAGCGAACCTTGATCGTGCGGCGATCGATGCCCAGCCGAGCGAGCGCCTCGCCGATTTTTTCCGCCCGGACCCGCGCGATCGCCGGATCCTCTGCGATCATACGGCCGGAAACGTTCGTCGGGATCGTCGCGGCATAGCCGGTGACGGTAATCGCGCGCGGCTTGGCCGCGCGCAGCCAGGTAATCGCCTCGTCCAGCAGATAATCATCATATTGGTAGATCAGGAACGCGGCATCGAAATCGAAGAACAGGTGGAAGCTGCGCGCCGCATAGGGCCCGGGCGGCGTGTCGCGCGGCACCGCTGCCGGACGGACGTTGCGGACCGGCAGCACGAACTTGCGTCCCGTAAAGCCCTCGGCAGGCAGCATCTGGCGCGTGCACGGCCCCGGCAGCACCGAGGTCCGCACCGCATCTAGGACGACGCCACCGCACACGTCGCGCGCGCCGGACGAGACGTTGCCCTCGACCAGCACCTCGTGGTTCCAGTCGGGCTTTGAGGGCGAGACGCTGACGTCGTAGCGCAGCCCCGTGGCGCGATCGTCCGCCAGCCAGCAGCCCGATTTCTTGCCCGAATCCGCGTCGCGATAGATTGGGCAGGTGATGAAGCGCACCGTGGAATCGGGCGTCGCGGCACCGGCACCGGTAGCCAGCAGCACAAGAGCGGCGGCGGCCCTCACAGCACGCTCATCAGATTGACGAGGTCCTGTTTCTCCTGCTCGGTATAGCCGATCTTGTAGCGCCGCTCGTAGAAGTCGACGACGCCGCGAAGATCCTTTGCCACGCCGTTGGAAAAATATGGCGCGCGCGCCGAAAGCCCGCGCATCGACTGGAGCGTGATCTTGCCGACGTCGGCGCACCGCCCCGTCGTCAACGCATAGCCCGGATCGCTCGTGTAGATGACACGCCCATAATGCGGATGCGGCGGCCCCTTGCAGGTGATGCGGAACAGCGGCAGCCACGGCATCGGATCGGCGAAGGGCTGGTTGGTCGTGCCGAGATCCACCTGTCCCGGCGCGACGTCATTCCCCATCTGCGTCATGTTGTGACAGAAGACGCACGAGTTGCGCACGGGATTGCCGAAGCCGATCGGCGAATTGATGCCGGCGCTGTCCGAGATCAGGAAGGTCTTGTCGCGGAACACCTTGGCGCCGCGCGCGACCGAGGCGCGGAACGCCGCCTGCTTGGGCGAGAGCCCGGGCGCGGGCTTCTCCCATGCCTCGAACTCGCTCCATACCGGCCGACCGATGCTGCCAAGCTGGCCGGCTTCCGAATTCGCGAGCTTGGCCGGGCCGCCCTCGGCGCCGCCCGTGTCGACACGGCTTCCCGCGGCATCGATCTGCTGCGCGGCGAACACGCGGCTCTCGAAATCGACGATGCGCGCCATGTCGGCTGCGTCCATATGCTTGAGCAAGGCAAGGTGGGTCGACGAAGCATCGCGCATCTGGGCGTTAAGCGTCCCGGCGCGGCCGTCCGCCATCAGATTGCCCGACATCGGCTTCCCGCTCTCGGGATCGAGCGGCAACGGCATGCCCTGCTTCGGATCGTAGGCGAAACCGACCGCAAGCAGATATTTGAGGTTCGCGACCGGCCGCGGACGCCGGTAGACCGAAATCTTGCCCTTGTCCGGCCCGAAGCCGCCCGAATTGCAGGTGGTGGGATCCCGCACGACCTCGATGTCGAAATCGGCCTTGATCGGCTTGCCCGCAACGTCCTGGGCCGGCCACGGCCGCTGGATCCGGATCAGGCCGTGATCGAGCAGCAGCGAGTGCGAAGCGCGCTCCGCCTGCGGCAAGGTCGGGCAGTCCGAGCCATCATAGGCCGCGAACAGCGGGTCCTTGCCCGCGGTTCGGTCCCAGCGATCCTGCGCACTCTTAGCCGACAGCGACATTGAGTCCGCCGGCTGGTGGCAGGTGACGCAGGCGCGGCCGCTCGGCCCGACGGCACTGAAGAAGGGATGGCCGCGGGTCTCCATCGGCCCGTCCTTCAGCAGGACGCGAAGAATGCCGCCGGGATTGCCGTAATCCTTGGACGCCTGGAAAGTCCTGCCGCTGTCGGGCGACCACCAATCGTCGTCTGCCTGCGCGCCGACAGAAACCCCGGCGACCAGCGCCGCCGCCGCAACCGCGAGGATGATCGACGCCGTGCCGCGATGGCGTCGTGCAACGTCGATCATCCCCATGTGGCGTTAGAACTTCGCAACGCCGCGGATGCCGTACGTGCGCGGAGCGCCGTAGATGATGCCGCCATCCGCGCTCGACGAACTTTGCACCTGCGAGGCGATGTACGTCTTGTTAGTGAAGTTCGAGACATAACCTTCGATCTTGTACTGGCGCGTGATCTGGAACGTCAGGCGCGCATCGAAGACATTGCGCGAGGGCACGATCGTGTTGAAGCTCGGGAACGGTGTCGCGACCTGCTGCGCGAGGTGCGACCATTGGACGCGCGGCGTGAGCGACTTGCCATCTGGGTTCAGCTCGACCTCATACTGAATGCCGGCATTGATCGTCCACTTTGGCGAAAAGGGCAGGACGCGACCGTCCGGCACGAGCCGCAGGTTGGCAGGGCAGCCTGGGTCCGTGCCCGCCGAGTTGGTATCGGTGATGCAGGTGGCACCATCAAAGCGAGCATGAAGATATCCGCCGCCCGCATTGAAGCCGAGCGCACCGAACTGCCCGGTGACTTCAAGCTCCGCACCATACGACTTGCCGGCGGCCGCATTCTGCGTGACCGGCAGCGTGCCCAGCAGGCTCGACAGCTGGATGTCCTTATACTTCGAATAGAAAACGTCGCCGTTCACGCGCAGGCGATTGTCGAGGAACTGCGTCTTGAAACCGGTTTCGTAGACGCGGTTGGTCTCGGGTCCGAAATTGGGCGTCCCAATCGTCAGGTTGACGCCGCCCGCCTTGTAGCCCTGCGACGCGGTCACGTAGAGCAGGTTGCGATCAAAGTGATAATTGAGGCCGACCTTGCCGGTCACCTTCGTCGAATGCTGGACACCGATCACGCTGGCGCCGGGCGGCACGGCACCGGCGGGGATCAAGCGATTATAGATCTGCTCGTCGTCCGAATAGCGGGCGCCGGCGATCGCCTCGAGCGCTGGCGTGAAATACCAGTTCACCTGGCCGAACACCGACTTGGTGGTGTTCTCCGCGCGTGTCTGGAAGGTCGAGGTGGACGACACGAAATCGAGGACATTGTTGTTGTCGCGGCGCGAGAGCGTGTCGACGAACTCGTTGAGATAGAAGCCGCCGACGACCCAGTTTAAGTCGCGCTTGCCGGTCGAGAGCAGGTTCACTTCGCCGATGAACGTGTTGATGTCCGTATTGACGCGGCTGACGCGGCCGACGGCGTTGGCCGGCGGGCGCGGTCGCGCCGTCGCGGTACGGTCGCCGTCCGTCTGATCGACCGTGTGGAGATCCTGATACGAGGTCATCACCCGCAGATCGACGCTCGGCACCACGGCGACGCGCACCTCACCCGACAGCTTCCCGCCATGCTGATTCTGCAGCGACCGCGCATCCTCTTCGATCACGAACGGATCGGTCGAGACAGTATCGTTCCGCCGCTTGACGGCATTGTTATCCGACTTGGAGTTGAAATAATCGCCACGAATGTTCGCGCGCAGCACCTCGTTCGGTGACCGCACCGCCAGGTTGAAGCGGGCCGCGTTCAGATCGACGTTGCCGGGCTGGCTCGGGCTCGGGCCGATATTGTCGACGAAGCTGTCGCGCTTGTCGTGCACCGCCGCGACACGGACCGCAGCCTCGTCGCTGATCGGCACGTTGAGCGCGCCGACGACCTTCAGCGCGTCGTAATTGCCGTACGTGGCGTCGAGGTAGCCGGAATACTTTTCGAAATCGGGTTCGGGGGTGCGGACGTAGAGCGCGCCACCGGTGGAGTTTTGACCGGTCAGCGTCCCCTGCGGGCCGCGCAGAACTTCGATCGTCCCGATGTCGTAGAAGCTCTGGCCGATGAACTGCTCGTGCGGGATCAGCTGGCCGTCGATGTAGAAGGCGACGCCCGGATTGGACGTCGGTGCGGACTGCGCGATGCCGACGCCGCGAATGTTGATGAACGTCGATCGATTGAAGGTGTTGATCGTCAGCGACGGCGCGACCTGCTGCAAGTCGGCGATGTTGTTGACGCCCTTGCGCGACAGATCGGCCGCATTGAGCACGGTCGCCGAGATCGGCACGTCCTGCAGGCTCTGCGAGCGCCGCTCGGCCGTCACGACAATGTCTTCGAGCCCTTCGCTCGGCGCGGTCGTCGCCGGCGCCAGATCGGCCGGCGTGGCAGAGGGGGAGGAAACCTGGTCCTGCGCCGCGGCGTTCTGCGCGTTGGCGGATTGTGCGATCAAGAGGGTGAACAGGGCGGCGCCAGCACAGAGCCGGCTGCGGCGTGCCAAAGTCTGAGACATCGTATCGGTCCTCGCCTGTTACCCGGACGGTCTCTCGTCGTCTCGGGCTTCGATCGTGCTTCCTAACAAGTCAGCGGCCGGCTGCAAGCGTTTTCATTATGTCGCATAACCATTAGTTCGAAGCGCTCACAGTTTCAGCGCGATCGCCGCATCGCCCGCTTCATCGATCGACCAGATCGCCGCGGCCAGTTGCTCGGCCTGCGCATCCGACATTGGGTGCTTCGCGCGGCGCGCACAGTCCCGAAACTTGGCGGTCAGCCGGTCGTCGTCGATCGGCCGATCCGGGCCGCCGAGCGCGTCCTCGATCGTGTGCTTGTAGCGTACGCCGTCGGCGAGCTGGATCGACAATATTCCCGACGCTGCCTGCGCCATCCCCCAATCCGGCCGAAGCTCGAACCGCACGCGAGCGGCGAGATCACGCTTCGGCACATCGGCGAGCGAGGCGAGGTCATAACTGTCCAGCGTCACCTCGTCGTCCAGCAGCGCGGCCGCGACGGTGAACGGGATCGAGAACTTCGCGTCGATCGCGGTCGTCGGCGCGGCCTTGCGGTCGGCGGGCTCCACCAGCATGCGCTGCACCTCCCCACCAGTAGCGGTGACCGCAAAGATCGCAGCCGGATCGATGCTGTGCTGTGCGCGCAGATATTGCGCGGCCTCGATATAGGCATGCGTGCCGCGGCAGGCAGGCCAACGCTTAAAGGTCAGCCGGTCGATCCAGAAATGCTCGCCCAAGCGGTCGAGCAATCGGCTCGGGTCGTAATGGCCATCGGCATACAACCGAAAGAAGCCGGCCTTGCCCTCGAACGGCGCGTCGAACCCTCGCACGCCCCGCGCAGCCAACTGGCTCGCCTGGACCGCGGACTGCGCCGGGAAAGCCTCGCGCACCGCGCGGATAACGGTATCCGCGCTATACTTGATCTCGCCCGGCATCGTCGTCTGGCACAGCAGCAGCGAGAAGGCATCGAGGGTTTGGCGGGTCGACAGCCGCTGGATGCGCGCTGCCGCGGCCACGGCGCCAAACGCGCCCCGGATCGGCGGCGGATACCAGCCGCCGACCTCCATATCGCGTGTCAGCGCGAGCCCGATTCGGCAAGCAAGATCACACCCGATCGCGATCGCCGTCAGCAACTCCCGCCCGCTGACCGGCGCCGCCGTTCCCAAAGTCGCGAGCACGGCCGGCAGCAGGGAGGCGTTGGGATGACTCGGTGCGGCATCGAACGCGTCTTCGAAATCCAGCGCATGCGCCATCGCACCGTTGGCGAAGGCGGCCATTGCCGGCGTGACCCGCACGTCATGTCCCAGGACGGCCGCATCCCCGTGCCCGCCGCTTATCGCATATTCGACGAACGGCACGACCTCGGAGCTCACCCCGCTCGCGCCGAGCATTACGCCGATCCCATCGAGCAAGGCGCGCTTTGCGGCGTGGATCGTCGTGTCCGGCAAGGCCGCCGCATCATAGGTCGCGACATGCCGCGCCAGGGTTTCGCTCAGCCCGATCGCATCTCCCAAATCGTCTCTCCCCTGTCTTTGAAAGCGCTTTCGCTTGCAGCTTACTGCCGCATCGGCAATGGATGCGTCGAGGCAAATAATGCTCGCAGCATGAGGGGTGGCATGACGAACGCATCGAAGTCGCTGGCCGGAAAGGTCCGCTGGCAGCTCATCATCCCGACCATTCTGTTCATGCTGCTGAGTTCGATCGATCGCGTGAACGTCAGCTTCGCCGCGCTGCAGATGAATGCCGATCTCGGCTTCAGCCCGAGCCAATATGGCTTCGGCGCGGGCATATTGTTCTTGGGCTTTCTGGCCGGACAATATCCCAGCGTCCTGCTGCTCCAGCGGATCGGCTTCCACCGCTGGCTCGCCGGCTGTGCCTTGCTGTGGGGCGCTTGTGCCGGCGGCATGGCCTTCATCGACAGCCGCTGGCAATTCTACGTCCTGCGCGTGCTGCTGGGCTTTGCCGAGGGTGGCCTGGCCCCCGGCATCGTCCTGTACCTGAGCCAATTCGCGACCGAGCGCGAGCGCGCGACGACCTTCGCCATGCCTATGCTGGCCATCCCGATCTCGATCGTCGTCGGCGGGCCGCTGTCGGGCTTCCTGCTCGGCATGCACCCACCAGTCGGGTTCGCGTCGTGGCGCTGGATGTTCATCGGCGAGGCGCTGCCCACCCTGATCTTCGCGGCGATCGCATGGGTTCATTTCCCCGACCGCCCCGCCGATGCGACATGGCTGAGCGCGGACGAAAAGCTGTGGCTCTCTCGGAACGCCGCCAACCGCAGCGAGACGGCGCGCAGGAACGACTGGACCATCCTGAAGCAACCGCTCGTCTGGGCGTCCGCGGCTCTCTGGTTCTGCCTGCTCGCGGGATCGTATGGCATCATCTTCTGGCTGCCGCAGATGGTCAAATCGCTGACCAGCCTCACCCCGCTGGAGATCGGTCTGGTCAATGCTTTGCCCTGGGCAGGCAATGCGATCGGCATCTACATCGGCGCAACGCATTCGGATCGGAGCGGCGAGCGCTTCTGGCACATCGCCGTGCCTGCAACCGTCATGGCAATCGCGATCCTGACCGCCGGCACCGCGGGAGCGAGCGTGGTCGGCCTGATCGCCTTGCTTGTCGCTGGCACCTGCCTCGGCGCGGCGCAAGGCGCATTCTGGGCCCTGCCGACTCGCCTGTTCACACCAGCCACCTTTGCGGTCGGCGCAGTCGCGATCAACATCACCGGCAGCTCCGGCGGGCTGATCGTGCCCTATCTCGTCGGCATCGTGCGCGAGCGCAGCGGCGGCTTCGGCGCCCCCACGCTGATGGTCGCGGGCTTCCTGCTTTTGGCCTCCGTAATCGTGCTCGTGCTGCGCGTCGTCATCAAGGACACCCCGCCCCCCGCTTTGCCCGCATGACATCGTTCGACATCCTGGCGGTCGGGGACGTCGGCGCAAAGCGGGACGATCTGGCGTCGATGTTCGCGCCCGTCCGCGACACGCTCCGAGCGGCGCCGGTCGTGTTCGGGCAGCTCGAGACGGTCATTTCGGATCGCGGCGCGATCGTTCCAAATGCCAAGCTCGCGATGCGGGCGCCGACGACGCTCGGCCCGGTACTTGCCGACGCCGGCTTCAGCATGATGTCCTTCGCCGGCAATCACTGCCTGGACTGGGGTTACGACGCATTCGGCGACACACTGAAGACGATGGCGGCCGCGCGCGTCCGACTGGCCGGCGCCGGCCCAGATCGCGGATCCGCTTTTGCGCCGGTCTACCAGACCGTCGACAATACGACGGTGGCGATGGTCGCGGCCAGCTCCATCCTCCCCGAGGGCTACGCCGCGACCGCTGACAGCCCGGGTTGCGCGCCGATGCGAGCGCATACTTTCTACGAGCAGATCGAGCATGATCAGCCGGGCACTCCGGCGCGCATCCGCAGCCATCCCGACAGGGCTGATCTCGCCGCGCTGACCGCCGCGATCCGCGACGCAAGGGCACATGCCGACGTCGTTCTCGTCTCGCTCCATTGGGGCATCCACATGGTGCGCGGGAGCATCGCCGAATATCAGATAGAGGTTGCCGAGGCCGCAGTCGAAGCCGGCGCGGACGCGATCCTCGGCCACCACCCTCATTTGATGAAGGGCGTAGGCTTCCATCGCGGCAAGCCAATCTTCTTCAGTCTCGGCAATTTCGCGATCGAGCAGCCCCACATCTGGGATCCGGCGATCGTACACACCGCAAGCTTCCGTCACCTCGTCAGCCTCAACCCGACGTGGAGTCTGGAGGCGAGCTACATGCTGCCCGAGGAAACGCGGATGACTGCCATCGTCAGGCTCGTCGTGCGCGACGGTGCGATCGTGGAGACGCGCCTGATCCCGGCGTGGATCGGGGACAATAGCGTGCCTCGGCTGGCGCCGGCCGGTTCGGAAGCGTTTATCCGCATCCGTGATTACCTGATCGAGGTGACTGCCAGCGAGGGGCTCGCAACAGCGATCAACGAAGATGGCGACGAACTGATCGTCGCGGCGACGGTCTAGGCGGGAGCGAACGTGAGCGGCACGCGCAGCGCGCCGATCTCGGGAAAACGCGTCGGAACGATGTCGCCCGCCAGATCGAAGGTCGGCAGGCGCGCCATCATCTCCTCCAGCGCCACCACCAGCTCTAGCCGCGCCAGCGCCGCGCCCACACACATGTGCGTGCCGCGCCCGAAATGCAGCGACTCCTTCATGTTCGGCCGCCCGAGCTTGAAGGTCGAGCCATCCTCGAACACATCCTCGTCGCGATTGGCCGAGGCGTAGACCAAAGCCACCGCCTCGCCCGCCGGGATCGTACGGCCGCGAATCTCGACATCGCGCGTGGGCGTCCGAGCGAAGCCGCGATAGGGCGTATAGAGACGCAGGAATTCGTCCATCGCCGCCGGGATAAGCTCGGGCTCGGCGCGCAGCTTCGCCTGCAGGGCCTGATCGCGCGACAGATGGACCGCGACCGAGCCGATCAAGACGGTCGGCGCGATGATCCCGACCACCAGCACCTGCCGGATCGTGCCGACGATCATCTCGTCGGGAAACGGTTCTCCGTCGACGCGCGTCGCCAGCAGCGCGCTGGTCGCATCTTCCTCTGGGTCGAGCGGCGCGGCCTTGCGATCAGCCACCAACTGGCGGGCCATCTCGTACAGCAGCAGGCTCGTTTCCTTAGTCGACTCCATGTCGTTCGACTGCACCGCGATATTGTAGCGCCGGCCGACATCAGAAAGGGATTCTATCTGAGCGGGCGGCAGGTTCATCCAGTGTGCGAACACACGGATCGGCATCCGCGCGGAAAAGTCTTCGCATATGTCCCCGCCCCCCTTTGCTACCATCGCGTCGAGCAATTCGCGGCATATGTCGCGGATGATGGGCTCGAACCGCGCGACCTTGCGCTCGGTGAGCAAGGGGCTGAGCGTGCGGCGATAGGGCGTATGCTCGGGCGGATCGAGGTGGAGCGGCGGGCGCCGGCCGGTGAAAGCGACTGCGGGCACGACATTCTGCTTCGAGGTTATGAAAGTCCCGCTGTCGGCCGCCGCTGCCGCCACGTCTGAATGCTTCATCAGCGCCCAGAACCCACCCCAAGCGTCGCTGTGCGCGACCGGGCATTCGCCGCGCAGGCGCGCATAGTCCGCGGTCGCGCTATCGAATGTTTCGGGAAGAAGAGGGTCGAAGTCTTGCATAACACTTGTCGTACGAACTGATGAAAACGCTTGCAACCTCTATTCGCAGTCGAATGAGCAGGCTACGCAATTGGCATGTCGGAGCGCCTTCCCCTTCCCAAGATGGGCGACGTCGCGGCGCGCGCGGGGGTATCGTCCGCCACCGTCTCCAGGTTCTTGAATACGCCGGGCATGGTCGCCGCTGCCACTGCCGAACGGATCCGTCGCGCCGTCGAGGAAACGGGCTATGTGCCCGATCTCATGGCGGGCGGGCTTGCTTCCAGCAAGAGTCGCCTCGTCGCTGCGCTGGTGCCGGACATGGCACAATCGATCTTCAACGCGACGATCGAGGCGATGGTCGACGAACTGTCAATCGATGGGCACATCGTCATGCTCGGGCTTACAGGCATCGACAATGGGCGAATGCCGGCCTTGATCTCCGCGGCCCTTTCACGACGGGCCGACGCCATCATCCTGACCGGCATTCTTAGCGACCCGGCGACGCGCGATCTGATGCGCAGCCGCGGCGTCACCGTCATCGAGACGTGGGGACTTCCCGACGATCCAATCGATGTCGCCGTTGGCTTTTCGCATCGTGCTGTTGGCCAGGACATCGCCCACTTCCTGCGCAGCCGCGGCTATGCGAGGCCGCATCTGCTCTCCGCCGCCGGCACCCGCGCGATGGAACGAAGGCAGGGCTTCGTCGACGACTGGCTCGCCTCGGGAGGCGAACAGCCATCGGAACAGAGCTTCCCCAGCCAGACCCGCTTCGGCAACGGACGCGCCGCCTTCCGCCAGCTTCGAGAGCTGGACGTCGTCCCCGACGTGGTGGTTTGCAGCTCGGATTGGCTTGCGCAGGGCGTTCTCGTCGAAGCCATGGCGGCCGGCGTGAAGGTGCCGGACGAGGTCGCCGTGGTTGGCTTCGGCAATCTCGCCATCGCCGCGGAGATGCGGCCGACTATCACCACGATCGATATCGACGGCGCACGGATCGGGCGCGAGGCGGTCAACGTCCTGCGCCGCCGCGCCGCCGGCGAAAAGATCCTCGATCGTCACATCGACGTCGGCTTCCGCCTGATAGCGCGCGAGAGCGCCTAGGGCGTCTCCGCCAGAGCCTGGCGCTTGCGCGCGAAGCGCGGTGCCAGCGACAGCAGGACGATTGCCGCCACGAGGATCGCGGCACCAATCGTCTCGGCCGGCGTCGGCGTCTTCAGCGCCCAGATCCAATGCAACAGATACGCCGCCGCAATCCCCGCAACGAGGCTGGAGGCGCGTTCCATGGGCACGCAATAGCTGTTCTCGCGAGGGTCGAGCAGGATGATCGCGGCGAAGATTGAGATGATCGTCAGCGTAAAGCCGATCCCGGCGAGCCACCAGATCACGGGATCGCTCCAGACGGCCAGGAAGCCCCAGCCGAGTTCGCCCGCCTGCGCCCCGAGCCCGGATGCCGAAACGGCGCCGAGCGCAACCACCGACAAGGGCAGCGCGATCATCTTTTCTTCGACAAAATATTTGCGGATGCTGGCGGACTCGCGGCTCTTCGCCACGCGGGTCATGACCGCCAGCCGGATGAAGTAACCGACCGTGTAGAGAATGACCGTGAGGATCGCGAGCGGCGGCATTCCGAACCCGCCGCGCTGCTGGACTACGAAGGCGAGCGCGACCGCGATCATCACGAGCGCCGCCCAGCTCCACCAACTGACGCGCCGCCCGAACATCAGATCGACGAGCGGCGCGATGATCAGGATGTCGCCGCGCATTAGCAGCTGGATGAACGGGATACTCACCCCCTGGAAGGTGAAGGACAACGGCACGGTGAACAGCACGAGCGCGGTACCAACCCCCGACAGGAAGGTCGCTCCGGTTGGGATCGGCACGCGCGTGCCGGCGACCGTGACCGCATTGGCATCGCGGTGCCAGCCGGACAGCCAGATGAAAGCGTAGGTCAGCACGAGACTCACGATCAGCGACGCGGGCAAGGTCTCCAGCCCGGTCAGCGGGCGCCCAAGCCCAGGATGGACCTTGCTCGTCACGAGTTTCGTGAGGATGATATTGGGCAAATAACTGAGGAAATAGAGCAGCACGATGCCTTCGAGGGATATCCGGCGGATCATGCCAGTGCCTCCAGCACGACCCGATCACCCTCGGCGCGGAAACGGCCGTTGAGATCCGCCTCGCGCGTCACCGCCGTCATATATTCGATCACCTCGCCGAAGCGCGGATCCTCCGGCGCAAGGACGCGGGGAACCGCATCGCGATCGATCCATAGCGGCAGGAACCCGGCCTCGGTGATCCTGCCCTCCGCGACTTCCAGGCGGGCGATCATCGACATTCGCGCGGCGGCGGGAAAATTGTACAGACTGTCGAAATCCGGCACCCAATCTTCCGCCAGCGACTGGATCTCCTTGAAGCTCCTGCTGGCGGCATGCGCGGGATCCATGCGCAGATCACAGGCGAAGTTGCACAACGAATAGAAGACCGGCTTGCCGTCGATTAGCTCCGCGCCCTTCAGGATATGCGCATGCCCGCCGATGATCGCGTCGGCACCCGCCGCGATCGCGGCGCGGGCGACATCCAGTTGATAGTCGGCGATCGTCGCGCGGACGAAGTGAATGCCCCAGTGGTGCGACACCAGCACTATATCCGCCTGTCGCTTGGCAGCACGGATATCCTCTTCCATCGCCGCCAGATCGTCGCGATGCGGATAGGAATGGACGCGCGGCGGCGTGCCCGGCTGATCATGTTCGATCTGCTCGTAGATCGTATGCGCCCGCATCGGCGCACAGCCGGGCCGGCGCTCGTCCGCCCAATAGCTCATCGGCAGGATTGACGAATAAGCCAGTATCGCGACGCGTGTGCCATCGCACAATTGGCGAATCACCGGCTTGCGCGCGGCGGCGATATTTTCGCCTGCGCCGACCACCGCGACACCCGCCGCCTCTAGACGCGCTTTCGTCTCGAAGAAGGCCTCGCTGCCCCAGTCGAGTACGTGATTTCCGGCGCATGATATGATGTCGAAGCCGGCCCGTCCCACCGCCGCGGCTCCCTCGGATGGACATAGCACGGCGTGGCGCGCCTGTGGCAGGCGTGTTCCCCGCTCGGCGAAGCTCGTTTCTAGCTGGCCGAAGACCAGATCGGCGCCATTCAACAGGTCGCGCGTCGCCGCGAAGCACTCGTCCGGCACATCGCGATCCGGCGCGATATCACCGGTCGCCAATATTGTCGGCATATGCTGTCCTGCCTTGCAATTACGAAGAGCCCTTTGAAAGCGCTTTCAACCTGTACAAGCTGTGCGTGGCTTCATCAATCCGGGAGACTCAGCTCAGATTCGGTAATTACGCACGTGCTGCTGTGATTAGCTGCCGAGCAGCTGAGCCTGAGAGAGAGAGAGAGAGAGAGAGAGAGAGAGAGAGAGAGAGAGAGAGAGAGACAGGTCGTCTAATCGCTTGCCAGCAATCGGCCTTCTGCAAAGCTATCGAGCGGGCTCACGAGGATGGCGAAAAGTTGGCGCCCGTCTCGTCCGCTTCGAATTCACCCCTTGGCCTCACCGCGTTGAAGATCTTACTCGGCTCTTCTCGGACCTCGGCAATGACAGGCCCCGACGCGCGGCGTGCGCAAAGGCGGCCATTTCGCGGCACCAGGGCCGAACGCGGTGCCGGGTTCAGCCTCGATCACGCCAACGATATGTAAACGAGCGCGCGCCTGTGGCAAAATCAGCTCGGTGGCGTGCCGCCAACGATGGAACATCGCCGGGAAGCAGGCCGCGCCAACCTCACATCGTGCCGGACGATCGTATTCACGAGCGGCTCGGCATCTCGCGTCAAACGCTGAGCAGACCTCCGCAAGGCGCTTAGGAAGTTTGCTGCGCAGCGCCCGCTCGTCGGATTAGGGCGCCCGAAGCAGACAGGCCGCTTTCCACCACTCTTGGCCGTAGGGCGACGGCAGCGGGCGCTACCGCTTTGACGGCGATGCCGCGTCAACCAGTTCGTCGAGCTTGGCCCGATCGGCTTCGGAATAGTCCTTCTTCGGCTTACGCATGGCCCTGTCCACGCTCGTCCGCTTGTCCGCATTCACGTTCGGCTTGCCAGCCGGCTCCAACGACCCTTCCCGACCGAATAAGGTATAACCGGCCCGATCAGGCTGGGCGGCGATGAAGGCGTAGCGAGCGACCACGGCCAGCAACGCGATTATGATCAGCCAAAGCATCCAGACGAAGATGCCGGATGGTCCTCCACGGCTGGCGCGCGATGTCCGTTTCGTTGTCGCCTTCGCCACCGCTTCGTCTCCGCCGTCTCGCCCAACCGCGGGCGTAAACCGCCGCCTCAGCACGATGGCGGGAAGCTCGTCCAGAGGCTTGTGACGAGCCAGCGTACGATCTTTCTTTTCGCGGGACCGTGGCGTCGGCGCGCATACCGAAAGCGGCCGGGCCGCTCACCACCAGAGATCACCGCGAAAACCGCCGTTGTTGCCACTTAGCGATTGTGGATATTTCGCATCGTTCCGGGCCATTGGGATTTTTTCTGGGCTGCGCACACGCTTTTGTAGCCATTTGCGCTGGTGCCCACCGGACGGGTCCCCTCTTCTCGTGCTCCTTTTTCCAATCCGACGGTCAAATGTCATCGCGTCGCGCAACAACGGCGCCTCTTAGCCGATGGCTCAAATGCGATCACACGTCCCAAGCGGGCGGAAGATGGGCGTGGCATCGGCACTGGCGGCTGATGTTGGTCTGCGCCCGTTCTAAGCCCCGGCGTACCTTACCGAGCTGATGATCCAGGCGCTTCAGCGCAGACTATGGCAGTTTAGGCTACGCGCATCTCTTTGAGTGGGACCGTCGCGTCTCCTAGCATGGCCGGATGGACCACAGCACCACCGGTGACCAATGCACGACCCTGAACGTAATCCTTCGTGGCATTGACGCAGTCGAGTGCGATCACGCGGTCGTTTTTCAAATAGACAAGGCTGAAGCTGCGCGTTGACGGATCGCCGCGCTGCACGACGGCGTCGTAACCGATCGAAAGGCCGACCGTTTGCAGGCGCAAATCATATTGGTTCGACCAGAACCACGGCACGGCATCGTAGGTTGCGATTGCGCCGGTGATCGTCTTGGCGACGACATTCGCCTGGTCGTTCGCATTCTGCACGGATTCGACGCGAATGGCCGCCCCCTCGGCGAAACCGTTGCTGTGCAGCGCACAATCGCCGATTGCGAATATGTCCGGCAGGCTGGTCCGGCACTGCCCGTCGACCGCAACGCCATTGCCGCCTGCGGCGCCTGCTGCCGTTAAGGGCTCGATGGCCGGGACGATGCCGATGCCCACAATCACCATCTGGCAGGCGAGCAATTCGCCATCGACCATACGGACGCCGGTGACCTTGCCCTCCGCGCCTTCCAGATGATCTACGCGGGCACCCAGCCGCACGTCGACGCCGTGCGCCCGGTGCTCGTGCTCGTAGAAGCGCGACAGTTCTTCGCCGGCCACGCGCGCCAGCACGCGATCGAGTGCCTCGAGCAGCACGACCTGCTTGCCGAACTTGGCGAGCACGGCCGCCGCCTCCAGCCCGATATAGCCGCCGCCAATCACGACCGCGCGGGTCATGCCATCCAGCTCTCCCATCATGCGATCGGCATCGGCGCGGGTGCGAACCGTGTGGACGCCAGTCAGATCATTGCCCTGACAGGACAGTCGCCGCGCCGCGCCTCCGGTTGCCCAGATGAGCTGGCCATAGCCGATCGTCTCGCCGCCGTCGGTGGTGACCGTGTGGGCGTCCGGATCCACGCCCGTGACGCGCTGGCCGAGCAGCATCGCGATGCCGCGCTCGTCCCAGAAGGCCGGCTGGCGGATCAGGATCCGCTCGAACGTCCGCTCGCGGGCAAGATAGTCCTTTGAGAGAGGCGGGCGCTCGTAAGGGAGTTCGGGCTCTTCGCCGATCATTGCGATCGTGCCGTCGAACTTGTTCTGCCGCAGCGCGATCGCCGCCTGCGCGCCGCCATGCCCGGCGCCCACGATCACGATGTCAAACTTGCCGCCCAATTGCTCACTCCTTGCTTCACCGCATGATGCTGTCACACCAGGTCACCATATTCGTCAGACGGTGGGCCATCGTCGGCGATGACAGACTCTATGCAGAGCAAACCGCTTTTCAGCAGCTACGACAGCTCATCGTTTATCGATCACGCTGCCGATCTTAAATCTGCAATCCCGACCTCCCGTAGCGCAGCTAGCGCCGACGGCCCGACGGCACACCCCGCAAACCGGGTGAACTGCGTCGCCGATCCACTTCGCGAGGTTCTTCCGTCTCAAAAGGAGATCGCCGGCAAGCGAAGTCGGACCAGTCGGAGAATCCTTTGGATACGCGCCGCCTGCCTCAGAAGGATCACTCGCCTTTCAAGAAATGGGCGTAGCGCCCTGCCCCGGCGTGCCGAAGCCGGTCTCGATTGTCTACGCCGGCCGGATCCAGTGCAAACGGGCGTGTAGGACATCCCGTTCTTGAGGAATTCCGGCATTTGATCGTCAGGCAGATCGTTTAGATCGATCGTCACCCACCAGCTCACGCGGCACCCGCCGGCGACGACGGGGGCTTTCGATCGTTGCGCCGCCATGGAAACAGCTTGCCGGTCTCCAAGCGCATCGTACGCAGCGGCTCCAGATAGAACTCGCGCAGGGTATTGTGCGGATTATGGTCCCCTAATTCGGCGTCGTTCAGCCCCCAGCGCCAGGTTTCGCCTTTCGCCGGGACGTAAAGCGTTCCGAACAACCAGTCGAAGATATAGCCGGCACCTGCCATGTTCTTGTCCATGTGCTGCGGCTCGGCGCTATGGTGGAGTTGGTGCATCACGGGCGAACCCAAGACAACGTCCAGCACGCGACCATAGGATACAGGTATGTGGAGATGATCGACCGAGCGGAAGCCGATGAGAACATAGATGATATTGTACCAGAAGATCGTGGCGGTGGTGGCGGGCAGCAGGTCGCCGGTGGTGACGTAGAGCCCGATGCTGGTTCCCACGGCGGTGCCAAGGACGCGCGTTGCACCGTTGACGAAATGCTCGAGCGGATGGCTGCGGAGAAACGCGAAAAGGTTCGCGGATTCGGCGGAATGGTGCGCGCGGTGGAGCGCCCAAAGCAGCGGCACACGGTGCATCGCGTAATGCCCGCTATATTGGCCGATGCCCTGTCCGAACCAAAAGCCAAAGAATTGGATCGCAACGGCCGCCCACGCGACCGTAACAAGCTGCGGCGCAGGTCCGAATACGTCCACAAGGGCATCTTTAAAAGTCACGCCCGCTACGAGGCCAACGACAATCACCGCCACCTCAAACAGTGGAATGAAGATCAGGCCATTCGCCAGCCATACGCCAAAATCGACCCTGCCTGACCGGCTCGTGTACATCTCCTTGGGGAAGAGATAGGTCATCCATATCCTGAAGCCGCGTTCGGGAAGGTGCGGCCGGACGCAGCCGAAGTAAAAGAGCGACCCGGTGAGCAGGATTCCCGCAAGCACCAGGGGCAAACTTACCAGCAACGCGGAATACGACGCCGCGAATGCCGCGAACACCTGATCGACGGCACTTCCATCGCCATTCATAATCCGCATCCTCATCTCTCAGCGGAACGCGACACTTCGAGCGGCATCGCTTGCCACAACCCATTCCGCGACTACACTATGACGTATCCGGGTTTCCGTTGCAGACTAACCAACGCGTTGCGCTTAGTCAAACGATCGAGCCGATGGCCGCACCGGCTTCCTATCGCTGTGTAGCGACCGGACGAGGCCTCTTCGAAGTGACGCGCGAAACTGGCGGCTCGTTTTCACGGCATTCCACCAGTCCTGGCTTCGGGATGCTGCGAAAAACGTTTCCGCGACGAAGTCGTACGACCAGCCGATAAAAGTCGTCACTCGTTTGCCGAGCCAACCCTCGGATCGAGCGGAGAGAGCGCCTGCTCGTCGATCCGGCCGGCGAGCATAGCCTCCTTTTTCCCCGCTGACGGAGCCGTCGGCAAATTCGAAACCTGCCAGAAGGGGAGCTCGGGATCGATCGGCGAGAGCAGCCATGCGACAATAAACTGGCATATTCACGTTGATTCAGAATAATCCATTTGATATAGGGCAATCTCGCGCTTGTGAATAACACAAGGCGACTTCCAAGGGGGCGGATACATGGTACGCGGTTTGGCATTCTGCAGCTCTGCAATTGGCGCGCTGGCATTGGCTTCGGCGGCGCAGGCACAAGCGACGAGTTCAAGTCAAACCTCAGGCACAGGGGATGTCCCTGCCGCGGTCGCCGGAAGCTCCGAGCAAGGCGGTCTTTCAGAGCGGAATGCTGCCGACATCGTCGTGACGGGCAGCCGCCTGACGACCAACGGAAACAATCTGCCGACCCCAGTGACGATCGTCTCGACCGAAGCGCTCCTCAGAAATACGCCGACAAGCGTACCCGACGCCTTGAAGAAGCTGCCGGCGTTCGCGCTTTCGCGCGGCACTGCGGTCCAAGGCGATACTACGGACAATGCGACCGGCGCTTATCTCAACTTGCGCGGCATCGGCATTCAGCGCAACCTCGTGCTGCTGGACGGCCATCGCGTTCCGCCAACCAGCTACACGGGCGCAGTCGACACCAACATACTGCCGCAGATGCTGCTTCAACGCGTCGATGTCGTTACCGGCGGCGCTTCGGCAGTCTATGGATCCGACGCGGTTTCGGGGGTCATAAACTTTGTGCTCAACACCAAGTTCGAAGGACTTTCGGTGCAGGCACAGCGGGGTCTCTCGACCTATGGTGATGCGCCGTCTTGGCGTGCAGGCGCCGCATATGGCATGAATTTCGCCGGCGACCGCGGCCACGTCATGGCCAGCTTCGAGCACTATGACCAGAACGGCTTCCTCAAGGAGGCACGTAAATCAGGTCGCGCTGTCTATGCGCTAGCCGGAAGCGGGACCACTGCAGACCCGTATCGATTGATCACAAATGCCCGCAATTCTGCAATCGGATTCAACGGCTCCATATTCTCGGGCCCCTTGGCCGGGCAGCAGTTCGTGGCGCCAGGCGTCGTCGGACCGTTCCAGCATGGCACTACTCAGGGCGCCGGCCTGGAAAGCGGGGGCGACGGCTTCTACGGCAAGAACAGTTCGGCCGCGGCTGATGTAACGACAGACCAGGCCTTCGGTCGCGCCGATTATGCGATCACGGATACCATTAACATATATGCCCAGGGGTTCTGGGCTCGTTCCAAGAATTTCAACTATTTTTATCCGTTCCTGTTCAATCCGGTAGTGGTCATCGGGAACGACAATGCATTTCTCCCCGCAGCCCTACGCCCGGCGCTCGGAGGTCCATTTGTCTTCTCGCGCGTATTCGATGACGCCGAACATCGGCTGGCTATCAAGAATGAGACGACCAGCTGGCAGGCCGCAGCGGGCCTGACCGGCTCGGTGGGCGAGTTCAAATGGGACGTTTTTTACCAGCACGCGCAAAGCACGTCGCGGAATCAGGGGCTGGGTTTCGGCGTCGCCGCAAACCTCTTCGCCTCGCTGGATGCCGCAGACGAAGGCCTGGTCCGATCTGGCGTGGCGAACGGCAACATAGTTTGCCGAGCGAACGTGACCAATCCTGGCTCTCACCCCGGCTGCGTACCGATTAATCCGTTTGGCACATCCCCGGCGACCCAGGATGCCGCTTTGGATTATATCTACGGCTCGATTTACAATCAGCCCCGGTTTCCGCTCGACAACGTTTCCGCAAGCATCAGCGGTACGGCATTCGACAATTGGGCTGGGCCCGTTCGCTTCGCGGTCAGCGGAGAATATCGGCGGCTCGGGATGGACATCACGACCGGAATTCCGGGCAGCGCCCTGGCCGACTGCACTGGTATACGATTCAACTGCGTACAGGGCACCACGACCTATTATTACGGCGGTGGCGGTATCACGCCTGTCTCTGCTCATCAGACTGTGAAGGAGGCGGCATTCGAGACTGAAGTGCCTTTGCTCGCCAACAGCGCGATAGGTAATGCAAGCTTGAACGGGGCCGTCCGTTACACGGACTATTCTACGTCAGGTAGCGAGGTCACGTGGAAGGTGGGAGGTGACTGGAGTCCTCTCGAGGGACTTCGCTTCCGCGGGACGCGTTCACGCGATATTCGCGCGCCAAGCCTGTATGACCTGTTTCAACCAGCCACGTTGGCGAACAGCGGCTATCAGGACGTCCATACCGGCTTTAACGGCCTCGTGCAGACCCAGACCGTCGGCAATTCGAGCCTTACTCCGGAAAAAGCCGACACGACGACGCTTGGCCTGGTTTTTGCGCCAAGCTTCATTCCACGGCTCAGTATCTCGGTCGACTATTTCCGTATTAAGATGAAGGACGTCATTTCGGCCGTCGACGGACGCACCCAGGTCGTCCAGCGCCTCTGCGAGGCGGCTAACGGAACAGGGCCCTATTGTGATCTTTATGATCGTCCCCTCGCCTTCAGCAACCGCTCGCTCGACAATGCTCCTACGCGAGTGCGTTCGACCCAGTTGAATGGCGCCACGCTCAAGACCTGGGGCATCGACACGGAAATCAACTATTCGGCCCCGATAGGAGCGGATAACAGGCTGACCTTGCGCGGGCTTGCCGGCTATCAACCGCAGCTGACGACAGTTTTGATCCCAGGCACAGATCCCATTCGGAACGGCGGCGTCGCGTCCATCCAGCAGGGTGGCGGCATCAGCAAGCTGCGTCTGACCGGCTTCGTCTCGTTTGCGAGCCCGCACTGGTCGGTCGACGTGCAGGAACGGTGGCGCTCAAGCCTGCGCCAGGACGCCAACCGGTCGGTGGTGTACAACATTCCCAAAGTTCCTGCCGTGGCCTACACAGATATAACGCTGACGGCGTTCCTAGACAGTGACAGGGACAAATCAATCTTCCTGTCCGTTCAAAATGTCTTCAACAAAAACCCGCCGGTTTACGTCACATCGGCATTTTCCGGAACGCCGGCTTTCCAGTATCCGTCGATCATCGGTGACGATGTGATCGGGCGCTATTTTAGCGTGGGCGCTCGCTTCAAGTTCTAATATCTTTATTGAAATATTTGGAATAACTGCTCAGGCAAAGACCGCTCCTCACCACCATTTCCGTGACCCTGAACGTTCGGGGCTTATGTCGCATTGTCACGGTGCGGAATGGTTGGTGAGTGCAGGCGCAATATCTCTCCTTTAGTGATGATCGACTTGGAGGAGCGCGTGACGATATTATGTCCTCGACGGTGTAGACGCGCATGTCGCATCGGCGGCCGCGAGAAGCTCCGTTGAGGTCATACTAATCAGTGCAGACAATCGCTGCCCGTTATGGACGCGTATTCCGTATCCCGTGTTTCCGAAATGCTCGTATCTTCGGCAGCTTTCCTGCGCTGAACAAGGTCTCCCTCGCGCCTTTGGCGAGATCTACACGTTTCGCCGCGATCATAAAATCGCTTGCTCGACGACACGGGGCGACGCGGGACATTCCAGCTGCGTTCTGCCCGCACCCCAGACGTACATCGTTCCGAACAAGCACAGTGAGCCACAACATACAGAATGCAAGCCGTCGGAAGTTCAATTCTTCGATCGCGGATCATGAGGAGGGTACGAGGTGGAACTCACGCGACGTGGCCTGATCGGCGCTGCAGGGCCTATGCTATTGTTGTCCGGTCGGGCGTTGGCAGCCATCGGAGACGCCATCGCCGAAACCGAGGGGGGCAAGATCCGGGGTGCAGTCATCGGCGGCGTACGCATTTATCGTGGGATCCCCTACGCCGGCAGCGTCTCCGGGGAGAACCGCTTCAAGCCGGCCGGGCGAGTGAAGCCATGGGTGGGCGTGCGTGATGCAGCGCTGCCGGGCGCCCCTTCCATACAACCGCCCGATGGCACGTTCGGGATTGACGAACCGGCCCCCGCAGAAGACTGCCTCAACCTGACGGTGTGGACCCCCGCCAACGACGGCAACCGGCGCCCCGTAATGTTCTACAGCCATGGTGGCGGCTTTTCGAGCGGTTCGAGCGCCTCCGTGCTGCAGGACGGTGCGAACCTCGCGCGGCTGTATGATGTGGTCGTCGTCGCTACGAACCATCGCCTAGGCCTGCTGGGCTATCTTTATCTCGATGGCATTGCCGGATCGGATTATGCCGGCTCGGGCAATTGCGGGATGCTCGACATCATTGCCGCCCTCGGGTGGGTTTCGCGGAATATCGACCGGTTCGGCGGAGATCCGTCGAACGTGATGATCTTCGGAGAGTCCGGGGGCGGGGCAAAAACATCCTGCCTGTATGCGATGCCGGGCGCCGCACCGCATTTCAACAAGGCCTCGATCGAGAGCGGCCCCGGCATACGCATGACGGAAGCCGAAGACGCAACGCGCCTGACCGAGAAAGTCCTGTCGGAGCTCGGCATCGGCACTCGCGACTGGCGGCGCCTCCTGAATGTCCCGGCCGCCAAACTGCTCGAACTGCAACTCAGGCTATCGGGCATGCCGAACGACGCGACAGCGCGCGGCGGCAATCCGGGCGGCGGGTTGCCCGCGATGCGGTTCAGCCCGGTCGTGGATGGCAAGGCGTTGCCTGCGCACCCGTTCGGTCCCGCAGCACCCGCGATCTCGCGCAACAAGCCGCTGATCGTCGGCTATAATCGCGACGAAGCTGCCTTCTTCGCGTTCTTGAGTGGAGACGTTGGAATGTTCAACGTCGACGAGGCGGGGTTGCGCAAACGGCTCAGGCCCCTGTTCACCGACTATGAGCAAGTAATCGCGACCTATCGTCGCAGCCGCCCGGCGGCGTCCCCTGCGGACATCCTCATCGCAGTGCAGAGCGCTCGCTTTGCTGGCATTGGGTCAGTTGCAATTGCGGAGCGCAAGGCGGCCGAACAGTCCGCGCCAGCGTTCGCTTACATCTTCAATTATCCTCTCGAAACGGTGATGCCGGGTGCGAACCGCCCGTTGGGGCCGATGCACGCTCTCGAAATTCCGTTCAAGTTCAACAATGTCGACGCGAAGATCCACGGTTCGGTGCTCGCGGGCAAACGATCCGAGCGCTATGTCGCCGGACATGCAATGAGCGAAATGTGGGCGACCTTCGCGCGCACCGGCGTCCCCGGCGCTGTAGGGCAACCGAAGTGGCCAGCCTACAGCCTCGATCGCCGCCCGACGATGATCATTGACGCCGCCTGTCAGGTTAAAGACGATCCTTATGGCGAGGAGCGGCTTTTCTGGCAGAGGCGCGCCAATGCGTGAGCTTCATTATGTGCCTTCAGGGCTCGATCAAGACGTGCATCTGCATGCTCGCGCGTGCCATCGCCGCGCCCATTTCGCGACGAGGCCGCCTGCGCCAACGCATGCCCCCTCTTCATCTTTCCAAGTGAATCCCAGCTTCGTGTACGCTGGAGCCATTACCCAAGTCTGCGACTGACCGGCTTGCCCATCCGAGGATCGATATGCGCGCTTTTTCATTATCCGCCCTCATTGCCGGCGCCGCATTGGGGATAGCCCGCAGCGGTACGGCAGAGGTGCCGGTCTCCGCCCCGGTGGTGACCGTGGAAAGCGGCAGCCTGCGTGGGACAGCTGATGCTGCAGTCATAGCTTTCAAGGGCATTCCGTTCGCCGCCGCACCGATCGGACCGTTGCGCTGGCGCTCGCCGCAGCCAGCGCCCGCCTGGTCGGGCGTTCGCAACGCGAGCGAATATGGCCACGACTGCATGCAGACTCCGTTCCCGAGCGATGCCGCACCGCTCGGTACGCCGCCAGCCGAAGACTGCCTGTACGCCAATGTCTGGAAGCCGGCCGGGAAGGCGAAGAAGTGGCCCGTGATGGTATGGATCTATGGCGGCGGATTCGTCAACGGCGGCGCGTCTCCGCCAACCTATTCGGGCGCCGCGTTGGCCAGGCAGGGCATCCTGGTAGTCAGCTTCAACTATCGCGTCGGCCGTTTCGGCACGTTCGCGCATCCGCAACTGACCGCCGAAAGGCCGGACGGCGCGCTGCTCGGCAATTATGGATATATGGATCAGTTGGCGATGCTGCGCTGGATCAAACGCAACATTGCGGCGTTCGGCGGCGATCCGGCACAGGTCACGATCGTCGGTGAAAGCGCCGGCGGAATGTCGGTCCATGCGCTGGTCACGTCGCCGCTGACGTCTGGACTGTTCAGCCGGGCGGTGGCGATGTCGGGCGGCCCGGCGTCGCTCGGCGCAACGACGCTCGCCTCGGCCGAGGTGACGGGGCTGGCCTTCGCCAAGGCCAACGGCATAGCCGAGAACGATCCGCAGGCCCTGGCTAAATTGCGCGCGCTATCGGCCGAGCAGGTGACCGACGGCCTCAACATGGCCGCCCTGTTCGCGCCGGCGTCGGGTCCGAAGACCTTCAGCAGCCCGATCCAGGACGGAATACTCGCGATCGATGACCTCGCTGCCTATCGCGCCGGCACGTTCGCCAAGGTGCCGATGATGGTCGGTGCCACCAGCGCCGATATCGGCGGCCCGGATGGCATGATGCTGGGCGGTGCCCACATGATGGCAGGGCTGCTCGCTCAGCAGCATGTGCCGACATATTATTATCGCTTCTCCTACGTCGCGACGTCGGAGCGACCCGGGTCCAAGGGCGCTACGCACGCCTCCGATATACCGTTCTTCTTCAACACCGCGGGCATCCGCTATGGCGCGCAGGCGACCGCGACCGACGCTACTGCGGGAAAAATCGCGAGCGGGTACCTCGTCAATTTTGTGAAGCGGGGCAATCCCAACGGACCGGGCCTCCCGCTTTGGCCGGTCTACGCCGGCACTGGAGCTCCCATGCTCGACCTGAACGGCACCGGCGGGGCTGCAGCGGTCGCGGATTCCTTGGATGCCGCAAGATAACGGGATCATCGCCAACGGATCGCTATGCCGATCGATGCGCTCGCCCGCCCAGCTGCGCGCGACGTAAGCGGCGTGGCAATCGGCCAGCCTGACAAGACGTCACGAATTATCTAGTATCGAACCCGTTGTGGATTTAGGAAATTCCTGCCGGAGATCGGATATCACCAATGATACCGCGGAGAGGATCGTCATGGGCTCCATTCGTGCTTGCATCGCCGGGACCACGCGGCACATGCCCGCGAAATGCGCGTGGACCGTCGTGCGCGGCACTCCTCCCCGGTCGGTCATGCCAGTGCCACGACAGCGCTGATCCGCTTGGAGATAACCAGTTCGCAATAGCATTTTGAGCAGGACCGTGTGGTCCGTCGATAGTTTGAAGGGCGGAATGATGAAACTTCGCAGCGCCGCATTTGGGCTGGCTTGTGCCGCGATCGCGGTCTCTTCTTCCGCAGCTTCGATGGAAGCCGCCCCTTGGGCGAAGGCGGTGGCAACCGAGCAGAAGATGAAGCCGGCGGAGCGGGCCACGCTCACGCTCGGGATAATGGCGGTGCCGTATGGCGCGGTGGTCAACCTGCCCGCGGGCGCCCTCTACGGGGCGGGATTCATTCCCGGCATTCCACGACTTGGCGTCCCCGCCCTGACCGAAACAGACGCAAGTCTTGGCGTTGCCTACGCCAGTGGATTTCGGAAAGACGGGGGGGCGACGCCGTTGCCATCCGGCGTGGCGCTTGGCGCGACGTGGGATCCCGATCTCGTGCGGCGGGGCGGCGCGATGATCGGCGGGGAAGCGCGTGCGAAAGGCTTCAACGTCATGTTGGCCGGAGGCGTGAACCTGATGCGTGATCCCCGCAATGGGCGGACCTTCGAGTATATCGGCGAGGATCCTCTTCATTCGGGAATTTTGGCCGGCGCGCTCATCACAGGTGTCCAGTCCAACCACATCATTTCCACGATCAAGCATTTTGCCCTGAACGGCCAGGAGACCGGCCGACATTTCCTGAACTCGCGCATCTCGGACGCCGCCGCGCGCGAGAGCGACCTGCTTGCGTTTCAGATCGCGATCGAAAACGGGCAGCCCGGCGCAGTCATGTGCGGATATAACAAGGTGAACGGCGCGCAAGCCTGCGGGAACGAGTACCTGCTCAACAAAGTGCTGAAGACCGACTGGCGCTACAAGGGCTTCGTGATGTCCGACTGGGGCGCGGTCAACGCTATCGATTTTGCCTTGAAGGGATTGGATCAACAGTCGGGCGTCCAGCTCGATCCGAAGCCTTTCTTCGGTGCGGATCTCCAGAGCCTCGCCGCAACGGACCCGCTCTATCGCGCCCGGCTTGCCGACATGAACCGCCGCATCCTGTATGCTATCTACGCCAACAGGCTCGATGCCTTTCCCGTCAAACCGGGCGGCCTGATCGACAAGGCCGCGAATGCGCGCGTTGCCGAACAGGTAGCGCGGGAAAGCATCGTCCTTCTCCGAAATCACGACGGCGTTCTGCCTCTCGCCAAGAGCGCCAAGCGGATCGCGGTGATCGGCGGATATGCCGACACCGGTATTCTCTCGGGTGGCGGATCGAGCCAGGTGCATCTGGAAGGCGGCGCCAGTGCGGTGGTTTCGCACGGGGGGCTAAGCCCGTTCGCGTCCCTTCTCACGGAGCAGTACCTACGCGCGCTGCCGCCTCTGGATGCGATACGCGCCATGGCGCCGGACGCGCAGGTCACGTTTCGCAGCGGCGATTATATCGGCGAGGCGGTCGAGCAAGCGCGAAACGCCGACATCGTCATCGTGTTCGCCAACCAATGGCAGACCGAAGGCATCGATTTGCCGGACCTGACGCTTCCGCGGGGCCAGGACGCCCTGATCGAGGCGGTCGCGGCTGCCAACCCGAAGACGATCGTGGTTTTGCAGACGGGAAGCGCCGTGGCGATGCCGTGGCTGGAGCGCACCGCCGCGGTCATCGAAGCCTGGTATCCCGGCGGGCGCGGCGGTCAGGCAATCGCCTCCGTCCTATTCGGGGATGTCAATCCGAGCGGCCGCCTGCCGATCACCTTCCCCGCAAGCCTCAACCAGCTTCCGCGACCGAAACTGGATGGCAGCGACAGCGTCGAACCGAACTTCCTGGGGCTCGGCACCCCCGGACAGACGTTGACGGTCGATTACGACATTGAGGGGTCCGATGTCGGGTATCGCTGGAATGCGCGGAAGAACTTCACCTCGCTGTTTCCGCTCGGTTTCGGCCTGAGCTTTACGAGCTTTGAATATTCGGATTTCAAGACGGATGGCGTACGCGCCACTTTCACGGTCCGGAACAGCGGCAAACGAGCCGGTGCGACGGTGGCCCAGGTTTATCTGACGCGCCGACCAGACGGCAAAAAGGAAAGGCTTGTCGCGTTCCAGAAGGTCGAACTCGCCGCTGGAGAACGTCGTCTGGTCACGGTGCCGATCGAACGGCGGGTGATCGCCGATTGGGCGAACTCGAAATGGAACGTGCGCCCGGGGGCGTATGCGTTCGCCTTGGGCGAGAATGCCGAGAAGCTCGGCCCGACGCAAACAGTCCGGCTGCCAACTTCAAGCTGGGCCCCATGACGGCAAGTACGACGGTCTTTCGAAGGGTTGCGGTCTGCCGGCACGCATCAGAATAAGGATGTCGCCAGAGCTCCAATTCGGTATAAAGATCGGCCCCATGAAAAAAGTGACGAGCGAAAAGGTAGTCGAGCGCCGCCGAGGCATCCAATCCGTCGAGATCGGGCTGAACGTCCTGCAGGCGCTTAATGGGTTGGGCGGCCCGTCGACCTTGACCGCCATCTCGCAGGCCTCCGATATGGCGCCCCCGCAAGCGCACCGGTATCTTCAAAGCCTCATCGCCACCGGCATGGCGCTGCAGGACCCGGGTACCGGGCGATATGATCTGGGCCCGGCGGCGATCAAGATCGGGCTCGCCAGCCTGGCGCGGACCGACGCCTTCAAGCTTGTGGATCGCTTCGTCAGCGCGTTCGTCCTCGAGCGTGGAGAAACCGTGCAGATTGCGGCGCTTGGTCCTCTCGGTCCCACGATTGTCAGATGGTATTCCGGAAGCCCGGGGGTGACGACGTCGCTGACCGTGGGGTCGGTCCTGTCGCTGCTGCATTCCGCCACCGGTCGTGTTTTCATGTGCTTCGCCCAAGACACAGAAACCGCATCTTTGGCTGCGAAGGAGCTTAAGCGCGCTCCGATCAAGAAGTCGGATCTGAAAGCCACGCTGGACGAGGTGCGCAGCCGGGGCAGAGCTACCGTCAGCGGGTCGGTTATTCCGGGATTGAACGCGGTGGCGTTTCCGATCTTTAATCTGCAGGGCTCGGTCATCCTCACAGCGACGCTGCTTTGGCCAGCGGAACGGACGGATCCGGCCCGGAGCGCATCGATAGAGGATCTCGCGCAAGTCTGTCGGGAGGTTAGTTTACAGCTCGGTTGGAGCGATACGCATTCTTCCTGAGCCGCATTGTCCGCCGGTGATCAGGTAGCGTCCGCGGGCCAACCGACCGCGCGCGTTTCTTGCCTTCCCTGCGCATATGGCCCGCCGATCGCTGGGTGCCCCCCCCCCCCCCCGGGCGGGCAAAAACAATGGCGCGGCCGCGCCAACGTCTGAATTTGAAGCCGGCGCGGACAAACCGTTCGAATAAACTGGAAAGCCGGTGTTTGCCCGAACCGGCGTGGGTCTTGAGATCACCAGCGCCTGGCCTCTCCCCTGCTCGTATACATTCGAGCGGCATATCGTGCGCGCAAACAGATTATGGACATTGGCGACCCCGGCCAAACGCTGGTGGCAAATATGCGTCGGCATAAGCGGATGCTTTGCTCGACTCTCCGCGTTTCAGGAGCATTGGAACTTGACCGCCTTGGCTTCGGTCAACAGCGTATCGGCGTCGGGCCGCAATAGAACGCCGCGCGCCACGTCGGCGTCGAGCGCTCCGGCAAACTGAGCCACATAATTCCCTTGGCTCATGTAACGCTCGCACATCTGCTTTTCGGTGAAGTCCTTGTGCGAGCCAGCCAGCATGCAGAAACCGCCGCCCGTATTCACACCGACATTGATCCCATTCGGCACCGTGTAAGTCGCCGTACGGATACCGCCGTCGACCAGCCCATTGGCATCGCGCTTGGTCTTGCCATTCGCGTCCATCACCAACCGATCGCGAGCGGGCGGTGCCTTGCCGGAGGTGAGCCAGTTCTTGATGGCCTCGAATGCAGCCGACAGCACGAAGCCGTTCGGCACGCGGCTCCAGATCGGCATCGACACGCATTGCCCAGCAACAATAATGTCGGACAGGCTGAGCGGTTTACCATTGGGATCGCGATTGGCGGCGTCTTGCCGGAAACTTAGATCGACATAATCCGCAATTTCGCGATACGAGTTGTGCGATGCCCCGGCGATTTCCCACCAACGGTGGGTCGCGGTATCCGCGGGCGGCGTGCCCTGGAAATTGCTGAAGAATTCGGTCCCCACGGCAATCGACTTGGTATCGATATCTGTCCGCAGCGGCCCAGCCCGGTCATAAAAAATGAAGGCATCGTATACAGGTTTGAGCGGATGAATGCTGTTATAATAGGTAGTGAGCTTACCAGCCGACTGGGATTGCCCGCTCGCGATCATCTGTTTGATCTTGAGCCCGCCGAGGATTTTGCCGGCCTTGATCTGCTCTCCCACCTGCGTCCAGACATCCCAAGACAGGACATCGCCGCCCAGGCTGCCGAAGTTTTCCGGATCGATGATCTTGCCGTCTGTATCCGTATTGGGCGCGTCCAGGCTGAGACCGGCATAGCGCGGGCCGTTCATCCGGTGAAGCGCCGCTATACCGGTGCGCTGCACCGTGACCCCAACATAGGCATAGCCGTCGCGGAGCAAATAATCATGCGCCGGGCCAAATACGAAATCACCGTCCTGTTTGGTCGTGACGTTCAGCCATTCGACAACCACGATCCCGTTGAACTTCGTGGGATCCTTCGGCGCCCTAACGATAAGGCGGGTCTTGTACGGATGACCCGAATCCATGACGTCCGCATTCGCAAGACTGTTGGCAAAACGATAACGGTTGGCAACGCCAGACATGAACAGTTCTTTTTCGGTGTAACCGGCGGTATCGAGCGAGATCGGCGCGGCAAGGAACATCTTGCCGACCGCCGGTGCTCGCGTGACGATCGGCACTTCCGCCGCGGCGACACCCGACCCCGCCAGTATCAGGAGCGTCGCTGTGACGACGCGCCGCAGGGCGCCGCCCCCAAGAGATGGATCCCGCTTCATCATGCAACACTCCTGATAAGCGAACCGCCAAGCGGCGGATCATAACCATCGGCAATAAACCGATCGATCTCTAGGCATCCGATCTAGAACTTACGCTCGACGGTCAGACCGAAGGTTCGAGGCGGCTGGAACGTCGTGCTGCGGAAATAGCCGGTATAGAGAACGTTGTCGTAATTTTCCTGGGTATTCGAGATGATACGCTTGTTGCCGATATTGCGGATCCATAGCGTTGAAGACCAGCCGCTGTTCGGACTGGCGAAATGAAGTGATGCGTTTTCGACATTTGCGGCAGGCCGGCTGATGCCGTCGAGGTTTTCGAAGGCCGTATAGTATATGCGAGACTGATGATTGAACTCCCCGCGCAGATCGGCGGTCCAATCCCCGAGCGGTATTTTAATGTTGGCGCCCAGGTTCGCCGAAAATGCCGGCGCTCCCGGCAATCTATTCCCCGCCGCGTCGATGTTGAACCCGACGATCCCGAGACCATAGGCCGCCAGGAATTCGAGATATTTGGCGTCCAGATAGGTCGCGTTCCCGTCGACCGAAAACCACGGCGTCAGCCGAAGCGCATAGTCGCCCTCGACGCCGCGAATACGCGCTTTCGCCGCATTCGTGACGAGGAGTTGAGGTGTTCCGCCCGCACTCAAGATATTCGTGTTCACCTGCAGGTTCGTATAATCCATCTGGAAAACCGCAGCATTGAAGCGCATGCGTCCTCCGGCCAGACTTGCCTTGGCGCCCAACTCGTAATTGTTGACATGCTCTGGCGCGAATCCTTGCGATACGAATGAGCCCGGACTGAAACCGCCGGATTTGAATCCTCGGGAGGCCGTCGCGTAAACATTCAATTCCGAACTGACCTTCCATTCCAAAGCCGCCTTCGGTGTAAAAGCATTAAAATGGGCTTTTTTCTCGAAGCTGGAATAGGGCACGAGCGGCGTGATGAATTGCCACTCGGAATCGAAAACGCGTTCCTTGGAATATCGCCCGCCGACGGTCAGCGAAAGACGCTCAAGCAGTGGATAGCTGGCTTGGCCATATATGGCGTAGGAGTTCGTCTCATATTTTGGCACCGCAGTCTGAAAGTCCGCCTTGATCGTAGGCAGGCCCAGCACCGCATCGACCGAGGTGTCCAGCGGTGCCTGATAGTGCGACGTCCGATGGACGTTATAATAGAATAAACCCGTCGTCCATTTGAGCTTGCTCGATGCCGCCGAATTCAGGTTGAGCTCCTGCGAGAATTGCTGTTGCTTGAAGTCGTTATACTTGTAATATGCCGCATCGCTCTTCGTGCCGATGAAATCGTTGCGGTCATGGTTATTCGCGGCGCGATAGCTGGTCGACGACGTAAGGATGGCCCAGTCTGCATCCCAGGTGATCCGCAGCGCGCCGCCTCCCGTGCGGGATTCGCGATCATTCGGGAGGTTTCGATTTGAGTCGTAACCGAGCGCTTCGCGATACTCGGGCCCAAGGATGGGCGCGAGCAAATTGGTCGTCAATTCGCCGCCGATCGTGCGACCGCCGCGCACGACCGGTGTGGGAAAGATCGCCGTGAGCTGATCGACGAACGTCGAATAGGTATCCGTGTAATCTCCGGAGAGCAGTACCTTCAGATTGTTTGACGGCTCCCACGCCAGTTTCGCGCGGATACTGGTCGTTCGCGCGCCGTTGACGCGGCTATTGTTCGATAGGTTGCGGCCATATCCCGGCAGACTCGTCGTCTTGAACGCGATCCGCCCAAGAAGGTTATCGCCTGCGATGGGTCCACTCACAGCGCCCTGCGCTTCCGCCAATCGATAGTTCCCGAACGTCGCTTGCACATCCGCCATCGGCTCGCTCGTTGGATCGTTCGTAATGATGTTGATCGATCCGCCGGTCGCGTTGCGACCATATAAGGTCCCTTGAGGCCCCCGAAGCACCTCGACCCGAGCCACATCGTAGAACGGGATCGACTGGTCGGGCTTGGACCCGAGATAGGTGCCGTCCAAATGGACCGCGACCCCTGACTCGACGCCGACGTTGCTGCTGACCCCGCGTATAGCATAGGCGGGTGTTCCCTCGCGATTTGTGGCGAACGCCAGACCCGACACCACCGTCTGCAGAGCCACGATGTTTGTCACGCGACTGTCCTGAAGCCGCGATTGATCCAGGGCAACGATCGAGATCGGAATGTCGCGGACGTTTTCGGACCGCTTTTGTGCGGTAACGATGATTTCGCCTACCGTCGTATCGGTCGCATCTGCAGCACCAGTTGTTTGGGACACGCTCTCCGACATCGGCCGAGGATCTTGTTGGGCGTGGACAGCGCTGGGCATTGTCACACAGATGGCCACTCCGCAGAGATACAGCTTCGCCGTACTGCGCATCTCTTCTCTCCCTGTATGCGTGGCCCCGTTCAGGCGCACGTCTATTATGGCGCGACGTTTCCACAGTGTTGCTGGCACGTCAAGTGAATTACATTATGGGCAATCGATTGCGCGACACGAAACTTTGGGTGGCGCGCTTTAGGACCCGGGAGCAGAGTTGCTCGCCTAGCTGCGAGCGCTTGTCCGTGGATGCGCGAAACTGCCGGGAACGATGCGGCACTCTATCTCGGGCGCCGCAGCGCGGAAGGCAAAGAATTTAGTGAGGGCTCAGTGCTTTCGCAGCGTCGCCCAAGGGCGTCGTCTGCCAAGAGACGATGCGCCACGCGCCGGCCTGCTTTGCATACACGCCCGTCGTTCGAACAATGTCGCTCTGCCCGCCGCCGAGCTTGATCATCAAAATAGCGTGCGTGACGGCGGCGTCGTCGTAGATATGAATGACCCGGTCATGGCTAGTCAGCCCGCTCCAATACGAATTACGCTCAAGATCTCCGATAAAAGCGTCTCTCGTTCGTTCATCGCCATTTTCATAGATTACGATGCTATTATCGGCGAGACTGGATCGGGCGCCCGACAAATCCCCGGTGACATGCGACTGCAGGAACCGATCTTCGACACTCAAAATTGCTCTTTCTTCCGTGGCCGTCGCTGGCTGAGCAGCGCCTGCAATGGGCGGTAGCAGAAGAACGCCCAGCAAGGCGGAGACTAAACATGTGTACGATCGAGCCACCGCGCGCTCCTGCAAAAGTCTCGAAAAGTCTTTGACAAACTATTTCCCGGAATTGGCACGATCCTGGCTGCCGGAAAATCGCCCTTCCGACGATTGCCACGAGACTTGCCGCCACTTGCCGGAGCGGCTGATATACACCCCTGTCGTCCGCACTGTTTCCGTACGTTTGTCGGTCAAGCGAACGGATAACAGGGAATGCGTCACCGCAAGGTCTCCATATAGCCGGACCTCCTCTTCGGATTTCGACCAGCTAACCCACGGGCTTCCGACAACCATCTTAAGAACCTCGGCCTTATCTTGAAGCCGCCCACTGCTGTGCATGTAAGTGCCGTCGTCGCTGAAACCTGCAGTGTGCGCCGAGATGTCCGTACTAACGCGCGCCTGAAGCAGGCTATGCTCAAGGGCGAGTACCACTCTCTCCTGAGTCGATGCCGACTTGCGAGCCAGACCTTCATCCTGGGATCGCGCGGCCGAGGGGAGGATGAAGATGAGAATTCCCAACATGCCGCCAATGCGACCACAGACATTTTGCACGGTCGGCCTCCTGCTTCTGATTGTTGTATCGGCTCCGACCATGCATCGAATTTTTGCCGGCCTCATCCATTCGATCAGTCATCGCGCAGCAGTGCCAACGCTTCTGGCGACGGCGCGGCGCGGATCGTCCGGCGAGTGATCTGCCACCGCCCCTCACGCCGCGCGAACTCCCAGCGGTTCGCGGTCATGCGGACCGTAATCAGCGGATGGGCCGCGGGCGAGCCCGCCAATGAGCGTTCGGGGCTCGCGGGATCAGTGACGATGATCTGAATGTACCCGACGGCAACCGCCTTATCGCCGCTTATCCGGATGAAGGGCTGCGCCGCTACGTGCGTCATACCGTCGGCCCTCGCCGACTTATGACCATCGTTGACGATCATGCCCACGACCGCCGCGCGACCGCGCACCGCTCCCCGCTCTCCACCGAGGTCCATAACGGCGTCTTCGGCATACAAATTCGTTTGAAACGCCGTCTCGCCCACGTCGGCGCTCCAAGCGCTGCCCGCCAGCAGGTTCTGAATGACCATCAAATCAGCGAGCTGGCTCGAGTCCGGCCCCGTCGCTGATTGAGACTTGCCGGCCGCTCCTCCCGCAGGCTCCGCGAGCGCCGCATCGACCGCCGCTCCGAGTACAGCCGCCTTTGCGGCCCCGACTAGAACTTGCCTCCTGTCCATACGCCCCCGTCCCGCCTCGCGATGCACGCGCCCAGCTTACGCCGGTGCAATACAAAATCCACTGGTGAATGATTGACAGTATCGCGGAAGGCTTACAAGATCGAAATTCTGAAGCCGGTCAGCATCGCCGCCGACGATATGCGCGCCATCCGCAAGAGTTGGCGACGGGAGAGTTGACTGATGAGGGATCGATCCTCGACCGAAGAATCGGCAATATCTGTTGGCCGGTCGACGATGGCTCGAAGGGCTGCCATCGGCAGTGCAGTCGGCTCCGCGCTCGAATGGCTAGATTTTACGGCTTACGGCGCTGTTTCAGCGACGGTTCTACCTAGGCTGTTTTTCCCGACCTTGGACGCAAATACTGCCATCCTCGCCTCGTTCGCGACCTTCGGTGTCGGCTTTTGCGCAAGACCGGCGGGAGGGATCGTATTCGGCCTGCTCGGTGATCGGGTCGGCCGAAAGAACGTACTGCTTGTCACCTTCGCCCTGATGGGCGTCTCTTCGATGCTTATCGGGTTGATGCCCCCTTATTCTTCCATCGGCATCTGGGCCCCGGCTCTCATCGTCTTGCTGCGCTTCGTGCAAGGCTTTGCCCTCGGCGGCGAATCCACGGGCGCCCAGTTGTTCGCAATGGAACATGCCCCTGCAGGCCGGCGCGGTCTCTACGGATCGTTCGTCAATATGGCCGCCCCGGCAAGCCAGGTCCTGGCCAACGGTATGCTCGTCGCAATCTCTTCGGTGCTGGATGATCGGGCGTTCCTGCAGTTCGGTTGGCGCATCCCGTTTTTGATGAGCGTCCTCCTGATCCTCCTCGGCCTGTACCTGCGCAGCCGCGTTTCCGAAACGCCGGCATTCGAAGCACTGAAGGCTCGTCAGGTTGAAGTTGCCGGCTCGGCCGTAGGCAAACCCAAGGTCCGCGTGCGGGATCATTGGCGCACGATCCTTCGCCTGCTGATATTCTGGGGAGGCCCCGCCTCCTGCTATTATGTCGTCACCGTTTTCTCCATCACATTCATCGTGAAGCACGGCCTATTGTCGACTCGAGCGACTTTCCTTTGTTTGATGTCAGCAAGCGTCGTAGCCGTCGGGACAACTATACTGGGTGGAGCGGCGACGGACCGCTTCGGACGCAAGCCCCCTCTGATCGTCGCATCGATCGTAATGCTGGTGACAAGCTGTCTGTACTTCAGGTTGCTGGAGACCGGCAGCGTCGTGCTTACTATCGTCGCGATGAGCTTGTTCGCCGGCAGCATTCAGGCGCAAAGCGGCATTTTGCCGTCGTTCTTCTCGGAACAGTTCCCGACGTCGGCGCGCTACGCAGGCTCCGCATTGGCCTATACGGGCGCGAACCTCCTGTTTGCTAGCCCGACACCGTTCGTCGCCGCATGGGTCACGCAACGGTCCGAAGGAAGCACGGCAGGCGTGACGGCCATATGCGTCGGGTTGGTTTCAGCCTCGCTCCTGGCATTAATGATCAGCCCGGAGACGCGCTTTGTGGATGTAGACGCCCCGGAGTGACCCCTTGAACTAAATATGCTCAACGATGAAGGCGTTTGCTGAGTATTTTTGCTGCTGCCCCAAGGTTTGTTCGTCTAAGGCATTGCACATTGTGCAATACGCCTTGACCGTCGCTCCTTCATGTGAAAACATGCTGCGATCGCACAAGCGTTCATAAGTAACGACGACTGGAGAGGGGCGTTCGCGACTCCACAAACCATCTGCTTATGCAGGCTTGCTGTTGGCGTTCTGGCGCCTTTCTGCATTTCGTTTGCCTAAGAGTTTGTATTGTCGAGGCCCGCGAATGCCTGCGACTGGCCAAGCTAATATGATTCCGACAATGCTCGACAATGTCCATTGCGCAGGAGCGTGTGCGAACGCCCGGTTGAGCAGCTTCGAGTCCGCGACGAAACTAGCGCTGCCCTATCGCAGCGACAAATATTGATAGTTCCGAACCTAGTCCGAGCGACCATTAATAATTTCCGCGAGCTGATTGCCGCCGAATGACAATCCTTCGCCGCGCGCCACTAAATCAACAATAGGAGAGCGAGATGAACCGCAGAGATTTCATGACAGTGGCATCCGTGGGCGTCGGCGTCGCGACGTTGCCGGCATTGAGAGCGGAGGCCCAAGGTGTTCAGACATGGCCCAACTTGACGACCCTTTATCTCGACCCGGAAAGTGGCAACGATAGTTATTCCGGAGCGAAGACCTCGCCGCTGCGATCGTTGGCCGAAGCGGCGAGGCGCGTGAATATGATCACCGCCCCGGGACCCGTGACGATAATACTCAAGGAGGGAGTTTACGCGATCGAGGAAACGGCGCGGCTTCATCCCGAAGGACGCCTGTTTTCCAAGACCGATCGATTGACGATCCGAGCTGAGATCCTCCCGGATGATCCGCAGTGGGATATGGGCCGTATGCCGACATTGATTCACACGCTTCCGTTGAAAAAAGTGTGGGACGGCCGATTCGACGGTGCCGGCGGGACTGTCGACGGGATCCTTGTTGAGATGAGCCATGTCTCTGTCATGGGTTTGCGGTTTCTAGGGCTGCCCGTCGTCGAGACACCGAGAGCTAAGCTATTGCAACGCGTCTACGGCATCAGTCGGTTCGGCAAGAACCACGAAGATCTCGAGATCGGGCATTGCGTCTTTGCAGGCGACATTGTCACCAGTCCCTTTCACGTATGCATAATCGCTCGCGGCAATGAAGTTAATGTGCACCATTGTATCTTCCACGGCGTCAAAATCACGGTGGTGTATTGGCAACCCGAGACCACGGGCCATTCCATGACGAATTGCGTGGTTAACGGTGCCTATGGCAGCGGGGTTTGGACCTCGTCGATCGACGATCGATATGTCTTCCATAACAACGTTATCGCGAATTCGAACTATGTGTGGACATGGCAGAACGCGCGTACCGCGACGGGAGACGTCACGCGCGTTCCAACAGGCGCCGGCGCTGCGCCGCCGCCCGCGGCGACCCCGGAAGTCGTGACCAGCCGTTACAAGGTCGCTAGCAGCTATTTCGCCGCGAACCGGCATATGGCCGGGTCCGGAACGGGCGCTCGATTGGGTTATATCGACCTTGATCCGGCTTTTCTGCAAATGGAAAATACAAAGGTCACGAATATGCCGATTGAATTTGAAACAGATCAGTCAAAACGCGACTACCTGGCACCGGTCGCAGGGTCAGATGCCGCCAAAGTCGGCGCGGGTTTGTTCGCGCGTCCTTGAGGCATTTAGGAGGATGGTGCTCGATTAGACGGCCATCCTTCCACAGTCCCGTTGGCATGAAGGAGTTGGCGTTCTTTCTAAAGGCGACAACACAAAATCGGCAGCAGGTGAGAGCCGCGCACTCCATCGATGCGGACGTCATGTCGGGCACGGGCAGTGCGGGCGATCGCCACCACTGCCTGCTGGGATCGCGGCGTCATGAGAGGCTCCGGATCGCCGCTTCGACGGTGCGCGACGACCCTGCGCCATTTTACATATGAACTTGTGGTTTCAGGAGTTGCCCGCCGATCGGTTGGCGGTTATAGGCACCGCCCGGCAGATGCCCGAAAATCCCGCATTTGATCCGGAGATCGTTTATCATGCGTCTGGACGGGAAAGTCTGCGTTATTGCAGGGGCCGGATCTCCCCGTGGCATTGGCTATGCAACGGCTAAGCTGTTCAGCCAGCATGGCGCGATCGTCGTGTTGACCGATATCGTCATGACAGACGGCCTCGTCGACGGCCTGCGAGAGGAGATCGGCGATCCTGCCGCCCCCGCTCCCGTGGGCATTCGCTGCGACATCACCGATTATGTCCAGTGCGAGGCGATGATGGATGATGTCGTCGCGCGGTTCGGCCGGTTCGATTGCCTGATCAACAGCGCCGGCATCGTAGACGGACGGCCTTTTCTGGAAATCGACGATGCCATGTTCGATCGCATGTCGACGGTGAATCTCAAGGGATCATTCAATCTCTGCAAGGCCGCTTTGCGCGTGTTCAACGCAAACCGCAGCGGCGTCATCGTCAATATTTCTTCAGCCGCCGCGCAGCGCGGCGGCGGCCTGGTCGGCGCCGCGCATTATGCGGCCTCGAAGGGAGGCGTCATCAGCCTGACGCGCGCGATCGCCAGGGAGTTCGGCCCCCGGGGCATCCGGGCCAACGTGATTTGCCCGGCCATGATCGAGACCGACATGCTCAACGGCGTGAACGAAGAACAGCAGAAGAGCATTGTCGAGGCCATACCGCTGCGGCGCTTGGGCACGCCGGAGGAACTGGCCGGTACCTGCCTGTTCCTGGCGTCCGATTTTTCAGGGTTCATCACCGGCGCCACGATCGACGTGAACGGCGGGACGCATATTCACTGAGGGGGCCGGCCATCCGGTGGTGGCGCGCGCAATGCTCGCTGCAGTGACGACGCATGTGTCACCATCGAACGCGTGTCCCGGAAAGTATCCCAGGGAGAGCGAGCCACGCGGCCCGCTCTTCCCGGTGAGGATCAGAACATGCCGGGCTGATGCACCTCGATCACATGACCGTCCGGATCCTGCAGAAAGACCTGATACCAGCCGGGGATCGCCCAGCAGCCGTAATCGGAATAGCGAATGCCCAGCTCGTCGCAGCGACGCATGAAGCCTTTTATGTCGTCGGTGCGGAAGCAAAAATGGCCATGGCCCATCGGATTGACGGCCTGCTTCATCTTGAAGCCAGTATCCAGATCACGCTCGGCCCAGTGAAACTCGATATCGCCGTCGGTCAGAAAGTCGACCTTGCCGGTATAGGCGCGATCTTCGCGCTGCCGGCTGATCACGGTGTGCTCGTCATCGGTAATGGCGCCGAGTTCAAAGAGCGATTTATAGAAGTTCGTCAGTCTAGGGAGATTGTCCGAGCATAAATTCATGTGGTGGAACTTGAACTTCATATCGTCCTCCTTCGAAATGTCCGATTTGCTCGCATCAGTACGAGGTCCGCCATAGCCCGCACGGCCGCCACACGCAACTTTCTGAAAGTAACAATTCACATGTAAAATACGCGGACGTGATGATTTTCACGCGGGAGCGGGCATAAAGTCCTCGTCGGCCTGTTTGGCGCAGCCGTAGAAGAGATCCTCGATCGCGGCGCGATCAAGCTCGGGATAGCGCGCTTGCAGAGAAAATCGTCCATGTCTCGCCGGCCCGATCGCGCGCTTCGGGGGCTCAGCCCTCGGCCAGCAGCGAAAGCCCCAGTTGGGCCCGCCGCCGCAGCCAGGCGCTCGGCCGATAGCGAGGATCCCCCGAAAGCGCGTTGAGCCGCTCCAATAGTCTGAGGATCGTCGCCGGACCGAGACTGTCGCCCCAGCTCAGCGGCCCCATCGGGTAGCCGAGACCGATCCGCACGGCATCGTCGATGTCGGCCGGGCTCGCGATCCGCTGCTGCGCGATGTCCGACGCGAGATTGACGACCATCGCCACGACGCGCTGCGCGACGAAGCCCATGCTGTCGCGGATGAGCGTGGCGCCCGCGGCGTCGCCGGAGAAGAGGGTCAGCGCCGCCGCGGCAAAAGCTGGGTCCGTCGCGGGTGTCGTCATCAGCGTGCGGTGGCGATCGCTCGCTGTGAGCAGATCGATCGCCACGACACGCCGCGCGTCGAGCCTCGCGCCGTACGCAACCGTCGTCGCATCGTCGCCCAGCGGCGCGACGAGGATCAGCGACCCTTCCGAACTCGCAGCGCCCTCATCGATCCGCCCGCCCAGCGTTTTCACCAGCCGGATCAACGCAGCCGTATCGAAATGCGCGCTACGACCGATCCACACTGGCGGAATTGGCATGGGCGGGAGCGCGTCCCGAGCCTTCGCCATTGGCGAACCCTGCCCGTAATTGTAAAAGCCCTGCCCTGTCTTGCGGCCCAGCTGGCTGGCGACGACACGCTGCTGGGCGAGATAGGACGGCCGATAGCGGGGATCGCCGTAGAATTGCTCAAAGATCGCCTCGGTTGCGGGGTGCGACACGTCCAGGCCGGTCAGGTCGAACAGTTCGAATGGCCCCATCCGGAAGCCGGCGCCCTCTCGCAGGATGCGGTCGATCGCCGCGAAATCGGCGACCCCCTCCTCCACGAGCCGCAACGCTTCGGTGCCGAAGGCGCGGCCGGCATGGTTGATGATGAAGCCGGGCGTATCCTTCGCAAGAACGCCTCGATGGCCGCAGCGCTCGGCAAGGGAGAGCAGCGCTGTCGTCACTTCGGCCGAGGTGTGAAAGCCGGGAATGACCTCGATCACACGCATCAGCGGTACGGGATTGAAGAAGTGGAATCCTGCGAAGCGCTCAGGCTTGCGACAGGCGCGCGCGATCGCCGTCACCGACAGCGAGGAGGTGTTGGTAGCGAGCACGGCATCGGGGGCAACGATGTTTTCCAGATCGGCGATCAGCTGACGCTTCGCCGCGAGATCTTCCAGAATGGCTTCGATGACGAGGTCGCAATCGGCCAGATCGGCGATGTCCGTCGCGGGCACCAGCCGCGACAGCGCGTCATCGGCCACGCCCTGTTCGATCTTCTGTTTGGCGACAAGCGTCGCGAAGGTCGCTCGCAGCCGCTCCTTGGCGTCCGTCGCTGCGCCATCGCGCGCATCGAACAAGCGAACCTTCAGGCCCGCGGTCGACGCGATCTGCGCGATCCCGACTCCCATAACGCCCGTCCCGACGATGCCGAGCGTTGCGATGGCGCGCGCCACCTCAGCGTGCCCGGAAGGGGTATGCGCGCATCGCGCCGCCGTGCCCATCGAGAGACGCCCGCTGCCGCACAGCCAGCGCCGTCATACCGCCACCACCGCCTTGCCCTGGATGAGCTCGTCGATCTCACGCTCGCCATAGCCCAGATCGGCGAGGATCGCCTTTGTCTCCCACCCCTTAGGCTGCGCGAACGATTGCAGGTCGAGGGGCGCGCCGTCGACGCGGAACGCGGAGCGCATCGCGATCGTAGCTCCTTCCGTGGGGTGATCGTCAGGAACGAAGAAGCTGACCGCGTTGAGGTGCGGATCGTCGACGATCGTCTCCAGCGTGTGACAGGGCTTGCTGGCGATGTCCGCGCGCTGGAAGATGTCGAGCCACTCGGTCGTACTCTTGCTGGTCAGCGGCGCCCCGCGGATTGCAAACCAACTATCAACATTCATCGCGCGGGTCGCGACGCTGGCGAAGCGAGGATCGTCGAGCAGGTCGTCCCTGCCAACGGCACGCAGGAATGCCTTCACCTGCTTGTCGGTGTTGATTGTGAAGGAGATCCAGCCGTCGGCCGTCTCCACCGGCTTGTTGTGCGGGCTCAGCAGGCGTCGGTCGCCGGGCGGCCCCACGGGCGGGACGAAGCTCTGCTGGGCGAGATGCTCCTGGAGCACGAAGGCGGCCATCGTCTCGAACATCGGCACCTCGATGGATGCGCCTTCGCCCGACGTCCGCTGCTGCAGGACGGCAGCGAGGATAGCCCCCGCCGTGATCTCCCCCACGACATGATCGCAGATCAGCATCGGCACATAGGCCGGCCGGCCGTCGCGCGCGAGCGTCAGACCGGTGATGCCGGATACGGCTTGCACAACGCTGTCATAGGTCGGATCGCCGGCATAGGGACCGTCCGTCCCGTAGCCTGAGATGAGGCAATAGATCTTGCCGGGCCAGCGGGACCGGATGGAATCGGCGTCGAGCCCAAGCCTTGCGAGCGCCTGCGGGCGCATGTTGGCAACGATAACGTCGCTTCGTTCGACCAGCTTGTCGATCAGGCGCAGGCTGGCGGCATTCTTGAGATCGCAGCAGATGTTGCGCTTGCCGCGGTTGAGATGGAGGTAGGTGCCCGAATGTTCCCCAGTCGGCGAAATCCCCCCCAGGCCGCGCATAAGATCGCCCTCGGGGCTCTCAAGTTTTATGACTTCGGCGCCATATTGGGCAAGCCGCCCGGTGCAAACGGGTCCGACTACGACGCTGGTGAGATCAAGCACGCGCAATCCTGCCAATGGCCTGAATGTCATGAAGCTATCACCTCCGCCGTCGCTGCTACCTGCCCCAGATCGTCGTGAGCGCGCATTTCCCACACGTCGCCGCTGCGGGAGGCGGCGAAGGTCATCACGCGGTCGCAGAACAGCGGGACCTTATTTGTCATCGTTAGGCTCTTGAGCGACAGGCCCAGCTTGAGGCGCGCAAACTCGGTCAGGAGCAGCGTCGTCAAACCTCCGTTCACCACAAGATCGGGGAAACCCTCGACCTCGCGAGCATATGCCCGGTCGAGATGGATTTTGTGCGAATTGAACGCCAACGCTGAATATTGGAACAGCATGGTGGCATCGGGCACAAGCGTATCGACATGCTCCGCAAGCACGGGCGTCGCCAAGCGCTCGACCGACTGGAAGCGACGCGTGCCGGCCAGCATGACGTAGCGCTGCTCCTCGCTCACCGCAGGCGATGTCTCACCCGCCCGGATGAGGTCGTGGCCGACAGTTACGACGGCGAGAGCTCTTTCCCCGTCGCCCTTCCTGACAATGTCCAGAAGTGTGCTTCGCCGCTCGACGATATCGCCGACGATCAGATCCTGATGATAGGAAACCGTCCGGCCGCCGAGCATCAGCCTGGGGAGACCGAGATCCGGCATGACGACGCCGAGCCCTGGAAAACCGTCCGTGCGCAGGTCCGAACGGCGAATGATCGCGGGCATCAACGGAAAATGCCATCCCCGCGGCAGAATTGAGCCGTGAGCGACCGTCGAGGGATCGATGTCCAGCATAGCAGCAATGCGCTTCACCAGCGAGTGGCCGAGCACTTCCTGACTGACCGTCGCAGGCGCAGCGGCTCCCGTCATGACCCTAGCTCGCTTGCACGCCGGATCATGGGAGGCGGGCGCCCATCGGACAGGCGGGACGTGGGGTGCAAATCATTGCCGATCCTCACGGCGCCCTCTTTTATCTGCGAATTACGCATTTCATAGACACTCACAACGCGCATTGCCAATGTCTTTCGAACCGCGGCCGTCCAGACTTGCGAATGCGCATGATCCGGTTGGTTTCATGCGCGCCGCTTGTGCCATTCTCAGTTTTGCATATAAAACGAAGACAGCGCAAAATGGCAAAATGTTCGCGTGTGCAAGACGACGGGATGAACGTGATAACCAAGAAGACAGATCCAAAGAGCGTTACAGAGTCTGCCGCTAGCCGGACCTATTCGGCGCCAGCTCTCGACAAGGGGCTCGATATTTTGGAATTGCTGGCTGAGGTGGAAACCACTCTAAGCCAACGTGAAATCGCGAAGCGCCTTGGTCGAAGTGTCGGCGAGATATATCGCATGCTCGCTCGGTTGGTTGACCGAAAATATATTTCGCTCGTTAACGAGAATTACCATCTCACCACAAAATTGTTCGAGCTCGCGCATCGAAATCCCCCGACGCAACGCTTGCTGGTGGAAGCACGGCCGATCATGCAGGCCTTGTCGACAGCGCTCGGCCAGTCGTGCCATCTCACCGTGTATGGGCAAGGCAAGCAGGTAGTCATTGCGAAGGTAGATGTTCCTAATGGCATGGGGTTCAGCGTCCGCGTGGGCGCTGAATTGGATCTTATCGTCTCCGTCTCTGGCCGAATATTGCTAGCGTTCCAGGACGGAGCCACGCAGAAGTTGCGCATCGCCGAAGCCGTTGCCCGTTCTCCCGAGCATGCCAATACGCTGATCGTCACTTTGCTCGACAAGATCAGGGAGCGGGGGTTCGAATCTGCATCCAGCGTCCAGGTCCGGGGCCTGTACGCCGTCAGCTTCCCGATCATGGATTCGCAAGGCCATGCCGTCGCCGCACTAACGGTTCCTTATGCCGAGAGGATCGACCTCCCCGACCGCAAGACGATCGCGGACGTCGAAAACACCTTGGGAAAGGCGGCGAAGCATCTGTCGGCTCTCATCGGCGGATAGGCCCTCCGCTCGCAGTACCGACGCCGAGTTGCGGCCTTAGGGCAGCCGCGCTCTGGCCGGGACCTACCGCATATCAGGCGCCCCGGTTCCAGCTCAGATCGAGCGTACACGCCTGCGAACGCTGCGACCAACTCTTCTGCACGTTAGCGGTCGCTCGGCACTGCGCATGACGGCTGCACAGGTGCCGTATAACGGAGAGGCGCCGCGCCTAACCGTGTGTCGCACGGCTAGGCCAACGGCAGCGGTGTGGCGCCGGATCCCACCCGCTCCGGCCAAATCAAGGGTGCAGCCGCGCCGACATCAGAACTTGAAGCCGGCGCGGACATACCACTCGACTGGACGATTATAGGTTCCGATGATCGCGCCGAACGCCGGAATGGCGCTCCCCGAGATCAAGTAGCGCTTGTTGGTCAGATTGGTGCCGCCAGCGGAGATCGTGTAATGATCCGAAGGATCTTTCCAAGTAATGCTCGCATTCACAAGCGACACGCTTGGCCGATGCAGCACATATGTGCGCTCGACATTATTATCCATCGACCCGATGTAAGTATAATCGGCCAGGAGCGTTATCGCCCCGTGCTCGCCCAACGGCACGTCCAGCTTCGGACTGATGTTGACCTTCCACTTAGGAGTCTTGGGAAGCGGCGCACCGACGAAGGCACCGGCCTGCAGCGCGTTGGGCCCGCTTACCACAGCCACCGCCGCATCCAGATCCGTATAATATGCGTCCGTGTAGCCGAGCGCCATGTTGATGGTGAGTGGCCGCATCGGACGTGCCACGATCTCCAGTTCACCGCCCTTGATGCGCCCATCGCCGACATTGGCTATCGTCGGCGAGCCACCGACCTGGTAGTTGAGCTGAATACCCTTGTAGTTCGTCAGGAAAAGCGCGCCGTTCACCAACAGCTTCCGATCGAACAGCGTCGATTTCACGCCTATCTCGTAGGTTGTGGCCTTCTCCGGATCGAAGCTGCTTACCGTTGTTTGCGGCGTCGAGTATCGCGTCGTCCAGCCACCCGTCTTGTAACCTTTTGACCAGGACGCATACGCCATCACCTGGTCGCTCGGATATAGCTGCAAGCCCGCCTTCGGGGAGAAGTTGTTGAACGAGAGGTGATTGATCCCGCCCGGATACAAGCGCAGCGGATTGTTGGGATCGGGATGGTTGTTGGCGACACGGCACGTTTGCCCGTTCGGCAGCACGGCATTGGGGAATATATTGCCGGCTGCATCGGAGCAAGGCGAACCCGCGAGCTTGTAAAACAGCCCGTTCAGTTCTTGCTGCCCGCCCTCGAACCGCTTCTTCTCGTCGGTATAGCGGCCACCGACCGTGATCCCGATGAGATCGGAGAGCCGGTAATCGGCTTGGCCGAAGACGGCGTAATTCCTCGTCTTGAACCAGTTCGGTCCGTCGATGACGTAGATACCCTCACCCGATTCGACATAGTCCCGCAGAAATCCCTTTTCCTCGAAATAATAGGCTCCGAGTACGTAGTTAAGCTTGTGGTTCAGCGCATTGCCGACAAGCTGAAACTCTTGGCTGAATTGGCTCTGACGCTGGTTGAAACTGTAGTTCGACATATTGATCGGCGAACCGTCGCCATCCAATCCGCTGTTCCACCGGCTGCGTCGATACGCTGTGATCGATTTCAAGAGGAGCGTGTCGGCGAGATCATATTCACCATTCGCGGTCAGGCCCCAATTGCGCAGCTTGGAGAAATTGTTTCCCGTCGCGTAGCTCGTGTCCTTCGAGCCGGTCACAAATCGGCTGTCATACGGGAGCAGATTGTTGCCGGGATTGCCGTCCACGTTGACGCTCCCGAAGCCGGCAAGCCGATTGACCGCGAAGCGTTGATCGTGGACCTGGGACGGGAACTGGGTTCCGTACGAACTGCACACGTTGGCAAGGCCGGCGCCGGCCAACGCCGCTTGCGGAAGTCCGATACAGGCATTGTAGAGCCCGGCAAACGATCCGGCGACATTCTCGGTGGTGAGCAACAGCTTGGTGGGAGCGGCACCGTCTGAATATTGATAGTCGCCGCCCGCCGTGATCCGGAGGGCTTCACCATCATATTTGATCTTCCCGCGCAGCGTGCGCGTACTCTCGTCTCCTTCGCGGCTCGGGGACTCGTAAGCAGCGGCAGGGTAAGCGGTATAAGGACGCGAATTGGGCACGAGAGCGCTCGGATAAGCGAGACGCCTGCCATAGCCGTTGCGCGTCTTCACGTCGGCCGTGAAGAGTGTGGAAATGTCGCTTGTGACCGGCATGTCGACCGCCACTCGGCCTTGGACAAGATCGAACCGGCCGAACGTGAGGTCGCCGCGAACCTGGAACGTCTTGGCAGGGTCGCGCGTCACGATCGACACGGCGCCGCCCACGGTGTTCCGGCCAAACAGCGTGCCTTGCGGCCCCTTCAGGATCTCGATCCGTTGGACGTCGAGGAGGTCCTGGTTCGCGCCGACCGAGCGGGCGAGATACACACCATCCACGTAGATGCCGACCGCTGGATCGATGTTGAAGGCGAAATCGCTGGCGCCGATGCCGCGAATCGAGGCGGCGAGAACCGCGGACGAGGCCGTGAAGGCCACGCCGGAATCCAGAGTCACGTTGGGCGAGACGGCGGTGAGTTGGCTGACGCTTGCGATCGCGCGTTCCTGGAGCGAAGCGCCATCGAAAGCAGAAATCGAAATTGGCACACGCTGCACGCTCTCGGCACGCTTTTGTGCAGTAACGACGATTTCGTGGACACCGCCTTCCTCATCGTTCGGTGTAATGCCGGCGGGAGAAGGCGCACTACCCTGAGCAAATGCTACTGAGGCGCTGAAGCAACAGACAAGCGCGGACACGCCCCCGCATGTGGGAAACAATTTAGCCATCGATATCCTCCCCAAAGGACGCTGCTTGATCTTCTTAGTTTATGTTTTTGACTTGCCGACACGCAGTGACAACGCGCCTTCTGGCAACGTTCATTCACTCGCACAGACCAGCCCTTTGCCGGTCGCATGGACAAGCTATGGCTGGAGTTTCTCTATGTCAAATCGATTCCGCCTCGACTAACACCGCGTCGACTGTGCGACTTCGTATCCCTCATTCGCGGTTGGTTGCCGTGCGTCGCGCCGGATCGTGCTTCACAGCTGCCGATCAGCTAGTCCGGCGAGCGCGGGAAGGCTCTTCCGAACGTCGTCCCTCTTGATTAGAAAATTACTCAGTGTACAATCCATTCCGGTCTGAGAAAGCCCGCGCAGCGGGGCGAAGGCGAACGGACGAGAGGTTGTTCATGAACGTGGCGCAGGTGACACCGGTTGGCGCGGATCCCGTGACCCCGTGGGCGAACGACGGCTGCAGCCGTATCCCCGCCAGAGTCTATACGGACCCGCATATCTACGCGCGCGAGCTGGAGCGCATTTTTTACGGTCGGCATTGGAGCTATGTCGGGCTGGAGGCGGAAGTTCCGGACGCGGGTTCGTTCAAGCGCACCGCGATTGGCGAACGATCCGTGATCATGATCCGAAATCGCAAGGGTGAGATCAACGTCCTGGAGAATCGCTGCGCACATCGTGCGATGCAGTTTTGCCAGGAGCGCTCGGGCAAGGTCAAAACGCTGGTCTGTCCGTACCACCAGTGGAACTACAATTACGATGGCAAGCTGCTGGGCGTGCCCTTCCAGCGCGGCGTGAAGGGACAGGGCGGAATGCCCACCGACTTCGCGCTGGAGGATCGATCCCTGAACAAGCTTCAGGTCGCGGTTCGAAACGGGATCGTTTTTGCCAGCTTCGCAAGCGACGTCGAGCCGTTCGAGGCGTATGTCGGCGACGAGGTCCTGAAGTATTTCGATCGAACATTCGACGGTCGCAAGCTCAGGGTTCACGGTTACTCGCGTCAGCGCATTCCTGGAAATTGGAAGCTGATGATGGAGAACATCAAGGACCCCTACCATCCGGGCCTTCTCCACACCTGGTTCGTGACCTTCGGCCTCTGGCGGGCGGACAACAAATCCGAGCTGAAGATGGACGCGGAGGGTCGTCATGCCTGCATGATTTCCCGTCGCAGCGAGACGCTGGACAAGGATGTAACCCAGGGCGTCTCGAGCTTTCGTGAGAATATGAAGCTTAATGACATGCGCCTGCTCGACATCGTCCACGAGCCTTGGTGGGGCCAGCCCACGGTCTGCATGACGACGATCTTTCCAAGTGTCGTTTTGCAGCAGCAGGTCAATTCGCTTTCGACCCGGCAGATCATCCCGGTCAGTCCCGACAAATTCGATTTCGTCTGGACGCACTTCGGCTTTGAGGATGACGATGCCGCGATGACGGAGCGGCGCTTGCGTCAGGCCAATCTCTTTGGTCCGGCCGGTTTCGTTTCGGCGGATGACGGGGAGGTGATCGAGTTCAGCCAGGATGGCTTCAGGCAAGACCCTGCCTTCGAGACGCTTTGCGAGTTGGGTGGAACGGACGTCGGCGACACCGATCACATGGTCACGGAGACCTTGATCAGGGGTATGTATCGCTACTGGCGCAAAGTGATGGAACTGTGATGCTTCCGGTTGAACGCCGCGCCGAACTGCTGGATCTGTATTCTGCTTATGCCGCCTGTCTCGATGACGGCCGCTTCGGCGAGTGGCCCGATCTCTTCGTGGAGGATTGTCATTACCGGGTCGTTCCGAGAGAGAATTACGACCACGATCTTCCGCTGAGCACGATGGAGTTGCACGGAACCGGCATGCTTCGGGACCGTGTCTACGGTGTCGAAAGCACGCTTTTCCACGCACCTTATTACCAGCGTCACATCATAGGCATTCCCCGCATCCTTGATTATTCCGATGACGAAATCGCCGTCGAGGCCAACTATTTGGTGATCCGGACCAAGCGAGATCAGCCGAGCGAGGTGTTCAACGCGGGGCGCTACCTCGATACGGTCGTGACTACACAGCAGGGACTGAAGTTCAGGCAGAAGTTCTGTGTATTCGACAGCGAATTGATACCGAACTCCCTGATTTATCCGATCTGAATGTCCTCGGCTGGATCAGGAAGGGAAAGCTCTATGGTTTTCATCGAGATTACCGACCGCCAGGGCAATGCATCGTCTGCCAACGGCCAGGTCGGCGGGAGCCTGATGGACGCCATTTGCCGCTCGGTCGCGAGCGAAACCTTCGCGACCTGCGGTGGCTGCCTCTCTTGCGCCACGTGCCACGTTTATATCGGACCCACGAGCGAAGGCCGGCTTTCGCCTGCAGGGGAGGAAGAGCGCGACCTTCTGTCCGCTTTGCGGTTCCGAAACGAGCGATCCCGGCTGTCGTGCCAGGTTCCCATTTTCGCCGACACACCCCTTTGGCGCGTAACGATCGCGCCTGAGGAATGACGCGATGATCCAGACAAAGATCAGGAGAGAAGCGCTGTGAGCGAGCGTCTAGACAATGACCAGCGTGCGCAGTTGCAGGCGCTGTACGCGGACATGGCGCCGGAAGGGCTTACGCCTCTGTGGGAAGTGCTGAGTGCGTTGGTGCCGAAAACGCCAGAAAGCCCTGCCACGGTGCATCGTTGGCGATATTCGTCCGCACGCGACTATCTGCTGCGCGCGGGTGACCTCATCTCGGCGGAGCAGGCAGAGCGCAGGGTGCTAATCTTGGAGAATCCCGGTCTGCAGGGGCTCTCGTCGATCACCCCCAGCCTATATGCCGGGCTCCAGATGATATTACCCGGCGAGGTCGCGCCGTGCCATCGCCATTCCCAATGTGCGCTGCGTTTCGTGATGGAGGGCAGCGGCGCCTATACAGCGGTGGATGGCGAGAAGGCGGTCATGGAGCGCTATGATCTTGTCCTAACTCCGGGGGGGCAGTGGCACGATCACGGCAATCCGACGTCCCAGCCCATGATCTGGCTCGATGGCCTCGACATACCCACGGTTCGTCATTTCGATGCGGGCTTCGCGGAGAAGCTGTCCGAGTCCGTCCATCCGGAAACCGTTCCCCCGGGGGATACTCTGGCGCGATATGGCCACAATATGCGGCCCATGCGGGGTGGGACCGCCGATAGGCGCCCCTCGCACCAGCCGCTCTTTCACTACCGCTTTGCGGATTGGCGGCCCGCGCTGGAAACCTTGGCGGCGAATGCCGAGATCGATCCTCACCTAGGCCATGCGCTCGAATTCCTGAACCCCGCCGATGGCGGGCCCGTGATGCCGACGATCGCAGCTCATGTGCGCCTGCTACCGTCGGGCTTCGAGACACGCGAGCGGCGCAGTTCCGACGGGACCATTTTCGTCGTTGTGGAGGGACAGGGCACGGCCCTCATCGGCGAAACCAGTATCGCGCTTGAGCACCATGACGTGCTTGTGGTGCCCTCCTGGCGGCCGTTGCGCCTTCGGGCGGACACCAAATTGGTCCTGTTCGGCTTTTCGGACAGGGCATCCCAGGAAAAGCTCAATTTATACAAGGAGGAGTTGGCGTGAGCCTGTCGTTTGAGATCCCGAGTGCCCCGGTTGCCGCGAGTTCGGATGGGACCGGATTTCCCGTGCGCCGCGTTTTCTGCGTCGGCCGCAACTATGCCGCGCACGCCCGCGAAATGGGCCGCGATCCGGATCGCGAACCGCCCTTCTTCTTCACCAAATGGGCTGAAACCGTCGTGCCGACCGGGTCGACCATCGCCTACCCGCAGGAAACCCAAGACTTCCAGTATGAGGCCGAACTCGTCGTTGCGATCGGCAAGGGTGGACGAAATATCGCCGTCGAGCATGCGCTGGAGCATGTCTACGGCTATGCAACCGGGCTGGACATGACGCGGCGTGACCTTCAGCTCGCCGCGCGCGGACAGGGCCGCCCGTGGGATACGGGCAAGAATGTCGAGCAATCCTCGCCACTGGGCCTCATTCACAGCGTGGCGGAAGTCGGGCATCCGGCCACCGGAGCCATCACCCTGACCGTGAATGGGCAGACGAAACAGGAAGCCGATCTCGCCGATCTGATCTGGCCGGTCTCCGACGTCATCTCTTTCCTGAGCGGCCTATACCGGATCGAACCCGGCGATCTGATCTATACGGGCACCCCGGCGGGCGTCGGGCCCGTGGTGACGGGCGACGTGATCGTGGTCGAGATCGCCGGGCTCGAGCCGACCACCATCACCATCGGTGGTCCGCCGCAGGATTGATCGTCGCAGGCAGGCGCCGCCCCGCCGGCGCCTGCCTCGATATTGGGAGCTGATCGTTGAAGCTGCATGGCTATTATCGCTCGACCGCATCCTATCGCGTGCGGATCGCGCTCAATCTCAAGGGCGTCGCCTACAGTGACGTTTTCCACCATCTGCGCAAGAACGAGCAGAATGCACCCTCTTATCTGACGATCAACCCACAGGGGTTGCTCCCGTCGCTGGAGGGGGATTTCGGCTTTCTCACCCAGTCGCTGGCGATCTGCGAATATCTCGAGGAAACGGTGCCCCAGCCGCCGTTGCTGCCCGCCGATCCTGTGCTGCGTGCGCGCGCGCGCGCCTTCGCGCAGGTCATCGCCTGCGACGTTCATCCGGTGCAGAATCTCAAGATCCTCGCCCGGCTCCGCGCGCTGGGGATGGACGAGTCTCACGTCGTCGAATGGGCGCACACCGCAATCGTCGAGGGGCTGGCCGCGTGCGCCGCGCTGATTGCCGATCGTGACGATCCCTATTGCTTCGGCGCCACGCCGGGGCTGGCTGACATCTGTCTCGTCGCACAGCTCGTCAACGCCCGGCGCTTCGGCGTCGAGCTTGTCTGGCCGCGGCTGATAGAGATCGAAGCGCGCTGCCTTGCGCTCGATGCGTTCGACCGAGCGAAACCCGAGAATCAGGCCGACGCAGAATAGCGCTGTGGCATGAGGGCGCTCGCCTGCCTATTTTCGGGGAGGCGGGCTGTCGGCGGCAATCACCTCGCGCACGATCATGCTCGTCTCGGGCAACAGCCGGAACGCGTCGTTCTTCTCGTACAGGAACACCATCCCATATAGGCCCGAAGGTCGGTCGATCCACGGAAAGACGCCCCAGGCGCCAAGGCTCGAACTGCGGGTGCAGCGTCCATCGCCGCCCCAGGTCTCACACCAATTGCCCAGTGCATAATGGGCGTTGGCCAGCATCGGTACGCCGGCCGGTGTCATCGTCGCAGCGGCGGTCTGGTCGGTCAGCATCGTTTCGACCGCGGCATGCGTCAGCACGCGCCGCCCCTCGTAAATGCCGTCGCCGGCAAGCATCGCGAGGAAATGCATATAGTCCTCGGTGGTGCTGAACGCGCCGCCCTGCAGCACCGGGTTCCGCGTCTGCGCGACCTCCGCAGGCTCGGTGGAGCCGATATGCGTCCAGAAGGTGCGGCGCATCGCCAGCGGGCCGCCGATCCGTTCCTGGAAGACGTCCTGCCAGCGCTTGCCGGTCACCGCTTCGACCACCGCCCCCGCGACCTGGAAGCCGGGGCCGCCATAGACGAACACCGTGCCGGGCCGATGCGCGAGCGGAGCGTCGGTGACTTCCTTGGCCGATTGCGCGAGCGTGATCCGGTAATCCTGTTTCATCTCGGCGCCCGCCATGCCGAGTCCCGAGGTCTGCGACAGCAACTGGCGCAGCGTGATCGCGCCCGCATCAGGCGCGAGCGACGGCAGCCACGTCGAGATCGGCTTGTCGAGCGACAGCTTGCCCTCGCCGACCAGCTGCATCACGACCGCAGCGGTGAGCCATTTGGATGCAGACGCGATCGGCAGTTGCGCCGCGGCGTCGATCTTGCCGAAGCTTTCCTGCGCGATCCCGCGTCCCTGGCGTCCCACGACAACCGTCACGCCCGGCACGCCCTTCGCGACGATGGCGCCCGCCGCCTGGCGCGCCTTTGCGGGCAGAGGGCGCAGTTCTGCCGCCCTTGCACCGCAAGAACCCGCTGCAATGGCGACCACCGCAAGCGGCCCGGCCAGATACGTGTATCTCATGCCAACGTCCCCTCTGTCGCGCCGAGAAGACGGCCGGACGCATCGAGCCCGGCCGCGATCCCGTCAGACCGTGCCGATCCGCAGCACGGGCTTTATGGTACGCCCGCTTTCGCTATCTTCCATCGCCTGGTTGATATCGGCGAAATCGTAGTATTTGATCAGGCGATCGAACGGAAAGCGCCCCTGCCGATAATATTCGATCAGCGTCGGAATGAATATGTCGGAGATAACGTCGCCTTGAACGATGCCCATGATCCGCTTGCCGGGGATCATCACGCCATTCACGTCGATTGGGACTTCGCTGCCGATAGGCTGAGCGCCGACAATTCCGCACGTGCCGAAAAAGCCCAAGCAGTCGACCGCCTGGCGAAGCACTTCGGGGCGCCCGCTGCATTCCAGGGCGAAATCCGCTCCTATGCCCGTAATTTCCATGATCTTCGCGACTGGATCGCCATCGCGCGAATTGATCACATGCGTCGCGCCGAGCTCCTCGGCGAGTTTCAGGCGCTCGGGGTTGACGTCTACCGCGATAACCTTCGTCGCGCCGGCGATCTTGCCGGCCATGATTGCGGCGAGCCCGACGGCGCCCGCGCCGAAGGCGACGAACGTCGAACCGGGACGAACCTTCAGTGCATTGAGCACCGCGCCCGAACCGGTCTGGAGGCCACAGCCCAACGGAGCCAGCATCTCGAGCGGCAGGTCCGAAGGGACCCTGATCACGTTATTCTCGTTCGCCAGCGACAACTGGGCGAACGAAGATTGGCCGAAGAAGTGATCGTGGAGCGGCTTGCCCTCTGCGTCCTCGATGGAGATCGAACCATCCAGCCGGCTGCCGCCGAAGCAGATGGGAAAGACATTGACGCAATGCGCGGGATGCCCGGTTTCGCAGGAACGGCACTTGCCGCAAAAAGCATAGCTCATCACGACATGATCGCCCGGCGCCACCTTGGTGACGTCCGCGCCGACCGCCTCGACGACCCCAGCGCCCTCGTGCCCGAAGACCGCCGGCAGCGGTGAGTTATAGCCCTGATCGCGGACCACGATGTCGGTGTGACAGATGCCCGTCGCCACGACCCGGACGAGGACCTCGTCGCGTCGAGGCTGTTCCAGCGTGACATCCTCGATTTGCAGTGGTTGGCCCGCCTGCCGCACGACGGCTGCCTTCATCTGTCGCCTGGATACCTCAGCCATACTCTCTCCTTGAACCTGTCGATCCATCTTTCGGGCGCACTCTAGCGTTGCTGCTGCCAAGATCGACAGGTGACAGATCGTTTGATTTAAGGCAATACATTGCACGAATGCGAAATCCGATCGGGTCGGAAAAGCGCATCGCGATTACGAGGGAGAGGATCTTGGACGTTCGTCTGGTCATCGATAACGAGCATATCGGCGCAAGCGATGGCGCCATATTCGAACGGCGGAATCCTTTGAGCGGGAGCACGGTCACGAAGGCCGCCGCCGCCACTGTCGAAGATGCGCGGCGCGCTGCGGCATCGGCCCAAGAGGCGTTCAAGCTCTGGTCGCGAACCGGGCCTACCGAGCGGCGAAAAATCTTGCTCGGAGCCGCCGACAAGTTGGAAGCCAAGGTTCAGGACATCAGCGCCGCCATGGCGGCGGAGGTCGGCGCCTCCGGGCTCTGGGGCGGGTTCAACGTGTTCGCTGCCGCCGGCCTGATCCGCGAGGCGGCGTCCCTGACGACCCAGATCCAGGGCGAGACGATCCCCACGGACAAGCCGGGGGCTTTGTCCATGACGTTGCGTCAGCCGGTGGGCGTCGTGCTGAGCATCGTGCCGTGGAACGGACCGGTCATCCTGGCGGCGCGTGCGATCGCCTATCCTATCGCGTGCGGCAATTCGGTTATCTTCCGCGCTTCGGAGATGAGCCCGGCGACCCACGCTCTGATCGCCGAGGCGTTTTATGAGGCAGGCCTCCCCGCCGGAGTGCTCAACTTCATCGCCAATGCGCCGGAGACCGCGCCGGAAATCATCGAGGCGCTTATCTCGCATCCCGCGGTACGTCGGATCAATTTCACGGGGTCCACGCGCGTGGGCAGGATCATCGCGGAAACGGCGGCTCGCAATCTGAAGCGCTGCCTTCTGGAATTGGGCGGCAAGGCACCCTTCGTCGTTCTGGATGACGCCGACGTCGATGCCGCGGTCAATGCGGCGATCTTCGGCGCCTTTCTTTATCAAGGGCAGATTTGCATGTCGACGGAGCGCTTTGTCGTCGACGAAGCGGTCGCCGATGCGTTCGTCGCGAAGTTCGCCGAACGGGCGGCACAACTGGTCGCGGGCGATCCGATGTCCAATCCGGCCTGCGTGATTGGGCCGATGATCGACGCGGGCGCGGGCAAGCGCATCAATTCGATGATCGAAGACGCCGTGGCGAAAGGCGCGAAGATCGTCGTCGGTGGGCCGGCTGATGGCGTGTCCATGGAGGCCACGATCGTCGATCACGTCAAGCCGGGCATGACGATCTACGCCGAGGAGACCTTCGGTCCGGTGACCACCATCGTGCGCGTCAGCGGCGTGGACGAGGCGATCCGCGTCGCCAACGATACCGAATATGGGCTCGCGGCCGCCGTCTTCGGGCGAGATGTGCTGCGTGCACTGGAAGTCGCCAAACAGATCGATGCCGGCCATGTCCACGTCAACGGCGCAACAGTCCAAAATGAACCGCAAGCGCCCTACGGCGGCATGAAAAGCAGCGGCTATGGCCGTTTCGACGGCCGTGCCGTGATCGATGAATTTACCGAGCTGAAGTGGGTTACGCTCGAGCCGGCCGATCAGCCCTATCCGATTTGAAGCCGTCGGCGGAGGCTTGGGGACCTGGCCCGAGGGGGGCAGTTTCATGCCCCCCTCGCCTTAAGCTGCCGGGCAGCCGACACGCATAAGCGGATAAAGCCGGCTGCGCCACGCACGGCGTTGACACCGAAGATGACCTCAATGCGCCGTGTCGCCCCGCATGCTGACGGGCTGATCGTGTCAGGTCGTTGGCCCGGTGGGGCGCTCATGGCCTTTGCCGGGCGGCGGGGCGAGCCCGACATCGCGCAGCCGAGCGTTCCGGCGGGAATCTGCTGGTTCGTGCGAGCATGATCCGGCCGTCGGGGTAGGAGAAGCCTGGCGGGCTTGCGATCGGCTAGCCAGAGCGGACCTTCTGGCAACGCCTCACGCCGGGCGTCGGGGCATTCCGTCTGGGGGCCAAGAAACCTCGCTCGTGCGCGATTTTGTCGCGGGCCTGCTGCGACGCTTCGCCAGGCGCCCTGAAGCCGTAGCGCCGACCTTATCTACCGCCGCGTCAGAATATCGACACCGCCCCGCCCTTCGCGACATAGGCGCGAAAATGATTGAGCGCCTCCGGGCGCATCGCCGGCCGCGCGCCGAACGCCGCACCCAGTTCCATCAACTGGTTTGGAGAGTCATTGCGCGGCCAGGAAACGAGGCCCGCCGCGTTGGGGTTGCCGGTTTTGATGAAGCTAGCCCAATATTGTCCCATCGCCTCCGAGACGCGTTCATCTTCAGGCGTGACGGAGCGCTCCGGTGCCTTGTCCAGCGTTCCCAACACATAAGGGATCTCGCTCGAATGGAAGGCACCGTATTTCGCGCGCTCCGGGCCTGGCTCGGCACGGGTGAACAGGTAGCGCCAGATCGGAAAGCGGCTCGTCTTCGCGCGCGCCTCGGACCAGAAAAGCAGCCCGGCGATCCCGCGGTCCCGCTGCATCGCCGGCAGCGATGATGTCGGTTGGGAAGCCGGGTAAAGTGTGGCGAAGCTTGCGGCGTCGGCTCCGAACCGTTGATTGAGGATATCTCCATACGCTTGCGCATCCGTCGGGCGGTAGATTGGCATGAAGCCGCTACCCTCATCGGCGTTGAGCCCGGTCAGGATCGGCGTGTCATTATACCTGCCCTCGTCCAACGCCTTGTCGGGATCGGTCGGCAGAACGGTGCCATCAGCGATCGGTGCAAAGCGCAGCATGCCTGCTCCGGGCCTGGCCGATTTCGTCAGCGCGATCTTGATCTGCGCCGTCGTCAGCGCGCGCAGGTCCGCGATCGAACGAGCGCCCGATGCCGCAAGGATGGCCTTCCCATCCGTTTCCGCCGCGGCAAGCGTTATCGGCGGGAGCCCCATCCCCGATCCGCTCTGTGCGATCGCCCGCTGGAACAAGCCCTTGGCGAGCGGCGACAGGATCAGATCGTTGACCGACATTGCGCCTGCGGATTGGCCGGCGATCGTCACTTGGGCGGGATCCCCGCCGAAGGCCGCGGCGTTGCGCTGCACCCAGCGAAGCGCCGCGATCTGATCGAGCAACCCGAAATTGCCGTTGCCGCCCCCCGGCTGTCCGGCCAACTCGGGATGCGCGAGAAAACCATAGATGCCGAGACGATAGTTGATGCTGATCACTACCACGCCCCGCATCGCCATCGCAGCCGCGTCATAGATTGCGACCGAAGCGCCGCCGCTGTTAAATCCCCCGCCGTGGATCCATACCATCACCGGCAGGCGCGCCGTAGAGCGCTTCGCAGGCGTCCAGACGTTCAGATAGAGGCAGTCCTCGCTGATCGGGCCGGTGATGTTGTATTCGTGCGTCCACGGTCCGAACCCATTGGGCGGTGGGGCATCCTGCTGGCAGCTTGCGCCAAAGCCGGTCGCAGCGCGTACACCCTTCCACGCAGCCGCGGGCTGCGGTGCCCGCCACCGCATCGCTCCGGTCGGTGCGGCCGCGAAAGGGATTCCCAGGAAACGAGCGACCTCGTGTGTGACGGCGCCCCGAACGGCCCCCTGCTCGACATTGACCATACCCAATTTTGCGGAGGCAGGCGGAGCAGCAGCAATCGCGATCAACGTTGCGAGGCGAAGTGTTGTTCTCCGGTGATTCATGCTGTCCTCGCTGGATCGGTTGAGGCCGTCGGCGTCCAGAACGGCTCGCCCGAGGGAATATATCGAACTGGTACGTCGCGGACATGGCGACGCAGCCAGTGCGCACAGGCATCCATGCCATCTGCCTCGCCGCGCTCGTGCGCCATCAGGATCAGAGCCTTGGGCGCGCCGCTTTCGACAAGATCGCGGAGATAGCTGCCCGTGTCGAATTCGCGCACTTCGGGTACGATCAGCACGTCGTTGCTTTCCAGCCCGAGCACCACGCTGTCGAGATTGTGTCCGCCGAACCCGATCCTGGATACGGCGATGTCGTCCCGGCCGATCACGCGGAGGCTGCGGCTTGGCAACCGGTCGCGTAGTTCGCTCAGGAGCGCGGACAGGGGCATCACCGGGCGACGATATCGTGCTTCGAAGCCGGAGGCGCCGCCCTCAATGAGATAGCGCTCCCACCCCAGCCGGGCACGCGTCGCGGCGCTCATCGGTTCCGGCTTGGTCTGATGCCAATGATCGTGAAACCGGAAGATCGCGAGCTTGTTGCGATCGATGAAGTCCATCTTCGCGCGGTAGACCGGGTCGTTCACCCACTCGACCGTGGTATCGCCGTGGCTCCAGAAGGTGGGCTCGTGCGAGATGATCAAATTGGCCCCCGATCCCACCGCCTTTCGCAACAAGCTGAGCGTGGACATGAAGGTCACAGCGATCGCGCGGACCGGCATGTCCTGGTCACCCGCCTTCAGCGTGTCGACGGTTTGCGCCGACCATGCGATGCCCTCTGCGGCGCAACTGGCACGGATGCTGGCCAGCACCTGGTCGACTGTCGGGGCGCGCACTGCCCCGATGGCGGGCATAGCGAGCGTGGCAGCGCTGGCGGCGATGCCGAGGCTGAACCCGCGACGAGAGAGAAAGGCGGCATCGGACACAGCCATCCTCCTCACGCCGCGTCGCGGACGAGATCGGGCTGCGAAAGCCACAGCACGGGATAGTCCGGGAAGATCGTGCGCGCCCACGCTGCCACGTGCGCCCCGAGCGGCGCCATCGACGCATCGAAGCCGGCGAGCATCAACGCGGCACTGCGGCCTGTCGCGACAACGTCTTCCATGTACGGCGTGGCTTCCCACTCGATCGCGTCGCCGGCGATGACCATGTCTATCGTCGGATCACGCAAGATCCCCGCGAGCGTGGCGGGTGCCAACATCCCCGCCTTCACGCCAATCCGCGTGGCGCGGGTAGTCGGCGCGCCCACGACCCGCAATCCATTAAAGCCGCGCGGCACAAGCGAGGCGGCCAGTGCCAGCGAAGTCGTTCCGGGAACGGAGCAGACGACATGGTCGGCTCGCGGTTCCGGCGATCCCAGGTGCAACTGCGAAGCGAAGGCGAGCGATGCCGAAAGCGGATGCCTGCTTTCCCAGGCGCTGCGGATCCGCACGATATTGATCCCATGTTCGGCGATGAACGCCCGCTTGGCCACCGTTGCCGGCGCATTGAGCACGATTTCCGGCTTGGAGATCTGGGTACTCCACACAGCATCGTACAGATGGAAGGGATGGCCGTCGCACAAGATCAGGTTGGCGCCTGTCGCCGCTGCGGCTTTCAGCACATTCATGGATGGCACCGTACAGGCGGCGATGGACGCAATCTGGCAATTCTCGGCGCCCGCCACCAGCCCTTCGAGTGCCATGTCAGCCGGGCCACCTAATGAGGCGTAAAGCTGCGCGACCGCCTCCTTCACCAACATCGCCATCTCCAGATTATTATCCTATATAAAATCCATTATGCACAGAGCGATGTGGCGTGTCCATGCACCGGATCGCTGCGGTATCGATCGAGACGTGCCACTCAACGCGAAAATCAACAGGTCCGGGTGACTTGTGCCCGACGCCGTTTGCGGGAAACCGTGCTCGTGCAGCTGGGAGCTCGCCAACACCTTGGAGCCGCCTCTCGATCCGCTGGTGGTAGCGGCACCGGCCTCGAGCCTACTTGTACAAGACGGTGGCAGTAGCGTTGTCGCAATCGCGAAAGCGCCTGAACGTGCATCCCAGCGCACCCCGTCTCCGTTATGCTGCCAGGCAACAGCAACTGGAGCCGTCCGGTCGCTGAGGGGCTATCTTCCACCGCAGCCGTGCTTGCCGCCGCACTAACAGACTGCCTGCGAGGTAAGCGGGCCAGCGCTGCCAAATGGTTGATCCGGCGCGACCCATTTGACGTGCGCAGTGATCAGTGTTCCGAGCGCCCCATAGTTACTCTTGCGCGCCAGGGACCGGGACAGAGAGCGGCTAGCCAACCAAGGCCGCATAAGTGACAATCACGACGGCCGGCTCGCGGGCGCGGCGGCAGCACCGAACAGTGCGGCGAGCGCAAACGTGTTTGAAGTGAGATCCCGACTTTTCATCTATCTTTTGCCGTGCTCGTGACCATCACGATTTTGCCCGTCGCCCGATTGCTCTCTATCAGCCGACGACCTTCGAGGATTTCGTCATCGTAAAGACCCGTCCAATTTGCACCGCCAGCGAGCCGCGCGCGACCTGATCCAGAAGCGACTGCAGCGGCATCGCCAATGCTTGCGCTCGTCCTATCAGTCAGGCTTGGGAATTAGCAGATCTGTGAGAAACTGGCAGGCCATCGTCGCGCCGGCCGAGGAGATCGAGTGTCCCAGCGCGGGCAGCTCGTGAAGGCGCACCGAGATTCCATGGCGGGTGAGCGCATCGCGCGCCTCGCGTGCCTCTTCCACCCCAATGATCGCGTCCTCCGCACCATGCACCATTAGAATCTGCGTGGGGACGTGCGGGTGTCGCTCGGCGGATGTCGCGAGGCGGCCGGAAAAGGCGACAATTCCAGCTACCGGCCAGCGACCCGAGACGACAGCATCGAGCGCCATGATTGAGCCTTGTGAGAAGCCCACGAACGCGATGCGGTCGAGCCGCCCTTCAAACCCGTGTCGGGTGATGATCGCGCTGAGTGTCGCGTCGAAGGCGGCGCGCGCGCTCACGATACGATCCGCTCGGTTTGCACGCGTAACCCCGTTCACGCTGAACCATTGGTGCCCGGCGGGTCCCATATCGAACGGCGCCGGACCGTCCGGAGCGACGAAGTGGCTGTCCGGCAACAGGCGGCGCCATTGTCCGGCCAGCGCACCGAGATCGGCGCCTTGACTGCCAACGCCGTGAAGGAAGATGATCAGCGAATTGCTCACGATGCGGCAGCGCCGAAGGCGGCCGGATCGAGCGTCAACAGATCGGGTCCCAAGGGAACGATGCCGCTCGGATTGAGCGCTTTGATGGAATAATAGCCGCGCTTGATGTGATCGATGCTGACAGTCTCGACGACCCCAGGTAGGCTCATCACACGGAGTGCATAAGCCTGAAGCGCCGGATAGTCCCGCACGCGCTTCTGGTTGCATTTGAACAGACCGAAATAGGCTGCATCAAACCGCACGAGGGTTACGAACAGGCGGATATCGGCCTCGGTGAAGCGCTCACCGAATAAGAAAGGGCCATCCTGCCCCAGGCGCCGCTCGAGTTCGTCAAGCATACCAAAAACGTCGCGATAGGCTTCTTCATACGCGATCTGCGTGGTCGCGAACCCAGCCCGATAAACGCCGTTATTCAACCGCGGATAAATTTCGGCGTTCAGCGCGTCGATCTGGTCGCGCAGCTCGAACGGATACAGATCGAGATCGGACCGCGCGATCGCGCCAAAGCCTGCGTTGAGCATCCTGACGATGTCCGCGGATTCGTTGTTTACCGGGCGATCCGTCTGCTTGTCCCACAGCACCGGCACCGTGGCACGACCCGTGTAGGTCGGATCGGCGCGCGTGTAGAGCTCGTGCATATACTGAGCGGCATGGATCGGATCTCTGCCGGAACCGGGATAGTCGCCAAATTGCCAGCCTTCGTCGGTCAAGGTCGGTTCGACAACGGTCACTGAGATCGCATCATCGAGGCCCTTGAGTTTGCGGGCCATCAAGGTGCGCGATGCCCATGGGCAGATCAAAGCGACATACAGATGATAACGACCTGCTTCGGCCTTGAAGCCCCCTTCCCCGGTCGGTCCCGCATGCCCATCCGGTGTCACCCAGTTGCGGAAGCCGGAAGTCTGACGGACGAAGCCTCCTTTGTCGTCGGTCGCCTGAACAGGCTGCCAATCGGCACTCCACTTGCCGTTTACGAGCATCAAAAAACTCCTGACCCGATCCGGCTCGGCCGTGTGACCGCGGCTGAGCGTCGATATTGATGGCGAGCCCCCAATCGCGGGGAAAGCCAGCGGAGAAGGGCGCCCGCCCGCGGATGGGATTGCCAACGCGATGGCGGCCGCCCTCTGTTCGTAGTGCAGCGCGGACCGACGATGCGGTGGCCTTCCGCCGCGTCGTCGGGCGCCGTTCAGTTGGTCTTCTCGAAAGCCGCGCTGATCTTGAGCGTCACCTCGTCGGAGACCGCCGGGACGTACTTCGTGATTCCGAAGTCCGAGCGTTTGAGCGTGCCCACGGCGCTGAACCCGACCGTGTAGGCCTTGTCCATCATGTTGATGCCGGCACCGCCGAGGGTGGCTTCGAGCACCATCGGCTTGGTGACGCCGTGCATCGTGATTGTGCCTGAAATACGGGCGGTCCGCGCGCCGGTCGCGACGACTTTTTGCGATACAAAGCGGATCGTTGGATATTTCGCGGCGTCGAACCAATCCGCGCTTTTCAGTTCACCGTCGAGCGTCGCATTGGTCGTCGAAATCCCGTTCACGGGAAGCGAGACGTCAAGCTTGGTGCCCGAGAGCGCCTTCGGGTCGAGCACCAACGTCCCAGTCGCACGCGGGATGATGCCGAAGAAATCGGTAAATCCAAAATGATTGACCGTGAATTCGGCCAGCGTGTGGTTCGTCTCGACCTTGTACGTGCCGGCTTGAACCGCCTGCGGCGCGATCGGTGCGGCGAGAAGAGAAGTCGGCAAGGCCACAGCGCTCAGGGCGATGGCGGCGAATGGTATCGATTTCATGGTTGGCTCCTGACAAAAGCGGGCCGACAGACCGTGAGCAACAGGCTCACGAGAAGGCCGTCGTCCGACCGGGTGGAGCCCGATATGGCATTTCACCTGCGATGCGATAATCCGCGCTTTATGCGCATGTCTTTCAACCAGGAGTGTTTAAACTCACCAGTCTTTGGCGAGGTCCGGCATCCGCTCGGCGAGGAAGTCGATCCACGCGCGCGTTTTTGCAGCAGGACGCCGCGTCGCGTGCGTGACCGCGTAGATCGCACCGAGATCGAGCAAGGGCATGCCAATCTCCAGCTCGACCAGATCACCTGCCGCGATGAAACCGGCCGTCATGAAACGGGGCGCGTAGACAATCCCCTGACCTGCTTGCGCAGCGCTGACGAGCGCTTCGCCATTGTTGGCGTTTAGCGTGCCGCGGATCGGTATCTTGACGCTGCCATCGCGCTCGAAGCCCCAATGGGTCGCTCCGACCAAAGGCGCCAGCGTGTAGCCAAGGCAATTGTGCTGACCGAGTTCATCAATCGACCCCGGCGTCCCGCGCCGCGCTAGATAACCAGGCGCAGCACAGACGCTCAAGCGGGCGGAGGCCAGCTTGCGCGCGATGAGCGAGCTGTCGGCCAGACGCCCTATGCGAATGGCGACATCCCATCGCTCCTCTAGCAGATCGACATAACGGTCATTCAAGCCCAGTTCGATGGTCACACCCGGTTGGCGGGCGCAGAACTCCGCGATGAGAGGCGCGAGATGCATGACGCCGAACGAAGCGGGCGCGCTCACCCGTAGGGTTCCTTCGATCGTGATCGACCGGGCGGACACGTCACTTTCCGCTTCCCGCAGATCGACCAGGATACGCTCGGCTCTGTCGAGATAGCTCACGCCTGCCTCAGTCAGGGACAGCCGACGCGTGGTACGATTGACCAGCGTCGCGCCCAGCCGCGCTTCGAGTGCTCCCAGATGCTTGGCGGCCATGGCCGCCGACATCCCCATACTGCGTGCCGCGGCGGACAGGCTGCCGAGCCGCACGGCGAGCGCGAACACTTCGATCCCGGTCAATCGATCGGCCATGACTTCCTACTGCTGGTTGAAGGGCATAGTCTCAGAAGCGCTATTATCGGTCAGGGATCAACACGCCATATCGCTGCGGAGAGGAAGTCCGATGCAGCGCCAACCCACATTCTTCATTCCGCACGGCGGCGGCCCATGCTTTTTCATGGACGATCCACAGGGAACCTGGACGGGGATGGCGCAGTTTCTGCGCGCTTTGCCCGCCACGCTCGGCGAGGCCCCGTTGGCGATCCTGATCGTGTCTGGACATTGGGAAACGCACGGAGGTTTCGCGTTTACCGGTCGTTCACGGCCGGAGTTGATCTTCGATTATTCAGGCTTCCCGGCACATACCTATGCCCTGCGCTACGACGCACCGGGTGCGCCGTCGCTTGCGGAGCGCGCCGCGGCCTTGGTGAACGCCGCCGGTCTTTCTGCTAAGGTGGACCCGCAGCGCGGCCTCGATCATGGAGTCTTCGTACCCCTCAAGGTCATGTGGCCGGATGCGGCGGTTCCCATCGTCGAGATGTCGATTGAGCGCGGTTTGGACCCGAGCCGTCATCTGGCGCTCGGACGCGCGCTCGCGCCATTGCGCGATGAAGGCGTGCTGATCATCGGTGCTGGCATGAGCTTTCACAACATGCGCGGCTATGGCGATCCGCGTTTCACTCATCCGTCAGAAGATTTCGACGCCTGGCTGGGCGAAACGGTTGCGATGGCGCCGGCCGAGCGGACCGCGCGACTTATTGAATGGGAAGGAGCGCCTGCCGCGCGCCTGTCTCATCCCCGCGAAGAACATCTCTTGCCGCTGCTCGTTGCCGCAGGCGCAGCCGACGGTCCGGGGGAGCGCGTGTATACCGAGCGCGTGATGCAAACCGCGCTCTCCGGATATCGATTCCAATAATCCTTCACTTGAGGAACTCATATGATCGAGCAGCCAACACTCCGCCTCGTAACGATGGTCGGCAGCCTGCGCCAAGGCTCCTACAGCGCAGCGATCGCGCGAACGCTCGCCGCGCTTGCTCCGGACGACGTGGTGATCGAGCCATTGGCATCGATCGGCGATCTTCCCCACTATAATGCGGACACCCAGGCGGATGGATTTCCGGCAGCGGTTCTCGCCATGGCTGAAGCGATCCAAGGCGCCGATGGCGTCATCATCGTGACGCCAGAATATAATTACTCGTTCCCCGGTGTTCTAAAGAACGCGCTCGATTGGCTATCGCGGGTCTCGCCGTCACCATTTGCCCGAAAGCCGGTCGCGCTGCAAAGCTCTTCGCCCGGCCTGCTGGGCGGTTCGCGGGCCCAGTATCAGCTTCGCCAGGTCTTCATCTTTCTCGACGCGATGATGCTCAACAAGCCCGAAGTCATGATCGGCCAGGTGGCGACCAAAGTGGCCGGCGATCCCGCGATGCTGACGGACGCTCCGACGCGCGACTTTGTGGCGGGCCAGATCGCCACATTCGCGGAATTCATCCGTCGCCACGGCTGAGCGGTTGTCTCGCCGCTCGCCTCACGGCCCGCCTGGATCTGTTTGCCGCAATGGGGGCTCGCGCTTCACTCGGCCGCGTCGAGCGCGCCCTGCAGGTGAGCCTTGAGGCGATCGACCAAAAGCCGCACGCGCGCGAGTTGCTGGCGATGCTGAGGGTAGACGGCCCATATCGGCTCATTGCCGGCCTCGAAACTTTCGAGGAGGAGCATCAGGCGTCCTTCCTTGATCGCTCTGCGGACGTAAAAGTCCGGGAGCTGGCAGATTCCCATGCCATCGAGGGCCGCCTCCATGACCGAAAGACCGCTGTTACAGCGCCAGCGGCCTTTCACGCGATGCGTGATTTCCTTGCCCTTTGCCGAGAAGGTCCAGACGTCATTGGTCCCGATCAGGCACTCGTGGTCTTTAAGGTCATGAATCTCGCGCGGCGGCGAGTGCCGCGCCAGATAGCCAGGGGCAGCACAGACGTGCAGCCTGCGCGACGCCAGGCGTGTGGCAATGAGGCGGCTGTCGGCTAGATCGCCGGTCCGGATCGCAACATCGAAGCCCTCGCCGACAAGATCCACGAGGCGATTGGTGAGCTCGATCCGGACGCTAATGCCGGGATGCGATGCCGCAAAGCTGCGAACGATCGGGACCACGAACCGTTCGCCGAGCGCCATGGAGCAGGTAAGCCTGACTTCTCCGCGGGGATCGCCGGCGCCGGACATGCGGGCGAACGCTTCATCGCGATCCTCAATGACGCGCTTGAGACCTTCAACAAGGGTCCGGCCATCGTCGGTCAAAACCACGCGCCGTGTCGTGCGATAGAAGATCTGCACCTGAAGCTGCGCTTCGAGACGGGCGACGGCACGGCTCACATGCGAACTCGAAAGGCCAAGCGCGGCAGCAGCGCCGGCGAACGATCCCGCCGCCTCCACAGCCACCACTTCCTCGATACCATCCCAGTTCGTCATTGTCCCCGCATAGCACGAATGAATTGCTTTCTGGGGGTGTTATCCCGTTCTGAGCCAGAGCTTATGTAGCGCATCAGGTGATATTGGAGACTGAAATGAAAACGCGTGCCGCAGTCGCTTTCGAGCCAAAAAGGCCGCTCGAGATCATTGAGGTGGATCTCGAAGGCCCCAAGGCAGGCGAGGTCCTCGTCGAGATCATGGCGACCGGGATTTGTCACACCGATGCCTACACGCTCGGAGGGCTCGATTCCGAAGGACTGTTTCCAAGCATTCTCGGTCACGAGGGCGCCGGTATTGTCCGTGAGGTCGGCCCCGGCGTCCGCTCGGTAAAACCGGGCGATCATGTCATCCCCCTGTACACACCCGAATGCCGGCAGTGTAAGTCGTGCCTCAGTGGAAAAACCAACCTGTGTACGGCGATCCGGGCCACTCAGGGCAAGGGTGTGATGCCCGACGGCACGACGCGGTTCAGTTACAAGGGCCAGCCGATATTTCACTACATGGGCTGTTCGACCTTCTCGAACTTCACCGTCTTGCCCGAGATCGCGGTCGCAAAAATTCGCGAGGACGCTCCGTTCGACAAGAGCTGTTACATTGGTTGCGGTGTCACCACCGGCGTCGGTGCGGTCGTCAACAGCGCCAAAGTTCAGGTCGGCAATACGGTCATCGTCTTCGGACTGGGCGGCATCGGTCTCAACGTCATTCAAGGCGCCCGGATGGTCGGTGCCGACATGATCGTCGGGGTCGATCTCAACGACGATAAGGAAGCGTGGGGTCGCCGTTTCGGAATGACCCATTTCGTCAATCCCGCCAAGATCGATGGCGATATCGTCCAGCACCTGGTCTCGCTCACCGACGGCGGCGCTGACTACACGTTCGACTGCACCGGCAACACCACGGTTATGCGTCAGGCGCTCGAGGCCTGCCATCGGGGATGGGGTGTCTCAACGGTCATCGGCGTCGCGGAGGCGGGCAAGGAGATATCGACGCGCCCCTTCCAGCTAGTCACCGGCCGGGTGTGGCAGGGCAGCGCGTTTGGCGGAGCAAAGGGGCGCACGGACGTTCCCAAGATTGTCGACTGGTACATGAACGGGAAAATCGAGATCGACCCGATGATCACGCACGTCCTCACCTTGGATGAAATCAACAAGGGGTTCGACCTCATGCATGCCGGCGAGAGCATCCGCTCGGTCGTCGTTTACTGATTAAGCGCGCCACGCAGAGTTTGGAGCCTATCATGACCATCGCACTACATCCCGCGCTCGACGCGGATCTGTCGTTTCATCCTACGGCGTTCACCGGCGGCGCGTTAAGCTGCCACTGCCAGGCCGACCCGGTACGCGTCACAATCGACAGCGCGATCGCCCACAACCATGCATGTGGTTGCACCAAATGCTGGAAGCCGCAGGGCGCCGTCTTCGCGGTCATCGGCGTCGTCCCTCGCGACGGGGTAACCGTCGTTGCGGGGCAAGAAAAGTTGACCATTGTCGACCAGAAGATGACCATCCAGCGCCATGCCTGCCGCGCGTGCGGCGTGCATATGTATGGTCGAATCGAAGACCCCAGCCACGCTTTTTTCGGCCTCGACTTCGTCCATGCGGAACTGCTTGACGGAAGCGAAGTACCCCCTCCTGGCTTTGCCGCCTTCGTCTCGTCAATCATCGAGGGCGGCGTCGACCCGGGCGAGATGAACGCCGTGCGCGAACAGATCAGGCGGCTCGGTCTCGAGCCCTATGATTGTCTCGATCCCGTGCTGATGGATACGCTCGCGACGCATGCCTTCAGGCAGCGGCACGCCGCCTGAGATGCTCGAGACGATTTCGACCAATCGGGCCCACGGCGGCACCCAAAGCGTCTACCGCCACGCGTCCACCGCGACGGGTTCGGAGATGACCTTCTCGGTCTACGTGCCGCCGCATCAGCCCGGACAGAAACTGCCGGTCGTCTGGTTTCTTTCGGGGCTTTCCTGCACCCACGCCAATGTGACGGAAAAGGGGGAGTTCCGAGCGGCCTGCGCCGCACTCGGGCTGATTTTCGTGGCGCCCGACACCAGCCCTCGTGGTGAGTCGGTCCCGGACGACCCGGCAGGAGCTTATGATTTCGGCTTGAGTGCCGGCTTCTACGTGGATGCCACCGAACCCCCTTTTGCCCGCCAATATCGAATGTGGACCTATGTCACGGAGGAACTGCCAGCGCTTATTTTCGCACATTTTCCGGCCGACCCGGCGATGCAGTCGATCATGGGTCATTCGATGGGCGGTCACGGTGCGCTGACAATCGGGCTGACCTTTCCTGAGCGCTTCCGCGCGATTTCAGCGTTCGCTCCGATCGTTGCCCCAAGCCAAGTACCCTGGGGCGAAAAGGCATTGGGGGGCTACTTGGGGGGCGATCGAGAGACATGGCGCCGCCATGATGCGGTTGCGCTTATCGAGGATGGCGCGCGGGCTGAAGCCATCCTCGTCGACCAAGGGTTGGCCGACCCGTTTCTAGAGCAGCAGCTGCGACCGGAGCTGTTGGAAGCCGCATGCGCGTCCGCTGGGATCACGCTCACGCTCACGCGCCGCCCGCATTATGACCATAGTTATTATTTCATTTCGACCTTCATGACCGATCATCTGCGGTGGCACGCGAAGCGGCTGGATAAGAGTTTGAATGCCGCGCCCGCATGAACAGCGGACATCTCACCCGAGATGCCCGAGCGCGGCTTGCTGGATCAGCTCGTCGACGACATAGCGCACGCGCGGGCTGAGTCTAGCCCGGCGCGGCCAAACCGCATGGACGTCGACGAGGGCGCCTGCGAAGGCTTCAAGAACCGGCTGCAGCTCCCCGCGCGCCAACTGGTTGCGAACGATCGACACCGGGACCTGACAGATGCCCAATCCGGCGGTCGCCGCGTCGACCATCGCCTGCCCGTCACTCAGCTGGTGGGTGACAGGCGGGCTGATGCGCTTCTCCTCGCCGGCTTCTATTACGAACCATGCAAGGGGTGGCCCCTTCGCCGCCCCCAGAACGCACCGGTGGTGACGAAGATCGGCGAGGCTGGTCGGGACTCCGTGGCGAGCCAGATAGGCCGGAGAGGCGCAGATGATGCGAGGCTGGCTCACAAGATGCCGCGCGACCAGGTTGGTACTGTCCCTGAGCACACCGAAGCGGATCGCGAGATCTACATCGTCCTGAAGAATGTCGCTGGTGGCGTCCGTGAAGTTCAGCGTTAGGGTCAATTCCGGATGCGCTCGGGTCAAATCGATCAGGATCGGAAGCAGCACGGCCCGTCCGAATGCGACGGGCATGTCGATATGGAGGCGACCGCTCAAGACCCGGCTGCTCGTTGAAAGTGCCTCCTGCGCGGCGTTGATTTCCTCGAGTGCCGTCGAGCACGCCGCAAGATAGGCCTCGCCGTCGGCCGTCAGCCGAAATGAGCGCGTTGTTCGGTTGAACAGCTTCACCCCCAGACGGTCCTCGAGCCGCGCGACGGTTTTGCCGACCGCTGACTTCGTCACGCCCAACCGCTCGGCTGCTAGCGTGAAACTGCCGAGCCGCGCTGCGGCAACAAAAACCGAAACGCCGGTTAACGGATCAATATCAGCCATTGTATCTCGCTGGTATACTATTTGTCGCCCGCGCACGGCTTTAACGATCCCTGCTCTACGGTAAAGCGGCGAACATAGCTTCAGATAGGATAACCCCCATGCAAAACGAGATTCTCTCCATCTACCATCTCTCGACCCGGCCGGAGGAATTCGATCAGTTCAAGGCTTTGATCGACAAGATTGTCGCCGCCTCGCATGAGGAGCCGGACACCCTGACCTACGAATATGTCGTCAACGCTGACCGCACGGCGGTACATATCGTCGAGCGCTATCGTATGGCCGGCGTACTGCCGCATGTGGAAGAGACGTTCGCTCCCTACGCTGCGGAATTCCTGGCGTTTGCCACGATCGACTATCTCTTCGTTTACGGGGAGCCGACCGCTGAGATCCGCAAGAAGCTCGATGGTTTCGGAGCCATCTATTTTGCGCCGTTCGCAGGTTTCACCAAATAGGATCCCGCAATTACAAATGCGGAAGCTGCGTGATCACAGCAGCCGATCAATGACCTACATCAACTTTAGGTCGCAGCAGCGCACGCCCGGCACGCCAACATCATCATCAGTGGAATCGTCGTCGCGCTATCGTCCTGCGGCCGACACTCTGCGAGACAAAGGAACAATGGATGAGCAATTTCAAGACCGCCCTCGTCGCGGGGGCATCACGCGGGATCGGCCTGGGCCTTGTCCGGGAGTATCTGAGCCGCGGCTGGACTGTCGTCGCGACCGAACGGCAGCCGGGTGCTTCGGCAGACCTGGCGGCGCTCGCTTGTGACGCACTGCGCGTCGAAGCGCTCGACATCAATGAAGAGGCCAGCATCGCGTCGCTCGCCGGGCGCCTGTCGGCGACGAGCCTCGATCTCTTGTTTGTGAACGCCGGCGTAAGCGACGATCCCACGACGCCCATCGGAGAGGTCACCACGGAAGAATTCGACCGGGTGATGCGCACCAACGCGCTGGGGCCAATGCGAGTCATCGAACAGTTGAGCGATCGTGTGAGGCCAAACGGGACTATCGCCGCAATGACGTCAGCGCTCGGAAGCATCTCCGTCGAACCGGCCGTCAGCTACGAGCTCTACGGCGCTAGCAAGGCCGCGCTGAACCGCCTTTTGCGCGGCTACGCGGTCCGCGCTGGTGGTGATCGCGCCGTGCTCGCGATTATGCCCGGCTGGGTGAAGACAGACATGGGCGGCGACCAGGCACCGCTCGAGGTCGAGACGAGCGTCCGCGGCATCGCGGACGCGATCGAGGCTCGGGCCGGCAGCCGCGGCAGCTGCTTCATCGATTATCAGAACAGCGTTCTGCCGTGGTGACAGCCGGCAAATCCAACGCGATGCGCCGCGCCTGGCGGGTGTAGCCCTGCTCCTTGGGCCGGTCATTCGGGCCGGTCCGACGTGCGGAGGTGGCGATCGCTCGCGCCCTCGTCTCTACACATGTCGTGCCGCAATGAGCGAACGGAAGCTGCGCGGTATCTATGCCCCGGGGCCGCGTGTTTGAACCGGGGGCTGGGCCAGTTCGGTCGGGGCGGCGCCGCTGCGCATCCAACAAGGCGTTGCGTCCGGCCCGCCCGAGGGCGCCGTCGCGGCATCGTACTATGTGAGCTCCGTCAAATGCAGCAACCCTGCCGGTATCGGGTTGCTGATCTGGCCGGTTTCAGACCCGGCGGAACCGACGTCGCTCAAAACCGATCGCGTGCCGCGGAGCGAGAGATATTCGTGACCCGAAAGCGGCAGTTTTTTTACCGAACAGTGTCGAAAGCCGGCGCGACCTCTCCATGTTTTGCAGCACCGTTTACCCGACGGCTGCCCCGGATTTACTGATGGCAAGTGGCGTCATCGCCCGCCCCGTCCTCGTCGATCGACACTTTGAAGGTATCGGCCGCATACGGGATCTGTATTGGACGGCATTTCACGGCCCCCGTTACCTTCCCCAATGCTGAACCGTCCAAAGTCGGTCGCAATATCACGATGACCAACATCGTAAGTAATGGAGAGGAGGCGATCGGCTGACCACAACAACTGGATATCCAGTCTCACGAAAATTGGCACGCGGACGAACCTTCGAATAGAGGATCGTCACTCTTGTACGCGCGTCGGCGTTGTGCCGGGACGTTGTCTACTCTGACTTCCAGTATTGGGTCGGCCAATCCGAAAACATCACAACAATAACGCCCCGCGCCGCGCATCATCTTGAGCGCAGGCCGGGCGAAAAGGAGGGAAGAATGATCCAAAAGCCGAACCTTGCGACCCGGCTGCAACGCACAGCGTCAGCAACTTCGCTCGCCATCGCATTGGGCTGTACTCCAACCGTGGCATCGGCGCAAAGCGCTCCCGACGTGACCGCGACGCTGCCACCTGCAGCCGCGACGGACGGCAGTCCTGCCGGTGGCATCGGCGACATCATCGTAACGGCACGGCGCCGCGAGGAAAGTATTCAGAATGTGCCGATCTCAGTTGCTGCTTTTGGCGGCAATACGCTTGCCGAGCGCCAGATTGATTCCGCCGATAAGCTCACGCAACTCGCGCCGAACGTGCAGTTCAGCGCTGTCGCCCCCGCCTCCGGCAACAGCTCCTCGTCCGCAATCTTCATCCGCGGCGTGGGGCAAACCGACTTCCTCGCTTCAACTGATCCAGGCGTGGGTTTCTATGTTGACGGAGTCTATTTCGCCCGCGCGAGTGGGACAGCTATCTCGCTGTTGGATGTAGACCGCGTCGAAGTTCTGCGTGGCCCGCAGGGAACATTGTTCGGCCGCAACACCGTCGGCGGCGCCATCCAGATTTTCTCGGCTCGCCCCAATTTCAACGGCGTGTCGGGAAACATCGGAGCTACTCTGGGCGATTATAGTCGGCGCGATGTCAAGGGCGTGTTGAATCTTCCGATCACCGATACGTTGGCGCTCCGTTTCGCAGCAACCAAGCGTGATCGCAAAGGCTACGTGACCAATATCTTGAGCGGTCGCCATCTTGGCGACGTCGATACCTTCGCCGGCCGCGCAAGTCTCCTGTGGAAGCCCAGCGACAAATTCGAAGCCCTGCTCATCGGGGACTATACCCGCGACAGTGTCAACGGATCACCGACCGTGTTCGGCGGCATCAACACGAGCGCCGCCTTCGTCCGGTTTGCGTCTGCAATCGCCGGCTGCCCCGGTTTCGCGCTGACGACACCTGTCACCCTCGTCCCCGAGAATAATGACCGCCGTTGCGCCAACAACCAGTATCTGGCGCTTGGGCCGTACAAGGTCGCATCCGAGGCGCCCAGCAAGTCACAGCTCGAAATGTACGGCGCCGGGCTGACACTCAAATATGAGCCCGCGGACTGGATAAGCGTCAAGTCCATAACGGCCTATCGAAAGACGAAGCCCTTTTCAATTCGAGATGCCGACAATACGCCACTCCTGATCCTAGAGACGGTTAACAAGGATAATATCAAGCAGTTTACGCAAGAAGTTCAGTTTGTGGGAGAAACTGCAAACAGCCGCCTTAAGTATCTATTTGGTGCATATTATTTCCGCGAGACTGACTATCAGTTCTACCCGGTCTTCCTGCCTTCCCAAATCAGTGCCACGACCGGCGAGGAATTGCGGGTCGGCGGCCTCAACAACAACGCTTCTATCAAGAACCAGTCGATCGCGCTATTCACTCAGGAGTCGTTCGCGGTCACGGATAAGCTGAACGTAACGGTCGGCCTGCGCTACACGCGGGACAAAAAGGAGGCGACTCCGTACGAGACCGCTGCCGGCTCGGGTTACGGCTATACGAATGTCGGCTACAACGTCGCCTACCCCGCCCCGTTAAATGCCCAGATGGTATGCCTAGGCGCTCCGCGCACCGGTGCGCCGGCCGCCGCCTGCAGGGGGTCAAACATCTATCTGTTCAATCCGGTGTTGAACTCCAAGACGAGCAGCAAGGTGACGCCTGCCGCGACGCTGCAATATCAGTGGACACCCGAGCTTATGACTTATGCGAGCTATTCGCAGGGCTTCAAAAGCGGCGGGTTCAACACGCGTATCGTTCAGCCTGTGATTTCGGCGAACGCGCCGACCGGGCGCGAATTCCTGCCGGAGTTTGACCCGGAAAGGGTCGCAACCTACGAGCTCGGCGGCAAATTGTTGGTCGGTCGGACGTTGCGGCTCTCGGTGGCCGGATTCCACTCGAAATATGACGATATCCAGATCGTTGTTCGTGAGGGTGTCGCACCCGTGGTACGCAACGCTGGCAAGGCAACGATCAATGGCTTCGAGGTCGAAGGCACATTCAGCCCCATATCACCGATGCTGATCAACTTCGGCGTCGGCTATACGCATTTCGAATATGACAGCTTTACGCCCGCGCTCCTTGCCGGTCAGATCGGGTTGGCGCCGCATGCGCTGGGCGTCGTCGATCTCGATGACAAGCAGGCTTATTCGCCGGATTGGAGCCTAAACGGCGGCGTCGCGTACCGCGTCCCTGTCGGGCAAGGCGCGATCACGCCTCGGGCCGACGTCGCGTTCCGGAGCAAGACCTACTTCGATGCGCCGAATACCGAGCAGATCGCTCAGGGCAAATACGCGCTGGTCAATATCAGCATTCGCTATCAAGCACCCGAAAATCGGTTCAGCGTGGCGGCCGGCATCACAAACCTGACCGATAAGGCGTATCGGGGCAGCGGCAACTCCTCTCTCACCGCCTCCTCCGGCTATGCCGAAGTCACTTACGGCCCACCGCGGATGTTCACGGTGGAAGGCACTTATAATTTCTGAAGACATCTCCCTCCAGGTGACGACGAGGCCAGCCTCGCCGTCGCACTGCCTCGAGACGGCCGCCCCGATGCTGTTCGTTAGCATCTGGGCGACCGGCTTTTTGGTCGCACGGCTCATCGGCGGACACGCCGACCCGTTGACGTTTCTGACGATTCGCTTCGCGCTTACGGCCTGCATCTTCGTAGCGCTGACGATGGCCGCGGGCATATCCTGGCCAAGGTCGCCGAGGGTTTGGCGTGATTGTGCCCTCGCCGGAGCCCTCATGCAGGGTGTCTATCTTGCGGGCGTCTTTTGGTCGGTGAGCCATGGATTGCCTGCAGCTGTCTGCGCGCTGATCACCGGCCTGCAGCCGCTGCTGACGGCCGCTTTGGCGGAGCCCCTGCTCGGCGAGCGCGTCACGCGCAAGCAATGGCTCGGCATCCTGATCGGCTTCGTCGGTGCAGGCTTGGTCTTAGTGCCGCAATTTGCCTCGTCCCTTCACTCTGCAGCGCCGATTACGATCGCGCTCGCCGGCATCGCGACGGTCGCCATCACCTTGGGCACGATCTGGCAAAAGCATACGGGCAGCCGGATCGACCTTCGCGCCGGCGCCGCGATCCAATTTGGTGCATCGGCGGTCATCGTGGGAGCGCTGGCTGCTCTGACCGAGGTGGGCCGCTTCGACATGACATGGCAGGCCATCGTCGGGCTCGGCTGGTCGGTCGCCGGCCTGTCTGTCGGCGGCATGACGTTGCTGCTCCTCATGATCGGACGCAGCGCGGTCTCGTCTGTCGCGTCGATGTTCTACCTTGTCCCTCCGGTCGTCGCGATTATTGCCTTCGCGATCTTCGGCGAAGCCCTGACCATCCTGCAGATCTGCGGTCTCGTGACGGCGGCCATCGGGGTTGCGGTTGCGACTCGCGTATAAGTCACAGCGACAGGCCTCAGCAGCGAAGCAGCGCGTGATAACGGAATTTTCCTACCGCTTCGATCAGATCCACAGCTTCGATCTGCCGGAGGCGCTCGCAGCGATGCGGACGACCGACAGCGGGTGGATCAGACCCGCTCCAGCATGAGCGCGAGCCCCTGGCCGACACCGATGCACATGAAGGCCAGCGCATAGCGCCCGCCGCTACGGTGCAGCTCTTCGACTGCGGTCATGGCAATCCTCGCACCGGACATTCCAAGCGGATGACCGAGCGCGATCGCGCCGCCGTTGCGATTGACGCGGGGATCATCCTGCTCGACGCCCAAGTCACGTAGCGTCGCAATCGCCTGACTGGCGAACGCCTCGTTGAGCTCGATCACGTCGAGCTTGTCGATGCCAATGCCGGTGCGGTGGGACAGCTTGCGTGCCGCCTCGATTGGTCCGACCCCCATAATTCTGGGCGCCACGCCGGCGGCCGCCATCCCCAAGATACGCGCTCGCGGGCTCAAGCCCTGCTTGGCGGCCGCGCTTTCCGAGGCAATCAGCATCGCGGCTGAACCGTCATTCAAACCCGAGGCGTTGCCCGCGGTGACGGTTCCATCACTGCGTATGACCGGCTTGAGTCTCGCCAACGCCTCAGCGCTCGTCGCGCGCGGATGCTCGTCTGTGTCGAAGATGATCGGATCGCCGCGTTTCTGGGCGAGCGTGACGGACACAATCTCCGCAGCCATGCGCCCGCTGGCAATCGCGCGCGCCGCCTTTTCCTGGCTGGCAAGCGCAAAGCGATCCTGGTCGTCCCGGCTCACCCGCCACAGCTCGGCGACATTCTCACCCGTCTGGGGCATCGTATCGACGCCATAGGCCGCACGCATGGCCGGATTGACGAACCGCCAACCGAGTGTGGTGTCCTCGATCGTCTGTGTGCGATCGAAGGGTGCCGACGCCTTGCCCATCACATAGGGCGCCCGCGTCATGCTCTCCACGCCGCCGGCGATCAGAAAGGTCGCATCGCCCGAGCGAATGGCCTGGGCGGCGATCCCGACGGCGTTGAGGCCCGAAGCACAGAGCCGGTTCACCGTCGCGCCCGGGACTGCCTCGGGCAGTCCACTGAGCAGAACCGCCATTCGCGCTACGTTGCGATTGTCTTCGCCCGCCTGGTTCGCACAGCCGAGCAGCGTGTCATCGAGGGCAGCCCAGTCGACATCGGGGTTACGCGCCATCAAGGCGCGGATCGGGATTGCCGCCAGATCGTCAGCCCTTACCGACGAGAGCGCGCCGTTGAGCTTGCCGATAGGCGTCCGGATCGCGTCACAAATGAAGGCGTCTGCCATGAAACCTCAGGGTTTTAGAAAATCGATTATCGCAGCGGCAAGATCGTCCGGTGCTTCGAGCGGTGCCAGATGTGCGGCATCCAGCGCGACATGCACCGCCCCGTCAATCGCGGCGATCAGATGTTCGCCATGTCCGTCATGCGGGGTCGAGGAATCTTTCCGACCGGTCACGGTCAGCGTCGGGACCTGGATATTCGCGAGCCGGGCAGCCAGGTTCATGTCGCGAATGGCGGCCGCGCACCCGGCGTAGCCGGCCGGATCCATATTGAGCAGTCCGCGCAGGACCGTCGCGGCGACGTCCGGTCGCTCGGCTGCAAAGTCCGGCGACAGGAAGCGCGACATTGCGAGATCCGCGATCCCGGCCATTCCCTCGGCGCGGACCTTATCGACCCGCGCTGTCCACGCGAATCTGTCCATGGTTGACGAGGTGCAGACGAGAACGAGGCTGGTAACCCGACCTGGCACGTCGAGGGCAAGCTGCATCGCGATCATGCCGCCCAGAGAAACGCCCGCGATAGCGCCGGCGCGCACATCCGCCGCATCCATTGCTGCCCGCACGTCCGCCGCCAGCAGAGCCAGCTCGTAATCGCACATCGACACGTCCGAGGCACCGTGTCCGCGTGTATCGATGCGGAGGAGCGAGAATTCGCGCCGAAGCGGGACCAGGGCCTCCGCCCAGAGATCCATGTCGGTTCCGATCGAATTGAGCAGGACCAAGGGCCGCTTTTGCGGATCGCCCTCGACCTTCCAGTAGATATTTGCGCCCTGCGAGCGAACGAAGGGCATCAGGCCGAGTCCGCCGGAACAGGCTCTGCCGCGAAGGCCACGCCGGTCTTCGTGCGCACCTCCTGGAGCGACACGCCAGGGGCGAGCTCGAGAAGCCGCAGACCCGGCTTGTCGCACGCCATGACGCACAAATCCGTGATGATGAGATCGACGCACGCCTTGCCCGTCAACGGCAACGTGCACTGCGCAAGGATCTTCGGGTCGCCCGCTTTGTTGGCATGATCCATGACGACGACCACGCGTTTCACGCCCGCGACCAGGTCCATGGCACCCCCCATCCCCTTCACCATCTTCCCGGGGATGGTCCAATTGGCGATATCGCCTGCCTCGCTGACCTCCATCGCCCCCAGTACCGCCATGTCGATATGCCCGCCGCGGATCATCGCGAAGCTGTCCGCCGACGAGAAGAAACTCGAAGTCGGCAACGCCGTGATCGTCTGCTTGCCCGCATTGATCAAGTCCGGATCGACGGCCTCGCGGTCCGGAAACGGCCCGATCCCCAGCATTCCGTTTTCCGACTGGAGCGTGACGTCCAACCCCGCCGGCACGTAATTGGCGACGAGGGTCGGAATGCCAATCCCCAGATTGACGTAAAACCCGTCTTGCAACTCAGTGGCAGCGCGGGCCGCCATCTGTTCGCGTGTCCATGGCATCAGGCGGCTTCCCGCTGACGTACGGTCAGTTTCTCGATCCGTTTTTCATTGATCGTACTCAACACAACCCGATCGACATAGATGCCTGGCGTATGAATGCAGTCGGGGTCAAAGCTTCCGGCCTCGACGATCTCCTCAACCTCGGCGACGGTTACGCGCCCAGCCGTGGCCATGTTCGGATTGAAATTGCGGGCTGTCTTCCGGAACATCAGATTGCCGGCCGGATCGGCGCGCCACGCCTTCACGATTGCGAGGTCAGCACGCAACCAGGTTTCGCGGACATAGTCCTCGCCGTCGAACGTCTCGACCGGTTTGCCCTCTGCCACCAGCGTCCCGACGCCGGTCTTGGTATAGAAAGCCGGGATACCTGCGCCGCCAGCCCGGATGCGCTCGGCGAGCGTGCCTTGTGGCGTGAGTTCGAGTTCGAGATCGCCCGATAGATATTGCTGTTCGAACAGTTTGTTCTCGCCGACGTAGGACGAGATCATTTTGCGGATCTGTCGGGTTTCGAGGAGCATCCAGAGGCCGAAGCCGTCCGCCCCGGCATTGTTCGAAATCACGGTCAGATCTTTGACGCCGCTTGCCCGGATTTCCGGGATGAGACTCTCCGGATTGCCCGACAAGCCGAACCCCCCGGACATGATCGTCATGCCATCGAAAAGCACGCCTTCAAGCGCCGCTGCCGGGCTGTCATAGGTCTTCTTCTTCATGGCTTGTCCTCGCGCGCGCCTTGGAAGGCGACGAATAATTGATTGACCGGCACTATCCCGAGCAGGCTTGCGCCGAGAAGCAGCGGGGCCGCCGCGGTCCGGGGATGGTTGTCATCGCCCTCTGTCAACCGAGATCGCCGCCGGCCACGGGCAGGACCGACCCGGTGATGTAGGACGCCTCGTCCGAGGCCAGAAAAAGGATCGGGGCGACTTGTTCGTCGAGGGTGGCGTATCGTTTGACGAAGGTCGAGTTCGTTACCTGTTCGACCGCTTCCGCCATCCAGGCCTGCTCGCGGGCATTGTCGCCTTCGGGATTTCGCGGCACCCGGCGGGCCGGGGCGGTCGTTCCACCGGGCGCAGTCGCCACGACCCGGATGCCGTGCTGGGCATATTCCATCGCCAGGCTCTGGGTGACCGCGTTGATTCCGCCTTTTGCTGCTGAATATGGCACGCGCCGGATGCCACGTGTCGCGTTGGACGAGACGTTGACGATCGTCCCGCCGCCTTGGCTGATCATGATCGGCAGGACCGCGTGACACGCCCATAAGGTCGGCATCAGCGAGCGCCGGATCTCGTCCTCGATCTGCGCGGGTGTGAATTCGGCGAAGGGACGCATCCGGATGGCTCCCCCGACATTGTTGATGAGAATGTCGATCCGGCCGAATGTCGCCACGGCCTCGCGCATGGCGGCGGCCGCGCCCTCGCTTTCCTCAAGGTCACAAGAGAACGACGCGGCCCGCGGGCCGGCTTCGGCCGCAACGTCGGATACGAACCCAGCTTTGTCGACGAGGAGCACGTGAGCCCCCTCGGCGGAAGCGCGCAAAGCGACGCCGCGGCCAATGCCCTGCGCCGCCCCGGTGACCACGATGACTTTCCCGGTGAACCGGTCAGAAAAGATCATGCGACCTCCACCTTCGGCTGTGCGGGGATGAACTTCTCGTAATAGAAGTTTGCCGGCGTGACGCCGAGCTCCGCAACATGCAGCCGAACGGTTTCTACCATCTCGGGCGGCCCACACAGGTAGATGTCGACGTTGCCCTCGGCCAGATGCATTGCGTCGAGATGCGCAATCACCCGGCCGGTGCGGGTGTGGACCTCACCCAGGCCAGAGCAGGTCGTGATGATGGTGAGGTCCGGGATGCGCGTTGCAAGCCTGGCGATCTGCTCCATCCCGACCAGATCGGTTACGTTACGTACGCCGTAGATCAGGGTGACCGGGTGCCCAGCGGTCCCTTCAGCGGCCAGCACCTCCAGCATCGACAGGATCGGCGCAATGCCTGTTCCCCCTGCGACGAACAGCAATGGCCGCTGCGGCGCACGCAGGTAGAAACTGCCGAGCGGGCCGCGCAACGTCAGCCGGTCGCCAGCCTTCGCCATCTTCTCCAGATGGCGGCTCATCAATCCACCCGCGACGTTCCCGATCACAAATGTGCCAGTATCGGCGCCGGGCCGCGAACTAAACGAGTAGGACCGCGTCTCATCAGCGGCCCCCGGCACCGCAATGTTCACATATTGACCGGCCAGAAAGTCCGGCAAGCTTCCGCTTGCCGCGCGGACCGCCAGACCGAGACGGCGGTTCGAAAGCTGATCGACCGCAACGATCTCGACCGCAATATCCTCGGCCTTCAGCTTCAACGCCCCGGACGGCACGGGTACGGCGATGACGCAATCGGAGGAGACCTCCATCTGACAGGTGAGCACAAGGCCCTCGGCGGCCTCGGCTGCCGTCAGGGCATCATCGATATACTCATCGCCGAGTTCATATTCGCCCTGCTCGCAGCGGCATTTGCAGGTGCCGCATACGCCATCCGAGCAGTCCATCGGCAGGTTGATCTTATTGCGAAATGCTGCGTCCAGCACTTTCTCGCCTGCGTTGCAGTCGATGAAGCGAGTTGCACCATCCTCAAAATTCAAAGCAATACGAAAACTCATGGCGACCTCTCGACCAGACGATCAGACGTGATAAACGTCGATAACCTGGTGAATGTAATCGTTCTTTAACACGATCTTCTTGTTAGTGATTAGCAGCGTATCGCCGCTAGCGTCGATCGCGTAGAAGGATGTGCCGAAAAAACTGTGCGTTTCCTTGTAGCGGTGGCTGAGAGTGTGCCAGTTGAAGCGCACATTGATCGCGTCTCCCTGCTCGCCAAGCACCTCGATGTTCGTGACATGGTGGTTGGTACGCGGCTCGGGCATGCTCGCGCTTGAACGCTCTGTTTTGATGCGAAACACCCGATCTTCAAGCCCGTCGCGGTTCGGGTAATAGATCAGCGAGATTTCCCGCTGCGGATCCTCCACGATCCGATCGTCATCATCCCACGCCGGCATCCAGAAGACAGCGGTTGGCGCGTAGCAGTCCAGCCACGCTTCCCAATCCCGATCATCAAGCAACCGGGCCTCGCGATACAGGAAATCGACGATTTGCTGATAGGACGGCTTCATGCGGCCACCTTCAGCCCACCGCCGGGCCGGACGGCATTCCCGCCATTGTCGCCCCCATTCCGATCGATGGCGGCCAGCAAGGCCCTCGCCCAATATTCGTGCTGCCGGACGAAAAGACCCTCGTCTTCGCTGCGCGAGCCGCTCAGACGTGGCTCGAGGCCCTGCGCCCTGGCATTGTCATCCGGGCCCGGGAGCCAGTGTCCGGCGCCACGGCTGAGATCGTTCCACAAGTCGCCGGCACCTTCATACGCGACCTGGCAGGCGCGGAATTCCTCCAGGTCGTCTGGCGTCCCCATGCCGCTGACGTTGAAGAAATCCTCATATTGCCGGATCCGCAGCGCGCGCTCCGACGCGGCCTCGTTTTTCGGTGCGAAACAGTAGATCGTGACCTCGGTCTGATTGACGCTGATGGGCCGGACGACACGGATCTGTGTCGAAAACTGATCCATCAGATAGACGTTGGGATACAGACCGAGATTGCGGGTTTGACCGAGAATGCGATCGGCACGCTCCTGACCCAGCCGGGCGGCCATTTCCGCGCGGTGGGGATAGTTGGGGCGCACTTCCGGATTGAGTACGTTGGTCCACAGCAGAATATGGCCATGATCGAACGCGTAAACGCCGCCGACGCTCTTCGACCATCCGTTGGCATCAACCGTGGGCGTGCCAGCGGCTTCATAATTGCGGCGCCCCATCGTGGCCGAATAGTTCCAGTGAACCGAACTGACATGATAGCCGTCCGCCCCGTTCTCCATCTGCAGCTTCCAATTGCCATCATAGATATAGGACGAGTTGCCGCGCAGAACCTCAAGTCCGTCGACCGCTTGATCCACCATCTGGTCAATGATGAAGCGGGTGGTTCCGAGGTGGTGTTCAAGCGGAAGGACATCAGGATTAAGGCTGCCAAAGAGGAAGCCGCGATAGCTCTCGAACCGTGCGACCTTGGTCAGGTCATGTGAACCGTCAGTGTTGAATGTTCGCGGATAGTCGCCCGTCTTGCCGTCCTTGACCTTCAGCAAACGGCCCGTATTGGCGAACGTCCAACCGTGAAACGGACAGGTGAAGCTCGTCTTGTTCCCATGCTTGCGGCGGCACAGCATCGCGCCGCGATGCGCACAGGCGTTGATGACAGCATGAAGTTCGCCGCTTTTGTCGCGGCTAATGATGACCGGCTGTCGACCAATCATGGTCGTATAATAGTCGTTCGTGTCTGGGATCTGGCTTTCGTGCGCCAGATACACCCAATTGCCCTCGAAAATGTGCTTCATCTCGAGCTCGAAAAGATCCGGATCGGTGAAGACGTCCCGCCGGCACCGGAACAAGCCAGCCTCGGCATCTTCAACCACTGCGGTCTCGAGGCGTTCGCGAAGAAGTTCCATGAGATTAGCTCCCTCGATTGGATTCAGGCGACTTCGAGTCTGATTCGGCTCGATATCTGCTGCTCGTGACGGTCCTCGGCCCTCTGCAGTCTGAAGTCGAAAGCGATGTAAGCAGAATCGCCCTGGCGGTTGGGAACAGGCAGGAGACCCTCGCGCGTACCGAAGGCAAAATCGTCCGCTGCGAAGGGGTCGTCGCCAAAATTGATTTGCGTCGTCAGGTGGCGATAGCCCGGCGCCTCGACGAAAAAGTGCACATGAGCCGGGCGATTGCCGTGGCGACCGAGCGCGATCATAAGCTGATCTGCCGAGCCCCCCGGCGGAACGCTGTAGCCGTTCGGCATTTTCGAATGGAACGCGTAGCGACCATCCGCGCCGAGCTTGATGCGGCGGCGATTGTTGAACGGCGTCTGCGCGCTCGTCGGGTCAAAGTGCGAATAAAAACCTTTCGAGTTCGCATGCCAGACATGGACGATGGCGTTCTCGACGGGCTCATTGTCCGGCCCTATGATCCGGCCCGTCATGTAAAGTGTACAAGTATCATCGGGGTCAGACGAAAGATCGGCGTCGTTCTCAACCAGTGGCGCCCCCTCGACATAAAGCGGCCCCTCAATGGTGCGCGGCGTTCCGCCGGTCAGCCCTGCTTCGGCGTCCTTTGCGTCCATGTAGAGGTCGAGGAAATGCTCGAGACCGACACCGGGCATGAGCAGGCCGAATTCGGGCGCGCCGGCCTGGAGAAAGCTGACGGCACCCCACATCTCGTCTTCGGAAATGTCGTGACAAACGATGAGAGCCATCAGCGACTCAACAAGGTCGCGCAAGATTGCTTTGAGTCGAGGGTTTCCCTGATCCGACTCCGCGCCAACCACGCGATCTAACAGACGTTGGACCTCGTCAGTCTTTACGAAACTCGTATCCATGAACGCTCTCCTGATTATCGTGTTGGCCGATCAGCGATCGTTGTCGCGGATGGAAGAGGGATGGCGACACAGCGCCGTCACACGAACGTCCATGAACGGATAAAGCGGAAGCCCCATCAGGACGTCGTGGAGCTCAGCGTTGTCCTCGACGTCGAAAATACTCACATTTGCGTATTGCCCGACGACCCGCCAGATGTGGCGCCAGACGCCCTTTTCCTGGAGGTCTTGCGAGAGCTTCTTTTCCGCGGTCTTCAGTCGGTTGAACTCATCCTGATCGAACCCGATCGGGACGTTCACGTCCATCTCAACCTGGAACAGCATGATCAGGACCTCTCGGAGACAGCGTGAAGACGAGGAGCAACCCGGTCGCGCCGGTAGAAATCGACACGATCCGCGTCGAGCGTGACGCCGAGGCCCGGTCCATCCGGCACCTCCAGTTCGAAATCGGCGTAGCGTAGGGGCTCGGCGAGGATCTCTTCGGTCAGCAACAGTGGTCCGAAAAGCTCGGTACCCCATTCGAGCGAGGGCAGCGTGGCACAAAGATGTGCCGATGCGGCTGTGCCGACTCCGGCCTCGAGCATCGTGCCCCCATACAGCCCAACGCCGGCGGCTTGCGCGATCGTGGCAACCGCATGCGCGGGAAGAAGCCCCCCCGACTGCGCGATCTTGACCGCGAAAATCCGCGCGCCCGCTCGTGATGCGATCGCAAAAGCGTCGAGCGGCCCGTGCAGCGCCTCGTCCGCCATCAGCGGAATGATGTGCTTGGCCGACAGGCGCGCCATTGCCGAGATGTCACCACGTCTCACCGGCTGCTCGACCAGGTCCACGCCCGCATCTTGCAGCATCCGCATCCCCAGATCGGCCTGCGCTTCGCTCCAATGTTGATTTACATCGACCCGCACGCTGCCGCGATCGCCGATCGCGCGCTTGATCTCCGCGACATGGGCGACGTCGTCGCGTACCGCGTGCTTGCCGATCTTGAGCTTGAAGATGCGGTGCCGCCTCGCTGTCAGGACGCGCTCCGCTTCCTCGATGTCGCGTCCCGTATCGCCGCTGGCGAGCGTCCAGGCGACGGGGAGCCGGTCGCGGACCCTGCCACCGCCAATAAGCTCGGAGACCGGGATGCCCAACCGCCGTCCGGCCATGTCGAGAAGGGCCGTCTCGACCGCGCACTTGGCGATATGGTTGCCCGCGACGCTCTTGCCGATGGTCGCCATCGCTAGGCCAACACGGGTCGGGTCACACGTCTTCAAGATGGGCGCGATATATGTGTCGATCGCGAGCTTGATGCTCTCGGGACTCTCTTCGCCGTAGCTGAGACCCCCAATGGTCGTCCCCTCGCCTACACCCTCGATACCGTCCGCATCACGGATCCGGACGAGGACGATCGATTGGTGGCGCATCGTCGTCATCGCAAGAACGTGCGGCCGAATAGTCGGCACATCTACGATGAAGGTATCGATCTCTCCGATCGGGGCCATAGACCTCGGACATCCTTGCTTTTATATTTGCTAAGGGCGAGGTTATGCCGCGCTCCCGAGGCAGGCAAAGATCATTGCGGTCTGAAGGGCATACTCGGAAGGTATGAACGGTGGATCTTCGGCAGCTTCGATATTTCGTCACGCTTGCCGCAGAGAAGAATTTCAACAAGGCGGCTGAGCGCCTCAACATGGCGCAGCCGCCCCTCAGCCGCTCCGTTCAGCAGCTTGAAGCTGAGCTTGGCGCAGATCTTGTGGATCGAACGAGCCGGCCCCTGGCGTTAACCCCGGTAGGCCAGCTGTTCCACGATCAGGCTGTTCAGGTGCTCCGCCGGGTCGATGACATGCGGACGATGATGCGCAGCGCGATCGCGACCGAGCGGCGCCGCTTCACGATCGGGTTCGTCGCCTCGACCATTTATGCGCGGCTACCCGCCCTCATCCGCGAATTTCGTGCGGAATTGCCAAGCGTCGATCTCTCCTTGGTGGAAAGCACGACACTCGATCAGATTGCGGCGCTCAAGGAGGGCAGGATCGATATTGGTTTCGGGCGCATCCGCTTCGAAGATTCCGCGGTTCGCCGTACTGTCCTGCGGCTTGAGCCGCTGGTAGTAGCGGTGCCGGCATCAAGCCCGCTTGGACAGGACGGGCGGGCGGTACCGCTGTCGGTGATCGCGAAGGAACGCCTGATCGTGTATCCCAGCGCACCGCGACCCAGTTATGCGGATCAGGTGATCTCGTTGTTCCGCGACAACGGCTTAGAACCGAACGTGGTGCATGAAGCCCGTGAACTGCAGATCGCGATCGGACTGATTGCCGCGGAGGAAGGAGTGGCCGTCATTCCTGAATCTGTCCGACGCGCGAGAAGCGACGACGTGCGTTATATAGAACTGGCAGAATCTGCTTGGTCCCCTATCATCATGAGCCATCGAGACGGCGATTTTTCTCCTGAGATCGTAGCGTTCATGCGCATCATCGCCCGCAAATATAGCGACTGGGGCTACCCGGTCCCTGAGGCACTGCTGCCGCCGGAGTCCTGATCGCCGCCGCAATAATCCGCCCGCGAAGGCTGCGGCGCTCGAAGAAGCCGGCCACCGCCTGCCAAATGGTCAATCGGGCCCGAGCCACCCGACTTCCGCACTAATCTGCAGACAGAGCGACCCGAGCTCTAAAACAGACGCTTCGCGCGCCGCGACGTCGTCGATCGCCGTGAGCGCCGTCACGACTAGGGTCGCGCGCCCTTGCAGATCGAAGATCGGGAATGCGGTGGCGTGCAGGCCGGGAATCACCGTTCCCGATTCAATCGCCTTTCCCGTGCGCTCGATGCTTTCGCGAATCTCATTCAGCTGGCTCTCTTCCATCAGCTGACGCTGCTGTTCGCTCTTCACCAGCGCGGCCGTTTCCGATGGTGGCACGAAGGCGAGGAATACGCGCCCCGTCGCAGAGCTGAGCAAGGGCAGAATCGCCCCGACGTGAAGCGTGGTCAGAAGCGCCGGACGACCATTATAGATCCGCACGATGGTGGGACCGGTCGCGCTAAGTGCCGAGATTTGCACAGTTTGTCCGGAGCGTTCGACAAACCCGCTCATCTCCCGATCGACGACCTTGAAAACGTCGGTCCGGGAGAGAGCGATCAGTCCTAGCCTCAAGGCTGCGGGGCCCAGATCATAATGGCCGGAGGCGGGGTCCTGACGTGCCATACCCGAGGCAATGAGGCTTTGCAGGTATCGATGAACCTGGGGTCCGGGGATCGACACTCCCTGCGCGATCGCGCCCAACGGGGACGCGCCTAAGACACCGAGCGCCTCGACGATACGCATGCCGATCTCGATGGACTGGATGCTGCGCCGCCTGGGCGCGGCGGTGTCATCGTCATGGGCCACGGCGCACGCTCCTTCGGTGCCGGAGGTCATAGTGGAAGAATCTCCAGCCGCTCAGCCTTGTGTCACCGTTGACAGCCGCCCTGCCCTCCGTCGAGCGAAGTTTAGGAATTTCGGTGCGAAAATTTCGCCAGCGGATGGGGGGGAGTCGCCCGGAGGAAAATCGCCAGAACCAAGGCTCCAAGGGCAACGCAAAAGCAGAACTGATAGGCGTCGATGAACGCCAGCACATAGGCTTCGCGGCGCACGATCCCCGCCAGAGCGGACGGGGAATGATCGAGCGCCGCCGCCCGCACCCGATCCACTGCGCTGCCCGTCAGCACCGAATGAAGGGCTTCGCGTTTGCGAACCAACGTCGTCAGAACTGCGGCCGCGATGTTCGGACCGATCACCCGAGGGATCTGAATGTACGCGACCAAGGCGATCAGCTCTTCGCGGGCAGCGTTCGCGACTGTGAGTGCGATGCAGGTGAGCAGGACGACGGAATTTCCCGCGCCGATCAGCACGCTCATTATCGTGAAATTGTCGGCGCGCCACACGTTGGTGAGGCCGGTGCCAAGCCAGCAACCGATCATCACGAGCACGAGGCCGACCGCGAGGCTCAATCGCAGATCACCGCGCCGGATCGACCAGAATGCCAGCGGGATCGCCGCCAGCTGGACAAGATCGATCCACCATAAGGCCGACCCCGACTGTTCGGGCTTGAGGCGGCCCAGTGTCGCCAGAAAATTGGGAATGAGCAGCGACGTGGCAGCACTGGTCATGCCGAACAGAGTGACGATCACGAGCGGAATTATGATGTTCGGTCGCAACAATGCGCGCGGATGTGCGAACGGAACAGGAGAGACGAACTGCCAGACGAACGCGGTGACAATCAGCACGCCTCCGCCGGCAAAAAGCGCGACGATCGTTCCCGAAGTGAGCCAGTCGAGCCGATTGGCCTGATCGAGGGCGGCGTAGATCAGCGTCAGCCCAACACAATAACAGGCAACCTCACCTTTGTTGGTCCGCCGCCACAGGTCCCACGCCGGTAATCGATCGGGAAAGCTCACTAGCGAGAGCAACAAAAATGCCGCGCCAAACGCGGTCGCCTGCCAGTAGATCGCTTGCCAGCCGAGATCTTCGACGAACCAGCCGCTCAGCGATACGCCGGTGTGAAGCGCGAGCGTGAGGCGCACCGAATACAGGGCAAGCGCGAGCAACCAGTAACGAGGCGACAGGTTTGCAAAGACGATCGCGAGCGTCGCCGGGACGAAGCACCCCAGAAGAAAGCCGTCGATCGCGTGCAAGGCAAAGATTGCCGGCAATCCGGATGCCAGGGGTGTCGCCAGCGTCGCAGGAATAAAGGTCGCGGCAGCGCTCACCAGCACCCTGCGCGCGCCGAACATAACCACGAGCAGCGGAACGGCCGGTGCGGACAACAATTGCGCGGCATTGGTAACCGTATTGAGCCACGCGCCTTCGTCGACACTGAGGCCATAGGCGCCTCGGATGTCGGCCAGGGAAATGCCGAAATCTCGCGTGAACAGGCTCGTCATGAACGTGCCGAGAAGAACGGCGATGACCGCTCCAAGGGGTTTCGCTTCGAGGTCTCCCCTGACCACAGCTCGCCAGAGTCGGACCGGCCTTGCGGACGTGATCATCTTAGTCTCGCGTCGCTATCCGGGTGGTGACCGACATGCCTGCACGCAATCGACCGGCAAGCGCCTGCCCGGGAAGCAAGTCGATCCGCAAGGGCACGCGCTGGGTCACCTTGGTGAAATTGCCCGTCGCATTGTCAGCGGGAACCGCTGAGAACGTCGCTCCGCTCGCCGGCGAGAGGCGAGACACCCGTCCGCGCAGGGTAACTCCGGGGAAACTGTCGACCGTGATTTCAACTCGTTGTCCAGGCGCGATCCGCGATAATTGGGTCTCTTTGTAGTTCGCGACAACGTAGGGTGGTGTTCGTGCAACGAAATTGACGACCGCCGTGCCCGGATTGAGGAGACTGCCCGGTTGAACGAGGCGCTGGCCGATCGTCCCGTCACCCGGTGCCACGATCCGCGTGTACGATAGCGTAATGCGCGCGCTCTCAAGCGCTGCTTGCGCGGCCAAGACGTCGGCCTGTCGCTGGGCGCGGAGCCCCTGCATGACCTCCAGCTGCCGCTGTTGCAGCGACACGGCGCCCACGCTGCCAACCTGGGTCGCGCGGACGACGGCAACGTTGGTGCGTGCGCTGTCTGCCTCCTGCCCTGTCACGGCACCGGACTCTGACAGACCGGAAAAGCGACGATCGTCTTCGACAGCGAGCCGCAGCTTACTGGCCGCGCCGTTGGCATTTGCCTGGGCTTGCGCAACCATAGCACGCTGAGCGGCCAATTCGTTGTCGAGGTTGGCCAGAATGGCTTGCGACTTCGCCAGGGTGGCCTCGGCATGCGCTACGCCCGCCTCAAATTCGCGGTCGTCAAGCTGCACCAGCACGTCACCGGCGTGGACGGTCTGGAAATCCGTGAAGGCCACGGAGCGTACATATCCGGAAACCTTGGCGTCGAGCACGGCTGTGTCTGCTTGGACCGTCGCATTGTCGGTCGTCTGGACGCTGCGATCGGCTTCGAACCGATCCCACCGAACCGCAACGAGGATGACCCCGGCAATCACAGCGGTCAGGATCATCCAAGGCACCCAGCGCACCCAGGAACTCTCGCCATGCCCCGCCTTCCCGCCCTCAAGCGGCTTCGGTTGAGCTGGGGAGGCCTGTGGCATCGTTTTATCGATTTGGGTCATAGTCAGGCACCGCCTCCCAGTGCGCGTACGAGGGCGACATCCAGCGAAAAGCGGCGCGTTTCGAGTTGCGCCACGGTGCGGCGTGTTGCCAAAAGTGTATTTTCCACGGTCAGAACCGTGATATAATTGAGGAGCCCGCCTCGATATCGGGCCGTGGCCGCCAGATACGCAATCTCAGCTTCCGTTTGCGCGGCGCGGGCGTGATCCAGCTGGTCGGCAAGGGCTCGCTCGCTCGTGGCGACCTGCGCGACCTCGCTCAAGGCGTGGAGCAGCGCATCATTATAGCTTGCGACCGCTTCGTCATAATCGGCCCGCGAGCCGCGCAGATTGGCGGCCAGCGCGCCTCCTCTGAAGATTGGCAAACTGATCGCGGGGCCGAAAGAACCGACTATGGAGGCTGGGTTGAAAAACTGGCTGAGGCCGAGCACCTGAGGACCCGCAAAGCCAGTCAGATTGATACTGGGATAAAATCCGGCGCGGGCCTGTTTGATCTGGGCGGCCCGCATTTCGACCCGCAAACGCGACGCACGGACATCGGGGCGGCGACCGATGAGATCGGCGGGAAGGTTTGCCGGCAGGCCGAAGGAAGCCAGATCGGGGTTAGCGGGCCGTTCGATCAGAAGGCTTTTGTCGGGACCGGCACCAATGATGACGGCCAGTCGAAGCTTGGACAGGTCGACCAGCTCCGTAGACGCTACGGCAGCCTGGCGAGCGCTTTCCAGCGCACTTTTGGCCTGTGCCTCCGACGCGAGCGTTTCGAGCCCGCGTTCACGCCGACGCGAAACAAGATCAGCAGTTCGTTCACGAATGCGCACGCTCTCCTGCGCGAGATCGACGTCTCGCATCTGGCCCAAGAGGTCGGCATAGGCGCCGGCGAGTGAGGTTGTCAGGATAAGTCTCGCCTGGGCCGCGTCGGCGCGCGCCGCGTCGGCGGCAGACAAAGCCGAAGCGATGGCCGCGCGATTGCGACCGAAGAAGTCGAGGTTCCAGTCGAGGCTGGCGCGCACGCCCGCAGAATCGTTCACGCCTTTCGGGACACCGGCATAGGGTACGCCGTTCCAGTAGCTGGCCTTCGCCTCAGCAAAGGATCCACCTAGGGCGATTTGCGGCAGGTCTGCGGCGCGAAATTGGGACGTCACCGCATCGGCACGGCGAACCCGAGCGGCCGCTACCTCGAGCGTGGGAGAATTGTATAGCGCGTCTGCGATCAAGCGATCGAGTTGCGCGTCCTTATAGCGACGCCACCATTCGTCCGATGGCCAATCCACGATCGGCGCCTGCATCGTCTCGCGCGCAGCCACCGACGTCACTGGCAGCAGCGACGGCCCCGGCGCGACGTGCGGGACGGACGCGCAACTGGCGAGCGCGAGGCCGAGGGCGCCGGCAAGCGGGCGGATCGGAGGACGGCGGATCATGGCTTTCTCGTCAAAAGAGGCGGCCGGGACCACCGGCCGCCGCGATCCTCAGAACGGATAAGCCTGGTCGGCCGGCTCGATCGTGACCCACTTGAGCTCGGTGAACTCGTCGATCACGGCAAGACCGTCGAACCGGCCGTAGCCGCTCTGCTTCATGCCGCCATACGGCGCCTGCGGCTCGTTCTGGACGGTCGCGCCATTGATGTGCACGCATCCCGCGTCGATGCGACGGGCAACGGCCAGCGCCCGCGTCACATCGCGCCCGAATACCGCCGAAGACAGGCCATATAGCGTGTCATTGGCGACCCGGATGGCCTCTTCGACACCGTCGACGCGGACAATCGTCGTGATGGGCCCGAAGGTCTCCTCGTCGTAGATCGCCATACCGGGCGCAACGTGATCGACGAGCGTGGCAGGCATGATCGCATCCTGCGCCTTGCCACCGGTCACGATAGTCGCGCCCTTGGCGACCGCGTCGTCGATCAGAGCATTGATGCGCGCGCCGGAGCGACCGTCCACCAGGGGGCCGATCACGGACGCCGGATTGGAAACGGGATCGCCAGCCGCCAGCGTCGCCACCTTGGCGGCGAACTTGGCCACGAACGTGTCCGCGATCGACCGATCGACCACGAACCGTTCCGTCGACATGCAAATTTGGCCCTGGTACATGAACGAGCCGAACGCAGCGGCGTTGACCGCGCCGTCGAGATCGGCGTCGTCGAGAACGACGAAGGGTGCCTTGCCACCAAGCTCGAGCAGGCAGCGCTTCAGCTGGGCCGCGCACTTCTCTGCGATGATCCGGCCGACCTTGGTCGAACCGGTGAAATTCACCCGCCGAATCGCCGGATGGGCGATGAGCGCGTCGATCACGGCCGGAGCGTCGTCCGGAGCGTTGACGATGAAATTGAGGACGCCCGCAGGAAGACCGGCTTCATAAAAGGCTTCGGCGATGAGCGAATGGGTCCGCGGGCTTGCCTCCGAGGCGCGGAACAGAACCGCGTTTCCAAAGGCGATCGGATAAGCGATCGCACGGGCAGCAAGCAGCACCGGGCCGTTCCATGGGACGATGCTGAGCACCACGCCGACCGGCTGACGCAAGGTCATCGACAACGTGCCAGGCTTGTCCGTTGGGATCGTCGCGCCCTGCGCCTGAGTCACGAGGCCAGCGGCCTCGCGGAACAGGGCGGCCGAGCCGAACACGTTGAAGTCGGCCCACAGCGCCGATGCGCCCACCTCTTCCGCCATAGCTGTGCGGATTTCATCGCGCTTCGCCTCGAGCTTGTCAGCCGCCGCGAGGAGCAGCCGCCGCCGCTCGCTCGGCGCGCTGTTCGACCAGTTGGCGAACGCCAGCTCCGCGGACGCTGCGGCGCGCTGGACGTCAACGACCCCCGCCGCTGCGGCGTTGGTGACGACCTCATGCGAAACCGGGTTACGGCGCTCGAATTGGCGGCCGTTTGCAGCATCGACCGGCTCGTTATCGATGATCAGACGAACGTCCATGCAATTTCTCCATCCGGGCGCGGCACATTGTCGCGCGCATCGGCAGCCAGTCGCCCATGCCACCTCGGCTCGCTGCCGCCGCCCCAGATAGGCCGACGATACGCAATGTCAAATGTAGTACGCATTGAAGAATGTTTGAATGGGCGTTACGCATCACCCCGAACCTTGGCTCGCCGCGCTTGGCGGTCCTGTGCGGAGAAAGAGAATGTGTGAGGCTTTGGGCGGTCAGCAGATGAGAGCCGCGGTCGTGCGCGTGGCCGGGGGCCCGTTCCTGATCGAAAACGTGAAGCTTGGATCTCTCAAGCCAACCGAAGTGCTCGTTCGCGTCGTCGCGACAGGGGTTTGTCACACAGATATGGTTGTCCGAAATCAGGACTTTACAACGCCCTTACCGATGATCCTCGGACATGAGGGTTCCGGTATTGTCGAGGCGGTCGGCACCGACGTGACCACGATCAAACTCGGCGACCATGTCGTCATGACCTATATGTCGTGCGGTCTGTGTGACACGTGTGAGTCCGGCCACCCGGCGCACTGCGAGTATATGGGACCACTCAATTTCGGCGGCGCAAGACTCGATGGTTCGAGTGGCGTCACCGACCGGGAAGGCGGCGAGCTACACGACCATTTCTTCGGCCAATCGGCCTTTGCGGAATATGCCCTCGCCAGCGAGCGCAACGTTGTGCGCGTTCCGAAGGATGTACCGCTCGAATTGATGGGGCCGTTGGGATGCGGGATCCAGACCGGCGCGGGATCCGTCCTGAACGCGCTCAACGTCCATGCCGGTTCGAGCTTTGTGGCCTTCGGAGCCGGCGCGGTCGGCCTGAGCGCGATCATGGCCGCCAAGGTCGCGGGCGCAACAACGATCATTGCCGCCGACCTGAACGAGGCGCGTCTGGCCCTGGCGCTAGAGCTGGGCGCAACGCACGTCATCAATAGCGCCTCAGAGGATCCGGTCGCGCGTGTCCGCGAAATCACGCAAAAGGGTGCCGATTTCACTCTGGAATGCAGCGGCCGGGGCGCGGTTTTGCGCCAAGCGATCGACTGTCTTGGCATCTTCGGCGTCTGCGGCATCGTCGGCGCAACCAAGGAGGGGACCGAAGTCGCTTTCAACGTCAACGACGTGATGATCCCTGGCCGCCGCATCATGGGGATTGTGCAGGGTGACGTCGTTGCGAAAACGTTCATTCCTGTCCTCGTCGACCTCTACAAGCAGGGCCGTTTTCCGTTCGATCGGCTCGTGCGCTTTTACGACTTCGCCGAGATCAACCAGGCCGTTGAGGATTCCGAACGTGGCGTGGCGATCAAGCCAATCTTGCGCATCGCCGCTGCATCCGACGCGTGATTCTAGCCTCGCGTCACGATGATGCAGCTGTGACGCCCTGAGTGCCTGGCCCGGGACAGACATGTTCCGGGCGGGCATCGTTTTGCATGCGAACGGCCGGCGTGGTCGCTCGGCTGACGCCGACAGGCTCGTGATGCTCATTCCGGGGAGCCGGCAGATGCTCGATCACAGACCGCTATCGTCAACCAGCGATGCGATTGCGTTGCCCGAAATGACAATGATGCCGGAACGAGGCGCGGTCGGAACTTGATTCGCAGACACAAGGACAGACGCCCGCCGCGCAAGATCATGCCGAAGACCCGACGCCCATCAACATCGCTCTCGAATGACCCTGCATAAGGTGGGTTCTAACGTCCTTGCGTCGCCGATCCGTGTCGCTGAAATTTGGCTTTACGGGATGCCGCCCACGATGACTGAGCCGAGCTCACGTCGGTACAACAGCACCCGACCACCGATATTGATCCGCGTCGGTTTGACAGTCTTGACTCGGAGGGTCCGAATTGTCGCCGCGGATCGAAACTCCCTGCCAGCCGGCTGCCATACGAACAGCTCGAAAAGGAGGTTGTCGTCGAACCGGAGTACATATCTGCTGGCGCACCGGCAGGCCGCACTGTCCCGCTGTCGACATCACGTCGTCGCGGTCCGCCAGCATTGGCTCCGCCTCATCAGGTCGCTGAATGCATCACGGAAATCATCCGGCTTAGGCGTGAGGGCGTTGATCGATCAGAAGATTGACGTTGGGCGCTCGATCATTGAGGTCAATTTCACGCTGCAGCCCCATTACAGCAGCGTTAATCTGAGACAGTCGGACGCGTCTCGAAAGGCAGAATAGCAATGGACCAGCGGCCGGAATGCGCTCCGTCTTTAGACAGCGCGCCTCGCCAAGCGATCGCGCGACGGACGCGAGAGGCGAAGAGAAACGATAAGCGCGATGCCATTATCGCAATCGCTCGGCGCATGTTCTTGGAGCGAGGATATGCGGCCACGTCGATGTCCGCTATCGCTGCTGAGCTTGGAGGCTCGAAGGGAACGCTCTGGGCACATTTTGCTTCGAAAGATGCCTTGTTCGCAGCTGTCGTGACGGCAGCGGCAGAGGATTTTCGGTCGCACCTGATAGCCTTGTTTCAGCCTTGTGGTGATCTGGAAGCCACGCTGCTTTCGTTCGCGCGCGCCTTCACGCGCACTCTTGTCGCTCCATCCGTATTAGGTTTGCATCGCATCGTCGTATCGGAGTCGATCCGGCATCCCGAGATTGGAGCCATCTTTTACGAAAACGCGCCATTCGCAACACAGACAACGCTGGCCCGATTTCTCGAACAGCAGGTTAAAGCTGGGCGCCTCGAGATCGATGACCCTTGGGCCGCGGGCCGCGCGTTCCTGAGGTTGTGTATTGGGCCGCAGCAGCAGGCACTCTGGGGCCGACCGGTGCTCCAATCGACAGAGCTCGATCGGGAAGCGGGATTCGCCGTCGAGACATTTCTCAAAGCGTTCGGCACGGCCAGCCGATAAGTGGCAGAGCGCCTCGCCGTGCTGGCTTCTCTATGTTGTCGGTAACACACTGCGAAGTCAGACATGCTCGAACTGATCCGCGGGCGGGTGACCTGCGGATGTGGTACGATGCTGCGAACTAGCGTTTGTGGATGCCGTGGTGACCGGTTCACTGCAATGCAGTAAACAGGTCTGCGCTGCAGGGGAAAGCTCACGCGGCAACAGCGGCCAGCCGATGCTATCAAACGACGTCACATTCTTCGCTGGAGTCGCAATGAGCTCTATCGTCACCTCTTGCCGCAGTCCCCTTCCGGTTTCCTTTAAGTCCCGGGGACGACATATGGTAATCGACATTCATTGTCACCTTGGCATCCCGGAGGCCGATGCGATTGTCCAGGCGCGATATCCGGGCCCGCCGCCTGGCATCAACGATTTTGCCAGCGCCAGGACACTCGAGGTCAATCGCACCCAGTTCGAAGCGATCGGCCGAACGCTGAACACGATCGACACGCGCCTCGCAGACATGGATCGTCTAGGCATTGATGTGCAGGCCCTCTCGCCTAATCCGGGACAATATTATTATCACACGGATGCAGAAACGGGGCGCGAGGCGGCGAGAGCTGTTAACGACGGTATGGCGGCCGCTGTCGCCCAACACCCGGATCGGCTCATCGCGATGGGGACGGTTCCGCTCCAGAACATCGAGATGGCGGTCGAGGAGATGCGCCGCTGCGTGAAGGAACTCGATCTGCGCGGGATCGAAATCAGCTCGAACGTCGGCGGGCTGGACTATGATGCGGCGGAGTTTCGGCCGTTCTTCGCCGCGGCGGAGGAGCTAAGCATTCTCCTCTTCATCCATCCACTGGGATTTACGCATGCACAGCGAATGAGCGACTATTATTTCAATAATCTGATCGGAAACCCGGTCGAATCGACTTTGGCGATTGGCCATCTCATCTTCGGCGGCGTGCTCGATCGCTTCCCCGGGCTGAAGATCTGCGTCGCGCACGGCGGAGGATATATGCCGGGCTATTGGGGCCGGATGGACCATGGATGGCGTGCGCGCTCTGACTGTGCCGAACGGTGCCAGAATCTGCCCTCCTCCTATCTCCGCAAGCTGTGGCTGGACACGCTGGTGTTCGATCAGGACCAGCTAGAAAGCCTGGTTCGTACGCATGGCGCCGATCGCCTGTGCTTAGGCAGCGACTATCCGTTCGACATGGCCGAGCCCGATCCGGTTGGTTTCCATGGCCGCCTTAGCGAACGGGATCAGGCGCTTATACTCGGGCTCAACGCCGCTGACCTGCTGGGGCTGACGCGGCTCCACGGCGCTACAGCGACCGCTTCATAGCGATCGACGAGGGCTGGCGCGGACGAACGCGCGGAAGCCGCAAGAACAGCAGGATCGCAACGACGAGCCCGGCAGCGGCAACGAAAAGCGGTGCCCGGTAGCTGCTGGTACGATCGGCCAGCGCGCCGACCCATACCGGCCCGACGCCCGCCATCAACATGAAGCTCGCATATTGGAGGGCGTAGAGCCGGCCGTAGCGCGCCATCCCGAAATAGCGCGCAGTAAGATAGCCGATCAGGTCCGCTTCGGCGCCCATCGCGCTGCCAAGTGCGATCGCTCCGACCCAGGCGAGCGGGGTTCCGCCAAGGGCCAGCGTCAGGCATCCAGCCGCGCAGATCGCACAGCAGCCGGCCGCGACACGGGGCGCTTCATAGCGGTCACTGAGCCAGCCCACGATCAGTCGGCTGACGATGACCGACGCTCCGATCAGTCCCGCGACTTGGCCCGCGCTGCGCGCCTCCATCCCGGACTCTCGCAGCATCGGCACGAAGTGAGGCAGAAAACCGGCGAAGGCGAGCGCCATCGCGCCGAACGCTGTGAGCAGCAGCAAAAAGGTGGAAGAAGAAAAAGCAGCCCGAGGCTCGGGCGTTTGCGAGGCTAGAATGAGGCTTCGCGGTAGGCGCGAAGCTGGAATCGTGCCTGCCAGCGCGATAAGCGCGAGCAGCTTGTAGCCTGCCTGCCACCCGTTCGTCGCCACCGTAGCGGCCACGATCGGCGGCACCACCATCGCGGCGACGCCGATGCCCGACTGGGTGAGGCCGAGCGCTAGACCGCGCGAGCGATCGAAGGCTCCACTCACCGCGCGCATATACGCAACGGGCGCCGAGAAGGCGCCGCCGAAGCCGACGAGCGCCATCACGATCATGTAAGCTGGCACCGACTGGACGAACGTGCCCAAGGCAAGGAAACCCGCCGAAAGCGCCACCGCACCGAACATGGCGGGCCAGCGCGGCCCGTAGCGATCCACGAGCCTGCCGACGATCGGCAGCGCGCATGCCAGCGCGATCGTGGAGAGGAAGAAGGCCGTGCCCAATTGCGTGCGCGTAAGGCCGATAGCGGTCTGCAGGTCTTTCGCGAAGATGCCGGCCGTGTAGGTCAGCAGCCCTGCAATACCGAGCCCCACTCCGGGCGCCGCGGCGGCCACGATCGGCCAACCGCGGCGGAGTTCTAATGGAGCGTCGCTCAATAGTGGACGCCTACGCGCACGCCATAGGTACGCGGCGGGGTGACGGTCAGGATCGTGGTGTTGACGATCGGTCGGGTCAGGCCGCCCGCTTTGACGACATTGTCTTCCACGTTGTTGACAAAGCCCGTGATCGACCAGCGACCGTCCGGCGCCGTGAGGGTCAGATAGGCGTCGGAGGTCGAATAGCCGCCGCGCTTTTGATACGAGAGATAATCGAGGTTGAGCCAGGCGGACGTCTCGAGCCGGCTGCGCGCGCCCGCAATCAGTTCGTACTTTCCGCCGAGCGCGAAGCGATGCTCGTAGCTGACATTGGCAGTCCATTTCGGCGAATACACGCCGGGCTTGCCCGAACAATCGACAACGAACAGTCGGGTCGGGGGCGTGGGCCGCCGTGCATCGTTCGCCACCGTGCAGCTCGTCACCAGCGGCGCGCCGCTGGTGGAGATGCCGTTATAGACGAGGCTTTGATAGCGCGCGTTGAGATATTGAACAGTCGCCCCGAACGTGTCGCGCTGCGTGGGCTGGAAGACCAGTTCGGCCTCGGCGCCGTACATCCGCGCCTTGCCCGCATTCACCGTCACGCCGGCCTGCGCGAAATTGCCCGGCGTCGCCTCGATCGGGCCGACATAGCTGATCTGCTGATCCCGATAACGCCAGTAGAACGCCTCCAAATTAAGCTGCAGCTTGTTTTCGAAAAAGCGGTTCTTCGATCCCAGCGTGTAGGCGGTCAAGGTCTCGGGCTTGTAGGTGTTGGCCCCGGCGGACGGGTAGAAGCCGCCAGCCTTGAAGCCGGTCGAGACGTTACCATAGACGAGCGAGCGCGGCCCGGCGTCCCACTCGAAGCCGCCCTTCCAGGTAAACTTGTCGAAGGACAGATCGCCATTGATCGGCACGGATGGCGGGTTGGGTATGAAAAAGCTTGTATTCCGGGTCGTGCCCGTCAGCGACTTGTCTTCCTTTGTGTAGCGCCCGCCACCGACCAGACGAAATCCGTCGGCCAGCGCATATGTAAGTTGTCCGAAAACGGCCTTGCTGGTCGTCTCCAGGCGGGGATAATATTCGGTATTGGCAAGCAGGCCCTGGTTATAGTTGTTGTAGCCGTTCTGCTTCTCCCAAAAGTAGAAAGCGCCGAGAACATAGCGCAGGGGCCCGGTGTCCTTCGAGGACAGACGGATCTCGGCGGACATCTGATCATCGTCCTCGACAAGACGTCCCGGGAACCCAGGCGCATAGGTGAGGATGTCGGGCTTGCTTTTGCGATAAGCGAGGATGGTTGTGAGGTCTGCAAAACCCATATCGCCGTTTGTGGTGAGCGATGTACCGTAGAAATCGCTGCGCTGGTAACCGTTCTGCGCCGGAACGGTAACGACGTTGCGGATCGTAGCCGGAGGCAGGCTCGAGAACGGCGGAATGAAGCTGAACTGGTTGAAGGTCACTTGCTGCAGCTGCGCAGTGATCGTGGGATCGGCAGCGCCGACCCGCTGGCCTGGCGACGGAACATTGGGCGTCACCGGCGAGGCGAACAGCACGCCGCCCACACCCTTGCCACCTTGGTGCGCATAGTCGGCTGCGAGGAGCATGGAGAAGTCGCTGCTCGGCTGGAACAGGATGCTCGCACGGACCGCCTGGGACTTCTCATCGTTATAACCGTCGGACAGATAGCCGTCGCGATCGACGACCTGCCCGGCCACGCGGATCGCAACCGTCTGTCCCAAAGGCAGGTTGATTCCTCCCTGGACCTTCTTGCTGTCGAAATTACCATATTCGGCAGTCAGATCCGCGCCGAAGCTGTTGAGCTTTGGAAGGCGCGGGATCACATTGATCGCGCCACCGGTTGCGTTGCGGCCGTACAGCGTGCCCTGCGGCCCCTTAAGAACCTCGACGCGGTCAAGGTCGTAGAAGGTAGCGGCCGGCGCTGTCGGACGCGCGTAAAACACGCCGCCGACCGAAAACGCCACGGCATTTTCCTGAAAGGAATTGATCGCGGTCGCACCGACGCCGCGGATGAAAAAGCTGGACGAGATACCGACAGGTTGCACCGTCAAGGCCGGTATCAGCTTGGTCAGCTGGGAAGGGTCGCTGACGCCGGCGTTGACCAGCGCATTGCCGGTAACCGCCGTGGCAGCAATAGCCGCGCGCTGTAGGCTTTCCGAGCGGCGCTGCGCCGTAACGACGATGTCAGTGATGCCCTGCATATCTTGCTCAGGCGCCGGCGGGGCGTCCGCCGCTCCCTGCTGTCCGGATGCCGGTTCGCTCGCTTGCGGCTGCGCCAGCGCAACTCCGCTCCAAAGCATTGCACTCAAGGCGACGCCGCCGACCAGCTGCTTGCGCACTCCAACCCTCCCATTTCTGCTTATTATTGGCCCGCCGTAACACTCCCAAAGCATCAGGAAAAATTGAGATATCGGATGCTCAGCTATCTATTCGATAAATACTTGATGCGCTGTGCGGCGGCGAGCATGGATGGCGCCAAGCTTCGAGCGGTCCAGACCGCTGGTCCCGCATGCCGGGTTATCGCGGCCGTTGATACACGCGCGTTATCGCTGCATAGTTGCAGCGCTTCCCGGGTCCGTTTGGGCGCGATATGCGCGCCAGCACATTAAGCCTGGACGATCCGCTGCTCGAGAATGCCGAACAAGAGCACGTCGTCGATACCACGCGCTTCCATCCGCACGGTCTCGCCGAAGCGAAGAAACGGCGTTTGCGGGTTGCCGCCGGCGACGATCTCCGCACCGCGTCGCTCGGAAATGCAGGTTGAGCCGACTGTCGCCTGATCGTCATTCGAAACCGTGCCCGAGCCGATGATCGTGCCGGCCGGCAGCGATCGGGTGCGCGCGGCGTGCGCGATCAGCTCATGAAACCCGAATGCCATCTCGGACCCGTTGGGCTCACCGAACAGCGCACCATCGCGCCATACGCGCAGCGGGAGGCTGATCCGCCCATTTGACCAGGCCGCGCCCAGCAAATCGGGCGTGATCGCGACCGGCGCGACACTGCAGCAGGGCTTGGCCTGAACCCATCCAAAGCCGGTCTTCATCTCGATCGGCGCGATGGCGCGTAGCGACCAGTCATTGATCTGCACGACCAGCTTGATGTGCGACATCGCGTCCGCAGCCGAGACGCCCATGGGCACCGCATCGGTAATGATCCCGAACTCGCCTTCGAAATCGATGCCGTCGGCCTCGCTCGGGAAAGGAACGTCGTCCGTCCCGCTCAGGAACTGGTGCGACATGCCCTGGTACATCAGCGGCAGATCCGTCTCGATCGGTGGCAGGTGGAACGCCTTCTGCATCATCGCGCCGTGGCTCGGGAAAGCGGACCCGTCGAGCCACTGCCAGGCGCGCGGAAGCGGGGCGGCAAAGGTCCGGTCGCCCAGCGGCTCGCCGCCGCCGGATGCGAGCTGATCCGCGCCGGCGGCCAGCGTCGCCTGGAGCGCATTCCACTGCTCCAGCGCCTGCTGCAGGGTCGCCACGGGGCCCGGGAGGATCCGCGCATGATCGTCCGAGACCAGCACCAGCCGGCCATCGGGCGATCCGTCGTGAAGCGTTGCGAGCCTCATTCCTCAATAATCGCGACAGCACGGGTCCAGCCCGCCGAGGCGCCCTTGATCTTGTGTGGGAAGCAGCTGACGGTGAAGCCGTGGCCGGGCAGCGCTTCCAAATTGTGCAGCTTCTCGAGGTGACAGTAGCCGATGTCGCGGCCAGCCTTGTGCCCCTCCCAGATCAGCGATGTGTCCCCGGTCTCGGCGACCTTCTTGGCCGTATAGCTGAAGGGCGCATCCCAGCTCCACGCGTCGGTGCCGGTCACCCGAACGCCGCGCGTAGTCAGATACATCGTCGCCTCGTAGCCCATGCCACAGCCGACATTGACGAAATTCGGGTCGCCAAGCGCCCCGCCCGCGGCCGTGTTGACCAGGACGATGTCCAAGGGCTGCAGATCGTGGCCGATCCGCACCAGCTCGGCTTCGACATCCGCCGCTGTCACGACGTAGCCATCCGGGAAGTGGCGGAAGTCGAGCTTCACGCCGGGGCGAAAACACCAGTCCAGCGGGACTTCGTCGATCGTGATCGCACGTTGCCCGCCGTCCATCGTCGGGTGGAAATGATAGGGGGCGTCGAGATGCGTGCCGTTGTGTGTGGTCAGCGTCACCCATTCCGCCGCGGCGAAGCCCGCGCCGTCGGGCGTCTGCTCGGCCGTGACGCCAGGGAAGAAATGTCCCAACTCCCCAACCGTCTCGCTGTGCGTCTGATAGGTGATCTTAGGCCTCATGAAAGGCGGATCGGTGATGACGTCATTCTCCAGCAGAATGGAGAGATCGATGAACTGGCGGGTCATGGCTTGGCCTGTTGTGCAGAGTTGAAAAGAAGGCGCAGCGCGATCGGCGTGACGATCGCAGCGAGGATGCCGCCGAACACAGCCTTGAGGGGCAGCATCGACGCGAGCGGGAGCAGCGTTGCGGGATGTGTGGCGAACCACCGCCAGCCAAGGCCGCCGGCGATCGCTGCGGACAGGATGGCGATCCCAAGGCAGCGCAGCACGATCGGCCGGATCCCACCGCCGAGCCGGCGATTTGCGATCAGCGAGGGCACCAGCGTGCCCATCAACGCGACCATGAAGGACTGGGGAAAGAAATCGGGCCCCACCGCGCCCAGCGCGAAGGGCCCCCGGGTGCCGAACAGCCCCACGAAGAAGCCGATGCTCAGCACAACATTGATGACGACGCTGATCACGGTCTCGCGCAGGATCAGCGTTCGCCGGTTCATGCCGTGTGGCCGCCCAGCTTTTCCGCGAACCAGTCCGCGATATAATCGCGGCCGAAGCTCATATTATCAGCTCCGACATGCTCGACGCCGCCCTCGCGCGGGGTGAAGATCTTAAGTTCGCGATCCGAAGTGCCGGTCAACTGGTCATAGCTGCGGTGCGCATAGTCCAGCGCGATCTGCCGATCGGATTCGCCATGCGTGACCAGGAACGGCACACGGATCCGCTCCATGACGCTGTCCAGCGTCATGCCCCGCGACTTTGCATGGAAGTCCTCCATGTCGGCGGCACCGAAGACCCACATCACGTGCGCCCAATAATGCGGAACCGGATTCTCGCTCTCGCGCCGGAGCCTCTTCTGCTGCACTTCGGCCCAATCGTGGTTTGCGCCCCACACGGCGCCGGCCGCAAAGCGCGGCTCGAACGCCACGGCGCGCGGGGCGAAATAGCCGCCGAGCGAAATGCCGGTCATGCCAATGCGCGCGGGATCGACGAACGGTTGCGTTTCGGCCCAGTCGACCCACTTGGACGCCCAGAGCTCGGCCTCGTGCGTGACCGGAATTCCCTGCAAGCGGATCGCCTCGCCGGTACCCGGCTGATCGACGCAGAGCGTGGAAATGCCGCGCTTCGCCAGCGCATGCGGCAGCCAGGAAAAATAAAGCAGCTCCTTGCTGCTATCGAGCCCGTTGCAATAGATCACCAATGGCGACGGCCCGTCGCCCGGCGCGCGGGTCAGCAGGCCTGCGATATCGCTGCCCTCATAGGGGATCGTGACCCGCTCGACATTGTCGCCAGCCATCGCCGTGCCCCGCGCAAAGGCGTCGAGCGCCTTGGCGTAGGTTTCCTGCCGGCCGGGATGGCCGTGGCCCTGCATGCGCTCGGCGGTCGTGTAGTAGAGCGATGCGCGCTTCAGTTTCTGGCCCGCCGAATAGCGGCGCCCCCTTCCCTCGTCTTCTTGCGCAAGGCTGGACAGCTTGTCGGCCATCTTCACCCATTCGCGCATGAACGCTGGCGTGCCTGCATCGCCCCCGCTTGCCGCCGCGTCCTTGATCGGCGCACACATGTCGACGATCTCGCCGATCTTGCCGCCGCTCTCGAGCGCAATCGCGAGGCTCAAATTCCAGATATAGTTCGGGAAATATTCGAACAGGGCCATGCGACTACACCTCGACCGCCTGGAACAGGCCCTTGTCCGGCTCAGGATGCGGCATAGTTTGCGGTCCGCCCACGCCGGTGCCCCACTGGTCCATCACCTGCGGCCCCGGAACGTGGACCTGATGCTGGTGCAAGTCGTCGTCCACATCGTCGAGCTCGGACGTATATTCGATCGCGAAGCCGTTCGGGGACACGAAATAGCTGAACGTGTTGTTGCCCGCCGTATGCCGCCCAGGACCCCATTTGATACCGGTGCCCATCTTGTTGAGACGGCTGACGCCGCGCATCATGTCGTCAACGCTCAACATGTCGTAGGCGACATGGTTGAGGCAGGGCGGCCCGGGCAGGATCGCAAGCCGATGATGCGCCGAATTGCAGCGCAAGAAGCACATGAAATCGCCGAGCCAATCCGACACGCGAAAGCCGAGCACATCGGTGAAGAACTTCACCGCCGCCTGATGATCGGGTGAGTGCAGCACGATGTGGCTGATCTTCTGCGGCACGCCTTCCCAGCGCACCATCTCCCGCTTCTGCCCGCGCTCGACATCGCTCGACACTTCGAACGGCAGGCCATCCGGCGAGAAGAAGCGAAAGCCGTAGCCGCCGCCCAATTGGGTAAGGTCGCGAGGCGCGAAGATGATCCGGCAGCCGGCATCGCGGACCTGCGCGAACAACGCATCGGAGTCGGCACGGCTGGCGGCGGCGAGCGCGATCACATCGACGCGCTTCTCCTCGGACGGGCGCAGCCGGACGACATAGGGTTCGTCGTGACCATGCGTGGCGAAATAGACGAGCCCGTCCTGCTCGGCCGCTTCGCGCAAGCCCCAGGTGTCCCGATAGAATTCGCGCTCGGTCGCCAAGTCGGGAACGCCATAACCGACGTACCGGATCTCATTCACTCGTGCCATCATATACTCCTTGGCTGTCCGATCAGATCGGTTGAGCCACGACTTCGAACATGCCGCGGGTCGCGGCGCTTTGGTCCACCGGCTCGCCGTTCACCTGCGCGTCACAGATCGCGAGCGACGCCTCGACGATGTAACGACAGCGCTCGAAGCGGCGGTTTCGATACGCGGTGAACGCCGTCTCCGGATCGTCGGCGCGTCCCAATTCCTCGGCAAGCACCAGCGAATCTTCGATCGCCATGCCGGCGCCCTGGCCCAGATGGGGGGTCGTCGCATGGATCGCGTCGCCCAAGAGCACGATCCGCCCCTTGTGCCAGTCGCCTTGCAGAAACAGCATCTCGAGCGGCTTGTAGACCACCGCATCATCATCAACGATCTGATCGGCTAGCGCGTTGATCGCCGGCGCTGATCCGGCGAGCTTGTCGCGCATCGCCGCCGCAAGGCCCTCGCGCGGGTACCGCGGATTGCCCGGCTCGGGCGTGGTCACGAACAGATACATCAGTTCGTTCGACAGCGGCACGAGCCCAATGCCCTTGGGGCCTTCATATATCTGGAGAGCGTCCATGTCCGCCGGACGGGGGAAATTATAGCGCCACACGCTCTGCCCGACGAACTTCGGGTCGGGCGAGTCGACGAAGATCATCTTTCGCGTTTCGGAATAGAGGCCGTCCGCTCCCACTACGATGTCCCATCGCCCGGTGGTGCCGTCGGACAGCGTCACGTCGACGCCTGTGCCGTCATCGTCTAGCCGCGTGGCGCTGACGCCCAGGCGGATATTCGCACCTGACAAAACAGCGCGGTCGCCCAACACCTTTTGCAATGCGCGGCGGCCAATGCCGACATTGGCTGGATAGGCTTCCGTCAGCTTGGGGGTTGGGAAGCGGGCGACGCGTTGCCCGCTTGGAATATAGATTTCGATATCGCTGAATGGGAAACCGGCACCGACATAATCGTCGAGGATGCCAAGCTCCGCGACGGCGCGCACGACGTTCGCCTGCTGAATGATGCCGACCCCATAGACTGACCAGTCAGGATCGCGCTCGATGACATCTACCGAAAAGCCCTTGCGGCCCAGGGCGATCGCAGCGGTCAGCCCGCCAATGCCACCGCCGATGACCAACACACGGCTGATTGACGACATACTATCCTGCCTCACCCTGATCGTTCGTGCTTGTCGATGCAGAATTTAGCTGAGCCTCTCAGGCCCAAGAAGTTGATTGTTTTGATCCATATCCATGAATTTCGTGAATACCTCGGCTATCGAGCGGCCGCCTCTCGAATTTGTGAGATCAACCACTGAAGGCCTATGTCGGTGACGCGGGTCCGATGATACTGCGCCATCTCGTGCATGTCGGGGAAAGCGAAGGGCAGCGCGGCGTGGGTGATCGCAACATGGTCAGCCATCATCACGGCAAGCCGCCGGTGCATGACGGCAAGGCGATCAGTGCCGACCAGCATCCAAGGCACCATCATGAAAGAAGAGACGACCGCCTCGATCCGCCGATCATATTTGAGCAGCTCGATCTGCCGGTCCCCGAATGTCGTCGTACGGTGGGTACCGAGTGATACGGCGACATGCCCGGCCGAGAATACGCCTTTTTCGGTAAGCGGTTTCTGGAAGATAGGATTGTCGCGCCACCCCGCGATGACATGGGTTTCCACGTAAAGCTCTTCCATTGGATGCGAGGGAAGCAGGAATTCGGGAGGGCTGATCATCAGATCAAGTTCACCGCGATCTAGGCGGCCGGCGGCTGTCTCCTCTGGCAGGATGAACTCCAGCCGGATACCAGGCGCAATATCCGCCAGTCGGCGCGCAACGCCAACGAGAACCGACGCGATAACGTAGTCGGAGCCGATTATCCGGAAGGTTCGCTCTGCAGTCGCGGGATCGAACGCCCGCGATGTTGCGAGCAGCGTGTCGGTTGCCACGAGGCACTCGCGTACGTGCGACGCAAGCTGCTCGGCATATGGCGTCGGGTGCATGCGCCGCCCTTCGACGACGAGCAGCTCGTCGTCGAAATAATAACGCAGGCGCGCCAGAGCCGCGCTCATCGCCGACTGACTAAGACCGAGCCGGTCCGCAGCGCGACTCACGTTGCGCACTTCCAACAGCACATCCAGTGCCAGCAACAGATTCAGATCCAAGCCCTTGTAACGCATGCATCCTCCCAGAGGGCCCCCAGCCATCAATTTGATGGATAGCTTTTCATCGAAACAAATGATTTCTGCAATGGTACTTCCTCGGCGTAACAATCGGCCAAACCAATATGAAAAATTGGAACACCCCTCGCGGGGTCTGGGAGGGTTATGAAATACTCGCATTTGCTGCTCGCATCTGTTGCCTCATTCTGCGCGGAACTTCCCGCTTTCGCGCAGTCGCCATCAGGGCCAGCGGATAAGGCTGTAGGCATCCCAGACATCGTCGTTACGGCCCAACGCCGCAGCGAGAGCATCCAGCGTGTTCCGGTCAGCGTCACCGCGATTGCGCCCGAAGTGCTGGAAAATCGCCGGCTGAACGACCTCACCCAGATCACGCGCGTCGCGCCGACATTGCAGACCGGCCTCGACAATACCTTCGCTATTCGCGGCGTTGGAACGACTGCGTTCGCGGGGACGATCGACTCCAGCGTCGCGCTCGCGATCGACGATGTGAACTATGCGCGGCCCGGCCTCGGCGGCCTATCGTTCAACGACGTTTCTGGCGTGGAGGTGCTGAACGGACCCCAAGGCCTATTGTTCGGCAAAAACGCCTCGGCCGGCCTGCTAAACATCTCGACCGTGCGACCCAAGATCGACCGGTGGGAAGGGATCACGGACATCGAAGTGAGCAATCGCGCCACGCCGGGCAACGATCGCGCCTCCTGGGGCTTCCAGGGTCGCCAGACGATCAACGTCCCGGTCGGCGAGACATCCGCGCTGCGCCTGAACGGCCTCTATTCATACCAGGATCCTGTGACCCGCTTTGTGGGCACGCGCGGCTCGCGCACCGAGACGAACTACGAGCAATATTCGCTCAAGGCGAAATATCTGTACGAACCCAGCGGCGGGCTGTCGCTATATCTGATCGGCGACTATAACGAGACGCACGGCGTAGCCGGTCTCTACGACAGCACCTACCGCCAACTCGATCCGCAGAGCATCGACCGCGCCCCGCTTGCGGCCAGTGGAATCACCGCTGGCCCGGACAATTTTCAGACCGCCGGCGAAGGCGGATTGTGGCGCGACGTGAAGACCGGCGGTGCGCAAGGCACGATCGCCTACACGCTCGGCTCCGGGATCCAGATCAGCGATATCGCCGCTTGGCGTTTCTATGATCAGGACCAGAATAACGACGCGGACTATACGGCATCCAACGGCGCCAGCCGCAACTATACCAATGCGCATTACGACCAATATTCGAACGAGCTGCGCATCGCCTTGCCGACGCAGAACCGCCTGAGCGGTCAGGCCGGACTTTATTATTTCCAGTCCTCGCTCGATACCTTCAACCAGATCGGCGGCCTGAACTTCCTGCCGGCGGCCGCCGCGCGCGGCTATCCGTTCTGTGTGGGCGTCACACCGGTCACGGGGGCCCGCCCGCCGGTGTGCTCCGTCAACAACGATTACTTCCTCGGCAGCGACAAGCGCTACACGCTCGACACGAAGAGCTACGCAGCGTTTGGCCAGCTGACCTTCGACATCACCGATGCCTTAAAGGCGATCGCCGGCGGGCGCGTAACCCGCGATGAGCTCGATATCCATCTGGCCCAGGGTCAGGCCAATTATTTCACCAATCTCGGCGGACCGCGCGCGACGATCGACCAAAGCTACGGGAACACCAATTTTAGCTGGAAGGCGGGCGCACAATATCAGTTCACGCCGGTTATCATGGCCTATGGCTTTTATGGCAGGGGTTATAAGGGGCCGGGCTTCAACGACACGGCGCCGAATGCGACCGCCAGCCTAGCCATACGGCCGGAAATCTCGAACACCGCGGAGATCGGCCTGAAGAGCAGCTTCTTCAATCGCAAGCTGGTCATCAACGTTTCGATGTTCCACTCCAAGTTCGATGACTTCCAGGTCCAGTCTTTCGACACAATCCTGCGCGCCTTTTTCGTGCAGAACGCCGCCAAGGTGACGTCGAAGGGCATCGAGGCGAACGTGATGCTGGCGCCCGTGCGCGGGCTGACGATCAGCGCCACGGCCGCGGTGCTGAGTTCGAAATTCGATACATTCCCAGGGGCGCAGTGCTATCCGACCCAGACGAGCTTCGGCTGCTCGGCGACAGTGACGACCTTCAACGCGTCGGGGTCCACTCTACCCGTGTCTCCGAAGTTCACGAATTCGGTAGACGTCTTGTACGAATTCCCGCCTGAGGGCGGCTTCAAGCCGTTCGTGGGCGCAAACTGGTATCACCGGTCATCGTTCGCTTACGCGCTCAACCGGGCGCCCGGGACGATCGTTGGCGCGAGCGACATCTTCGGCGCAAATATCGGTTTCGCTCTTTCCAGCGGTGTGCGCATGTCGCTTTTTTGCAAGAACTGTACGAACCAGCACATCCCTTCCTCGATCATCACGGAACCCGGCGATGCGGCGGCGCGCAACGCGGCGGGTGTCGCCACGCCGCGTCTGTCCTATGTCCAGCAGTTGGGCCGGGACTCGGTTCGGATCGTGGGAATTGCATCCACGTTCCGCTTTTAGGGCTTGCGTCGGCGTACGGCGGAACGAGGGCGTATAAGACTATGCCCGCGTCGGACCGTGTAAGGTGATGCCAGTGTCGCTGATCGACCGATTGGTCAGGGACACGTCGACCAAATTTCTATAGCGTCGCGGGAGAAACATAATGGCAAGACGATGCGGGAAGCTGCTGGCCGGGTTGCTGTCGACTGGTTTCGCGACGGGAGCCATCGCTGCCCCCGCGCTCCCCTGGATGTCGCCAGCGATGGTTGAACGGCAGCAGACCGCCAAGACGGACGAGGCGCGGGAGTCCGTCGCCCGCCAGCGCGCGCGCCAGTTGATCGCGGCGCTGTCAAAAGCCCAGAAGCTGCAGCAACTCACCGGCAGTTCTCCCGGCACGCTTCCGGAGCTGCCCCAATGCTTCGGCGGCCGTCACGTAACGGGCATCCCTGCGCTTGGAATTCCCACATTCCGCATTACCAACGGCCCCGTCGGCGTCGGCCAGAACGACTGCGTTTCGTTCAAAGCCTATGACGCGATACCCGCCGGACCGGCTCGCACGATGGCGCCGTACACGCATCCCAGTTCGGCACAGGCCACCGCCCTGCCCTCGGCGATCGCAGTCGCCGCGTCTTTCGACCCTCGTGTCGCCACGAGCTTCGGAGATGTAATCGCGACCGAAATGCATAACCTGGCGCTTCACGTCTTCGAGGCTCCGGGCATGAATCTCGCGCGCTTGCCGGTTTTAGGACGAAATTTCGAATATTTCGGCGAAGATCCACTCCTAGCCGGGACGATGGCGGTGGCCGAGACGAAGGCTGTGCAGTCACGTGGACTCATCGCGATGGCAAAGCATTTCGTTGCCAACGAGCAGGAAACCAACCGGATGACCATCCGGGAAATCGTCGATGAGCAGGTCTTGCGCGAGCTCTACCTCATTCCTTTCGAAATGAGCGTCAAGGACGGCCACGTCGGCGGTATCATGTGCTCGTATAATTACGTGAATGGGCTTCACGCGTGCGAAAATACGCCTCTGCTGACCGGTGTGCTGCGAAACGAGTGGAAGTTTTCCGGCTACGTCCAATCCGATTTCTTCGCGATGAAAAGCACGGCGCCGACTCTCGCAGCGGGCATGGACCATGAGATGCCGATCCCGATCCAGTGGACACCGGACAAATTGCATGCCGCGCTCACCCAGCGGGCCATCAGTATGCAGCAAATCGATATGGCTCTCCAACGCCGCTACACCCAGATGTTCAAGGCTGGAATTTTCGATCGCCCCCTCGTCCAGACTCCGATCGACTTTGCCGCTGATGGCCATAAGGCTCGAGAAATCGGCGTTCGTTCTGCCGTACTGCTGCAGAACAACGGCGCGCTGCCCCTCGCGCGCACTGCCCGGACGATCGCGCTCGTCGGTAAAGCGTCGCAGGTTTATGTCCAACAGGCGATATCGGGCGGATCCATCCTTGGGAAGCCAATGGGGGCCGGTGGCGGAAGCTCCGACGTCGTGCCGCATGGATCGGTTGCTCCCCTCATTGGGCTGCGAAACGCCCTGAAGGCGAACGGGCGAGAGTCGACGGTGGCGTTAGTGCTCGTCGACGACGCGAACACCTCCGCTACGATCGACGGAAAGGTGGTTCCGCTCGCGGCAGCTATCAAAACGATTGCGGCATCGGACGCCGTCGTGATCATGGCCGGCACGAATTCGGAGGAATTTGCCGACCGTGCAACCTTCTCCGACACGACCGGCTACCATCTTGCGGCAAGCGCTGCGACGGGAAGTTCGCTCGATTGGTATGTCTCCAAGCCCAATCAGATAGCTACAACCGACGCAGCCGGGAATCCCGCCCGCTCCAGCCAGACGGTCGCGATGATCGCTATGATTCTCGCCGCGCAATCCACGTCAGATCGGCCGATGGCGGAAAAGACGGCGCTCGTACTCAAGGACAATGCCGGCGTCTCGCTCGATCCGAGGCTGATCGGCACGCGGGGTCCCTCGATCCTGGAAGTTTGGTTCCCTGGCCAGGAAGACGGCAATATCGTCGCCGATCTCCTGCTTGGCGCTGCAGCGCCTTCGGGCAAGCTGCCGGTTACCTTCCCCTTTGCGGGCAAAGGCTTTTTGGACACGATCAGCCCGCAGCAGTTTCCGGGCGTTCCCGGCGCCGACGGGACGTCGCCGACGGTGACCTATTCCGAGAAATTGACCATCGGCTATCGCTGGTATGATGCCAACGTAAGCAAGTCGTGCGCGCTGATAGAGGGGCGCAACCCGTGCGTCGCGTTCGCGTTCGGCTTCGGCTTATCCTACACGCAGTTTGCCACATCCGCGCCGAAACTGTCGCGCGCCGCAAACGGTAGCGTTTATCGCGTGTCACTGACCGTCCGGAACCGCGGCGCCCGTGCAGGGGCGGAGGTCGTTCAGGCCTACCTTTCGCTTCCGGTCAGCGCGGATTCCCTCGGCGCACCTCAGCCGCCGAAGCGGCTCGTCGGCTTCGAACGCGTTGAACTGAACCCAGGCGAGACGCGCGAGGTCTCGATCGTCATTGATCCCGCCGCCAGCAATCACCCACTGGGCGTATGGGATACGCGTCGAAAAGGATGGATCACGCCATCGGGCCGGTATGTCGTGCGCGTCGGAACGTCTTCTGCGCCAAATGATCTGCTTGAAGCAGGCAACTTCACTCGTTGACGTTCGGAACCAGGTGAGGCGAAACCTGGATGTGTGTCGTCCGGTGATCGGGGCGCACGTGAGACGTATGTGAACGCAGTAGGGTGTACCTGATGCTGTCGCGGGAGAGCGCCGTCAGGCTACGGAGCCGATCGAGCGGCGGATGATACGACGATCCGATATACATAAATGGACAATTGATTGCTGGATGCGCAAACTTTATTTGTGTCGGGGTTCATTTTGCGCCATATGAAATCTGCCTTTCAGGCATCCTCTCCAACCTTGCGGCCGGCCTTCGGGTCGGCCTTTTTTTGTCTCCTATTTTGACTTGCTCGATTTCAAAAGCCGCATCGGCCTTATTTGGTGCTTTCGGCTGCTGCGGAGGCGACGGCGCCGGCCGCTCCGGGGCGCGCTTTGTAGAGGCCAACGGGCTGCCGAGCACCGCACTCAGGAGGGCAACCTTTGAACTATAAGTGCTGCTTCGATACGATTTGTTGGCCGTAACTTCGGTTAAGGCTTTTGCGAATGACGCACGGCCCGCCGATTTTCGTCGGCGGGACTTCTCCGGCGATCATCTGTCACCCAAATGCCTATCATCGGTTTTGCTATGCGAGGTCGACACCGCCCCCTGCAACCTCGCTAACCCCGTCCCCGACCTCCCGCACATCAGGCGGATGGGGCTCCTAGCAGCTGCAGACGGATGCAGTCGATCGTGCGGAGTAGCTCGCGCACGCCGGCAGCATCAAACGTCTCGCGCCCTCGCTCTGGTTGGACCCCAGCAGTCATGTCATCCGCGTTTGTGCCGGCGGACCTGCCGTCTCGGACGAGGTCATTTTTCATGCCGAGGCGGTTCATGCTCAGGCATCTGTGAGCGGCTTTGGCCGCCGGGAAATCTAGTCGGGCGCTGCCGCGGCCGCCCCAATCATCTCGGTCAGGGCAAGCAGTGGGCCGGGATCCTAGCGCTGCTCGATCCCGACCGACTGGCTGCACGGATGGCGCGGGATCTCGGCCTTGCCGTTATGTTACTGCGAGGTCCCCGGCTCGCCGCCTAAGCACGAAGCATCCGTTCCAGACGCGGAGGCCGGCACGGCGAACGCCCTTTACCCGCCGAAGGGCCGGTCGCAATGCGCACGCCATCGGCCCGTATTGCCTCGCCCCCCAGCGCGCGAGGCGGCCCGCGCCAGCCTCGGCGTGGGCTGCCGCCGCCTTGCGCCGCCGGGTTGGCGGGCTCGCGTTGCCGGCTTGTCCGGCGTCTTGTGGGAGACCTTTGATGCCGACCACCCTCGCCGCCCAGCTGGCGGCTCTCGAACGCGCACATCTGTCCGTGAGCACCGACCAAAGCGCGCAGACGCGCGACCGGCCAGACCCAGTGGCGATTGATCAGACGCTTTCTGGCCTCTTGTCCGATCTGTTCGCCTTGTTCACCGACACTTTGCTCGAACCACAGGCCGAGGAGCTCGGCTGGGGTTTCGTCAACCTCTTCCACCGCGCGGCGGTCACTCGCGCCAGGTTCGCGCGCTCGGCCAGACTATAGCAATTAAAGCCCTGATGTGAGGTCCGGTCTTAATTTGATTGCCGATCTTTAAGTGACGCTCGGTCCTCACCGACAATGTCAATCTAATCGCTCGCCGAAAGCGATCACCGCGCTAAGCGCAGTAGCCCTGGGTTCAATTCATTGCGTCCGCCGATCCTGCGCGATCGCCCGGTCGATCATCAGCCGCGAGCGCGCGCCGCCCGCATCAATGTTCAGCTTCAAGAGCCGCCGATCGGGATAGAGCAGGAGATTGCGCTGCTGCTGCTCGAGCATGTTCAGGTCCTCGGCGAAAATCTTGCCCTGCCCTTCGCGGATCGTCGCCGTCAGCGCCGCGTCCGCCACAGCGAACTGACGGGCCATTCCCCAGAAATACCAGTGGGTCGTCTCGGTCTCAGGGGTGATGAAGTCGACGACGATACTCGACGCCTTCTTGGCATTGTCGGCATGGTAGCCGCCTTCGCCTTCCAGCGCGACGCCGACCTCAATCATCACGTGGCTCGGCAGGCTGAAGCAGCAGATCTGCCACCGGTCAACGATGGCATCCTCAGGTAAGCCCGCGCCGCGCAGCGCCATTCGCCAGAAGGGTGGCGCGGCGACCTTGTCCATCATCCGGCTCGTCACGACCTCCTGCCCCTCGACCCGCGTCTTCACCGGCGTCTCGTCGATCTCCTTCTGGCCGATGCTGCCGGAGTGGACATAGGTCTCGTGGGTCAGGTCCATGAGATTGTCGATCATCAGGCGGTAGTCGCACTTGATGTGATACAGCCCGCCCCCATAGGCCCATTCGTCGCTCTCAGCCCAGGGAAGAGGGTGCATGGCCTCGGGCGAAGCCCCCGCGGGGTTGCCCGGCCAGATCCAGACGAAGCCGTAGCGTTCGATGACCGGGAAGGCGCGCACGGACGGGAAATTCTTGACCCGCTGGCTCGGCATGTTGTCGACGCGGCCGCGGCAATCGACCGCGAGGCCATGATAGCCGCAAACCAACGTCTCGCCGCGCACGGAGCCGAGCGACAGCGGGGCGCCGCGGTGCGGGCAGAAATCCTCAAGTGCGGATATGCCTCGGCCCTCGGTCCGGAAAAAAACCACGTGGATCCCGCAGATCTGTCGCGCAAACGGCTTGTCGGCGATCTCGCCGGGAGTCGCGGCTACATACCAAGCATCCAACGGCCATGTTGACGGGGCCGCAGGCCGGGAGTCGTCGAGGCCGTGATCGTGCACAGCTGCCGTCGTTTCCACGCGATCGCCTCTCCGTATATAGTTGCGCCTCTTCTCAGATCGAAGAAAAAGCGATCTTCTATCGCCTCTCGAAGGCACGAGCCTTCGGTATTAGCATTAACGGTGCTTACGCCCGGTGCACTTCATAAGCATCGCGCATTTGGCATATAGAAGATATAAGCGACCGTTATGGGCCGGCTGGATCTAAACCTGCTGCGGGTGTTGGACGCTATGTTTACGCACCGTTCAGTCTCGGCCGCCGCGCGCGCGCTCGGCCTGACCCAGCCTGGCCTCAGCATTGCACTCAAGCGGTTGCGGACGCATTTCGGCGACGAACTCTTCGTTCGCCAAGCCGGGGTTATGCTGCCAACCGCCCTAGCAGAACGGCTGCGCGAGCCGACCGCCCGCACCATGGCGACGATTCGTGCGGAAATACTTCCCGCCGGGAAGTTCGATCCCGGCCGCTCCGAGCGATCCTTCGCGATCAGCTTGTCCGATCTCGGCGATCTCGTCTTCTTACCGGATCTCGTTGCCCGCCTTCGGACGGTGGCGCCGGGTATCTCGATCCGATCGGTCGCGTCCGAACCATCGGTCCTGTTCCGTGGCATGGCGGAGGGAACAATTGATCTCGCCATCGGCCATCTTACCAACCTCGATACAACGAGCTTCTACGAGCAAACCTTGTTTGAGCAGGGGTTCGTGTGTCTGGTCCGCAAGGATCATCCGACGATCGGCGATGCACTGACGATCGACCTATTCTTCAACGCCGAGCAAATCGTTGTCACACAAGAGGGCCGCAGCCAGGAGCGCTTCGAGAAGCGCATGCGAGATTTGGGCCGCGAGCGTCGGATAGCGCTACTCTCTCCGCACTTCATGAGTGTGCCGCTGCTGGTGGCGCAATCGGACATGATCACGGTCGTGCCGGCGGCGGTCGGGCGGATCTACGCCAGGCTGCTCCGGCTGAGGATGCTGCCCATACCCTTCGACGTTCCCGCGGTGGAGCTCCGGCAATTCTGGCACCGACGCGCCCATGCCGATCCGGCGGTCACCTGGCTGCGTAAGATCGTAGCCGACCTGTTCGTCGGTCGCGATCCGACCCTGAGCGCACAATCGCCCTTCTGGTCCCGTCTTCTCGATAAAGCGGGTAGTTCTGGCGAGCTTTGACCTGGCCGGGGAAGCTGACACTCGTCATACGGCCAGAGACGATTTTGGCGCGGGTCGCAGAGGCCGGTCATCGACCTGAATCCGCAAGGGTTACGGCACCGACGCCTTGTGATAGTGCTCGAACAGATGCGGTCGCTTATCGCCATTCTTGCATGCCTTATGCTGGTCCTGATGGCCTCGGGCGCGGCTGCGGGGGCGACGGGGCTCGGCTGTGTCGAGACCATCGGTGAGGTGGCCGTGCAGATGGCGGGGGACTGCGACGAGGTGCCGGCAGACGCCGACAAGAACTATCCTCATTGTCACACCGGCTGCCACGGCCAGCACGTCGCCGCGCCGATGCCGTTCCGCGCCATCGTGCCGATTGCCGATCTCGCACGCGAATATGCCGCCATCGCCTTCGTCAGGTTGACGGCGCGACGCGTCGACCCCGCTCTTCGACCTCCCCAGGCCTGACGTCGTCGCCGGGCGCAATCGCGCGCCCGCACCGCACACGTCAGGAGCAAATCCATGCATCGCATACTGGCGGCCTTCCTGGCCGCGAGCGTCTGCGCACCGTCGCTGCAGGCGCAGTCTAACCCGCCGTCATCGGCGGAGCCGGCATTGACCCTTGATGAGGCGTTCATGGCGGCCGGCGCCACCTCGCCGGCCATCGAAGCGGCGAAGTCCGGTGTGACCGCCGCGCAGGCCCAGCGCACCGTCGCGGGACTTCGTCCGAATCCATCGCTCGACACGATGGCCGAGAACGTCGCCGGCAGCGGCGTCTACAATGAGCTACGGTCGACCGAGACGACGGTCGGTCTCTCCGTTCCGATTGAGCTCGGTAACAAGCGCGGTGCGCGCGTCGCGGTTGCCAACGCACAGCTCGATCGCGCGACTCTGGACGCGGCGATGGCGCAGGCCGACCTGCGCCTACGCGTGACGCAGGCCTACAACGATGCGGCGGCAGCCGAGCGCCGGCTGACCAACGCCCGCGAGCAGGTCGGCATCGCGAACGAGGTGCTGCGCGGGGCCAAGGTCCGCGTATCCGCCGGCCGTGCTTCGCCGCTGGAGGAGCAACGCGCCGACGTCGCCAGGCTGAACGCGCAGGGCGCCGCCGAGCGTGCCGAACGGTCCGCCTCAGTCGCAATGGAAAACCTCGCCCGGCTGATCGGACGCGGCGCGACGGCGCTTGATGCCGCCTGGTTCGCTCGGATCGACATGACCGGCCGCCGCCGGCCGACGAGCGGACAGGACACGCTCGCTGGTGCGGCAGCGCAGGCCGATTTGACCACGGCGACCGCGCAGGTTCGGCTGGCGCGAAGCCAGCGCATCCCGACCGTGACCGCCGGGGCCGCCGCCCGCCGACTAAACGCCAGCAACGACACGGCGGGCGTCGTCAGCCTTTCCGTGCCGCTGCCCCTCTTCAACAACGGTCGCGCGGCGGTGGATCTCGCGTCCGCCCAACGCCAGCAGGCCGATGCGCAGCGCCGCGTAGCCATGCTTGACGTCGAGCAGGCGATCGCATCGGCAACGGCCGAGGCAGACAACGCGGCTACGACCGCCCGCAATGCCACCGGGCCGACGCTCGCCGCCGCGCAGGAGGCCGCCCGTATCGCGCGGATCGGATACCGTGAGGGCAAGTTCGGCCAGCTCGACCTGCTCGAGGCCGAGCGCACGCTCGCCGACACCCGCACGGCCGCGATCGACGCGCTCGCCGCCTACCATGACGCACAGGCCCGGCTGGAACGGCTCGCCGCCCCGGCGCCCACCGCCGCGAAGGACGCACGATGAAGACGATGACCTGCCGGATGCTCCTGTCCGCGCTCCTGCCGCTCGCGCTCACTGCGTGCGGCAAGTCCGAAAGCAAGGCCGACGACATGGCCGGGATGGATATGTCCAAGGAGGCCGGGAAGCCCGCCGACAAGGATGCCGTCGTTCTATCCGCCAGGCAGATCGCCGACGCTGGCATCGAGACCGCGCTGCCGACAGTGGGTGGTATCGCCGGCGCCATCGAACTGCCCGGCCTCATCCAAGGTGATCCACAAGGCATGCAGGTAGTCTCCGCAACCATCGGCGGGCGGCTGGTCTCGCTCACGCGCAACCTGGGGCAAAGCGTGAGGCAGGGCGATCCGATGGCGATCATCGAAAGTCGCGAGGCTGCGTCTCTCAAAGCCGAAGTCGAGGCGGCGCGCGCCCGTGCTGGTCTCGCCCAATCGAACCTGCGGCGGGAGCAGCGCCTATTCGCCGAGCGTGTCTCTCCGGAGCAGGATCTGATCGCGGCACGCACTGCCGCGACCGAGGCCGGCATCGCGCTGCGCCTCGCCCAGCAGCAACTTGGCGCCACCGGCGGTGGTGGTGGAGCGCTTAATCGCATCGCGATGCGCTCGCCGATCTCGGGCCAGGTTATCGCCCGACCGGCGGTGCTCGGTCAAACGGTCGACGTCAATGCCGAGCTCTACCGGGTGGCAAACCTGAAGCTAGTCACGGTCCAGATCTCGCTTCCCCCCGCCGACGCGGGCCGCGTCCGACCGGGCCTGCGGGTCGTGGTCTCGGCGGCAGGGCGTAAGCAGGATGGCCGCGTCACGTTCGTCTCACCCGTGCTCGACGAGAACACGCGGCTAGTGCAGCTGATCGCCGCACTGAGCAACGCTGGCGGCACCTGGCGCGTCGGCGAGCCCGTCACGGCCGCGATCATGCTGCCGTCCACCGGCGACCGCAGCGTCGCGGTCCCGTCCACTGCCGTGCAGTCGGTCGAGAACAGGACGGTGGTCTTCGTGCGGACGGCGACCGGCTTCCGCGCGCTGCGGGTCGTGACCGGACGACGCAACGGCGACCAGGTGACCATCACCTCCGGACTCGCCGGCACCGAGCGTGTCGCCACTACCAACAGCTTCACGCTCAAGGCCGAACTCGGCAAGGGCGGCGAGATGGAGATGTGATGTGATCTCCCGCCTCGTAACATTCTCGGTCGAACGGCGCTGGCTCGTCCTGCTGCTCACCGCCATCGCCGCGCTCGCAGGCGTCTTCGCCCTTCAGCGCCTGCCCATCGACGCCGTTCCCGACATCACCAGCAACCAGGTACAGGTAAACGTCCTCGCGCCGTCGCTGTCGCCGGATCAGATCGAGCGGCAGGTCTCGTTCACGATCGAGACGTCGCTCGCGGGCATCCCAGGCCTGAAGTTCACCCGATCGCTCAACCGCAACGGCTTTGCACAGATCACTGCCGTCTTCTCAGACAGCACCGACATATATTTCGCAAGGACCCAGGTCGCGGAGCGGATGCGGATGGCGGAACAGCGCCTGCCGCCCGGCATCATGCCCGAGATGGGGCCGATCGCTACAGGCCTCGGCGACATCTTCATGTGGACGGTGGAGTATCGCGAGCTGGATCAGGTGAAGCACCGTGATGGCGAGCCGGGCCTCCAGCGCGACGGCAGCTATATCACGCCTGAGGGCGAACATCTCGTCAGCGAGGCGGACAAGGCGACCTATCTCCACACCGTGCAGGAGTGGATCGTCTCGCCGGAGCTGCGCGGCACCGAAGGCGTCGCCGGCGTCGACTCTCTAGGCGGCTACGACCGCGAATATCTCGTCGTGCCCGACATGCAGCGCCTGGCGTCCATGCGGATCACTATTCAGGATCTCGCGACCGCGCTGGAACGTAGCAATACCAGCGTCGGGGCAGGCACCGTTGATCTCAACGGCGCCGGGCTATTCGTGCGATCGGACGCCCGCGTCCGCACGGCTGACGAGCTGGCCCGTTCGATCGTGGCCACGCGCAAGGGGGTGCCGGTCCAGTTGAACCAGGTTGCCGCCGTCCGAGCGGGTCAGGGCATCCGCACGGGTTCAGCGTCCGAGAACGGGCACGAGGTCGTGGTCGGGACCGCTGTCATGCGGATCGGCGAGAACAGCCGCACCGTGGCGACGGCGGTTGCCGAGCGCCTCAAGGCAATTGGGAAGTCGCTGCCAGCCGACGTGGTGGCCAAGCCCGTCCTCGACCGCACGGAACTGGTCAACTCGACGATCGCCACGGTTGCGCGCAATCTCGCCGAGGGCGCCGTGCTCGTCATCGTCGTGCTGTTCGCGTTGCTCGGCAACTTCCGCGCGGCACTGATCGCGGCGCTGGTGATCCCTATCACAATGCTCCTCACCGCGACGGGGATGCTACGCGCGGGCGTCTCGGCCAATTTGATGAGCCTTGGCGCGCTCGACTTCGGGCTCATTGTCGACGGAGCCGTCATCATCGTCGAAAACGCTCTCCGGCGACTGGGCGAGCGTCAGCACGAGACCGGTGCTCCGCTGCCGCTGGCGGAGAGGCTCGCCGTCGTGGCGGCGTCGGCGCGTGAGATGATCCGGCCCTCGCTCTACGGCCAGGCAATCATCATCCTCGTCTACACCCCGCTACTCACCTTCTCGGGTGTCGAAGGCAAGATGTTCGAGCCGATGGCGCTCACCGTTATCATCGCGCTGCTCTTCGCGTTCGTGCTGTCAGTAACGTTCGTCCCAGCCGCCGTCGGCGCCTTCCTCGTCGGTCGCGTCGAGGAGAAAGAAAGCGGGATCGTTCGCTGGCTGAGGGACCGATACGAACCCGGCCTGGAAGCAGCAATGCGTCGGCCGAGCTTCACGATCGGCGGCGCCATCGCCAGCGTGGTGCTCGCGGCGTTTGCCTTCACGACGTTAGGGCAGGAATTTCTCCCCCAGCTGGATGAAGGCGACATCCTCGTACAGGCGTGGCGTCCACCCGGCACGTCGGTCGACCAGAGCCAGCGCATGCAGTTCGCGGTCGAGAAGACGATCAGCCGCGAGCCCGAGGTGCGCTATGCCTTTTCGCGCACTGGCACGTCCGAAATCGCGTCGGACCCCATGCCGCCCAACGCCACCGACACCTTCGTCATGCTGAAGCCGCGTAAGGAGTGGCGCGACCCCAGTCTGCCGAAGGCTGACCTCGTCGAGCGGATCGAGAAAAAGATCTCGACGATCCCTGGCAACAGCTACGAGATCACCCAACCGATCCAGATGCGCTTCAACGAGCTGATCGCCGGTGTGCGCGGCGACATTGCGGTCAAGGTGTTCGGCGACGACTTCAGTAGCATGAACGCAACGGCGGTCCGGATCGCCGAGGTGCTCCGCAAGGTGCGTGGCGCGGCAGACGTTCGGATGGAGCAGACCGAGGGTCTGCCGCTGCTCGACATCAGGCCCAACCGCGATGCCATGGCCCGCGTCGGCGTGACCGCCGGCGACGTGCAGGATCTCGTGTCCGCCACGGTCGGCGGCAAGCAGGCCGGGATGATCTTCGAGGGGGATCGCCGCTTCCCCGTCGTGATACGCCTCGACCAGTCGTCCCGTTCCGACATGCGGAGGCTTGGTCAGCTACCGGTGCCCACCGCGAGCGGATCGTTCGTGCCGCTGGCAAGCGTCACCGATATCGCGATCGGTGACGGGCCGAACCAGATTAGTCGCGAGAACGGCAAGCGGCGTGTCGTCGTACAGGCAAACGTGCGCGGGCGTGACGTAGCGGGCGTGGTCGCCGACGCTCAAGCCGCCATCGACGCACAGGTGGAGCTGTCCCCCGGAACCTACCTGCAATGGGGCGGCCAGTTCGAGAACCTTGCGACCGCGCGCCAACGGCTCGCGATCGTCGTGCCCGTCTGCTTCGCCGTGATCATGCTCCTGCTCTATGGCGCTTTGGCCTCGATCCGCGATGCGCTGATCGTCTTCACGGGCGTGCCATTGGCATTGGTCGGCGGCGTGCTCGCCCTTTGGCTACGCAGCATGCCGTTCTCGGTGTCGGCAGCGGTGGGCTTCATCGCGCTCTCGGGTGTGGCGGTGCTGAACGGGCTGGTGATGGTGTCGTCCATCCACGATCTACTCGATCGCGGTATGGAGCGATCGGAAGCGGTGCGCGCCGGAGCGCTGGTCCGGCTTAGACCGGTCACGATGACCGCATTGGTCGCCAGCTTCGGCTTCGTGCCAATGGCGCTTGGCCAGGGCGCGGGTGCCGAGGTGCAGAAGCCGCTCGCGACAGTGGTAATCGGCGGGCTGATCTCGGCGACTTTGCTGACGCTATTCGTGCTGCCGACGCTCTACGCGCGGTTCGGAAGCAGAGACGTTAGGCTGAGAAATGAAAGGGAAAACGCCGATCGCTTTATCCCACCGCTTCGCTGACGGGCTGCACGGGGACGCACCAAGGGATCTCGACGAGATTAGAAGATTTCCAGGGCCCCCTTGGCGGGAAAGTACGCCGAGGGGCGCCTGGCAGACTCCTCCCTGCTGGCGGCTGCAGGTGTCACTCGCCTTGACCGAACGGCAAAAATATTGCGGCCAAAGCGACGGCTGAGCTTGGAGGCCACGGACGCGGTATAGCGTTGCTGTCTGCGCTCAAGCGGGCTGTGATAGGCGCCGATCGCCTTCCAGTAATCATGCGTCACCGCCAGGCCGCCTAGAAAAATCCACCGCGCGGAATTCACGTTGAAACACGGGTCGTGGATGAGCCACCAGCGTACATGTTGGGGCGGCGTGCGAGTAACCGCCGCCAGCTTGGGGATCCACCAACTGTTAATCTGCAGGGGCCCAAGGTCGTGAGATCCGTCGGCATTCGCGATTTCAGCTCCAATCCGTCCCCCCTCCTGGTCGCGCAGACCCCATAGCGTTCGTTCGAGCCAGGTTCGGCCGCCCGACGCGATCGAAATGCAGCGAGTGAGATCTGTCTCGCTGCTTCCGATCGAGCGGCTTCCGGCCGGCGCGGCTGCGCTGATTGCCGCACCCGCCGCGATCGCGGCCAGAGACGTCGCGACTGCCCCCATATCAGCGGTCGCGTTGTCCATGAGCCGCATCGCGGCCGGTACTTGTGAAGTCCTTTGCCGGCGGCGGCTCAACGACAGGGCGCTCAAGCGATGACGGGTGCAAAATGCGGACGAGCAGATCGTCGAGCATCTCCGCGATCGACCGGGCGCCGGTGGCAATTCTTGTCGGCAGATCACGCCGAACACCCTTTTGATCCAAACGCCGCTCAAGCTGCACGTCTCGATGCTCGACGCGCGCGCGGACCTGCTCCTGGCGCAGCCGGTCCAACGCCTCCGCATGGCGCAACCCAAATCGACTGGCCCGGTCGCGGTCGAGGCGACCGAGCGCCTCAAGCGAGGACGTCTTCTCGCCACTGAAGCGAATGAGCTTGTCGATCAGCCTGTGCGGATCCTCGGTCCAAAGCTTCACGCCGAACCGTGCGCGGGTGATGGCGGTGTAATAATTCTGGGCGTTGACGAGCCCTGCATTGACCGGCGCGAGAACGTAAGCGCGCGCATAGGTCTTCGACTGAGCCGAATAGACGGTCTCCGCATAGCCATGGTCCCAGGTCTTGTGCGCTTCGAGATCGATGGACTGGATATGCTCGCCGCGATCCCATTTGATCGTGACCCGCGCTCCTTCGACCGCAAGGACTGTACCGCGCTCGGCGTTCTTCAGATCGAGATCGTGCGTTGCCAGGCGCCACTGGATGCGATCGCCTTGCGAAAGATCCCGCTCCTCCGTGTTGAACACATTGACGTGTCGGGCCTGCCCGAGCCGGGGATCCCACCGGATGATCCGGCCATTCTCGTCGAGCAACCGGACGATTTGCCGCCCGTTCGCGCCTCGCCCAAGCCCCAGCACCCGATATTCCGCGCCGCGCGCAAGCCCAAGCCCGGCATTGTGCTGCGTGAAGGTCACGACCTGTCCGCCGGAATAGAAGCGGGCATTGTGCTTTTCCTGATCGGACAGGCCGGCAGGCGTCAGCACCTGAAGGCGCGTATCCTCGGCGGCGATGACGCCTTCGCGCTTGAGCGTCTCCCTGATCTGCGCGTTGACGATAAGGCGGGTGGCATTATCCAGCACCAGGATATTCGTGCCTAGACGGCTCTCGGGCTTCAGCCGCGTCCACTCCGAGACAAGGCCTTTCGCCAGCACGGCTGCTTCGTCGCCGCTGGTGACCTTGTCGAGGTATTCAAGCGATGCGGCATAATTGCCGAGGCGCGCCTGCGTCACCGCCGCTTTCATCGAGCGCGTCTGCTGCCGCAGCGACTCCGTGAGTTCCGCGGTGGGCAGGCCGAGCCTCTGCATCAACCAGAACGCCTTGCCCTGTTCGATCGCGCCCGTCTGCTTATTGTCGCCGAGCAAAATCAGACGTGCGCCCGTCTGCCGGCTGATCTCAAGGACGCGCAGCGCCTGCCGATTTCCAAGCTGACCGGCTTCATCGAGAACCAGCACGTCCGAGGAGCCTAGCCCCCTACCCCCACCGGCGATCAGACTGGCCACTGTGCGAAAGTCGATGTCAGCCGTCTGTCCGAGGTTCGCGGCGGCCGACGACGTCGGCGCGAGCGCCGTCACCACCGTGCCTGGCTCCGCCGCCTGCTTCAGCGCTCGGGCGAGGGTCGACTTGCCGGCGCCCGCGACGCCATGGATCCCGCTGACACGGTCACGCGACATCGCGATTTGGGTCAAAGCCTGTTCCTGCTGCGGGGTCAGACCAAAGTGCTCGAAGACGCGGAGGAGGCGTTCGGCGCTCGCGATGGGGCGGGCATCGTCGAGTGCCAGCGCAAGATGTTGGGACAGCGCCAGCTCAACGCGCGCCGTCGCGCGCGTCGTACGGCCCCGGGTCAGGATATGGTCACCCGTCGGCTCGCGGGTCGCGAGAAGCTTCGCCCGTACTTCGTGCTCGGCAAGCAGGGGCCTGAGGTCATCGAGGCGCACCTCGCCCACATGCGAAGCGAGCCCGAGCCGAACCATTCGCCCGAGATTATTGACGGCCTCTCGCGTCTCCGCCTGGCGAATGCCGAACAAGGTCGCGCGGCGTGCCGCCATCGCCTCGACGGCAATAGACCGATCTTCCCTCGCCTTTGCGGACGAAAGCGTGTCGTAGAGAGCGTCGCGGTGCGGGGCGGAACGGGCGGTCCAAACCGCGTGGAGGGCATCGAGCCCGGCCTTTTCCTTGCCGCGACGAGTCTCGTAAAAGGACTGGCGACGTGCCGCTTGGCCCGTGAGCCCGTGCTCGCGGGCGTGGGCGTCGATCTGCTCGGCGCGCTGAGACAGTTCGGTGATGAGGGCTTGCGGAACGCCTTTGATTTCGAACAGACCGCTGCGCGGATCGGACTCGATCTCATAGCCAAGGCGCCTCAGATCGTGGGCAAGGGCATTACGGTAGACCTGACCGGCAACCATCTGCTCGGCAAACATCGCCCGCGTTTCCAGGCTGGCCATCGGATCGCCGTCGCGCGCATTGGTCATATTCATCACGACGACGTGGGTATGAAGATGGGGATCCAGCTCGCGGCTGGCATGCTCCGTAAACCGCGCGAACAGCAGGCGAGCCGTCGTCTGATGCACGACCCCGCCGTCTTCGCGCCGGCGCAACGTGGCATGCTCCTCCAGATAGCCAAGCGCCGAGCCGACGGCGGCCTCGTGGGCCGCGCTGATCCGCTCGTCTTCCATGACCAACGCCATTATCGACACGGATTTGGGCGCATTGACCGCAAAGTCCCAGCCGGGATGATGCTGGATCTCGCCATCGGCGCGATGCCGCCCGAGCTGCTGATCGTTGACGCGGCCGGCAAGCAGGTCCCGGAACGTCTGCGGATCGACCGGTCCTTCGAGGCCGAGCTCCGCGGCGATCCGTCCGCCCCACTCCGACGGTTCCAAACCACCCTTCGAATAATAATCGCCAACCGTATAATAGCGGGCAATGTTCGCGGAGCTGCCTTTTAGGCGACGCGGATGGATCATGCCGGCTGCGCCTGATGCGCCGGCCCGTCCTCACGGTCGTAGATCGCAAGTTCGATCCGGACCTTACCCCGCGCCGGCGCCAGCATCTGCGCTGCCGGACCTGACGCCCGCGCGCGTGGTCCCCGCTGTTCGTGCTCGGCGGATTGGAAAGGCAGCTCCTGATCCCGAACAGCGAGCGACCTTGCTTCGACGTCTTGAACGGACCTCGGCCTTGCACGTCTTTGTGAGGGCCGTGGCGCCGCATGGATCGTCTCGATCAGGGCTTTTCCATCCGTATCGCGCAATGGCGGCGTCTCTCGCTCGATAAAGCCGTCGGCAATGCTCGCGACCGAATTGAACGTGTCGGCGAACCGCACGACCGGCAGGTTTCGCCCGAACCGCAGAAAACCGGAGAGATTGGGAAGATTGGTCACCTCGGTGTGCATGACCAACGGGCGCGTAACCTGCATGCGCGACAGGTTCACCCCATCGCGCATATCATTGACGCCATAGGACATGCCTTCATTGGCCTCGACCTGCTCGACCTGCCCGAGATTCTCGGAGACGTGCTTGGCGGTCGGCGTGTCATTGGCGCGCAGCGCCACCCAGGTTGAGCAATAGCCGGTGATCGCCGCGGCATCCTGGATGCCATAGGTAGCTTCCAGTTGGGGATAGGATTGGAAGCCGAGGATGCCGCATCCGCCATATTTGCGTGCGCGGGCCAGGAAATCCGACAGAGACGGCAGCTTCTGAAGCGTCGGCAATTCGTCGATAACACAATAAAGGCGGCGGTCACGATCAGGCGCAAGGCTCATGATCGCGGAGATCGCGATATCGAGCCAGACTGTGATCAGGGGTCGGAGCGACGGCAGCTGATCGGCCTTGACGGTGATGAAGAGCCAGCCGTCGCCTTTCTCATTCTCGACCCATTCCCGGATCGACAGCCCTTTGCGCGTGTCGTCGAGATAGGAGAAGGATCGCATGACCGAGGCGAGTTCGGCCTGAATGCCGGCAGAGGTTCTCTCACCCTCGGTGCTGATGAACGCGGCCGCGTCCGTGCCGGCGGCGAATGCGGCCAGATCCTTCAGCTTCGAGCGAAGCAGGCGGTCGAGCAGGATCGAGACGAGCATTTCCTTTTCGCGGGCGAGCTTGCGCAGCACCGCCACCAGCGTCCCGCGCGCCGCTTTCGCCCAGAAAGGATCGCCGGCCTTGTCGGGGATCGTCGACTCCGCGATCTGATCATAATGATAGTCGCGCGGCACATCGCCCCATGGCGACCAATGGCTTGTTCTTCTGTCGAGCGGGTTGAGAATGATGTCGCGGTCGGGCCGGTAGAATTTCTCCACGAATGTGCCGGCCGTGTCGTAGATAATGGCTCGCCGCCCCTCCCGCCTGATGCCGTCGAGCATCTTGACGATGAGGTTGGTCTTGCCCGTGCCTGGGGCGCCACAAAGCAGGATATGCTCCGGTTCGAAGGCGGAGGGCACGAAGACGCCGCCGATCGCGAAGCTTCCTCTCCGCTGCCTTTGAAGTATCCGGCGGACTTGCCGCACCGTCCCAAATCTGGCGCCGCGAAGATACTCATTCGAGCCAAGCCCCCTGCCCGTCCGCGTGAAGGTCAGCCAGGCACAACCCAGCGCGAACAGTGCGAACAGGCCGGCGACGAGCGCACCATGGATCAAGGCGAGCTCTGCGGCATGGAGCGTCCGTTTCGCCAGCGCCCCTTCCAGCAGCCAATCGGCCGATGTCCAGTATGGGCGGCCGGCCGGGGTTTTGAACAGGATGGGGTCATTGGTGCCCGGTGCAGCCTCTGCCTTGAAACTGGCCTCGAGTAGCTTGGTCAGGACATAATGCTGGTAGGCGCTGGTGTGCTCGAGCGCCCACCAAATGGTTCCGATCACCCAGAGAGCGATCCCCGCGATCACCGTCTGGAAAAACACCTGCGTGGTCATCCGGACATTGTGCACGATCGCCTGCCCGCCGCGCGTCCACGAGCCGAGCGTGTCGTTGCGAAATATGCTCATCTCGGCAGGTCCGGGTCGAGCAGACCTCGGTCGCGAAGCAAGGCTCTGGCTTCAGCCATGCCCCGCTTCAGCGTATCGGGTGCGCGGTCTCCCACGGACGTCGCCAAGATCGACAGGATCTGTATCGTTGTCGCGAGGATCTCGTCTTGGGACGAATATATGTAACGGCCGTTCGGATCCGCGGCCTGTTCCAGGACGGAGCGAATGAAGGCCGAAAAAGGCACCTGTGCCGCGGCGGCACGCTTATGAAGCCGATCGTGCAACTGAGGATCGAGACGGACGCTTATGCGCACTGGTCCGAAGCTCCGGATGAGACCCGGCCAGACCATCTCGAAGCGCTTAAAGATTAACCTTCGCGACGATCCTGCTCAAGCGGGTTGCCAAGCTTCTTTTCAAATTGGGAACGATATCGCGCGCTAGGCGCACAAAATCTAACGGTATCCGTAAGCGCGCTCACGCCTGATTTTGGTGGAGAGCCGCCCGGCCGCTTTTGGAATGCGCGCCGACGCCACGGTCCCGCGAAAAGAGGGTCGTAGGCGAGCTCGTCTCGAGCCTCTGGACGAGCTTCCCGCCATCGTGTTGAGGCGGTGGTTTACCCCAGCGGTTGGGCTGGGCGGCGGAGACGAAGCGGTGGCGAAGGCGACAACGAAACGGCCATCACGCGGCAGCCGTGGGGAACCAGCCGGCATCTTCGTCTGGATGCTTTGGCTGATCGTGATTGCGTTGCTGGCCGTGATCGCTCGGTACGCCTTCATTGCCGCCCAGCCTGATCGGGCCGGTTATACCCTATTCGGTCGGGAAGGTTCGTTGGAGCCGGCTGGCAAGCCGAACGTGAATGGGGACAAGGGAACGAGCGTGGACAAGGCCATGCGTAAGCCGAAGAAGGACTATTCCGAGACCGATCGGGCCAAGCTCGACGAACTGGTTGACGCGGCATCGCCGTCAAAGCGGTAGCGCCCCTTCCGTCGCCCTATGGCAAGATGATGGTAAGCGGTCCGGCCGCTTTTGGGTCCCGAAAGGAGGTAAGCGGACGCTCGTTAACCTGGATCAGGACGGCAGCTACGCGCCCCATTCGAGCCGTTCGACTTTCTCGCCTTCGATCCTGAAAGCGGACAATCGTTCATGCCTGATTACGATATAGGCTGCGGGCGAACGGCGTCTCGGTTATCATTTGCTCGCGATGATGAATACCTATTGTGCCCAGCCGTCCGGTTGCTTCTTTTGGGGCTTGTGGTGCGTGCTCTACGAATTCCAGACACTGATTACCGGGCTGATCGCGATCGGTGTAGCGGTCGCTGCAGCGGTGCCCGTCTGGCGGCAACTGCGTGACAGCAATCTCCAGACGCGGATTTCACACCGTGAGACGCTGGCGAACCTCCTTCGAGCCGCTTTGCGACGATATAAGCGCGTCGATGACGCCATTGCTGACCCTTTGCGTCGCGCAAACGAGGCGACCAGCGATCCGATTGGCGAAGACACGGCGATCGACGCTGAGGCGGCCTTCTATCTCGAATCCGAATTCAACCATCTGCTCGACTGGTACCTCGTCGTTCTGATGGGGACCGAGCACGCAGACATCGAGGGTAAGAAGCATGCTCTAAAGATCGCTCTCGACGCGCTAGTGACGACGCTCGGCACCGCGCACTGGGCCGATCATAACGATCAGCACGACGAAGATCGCGACGTGTCCGACGAGGATTGGGCGAAGGTGCTTGCTGAATGTGCCCAAGCCAAGATCGATGCAGCGTCCAAGGTCAAGGACGTGCAGCGGGCATATCGCAACCTTACGACTGCTCAGCAAACCTGGGTCCAGTCGCTGCGCACGCGCATCGCGCGGCTCGACCTCACCATCGCAGCCGCCGGCGAGTAAGCCGACATGGGCGTGCTACAGGATGCTGTCGATAAGACGATCGCAGATATCCCGCGCTTGGGGATCGAGAAGATCATCGCGGACAAACTAAAAGCTGCCGGTGCGGACGACCCCGCTCTCGCTAAACGCATAGCCGCCGCGATCATAGATGGGGCCGGCGATCACATCGAGTTCGCGTGCGACCAGCAGTTAGATATCGTCATCAACGACGAGGATATTAAGCGCGTTACGCGTGCCGCCGAATTGTTCGCCGAAGGGCTGCCCGATTTCATCAGGACGATGACCGAAGATATGGCGGGCAAGCTCGCCGATGGCTTCGTCGAGCAATGGAAAGGTCTCGCCCCAAGCGATGATGGAGCCGCGACACGCGCCAAGATCGCGGCTGACTGGAGCGAACCGCTTGATCGACTGCGCATGTTGGTCGCTCTCTGCGAGCAAGAAGGCGACACGTTCAACATCGCCCATCTATCCGGCAAATCGGGACAGGGCCAACTTCGCGCCGAAGCGCTGGCACGGCTGCACATTCGCGCCTGCCGTATCGCCAAGGAGATCATCCTCCTGCTCGAGAACGGCTTTGCAGAGGGCGCGCAAGCGCGATGGCGAACACTCCATGAAGTGGCGGTCACGGCGACACTGATTGCCGAAGGCGGCGACGCCTTGACGGAGCGCTATTTCGATCATGAGGCGGTGGAACGTAAACGCGCGCTCGACGATCATCGCCGCGCCGCCGCGATATCTGGCGAACCTGGGGCGTCGCAGCGCCAGTCGGCGGGGATCGAGAAGGCTTATGGCGCGGCGATCAAGAAGCACGGCAAGTCATTCAACAACATGTACGGCTGGGCGAGTGGCCAGCTGGGCATCCCGAAAGAACCTAAATTCCATGATTTGCAGGAAGCGGCGGGCAGTCTGGCGCTAAAACTACGCTACCGGCTTGCTTCGTTCGATACGCATGCGAGCTCGGGGGCACTTGAGCAGCCGGTGCATCGTTGGGATCCGACAACGCACATCCCCGGCGCCTTCGCCGCCGGATTCGAGGAACCCGGCTCCGATACAGCACAGGCTATCGTTCAGGTCACTGGCCTGCTGCGTGCCGAACCGTGGGATGTCGACAACATCGCGCTGGGCCTTGCAATGATCAGGCTACGAAACGACACCGCCAATGCTTGGCATGAGGTTGCGCGACGCATCGCTAGGCGCGAGCAGCGAGCGCTTGACCGCGCCATGCGCAGGCCCGGACCGAATCGGCGGTTCGGTTACGTCAAAGCGAAGCCTGGATCGCGGCGCATCTGATGCCGGGATATCACTTAGGGCAATTCAGGACGCCTCGAAGTGCGATTAGAATCGCCTTGAGCATTATCGTGGATGACAACGGGCGATAGAGACGGGATGACTAGCCAGTAATGCTCGATCAAATGTTCACTGCGGAGAATTTCCGCCGCATCTACGACACCGAGAACCGCAAAGGGCTCGACTTGGCGAGCCGTTATTTTCCGACGCTCGAACCGCTCACCCTCGCTGTTCGCGACAAGGTGCAGGGCATTCGAGATCATCGCGGACTCGAAGCAACGATGACCGCCGACCTTTTCGCGGCGACGCTGGCGACGTTGAAATCCGAACTCGCCGCCCTGAAAGCTGAAAAGTCGGCGGCTGTCGATGACCTGATGGATGAAATCAGCCAGAAGGTTCTCAAGCCGAGCTTCAAGATCGCGCTGTCACAGAAGACCGGGCCAAAGGGCAAGCCTGTGTTCTGCATCGACGCAGAGCCGGAAACCTTCTTTGTCATCAAGCAGCTTCAGCGGAACATCCACCGCATATACGGGGTCAAACAGGCAAATCGGCACGACCTCGTGTGCCAGCTTCGCGATATGCTCGGCAGCAGTTTTCCATTCGAGTTGGTTCGCACCGATATCCAGTCATTTTACGAGAGCATCGACCGCAAGCGGCTGGTCGAGAAGCTGGACCGCGACCAGCTTCTTAGTCCGGCCTCGAAAAAGTACATCAAGCAGGTGCTAGACTCCTATGGCACGATATCCGGCGCCGCGACTGGCATCCCGCGCGGTGTCGGGATCAGCGCCTATCTGGCCGAACTGTATTTGCGCCCGGTCGATAAGGCGATCAGGGCGATCCCAGGCCTGGTTCTTTATTGCCGGTTCGTCGATGACATTGTCGCCGTGTTTGCGCGCCCGCCCGCTGGCAAGAACCTTGGATCGTTCAAGGATTTGATCATCGCGATTTTCGGCGAAAATGCGCTCAATCATAACCCTGACAAAACTCACGAATTCGCACTGGCCGACAGCGCGCCGAAGAAGTTCGAGTATCTCGGCTATCGCTTTCACCTGAAGCCGGGAGCCTTCGAAATCAGCCCGAGCGCGGCGAAGGTAGTAAAATACCGCGCGCGGATGAATGCCGCTTTCACGGAATACTGGCGTGAGAAACCGGTCAATCCGAAGGGCGCTTTCCGCAAGCTCGTCGGTCGCATCAAATTCCTGACCGGCAACACCCGGCTTTCTAACAGCAAGTCGCGGGCGGCGACCGGCATATACTTCAACAACTCGATCGCGACGGATCTGTCGAGCCTCGCAATCCTCGACAAAAGGCTCAAAACCCGCATCACGAAGCTGAAGCGGACTAGCCTGCAAAAGCAGTTGAAGAAGCTCAAATTTACCACGGGCTTCGAGCAGCGCCGGTATCATAATTTCAGTACGCGAGAGTTGCAGATGATCGTGAGGGCCTGGAAACATGGCTAAGCGGCGCGTCTCGCTCACCCACAGGAAACAGCGGTCTGTCCTGACGGACATGCTGCCGTTTGAGGTGCCGCCTACATTTTCGAACCGGGGCTTCTATCGTTTCCTACGGGACAACAGCGTCGAGATCGAAAAGAGGCAGTTACGCTGGATATGCGAAACGGACGCGCTCGACCGGACGATGCGGCTCTTATTCGGAATTGACCCCGCAGCCGTGATCGCGACTGTGGTCGTGATCGAATGGGGCAAGCAGAAAACCCGCCGGTCGGTGGCTCTCAAAGAATGCCAGATGGCGACCATCCCGTTCAATTTCCGTGTCGCGCACAATCTGGACGGCCGCACCTTGAGCGTCGTCCATCCGCGCAATCAGGTCGAGGTGGCGAGCTTCTATGCCACGCACAGCGCGCTGATCATCTATCACACGTCGGTCAGCGAATTTTCGATCCGCCGCCCGGTGTCGGTGTCGCGCTATGCCTACTTCAAGGACAAGCTCCATGAAGAGCGGTTGGATTCCGTGGCCGGACTGGAGGAGGAAGATCGAGAGTACGAGCAGCTCGGCTCTTATTTCGTGTACCGGAAATACAGAAACATCCATCGCTTCTTCGAATCCTACAAATATCATCGCAGTGAAAAAAAGTACGATGCGATGGTGCAGATCGATGTCAGCAAGTGCTTCGACAGCATCTACACCCACTCACTACCCTGGGCCGTGCTTGGTAAGGATCAGACCAAGTTCAGCCTTGATGAGTCGAAGGCCACGTTCGGTGGACGCTTTGACGCCCTCATGCAGAACCTGAATCACAAAGAGACCAACGGCATTGTCATCGGCCCTGAGTTTTCGCGGATTTTCGCCGAGATCATTCTGCAGTCGGTTGATGCCGAGCTGATCAAGCAGTTGGCCGAAGGTCCCAAGCTGACCCACAAGGTCGACTACGAGATTTTCAGGTACGTCGATGACTTCTTCGTTTTCTACAACGAGGAGTCGACCCAGCATAAGATTTTCGAGACGCTCCAGGAGATTCTCAAAGGCAAGAAGCTCAGCATCAACACGGCCAAGATCAAGCACTACCAGAAGCCGATCATCACCGAGATCACGATCGCCAAGGAGCGCATTTCGGCACTTCTGAATGCCGAGATCGATCCGGTTTGCGAGGAGGAGCCGCTGGCCGATTCCACCAAGCTGCCCAAGCAGAAGCTGGTATGCGCGATCAACGCGAATCGCCTGATCATCCGGTATAAGGCTGCGATCAAGGAGGCAGGCGTCACATATGGCGACCTCCTAAATTACACCTTTGCCATCATCGAGAACAAGATCGAGAAGCTCTTCAAGGCGTATGTCGCGAGCGACAAGACAGACCGCGACCGCAAGCGGCTGTCCAATGCCCTGCTGGCGGTCATGGAATTTGCCTTTTTCGCCTATTCGGCCAGCCCGAAGGTCAATCACACCATCCGGCTTTGCCGGATGGTCGCGACGTCCGTGGATTTCCTGCACGCGCAGGGACTGCCCCACGAGCAGAAGCACTTGCTGTTTAAGTACGTCCACGACAACGTGATACAGCAGCTCGAAAAGAACACGATGAGCGCGCATCGCGAGGTCGAGAGTCTCTATCTGCTGATTTCGCTCTCGGAGATTGGTCGGGAATACTGGCTGCCGGTCTCCGTCTTGCTCCGGCACTTCCTGATCGAGGAGGAAGAGGGCACGGGCAACTATATTCGCCCGACCGGCTTCATGAACCATTTCTCCGTCACGGTTCTGCTGTCCTACATAAAGGACAAAGTCAGGTATACGAAGCTGAAGGCTTTCCTGAAGTCGCATATCATCGCGAAGCTCGAATACATGAAGGCCCATTGCCCGAATGACGCCGAGACGCTGATCATGCTCCTCGATCTCGTCGTCTGCCCCTACATCAGCGCCCCCACCAAGGATGCCATCGGCGACATTTTCAAGCTGGATGCGTCGGCTCTGGCATCCGTTCAGGCCGCTAACGATCGCTGGTTTACCGCTTGGGGTGACAAATTCGATCTCGGGAAGGAACTGGACGCGAAGCGCAGTCGTGAGGTATATTGATGCCGGCGCTCCGCTTTGCCCGTTAATGGCTGTAGGCAGCTCACACACAAGCGCCTTCTCTTCCCCTATATCAATTGGGGGTTGGGTAATTGGACGGTAGGAGCGGGCCGTCCCACCCCACTGCGGTCGCGAACGACAGTCAGGGGTATCGATCGATGCCGCAGGCGGCGGCTTTAGCCCAGCACCGCTAGAACCAAGTAACTTGGTCCAAATCAGACAGCATAACAACGCGCGCATCCTCGTTGTCGTCAGTCCGCATCGCCTCCATCGGTTGCGGCGCGTTCACGACGAGCAGGCCGGCGACAACTGGCGTTTGGGTGAGCTTGAGGCGCCGCGCGAGATCTGCGGCATGGGCACGGGCATAGGCGACCCGTCGTAGGTGGCGCAGCATCTTATCTGGCTTGCCTGCGACCATGCGGCCTTCATAGTCGGTCAGCCGGCGCGCGGTCTCGCCGATGGTGCGGCACAGCTTCAGGTCCTTTGCCTCGACGATCCAGGCGCGGCTGCCATCTGGCGAGAGCGCCAGCACGTCGAAATCTCCAAGCTCGGCGACATCGGGCGTATTCTTGTGATTGAAGCACCAAGCGGGCTTGGCTGCGGCATAGGCTGTCAGGCCAAGCCCGCGGAGCCGTTCAGCGACGGTATCGTTGAATTCGTTGCCCTCGATCCGGCCGCGTTCGCCGACATAGCTGCGCATTCTCGACGAGGTCCAGAAATCGCCCTGCAGAATGCCGGTGATGGCGCCTTGGAGATTGTGGAGGATGCAACGCTCGACCAAGCCCGGCGCCACCGTCAGCAAGGGATCGGGTTCGGCGTCGAGCGCGAGCAAGGGACGCCCGATCGGCGAGAAGCGGCGGTCGAGCTTGCCCAGGTCGAAGTCGCGCGCAGTTGCGCCGGATGGCACATCGTCCCAGCTGTTCCGGTGCGGCAGGATGAGGCGATCGAGCAGTTGCGCGATCGTCTCCGGCGCCTGGCCGGTCGCGATGGCGAGCTGTCCCGCCAGTTCGGAGCGGGGTAGGGTCACTATGCCGGAGCCGCGCTCCACCGCCAGGTCACAGCACGTCTGCGCCAGGCCAACGAAACCGTCCAGCGGCACGCCATATTCGGCCAGCACCGCTGCCTGGAGTGCGGGATCGGTACCGGCCGAAGGAGGGGCGGCCTCGTCGACGTCGCCATTAACCATGCGCCGGCCATAGTCACGATCGGCCCGGTCGCGCTGCGCTTCATGGACGACCCGAACGGTGCGGCGGATCGTATTTTCCTCGAAACCGTGATCGCGCATGATGATGCCGGTCGGGCTGATCCGCAGCACCGGTTCGAGCCGTCCAGCCTCGATCGCGGGGATCATGTCGATAGTCTCGAAATAGAGCAATGCGTGCGCCTGGAGTTCCGAAAGGTCCATCGTGCCGACGGCGAGCCCTTTCAGCGCGGGGCATTCGGCCTGGGCGAGCTCGGCGACGATCGTCGATGCGCGAAGGGCGACGTTGAGCCCAGCGTGCCGCTCGAAACTCACTCGGCGATCGCTGCCATCGCCGTGGATGGCGCGGAGCGCCCGCGCGGACATACCCCAATGGCGTTCGTCGGCCTGGGCAGCCTGCACAGCGCCGAGCGCCGCTGTGACCAGCGTCTCCCGGCGGAAACGGCGAACACCCGCACGCAGCGACGCAAGCAGCAGCCCGGCCTGTTCGTCGAGAAAGGCGCGGCATGCCGCCTTGCCGGAAATGACCGGCCCCTCATCGCGCTCGCGGGTCGCCCAGCCGATTCCGGTCCGCACCAGCGCCGAAACCGACTCGGGGATCGGCTCGAATTGCTGCACCAGGCCATAGGCCTTCAGCGCTTCGATGACCCGGTTGACGGTTATGGCATGACGCCAGCGGGCGTCATTGCTTCCAAGGATCCCACGGACCTCGACGATCCCGTCGCTGGAGCCCGGCACGCCGGCATGCGCGCGGACCACGTCGAGGACCGCAGCCGCCAGCGCGGCCTCAGCATAGTTATCGGGGCGCTGCAGCCCGATTTGCCAATGGGGTCCAAGCGTGATCCGCGCTCTTCCCTTGCTGTCGTCCCAGGTGACGCGCACGGAGGCGGCTATCACATCGTCCGCGAGCGGGCTTCGCACGGCATTGCCTTCAGCGGGCCACTGCACGATTAGGCCGATCGCGATTGGTTGTGTATCCGGCGCTATGCGCGACATCAATGCCGCCGGCAGCACGCGCCCCGCCCATTCGAGCATTGCCTTGAACGTCTCGAAGGCGTCGCCGTGCCGGGCGTCGTCGGGATCCTGTTCCAGCTCGAACCAGACCGGATACCAGTCGTCGATGACGACCGCCGAGGCAATCCGGCCAAGCTGCACCGCCGTATAGGAGGCGTAGATGGGCTGGCGTTCCTCAAACAAAGTGCGCGGGCTCATCCGCATCACAGTGGCGTGGACGCCGCCCGGCCGGAGCAGCGAGCGCCGGTCCCAGGCGAGATAGGCCTCGCGGCGCGCCTGCAGCATCAGATTGCTATCGTAGGAAACCCGGATCGGCGGCCTGGCTTCGATTTCCTCGACCGGGATGAAAGCGTGGTCGGTGTTTCGCCAGAGCTGGAAGCGGTTGAGGAAGCCGTTATCGGCCGCAAATTCGAAGCCCATTCCCCGGACGACGTGAAATTGCAGGTCCATCCAAGCTAGGTCCTTGGCGGTCGCATCGTCGCAGGCACCGAGCAGCAGGCCGTCGTGTGGCGAGAGCGCAATGACCTGCCAGCCGGGCAAGGCGGGTAGATCGAGCTCTAGGTTCAATCCCGAACCCCATCCTGCAAGGAAGAGGAAGGTCACGCCCTGCCGGAAACCGGGCTGGGACACGGCGTGATGGTGCGCCGCCACGATCGCATCGGCGATTGCCGTGCCGAAGGCGGGGTCGACGTCGGTTGCGAAGGTGAAGGCGTCCTTGGGGAATGCCCCGAAATCCTCGATCACGAAGAGCGCATGGACGTAGCGGCCGAGCGACAATTCCGAGATGCTCTCGCGTGCGAAGCCGTTTGCCAGCGGTTGCACCGGTCCCTCTCCCCGGACCAGCCCGCCTTGGCCGACGAGCGTGGACTGCGCGGCGAGCAGGTTCACGCGCAGCCGCTTGTTCATACCGCCGGTGATCGCGGTGTCGATTAACAGGGCGCGGACCGCGGTCGATAGATTGCCCGGCGCCGCCACGACCACGCCTTCCTCGACAAGCAGCAGCGGCCGGAATTCGAGCATCGATGCTCCCGGCTCCTGTTCGCGAAGACCGGACCAGTTGGCCGGGTCGAGCACGAACGGCGTGAGCAGCCCGGCGTCGATCCCGAGATCGGCGAGGTCGTGCCAGGTGAACACCACGCGCCGAGACAGTGCTTCGAGGGACTCTCGGTCGGGCGCCTTGACCCGGCCTTTTGGCGTGCCGCCGCCTATCGTGAAGCGTGGGAGGCCGGCACGCCGGACCAGCGCGTCGGACAGCGCGAGCAGGGCGTAGGCATGATTGAGCGCCTGTCCCCTTGGTTCGCCTTCCGGCAGCATCGAGAAGGCGCCCAGCACCGTCTCGGTGCAAAAGCCGGCCTTCTCCCAGGCGCCGGTGAAGATCAGGAATGCGCCCCGCTGGGTACAGACCGGTTCAACCAGGACGTCCTCGATTGGATCCTCGAGCAGCGGAATTCGGGAAGCGGCGAGCCCAGCGTTCAGCAGGCGGTTCAGGTCAGCAAGGCTTGGACGACGGGTGCCGCGACAGCAGGCGAGCGCGAGACGGGTCAGCCATTCGAAGCGGATCGCATTGGCCTGGAACGCCGGATCGGTCTGAAGCCCGGCGATGGCGATAACGAGTTGGAGCTGATCGAAGCCGGCGAGGGAATTCTCCAATGCGTCGTCGAGCGCGAGCGCGTCGGCAGGCGTCGTCGGCGGCGCCATTGCCCTCAATAATGCTTCAAAATCTATCTGATCTTCTTCATTTTCGTTCACCGCGAGATTCTAAGGTTTAGGAAGGCATCTGGCGAGTGGCGCGGTACAATATATGACAGCCTGCTTTCGGAGGATGTTCGTCGAGTGAGTGCGTCCCAACGGGTCTTCATAGACACCGTCGTACGCTGAAAGGCAGCTTTCTTCAGTCGTCGCTGAAAACCTGCCAGTCGGCAATCGGCCCAGTTCAAGACAAAGAGGAGCACCTGAACCAACGTCCGGTTTCGGGGAGCGCGGTGGCGGGTCTGAATGTCCGCCTTTGGGTCATTCATGTCAGCTCGCGGGTGGCTGTTGTGCGGGCACAGTCAGTCGGCCACAACCTCAACGCATGCGGGGGAAGTCGCGCATCTAAGGTCGCGATTTACATAGCAGCGCAGGCTCCAGTCCAATGGAAGCGCCGATTAATAGCCCTTTCGTGAACGATCTTTAGTCCCGGCGTCGAGCTATTCGTTGATGAACGTGGTGCCGTTTCGCGATCGCTCATCGATCTGCAGGCTGAAGATATCGGGCCGCGAATAGTGTCCCGTGACGTCGAGGTCGTAGCGCGCACGAATGAGATCCTCGGTATCGATTTCCGCCGCCAGCAGCCCGGTTTCGCGTTCCAGCGGACCTGCGAGCACGTCGCCCAGCGGTCCGACGATCATGCTGCCCCCGCCGATCAGCGGCCGGCCCGCGTCCCAATGCTCTACATCCCGGCCAAGTTCGGCGGGCGACGGTTGGACCTGGCAGCAGCTGATGACGAAACAGCGGCCTTCATGCGCGATATGGCGCATCGAGCTGCGCCATATGTCGCGCTCGTCGACCGTCGGCGCGCACCAGATCTCGACGCCCTTGGCGTACATGGCGGTCCGGAACAGCGGCATATGATTTTCCCAGCAGATCGCAGTTCCCAGCTTGCCAGCGGCGCTCTGCACGACCGGCATGGTGGATCCGTCGCCCTGGGACCAGATGAGCCGCTCGGTTCCGGTTGGCATCAACTTGCGATGCTTGGCCACCACCCCGCCCTCAGGCTCGATGAAGACCGCCGTACAGAAGAGCGATGATCCCGCCCGTTCGATCACGCCAACCACCAAAGTGGCGCCGGTTCGGCTGCTGAGTGCGGCGAGCGCTTCCAGCTCTGGTCCGTCGAGGTCGACGGCATTATCAAAATAATACGCAAAGGCGTCGCGCCCTTCGGGGAGCCGAAAGCCGAGCCGGGTCCCGAAGCTTTCGCCCTTCGGGTAGCCGCCCAGAACCGCCTCCGGGAGGACCACGAGGCGAGCACCCGATGCCACAATGGCATCCTCGAAGCCGAGGATATTGTGGAGGGTTGCGGCTTTGCCCGCATAGTCGGATCCGATCTGGAGGGCGGCGACGATAACCTTGCTCATGCTCCGTCATTAGGGCCGCCGCGACCGTCATGGAATATAGGCGAACGCTCGAAATCTAGGGCGGACCAACGACAAAGAGCGGCTTGGAGGCCCTCCAGGTGGTGGAAGTGGCGGCGGTGGGCTTAGCCGACCATGTCGGCAACGATGCGCTGCAGCTCCGAGCGTGACAACGTCGACTTGGGGTAGCGAGATGCCAGATCGGCCGATGGGCCGGAGGGGTGCGAAAGCGAAAGCCGGCGCCGTGGTTCGGGCGTCCTGGTAGAATTGAGATTGTGCATAAAGTCCTTGGGCGAGCCGTCCGGCCCGCGAGCATGTGTTGCGTTATTCTAGCGTCGCAATTTCGTCCGCAGCGACCGCCATTTTCGACTGACGGCTCGCGCGGGGCGAGCCGGTCATCACCGGCGGAGGTTCTGCAGATTGACGGCGCTGTCCTTGCCCCGTTCGTCGGCAACGAGATCATATTCGATCCTCTGCCTCTGCTTGAGCGTGGCCCATCCCGCTTTGCTAACAGCCGCGACATCGACGAAATCGTCCTTGCCGCCGCCGTCCGGCGTGATGAAGCCAAAGCCTTTGACGCCGTTGAAAAATTTTACGGTGCCGACGGGCATCTGGGACTCTCTCTCACGAAGAGGCGCCGGACCGAATGGTCAGGCGCCGATGAAGCGCGAAAGGGAAATCCGGCAGCGCGGAGCGGCGACAGCATTCCGTCGCAGGCGACGCTAGGACCCTGATATGGGCCGTGCCGTCCGGATTTCAATCAGGGCCGCCCGGAGCCCGGTGTCGGCCATGTCTGACGCGGAGGCCGAGGCAAGATCAAGAACTTATGCGCCCGCGCCGAGCCCCGGAGTGACATGTCAGACAGATTGCGGCGCGTCCGTCCGACACGTCCGACTGCGGTAACCCATTGATTCCACTCGACAGATGCGCCGCAGCACCCGTGCGTACGGTGCATTACAAAACGGCCCTGGCCGTGCGTCCAGTCTTTCGCAGCGGCTTGCCCGCTGCGCCGCCTCGTGCCGGAAGGCGCGGGGCTTCCCGGTAGGGTCTTGTTCTTCGGCCGGCGGCACGCCGGCCTATCGGCATCTTGCTCGCCTCACGCGCAGACGCGATAAGGGGCGCGGCGGGCAGACCTCCTGACGGAGACGATCATGCCCAAATTGACGGAACGCGAGCGTCTCGCGAAACTCGAGGCAGACCAGCGCGCCCTCGCCCAGGAGGCGGACCGGGTCCGCAAGACGGTGCGCGCGGGCTATGGCCAGCTGGTCGCGGATCTTGCCATCGAGACTTTGTCCGAGCGCGAGTTTCGCGAGCTGATCGGGCACGCCATCCGGGTCGGTGGAGCGGCGTCGATTGCCGCGCTCAAGGCGTTGCCCCCTGCACTTTCTTCCACCAAAATCTCGCCGGAACGGCGACCCAGCGACGAGCACGGCCAAGCCGCGCGCAGTCGGCCGGCGTCCGGACAGGACGCCGCGTCGGCGGGCGACGGACCCGGCCGCTAGGCCGGGCTCCCGAGCGCGCCGACCTGTCCCCGCCCGACAAAAAAAGCGCGGACAGGGGCTCCCCCTGCCCGCGCAATCGCGGCGGTTCAGGCACGACGTGCCTGTCCCATGCGCGGCAGGAAGTGCGCCGGCACCCCCGCTTGCCGCACCATCCGCGCCAGGTGCGATTGGAGCCCCGACCCTTCGCAGACGAGAGCCTCGACGGGCTTCAATCTCAGCATCGCCTCGTTGCGGGCAAAGCCGGCGCGCTGTCCCAGCCGGCGATCCAGATGGAAGGCGATCAGCTTGACCCGGCGTGATGCGGCCCAGGCCGCGGCAATCGCATCGCACCCTTTGTCCTGCGCGGTGGAGACGATCACCATCGTCGGAATGCGCGCCTTGATCTGGTCGAGCCGGTCCCAGATCTGGGCATGATCCTCCCAGATCTGTCCGCCCGAGACGATCACGAGCGGTCCGGTCGGTGCGTTCGCTTCGGTGCGGCGCTGGCGGCGCGCGGCGAGGAAATCCTGGGCGGCAATCACCGAGGCCGTGCGCTTGCCTGAGACGAGGGTCGCGCGCGGTGCGGACCAGGGCCGTCCGGTTTCGGAATGGTAGATCTGGACGGCATGGTCGCGCATGCACGCCACCGCTTCGCGCGCCTCGTCGAGCCCGTGGCACAAGGTCTGCGCCTCCTCCAATTCGGTCGAGGCGATCTCGCTGCCATCATTGTCCCGGGCAAGCTCCCCAACTTGGCGCGCGGCCCGGTCCGCTTCTCCATCGAGCTGGCCGGCGACCTTGTGGAAGCTGTGGACGATCCCCCAGGCGAGGCGGTCGGCGATGGCCTCCAGCCGCGTGTCGCGCAGGAGATCGAAGAGCGTCGCCACCAGCAAGTCGACGCCCAGCTCCATCTGTCGGGCGTCGGGCATGCCGACCGTGATCGTCTCGTCGCTGGCCACCAGCCTGACCGTCGGGACGGTCTCGGCAAAGGCGGTCCGGTAGGTGTCGCTGGGCTCGTGCGCCTCGGCGGCGACGAGGTCGGCAATGTCGGCGAAATGGTGCGTGGAGCGGCTGATCGTCATGATGACCTCCTTCGTTCAAGAGGTCCCCAATTCGGCACGGGCTCCGAGCGGCGGGGTCAAGGATCGGGCGCATGCCCGACCGCGGCAGCGGCGATGGGGGTCACGATTTTGCGAAGCAAAATGGTGGGGCCCCGTCGTCCTTGAGGCCGGTGCGGCCCCGTGCCACGCTAAGACGACTTGAGAGAGAGAAAGAGCTGCCTTGGCGGGGGCTCGATGCCTCCGCCAAGGCAAGACACAGAGCGGCACCTCGCCACTGGGCGCCGGGCGAAGCCCCAAACAAAAGCGGCCGCCTGCGAGAGGCGACCGCGTGAGAAGTTGGACTGGCGTCTTATCCTGACGGTGGCAGATACTGGTCGAACGGATTGTCGTCGCACAGATGGCCGAAGGGCGTCAGGATAAAGTCTCCCTTCTTCGCGCGGCCGACCGCGCAGATGACGTAGCGCGTCCCGCCCGTGTGCGCGTCGGTGCATTCCAGCAGCGCGAGATTGCCCTCGGCGGCGGCGCGCAGGAGCGTGTCGAAATTGCGCCGATAGGGTTCAGGAATGGCCATGGCCTGCCCCCTCCGCGACAGAGACGCTGGCGACCGACCGAGCGCCGGCGAGCCGGTCGATCGGGTGCGGCGCCTGGTCCGCCCGGCGGAACGCGTGGATGGGCACACCGCCGGCACGCAGGAGCTGGTAGAGATTGGCCTGGAGCCCCGAGCCCTCGCACAAGAGCGCCTCGGCGGGCTTCAGCTCGGCGAGCTTGCGGTTGCGGGTGAAGGCGACTTTGCGCCCCGTCCCGTAGAGACCGTAAGCGACCAGAGGCACGTTAATTTCGGGGCGCGCCGCCCAGGCGGCCGCGATCGCATCGGCGCCCTTGCGCTGTCCGGTCGTGACGAGCGTCATGTGCGGTATGCGCGCGCGGATCTGGTCGAGCCGCTCCCAGATCGGCGCCCAGTCATGCCAGACGGCCGGTCCTGAAAAGACGATGATCGGGCCCTGCGGCAGATGGCGTTCGCGCGCGGCCAAGGCGCGCTCGCGTAGAAAATCCTGTGCCGCGATCTGGCTTGCTGATGAGGCCGAAGACGCACGGGTTCCGCGGGCCGGCGACCAGGGCCAGCCCGACAGCGCGCGGTACATTTCGGCGGCGTAGTCGCGCATGCATTCGAGCGCGTCGCGCTGCTCGGCGAGGCTGCGGCACAGAAGCTGTCGGTCCTCGAGTTGGCGCACGAACACCTCGCTCTGGTCCTGCGCGCGGGCCATCTCGCCAATCTCGTCGGCGAGCGCGTCCTCGCGCCGGGCGAGCTTGCCGGCGACGAAGTGGAAGGAATTGACGAAGCCCCAGGCGATGTCGGGCGCGAGCGGCTCGAGCCGCGTGTCGCAGAACAGGTCGAACAGCGTGGCGATGATGGCGGCGCAATCGGCTTGCGCGGCGACGGGCTCGGGCATCGCATATTCGCCGGGGCCGTCGCCGGGCTCGAGGATCGACAGCGGCATGGGATCGCCAAAGGCCGCCTGGAATTCGGGGGTGGCGATGGTTGCGGCATAGAGGTCGCGCAGATCCGCGAACCGACGGATGGCATGGGACATCGGACATCTCCTGAAACGGGACAGAAGACGGGGGACGCTTGTTGCCAAGCGCCCCCCGACCGCATGTGATGGATCAGTAGGGCACCTCGTCGCCAAACGGCGCGCCCCCACCCATCATCTGTCCGTCGGCGCCGGCGGTGCTGTCGCCGAAGCCGCCGGGCTCTTCGGGTCCCTCGCGTCGGCTCGTGCGGATCGCGGGACCGAAGTCGTCGCGCCGTTGCGGCCGTCGCCAGGCGACGCGCATGCCGTCCTGATCCGTGCCGAACAGAGCGACCGGCAGCGGCTCCGGGAGGCTCGGATCATCGATCGAGCCCTGGAGGAAGGTTTCGCCGGTGCTGTTGGCGACGGCTTCCCACAAGGCGCCAACCTGGACCCAGCGATTGCCGACATTGAGCGCGACGATTTCATAGGTCGGCGCCTTGTCGTTGCTGCTCTCGACCGGGCGCAGACCCAGTCGGGGCAGATCGATTGTCCGGGTCGCGATCGACCCCAGCAGACGACCATTGCTCATCTTGAACTCACCGATATTCATGACATGATCCTTCGACGTTCGTCGCTCCGGACCATCCGAGGCGACACCCGCCAAAGCCCCCTCTCCTCTCTTGCGCTGTCCTCATCACCCGCGCGCCGGCGCCCATCGGGGTATCGCGCGCCTCATTCGCCCCGCCGCGGAAGCGTCTCCCTGCTCATTCGTCCCACCCACCTGCGCTTTCAGCCGCGGACGCGCTCGTCACCGCCTGCACGCACCATGCGGTGGGCGATGCATCGTCCTGCGGCCACCATGAACGAGACGCCGGCCTTCGGGTCGATCCGCTCTTGCCGCGTCCGCACTTGGCAAAGAGGCGCGAGGACGCTCAAGTGGACCGTCACGTCCGCTGACGGGAGACGACCCGCGATCATGCGCCCGGATGGATCAAGATCCGCGAACCGACGGCGTCCGCACAACGCCGCACCGCGCCGTTGGAGCCTATGAAAGCCACCGACGCGGCCGCTCCGCCGCTCACGCCCGACGGTCGCTATATTGTCGTGCGGGGGCGACTGTGGCGTGCCGCCAACCCCGACCTGGCGCCTGATCGGCGGCAGGAGCTCGTGAACGCGCTGATGGCCGCCCGGCGCGCCGTCGGCCAGGCCGAGCGGATGGGCGATGCCGCAGCAGCGGCGGCGGCGCACGATGCCGTCCATAGGGCGAAAATGGCGCTCGGTGAGCGGGGACCTCCCTGGTGGACGGATGGCGCTCCCGATCTCAACCGACGAATGGCCAAGAATAGCTGCTACGCGCAATGGTATGAGAGCCTCGTGCGCCGCAATACGGATGCAGGGTCCTGACGGCGCGCGGTGCCGATCGACGACAGGACAGGCTGCCCGAAGCAGCGCGGGACTGAGTGCTGCCGGTCGGAGCGCGGCATGGAGACCCAGCCGCGCTCCTCCCCATGCCGGACGCGGGGATGCGGACCGACAGTCCCGTAAACGTCCCGCGGTGCCGGACCTTGCGCAGCGGTGGGTCGAACGCGCTAATCGTCTCTGGCTAATTTCCCTGATCCGAAGCCGCTTTCGCGGACCCAATGAGAAATGGTGCCGATGCTAGTCCACCGCGTCCGCCCGGATTGGCCCGCCGCTCGATTGGGCATCCGATGCATCGATGACGACGAGTTCCGGTACCCTCGAAATCGCCTTGCGCTTCGCAATGATGGTCAAGGCTTCGATATTCTCCATGACATAGCGTAGCCGATGGCGAGCTTCCTCGGCGGCAGGCGCGAAGAGGGCGAGCGCGGCGTCGGTGACGCACACCGTCCGCTGCAGATCGTGCGTGTCCATCGTGAACAGGACGCCGCCTGAGACAAGCCTGGGCGGATCGACGAGATGCGAGAAAACCATGCGCATCATGTAGGCTGCGCCGCGACCGCCGCCATGCGGAGGATAACGTTTCGGCGCCCATTTCGGGTCTTTTGTCGCGACCGACCCGGCCAACGACCGTTACTTTTTCGCGGCGGCTTTCCCACCTTTCCTGCCGAGCTCAGCCTGGGCAGCGGAAGATGTCCGCGGATTCGTCTTGCCGTCCTTGGCGGCCTTGGCATTCGCCTTCTGCGCGGTCGCGCTGCCACGCCCCTGCTTCTCCGCCATCATTCTTTTCCTCGGTTTCAAGCGACATCGTGCTTGTCCCAAGGAAACGACAATGGCCCAGACCCGTTCCTGCAGCGCGATGCACCCCGGGTCGCACCAACGTGACGACGACGCTCCTGCACCTCGGCGCGATATTTAAGCGCCGCAGCGGACTCGCCGACAGGCATCCCGCGGTCCCTAGAGACCCAAGCATGTCAGCTCCGGCTTCGGATCGATCTCCTCGCAGAGGAACGTCCGCGGCGGCGGCGTCTGGAGGATCTCATCCTCCGGCAACGTGCCATCGAGCCAGTGCAGATGCCGGTTGCGCCGTATCAGCGCGCCCTGGCGGTCCTGATATCGGGCGACCTCGGGGTTCGCCGCGACGGTTAGGATCGCATAGGCCTCGGGGAACCCGCGGACGGATGGCCGCCAGATACCGGCGAGGTAGAACCAGTTTCCGTCCTCGAGGGTGAAACGATAACGGCGGTCGCGATAGCTTACATGAAACTCGGAGGCCGGCACCAGGCAGCGGTGCGTTGGGAAAGTCCTGCCTTCGGAGCGGACGAAGCGGAACGGAAGTTCGCTGGGATCCGCCGCCGCAAGGCCCCAGGCCAGTTCGACGAGCTCGGGACTTCCGTCGACGGCGTCGCGTCGTATGACAGCGCGTCTAGCGCCCAACGGCGCATCGGACTCGAAAGCCGTTGCCTGCATGGCCGCGAACATAATAGGAACGCGCTTGGATGCAAGACTCGACGGAGGCCTAGATGTGCAACGACTATCGCCTGCTGGTGGATGCCGCGTCGATCGTCGAGGATTTTGCCGATCTCAAGATCCGCATCGACTTTTCAGAAGGCGTCCCGAACATAGAGGCCCGGCAGGATATCAAGATCACGGACATGGCGCCCATCGTCCGAACGCACGAGCGTGGGAGCGGCGATCTCGTCCAGCGGCGTTGGAGCTGGCCCGGGCCGACAGGCAAACCGGTTTACAACTTCCGATCGGATGGACGAGAATTCGAGGCCGGGCGCTGTTTGATCGTGGCGGATGGCTTCTACGAGTTCACGACGCCCTCTGATCCGACGAAGAAGCGAAAGGACAAATGGCTGTTCACGCGGAGAGACCAGCCCCTCTTCTGCATTGCCGGGATATGGCGAACCGATCCGAAGGTCGGCGAGGCGTTCACGATGCTGACGATGCCGCCGGGACCAGACATCGCGCCTTATCATGATCGCCAGATCGCGATCCTGGATCGTTCGGTCTGGATCGACTGGCTGGACCCGAGAATAGCAGCAAGCGAGCTGCTGAAGCCACTTCCGGCGGGCTCGCTTCAGGTTGAACAGGTCGGCTAGCCAGAACGATAGGCCGCAAGCGGCGTTCGAACCGTCTGATCGAGCGGCACCCGAGCAGGTTCCCCCCATCCAGCGTCGAGCCTGACCGAAGGGTGGCCGCCGACTCTGTGCCCGTGCATCCATCGCGAGGTCGATCGCATCGCGACGCGGCGGCGAGCTTGACCTGTAGCGCAGGCATTACCAATTCCTCGCGAGCAGTAACAAGGACGTGACGAATATCATGACGACCGCCACCGCACCCGAAACGCACGCTTTCGAAGCCGATGTCGCCAAGCTGCTGCACCTGATGGTGCACTCGGTCTATTCGGACAAGAATGTTCCTTCGCGAGCTGATCTCCAACGCGGCGGACGCCTGTGAGAAGCTGCGCTACGAAGGCATTGCGAGCCCGGCTTTGCTCGGCGAGGACCCGCTGCCGCGGATCACGGTAACGCTCGATCGCGACACGCGCACGCTGACGATCGAAGACAATGGCATCGGGATGAATGCGCATGATCTGGCCGAAGCGCTGGGCACGATCGCGCGCTCGGGCACGAAGAGCTTCATGGAGCGGATCGCGGCCGGTGGCGGCACCGAAGGCACGCAGCTGATCGGCCAGTTCGGCGTGGGCTTCTATTCGGCGTTCATGGTCGCCGAGAAGGTCGATGTGATCTCGCACAAGGCCGGCGAGGACGAGGCAGCAATCTGGTCGTCGGACGGCCTGGGCAGCTACACGATCGCGCCCGTGGATCTGCACGACGCGCCCGCGCGCGGCACGCGCGTGGTGCTCCACCTCATGGAAGACGCCACGGACTATGCCGAGCGCTCCCGGATCGAGCAGACGATCAAGTCGCAGTCGGGCCACGTCCCCGTGCCGATCTTCCTGCGCGAGACGCCCGATGCCGAGCCGGTCGAAATTGCCGACGGGGCCGCTTTGTGGACCAAGCCCCGCGCCGCAGTGTCCGAGGCTGATTATGCCGACTTCTACCGCAGCGTGTCGGGTCAGTTCGATGAGCCGGCGCTGACGCTGCATTACCGCGCCGAGGGCCGTCACGAATATTCGGTGCTGGCCTTCGTGCCGTCGACCAAGCCGTTCGACCTGTTCGATCCCGACCGCGCGGGTCGCATGAAATTGTATGTCAATCGCGTCTTCATCACCGACGAGGCGGAGCTGCTGCCGCGCTATCTGCGCTTCGTGCGCGGGCTGGTGGACTCGTCCGATTTGCCGCTGAACATGTCGCGCGAGATGATCCAGGAGAGCCCGATCCTGGCCGCGATCAAGAAGGGCGTCACCGGGCGCGTTCTGTCCGAACTCGACAAGCGCGCCTCAGACGATAACGACGGCTATCTCCAGATCTGGGAGACGTTCGGTGCGGTGCTGAAGGAAGGGCTGTACGAGGATTATGAGCGGCGCGAGACGTTGCTCGGTCTTGCCCGCTTCAAGACGACCGCGTCGGACGGCGGCTGGCGCTCGCTCGCCGATGTCGAGGCGACCTTCAAGGAAAACCAGACCGCGATCTATTATGCGACCGGCAATGATCTCGATCGTCTGGCGACGTCGCCGCAGCTAGAGGGGTTCCGCGCGCGCGGCGTCGAAGTGCTGCTGCTTGCGGACCAGGTCGACAGCTTCTGGGTCACGGCCGGGCTCGATTATAAGGGCAAGCCGTTCAAGTCCGTGACGCAGGGTACCGCAGATCTCGATCTGATCCCCCTGCCTGAGGGCAAAACCGGCCCAACGGCCGACGCAAGCGCAGAGGTGACCGATTTCCTGGCCTTCGTGAAAACGACGCTCGCCGATGCCGTCTCGGACGTGCGCGCCTCGGGCCGGCTGACCGACAGTGCGGTATGCCTCGTCGCCTCCGAGACCGGCATGGATCGGCAACTTGAACGGCTGCTCGCGGCATCCGGACGGGCGCCAGCGGCGGCGAAGCCCGTGCTGGAGATCAATCCCCGCCACGATCTTATCGTCAGGCTTGCTGGCCTCGCCGAGGAGGATGAGGCGTTGCGCGAGGACGCGGCGCGTCTGTTGTTCGACGAGGCGCAGATCGCGGACGGCGAGCAGCCGATCGATCCGCGCGGATTTTCGGCGCGGCTCGCGCGCGTCATCACGCGGGCACTGCCGTCATCGGCAAGCTGAGGCACTGCCCTCCCCAACCCCCGTCCCCGGACGGAGGGCTTGGCCGCGTATGGCGCCGGAACGTCCAGGCTGTCGCTTCGCTATAGCCGGAAGGTCGCTTCGACCGCCCCGGGAGCACGCCATGACGGACAACAAGACAGCAACGCTCTACCGCATGATCCTCCCGGAGGAGACCTGCCCGTTCGGCGTCCGCGCCAAGGCGTTGCTCGAAGAGAAGGGCTACGCGATCGAGGAGCATGTCCTTCGATCACGCGACGAGGTCGACGCATTTGAACAGAAGCACGGCGTCCAGACGACGCCGCAGATCTTCATCGATGGCGAGCGGATTGGCGGCAGCGACGATCTCGAGCGCACCCTCGCAGCATGACCCAGCGCGCCGCCAGCCGTGGGTCCACCGGTCTGTCGCCGCTTGTCGCCGGCGGCATCGTCGTCGGCATACTCGGTCTGAGCGCGCTGATCGGACGCCGGAATGCGCCCGCCCCCTCGCATCCCGGAATACGGACCTGGTATCGTCACCTCGACAAACCGGGCTTCACACCACCCGATGCGGTCTTCGGGGCGGTGTGGCCGGTGCTGGAGACCGGCATGGCGGTCGGGGGCTACCGCCTGCTGCGCCGCGCGCCGTCGCCTGGGCGAAACGCATCGATCGGCCTGTGGCTGGCAACATCGGCCATGATCGGTGGCTGGACCGAGATCTTCTTCCGCGAGCGCGCTCTGGCGACCAGCGCCCTCGCTTCGGGGGCGATGCTGGCGACAACAGCAGCCTATGTTGCAACGACGAACAAAGTCGACCGCGTGGCGCAGGCAACCGCCATCCCTCTGCTGGGCTGGCTGGCCTTCGCCACCGTGCTGGCGACACGGGTGTGGCAGCGCAATCCGCCGGCTGTTTCGGCACAATGAGCCTGACCGTCTGGCACGATAGCGGTTGCCCTTTATGCCGGCGGGAGATTGCGCTCATGCGGCGGCTGGATCGTCGCGGCGCGATCAGCTTCGTGGATGCAAGCGTTGCTAGCAGCGTGTGTCCGCGCGACAGGCAGGAACTGCTCGCCCGCTTCCATGCCGAAGAAGATGGCCACATGCTTTCCGGCGCAGCCGCGTTCGCCGCGATGTGGCGAGCAATCCCCCTTCTGCGACCATTGGGACTTGCGGCGCGGACGCCGTTGGTCCTGGGCTCGCTGGAATGGCTCTACGGGCGCTTCCTGGCCTTGCGACCGACGCTCCAACGGCTCGCCCGTCGCCTTGAGAGGCGGTCCGCATGATCCGCCCGATCCCCGATCCGATCGCGCCGGGACAAGAGAGCGTCTGGGCCTTTCCCCGACCGTCTGTCGCCCAGCCCACCGATGCGCATCTGCGTGTTGTGCTGGATGGGCGGGTCGTCGCCGAGACAAGTCGCGGGATCCGCACGATCGAGACCAGCCACCCGCCGACATATTATTTTCCGCCCGACGACATCGCGCCCGAGGCGTTGCGGCCTGTCGGCGGGTCCAGCTTCTGCGAGTGGAAGGGCTCGGCGGTCTATTTCGACGTCATGGTCGTCGCCGCGGTTCGAGCTAAAGCGGCCTGGGCTTATCCCGATCCGACGACGCCTTTCGCGATCATCCGCGACCATGTGGCCTTTTATGCTGCCGCGATGGACGCCTGCTTCGTCGACGACGAACTGGTCGTGCCACAGCCGGGTGGCTTTTATGGAGGCTGGATCACGTCGCGCATCGCCGGACCGTTCAAGGGCAATCCCGGAAGCCACGGTTGGTAGACGCGACCGCCGTCGTGATCGGCGCGGGCGGCGGCATTGGCCGCGCGCTCGTCAGAGCGCTCGCGGCGTCCGGTCGCTATGCGCGCGTCCATGCCCTCTCCCGCCAACCGCGCGCGGACGACGGCCGAATCGTCGGCGGCGTCATCGACGTGACCGACGAGGCCAGTATCTGCCACGCTGCAGAGCGCATCGGCTCGCCGCTCGATCTGGTCGTGATAGCGACCGGCATCCTGCATGAAGACGGCCGGATGCCCGAAAAAGCTCTGCGCGAGCTGGACGGCGCCTCGCTCGCGCGGATCTTCGAGCTGAATACGATCGGACCAGCCTTGGCGCTGAAGCATTTTGCGCCGCTGCTCGCCAAAGATCGGCGGGCGGTGATTGCGGCGCTCTCCGCGCGCGTCGGCAGCATTTCCGACAACCGAACAGGCGGCTGGTATGGCTATCGCGCCTCCAAGGCAGCGCTCAACATGATCATAAAGTCCGCGGCGATCGAGATCGCGCGGTCGCGCCCCTTGGCGCTCTGCGTCGCTTTGCACCCGGGAACGGTCGACACCGGTCTCAGCCAGCCCTTCCAGCGGGGCGTGCCGCCGGACCGGTTATTTCCTCCAGAGCGTGCTGCCAGACAGCTCCTTGATGTGCTCGCGGATCTGAAACCGGCATCGACCGGAAAGATGTTCGGCTGGGACGGCAGCGAGATCTTTCCCTGATGCACGATTGAGCCCGTGCCGACGAGGGGCGCCCATGGGCAAGCCGTCGATCCACGGACGAGCTTGCATCGAGATTGACGCGCGTCAGCTAACGGATTGCCCATTGCAAGCAACATGGCGCGCGGCGCAGATGATGACGTGGACAACAGAAATCAGCGTCGCGACGAGGTGGAGCGATCCGTCCGACGCGCCGTCGTCGAAGCTCCTCACACTGCATTTCCCGTTGAGGAGATCGCCTCGTTCAATGAGAATGTGGCGGATCTGCTTGCGAAACTGACGGACGGCCGGGAGGCCGATCTGCGATAGAGCCGCCGCCGGGAAAGCGATGGTCGCTCTCGCCGGGATGAGCAGGTGATACGGACCTGCTGCACTGTCGGGATTGAGCCAGTCGCCTATTGGTGCGTTGAGGCAACGCCATTGGACGGAGGCGTTATGTCGGACGATCTTAAGCAGCGAGGCGCGCCCTATTCTCACCGCATCGACATGGGGCAGGAAGACCAGGTCGAATATTGGACCAACCGCTATGAAGTGACGCGCGACGCGCTGGCGGAGGCGGTCAAGCAGGTCGGAACCGACGCGGATAAGGTCGCGGTCTACCTCGGTAAACCGGCCTGATCGCCTGTCCGGCCGACCTTGCTATTGAGAGAGCGAAGTCCCGACGCGGACTTGATCACCTCTGCGCCAAGGAGAAGCCCGCGCGCCATGCTCGGCGGTCGTCCATGCCGACAAAATGGGCGCTGGCTCGATATCGAGGTTCGGCCGGGCCTGGCCAAGGGGCGTCTGACGGCACCGAGACGAAGCGGCTGAACGTGCCTCGGGCACAGCTGTCTGCTGCCGCGAGGCAAAGTGATCATGAAACGAGGAGCATGAATTGAGGGCTTTCCTGGATTTCGAAGCTTCGTCGCTTGGGAAGCAAAGCTACCCGATCGAAGTTGCCTGGGTGTTCGAGGATGGCACGTCTGAAGGCCATTTGATCCTGCCTGCGCCGAACTGGACGGACTGGGATGAAAAGGCCGAAGCCGTCCACGGCATCGCGAGGGCCACACTTCTTAGCGAAGGCGAACCGGTCGCGACGGTCGCGGCCCGGATGATGCAGGCGCTGTCCGGACATCACCTGTTCGCGAGCGCGCCATCGTGGGACGGCAAATGGCTCAGCGCTCTTCTCAGAGCTGGCGGCCAGCCCCGGCACGGACTGCGGTTGCGCGACAGCGAAGAGGCCCAGCGAGAGATTGCCGAGCATATTCTGGCTGAGGCGGTGCCGAGTGACGATCTCGGCCGGTTGATCGAACGTATCGTAGCGCAATGCGAAGAACAGCAGGATCTGCTTCCGACAGCTCACCGTGCGCTGGCCGACGCTCAAGCCGAGTTGACGCAGTGGCGCGCCGTCGCGGCGGCGGCTCAAGAGGAGATCGATAGCGAGAGTTCCTGCGGTCGGTCGCGCTAGCGCCGCTCCGGCTAATCGACGGCGCTAACGCCTTTTCCCCGTTTTGTCGGCGTCATTTCGTAAGCGAGATCGCTGCGCGTTGCGCGCGGCTCATTCTCGATCCGACGGTTTCACGCCGTGCGCGTGTTCCTCATCCGTTCTCTTCCTGCTAGACGTGGCTCCATGGAGAGCGGTCCGACTCGCAAGATCATCCATGTCGACATGGACGCGTTCTTCGCGTCCGTGGAGCAGCGCGACGAACCGTCGCTTCGGGGTCGTCCCGTGGCGGTCGGCTACGCCGCCGCCCGTGGCGTGGTGGCAGCCGCGAGCTACGAGGCGAGGGCGTTCGGCGTGCGCTCGGCATTGCCGTCGGTCACCGCCCTGCGGCGCTGTCCCGACCTGATCTTCGTGCCGCCGCGTTTTGAAGTATACAAGGCGGTGTCGCGCCAGATCCACGCCATCTTCGCCGAGTTCACCGACCTCATCCAGCCGCTGTCCCTCGACGAGGCCTATCTCGACGTCACAGAGAACGAAGCCGGTCTTCCGACCGCCTGGATCACCGCAAAGGCAATCCGCGCGCGCATCCGCGAAGAGACCGGACTGAACGCCTCGGCCGGCATCTCCTATAACAAGTTCCTGGCCAAACTCGCGTCCGACCAGCGCAAGCCCAATGGTCAATTCGCAGTCACGCCGGACATGGGGCCTAGCTGGGTCGAGACGCTTCCGGTGTCGCGCTTTCATGGGGTCGGGCCGGTGACCGCCGCCAAGATGAAGCAGCTCGGCATCGAGAGTGGTGCGGATCTGAAGGCGAAGTCGCTCGCTTTCCTCGAAGCGCATTTCGGCAGTTCGGCCGGCTGGTATCATGCCATCGCGCGCGCTGAGGACCACCGCGCGGTCAACCCGAACCGCGTCCGCAAATCCTCTGGGTCGGAGACGACGTTCGACCGCGATCTAACCGATACGACCGAGATCGAAGCCGGCGTGCGGCGCATGGCCGACGACGTCTGGGCTTGGTGCGAGCGAGCCCAGGCATTTGGTCGGACGGTGACGGTGAAGATCAAGTTCCAGGACTTCCGGCAGATCACGCGAAGCAGGAGTCACGCAGGGCTCGTAACGACCCGCGAGCGGCTGCAATCCGCCAGCCTGGAGCTCGTGCGGTCAATCTACCCGCCTGAGACCGGCATCCGCCTGGTCGGCGTGACGGTCTCAAACTTCGAGCCTGCGAACTCTCCGGCCGAGGACGCGCTTCCCTTGTTCGGCGCGGGCGAGGTTCAGCAACGGTCTTCGCACGAGATGGCGGTGACATGCTGATGCTCGATCTGTTCGAGGCCCCGGCCCTTCCTGGCCTCGTCTCAGCCGATGATCTAATCTCCGATGCCGAGGAGAGCATACTCATCGAAGCGATCGACGCGACCGCGCTGTCGCCGTTCCGTTTCCAGGGTTGGACAGGCAAGCGGCTGACGAAGTCGTACGGATGGAGCTACGACTTCGACGCGGGGCGGCTTTACCGACGCGAGCCGCTGCCGGACTGGCTGATGCCGATCCGGGACCGCGCCGCCCGGTTTGCCGGACTTTCGCCCGATTCCTTGGTCCAGGCGCTGCTGATCCGCTACGATCCGGGGGCCGGGATCGGCTGGCATCGCGACCGTCCCGCTTTCGAGCATGTCGTCGGCATATCGATGGGCGCACCTGCGGTCATGCGCTTCCGCCGCCGCCGATCGGAGCGCTTCGACCGCGCCTGCGCGCCTCTGGCGCCGCGCGGCGTTTATCATCTGAGCGGCGAGGCGCGACACGACTGGGAGCACAGCATCGTCGAGATGGAGGAGGCACGCTGGTCGATCACGTTTCGCAGCCTGCGCGCGGATCGCGTCTAGCTGGAGTCGTCGCTGGCGTCCGGATTCGAGGGAAAGGCCGCCTCTCCTGGTCGCCATGCTCTTTGCGGAGACGACAAACGCAGGCGGCGGGAGCGCTAGATATGCGAAGGGCCGCCCCTCGCGGGACGGCCCTTCCATTGTCGACCGAACGCGGTCAGCTCAGACGAGCCGGACCCCCGTGGTGGAGGCCATGCTCAGAACGTGTGCCGCGGACGGCGTATGACAATGAGACATTCGACCACCTCCTTTCCGTTGTTGACGATGGACAGGATGTGGGACCGATCGCGGCGCTTTCAAGCCGGTCGCGGCTTAGTCATCATCGTCATCGCTGTCCGTCTGGCCCAACCGGTCTTCCTCGTCGTCATGCATCGGCTCGCCCGCAAAGGCTCCGTTGTCGATGCGCCCGCTCGTGACCATCTGGTTCATTGTATCGACCAGATCCGGCACGTCGTCGGGCATGACAGCGGCAGGATTCGAGGTTCCGCCATGCTCGCTATCCTCGGATAGATCGCTGCTGAGCCCCAAAGCGTCGTCGGCCACGTCCTGCGCCTGACCCTCGTCGCTCTGCTCGTCATTGTCAGTTTCGGGTGCGAGGTCGTCGGTCGGTATGCGGCTCATGATTTGCGCCTGGCTATGGAATGAGATCCCTCAACATCCGGACATCCCGCGCGTTCCGCCCGACGGAGGCGTACGCTTGTCGTCTCTACGCGCTTCACCCGATATGAGATTCGAATCGTTGACGCGCGCCGCCCATCGTCGGAACATAAGGCGAACATGATTCTTACGGAAATCGATGAACGCGCAATCGCCACGACCCGAGCTTATCGACCGGCTGCGCGCGCAAATCGCGGACGTGGGTGCACCGCCGCGCGCGGTCGGCTGCCTACCGTTCGGCGTCGAAGCCCTCGATGCGCGCCTGTCGGGATGCGGTCTCAATCGGTCAGCGCTGCACGAGGTTGCAGCGGCCGCGTCCAGTCTGGTTGCCGACGCGGCTGCGACTTTGTTTCTGGCCGGCATCGCGGCACGATTGAGCGAAGGCGGAGGCACGGTCTTATGGGCCGTCACCCGCTTCGATCTCTACAGTCCGGGGCTCGAGCAGGTCGGCCTGCTTCCCGACCGAACGCTCTACGTCGAGGCCAAAGAGGATAAGGATGTCCTCGCCGTCATGGAGGACGGCGTCCGCCACGGGACGCTCGCGGCGGTCGTGGGAGAGGTCCGCCGGGCGGACATGATCGCGACGCGTCGCCTCCAGCTTGCCGCTGGCGAGCGAGCGGTGCCCGTCTTTCTCTTTCGACGCTGGCGGCGATCCGGCGCTTGTCCGCTCGCCGAGCCCTCTGCCGCAGCAACGCGGTGGAGGATTGGCTGCGCACCGTCGGCGCCGCTTGGCATTCCCGGTGTCGGGATGCCTCGCTGGTCGATCGAGCTCGTCCGGCAGCGCAACGGCGCGCCTTTCTCATTCATCATGGAGGGCTGCGATGCCACGGGTCGCCTCGCTCTGCCTGCCGCTGCTCGCGATCGAGCGGCTGTGGCGGCAGGAGCGGCCGCACGCGCGGCCTGAGCCGCCTGCGGTCCTGTCACTGCCGGTCGATGACAAGCCCGGCGCCTGCTCGGTTCCGCGCGGCGGAGGCTGGCGCCCCGGCGCGCGCTGGGCGCAGGACGCCCGGCCGAGTCGGAGCCAGATCGCAGCCGATATCGAGCGCCTGCCCGCGCACCAGCGGCCGGCCATGCGCGAGCTGGGCCGGCGCTCGGAGGTCGCCGAGCATCCGTTCCGGGCGATGCGGCCGGATGAGGGCGGGAGAGCGACCGCAGCCCCGAGAGCGGCGGGCGTGGCCTTCGCGCAGCCGACGGTCCTGGCCGCGCAGGACGGGCAGAAGCAGCTCGTGTTCGCCGCGTGCCCGGCCGCTCTGGCCCTCGGGCTCACGCCCGGCATGGCGTTGACGCAAGCGCGCGCGCTGGTCCCCGATCTGCACGTCCGCCCGGCCGATCCCGACGGGGATGTTGCTCTGCTCGCGCGCCTCGCCCTCCATGCCGCCCGGATATGGACGCCGACCGCATCGGTGTGCGGCAGCGACGGCCTGTGGCTCGATCTGAGCGGAACCACCCATCTGTTCGGTGGCGAAGAGCCTTTCTGCCGCCGGCTGCTGAGCTTCCTTCGCCGTATTGGTCTCACGAGCACGATCGCCATTGCCGACACGCCCGGTGCCGCTTTCGCGCTGGCCAGGTTCGGGACGAAGGCGATCGAGATCTCCGCACCCGGGCAGGCGACGCAGGCGATCGCCCCGCTGCCGGTCGATGCGCTGCGGCTCGAGGACAGTGCCCTGGCCGCCTGCAAGCGCTTCGGCATCGAACGGATCGCGGACCTGCTGCCGATGCCGCGCGCGCCCCTGGCCCGTCGGCTGGGCCGTGACGCCGTGAAGCGCCTCGACCAAGCCATCGGACGCGTCGCCGAACCGATCGTACCGGTCGTGGACGAACAGGCGCCCGCAGCCGAGCTGCGCTTGCTCGAGCCGATCTCGACGCCGGAGGCGATCGCGCAGGTGATCGCAGATCTCGTGACGAACCTCGTGATCGAGCTCCGGGCTCGCGGACTCGGCGCGCGTGGGCTTGAAATGATGATGCTGCGCGTGGACGGCGACGAACAGTGCATCCTGATCGGGACGGCCGCTGCGAGCAGAGAAGCCCGGCACCTGGTGCGACTGCTTCATCTGCGCATGGAAAAGATCGACCCCGGCCTCGGCATCGAGGTCGCCAGACTGCGGGCGATCCGCTCCGAGCCGTTGGGCGCGACGCCTCTTTCGACCAGCTTGCTCGTCGACGCCCCGGGCGAGGAGATCGCGCAGCTGGTCGACCAACTCGCCGGTCGCGTCGGGGACGCCGCGATCTTCAAAACGGGCGAGTGCGAAACCGATGTTCCCGAGCGAGCGGTCCGACGCGTCAGTCCTCTCACGGAGGCGCGAGGCTGGCCCGCCTGGCGGCGGCCGGCACGCCTGCTGCGTCGGCCCGAGCCGCTATCCAACGTCATTGCGCTCCTTCCCGACAGTCCTCCGCGACGTTTCTCCTGGCGCGGCGAGGTGCATGACGTGGTCGCCGGCGACGGACCCGAACGCATCCATGGGGAATGGTGGGTGCGTGACGGCGAGGTCTGGGCGGTGCGAGATTATTTCCGGGTGGAGGATCGCGCCGGCGGGCGCTTCTGGCTTTTCCGGCGCGGCGACGGTGTCGAGGCGAACACGGGCGACCTGAGCTGGTGGATGCACGGGGCGTTCGGGTGACCTATGTCGAGCTCCAGGTCACGAGCCACTTCTCGTTCCTGCGCGGCGCCTCCAGCCCAGAGGAGCTGTTCGCGGCGGCCGCTCTGCAGGGCCACACCGCGCTCGGCCTTGCGGATCTGGGAACGGTCGCGGGGATCGTCCGCGCCTGGGATGGGCAGCGCACAACGGGGGTGCGCCTCATCGCGGGCACGAGGTTGACGCTGGACGACGGCCGGCAGCTTCTTCTTTACCCGACCGATCGCCCCGCCTGGTCACGCATGACGCGGCTGCTGACGATCGGGAAAGCGCGCTTCGGCAAGGGCGGCTGCACGCTCGCGTGGGAAGAGGTCGTCGCGCACTCCGACGGCATGATCGCCATTCTCCTGCCCGACGCCGCTGGCGAGACCGTGTCGCGCGACTTGGGCGAGCTGCGAAGCGCGTTCGGCGCGCGCGGATATATGGCGCTGACGTTCCGGCGCAGGCCCGACGATCTCGTGCGACTGCATGCGCTGGCGACGCAGGCCCGGGACGCCGGCGTGCGCGCCGTCGCGACGGGCGATATCCTCTATCACGCGCCCGAATGTCGCCTGCTTCAGGACGTGGTCACTGCGATCCGCGAGAAGACAACGGTCGACGCGCTCGGGCATCGACGCGAGCGGCATGGCGATCGTAACCTCAAGGCGCCCTCCGAAATGGAGCGCCGCTTCGCCGCCTTCCCCGACGCGATCGCCGCGACCGCCGACATTGCGCGGCGGTGCACGTTCGATCTGGGCGAGCTGAGCTACCAGTATCCGCACGAGCAGGTGATCGATGGGCTGACATCCCAGCAGGCACTTGAACAATTGTCCTGTGAGGCCGTTGCGCGGCTGTTCCCGGAGGGCGTCCCGCAGGCCTATCGCGACCAGATCGCGCACGAGCTGCGGCTGATCGGCGAGCTCGGCTATGCGCCTTACTTCCTGACCGTCAACGCGATCGTCGCCGAGAGCCGGCGGCGCGGCATCCTGTGCCAGGGCCGCGGATCGGCCGCCAACAGCTGCGTCTGCTTCGTGCTCGGCATCACGAGCATCGATCCGATCAAGCATGAGCTTTTGTTCGAGCGGTTCGTCTCAGGCGAGCGCCGGGAGCCACCGGATATCGACGTCGATTTCGAGCATGAGCGGCGCGAAGAGATCATCCAGTGGATCTACGAGACCTATGGTCGCCAACATTCCGCGCTGACGGCGGTCGTCACCCGCTACCGCGCGCGCGGTGCGGTGCGGGAGGTCGGCAAGGCGCTGGGTCTGCCCGAGGACATGACCGTGGCGCTCGCCGGTCTCATCTGGGGCTGGTCGGTCGACGGCGTAAGCGAGAAGCAGGCCAGAGAACTCAACCTCAATCTCGGTGACCGTCGGCTACGGCTCGCACTGGATCTTGCGACGCGGCTGATCGGCACGCCGCGCCATCTGTCCCAGCATCCCGGCGGGTTCGTGCTGACCCATGACCGGCTCGACGATCTCGTGCCGATCGAGCCGGCGGCGATGGTCGACCGGCAGGTCATCGAATGGGACAAGGACGATATCGATCTGCTCAAGTTCATGAAGGTCGATGTGCTGGGCCTGGGCATGCTCGGCTGCATGAACCGCGCCTTCAACATGTTGGAAGAAATCAAAGGCGTTCGGGTGGGGCTCGCTGATCTCCAGGACGACGATCCCGACGTCTTCGCGATGATCCAGAAGGCTGACACATTGGGCGTGTTCCAGATCGAGAGCCGGGCGCAGATGTCGATGCTGCCGCGGCTGAAGCCCGCCAATTTCTACGACATCGTCGTGCAGGTCGCGATCGTGCGGCCAGGGCCCATCCAGGGCGACATGGTCCATCCGTATCTGCGTCGCCGCGAAGGCCGCGAGAAGCCGGAATATCCGCGCCCCGAACTACGCGCTGTGCTCGAGAAGACGCTCGGCGTCCCGCTGTTCCAGGAGCAGGCGATGAAGGTCGCGATCGTCGGGGCTGGCTTCACGGCGATCGAGGCCGACCAGCTCCGCCGCGCGATGGCGACCTTCAAGGTGACAGGCGGGGTCAGCCACTTTTACGACAAGCTCGTCGACGGCATGGTCGAGCGTGGCTATCCGCGCGACTTCGCCGAGCGCACCTTCAAGCAGATCGAGGGCTTCGGCTCCTACGGCTTTCCCGAGAGCCACGCCGCCAGTTTCGCCAAGATCGCTTATGCGTCCTCGTGGATGAAGCACCATCATCCGGACGTGTTTTGCGCGTCGCTGCTGAACGCCCAGCCGATGGGCTTCTACGCGCCTGCCCAGATCGTGCGCGACGCGCGCGAGCACGGCGTCGAGGTGCGGCCGGTCTGCGCGAACGCGAGCCGCTGGGATTGCACGCTCGAGGAAAGCCGCGGTCGCTACAAGGCCGTCCGGCTCGGCTTTCGTCAGGTCCGGGGTCTTGCTAATCTGCATGGCGCGGCGATCGTCGCTGCACGCGGAGATGCGCCTTACGGGTCCGTTGAAGAAATCTGGCGTCGCGCGGGCGTCCCGCCCGCGGCGATCGAACGCTTGGCGGAAGCGGACGCGTTCCATTCGCTTGGCGAAGATCGCCGCCAGGGCATCTGGAAAGTGAAGGGCTTAGGGGAAGCGCCGCTGCCGCTATTCGCGGCCGCGGACGCACGCGAGGCGGTATTCAGCCCCGAAGGCCTGGAGCCGGAGGTCGCGTTGCGGCCGATGACGGACGGTCGCGAGGTCGTGGAGGATTACCGGACCTTGCAGCTGTCGCTGCGCGCCCATCCCCTCTCCTTCCTGCGGGACGATCTTTCCCGCCGCGGGATCCGACGCTGTGCAGATCTGACGCGCATCCGGGACGGCAGGTTCGTCGAGGTCGCTGGCGTCATTCTCGTCCGCCAGAAGCCCGGCTCGGCCAAAGGCGTGCTGTTCATCACGATCGAGGACGAGAGCGGCGTCGCGCAGGGCATCCTGTGGCCGGACCGCTTCGAGGCGCAGCGACGCACGGTGATGTCGGCGTCGATGATCGGCATGCGCGGGATCGTCCAGAAAGAGGGCGAGGTCATCCACGTCATCATCCAGAAGATCATCGATTATGGCGATCTCCTCAGGCAGGTCGGCGACATGGCCTTCCCGCATCGCACAGGGCCAGGCGACGGCGCGACGCACCCTGGATCGCCGGATCGTGGCGACAAGGGGTGGAGCCCGCAGCCGCGAGATCTCTACTGGCCGGCGCACGGCGACTGCCGCGATCCCGAGGATGTGGTCAGGATCAAGTCCCGGAACTTCCACTAGGGTGGCCGCCGAGCTTTCGCGCCACCAGCGCCTCGTCATCGAACTCTCGGTGCGCGTTCTGCGCGCGGCCATGACCCGGTCCACGAAGGCCCGCGTCGACACGGTTGAGGTGCGGCTGGCGCTGCGCTGCCTGCTTTACCATTGCCCCGATCGCTGGCCGCTGGAATTGTTTTGGGACGCGTCCAAGGGCGAGAATGACATAGGTCGGGCGCAAGGATGCACGGCCGCTTTCAACGGCGTGGTGCGACAGCTTCGCGCGGCTGGCCGATACGCTGAATGACATGCGGCATCGTTTGGCGGCTCAAACGATACTGCCAATCCGCCGAACAGATGCGTCGCCGCACGTCTGACGAAACCGTCTTCATCGCAAAACTCGAAGAAACGGATCGAAATCGCGGTCGACCCACGAACGGCTATGCCAAGCCTTCCGGCGCGAGACTTTACTTACCATTCATTTGGAGCAACTAAACGTGCTTGCAGAACGCGCTTAAGCAAAAAGGGATCAGCATGGCAGACACGGAACAGACGGACCTGGCGACCCTGACCGTTCAGCTCTTGAGTGCCTATGTCGCCAACAATCAGATTCCAAGTAGCGAGTTGGCCGATCTGATCAAGACGACGCGAAGCGCACTCAGCGGAGAGTCCGCGCCAGAGGTACCGGTTGAGGCCGAATATCTCCCTGCCGTCAGCGTGCGCAAAAGTCTTGGATCGCGCGAGCATATTCTGAGCCTGATCGACGGTCGGCCCTACAAGACTTTGAAGCGCCATCTCTCCAATCATGGGCTCACTCCTGCGGACTATCGCGAGCGATACAAGCTTGCGAAGGACTATCCGATGGTCGCGCCCGCTTATTCGGAGCACCGGCGTGCGGTCGCGCAAGCTCTTGGCCTTGGACAGCGACGAGCCAAGACCCCTGTCGCATCACCAGAGGCGGCGGAATCGCCGGCGCCCAAGCCGGTCGTCGATGCGCCGGCGACCGCGCCGAAGGCCAAGGCCGCGCGCGCCGGCAAGCCGCGGCAGACAAAGCCTGCCGCCAAGCCCGCGCCTTTAACAAACACCGTCAATGCAGAGCCGGAAGGCGACTCCCCTATCGCGCTTGCACCGAAGCGGCGCGGCCGTCCTCCGGCGGGAGAGACGAAACTCGCCGAAAACGAAGCGGCCACTGCAACGCCAAAGACGCGTGGTCGCAAGCCCGCGCCGACGGCGCCCGGCGAAATCTCCTCGGCGTCGCCGCCGCGCGCGAAGCGGCAAAGCGTCAAGGCGGATGTGTCCGCGGCACCATCCACGCCCGCGCCCAAAAGCAGGCGCAAGGCAAAGGCGGCTTGACCGGTCCGAAGCGGCGGACGTGAAACACGTCTCCGCGCATCCGTCGGGGAGCCGTGTCGCGCTCCCCGACCGGATACGAGCCTCCGGACCTTAAACGACGCTTGCTGATCACCAGGGATATACAGGGAGCCTGCGCTCTTCGCGTCCGTCGCAGTCCAGCAGGACATGATCGCACCCCTGGGCGCGACCGAAAGCCAGGATCGCGGGGATCTCCTCGGGCAGGCTCTGCGCCATGCGTTCACTGACAATGCAGGTCGAGATAAGCCATCCAAAGCCCATCCGGGCGACGGCGAGCGGCTGTTGATGAGCATAGAGTTGTGCCCAATGGTCGAGCATCTGGGCTGTCGAACAGCGGATATGCGCGGTGGACAGGACCAGATAGCAACCGACATTGCACGCGAGCGCCGACGCAGCGTTTCGTAAGCCAGATCGGGCATTGGGACCGGCTACGGGCGTGACCACGAGGAAGATGGCCAAGCCGGGAATGCGCGGGTCGGCATAAGCGCGCCGCTCGGCGCACGCGCGCGCGGCCGCATAAGGCGAGATATGATCTGCGACGTCGATGCGCAGTTGCTCCCGCGCGAAGCGTTCGCCGTCGCTGGCGTAAATTGCGACGACGTCAAAGAAGGTGCGGGATGCCGGCGTAGGCATATCCATGATCGGCCTCCACGATGTGGGGCAAGGATCCCGGCGCGATCAGTGCGCGGCTTCGAGGATCTTGCGGGCGCGCCCTTCGAAGTCGAGGCGATCGTCCTGATGCGTCTTCGTTCGCGCCACGGCCGTGATACCCTGAACGAAATCGTAGAGCGACGCGGGGGGATGCCCTTCCTCGGCGAGGACGGTCGCGATGACTTTCGACGTATCGGGTTTGGAAAATCCGCGATTGCGCAAAAACGCCGTCCGATCGTCGTCGGAGCGCGCCACGATGCGAGCCTGCGCGGTCTTGATGCCATCAATGAACCGTGACGGTGAAGAGTCGGCGAACCGGGCAAGCGCGGGCTCTGCCTGATGCGCGAAGCGGTTGGCGGCGAACTTCGAATGCCGGATATTGATCTCCTCGAAATTCTCGACGCCCCACAGGTTGCGGTTCATGCACACGGCGCGAAGATAGAAAGTCGCGATGCCGAGGGTTTTCGAACCGACCTCCGAAATCCAGCAATAAAAGCCCCTGAAGAACAGATCCGGGTCGCCATTGGGCAGTCGTCCCGCCTCGATCGGATGCGTGTCATCGACGAGGAACAGGAAGATATCGCGATCCGACGCATAGAGGGTCGTCGTGTCCTGCGAGATGTCGACATGAGGATTGTAATGCATCGTGCTCCAGTCGAGCACGCCGGGCACCTTCCACCGCGTGTCGCCCGTGCCATTGCCGGCAAAGCGCATCACGGCCGACACGAGCTCGTGATCCCAGATGCGACCATAATCGGGACCGGTCACGGCGCGCAACTCGGTTCGACCGTCGCTCGCCTCGAGCAGTTTGACCTGCTCGCCGCGATGCGCGAGCAGGCCATGCTGGAGATTGATGCCGGCGAGAGCCGCCGGTAGCGCGCGCAAATAGGCGGCAGGCGCTCCGACGAGCCCGCAAAGCTGGCCGAAAGACCAGTTGGTCGGTGCGGACCCGGCCTCGCTGCCGGGGACGACGAGCGCGAGGCGCTCAGGTTCCTCGGCGCGGGCAGTCACGCGAAGCGCGCGACTTTCCACCACGCGCGTCATCCCCGTATCCGCGCGATCGCGCACGCGGGCATAGAGATCGCCAAGCGAGAGGAAGCGCTCGTCGTCAGGTCGCGAGAACCATTCGGATGAGACGCGACTGACGTTGCGCCCCCGACTGATATCAACCTTGAACGGTGACGTAGCTTCGCGAGTTTCCGCAGTAATCCCGGTCATAGCAAAACTCCTGGGTCCATGGGGAACTGCGGCATCTGCACGCAGTCACCCTTTCCTGCCCCCTCCCCTCCCACGTTTATTCGCGCGTCCTTTTCGCAAGCCACGGCAGTCAATCTAGTTCGATGGCAGTGCGGCGCTACGGTTTTACAGGGTGCATTCAGGAAAGCGGGCGCCTAAGTTCGCCGGAACATCACAGGAGTATTGAATGCCCGACACCAATAAGGACGACGAACTGGTCACGCTGACGGCCGACATCGTATCGGCGCATGTCGCCAACAATGCGGTCCATGCAGGCGAGATTGGAACGCTGATTGCGACGGTTCATGCAGCCTTGTCCGGTCTCGGCGTCCCAGCGGCGCCGGCGGCACCGGAAAAACCCAAGGGCGCTGTCTCTGCGCGCGCGTCGATCAAGCCGAGCCATCTGATCAGCATGATCGATGGCAAATCCTACAAGATGCTGCGCCGTCACATCAGCCAGAGCGGTTATACGCCGGAAAGCTACCGCGAGGCGTTCGACCTGCCCCGCGATTATCCGATGGTGGCGGCCGATTATGCCGAACAGCGCCGCGCTCTCGCGCACAAAATCGGTCTTGGCCGTAAGCCAAAGGCGGTCGAGGCGCCCGTGAAACGCGGCCGCAAGCCCAAGGCACTCAGCGAAGCCCTGGGCGCCGCGAAGGATCATCTCGAAGGCTGACGAGGCCGGTCCGTTGGGCCGTAGCTTTGATCGCGAGCCCGTCCTCCGCTTTCGAGAGTATCGATGCCGGGGCGGGTTCGCAGATCCGGACGTAAAATCCGAAGCGGCCTTCAATCGTGAGAACCCGGCCTGTGGGTCATCGCTGCCTCGGCGTCACATCTCTGAAGCAGCGCGGCGCCGATCAGGCCATAGCTTCGTCGGTGGCCAACTACGGTCTTCGTTGAGCCTGTTCGCGGCCGATCGATGGGTGCGGCTCAATGCGGGCTCATTCCCGTGCTGGAAAAATCGGTCAGGCGGCCGATCCGTTCGGCGATTGCGATCCAGGTTTTAACACCGGGTTCGTCGCCCGACTTTGCCAGATCGGCAACGCGGCCTGCGGCATGATCGATGGCGCGTTCGCCATGCTGCTCGAGGATCGTTGCGGCGCACGCCCATAATTCTCGCTCGGAAATCATCGCGCGGCGTCCGGGCATGCGCGGGCGATGCGGCGGCCGTCATCCCGTTGACGACGATAGCTGGCTTGATGTCCGCGGAGTTGCCAGCAACTCAAATTGGCCTTGCTCGACCACACGACCGCGAGTTCGCGCCCGAAGCGATCCCGACCGACGCGTTCTATCGTCAGATGCGGCGTCATCGCAGCGCTTAACGACGCAGTGGCTTCGGCCGACCGTGCGCGGTCACAGATCGCCCCTGGCTTAGGAAATCGCCGACAGCGAGAATTTGTCGGGTTATCCGCTGCGTCGATCCCGAGCAGACGGATGCGTTCGGAGCCGGCGCGACGCGTATCACCATCGATGACGCGGACCGGTCCTGACAGGGCTGCGGCGGCAAGCAGAAAGAGCACGATCATGATGGTCGGTTAGTCGAGCTGCAGGACATTCGCACGAAATTGTCGCAGCAGGCGTCGATCCGGCAGAGCGCTCAAAATCCCGGTCGGCCGATCAATGGCGGACACCTGCCGCCACGGTGCAGAGCTCGATCCCAAGCCGACGTTAGGCGTTCCTCTTACTGGCAATCGAGCCTGTCGGTGCCTGCGTTGGCCTGATGGCCGCGGCGTTTGCACATCCTGTTCGAGCGACCCGCGCTGCCGAGAAAGCGCAGATCGGGCCCGGCGCGATGTTCAGTCGAGCCAAGGCCAATCGCAAAGGTCCGGGAGCGACGTCGGTCGGACGTGCTGAACCGTAAGCGCGCCTGACAGTTCGGTTCGTCGGCTCGCGTCATGCCGCCGAAGCGGCATGACGCGCACGCCCGGAGCCCGCATCGTGCGGGCCCCGAGCGATCAAAGTCAGGCGGCGTCGGCGATGTCGCTGTCCAGCTCGTCATCGGTCGCAGGCGCGTCCGGCTCCGATCGACATTCAGAAGCGACGTCGCCCGCGACCGCATCTTCGTTCGGACCGAAGAGCATCTCTGCCGGCACCCACCGTAATGCGCGCTCCTTGCGGTCGGCCTCGATGATCGTTTCGCCCGCGAAGAGCAGTTGTGCGGCAAATGCGAGATCATGCTTCTTCGCGCCCGCATGCCGAGCGCGCAGCTCGGTGCCGCCAATCTCCTCAAACAGCGCCAGAATGCCCGGCTTGGGGATACGGTCGAAATAATTCCGCGCGGTCGGTCGCCACCAGGCGGAAACATCAAGCTCAAGCTTCCGGCCGAGATGATCGAGGAAGTCCGCGCCCGGCCGGCCGACGGGCACGGCATGCAGCGTTCGCGCGATCGACCAGCCGAGCCAGGCTGCGCGCGTCGACTCGGGCAGCACGCAGAAGGCGTCATAGCGCGCCTCGATCGTCTCGAGGGTCAGCCAGGAGCGGTCGAGCGCCTCGTCGAGAGAGGTCCAGTCCCGCGCCGCCCGCGTCTCGCTGACGAAACCCGAAACGCGGGGATAAGGAGCATTGGCGCGAAGATCGCTCGGGATCGCCCAGCTGGCGCTGGTCAGCATCGCGGACTCCACCATGAGGAAGGTGCCGAGATCGGCGGCGAAGGCCGGATTGCGGGCGACATGGAGTGCGAGGAGCTCGGTCTTCATCATCGCCAGTTCGTCGCCCAGGCGCTGACTGATCTTGCCCTTCTCGGTCTCGACGGTCTGCACCGGCTCTTCCGCCGCCGACCCTTCCTCGAGCGCCACCGTATCCTGGACGGTCTCGGCCGGCGGGACCACGAACAGCTCTTCATGGACGCGAGGCGTGCCATCCTGCCCGATCACGACAAAGGCGATCGCGCCATTCCGCTGGTCGTCGGTCAGGATCGGCGCGCGGTCGACGAGCGCGCCCAGTTCTTCCTCCAATGCCTCAAGGCGAGCCTCTTCGTCGTCCGTCAGACTGTCTTCGCCGGCGGCCGCCTCGATCGCCTCGATCGTCTGTTCGATCTCGCTCTGGCGGAGCTCCTCCTCGCTGGTGAGCGGCGGCAGCTCTCCGCGCAGCGGCTGGAGGTCGTAGGTCACGGCATAAGGCACGTGCGTCGCGCTGACGACACGAACCTCGGCGAAACCGTCTCGCTCGCGCACCTGTGCGGCAGCATCGGCCAGACGCTGCTCCACGAGGCGATCGACAAGTTGGGTGTCGAGCCATGCCTCGGTGTCGACGTCCGTGAACAGATCGGAATCGACGCGGCCGCCTGCCGCCAGATAGGCATCCCGGCCGACGAGCAGTGCCCGGGGATCACTTGCGCGATAGCTGTAGGAGGCGAGCCGGCGGCGTATTTCACCGACATTGTCGCTATAATAGGTCCCGTTCAGCTGCTCATAGATCACCGCCTGGCGCTCGACGTCGGAGGTGGACGCATAAGCGCTCGCCACATCGAGCGTGATCTCGCCCGCGGCGAGAGCCTGAAAGATGGCGTCCGCAAGCGAGGCGAGACGCAGCCGCCCCAGGACGAATCGCTCGGTCAGGCCGAAACGCTTGGCGACATCGGCCGGCGACTTTCTTTCGGTCTGGATGATATCCTGGAATGCCCGGCAGGCATCCGCAGGATTGAGCGCAAGGCGGAAGAAATTCTCCGAGAGGCTGATCTCGATCGCGTCATTGGCATCGGCCAGTATCAGGACAGGCACCGGATAATCGGACGGGAAAGTGCCTGCCTCGATCAGCCGGTGCACGCAAGAAAGCCGGCGTCCGCCCGCGGTGATGCGGTAATGCCCTTTCTTGCGCGGCACGGGCAGACCGACCAGATTCTGGATGATGCCGCGCTCAGCGATATTCGCCTCAAGCTGAGCGTCGGCCGCGGGATCGGACGAGGTGCGAACATTGAGCGGCGACGGCGCCAGCTTGGCGGCTGGGACCAGAATGGGAAGTTGGGTCATGGAAAAGCTCCGATTGCACGCGAACTGACCACCAGACCGCGGCACCAATCCCCGCCCCCTTCCCTCCCTGCCTCGTTCCGCGCGCGGCGGCCGAGCGGGCTAGTCCCGCTCCCGCGCGAGTGCCGGCGAGCTCAGCCGCAACGCGTCGTTCCAGTCGCAAGCGGGTGCCGGCGGCATGCGGGCGATGACGATCGGGATCTGGGCCGAGTAGTTGACAAACGCCCGGTCGCACGCGGCCCGACCCGCCGGGTCATTATCAGGTAGCAGGATCAATTGCTCGACCTCGGCGGGGATCCGGATCTGCGCGAAGCGCTCCGCGCCGAGCGTCGCCCAGACGGGGATGCGCAGGAGCTGCATCGCAGACAGTGCGGTTTCGATTCCTTCGGCGAGGCCGAGCACCGGTCCATGGCCAGCGAGCCTGACAGCACCGTGGCCCGGTCGACCGAGCAGGCGTCGCGGATTTACAAGGTCGCGGGCGAGCCCGGGTCGCGCAACATCGAGGAAGGCGCGTTGAACAGCGACAAGTTGCTGATGCTCGCGAACCGCTGCCAGCATCGCCGGGCGGAAATGCAGCCGCTGCCCGATCTTGAGCGGCGCGTGCGGGTGAAAGCGCAGTGCGCCGGAACCTGTCCTAATGCCGCGCGCCGCCAGATAAGCTTGTGCCGGCGTATCCGCGATCGGCCAGGCTTCGGCCCATAAGGTGATGACTTTCTGCCGCGACCAGGACCCGTCCCGCACTCGTGCCCGATCCGCCAGGCGCATGCTCGCCGCCACCGGATCCACGTGCCAGAGCGATCGCAGCACGTCCTGCGGGTGGCATCCGGCAAAGCATTTGAAGAGCAGGGCTTGTTGACCGACGCGCACCGAGAGGCTTGGCGTCCGATCGTCATGCGCCGGGCAGCGGCACATGCCGCGTTCGCCGAGCCATTCGCCGCCCAGCGCCTCAACGACGCGTCGACCGCGCGCGGCGAGCTCCGAACGCCCGACAAGCATGTTCATGCGCCAGCTCGCGGCATTCCGATCAAAGGCCGGCCGCGACAGATTGGCGGGCAGCGCGATCCAGCTGCGCGATCGCGCGACGCAGAACGGCGCGGCTGCGCCTTCGGCTCAGGCCGAGCTGATCGGCGATCTCGCGGCTATCGAGGCCATAGGATACGCTGAGGAAAAACACCGTCTGCATGAGCGGATCTGAACCGAAGGCGCGGGCGGCAACGTCCATGTTGGCGAGGACCGATGACGGAACCCGCTCTCCAGGGATGCGCAGCCAGGCCCGCACGAGAAGATCCGTGTCGTCACTCCTGAATATGGTCTCGAGCGGCTCGATCGTCATATCGTCGCGCGTGGCGGAGAGGCGTCGGGCGAACGCGACCGCCGGAGGGCCATGCCTCTCGACAGGCAATGGGGACATGATCCCGGCAGCGGCCCGCCCGGGCCATCCTGTCATCGCGCGAACGATCGTCGCGCGACTGCCGCGTCCGAACATGGCCCGTTCCTTGGAAAGTGGCGCAGCGAGATCGGACCTCGACCCGACCGCTGCTCGCCTCCCACTTCCCCCTTCCCTCCCTCTCAGCACACCGAAGGATCGCCTCAATTTGGCGACGCTCCGGCGTCGTTGGGCGCGGCATTCGCGTGAAAACAACCCTCTAAGTAGCGGGATGAGCGTAGCTTGCTGATCCGCGAAGGTCTCTCCGAACAGGGAGGCTCACATGATCAGGATATTCCACGGCGCGCGCGAACTGGGAACGAGCGGGCTCGTCGACGACATGCACCGCGACCGAAAGCGGATCTTCGTCGATCTCCTCAAATGGGAGGTACCGGTCATCGATGGCGACTATGAAATCGACCAGTTCGACACCGACGCGGCCGTCTACCTCGTGGCGGCCGGGCCCGATGGCGAGCATCGCGGCTCGATCCGGCTATTGCCGACGAATGGCGATCACATCCTCGGCAGCATCTTCCCCGGTCTGTGCGACCAGCCCGTCCCGCGATCGCCGCGGATCTATGAGATCAGCCGGGGCTGCCTTTCGCCGCGGTTGCGCGCGCCCGAGCGGCGGGAGGTGCGCAACGCACTGACCACTGCTGCCGTCCAATATGCGATGATGCATGGCATCTGGAGTTTCACCTGCATCGCGGATGCCGGATGGCTGAGGCAGATCCTGTCGCTGGGCTGGGACTGTCGGGCGCTCGGCGCGTCACGCCGGATCGGCCGGGCGATGACGGGTGCGCTTCGGATCGACATCACCACCGGCACGCTCGACCAACTTCAGGAAGCTGGCAGCTATCGATCGCTTCCGCTCGCGCTCGCCGACCTGCCCGAAAAGGTAGCGGCGTGAACATGGTGGCGCGTGCCGCCGACAGCGTTGCTGGACGCGATGCCGCGTCGATCGCCGCCCATTTGCGCGAGCATGGCTATAGCGTCGTACGGGGTGCCCTCGACCCGAGCCTTCCCGGAGCGCTGGCCAGCGCCCTGGCGCCGACCTTCGATGCGACGCCGCGCTCGGTCGGCGCCTTTTATGGCGGCAACACCAAGCGCTTTCATGGCCTGCTGGGCCGCAGTCGGCACATGGAGGCGTTCGTGCTCCATCCCGCCATCCTCGACGCCGTGAAGCTCATCCTCGAGCCTTATTGCGACATCATCCAGCTGAACCTGACCCAGGCGATCGAGATCCTGCCCGGCGGCCTCGCCCAGCCACCGCATCGAGACCAGGATATGTGGCCGGTTCATGCGAGAGGCGTTGAGTATCTGGTCAACGTGATGTGGCCGTTCACAGCCTATACCGCGGTCAACGGAGCGACGATCGTCTGGCCGGGCAGCCATCACCGCCTCGACGAGATCGTGATGGCCGATGACGACGCGCTGGCGGTCGAGATGGCACCGGGCGACGCCCTCCTGTTCCTGGGATCGACGCTGCACTGCGGGGGCGTCAATCGGACTGAGGCGTCTCGGCGCGGCATGATCATCAGCTACAGCCTTGGATGGCTGAAGCCATATGAGCTTCCCTGGCTGGCCTACCCGCCCCGGATCGCGAGCAGCTTTCCGCCCGAACTGGCCGCGCTGGCGGGCTATCGGGCGCACCGGCCCAATCTCGGCACGTTCGAAGGCAAATGCCCGTCGACGGCGCTCGGCGTTCACGGAACGCTCGGCGCGATCGACGCGCTCCGGCCGGAGCAGGAGATGCTCATCGGGCTCTATCGCGACGGGGCGCTGCAGCCGGGGACGCCAATGGCGACGCGGTCTGGTTTGGCGCGCTTCGCTGGTGGCTAGTGGACGGGATCGCCGAGCGCCGGCTTGAAACCTGCCGGAGGCTCATCACCGAGCGCCAGCTGGTCGGACAGCACATCGGCTTCAACCTCTGCCCCTGCCCGGCGTGGGACATCCTGCTCGACCTGTACGCCGCGGAGTGCGAGCAGCGCCCGATCTACCTTTGGTCGCTCAGCGTGGCGGCCAACATCCCGGTGTCGAGCGCGCATCGCAAGATCATAGAGCTGATCGATCGCGGACTGCTTGCACGCTCCGCCGATCCTGAGGATGGTCGCCGGGTAACCGTCTCGCTGGCGCCGGCATTCCGTCCGGTGATCGAGGATCTGTTGGACAGGATCGACGAGAAGGCGGGACCCCGAAAGTAGACATAGCGCAGCGCATTGCCGGTGTGCGCCCAGCCGACAATGCTAGCCACGGTGGTTGAGCTCGCCGGTCTCGAACGCGATGTCGTGCAGATCGGAGCGGTCGTGTGGGCGCGATACCGGGTCAGTTTGGCTCGGAGTCAGGAGCCGGTGTCGACGAACGGATGCTTGAGGCGGAGCGCATCGACCGCACGCTCGACCTGATCCATTTCGAAGGCGGTGCCGGTGGGACGGACATCCCAGTTACAATGGGCATGCGTCGTCAGCGAATAGACCTTCAGCTCGCCGATCGCCTTCCGCCACCGGATCGTGCCGCCGCCATTGGCTTTTGCGAGGTGGCGCACGATGACGTCTCTCAGCTCCGTTGCAGTCATCGCGCTCCATTGTCGCGCCGCTCGACGGATGTCGAGATCGCAGGAGCCGTCGATCAGGACACGTTGGCGCAATGTCGCTTTGCGGCTCGTCCATTCGCACGTGGCTATCGAGTTTCGGAAACACTGGAGTCCAATGCTGAAGGAGCATCCGAAACCATGAAACGCCAGCTCGTCAGGGTGGCCGTTGCGAGTAGAAGCCCTGCCCGGAGCCTACGTTGAGTCTGGTTCGCGCCGGCGGCTAAGAAGGCCTTTATCGCCCTTGTCCAAGTGCACATTCGTCGTTCACGCCTGGATCGGCATGCCGCTCGCCGCTTACTCGCGGTCCCGCCAGCCGCGGCGACCGACGACTGTCGTGGCGTGCTTGACCCAATCTTAGACATTCAACCGCGCCCGTTCGCATCCCGGAACCGGACGATCATTCAGATAACGTCCTCCGCTAAGATTCTGGCGAGTTGCACGCTGTGAGAAGGTATCATTCAATACGTCGGGCGGTCGCCTCCCGCGACGCAAGCCTGATCAGATCGGCAACCTCATCGGGATGCGATCGGTAACCCGAGTGACTAGCGCCTTCGATCTCGATTGTCTGACGGCTACGGGCGCGTGCCGCGTACATCCGTTCGAGATCGGGGCTGATGATGTGGTCGGCCTTGGCGACCATGTACCACACGGGCTTATTCCTCCAGGCGGGGTTAGTCATCGGGGTGGTGAAAACGGCAGCGGCGGTGACGCCCTGAGCCTGCGCCTCGTAGTCCGCCTCGTCTTTGGGCAGGTCCGCCGCAAACTCGGCATGGAACCGGGCTGGATCGATAATTGTGTATCCGTCCGGCGTCTCCACGATTGCGGTGCGACCAATCGCTGGGAACCGGCGACCATTTTCGGTCTCCGTTTCGTCCTCATCGGGTGCGTGCGCGGCGATATAGACAAGACCGGCGACTTTCGGATCATTTCCCGCCTCGGTGATGATCGCGCCGCCGTAGCTGTGGCCGACAAGAATGACAGGGCCGTTCGAGCGATCGATAACGCGCTTCGTCGCCCCGACGTCGTCGGCCAGTCCAGTTAGCGGCTCCTGAACGATCGCCACAGTGTAACCGTCTCGTACCAAACGATCATAGACCGGCCTCCATCCTGATCCGTCCACGAAAGCGCCGTGGACGAGAACGATCGTCTTGATCGCCCCGGCAGGAACGGATTGCGCAAATGAGCCGACAGGTATGAGAAGGACGAAGGCAGCCAAGGCGAAACGAGCGAGGTTCCTCATGGTTAGTCTCCTGGAATATAGAACTGCAATAGCGGAGTCAGAGGCCGAAGCTGTACGTGGCCGAGAGAAAGCCAGACGCCCGCGTTTTGTGTGATACGATCGGGCTGTCGGCATCGTCGCCCAGCAACCGCGCAACGCTGCTCGATGCCGACACGCGAACATCAGGTGTCAGGCTATAGCTCACGGCGATGCTTGCCGTGACGTCCTTTGCCCCGCTTCCAGGACGATACCGCGACAGGCCCGAGGCCGCAGCCTGAGCGGCGCTTACTCCGAAATAGCGATGATTGTGCTTCGCATCCGCCCAACTTGCCGCCAGCGAAGGAATGATGACGACCCGCGACGACACTGCCATCGGACGCGAAACGGCCACATCCGCGATCGTGCCACGCGTGCTGCCGACGAAGCCCTTTGTGGCCCCCGCAGTCACCTGAAATCCGGCAACGCCGGCCTTTACGAATACTCGTCCGCCCGCGCCGAGCGGCAGTCGTCCGATGCCCTTGGGCGCGTCTCGCCGGCGATAACCGGGCATGATCGTGACGCTGGCTCCGGCATCGACCGCGCCGGCGCGGATCGCGGTGACACCTACGCCGTCGAACAAATTTGCAAAGAAGCGCCCATAGCTCAGATCGATCATCGGCAGCGGTTGCAGACGATAACGTCGCGCACCCTCGTAAGCGGGGGCGTAGCTCGCGCCGGCACCGATGCTGAGTTGCCCGTCACTTTGGGTCGGCGCATCATCGGCCACCGGGTGGCTTCCTTCCGTTCCGATTTGAACCTGCGCGGCTGCTGGCATCGCAACCATGAACATGGCAAAGCCCGGCAAGACGCTTCGCAAGGTTTGCGGCATCATAGTCTCCTGAAATTGTTCGATAAGGAAGGCGCTGGCGTCGTCACCAACCTGAGACGGTGAGTGGCTCGCCGCGTTTGCTGGCTTGGCAAAGACCGGGGACTTCGCTGAAAAGTATGCGATAGGCCGTCGCCTGGGTCAGCCTTGCCAGGGGGCGCCCCAGGCACAGGTGTGGACCAAAGCCGAAGCCGAGATGCGCGTTCGTGTTTCGGTCGAGATCGAACAGATGCGGGTCTTCGAACACTGCCGGATCGTGATTGGCGTGCCGCACCAGCGGCACGATGCCGTCGCCGGCCTTAATACGCACCCCACCGACCTCGATGTCTCCTGTCGCCACGCGGAAGCCATCGTCATCGGCGATCGAGTGCAGCCGGACCAACTCGTCCACCGCAGCGAACGCGGCTTCCGGCGTACTGACGATCCACGCGACCGCACGCGGATGGTCCAGCAGCGTGCCGACGCCCAGTTCGATCATCTTCGCGTTGGTGTCGTGCCCCGCCATCAACAGCAGGATCGCCAAGGCGACGAGTTCGGCCCGCGATATGCTCCCTTCGGCGAGCGCACCTTTGGCGAGCCGGCTGAACAGATCGCTACCCGGGCGAGTTATCCGATCATCAACAACGCCTTCCATATAAGCCGAAACCGCGACGAACGCCGCGCCCTGCGCGTCAGCATCCAGGCTATCGTCAGCAAGGGTGGTGGCGATCTCCGTGAGCCACGGCCCTTCCAGTTCCGGCACTTCCAGCAGATGGCAGATAGCGAGCGATGCGAGTGGCCTGGCATAATCGTCGCGAAGCGATGCGGTCGGTCCGCTGGCGCGCATGGCTGCGACCAGACGTTGCGCGCTCGCCTCGATGCGGGGAGCAATGGCGTTTACGCTGCGAGTCCCGAATTCGGGCAGCACCAGTCGGCGTAAATCTGCGTGCCGCGGCGCGTCCAGTTCGATCAGGAACGGAGTGCGCGAGTCCAGATCCTCGGGTTCGGGGAAGCCAGGTTTCGATGGATCGGAACTGGCGAACGGACAGGACAAAACCTTCCGGACGTCGGCATTGCGGCTGATGTACCAGAGCGACGCCCCGCTTGGCCCAGTCGCGCGGACCGGCGGGCAAGGGTGCAGCGGGCGCTTGTCGATACGCTCAAGCATGGGCCATGCCCCCATCGACGGTCAGCTCCGCGCCGGTTGTGAACCGGGCGGCGTCCGACGCCAGGAACAGGATCGCGTCGGCGACCTCGTCGGCCAGCCCCCATCGTCCCATAGGGATCATGTCCTCGATCCAGTGCAGAGCAGCCTCGTCCTGGGTCGCTTCGCTCGTCAGCGGAGTTGCGATCGGGCCCGGCGAGACGACGTTCACGCGAATACCGCGCTTCAGGAGCGCGCGATCCGTGCCCGCGCTCCTTACGAAAGCTCGAATGAAGCCCTTGCTGCCCGCATAAAGCGGATCGCCAGGCTGGCCCTTCCGACCGCCGACCGAACCGGTGAAGACGACGGCAGCGCCCTCGGCCAGCAGCGGCAGGGCGTGTACGAACGTGAACGTCGCGCCACGGCAGTTGATATCCATAAGCGCGTTGTAGGTGGCGGGTGTGAGGTCGCCGATCGCGGGCGCGTCAGAAATGCCGGCGTTGATGGCGAGGACATCCAGCCGACCCCAGCGCGCCTTTACGTGACTCATCAGGAATACGATCTCGGACGGCGACGAGATATCGCAAGCGATGGTCTCGCCATTTCTACTGACAACGCTCTCCGCCGTAGCGAGACGTTCGGGGTTACGGCCGATCGCAATCACGGTCGCACCCGCCTGTGCCAGCTTGGCGGCGGTCGCGAGACCGATCCCGCTCGTTCCCCCCGTGACCAGGGCTATCTTTCCGGAGAAGTCCATCCGAGATGCTCCACGATAAAATTGACAAACAGCAACGACTGTTGTTTATGAAATGGAACCGCGGAGCGCCAATGTCAACACTTGTTGTTAAATCGGTGCCGCGACGGGCGCGCCGGAGTGCGGACGCGAAACGGGAAGAGGTCGTGCGAGTCGCCCTGAGCATCTTCAGTCGCGCGGGCTATGACGCTGTCGGCCTGCGCGAGATCGCGGCGGCGGCTGAAATCGACGCGGCGATGATCGTGCGGCTGTTCGGCTCGAAGGCTGGCTTGTTCACCGCTGTTATCAGCCAGGCATTCGGTGACGAGCCTCTGCTGGATAGCCCGATTGATGAGCTCGGCGCGCTTCTTGCTGCCTATCTCACTGCTCCTCGGGAGCCTGAGCGAGAGGAAACGGAGCCGAACGACCTGCTGCTGCTGCTCCGATCGGCCGCCAGCGTGACGGCCGCGCCCCTTCTATCTGTGGCGCTCCACGAGAAGTTCATAGGAGGGCTCGCAAAGCATTTCACGGGGCCTGATCGTGAAGTGCGGGCAGCCTTGATTGCCGCACAGGTGCTCGGCTTCGCGACGCTCCGCTTCGCACTCGGATCAGAGTTGTTCGAAAATGGGCCGCAGGACCGGACCAGGCAGTTGCTCGCCGCTGCGATCCAGTCGGTGATAGAAGGCTGACCACCTTGTCCGGGGTCCTTACCTTGTCTGGTCTCTCCGCCGCCACGCCGGGGGGCAAAGCGCTCTTCCACCATCTGACGCTGTCGGTCGGAGCCGAGCGCATCGGCCTCGTCGGCCGTAACGGATCGGGCAAATCGACGCTGCTTCGGATCGCCGCAGGCGAGGTCGCGCCGCTTTCCGGCCGCGTGCGCCGTACAGGGACCGTCGGTATGCTCGTCCAGCGCTGGCGTGACGACGACACGATCGCCGAAGCCCTCGGCGTCGTCGTTCGCCTCGCGACGCTTGCTCGGATTGAGGCCGGCAACGGCACCGCGACCGACCTGGAAGCGGCGGACTGGACGCTTCCCGCGTCGATCGACCTCGTCTTCACCGATATTGGGCTTGCGGGCCTGCACCTCGACCGGCGCATGGGCACCCTGTCGGGCGGCGAACGGACGCGAGTCGGCATTGCCCGTCTTGCGATCGAGCGTCCCGATCTGCTGTTGCTCGACGAGCCGACCAACAATCTCGATCGCGAGGGGCGCGCCGCGATCGATCGACTGATTGACCGCTGGCACGGCGGCTTGCTCGTCGCGAGCCACGATCGGGCTCTGCTGGAACATATGGACCGTATTGTCGAACTGAACCCCGTCGGGATTCGCATCGTCGGCGGAGGCTGGGTGGCCTTCGCCGCCGCGCGCGAGGCCGAGCGGGCGCTGGCCGAGGCCGAGGTCGAGCGCAGCGACCTCGCCCTGCGATCTACCCGCCTCGCCGCGCAAGCGGCGCGTGAGGCGAAGGAGCGCCGCGACAAGGCGGGCCGCGCCTTCGCCGCCAAAGGATCGGAGCCGAAAATCCTGCTCGGCGCGCGCGCGGAGCGAGCCGAGAATAGCGGTGGACACGTCCGGCGTCTGGCCGACCGGCAGATCGAGGACGCCGCCCGCGCGCGCGATCAAGCGCGAGCCCGGATCGAGGTGCTGACGCCTCTGACGATCGAGCTACCCGCAAGCGGCTTGCCGTCGCAGGCGGAGGTTCTGGCAATGGAAAATGCGACGGTGGACCTTGGCGGCCGCCGGTTCGGTCCCTGGACGCTGGCCCTACACGGCCCCGAGCGCGTCGCGATCGCCGGGCAGAACGGCGCGGGCAAGTCGACCCTGCTCCGCCTTGCCATCGGCGACATCGCGCCGGCGACGGGCTCGGTCCGCCGACGGCGCGAGCGACTGGCGATGCTTGATCAGCATATAGGCTTGCTCGACGACGGCGGCACGATCCTTGGGAACCTACGTCGTCTGCACCCGACCCTCGACGACGAGGCGGCCCACGCCGCCTGCGCCCGTTTTGCTTTTCGGAACCGCGATGCAGAACGCCTCGTCGGCACCCTGTCGGGCGGAGAGCGCCTGCGCGCGGGGTTGGCGGCCGCCCTGTCCGGCCCCCTGCCCCCTTGGCTGCTCATCCTCGACGAGCCGACTAACCATCTCGATATCGCCTCGATGGAGATCCTAGAGCGGGCGCTTCAAGCCTTCGATGGCGCGCTGATCATTGTCAGTCATGATTTTCAGTTCCTCGATGCCGTGCGCGTGACGCGAAAAATCAAGATCGACGGTTTGCCGGCAGGTGTGCAAACCTGAGTTGCTATTATGCCCCCCCAAAGGTCCGGTTATCGCGGGCCGAATCGACCATACGCGGTCGTTCAGGCCGCCTTGCCCGCGTCCCAACTTCGGACATTCATTCATCAGGCTTGTTCGACCGGCCGCGACGGCGGGAACTGGGACTTTCCTGCCATTGCCAAACCAACCGCGCAACGTCAGCTTCTGTCGAAATTCGCCATTTCCGAGCAGCGGCGATGCCGGGCATCCCTGCGCCCTAATTTGTCATTCGGAAGGCTCCGAGCAGATTGCGAAAGCGGTCGTCCGATCGCCTCATCAGAGCAAGCTATTGCGTCAACACTCCAGCGATGGAATGGCTAAATCGCGGGTTTGGGGAGGTGGCATTGACAGACAATTCGGATAGCAGATTTGCTCTGACCTACGATCGCATCCTGCGCTCAGGTCCGAAGACGGTTCTCTACCACTATTGTAGCACAGCAACGCTGCTTCCGATCTTGGAGCATGGAAAGCTTCGCTTTAGTGATATTAACATAATGATCGACCCGCGCGAGGGGAGATATTGCTACGGACTCTTCCAACAGGCCGCTACGGCGTTGCTCAAGATGGTGCCTGATCGCGCTGCGCTCGACAGACTTGATGCCAACTTCTTTGATCGTGTTGACGACTATCTCTCACCTAAGCAACTCAACAGCCACCCGGTGATCGCGTGCTTTTCGAAGCGACCCGATGTACTCAGTCAATGGCGAGGTTATGCCGATGATGCCAGAGGTTGGTCAATCGGGTTTAGCGGGCGGGCGGTCAACTCCATGCCTGTGACGCTGCTCGACGTGGTTTACGAAAGGCGCTGACAAGCGTACCTGCGCAATTGGTAGCGCTATTGGACGCGGGAACGGCCGTGCGGCAGTAGCGGTCGTTGCCGCGCGTGCCGCCAAATGTCTTGATTGGGGCGGCCTCTGCCGGAACTGCGTGCCGGATCTCAACAGCTCTCGACGGGAGCGGCGCGCCAACACCGAGAGGCGGGCGAAGCGCAGGTCGCCGGCAAGGAGCCAACCCGCAATCGCCACATCGTAAGGCATGGAATCGCTCCTCTGATCAGTCACGCGACAAATGCGCCGGAGAAGAAATCGAGGAGCGCGAATGGCGCGCGTGCGCCGAGCAGCAGCGCCAGCATGTCGTGCCCGTCTGCGGCGGCCTTGGCACTGCGCGGGAACATCGCGGCTTCGTAGACGGCGAGTGCGGTCTCGATGTCGTCGGGATGCGCGATGATCGCATGGCCGAGCTCGGCCCCGTCGAGCAGCGCGAGGTTCGCACCTTCGCCGGCCGGCGGCGCGAGATGTGCGGCGTCCCCGAGCAACGTCACGCCGGGCACGCGCTCCCAGCGATGGCCAGTCGGGAGCGTGTAGAGCGGGCGCAGGGCCGGGGCCGTCTCTCCATCGTTGACAAGCGCGGTAAGCGCAGGCGCCCAGCCATCGAATTCCGCCGCGACGCGCGCCCGGACTGCGACTGTATCGTTAGAGTCGATACCGGCAATCCACTCTACCGGGCGGTTCAGCGCCACATAGGCGTGGAGGATGCCGCCCGCCTCGCGATGGGCGAAGATGCCTTGGCCTGGGTCGAGCGCGAAAAGGGCACCGCTGCCCGCCGCGACAGCCGTCGCGGGATGCCGGGTATCGACATCGTGAAGATAGGTTTCGACGAAGGTCGTGCCAATATAGTCGGGCGTCGCGCTCGACAGCAGCGGGCGGACTTTCGACCAGGCGCCATCGGCACCGACAAGGAGGCTGGTCGTCACGGTAGATCCATCGGTGAAGTGCAGTTCATGCCGTCCGCCGCCAAGCGCCGCGAGACTGGCTAGTTTCTTGCCCCACTGAACGGTTCCGCCAGGCAGCGAGTCCAGCAGGATGCACCGCAGATCACCGCGCAGCACTTCTGGGCGCCCCGTCGTCCCGTCGTCAGGCGAGTCCAGCAGCACCGCGCCGTTTCGATCGAGCACGCGCGTGGCTTCTCCGCCCGGATGGATGATCGCGCGGAATTCCCGAGTTAGACCGGCTGCAGCGAGCGCGACCTGTCCGTCCTGCTCGTGTATGTCGAGTTGGCCACCCTGGGTACGCGCCATCGCCGACGGTTCGGCTTCGTAGACCGTTGCGACGATACCGTGGACGTGAAGTACGCGGGCCAGCACGAGGCCGCCAAGCCCCGCGCCGATGATTGCCACATGAACGGACATATAAGCCTTTCGATCAAGAATGGATCATTGTTCCAAATTTGGGCTGTTGGAACATCGTTCCATTTCTGTCAAGATTGGGCGATGCCTTTCAATTCCCAGCGCGCCGAGCGGCGCACCGATGCACTATCGAAAGCGAGGATCGTCGAAGCCGCGATCCAGATCCTCGATGCGGACGGAGAAGGCGCGCTGACCTTTCGCGCGCTCGCGACACGTCTGGCGACCGGCAGCGGCGCGATCTACTGGCATGTTGCCGACAGGCAGGCGCTGCTGGCAGCGGCCGCGGACCATATCATTGCCGGCGTAATGTCCGAGGTGACAATGCGCTCAAAGCCGCAGGATGCGATCCGTACCATAGCGCTTGGCGCGTTCGACGCGATATACGCGCACCCATGGATCGGCGCGCAGCTATCGGGCGATCCATGGCAGCACGCCGTGCTGCGTATCATGGAGAGCATCGGCCGGCAGGTTCAACTGCTCGGCATGCCTGAAGCCGCATTGTTCAATGCCACCACCGCGCTCATGAACTGCGTGCTCGGCGTAGCGGCACAGCACGCCGCGGCGGCCCGCCTGCCGCGCAACACCGAGCGATCTGCCCATCTCACGGCGATCGCCGAGGGCTGGGCGCTGCTCGACCCGTTGGAGTACTCTTTCGTACGGCGGCTTGCGGCCCAATTGCCAGGGCATGACGACCGCGAACAGTTCCTCGCCGGCGTCAATCTTGTCCTGGCCGGTATTCAAAGCATTTGGTTCTGATCGGGCGACGACCGCTTTCGTCAGGGCCCGACGTTCATAGCTACGGACGTGAACGACCAGGTTTGGTCGGAAGCTGCTATAGCCCCACCCCACCCCGATGACCCAAAATCGGACCGTCGAGGCCGCCTAGCCCCTTCCCAACTTCTGCCACTCGTTCATCTCGAAAGCGGCATCCAAACGGAGGCTGCTCCCAAGTGGACCAACCCTATAGGATAGCGGTTGTGTACGCCCACGGTGCCGCGTTGCTCTGACCGAGCCCCGCCAACCCAAGCGCTTGGAAGACGGCGCTTTCGGGATGAGCGTCCTATCCCTATAGAACACTCCGATGTTAAACGACTATCGTTCTGATCCACGCGTTGATGGGATCACTCGCTCAAACTCGGTGCGGCAAAGTGCACCGCCTGATCCGGTCCGTGCCGGTCCTGGGCCATCGAAACGGCCGGGCTTTCGCCGGAAGATCGCAATCTGGATAGCGGGGCTTCTCTTATTCGCGATGGGCGCGACCGTCGTGTGGCTCGCCCTCACAATCAGCCCATCCAAGACCGCTCGTCCAATCGTACCGCCCAGCGTCACCTTGCTGGCGGCGAACGGCACGGTGATCGCGCGAAAAGGCGCAATCACCGATCGGCCCGTCGATGTCCGCGCCTTGCCAGATCATGTCGGCAAGGCCTTTGTCGCGATCGAGGACAGACGCTTCTACCATCACCACGGGCTCGACCCGCGTGGGCTGGCACGCGCCGCATGGCATGATCTGCGCGAACGCCGCATGCGCGAAGGCGGCAGCACCATCACTCAGCAACTCGCCAAGCTGGTGTATCTGAGTTCGGACAGGTCGGTCGGCCGGAAGGCGCGGGAAGCACTGATCGCGCTGTGGTTGGAGGCATGGCTCAACAAGGATGAGATCCTCTCGCGCTATCTGTCCGACGCGTATTTTGGGGACAATGTGTATGGCCTGAGCGCCGCCGCCCGTCACTATTTCAGCAAAACGCCCGAGCGTTTGACGGTCGGCGAGGCCGCGTTGCTCGCAGGTCTCATGAAGGCGCCGTCACGGCTCGCGCCCAGCACCAACCTCGCCGGTGCCCGTGCGCGAGCCGCGCTCGTGGCCAACGCCATGGTCGAGGCCGGCTTCATCAACCGGGTCGAGGCCGAACGCGCTACCGCCAAGCTTCGTCTGAAGCCGGCTGACGAGCCGGTGCAAGGAAGCTGGTTCAGCGATTGGGTGCTCCCGTCGGCCCCGGCCAACGCTGACGATGTCTACGCGCGGACCATCCTCCGCACGACCCTAGACGTTCACCTTCAGCGCTTGGCAGAAGCCGCTGTGAAGCAGGTCCGCGCGCCCGGCGCGCAGGTCGCATTGGTAGCGATGCGACCCGATGGCAGGGTCGTCGCGATGGTGGGCGGACGCAACTATCGGGTGAGCAGCTTCAATCGGGCAACCCAGGCGAAACGTCAGTCCGGCTCGACGTTCAAGCTTTTCGTCTACCTCGCCGCACTGCGCGCCGGCATGACGCCGGACGATCTGGTCGATGATCGCCCGATCACGATCGGGAACTGGTCACCAAGAAACAGCGATGGACAGTATCTCGGTCAGATCCCCTTACGAGAGGCTTTCGCCCGTTCGAGCAACGTCGCCGCTGTCCGTCTCAGCCAGCGTGTTGGCCCCAGAGCGGTCATCACAGCTGCTCACGATCTTGGGGTTCGGAGCGCGCTGCAACCTGATGTCGGCATAGCGCTTGGCACGTCCGGAACCACGCTCATCGAGCTCGCAAGCGCCTATGCTGCTGTCTCGGGAGGCGCGTACCCGGTGCGCCCTTATGGTCTCGCGGCACAATCTTCGGATCGATCACATGCAAATCTGCAACATCTTGATGAGCGCGAGCGCGAGATGCTGCTCGATCTGCTCGCCGCTGCCGTCAACACCGGCACCGCCCGCGGCGCGGGACTGACCACTCAGGTCTTTGGCAAAACGGGCACATCCCAGGACAACCGCGATGCACTGTTCGTCGGGTTTGCTGGCGGACTTGTGACCGCCGTCTGGATAGGCCGCGACGACAACAAGCCGCTTCCGGGAGTGGCCGGCGGCGGACTGCCCGCGCACGTATGGCAGACCTTCATGGGCAATGCGATCGGGGCACGTCCCGCTAAGGCGAAATTGCCCCGATCTGTCGATCCTGATGATGGCCTGGGAGGCGTCATCGACTCAGTGTTCGATCGGCTGCGCCACGTCTTCCACTTCTAATACGAGGCTCCGCTGCAGCTGCGCTCACACTGGCGCACAGGCGTCTACATCGTTGTTGCATCACGGACGGTCGCGGCGCGCGAACTTGGGCGGCAGTCATTCGGGGGCTTCCGGCTGAATTGACCCAGATCCGGACGTTCCTACCAAACGACCTGCTCCTGGGAACTGGACGTTCGTTCACTTAGGCAGATCTAGGTACGAGCCCATCAGGCGCGCAGAGACGTTGAGGTGGTTCAGTCGCTTTCCCGATCCCGGAGGAGCCCCTGCTCACACGGAGATGAGACATGCGCGCACTATGCTGGCACGGTAAGGGCGACGTCCGCGTCGATACCGTCGCGGACCCCGAGATCAAACATCCGCGCGATGCGATCATCAAGGTAACCGCTTGTGCGATCTGCGGGTCGGATCTCCATCTGCTCGATGGCTACCAGCCAACGATGGAGGCGGGCGACATCCTCGGCCACGAGAATATGGGCGAGGTGGTGGCCCTGGGCTCGGAAGTCACCAATCTGAAGATCGGCGACCGCGTCGTGGTGCCGTTCACGATCAGCTGTGGCGATTGCTGGTTCTGCAAGAAGGGCCTGTTCGCCGCGTGCGACCGGACCAATCCCAATGCCGAGATGGCCGCCAAAGCTATGGGCCATTCGCCCGCCGGCCTGTTCGGCTTCAGCCATATGCTGGGTGGCTATTGCGGCGGGCAGGCGGAATATCTGCGCGTGCCAATGGCCGATATCGGCCCGATCAAGATCCCCGACAGCGTCACCGACGACCAGGCGCTGTTCCTCTCCGACATCTTCCCGACCGGTTACATGGCCGCCGAGAACGCCCAGATCGAGCGCGGTGACACCGTCGCCATCTGGGGCTGCGGGCCGGTCGGTCAGTTCGCCATCCGCTCTGCCCTGATGATGGGCGCGGGTCGCGTGATCGCAATCGACGAGCTTCCCGAGCGCCTCGCCATGGCCGAAGCCGGCGGCGCCGAGACGATCAACTTCGCCGAGACCGACGTCTATGAAGAGCTGCAGGCGCGCACGAAGGGGCGCGGGCCGGACAGCTGCATCGATGCCGTGGGCTGCGAGGCCGCCGCTCACGGGGCGGCAGACGCCCTCATGGACAAAGTGAAGGCAAGCATGATGCTTGCCACCGATCGGGTCCACGTGCTGCGGCAAGCGATCATGAGCTGCCGCAAGGGCGGAACGGTCTCGGTACCCGGCGTTTACGTCGGCATGGGAGACAAGCTGCCGATTGGTGCGGCCATGAACAAGGGGCTGACCATCAAGCTCGGTCAGACCCACGTGCAGCGCTACACTAAGCCGCTGCTGGAGAAGATCGTGGCCGGGGAGATCGACCCCAGCTTCGTGATCACCCATCCGGCCAGCCTCGAGGATGCGCCTGAGATGTACGCCAAGTTCCGCGACAAGGAAGACGGCGTCATCAAGGTGGTCATGCGCCCGCACGGCTGAACGGCGCAACCCTCATCGTCGTGGCGGCGTGCGATCCCTCGTTGAGGATCGAACGCCGCGACGACCGGCGCACGACAGCTCGCAGATTAACTGGTGCCATGCACGGACGGTGCTCGTTGAGTCTTTTCAGATAACCGAAATGGAACGAGATGCACCAGATCAACCGCGGCTCCGGCCGCAAACTGCTGCTTGTCCACGGTCTGGGCGGAAGCTCGCGATCATGGAGCCCCATTCTAGACTCGCTCGGCGCCAGTCGAACGGTGATCGCGATCGACCTGCCCGGACATGGCGCGACCCCGGCGGAACACGATAGCGAGACGTTCGACGGCCTGGTCGGGAGCGTCCAGCGCTATATCGTGGAACACGATCTGACCGGGATCGACGTCGTCGGCAGCTCGATGGGTGGCCGGATGGTGCTCGAACTTGCCAGGCGTGGCGTCGTCGGCAACGTCGTCGCACTTGATCCAGGTGGGTTCTGGCGTGGTTGGGAGCGCACGTTCTTCAAGACAACGATCGGCGTGTCGGGCCGCTTGTTGCGGGCGATCCGACCCGCCCTGCCGACGCTGAGCCATAACGTCGCCTCGCGCACCGCCCTGCTCGCCCAATTGTCCGCGCATCCCTGGGCGCTTGATCCGCAGATGGTGGCGACCGAGCTGACCGGTCTCAGTACGACACAGACGTTCGACGCGCTGGTCCATGGCCTTGCGACCGGGCCCGAGCAAACTGGTCCTGCTGCCAACAGCACTGGCCGGATCGTGATCGGATGGGGCAGGCACGACAGGCTCTGCCTGCCGGGTCAGGCGGCGCGCGCAAAAGCTGCGTTCCCGTCCGCCGAACTGCACTGGTTCGAGTCCAGCGGCCATTTTCCGATGTGGGACATGCCGGAGGAGACGGTCGACGTCATCTTCGGCGCTACACGATAGACGTAACGGATCGGCCGGCCAGGCGGGATGAGGCTTGGGTTAGGCGTCGCCGCTACTTCTCGCCCAGCCGATCGCGCGTGATCAACATGCAGTACGACCCATTTGCGGACATTCAGGGCCGATTGAGCGCTGTCCCAAACCGGACATTGGTTCATTTGCGACTATCGGCTCAGATTGGCCAGCATCGGCCGGCAGGCTGCATCCGCAACCGAAAGCTGCCAGACGGACGAGGTC
>NZ_JAUOTP010000006.1 GCF_030546695.1 Sphingomonas natans
TGGCCACTGCGGCCTGACGCCAATTCGGCATGTCGGTCGACGAAGAGAGACGAGATCGCTTCGGCGGGTAGGACCCAAACGCAGCCGTTCATGGCTTATTTTCGCGTCCTCTACTCCGGACGCTTGTTCATCTAAGCTGCGACCCTTTACCCCTCCTAGAAGTGCCCGGTCCCGCCCCTGAGGTGAGCTGGGTCGCAAACCGACCAGAAGGCTTAGATTTCAATCGCAGGCTCTGTGGCATAGTTCAGCGCAAACGCGGGAGACTGAAAAGATCGCCTCCAGCACCCTTCGTCATACGAAACAGGCACTCTGAGCACGGCGCAGTGGTCTCAACGACTGGACAACGCGCTTCTATTGAAGCTGGCCACAAGCAACGTGGGTCACTCGCTCGGTCGCGGTAGCACTTTTACTGCGGCCCAATAGAACCTCTCCTTGCCGATCTTCGACACAGTGCCGACGCGGACGGTATCTCCCCTGTAGGCCGCACCTAGGCTACTGCTCATCACGAGCGGTGCATCCTCATCGGGAAGCCGGGTTCGCACGTTCACGTCCTGCCTCACGCGATACTCCTCACCCGGCTTTGGCACTTTGTCGGTGTCGATGATCGCTCCCGCCTGCGCATACCGGTTGACAGCCCACGTGTTACCGTCGCGCTGCCCAAGATAGATGTAGCCAGCGCTGCCCTCCCGAACCCGCGGAACCGGAAGGATGTGGTATTGTACCTCGTGTTTAGGCTTCGGTGAGGGGGCGGGCAGAGGAGCGATCTGCGGGTTTGACACCGGGGCTGTGACGACAGGGGGTTCGATGGGGCCTTCAGTTGCTGCGGTCGGCCCGGTTGTCGGCAGTGATGGTTGAGCACGGCTGTAATGGTAGCTCTGAACGTCAGCGAGAAAGACGCCGAGAAGGAGGAGGGTGGCACCGACCAAAAACAGGAGAACCTGTCGTTGGAGAGCGGCAAGGGGGGGGAAAGTGATGCCGAGCAGTGACATACCTCCGCCAAACACGGCTGCAACTAAGCAAGCCACGCCCGTGCCTACGAGTATCTTATCCATTAGCCCGCCCCCACGCGCCACGACATGATCCGACTATAGGCGCAGCCTGAAGTGGAGTCACTTATGGTGCCACATCGCTCAATGAGAAGTGTCCGGGACCGCCTTCTGTCTAACAGGGTCGTTGTAGCGGAGACCCAAAGTCGGCCATTCGTGCTGCATCGGTCGGTCCCCGAAACCTGCTGTCCATTCATGTCAGTGGCCCGGCCGTTTCGGCCCATCGTGCCAATAACTCGAACGGCTTGGTTTGGAACATTCCCGACGTTCGCACGCGACGTATCGAACGACAGCTCGTGTCAGAAGCCGACGTCGCACGTCGGTCCACCCGGCTCGTCGCCCGCCCAAACTGTGTTCATTCAAACTGGGCCGAAAATCGCGTTGCTTCGCTTACTCCCGCCGGTAGACTGTGAAGAGAATCGGCGCGTTGCGGGCGCGGCGATCACCGGGGGGCTTGAGGTTCTAGATGCGTTATTACGTCACGGTCGATGGTGGGGCAGATGGATTGTGGCTGAGCCTTGGTGCCGCGAAAAAGATCCGCGAGAATGCAATTGCCAATCTGAGGCGGTTTCGCGTCGAAAGCGGCTACGACTATGTTGGTCTTGAGATTTCCGGTGAGAGCATCGGATATTTCCAAGACCTGACCCTGGAAGGGATTGAGCGACGCGTAAAAGCGAAACGCAATTCTGGCGCCGGCGGGCTTCTGGCCTCGACGCGACTTGTCGTGTCGCCGTCGCCGGTTGATGACAGCAAGCTATTGTCTTCGCTGAACCTCGTTCTCGCGCTGGAAGCGGGCGACGCGTTCAGCTGGAAGGCTGGCTCGTCTAATTTCTCCAGCGTGATAACCGTGGACAAGGAGAAGCGGTCGCTCAAGATCAACGCGATCGTTCAGGACCTCCTGCAAGACCTGATGGTCGCTAATTCCGACAGCCTGCAAGCGGTCATTCACAAGATCAAGACACATCTGACAGAGGCAAAGCTCACTGAATTGGCTGCGCAGGCTGCGGGACCAGGAGAGGAACCAAAGGCGCCGTCGCCTGATGAAGTTGAAAAGCAGCTCGACACGATCGGCGAGCCGCTTTTCCTCGAGGCAAAAGCCAAGTTCGCGCGGTCGACGGCGGCCGCGCTGCCAAACGGATCGCTATTTTCCGCGTTCGATCCCGATCGATACGCCGCTTTCTCTTCGCTCGCGCGCAACGACCTTCACTCGACCATGGATGCCGCAGCCGCGCGCGCGCTCGGCGAATTTTGGACGCAATTTCTCGAAAAGACGTTTTCGGCGCAGTTCCTCACCACCGAAGAAGCCGTTAGGCTCGTGCGAACTGGCTCGTTTAGGCGCGCCCGCACAGAACGCCAGAATGGCGAAGGCCAAAAGCCGAAAGCCCGCGTCCGCCGTCACGATTTGTCGGAGGGCGACCTCACGAAGGTGATCGGTGACAAGCGCGTGGTCACAACCAGCGGCTGCTACGTGCTGTGCGTTCTAAACCGCTCGACACGCGGCGAGCATGGCGATCTCAGCATGTTGTTCGGCAAGTCATCGGACGACGCGCTGCGCCGGCTCACACTTTGCACGGAACAGCGATACCAGAAAATGATCCCTTTGGTCCGAAAGGGTTTTGTGACCCCGATCCGCTTATTCCTCAAGGCAGCTTAGGGGAGCGTTATGGCGACGACAAATTTCATTGGAGTTGTCGATCTCACCGTCCGCCTTTCAAGCATGAATCCGCTTGAATACATTAACCCCAACGAAGCGAGCCGACGATTCGAAAGACACATCATATCGGCTTGCACATATACTTTGAGCGCATCGGAAAATAAGGAACACCTGCAGAGCGCTGGAATTATAATCGATGGCATCACTGCTAAATATTTTCAATTTCAGAGTCGTGATGATTTAATCTCATTTGTGCTCAAATTGCGATCGCTCCTTATAAACGACAAGCTCCCCTGCAAAATTTGCGTGGCCAAAGGAACGCTGAGCAGCTCTCACCTTGCGGATACTTTTGAACCCATTCTTAGGCGGCTGGACGGCGGCGACGACACAGCCGCAGACATCCTGTTCAACGAACTCGGAACCGATAGTCGCGATGAGATCAAGGCGTTGTTCAAGCTCTATCGGGCGCCCCGTATCGAGGAAAATGCTGTCACACTCGGCGCTCAGTTGGAGGCCTTCAAAGGCTTTGGGTTGTTTGCAGACACCGCTTTGGTAGCCGAGATCGGCGGCGCCCAGACGTTCATCAATCACTCACCCAGGCGACTATTGCCGTCATCACGTCACTCGGACAATCTTGAGTATCTCGACTTTCAATTTCCGGGCGACGAAAGCGACGTAGTCGTCAAGCTGAAGCGCAAACCAGCCGAGGCGATCGAGGATGTCGATGATTACGATGAAGCCGATCAAGACGATGACGACCAAGCAGACCTAGTTGGCGCAGAAAGCGAAGCGGAGGAGATTGTTGAGGCGCCGCCTACCGGGTCGATCGTTCTGATCGACGATATCATGGACTTACTAACTCGCTCGTTTAAAGCCGATGAGAGCAACGGGATCTATTATGTCTCCATACTGACGACTATTGTTAGATCATCGCACTATAAGGCGATGAAGTATCTCCCGCGGTCGCGGAAGCTGGACGGCAGGCTGCATGCGGCGGGTTGGCAGCGGGTCCCGCCGATCTTTTTCACCATATTGGCACGACGCCCGCGCAACATGCTCAAGCGAATTAGCGGCTTCGATCTGGTTCTGGGTGCGTTGATCGACGAGATTTTCTCCGGCCTGTCGGGGCAGCGGGCCAGCGCAAAGTCAGTTGGGCAGGACGTCCGGAATGATGGATGGAACAGAACGACCTTCGCGACGGCAATCGCTGATCTGGAAGTGGCCTATGGTGAGAATATGCTGAGAAAGGTCTTGCGTTGTCCTTCTAACGTGCTGCGCGACGACCGGAAGCGCGAGGTTCTGTCTATTCTCTCTGAAAAGAAGTGAGCCTGCTTGGCCGGATGTTGATTGCTCTCGCTGCGATCGTTATCCTCTTCATCGGCGGCTACTATCTCTCCCTGATCGGCAGTACCGACACTTTCACCTGGCTACCCACACCGAAATATGTTGGGGAACTGGGCGCGAATATTGGAGTCGCCGGCTTTGACGCGTTGGTAGTCGGCGGGATTGCTGGCTTTGTCTCTGCGGAGATCGCCACCGATCGACAGCGCCGTCGGCGGGCCCATCGTTTGCAGTTGCGACGCGGACCCAAGCGGTCGCTGTTAATCAAGACCGAAGCGGACACCGGGCTGACGCACCTACCCCTTTGGGGCTTCTCGTTTTCCGGCCAGAAAGTTGAAGACGCTATTGTCGACAGCGCACGGTTTGGAGCGCCCAAGGCTGGTGAGACGGCATCGACGTTTAACAGGGTTGAGTTTCACGATTGTGTTATGACGAAGGTGAGTTTCTCCGGCCGAGCCGGCAGCAGCACACTAAGTGACAGCAGTTTCATCGATTCTGACCTCTTGAAATGTGACTTTCGAGGGACGACGATAACTGCCGACCAAGTAGCGGATGCATTTGACGGGTCGACGCTTCGCCAATGCAAATTTGATGGCGCCGTTATCACGGGTGTCCGGTTTGATGGGGCAACACTGGACAACTGTAGCTTCTGGCGCGCCGAGTTAGATGGCACGCTTCTTAGCAAGGCAGTCTATGATCCGCTGATTGCAATTGGGGCGATCGTGAACCACCCGACGGGCCGTGCTGGCCACGTCCTTGTCGTCAGTTGGTATCGCTATCAGAGACTGCGCTTCTCCGCCTGGCTTCGGCAACATGGCTTTTCCAATCAGCGCTAGGCTTGAACGAGCGCCTGCACCGGGCGAACGGCTGGACCGTGGTGACGGTCACGGAACTGCTCCCCGATGCGCTGTTCTTCGAGCATCTCGCCAATCGGCGATTCGTAGCTGGGCGCTTTACGCGAGGAAAATTTCGTGACCTTCCATCAGCGGCAGATCGTCATCCTTGACATACGGCGGTTGCAGCACATGGTCGGCTTCACGCCGGGCTATCTTGATCTGCGTCAGTCTGACACTGCCGGGGAGGCTGGCGTCCGTTAGGCGGCTGAGTCCGACGCGATCCGTCCCAGCGTCGTCTCCACGGCGCGCTGAATATCCGCAAAAAGGGCGGCTGCCGTGCCTTTCGCCGATGCTGATAGGCAGCCGTTGCGGAAGCTGTGGCGCCATAATGTATGATAGCGTTCGAGCGTGACAATCGGCGGGCTCAAAGCCGAAAGTCCGGTTTGCGCGACCCGAGTGGCGGGTTCCAGCAAAGGCTGGCGCTCACATCAACGACGCTGAATGTCTTGAGTTGGTCGTAAGCCGCCCTGCCCGCTGACAGCCAGCGAGACCCAATCCAAGACATTGGCGCCGGTTTTCTAGCTTCCCAGATTCTGCCGTTCGTTCACCCCGTCCCAACGGCAGCTTTCGGAGGCTGGAATAATTCTGTCGAATGGTGGGAGTGGTAGTTAGCAGACGTAGAAAGGGCGCTCTCGGCATGCACCGGAGCGCCCCGCTTCGTTGACCGATGTCGAATCAGGCGAAGCTGACGCTCACCCGCTGGCGACGGCGCATTGCTCCACCGATCAGCCCAAAGCCACTGATGAACATGGCCCATGTTGCAGGTTCGGGAACGGCGTTAGTCGAGGTCGCCGTAAGCCGAAAATTCGCGTCCTGACCTGGAAAGGGGATGAAAGTCGCGTTCGGGTCGTATGCGACGTACACGTTGCCGCCCTGGTAATTATCCGAACCGGAGCCAACGGTTGAATATTGCGAGTTAGTATACAGAAAATACTGCTGACCCGCATTCACGCTGAACGCCGGATCAAACTGGTATGCACCGCCGCTAACCGACGCTGATTGCGCAAGTAATCCGGGCGAGGCCGAAGAAAGGCCCTCAGGTGTGCCGGCGTATGCGCTTTGAAAGATGAAGGCGCTTCCTGAAGCTTGGGCTGGACCAGTCTCGTTGAAAAAGTTGAACGCAAGGCCGTTGAACGAGCCTGTTCCTGAAACAGTGAAGGACTGACCGTAAATTGCAACTCCGCCGTCGGACGTTCCCCCAGTATTTCCCGCGACTACGACCGCATGGCTCGCGCTCGCCATCAAGAACGCTGCGACCGAGCCCCATACTGTCTTACCCATGCTTACCCCCCTCCGACTCGGGCGAGGACCGCGCGAGCGAACAGCCCCTAACAGACGGTAAACAGCCGGTAAATGCGTGGCTGATGCAGGTTTGCGGCAACAGCTGCCGCAAGCCAAATGTCAGCTCATGGGGCGAAAGCCGACTGGCAGTTCGGCGGCCGGGTCGACCCATAGCCGGCCATTCAGCGCGCTCATCGCCGTCCCTGAACGCGGACGTTTGTTCATGTTGATCAACTGCTAATCTGAACGGGCCAGACGGTCGCCTCGAACAATGAACATATTTGGCTCCAACGGAAGACGGTACACCTACAAGCGTACCCGACGCCCGTTCATAGATCTCAATTGCGAGCTGCGGACTAACCTCTTGTCAACCAAATGCTTCGTCGCCCATCCTCCCGATCATGGGTTCGTCTTCGCCGTTCGGGCTCAGCCCTCGCGAGATCCAGGTCATGCGACTCGTAGATGCTGGCCTCGAGACGAAGGAGATAGCGCGGGAGCTCAACGTCGCGCCCGCCACGGTCAATAACCAAGTCCAGTCGGCGAAGGCGAAAATCGGGATCAGCAGTCGCCGCAAAGCCGCGCGCGTGCTTGTCAACGAATTCGACGGGCATGGTGAGCGGATAACTAGTGAACCGAAAACCCTTCCCGGCGATGCAGAAAAATGGCCAAATCAACCCGTTAGCAACGACGGGGAACCACAAGCGAGCGGACAGGCCGACCATCCCGCAAAGGAGTACGCCGTCTTCGACACTTCAGTCCTGATCCGGCCCGAGCCGGTCCCCGATCACGGGAGACGCAATCGATATGACACCCTGACGAGGGTGGGGATGATCCTGATGCAGGTCGCGCTCTGCGCGATCGCCACTGCCGTCATGCTTTGGATCTACGACCGAAGCTGAATCTCAATGACCTTTCACCGCAGGAACGCGGTCGCATTGGCGACCGCGAAGGGAGAAGCTATGTCCAAGAGAATGACCGGGGTCGATGTCGCTGTTGCCCGCAGCCTCCGCGATCTTGAAGCGGCGCATGACGCTACGATCGTGGCCAGCGCCAAGGTGATCACGACGATCATGGACGCGCGGCAGCACCACGGCTTTCGCCAGGGCGAAGGCTACGGCGCTCTGGCGCGCATAAACGGCGTGATCGGCAACTCCATCACCATGATGGAAGAGAGCCTCCGGGCGCATGGCGAAATTGCCGTCCTCGGCCGCGATCTCGGCCTGCCGATCACCGGCGCGGGCGATGTCTGTCAGAACGTCGTGATGCCGATGTTCACCTCCGGCCAGGCTGCCAATAGCGAAGCAGCCTGAGTGAAGAGCCGACCCTCCCTTGACGCAAACAGGTCCGACAGGGAGGGTCGGCCCCATGTCCCCTATGATCAGATCGGCGGTCGCGCTCGCGGTCCTGCTCCTGACCTTCGCTTATGCTCTCGTTCGCGGGGGCCGGCCGGAGCGACAGGCAGCCGGGATTTTCGCGGCCGCGGTTGTCTTGACATGGTTGTTGATCTCCCCGCTCGGCCGCCGCTTTCAGGGTCCAGAGTGGGGCGTTGGCGTTGCGGATACCCTGATGTTCGCCGGCTTCGTCTGGGTCGCTCTCACGGCGGACCGATATTGGCCAACGTCGCTGGCAGCGATTGCAGGCGTGGTCGTGCTTTTGCACATTGGGACAATCGTGAACCCCTTCACGCTGCCCACCCGCTACAAGGACGCAACGCAGCTTTGGTCGTATCCGGAGTGCCTGACAATCGTGCTGGGCACGCTTCGGCATCGTGCTCGCATCAATCGAGCGTCGCCCGAGCATCGGATAGGGTCTCTTCTACCCGGGAAGCGCTCTCGTGACCGAAGGGCGACCGGCCAGTCTTAGCCTCGTCCCGTACGATGACGGCGACGCGAGCGATTTTTGCAACGCCGTTGACCTCGCGAATAGGATGTATCGTTTCCGGCGGAAACGCGATGGCGCCTTTCTTGGCGGGCTCTTCGCCGATCCGGCCTGGGATATGCTGCTGGATCTGCTGATCTCCGAGCGGAAGGGGCAGTCGCCGTCTGTAAGCAGCCTCTGCGTCGCGGGAGCTGTGCCGGCGACGACAGCCCTCCGCTGGATCGCAACGCTTGAAGAACTCGGGCTTATCGTGCGGACCCCGAAGCCAAATGATGCCCGGAGCTCGCAGTTGCGCTTATCAGTGCGTGCGCGGCACGACCTGATCGCCCTGCTCAATCAGTTCTAGTTCGGCTCGGAGGCGATCGAGCGCCAATGTCATATGCGGGATTGCGAGGATTCCCTTGCCAACGCCGTCGAGCCGATCGATCAATGCTTCGAGCTCGATGGCAATCGTCGAGAGCAGAAGCTCCTCAGTCATATGCGGCCTTCATCGACATGATGGATGAGCTAGCAACCGATACAGCCAGTGCGAAAGATTTAGCGCCATTTTTGTTGCTGAGGGGAGATGTCCATGAACGGCGAGGACAAGGTCGCCTCAGCGGCGGCTCAGACAGATCACTTCGCCACTGGCAAAGTCGCATTGGCCGGCGTAGCAGCTCTGTGCAATGAGCTTCAGGCGTCCGGCCTGATTGACCAATATGCTTTGGGGCGCATCCGAGCGTTCTTGCTTATCTCGATCGAGAAATCGGTTGGCACCGTCAACCTGCGGGGTCATCTGACTCGCGAGGTCGCCCGTCATTTCGAGGATATGGGTCTTCGGCTCGACTGACTTTGATCATTGCGACGCATTTGGACCGATTGGTAAGCGCGCGACGGATTTCCAGTTAACTCACCGCTCACGTGTTCTTGGAGCGAATTTTGTATTCCGCGCGCTCAGTCTTGCATCAACACGCCCAGCCGACCGGCTCGCACATAGGTAATCAGGTCGCGAGCCCACCCGAGCTCATCATCTCTAAGGATCTTGTCCAGCTCGACCAAAGCGTGGCGCCGGTCTGCGCCTGCCATAGTGAGGAGATGGGCATGGACCCCCATCGGCATGACTGCCGTCCGCTCTAAGGTCTCGTGAGGCGGCATCAATGCTCCTTCCCCCGCAATGATGCCGCCTTCGATTAATCCGCACAACAACATTGGGCTCAGCCGCATGAGCAAGACCGATCTGGCTCCGTTCATGGACCTGGCGCCCTTCGTCAGCTGCGCGAGAATGGCCGCGGCACCCAGATCGGAGGCGGCTGAGACCCGCAATGTCACCAGCCGACCGACCTCTACACCACCTTCAGCGACAAGGACTTCCTGCTCGGTCCGAATGCGGCGCAGACGATCCTCTCGCAACGGCGCGACTGGCGAGCGCGACGCTGCGCTTGCCGCCGCCACAACCCACAAACCGATATTGAGCGCGCTATCCGCGTGTCCCAATTTGGGACTTGGGTTCATGGGGACCTGCATCAGCGACAAGCCGCCACTTAGAAGCATTTGAAACCGTTGCGCGCCGGCAATCGGCCATCCGGCGCGCAACGGCCTTCGATCAAGCCTTGAAGAGCGTTGAATAATCCATTGCTGCGAGGTCGGTGAGCAGATCCGGGCCGGTCGGCTCCCATCCCAGCCGCGCGCGCGTCCTCGCGCTCGACGCAATCATGTCGAGCGCGGCGAACGGCGCCATCCAGCCGAAATAGCGCTCGACCTCGTCGGCCGCGACCGAGCGGACCGGCAGCCCGGTACCCTTTCCGAGCGCCGCGGCGATTGCGCGTGCCGTGACGCCCTCCTCTACCGACGCATTGTAACGCGCGCCCGGCTCGCCCTTCTCCAGCGCGAGGACGTAAAGCTTCGCGACGTCGCTGACGTGCGCCGCAGACCATCGCGTCTGTCCCTCGCCGACATAGGCCACCGCCCCGGCTCGGCGCGCCTCGGCGACAAGCGGCGTGATCAGCCCGGCCTTGGTGGTGTCGTGCACCTGCGGCAGCCGGATGGTGCGCACATCGATGCGTCGCGCGATCAGCGCCGCGCCGGCGAGCTCCGTCGCGATGCGCGGATTAGCGTGGCGCGGGTTGAGCACGTCCTCGATCGCCGGGCCGCCATTCAGCGGCGTGCCGATGCCGACGCCCGAGGTGATCAGGATCGGTTTCTGGGTCCCCTCCAGCGCTTCGCCCATCGCGGCGATGTTCCGCTCGTCCTTCTTGGTATTCTCGAAGAAGGTCGCGAAATTGTGATCGAACGCGCAGTGAATCACTGCGTCAGCCAATGCCACGCCGCTGGCGAGCGTCTCGGGGTGGTCCAGGTCGCCGCGATGGACGTCCACGCCGGCCGCTTCGAGCTGACGGGCGCCGGCATCGGAGCGGGTGAGGCCGAGCACCCGGTGACCGCGATCGAGCAGTTCGGGAATGACGTGCGAGCCGATGAAGCCGGTCGCGCCGGTCAGAAACACGCGCATGAGAAATCTCCTTTTGGGCGGAGCGGCATATCGCGACCAGGTTGAACCTGTTAAAGTAGTGACGTTATCATGGTATAACGTTCAACAGGATCGATCATGGCTAGCGAGGCACCGAACCAGCTCGGCATCTATTTGCGCGATCGCCGGGCCCGGCTCGACCCAGCCGCGTTCGGGTTCGGCGGTGGCCGCAGGCGTACGCCCGGCTTGCGCCGTGAAGAAGTGGCGAGCCGTGCCAATATCAGCCCGACCTGGTACACGTGGCTGGAGCAGGGCCGTGGCGGTGCTCCATCGGCCGACGTACTCGACCGTATCGCCAAGGGCATGATGCTGACCGAGCCGGAACGCGAGCATCTCTACATGCTTGGCCTCGGCCGTCCGCCTGAGGCGCGCTACCAGCCGGTTGACGGCATCACCGCCCGGCTGCAGCGCGTGCTCGACGGGATGGTGCTGAGCCCTGCGATCATCAAGACGGCGATGTGGGACGTCGTCGGCTGGAACCGGGCGGCGACACTGTTTCTGACCGACTATGCCAAGCTGCCACGCGAGGAACGCAACATCCTCCGCCTGATGTTTGGCAGCGATCATGTCCGCGCTCGAAATGAGGACTGGGACGGCATGGCCCGCTTTGTGGTCGGTGCCTTTCGCGCCGACGTGGCGCGCGCGGGCGCCAGCACCAGCGCCGCTGTCATTGAGCTGGTCGTCGAGCTGTCGCGCATGAGCCCTGAGTTCGAGGCGCTGTGGCTGGACAACGAAGTGGTGGCGCATGGCGAGGGCATCAAGCGCATCCATCACCCAGCCGCGGGGCTGCTCGCGATGGAATTCTCCTCTTTCGCAGTCGAGGGACGACCGGAGCTTGGGATGATTATTTACAACCCCGCCTCGCCAGCGGACGCCGACCGCCTGCGCTTGCTTCTAGACGCTCCTGAAAGCTGACTAGAATCAACAATGTCAGTTCGGGGCATTCCGACCCATAGCCGGTCATTCGCCCGCCTCCAGGCGCTTCCCAAAATCGGACGCTCATTCAGCTTTAGGCTTGGCTCGGATTGACCCGCGTCCAGGTCTTAATCCGACCTTGCAACCGCCTTCGTCTGGCGACGTCCAGCTCCACGGACCATTCACACCGATCGCAACTCTTGGATGAGGTGATCGACAAATGCGCGAGCGGCAGGCTTCGCGCCTTGGCTGCTTGGAAACAGCGCGTGCGCCTCGATATCGCTAAGTTTCCAGTCTGGCAGCAGCTGCACAAGTGATCCGGCATCGAGGTCTTCACTGAATGCGGGCAGGCTAGCGACTGCGATACCCAAACCGGCTCGAACGGCACTTACTGCGACCTCAGCTCCGTTGATCGACACTTGCCCTACCGGTTGAACCTTAACCTGACGATCGCCCTGAATGAACATCAGCTCTTTGCCAGCCACCGGTCCCGCAATGACGAACATATGGTCACCAAGGGCTTCTGGAGTCTCGGGGACCCCATGCAATTCGAGGTAGGCTGGCGCCGCTGCGACGATCAGCGGCCAGCGCCCTATGAGGCGTGCCGTCGCACTCGAGTCCGGCAACTTGCCGAAGCGGATGGCGACATCGATCCCCTCCTGGATAAGGTCCTGCCGGCGATCGTCGATCGTGAGATCCACCTGTAAATTCGGATGTTGGGCCACGAATGCCCCGAGGCGCGGCACAATCGCACGCGAGGCGATGATTGATGCCACGCCGATACGAAGCGTGCCGCGAAGATTATCACTCCCACGGATTTCGTTGTCGGCCTCCTCGAGGGAGGCAAGGATCGGTTGGACGCGGGTCAGGTATGCCGATCCCGCATCCGTCAGCGTCAGAGCGCGGGTGGAGCGCGAAAACAACGTTGTGCCCAATTGCTCCTCGAGCAGCGCAATGATGCGCGAGGCCGTCGGCTGCGAGAGGCGCAGCTCGCGGGCGCCTTTGGAGAAGCTGCCGGTCCGCGCGATCTGCACGAACAGCCGCAGTGCCTGAAACTGGTCGCTCAAGCCGCCGATCCCATTAGCCATTACCTTAATCCTGTTTAGCCGGCCCCGCGTTATCCGCCTATCCTCACGTGCCGTCTGGCGGATGAAGCAATCGGCCAGCGTTCAGGGCAGCGGTTGATCACGGCTGGCCGGTTACACCTGGGCGGCACCATCGTCGGCGAAAAGCTCCGCCCCGTTCACGAACGATGCCTGATCCGACGCGAGGAAGAGCGCAGCCGCCGCGATCTCGCTCGGCCGTGCAAGATGGCCACGAAGCGTCTGCGCTGCCATTCTTTCGCGGACCACATCGCTCGCCCCGGCGAAAGCACTGGTGTCGGTAGGGCCGGGACTCAGGAGGTTCACCCGAATATTGCGGGGCGCAAGATCGCTCGCCCAGCTCCGCGCAAACGAGCGCAGCGCAGCCTTGCTCGCATTGTAGACGCTGCGACCCGCCCTGCCTTTCGCGCCGGCGATCGAGCCCGTAAGGACAATCGAACCACCGTCGCGCATGAGCGGCAACGCATGCTGCACGGTCATCAGCGTGCCCAGAACAGTCACGTCGAACACGGACCTGTAGTCGACAGCCGTAATCGAGCCGAGCACCCCGGGAATGGCGGCACCTGCGTTAGCGAAAACAATATCCAACCCCAAACCCGTCGCGGCTATCGTGGCAAAGGCGCGCTCCAGATCGTCCGCGTGGCCTATGTCTGCCGGAATGCCGGTGACGGTTGGGCCGAGGCGCGCCTCAAGCGCTTCGAGGCGGTCTTGGCCCCGCGCAACGGCGAAGACGCGCGCGCCTTCAGATGCGAAACGCTCGACCATCGCCAAGCCGATTCCGGACGTTCCGCCAGTTACCAGCACGACCTTTCCCTCGAGGGCGAGGATCTGGGAAACATTCTCGATAGATGTAGACACTGCCTGGTCCTTCCAGTCTGGAGCCGGCGTTGATGGGCTGCGGCCGATGGATCAGGCTGGCGGGCATTTGGTCCCGACCAGCCCGACTCGCGACGCATCAGACTTGGGCGTAACCACCGTCCACATGCAATTCGACGCCGGTGATGAAGCTGCTCTCCGTCGACGCGAGGAACGTTGCGACTGAGGCGATCTCGCTCACGTCGCCATTGCGCCCAAGCGGGGTTTCGCTGGCGAACTGCGCATAGAAAGCCTCGACTTGCTCGTCGCTGAAGCCAGCCTGCTCGGTCATGATCGGCGTGATGATCGTGCCAGGCGCGAGCGTGTTGACCCGAATGCGTCGCTCCTTCAGGTCGGTCGTCCAGGTGCGAGCGAAGGAACGAATTGCGGCCTTCGTAGCCGAGTACACGGTGAAGGCTGGCATCCCGAGACTTGCCGCGATCGACCCGTTGAGAATGATCGAGCCGCCGTCGACGACGAGCGGCAGGAGCGTCTGGACCGTAAAGAACGTACCCTTCAGATTGGTGGTCACGCTTCGGTCGAAGTCGGCCTCCGTCACGGTGCCGAACGCTCCGAGCGTTCCACCGCCGGCATTGGCGAAGATCACGTCGATCCGCCCGTACTTCCCCGCGATGTGAGAGCGCAAGCGCTCCAGATCGCCGAGGTCGGCAATGTCGCTTTGGAAGCCTTCGATCGCGCCGCCGATCTCGGCCACCGCCTCGTCAAGCCGATCCTGCCGGCGCCCCGTGATGATCACGCTCGCGCCTTCGGCCACGAACTGCTGCGCCGTGGCGCGGCCCATGCCGCTGCTGCCGCCGGTCACCACCGCTATCTTTCCGTTCAATCTATCCATGTCCTGGTCCTCCTCGGAAGCGAACCGCATTCCGTTGAGGCGAAAATGGCACGCTCATCGGCGAGCATAAGACCCGTCGTCTGAATAACAGTCATTCTTCATGACGACCGGGCGCCTGCACATGCGGCGGTATTCATTCGGTCTGGGTATCAATGTTATCCGAAACTACCGGCTACGCATTATCGACCAGATGCTGAACATTGAGGAAGCCCGAGAGGCTACAAGGCAACGCATTTCATCAGTGGAGTTTGGCTTCATGATCGACGAGAACGGCCCTCACTATTTTGTGGCATTTCAGACCCCCGGTCCGAACTGGGTCAGGGGCGTCAAATATAACGAGCAGCCCGACTTCTTCGACCACGTCGGCTACATGACCAAGATGGCCGAGAAGGGACTGACCATCCTGAGCGGGCCTTTCATGGAGCGGGCCGGCGGGCTCAACGGCGTGCTTGCGGATGGCGGTATGACGATTTTCAAGGCTGCAGATCTCCAAGAGGCGACCAAAATTGCGACGGACGATCCGACCGTGAAATCCGGCATGCTGAATGTGGATGTCAAAATGTTTTGGGTGCCATTTCACGAGTGACCAGCAGTGCGCTCTAGTAGCGATCGGCAGGGGCGGGTGCGGGGAAGACCCACAACCCGCCATTCAAACACGCTCAGCCCCATCCTAGAAGCGGACGCCGTTCATCCTCACATATCCGCAGCTAAAAGGCGCCGTGCAGCAGAAACGGCGCGGCTATTTGTAAACCGCTTCCGTCTTCGACTGGATGGCCCCAGCCAGCGCCTTCAGCGTCACGATGACGTGCCGAAAATAAGCGTCGTCAATGACCAGCTCCTCACCGGCGTCACCCCGGCTCTTGTCGCCTGCCTTCTCGACGTAGAGCTTATTAATGAGGCCGCTGTTATGGATGATGATGTCCCGCGATGCCTTGATCTCAACAAAAGCGCGCACCGTTTCCGGCTCCAGCTCGATCGACAGCACCTTCGCCGCTTTGTCGAGGTATTCTGACGGCTTGCCAAACATCAGCCCCTCGCTCTTGAGCGCAACGAAGCGGCTAATCACGTCTTCCCGGTCCTCGTGCTCAAGAAACAAGTCGAGTGGAATACCGCTCTTGTCTGCCAACACCGAAAGCTTGGCGGGAAAGGCGCTGGCGGCGATCGCCATACATTCCTGGATGAATGCCTCTACCCGCGACACCATCGAAACGATGTTCGTCTCAAAAACTCCGCGCTCGTGCTGTGCATAGAAGATCAGGCCGATATCTTCATCCCGGCGCCGGCTCGTGACCGTGCCTTTGCGCTTCGGCACCGGATAGGGTTTTTTTGCCTTGCTCTTTGAAGACCGAAGCTTGTCCCCGCGGGTCTTCAACTCCGGCCTCAGCAGCGCTGTAAATATCCATGCGTCGTTGAGATAGCGGTAAAGTCGGATGTGGCGCCTGTAGATCGCCTCCGCAACTGCACTGTTCCTTGCCACACCTTACCCCCTGTCGTCATCGCTAATCCTACGCTGTCCGAAGGTCCGGCTGCAAAGCAGCGGCACGCAGCTGTCGCATAGTCATCCAACGCCGCTCCCCGCGCCGGCGCGGTCGGACGCGGCGGAGGTGATGGTCGTCAGCATCTCAGGCCAGTTCTCCCTTACCAAGGCGTGCACGAGCTGCTCGCCACGTCGGGAAAGCCGATCGATCCACTCAGCCGGCATGGCCGAGAAGTTGGTGGGATAGCCGGCGACCTCCTCGCAGCGGACGAGATCATCGGGTGGATAGCGGAGGCTGGCGTCCCGCTGGCCCAGATAGGGTAGCAGGAACCCCTTCAGCTCGCCGCCGCGCACCAGATCGTAGAGCCGCGTCATGGCAAGATTCTGCGCTCTGGCAAAGACGCTCTCGAACGCCGCATTCATTCGCGACAGCATCGTCGAAGCGGGATCGGCCACGTCGAGTGCGTAGCCGGCCCTGCATGCGATGATCCGCTGGTGACTGCCGGTGTCCAGGCTGATCGTTGGATCCCGCCCCGGCCAGAACGGCGCAAGGCCGAGATTGTCGTAGACGCCACCATCGGTCAGTGTGATTCGGTGCCTCTCGGTACGCCCGCTCTTCTCGAACGGCATGTTAGTCTCGATGGCCGGTAATGCAGCCGGGTAGGCCGCGGACGCGGCGACCGCATCGGCGAGTTCCACCCCTTCCGAACCGGACGATCCATAGCGCCAGCAGTGTAGGCGCTTCGCAGTGAAGTAGAAGGCAGCCTTGGCCCTCAGTTCGCACGCCACGATCACAAGTCGAGGACGGTCGGAACGCAGGTCAGTCAGCTTCGCACCATCGAAAACCTTGCTGAAGGTGCGCCTCAGGATCGTCGTCCGGCTGAACCGCCGCAATATCGGAGATGCGCCAAGCCATCCCCAATTCGGTCGCGAGCGGACCACGGCAAGGGACCGTCGGACGATAAAGGCGGCAGTCCGATCGACGGCGAGCACCAATCGAGTTCCGATCGCCCGCACGCCTTCGTCGGTAGTGAGCGCGGTACGCACGGCTGGACGAAGGAAGCCCCGCGACAGCACCTCGCGCACTTGACGCTCGAAGGCAACGAAGTCGCCGGGGTGGCTGCAGTAGATTCCGGCGATAACGCTGCCGCCCGACACGGCGGACATGGTGGAGACGCGCTGCAGGATCCCGAGTTCGTGGAGCGCACGCAGGCAGCCAAGATGAAACGCCATCGCGCGCGAACCGCCACCGGAAAGCGCAAGCGCGATCCTCTCTCCGGGCTGACCGTCTAGATCAGGCATCGTCATAGGAGATCACCCCCTCGACCTGTCCGCGGTCCTGCCAAGCGGTTCGCAGCCAGGTTTCCTCGCATCCGCAGATTATCATGGCGTAGGGGGCGCCAGCAGGATCCAGCTGCTGGCGGAGGTACGTAAACACGGCCTCGTCGTCGCTGCTCGGTCGGGCGGCCGCGCCATCGGGATGGCTATGCCATTCGCCGACGTATCGCAGTCGCCCAGCCGTCGCGCCGGCAAGATCGTCGACGAGGGGGCGAAGATCCTGGGCACCGCGGACGAAATAGGTCGGCGCCTGCCGCGAATCTGGCGGCGCCGGCAACGCGGCGACGACGTGCAAGACGTTCCGCACGAGATCGAAGGTGCCGATCAGGATGCCACCAGTCTCGTTTGGCGCCGCCTTCTGGCGGTACGCCCGCATCGCGTCGATGACGCTGCCCGACACGGAAACGCGCAGCATGTCCGATGCGAAGCGGGACGTGGCTTGTACGTCGAGACGTATCGGCAGCACCGATCCGGTATCCGGATCGAGGCGCCACACCCATGCCGATGGCGCGACGTCTTCGAGCAAGGACGGCAGCCGTCCGGCGGCCAGACCGCTGAGCATGTGCACCTGCCACGGCGGCAGGGGACGAGAGAGATCCTGACACGCGTTGGCGTAACGGATCCGATCGGTGCGGGCCGTGGCGAGGTGACCTTCCAGCGCGGGGCACGCCGCGACGGCAAGGAAGTACTGCGCCTCGATCTCGTCCAGCAGAACGGTGCGGCCGTGCCCCTCGTCCAGCGCGACGAGGTCCGAGCCATCCGGTCCGAAGAAGAAGCTCGATGCGCGGCGAACATCCTGATCGGCAAGGTACCCGACGACGGCGGGCGAGGCGCTGAAGTCGACGACGAGATCCGCCTCCCGCATCGCGGCCAATATCCGACCCGTCTCGGCGCCGACACGCAGGACATCGGCGACGATCAGGTCGTTCCCGCCTTCCGCAAGGATGGCGTCGGCCTCGCAAGCGAGCACCTGCGCCTTGGGATGACCGACCGCCCAGTTGGCCTGCGTCTGTCGCACGGTGTTGTGCGGCAGTACGATATCGTTGTCGATGATCGTCCAGGTGCCCAATCCGGCGTGCGTGGCGTTCATAATCACGTTGGACCCGATCGCGCCGGCGCCGATAGCGACCAACCTAGCGTCCTCTGCACGGGCGGAGCCGGCGAACTGCCGCGCCGTTGCCCGATCAAGACGCTGGACGATGCGCCAGCTGAACAGCCTTATGGTTTTGAGGTCGGCCGGTTCGACGGCTCCAGGAAGAGCGGCCCCCGTCCTCAGCCTTCCTCCGTCTTCATAGGACGACGTCATCCCGAGCTTCTCGCCCAGTTCCGCCAGCGTTTCGGAGGGCGTGTATACCCAGGCCTCGTAGCTTTCATCCTCGCCTTCGTCGGTACGGCGCTTCGGTACGAGGAGCAGGAACAGCGCCCGGCGTTCCGACGCCGCGGCCAGTTGCTCCGGCTCGATTAGCCACGCCCGCAGCTCGGCCTTCAGGTTGAAGCCGAGCCTCGCGGTGAGTTCGACTAGGCTGCCCATATCATAGGGACGGTTGGCAAGCGCACCATGAACCTGCGACGGAAGCACTCGCTGGAAGATGTCGAGGCGGAAGTCCTCGGCATCCTTTCGCTCGCGCGACATGATCAGCGTCATCGATCCGCCGCCCTGATGCACCTTGTCAATGAACCAGGGACCGGCAATGCTGCCCGACGGGAACACGATGGTATCGGAGGTGGTGGCGATGAGCGGTTCGAGGACCTGCTCCTCCGCATGCAGGCTGCCGTCGGCCATGCCGGCGAACCACCACCTGATGCGCTCGACGAGCGCCTGGCCCGTCAGGTTGCGGGACAGATCGTGCCACCCCTCCTCCCAGATGCATAGACACAGCCCGTCGACCTCGTGATCGAGGTTGGTGTGGACCTGCCCCGACGGAAAGTCGTCGCGCAGCGACAGCACGCGCGGTGCGACGAGGTCGTCAGCCGACGCGAAGACGATGCGGACGGGCTCGCGATGCAGGATCGGTACCGCCCGATCCTGCGCGAGATCGATCTCCAGCTCGAGATCGACCACATCCCGCCCTTCGTCGCGATGTACCTCCCGGATCGTCGCGTACGGATGGTCGACCGAGTACCGCACGTACTGGACGAGGGCACGCGCCAGCCTGGATCCTGGCGCGTCCTCGCCGCTCACCGCTATCGTCCCGCCCGCGGAGCTGCACCGCCCAGGACGGTCGCCGCGCCGGCCGCCGCGATCTTCCTCCGCTTCGAACCGGTCGCACCAATCTCGATCACAAGCGGCTTCGGCTTGTTCTTGTCGGGATGCTCCATCGTGACGAGCCACTCCCCGCCAAGATCGCTGGCCACGTCCTTGTAGTAGTTGGCAGCCTGCCGATGAGGCGGCTGCTTGTCGTCGTCGTTCGTCGGGATAGGCTTGCTGGTCGAGATGAGCAGGCCGCCGGACTGCCCCTGTTCCTCGTAGAGCCACTTGAGCCGCTCAACGGGCACGGTCTTGTCCTTGCCCTTGTCGTCCGCAAGCGACAAGTAGCTGCAGTGGTGGGGGACGTTGTTGATGTCCCACTCCAGCCGATGGTCGTTCTTGTGATACCTGGTGATGCGGACGATGTCGTCGATCACTTCGTTCGGGACATCGGCGGACAGGATCATCTTCGTCGTCCGACCGCCGACGACGAACGTTGCCTGCATAAAGATCGCCGAGCCGTTGCGGTACTCCACCGAGTCGCCGCAGGTCTCGGCGAACGGCGAGTGCACGAAGAACTCGACGCCGTCGTGTCCGAGGTTGAACTCCGGACATAGCGTTCCAGCATCGGTGATCAGGTTGCGGCGGGTCTTGGGATCGATGCCGCGATCCTTGAGGAACTGATCCAGCTTCTCCGGTCGTCCGAAAACGCGGATACCCTCGCCTTCGATGAAGCGGTGACGGGCTTCGGTACGCAGCGTGCGGGCCTGACCCTTTACCCCCTCCTCAAGGATGGCGGTGGCGGGGACCCACATTGTCTCTATCTTGATGCGATCGCCGTCCTGGTACTTCTTGGCGTGCTCGAGGTGGAACACTTCCTTGGCCCTGGCGCAGTGGTCGGTGTCCAGATGGGTGAACGCGACTATGTCGATCGACTTGGCGCCATCGAGGCAGTCCCGCAGTTCCTTCTCAAGATCGCAACGCTTATCGTATTGGTCATTGGCGTTGCGCATGTCGGCAAAGTCGAACAGCGCGCGGCGGCCGTTCTCGAGTTCGATCAGGCAGCTGTCGGCATTGCCGATGGGGAAGAACCGAACGACGTGCATGCCAATCTCCTGGCGGCACGGGTCAGCCGCGAGCTGCGAACATAAGTCGAACGCTTCCTGATTCCAACCCGCGTCAGGAGGCCGCAGCAAACCTTTGCGCTTGGGCTAGTACCAACTCGCTGGCCAATTCGGCGGGTAGGCGATCTCGCGCGGCAGTCGCCAACCCGCGCTGCGCCTTTTCGGTCGCGCGGAGACTTACTGTGATCGCCACCCAAAGGGGTCAGGCCTCCTTGAACCACGCCAAGTGCCTGAGGCCCTACCCGGCCGAATGAACGAAGGGACGATTACGGCGAACGCCGCCCAAAAGCGCTCGGGCCGCTATCCACCACTTTGCTTGAGGCAGCGTGGTAGCGCGGCCTGAAGGCCGCATCGAAGCAAACGCGACGGTCGGACGTCGATCGTTAGCCAGTCGGCGATCTTCCGGACGACACGACAAAGGTCGAGGCGCAGCATGCTTCGATGCCGCGCGCCTCCCACTGCCGGGCGCGGGGAATGCTGACCGACACCACACTGAACGTCCGGAGTAAGAGTTCCCTGCGTGATTGATCAGTGTCGGAACAGCCGGGGTATCGGAGGGAGACGGTCGCGGTTGACCTTTTTCGAGTTGACCGCGAATCTCGCCGCGATCGCCCTGAACTCGACACCTTGGCCGCCGGGCGCCCGCCTCGTCAACAATACGGCGGATCCCATCCCCTACTCGATTCCGTTCTTTCAAAAACATTCAACTTGCCTCTGACGCCCGATCAGGCACATTGGTCCTGTTCCCGCAGAAAAGGCGGGAATGGGGCGTCGAAACCCCAAACCGTAGGTACTCGGTCACCGCTTACAGCGGAGGCCGGGTGGCATGCGCGCATGTCCAGCCGGCTTGCCGGTAAAGGCGCATGCGCCTGTGCCTACGGTCAGGTTTCGAACATCCGGCTTCGGCCGTCGCTCCGAGTGGACATAGGCGCGACGTATGGACCGAAGCCCAATCTTCACGCCCGGCTGCGGCTTATCCGGCGCTGCGAGGCTCGCTTTTTCACCGCGTGTGCGGCGGATCCCCCGATGCCGCCCATAGAACATGCAGCGACGTCCGATGATAGACATCGCGATCGCGGCAAGCGAGATCCGGATTTCCATGCCATCTATCGTGCGGAGGCTAAGAACCTCCTGCGCTATTTCATCCGACGGCTTGGAAATGCCGACGACGCTGAGGACCTGACCCAAGAAACCCTTACCCGCTACCTCCGCGCCACCCCTGGCACCCGGGTCGAGACGCCGCAGGCCTATCTGCGCACGATCGCGAACAACCTCCTGCGCGATCGAGCCGAAAGGAGTTCGACCAAACTCGCCAAGATGTCCGCCCCTCTTGATGAAGGGCTGGACCGCCCAGCTGCCGACGACGTCCATCGGGATGTCGCGAATAGACAGGAATTGGATTATTACCGCATGGTGCTGAGTAAGCTGAAGCCCATCACGCTTCAGATCTTCCTCATGCATCGGGTCGATGGTTACACCCATCAGGAGATCGCCGAGCGGCTCGGCAAAAACATCTGGAGCGTCAAACGTCAGATGGTGAAGGCCATTGCGCATCTCGACCGGCATCGAAGGCAGCCATGATCGGCTGGTACCGATCTGCGCGAACGCGTTGGCGCGAGAAGCAGGTCTACATCCGCGTGATGGAGATGCTCGACGAGCCGACCCGTGGGCCTGGCGTTGCGCGCTGGCTCGCAAAAGACCCGGAACGTAGCGCGATCTACAGACGGGTGTCAGCCGAAGTTGGCCGTGCCAGCGACGCCGCCTCTCGGCTGCCAGAACTGGGTGATCTTATCCACGCGGCCAGCGCGGGGTCCCATGGCAAGCGTCACGTGTTGCTCGCCGCGACCGGCCTTGCTGTGGCAGCTGCTGCGGTGGCCGGTGTCGGGCTTACGGTCCTTCAGCGAGACCAGCCCGCTGCGATCGACACTGGCCTGATCGCGAACGGGGTCGGCGACCGGACCATAATTCTGAAGGACGGCTCGAAAGTTACACTTGAAGGCCCCGCGCGGTTGGTCGCCGACTTCGCTGGCCGTGATCGCTCTATCCAGCTGCTGGCTGGTAGCGCCATCTTCCTGGTGACCCATGACGCGACGCGGCCCTTCGTGGTCCATGCCGGCGGCGGGGCGGTCACGGCCATCGGCACGCAATTTTCGGTTCGCGTCGATGGCCGTGTGTCTGTGCGTCTCATTTCGGGAGTGATCTCGGTCATGCTCCCCAGCACCTCGCCCATCGTGCGGAATCGGCCGATACGCATGACGCCCGGCCAGCAGCTCGTGTTCGATCGTCGGCCCGAAAACCTCCCCACCCCTGCTGCAGACAAGGTGTCTTCCAGGACCACGTTCGACAGCGTGCCGCTGTCCACTGTCGTCGCGGCAGTCAATCGCAGCTCCCCCGCTAGGATCGTGGTGGATGACCCCGCCGTCGGTGAGCGCAAGGTGTTCGCCGAAATCGACATCTCGGACGCGGGCTCCGTCGCGGAGAAACTTGCGGCCACTCTTGGGCTTGTCATCGACCGAACCGTCACCGGCGAAATCCATCTCCAACAAAATGTGACACAGATCCGTCAAAAGACCGCCACGCAAAGCTGATCCTCCCGTCTGACCCGGTGAAGCCCGCGATCGATCGCAATCGCGGGTCGAGCCAGGGGGCAGATCATGCGGTTTCATCGACGGATATTGTTTGTCAGCGCGGCCGTGCTTGCATTGGGGGCCAGCGGCGCCGGCGCAGCCCAGGCGGTTGAACATCGCTTCGACATCGCAGCACAGGATCTCAGATATTCGCTGCTTGCGATTGCGCGTGACGCCGGACTGGAGCTTGTCGCACCGAGCGATCTGATCGACGGATTGAAGGCCCCGCCCCTGCGAGGTCGCTTCACCACCCGCCAGGCGCTCGATATCCTGCTCGAGAAGTCAGCAATCGGTGCCGAGATACGCGAAGGCACCATCTATATCACGCGGCGCGACAGCGCATCGTCGACAGCGCCGCCCGGCATGCGCAGCGATCCAGAGGTCACGCTGACGGTAACGGGGACCCGTCTCCGCGGCGCAAAGCTGGCCTCGCCGGTCATCACCATCACTCGTCAGGACATTGTCGACGCGGGCAAGGGATCGCTGACAGCCTTTATCAGCACCATTCCCCAGAATTTCAACGGAGGGCAGAATTCGGGCGTGGGCTTTGGCGTTCCTGAAGCAAACGGTCAAAATCTCGGATCGGCGACGGGTCTGAACCTGCGTGGCATCGGTTCGGACGCCACGCTGACTCTGCTGGACGGGCATCGCCTGTCCTACAATCTCAACAACAATGCGATCGATTTGTCGACGATCCCGTTCGAGGCCGTCGACCGTATCGAGATCGTCGCCGACGGCGCCTCCGCGCTCTACGGCTCCGATGCCGTCGCCGGCGTCGCCAACATCCTCCTCAGAAATCGGTTCGACGGCGTTCGCTCGTCGGCGCGCATTGGATCCTCGACCGACGGCGGAAACTTCGCACAGCAATATTCGGCGATCGCCGGCAGCCACTGGTCGTCGGGCCAGATTTACGGGTCTTATGAGTTCTCGCGCACGACGGCAGTCCGCGTCGATCAGCGCGACTTTGTCGGCAACCGCTCGCCCGGACTGACGCTGCTGCCGTATCTCAGACATCATAGCGGGCTCGTGAAGGGGTCGCAGTCGCTGGGCGAGCGCGCGACGCTGACCATCGAGGGCCTGTATCACAAAAGGTGGAGCGATCGGTCCTATGCGCTGAACGCCGCGGGCGACTTTCGCGTGAGCGGTCAGGACTATCACTTCCTGAGCACATCCTTCGCCGTATCGCCTTCGTTGGACATCGATCCCGGCGCAGGCTGGGCGCTGTCCGTGGTCGGCCTCTATGGTCAGGATCGATCCCGCTACGACGGCACGCAATATGCCGCGAGCAGCGTCTCCAGCCGCACGATCGGCTGCTACTGCAATAAGGCGAGCACTGCGGAAGTCGCGGCGGACGGACCGCTCCTCCGCCTGCCAGCGGGCGACGTTCGCGTGGCCATAGGCGCCGGCTACCGCAACAACGACCTCCATGCCTACCGGAGCGTTGGCGCCGCCCAGAATATCTCGGTGTCGCAAAAGGCCTATTATGCGTTCGGCGAGGTCGGTGTGCCGCTGGTCTCGGAAGACCAGGATCTGGCCTTCCTGCAATCGCTCAGCGCAACCGCGGCTCTGCGATATGAACGCTATCCGGGCCTCGATGAGGTCGTTACGCCAAAGTTCGGCCTGATCGCGTCGCCGACGCGCGATGTCACGCTGAAAGGCTCGTGGGGTCGGTCCTTCAAGGCGCCGACCCTCTACCAGCAATATAACAGCTCGAACGCGATCCTGCTGACGCCTGCGACGCTCGGGGGCTCCGGTTTTCCGGCCAATGGGCAGGCGCTGTATCTCGTCGGCGGCAATCCCGATTTGAAGCCCGAGCGGGCGACGACGACGTCGGCAACGATCGCGCTTCATCCCGCGAGCCTGTCGAAAGCCAGCCTGGAGGTCAGCTATTTCCGGATCAAATATCGCGATCGGGTCGTGTCGCCGATCGCCTTCCTGAGACAATCTCTCAGCAATCCGATCTACGCGGACTTGATCCGCCTGGCGCCGAGCGTGAGCGCGGTCAGCGCGGCGGTCAGCGCGGCCCAGCTCTTCTCGAATGCCACCGGCGCGCCTTACGACCCGACCAAGGTCGTCGCGATCGTCAACAACAACAGCACCAATGCCGCGCGCCAGGCGATCGACGGTATCGATCTGCTCGGCCGTTACGCGTTCGATCTTTCGCCATCCACGTCGGCGACACTCTCGGCCAACGGCTCGTACCTGCACAGCAGCCAGAAGCTGAGCGCGCTCCAGCCGGAGACGATGCTGGCGAGCGTTCTGTTCAACCCCCCGCATCTGCGTGGCCGAGGCGGCGTCGTGCTTGATCACGACAGTCTGACACTCAGTGGCTTTGTCAATTATACCGGCGGCGTGTCCGACCGGCGCACCACACCGTCCGTACGGGTGGGCTCGATGACCACGGTCGATCTCGCTGCACGCCTCGAGCTGAACCGCTCTCCTATTGGCGGGATCGAGCTGTCGGTCGCCGTAGACAATGTCTTCAATCGGAAGCCCGATCTGATCGCGACGAGCGTCGGCTATGAATCGCCCTATGATTCGACCAATTATTCGCCGCTTGGTCGCCTGGTCAGCCTAACGGTCGCCAAGTCATGGTGAGGCTAATCAAGGCGCTCATCCTCATGGCGGCGCTGGCCTGTGCCGCTGCCTATGCCCCGACCGCATGGTCGCTGCCACCCGTCGCTCTTGCCGGCGATTCAGCCTGTGCCGACTTGCTGCCAGGACCCGGCGCAGCGGTTCGTCGCGCCAGCATGATCGATGATCTGCTCGGACTGCGCGACATGGGCTTCTCCCATCTTGCCGACCTCGACCGCGTGATGAGCATCTCTCCCGACGGCCGCGAGGCGGCGTTCGTGCTGTCGAGAGCTGACCCGAAGACCAATGCTTATTGTCAGGTCGTCATGGTCGTGAGCACGGATGGCTCCGGTCGCCGCCGGGTTCTCGACATCGTCGGCCAGCCCGATCTCAGCCGGACGACGATCAGGGGCCTGTCCAATCCCAGTGGCCTCCCGGCCCAGAACGTGCCGCGATGGTCGGCCGATGGCAGCTCGCTGGCTTATCTGAAGCGGGTCGGCGCCATAAGCGAAGCCTGGCGGGTCAATGTTCAATCCGGAAAACGAGATCGCATATCAGCGCCCGGCGTCGATGTGGAACGTTTGGCCTGGCTCGCCAAAGGCAAGGCGCTTGCGGTCGGCTACCGGGACGGGCGGGCGGCGGCATCCTCCGAACTGGAGCGCGAGGGGCGCAGCGGATATCTCTTCGACGAACGCTTCGCGACCTACACCGGCAACAAGCCGCTCCAGCGCGCCAATCTGCCCCTCGCGTTTCAGGCGGTCGATCCGGATACCGGCCGGGCGCAGGCGCTCACCGAAGACGAACGGGCATCGATCGGCGGGCCGCGCATCCTCGACAGCGCGGCCCGCGCCCTGCTCGCGGCCGAAGCCGCGGGCCGAAAAGCATGGACCGCACAGGAGGATGGCAACGACTTCATGAGCCCGGTCCGGATCTGGTCGCAAGGCAAGGACGGCAAGAGCGTTCGATGCGAGGACGATGCGTGCATCGGCATGACGTTACGACACTTCATCACCGCGCTGTGGCTGTCGCCGGACGGGGGCGCCGTCTACTGGATGCGACGCACCGGCTGGGCCGATGGCGACATCGCGCTCTATCGCTGGCGACCGGGTGAGAAGATCAGGAAAATCCTCCAGACTTCGGATCTCCTGATCGACTGCCAGCCGGCCGCGACGGGCATCTATTGCCTGCACGAGGCATCGCAGAGGCCGCGGACGCTCGTTCGCATCGACGAGCAGACCGGCCGCTGGCGGACGGTCTGGGACCCCAATCCGCAGTGGCAGGATCTCGATCTGGGCTCGGTGCAGCGTCTCCACTGGCGCAACGATCTCGGTTTCGAAATTTACGGCGATCTCGTGCTTCCACCGGGCTATCGCACGGGCACGAAGCTCCCTCTGATTATCGTCCAATATACGTCGCGCGGCCTGCTTCGGGGCGGAACCGGCGACGAATATCCGATCTTCTCATTCGCTGCGCGCGGCTATGCCGTGCTCAGCTTCAACATGCCGCAGCTCTATTATTCGTACATTCCGGGCGGACACTGGTCGACACCGGCAGCGGCGGAGCGGGAAAGCACCAAAGGCTGGCGCCAGCGCTGGAGCGTCCTCTCGGCGCTCGAGAATGGCATCCAGCTCGTGATCGACCGGGGCGTTGGCGATCCAAACGCGCTCGGTATCAGCGGCCTCAGTGATGGCTCGACGACGGCACAGATGGCGCTCGTCCAGAAACCCGACCAGTTCAAGGCAGCGTCCTTGTCCGCCTGCTGCCTGGAGCCGGAGGTGATGATGATATTCGGCGGGACCGCATTGTCAGACGAGCGGCGCGCATGGGATTTCCCGCTTGCGAATGATGCCGAGCGCGCGCGTTGGGCGCCGCTCTCGATCTCGCTGCACCCGGAAGCTGTAAAAACGCCCGTGTTGCTGTCCAACGGCGACAATGAAATCCTCGTCGGCGTCGAGACCTACATGGCGCTGCGGCAGGCCGGAAAGCCGGTCGAGATGTACATCTATCCCGACGAATATCATTTGAAGACGCAGCCCGCGCACCGGCAGGCAATCTACCGCCGCAACCTGGCCTGGTTCGATTTCTGGATCCGCCGTCGCGAGGATCACTGCCTGGCGAGCGACGCCGAATTCGGCCGGTGGCGAAAGATGCCCGGCGCGCCGCCGGCGGACAGGCTCGAACAGGTCGGCGTCTCATGCGCTCCATGATCGGAGCCATGCTTCCACGTCGACCAGTTTGATCAGCCGAAAATAGGCGAGATCTCGCACCGGTCGATCGTCGTGCGTCGCTTGCTCGATCGCCTCGGTGTCGAGCAAGCCCTGGCCGGCGAGCAATCCGCCGAGCAGCATGTCGCGAATGGTCGCTCGGTGGCGCTCGAAGATTTCGATGATGAACGGGTCAGGCGTCCCCTTCGAGTGTCTCGCGAGAATCAGATCGGGCAAGGCATCTGTATAAGCCTGGCGTACGGGCGCGCGATTGAGCCCGCCCTCGAGCCAGACCCAGCTGGGCACGGACAGGCATAGCTCGACCAGGGGTTGCGACAGGAGCGGCGCGATGCATGGCAAAACCTCTTCGCGGCCATAGCCGTCGAGATGGTTCTGGATGTTGAGGAGCAAGGCGATGTGGTTCTGCTTGCCCGGTGGCAGGTGCAAAGCCGCCTCCAGCCACGGATGCGACATGCCGGCAGCTTCATCGCTGGCCCCGGCGAGGAAGGATCCATCGATCGGCCAACGATAGGCTGACCTGCGGCGTCGCGCACGCGCGATGCCGCGTCGGCAAACCTCCCAAGCGCCCGCTCCTGTGAGAGCTGCGATATCGAGCGCGGTGCGCCAGCTTCGCCTGCCGATGCCGTCCGCCAGCAGCCGGTCGGCAAGCGGCGCCACGGACCGGAGATAGCAAAAGACATTGTCCCCACCTGCCCCGCTGAAGAAAGCATTGGCGGCCTCGGCGCGGGCGACCTCCAGATTGTGGCGGTCGCCCGTTTGTCCGAACGATCGGGCAACCGGTCGCGGGAGGTGCGCGGACGCCGATCGGTGCAGATCGATCTCGGCCGGATCCTCGTTAAATTCGAAAAGGTGGATCCCGAGATGATCGGTCAGTGCTTTGGCATAGTCCCGCTCGTCGCCGGCCGGGTCCGAGGTCGCCAGCGTAAGACAGGACAGGTGCGCGCCCTGCGCATGGGCCGAGGCGGCAATGATCGACGAGTCCAGACCGCCCGACACGCCGAGCACGATCCGGCCGTATCGCTGGGCCCAGGTCCCGACGCAGAAATCGGTGATCGTACGGATCTGTGCGGGAAGCTCGCGATAGTCATCATTGCTGTGATGCGCATAATATCGGGATGGGTCCCAGAGCATCTCGGCGCGACCGTCTGGGGTCAGCCGGAACCCGGGGAGCAGCTCGGTCACTCCGGCGAGACCCGTCTCGGGCGTGCGAAGCTGGTCTGCTTTGAGGTGGCGGTCGATCATGCCCCAATTGATCGCGGGGCGATGCGCGGAGGCCCGAAGCAGCAGGTCCACATCGGACGCTGCGTACAGAAGCGCACCGTCGCGCAGATGATAGAGGGCAAGCCGTCCCAGCGGGGCCCTGACGATGCAGGATGGACCACCGTTCTGCGCCGCGATCACGGCGACATAGCTTCCCCAATACTCGTCGATCAACGTCGCGCCGCCCGATCGTGCGCAGTCCAGGCCGTCGGTCGCGCGAAGCTCCGCCAGGCCGCGAGCGGTCATGTCAGTCGTAAAAATGTCGCCGATGATCATGCCGTCGCACGGAGCGCCGATCGACTGGACCTGAGCGCTGTCGGTCGCGCAGATCAGGTCCGACCGGTCGATCAACCATCTGAGCCCCGCCCCATCGATCGCGGCTCGAATGCGTAGCAGCTGCGAGGCCCCTATCCCCGCCGCGCCGAGCACGATGAGATAGCGCTCGCCCTTCATAGAGAGAGGATCGGCTCGAAATTGCGCACATGATCGTAGCGATCATTGATAAGATGATCGCGGCTCTGGACCCAGCAATGCGCACGGAACGGTCGCGCCGACACACCGATGATGCAGGTGACGGGAATGGACCGCTTCCGGCAGAAACGCAGGAGCGCCAGCCCCCAGGCGAAGCATTGGTCGTGCGATGCGCCAACACGGATCGCGCGCAAATAGGCTTGGGCTGCCCGCTGTGGGTCTCCGCCCGGCTCACCGTTCGGCATGCGGAGGATCCGATCCCTGACCATGGCGCGCAACGCCCGGCCAGGGGCCAACGTGATCCGCGCGCGCGCCACCGCGAATTCGTACAAAAGGCAGCTCGTATCGACGGGTCGGCTGCGATCGCTCTCGCTATGATCGAGCAGGCTTTCGCGCGCGATCTTGGGGGCGGGCTCACAAGAGAAGCCGAACCTGTCGGGCACGAGGACACCGGAGCGGAGAAGAACCGATCCCTCTTCGACAAAAGCGCCCGCCAGAAAGGCGTCGAACGCCTCTGCTGCCGTCGTGGAAAGGCAGAAATAGCGGTTGCAGGGTGCGTCCAGGAAGATCGTTCGCCCCCCGGTCCGCGCAAAGTGCAGCCCGTCTCGAAGCGTATAAGCCATGGCAAAAAGCGGATGCGCCGGCGAACCGGCGCATCCACCTCCTTCATTCGGTGTCGAGACCGGCGATGCCGAGCTGACCGGCGGTATCGCCGTTCACGCCGCCAGGCCCCTTGGTTTCGCTCGTGACCGATCCCAGATCGATCAGGACGTCATCGGCGTTGGCATGATCGTTTTTCATCGAAAGCTTCCTTCCGGCCGCGGGATTGCGACGCTCGAAGGGTAGGCCCGTGCCGACGAAAGACCTCTCTTATATAGTCTCGATCTGAGACCGTATATGTCGATGGTCCTGACATTAATGTATTGACGTGTTCAACAACGCCAGATCGGCAATATTATAAACTGGTTCTGACACCTGTGATGACCTTGATGGCATTTGCAATCCGTGCCGATCGGCGCAGACGGCGCCGATGATATTCGGATACAGCTCTGCGAACAGTGCCGGCCGGACCAGTTTTCGCGATATGCGCGATCGACTCGAGCTCTTGTCGGATGCCCTTGATGAACTTCGGCTCGCACAAACGCGCCGCATGCAGACGCAAGGACGCGTTCGCAATCGCATGTATGATTTCGGCATTGCCCGACGCTGTCGCAAATGCACCAAACAGGTTTGCGCTCGAGTGCGCAAGCGCGTCCGCATGATCACTCTGGCCGATCGTGGTCGATATTGACGCCTGGGTAGCGGGCGGCAGAGGATCGCGAAGCGCGAGACGCAGGAGTTCGGCATGCCACGTATAGAGGTGCCAGACGTCATCCGCAGACAGAATTGGAACGTTAAAGCCCCCACCCTGGCCCGCCAGGAGAACGCGCTCTCCCACCAAGCGATGGACCGCATCGCGCACCGGCGAAACACTCGTTCCAAGCTCGTCGGCCAGTCGCTGCAGCGGCAGCAGGTCGCCCGGATGATAGGCGCCGCCCATCAACAGGTCGCGCAACCGCCGATAGACGCGTTCCCCCGCGACCGGCTCTGGTGACATCGCGGTTCAGGCTGCACCGAGGCGGCTAGGGTCGCCGCTGGTCGGACGAAGCTGGCGGGTGACCGCTTCGACATAGTAATTCCCGATGAACTCGACGCAGCGCCGATTCAGATCGGACGGGTCGTCGAGAAGCAGATGAAGCGGAAATTTCATCCCGTTCTCCATAAACATCAGCGGTATGAACAGATGCGATGCGTTCAATCCCAGTGCGAAGGCGCACCGCAAATGGTTTTCGATCGCGGACTTTGGATTGCCCGACTCTATCTCCCGCAACCATCGAACGCCGATACCGACGCGGCCGGCAAGCTGGCTCTGGGTCATCCGAGCCCGTTTTCGGCGCTCTTCGATCATTCTTCCGGAGACAGATTTGAGCTGCTCTATTTTCTCCGGGCGATAACTTTCAGCAACAGGATGAAGGGCCATGTCCAGGACTCCCTGAAACCCGCCCGGAGCTCGTCTTTCCAGTCCAATCGCGCCGTGACTCCAAACATATGGGACGTCAATTCAAACAATTCTCATTATGGCGACGAACATCACGGTTCATTTAGAAATTGATGAGCTAATGGAGAACGTTGTGTCTCTCCGTAGCAAGCATCGGTAGCGACGTTTGTGGCCTTTGTCCGTAACGCGTGTAGATATGGTCGCCGCCACTCGCGGCATATTGTCCAGAGGCTTCGTGTGTCGTCGCGTATCGAAACATCCTTCAAGATATCTCCGAGAATATCGTAGGTGATTCGTTTAATTCGACCGCTCAAAGCAAAAGCTGTAATCCAACGGGATTTCTCTACGCCTGAACAGGAAGTCGGGGAGCCGGTTGTGGACTGGTGAGTTCCTTCAGCGGCTGCGCCACTACCCTGGCCCTTGTCGGCACACCTGCGCGCCGATCATCACATCGACATCGACGCTGAGTACAACGAGCCAGTCCGATCATCCCGAGCTCTTGTTGGCACTTTCGCGTCGGTGATGACCGCATCTGGGGTCATTATCAACATGGGAGAATGCTGATGTCAGCATCGAACCGATGGGGTTTCGCTTTGGCGGTCTCGATCGTCGCCTTCGCCTCCGTGCACGCGCAAGCCCCGGGTCCGACGTCAGACGCGCAGAAGGCTGCGCCGCGAAGAGCGATATTTGCCCGCCAGGGCTCGTTCCACATCGCGCAACCCACACCTTCGCCGACGATAAGTGTCGGCAGCGCGACGCGGATCGATCTCTCGCTGCGCGAACCGCTGGTCGCCGCGACCAAGGGTGGTCGGTGATGCGCACGTCCTTCCATCTGGCGCGCGCCGCGGCCTTCTGCCTGGTTGCGTCGGCAACCCAGAGCCCGTCGCTGGCGGAGCCTGTCGGCAGCGAGGCTGAACTCGCCCAGACGTTGTCGGCCGCGCAGGCCAAGCTCCATCAGAGCTTCAGCAATCTGCAGTTCGAGGAATTCGGGCCGGCACCCGTCAAGGGCCCGCTTTATCAGGCGATCGCCGGAGGCAAGGTCCTCTATTTTGCGCCCGAGAGTGAACACATCCTCTTCGCCGCAATCTACGACAAGAATGGGGTGAACCAGACCGCACTCGCGCAGGAAGCGAGTGTTCGCAAGAAGCTCGGCGGCATCGATCCTGCCAAGGCGCTGGCGATCGGCCCTGCTGATGCGCCGACCGTGATCGAGTTTACCGATCCCGACTGCCCTTATTGTCAGGCGCTCGAACGCTTCTGGGCGAGCAAAGAGGTCGAGGGAAAACGTGTCCGGCGCTTGGTCTATTTCGTCAGCGGCATCCATCCTCAGGCGGCAGCCAAGGCCGAGCACATATTGTGTGCACCTGACCGCCAAGCAGCGTTCAAGGCGCTCTACGCGGGCAATGCGCCGCCCACACTTCTGACCTGCGCTGAAGGCCACGCGAAGGTCGAGGCCGACGCAGCGCTCGTCCGGTCGATGGGCATTTCCGGCACGCCGACGCTCATTGTCGCTGGGCGGCTCGTGTCGGGATTTCAGCAGGCCGAGCTCGAAGCGTTCCTGGCGGAGCCGAAGAAGACCGCCGAACTGCCGCGCCAGTCCCACGGGATTGCTGCGGTCGCTCCGCAGCTTTCCGGCGGTCCGCCCGCACCATCCGAGCAGCTTCCGGTGCCAGCAAAGCGCTGATCGCCGGCGACCCGAATACCGATGGCGACGCGCTCCACGGGGAGCCGTCCAACGCCGCCGTCGGCCGCCACCAACCTTCGGCGGGTGGCCATGCAAAAGCCGGACGGCTCCCCATCGAGCGGAGGGTAAGTCATCATGGTCAGGAAAATCGGTCGGCACGTCATCTCGGTCGCCAATGTCGGCGTGCCGTTGGCGGCATTCGCTTTTGTCGGCGGCGGCGCGCACGCATTCACGGCGCCTGCGGTCGGCGATCTCGGATATGACATCTACGACATTGTCGTAAACAAGGGCGTGAAGGGACCGCTTGGCTTCGTTGGCGGCGTCGCGGCCTTCCTGTTCGGCGTCTCGCGGCTCTTCTCGAACGTGATGGTCGGCATCCCGACCATCGTCGCTGCGGTCTGCCTCATCAAATCGGACACGATCCTCCAGACCTTCGGGATGGTGATCTGACGTCGTCGCGGGTGCCGGGCCGCGCGAGGCGGCCCGTGCCCGCTCCCGAGCCGGGCCTTCCAGTCCCGGATCCTGACAACCCGCTCGGTCGGGCTGTCTTGAAGCAGGAGGAGAAGAGCGTTGGACGAGCGTCTGCCCCAATATCTTCACCGTCCCGTCCAGATCCTCTGGTTCGGTTCGGACGAGTTCATATTGGTCATGTCGACCATCTTCGTCGCCGTCATCGTCGGTGGGGTGATCGGCTGGACTTTGCTCGGCGCTCTTCTCCTTTTCATCCCTTGGAAGCGGACCAAGCCGCGCGGGTTCATCCCGCATCTCGCTTGGCGCTGGGGCCTGCTTCGTTTCCGTCATTATCCGGGTCCGACCCAGACCCGCTTCTACGAGTGAGGCGCGAGATGCTTTTCTCCAAGCGCGCGTCGGTCGCGGCGGACCCGCTGCTGGGCAAGCCGGCGAGCTGGGGCATCCATCGCTATCTGCAGGGATCCTCCAATCTCTTCGAGGAGAACCGACTGCTCAAGGCAGCGATCCTAGGTCTGTTCGGGATCACCGCCGTGCTCGGGCTCGTCATCTACACCTCGAACCAGAACCAGCGGACGGTGGTCGTGCCCTTTGGCACCGGCGGCGATCTCTATGTGACCGGCAGCACGCCGTCCGACGCCTATCTGCGGGTCATGACGCGCAACGTGGTCGCGCTCGCCGGCACTTATTCGGCTTACTCCGCAGACCGCCAGTTCCAGGAGCTGCTCTCGATCACGCACCCTTCCGCTTATGGAGGGCTGCGCGACAGCCTGAACCAGATCCTCGACGAGCTTGCCGACAATCCGACGCTGTCGATCGCGAGCTATATTCGACCCGATCAGCCGGTCATGACGACGTCGAGCTCGATCCTCGTGCCGATCGAGAAGGTCCGCGTCATCGGCGGCGTCATCCGCAAATTCCGCGGCAATCTGCGGATTGGCTACGTAATCGAGAATGGTCGCTTCTGGCTCACCTCCCTGCACGAGGAGAATTTCGATGCCGATCGTTGATGCCGCCGCCCCCCGGCGCACTCGCGTCAGGCTGGCGCTGCTCGGCGCCCTCGTCGCTTTCATCCCGTCGGTCGCGACGATCGCCCAGCCGATCACCGCGCTGCCCGACCAGACAAGCAGCCTGCGCCTGTCCAATCACGATCTCAATCATGTCGTCTGTCAGGGCGGCGAGATCGAGGACGTCAAATATTCGGCCGAGAAGGCGATCGCGGTCGAGCGCGGCGGCGCCGATGCCTGGATCAAGTTTTTGGTGAAGGAGATCGACAGCGAGGGGATCGCCACGCGCACCTTCGCGACCGAACCGTCGGAATTCTTCATCACCTGCAATGGCGCGGTCTATCCGCTCTATGCCGAGCCCTCCGACATCCCGGCGCAGACCGTCATTCTCGTGCCGGGCGCCGTCCAGCGCGCCCGAGCCAACAGCGAGTTGCTGGGGCCGCTGGTCGAGGAAGAGCGGGCGGTCTCGATCACGCTATCGATGCTGCAGGACCGGATTCCGGCCAGCTTCTCTGAAGTCGCGCCGGCCGCGCATGAGCTGATGCTCCCGGCCTATCCCGAGCTGCTCCTTCGCGAGCGCCGCCGCATCTCGGTCAATGGGTCGGGCCTATCGGCGAGCGAGTATCTCGTGCGCGCGAGCACCGCGCACCTGCTCGATGAGCGCGCATTCCTGCTGTCCTCGCTCGGCGCCCACATCTTCACGGTCACGCTCGATCGAATCGACCTGCGCGCCGGCGACACGGCGCGGCTGATCATCGTTCGTCGCGGAGGTGGGCAATGAACCCAGACGACGACGACCGCGACCGCGGCGATTTCGAGCCCGGCGCGCCCCGCGCGCAGGCCGATGCCGGCGAGGCCTCCCCGGCTGTCGGCTCGGAGACGCTGCGCGCGCGATGGGCACGCCTGACCTCGACCCAGCAACTGCGCGCCAAGCAGGTTGGCGTTGCGGCCGCGATCGCAGTACTCGGTTACGGTCTTTATTCCGCGAGCGGTTCGGACGCTCCGGTCGAGACAGCACCGGCCGCATCCAAACTCGACATGGGTGCAGGCCTTCGCGGCGACAGCCTGGAAGTGAAGTTGCGCGGCGATCTGCGCAAGGTGCTCGACGGCCAGCAGATGCTCGGCGAGCGGGTGACCGCGATCGAGGAAGGCAAGACGCCGCTTGCGGGACACGGACCGTCCGGCTCGCCTCTGGCGAGTGATGACGGCCCCTTGCCGCCCGCCCTGCCGGGTAGCCCGCCCGAACTGCCGATCCCACCATCGCCCGCCGAGATTGCCAGTGCGGACGGCAGCCTGCCGCCACCACCCCCGGGCGCGCTGACGCCGCCAGCCCCGCCCCCGCCGCCCGTCGAGAAAATCGTCGGCGCGATCGGGCAGGCGACCACGCCGATGGTCCCTAAGGAGGGCGCCCCCGGCACCGGGACCGGCTCCAAAAAAAAGAGTCGGACGATCTATTTGCCGCCTGGTTTCATGAAGGCGCGACTGCTGACGGGGATCGACGCGCTCGCCAGCCGCGACGCGACGTCCAACCCGGAGCCGATCATCGCCCGGGTCCAGGCGCCGGCGGTACTGCCCAATGACGTCAAGGCGAACCTCTCCGGCTGCTTCGTCATCGGCAACGCGACGGGCAGCCTCGCGAAGGAGCGCGTGGAGATTCAGCTCGTGTCGTTAAGCTGCGTCGATTTCGACGAGCATTCGGTCGTCGACCAGCCGGTCAAAGGCTTCTTTGTCGATGCGGACGGCAAGAAGGGCCTCTCGGGCAAGGTCGTGACCCGCGCCGGCGCGGCGCTGGCGCGGACTTTCATCGCCGGCACGCTGAGCGGCATGGCGCAGACGGTCGAGAATACCTTTGGGCAGACCTCGACCTCGGCGCTGGGCACGGTCCGCACGCTCGACGCTGGCGACGCGGCCAAAACGGGCATCGCCGGCGGGCTTGGCCGGTCATCGGACAAGCTGACCGACTTCTATCTCGACCTGGCCCGCCAGGCCGGCCCGATCGTCGAGGTCGGCGCTGCCAAGGACGTGGTCGTGGTCATCCAGGAGGGCGTCACCCTCGAGATCAAGCCATCGGCGGGGAGCAAATTCTGATGGAAAGCCGTCCCTATCGCGGCCGCATGCACCCCGCGCTGCGAGGCCTTGCGCTCCTGTCGTCGCTCACTTTGCTGCCGTCCTGCACGACGGTCGGATCGATGATGTCGCCTTATTCCGAGAAGTTCAGCTGCAAGAATGAAGACCACGGACAATGCATCCATCCGGACGAGGCCTATGCCGACGCTGTCGCCGGTCGCGCATCGCATTCAGACCCTCGGGTCACCAACGATCGCAAGCTTCTTCGCGACGGTGACGGGGAAAAGGCGTCAGCTCCTAGCGGCACCGACGCGGCTCACCACAAGGCGGATGCGCCGCCGGCGACGGCATTCGTCGGCTACCGCGACAGCGTCTACCGCGAGCTCCAGGGCCTGATTGACGCGCCGGTCACGCCGATGCTGAGATCACCCCGCACGGTGCGAACATTGATCCTGCCTTATGCCGATCGGCAGCGGCCGGACCGGCTCTACATGCCGCGCTACGTCTATTCGATCCTGGAAGCGCCGAGCTGGGTCGTCGGTGACTATCTGGTCAATCCGGTCTCGCCCGCGGCCACCGCTCCGGTGCTGGGTCAGGTCCAGGACAAGCCGACCGAGTACACGCCCGCCGCCGACAATGCGGAGCCGCAGCCATGATGGCGTTCGGAGCGCATCATGGCGGAGGGCTGACACTTGCGCGGCTGCGTCAGAGCGTCGCGCGTGATCGCTTCTCCGATTTCCTGCCGATGGTCGCCTGGGACGAGGGCGAAGAGGCCTTCCTCTGCATCGACGATGGCTTCGGTTATGCGTGGGAGCTCGTGCCCTCGGCCTATATGTTCGCGCACGTTCACCAGGCCCTGCTCGGCCTGCTCAACATCCACTTCGCAGCCGGCACCGTCCTCCAGATCCACAGCTTTGCGGATCCGCAGATCGATGCTGCGCTCGATGCCTTCCTCGACCTCAAGGCGCGGCCAGACCCGCTGATCCAGGCGTCCGCGCGGCGGACCGCCGACTATCTGCGTGGCGGGCGCCACGGTCTCGGTGCGCTCCACGGCATACCCCTGCGCGACTTTCGGACGATCCTGTCCGTGAAGACGCGGCGCCCGATGCCCCGCGATCTCAAGCGCCAGATCGAGGAGCAACTCGATAAGCTCGGCATCGTGAAATTGGCGCCCGAGGCCGTGATCGCCTTCTACCGGCGGATATTCAACGGCGTGTTCGCAAGCGCCCCGGGCGTGTTCCACGCGAGCCTGTCGGCAGATGGCTCGGCGCCCCCGATCCGCAAGCAGATCATCGATGCGGGACCCGACCTGATCTTCGATGGGCCGGAGGTCATTCTCGGCAATCAGGTCGCGCGCTGCCTGACGCCCAAGTCGCCCGCACGTCGCATATCGGCCGAGCGCGCCAATCGGCTGACCGGCGGTATGCGGGGCAGTGCCGAGGATAGCGACCAGATCGGGGGCCCGTTCCTCTACACGCTCAACATCCTGTTCGATCATTCGGCGTTCGAGATCCACAAGCGCGCGCAGGTCCTATCAGCCCAGAAAGCGGCCGGCAGCTTTGCGGTCGAGGTCGGTAAGCAGATCGAGGAGATTGGCTGGATCCTCGACGAGGCCGGCAACAGCAAGTTCGTCCGCGTCATTCCAACGGTCTGGGTGTTCGGACGCGACGCCGCGCATGCCCGCGACATGTCGGCGCGCGCCAAGCGCCTATGGGAAAGCGAGCCCCTGCCTTTCATGATGCAGGAGGAAAGCTACCTCAATCCCATCCTGTTGCCGATGAGCCTGCCGTTCGGTCTCTATCCCGACACGCGCACGATGCGGATGCTCGAACGCGATTTCCGCGTCCCCGTGAAGGCGGCAGTCCTGATGACGCCGATCCAGACCGACTTCCGCGGCGGCGGGCGCCCTGCCCTCCTTTATGCCGGGCGCAAGGGCCAGCTCGTCACGCTCGACCTGTTCGATCCCCGGATCAACAATTACAATTTTATCGTCTCGGCCGAAAGCGGTGCCGGCAAGAGCTTCCTGCTGAACAATCTGTGCCAGCAATATTATGCGCAAGGCGCACTCATTCGCATCATCGATATCGGCGGGAGCTATCGCAAGCTCTGCACGCTTTGCTCGGGTCGCTATATCGACGTCGGCGAAGAGCGGCTCGTGCTCAACCCGTTCGACATGGGCTTCGCGCTCGATGGCGAGGACCAGCAGTCGGCGATTTCGATGGCGGTCGCGATCGTCGCCGAGATGGCAAATGCCGCCACGCGCAAGGGCGTGTCGACGTCGGAATGGAATCTGCTCAAGTCCGCGGTCCAGTGGACGATCAGCGAAGGCCATGCCGAGGAAGGGATCGACGCCGTTCGCGCCTGGCTCGGCGCCTATCCCGATCTGACGACGACCGAGCTCGACCGGGTCGACCATCTTGTCCCCGTCGCGCGCGAGCTCGCCTTCAACCTGCGCGATTTCGGCAGCGAGGGCGCTTACGGCCATTTCTTCAACGGGCCGTCGACCTTCAACATCAGCCAGGACGAGTTCGTCGTGCTCGAGCTCGAGCGCCTGAAGGCGATGCCGGACCTGTTCAACGTCATCGTCATGGTGGTGGTCAACGCCGTTACCCAGGAGCTGTACCTCTCGGCGCGCGATCGCCCGCGCTTCGTCCTGTGCGACGAAGCCGCGCAGTTCATGACCAAAAGCGAGGGCCAGGATCTCTCGCGCCTCGCCGAAGCCTTCGGGCAGGGCTACCGCCGCGCGCGCAAATATCAGGGCAGCTTCGGCATCGTCCTGCAGTCGATGAACGACCTGATGCTGTTCGGCGGCACAGGCCAGGTCATCCTCGAGAATGCGGCGACGCGGTTCCTTCTGCAGGGCTCGACCTACGACAAAGCGGTCGAGAACAAGATCCTCGATTATTCGGGGTTCGTGCTCGACCTGCTGAAGTCGGTCCGCAACTCGAAGCCTTATTATTCCGAAGTCTTCATCGACTCTCCGCTTGGGCTCGGCATCGCCAGGCTCGTCGTCGATCCTTTCTCCTACTGGATCAATACGAGCGCCCCCAATGAGGTCGCGGCGTTCGAGGCGAAATTGCAGGCGGGTCGATCCCCGCTGGAAGCAGTCTGCGAACTGGCCGGTGTCGATCCGGCCGAGATCCTTGGCCGAACTCGGCAGGCAGCGGCGTGACCGCGATGGCGCACAAGCCCCATCCCGACCAACTCGCGTTGGATCCGTCAAAGGACGCCGCTCTCGAGCGGATAATCGAAGCGCGCGTCGCGATCCGCGCCGAGGCCGATGCGATCCACTGGCGCCTGCGTCTGGTCCTGATCGAGACGTTCCTCATGACGAGCCTCGTCCTGGCCGCCGGGCTCGCGCTCGACCAGCCGAAAGGACTCGTCATGCGCGGCGCGGCGGTCGTCGGCGCCGGATGCTTGTTGACCGGCGCCCTGCTGATCGGCCTCAGCGCGGTGACCGGCCTGCTGCTGTCGCGTGTGCAGAGGTGGTGGCGACCATGAGGGGCATCCTCTCGCCTCAACCGGCCCCTTCGACTGCGCGTCTGCTCGTCGGAAGCCACCTCCTGCTCCTCGTCCAGGCGGGACTCGTGCTCGGCAGCTGCGCGCCCCGCGGCACGATCATCTTGACCCTCATCGCGGCAGTGACCGTGATTGCCGCCGTCGCGCTCGTCGCCGCGATCATAGGTGAGCCGCCGTCGCCACCAGAGCCTCTCGGAGGCCGTCGCCATGGCTGACCGGATCGCCCGCTATAGACGCCACGAACAGGGGCACGGCCTTGCGGCTATGGTAGCACTCGCATGGTCGTTGTCGTGCGGCACTGCGGCCTCAGCCGCGACCTCGACGATCGGCCGGACCTGGCCGATTGCCGAGCCGGACGCGCTGACCGAGATCGAGACCAAGGCAGCCGCCTTGCCCAGAGATCTGGCGCCGAAATTCGGGCCGCGGTCGGGCTGGTCGGCGATGAAGGCCGCGAGCCTTGGCCCCGTCGTGACAACCCGCACGCGCCAGGTCGTGCCCTTCTACACGCTGGATGCCGATATCGTCCTGCCCGAAGGCCGAGTGCTGTTCCGCAAGGGCTACACGTTCAATCCGCTGGCCTATGTCTCGCTGCCGCAGCGGCTGGTCATCGTCCATGCGGCCGAACTCGACTGGGCGTTGCGAACTGCGAGCCCCACCGACTGGATCCTCCTTGCGGGTGGCGGAGCAGCCAATCCTGACCCGATCGCGCTGGGTAGCCGGGTCGGCCGCGCCCTGTTCCTGCTCGAGGACCGGGTCAAAGTGCGGCTTGGACTGAGCGTCGCGCCCGTCGTCGTACGGCAGGTCGGCCAAGCCCTCGAACTGTCCGAGATCAAGCCGCCAAAAGCATCCGGAGCGATGTGATGAATTGGCTCGCCTCACTCCCAAGGGTGATCGCTGCCGCCATATTGTTCTGGCTGGCGCCGCTCACGCCGGCACAGGCCTCGTCCTGCCCGGCGGGCGCTGTCTTCAACCCCGTCACCAAAGTCCGCTGGACGTGCATCTTCCCGATCACGATCGGCGGCGTGCGCGTCGGCACGTTCGACAAACTCTCGACGGAGCTGGACGCGCAGTCTTCGTCGAAGCCGTTATGCGCCTGCCGCAACGGCCCAAGCGTCTGGTTCGGGGTAAAGGTCAGTTTCTGGTCGCCCAATCGCATGATCGACGTCGTGACCGAGCCCGGCTGCATGATGGCGTTGGGGACTGACCTTCTGCCGACCCACGGCCGGCTCCAGGGCAGCCAGTCGGGCATCGCGGACGGCACGAACACCCGCAAGATGTTCGCCCAGATGCATTATTACATCGCGCCCGTCTGGGCGATGCTCGACATGTTCACCGATCTCCCCTGCCTGGAGGATGACGGGTTCGATGTCGCCTTAATGACTGAAGTGCTGCCGACCTGGCAGTCCGGCACCCTGGGGGCGATCATCCAGCCTGAAGGCATATTGTTCGGCAATCCTGCCGCCGGTCTCGCCTGTATGGCGGACAGTGCGGCGGCGGCGGCCGGCAAGGTCATCGACCCGCTGTTTTGGTGCATGGGCAGTTGGGGTTCGACCTACCCGATCGCAGGCGACATCCATTTCGATGACTCGGTCGAGGCCTGGGCGGGGCTCGCCGCGCGCGGCACCTATATGATGGGGCGGCTGGGTGCTGCGACTATCAGCTCGGCTGATGGCTGCTCGTTCAAGCCCGCGCCGATCTGGACCAAGTCCCGTTACAAATATCAGCTGATGGAGCCCGTCAAAGGCGGCTCGTGCGTCAATGTCGGCCGGCCCGGCGCGCTCTGGTCGTCGGCCATTCACGCGCCCGGCCAGGACAATGCGCAATTCATGCTCTTCGAAAAGGTGATCTGCTGTGCCGGCATTTCCGCGCAGTAAGCGCTCACCTCCTCCCTGTCCTGCGTCGCTCCGGTCCCATGACCGGTCTGCCCGCCACAGCCATAATGGCTGCCGCGAGCGGCGCGAGACCGGGGCGGCGTCCACCTCCCCCCAGGACGCCGTCCCACCCCCGGTCAGCGCGGCCGCCCCGAGTATAGCGGCGCAGCGACGAGCCCCCCTCGCCCGCGTCGTGGCGGCGGCCGCGCTGACCACCCTCGATCAACAGGCGGCATTTCGCCTGCTTTGGTCGATCGAACCGTCTTTGCCGGCGTCCGACCTGTTTCGATTGGGACGCGGCAGCCGAGCGCACCGGCCGATCGCCGCAAGTCCCCGGCAATGAGGCGGTCGGTGGTGATCGCCCTGTTCTGCACGTGCATCAGCCAGCCGCTCTGTGCGCAGACGGTGGAAGATCGCGCGCGCGCCGCAGCGGCCGCGGCGGCCACCCGGAGCGGCTCCAGCGATGCTCTGCGCAGCAACTATCTGACGCCGGGCCTGAGCGGACAAATGATCAGCACGGTGGACGGCAGCCGAAGCTTCGCGCCTTCGCTCGCCTGCCGGAAAACCCGGACCCTGCTCGAAATCCTTGCGCAGCCAGCATCGACGGGTGACCTCGCGAACCTGCACATATCGCAGGACACCGATTTCGATGGCAGTTTCGACCGGATCCAGAGCCTCAGCCAGAACATCTCAGGCATCTGCGCCAACGGCGTGGTCTCGTGCCACCCCGGAAGCTGGAACCAGTGCCATTACTTCGAATGGGGGCTCGACGCCGGCCACGCGCTGAAACTGGCCGAGGTCGAGATGCCGCAGCTCGCCGGCTGCTACTGCATCAACAATAGCTGCGGGACCAACCTCGCCTGGGCCAACATGCCCGATATCCTCAAAGATCTGGGCGGCGGCATGGTTGCCGCGCTGACCACCGCTGATCCTCGTATCGGAGTTGCCGAGGCGCAGATCAGCGGACCGACGATCGCCTATGTCGGCGCCCAATCGACGGCGTGCGCGACGAGCCCAGATTTAAATCAGACCGCCTACCGCGCGGCGCCGGCGGCCCTTCAGGGCGATGCCGCAGCGATGACTGTGGGCAATCGCGTGTTCGAGGCGCTTGCCGCGTCGCCTGCAGGCTCCGGCAAGGTCGAGCAAGCACGGCAGTGCACGGTCGAGCGCGAGATCACGCTCACCTCGGCGACGTTCGACGATATCGTCAGCATATCCGGCTCGGTGCAGAGCGTCGCCAGCTGCGGCGCGGACTGCCGCCGCTATCGCGTGGGCGGCACCGGCAGCTGCAACAACCCGCCCCCGACCTTCGCGCTTCGCTTCCTTGCCAACAAGCCGGAGCGGATCGTGTCGGCAAAGATCGTCGAGCTGCATACCGCCGACTGGCTCCAGGCACGTATCGATGGCCAACCCGTTGCCTATGCCGCCAAGCGGCCGTGGCTCACCAACGCGCTGCCCAGCGGGGATTGCGGCGTCGGCGACCTTTACCACGCAGCGCCGGATTATGATTTCACGCCGGCGCTGAAGTCTGGAGCGGTTACGGTCGACGCCCGGATCCGCGCGACCGGCGCGAACAAGACGGGCTATATGATCCTCGAAGTCCGCGTCGATCTGCGCTGCGACTTAGCCGAGCGACTGGTCGATCTCTGTTCCGGCTATGCGGCCGACACCGCCTGCCGGTTGCGCGACGAGGATGTCGACGGCGTCACGACGTTTCGCAACGGCGTCGGCACGGGCCTGCGGCCGCTCACCTCCACGCGCATGTTCGGCAGCGACAGCTGCGCGGTCCAGCTCACGCGCGACTTTTTCCTGCGCGCCCGGACTTACGTCTGCGTCGTCGACACCGGCAACCCGCCCCAGCCCGATCTGAGCCGCGGCGCCTATATTATCGATCACTCGACCGAGACCGTGCTCGCTGACCAGACCCGCAGCGCCAGCGGCGAGGTCAGGCAGACGAGCCGCGCCTTTGCGTTGCCGGATCGTGGATCGGTCCCGGCGTGCGAGGCCATCTGCAAGACGCGGGCGCCTCATGTCAGCACGGCCGCAGCGCCTGCGGGCGTCGTGGGGGCGCAGCAGAATGATCCCAGCGGCTGGGACATATTCTATCATGCATGCTTGCCGGGAAGCATTTGCCCGACCGCCCCCGGCGAGCAAGTCGTCAGTACCTGTGGTTGTCTCGATGACTTTCCCGAAGCCGTCGTCATGATGCAGTCGGTTCGACTGGCGGGCGCGGACATGGTCTGCACGAGCGCCACGCAATGAGCGGTCTGGCGCGCCAGGTGAGGACTTCGTTGATCCTCATGGCCATGACTGGCGGAGCTCTTCCAGGAGTGGCCTTAGCGCTATTCCCTGCGGCGCGCGCGTCGACACCGATTGGTATCGCGGCTGCGGCGGCGCCGGCAGTTCCGACGACACCCTTCGCTGCTCCGGCGAGCCCTGCACGGAGTCCGGCGGCAGACCTGCTGTGCGCGGCCGATCTCAACGGCAATGGGGATGCCGCTGATCCGGGCGAAATCGCTGCGTGCGTGGCCACCTCGTCGGGAACAGCGCAGTGTCCGATCCAGCAGACAGCCTGCACGCTCGACGGCTCGGGTGTCTATGTCTGCCCATATGGGCCGGACCATAACTGCGACGTCGTCGCTTCGGGTGGCCCGCCGACCTGCTCACCCCATGCCTGCATCGATACGAACGCCAACCCGATTCAGGACGAGTTGGCCGTCGACGATCCAGGCATTCCTGCCGACGGGGCGATAGATGCCGACGGAAATTGCACCGCCACTATCATGATCTTCGCCGGCCGCGCGGTGCGATGCCGCCCGGCAGGCCTCAAGACCAGCTTCCAGAATTGCTGCAAGGACAAAGGTGAGATCGTGAAAGACGGCATGGGCTCGTCTCTCTTGTCGCTCTCGACGAAGATCGCGGTCGCCAAGGGCGTCTTCACCGGCATGAAAGCGGCGTACACCGCCTATCAGGCGGGCGCGACCGCAAGCGCCGCGGCGAGCGCTGGCGCCAACGCCATCATCGTCGGGCTGGATCCGACGTCCATCGCGATCAGCCTCGCCGTCAATTTCATGATCGAGGTGCTGCTCCAGGGCTGCGACCAGCAGGATATGGACACGGGCATGATGCGCGGCTCGGGCATGTGCCACGAGGTCGGCGACTATTGCATCTCGAAAATCCTCGGCGTCTGCCTCCAGAAGGCGCGCGGCCATTGCTGCTTCAACACCAAGCTCGGCCGGATCCTGCAGGAGCAGGGGCGCCCGCAACTCAAGTCGTTCAACGGCATCGGCTGGGGGACGCCCAAGACCCCGCTGTGCCGCGGCTTCACGCCTGAGGAGTTCCAGGCGCTCGACTTCAGCAAGATCGATCTGTCCGAATATTATTCGGACATCGAGGCGCGCACCCAATCCCAGGTCCAGATCGACATGAAGGGCAAGATCGATGCCTATCTGCATGCGGTCGGTCGCTGAGATGCGCGCGCCGCTTTCTGTCGCTGTGCTGGGCGGCGTCTTGCTCGCGCATCATTCCACAGCCCAAATTCCACCGGGCGGCGCGGGCGCGAGCATCGCGCGCCAGGGCGACGCCGCGTTGGATAGGCTGCGGGGCGCCATCGTGAAGGCAAAAAAGCGCGATGCCCGGCCGGGCCCGCTTCCCCAGCTCTCGCCGCAGGGTCTCGCTCAGGCAACACGGGCCCTGCAGCACCGCATGCGTTCCCAGGCGATGGAGACGAGAGGGCGCGCCGCGCTGGATGCCGGGCGGCTCGATCTCGCCCGGCAACGCGAGGCAATGTCGAAACGGCTCGGCCAGGCGCTCGGCCTCGACGCGCCCGATGTCACGACGCTGGCGCGAGCGACAATGCCGCCGACAAAGACCCTCTGGGTGCCCGTTCTCTTCGTGTCGTCATCGATGCCGACGACGACGCTGCGGACCTATGCGGCACAAGTCGCGAAGGCGAAGGGCGTGATGGCATTTCGGGGCATGCCGGGAGGTCTCGCGAAGGTCGCGCCGATGGCAAAATTGTCAGCCGAGATCCTGCGCGTCGATCCCGGCTGCGAAGGCCCGGCCTGCACGATGCGCGACGTGCAGGTCATCGTCGATCCGATCGTCTTCCGACAGCATGGCGTGGCTCGTGTGCCGGCGCTCGCGATGGTGCCCGGCGATCCAACCCAGGCTTATTGTGAACGCGACGAGGAGAGCCCGCGCGGCGCCCACGTCGTATATGGCGATGCCGCGCTCACCGGACTGCTCGACGAGATTGCCCGCCTCGGCGGGAGAGAGGAGGTGCGCGATGCTCAGGCTCGCCTGGTCTCTCGGTAGACGTGCGTGGCCCGAGATCAGGCTGCTGCCGCTGCGCGCCGCAGTGGCGCTGGGCGCGTCCGGACTTGGTCAGCCGCCGCGCCCGCGCCAGCTCCTGAAAGCCTATGGCATCGTCCTGCCGATCGGATTGGCGACGTGGTGGGCAATCCCGCAGCTGACCTGGGTGATGAGCCCATCCATCGATGCCTGGGCGATCCGATCCGCACCCGGCGTGATCCACCGCGGCGACCTCGTCTCCTTCATGCTGTCCCATCCGCTTGCCGGCCCCAAGCCCGTAGCGGTGACCAAATATGCGCTCTGCTTGCCAGCCGATCGGCTCGATTTCGTCGAGAAGCCGTCGTTCGTGCCGGGGAAGCTCGACGGCTATTATTATTGCAATGGCCGGCTGCTCGCCGTGAGCAAGCCAATCGGTCGTGATGGCCGTCCTCTCGCGCATTTCAGGCCAAGGGCGCGGCGGATCCCTGCCGGTATGGTCTTCGTGGGATCGCGCCACCCGTCGAGCTTCGACAGCCGTTATTATGGCCCCGTCTCGATCGGGCGGCTGATCCGGATGGAGCGGGTGCTGTGAGGGCGGCGCTCGCAATCGCGGCTGTGCTCCTGGCAACCGCAACCGATGCGCAGACGCCACCGGACCGTCTCAAGCAGGGTTATTGGTGGTATGCGCCGAATTCAGCGCTGCCCAAACCCGAGCCTGTGCCGCACGAGCCTGCCAAGCCCGTCATTCCTGCGATGCCAGAACTGGCCCGTTGGTCGCCCCCCCGGATCCGCAAGCTCATCGAAGACCAGCGCGATTATGCAGCCACCGTCCTGACCATTGAGGCCGTCGCGGACTTCTGGAAGCTCGAGGACTTTGCGCGTCGCAAAGCGCGCGCGTTCGCTGGTGTCACCCAGATCGCGATGCTCCAGCATCCCGAGCTCAATTCGAAATCGGCGAACCCGATGGTCGGCGAGGCGCGCGACCAACTCGCGGGCGCCAAGGACGACGCCCGACGGCGTTATCTGCGTTCTCACGCCGGCGAGTTCGCGCTTGTGATGTTTAGTCGGACGACGTGCGGATATTGTCGGGTGCAGTGGCCGATCGTCCAGCGACTTCAGGAGGAGATGGGCTGGCAGGTCACGCTGATGGACCTTGACCGGCGCCCTGATCTGAGCGGCCGCTATGGGATCGAGATCACGCCGACGACGATGATCATACGCCGCGGCAGCCAGCAGCGCATGATCGTCGCCAGCGGGGTTGAGGCCTATCCCAATCTCGCGCAATTGACCTATCAGGCCGTGCGCCTGCTCACGGGAGACATTCGTCCGGAGCAGTTCATGACCGGAGCGGGCGAGGAAGGCGGCTTCTTCGATGCGCTCGGCCTTGGCCCCGTCGCCGCCTCCGATCCAGCCGTCGAGCCAATGCGATCGAGCCCCAGCGGACCCGATGCCGCCGAGGGCGAGCGATGATCGACAGCGGATCAGCCCCCTCGCGGTTGAAACACCGACGCTCGTCCGCGCGAGCAGGCGTGTCAGCTGGCGATGTGCGCCTGCACGCCCCGAGATTGCAGCAGGCCCACCGCCTTGCGATCGAAGCTGACGAAGACATCACCGCCAAGCCATTTGCCTTCATGCGCGATCGCACCGTCGGCAAAGTCGCCGCCAGCCTCGAACAGCGCGAGCCCCGCTTCGACGACCGGCACATCGGCTTTGACATTCTCCGACCCGATCAGTGTCCGGATCGCAGCAACCACCCGCTCGCGAGGCTCCTTGTAGCTGCGCGTCATCACCCAGACGAATTCGCACAATGCCGGTATCGTCAGAGCGACAAGGTCCGCCCGTTCCAGCACCTCCCTAGCGATCGGCGACTGCACGTCATCATCATCAGCGAGCGCGCGAATGAGGATGTTGGCGTCGGCAATGATCCTCACCGCTCGCCCGCCCACCCCGCGGCGATTGCTTCATTCATGTCTTCGATCGACACCGGCTTGCGCCCGCTCCGCTTGAGCATTCCGAAAGCGTCGGAAATCTTCCCCGTGTTGCGGACCGCGCGCAAGCGCAGCTCGCCGTCCGGCATTTCGGCCACGTCAATCTGCTGGCCCGGCGCAATCTGCATATGCCTCAGCAACTCCTGCCGCAGCGTGATCTGGCCTTTCGCGGTCACCGTGAGCATCGTCATCTCGCATCGCTCCTTGCAGGGAACAGATGTAATGCAAAATCGCCTTACCTGCAACAACGAGCGACTGACGCTCCCTCAGCGGCCGTGCCCGACTTTCCAGGATATAGAACAGAGAACGACGCGGCCTGGTGCGGGCGCATTTTCTGTCGACGGGGTTCGCCGCAGCCGCAGTTCCCCGACGGGTGAAGCCACGATCAGGAGTTGGTCGCCCGAACCGGCATTCAGGTGGCGAAGCACCCCCTCCGGCAATTTCAGCCATGCGTCCGCCATGATGGTCAATGTCTTCACGAAGTTTCTCCGCTCTGCTTTCTCTCCAAAGACGGTTTCCGGGCATTTCGGTGGCGGTGCGTTACGATGACCCGCCTCGTCATGCTGCTTGGCCTGCCCGGGATCGTGATCGGCGCGACGGCAGCGGACGCGGAGGCCGGCATCCGCTTGTCCGGACCGAGCGATGCTCGAGGCGCTGCCATCCACCCGGTCGCCGATGCGGCCACGATGCGCGCCTGGCTCTCGAGGGTTCCGGCCACGCGCGACTTTCCGCCCGATTTCGCCGCGACGCTGCGCGGCCAGGCGCCCGCCTTCATCATCGAGATGACGACGACGCCCGGCTGCACGCCGTGCGCGGATCTCTGGGCGAAGCTCCAATCGCTCCATCACCACTATGGGCTTCATCTGGCCGTGGTCGGGCGTGAGGAAGCCATGCTTCGATCGGGTCGGTTCGGCCTGCCCTGGGTCGGGCATCCCGTCGCATGGGCGCGTGCGGCCGACGATCAGACCCGCATGGTGCCGGTCGCGATCGGGACCGACCATGCGGCCAATCTGGCGCGCAATATCTACCTGGCCTTCAAGATGATGACCGGCGTGCGCGCCGCGGTCGGCGTCCGCGCCATGGCAAAATATACCGGCATCGTGGGCGTGTCCGCGCCCCTGCCCCAAGCGTCCCGGAGGTGAGCATGGCGGGCTCATGTCCTTGTTCCCTCCTGTTTCGAGGACATCCGCCATGGTCCGTCGATCGCCGCGCCTGAACTCCATCCAAAGCGGGCTCATGCTCATCCTGAGCATCGCGTTCGCCACGCCCGCCGCCTCGCAAAGCTGGGCGGAGACCTGGTTCGACAGCGCGACCTACACGTCCCCCGGCAGCTTCGAGGACCAGACCCGCGGCTATCTGACGGCCGGCGGCATGTCCGGCCGGATCGACGCGCACAATGACTATCTGATGAGTCTGACGCTGCCAAAGGTGAAGGCCGGCTGCGGCGGCATTGACATGTTCCTGGGCGGCATGTCGTTCCTCGATCCCGAGTATCTCGTCCAGAAGCTCGAGAGCATCCTACAGGCCGCCCCCGCCGTCGCCTTCCAATATTTGCTGGAGACGCTCGACGAAAAGATGGGAAATATTCTCTCCAAAATGGAGGCGGCGACGAATTTTCTCAATTCTATTCAGGTCAATGACTGTCGCCTCGCCAACCGGATGGTTCAGATCGCCAAGGGCGACGACAATATGTCCGGGATCATCGAGGAGATGACCGGCTACAAGTCGGTCCGCGCCGGCTTCTCGAAGAGCTTTCAGCAGAGCCGCGAACGGATCCAGGCGAACAACAACAATCCGACCGAGGATCTGAAGGACGCGCTCGCCAATTGCCCGGCGGAGGTCACCGACATTTTCCGGACCGGGTCACTGCTTGCGCATGCCGCGGCCCGCGTTGGCGCTGGCGACTGGGCGGGGGTGATGCGGGCCCGTGTCGGCGACGTCTATATGCGCTGGAACGATACCGACCGTGTGCCTTTATTCTCGGCGATCCCGGCATGCCCGCGTCAGGATACCGAGTCCCCCGACGATTTCCTGAGCGGGCGCGTGCAGCGCCGTGCACTCAATATTCCTGCGACCGCTTCCGATTGCGCGAACGACGGGGGCAGAGGCGCGCTGGCGCTCGCCCGCGCCCGCATGGAGGCGATCGCGAGCAAGATCCGGACCCGGGCGGCGCTGACGGCGGATGAGAAACAGTTCGTAGCCAATGTCAGCACATTGCCCGTCTATCGGATGCTCGAATGGGGCGTGCGCCAAGGCGTCTCGACCTCGGTGATCGCGGACACGGATGAGCTGGTCGCGTTGACGCTTGCGTACCAAATGCTCAGCGACCTCACTCGCTCGATCGATTTCGCGCTGAGCAATGCCGAGCGCGGCGCGTCGGCGGCGGGCGCCGCTGACGCGGGCAGCGCCAACATCTGTCAGACCCGGATCCTCACGAAGGGCATCGAGCAGCTCCGCGACCTGCGCGAGGAGGTATTGCGCCAGCGCGCCCAGATGCGTCAGTCCTATCTCGCGGCGCTCGGCTCGGCCAATCTGTCCGCCAGCTATGCCGGACTGATCCGCCAGCGCGACCGGGATGCCCGCGAGGCCGCCGGTGCGGCGGCCAACCGGGAGCACTGAGCATGCTGCCGCGCCTGCTCCGCGCATTCATGCCGATGCTCACGATCGGGTTCGCGACGCCGGCCCTGGCCATCGATGCCAGCTTCTACACCTATAACGGTTTCTCAGAGACCGTAGACGCCTTCCGGTTGGTCGCGATGATCTTCGCCGATCCGCGCTACGAGACGCTTGTCGTCATCATCGCCGTCGTCGGCATCTCGCTCGGCGCCTTGCTGGCAAGCATCCGCGGCCAAGGCATGGGCTTGGTCGCGTTCGGCTTCCAGATGCTGATTGGCATCGGGCTGTTCGTCGGCATGATCGCGACGACCGGCACCGTCCATATCTACGACAAGGTCCGCAACGCCTATCAACCCGTCGGCGATGTCCCGAACCTGCTGGTGCTCGTCGCCGGCACCACCAATCTCATCGAACGCGCCTTGGTCGAGACGATCGATGACAATACGCTCGATCCGACCGCCAAGGTCGAGTTCGGCGCGGGCGGGCACATGTTCGATCTCTTCTTCAATGCGGTCGCGCCGCGTGGCCCCATGACCGACACGTTCCTGGACGCGACGATCAAGGACTATGTCCGCCAATGTTATCCGGTCGCGCGCGTCTCGGCGGCATACGGCGTGGACGATGATCGCCTGTTTCGGACCGCGAGCGACCTGCCGGCAGCGTTCGCCGCGATGGCCGGCCCCGCCACCTTCTCCACCGTTTATACGGCCGCCGACAAAGGCGGCACGACCGTCAGCTGCTCGGACGCCTGGGCGCATATTTCCGAGCGACTCTCGGATCCGGCCTTGTTCGACGCCTATAGCGCCCAGGTCTGCCAACGGACCGGGTTCGACGTGACGCAGGCCGTGCAGCTTACGCGCTGCCGCGCACAGCTTGGCGAGCTGGGGCAGACGATGATGGCCACGCCCTTGTCGTTGCAGACGCTGATGAGCGACGTCTTGCTGGGCAACAGTGTGGGCGACGTCCTGTTCGAGGACAGCCCAGCCTCGGCCGCGCGGGTGATGGCCAATCGGGCGATCATCTCCTCGGGTCTCGCGACAATGTCGGTCGCCAATGAGTGGCTGCCGACGATCCGTGCGGTCGTTTTCGGAATCATGCTGTTCATGGTCCCCGTCGCGCTGCTGTTCATCCTGACGCCGATCAACCTCAGGGTGGCGAGCTTCGCGCTTGGCCTGTTCGTGTTTGTCGCTCTGTGGGGCGTTATCGACGCCGGCATCTACCAACTGACCCTGGGCCGGGCGATGAGCGCGCTGGCCGAGATGCGGGCGAACGCCGTCGGTGCCAATGCATGGCTCCTTGCGCCTTCATCCGCACAAAAAGCCCTAGCCATCTTCGGAAGCTTCCGCACGGCTGCGGCCGGTCTCGCTGGCGCCTTCGTCTTCACCGTCTTCCGCTTCTCGGGCAATATCTTCTCGGCCGTGACCGGCGGAGCGCTCGGGGTGACGGGCCAGGCGAGCGCGGCCGCCTCGCCTCTCGCCACTGGCGAAGGCTATGCGTCCGCGCTGGAGGCGCAGGGGTCCGCCGCCGGGACGATGGCGCGCCGGGGCGCCGCAAGCAGCTTCGGCGATTTTGGCGAGCGCACCAGCTTCGACCGGAACAGGAGCTTCGGGGCTGCCAGCACGTATCTGTCCGAGCGGCCGGGCGGCGCCGCGGGGATCCCGGCCTTCGGGATGGGCGGTATCGACGCCGCGCGCGAGCTCGGCGGTCTGGCGCCCGCGCTTGTCGGCGGCGACTTTTCCAGTCCCGCCACCCAAGCCGCGATCCGCGCCAATGCGACGACATCAGCGATCCATCAGTTCGCGGAGAAGGATGCGTTGCGGTCGCTCGGCACCCGCTATTTCGGTGACGGCCAGTCCGGCGAACTGACCTTCGCCTCGTTCTCGCAGAACCTCGTCCAATGGCGCGCGTTCGGCGACACGCGCGCTTATGGCATGATGTTGGAGGGGGCGGCGCGGCATTTCGAACGCGCCGGTTATGGCAAGGACGATGCCCAGCTGAAGGCGAGCGGAGTCATCGCCGATGCTTCAGCCGATCCGACATTTGCGAAGCTCGTCGCCAATGCCTTCGATCAGAAGGGCATGCTGGAGAATGACCTGACTGCAGCCCAGATCCAGGCCGGAGCCATGGCTGGGCGAAGGGATTATGCAGGCGAAGCGGTGGCGAACGTCGAGCGCCGCAATGTCGCTACCGAACAGGGTCACCGGACCGGCGGCAATGCCGGTCAGCGCCAGGCCGCGGGGATGCTGGGCCTATCCGTAAGCGAGACCAGCCGCCGGATCGCCTTCATCAACGCGCTTTCTGGAGAAGCACGATCGACCGCTATCTCACAGCTCGGGCGCGCGACCGGTCGCGACGAGGCGGGCGTGGTGCGTGCATTGGAGACCTACAACGCTGCCACCCAACTCGGCACCGCCGACGGTGCGACGATGGAGACCGCGCGAGAACATAGCAGCGTCTACGCACGAACGCGCGAGGCGGCCGGCTTCGATGTCGCGGAGAGAGCCGGAAAGCTCGATGCGCAGCGCGAGGTTGGGCATGACGGCACCCGTCAGGCGGCGCGGATCGGCGAACAGCGGCGTCAGTCAGACCATGCCGGGTTTGCGGAAGGCGCGCAGGCCGCCGGTACGTCAGTCCGCGAAGCCGCTCGGCTCGACGCTTTCATCGGCGCGTTGCGCTCCACCGCGGGAAACCAGCTCGATGTGGCGGAGGGAGGTGCGACCGGGATTGCCGATCGTGCCCGCAACGACCGCATGTCGCAGATCGTGGGCAGCGAGCGTCTGACACGAGCGCAGAGTCTGTTGCGAGATGCAGGCGTCAAACTCTCGAAACGGCAGATCGCGATGGATCAGAACGGCGAATTCAGCCTCAATTTGACCCCGAATATTGCCTCGCAAATGTGGCGAGCTGGCCTGATTAACGAAAACCAGCTCGGCGCGATTGCCAATGGCGGGACCGCCCGGTTCAGCTTCGCGCATAACGATCTTCTGGTCTCCAGCAGCACGGACTTCGAGCGTTCGGCGCGCAACGACACCAGCACAAGGTTCGAAGCCGGCAAGCAGGCCGGCCCTGACACTATCGAACATTTTCTCGGCGGCGGCGCAGACGGACTTGCCGCGATGGCGAATTGGCTCAGGGGGGGCTTTGAGATGGATCGTGCCGGCAACTGGCGGCTCAAGCCCCAGGTCGCGGATACGCTCCAGCGCGACGTCCAAGCGATCATGATTCAAACGGGATGGTCGAGAACGCTTACTCGAAGCGCAGAAGACAGTAACTCCGTCGGTACCGACATCGCAGCCACTGTGTCGGCCGACGCGAGGCATGGGAATTCTGTTAAGGGCGGAAACCAAGGTCGGATCGGAGTAAGCGGCGGTGCTGGCGGCTCTGTCAGCTTGGTAACGTCCGACCGAGGTGCCACCAACGAGCGCGCCGCCGGCTCACTTGATATCGTCAACTACGATGTCCGTGCGGCAATCTCGAACGCCGAGCGTGCCGCTTCCCGATCAAACAGCCCCGCTTCGGCCTTCTCGGCAAGTTTGTCTGAGCAAATTCTTGGAGCCCGCGGATTGCGCAACCGGTACATCGAAGATGCCGATTCCGGCCGGGGGTCGTTCGATCTGACCGCCCCAGTCACATCGATCGAACAAAATTCAGTCTTACGCTCCGGCAGGTTCTCAAACGACCTTGCGAGCGGACCGTTCGATGGCGATCCCGAATTTAAAGAGCGTCGCTAGTGCCCAGCATGACCATGATCGTGCCGACCCCAGTATGTCGGCGACCTAGGATCGAGCGGGTCCATCATCGGGTCAACATATCCGCCAACCGATCGCTTGGGGAAAAGCTCTTCACGGGGCGTGCTCACCCACTCCCAACGATAATAATCCATCCAGTCGCCGATATAGCCAAGCCCGAGAACAATAAGCGGCACGAGAGGATAGAATGCGACGTTCAGATAGCCAGCGGCGGCACTCGTGTAGAAGGTATCGAGGCCAGGGCTGAACCAGGAGGCCAGCTTCCCGCCCCAATACAGAGCAGCGCAAGCCCACCAGAGCTTTGCGTACCAAGGGCGCCAGATCCATTGCGACATGCGAGGCCTTGGTCGGGCGGAATCCACCGTTTCCGTGCTCGAATCGGATGCTACGCTGTCCGGGTCCATAGCCGTGTCCTTTCGCCCTCGGATCCTATCAAATCGCGGGGCAAAGCGGGACTGCCAATCGCACGCCCCCCCCAAAATCGCCGCCGATCATCAAGCAGAATGGCGATCGCCCAACCACTGCCCCCTCCCCCTCCTCCACCCGCGCAGTCCGCCAATGTCGTGCCTGATCGTCGGCGATTGCATCGCGCTGGGAATTGCCGCCGCGATGAACGTCATGGCCCCCGGACAATGCGACGTGCACGCCCGCGTCGGCGCGACGTCCGGTGCGATCAAAGCCCTCGTTCCCGGCAGGCGATACGATGTCGCGATCATCTCCGCCGGCTCCAACGATCCCGCCGGCCACGCTCTCGATCGCGACTTGTCGCGACTGAGGGAAAGCCTGAACGCGGACCGTATCAGCTGGGTTTACCCGCGCTCTCCGCCTCAGGCCTGGAGCGTGTATCGCGTCGCGCTGAGCCATGGAGACCGAAGCGTCGACCTGACGTCGCTCGCATCTCGCGATGGTGTTCACCCCGGGGATTACCGAGCAGCGGCCCGGTTGATACTCGTCAGCGCCTTTGCCTCGCGACGCAGGTTGCAACAGCGTGATCGTCAAACCGTTGGCGAGCGGGCTCTGGCTATCGCCGAAGGAGGTCGGTGAAGCTGACCTGCCCATCGAACAGTGCACGTGCGATCAGATGAGGTCGCTGCGCATTGCCATACTTCCTCCTGACGCCTTCGACATGCTCATGGGCGGTAGAACGGCTCACCCCGAGCAATTCCGCTATCTCACTATCATTCTTGCCCCGCCCGATCAGAACAAGCGCGTCCATTTGCCGGGGCGTGAGCCCGGGCACTTCCCCGTTTTCCGAGTGACTCCGCGATCGCATGATCCGGCGCGCAGCCTCGAACGCAAGTGTGCCGCATGCCTGTGCCGCCCAGAGCGTGCTCGCATCGAAGGGTTGAACCGTGTCCGATGCGAACGAACAGGTGCCATTATATTCCCCTGGCACGTGCACCGGGATTGTGAAGCCGCTCACGAGGCCGAATCCCACCGCCTCCGTCAAGATTAGCTTGTGCCGTGGCGTGAGTTTAATGATGTTACCGACATCGCTCCAAGGGAATGCGCCGCCCGTTTTGCTACTCGCAAGGTGCATAGGATCGTCGGCAAAATAGCCGCGCTCCATCACATGATAAATCCAGTCTGTATTGTAAGAAGTCAGTCTGATGGCATCGTCCGCCGGACGCGCCAGATCGACATGATGCCCCATGGCGAACTGCGAAAAGCCGAGTTCCGCCGTCGCTGTCAGCAAAGCTTCGTGAAGCGCGTGCTCGGTTGTGGCGGCGCGAAACGCCGCGACGAGGCCGTCCAACTTGGCAATGGTTATCATCGGCGCGTCCTTCACGAACTTAACTGCCCCGCGTGCGCCTCTCCTTTTGAGCTTCGACAGACTCTCCGGCTATACAGCACGTACACCGTGCATCTTCCTTCAAGATACGGCTTTTTCTGGGAAATTTGCAACGCGGATGATAATTAATTCGGGCGGGTTCGTGAGGCTCGTTCGAAGCACTTCACATCCGGTTCGAAATTCATCTCGCACTCATGCAAGAGCCCGCAGAATGGTTCGGTCGGATGGTATTGCCAAGCGACGACACAGGACAATGAGGCGCTCAACGGACATCAACTTGAGTAATGAGAGAGGGGATATCGAATGGTCTCGCGGATATGCGGATGGGCACTCGTCGCCAGTCTTGTCGCTCCCTCTCCCGTCGCGGTCGCGGCACCAGATCATGCCGCGCACGCCCGAACCGGATCGCCTGTGCGCTGCGCCAATGGCTCGCCGATTAGCTATACGAACGGGCGAGGCTCGGCTGCGGTCGTCACAGGGCAGGCGATTTCGCCTCCGATCGTGGCGGGCCCATTCCCGGCGGCGCCCGTCATCACGCCGGCGGCTCCTCCTGCCCCGCCGCCGCCGCCTTCCGGATTGGCGCGACGACAGGTGCAGAGCGAAGTGTTTGCCGCGCGATCCATGACAGCGCCGTCAATCTTCTTTCAACCGCAGGACCAAGAGCGCTACGCCGGCAAGGCCGTGGCGCCGATCCACGCGGTCGCCGACGAGCCGGTTTCGACCTTCTCGATCGATGTCGACACGGGCGCTTACGCCAACGTCCGGCGAATGCTGAATCAGGGGCAGCGCCCGCCCGTCGCAGCGGTCCGGACAGAGGAACTGCTCAATTATTTCCGCTATGATTATCCGGTCCCTGCGTCGCGCGCCGCGCCCTTCAGCATCACGACCGACGTCTCGCGCACGCCCTGGAACAAGGACACGCGACTGCTTCGCGTCGGCTTGCGCGGCTATGATGTCGGCGCCTCGAAGCGCCCGGCGGCCAATCTGGTCTTTCTGATCGACGTATCCGGATCGATGAATTCCCCGGACAAGCTGCCGCTCGTCAAATCGGCGCTCAATCTGCTCGCGGACCGGCTAACACCACGCGATCACGTGTCGATCGTCGTCTATGCGGGCGCCGCCGGTATCGTCCTCGAGCCGACGTCGGACCCGGCCTATGTCCATCAGGCCATCGATTGCCTGTCCGCCGGCGGTTCGACGGCTGGCGGCGCCGGCATCGCCTTGGCCTATGCCACCGCGCGGGCGACGCGCATTCCCGGCGGCATCAACCGAGTCATCCTCGCGACGGACGGCGACTTCAACGTCGGCGCAGCAAGCGATGAATCGCTCGAGCAACTGGTCAAGCGCAACCGCGACGACGGCATCACGCTGACGTCGCTTGGGTTCGGCCAGGGCAATTACAACGAATCCATGATGGAGAAGATCGCGGACGTCGGAAACGGCAATTACGCTTATATCGACAGCGCGCTCGAAGCGCGAAAGGTGCTGGATGACGAGCTTTCGGCGACGCTCGTGACAATCGCCAAGGACGTGAAGATCCAGATCGAATTCAATCCGGCCGTGGTCTCGGAATATAGACTGATCGGCTACGAGAACCGCGCTCTGGCCGAGGAGGATTTCAAGAACGACGCCGTCGATGCGGGCGATATGGGGGCGGGTCATCAGGTAACCGCGCTCTACGAGATCGTCCCCACGGGCGCAGCCGGCTGGCTGCCCGCGCGACATTTTGCGGCCAACCGCACTGCGGCCGGCGCCGCGAGCGGGTCCGAACTCGCCTGGCTGAAATTGCGATACAAGCTCGCGAACGGAGCGGCCTCCACATTGGTCGAGCGACCGGTGAAGGCGAGTACCATCGCCTCAGCCGTCGGCCCCAAGGGAGATCAGGCCTTCGCCGCCGCTGTCGCCGCTTATGGCCAGATCCTGCGCGAGGACAGTCATTTCAACGGCTTCACGCTCGCGGATACGCGGCGACTGGCAGGTGTGCAGTCGGACTATCGTCGACAAGAGTTTCTCGAACTGACAAGACTCGCGGAGCAGGCGTCGACGGCCAGATAACGCATTAGCCCCCGACTTCGTGACTGTGGCGCCGAGGTTTCCAAGCCTCCCTCGGCGCCACGGCATCAAGCCATTATGCGCTGGTTTGATCCGGCGTGGTGGCTGCTCGAGCCAGTCAGCGGCTTCCCCCGAGAAGGTTAGGGGGGGATGGGTATCAAGGGATGCTGATCGTTTCGCCCGATTGGAGAGGATAGCCGCGGAGAAGCGCGTCGCTCAGGTCTGCGGCCACCGCAGCATCCTTGCCCTTGACCGTGCCAGCGGGCCGAACCGTGAGCGCGGTGCCCTGCCAGAGGATTGTCTCGCTCCCTCGCCTTCGGATCCGGAGCTCGAGCTTCGTTCGCTGAAGGGGGACGCTCCTCGCTTTGTTGATAGGAAACGGAAGAACGACCCCGGCACCGACCCGGTTCGGCGAGTCACTGGTCCGTGCGGCTGGATCGGACTTCGCAACCGGAGCTGACACCGTCCCGAGCTGGTCTCGGGTTACCGCGAGGTCCGCGACCAGCGCGGCGTGTCCGGCTTCGTCTATCGTCGTGAAGCCCCGCTTTGTCAGCGCCTGATCGATCGCATCGACGAACACCGGTCGAAGCGGGCCTGATGAACCATCTTGTTTCGCATCGACAGAGATCGTCCCCGGCGAAGACGCCGAGATGTCCTCCATCTGACCACCAAGGCCTGCTGCCAGCATCAGCGCGGCGAATATGCTCAAGTCGCATTCCTTATTTTCGATCGCGCTTCTCGAGCGAACGATGTTCCTGGCAGAGATGGGCGCTCTTTGTGCCGCCGCTAGGGCGCCTGTCCGATCGCAGCGATCGTTTCGCAGGTGCCGCGGGTCCCCACGGCACGTCATGCCAGCCACACGCCTGACGCGCGCATTCACGACCAAAAAGTGCGCATGTGACGGTGCGCTTTCGATTTTGACCAAGCAATCAAGCGACCTTATCGCTACAGTCTCCGCCCGCGTTGAATGGAGTTGATTTTGAAGCTGCACGGATCGCTGCAAACAAATCTGGAAAGTGCGATCCTGAGCTCGAGACGGCTTCGTGGGCGCGTCGTCTATTCTGATACGCTCATTCATTGGTCCGACCTGTTGGCTCATGCATGGTGGGAGATCGGCAATACTCCTGCACCCGCTGCTTTCATTCTCACCCAGTTGGCCAAGGATCTTGAGGCGGAGCTGGGCATGAGACGGGATGCCGGGCCCGCTTGATCGATTGTGCGTTGCTAGCTTAGCCTATGCCGACTGCCTGCTGGATTTCAGGGCACCAAGCGAGAAGAGCTTGCGCTTCAGCATCATGATTCCGGGGTAAAACACTAATTCGGCTGTCTGCCGCTTGTTAGAAATAACTGCGTGTTTTTCTAACAAGAAAGGAGCTTAGCCGTGTCTGCGATGGCATATAGAATCATGAAGCGTATCGGCGGTAAGGGTCGCGGTTGGGTGTTCACGCCCAAGCGCCGGCTTCCCCCTTGGCCGGCGGGCTCAATTGTTTCCGGCACTGCCTTAGTGTCCGGCTTGATCTAAGACCCTGATCGCGAGATAGTGGCGCCTGGCGGGCAGACCTTTCATTGGAAAGGTCGCCTCATGATTGCCTCTCTGATTGCTGTCGATCTCCCGGTCCCGCTTTGCGCCGGCTGGTACGAACGATTTCCCCCTCCTTTACAGACGTGGCCCTCTCGTCGCGCGTCAGCATCGGCGCTCTCTCGTCTCGCGCCTCGAAGGCCGCGACAATCAGCAGTCCGCTGGCAATCGCCACCAAGGCCTGAGCGCGATGACGACGCCGCTGCTTAAGCTCGGGGAGGCGGCGGGCCTGCTCGGGGTTCACCCTAACACGCTACGTGCGTGGGTCCGCGCTGGTCGCGTGCCCGGCGCGCGGTTTGGCCGGGATTGGCGCTTCATTGAGGCCGATCTTGTTGCGGCGACGCGGGAGAGATATTCTGGCTCCGCACAGACGCAGCTGAGTGCCGACCGACAGGAGGCAATATGGCACTCTGGACACGTGCAGGAATCTATTACGTCAAACTCACAGCACCGGACGGAACGCTCCTTAGACGCTCTACTGGAACGACCGACCGGACGAAGGCCGAAGAGTATCACGACAAGCTGAAGGCCAGCCTGTGGGACCTTGCCAGACTGAAGCTGAAGCCGAAGCGGACCTGGGACGAGGCGGCTTTGCGGTGGTTGCAGGAGAAGGCGCACAAGAAGTCCTACAGGGACGATGTGAGCCGGATCCGGTGGTTCACCCGGCATCTGCGCGGCAAGACATTGGACCAGGTGAGCAGGGACATGATCGACGGGATCGTGTCGCGCCAACTCTCGAAGTCCAGCGCACGCACGAAGGATCTCTATGTGGCGCTCATCCGCGCCATGTTCCGGAAGGCGCAGCGGGAGTGGGAGTGGATCGACCAGATACCGGCGTTCAGGACCTACAGTACGGACAAGTCGGTCAGGGTCAGATATCTGACCCAGGACCAGGCCAAGGTCCTTCTGGAGCGTCTGCCAGCTCACCAGCGTGAGGTAGTGCTGTTCGCGCTTGCGACGGGCCTGCGCCAGGGAAACGTTCTTGGTCTTACCTGGGACAGGGTCGACATGACCCGGCGCCAGGCGACGATCGAGCATGGTGACACCAAGAACGGGGATGCTTTGGGCGTTCCCCTCAACGATGTCGCGATGGGCGTCCTGGGCCGTCAGAAGGGTAAGAACCGCGTCTACGTGTTCACCTATCGGGGCGACAGGCTCCGGTCGGCGAACAACCGGGCCTGGCGGTCCGCATTGAAGGCCTGCGGGATCACCAATTTCCGCTGGCATGATCTGCGGCACACTTGGGCGAGCTGGCTCCGGCAGAATGACGTGCCCACTTGGGTGCTTCAGGAGCTGGGGGGCTGGAAGTCGGAATCGATGGTGCGCCGCTACGCGCACATGTCGGCGAAGCATCTCCAGCCCTACGCCGACAAGCTGATTTTTCCGGTCACACCGGAGGGGTCAGCCCAAGTGGTAGAAAAGCCTGCAGAACCGGGTTTTGCGACGGGTCACAAAAATGGTCACAGTGGAGGCCATTTCCGGCTCAGATTGGTGGCTGGAACCGATGTAAGTAGTTGATAAATATGGTGGACGCACTTGGGCTCGAACCAAGGACCCGCTGATTAAGAGTCAGCTGCTCTACCAACTGAGCTATGCGTCCATTCGCCGGGGCGAAGCGCCCGGAAAGCGGCGATCCGCTTGGGCGAGGCGCGCCTTTAGCGAGCCTCCCTTCCCCTGTAAACACCTCAAATCCAATCCAGCACGATCAGCGTGCCGCAGCCCGCCCCTCGCGGTCGATCGCGATCAGCATTCCCAGGCAGATCAGCACCGTCATCATCGCCGATCCGCCGAACGAGACGAGCGGCAGCGGTATGCCCACCACCGGCGCCAGCCCCATCACCATCGACAGGTTGATCGCCACGTAGAAGAAGATCGTCGTCGCCAGCCCCCCCGCCGCCAGCCGGCCGAAGCGCGTCGCCGCGCGCCTTGCCACGCGCATCCCCCAGCCGATCACGAGCAGATAGCCGGCAATGATGCCCACGCCGCCCAGCAGCCCCCATTCCTCGGCCATCGTCGCGAAGACGAAGTCGGTATGGCCTTCGGGGAGATAATCGAGATGGCTCTGCGTGCCGGCCAGGAACCCCTTGCCCGCGATCCCGCCCGATCCGATCGCGATCTTGGACTGGATGATGTGATAGCCCGTGCCGAGCGGATCGCTCTCGGGATTGAGGAAGATCTCGATGCGGCTGCGCTGATAATCGTGGAGCAGTCCCAAAGCGACCGGGGTCAGCGCCACCAGCGCGGCGATCCCGCCCACGAACAGGCGCACCGGAATGCCGGAGAGGAACATCACCACGATCCCGCCGAACACGATCATCAGCGCGGTGCCCAGATCGGGCTGCGCCATCACGAGCACGAACGGCACGCCGACGAGCGCCGCCGCGGGCCAGATCGCCGACCAGCGGCGGATCTCCGCAGCGGGCAGCATGTCGTAGAACCAGGCGAGCACGAGCACGATCACGGGCTTCATCAGCTCGGACGGCTGCAGGCGGATGATGCCGAGGTCGAGCCAGCGCCGCGAGCCGCCCGCGACCGCCCCCAGCGCCTCGACGCCGACGAGCATCGCCACCAGCCCGACATAGGCGGGCACGGCGAGCGCCTTCAGCGTCTCCGCTCGGATCCGCGACAGCACCAGCGCGCCGCACAGGAACACGCAGAAGCGTATCCCCTGGCTGAACGCCCAGGGCCTCAGGCTCCCGCCCGCCGCCGAATAGAGAACGACCAGCCCGAAGCCGCAGATCGCGCAGACGAGCGCGAGCACGCCCCAGGGCAGCCGCGCGATCGGCGCGGGGACGAGGCTCAGCCGGCTCAATCGCCGCGCTCGCCGGGAGGGATCTTGGCGTCGGGCGTCGCGGGATCGGGATTGGCCTCCTGCTCGGGAGTCGGCCCGGCCAGATGCGCCGTGTCCCAGCGCGCCGTCTCGGCGGCCATCCGCTCGGATATGCCCCCGCCCCATTGCGCCTCGTTGGCGGCCAGCGTCGCCATCGCCCGCTCGGGCGCAAACAGCCAGGTCATGACGTCGCGCGCGACGACGGCGGCGGCCGCGCCATGGCCGGCATGCTCCAGCGTCACGCCGATCGCGTAGCGCGGATTGTCGAAGGGCGCGAAGCCCAGAAAGTGTCCATGATCGCGCAATTTCCAGTCGCCGCCCGTACCGAGCGCGCCGGCGCGCCCGGCGAGGCGATCGGCCATGCTGATCCGCCGCACCTGCGCACTGCCGGTCTTGCCCGCCATTTCGACCCCGGCGACGGGCAGGCGCGCGGCGATCGCGGTGCCGCCGCCGCCGACCACGTCGCGCATCGCCCGGTGGATGAAATCGACATGCTCGGAATCGAAGCCGATGGGCGGCCCCTGCGGGCCATAATGTTTGTTGCCGATGATCCGCGGCTGCAGCACCTGCCCGCTCGCGATCCGGCTCGCCATCACCGCCAGCTGCAGCGGATTGACGAGCATATAGCCCTGCCCGATCGCGCTGTTGACCGTGTCCGCCGCGGTCCAGGGCTTGTGATATTTGGCGAGCTTCCACGCGGTGTCGGGCACCGTGCCGTAGCGCTGCGATCGGAAGGGCAGTTCGTATTTCTCGCCCATGCCGAGCAGCCGCGCCATCCGTGCGATCTGGTCGATGCCGATGCGCCGCGCCATCGTGTAGAAATAGATGTCGCAGCTCTGCGCGATCGCGCGGTGCATGTCGATCGCCCCGTGCCCGCCATGCCGCCAGCAGTGGAACAGGCCGTTGCCGACGCGATACGCGCCCGAGCAGACCACCATGTCGCTTGCCGGCACGCCCGCGCGCAGCAGCGCCAGCGCGACCATCGGCTTCACCGTCGATCCGGGCGGATAGAGGCCCTGCAGCGCCTTGTTCATCAGCGGCAGATGATCGTCGGCCGAGGCCATCGCCCATTCGCTCTGGCCGATCCCGTCGGAAAAGCTGTTCGGATCGTAAGCGGGCATCGATGCCATCGCCAGGATGTTGCCGTTGGCCACGTCGATGACGGTCACGGCGCCGCTGTTGGTGCCCATCCGCCGCGCCGCAAAATCCTGCAGGCCGGCATCGATCGTCAGGCGCAGCATATTGCCCATCTGCTCGGGGCGGGTCGTCAGATCGGCGACGAGCTTGCCGTGCGCGGTCACTTCGGTCCGCTTGGCGCCGGGCTTGCCCCGCAGCCACGGCTCCATCGTCCTCTCGAGCCCCTCCTTGCCGACCTTGAAGCCGGGCGTGATCAGCAACGGATCATGGTTCTTCTTATAATCCTCGACCGAGGCGGGCCCGACATAGCCGACGAGATGCGCGACCGCCGCGCCCAGCGGATACGCGCGCGCATAGCCACTCGACGGCGCCACCCCGGGCAGATCGGCCTGGCGCAGGCTGATCGTCGCATAGCGCTCATAATCGAGATTCTCGGCGACGGGCACGGGCTGGTAGCCCGGCGCCTTGTCGAGCACATCCTTGATCCGCTTGACGTCCTCGGGCGAGAGATCGAGCAGCCCGCGCAGTTCGTCGATGATCCGGTCGGGATCCTGGAGCCGGTCGGGGATCAGATCGACGCGGAAGCTCGTCCGGTTGATCGCGATCGGCTTGCCGTGGCGATCGACGATCCAGCCGCGGCGCGGCGGGATGAGCTGGCTCTGGACGCGGTTGCTCTCGGCGAGCCGGTCATATTTGTCCTTTTGCGCGATCGAGAGCCACGCCATCCGCCCCGCGAGCAGCCCGCCGAGCCCGATCTGGAGCCCGCCCAGCACCAAGGCGCGCCGCGTGAAGGTATAGACGAGCGTCTGATCGGTGATGAACCTGCCCGGGCGCCCGCTCGCCATCAGGCCGTCCGCCCCCGCTCGCCGCGCCGCCAGATGTCGATCGCGCGGCAGATCCGCGCGACCATCGGGAAGGCCAGCGCCGAGAGCAGCATCTGCCCGACGACGGTCCAGTATGGCCCCGCCCCGCCGGTGAAGAGCGCGATGGCCCAGGCCGCGCTCGTCGCGAAGGCGAGCGCCAGCATCGCCAGTCCCCAGTCGGTCGCGAAATCGCGCCACAGCATGCGATGGTCGACGATGTCGAAGCCCAGCATCACGATCGTCCAGATCGCCATCGCCGAACCCAGGGGCGCGCCGCCGATCAGATCGTCGATTAGCCCGAGCGGCAGCGCGACCCATGCGCCCCAGATTTCGGGGCGCAGCAGCCGCCAGCCGATCAGCACGAGCAATCCGAACGGCGGCATGAGCGGCACGTTCGCCACATAGGGCCCGATCGCGAGCAGCGAGCCCGCCACCACCGAAGCGGCGGGCACCAGCCACAGCCGCACCGGCGGCCGCTCCTGCCCGAAGCCCAGCGGCTGGCGCGCCATCAGTTGGCCGAGCCCACGGGCGCGGCCGGCGGCGGCGCGAGCTCCACCTCGGGCAGCACCATCGCCACGTCGAGCCGCGCCGGCTCGGCGAGCGGGCGCCCGGTCGCGAGATCGCCGCTGACCGACAGCACCACCGCCACCGGCACGCCGGCGGGAAACACCCCGCCCGTGCCCGAGGTGAACAGCAAGTCGCCGCGGTGCAAAGGCGGCGCGCCCAATTGGGTCGACTTGATCTCGACCGTCCCGTCGCCCTTGCCCGCGACGAGCGCGGGCTGCCCCGTGCGCGCGACGCGCACCGGCACCGAACTGCCCCCGTCGCTTACCAGCAGCACGCGCGCGACGCGCGCACCCGCCTCGGCGACGCGGCCGACGAGCCCACCCGGCCCGCGCACCGGCTGCCCGGCGCGCACCCCGTCGCTCGTGCCCGCGGCGAGCGTCACGGTCCGGCGATGATTGGCCGCATCCGATCCGATCAGCCGCGCGACGACGATCGGCTGCGTGCCGCGTTCGACGACGTGCAGCAGCCGCTTGAGCCGCGCATTCTCATATTCGGTCGCGCGCGCCTGGATCAGCCGGTTGGCGGTCGCCTCCAGCTCGGCACGCAGCGCGCGATTCTGGCGCGCCGCATCGAGATAGGAGCTTAACCCCCCGCCGATCTCGTCCGCGCCGCGCCCGACATTGCCGAACACCGCCGTCGCCGGCGAGGTCAGATCGAGCGCGAGCCCGCGTATCCCCTGGAACGCGACCGGATCGAAGCGCGCGACGAGCACGAGCCCCAGCCCCGCGACGATCCCGACGATCGCGACGACATAGCCCACGAACAGGCCGTACTGGATCCGCCGCGAAAAGCCGCGGCCACGATGACGGGGCGGTGCCATATCAGGACCGGATCACGACGCGATGGGCCGCGCCACCCAGAAACCTGGCGAGATCGACGGAGGGGCCAAACGTCATGTCGCCTCTAGGTCGCTTTCAATTAAACCGCTCATCCTGAGGAGGGACTGAGCGAAGGCGAAGGCCCGTCTCGAAGGATCCTTCGAGACGCTGCTTCGACGGGCTCAGCAGCTCCTCAGGAAGAGCGGTGAATGAACTCGCTTGTGCGTCTTTTACCACGGGATGCGAAGGACGTAATCCCGCTATTCTAAGCCGTATGCAGCACGCCGCGGAAGATCGGATCCTCCAGCGCGCGCCCCGTGCCCAAAGCGACGCAGGTCAGCGGATTGTCCGCCACCGTCACCGGCAGCCCGGTCGCCTCGCGCAGCACCGCGTCGATCCCCGACAGAAGCGCGCCGCCGCCGGTCAGCACGATCCCCTGGTCGACGATGTCCGCCGCCAGTTCGGGCGCGGTATTCTCCAGCGCGATCCGCACGCCCTCGACGATCGCCGAGATCGGCTCGGAGAGCGCCTCGGCGATCTGCGCCTGCGTGATCTCGATCTCCTTGGGCACGCCGTTGACGAGGTCGCGCCCCTTGATCAGGATCCGCTGGCCGACGCCGTCGGCTGGCATCCGCGCCACGCCATGCTCCTGCTTGATCCGCTCGGCGGTCGCCTCGCCGATCAGCAGATTATGGTTGCGGCGCACGAACGAGACGATCGCCTCGTCCATCTTGTCGCCGCCGACGCGCACGCTGGTCGTGTAGGCGAGGCCGCGCAGCGACAGCACCGCGACTTCGGTCGTGCCGCCGCCGATATCGACGACCATCGATCCGATCGGCTCGGTCACGGGCATGTCCGCGCCGATCGCCGCCGCCATCGGCTCTTCGATCAGGAACACCTGGCTCGCGCCGGCATTGCTCGCCGCGTCGCGGATCGCGCGCCGCTCCACCTTGGTGGAGCCTGACGGCACGCAGATGATGATCTCGGGCCAGGTGAAGGGCCGCTTCTTGCCGCCATGCACCTTGCGGATGAAATATTTGATCATGTCCTCGGCGATGTCGATGTCGGCGATGACGCCGTCGCGCAGCGGCCGGATGACCTCCATATGCTCGGGCGTCTTGCCCATCATCATCTTGGCGTCGTCGCCCACGGCGCGGACTTTCTTGACGCCGTTGACCATCTCGATCGCCACGACCGAAGGCTCGTCCAGGACGATGCCGCGGCCGCGCACGTAAACGAGCGTGTTCGCCGTACCGAGGTCGATCGCCATGTCGTGCGACATGAATTTGAGCCAACGCATCAAGGGCTGATTTCCGTCCTCGCAGGCCGCCTTCCGCGGGCGACGGCTTGCGTACAATAAGGGCTATGGCGGGTCGCGGAAGTCAGCCGCTTGGGCTAGGGCGAACCCCATGTCAATAAGACGGCTCCCCGAGCATCTGGTCAATCGTATCGCCGCCGGCGAGGTCGTCGAGCGCCCCGCGAGCGCGCTGAAGGAACTCGTCGAAAACGCGATCGACGCAGGCGCCACGCGCATCGCCATCCGCCTGTGGGAAGGCGGGATCGCGGGTCTCGAAGTGATCGACGACGGCCATGGCATGAGCCCGCCTGAAATGGCGCTCGCGCTCGAGCGCCACGCCACCTCCAAGCTTCCCGACGACGCGATCGAGGCGGTCGAAACGCTCGGTTTCCGGGGCGAGGCGCTGCCCTCGATCGCCAGCGTCGCGCGCCTCACGATCGAAAGCCGCGTCCGCGGGGCCGAAGGCTGGCGCCGCGTCGTCGATAATGGCGCGGTCGCCGAGGAAGGCCCCGCCGCGCTCCCCCCCGGCACGCGCGTCAAGGTCGAGGCGTTGTTCGGCCGCGTCCCCGCGCGCGCCAAGTTCCTGCGCTCGCCCCGCTCCGAATATGCCGCCTGCCTCGATTCGGTCCGCCGCCTCGCGATGGCGCGTCCCGAAATCGGCTTCTCGGTCGAGCATGACGGCCGCAAATCGCTGTCGGTCCAGCCGGGCGAGACCGCGCCCGAGCGCGTCGCCGCGCTCACCGATCGTGAACTCGTCCGCAATTCGATCGCCGTCGATCATGAGCGCGAGGGCATCCGCCTCGGCGGCGTCGCCGGCCTCCCGACCTTCAACCGTGGCGTCGCCGATCACCAATATCTGTTCGTCAACGGCCGGCCGGTGAAGGATCGCCTGCTGATCGGCGCGGTGCGCGGCGCCTATCAGGACATGCTCGCGCGCGATCGCCACCCGGTCCTCGCCCTGTTCCTCGACGTCCCGACCAGCGAGGTCGACGTCAACGTCCACCCCGCCAAGACCGAGGTCCGCTTCCGCGAACCCTCGCTGGTGCGAGGACTGATCGTCGGCGGCCTGCGCGCCGCGCTCGACGCCGCCGGCCACCGCAGCGCGCAGCGCCCCTCGGCCGCGGCGCTCGGCAACTGGCAACCCGGCGGCGGCTACTCCCCCGCCCCTTCAGGGGCGGGGGCCGGGGGGCGGGGCCCGTCCACCTCACCGTCGCTCTCATATTACACGCCCCACCCCAACCCCGCTCCTGAAGAGGAGGGGCTCTGGTCCTCGCTCCACGATCGCCCGCTCGACTACGCCCCCTCGGGCCGCGCAGAAGCCGCCACGCAAGCGCCACCCGCCGCCGCACGCCACCCGCTCGGCATCGCCCGCGGCCAGGTCGCGCTCACTTACATCGTCGCCGAGACCGACGACGGGCTGATCCTCGTCGATCAGCATGCCGCGCACGAGCGCCTCGTCCTCGAACGGATGCGCCGCGCGGTCGCAGACGGCGGCGTCGCCACGCAGGCGCTCCTGCTCCCCGAAGTCGTCGAGCTCGACGAGCCTGCTTGCGATCGGCTCGAAGCGCGCATCCCCGAACTCGCCGAAATGGGCCTCGAACTTGAGCGCTTCGGCCCCCGCGCCGTCCTCGTCCGCGCGCTCCCCGCGTTGCTCGGCCAGAGCGACGCCCGCGGCCTCGTCACCGATCTCGCCGACGAGCTCGCCGCCTTCGACGAAGCGCTCAGCCTCAAGGAAAAGCTCGATCACGTCGCCGCGACGATGGCCTGCCACGGCTCGGTCCGCGCCGGCCGCCCGCTCTCGGTCGCCGAGATGAACGCGTTGCTGCGCGAAATGGAGGTCACCCCCCACTCCGGCCAGTGCAACCACGGCCGCCCGACCTGGATCAAGCTCGGCCACGCCGACATCGAGAAGCTGTTCGGACGGAAGTGAGCGCACCTCCCCTCCCTGGAAGGGAGGGGATTGAGGGGTGGATCGCCATCCCGTTCGCGGCGAGGCCTATCGCCCCCGACGCACCGTCAGCCACAGCGCCGAAAGCCCGAAATAGAAGGCACCGAACGCCGCATAAGGCGCGACATCGCCGATCCCGGGCACCGCGCTCCCCAGCGATCCCTTGACGAACAGGCACCCCGCCAGCGCCGCCTGCGCCCCGCTGAGGATCATCGCCCATTGCGCGCCGGCCTTCCACCGCCGGACGCCGGTGGCGAGCTGCAACAGCCCGGCGAGGAACGCCCAGGCACCGAACACGCCGAGCACCACGTTCATGCTGCCGATCACGATCGCGACGGCAACCGCGGCCATCCCGCTGACCGCGATGTTGATGCCCTGCGACACGTTGCGCTCGATGCCGCCGTTGCGCTTCGCATCGATCAGGTTGGCGATCGCGTCCCACGCCGGATAGGCGATGAGCAGCGTCGCCGCCGCCACCGGATCGGCCTTGCCGATCGTGAACGCCGCCGCGACCCACAAGGCCGCGACGCCCGCCCGCAGGAAATAATAGCTCCGCAGCTGCGCGGGATTCGCGCCCGTCACGTTGGTCTCCCCCGCCCGCCGGCCCTGCGCGATGAGTCCTGAAGTCATATCCGAGTCCTTTCTACCTTCTAGTAGGTAGCCCGTTACGCCGTTGCGCATCCATTGCAAATGATTATCTACCTATTGGATGGTAGAAATGCGATGAGCGGAACGACCGTCGAGCGGATCGTGGGCGAAGGCCGGCGTTTCATCATGACGCACGGCTATAATGGCTTCAGCTATGCCGACATCGCCGGCGCGGTCGGCATCCGCAAAGCCAGCATCCACCACCATTTCGCCGGCAAGAACGATCTCGTCGTCGCCGTCGTCGAGCAATCGCGCGCGGTGATCCGCATGCAGGTCGCCAGCCTCGCGCAGGCCGAGCCCGACGCCGTCGCCCAGCTCCGCGCTTATGCGGCCTATTGGGAGCGCTGCATCGCCGACGACAGCGCCCCCTTCTGCGTCGCCGCGATCCTCGCCGCCGAGCTGCCGAGCCTGCCCGACGATGTCGCTTTCGCGGTCCGCGCCCACTTCACCGAATTGTCCGACTGGCTCGCCCGGATCCTCGCCGTCGGCGCGCGACAGGGCAGCGTCTCGCTGATCGGAACGCCCGAGGAAGAAGCCGACGCCTTCATGTCGGCGATCTACGGCGCGATGCTCTCCGCCCGCGCCTTCGGCGACCCCGCCCGGTTCGTCTCGATCACCGAGACGTTGCTCGCCCGCGTCGTTCCACTGCGCTGACCGCGTCTGGCCCGAGGGCGGAGCGCTCCCCTCCCTGGAAGGGACCGTTGCAAAGCTTCAAAACCCTCCTCCGTTTGCCCTGAGCTTGTCGAAGGGCCGTACTTTTGTCGAAGCTTCTCAAGAGCAGGACGGTGCTTCGACAGGCTCAGCACGAACGCTTTTTGAAATTAGCCCGAGTTTTGCACCGATTCTTTCCAGGAGAGATGCCCAAACCTCACCCCGCCAGCGCTGCCCCAACCGCCGCCTCGGCATGCAGCGCGGTCGTGTCGAAGAGCGGCACCGCGCTGTCCTCGGGCCGCACAAGCAGCATGATCTCGGTGCAGCCGAGGATCACCGCCTCCGCCCCCGCCGCGACCAGCCGCGCGATCACCCCGCGATAGGCGTCGCGCGAGTCCGCGGTCACCTGTCCCGCGACCAGCTCGTCATAGATGATCCGATGGACCGTCGCGCGATCCGCGTCGCCCGGCACGATCACATTCAGGCCATGCCGCTCGGCCAGCCGCCCCTTGTAGAAATCCTGCTCCATCGTGAACGCGGTCCCGAGCAGCCCGATGGTGCGATACCCCGCCGCCTTGATCCGCTCGGCGGTCGGATCGGCGATATGCAACAGCGGCACCCCGACCGCCGCCTGAACCTCGTCCGCCATGCGGTGCATCGTGTTCGTGCAGATCAGCAACACGTCCGCGCCCGCCGCTTCCAGCCGCCGCGCGGCATCGATCATCCGCACGCTCAGCCCCGCCCAGTCGCCGCGATGCTGGAGCGCCTCGATCTCGGAAAAATCGAACGACCACAGCAGGCACCGCGCCGACGCGGTCGGCCCCAGCCGATCGCGCACCCCCTGGTTGAGCAGCCGATAATATTCGGCCGAGCTTTCCCAGCTCATCCCCCCGATCAGCCCGATCATCCGCATATCGTCACCCCCGGCCTCACCACGGCACCGTCCGCCCGAAGCGATCGAGATAGCGCAGGCCCGGCGCGCCCCGCTGCGCGATCAGCACGTCCACGATCGCCGGCACGCTCTCCGCGATCGTATAAGGCGCGCCGTCGCCGCCGAGGTCGGTCCGGATCCAGCCCGGCGCCATCAGCACCATCGCCCGGCCCGTTCCCGCCTGCCGCGCCGCGAAGCTGCGCATCAGCATGTTGAGCGCCGCCTTGCTCGCGCGATACACGTCGCGCAGCCCCGTCTCGTTATTGGCGATGCTGCCCTGCCCCGACGACATCGCGCCGATCAGCCCGTCTTTGGCCACCAGATCCTGCAGCGCCTCGATCACGCGCATCGGGGCGAGCGCGTTGGTGAGCATCACGCGCACGAAATCGTCCTTTGCGACCGCGCCGACCGCGGCGACGGGATCCTGCGTCGTCGTGCCGGCATTGACGAACAGCAGATCGATCACCCGCCCCGCGAGCCGGTCGCGCAGCGCCGCGATCTGCTCCGCCTCGTCCATGTCGAGCGTCTCGATCTCGATTCGGCCGGCATGCGCGTCCGCCAGATCGTGCAGTGGGGTCCGCGCGCCGCCGCGCACCGTGCCGATCACGCGCCACCCCCTCCTCGCCCCAAATTCGGCGGCCATCGCGCAGCCGAGTCCGCGCGACGCGCCGACGATCAGGATGCAGGGGCTGGCATCGTTCGCACCGCTGGACACTCTGATTTCCTTCAAGGCCGGATCGGCTTCGTGCCGCGCCTTATCGCCGCTTGTACAGCATCGCCACGTCGCACCGTTCATAGCCCGCGCCGAATTCGGCCATGATCCCCGCATCATGCGCGAAGCCGAGCTTTTCGTAGAGGTGGATCGCCGCCTCGGACTTGCGGTTGCTCAACAGGTACAGCCGCTCGATCCCCATCGCCTCGGCGCGCTCCAGCACCGCGCGCAGCAGGAACTCTCCGACCTTCAGCCCGCGCGCGCTTTCCAGCACGCCCATCTTGGTCAGCTCATATTGGTTCGGGCCGGTCGGCCGCAGCGCGCAGGCGCCGACGATGCCGAGCCCCGGCGCCTCGACGAACAGGATCACCCCGCCTTTATCGATGATCCGTTCGCGCGGATGATCGAGCACGTCGATATCGGCCTGCTCCAGCCGGTACATCCGCTCGATCCACTGCGCGTTGATCGTCCGGAAATGCGGCGCCAGTTCGTCGGAAAATTCGCGAATGACGAGACCGGCTCCAGCCAGCTCGGCCGCGCGCCGGTGCAGCGGTCGCGTCGCCAGCCTTGCCTCGATCGCGCTCAGGCTGCCCACGAACGATCCGGGCAGGTCGCCGAGCAGCTCCGCCACCGCCTGCTCGATCTGCGGCCACAAGGCGAGCTTGGCGCGCGCCAGCGCCGCCTGGCCCGCCGCGGTGAGCGCAACCGTCTTCTGGCGCTGGTCTTGCCCGCGCCGCGTCACTTCGACCATCCCCATCTCGACGAGCTTGGCGACATTGCGCGTGATCGCCGGCTGGCTCAACTGCGTCGCCTCGGTCAGTTCGCCGATCGTCGCTGCGCCATCCAGGTCGAGCGTCGCGAGCAAGGGATATTGGCTAGGCTGGATCGCGAGCCCCGCCTGCTCGCCGACCTTGACCACATCCGCCTGCATCCGCTCGGCCAGCCGCTTGAGCCGGCTCCCGAGAAACAGATGTGTCCGCTCGCTCACGATATCGCGCATGATCACTTCCATAGCATGTTATATGTCTGGCTATATGGATGTGCATATCCTCGTCAAGCATCTATGGCGCGGCGCGGAGACGCTGGCATAAGGCGCGCGTGACCGACTCGATCCTCCGCATCCGCCTCGCGGCCTTCCCGGACCTGCCCCATCTCCACCCCGTCATCGAGCGCGCCTATCGCGGCGATGCCGCGCGCGGCGGTTGGACGCACGAGGCCGATCTGCTTGACGGTACGCGCACCGATCTCGCCACGCTCGCGGCGATCCTCGCTGCGCCCGGCGAACGGCTGCTCGTCGCCGAGCAGGGCGGCGCGATCATCGGCTGCGTCCAGGTCAGCGATCGCGGCTCGGGCATTGTCTATCTCGGTCTGCTCTGCATCGATCCGTCGCTCCAGGCCGCCGGCCTCGGCCGCCAGCTCATCGCCGCCGCCGAGGCGACCGCGCGCACCGCCTTCGCGGCCACCGTCGTGGAAATGACCGTCATCGACAGCCGCGCTGAACTGATCGCGTATTACGAGCGCCGCGGCTATCGCCCGACGGGCGAAAAGCGCCCCTTCCCGATCCCGCTCGATCCGCCCTTCTCGATGGTCGTGCTCGCCAAGGAGCTACAGACATGACAACGACCCCGTTCCGCAAGCTCGACGATGCGATCAGCGTTGCCGGCCAGATCCAGCCCTCCGACGTCGCCGAGGCCGCCGCCGCCGGCTATCGGCTGATCATCAACAACCGCCCCGAAGGCGAGGAGCCCGGCCAGCCCGCCGCCGCCGACATCGAGGCCGCCGCGCAGGCTGCGGGCCTGTCCTATGTCGCGATCCCCGTCTCGCCCGCCGGCATGCGCCCCGATCAGGTCGATGCGATGAAGGCGGCGCTGGAAGCCGCCGACGGCCCCGCCTTGGCCTTCTGCCGCTCAGGCACGCGCTCCACCTACCTCTGGGCACTTTCCCGCGCCGAACTCGGCGATGCGCCGGCGGAGCTCGTCGAAAAGGCCGACGCGCAGGGCTACAACGTCAGGCCGCTGTTCGGCTGAATGCCTCGACGTAGGTCCGCGGCTGCAAAAATCAGATTGTTCGCGCGGAGGCGCGGAGAGAAGAAGGCGCGTCGCCGGTTCTTCTTCTTCCTCTCCGCGCCTCCGCGTCTCCGCGTGAACCACTCTTCTTCCGAATAAGGCGGAACGGCGTTTACCGCGCCGCCGGCTCCACCGGCCCGGTCTCCGCCGCATCCGCCACGCCATGCCCGCGCGCCAGATATTCGGCCGACTGCATCTCCATCAGCCGCGACACGGTCCGCTCGAATTCGAACGCATCGTCCCCCGCCGGATACAGATCCTCGGCTGCGGCCGCGGCGGTCGCGAGCAGTTTCACGCCATGCTCGTACAGCGCATCGATCAGCACCTTGAAGCGCGCCGCCTCGTTGCGCTTCTCGGTGCCCAGCAGGGGAATGCCGACGATGATCACCGTGTGGAAGGTGCGCGCGATCGCCAGATAATCGGCCGCGCCCCGCGCCTCGCCGCACAGCCGCTTGAACGAGAAGACCGCCACGCCTTTCAGCGCCTTGGGCACGTGCAGCGTCCGCCCGCCCTGCACCGCCAGATCGCAGGACGGCACGTGCGCGCGGTCCTCGGGCGGATAATCGGTCAGGCGGAAGAAGGAGCGGCTCACCGCCTGCGTCGCGGCATCGCCGAGCGGCATATACCAGGTCGGGAAGCCCGCAAGCCGCTCCAGCCGGTAGTCGGTCGGCCCGTCCAGCGTCATCACGTCCAGCCGCGCCTCCAGCAAAGCGATGAAGGGCAGGAACAGCTGGCGGTTGAGTCCGTCCTTGTAGAGCTCGCCCGGCGCGCGGTTCGATGTCGTCACCACCACGGTGCCGCGATCGATCAGCGCCGCGAACAACCGGCTCATGATCGCCGCATCCGCCATGTTGTTGACGACCATCTCGTCGAAGCAGAGCAGTTTCGCCTCGCCCGCCAGCGCGTCGGCGACGGGCGGGATCGGATCGCCCTTTTCCTTCACGCGCTCGCGGCGCAGGCGATCATGCACCTCCAGCATGAATTCGTGAAAATGGACCCGCCGCTTGGGCGTCACCGCCGCGCACTCGTAGAACAGGTCCATCAGCATCGATTTGCCGCGCCCGACCCCGCCCCATACATAGAGCCCGCGCGGCACCTTCGCTTTGCGACCGATCCATTTGCTCAGGAAGCCACCGCTTTCAGGCACGGCGAGTTCGTCGGCGAGCGCGGCCAGCCGGCGGACGACGCGCTCCTGGTCGGGGTCGGCCTTCAGCTCGCCCCCGGCGATCATCGCCCGATATCGTGCGATCAGCTCGCTCACTGCGCCGGGGTCAGCTTCCGGAAGGTGCCCGCGGTCGTCGCAACGATTCCGCCGTCCTGCTCCATCGTGCCGCGCGCGAATAGCAGCCGCTTGGTCTCGCGCACCCGCTCGACGATCAGGTCCAGCGGCTGACCGATGATGCCGCTGGAGACGAACTGCATCTGCAGGTCGATCGTCACCCCCCCGTCGGGCACGCCGCCCAGCGCGCGCACGCCCGCGACCAGCCCGACATCGGCGAGCATCAGCAGCGCGCCGCCGTGGATCACGTTCAGGCTGTTGCTGTGGCGATGCTCGGGCCACATCCGCACCCGCGCGATCCGCTCGCTTTCGGCGCGCACGATCGTCTTGCCGAGGATGCCGTTGAAGCGCGTGCCGTCCACCGGCGCCCACACGTCCCAGCCGGGATTGTCCGGATCCGGGGCATGCGCGAACGAGCCGCCGGCGACCGGCGTCCAGCTCAGAGCTGGCGCTCCACTTCCATCTTCTTGATCTCGGCGATCGCGCGCGCCGGGCTCAGGCCCTTGGGGCAGACGTTCGCGCAGTTCATGATCGTGTGGCAGCGATAGAGGCGGAACGGATCCTCCAGCTCGTCGAGCCGCTCGCCGGTCATCTCGTCGCGGCTGTCGGCCAGCCAGCGATAGGCCTGCAACAGGATCGCCGGGCCGAGGAACTTGTCGCTGTTCCACCAATAGCTCGGGCACGAGGTCGAGCAGCAGGCGCACAGGATGCACTCGTAGAGCCCGTCGAGCTTCGCGCGATCCGCCGGCGACTGCAGCCGCTCCTTGCCCGAAGGCGGCGGCGTCACCGTCTGCAGCCAGGGCTGGATCGACGAATATTGCGCGTAGAAATGCGTGAAATCGGGGACGAGATCCTTGATCACGTCCATGTGCGGCAGCGGCGTGATCCGCACCTCGCCCTTGCAATCCTCGATCGCGGTCGTGCAGGCGAGCCCGTTGCGGCCGTCGATGTTCATCGAGCAGGATCCGCAGATGCCCTCGCGGCACGAGCGGCGGAAGGTCAGCGAACTGTCGACCTCGTTCTTGATCTTGATGAGCGCGTCGAGGACCATCGGGCCGGTTTCGGCGAGATCGATCTCGAACGTGTCGTAGCGGGGATTCTCGCCGGAGTCGGGATCGTAGCGATAGACCTTGAAGCTGCGCGGTTTCGCCGGGGCACCCTCGGCCTTGTGCGCCTTGCCCTTCTTGACGACGCTGTTCTTGGGGAGCGCGAATTCGGCCATGCGTGATCCTTCCGTTGGGAGGCCGATAGCCGCTGGGGCCGCTCACGAAAAGCCCCGCATCGCTGCGGCGCATCATAAGCTGTCGGCACAAAGAAATCGAAGCTAGTTCTTCGCGTCGCGCATCGATTCCGCATAATACGTCATATGATTGACGGATAGCTTCGATATACGGCCGTAATGGTTGTGGATATGCCGCGAGCCGCCTGCTATGGTAGGCGTGCGGGCCGTGGTGCGGCTTCGCATCCGAAAGCCGGGGTGGCGAAGGGCGCGCCGCGCCCGTAAGGCACCGCCATTCCGAATCGAAACCGGGGGAAATGCTCTTGTCGATGCGCGTCGCCATCGCATCCGATCACGCCGCGATTGCGCTCAAGGCCGCGCTCGTGGCATGGTTGCCCGCGCAGGACGTCTCCGTCGAGGATCTCGGCCCCTTCGATACTTCTTCCGTCGATTATCCCGATTACGGCTATCGCCTCGCCCGTGCGATCGCGGAGGGCCGCGCCGATCGTGGCATCGCGCTCTGCGGTTCGGGCATCGGCATCTCGATCGCGGTCAACCGCAACCCGGCCGCGCGCTGCGCGCTCGTCTCCGAGCCGCTCTCCGCCGCGCTTGCCCGCCAGCATAACGACGCCAACGTCATCGCGCTCGGCGCGCGCCTGATCGGCGAGGAAATGGCCAAGGCCTGCGTCGCCGCCTTCCTCAATACCCCCTTCGAGGGCGACCGGCATGCACGCCGCGTCGCCATGCTCGCCAGCCCGGAGCTCGTCTCCCAACCCCCCGAGGCCTGAACACCCATGAGCACCCAGCCCGCATCCGTCTCCGTCCAGCCCGACGGCTATTTCACCCAGTCGCTCAAGGACAAGGATCCTGCCGTATTCGGCGGCATCAGCCAAGAAATCACGCGCGAGAAGAAGCAGATCGAGCTGATCGCGTCCGAGAATATCGTCTCGAAGGCGGTGCTCGAGGCGCAGGGCTCGGTCTTCACCAACAAATATGCCGAAGGCTATCCCGGCAAGCGTTATTATCAGGGCTGCCACCCGTCCGACGTCGTCGAGCAGCTCGCGATCGATCGCGCCAAGGAGCTGTTCGGCTGCGGCTTCGTCAACGTCCAGCCGCATTCGGGCGCGCAGGCCAATGGCGCGGTGATGCTCGCGCTCACCAAGCCCGGCGACACGATCCTCGGCATGAGCCTCGATGCCGGCGGCCACCTCACGCACGGCGCGCGCCCGGCCATGTCGGGCAAGTGGTTCAATGCGATCCAGTATGGCGTCACCCGCGACACGCACCTGATCGATTATGATCAGGTCGAGGCGCTCGCCCGCGAGAACAAGCCCAAGCTAATCATCGCCGGCGGCTCGGCCTATCCGCGCCATATCGATTTCGCCCGCTTCCGCGCGATCGCGGACGAGGTCGGCGCGATCTTCATGGTCGATATGGCGCATTTCGCGGGCCTCGTCGCCGGCGGCACGCACCCGACCCCGTTCGGCCACGCGCATGTCGTGACCACGACCACGCACAAGACGCTGCGCGGCCCGCGCGGCGGCATGGTCCTCACCGATGACGAAGCGATCGCCAAGAAGATCAATTCGGCCGTCTTCCCGGGCCTGCAGGGCGGCCCGCTGATGCACGTCGTCGCCGCCAAGGCGGTCGCGTTCGGCGAGGCGCTCCAGCCCGATTTCAAGAACTATGCCGCCGCCGTCATCGCCAACGCGCAGGCGCTCGCCGCCCGCCTCAAGGCACGCGGCGCCGAGATCGTCTCGGGCGGCACCGACACGCACCTCGCGCTGGTCGATCTCTCGCCGCTGGGCGTCACCGGCAAGGATGCCGACGAGGCACTCGAGCGTTCGGGCATCACCTGCAACAAGAACGGCATCCCCTTCGATCCGCTCCCCCCGGTCAAGACGTCGGGCATCCGCGTCGGCTCGCCCGCGGGCACGACGCGCGGCTTCGGCGTGGCCGAATTCGAGGAGATCGGCGACATGATCGCCGACGTGCTCGATGGCCTGCGCAAGAATGGCGAACAAGGCGACGCGCAGGTGGAGCAGGCCGTCAAGACGCGCGTCGAAGCCCTGTGCGACCGCTTCCCGATCTACCCGGAGCTGTAAGGCACACCGCCTTCAGGCACCTTATATCCGTTCCAGCCCTTTACCCGCTCATCCTGAGGAGCCATTGAGCTTGCCGAAATGGCGTCTCGAAGGACATGCACCACGGTGCGGATCCTTCGAGACAGGACTTCGACAAGCTCAGTCCTTCCTCAGGATGAGCGGTGGGTATGGAATTCGATGCGCTGCCCCTTCTGCGGACACTCCGATAGCCAGGTGAAGGACAGCCGCCCCGCGGAAGACGGGGCGGCGATCCGTCGCCGGCGCCAGTGCGAGAGCTGCGACGCGCGCTTCTCCACCTTCGAGCGCGTCCAGCTGCGCGAGTTGACCGTCGTCAAGAAGGACGCGCAGCGCCAGCCCTTCGACCGCTCCAAGCTGGAACGCGCCATCGAGACCGCCGCGCGCAAGCGCCCGATCGCGCCCGAGGAGATCGAACGCCTCGTCAGCCGCATCCAGCGCCAGTTCGAGACGAGCGGCGACAGCGAAGTCTCGGCGACGCGCATCGGCGAGGCGGTCATGGAAGGGCTCAAGCGCCTCGACAGCGTCGCCTATATCCGCTTCGCCAGCGTCTATAAGGACTTCCGCGAAGCCAAGGATTTCGAGGACTTCGTCGGCGCGGTACAGGCGGCGCGGGAGGAATAGGCGCCCCCTGCCCCACCCCCCACAACTCCTCCTCCCGCTCATCCTGAGTAGAGACTGAGCCCGGCGAAGGCTCGTATCGAAGGACAGGCCGTGACCTTCCAAGCCTATCTTCTCCGCTGCGCCGACGGTCGCTATTATGTCGGCCATACGGACGATCTCGACCGCCGGGTCGCCGAGCATAATTCCGGGCTCATCCCGGGATATACGCAGATCCGCCGCCCCGTCGCGCTCGTCTGGACAGAGAATTTCCCCGATCGCGAGCAGGCCTTCGCGGTCGAGCGCCAGATCAAGGGTTGGTCGCGCGCGAAGAAGGAGGCGCTGATCGCGGGCGACTTCGGCGCGCTCCGTGATCTGGCCAAGCGGAGGGTCCTTCGAGACGCCACTTCGCCAAGCTCAGTGGCTCCTCAGGATGAGCGGGTCGGCGACTCTTTGTCCGCTCTTCCTGAGGAGGGACTGAGCTTGGGCGAAGGCCCGTCTCGAGGGACCCCCGCCATCGTCCTCGTCCGCCCCCAACTCGCCGAGAATATCGGCAAGGCCGCGCGCGCGATGCTCAATTTCGGGCTCACCGATCTGCGCCTCGTCACCCCGCGCGACGGTTGGCCCAACCCACAAGCCGGCCCCGCCGCCTCGGGCGCGGACAGCGTCATCGCCAACGCCCGCGTCTATGAAAGCGTCGCCGAGGCGGTCGCCGATCGCGCGCACGTCTTCGCCACCACGGTGCGCAAGCGCGGCGTCACCAAGCCCGTCGTCACCCCCGAACAGGCCGCGAGCCTCGTCCACACCGAGCCCGGCGGCAGCGCGATCCTGTTCGGCCCCGAACGCTCGGGGCTCGAGACAGACGACGTCGCGCTCGCGCGCACGATCATCACCGTGCCGATCAATCCCGAATTCGGCAGCCTCAACCTCGCCCAGGCGGTGATCCTCGTCGCCTATGAATGGTCGAAAGGCGAAAATCTCGCCTCGCCCCCCAGCGTCGACATCGATCCCCCCGCCCCGCAAGGCGAGCTCGAAGGCATGCTCGCGCAGCTCGACGTGATGCTGGAAGACTCCGGCTTCTTCTTCCCGCCCAGCCGCGTCGCGACCGTCAAGCGCACCTTGCGCACGATGCTGACCAAGCCCGCCTGGAACAGCCAGGAGGTGCGCACGATGCGCGGCGTCCTCTCCGCGCTCGATCGCCCGCGGCCCCGCCGGGGCGAGACCGCCCAAGATTGACTCGCTCCGCCCCCCTGTCTAAGGGGCCGCCTTCGCAATTGGCTCCGCACCCCGGTGAAGCGGCGGCCCTGTCCTCATCTCGGTGAGCAAAGCAGCGCGGTTCCGGGACATATCGCGGGCTCGCGCCCGCACCACGCAATTGAAGGACATATCATGTCGAAGCGCAACAGCGCCAAGTACAAGCTCGATCGCCGCATGGGCGAGAACATCTGGGGCCGTCCGAAGTCCCCGGTGAACAAGCGCGAATACGGCCCCGGCCAGCACGGCCAGCGCCGCAAGGGCAAGGCTACCGATTTCGGCATCCAGCTCAAGGCGAAGCAGAAGCTCAAGGGCTATTACGGCGACGTCACCGAGAAGCAGTTCAAGAAGGCCTATGCCGAGGCGGACCGCATGAAGGGCGATACCGGCCAGAACCTGGTCGGCCTGCTCGAGCGCCGCCTCGACGCGGTCGTCTATCGCGCCAAGTTCACGCCGACCATCTGGTCCGCGCGTCAGCTCGTCAATCACGGCCATGTCCGCGTCAACGGCGTCAAGTGCAACATCGCGTCGCGTCTGGTGAAGCCGGGCGACGAGATCACGCTCGGCACCAAGGCGCAGGAAATGGCGCTCGTCATGGAAGCCCAGGGCCTCTCCGAGCGCGACATCCCCGAATATGTCGCGCCCGACGGCAGCGCCAAGGTCACCTTCATCCGCGTCCCCACGCTCGATGAAGTGCCCTATCCGGTGAAGATGGAGCCGAACCTGGTCGTCGAGTTCTACTCGCGCTGATCGATCGGCAACGACGAGAAAGGGGGCGGTGCCAGCGATGGCGCCGCCCTTTTTTCATGCGCCGCTAAGCCGTGTCCGATCGGCGCGCCTTTGCCGCCCCGCGCACTTTGTTCCCTATCAAATATTTGAAAAACTTATATTCTCACCGGGGACCTAATAGTTAACGGTGCGTTTACCTTTTTCCGTTCCGGCCATTTCACCCGGGCGGCAAAGGGAATCCCATATGCGCCGTAACCGTATCGTATCCGTATGCCTGCTCGCCGGCGCCACGCTCGTTCCGGCTTTCGCCGCAGCGCAGGCCGCTCCCGTCATCGTCACCCTGAATTCCAGCTTCGCCGCCGCCCCCGCGACGATCGATTTCAGCGGCAGCAGCTTCACCTTCAGCTCGACCGGCGACATCTTTGCCCCCGTCGCGCTGCAGACGTCGGGCGGCGGCGCGGTCAGCGCCTTCGGTGGCTTCCTGGGCATCCCGGTCTCGCCGACGACCGACTTTCCGGGCCGTGGCTCCGGCATCCTGACCTATGGCCCGGGCATGCAGTTCGCCGCGTTCCCGACGACGACGACCATTCCCTATTCGAACGGCGACAATTATCTCGGCCTGCGCGCGACGCTCAACGGGCTCGATTATTACGGTTACGCCTTTACCACCGATACCAAGCTCAACAGCTTCGGCTTCGAGACGACCGCGAACACCGCCTTCACGATCAACACCAACGCCCCCGCCGCCGTCCCCGAGGCGGCGACCTGGGCGATGATGCTCGTCGGCTTCGGCGCGATCGGCGGCGCACTGCGTCGTCAGCGCGCGCCCAAGGTCAACTTCGCCTGAGATCGGCCTGAACCTGGTTGCACGCCCGCTCCGTCGCGGGCGTGCAATGCGGGAGATCTGGGTCGGCAACTCGCGCCGGCTTCTTGGTCCGCGTCAGCGCGCCGCGATGCGCCGGCCGGTCGGCCGCAACGTCCCGCAAGCCGGCGTCCCGTCTTTGCCGGTGCCGATGATCGTCGTCTCGATCACCCCGTCGTCCCTCGCCGCCCGATCGAGCAGGTCCGCGTCGATATCGTGGATGTCGATCTTCATCCGCCGCGACCAGGGCGAAGCGGGATCGCCCGCCAGCGTCCCGATCCTTATATAGACGAAGCGCCGCACCGGCCCCTCGCGCCGCACCTGATCGCCGAAGAATTTGGGCCCCGGCCCGACGCGCACGGCAAAATCGAACACCAGCGGCTCGCCCTCGCGCGACGCCTTCGCATCCAGCGGCAGATCGTCCTTCTCCTGCAGGCTGTACAGCACGCCGATCACCGGCTGCTCGATCGAGATCCGCATCGGAATGACGATCTGGTCCGCTCGCGCCACGCGCCGCCCCCCTCGCTACGCCGCCTTCACGCCGCCCGCTTCGGCCGCATCACCGCGAACAATGCGAGGCTTCCCACCGTCACCGCGACGAAGCCGACGATGTCGCTCGTCTTGCCGATCACGACGAGCACTATCATCGCCACCATTCCCATCCACGCCGCCGGCGTCAGCAGGCGGAAGGCGAGCGGCTGGCCCGAGACCGCGATCCCCCGCCGCCTGAGCGACAAAGCCGCCGCGCAGGCGAGGAAATAGATCCCCGCCGTCGCCAGCGTCGACAGGATCGCCAGCCCCTCGAACGTGCCCGTCACCGCGAGGAAGAAAGCGAGCCCGGTATGGAAGAGGATCGCGACATGCGGCGTCTGCCACGTGGGATGCACCCGCCCGAACACCGCCGGCAGCAGCCCGTCGCGCCCGAACGCGAACAGCACGCGCGGCGCGCCGAAGATGTCGCTCCCGATCCACACGAGCCGCGACAGCGCCGCGCCGAACAGAAGGACGATGCCCAGCGTCGGGCTCACCGTCGCCATCGCATCGGCGAGCGGCTCGGCCGATCCCGCCAGCGCCGGCCCGAGCAGCCCCTGCGCGACCAGCTGGATCGCGATGTAGAGGAACGGCACGAACACCATCGCCAGCATCGTCGCCTTGGGCACGGTCCGCGCCGGATCGGCGACCTCGCCGCTCGCCGCGAGCGGCGTCTCCATCCCGCAAAAGGCGAACAAAGCCAGCTGCACCGCCGCGCCCAACGTCAGCAGATCGAGCGGCTGCGCAACCACGTCGGTCGCGGGCGGCCTGTGCCCCGAAAGGATCGCGAAACCGCCGACGATCAGGAACAGCCCGAGCGGGATCAGCTTGATCACCGTGCCGCTCGCGATGATCCGCGCCGCCAGCCCCACGCCCAGCAGATTGACCGTCGCGATCCCGCCGAACATCGCCAGCAGCATCGCGATGCGCGGCCCCGGCCCGGCCAGCGCGGGGGTCAGCGTCGCGATCCCGTCGCAGAAAGCCGCCGCGATCCCGCCGCACGCCAGCACGCTCGCCAGCCAGATATAGATGCCGCACAGGAAGGCCCAGCGCCGCCCGAACGCGGCCTCGACCGTGCCGTAGGCACCCCCGCTCGTCGGCACGCGGCTGCCGCTCTCGGCGAAGCAGATCACCACCGCGCCCATCACCAGCGCGCAGCCGAGATAGACGAGCAGCGTATAGGGTCCGGCCGAGGCCGCCATCGACTTGGGCAACGTGAAGATGCCGCCGCCGACGACGCCGTTGACGATGCTCGCCGCCAGCGCCCAGGTGCCGACCCCGCGCCGCAACCCCTGATCGCGCGCGACCTCCTCGCGCCCGATTGCCGCCGTTCCCGTCCCAAGACCCGCCAGCGTCGCCCCCTATCGCTTTGGAAACGCGAAGGTGCCCGAGCCGCCCTGCGACTGCAACAGACTTGGGCGTCCGGCGCTTTCGACCTGCCCTTGACGATGCGTCGGAACGCCATGCGATGGCGAAGCCGGGCAGGCTGTTACCCGCGATGTCCCGCACGGATTTCCGGCGTTCTCCGTCCTGTTGCAGGAACGAAACACTTTTGAAACAATCGGCGATGGCCCCGTCGCCCCGGTTGCGCCGCAGCAAGAACGCGGACCACAATTAACCATCAGGTCGGACAGGGGACACGTCATGAACCGCAAGTTTATATTGCGCAGCTATATCGCGCTTTCGGCACTCGTTCTCGGAGCGCCGGTCACGCTGCACGCGCAGGCCGTCAGCATCGGCGGCGCGACGCCGGCCGGCGACAGCGGCGCGGACGATGCCATCATCGTCACCGGATCGCGCATCCGCCGCGATCCGCTCGACAACAGCTCGCCCGTCATCACGCTCGATCAGAGCAGCCTGGCGCAGACGGGCCTCACCTCGGTGGCGGACGTTCTCCAGCGGTTGCCCAGCGCCGCCGGCGGCCTGAACACGAAGGTCAACAATTCGGGCAATATCGGGAATCCGCAGGATGGCGGCGGCGTCGGCGCCGGCACGTCCGAGATCGATCTGCGCTATCTGCTCGCCAAGCGCACGCTCGTGATGGTCGATGGGCTGCGCTATGTGCCCGCGACCGCAGCGAGCGGCATCCCCTCCACGGTCGATCTCAACAGCATCCCGGAAAGCCAGATCGAGCGGATCGAGGTGCTGCAATCCGGGCAATCGCCGCTCTACGGCTCGGACGCGATCGCCGGCGTCGTCAACATCATCACCAAGGCCTCGCAGGATGGCCTGCGGGCATCCGCCCAGTACGGCAAGTTCCGGGCCGGCGACGGCGCCACGCAGGATTACAATGTCAGCTACGGGGTCAAGGGGCCGACCACCTCGATCGTCATCGGTGGCACCTATGTGAAGCAGGACAAGGTCTCCACCGCCGATCGCAGCATCTCGCAATTCCCCAATCCGGGCCAGACGAGCTGCACCGATCCGATCGGCGGCTGTTCGTCCGGCGCGGTCAACGGCCGCATCGTCTTCAATCCCGGCAATCCCTCCTTGCCGGCCGGCGGCAGCATCACCGTCCGCAATGCGCCGCTTACCTCGCGTGGTGTTTACGATCCGACGCTCGTCGGCGGCAGCTTCCGCGCCTTCACCACGGCCGACCGGTTCAACTTCTCGCCGTTCAACTATTTCCTGACGCCGTCCGAGCGCTTCGGCGGCTTCCTGAGCGCCAAGCAGGAGCTGGGCAGCGACATCAATCTGCGCGTGAAGGCGGTCTATAACCGTCGTAACTCGCAGAACCAGGCAGCCTTCCTGCCGCTGTTCGTCGGCCCCGACGCGGGCAACGGCAATCTGCTCGATACCGTCTCGATCGATGCGACCAACCCGTTCAACCCGTTCGGCATCACGCTTTCGTCCGGCGCGAACGGCACGCCCGCCACCTACAGCTTCATCGGCCGCCGCCTCGTCGAGGCCGGTCAGCGCACCTACACCCAGCATGTCGATACTTGGTCGACGACGGGCACGCTCGATGGCAGCTTCGATGTCGGCGCGCACAAATTCTACTGGGACGTGAATGCGGTCGTCGGCCTCAACGACGCCCGCCAGACCTTCACCGGCAACGTCAACGCCGCCAATGTCGCGCGTGCTCTCGGCCCGGTCGCGGCCTGCACCGGCACCTGCGTCCCGCTCAACATCTTCGGCGGCGCCGGTTCGATCACGCCCGCCATGCTCAACTACATCTCGTTCATCGAGCGCGATACGAGCTACCAGCGCCTCTATGATTACACGGCGAACCTGAGCGGCGATCTGTTCAGCCTGCCCGCCGGCAATGTCGGCGTCGCTCTCGGCTATGAGCATCGCCTCCAGAAGGGCGGCTTCACCCCCGATCCGATCATTCAGGCGGGCCTCGGCGCGGACATTCCCGCGCAAGCCGCGAGCGGCAAGTTCAACACGGACGAAGTCTATGGCGAAATCCGCGTGCCGATCCTGAAGGACGTGCCGTTCTTCCGCTCGCTGGAAGCCGACGGCGCCGTCCGCCACTCGAGCTATTCCACGAGCGGATCGAGCACGACCTTCACCGGCACCGGCCTGTGGAAGCCGATCGACGACCTGCTCCTGCGCGGCTCCTATGCCGAGGGCTTCCGCGCCCCCAGCATCGGCGAGCTGTTCGGCGCGCAGTCGCGCACCGATGCGCCGATCGACGATCCTTGCACCAACGTCGCCGGCTCGCGCTTCCGCGCCTCAGCGACCGTCCGCACCAACTGCATCGCCAACGGCGTCCCGGCGAGCGGCAGCTATGCCGAGCCGCTGGGCGGCCAGATCGGTACGCTGACCGGCGGCAACAACGCGCTCACTCCCGAGACGTCGAAGACGTGGCTGTTCGGCGGCGTGTACAGCCCGCGCTGGGCGCGCGAGAGCGGCTTTGCCAGCCAGCTGAGCATCGAGGCCAATTATTACGACATCAAGGTCAGCGGCGCGATCGCGGCGATCAACCCGCAGGTGACGCTGTCGCGCTGCGCCGAACTCGGCGATCCTGCCGCCTGCGGCAACGTCGTCCGCACCGCAAGCGGCATCATCTCGCGCGTCGTAGGGCTTTTGCAGAATATCGGTGAGATCCGCACGCGCGGCATCGATCTGACGGTCACCTATCGGACGCCGGAGACGAGCGCCGGCATCTTCGGGCTGACTCTGAACGGCAACCACCTCGCCCGCTATACGGAGAGCTTCCCCACCGCCGATGGCGTCACGACGATCAGCTACAAGGGCACCACGCGCGGCTTCCCCGATCAGTCCTATCCCAAGTTCAAGGGCAATGCCGTCGCCAGCTGGAGCCTCGGCGATCTGGGCGCGTCTTTCACCGGCCGCTACATCAATCACGTCGCCGAGGCCGATGGCAGCCGCCTGCGCAACACCTTCTACGGCGACGTCCAGATCGTCCTCACGCCGAGCTTCCTCGACAAGAAGTTCGATTTCACGATCGGCGTGATCAACGTCTTCAACCGCACCCCGCCCGCCTGCACGAGCTGCACCGGCCCGAACTACGATCCGACGACCTATGACGTGCCCGGCCAGTTCGGCTATCTGCGCGTCGCCTACAAGATGTGAGCCGCGCGGGGCCGGGACGGTGCCGCACGGGCGCCGTTCCCGGCCCGCCGGTCACGGAGCGGCCCGCTCAGCCTGCCGACCAGCCCCGCCACGCGGCGATCATGATCGCCAGCGTCGCCCCGAGCGTCACCCACGACACCAGATCATAGGCGCCGTCGCCGATCAGCGCCGCGACGAGCCCCACCGCATTGGCCAGCCCCATCACGATCGGCCAGCGGAAGATGCGCCACCCGCTCTGCGGCGCCACCGTACGGGCTGGCGGGCGGGAGGTCGCCTCCGGCCTCACTCCGCGGGCTCCAGCGCACCGCCGGTGCGCAGCTCGGCCACCCGCCGGTTGAGCGGCGTCCGCCGCTTGCCCAGCCACAGATACAGGCCGCTCACCAGCACCACGATCGCCGCGATATCGAGCAGCGCCCAGATGATCTTGAGCGGCAGCCCGCCATAATCGCCGAAGTGGAGCGGCGCCGACAGGAACAGCGCCTTCATGTAGAGCGGCATCTGCCGCAGGTCGGTCAGCCGGCCCGTCTCGGCATCCACCATCGCCGGGTTGATCAGCCGCGCGGTCAGCGGCGTATTGCCGGCCAGCGCGACCATATAATGGTGCTTGGTGCTGTAGGTCGTTCCCGGCCAGGCGACGAAGCTGACGCGCGCGTTGGGCGCCGCCGCGCGCACCGTCGCCACCGCTTTGTCGATCGAGGCGAGCCGCTCGGGCGGCCTGGCATGCGCATAAGGCGCGGACATTTCGCCCAATTGGTCGGCCTGCCAGATCATCGTGATCGGCACGGTCATCGTGATGATGAAGCCGGTCAGCCCCACCACCGCGACCCAGCCCAAGGTGACGATCCCCACCATATTGTGCGTATCGAGCCATTTGAGCCGGCGGCTCCTGTCCTTGCGCACTGTGCCGAAGCGCAATTTGCGCATGAACGGCGCGTAAACGACGACGCCGGACACCACCGCGACCAGGAACACCACGCCCGTCAGCCCGAGGAACAACTGCCCCGGCAGGCCGAGCAGCAGATTGGCGTGCAGATCGAGGATGAAGGCCATCACGCCCTCGTCCAGCGGCGGCGTCTCGATCCGCGTACCGCTGCGCGCATCGAACAGCTGATATTTCATCTGCGCGGGGCTGGCATCGTAGGTCGGGCCGACCGTCACGTAGAGGAGCGGCTTGTCCTCGTCCCACGTCAGATACAGCATCTTCCAGCCGGGCAGCTCCGCCACCGCGGCGGTCGCGACCTTGTCGAGATCGAGCCGCGCGCCGGCCGGCGGCGCGGCCAGCACCGGCGCGCGCGTCGCCTCGTCGATCTCGTGCGCGAAGATCAGCGGCAGCCCGGTGAGGCAGAACATCAGCAGGAACAGCGTGCAGACGAGGCTCGTCCACTTGTGGACGAGATACCAGCCCCGCGTCGCAGCTTGCGAAAGCGCCATCGCTCTAGCCCGTCCGTCCGATCAATATGTCCACGAGACCGTGCCCAATATCGTGCGCGGCGCGCCATAATAGCCCTGGTCGAAGTTGAGCGCGGTCAGATATTTCTTGTTGGTGACGTTCTTCAGATTGACGCTCACCGCCACCCGCTCGCTCAGCGCATAGCGCGCGAGCAGGTCGAGCAGCGCATAGCCGCTCTGCGTGATCCGGATCGGCGCGCCGGCGGGCGTCACCGTCCCCGGCTCCAGATAGATCCGGCTCTGATATTGAAGCGCCGCGCCGACCTTCAGCTTGGCGAACGACGGCGGCGAGTAGCTCAGGTTGAGCCGCCCGGTGTTGCGCGGCACGAAGGTGCGCACCGGCTCCTTGTCCTCGCCGCGCACGCGCATCAGCGTATAGCTGCCCGTCGCCTGCAGCCCCGGCACGAGCTGCCCGCCGAATTCCAGCTCGACGCCCTCGCTCTTGGCGTCGACGCCGCGATAGATGGTCTGGCCGATCGTCGGATCGAAGCCCGCGCTCTCCGCCGTATTGTCCTGCCGCGCCTGGAAGACCGCCGCGCTCGCATGCAGCCGCCCCTCGAACCACTCGCCCTTCAGCCCGCCCTCGAGATTGGAGCCCTTGATCGGCGGGAGCAGGTTGCGCGCGCCGTTGGTTTCGGTCTGCGGCTTGAAGATCGAGGCATAGCTCGCATAGGCGCTGATATTCGCCGTCAGATCGAGCGTCGTCCCCACGAACGGCAGGAACCGGTTGCGCGTATAGCTGGTGTCGACCCCGTAGGAATAACCTTCGCTCACCGCATGCGTGTAATTGCCGCCGACCATCACCTTCAGCGGATCGGCGAGGTTGAGCCGGAGCAGCCCGTACACGCTCTCGCGCCGCGTATGCGTGTCGGTGCTGGAGGCGCGGCTGCCGTCATAGGTCGTCGGGAAAGCGGGCCGCGGGAAACTGCCGTCGAACGCGTTCTCCACCGGCAGCGCCACGCCCACCGTGCTATAATCGTAGCTGGAGAGCTGGCGATATTGCTCGGCGCCGCGATTGACCCCGATCATCACGTCATGCTCGCGCCCGAACAAAGCGACCTTGCCGCCGACATAGGCGTCCAAAGTCAGGTTGCGCGTCTTGGCGAGGAAGGCGCCGGGATAGGTGTAGATCCCCGCGGGGCTGGCCGGATCGAGGCTGATCCCGCCCGGCGAGGTCCGGTCCGGATTGCCATAGACGTAGAACAGCTTGTTATCCTCGTCGATCGCGCGGCGGATCACGCTTGCCTTGGCGATCCAGCCATTGCCGAAGCTGTGCGTGACATCGCCGAAGATCTGCCGGTCGATCACCCCCCAGCCCGCCCAGTCCGGCCCGGTATTGGCCGAGCGGTCGAGCGGGATGCGCGTCCCGTCCGTATAATAAAGCGGCAGCGCGCCCCACATCGCGCCGTGGCTCTGGTGGTTCTGATAGCCATAGCCCGCGCTCGCCACCGTATTCTCGCCCAGATCCGCCTCGACGATGCCATAGCCCGTCCAGCGGCGCAGCGTGTAGCGATCGAGATAGGAGTCGTTGTCGACGAACGCGCCCACCGCGCGCGCGCGGATTGATCCGTTGGCGGTGATCGGCACGCTCAGATCGGCATCGAGCCGCTTGTTGTCGTAGGAGCCATATTGCGCGCTGGCCGAGGCCTGCAGGTCCGTCGTCGGCCGCTTGCGCACGAAGTTGATCACCGCGGAGGGATTGCCCGTCGAGGAGAGCAGCCCCGGCGCGCCGCGCACCACCTCGATATGATCGTAGATCGCGGTGTCGATCGAGCCGACCTGCACGCCGAACGAGAAAGGCAGGCCGACCCCGTCGATCTGGAAGGTCTGGATGTCGAAGCCGCGCGCCGAATAATAGAAGCGGTCGGTCTCCTGCGCCTGCACGTTGATGCCGGGCGCGGTCGCCAGCAGCGAATTGACGTCGTTGAGCTGGAAATCCTGGATCTGCGCGCGGGTGATGACGCTCACCGATTGCGGCGTCTCGCGCAGGCTGAGCGGCAGCCGCGTCGCCGTGCTCTGCGCCTTGGTCGTATAATCGTCGCTCCCCTCGGTGCGTCCGGTGACGACGATCTCCTCGCCGCGGACGGGATCTGCGGCAGCATCGGCCGCGTCCGGAGCGACAGCGGCGAGCAGGGCGACGAGGGCGATCATGCGAAGTTCCTTGGGTGGCAAAACGATGCCGCCCCGATACGGCGCTCACATGATATTGCAAGTCGTTATCAATATCGGCCTGTCCCGCACTAGCGTGTTTGTGCACTAGCTTTTTTACATGAGGCCGTGCATCGGTCGCCGCACCGGGGGAAAATGCCGCGTTTCGGACGTTTCCTCTCGTTGGCGCGATCCGCCAACCAAGCTGGGCAGTCGCCCGACGAAATTGCGCGCGGGCGACAAGGTATTAGCCTCTCACCCGGCCGGGGCGGTACCCGCATTGTTGACAAGCGAGAACGTGACGAAGCAAAAAATAAAATTATACGATTATGCGATGCTCGCCTTCGGCGGCTGTTCCATTTCCTTGCGGCGTTCGCTCGCTGCCAACGACTTCTTCTTGTGCGTTGCAATGAATCCTCTAAGTTCAAGCAAATCAGAATTCATCTGCTTCTTGTCTGGTGTATCCAACTGCTTTGCAGCAGGCTGATCATGACCTGATCGCCCAGAAGCGCGTTTCATAGCAAAAAATATCTTGCGGTAGTCTGCATCATCGACATCGACCATTTTCAGACTTTGGGTTTTAACATCAGTCCCAAAACGCTCAACAACGCCCCCCAAAACTATTTCCTCCACCGCACGCTCCCAAGTTTCCCTTAGATCAGTGTAAAATTGCTTGGCGAGGATACGCGATTTCTCGCCGTCGGCCGCTACGCTATCGGGCATCGCGCTCAACTGAGCCTCGAGCGATCGCTCTCGTTCGCGCACTTTCTTGGCAATCCAAGGCTGATCGTTGACTGAGACGAAGCCAAAGCCGGCTCCCGACTGCTGGATCATGCAGGGAAGCGCCGGCACTTGGGGATCGCGATCCGCGCAGGCGCGAATCACCTCTTGGTAAAACAGCAAGTTATGCGTGAAGATGATAACCTGCCGACCGCATGCAGCTTCGGCCACGAAGCGGTTTGCAACCCGTCGGATGCGCTGGTGGTCTAGGCTGGTCACCGGATCGTCAACGATGATCGCACCCTTGCTCTGGCTTACGTGCGCATCTGCCAAAAAGCACGCGATTGCGAGCGCCCGCTGCTCGCCTTCGCTAAGGACAGTCGATTTCTTCGCGCGACCTGCACTGTCGAGCGCCACCTCAAAGAAGCTCTTACCCGACGCGCTCTGCTCAGTAAAACGAAGCGGCACATGGTCTAATCCAAGCGCGGAGATTTCTCGCTCTATCCGACTACGCAACTCTGGCGTCACGAGTTCACCCCGCAATGAGGAGGCGAGCAGCGAAATTGGACGAGTGCTGAGCGCAGTCACGCAGCCCAGATAGCGTTGGCGGTCGGCGAGGCCGTCGCGCCGAGCAACAATGATGTCAATGCAGCCGGCGAGGGCCTCGCGGTCGCGTAACTCCTGCTCCAACGCCACCGCTGCCGGATCGGCACCGCCGTCTCTCTCTAGTATCTCCGCACGCAACACGAGGTCCTGAGCAGCTTGGGAAAGCGCAACGATTGGGGCCATATTGGGCAAAGTCACGACTGCCGGTCCGCCCGCTAAGTGGGCCACAAGATGCTGGCGGTGCTCTAGTAGGGCGCGCAAAGTCTGCGCCGCGTCGTCCACGATCGCGCAGAGAGCCTCGTCGTGCGAGCGATGCTCCGCGAGCGCTTGAAGGACATGCTCCTCGGTATCGATATTAAGCCCTTTTAGCGAAGCGATCCTGGCATCAATTTCGCGCTTAGTGACCTCGACCGCAGCCGCAGCTTCGCCGGCAATATAAGCGTCAAACGCAACCATTCGGTCGCGAGCGTCTTCATCGAGGGGACGTTGGCAGAGCAAGCAGGGGTCGCCAATCTCGAAAGCGCCGTTATCGGGTACGACGTCCGCTTCGGCTGCAAATTTACGGGCGAGGAGAAATAATTGTTTCCATGTTTCACTCCCGGTGCCAGCGATCGGGAAACGGCCCGCCTGTTCGCTTGCAAACGTCTCGGCGGCCGCGCGTGCTTCAGCAGATCTTTGTACTAGCTCGGAGTCTCGATCGATCTGCTGCCTGCCGAGAGACGCCATTACCGCAACCGCCTTGTCTGCGAGCAGCTTGGCCGGCTCGCCGAGGCGACGGAGGATCCGCGCCTGAGCCGCCGGCCCTTTCGCGAGCCGAAGGCGAACATCTGCGAGCTGATTAGCCGCAGTGTCGTCCCAAACGGCGGCCGCGCGCAATCGCTCGACCGCCGGAAGCCTCGCGAGCGGTGTCTCTGTGGTCAGCAGGGCAACAAGTTGTCCGACAGAGGTGTTCGGACCGAATTGGGCACCAAGTGAAACACCATGTGCAATTGCCAGTTGATTGGCGGCGATCTGGCACCGCTCCGCGGCAAGAACATAGAGTTGCCCCAAGATAGTGAGGCATCTCACCTCGGGAGGTAAGAACAATATCTCCGTCTTGTCCTCCAAATAGGCTCGCGCATTAGCTGTGTCGAGGAAGGTCATGTGGGTACAGACATCAGGCAGCGCCGAACCTTCGACCCATTGATGAGGGATCGGCTCGCCCTCGCCATTTCTCACGGTGAAGGTGACTGTCGGTGCTACTCCGCTCGGCGTGAATACATTGCCCTGAAGTGTGATCGGCACTCGCGACGTGCAAAGGCGACGCGCAGCACGCGCGTAGCCGCTTTTGCCCGAGCCATTCTCTCCAAAGATAATTGTTAGCCCCTTGAGAGCAAACTTAAGCACCTGTCCCGGCGCAAGCCTATCGACATGATCTAAGGGACCTATCGAGCAAAGCACTGGAATTTCGGCGCCGTCGACGACCGCAGAAAGGCAGGTCTCTTCAAAGGCGATGCATTCCAAAAGGGTGTCGCCTCCTAGTCCTAGTGCTGCTTGGACCCTTAAGGCGATGGAATCGGCATCTTCGGCCGTTGCAACACCTGCCACCGCCGCCCGACGTAACGCGTCACTCACCCAAGCGTCCTGCCCCCCAATCCATTCCTTTAAACTTGCCACTCGTGATCTCCCCCACTGACAAGCTCGTTGCTTCTCGTTGCTTTGGCAATAGTAATCGAGCCCGTCCGGATGCTCCCGTCGATTTGCTAAAAACTGTTTATGAGAATTTCTTTGACGTGATCGAATGGCCGCCTCAGCGCGTCACCAAAAGAACGGACGGCGATGATCGCGCCGGTGCTTATAAAGCGCCCATTTGCAATGTAGGATTTCATGTGAAATTTGGTTGATCCGCTGCCTCTCAGGAGCCCGGATTCATGCCCTCGGTTCGCCGCCTGTCGCCCGCTTCGCCCTCGTGCCGAGCCTTGCCCGCAGCGCCCCACGGCTCGCCCGCAGCGAACCCCGCTGCCATAGCCCGCGTCGCCCACTCGGCCCGCGCCGCATCGCCGGCCCGCCTCGATCGCACCGCGACCAGCCTCCGCCCTCCCCGTGCGCGCGCCAGCGCCCTCGCGCGTATGCGGGCGCGCGCGTTGAGGTGCGACTTTCCAGTGACCTTTCGTCGCCCCGCGGTCCGGCCGGCCGCCGTTCCGATCCCACGATCCGCCCTCGGGCAAGGGCTCCCGGGGGGTGACGTAGTGTCAACTTTGTCAACTTCCGGCCGCCTCGCGCCCGGCGCCGGGCAGCGCGTCCGCCGCCGCCGCGCCGCCCGCCGCGCGGCTTCGCGGCCATTGTTCGCGCGCGCGGCATCGCATATCCTGCGCGGGTCGATCCGGTGAGTCCTCCCGGCCTCCCTCCCGGTGCGGCGCTGCATAAGGACGGATCCACGATGCGGTCTCAGCCAGCCGGCCAATCCCCCACGCCAGTGTCGCCCGCGAAGGATCCCGCTCCGCAGGCTCCGGCCTCGCCCGCCACCGCGCGCAAGCCGCGCCCGCCCGCGCGCGCGCCCGCCGCGAAGGCCAAGAGCAACGGCACCCCGTTCGAGAGCGTCGCCCTGCTGCTCCAGGGCGGCGGCGCGCTCGGCTCGTATCAGGCGGGCGTGTACGAGGCTCTGTGCGAGCATAATATCGATCCCAGCTGGGTCGCGGGCATCTCGATCGGCGCGATCAACAGCGCGATCATCGCCGGCAATGCGCCCAAGGAGCGCGTCGCCAAGCTGCGCGCCTTCTGGGAGCTCGTCAGCACCCCCATCACGACGCTGAGCAGCTTCCTCCCCAAATTCCTCCACGAAGGGCAGAGCCGCGGCGTCATCAACCAGCTCGCCGCCGCCGGCGTCATGACGAAGGGCGTGCAGGGTTTCTTCGAGCCGCGCGTGCCGCCCCCCTTCGCCCAGCCCGCCGCCAACGGCGCCGCGACGAGCTGGTACGATACCGCCCCGCTCAAGGCGACGCTGGAGAGCCTCGTCGATTTCGATCGGATCAATCACAAGGACGCGATGCGCTTCAGCGTCGGCGCGGTGAATGTCGAGACCGCCAATTTCGCCTATTTCGACAATGCCACCGATACGATCATCCCCGAACATATCATGGCCAGCGGCGCGCTGCCGCCCGCCTTCGCCGCGGTCGAGATAGACGGCCAGTTTTATTGGGACGGCGGGCTCGTCTCCAATACGCCGCTCAGCTGGGTCCTGTCGGCGCATTCCGATCTCGATACATTGGTCTTCCAGGTCGATCTGTGGAGCGCGTCGGGGCAGATGCCGACCGATCTCGCCGGCGTGGCGACGCGGATCAAGGACATCCAATTCTCCAGCCGCACGCGCGCCGCGACCAAGGAATTCGCGGTCGGGCAGGAATTGCGCGCCGCCTATCGCCAGTTGATGAAGGATATGCCCGCCGAGCTGGCCGCGACGCCCGCGGCCAAGCGGCTCGCTGCCGCCTCCGATCCGGCGGTCTACAATATCGTCCAGCTCATCTACAAGTCACCCGGCTATGAACAACAGTCGAAGGACTATGAATTTTCGCGCTGGACGATGGAGGATCATTGGCGGACGGGCTATGAGAATGCGATCACCTCGCTCTCGCATCCCGAGGTCCTGACGCTGCCGCCCGAATTGCCGGGCCTCGCCGTCTATGATTTCGTCAGCAAGCCGGAGCCCAGATCAGCCTAGCCGCCACGCGCTGGCGAGCGCGGTCACGATCAGCAGCGGCAGCGCCGCGGCGACCAGCCGGGCCCGCGGCACCCCGCGCCAGTCGATCGCCGCCGCGGCGAGGATCGCCGCGAGCAGCGCCGCCAGCATCGTCCACAGATGATAGCGCATCTCGGACGCGACGCTCAGCGGCAGATACCCGAGCCCATAGAGCAGGCTGGACCAGGCCAGGGGCAGCGCCGCCCCGCCCGCGGAGACAAAGGGAGAGAGCAGCAACACCCCCGCCGCGACCGCCATCCACCAGATCGGCCACCCGATCGGCGCCGCCTCGCTCGCCACCGCGATCCGGTCGATGACGCGGAACAAGCCATTCTGCGTGATTCCGTACCCCCACTCATTGGGGTCTGTCTGCCGGAAGACGGGCACGTTCGGCGGCCCGTGGATCAGGAAGCGGCTGTTGATCGAGAAATGCGCGAGCCGGTGCGCCGCATAAGCCACGGGATGCGCCGCGATCGCCCGCAGCCACCACCCCGTCGGGCTGATGTGCGCCTTGGCGAAGGCGTCGCGCAGCTGATTGAACCCCATCGGACATGGCTCTTCCACCCACCAGGCATAGCTGTCCCACTTGGCGGGATCGTAGCAAAGATGATTGACCGCGACCGGATCGGCCACCGTCTGCGGCGGGAAGGCATCGGCCCCGCTCTGCTCGGTGATCCCGCCCAGATCGAAGATGACGAGCGACAGCCCCACCCCGCTCGGCTCAGCGCGGAGCAAGGCATTGGCCAAGGGCAGCGCGGCGACCAGCGGCAGCGCGACCGCGATCGTCGCCAGCCCCAGCCGTACTGTGCCCGCCCGCCACGCCGCGGGCAGCAGCATCAGCGCGAGCGGCACCTCGGCGAAGAAGGCGTTGAAGCGTATCGTCGCCGCCGCGATCAGCAGCAGCCCCGCCGCGACGCGCCACCGCCACGCGGCGAGCCCCACCGCGAGCAACAGCGCCCCCGCCATCAGCCCGTCCTTCGTGATCGCCCCCATCAGCGCGAACGGGATCGGCAGCAGCCCCGCCGCAAGGATCGCCAGCCCCAGGCGCAGCCGCCCGTCCCGTTCGGCCCGCGCCGCCAGCAGCATGAGCCCGCCCCACAGCATCCCCGTCTGCAGCAGCAGCATCGGCGCGGGGCCTTTGTGGATCGCGGTCAGCTGGCGCCACAGCCAGTCCATCGCCGGCGGATGCCAGTCGTCATATTGCCCCGCCAGCGCCTCGCGATACTGGCGGATCGAATCCCAGATCAGGATCCCCGGCCAATAAGCCGCGATCTGCAGCGCGGCGGCCGCCAGCGCGAGCAGGACCAGCGCGGCCAGCCCGCGCCGCTCCCGGATCGCCCCGAGCGCGCTCCGGCTCAGTGCCCCAGCACCGCCGCGAACGCCTTCATCGCCGCCGCATCGCCTTGCGGGTCGTTCCACACCGCGCCGCTCACCGCGATGAAGTCCGCCCCCGCCGCGATCAGCGGCGGGGCATTGGCGGGCGTGATCCCGCCGATCGCCACGCACGGCGGCTCGAACAAGGTTGTCCACCAGCCGAGGATCGAGGGCTCGGGCGTGTGCCGCGTGTCCTTCGTGCTCGTCGGATAAAAGGCGCCGAACGCGACATAGTCCGCGCCCGCCTCGCCCGCTTCCATCGCGAGGTGGCGGCTGTCGTGGCAGGTCACGCCGATCTGCGCCTGCGGACCAAGCATCGCGCGGGCATCGCGCGGATCGCCATCGTCCTGCCCGAGATGCACGCCGTCTGCGCCGAGCCTCTTGGCGAGACCCACGCTGTCGTTGACGATGAAGGTTACCTCGCGGTCGGCGCACAGCCGCTGGATCGGCTCGGCCAGCGCCGCGATCGCATGATCGTCGATCCCCTTCAGCCGCAGCTGGAAGGCGCGCGCCGGTCCGGCATCGAGGGCGGCGGCAAGCCGATCGCGAAAGCCCGCGTCGATCGCGGGCGGCGAGATCAGGTAAAGCTGGCAAGCCGGCCGGCGCGGATCGCGCTCGAACCGGTCGGCGAAGCCGGGGTCCAGCGCCAGCGGGTCGAGTTCGTCATCGTCTATCATCCGCGCCCTGTAGCTCCGCAAGCGCGGCGGAGAAAGCGGCGGGATCGTCGAGCCGGTGCGCGACCGCGCGGATCGCGCGTTTGCCGTGCGGCAGCGGCTGGGTCAGATCGATCACGACATTGGGATAAGCGAGCAGGGACAGGCGCAGGACGGAGCGCTGCTTGAGTGCCTCGGCCGTCCAGCTCGCGCGCAGTCGGGCGATTGCGTCGGCCGGCACGTCGATCCGGCGCAGCGTCCCTACCCGCATCACGACGATGTCTTCGCCCACTAGGACGGGCAGACGTGGAAACGAGCGGACGAGCCGCACCAGCCAGGCAATTCCCAGAAGGGTGACCGCAGACAGGCAGAGACCGACGGCAGGCTTCCACAGGGCAATCAGCGCATGGACCACGCCCATCTCGACCACCGACAGGCCGACGAGCGCCCAAATCATCGGCGCGATGCTCCGATGATAAGCGAAGGCCTTCACCGCGTCCGCGCCGCCTCGCGCAGCGCGAGGAACAGCGGTAGCCCACAGGATACGCCGATCAGGCAGGTCGCGACGACCGGCAGCCAGCGCCGCCGCATGCCAAGCCTGCGCCCTTCCACCGCCACGAACAGGATCAGCACCACCGCCGAGACGATCACGTCGAGCCCGAAAAAGGCGCTCACCCGGTTCGCAAACAGATCGGCGAGGAGGAGCGGCACATCGAGGCCATGCGCCGCGAGCCACGGAAGAAAAGCCGCGAGCGGGATCATCGTCCCGAGGACTGCAAGCAGCCAGTATATCCGTGCCAAACCCAATTCCCGTTCGTGCTGAGCCTGTCGAAGCACCGTCCTTTTGCCAAGAAGAACGGCCCTCCGACAAGCTCAAGGCAAGCGGGAAAGGCTCAGTTTTACGCCGTCTTGTTGACCGAAGCCCCGTAGATCGCGTCGATCGCTTCGGCCAGCGCCGCATCGAACTCCGCATCCGTCATCTGGAAGCGAAGATCCTCGAGCAGCGCGCGGCTGAAGCTCGCGATGATCCCCGGATTCCTGGCCAGCTCCACGCACGCCTCGGGCCGCTTGAACCCACCCGACAGCGCCACGACGCGCAGCACGCGCGGATGATCGACGAGCGGCTGGAACAGGCCTTCCTTCGCCGGCAGCGAGAGCTTCAGCATCACCTTGTCGGTCCCCGGAAACGCATCCAGCGCCTTCAATATCTCGTCCATCAGGATCTGGTCGGCTTCGGCACGCTCCGGGCTCTTGATGTTCACCTCGGGCTCCAGGATCGGCATCAGCCCGCCGGCGATGACCTGCGCGCCAATCTCGAACTGCTGCTTCACGATTCCTGCAATGCCAGCCGGATTGGCGAGATTGACGACCGAGCGCTCTTTCGTGCCGAACACGCCGAGCCCCTTGGCGCGCGCCAGCAGCGCGTCGAGCTCGGGCATCGGCTTCATCAGCTGGACGCCGTCTTTCTCGTCCTCCAGCCCCTTGTCGATCTTGATGAATGGAACGACGCCGCGCTCGATCAGCGCGGTCGGCACGGGCTTGCCGCCCGCCTGCCCGTCCATCGTCCGCTCGAACAGGATCGCGCCGATCACCTTTTCGCCGGTGAAGACGGGCGAGGTGATGATCCGGCTGCGCATGTCGTGGATCAGCCCGAACATCGCCTCGTCGCCCGAATAGGCGCTCGGCTCGATGCCATAGCCTGCCAGCGCCTTGGGAGTGGAGCCGCCCGACTGGTCCAGTGCGGCGATGAAGCCGTGACCGGCCGCAATCTTGGTCGTCATGTCCTGGATATTCATACGCTTTACCCCCTTTTGGTCGAACAAGCCCCGATCGTCGGGGAGGAAATTTCTCAGGCTTCCAGCGCCTTCACACCAGGCAACTCCTTGCCTTCCATCCACTCCAGGAAGGCGCCGCCCGCCGTCGAGACGAAGGTCAGATCATCCGCTACGCCGGCGACGTTGACCGCCGCGACCGTATCGCCGCCGCCCGCGACCGAGACGAGCCCGCCAGACTTGGTCAGCGCCGCCGCGGTGTGCGCCAGCGCCATCGTCGCGGTATCGAACGGCTGCATCTCGAACGCGCCGAGCGGCCCGTTCCACACCAAGGTCCGGCAGGTCTTGAGCGCATCCGAGATCGCCTCGCTCGCCGCCGGCCCGCAATCGAGGATCATCTCGTCCGCGGCGACCTCGTGGACGTTGATCGTCCGCGACGGCGCATGCGCCCGGAATTCCTTGGCGACGACCACATCATACGGCAGGTGCACGGTGCAGCCCGCGCGATCGGCCGCATCGAGGATCGCGAGCGCGGTCTCGGCCAGATCATGCTCGCACAGCGATTTGCCGACATCCACGCCGCGCGCCGCGAGGAAGGTATTGGCCATGCCGCCGCCGATGATCAGATGATCTACCTTCGTGACGAGGTGCGTGAGCACGTCGAGCTTGCTCGACACCTTCGCCCCGCCGACCACCGCCGCGACCGGATGCTCGGGAATGCCGAGCGCCTTCTGCAGCGCCTCCAATTCCGCCTGCATCGATCGCCCGGCATAAGCCGGCAGACGGTGCGCGAGCCCCTCGGTCGAGGCGTGCGCGCGGTGCGCGGCCGAGAAGGCATCGTTTACGTAGAGATCGCCGAGCGCCGCGAACCGGTCCACCACTGCAGGGTCGTTTTTCTCCTCGCCCCCGAAGAAGCGCGTATTCTCGAGCACCGCGATATCGCCCGGCTGGAGCGTCGCGACCGCGGCGACGGTGTCGCCCTCCCAGTCGATATAGCGGACCTCGCGACCGAGCACGTCGCTGAGCGGGCGCGTTACCTGCGCCAGCGAATATTCCGGCGCAGGCGCCTTGGGCCGGCCGAAATGCGCGAGCACCAGCACGATCGCGCCCTTGTCCGAAAGCTCCGCAATCGTCGGCGCCGCGGCGCGCAGGCGGGTATCGTCGGTCACGCGCGCGCCATCCATCGGCACGTTCAGATCCTCGCGCACCAGCACGCGCTTGCCGCGCACGTCGCCCATGTCGTCCAGCGTCTTGAAGCTCATCGCTCGATCCTCACTTCGTCGCCGACCGCGATGCGGCCCTCTTGTCGCACGATGCACGTCACCCCGCCGCGCCAATGCGGCAGCAGCGCCCCTTTCAGCCCCGGCGCGATCTCCTCCATGCGGCTGCACGGATCGCATTCGCCGGTAATCTCCAGCACCACGCCGCCCGAAAAGACCAGCAGCGCGCCCCTCGTCTCTTCCAGTGCCACGCCGTCGACCAGCAGGTTCACGCGGCGTAATTCCCACGCGATGCTGGCACCGAGTTCGGTCAGCGCAGCGCGCCAACCGTCCGCCGTCATCACCGTTACCTGCCGCTTGTTGCGGCCCGGCTTCAAAGACCCGCGAAAATCGCCCTGCACGCCGGTTTCGAGGCCGATCGTCACATGGTCGATCGTCGCCATCGGGCCGCGCGGCCGATCGTGGCGGGCGATGCCGAGCAGGCGCCCGGTCACGACCGCGCCTTTCTATCCCGAACCCGTTCGCTTCGAGCGACGTTCGAGCTTGCCGAGAACGAAGTCGAGAAGGGTTCTCGACCACCGCAGCTCGACAGGCTCGATGCTGCTCGAAACAAACGGGCCTGGTCCATTCGCTCCAAGATTACAGGAGTTTCGCCATCGCGCCGGCCGTATCGACCATGCGGTTCGAGAAACCCCATTCATTGTCGTACCAGCTCAGCACGCGCACCAGCTTGCCTTCGAGCACCGCCGTCTCGAGGCTGTCGACCGACGACGAATGCGGATTGCCCATGAAATCGATCGAGACGAGCGGCTCGGTCACATATTCGAGGATGCCCTTCAGCGGCCCGCTCTCGGCGGCCGCCTTCAGCACCGCATTGACCTCGTCCTTCGTCGTGTCGCGCTTCGGCGTGAACGTCAGGTCGACGACCGAGACGTCCGGGGTCGGCACGCGGATCGAGGAGCCGTCCAGCTTGCCCTTCAGCTCCGGCAGAACCTCGCCGACCGCCCGCGCGGCGCCGGTGGTGGTCGGGATCATCGACATGGCGGCGGCGCGCGCACGGCGCATGTCGCTGTGGATCTGGTCGAGGATCTTCTGGTCGTTCGTGTAGCTGTGGATCGTCGTCATCAGGCCGCGCTCGATGCCGATCGCATCGTTGAGTACCTTGGCGATCGGCGCAAGGCAGTTGGTCGTGCACGAGGCGTTGGAGACGATGACGTGCTCGGACGTCAGCTTGTCGTGATTGACGCCGAACACGACGGTCAGGTCGACATTCTTGCCCGGTGCCGAGATCAGCACCTTCTTGGCGCCCGCGGCGATATGCTTCTCGCAAGACGCCTTGTCGGTGAAGAAGCCGGTGCACTCGAGCGCAATGTCCACGCCAAGCGCGGCATGCGGCAGGTTGGCGGGATCGCGCTCGGCGGTCACCTTGATGCGCTTGCCGTCGATGACGAGCTCGTCGCCTTCGGCGGCAACTTCGCCCTTCCAGGCGCCGTGGACGCTGTCGCGCTTGAACAGCAAGGCGTTGGACTTGGCGTCGCCAAGGTCGTTGATCGCCACCAACTCGAGGCCGCATTCCGGCCGCAGCAGGATCGCGCGCGCGACGAGGCGGCCGATCCGCCCGAACCCGTTGATCGCTACCTTCGCCATGTGTCTCTCCCTCAAACGCCGCGTACGGCTGCCAGGACCTTCGGCGCGATCTGCTCCGCCGTCAGCCCGAATTTCTTGTAGAGATCGCCCGCCGGAGCGGATGCCCCGAACCGATCGATGCCGAAGCGCAGGCCCTTCAGGCCGACATAACGCTCCCAGCCGATCGTCGTCCCCGCCTCGATCGAGACGCGCAGCACATCGTCGGGAAGCACGTCCGCGCGATAGGCCTCGTCCTGATCGTCGAACGCTTCCCAGCTCGGCATCGAGACGACGTCGGCGCCGATGCCCTCGGCCTCCAGCGCCGCCGCGACATCGGCGGCGATCTCGACTTCGGATCCGGTCGCGATCAGCACGACGCGGCGCGCGGCCTTCGCAGCGACGAGCCGGTAGCCACCCTTGGCCGACAGGTTCTCGCTGGCCACCTCGGTCCGCACCTGGCGGAGGTTCTGCCGCGAGAGCGCGATCAGCGACGGACCGTCGGAACGCTCCAACGCGAGCTGCCAGCATTCCGCCGTCTCGACCGCATCGGCCGGGCGGAACACGGTCAGGTTCGGGATCAGGCGCAGGCTCATCACATGCTCGATCGGCTGGTGCGTCGGACCATCTTCGCCCAATCCGATCGAATCGTGCGTCATCACATAGACGACGCGCGTCCGCTGCAGCGCCGAAAGCCGGATCGCCGGCCGCGCATAATCGGCGAACACGAGGAAGGTGCCGCCATAGGGAATGACGCCGCCGTGCAGCGCCATGCCGTTCATCGCCGCCGACATGCCGAATTCGCGGATACCGTAATGGACGTAGCGCCCGGAATAATCCTCTGCCGTCAGCGGCTGGAGGCCTTTGGTCGCGGTGTTGTTCGAAGGCGTCAGATCGGCGGATCCGCCGATCGTCTCGGGCAGCGCCGCGTTGATCGCATCCAACGCGAGTTGCGAGGCGACGCGCGTCGCGATCTTCTGCGGCGTCTCGATCAGGCTGCCAATATGTCCCCCGAGACTGAAGCCCTCTGGCAGATCGCCCGCCGTCCGGCGCGACAGTTCCAGACCTTCCGGCGCTGCGGCAAGCCGCGCCTCCCAGGCTTCGCGCTCGGCAGCGCCCTGCTTGCCGATCTCGCTCCACGCAGCGACGATCTCACCCGGGAGTTCGAAGGCGGGATTGATCCACTCGAGCGTCTCGCGCGCGGCCTTGATCTCGTCGGCGCCCAGCGGCGAGCCATGCACCGAATGCGTGCCCTGCTTGTTCGGCGAACCGAAGCCGATCACCGTGCGGCACGCCACCAGCGAGGGCCGGGGGTCGAACACCGCCTCGCCCAGTGCGCGCTCGACATCTTCGCCGTCCAGCCCGTCGCACTCGACGACATGCCAGCCCGTCGCACGATAGCGCGCCTTCACGTCCTCGCTCGTCGAAAGTGAGGTCGGCCCGTCGATCGTGATGCGATTGTCGTCCCACAGCACGATCAGCCGGCCGAGCTTCAAATGGCCGGCGAGCCCGATCGCCTCGTGGTTGATGCCTTCCATCAGGCAGCCGTCGCCGGCGATCACCCAGGTCCGGTGATCGACGAGATCGTCGCCGAAGGTGGCGTTCAGGTGCCGCTCGGCGATCGCCATGCCGACGGCCATCGCCAGACCCTGGCCGAGCGGACCGGTCGTCGCCTCGATGCCTTCCAGCTCGAAATTCTCGGGGTGGCCCGCGCAGACCGAATCCAGCTGACGGAAATTGCGCAGGTCATCCAGCGTCGGCCGCGCATAGCCGGTCAGGTGCATCAGCGAATAGATCAGCATCGATCCATGGCCGGCCGACAGCACGAAGCGGTCGCGGTCCGGCCATTTCGGCGAGGTCGGATCGAACTTCAGATATTTCCGGAACAGGATGGTCACGGCATCGGCCATGCCCATCGGCATGCCCGGATGCCCCGAATTGGCCGCCTGCACCGCATCCATCGAAAGCGCCCGGATGGCATTCGCGAGATGGCGCGTGGACTGAGACATTGTGCCCCTTAAGATTGCCGCGGCGCGGCGTGACGATGTCCCGCATGGGCGGTGAATTCGGATGTCCCTATCGGGATTCGCACAGGCTGGGCCGCGCGCGGTTTCTTTGGCCTCGCCGGGCGAGAGCGTCAACCGCACCGCACAACCGGCGGGCCGCAGGCTCGCTTGTCGCAGACGGCGGGCCTGCTATCTCTGCCGACATGAGCGAAACCCCTCTCGACGCCGCCTTGGCGCGACTCGATCGCGCCGTGACGCGGATCGAGCGCGCCAACCCGCCTGCGCCGACCGCTTCTCCCGGACTTGCGGTCGCTTATGCCGAACTCGACGAGCGTCATGGCCTGCTCCGGCTGCGGATCCAGGAGACGATCGAGCGGCTCGATGCGCTGATCGATCACGAGACGAACGGCTGATGGCTCAGGTCACGCTTGATATTGCCGGCCGCCGTTACGAACTGACCGTCCGCGACGGCCAGGAAGCGCATTTCCGCGATCTCGCCGCGATCGTCGATGCCAAGGTCCGCTCCGTGTCGGGCGCGGTCGGCACGATCAACGAATCGCGCCAGTTGCTGATGGCGGCGCTGCTACTGGCCGACGAGAGCGGCGGTAGTGCGGCCGTCCCGCCCCCGGTCCCGGCCTCCCCGACACCGCCAGTAGCCGACGAAAGCATGATCGCCGTGGCGCGGCAGATCGATGCTCTTGCCGATCGGCTCGAAAGGTTCGCGCAGAAGCTTGAGAAGAGCGGCGACAATCCCTAGATTGTTTTCTGGTGGGACTGCCCGGTACGATCGCTGGGAATATCCCTGAGGCGATTCATCTTCCTAGGGGGCTGTCCCTGGTAGGGCCCTGGCCCGAACTACATGGTCCCCACCTGACGTTTACGGCGTCAGAGGATACTCCGGAAAACGGCCATGGCGGTTCCACCACCTTTCTCTCCGCCTGACGGCATCGCCCCGCATCCGGACAAGCCGGCGCTGCGCGATGTTCTCCGCGCGCGCCGCGGCGAGCATGTCGTCCGGCTCGGCGAAGCCGGCGCACGCGCCGCGGCCGAAAGCGCCGCCGCCCTGCTGCTTCCCCACATACCCCCCACCGCCATGGTGGCGCTCTATCTCGCCTTCCACGAGGAACTGGATCCCGAACCGCTTGCAAATATCCTCGCCGCGCGAGGCCAGCGCCTCGCTCTGCCCGCGCTCTACGATTCGGTGACGATGGATTTCCGCGTCTGGCAGCCCGGCGATCCGCTCGAGCGCGGCCCCTTCCGGCTGCGCCAGCCGCCCGCGGCCGCTGCCATCGTGTCACCCGATGTGATCGTCATGCCGATGGTCGGCTTCGATCGCCACGGCGGCCGCATCGGCCAGGGCAAGAGCCATTATGATCGCGCGCTCGTTCGCTATCCCGGCGCGCATCGCATGGGCTTCGCTTGGAGCGTGCAGGAGGTGCCCGATCGCCTTCCGCACGATCCCTGGGATATGGCGCTCCACGCAGTCGTGACCGAACGGGAATGGATCCCCATGCCCGATACGCCCGCATGACGCCCTCCTGGCGCAAGCCCGTCGGCATGGGGCTGATCCTCGCCCTCATCCTGATCTGGTGCTTCGGCGTGGCAAGCCTGTCGGTGCCGCTTGGCCATTTGCACGCGCTCGTGCAGGCGCCGATCTACTGCTTCCTCGGCATTGCCTGGATCGCGCCGCTAAAACCGTTGCTGCGCTGGATGGAAGTCGGACGTTGGCGCTGAGCAACGATAGCGCCGCGAAAATGTTGAGCCGATATATGGAATCTTTACCCCGTCCCTCTATCGCCCGCAGGATGGAGCTTCGCGATCGTGCCCGCCGGTTGGCCGAATCCGGCGATTACGCCGATTCCCATGCGGTGATCTTCGCACTCTTCAAGCTCGGCTATGGTCGCGCGCCGCGCGCGTTCGGCTTCCTCGAGCGCTTCCGCCTCAACCAGATATGTCGGGCCAGCACGCGGCGCAGCCGCACCATCCACTCTTGATGAGGCAGGCTGCATGACGCGCGGTAAAGTTGCCGCCACAGCCCTCACCATCGGAACGGTACTCGGCGCAGGCTATTTGTTCTCGGCGTTAGCGCGCCGCCGGTCGGAGAGGATCGCGCCCGCCACCGGCCACTTCGTCACCATCGACGGCGTCCGGCTCCATTATCTCGAAGCGGGCGATGGTCCCCCGATCCTGCTGATCCATGGCCTGGGCGGACAGCTTCGCCATTTCTCCTATGCGCTGCTGGAGAAGCTGGCGCGGCGCCACCGCGTCATCATGATCGATCGTCCGGGCGCCGGCCATTCGGCCCGGATGCGCGGCTACGGCATCGCCGAACATGCCGCGATCGTCGCGCGCTTCATCGAAACGCTCGCGCTCGATCACCCGATCATCGCCGCCCATTCGTTCGGCGGCGCGGTCGCGCTGTCGCTCGCGCTCGATCACCCGGAGTTGGTCGGCAAGCTCGCTCTGATCGCGCCGTTGAGCCAGCCCGACATGGTCGTCCAGCAGCCGTTCAAGACGTTCCTGGCGGCGCCTCTATGGTTGCGGGAGATGGCGTGCCGCACCGCCGCCGTGCCTATCGGCGTCGCGATCCGCGGCCGCGTCCACCGGGCCACCTTCGCCCCCGAAGCTGTCGCTCCGGATTTCGATGCGGAAGGGGGCGGCCTGCTCGTGCTCAGGCCGGAAACGCTGGCGGCGGGCTTCGAGGAGATTTCGACCGCGTCCACGCAGCTCTCCCGCATGGTGTCGCGCTACCCCGAGATCACCGTCCCGGTCTCGATCCTGTTCGGGCGCGAAGATCAGGTGCTCGATCCGGCGATCCACGGCGAACGGACCGCATTGTCGATCGCGCACAGCCGGCTGGCATGGATAGAGGGCGGCCATATGCTGCCAGTCACGCAGCCCGATGCGGTCGCACGCTTCATCCTCGAAGAAAGCTGAGCGATCCGGCGGATCAGAAACCGGGGACGAGCACCCGCAGAACGACGCTTACGCCGATCACTACCAACGCCGGTCCCACATAATTGGCAATCACGCGCAACGCCATCGCGCGCCGCTTGCGCAGCAGCTCCCCGGCGCGCCGCGCTTGGGCGATCTCGTCCGGAACCGGATCGAAGGCAGGGGCGAACCCGGCGAGCCGCAATTCCTCGCGGATCGAACAGGCAAGCTGATCCAGCTCATCCTCATAGGCTTCGGTCGGCTTGTAGGCAGACTCGCTCATGTGCAGCAGTGTCGCGCTTGATGGTCCGGCGCGCAATAGGCTTTGCACGGCAGACGCGACGCTGACGGGACGGCACGACGATGCAGGCAAATCGCAGCGGCAGCGGCATGACCGCCCGCAAGCACACTATCCGACGTCCAATTTCCGCCATGGAAATGGCGCGAGTGACGGGGCTCGAACCCGCGACCTCCGGCGTGACAGGCCGGCGCTCTAACCAACTGAGCTACACCCGCAGATAGGCCTTACCGGCGGAGCGGGCCAACTAGGCAGCGCCCGCCCTGCTGTCAACGGGCTTATGCCGCGCCCGGCGGATCCGTCTGCGGATTGGTGAGCGTACCCTCCTCGAACAGGAAGCCGGCAATGTCCGGCTTGCCTGCCGAGGCGAGCACGGTCTTGGTGATGATCAGCAGCGGCACCGCCAGCAGCGCGCCCGCCGCACCCCATACCCAGCCCCAGAAACTCAGCGCGACGAGAATCAGCAGCGGATTGATCGTCAGCCGCCGTCCCACGAGCGTCGGCGTGATCATGTTCGCCTCGATCATGTGGCAAACCACGAATATCAAGGGCGGGAACAGCGCGTACCAGGCGTCCTTGAAGCTCATAAGTGCGCCCAGCGCGAGCAGCAGGGCCGCCATGATCGGGCCGAGATAGGGCATGTAATTGAAGAGCGCGACGATCCCGCCCCACATCAAAGGCGTCGGCAGGCCGATGATCCACAGGCCCAGCGCCACGAGCAGCCCGAGCGAGATATTGATGATCGTGATCGTCGAGAGATAGGCCGAGGTCCGGTCCACCATCTCCTGGATCACGCGCGCCGTCGCCATAGCGCTCGAGAAGCTGCCCCGGCTCGTGATCGTCTGGCGGCGCAAGCGCGTCCAGCCGGACAGGAAGAAGAAGACGACGAGGATCGCGAAAAACGCCTCGATGATCGCCACCGGCGCGGATGTCGCAACGATGTCGATCAGCGAACTGGGCTGCTGCACGGTCACCGTCCGCGCACCGCCCGAGCTGCGCATGAACGTCGCCGACGTATCGCTGATGAACCGGTCGAGGCTTGAATAAAGGTCGAGGATCGGGCGCAGATTGTGGCGGATCCGCCCGATCCGCTCGGGCAGCACCGCGAACCAGCCCGCCGCCGGCACCACGATCGCGGCGATCGCGGCATTAGCGATGGCGAGGAAGGTCGCGATGCAGAGGAACGCAGCGAGTCCCGAGGGGATGCCGCGCCGCTCCAGCCACTCCAGCATCGGCACGAGCGCGATCGCGATGACGAGCGCGGCGGTGATCGGCAGGAAGAAGGAGGCGCCCGCCTGCAGCGCGAACGGCAAGGCGAGAAGCAGGCCGAGCCCGAGGAACAACGCGATCGCAGCAAGCAGCCTGTCGCGCCGCAGCGACTCGCTCTCGCGCGACGTCATGGCGCTCTTGATCAGTTGCAGAAGTCCCGAATTGCCCCCGTCGTCCACCATTCGTCCCCTTGGCGACAGAGCTAGCGCGGGCCGCCCGGAATTTCGATCGAAATAAGCGGCTAAGCAGGCCTTCTTGCCATGTTTTGCTGCAAATCGTCGAATTTCGGTTCCGCGGTTCGTCCCGGTATCGTCACAATTCGTCGTGGATCGTTTGACGAATCGCCGAGGGTTAACAAACTGGCGGGCATCCGGTCAGGCGACGAGCGTTTTTCGGCTCCTGTACACGACGTAAAATTCGCGAGCGCAGCCAAGGTTTCGGCAGCGTGGGCGGTTTCGCGCATGCACAAGAGTATTCAATGCACGCCATCCGGCGCACGTTCGTTGTTTCCGCTGGCGCGCTGATTGCCGCTGCGGTCGTGATTCTTCCCGCCAGCACCGGTCTTGCCGCAGAGCGCGTCCCGATGCTGAGCTACGATTTCACCGGCATGGCTCCCTCCGCCCCGATAGCGCAGGATGCTGCCCCCGCCGAAACCTCCACCCCGGTTGTCCAGCCCGTCGCGCAGTTCGACGAGGCGTCGGTCACCTGCCTCGCCAAGGTCGTCCACCACGAGGCGCGCAACCAGCCGCGCTCGGGCCAGGTCGCCGTCGCGCAGACGCTCGTCAATCGCATGAAGATCGGCGGCCGCTTCGGCAGCACGATCTGCGAGGTCGCGAACAAGCCCGGCCAATATTTCAAGATCGCCGCCTATCGCCCGCGTGAGGACGATACGTGGGAAGCCGCGCTCGATGTCGCACGCGACACGCTCAGCGGCGAAGAGAGCCCGGTCGTCCCCGGCGCGACCTTCTTCCGCGCCGCCTACAGCCCGCAGACGAGCTTCTTCCGCAGCCGCCAGCGCGTTGCCGCGGTCGGCGATCACGTCTTCTATCGGTAAGCCGTCACCCCGGCCCGGCCGGGGTGATCGACAGGCCTAGCGCGGATCGTCCCGGAACCGCGCCACAACCGTTGCATTCGCACCCGCCGCCTTCAGCGGCATCGCGAAGCTCCGCTCGATCGCCATCCGCGCCGCGTCGGCTGCGAGCCGCATCGGCAGCGCGTCGTGCGCCTGCGCGACGAGCTCGGCCTGGCCCGCCTTGCGATTGGCCGCGTCCAGTTCCTTCTCGGCATCGGTCAGCGTCATCAGCACGCCGCCCTGGCCATATTCGCGGATGGCGGTCAGATCGACCTCCGGTCCTTCCAATTCGATCGGCGGCAGCGTCACGGTCAGCGTCCGCGTCGCGCCGTTCCACGTCAAATCGCGGTCGCGCAGCTTCGCCAGATCGATCGAATAACGGACGAGCCCCGGCATGATCAGCGTCTTGCGCGCCGAGAAGCCGAACTTGCTCTCCTCGGCGGTCACCACCGCCACGAACCGCGCGGCGAACGGCACGAGCCGGTTCTGCTGGCGCACCGCCTGCAGGCTCGCGCGCGCGACCGTGGACGGATCGCTCTCGAACATGTGCCGCAGCCGCCAGCCGACACCGACATAGAGCAGCCCCACGATCCCGGCGATGAGGATGGCGCCGCCCACGGCGCGCAGGACCGGGCGCATCAGGCCGCCACCAGCCAGTGATCGCCATCGCGCCACACGGCGTCGCGCGATTCCAGATCGATCAGATGCGCCTGCACCGATCGCCCGGCCGCGCCGATAAGTCTCGTGTCGAGGCCGACATACATACGCGCCACCATGTCCGGGATCGTCTGCGGGCCATCGCCCAGCAGCTTGAGTATCTGGTTTTCGCGGCCCTTGCGGTGCCCGGCAAGATGACGAACGAAGCGTTGCGGCTGTTCCACGCTCTCGCCGTGCGCCGGATAATAGATGCGATCGTCGCGCTCCATCAGCTTGGCGAGGCTCGCCATATAATCGCCCATGTCCCCGTCCGGCGGCGAGACGACGCTCGTCGACCAGCCCATCACATGATCGCCCGTGAACAGCGCCCCCGCCTCCGGCAGCGCGAAGCAGATATGGTTGGAGGTGTGGCCGGGCGTCGCCACCGCCTCCAGCGTCCAGCCTTTGCCCGCGAGCGTCTCGCCGTCCGACAGGATCCGATCGGGCCGATAAGCGATGTCGAAGGCGGCATCCGCGCGCGGCCCATCGTCGATGAGCGCGAGCGGCGGACAGCCGATGATCGGCGCGCCTGTCGCCGCCTGAAGCGGCCGGCTCCCCGGGCTGTGATCGCGATGCGTGTGGGTGCACAGGATCGCCATGATCCGCTCGCCTGCGGTCGCCGCCAGGATCGCGGCGAGATGCTCGGCATCCTCCGGCCCCGGATCGATCACCGCCACCTCGCCTCGGCCGACGATATAGGTCTGCGTGCCCGTAAAGGTGAAAGGCGAGGGATTGGGGGCGAGCACGCGCCGGATCAAAGGGTGCAAGGTCTCGGCGACGCCGGTCGTCTGTTCGGGCATGCGCCGGATGTGGCATCGCCCCGCGCGGATGTGAAGGGCGACGGCTTACGCCGTCAGCGCCAGCAGGGCGAAGGTCGCGAGCCAATGCTCGCCGGCATAATCGCCGGAAATATGAGGCATCGCCGTCACGAAATGAAAGTCCGCCGCCTCCAGCGCCCGCGCGGAGGCCGGATGGTCCGGTCCCAGCCGCCCCGCCAGAGTCCGCCAGCACCAGGCGCGGCTCAGGTTGAGGCCGTCGAGATGCGCGATCTTCGGATCGGTACGGTCGTGGACGAAGGCCGGCGTGAACAAGGTCGCGGGCTCGCCGTGCGCGACATCGGGCAGGAAGGCATCGAACCAAGCGCGAAAGGCGCCCGGCTCGAGCAGTTCGGACATGAGCAGCGCCTCACACAAGGTGCCGGACAGGAAATCGTCGCCCGCCGGCTCCCACGCCTGCGCCGCCCGGTCGCCGCTATACCAGCCGATGGCCTTGTCGCGGATCAGATCGAGCAGGGCCCGGTCATATTCGCGCGCCCAGCGTGAGGCGTGGATCAGCGCGAAGGCGCTGTTGCCGTGCGCGCCGACGCGCAGCGGATAGGTCAGCTTCGACAGATAGGTTCCGAAGCGGGTGGCGAAGGCGGACGCGAGCGGCGCCAGGGCATCGCCCCAGCCGCTCGGATGGCGCGCGGCCTCCTGGTGCAGAGCGAGCAGCCAAGCCCAGCCATAAGGCCGCTCGAAGCCGGCCGAGAGCGGGCGTGCCAGATACGCCAGTTCCCCCGCCACTTTCTCCGGCACCAGCATCTCGTCCGCCCGCGCGCGGATCAGCCCGGCTTCGTACGTGTCCGGATGGAGCCGCGCTACCGTTAGCAACTGCCACCAGCCATGGACGCAGCTGTGCCAATCGAAACTGCCGTGGAAGATCGGGTGGAGCACGCGCGGCAGCACTGCGTCCTTGTCCTCCAGCATGACGTGGTCGAGCTTGTAGGGATATTGCCGGCCGATATGGCCGAGCGTCAGGCGGGCGAAGGCGGCGGCGGTCTCGGGCGTCAGCGGGATCATCGGAAGGCCATCCAGTAGAGAATGAATATGTTGGCGATCCACAGCAGGATCGCCGTCGGCGCCTGCGCACGGATCACCGCGTAGCGATCGGAGAGGTTGAGGAGACCGACGGGCACGATGTTGAAATTGGCGGCCATCGGCGTCAGCAGTGTCCCGCAGAAGCCCGCCAGCATGCCGAGCGCGGCTACCGCCGCGGGATGGCCGTGATGCGCGTGGATCAGCAGGGGCAGGCCGACCGCGGCGGTCATCACCGGGAAGGCGGCGAAGGCATTGCCCATCGCCATCGTCAGCAAGGCCATGCCCCCCATATAGACGATCACCGCCGCGATCAGATTGTCGCCGGGGATCAGCCCGCCGAGCAGCCCACCCATCGTCTCGCCGAGGCCGGCAGCGGCGAATAAGGCGCCGAGCGCCGCCAGCATCTGCGGCAGCACCGCCGCCCAACCGACCGAGTCCATCAGGCGCACGCCCTCCTCCAGCGGGGCGATCACGGGCGGGCGGAAGAACCACGCGGCCAGCCCGAGCGCCGTGATCGCGGCGACGGTCAGCGCGACGAGCGTCGCCTGTTTGGGATCGACGAGCGAATGCATCGCCTTGAACAGGAAGGTGCCGCCGATCGTGATCGCGGGCACGGCGAGTGCGGGGACGAACAGGCGATTGCCGTAGCGCGCGGCGCCGGCGAGCTTCTGCTCGGGCGTGACGACGGACGGCGCCGGACGACGGATGCCGATAGTGGCGACCGCGACGAGCGCGAGGACGAGCACGCCATTGCCGACATCGCCGATCCGGTCGCCGGCCAGAAAACTCAGCGCCAGCAAGGCCCACATCGCGCCGTTCGGCCAGCGGCGCCGCGCCAGAGACCAGGCGGCGAAGCCCGCGAACATCATGCCCGCGACCGTATAAGGGAAGCCGGTCGAGATCATCGCGCACGCCGCCGCTGTCGATCGATCAGCATCAGCCTGCCGCCGTGGATCAGGAAGGCGCAGATCGCGCTCGGGATCGCCCAGACCGACAAGGCGAGAGGCTCGAGCTGGATACCATATTGTTCGAGAAAGCCCTTCATCAGCAGGATCGATCCGATCGCGATGAACACATCCTCGCCGAAGAAGAGCGCGATATTGTCGGTCGCCGCCGCCAGCGCGCGGACCTTCTCGCGCTCGGGCTCGATCATCGTGCCGGCCGGATCCGCCGCGGCCTCGGCCATCGGCGCGACGAGCGGGCGCACGGTCTGCGGGTGGCCGGCGATCGAGACGAGGCCGAGCCCGGCCGAGAGCTGGCGCAGCAGCATATAGCCCGCTAGCAGCCGCCCGAGCGATAGCCCGCGCATCCCCGCGACCAGCGCGCGGGCGCGCTCCTGCAGGCCATTCCGCTCCAGCAGCCCGATCAGTGGCAGCACGACATAGACGACGGTCACGAAGCGGTTGCCGTTGAAGGCCTTGCCGAACGCGGCGAGAATCGCAATCGGCGCCATGCCCGCCGCCAGCCCCGTGATCGCGGCAGCGACCGCGACGACCAGCAAGGGCTGGAGCCGCAGCAGGAAGCCGATCAGAATCACCGCAAGCCCGGCGAGTGCGATCATGCGCGCGGTCCATCCGTTTGCCCTGAGCTTGTCGAAGGGCCGTCCTTCTTTGAGGACGGAGACAAAAAGGACGGTACTTCGACAAGCTCAGCACGAACGGGAGGGAAGTGCGGGTTCCCATAACCCCCGCCCCCCGGCGTCTCGATCACGAACGCATCGCCCGCCTCGAGCTCCGCCGCACCCGTCGATCCCAGCGTCTCGATCGTCCCGTCCGCCCGCTCGACCCAGTTGCGCCCGAGTCCGCCATCCACGCCGCCGGCCAGCCCGAACGGCGGCACGCGCCGGCGATTGGCGAGGATGCCCGCCGTCATCGACTCGCGGAAGCGGACTCGGCGCCGCGCGCCATCACCGCCCGCCCACTGCCCTGCCCCGCCCGATCCTTCACGGATCGAGAACTCTTCGAGGATCACCGGAAAGCGCGTCTCCAATATCTCGGGATCGGTCAGGCGGCTGTTGGTCATATGCGTCTGGACGACGTCCGCGCCGCCAAAGCCCGGCCCCGCGCCCGATCCGCCCGCGATCGTTTCATAATATTGGCGGCGCGCATCGCCGAAGGTGAAGTTGTTCATCGTCCCCTGCGCCCCCGCCATTGCCCCGAGCGCGCCGAACAGGGCATCGGTGACGACTTGGCTCGTCTCGACATTGCCGGCGACGACCGCGGCGGGAAAACGCGGCTTGAGCATCGATCCTTCGGGGACGATGATCGTAATCGGCGCGAGGCAGCCGTCGTTCATCGGGATCGGCTGATCCACCAGCGTCCGGAAGACGTAGAGCACGGCGGCACGCGTGATCGATCGGGGCGCGTTGAAATTGGTTGGGCGCTGCGCGCTGGTGCCGGTGAAATCGACGGTCGCACTGCGAGCCGCCCGATCGATCCGGATCGCGACCCGAACCACGGCGCCATCGTCCATCTCATAGGCGAAGTCGCCATCGTCCAGCCTCCCGAGCAAGGCGCGCACCGCTGTCTCGGCATTGGCGTGGACATGGCCCATATAGGCCGTGACGACCCCGCGCCCATAATCCGCGACCATCCGCGCGAGCCCGTCCGCGCCGCGCACGCAGGCGGCGATCTGCGCCTGCAGATCGGCGATGTTGCGATCGGGATCGCGCGCCGGCCACTCGCCCGATCCGAGCAAGGCGCGAACCTCCTCCTCGAGGAAGCGCCCCTCTTCCACGATCAGCATATTGTCGATCAGCACGCCTTCCTCGCGCACGTCCGTGCTGTCGGGCGGGACCGACCCGGGGCAGATCCCGCCCACATCCGAATGATGCCCGCGCGCCGCGACAAAGAAAGTCGGCGCGTCGCTGCCCGCGCTGAACACGGGCATGATCACCGTGATGTCGGGCAGATGCGTGCCGCCATCATAGGGCGCGTTGAGCGCATAGGCATCGCCGGGACGCAGGCCCCGCCCGTCGCGCCCCTGCGCACGCTTGTCGACGATCGCGCGGATGCTGTCGCCCATCGAGCCGAGGTGGACGGGCATGTGCGGCGCATTCGCGACGAGCGCGCCGCCAGCATCGAACAAGGCGCAGGAGAAATCGAGTCGCTCGCGGATATTGACCGACAGCGCGCTCGCCTGGAGCGCAGCGCCCATTTCCTCGGCCAGCGCCATGAACAGCCCGTTGAACAGCTCGATCCGCACCGGATCCGCCTCCGCGCCGATCCGGGCGACCGCGCGCGCGGTGGTCCGCTCGAGGATGAGGTTCGCGAACGCATCGACGCGCGCCGCCCAGCCCGCCTCGACGACGATCGTCGAGACCGGATCGAGGATCAACGCCGGGCCGGCGAGCGAGGCGCCCTCCGGCAAGGCTGCGCGATCGTGGATCGGCGCATCCCGCCACGCGCCCTCGCCGAAGATCGGCGCGGTCGCGATCGGCGCACCGAGATTGCCGGCAGGCGGCGGCGGCAAAGGCGGCACTGCCCCCGCTTCCTCCGCCAGCTCGATGCGGATCGATTCGAGGATCAGCGCCACATCGTCGGCATAGCCAAAGCGCTTGCGATATTGCGCGGCATAGCCGTCCCGCATCGCCTCGATCGGTCCGAACGGCAGATCGACCAGCCACTCGGAATTGGCGCGGCGGATGCGCGCGACAAGATCGCGACGGCGCGCGGCGCCGAGCCCCGCTTCGTCCGCCTTCGCATCGGCCTCGGCGGCGATCCGGTGAGCGATGGCGACGAGATCGCGATCCCCGTCCAGCGACAGCCCGATGGTCTCCTCGTGGACCAGCCCCCGCGCAGCCAGCCCGATGCCATGCGCCGACAGCACCCCAGCCAGCGGATGGATCATCACCCGGTCCATTCCCAGCGCATCGGCGACGAGGCAACCATGCTGCCCGCCCGCCCCGCCGAAGCAAACGAGCGTATAGCGCGTCACGTCATGCCCCTGCTCGATCGAGATCTTGCGGATCGCATTGGCCATGCTCGCGACGGCGATCCCGACCAATCCCTCGGCGAGCTCCTCGGCGGGCGGCGCGGTCATGCCGGCGGCGATCATCTCCGCGCGCAGTTCCTCGATGCGCGCTGCGACCGCTTTCGCATCCAGCGGCTCGTCCCCGCTTGGCCCGAACACGCGCGGGAAGTGATCGGGGCGGAGCTTGCCGAGCGCGACGTTGCAATCGGTGACCGTCAGTGGCCCGCCGCGGCGATAGGCGGCCGGCCCGGGGATCGCACCCGCCGAGGCCGGGCCGACCGTCAAACGCCCGCCCGCCAGCGAACAGATCGATCCGCCTCCCGCCGCGACTGTATGGATGCGGAGCATTGGCGCCCGGATCCGCGCGCCCGCCACCACGGTCTCGTCCTGGCGCTCGAACGTGCCGGCATAATGCGAGACGTCGGTGGAGGTGCCGCCCATATCGAAGCCGATGATGCGATCGAACCCGGCCTCCTCTGCCGTCCGCACCATGCCGACGATCCCGCCTGCCGGTCCGGACAGGATCGCGTCCTTGCCCGAAAAGGCCGCCCCGTCCGCCAGCGCGCCGCTGGACTGCATGAACAAGGGCCGCACCCCGCCTAGCGCGCCCGTCACCTCGGCGACGTAGCGCCCCAGCACCGGCGACAGATAGGCGTCCGCCACCGTCGTATGCCCGCGCCCGATCAGCCGGATCAACGCGCCGACCCGGTGGCTGACCGAAATCTGCGCGAAGCCCGCCTCCGCCGCCAGCGTCGCCAGCCGCGCCTCGTGGGCCGAGTGGCGATAGCCGTGCACCAGCACGATCGCGACCGAAACGATCCCCGCCGCACGCGCCTCGGCCAGCGCCGCGCGTGCACCGGCCTCGTCGAGCGGCAGCAGCACGTCGCCCTCGGCCGTCACCCGCTCGTCCACCTCGGCGACCCGCGCATAGAGCGGCGCCGGCTTGACGATCGCCTTGGCGAACAGCTCGGGCCGATCCTGATAGCCGATCGCCAGCGCATCGCCGAAGCCGCGCGTGATCAGCAGAAGCGTCGCCTCGCCCCTGCGCTCAAGCAGCGCATTGGTCGCGATGGTGGTGCCAATGCGCACCTCGATCGGCGGCAAGGCCCCCTCGCTTACCCCGGTCAGCCGCCTGATCCCCTCGACCGCCGCGTCCGCATAAGCCGATGGATTTTCGGAGAGCAATTTTGCCGTCACCAGCCGTCCCTCGGGATCGACGCCGACGATATCGGTGAAGGTGCCGCCGCGATCGACGGCGAATCGCCAGCAGTCGCTCATCGCGCGTGATCGGCCGGAAAGTGTCGCATCCAGCGACGATGACCGCGCGGAACGCGACGCGCAACCGCGCCCTGCCCTTGCCGCCGCCCCCCGCCCGCCCTAGCTACCGGGCGTGATCGCTCCCGCGCCCGCTTTGATCGACGCGTTCGGCCGCCGGATCACCTATGTCCGCATCTCGGTGACCGACCGGTGCGACCTGCGCTGCCGCTATTGCATGGCCGAGGAGATGACGTTCCTGCCCAAGAGCGCGATCATGACGCTGGAGGAGATCGCTGCCATCTCCGATGCGTTCATCGATCGCGGCGTCCGGCGCATCCGCCTGACCGGCGGCGAGCCGCTCGTCCGGCGCGGCGTGCCCGATCTCGCGCGGATGATTGGCGCGCGGCTCGGCCACGGGCTCGACGAACTGACGCTCACGACCAACGGCACGCGCCTGGCCGATCATGCCGGCGCGCTGCGCGATGCGGGCATGCGCCGGATCAATGTGAGCCTCGACAGCCTGGATCCGGAGCGCTTCCGCCACATCACCCGTGTCGGCGATCTTCCGCGCGTGCTCGCGGGCATCACCGCGGCGAGCGCCGCGGGCATCGCGATCAAGATCAACATGGTCGCGCTGAAAGGTCTCAACGAGGATGAGATCGAGCCGATGCTGCGCTGGTGCGCCGATAACGGCCATGATCTGACGCTCATCGAGACGATGCCGCTCGGCGCGATCGACGAGGATCGTGTCGATCGCTTCCTGCCGCTGGATGGCGTGAAGGCGGCTCTGGCCGAGCGCTACACGATACGGCCGCTGATCGAGCGGACCGGCGGGCCCGCGCGCTATTTCCACGTCGAGGAACTGGGCGTGAAGCTGGGCCTCATTACCCCGCTCAGCGAGAATTTCTGCGCGACCTGCAATCGCGTGCGCCTCACCGTCTCGGGCGAGCTCTTCTTGTGCCTTGGCAGCGAGACGAAGGTCGATCTGCGCGCCGCCTGGCGCGAAGGCGGCCGCCCCGGCCTCGACGCGGCGCTGGAACGCGCGCTCGCGATCAAGCCGCTCGCGCATGATTTCCATATCGCTGCGCGCGGCGCCGCGCCCGCGGTCGGCCGCCATATGAGCGTGACCGGCGGATGAGCGGCGAACCCCGGCTCGCTTTGGCCGTCTCGCCCACGCCGGCGGCGCTGGCCGCGGCCGAGGAACTCAAGCGCCGCTACGAATGGGTGCCGATCGCGCAGGCCGAGATGGTCGTGGCGCTGGGCGGCGACGGCTTCCTGCTCCAGTCGCTACACCAGATGCTCGATCGGCGTCGCTCGCTGCCGATCTTCGGGATGAACCTCGGCACGGTCGGCTTCCTGATGAACGAATTCAGCGCCGATCTTCTGGAAGACCGGCTGGGGCGTGCGAAGACGGTGAAGGTCCAGCCGCTGCGAATGGACGCGGTCACCGTGGACGGCACCAAGATCTCGATTCCCGCGATCAACGAGGTCTCGCTGCTGCGCGAGACGCGCCAGACGGCGTGGATCGAAATCTCGATCGACGGGCGCGTCGTCCTGCCCGAACTCGTCGCCGATGGCGTGCTCGTCGCGACCCCGGTGGGGTCGACCGCCTACAATCTCTCCGCGCAGGGGCCGATCCTGCCGCTCGACAGTTCGCTGATCGCGCTGACCCCGATCAGCGCCTTCCGCCCGCGCCGCTGGCGCGGCGCGATCCTGCCGGATCGGACGCGCGTCACCTTTCGCGTGCTCGATCCCGTCAAGCGCCCGGTCAGCGCCGTCGCCGACCAGCGCGAAGTCCGCGATGTCGCGCAGATCGACGTCAGCATAGATCGAACGACGCAACTCACCCTGATGTTCGATCCCGAACATGCGCTGGACGACCGGATCGCGCGCGAACAATTCGCTTTCTGAAGGCATGTCGCACCACAAGGCTTGCCTGCCACGCGGACCCGCAATATAGGCGCGCCTCCGCTCGTTCCCCGATAGCTCAGCGGTAGAGCATTCGACTGTTAATCGAATGGCCGTAGGTTCGAATCCTACTCGGGGAGCCAGCGGCCATCTCGGCACGCGGCGCCGGGCGCGCCCGCAAGATGTGCGTAATTGCGTCTCCTATAGCAGGCTTATCGACAAAGGTCGCAAGCCGACGCTGCGATTCGGCTCTCCCTGATGTAATCCCGGATCGCTTTCCTATCTTGGATCAAGGCCTGGGGTCCGGTGGCAGCGCGCCGATGCTTTGCCGTCAGAATATCGGTGTAATGAGCGCTTTCCTGTTCCGGTTTCGTGTTGAAAAGCATTGACCCAGGTTGTGGAGATATTGTTCATCGATTCCTAATATGACAAATGCCTTCCCCTGGAACTCCGGGGGGAGGGAAGGAGAGCAAGGCGTAAAGGCGCCGAAATGCTGGCTTCCGGTCGGCGGCAAGTTGAATGCTCGTTGGGCAGGCACTTTGATCGGGAAGCCATCATCGAGGCGATTTTGTCATCGGCATGGACTCCCGAGATGTTCATGCGAGAGATTGGGGCTAGAATGGACGACGCGAAGATCACGGTAAAGAAATCGACCGAACGGCGAGGTCCGGTGACGAAGCTTTCCGAGGAACAGGTTCGGGAGATCCGCCGGCTTGCTGAAGAGCAGTGCCCGGTGTGCGGATCCAAGCCTTCATTGCGCACTCTCGGCGGGCGCTTCGGCGTCAGCGCGCCCAGCATTCTCAGCATCATCGAGCGCCGGACCTGGCGCCATGTCGACAAGGCCGCGCCCTCGCCCGTCTCCTTCCCCGGCGGACGTCGCCTGTCCGATGTCGCCGAACTGCTCCGCAAGCATGGCGTGTCGTGGCAGGGTGAGGATCAACTTCGTCTGGCCGCCGAGGTCTTGCGCGCCGCCCGCGAGGATAGCGAAGACACGAGCCAGGCCTGAACGACAGGCCGCCCGGCGCCCATCAGCTTGCGAACTTGCCGATAGGGGGTTTGCGGAATATGCGGCGGGGCGATGGTCCTGCCCACCCGCCCCCCCGCAGGCTCCATGGCTTTGCCGGCTCGCAGGCGAATCTTCGCCGGGCATCAGGTCCGCGATCTGCGCCGCCGGCTGTCGCTCAGCCAGGCGGCGATGGCGCTGCGGCTCAACCTTTCCATCTCCTATCTCTCGCAGATCGAGAATGATGATCGGCCGCTGACCGGCCCAGTCCTGCTCAGCCTCGCGCGCGTCTTCCCGCAGGAATGGGGTGATCTCGACGCGAGCGACGAGGATACGTTGCTGATCGAGGCGATGGAGGCCGCCGCCGATCCGACCGTACCCCAGGCCGGAATGGACGAGGAAGCGCTGCGGCGCGGCGTCCGCCAGCAGCCTCTGCTCGCGCGGCGCATGGTCGCGCTTCACACCGCCTATCTGAGCGCGCAGGATCAGCTGCGCGTGCTCGACGACCGGATCGAGACCGGATCGGCCGCAGGCGGACCGCTGCCCTGGGAAGAGGTGCGCGACTGGTTTCAAGCGGCAGGCAATTATGTCGATGTGATCGATCGCGGCGCCGAGCGGATCGCCGGCGAACTGGGCGGCGATGCCGGACCGGTCGCCGGGATCGAGGACCGGCTGGCCGGCACGCACGATGTCACGATCCGCACGCGCGCCGAGGCCAGCGGCGGTGCTCCCCTGCGCGATTACGATCCGGACTCCCGCACGCTCACGATCGATCGATCGCTTCCCCCCGAAAGCGCGCATTTCCTGCTCGCGCACCAGCTGATGCGGCTCGAAATGGCCGACGTCATCGCCGACATCGCGAGCACCGCCCCGCTCCAGTCGGAAGCCGCGCGCAAATTGCTGTCCGTGGGCCTCGCCAATTATGCGGCCGGCGCCTTGCTCATGCCCTATGCGCGCTTTCGGCAGGCGGCGCGCGCGCTGCGCCACGACATCGATCGATTGCGGCAGGGCTTCGGCGTCAGCTTCGAACAGGCCTGCCACCGGCTTTCGACATTGCAGCGCACGGGATCGGGCGGCGTCCCCTTCTTCTTCGCGCGCGTCGATATGGCGGGCAACATCACCAAGCGCCATTCCGCCACGCGCTTGCAGTTCGCTCGGCTCGGCGGCGCCTGTCCCTTGTGGAATGTCCACGAAGCGGCCGCGATTCCGGACCGCATCCTCGTCCAGCTGGCCGAGACGCCGGACGGGATACGCTATGTGCTGATGGCCAAGGGGCTGGTGAAGCCGACCGGCAGCTATCACCGGCCCGCCCGGCGCTATGCGGTCGTGCTGGGCTGCGAGGTCGGGCATGCCGGCGACTATATCTATGCCGACCAGCTCGATCTGACGGGCCCGTACAGCGCGACTCCGATCGGCACCTCGTGTCGCATCTGCCCGCGCTCGGAATGCGAGCAGCGTGCCTTCCCGCCGGCGGGCCGCGCGATCGAGGTCGATCCCGATCGCCGGACCGTGGTGCCTTACTCGTTCAGCTGACCCTGCCACCGGGGCGCGAGCACCGATGGTTGCGCACCCCCGGCCCCAGCGGCTAGGAGCGCCGCCTTCCTTACCCCACTGACGAAGGCTTTCCCGATGGGATTCCGCTGCGGCATCGTCGGCCTGCCCAATGTCGGCAAGTCGACCCTCTTCAATGCCTTGACCGAGACGGCCGCCGCGCAGGCGGCGAATTATCCGTTCTGCACGATCGAGCCCAATGTCGGCCAGGTCGCGGTGCCCGATCCGCGCCTCGACGATATCGCGCGCATCGCCGGCTCGGCCAAGATCATCGAGACGCAATTGGGCTTCGTCGACATTGCCGGCCTCGTCCGCGGCGCGTCCAAGGGCGAGGGTCTCGGCAACCAGTTCCTCGGCAACATCCGCGAGTGCGACGCGATCATCCACGTCCTGCGCTGCTTCGAGGGCGAAGTGACGCATGTCGAGGGCAAGGTCGATCCGATCGCGGATGCCGAGACGGTCGAGACCGAATTGATGCTCGCCGATCTCGAAAGCCTCGAGAAGCGCGTTCCCGCCTTCCAGAAGAAGGCGACGCAGGGCGACAAGGAATCGAAGATCGCCGCCTCGGTGCTCGGCGAGGCGCTGGAGCTGCTGCGCGAGGGCAAGCCCGCGCGCCTGACCAAGCCGAAGGACGAGGACGAGAAGCGCATCTTCGAACAGGCGCAATTGCTGACCGCCAAGCCTGTCCTCTACGTCTGCAACGTCGATGAAGGCGCTGCCGCCGACGGCAATGCGCTGTCCGCGCGCGTCTTCGCCAAGGCGGAGGCCGAAGGCGCGAAGGCGGTGATCGTCTCCGCCGAGATCGAGGCCGAGATCGTCACGCTCGATCCCGCCGACCGCGCCGATTTCCTGGCCGATCTGGGGCTGAAGGAAACCGGCCTCGCCCGCGTCATCCGCGCCGGCTACGATCTGCTCCATCTCCAGACCTTCTTCACCGCCGGCCCCAAGGAAGCGCGCGCCTGGACGATCCCGATGGGCGCCAAGGCGCCGCAGGCGGCCGGCGCGATCCACACCGATTTCGAGCGCGGCTTCATCCGCGCCGAGACGATCGCCTTCGCCGATTTCGTCGCCTTCAAGGGCGAGGCCGGCGCGCGCGAAGCGGGCAAGCTGCGCTCGGAAGGCAAAGAGTATGTCGTCCACGACGGCGACATCCTGCTGTTCCGCTTCAACGTCTGAACCCTCTCCGTTCGCTTCGAGCGGAGATCGAGCTCGTCGAGATCGTAGTCGAGAAGTCGGCTCGGAGTTCTCGACAAGCTCGAACCAAACGGATTTAAGCTGTATCATGTGGTTCGAGGATATCGAGGTCGGCCGGATCGATCGCTTCGGCGCCTATCCGGTCACGCGCGAGGAGGTGCTCGCCTTCGCGCGCGCTTACGATCCCCAGCCCTTCCACATCGATGACGAGGCCGCGGCGAAGAGCCCGCTGTTCGGCAGGCTGGCCGCGAGCGGCTGGCATACGGCGGCGATCGGCATGCGGATGACGGTCGATTATTGGGAGCCGCTCGACTTCCACACGCTGGGCGCCGCGGGGATCGACGAGATGCGCTTCCTCGCTCCCGTTTTTCCCGGCGACACGCTGCGCGCCGAGGCCGAGGTGCTGGACACGCGCACCTCCGCCTCGCGCCCCGGCGTCGGCATCGTCCGATCGCGGACGACGATCTTCAACCAAGCCGACAAGCCCGTCCTCAGCCACGTCGCGACCGTCTTCATTCCGATGCGGCCGGCCTGAACGCCCGCCGATCCGCCGGCGCGCGGATCCGGCCGGAAGTTGACAAAGTTGACACTACGTCAGGGGGGGATGGCCCTCCCCGCGCGTGCGGCGGGGCCTTGGCCGGACCGGCCGGCAGCCGACCGGACACGGCCTGGCATTCGCCCGTCGAGCGGCAGGGTAGGTTCGGCAGAAAATAGGATCATCGGTCCAGCCTCATGCGAGCGAGCGGACAGACCAAGTGTCAGGCCAAATCCTACATTGCAAGGCGCCTTTCGAGCGCAGTTCGCCCGATATCGGCACCGATCGCGCTTCCTCCCGTAACGTTGCTCGGGCAGCATCCCGACATGCTCCTTGCCACCCGAATCGTCGCGCTGGCCGCGCTCCTGTCGCTGGCCGCCTGCACGCCCATGCCCCACCCGGCCGCCCCGTCACCGCCACCCGTGGCAACCGCCGGGCAACGCGCGCCGATCACGGTCCTCGTCTCGATCGACGCCTTCCGGCCCGATTATCGCGGCCACGGCCTGACCCCGAATCTCGATGCGATCGCGGCGCAGGGACTGAGCGGGACGATGACGCCGAGCTTCCCGACGCTCACCTTCCCCAATCATTATGCGATGGCGACCGGCCTGCGCCCCGATCGCAACGGCATCGTCGAGAACAAGATGCGCGATCCCGCGCGCCCAGACGGTCTGTTCGAATCCAAGGAGAAATCGTCGGCCGATCCCTTCTGGTGGGATCAGGCCGAGCCGATCTGGGTGACGGCCGAGAAGGCCGGCATCCGCACCGGCATCCTGTTCTATCCCGGCTCCGATCGCGCGATCCGGGGGACGCGGCCGGGCATCTGGCTGCCCTTCGACGGCGCGATCACGAGCGAGCAGCGGATCGATTTCCTGCTCGACTGGGCCCGCCGGCCCGCGCCTGACCGCCCACGCTTCCTCTCCGTCTATTTCGACGCGGTCGACAAGGCCGGCCACGCGCACGGCGCCGGCGCACCCGAGACAGACGCCGCGATCCGCGAGGTGGATTCCGCGATCGGCCGGCTCCGGCGTGAGTTCGCGGCGATGGGTCAGCCGATCAACCTGCTCGTCGTTTCCGATCACGGACTCGGCACGATCCCGCCCGAGCATGTCCTGCCGCTGGCCAACATCGTCGATCGCTCGGTCATGGACGTGATGACGGCGGGCGGCCCGGCCATCTCGGTCTGGCCGAAGCCGGGGCAGGAGGCGAAGGTCGCGGCGATGCTGCTCAGGCCGCATCCGCATCTGCAATGCTGGCGCCGCGAGGACCTGCCCGCGCGCTTCCATTACGGGCACAATCCGCGCGTCCCGCCCTTTTACTGCGTCGTGCAGGACCGCGGCTGGATCTATGTCGACAAGGTCGTGACGACGACGGTCGGCGATCACGGTTACGACAATGAAAACCCGGACATGACCGCGCTGTTCCTCGCGACCGGCCCGGCCTTTCCCAAAAAGGCGACGCTGCCCAAGTTCGACAATGTCGACGTGTATCCGCTGCTGCGGGAGCTGATCGGCCTGCCGCCGCAGCCGGATATCGACGGCACCGTCGCGCCGTTCAGGGGGCTGGCGAGGCCCTGACGGCTCCCCTCCCTGCAAGGGAGGGGCTGGGGGTCGGTTGGCCATCCTCGAAGCGCGGGCCGATGTTGAGCCACCCACCCCTCAATCCCCTCCCTTCCAGGGAGGGGAGGAAGGTCTAACGCCTATCCTTCGTCGCCGCGAAGCGCACGTCCGGATTGCGCTGCTGGACGTAGCTCAGCTCCCACAGATCCTTGGCCATGAACACCGGCGCGCCGTCGCGGTCCTCGGCCATCGCCGAGCGATGATCGGCGAGGAAGCCCTCGATCACCTTCGCCTCGCCCATCACCCAGCGCGCCGTGTCCCAGGGCGAGGGCTCGAACCCGGCATCCACCTTATATTCGGCCTGCAGGCGGGAGATCAGCACCTCCAGCTGCAGCTGCCCGACCACGCCGACGATCCACTGCGATCCGATCGAGGGATGGAAGACCTGCATGATCCCCTCCTCGGCCATGTCGTTGAGCGCGTTGCGCAACTGCTTGGTCTTGGTCGGATCGGCGAGCCGCACGCGGCGCAGGATTTCCGGCGCGAAATTGGGGAGCCCCGTGAAGCGCAGTTCCTCGCCCTCGGTGAGCGTATCGCCGACGCGCAAGGTGCCGTGATTGGGGATGCCGATGATGTCGCCGGGATAGGCCTCGTCGGCCAGTTCGCGATCGCGCGCCATGAACAGCAAAGGCGAATGGACCGCGATCGTCTTGCCCGTGCCGATCTGCGAAAGCTTCATCCCCCGCCGGAAGCGCCCCGCACACAGCCGCATGAACGCGATCCGGTCGCGATGCTGCGGGTTCATATTGGCCTGCACCTTGAAGATGAAGCCGGAGACCGCCGTCTCGTCCGGCTTGACCTCCCGCGGCTCGGCCGGCTGCGCGCGCGGCGGCGGCGCATGTTCGGCGAGCGCCTCGATCAGTTGCTCGACCCCGAAATCCTTCAGCGCGGAGCCGAAATAGACCGGCGTCAGGTCGCCCGCGCGATACGCTTCCAGGTCGAAGCTCGCATAGCCGCCCTGCGCCAGCTCGGCCTCGTCGCGCAGCTTCGCCAGCGCCTGCTCGGACAGAAGCCCTTCCAGCTTGGCATCGTCGAGCCCGGAGACGGGCTCCTGTCGCCCCTCATAGGCGCCGGTCGCATCGTCGGCCGGCATGTGGAGCCGGTCGCGGGCAAGATCGTAAATTCCTTCGAATTCGCCGCCCATTCCGGCGGGCCAGCTCATCGGGCACACGTCCAATGCCAGCTTGTCGGCGATCTCGTCGAGCAAAGCGAAGCCGCCCAGCCCTTCGCGATCCACCTTGTTGACGAAGGTGATGATCGGCACGTTGCGCAGCCGGCACACTTCGAACAGCTTCAGCGTCTGCGCCTCGATGCCACGCGCGGCATCGATCACCATCACCGCCGAATCGACCGCGGTGAGCGTGCGATACGTATCCTCGGAGAAATCCTCGTGCCCCGGCGTATCGAGCAGGTTGAAGGTGATGCCCTGCCGCTCGAACGTCATCACGCTGGACGTGACCGAGATGCCGCGCTGCTGCTCGATCTTCATCCAGTCGGACCGCGCGCGCCGCGCCTGCCCGCGCGCGCGGACTTCGCCTGCGGCGTGGATCGCGCCGCCGAACAGCAGCAGCTTCTCGGTGAGCGTGGTCTTGCCGGCGTCCGGATGCGAGATGATCGCGAAGGTGCGGCGCGGCGACGATTTGGGAGATGAGGTGGGTGATGCCATGATAGGCCGCGGCGCTTAGCAGCCGCGATGCGGGGCGTCATCCGTCGCGAACGACGCCCCGCCTGCGGACGAACTCAATTCTGCGAGGTCGTCACCTTGGTCGTCGTCGTCTCGGCGACGCGGGCGGCGGGCCGCGCGGTCGTCTTGCGGACGACGACGCGCTTCTTGGTCGCGACACTCGGTGCGGCCTTCGTCGTGGTCGTCGTCACCTCGGTCGTCGTCGGCGCGGGCGCCTGCGCGATCACGACCGGCGGGGCGGCGCGCGCGGCGGCCGCATCGGCGGAGGCGGCGTTCGCCGCCTGCTCGGCCGAGGCGGCGCGGGCATTGGCGTCGGCCGCGCTCGCCTGAGCGGACGCGACATCGGCGCTGGCATTGGCCGCGCGCTGCGCACTCACGGTCTTGGCTTCGGCGACGGCGCGATCGGAAAGCTCGCTCCCCTTCATCGCCAGCGTGATCGCCTCTTCCTTGTGCCCGGACGAGCGCGCCTCACGCGATTCGCGCAGAGCCGCGGAAGCGTCCGCCTGCATCTGCGCGGTCGCGCCGCCGCCGGGCAGCTTGGCCGCCATATCGACCTTGCCCTGCGCTTCGGCGATCGCCTTGTCGGCGCGGTCGCCCTTGCCCTCGGCATGCGCAGGCGCGGTGAGCGCGATCAGGATGCCCGGCGTGGCCGCCAGCGCGATCAGGCCGGCGACGCTCGTGTCCCGGAAGAATCGGTTGATGCGGTTCATGTCATCTACTCCAAACTACTCTTCGGTGTTGCGGAAAGAACGGACCCCCTTTGCGAAGGTTCCGGTTCGGCCCCTGCGCGGGCGCCTGCCGGGGCGCGCGAACCGGCCTTCCCAAGCGCCCCCCCGCCTGCCAGACCGCGGCTCATGCTCCGCAAGATTGTCCCCGATCCCTTCCTGCTGATCCTCGTCGGCACCGTCCTCCTCGCCAGCTTCCTGCCCGCGCGCGGCGCCTTCGCGATCGCCGTCTCGTGGCTGGCGACCGCGACCGTGGTGCTGCTGTTCTTCTTCCACGGCGCGAAGCTCGCCCGCGAGCAGATCCTCGCCGGCATCACGCACTGGCGCCTCCACCTCGCGATCCTCGGCACCACCTTCGTGCTGTTCCCGCTGATCGGCATCGCCGCGACCAAAGGCCTCGCCGGCTACCTGCCCGCGCCGCTTCTTACCGGCATCCTGTTCCTCACGGTCCTGCCCAGCACGGTCCAGTCGGCGATCGCGTTCGTCGGGATCGCGCACGGCAATGTCGGCGCGGCGGTAGCGTCGGCCTCGGCCTCGCAAATGCTCGGCGTCGTGCTGACGCCGCTGCTGATGAGCCTACTCGCGGGCACGCATGGCGGCGCAGGCGGGCTCGAGGGCATGGGCGAGGTCGCGCTGCAGATCCTCGTGCCGTTCGTCGTCGGCCACCTGTTGCGGCCGTGGCTGAAGGATTGGATCGCGCGCCACAAGGCGCACGTGAACCTCACCGATCGCTCGACGATCATCATCGCCGTCTACAGCGCCTTCTCCGCCGCCGTCCTCGGCGGCATCTGGCACCAGCTTCCGCCCTCGGCGCTGGCGGCGCTGTTCGCGATCGACGCCGTGCTGCTCGCGCTCGGCCTGGCCTTCACCTGGGGGCTCGGCGGGCTCTGCGGGTTCGCGCGCGAGGATCGCATCGCCTTGCTCTTCTGCGGCACCAAGAAGAGCCTCGTCCAGGGCGTGCCGATGGCGCGCGTGCTGTTCCCCGGCGGCGAAGCGGGCGTGATCGTGCTGCCGGTGATGATCTTCCACCAGATGCAGCTCATGGCCTGCGCGTTCATCGCGCGCGGCTTCGCGCGCGGCTTCGACGCCGAAATCCGCGACGAGGCCTGATCGCGCGGGCTTGTGGGGCACGCGCCGCAGGCGCTAGGCCACGCGCCGCGCCGACGCGGGAGCGGCCGTCCGGAGGGATGATGAGCGACGAAGTCTATGCCGTACCGGCCGAGTGGGCGGCGCATGCGAAGATCGATGCGACCCGCTATGCGGACATGTACCGCGCCTCGCTCGATGACGCGGATGCCTTCTGGCTCGACCAGGCGAAGCGGCTCGACTGGCTGACCTTTCCCACCAAGGCGGATGAGAGCAGCTTCCACGCGGAAGGCTTCGGCGTCCGCTGGTTCCCCGATGGCCATCTCAACGTCGCCGCCAATTGCCTCGATCGCCATCTCGCCAGTCGCGGCAATGCGACCGCGATCATCTGGGAGCCCGACGATCCCGCCGAGGCACCGCGCACGCTCACCTATCTCGAGCTCTACGAGCAGGTCTGCCGCCTCGCCAACGTGCTGAAGGCGCAGGGCGTCGCCAAGGGCGATCGCGTTACGATCTACATGCCGATGATCCCCGAGGCGGCGGTCGCCCTGCTCGCCTGCGCGCGGATCGGCGCGATCCACTCGGTCGTGTTCGGCGGCTTCTCGCCCGAGGCGCTCGCCGGCCGGATCGAGGATTGCGGCTCCCGCGTCGTCATCACCGCCGACGAGGGCCGGCGCGGCGGCAAGCCCGTGCCGCTCAAGGCCAATGTCGATGTCGCCTGCCACCATGCGCCGATCGTCGAGACGGTCATCGTCGTCGCCGCGACGGGCGGCAAGGTGACGATGCAGGCCGGCCGCGATGTGGATTATGCGACCGAAATGGCGAAGGCCTCGATCGATTGCCCGCCCGAGCCGATGCGCGCGGAGGATCCCCTGTTCGTGCTCTATACGAGCGGATCGACGGGCAAGCCCAAGGGCGTGATGCACACGAGCGGAGGCTATCTGCTGTGGGCGAGCCTCACGCACGATATCACCTTCGATCACCGTCCGGGCCAGATCTACTGGTGCGCGGCCGACATCGGCTGGGTCACCGGCCACAGCTATATCGTCTATGGCCCGCTCGCCAACGGCGGCACGACGCTGATGTACGAAGGCGTCCCCAACTGGCCCGATGCCAGTCGCATCTGGCAGGTGGTCGATCGCCACCAGGTCGAGATCCTCTACACCGCCCCGACGGCGCTGCGCGCGCTGATGAAGGACGGCGACGATTTCGTCGCAAGCACGAGCCGCAAGTCTCTGAAACTGCTCGGCACGGTCGGCGAGCCGATCAATCCCGAAGCCTGGCGCTGGTATCACGAGATCGTCGGCAAGGGCCGCTGCCCGATCGTCGACACCTGGTGGCAGACCGAGACCGGGGGGCATATGATCACCCCGCTCCCCGGAGCCACCCCGCTCAAGCCCGGCTCGGCCACGCATCCCTTCTTCGGCGTCGAACCCAGACTGCTCGATGCCGAAGGGCAAACGCTGGAGGGCGCGGCCGAGGGCAACCTCGTCATCGCGCGCAGCTGGCCGGGGATGATGCGCGGCGTCTGGGGCGATCCCGAGCGCTTCTTCCAGACCTATTTCACGACCTACAAGGGCGTCTACACGACCGGCGACGGCGCGCGCCGCGATGCGGACGGCTATTGGTGGATTACAGGCCGGGTCGACGACGTGATCAACGTCTCCGGCCACCGCATGGGCACCGCCGAGGTGGAGAGCGCGCTCGTCCTCCACGCCAAGGTCGCCGAGGCCGCGGTCGTCGGCTTCCCGCACGACATCAAGGGCCAGGGCATCTACGCTTACGTCACGCTCAACGCGGGCGAGGCGCCCTCGGACGATCTCCGCAAGGAGCTGCGCACCTGGGTGCGCGAGGAGATCGGGCCGATCGCGACGCCCGATGCGATCCAGTTCGCGCCGGGCCTGCCCAAGACTCGCTCGGGCAAGATCATGCGCCGCATCCTGCGCAAGGTCGCCGAGGGCGACGTGTCGAGCCTGGGCGACACGAGCACGCTGGCCGATCCGGCCGTGGTGGACGATCTGATCGCCAATCGGGTCTCCTGAAGTCCGCTCATCCTGAGGAGCCATTGAGCGAAGTCGAAATGGCGTCTCGAAGGACTTCGACCGACATCGCAGGTCCTTCGAGACGGGCCTTCGCCTTAGCTCAGTCCCTCCTCAGGATGGGCGGTCAGAAGACGTGAGTCACAACCCAAAGCCAGCCGCCCCATCCCGCCACCGCGAGCAACGTCCCTAGCGGGAGCCGATCCAGCGCCTGCTTCCGCGCCGCGAGAGCCCAGACGATCCCGATTGCGCACGCACCCAGCACGACCCAAGGCAGCATTTGCCACCCGAGCCACGCGCCTATCGCGCCGAGCAGTTTCGCATCCCCCTGCCCCAGCCCGACCCGTCCACGCGCGCGCCGATAGGCCGCCGCGATCAATGCGAGCGCGGCATAGCCCGCCACCGCGCCGGTCAGCCTGTCGGCCAAAGGCGCCGGCCCCGCCAGCAGACCCAGCGCAGCGAGCGGGAAGGTGAGCCGATCGGGCAGCCAGAAATGGTCGAAATCGATCAGCGCCAGCGCGGCCAGCAACCACCCGAACAACGCCCCCGCCACGCCGACAGCATCCGGCCGCCACAGCATCGCGAACAGGCCGATCAGCCCGCAGGCCAGTTCCATCGCCGGATGGCGCCAGTCGATCACGCCGCCGCAGGCGCCGCATCGCCCGCGCTGCGCGACGAAACTCACCAGCGGCACCAGCCGCCAGCCCGGGATCGGCACGTTGCACGCGTCGCACGCCGATCGCCCGCGCGCGATCGATCGCCCTGCCGGCCAGCGGATCGCCAGCGTCGCCAGAAAACTGCCCGCGATCATGCCCATCAGCAGAGCTGCAACCGGAACCAGCCAAGGATACGTATCGGTAGTCATGAGCGACAGGCGGGCCTCGACTTTTGGCGCGGTTGGGGGCAGCAGCAATATTCCAGAGTCGCCGGGGGCAATAGGCGGCACTGAGCACGTACGTTGGGGGGCGGCGATGTTGCGGAGGCTTATATCGGGCGTGTCTCTGGTTGCGGCCGGACTTGCGTCAACTGCTTCGATCGCGGCGGCGCCGACGCCGATCATCCGCCCCAGCGTCGCCGACAGTTTCCGCCTGGGCTCGGGCGGCTCCAGCCTCTGCCGCGTCCAGAGCCTCGCGACCAGCCCGGTCTCGCGCGGCATGTTCGATCGCAGCTACGCCATCGCCTGCCGCGATGCCGCCACGCCCGTCGGCGAGATCCACGTCATCCGCCCCGCAGGCGGGGAAGATCCGCTCGCCCGGCTCCCTGCCGCCAAGTGCGAGCCGCCCACGACTCAGGCGCTCGACGATGTCGGCGAAGCGAGCGTCGCTCCTTGCGAGGGCAAGCAGGCGGATGTCCCGCTCCGCCGCTACGTCATCCGCCGCCGCGGCAACGTCTATGTGGCGCAGGGCCTTGCAGGCTATGACAGCGCGCTGACGCTCGCGCTCCGCTCGGTCGTCGCCGATCGCGTGCTGCCGGGCGAGGTTTCGGTCGCGGTCACCGAGGCCGGCGACGCCGCCGCCTTCGCGCGCGTCCAGGCGGGCAGCCTCGATCTCGATCAGGCGCTGGCCGAGGGCTATCGCCGCAACAATGGCGGCAATTATGCCGAGGCCGCCGAATTCTTCGACACTTTGCTCCAGCGCCGCTTCTCCTCGGCCGATCCGAACCGGCGCTACGGCGAATATGTCGTCAACCGCGCGCTCCAGAAATCGAACCTCGGCGAGTTCGCCGAGTCCGACGCGCTCTTCGCCGAGGCGCGCCGCATCCCGACGGCCGACCCGGTCGAGCTGCGCCTCCGCCGCAATCTCGAGGCGATCAACCATCTGAACCAGGGCCGCCTGCCCCAGGCGCTCGCGATCCTGGCCGCGCCGGTCGCGCCGATCGGCGGGGTCGAGGTTACCGCCGACCAGATCGACAAGGCGACCTCCGCCGCGATCAACAGCGAAGGGCCGTTCGCGTCCGAGCTTGGCGTCGGCGCGGTCGCCGCGCTCACGCCCGAGGAAAAGGCCGCGATCCTCGATGCGCAGGCGGTCTCGATCCGCGGCAGCATCTATCGCCTGCAGGGCAAGAATGCGCAGGCGCGCGCCGCGATGGACGAGATGCTCGGCAAGATCGCGCGCATCCGCGGCGGCAATGTCAGTTCGCTGACCCGCCTGCGCGCGCAGGCGCTCTCCGAAGTCGCACAGATTGACGAGAGCGAGGGCAATATTCCCCGCGCCGAAGCGGGACTGCGGCAGTCGCTCGCGATCCTCGATTCCGAATATCCGGGCTCGGCAGCGGTCAATGCGGCGCGCGCGCGCCTCGGCGCCTTCCTCGCCCGCACCAACCGCACCGCGGAGTCGCTCGCCCTCTACCGCCAGGTGGTCGATGCGATGATCGCCAATGGCGGCGCGACCGCCGGCTTCGAGGGCCTGCTGGCGCCCTATTTCACGTTGCTCGCGCAGCAGATCCCGACCAATCCCGGCTTGACCGCGGATTTCTTCGGCGCCGCGCAGACATTGCAGCGCCCCGGCCTCGCCGAGACGCAGGCGATCCTGACGCGCGAGCTTTCGGGCGGTGACGATGCCGCCTCGGCGCTGTTCCGCCAGTCGGTGACGCTCGGCCGCGAGATCGAGAGGCAGCGCATCACGCTCGCCCGCCTGGCCTCGATCGAGACGCCCACGCCCGAGCAGGCGGCCCTGATCACGCAGGGCCGCGATCGCCTCAACCAGCTCCAGGCCGATCAGGTCGGCGTCCAGTCGCGACTCGGCGCCTTCCCGCGCTATCGCGTCGTCTCGGGCCGCATCTCCTCGCTGCCCGAGCTCCAGCAGACGCTGAAGCCGGGCGAGGCCTATTGGAAACTGCTCGTCGTCGGCGGGCGCGTGTTCGGCTTCTTCGCGGGCCAGAGCGAGGCGACCGCCTGGGCGGTCCCGCTCGATGCGCCGCAGCTCGAGACGACCGTCGATGCGATCCGCGAGAGCATCGCCGTCACCGTCGACGGCAAGCTGGAGACGCATCCGTTCGACGTCGCCCGTGCGCGCGCGCTTTACGTGGCGCTCGCCGGACCGCAGGCCGCGGCGCTGCCCAAGGTCAAGCATCTGATCTTCGAGCCCGACGGCGCGATGCTTCGCCTGCCCGCCAATCTGCTCGTCACCGATCAGGCCGGGGTCGATCGCTATCTGAAACAGGCCGACGATCCCAAGGGCGATGCGTTCGATTTCCGCGGTATCGCCTGGCTCGGCCGCGGGATCGAAATCTCAACCTCGGTGAGCCCGCGCTCGTTCGAGGATGTCCGCCGCACCCCGCCCTCGACCGCCAAGAAGCAGTATCTCGGCCTCGGCCACAATGCGCCGGTGCCGGCGATGGTCCAGCTCACCTCGTTCACGCCGCCCGCCGCGGGCACGCTCGATTGCTCGTGGCCGCTCGCCGCGTGGAGCAACCCGATCTCGGCCAAGGAGCTGTTCCTCGCGCAGAAGGTGATCGGCACCGACAAGGCCGACGTCATCACCGGCGAGCCCTTCAACGACACCGCGATCCGCGACAGCAAGGATCTCGGCCAGTATCGCATCCTCCATTTCGCGACGCACGGACTGGTCGCGGCGCCCCGCCCGTCCTGCCTCGCGCGGCCCGCTCTGCTCACCTCGTTCGGTCCGACGGCCAGCGACGGCCTGCTGAGTTTCGTCGAAATCTACGATCTGAAGCTCGACGCCGATCTCGTCATCCTCTCCGCTTGCGATACCGCCGGCAGCGCCTCTGTCGATGCGACGCGCGAGGCGGGCGTCACTTCGGGCGGCGGTCGCGCACTCGACGGCCTCGTCCGCGCCTTCATCGGCGCCGGCAGCCGTTCGGTGCTGGCGACGCACTGGCCCGCGCCCGACGATTATCGCGCCACCGAGCGGCTGATCTCCGGCCTGTTCGATGCGCCGCCCGGCACGCCGATCTCGGAGGCGCTGCGCCTGGGACAGGTGAAGCTAATGGACGATGCCGACACGTCGCACCCTTATTACTGGTCCGCTTTCGCCCTGATCGGCGACGGCGCGCAGCCCGTGCTGCGGGCGCGCTGAGAGGAAATCGATGGCGACCGAAGCACTGCCGGCTCCGGAGCCTATCGAAGTTCCGGCGGCGAAGGCGATCGCGCGGATGGTCCGCCGGATCGGCGCGCGCCAGCTGATCGGCACGATCCTCGTCATGAGCGTGGCGTTGCTCTTCGCGCGCTACAGCTGGTCGCTGCCGCTCGGCGTCGATGCCGAACATGCGCTCTACGACGTCCGCCTGCTGATGACCTCGCAGCGCATTCCCCAGGATCCGCGCATCGTGATGGTCGTCTATACGGACGAGACGCTCGAGGCGACCGCGCGCCGCTCCCCGCTCGATCGCGGCCTGCTCGCCAAGGCGCTGACCAATCTCGACAAACTGGGCGCCAAGGCGATCGGCATCGATATCCTGATCGATGAGCCGCAGCCCGAGGACGACCAGCTCGTCGCCGCCTTCCGCGGCATGAAGACGCCCGTGCATCTCGCCTTCGCGGGCAATGCCACGAACGGCGTGTTCGTGCAGCCGTGGCAGGAAGACTTCATGCGCAAGTTCCAGGCGAGCCTGAAGCCGGGCAATGTCTGGCCGACCTCGATCCGCGTGGAAGCCGATCCCGATGGCGTGATGCGCAGCTGGCCGACGCGCCCTCCGGGCCTCCCGCCTCTCCTCTCCAACGCGATGGCGAAGCACGACAAGCGCTTCGAGGATTATCATGGCAGCCTGCTCTACCGGCTGCCGCAGCGCGCCGACCGGCCGGTGTTTTCGAAGCTGCCGATCGATCTGTTCGCCCTGCCCGAAGCGGCGGAGATGCTGCGCAGCCAGATCCAGGGGCGCTATGTGCTGATGGGCGGGGACATTTCGGACGTCGACCAGTTCGATACGCCCGCGACCCGGCTCAGCAAGGAGGGCGAATCCGGCACCACCACCGGCCTCGAAATCCACGCGACGATGCTCGCGCAACAACTCGACAATCGCATCCCGCGCCGGATCCTGCCGACCGCCTTGTGGGGCGCCGCGCTGCTGGTGGTCGTGGCGGCGGCGATGGCGGGCTTCACTGAGCTTTCGGCCGCGCGCAACGCGGTCGTCATCGTCGGATCGCTGGCGCTGCTCATCGCCACGCCGCTCATCCTCCAGCGCGCGGGCTTCGATACGCAGCGCCTGCCGATGTTCGGCTGGCTAGGCGGCTGGGTGCTCGCCTTCATCGCCTCGTCCGCAGCGGGCCGCGCGGTCAGTTCGGACGAGCGGCGCTTCGCCCAATCGGCGCTCGGCAAATATCTGCCCCCGGACGTCGCCAAGCAGATCCTGCGCGATCCGGACAAACTGGCCCTGCACGGCGAGCAGCGCGAGATCTTCGCGATGTTCACCGATCTGGAGGGCTTCACCCAGCTGTCGTCGCAGATCGCGCCGGCGATGGTCGCGCAATTGCTCAACCGCTATCTCGATCTGCTGTCGGATGTCGTGCTCGAACATGGCGGCACGCTCGACAAGTTCGTTGGCGATGCCGTGATCGCCTTCTGGGGCGCGCCCATCTCCCGGCCCGACGATGCCGATCGCGCGGTCAAGGCATCGATGGCGATGTACGCGGCGGGCGAACGCTTCCGCCGCGAGGCGCCCGCCGGCGTCCCGCCGATCGGCCGGACGCGAGTCGGCCTCCACATGGGCGTCGCGATCGTCGGCAATTTCGGCGGCGAGGGCCGGATCCAATATACCGCGCTCGGCGACAGCATGAACGCCGCCTCCCGGCTCGAGAGTGCGAACAAGAAGCTGCATACGACCCTGCTGGTGAGCGGCGATGTCGTCGCCCGCTCGACGCTGAAATGCTTCCGCCCGATGGGCCGCATCACCGTCCGCGGCCGATCCGAGACGCCGATGGCGATCTACGAGGCGCTGCCGGATTGCGATCTGGAGCAGGCCGCGGCGCTGACCGACATCCTCGCCCGCTTCGATGCCGGCGACGCGAGTGCGATTTCGTCGCTCGAGACGCTGATTTCGCAGAACCCGAAGGACTTGGCGCTCGTAAATCTGCTAGAGCGTCTACAAAGACTTGGCCCTGGAGGCAGTTATGCACTCGACTAATCTTCGCGCGCCGCATTTTGCGGCAGTGGCTCTTCTCGCGGCGGCCATCGCTGCCCCGCTGTCGGCGGCGACGCTGGTCGTCCGCTCGGCCGGGCCCTCCGCCGGTGCCTATCCCCCCGGCAAGGTGCTCCAGCCGACCGCCAAGCTGGCGCTGAAGGCCAATGATCTGGTCACCCTGCTCGACGAGCATGGCACGCGCACGCTGCGCGGGCCCGGCAGCTTCACCGCGACCGCGACCGCGGCGGCCGATGCCGACGGCGGCAACACCGCGATTGCGGCGCTCGTCTCGCAGCGCGGCGATCGCCGCGTCCGCATCGGGGCCGTGCGCGGCGTCGAGAGCGACACGGGCCGCCCGCCCAACATCTGGTTCGTCGATGCCTCGCGCGCGGGCACGGTCTGCGTCGCCAATCCGGCGGCCGCCAATCTGTGGCGCCCCGGCAGCGAGGCTCCCGCCAAGACGATGATCGCCAGCGTCACGGGCGCGAGCAAGGCGACCGTCGATTGGTCGCCGGGGCAGGCCGTCCAGGCATGGCCCTCGGCGCTTCCCATCGCGGAGGGCGCCCGATACAGATTGACGACGGGGACGGCAGCGCCGGTCGAGATTCGCATGACATTGAGCGGCGAACCGAAGCCGGACGTGCAGGGAATGGCGTCCGCCTTGATCGCCAAGGGCTGCACCGCGCAGCTCGATCAGCTGGTCGAGACGACGGCTGCGGCGACGAAGGCGAGCGGCGGGGCGAATTAGGCGCCGGACGGAATGACGGCGGCATAGCGCGGCTGGGAGGCCGCGTCGGGGGGTATGGATGCGGCGTGACGGGGGCGTTTGGCGTAAACGGATCGGATCGGGCGCGGCTGCGCTCGTCGCGTCCGCATCGGTTGCTCCGGTCCAGGCGCAGAGCATTCCTACCGCCCCGACCCGCGAGGCGATCCAGCGGGCCGCTCCGATCGAGGAAGGCGCCGCGCCGCCTTCGAAGCTGACCGTCGACGGCGGCATCGAACGCGCGCCCTGCCCGCTCGCCGAACCGCGCTTCGCGGGCGTCACGGTCGATTTCAAGGGCGCGGTATTCGATAATCTGAAGGGCCTGACCCCCGAGGATCTGGCCTCGGCTTATGCCGATTTCGTCGGCAAGAAGGTGCCGATCGCCGCGATCTGCGACGTGCGCGATGCCGCCGCCACGATCCTGCGGCGCGCGGGCTATATCGCCGCCGTCCAGGTGCCGCCGCAGCGCATCGCCGACGGCATCGTCCATTTCGATGTGCTGATGGCGAAGCTCGTGCGCGTGCAGGTGCGCGGCGATGCCGGCCATTCCGAGAAGCTGCTCGCCGCCTATCTCGACAAGCTCACCGCGCAGCCTTTGTTCAACGAGAAGGAGGCCGAGCGCTATCTGCTGCTCGCGCGCGATCTGCCGGGCTATGACGTGCGCCTGACCTTGCGCCCCGCCGGCACCGCGCCCGGCGAAGTGGTGGGCGAGGTCATCGCCAGCCGCATTCCCTATGTGGTGACCGCCAATCTGCAGAATTACGGCAGCCACCAAGTCGGCCGCTGGGGCGGGCTGATCACCGGCCAGGCGAACGACCTGCTCGGCTTCGGCGACCGGCTCACGCTCGGCCTGTTCCAGAGCCTCCAGACGCGCGAGCAGACCGTGCTCCAGTCGGGCTACGACATCCGCGTCGGCGGCGAGGGCCTCACCATCGGCGGACGCTTCACCTATGCGTGGACCCGGCCGAGCGTCGGCCAGGGCGATCCGCTCAAATCGAAGACGCTCGTCGCCTCGCTGGAGGCGAGCTACCCGCTCCGGCGCTCGCAGGCATCGAACATCCGCCTGAGCGGCGGCGGCGATCTCGTGAATCAGGATCTGCGCTTCAACGACGTGCTGCTGACGCGCGACAATCTGCGCGCCGCCTATCTGCAGCTCGATATGGACGCGACCGATCCGCACAGCATCACCGGCGGCGGCGGCTATTCGAGCATCCTGCCGCGCTGGCGCGTCTCGGGCACGTTCGAAGTGCGGCGCGGGCTCGGCATCTTCGGCGCGAGCGAGGATTGTGGCGCCGCGCCGCTCTACACGTCGTGCGCGGCGGGCGTCTCCCTCAGCCGCATCCAGGCCGATCCGACCGCCACGGTCGTGCGCTTCACCGGCTTCGGCGAAGTCCGCCCGCGCCCCAATATCGGCATCGCCTTCTCGCCCCGGCTCCAATACGGCTTCTCGCCGCTGATGAGCTACGAGCAATATTCGGGCGGCGCCTATACGATCGGGCGCGGCTACGATCCGGGCGCGATCATCGGCGACAGCGGCGCGGGCTTCTCGATCGAGGGCCGCTACGGCACGCTCCTGCCGCGCAGCCGGACGAGCTTCGCCTTCCAGCCTTACGCCTTCTTCGACGCGGCCTGGGTGTGGAACCGGCGGACCTTGGTGGCGGAGAACGACCCTCTCAAGCTATACTCGATCGGCGGCGGCCTGCGCATCGCTTATGGCGATCGCGGGCGGCTGGACATCACCGCCGCGACGCCTCTGAAGAAGGCGCCGAACGATCTCCAGCGCGGCGACACGCGCGTGATGGTGTCGCTCACGACCCGTCTCATTCCGTGGGGTAGGTAATGCGTAGCACCGATCCGAAGACGCCCGCCAAGCTCGGCACCCGCCGCCGCAAGCTGGAACTTTACGCGACCGCCGCGATCGGTGGGCTGAGCGTCTTCTTCATGGAAACCCCGCCCAGTTGGGCGCAGGCGATCAACGCCACCGGCATCGGCCGCTACAATCTCGCGCAGAACACGACGAGCGCAACCGTCACGCTCAATTCTGGCAACGCGACGAACATTCAGGTCAACACCAGCCAGGCGATCATCGACTGGAACATCCCCGGCGGCGCCGGCGACTATCAGTTCCTCAACGCGAACACGACCGCGACCTTCTACAATTCGTCAGGCGCCTACACTGTCCTGAACGTGCTCAACGGCGGCACGCGCGCGATGCGGTTCGACGGCGCGGTCGTCGCACGCACCGGCGGCGTCACGGGGGCAATCGGCGGCAATGTCTGGTTCTACAGCCCCGGCGGGATCCTCGTCGGCTCGGGCGCGAGCTTCAACGTCGGCAGCCTGCTGCTGACGACGCTCAATCCCGATCCGAACAACTTGCCAGGCCAGAACTTCTCCAGCTTCAACGACGGCACGAACGGCAACACGATCGGGCTCCGGACCGACACGAACATTTTCCCGACGAACAACACCAGCCAGATCCAGATCGCCGCGGGCGCGACGCTTACCGCGCAGAATTATATCGGCATCGTCGCGCCGCGCATCGTCCAGGGCGGCACGATCGCGCCAAAGGGTGCACTGGGCCTGATCGCGGGCGAACAGGTCAATCTCGACATTTCGTCGGATGGGGGCCTGTTCGGCATCTCGATCCCGGTCGGCAGCAATTTCGCGGGCGATGCGGATGACTCCGCGAACGTCGCCATCCTCCAGAGCGGCACGATCAGCGGGACCTTCTCCGGCAACGGCGCGCCCACGAAGCGCAACATTTACATGGTTGCGGTGCCGAAGAACACGGCGATCACCATGCTGCTGACGGCCCAGATGGGCTATGGCTTCGAGTCCAGCAACGCGGTGGTCACCGCCCAGGGTATCGTGCTGCTCGCGGGCACGGGCGTGGGTACCGCGATCAATACAGCCGCACCGGACGGGCTCGGCTACACCTCGCCGATCGACAGTGTGAAGACCGGCCAGATTCGGATCAGCGGCGGATCGGACTTCCGATCGCGCGTTACGACGGCCGGTACGCGCACCGAGGCGTTCGCGCAGACGGGCAACATCAACTTCCGCCTCCCTTCCACCCTTTACGGTACGCAGGTCGCGTCGCTCGACATCGCCTCCGGCCAGACGGTGACGACGGTGGGAATGGGCGTTCGCAGCGGCATAACGCGGGCGGACGGCAGTTTCGATGCGCTGGGCTCCAGCGCCACGGTCACCGTGGCCGGCACACTTCGGATCGATCCCAACGGCATACTGAGTATCGATGCCTCCAGCACGGGCGTAATCGCCCTCGACGGCGTCACCAATTCCGGCGTCGGCGGCAGCGTGACGGGTGGCACCACGACGCTGACGATCAACGACGGGACCATCGAAGGCACCACCCCCGGCACGACGGGCGGCCTGATAACGTTGCTCGCCGATGCGAGCGGCGGCGGCGGCACGAGCGGCGGTGGCACTGCGGTGGGCGGCGCCGCCAACGTCACGATCAATGGCGGTACGTTCGATGGCACAGGCCTGTCGCTGTCGGCCCGCGCCATAGGCGGCGACGACGAGACCGTTGCCGCGGGCCTCGCGACGGGCGGCACGGTCAGCGTCACGCTGCAGGCAGGCGCCACCCAGCCGCGCCTGCATACGACGGGCGATCTCGCTCTGACCGCGACCGCGACGGGTGGCAGCGCATATTGCGGTTTCAACTGCCATGACGGTTCGGGCCTTCTGATCGGTGCGCCCGGCACCCCGGCCGGCAACGCAGTCGGCGGCACGGCGACAGTGACGATGGGCGCGGTCGGCGGCGCGATCCAGGTCGTCAATCTCAATCTCGATGTAAGCGCGATCGGCGGCGGTGGCGGGCTGGCGATCGGCACGGGTCCGGACGGCTATTATAATGCGGCCCCCGGTGGGCAGGGTTCGGGCGGAACCGCCAAGATCGTCCAGAGCGGCGGCGATATCACCGCCTTGGGCATCGCCCTGACCGCGGAAGGCCGTGGCGGGCTCGGCGGCGATGCCAGCTTCGACGATTACGGGCAGTTCGATCAGACGGGCAATGCGGGCAATGGCGGGATCGGCCAGGGCGGCATCCTGGAAGTCCGCCTTTCCAACGCGGCGCGGATCATCGGCCAGAGCGGCAGCACGCTCTCGCTTAGTGGCTTCGGATTGGGTGGCGGTGGCGGCACCGCTGCCTATGAAGGCGCCTTCATGGGCGTCGGCGGGATCGGCCGGGGGCCCCTCGCCGGCAATCCCGTCCGCATCACCCTCGCCGACACCGCATCGATCACGCGCGATACCGTGACGCTGACGGGCGCGGGCTATGGCGGCAACGGCCGCGACCATTCCGATGCCACGGCCGGCGACGGCGGCGCCGCCTTCGGCAACGACGTCATCGTCGAGGCGACGTCGGCCGGCGGCGCGCAGTTCATCGCCACCACGCTAGAGCTCGACAGCTCGGCGCAGGGCGGAACCGGTGGCTTCGGCAGCAACATCAGCACCGGCGGCAACGCGACGGGCGGAACATCGACCATCGCGTTCACCGGCGCGGCGCTCACCACGACGACGACGCAGATCTACGCGACCGGGCAGGGCGGCGCCGGCGGCAGCCCGAGCAGCAGCGGCGCCCAGGGAATCAGCGTCTCCGGCGATGCGGTGATCACCGCGACGAACGCCCTTCTCGCGCTCGGCACCGCCAATATCTACACCTACGCCAACGGCAATGGGTTCGATGGCGAGTATGGCACGAACGGCTTCGCCGGCGACATCACGATCTCCACGCTGTCCGGCGCCGGGATCAACGCCGGGTCGGGCTTCAATCTCCAAGCTTATGCTTATGGCGGAGCGGGCTCGCTAGGCGCCGGGACCGGCTATGGCGGTTCCATCTCGCTCGTCGCCAATAGCGGCAACATCACAGCCAACGGATCGAGCACGTTCGATACGCGCGGCTATGGCGGCAATCAGCCCAATGGTGTGGCCGGCTTCGGCTTCGGCGGCGCCCAGTCGATCCAGGCTGTGGGCGGCGGCACGGTCAATCTGGCGGCCACGCAGATCGAGGCGAGTGGCACGGGCGGGGACGGCGTGACCGGCGGCAACGGCCTCGGCGGGGCCGTGACCCTCTTGGCCGACAATGGCACCTTCAACGCGACCTCCACGCTGCAGATCAACAGCAGCGGCTTCGTCGGCAGCTCCCAGTCCGGCATCGCGCAAGGCACGGGCGGGGCAGTGATCGTGCGCGCCAATGCCGGCAGCTTCACGTTCGCCGACACTCTCGGCATCGATACCACCGCCAACAGCAACGGCGCCGGCGGCGACATCACGATCGAGGCGATCGGCAGCGGTCCGCTGTCGCAGGACTCCGTTATTCTCGGCGCGACCGATCTCGATGCGTCCGCGGGCTTCAGCCCAGGCGCCGGCGCGGGCGCGGGCACGATCACGATCCGCAACATGTCGAGCACGGCGCTGAACTTTGCCGATGTCACCGCTAATGCGCTGGGCAGCAGCGCCGACGCGCCCCGGATCGTGCTGGAATCCGGCAGCAATCGGATCAACGGCAGTCGGATCGAACTCAACACGGATGCGGGGTTGACGGTGACGGCCGTCACGCCCGGCGGCGGCATCTACGCCAGCGGCAATTTCATCACGTCCGCCGCGGGTTCGACGATCATTTCGGGCTATGGCGTCGACCCGACGATCCAGGCCGCGAATATCGACATCGAATATTACGACCTGACCTCGTCCAGCAGTTTCCTCAACGCGATCGGCGCGGACAGCGATACGGGGTACATCTCGGTTCGCGGCTATGGCGCCATGCAGCTGGGCCAGCTTCGCGCGACCAACGGCATCGAACTGATCGCAGGCACCGACATCACCGTCGACGGTGCCTTCGTCACGGCCCCCGCAGTGTTCGACGGCTCGGGCAATCTCGATACCTCGATCGGCTATTTCCGCGCCGAGGCCGGCTCCTATGAGGGCAATTTAGGAAGCATCACCTCGAACGGTGCGGTGACGGTGCTCAGCGCCTCGGCATCCTCCCGCGTCAGCCTCTATGCGCGCGGCAACATCACCGTAGCGGGCCAGGTCGATTCGCAGAATCTGATCGACATCAGCGTCGGCAACGATCTGGTCGTGACGCAGAACGCGCAGATCAACGCCAACACCGCGCCGCTCTCGGCCTCCACCGGCGGAATCTCGTTCCAGATCGGCAATGGCTATGGCGACCCCGGCGATCCCTCTAGTTTCATCAGTTCGGGCTCGATCAACGCCAACGGCACCCCACTGGCGATCTATGCCGATGCCATTCAGGCGAAGACCGGGACTTTCGCCGGCAGCAGCGTCACCTTCGGGCTCAACGGCAATGCCGTCTCGGGCGATGACGGCGGGCAGCTGACCGCCGACTGCACCGCGGGCTCGCTGTGCCTGGGCAACATCAATGCGACCGAGTCGATCCTCGTCGATTCGTCGAACAGCATACCGACGACGGTGACGCTCGCGGGCACGATCTCGGGTGCCGACCTGACCGTCATCGCCGGCGGCGTCATCCTCGGCAACAACGGCGTCGTCAACGACATGCTGCTGAGCAGCTATGCGTCGCTCGATGTCGATACGGGCGCGATCACCGGGGCGATCGGCGGCAGCGGCACGCTGACCGCCTCCGACATCTACATCCGGGCATCGTCCGTCTCGGCGACCAATTTTGGTTTTGCCACAAGCAGCGGCGATTTCGCCGCCAACGTCACCGGCGGCATCGAAGTCGGCACGCTGGATATTGCCGGCCGCCTCGGCAGCCGGCCGGACGGTTTCGCCAACGGCCTGAACCTGGCCGGTCCCTTCGCGGCGATCAATCGGCTCTCGGTCGGCAGCGACACGATCGACATCACCGCAGCCGGCATCACGATCGGCCAGATGATCGGCAGCGGCGACGCGCGCTTGGCGGCCCCGGGCAACACGATCATCGTGAACGACGTGCTCGTACCGGGGGTCGTCTCGGCATCTGGCACCCTGATCAATCTCGGGTCGAGCGGCAATCTGGCCATTGACGACTTGACCGGGGGCAGCGGCGGCACGACGCTGCTCGCCGCGGGCACCCTGTCTCTCACGAACGTCACGAGCACAGGGCCGCTCATCGTGACCGGCAGCAGCGTCGATGCCAATGTCGGAACGCTCACCTTCACCCAGCTGAACACGACCGCGGGCGACGCGAACGTGACGGGCACGGGCAATCTCGTCGTCAACGGCGGCAATGCGATCGGCTCGGTCTTCTTCAGCGGCTCGGGCGTCACCGCGACCAACTATAGCGCGACGCAGGACATCACGCTGGCCGGCACCACGATCGGCAATTTCTCGAGCCTCACCGGCCGCAACATCTCGATCACCGCGCAGAGCGGGAGCTTCGGCGGCACCGCGCTGAACGCGTCGGGCACGACCTTCCTGTCGGCGCCGATCAACGTCTCGGTCTCCGCGCTGAACTCGACCGGCGGCGTCACCGCCAATGCGCGCGGGCTCCAGCTGATCGCGCCCGCTGCGATGACCGTGACGAGCGCGACCGCCGGCACCGGCGGCATGACGCTCAGCGCCGGCGGCCAGCTCATTGTCGCCAGCGCGACGAGCGGCGCGGACATCGTTCTCGAAAGCGCCAACGCCGGCATCGCCGCGCAGACGACCTCCTCGACGACCGGAACCGCCATCCGCGCGCCCGGCGCGGTGACGGTCGCGAGCCTGACCTCGGGCGGCAACGTCAGTGCGCAGGCCGGTAGCCTGCAGATCGTCTCGCCCGGCGCGCTGACCTTCTCGCGCGCGATCGCTACGAACGGCGGCATCAGCGTCACGACGCAAGGCGCACTGACCGTGCTCGCGGGCACCCAGAGCATCCCCAACCCGTCGGCAACGGGCGACAGCAGCTTCGTCGCGAGCGGCATCCTGACGCTGCCGACCTTCACGACGCCAGGCAACCTTTCCCTGCAGGGCAATTTCATCGGGACCTTCACCGCGCTGTCGGGGGCGAACGTCTCGCTCGTCGCCCAATCGGGCAGCATCGGCGGCCAGACGCTCACTGCGAGCGGCACGACCTTCCTTTCCGCGCCGACCAACGTCTCGGTCTCCGCGCTCAACTCGGCGGGCGGCGTCACCGTGAACGCGCGCGGCGTCTCGCTGTTCGCACCGGGCGCGTTGACCGTGACCAGCGCGATCGCCGGCCCGGGCGGCATGACGCTCAGCGCCGGCGGCCAGCTCACCGTCGCCAGCGCGACGAGCGCGGCGGACATCGTCCTCGAGACCACGAACGGCGGCATCACCGCACAGACCATCTCCTCGACGACCGGCACCGGCATCCGCGCACCTGGCGCGGTGACGATCGCCAGTTTGACCTCGACCGGCAATGTCGGCGTCCAGGCGGGCAGCATCCAGATCGCGTCGCCCGGCGCGCTGACCTTATCGCGCGCGATCGCCACGAACGGCGGCATCAACGTCACGACGCAGGGCGCGCTGACCGTCCTGCCGGGCCAGCAGCAGATACCGAACCCGTCGGCGACCGGCGACAGCAGCTTCATCGCCGGCGGCCAACTGACGCTCACGACCTTCGCGACGCCGGGCAACCTGACGCTTCAGGGCAATGGCATCGCGGCCTTCAATACGCTGTCGGGCGCCAACGTCTCGCTCGTTGCCGCCAGCGGCGCGATCTCAGGCCCGTCGCTGACGGCGACCGGCACGACCTTCCTCTCGACCCCCGGCGCGATCAACATCTCGGCGCTGCGCTCGAGCGGCGCGGTCACCGCCAGCGGCAGCCGCATCACGCTCGTCTCGCCCGACGCGCTCACGATCGCGAACTTCACCACGGCGCAAGGCGATGCGAGCTTCCAGTCCGCCAACCTGCTCACCGTCGCGGACGGCACCAGCGCCGGCGCGCTGGCGATGACGAGCACCGGTGCCGGCCTGACCGTCGGCACGGTCAACGCGGCAGGGGCGGTGACTGGCAATGCGGCCGGCGCGATCGGCTTCGGCCAGATCAGCGGCGACACCGTTTCTCTCTCCACGTCCGCGGGCGGCATCACCGGCCAGCGGCTCGCTGCGACCGGCGCCGCGACGCTCAGTGCGCCAGGTGCGATCGCCGTCTCGGGCGATTTCCGTGCGGCGAGCGCCAGCGTCAGCGGCTCGAGCGTCGCGATCGCCTCGACCAGCGACCTGACCTTCGCCACGCTATCGGCAACAAGCGGCGACGCCGTCGTCACCACCTCGGGCGCGCTCACCGTCAACGGCGGCAGCGCGGCCGGCGCGGCCAATCTTGCGTCGGGCGGCACGCTGACGCTCGCTTCCTATACGAGCGGCACCGACCTCGTCCTGTCCGGCGCGCGCCTGCCGACCTTCGGCACCCTGTCGGCGCGCAATATCAGCCTGACCGCGCTCGCAAGCGATCTGACCGGCGGCACCTTGATCGCCAGCGGCACGACGACCCTCTCCTCTTCGGGCGTGCTGACGATCACCGACCTTCGCTCCGCAGGCGCCGCCACGTTAAGCGGCGCCACGATCAATGTCGGTTCGACCGTGGCGCTCAACGTCGCCAATGCGACCGCAGGCGACGGCGGGCTGCGCCTGCGCTCCACCGGCGCGCTGACCGTCACCAATGCCACAAGCCAGGCCGGCGTCGATCTCGCCAGCACCGGCGGCAACGTCACGGTCGGCCGGATCGCGATGACCGGCACCCCTGCAATCACGACGCAGGCGGTAGCCGGCACCTCGCCGCTCACGATCGCCTCGGCCGGCACGACGACGCTCACCGATGCGATCACCGGCGCGGGCGCGGCGACGATCAGCGGCACGAGCCTCGTCCTCAACGGTCTGATCGACGCGAGCGGGATCAGCCTGGCCTCGCAGACGATCGCAGTCGGCCCCGCGGCGCTGATCGGCACGCTCCAGCGCACCGGCACCGTCGCCTTCACCAACAGCGGCACCGGCCGCAGCTTCATCGGCGGCACAGGCAGCCAGAGCGGCTATTCGCTCGACGGCGCCGCACTCTCGCGCGTCCAGGCGAGCTCGGTCTCGCTCACGCTGCCGAGGACCGCGACCAGCTCCGTCGCCAATCCCGACGTCGTCATCGGCGCGCTCACGCTCTACGGCACGGGCGCGGCCGCCCCTCAGGGTGCACGGCAGAATCTGGGCACGGGCCTGCTCACGATCACGACGCCCGGGCAGGTCCAGGTCAACGGCGCGGTCCGGCTCGCCAATCTCGCGACCGGCGGCAGCGGCGGCCTCACCGTCCGCGCGGCGGGCATCGATGTCGTCGCGCCGAACGGATCGATCGTCCAGACCGACGCTGCCGGCACCCCCGCCGGCACGCTGGAGCTCGACGGACGCAGCGTGCGCGTCGCCAGCAGCAGCGCGCTCGCCGACCTTGCCACGCTCGCCACGCCGACCGAGCGCGAGGCGCGGCTCGCGCAGAATGACGGCAATATGAGCGACACGGGCTGGCTCAGCGCGAACACGATCCGCTTCGCTTATCCGTCGGGCGTCGCCGCGACGGGCGGGATCGCGGCCATCTACGTCCAGAATAGCGGCGGCTCCGGGTCGGCGGCGCGGCGCGGCCTGACGACGGGCACGGGCGGCGTCGTCATCGCCAATTTCCCGACGAGCGATATCCCCGAGGTGTTCATCAACGGCCGCCTGCAGACGACCCCGACGACCTTCGTCACCGGATCGGCCTTCCTCGCAAGCATCTCGCAGGTCGGCACGGGAACGGCGAGCGACATCCTCGTCAACGGCTGCGTGCTCTCGAGCGGCCTGTGCGGCGGCGCGCCCACGCCGCTCACCTTGCTCTCGCAACTCGCGCCACCGCAGGATCTGATCGGCGTGATCAGCAACTCGACCGAGGATGACGAGGACGAGGATACGAACAAGCCGGGCGATCCGGTCCCGAGCAAGGATCCGCAGGCGATCGTCCAGTTCGCGCCGGCAAACCCCGAGGCCGCCAGCCAATCGACCGACGATCCCGTCATCGGCTCGGGCAATGAGAGCCTGTGGACCGGTGGCGGAGCGGGCGCGGGCGAAGCGGGCGGCGTGACGCCGTTCGACACGACGATCGGCGTCGGCAACGATGCCGGCGCACCCGACAACGGCCAGCCGCGCACCACCGGCGGTGCGACCGGCGGCACGGGCGCACCGCAACAACCCGGCGAGCGCGCGACGGGCGTGAACCCGGCGACCGAGGGCGGACTCGGCATCGGCAGCGATGCCGCCGCGGGCGGCGAGCAGCGCTCCGGCGCCGGCGGCACGAGCGGCAATGCCGGCGCCGCGGGCGCGATCAATACCCCGAACACGCCGGCGACGCCGGGCAGTGTGCCGAACAATGGTGGCGGCGTCGGCGTCGGCGCGGACACCGGCGGCGGCGCACCGGGCGCGGCCGGTTCCGGCAACGCGGGCACGGCCCTGCCCGGCGCGGCGCAGGGCACGACCGGCGGCAGCACGACCGGCGACACGACCAACGGCCGTCCGAACACCGGCAACGGCGCCGGCGCGAATGCCGGCCAGGGCGCGCCGACCACCGAGCAGACGACGGGCACCGGCGGAGACGCGGGCGCGTCGGGTTCGGCCGGCACCGCCGGCACGCCGGGCGGCGCAGCCGGCACGACGGGCCCCTCCGCACCCGGCACGACCAACAACGGCACCCGCCAGACGACGCCGAACACCCCGCGCTAAGCGGGCGCGGCTAGCGGCGCGCGAAGGGGATCAGCGCGCCGTCGTCCCCGGCGTCGGCCGCAGCGGCGCGCCCGCGAAGGTCGGCAGGCTCTCCTCGCCGCCTGCGGCCAGCGCCGAGACCGCAAAGAAATGGTCGTCGATATTGGTGCGCACCAATATCGTGCTCGTCACGTCCGCGCCCACGTCGCGGGCGTCGGTCCAGGCGATCCCGTCGGCGCGCCGCCAGCGGATGCGATAGCCCGCCGCGCCCGGCACCGCGGGCCAGCTGACCGCCGTATCGTCGCTCACCGCACCGGAAATCGCCGCCGAGGCGGGCGCCGCGGGCGCCCCGGCCAGCCGCCGGATCACGGCCATGTTGAGCGCGGTCACCCGCGCCAGATAGGGGAAATCGACATATTCGATCACGTCGCCGTAGCGCCGCCCGTTTTCGGTCCGGATCGTCTGGTGCTGGCGGTCGTAATTCTCGGTCGCCTCGGTGAAGCGCACCGCGGGGATCCCCGCCTCCAGGAACGGAGTCTGGTCGCCGCCGCGCCCGAACCGATCGGGCCGGCGCATCGCCAGCGCCTCCAGCCCCAGCCCTGGATCGCCCGCTGCGGTCGCCACGACGACCTTGGCCAGAGCGCGCGACGGGCTGTCATCCTCCTCGCCGATCTGTCGCTGCAATTTGGGATCGCCGAGGAAGCGGATCCCTTCGGAGAAGACGCGCACCTTGTCGTCGACATGCTCGCCGCCGATGCCGTGGGTATTGCCGACGATATCGTTGTTGAGCACCGCCGCCACCTTCCAGCCGCGTGCCTTGGCGGTGTCAGCAAGCAGCTTGCCGCCCCACAGCCCCTGCTCCTCGCCCGACAGCAACGCATAGACGACCGTGCCCGTGAATTTTTCCTTCGACAGGATCCGCGCCGCCTCCATCACGAGCGCGCTGCCCGAGGCATCGTCGTTCGCGCCCGGCGCATCGGTGGTCACGTCCATCACGTCGTTGACGCGGCTGTCGATATGCCCCTGCACGATCACGACCCGATCGGGATCGCCGCTGCCCTTCTGGATCGCGATCACATCCTCGACGCGCACCCCGTCGGGGGCGCGCGGCCCGGTGAACGTGTCGCCGATCGTCTCGATCGTCAGGCACCCGCCGCACGCCTTCGAATAGCTTTGGAAGCGCCCCGCCGCCCAGCGACGCGCCGCGCCGATCCCTCGCTTGGAGTCGGTCGTCGTCGACAGCGTATGGCGCGTGCCGAAGCCAACGAGCGAGGTGATCGTGCCCTTCAGCTGGGCGGGATCGGGCGCAGGCGGCGCCGCGGCGGTCAGGAGCGAGGCGGCGGTGGCGAGGAGCAGGGCTTTTGTCATGGGCCGGAACCTGCTGAGCAAGCCCACGCGTTGCAACCGGAAATCGCAAGGGAGCGCCAGATGAACGAGACGACCGCCGAGCCGGCAGAGGTGATCGATCATCCGGACCGGAGCCGTTTCGAGATCCTCGTCGACGGCCATATCGCCTTCGCCGCCTATCGGCTGGACGGCGATGTCATGGCGCTGACCCACACGATCGTGCCGAACGCGCTGGCGGGGCACGGTGTCGGCACAAGGCTGATCGCCGGCATGCTGAAGCAGGTCCGCGCGCGGCATCTGAAGATCATCCCCGAATGCTCGTTCGTCGTCGCCTATCTGCAGAAGCATCCCGAAGAGGCCGATCTCGTCGCCAACTGACGGCGCGGCTTGCCGGGGGGCGCCCTGCCCGCTATCAGCCCGCTTCCTTCGAGAGAGGCGCGCTTTCCAAGCATGGCCCGATGGCGGAGTGGTGACGTAGAGGACTGCAAATCCTCGCACCCGGGTTCGATTCCCGGTCGGGCCTCCACCTCTCTCGAATGTGAACTCGGATCAGTCCCGCGGGTGCGCCCGGCGCTTGGTGTACATCGCCAAGCCCCAACCGGCTGCTGCAACTGCCAGACCGGCGATCGCCGGGAATAGCTCTGCAACGACGGGTGGCAGGACGATCATGTCGCTTCTCCGATCCAAGCGGCTTGATTTAAGTTCTGCTTCAATAGCAAATCCGGCCGCTCCGCGTCAGATCTCGCCGATGATCTCGTGCAGCGCGCCCAGGCAATCCGCGCCCATGCGCATCGATCGCTCGGCCGACCAGCCAAACTCCGCATCGGGCAGCGAAGCATTGTCCTTGAACGGCATTTCCAGCGTTATCGAGACCGCACCGAAGCGGTTGGCGAGCTGGTTGGTCGACATCGTCAGGTTCGCAGCTCCCGGCCCGGCCACGCCATAGCCATGCTCGATCTGGAAATCGGGCGAGCGCCGCGCGAGAATCTCGCGATAGCGGCGATAGAGATCGCCCTGCCGCTCGGTCCAGTTCGGAATGCCCTCGAAGCCCGCGACGAACACGTACGGGATCGCCTCGTCGCCGTGGATATCCATCGCGAAGGCAACGCCGGTCTCGTCCATCCGGTTGCGCACCGCGAGCACTTCCGGACTGCGCTCGGGCTTCGGATCGTGCCACTCGCGGTTGAGGTTCACGCCCGCCGCATTGGTGCGCAGATGCCCGCGCCGCGATCCGTCCGGATTCATGTTGGGCACGACATGGAAGGTCGCCTCGCGCCGCAGCACGCGCGCGGCGGGATCATGCGTATCGGTCAGCTTGGCCAGCGCGCCTTCCATCCACCATTCGGCCATGCTCTCGCCCGGGTGCTGGCGCGCGAACAGCCAGACCGGCTTGGCGCCCTCGCCGATCGTCAGGCAGTCCATCTCCTGGCCGTCGAGCGTCTGCCCCAGCGAGCGATACGCCACGCCCGGCAGCGCCGCCGTGCGCGCGATCAGATCATGATGCCGCTCCATCGGATAAGGCGCGAAATAGGCGAACCACAGATTGTCGCTCTGTGCCGCATGGCGGATCGTCAGCACGCCGTCGCGATAGTCGGTCTCGGCCAGCCGCCAGTAAACGCGATCGTCCGACACGCGCGCCGAATAGCCCGGCCAGCCCGCGGGGTAAGCCGATCCGCCGGCGTTGACGATGCGCAGTTCCACATTCCGCCCGGCCGCACCCGTCAGCCGGAACGAGAACCACTGGTAGAAGTCGCTGCCCGCATCCTTCACAATCTCGAGATCGAACCGGTCACCCTCGCTGGCGAGGACGCGGATATTGCCGGCGTCGAAATCCGCCGAGATGCGCGCGCTCATTTGACCGTGATCGTCCGTCCCGAAACGCCGGGGAAATCGCGGAACAGCGCGGAGGCCAGCATCTTGACCGTGGTCCCCGGCTCCGCGGCAGCCGAACCGCCCGCGGCCGAACTCTCGGCGCGGCCTTCCCAGATGACGGTGCCTTCCGAGCGGCGCTTGATCTGCACCGAGAGCCTGGTCATCACGATCTCGTTCGAGCGCTTCTTGCCGATCGGGAAGCTGATGCCGAGGCCAACGCCGCCCCCGCCATAGCCGCCCGTGCTGCCGCCCACGCCGACCGAGACGGGCGAACGCTGCGCCAGCGTCTCGCGCGAGCCGCGCTCGACCGAGACGACCGCGACCTGTTCGGATTGCTTGAGGCCCGGCGCCTCGCTGAAGCCGATCTTCGCCAGCTCGGCGCCGACGATCGAGGCGTAGGTCTGATATTCCAGGCTGTCGCGATCCGCGGGCACCAGCGGCTCGACCGCAATCTCGCCGCGCGCGATCGGCTGGCCGAGGTGAAAGCGGGTCACGCGGGTGGAGGGGGTGGTGGCGCAACCGGCGAGCGCCAGGACGGCGACGGCGGCGGCAAGCGGCTTCAGGCGCATCGAAATATCTCCCAAGGCCGCCTCCGTAGGATGGCCATATCGGGGGTGCAACGTTCTATGCGGCGAATAAGCTGCATTGCCCGAAACCGCCCCGATCGCTTGACTCGGGGAACGGCTTTACCTAACGGGACGCCTCTCTTTTGACCATCCAGACCAGGCAGGCAGTACCGGGCCATGAAGATCCGCAATTCATTGAAGTCGCTCAAGGACCGGCACCGGGATAACCGCGTGATTCGCCGCCGTGGTCGCACCTACGTCATCAACAAGACGAATCGTCGCTTCAAGGCCCGCCAGGGCTGATCCGACCTTTCGGCTGAACGAAACGGCCGCGCGGGCAACTGCGCGGCCGTTTTCGTGCGTCCGCGCGGGATGGCGCGCATTCGCCGTTCGGTTCGAGCAGCTTCGAGCTTGTCGAGAAGCGTCCGTCGAGAACTCTTCTCGATTATGAGATCGACAAGCTCGATCTCCACTCGAAGCAAACGGTAAGAACGGAATCGATCGCGACTCAATCGGTATAGCCGTCCAGTTCCTTCCCGGTCAGCCGCTGGACATGGAGCACGTTGGTAGAGCCCGGCGTCCCGAACGGCACGCCGGCCATGATCACGATCCGGTCGCCCGCCTTCGCCAGTCCGTGGCGCAGCGCCATCCGCTTCGCCTTGCCGACCATCTCCTCGAAGCTCGCCACGTCGCGCGTCTGCACCGCGTGCGCGCCCCACAGCAGGCCCATCCGCCGCGCGGTCTGCAGCTTGGGCGTCAGCACCAGCATCGGCACGGTCGGGCGATCGCGCGCGATCCGCCGCGCCGAGGAGCCCGAGAGCGTGAAGCAGATGATCGCGCTGGCCGAGACCGTATCGGCGATGCTGCGCGCGGCGAGGCTCAGCGCGTCGGCGGTCGTCGCATCGGGCAACGTCTCGGTGAAGTGCAGGCGCTTCGCATAGCCCGGATCGGCCTCGACCGCCTTGGCGATCGAATCCATCATCGCCACCGATTCGACCGGCCAGGCGCCCGCGGCGCTCTCGGCCGAGAGCATCACCGCGTCCGCACCGTCATAGATGGCGGTCGCGACGTCGGACACTTCGGCGCGCGTCGGCGTCGGCGAGAGGATCATCGATTCCAGCATCTGCGTGGCGACCACGACCGGCCGGCCCATCGCGCGCGCCGCGGCGACGATCTGCTTCTGGACGAGCGGCACCTGCTGCGGCGGGCATTCCACGCCGAGATCGCCGCGCGCGACCATCACCGCATCGGCCAGCTCGAGGATCCCCTCGAGCCGCTCGACCGCGGCGGGCTTCTCGATCTTGGCCAGCAGCGAAGCCTTGCCGCCGATCAATGTCCGCGCCTCGGCGACGTCCTCGGGGCGCTGCACGAAGGAGAGCGCGATCCAATCGGCACCCTCTTCCAGCGCGAACACCAGATCGCGGCGATCCTTCTCGGTCAGCGCCGCCATCGGCAGCACCACGTCGGGCACGTTGAGCCCCTTCGAATTGGAGAGGATCCCGCCGACCTCGACGCGCGTGACGATCCGGTCCTCGCTCACTGAAAGCGCGCGCAGCACCATCTTGCCGTCGTCGAGCAACAGCCGCGCGCCGACTTCCAGCGCCGCGAAGATCTCGGGATGCGGCAGGCTCACGCGCGTCGCGTCGCCGGCCTGATCGAGCCGGTCGAGCACGAACTCGCTGCCCGTCTCCAGCATCACGCGGCCCTCCTCGAAGCGGCCGACGCGCAGCTTGGGGCCCTGCAGATCGAACAGGATCGTCGTCGCGCGCTTCAGATCCTTCTCGATCGCGCGGATCGCGGCGATGAGCGGCTTCTTATCCTCGTGCCCGCCGTGGCTCATGTTGATGCGGAACGTGTCCGCGCCCGCGAGCATCAGCTTGCGGATCATATCAGGGCTACTGGAGGCAGGCCCCAATGTCGCGACGACGCGCACCTTGCGTCCGCGGGGAGCGATCTGGCTCGGCATGGGCTTGGTCTCTTATTGTGGCGGCGGCGGCCTTATGCCCGCGTTGGGCGACGATGCAACCTCGCTGCGCCCAGCCGCGATCCAGCTTCGGCCCGAAGCACCCTGTCGATGAAATGATCGTCGCGGGCATCAAATGCGGGCTTGCGATCCGAAAAACATGGGGCTATCAGCCGCGCTCCCCGGGGGGCCTAGCCCTCCCAACAACGCCGAGCGGGCGTAGCTCAGGGGTAGAGCACGACCTTGCCAAGGTCGGGGTCGAGGGTTCGAATCCCTTCGCCCGCTCCAGCGTTTCCCGTCGATGCCTCCCCCGTGAGGCGCGACATTGCGGGGATCGTCACTTTGCCGATAGGGAACGCCGCGATGACCGCGCCCGTGTCCATTCTCGTCGATGCAGACGCCTGCCCGGTCAAGGAAGAGATCTACAAGACCGCCTTCCGTCATGAGGTGCCGGTCACGATCGTCAGCAACAGCCATTTCCGCGTCCCCGCCCATCCGCTGATCCGCCGCGAGATCGTCAGCGCCGGATTCGATGCCGCCGACGACTGGATCGCGGAGGCCGCCGGGCCGGGATCGATCGTGATCACCGCCGATATCCTGCTCGCCGATCGCTGTATCAAGGCGGGCGCTACCGTCCTCTCGCCGACGGGCAAGCCCTTTACCGGCGGCTCGATCGGCAACGCGATCGCGGTGCGCGCGATCATGGCGGATCTGCGCGCGGGTGGCGAGCAGCTGGGCGGGCCGGCGCCGTTCGCGAAGGCGGATCGCTCGCGCTTCCTCTCCGCGCTCGACGGCGCACTGGTCCGGCTCAAGCGGCAGCCCGTCGCGCGCTAGGCGCCAAGCTCCGGTTCTCGTGCTGAAAGAGAAGAGCGCAGGCGCGGAGCCGCCCTGCCCGCTAGGCGAAGGCGCGCAGCCGGACGTTCGTCGGGGCTTCGGGGCAAGAACAAGGGCAACAGGTGCACCAACTCCTCTCCTCTTTCGATATTGGGCTCGTCCTGCCGTTCATCGCCGTCGGTTTCGCCGCGCAGCTCGTGGATGGCGCGCTGGGCATGGCATTCGGCGTGATCTCCAGCACGCTGCTGATCAGCCTCGGCCTGCCCCCCGCCGCCGCCTCGGCGAGCGTCCATGTCGTCGAGACGTTCACGACCGCCGCTTCGGGGATCAGCCACATCCTCCACCGCAATGTCGACTGGAAATTGTTCGCGCGGCTTGTCATCCCGTCGGTGATCGGCGGCGCGCTCGGCGCCTATGTGCTGACGTCGATCGACGCGAGCACCGCGCGGCCGCTGATCCTCGCATATCTGCTGGCGATCGGCGTCTATATCGTCTGGCGCGGGCTCGCTTATCCCCCGCGCGAGCGCACGCCCAAGATCATCGAGCCTTTGGGCTTCGCCGGCGGTTTCCTCGATGCGGCGGGCGGCGGCGGCTACGGCCCGGTCGTGACGAGCAATCTGCTCGTCCAGGGCGGCGCACCCCGCAAGGTGATCGGCACGGTCAATACGTCCGAATTCTTCCTGACGATCACCGTGTCGGCGACCTTCATCGTCTCGATGGGCTTCTCCGCCTTCACGCACGCGACGGTGGGCCTGCTGATCGGCGGGCTTGCCGCCTCGCCGTTCGGCGCGATCCTCGCCAAGCGCGTGCCCACCAAACCCTTGATGATCATGGTCGGCACGGTGCTGATCCTGACGAGCGGTTACGGCGTCTATTCCGCCTTGCGCTGACTCGGTTCATCGAATTGACAGGAACCGTCCGGCCCGCGCGCGGTTACCTCCTCCACGGGATGGCGATTACAGGGGCAATAAGGAAGCGGCGCGGCCGCGATCATGGGCTGCGCGCGCTGTTGCTGGCGGGTGGCCTGTGGACCGGTGCGCTCTGCGCGCAACAACCCGCGCCGACGCCCCCCCCGCCCGCACCCGCGCCGGCGCTCGACGAAGCCGAATTCGATCGCGCGCTCCCGCCGCTCGAGGACAACGCACCCGGGCCGGTGCCCCCGCCCGAAACCCCCGTGACCGCGCCCGAGCTGGAACAGCCGCTCCCGCCGCTCGCGACCTTCGATTCCGCGCCGGCCCCCACTCTCGCCGCAGATGCCGGCGAGCAGGCGCGGCAGATCCCCTATACGTTGCAGGTCGAAGGCCTGAAGCCGCTCGGACTGGAGCCGCGCTTCCGCGAGCTCTCGGCCTTGCTTCACGACGGCAAGAAGGCCGCCAACGCCACGCAGATCAGCGCGCGCGCCGACGAGGATGTCGCGCTCGCCGGCCGCCTGCTCCGCGCGGAGGGCTATCTCGACGGGACCGCGCTGGCGACGATCCCGCCCTCGTCCGATCCCGCCGCAACCGTGCCCGTCACGATCACCGCCACGCCCGGCACGCTCTACAAGCTCGGCACGATCAGCATCACCGGCGCCCCGCCCGAGCCGACCCAGCTCGCGACCGCGGCGCTGAAGCTCCACACCGGCGATCCGATCGCCGCCGCGCCGATCGAGGAAGCCGAAGCGCGCGTCGCGCTCCATCTGCCCGAGCAGGCCTATCCGTTCGTCAAGGTCGGCCAGCGCGACATCCTCGTCGACGAGGCGCATGCGACGGGCGACTACACGCTCCCGATCGAGGCCGGTCCCAAGGCGCGCTACGGCACGCTCAGGACCGAAGGCGATCCGGTTTTCGCGCTCGATCATCTCGCCGTCTTCCCGCGCTTCAAGGCCGGCCAGCTCTATGACAGCCGCCAGGTCGATGATCTGCGCCAGGCGCTGATCGGCACCAACCTCCTCTCGACCGTCTCGGTCGAGCCCGTCCGCACCGGCGAGACCGCGGCCGACGGCACCGAGGCGGTCGATCTGCTCGTCCGCCAGACGCGCGGCCCCGCCCGCGCGCTCGCCGCGAGCGGGGGCTACGGCACGGGCGAGGGCATCAAGCTCACCGGCAGCTGGGAGCATCGCAACCTCTTCCCGCCCGAAGGCGCCTTGATCCTCGACGCGACCGCGGGCACGCAATTGCAGTCGGTCTCGTCCACCTTCCGCCGCTCGAACGCCGGCAAGCGCGATCGCACGTTCGAGGCGGGCGCCACTGTCAGCCGCCAACGCTTCGACGCCTACAATGCCGAGACGGTCACGCTCGCCGGCAGCATCGCGCGCCAGTCGACCCCGATCTGGCAGAAGCGCTGGACCTATTCGATCGGCACCGAGCTGACCGCGACGCGCGAAACGCCGTTCGATCCGGCCTCGCTGACGCGCCCGAAGGACACCTATTTCATCGCCGCTCTGCCGCTCCAGGGCGGCTACGACACGTCGGACAGCCTGCTCGATCCGACGCGCGGGTTGCGCGTCAACGGCCGGCTCAGCCCCGAGGCGCAGAAGCGCAGCGGCGGCGGCTTCGACACCTATCTGCGCGCGCTGGTCGAGACGAGCACCTACCGCCCGATCACGGACAATATCGTGCTGGCCGGCCGCATCCGCGTCGGCTCGATCCTCGGCGTCAGCCGCGACGATATCGCGCCGTCGCGCCGGCTCTATTCGGGCGGCGGCGGATCAGTGCGCGGCTTCGGCTATCAGCAGCTCGGCCCCAAGGACGCGAACAATGATCCGGTCGGCGGCCGCTCGCTCACCGAATTCGCGGTCGAGGCGCGATATCGCTTCGGCACGTACGGGATCGTGCCCTTCTTCGACGGCGGCCGCGTCGGCGACAAGTCGACGCCGTCGATCAGCGGCATGCGCTACGGCGCGGGCATCGGCGCGCGTTATTATACGAATTTTGGACCCATGCGGATCGATCTGGCGACGCCGATCAACCGCAAGCCCGGCGAATCCAAGCTCGCACTCTACATCTCGATCGGCCAGGCCTTCTGATGGCGCTTCGCATCGCCAAATGGATCGGCATCGGGCTGGCGACGCTCGTCGCGCTCATCGGCCTGCTGCTGCTGGCGCTGAACACCGGCCCGGGCAAGCGCCTCATCGCCAACCAGCTCGCCGGGTTCGAGACCGCCTCGGGCCTCAATTTCCGCGTCTCGCGCATTACCGGATCGATCTACGGGCACATGGTGCTGCGCGGCGTCGAGGTGCGCGATACGAAGGGTGCGTTCATCACCGTCCCCGAAGTGACGATCGACTGGCGCCCCTTCGCTTACGCCCATTCGAAGATCGACGTCCGCGAGTTCACTGCGCCGCTGATGATCGTCCAGCGCAATCCGGCGCTGAAGGTCGTGCCGTCGGACCCCAACGCGCCCTTGCTGCCTGATATCGATCTGTCGCTGCGCAGGCTCCGCATCGATCGCCTGATCATCCAGCCCCCCGTCACCGGCCAGCGCCATATCGTGAAGCTGGCGGGCTCGGCCGAGATCGCCGACGGGCGCGCGCAGCTCAATGTCGATGCCGGCGCGCTGCGCGGCGCCGGGATTGCGGGCGGGGATCGGCTGCACCTCGTGCTCGACGCGCGACCCGATGCGAACCGCTTCGGGCTCGACGCCCGGCTGGAGGCGCCGAAGGGCGGCCTCGTCGATAGCTATGCCAAGCTCGGCAAGCCCTTGTCGTTGCTGGCGAAGGGCAATGGCGACTGGGCCGACTGGAAGGGCCGCCTGACCGGCGCGCTCGGCGGCGAAGCGCTCGCCAAGCTCGACGTGACCGGCCGCAACGGCACCTTCCGTTCCATCGGCGCGATCCGGCCCGGCCTGATCCTCACCGGCCCCGCGGCACGCCTGACCGAGCCGGCGATCCAGCTCGATCTCGTCACCGCGCTCGCCGGACGAAAGGTCGATACCAAACTCGTCGCGCGCTCGTCGGCCTTCGCGCTCGATGCGGCCGGGCTCATCGATCTCGGCGCAAGCCGTCTCGGCAATCTGCGGATCAACGCGAGCCTGCTCAAGCCCGGCGCGATCGCGCCCAACGTCAGCGCGAGGGACCTGCGCCTCGCCGCGACGCTCGACGGTGCCTTCGCCACACCGACGATCGACTATCGCCTGACCGCCGCGACGATCGGCTTCGACGCCACAATCGTCCGGGGCCTCGCCGCGAGCGGCAAGGCCGTGATCAGCACCGAGCGGATCCTCGTCCCCGTCCATGCGACCGCGCGCGCCGTGACCGGGCTCAATGCCGCGGCCGGCGGCCTGCTCACCAACATCCGCATCGACGGCGACATCGCCTATCAGGAGGGGAAGGTCGCCAGCGACAATCTGCGCATCCGCTCCGACCGGATCGACGCGACCGCGCTTATTCTCGCGGATCTCGCCAAGGGCACCTACACCGGCGCGATCAAGGGCCGCGTCAACGATTATGACGTGAACGGCCTCGGCCGGATCAATCTCGTCACCGATGCGAAGCTGGTCCCCGGCATCGGCGGCGGCTTCGCGATCAGGGGCAAGGTCCGGATCGTCACGCGCCGGCTGACGAATGAGAGCGTCCGCGATCAGCTCGGCGGCAATGCGCTGATCACCGCCGATGTCGGCTACGATCTCGCCGGCGGCGCCTCGATCCGCAACCTGCGCCTGACCGCACCCAAGCTGCGCATCACGCGCGGTGACGGCTTCTACCGGCCCAATGGACAGATCGGCTTCAAGGGCGCGGCGCTGTCGCAGGCTTATGGTCCGGTCACGGTCGAGGTGTCCGGCACCGTCGCCAAGCCGGTCGCGCATCTGCGCGCCGCCCGTCCCGGTCTCGGCGCCAACATCACGAATCTCGATGCGACCCTCACCGGCACCGGGCGCGGCTATCGCGTCCGCGCCGCCGGCCAGTCCGATTACGGCCCCTTCTCCGCCGACGTCATGCTCAACACCGGGCGCGGGCCGATGAGCTTCGACATCGCCTCGGCCGTCTTCGCCGGCATCCGCTTCGGCGGGCATGTCGCGCAGACCCCGGCCGGGCCGTTTGCGGGCCTGCTGACGATGGAGGGCTCTGGCCTGAACGGCACCGTCCGCCTCGCCGCCGCCGGATCGGTCCAGCGCGCCGACATCGACGTCCGCGCCAATTCGGCCCGCGTCCCCGGCCCTGCCCCGATCACGATCGGCAGCGGCACCGTCCGCGCGACGGTGCTGATGACGCCGGGCGCGCCCTCGGTCACCGGCACTTTCGCGCTCGCCGATCTGCGCAGCGGGCAGATGCAGGTCGCCCGCGCGCAGGGCCGGATCGATTACCGGGGCGGCCAGGGCAAGGTCGCGTTGGTCGCCAGGGGCGGACAGGCCGGAGCACCCTTCGACATCGCCGCGCAGGCCGCGCTCTCGCCGACGCGCGTCGTCGCCAATCTGCGCGGCACGCTGAACGGCATCCCCGTCCACCTCGCGCGCCCCGCTGTCGTCACCAAAGGCCCGGCCGGCTGGACGCTCGCGCCCGCGACTTTGGTCCTGCCGCAGGGACAGGTCGATCTCACCGGCGGCTATGGCGCGCGCACCACGCTGCAGGCGCGGTTGCGCTCGCTCGATCTGTCGATCGCCAACGCCTTCGTCCCCGGCCTCGGGCTCGGCGGCAAGGCGAGCGGCACGGTCGACTATACCGCCGCGGGCACCGTCCCCGATCTGCGCGCGCGCATCGACATCGCCCGCTTCACGCGAACCGCCTCGCTCGTCGTCTCGCAGCCCGTCGACATCGCTTTGCTCGCGACGCTGAACGGCACCGGCGGCGACGCGCGCGCGCTGATCCGCCGCGGCGGCGCGGTGCTCGGGCGGATGCAGGCGCGGCTCGCCCCGCTCGGCGCCGGCGCCTCGCTCAGCGAGCGGCTGCTCGCCTCGCCGCTGTCGGGCGGCATCCGCTACAATGGCCCGGCCGAGATCCTTTGGACTCTCACCGGCATCGCCAAGCAGCAGCTGTCGGGCTCGGTCGCGATCGGCGCCGATTTCGGCGGCCGGCTCGATCAGCCGAGCATCACTGGCATCGTCCGCGCCAATGCGCTTCGCTACGAGAACGAGACCTACGGCACCGTCCTGGCGAACATGGTGGTCGACGGCCGCTTCACGCGCTCCGAATTCCTGCTCAATCGCCTGACCGCCAAGGCCGGCGACGGCAGCGTATCGGCGAGCGGGCGCGTCGGGCTCGATGCTGCGAGCGGCTTCCCGATCGACATTCAGGCCAAGCTCGACCGCGCCCGCCTCGCGCGCGGCGACGATATCGACGCGACCGCCACCGGGACGATCGCCATCACCAACAGCAAGGCGGCGGGCGGCCTGGTCAAGGGCGAGATCAACATCCCCGAGGCGCGCTATGCGATCGTCCGCCAGGGCGCGGCCGCCGTGCCCGAGCTGACCGGCATCCGCCGCAAGGGCGCCCCGCCCGTCGTGCCGGAGGCGAGCGCGCTGCCGAGCAACTGGAAGCTCGACGTCCATATCCGCGCCGACAACCAGATCTTCGTCAGCGGCATGGGGCTCGAGGCCGAGTGGAAGACCGACATGCGTGTCGGCGGCACCTCCACCGCGCCCAACGTCGTCGGCAAGCTCGAGGTCGTGCGCGGCACGTACAGCTTCGCCGGACGCCGCTTCGATATCGATCACGGCATCGTCACCTTCCAGGGCGGCATGCTGAACCCAGCGCTCGACATCGCCGCCAACACGACCGTGGATGGCGTGACCGCGACGATCGCGATCGGCGGTTATGCGCAGGCGCCGCGCATCACCTTCACTTCCTCACCCACGCTGCCGCAGGACGAGGTCCTCTCGCGCCTGCTGTTCGGCAGCTCGGTCACGTCGCTCTCGCCGACGCAGGCGATCCAGCTCGCCGCCGCGCTCAATTCGCTGCGCGGCTCGGGCGGCGGGCTCAATCCGCTCGGCAAGCTGCGCACGGTCGCGGGCATCGATCGCCTGCGCGTGCTCGGCGCGGACGAAAGCGCCGGACGCGGCACCGCGCTCGCCGCCGGCAAATATATCAGCAACAATATCTACGTGGAGATCGTCACGGATGCGCGCGGCTTCACCGCGACGCAGCTCGAAGTCTCGCTCTCGAAGGCGCTGAGCGTGCTCAGCCAGACCGGATCGTTCGGCGGATCGAACGTCAGCCTCCGCTACAAGAAGAGCTATTGAGAGCAGTCGCGCCGTGCGTTTTCCGCTGCCTCCGGACGAAATAGCCATTCCGGTCACAGCACGAACAAGAAACCATCTCTATATACCGGTGAATATAGAGGATAACGATGACCGTCTGTTCCTGCGAATAGCGGGCCAAAACTTGATTTTGCTCATGAGCAGGGTGCCTTTTTGCGTCGCGGGCGTTAGACACTCCTCGAAGCTGGTGACCGCGGACCCTGCGCGTCCCCGCCGGCTCGAAAGCGCGACCCGCCAGCCTGGCGGCGCGGAAAGGATCGAGCAATCGTGGAACGACCCGGCGACATGGAAATTTCACGGCGCGGCATCCTTGCCGGCACTGCGGCGACGGCGGCGTTCGCCGTGGTTCCCGTCAGCGAAGGGAATGCGGCCATGACATCCGGAGCGGCACCCCCGATGATGAAATTGTCCCTGAAGGTGAACGGCAAGGCGCGCGAGCTGGAGCTCGATACGCGCACCACCCTGCTGGATGCGCTGCGCGAGCATCTCCACCTGACGGGCACCAAGAAAGGCTGCGATCACGGCCAGTGCGGCGCTTGCACGGTGATCGTCGATGGCCGCCGGATCAACTCCTGCCTGAGCCTTGCGATCATGCACGAGGGCGACAGCGTGACCACCGTCGAGGGCCTCGGCACTGTTGGCGATCTGCACCCGATGCAGGCGGCCTTCATCAAGCATGACGGCTATCAGTGCGGCTATTGCACGCCCGGCCAGATTTGCTCGGCCGTGTCCGTGCTGGACGAGATCAAGCGCGGCATCCCCAGCCACGTCACCGCTGATCTGACCGCCAAGCCGGCGATCACCAACGACGAGATGCGCGAGCGGATGAGCGGCAACATCTGCCGCTGCGGCGCTTATTCCAACATCCTGGAAGCGATGACCGAAGTCGCGGAGCAGCGCGCATGAAGCCCTTCACCTACGAACGCGCCGCCTCGCCCGCCAAGGCCGCCGCCGCCGCGCTCGCCACCCCGAACGCCAAGTTCATCGCCGGCGGCACCAATCTGCTCGATCTGATGAAGCTGCAGATCGAGGCCCCCGCGCATCTGATCGACGTCAACGGCCTCGGCCTCGACAGGATCGAGCGTACCGATGCCGGCCTGCGCATCGGCGCGCTCGTCCGCAACACCGATCTTGCCGCGGACATGATCGTGCGGCGCGATTATGCGGTGCTCAGCCGCGCATTGCTCGCCGGGGCCTCGGGCCAGCTGCGCAACAAGGCGACGACCGCGGGCAATCTGCTCCAGCGCACGCGCTGCCCCTATTTCTATGACACGGCGCAAGCCTGCAACAAGCGCCAGCCGGGCTCGGGCTGCGCGGCGATCGGCGGCGTCTCGCGCCAGCTGGCCGTAATCGGCACGAGCGACGCCTGCATCGCCACCCACCCCAGCGACATGGCGGTCGCGATGCGTCTGCTCGACGCGAGCGTCGAGACGGTGACGGCCGACGGCAAGACCCGCGCGATCCCGATGGTGGATTTCCACCGCCTTCCCGCCGCCACGCCGCATATCGAGACGGCGCTGGCACCGGGCGAGTTCATCACCGCCGTCACTTTGCCCAAGCCGCTCGGCGGCAAGCACGGCTACTGGAAGGTGCGCGACCGCAACTCCTATGCGTTCGCGCTGATCTCGGTCGCGACCGTTATCCAGCCCGACGGCACGGGCCGCGTCGCCGTCGGCGGCGTCGCGCACAAGCCGTGGCGGATCGAGGCCGCCGAGGCCGAGCTGCCCAAGGGCGCGAAGGCCGTCACCGCGCATCTGCTCGCCGGCGCCAAGCCGTCGCGCGACAATGCGTTCAAGATCCCACTCGTCGAGCGCACGCTCGCCGGCGTGCTGGCCGAAGCGAGGACCGCATGAAGTTCGATACGCCCGCCACGACCAATCCGATCGATCAGCTCAAGATCATCGGCCATCCGACCGACCGGATCGACGGCCCGCTGAAGACCACCGGCAGCGCGCCTTATGCCTATGAGCGGCACGATGTCGTCGCCAACCAGGCCTATGGCGTGATCCTCGGCAGCGCGATCGCCAAGGGGCGGATCGCGGCGATGGACCTCGCCGCCGCCAAGGCCGCGCCCGGCGTGCTCGCGATCGTCACCGCCGCCAATGCCGGACCGATCGCCAAGGCGAAGTCGCATACCGCCAAGATGCTCGCCGGCCCTGACATCCAGCATTATGATCAGGCGATAGCGATCGTCGTCGCCGAGACGTTCGAGCAGGCGCGCGACGGCGCCAAGCTGATCCGCGTCGATTACGAGCGCGCCAAGGGCCGCTTCGATCTCGACGCCGAGATGAAAGCCGCACCCCCCAAGGGCGACGAGGAGAGCGGCAGCAAGCCGATCGAGCGCATCGGCGATTTCGACGGCGCTTTCCACGCCGCTCCCGTGAAACTCGACGCGACCTATTCGACGCCCGCGCACAGCCACGCGATGATGGAGCCGCACGCGACGATCGCGGCGTGGGAGGGCGACACGCTCACCTTGTGGACGTCGAACCAGATGATCGCCTGGGCGGTCCGCGACGTCAGCCAGACGCTGATGATCCCCAAGGAAAAGATCCGAATCGTCTCGCCCTATATCGGCGGCGGCTTCGGATCGAAATTGTGGATCCGCAGCGACGCGATCATGGCCGCGCTCGCCGCGAAGGCGGCAGGCCGACCGGTCAAGGTCGCGCTCGCCCGCCCGCAGATCGCCAACAACACGACGCACCGCCCCGCGACGATCCAGCGCATCCGCCTGGGCGCCGCCAAGGACGGGAAGCTCACCGCGATCGGCCACGAAAGCTGGTCCGGCAATCTGCCGCAGGGCGGGCCCGAGACCGCGACCGCGCAGACCAAATTGCTCTATGCGGGCGCCAACCGCCTGACCGCGACGCGCCTCGCCGTGCTCGATCTGCCCGAGGGCAATGCGATGCGCGCGCCGGGCGAAGCCTCCGGGCTAATGGCGCTGGAGATCGCGATGGACGAGATGGCCGAGAAGCTCGGCATGGATCCGATCGCCTTTCGCATCGCCAACGATACGCAGGAAGACCCCAACAAGCCCGGCCGCACATTCTCGTACCGCAACCTGATCGGTTGCCTGCAGACCGGCGCCGAGAAGTTCGGCTGGGACAAGAGGCAGGCCAAGCCCGCCTCGGTGCGCGACGGCCGCTGGCTCGTCGGCATGGGCGTCGCCGCCGCCTTCCGCAACAATATGCTGACCAAGTCCGCTGCGCGCGTCCGGCTCAGCGCCAAGGGCATCGTCACGGTCGAGACCGACATGACCGATATCGGCACCGGCACCTACACGATCATCGCCCAGACCGCCGCCGAGACGATGGGCATCCCGCTCGATCATGTCGTCGTCAGCCTCGGCGATTCCCGCTTCCCCGTCTCGGCGGGCTCTGGAGGCCAGTGGGGCGCGAACAACAGCACGGCGGGCGTCTATGCCGCCTGCATGAAGCTGCGCGAGACGGTCGCGGTGAAGCTCGGCTTCAATTCGGCCGATGCGGTGTTCAGCGATGGCAAGGTTGGCACGGGCAACCGCCACGTCTCGCTGGCGTCGGCGGCGAAGGATGGCGAGATCGTCGCCGAGGATGCGATCGAATATGGCAGCCTCGACAAGACCTATCAGCAATCCACCTTCGGCGGCCATTTCGTCGAGGTCGGCGTCGATGCCTATACCGGCCAGATCCGCATCCGGCGGATGCTCGCGGTCTGCTCGGCGGGGCGCATCCTCAATCCGAAATCGGCACGCAGCCAGGTGATCGGCGCGATGACGATGGGCGCGGGCGCGGCGCTGATGGAGGAGCTCGCGGTCGACACGCGCTTCGGCTTCTTCGTCAATCACGATCTCGCCGGCTACGAAGTCCCCGTTCATGGCGACATCCCGCACCAGGAGGTCATCTTCCTCGACGAGACCGATCCGATCTCGTCGCCGATGAAGGCCAAGGGCGTCGGCGAGCTCGGCATCTGCGGCGTCGCCGCGGCGGTCGCCAACGCGATCTACAACGCGACCGGCGTGCGCGTGCGCGATTATCCGATCACGCTGGACAAGCATCTGGAAAAGCTGCCCGCCGTCGCCTGATCCCCACCATGGAAACGGGATGGCGGCCGCTCGTGGCCGCCATCCCGTTCCCGGATACCCGTGCCGCACGGGGCCGTTCGCGGCCGGACCATTGCGAATAGCCTGCAATCCGTCCCTTCCGACGACCTGCCCGCCCCTCCCCGACCGGACACGCTTTGCGCCCGCGCCGTCGATGGCTTACGGCGGTATCGGCTTACGATATGTTAGGCCGTATCATGAGGCGGTGCGTGACGACGGAGACGGCGACAGGAGGGTCGATGGTGCGCGCCGAACCCGGCCGCCGCATCGCTATGCCCGCACTGGTCTCGCCTTTGGGGGTCCACATGGCGTGGGTAATCGCCAGCGCGCTCGGCGCCGCGATCCTGATCCTCGGCCTCTATGTCACCTTCGCGACGCGCTACACGGCGACCGCGCAGATCGCGTTCGACGCGCGACGCTCCGCCGTCCAGGCAGCCCAGATCGACGATTATCTGTTCGCGCCCGATCGCATCGCGACGATCGCGGATCGCCTGCACCTCGTGGCGCCGGGCGGTGACGATTGGCTGCCCGCGCGCGTCGGGGCGCTGGCGCGGCAGCGCGCGGTCGAGCGTCTCCGCAAGGGATTCCGGGTCGAGCAGACCGATCTGACCAACGTCTTCCTGCTCCGCTATTCGGACGGCGCGCGCCGGCGTGTCGCGCCGATCGCCGATGCGTTCGCCGCCGCGATCGTCCGGGCGGACGCTTTGCCCCCGGGCGGTCATGCCCGTCTCATTGCGCGAGCGACCGACCCCACCGCCCCCGACGGCTCGCTCATCCTCCCGATTGCGCTGGTCGCGCTCGGCGCGGCAGCTGCGGCCGGGACTGCTCTGACATTGTGCGAAACGCTGCAGAAAGGGCCCCGGTCGCCCGCCGCGGCCGAAAAGGCGCTGGGCCTGCCCGTCGTCGCGATGATCCCCGCCGTCCGGGACGTCGCGGCCGGCGCGCGCGCCGCGCTGACCGAAATGCCGGTGACCGCACCGCAATCCGATTATGCGCGCGGCTTCCGCCGCCTCCTCGCGGCCCATCCGTCGGGTCGCATCATCGCCGTCTGTTCGGCGCTCGCCGGCGAGGGCAAATCGACCTTCGCCATCTCGCTGGCGCGCACCGCGGCGCTTGCCGGACGACGCGTCGCGCTCATCGACTGCGACGGGCGGATCCGCGCCGCCAGCGCCGCGCTCGATGTCGTCGGTCGCCCCGGACTGGTCCAGGTGATGGACGAGGCGCTGCCGCTCGACGACGCGCTGATCGCGGACCCGCGCTCGCCGCTGATGATCCTCGCGCACAGCCGCGACGCCGCGGTGAAGAGCTTCTGGTCGCGCGAGGCGATGGCCGGCCTGCGCGAGGTCACCCAGGCGCTGGCCCGCTCCTTCGATCTCGTCGTGATCGACACGCCACCCCTCCTCGCTCTGGTCGAGGCGCGCGATATCGCAAGCGTCGCCGACGAAGCGCTCCTCATCGCGCGCTGGCGCAGGACGCCGTTCGGCGCGCTGCGGCACGCCAGGGATATCCTTGCCGCCAAAAGCGTGCGGGCCTCGCTCGTGCTGAGCTTCGTCCGGCTGGCCGCACCGGATCGCGAACCGATCGTCCCCTCCGCCCAACGCCGTCGCCGCCCGGGCCATCAACTCGTCCTGTCCTGATATTTCGCACCGGCATTGTTGCGTGACATAACGATCGCTACACAAGCGCCATAAAAGCGGGAGGAGGACGGGATGCAGGATCCGAGGGACGTGATCGACAGGGAGCCGATGTCGCGCTTCCAGTGGATCGTGGTGGCGATCATGATCGGGCTGAACGCGCTCGACGGGTTCGACGTCCTCTCCATCAGTTTCGCCTCGCCCGGCATCTCCAAAGCCTGGGGCGTCGATCGCGCCGCGCTCGGCTTCGTCCTCTCGATGGAGCTGATCGGCATGGCCGGCGGCTCGTTCCTGCTGGGCGGCCTCGCCGACCTGATCGGCCGCCGCAAGACGATCCTCGGCTGCCTTGTCGTCATGGCAATCGGCATGTTCGGCGCTTCCACCGCAAGCGGCGTCGTCATCCTGTCGATCTGGCGCGTCGTCACCGGCTTCGGCATCGGCGGGATGCTGGCCGCGACCAACGCCGCCGTCGCCGAGGCCTCGAACGCCAAGCACCGCAACCTCGCCGTCGTGCTGATGGCGGGCGGCTATCCGGTCGGCGCGATCATCGGCGGTTCGATCTCGGCGGCGCTGCTCCAGCGCTACGACTGGCCCGCCGTCTTCGAGTTCGGCGCGATCGCCACGCTCTGCTTCATCCCGCTCGTCCTGTGGCGCGCGCCCGAATCGATCGCCTTCCTGCTCCAGCGCCCGGGCGGCGACGCGCTCGCGAAGGTGAATACGACGCTCGTCCGCATGGGCCACGCCTCCGTCGCCGAACTGCCGCCCGCCCCTCCCGCGCGCCCCCGCGTCCCGCTCGTGCAGCTGTTCGAGGGCGCGCTCGCGCGGCCGACCATTCTGCTCACCCTCGCCTATCTGGCGCACATCATGACCTTCTACTTCACGCTCAAGTGGATCCCCAAGATCGTCGTCGACATGGGCTTCGCGCCGTCGGCGGCGGCGGGCGTGCTCGTCTGGGCCAATGTCGGCGGCGCGGCGGGCTCGATCCTGCTCGGCCTCATGACCGCGCGCGTCCGCCTGACCCGGCTCGCGATCGTGGCGATGCTCGCCTCGGTCGTGCTCGTGACCCTGTTCGGGCGGATGACGAGCGGGATCGGCGAACTCTCGGGCATCGCCGCGGTCGCGGGCTTCTGCACGAATGCCGGCGTCGTCGCGCTCTACGCCTTGATCGCGCGCACCTTTCCCGCCGGCGTGCGGGCGAGCGCGACGGGGCTCATCATCGGCGTCGGCCGCGGCGGATCGGCGCTGGCGCCCGCGCTCGCCGGTTTGCTGTTCGCCGCTGGGCAGACGCTACCGGCGGTGGCGATGCTGATGGCGATGGGCTCGCTCGTCGCCGCCGGCGCGATCCTGTTGCTCGCGCGCGGCGGGACGGTAGAGCGGGCCGGCGCGGCGCGCTAATTTGCCGCTATTTTCCGAAGGGAACGCCATGCAAGATGCCGAAGTTGAGCCTGGACGCCATGACGCGCTCGGCGTGCTGGACGGGCTGGTCGGCTATCATCTGCGCCGCGCCTCTTCGGTCTTCGCGAGCGATTTCGGCCGCGCGGTCGGCGGCGACGGGCTGCGCCAAGTGCCGTTCGCGATCCTCTCAGTGATCGCCGCCAGCCCCGGCATCCGCCAGGGCGCGGCCGGCGAGGCGCTCGGCATCAAGCGCGCCAACATGGTCGTGCTGATCAACGAGCTGGTCGAGGCCGGCCATGTCGATCGCCGTGCCGCCGAGGATGATCGCCGGGCCATCGCCTTGGTCCTGACGCCGAAGGGCCGGACGACGCTTGAAAACGCGACCGCGCGCCTAACCGAGCATGAGGACGAGCTCCTCGCCGATTTCACCGCCGGCGAACGCGATATGCTGATCGGCCTGATCCGCCGGATCGAAGCGCGCGAGCAGCCGCCGGCCGACTGACGCCCTCCCATTTCGCGGCCCCCAGGTCAGCAATAGCGCTTGCGCTGCCGCGCCTATTTCGTTATCTCTCATAACAATATCGAGGAGAGAGAGCCGTGGCAACGATCACCGAGGCTGCACCGACACAGGCCGCGCACGGCGCGACGTTCGACCGGATCAATCCGGTCACGGGCGAGGTTGCGACGACCGCGTCAGCCGCCACCATTGCCAACGCGGAAGCCGCCGCCGATGCCGCCGCCGCCGCCTTCCCCGCCTGGTCGGCGCTAGGCCCCAATGCCCGCCGCGCGATCCTGACGAAGGCCGCCGATGCGCTCGCCGCCAAGGCCGAAGCCTTCGTCGAGGCGATGATGGGCGAGATCGGCGCGACCGAGGGCTGGGTGCGCTTCAACCTGATGCTGGCGGTCGGCATGGTCCGCGAAGCCGCCGCGCTCACCACGCAGATTTCGGGCGAGGTCATCCCGTCCGACAAGCCGGGCTGCATCGCGATGGCGCTGCGCGAGCCGGTCGGCGTGATCCTCGGCATCGCGCCGTGGAACGCGCCGATCATCCTCGGCGTCCGCGCGATCGTCGTCCCACTCGCCTGCGGCAATACGGTGGTGCTGAAGGCCTCCGAGCAATGCCCGCGCACGCACAGCCTGATCATCGAGGCGTTCGCGGAGGCGGGTTTCCCGGAAGGCGCGGTCAACATCGTCACCAATGCGCCCGCCGACGCCGCCGACGTCGTCGGCGCGCTGATCGATCACCCGGAGGTGAAGCGCATCAACTTCACCGGCTCGACGCATGTGGGGAGGATCATCGCCAAGCGCGCCGCCGAGCATCTCAAGCCGGTGCTGCTCGAGCTGGGCGGCAAGGCCCCGCTGATCGTGCTCGACGATGCCGATCTCGATGAGGCGGTGAAGGCCGCCGCATTCGGCGCTTTCATGAATTCGGGCCAGATCTGCATGTCGACCGAGCGGATCATCGTCGTCGACAGCGTCGCCGACGCCTTCGCCGAGAAGTTCAGGGCGAAGGTCTCGGCGATGCCCGTCGGCGATCCGCGCGAGGGCAAGACCCCGCTCGGCGCGGTGGTCGACCGGAAGACGGTCGATCATGTGCAGGGCCTGATCGACGATGCGGTCGCGTCGGGCGCGAATATGCTCGTCGGCGGCGCAGCGAACGGCGTGCTGATGCCCGCGCACGTCATCGACAACGTCACGTCCGCGATGAAGCTGTTTCGCGACGAGAGCTTCGGGCCGGTCGTGGGCATCATCCGCGCGAAGGACGAGGCCGAGGCGATCACGCTCGCCAACGATACCGAATATGGCCTGTCGGCGGCGGTCTTCACGAAGGACACGGCACGCGGGCTGCGCGTGGCGCGACAGATCAAGTCGGGCATCTGCCACGTCAACGGCCCGACCGTGCATGACGAGGCGCAGATGCCGTTCGGCGGGGTGAAGTCCTCCGGCTATGGCCGCTTCGGCGGCAAGGCCGGGATCGACAGCTTCACCGAACTGCGCTGGATCACGATCGAGACGCAGCCCGGCCACTTTCCGATCTGATCGGCCGGATCGATGCTGCTGACGCTCGCGATGCTCGCCGCCGCCGCGACGGGCGTGACCCCCGCGCCCGCCCCGCCCGGGCTGCATTACGCCTTTTCCATCTACGTCACGCTTGCCGCGCCGATCGAGCAAGGCACGGTCGACGGGCGGCGCAAGCGCTTCGTGCCGATCACCGGCGGCACCGTGCACGGCCCGAAACTGGACGCCACGGTGCTGCCCGGCGGCGGCGACTGGCAGACGATCGGCGCGGACGGCCTGACGATCGTCGACACGCGCTACACGCTGAAGGCCAGCGACGGCACGGTGATCGACATCGTCAATCCCGGCGTCCGCTTCGCCTCGCCCGAGATCACCGCGCGGATGGCGCGCCGCGAGCCAGTCGGCCCAGAAACCTATTATTTCCGGACCGCGCCGCGCTTCAGCGTCGCCGCCGGCCCGCATGACTGGCTGCGCAAGGCCGTCTTCGTCGGCCGCGGCATCCGCAATCCAGACAATGTCCAGATCGACGTCTTCGCCGTCGACTGACCCGCCTTTCAAGGAGCACAACATGACCGATCGTGCAGAAGCCGACACCGTAGCCTTCGAGATCGTCGACGGCGTCGCGTGGGTGAGGTTCAACCGCCCCGAGAAGCGCAACTGCATGAGCCCCAAGCTCAACCGGCGGATGATGGAGGTGCTCGACGCGCTCGAATTCGATCCAGCGGTCGGCGTGCTGGTCCTGACCGGCGAGGGCACGTCGTGGACGGCGGGCATGGATCTCAAGGAATATTTCCGCGACACCGAGGCGCTCGGCCTCAAGGGATCGCGCGGCGCGCAGCGGGAAAGCTATGGCTGGTGGCGGCGGCTGCGCTGGTATCAGAAGCCGACGATCGCGATGGTCAATGGCTGGTGCTTCGGCGGCGGCTATGGCCCGCTCTTCGCCTGCGATCTCGCCTTCGCGGCCGAGGACGCGCAGTTCGGCCTGTCCGAGATCAACTGGGGCATCCTCCCCGGCGGCGGCGCCGCGAAGGTCGCGACCGAGCTGACCTCGTTCCGCCGCGCCATGTACCACGCGATGATGGGCGAGAATATCGACGGCAAGACCGCGGTGGAATGGGGCTTCGTCAACGAGGCGCTGCCGCTCGACCAGCTCAAGACGCGCGTCAACGAGGTGGCGCAGGTCCTGCTCAAGAAGAACCCCGTCGCGCTGAAGGCGACCAAGGATTCGATCCGCCGCGTCCGCGAGATGACCTATGACAATGCCGAGGATTATCTGATCCGCGCGCAGGAAGCCGCCAACAGCTACGACAATGAAGGCCGCAAGGAAGGCATCAAGCAGTTCATCGACGACAAGAGCTACAAGCCGGGCCTCGGTGCCTACGACACGTCGAAGCAGAAGGGCTGAGGCAATGGCCGCTGCCGACACGCTCGCGCCGCCGCAGGCGCGTTCGCTCGATCGCCTGCTGAGGGCGCGCTCCGTCGTCATCGTCGGCGCGTCGGAGAAGCCGGGCGCGCTCGGCAATTCGGTGCTCCGCAATCTGGAGCGGCACGGCTTTGCCGGCGACATTCACCTGATCAACCCCAAGCGCCCCGTCATCGGCGGGCGGCAGGCGCTGGGCGCGATCGCGGAATTGCCCGAGGGCGTCGATGCGGCGGTGCTCGCCATTCCCGGCGCGGCCGTGTTGGGCGCGATCCGCGAGCTGGCCGCACGCGGCGTGGGGTCGGCGGTGATCTTCTCGGCGGGCTTCGCCGAGGGCGGCGAGGAGGGACTCGCGGCGCAGGCCGAAGTCGCCCGCATCGCCGCCGCGCATAAGATGGTCGTCCTCGGCCCGAATTGCCTGGGGCTGGTCAATTATGTCGATGGCGTCCCGCTGACCTTCGTCGAGACGCCTGCGCTACGGTTCGCAGGCCGCGGCGTCGGCATCGTCTCGCAATCGGGCGCGATGGCGGTCGTGCTCGGCACGGTACTGATGGCCAAGGAACTCGGCATCTCGATCTCGGTCTCCACGGGCAACGAGGCGGCGAGCGGGGTCGAGGACTATCTCGACTATCTGCTCGACGAGCCGAACACGCATGCGATCGGCATGATCGTCGAGCAATTCCGCAAGCCGAAGCGCTTCCTCGCACTCGCCGAGAAAGCGCGCGCGGCGGGCAAGCCGATCATCCTGCTCCATCCCGGCAAGTCCAGCGCCGCGCGCGAATCCGCCGCGACGCACACCGGCGCGATGGCGGGCGACTGGCAGGTGATGAAGACGCTGGTCAGCCGCGCGGGCGTGGTGCTGGTCGACAGCATCGAGGAACTCGGCGACGTGCTGGATCTGGCGATCCGCGCCAGGTCGGTCGGCCATGGCACAGCAGTCCTGTGCGAATCCGGCGCGTTCAAGGCACTGACGCTCGATCTGTGCGAAAGCATCGGCCTCGATCTCCCCGCGCCCGCCGATGCGACGGCGGCGGCGTTGCGCGCGGCCGTTCCCGATTTCATCGGCGTCAGCAATCCGATGGACCTGACCGCGCAATCGCTCGTCGATCCCGATCTCTACCGCCGCACGCTCGCGCCTCTGCTGGCCGACGACAGCTACGGCAGCGTCGTGCTTGCGATCATCCAGACCGACGAGACGACCGCGCGCCTGAAGTTCGGGCCGATCATCGCGACGCTGGAAGCGCTCGCTCCAAACAAGCCGATCATCTTCGCCGGGCTCGACGATGGCGCGCCGGTGCCCGCCGCGTATCTGACCGCGCTGCGCGATCTGGGCGTGGCTTACTTCCCTTCACCCGATCGCGCCTTCCGCGCGATCGCCAGGCTCGCGAGCGCGAAGCCGGCATCCGCGGCCGGCAGTGCCGAGCCGATCGCGGCGGCATTGCCGCACGGCGGCGTCATCCCCGAATATCGCGCCAAGGACGTACTCGCACCCGTAGGCATCCCCTTCCCGCGCGGCGGCTTCGCAGCGGATGTCGAGGCGGCGAAACGCGTCGCCGGCGAGATCGGCTATCCGGTCGTCCTCAAGGCGCAGGCGCAGGCGCTCAGCCACAAGAGCGATGCGGGCGGCGTGATCCTCAACATCGCCGACGAGGCCGCACTGGCGGCCGCCTGGGACAGGCTCTTCGCCAACGTGAAGGCCTTTGATGCGAGCGTCGTGCTCGACGGCGGCCTGATCGAGGCGATGGGCGCGCGCGGTCTCGAACTGATCGTCGGCGCGCGCAACGATCCCGATTGGGGGCCGGTCATCCTCGTCGGCTTCGGCGGCGTCCAGGCCGAGATCCTGCAGGACGTTCGCCTGCTCCCGCCGGGCCTGTCGAAGGCCGAAATCGTCGCCGAACTGCGCGCGCTCAAGAGCGGCGCCTTGCTCGACGGCTGGCGCGGTTCGCCGGCGCTCGACGTGGACGCCGTCGCCGATCTCATCGCCGCGCTCGGCCGCCTGCTGGAGGGCACGCCCGCGATCCGCGAGATCGATCTCAACCCGGTCGTCGTCTATCCCAAGGGCCAGGGCGCGATCGCGCTCGACGCGCTGATCCTTGCGGACTGACCCCCCTCCCCGTTCGTGCTGAGCGTGTCGAAGCATCGTCCTTCTTCTGTCGTTGGAAGAACAAGGACGGCCCTTCGACAAGCTCAGGGCGAACGGATCGCGGGGGGCTAAGCCAGCTCTTCGTCCGGCAGCGTTTCCGTATCCACCTGCGCCTGCGCGAACGCCGCATAACGCGGGCCGCTCATCGCGTTGAACGGGAAGAGCGCGGTCACCGCGTCGATCGCCTCCTGCGGCACCGGCGTCGTCAGCGTGGCCACATCCTCCTCCAGATGCGCGATGCTCTTGGTGCCGGGCAGCGCCACGATCGTCGCGTCCTGCGCGAGCACCCAGCCGATCGCGAGCTGCGCCGGCGCGAGCCCCGCCTCCGCCGCAATCCGGTCGAACGCATCGACCAGCTTCAGATTCTCGCTCAGCTGCGGCTCGACGAAGCGCGGCATGATGTGGCGGACATCGCCTTCGGCATAGGCCGCCGTCCGGATCGCGCCGGCAAGCAACCCGCGCACCACCGGCGAGAAGGCGACCAAAGTCGTCCCCAGTTCGCGGCACGCCGCCAGTACCCCGATCTCGACATTGCGCACCGCAGGCGAATATTCGTTCTGGATCGCCGCGATCGGGTGGACCGCATGCGCCCGCCGCAGCGTCGCCGCCGACATCTCGCTGATCCCGATCGCGCCGATCTTGCCCGCTTCCTTCGCGCGCACGAGCGCCCCGATCGAGTCCTCGATCGGCACCTTCGCATCGAGCCGGTGCAGATAATAGAGATCGATATGGTCGGTGCCGAGCCGCTGGAGCGCGCCCTCCAGCGTTCCCGTGATCGCCTCTGGCCGGCCGTCCAGCCCGCGCTTGCCGTCGAACAGGCCGAGCACGCACTTGCTTGCCAGCGTGAATTCGGAACGGCGGTGCATCACCGCCTTGCCGACGAGCCTCTCATTCTCGCCGTCGCCATAGAGCGCGGCGGTGTCGAGCATCGTCACCCCCAGATCCAGCGCGCGATTGAGCAGCCGGATCGCCTCGTCCTCGGGCGGGAAGGCGCCATAAGCGTGGTTCAGGTTCATGCAGCCGAGGCTGACGGCGGAGACCTGGAAAGGTCCGATTGCGCGGGTGGGGAGGGTCATGGGGTCGCTTTAGAGCAGCGGTTCACCGGATCAAACCGCCCGTTCGCTTCGAGCGAAGATCGAGCCTGTCGAGATCGAAGTCGAGAAGTCGGCGCGAGAGTTCTCGACAGACGCTTCTCGACTTCGCTCGAAGCTGCTCGAACCGAACGGGATGGAATATCCTACAGTGGCAATCCGACGTAGTTTTCCGCGATCGCCGTCTGCATCGCCTGCGAGCCCGCCACATAATCGAGCTCGGCCGCCTGCATGCGGTGCTCGAAAGCGCCGTCCTCGGGAAAGCGGTGCATGAGCTTGGTCAGATACCAGCTGAACCGCTCTGCCTTCCAGATCCGGGCAAGGGCCTTGCCCTGATAGGCCTCCAGCGGGGCGTCGTCGCCCGACGCATAATGGGCGATGAGCGCATCGGACAGATAGGCCACGTCGGACGCGGCGAGGTTGAGCCCCTTCGCGCCGGTGGGCGGTACGATGTGCGCGGAATCGCCGGCCAGGAACAGGCGGCCGTGCCGCATCGTCTCGAACACATAAGAGCGCAAAGGCGCGATCGACATTTCCAGCGCCGGCCCGCGCGTGACGCCGTGGCGGCTCAGCGGATCGAAGCGCGCGGACAATTGGTCCCACAGGCGATCCTCGCTCCAATCCTCGATGCGGTCGGTCAGAGGCACCTGGATATAATAGCGGCTCCGCGCCCTCGAGCGCATCGAGGCGAGCGCGAAGCCGGCGTCGGTGTTGGCGTAGATCAATTCGTCATGGCAGGGCGGCACGTCGGCGAGGATACCAAGCCAGCCGAACGGATATTCCCGCTCATATTCGCGCACCGCCGCCGCCGGAATCGCCTTGCGCGAGGGTCCGTGGAAGCCGTCGCAGCCGGCGATGAAGTCGGCCTCGATCCGCTGCGCCGCTCCATCCTTGACGAAGGTCACGAACGGCGCGGCTCCTTCGATATCGTGGATCGCAAGGTCCTTCGCTTCGTACACGACCGGCAGGTCGCGCGCCTCCGCCGCCTCCATCAAGTCGCGGGTCAGCTCGGTCTGGCCATAGACCGTCACATGCTTGCCGGTCAGAGCAGTGATATCGATCCGAATGAGCCGATCGTTGCTGGCGAGGTTGAAGGCCGCCTCGATCAGCCCTTCGGCGTTCATCCGGCCATCGATGCCGAGCTTGGTCATCAGCCCGGTCGTGACCGTCTCCAGCACGCCCGCGCGGATCCGGCCGAGCACATAATCGGGCGACTGCCGCTCGATCACGATCGCCTCGATGCCATCTGCGCGCAGGAGGTGGCCGAGCAGCAGCCCGGCCGGCCCGGCGCCGATAATGGCGACCTGCGTCTTCATGGTCAGCGGTCGCCTTGAAGCTGCCTCTCCAGATCAGCGAGCACGCGATAGCAGGGCATGACCTTGGCAACGCTCGAATTGGGCTCGCGCCCCTCGCGGATCGCCGACACGAACTCGCGATCCTGCAGCTCGATGCCGTTGTTCGAGACGGTCACGCCAGTCAGGTCGATCGGTTCTTCCTTGCCCGTCACCAGATCGTCGTAGCGCGCGATATAGGTGCCGTTGTCGCAGATGTAGCGGAAGAAGGTGCCGAGCGGGCCATCGTTGTTAAAAGACAGCGAGAGCGTGCAGATCGCGCCGCTCTCGGCCTTCAGCTGGATCGACATGTCCATCGCGATGCCGAGCGTGGGGTGGATCGGCCCCTGCAAGGCGTGCGCGGAGACGATCGGGCCGGCCTGATAGGCAAACAGATCGACCGTATGCGCGGCGTGGTGCCACAGCAGATGATCGGTCCAGCTGCGTGCCTCGCCCTTGGCGTTGATATTCTTGCGGCGGAAGAAATAGGTCTGCACGTCCATCTGCTGGACGGCGATCTCGCCCGCGACGATCTTGTCGTGAACGTACTGGTGGCTCGGATTGAAGCGGCGCGTGTGGCCGACCATGCAGACGAGCCCGGTCTCTTCCTGCAGCGCCAGCACCCGCTCGCCATCTTCGAGATTGTCGCACAGCGGGATCTCGACCTCGACATGCTTGCCGGCTTCCATGCACTGGATGGCTTGCGCGGCGTGCATCTGCGTCGGCGTGGCGAGGATCACCGCGTCGAGCCCAGGCTGCGCCAGCGCCTCGGCGAGATCGGTGCAGGCGTGGCCGATCCCATATTTGGCGGCGACCGCCTTGGTCGGGTCCAGTTCGCGACCGACGACCGAGATCACCTCGACATCGTCGATCAGCTTCAGCGCATCGAGATGCTTTTCACCAAAGGCGCCGGCACCGGCGAGAGCAATTTTCATGGTTCTTCGTCCTTCATTCCCCTCCCTGGAAGGGAGGGGTTAGGGGTGGGTTGGTATGAGGATGGGTGTTCCGCTCCTCACGAGCGAACCCACCCCCGGCCCCTCCCTTCCAGGGAGGGGAGAAGGTCACGCGATCAGGTCCTGCGCTGCCTGCGAATTGCCCTCGATCGTCTCGGTCGGCGGCACCTCGCCGTCGACCGGCTCCAGCACGATATGGCCGACCGCGGTATTGCTCGCGGGCACATGATAATGGCGGTGGAGCATCCGCGTTTCCCGCCCCATCGCGCCGCGCATGATCAGCCACATGACCATCTCGATCCCTTCGGATCCGGTCTCGCGCAGATATTCGATGTGCGGAATGCGGCGGAGCGCATCGCTCGACCCGACCATGCCGTCGAGGAAGCGATTGTCCCATTCCTTGTTGATGAGGCCCGCGCGCGTGCCCTGAAGCTGGTGGCTCATGCCCCCCGTGCCCCAGACCTGGACGTTGAGATCCTCGTCATAACTCGCCACCGCGCGCGCGATCGCCTCGCCCAGCGCCCAGCAGCGATTGCCCGAAGGCGGCGGATAGGTCACGACGTTGACCGCCAGCGGGATCACCCGGCACGGCCATTCGGCGGGCTTCCCGAACATCATCGACAAAGGCACGGTCAGCCCGTGATCGACGTCCATCTCGTTGATGATCGTCATGTCGAATTCGTCGAGGATGCAGCTCTGCGCGATATGCCAGGCCAGATCAGGATGTCCCTTGACCACCGGCACGTTGCGCGGCCCCCAGCCCTCGTCGGCGGGCTGGAACTCCTCCGCGCAGCCGATCGCGAAAGTCGGGATGATCTTCATGTCGAAGGCTGAAGCGTGATCGTTATAGACGAGGATGACGACGTCGGGCTTCACCTCCGCCTCCCACGCCTTCGTCCATTCGTAACCGGCGAAGGCGGGCTGCCAATAGGCCTCGGCCGTCTTGTCGAGATCAGAGGCGACGCCCAGCGCCGGGATATGGCTTGAGGCGACGCCGGCGGTGATCCGCGCCATGGTCAATTCTTCCCTTTGATCGAGCGGACGCCCTCGGGCGATCGGCCGCCGGCGATCATCATCGCTGTATAATCTTCCAGGCTCATCCCGCTCATCGTGCTGACCGCCTGGAGGAAGCTCTGGCCGTCGGTCGAGAAGATCTTCGACAGGAAATAGATGTTGCCGCCGAGATCGAGCAGCTTGGTGTAATCGCGATCGAGCACGGCCTGCTTCTGCTCGTCGGTCAGCTTCCAGTCGGCAAGGTAAGCGCGCTCGTCGGCCTTCCAATGCTCGCGATTTTCGGCCTTCATCAGGCTCATCGCGAACTGGTTGAGCTGATAGCCCTGGCGCGCGCGCCTGGCGGTGAAGACGCGCGTGCCCGGGATATCGTCGAATTCGGCGAGGTAAGCGTGGATGTCGCGATCTTGCGTCATGCGGCGATGCTTTCGTTGGAAGGCGCGCGCGGCCCGCCCTGGATATCGCGCTCGATCACCCGGCGTGCGCGGACGCCGCCCCCGTCGATCGCATAAGCGCGCAGCTTGAGATCGGGATTGGCGAGGATCGAGCGCTGCTGCGCCTCGAGGATCTCGATATCCTCGGCGAACACCCCACCCTGCTGACGCTTGAAGCGCGCGGTGAAGCCCTGATCGGATATGTCGAAATTGCGCGCCATGCCCCAGAAATAATGGCAGCTCGTCCCGGTCTCGGGCGTCATGCTGTCGATGACGAAACCGCGCACGCCCTGCCGGTCATGGTCGGCAAGCGTCGCGCCTGCCCCCACCGGCGCCACGCCGACATCGATGATCACCGAGGACGGCGCGACGAAATGGCAGACCTGCCAGCGATCCACCGGCCCATCCTGCTTCAGCGCGCCGCGCCAGAAGGGCGGCGCATCCACTCCGGGCATCCAGCGGCTGACCGTCACCGCCTCGCCCTCGCTCGCGGTCTCGATCGGCGCTTCCATCAGCTCGGGCTGGCCGATCGACCCCGCATGGACATGCGTCTCGTGGGTGAGGTCCATGAGATTGTCGATGAGCAGGCGATAATCGCAGCCTACTCGATCATGGCCGCCGTCGAACGTCCAGCCTTCGGCCGAACAGGGCCAGAAATCGGGAATGAGCGCCGGATCGGCCTTCGCCTTGTCGCCCACCCACAGCCACACGAAGCGATGCTTCTCGGCGATCGCATAGGTCTCCACGCAGATCGCGGTGTTGAGCCGCTCGGTCTTGAGCGGCATTTCCTCCGCGACGCCGTCGGGCCCGATCTTCAGGCCATGATAGCGGCAGCGGATGCTGTCGCCCTCGCGGATCCCCATCGACAGCGGCAGCAGCCGATGCGGGCAGGCGTCGCGCATCGCGATCACGCGGCGATCGAGCGTCCGGTAGAGCAGGATCGGCACGCGGCAGATCGTGCGCGCGACGGGCGCGCGATCGACCTCGGCATCCCATGCCGCCACATACCAGCGATCGACCATCCAGCTGGACATGGCGCCGCCTACAGCCCCCGCGCCACGAGCTTGGCGTCGAGCCGCGGGAAGACGCGCCGGGCATTGCCCTCGAAGATGGCATGCTTCTCGGCATCGCCGATCGCCAGCGCATCGATATAGCGCTTGGTGTCGTCGAAATAGAAGCCGGTCGTCGGATCGATGCCGCGCACCGCACCGACCATCTCGGAGCCGAACAGGATATTCTTGGTCTCGATGACGTCGGCGAGCAGGTTGATTCCCGGCTGGTGATAGACGCAGGTGTCGAAGAACACGTTGTTCATGAGATGCGTCGCGAGATCGGGCTGCTTGAGCATGTCCGCGAGGCCCCGATAGCGGCCCCAATGATAGGGCACCGCGCCGCCGCCATGCGGGATGATGAACCGCAGCGTCGGGAAATCCCTGAACAGATCGCCCTGCAGCAATTGCATGAAGGCGATCGTGTCGGCGGCGATGTAATAGGCTCCCGTCGCGTGCATCGCCGGATTGCAGCTGCCCGAGACGTGGATCATCGCCGGCACGTCCAGCTCGACCATCTTCTCGTAAAAGGGATACCAGGAGCGATCGGTCAGCGGCGGATGCGCGAAATGGCCGCCGCCCGGATCGGGATTGAGATTGCAGCCAATGAAGTCGCGCTCGGTGACGCAGCGCTCCAGCTCCTCGATCGAGCCCTGCAGATCGGCCTTCGGCGATTGCGGCAGCATGCAGACGCCAACGAAGATCTCGGGATAGAGATCGACGACGCGCGCGATCAGGTCGTTCGAATGGCGCGCCCACGTCTTGGCGACGCTTTCATCGCCGATATGCGGCCCCATCGTCGACGCGCGGGGTGAGAAAATCGTCATGTCCGCGCCGCGCTCCTTCAGGAGCTTCAGCTGGTTGGTCTCGATTGTCTCGCGGATCTCGTCGTCCGAGATGGGAGGGTAAGCCGGCGCGGGCTGCTGCGCCTTGAACGAGGCCACCTGCGCCTCGCGCCACGCATCGTGCTGCGGCGGTGCGGTCGTGTAATGGCCGTGGCAATCGATGATCAAGGTCATGCGGCTTCGTCCCGTCGTTCCTGCAGGATCGCCGCGATCTTCGCGTCGAGCGATCCCTCTCCCGTCAAACCCAGAAGGCCGATCGCGCGCTGGCGCTCGACCGTGCCGCGCGTCATCGCAGAGCCCGTGCCGAGCCCGTCGAGCGTCTTGACGACCTCCTCCATCTCCTCGGCGCGGCGAATCCCGTGGACCATCATCCGCTCGAGATTGTAATCTGCCTTCTCCAGCCAGTCGGTGCCCGGCCAGCTCGCGTTGAGCGCGCCGAACACCTCGTCGCGAAGTCCGGCTTGGGTCGCCGCCAGCACACATTCGGCGGTCAACGCCTCAAGCCCCTTCACCATCACCGAGCGGATCATCTTGGTCGCCGAGGCCGCGCCCACGCCGCCGGGCAGAACCCGCAGCCGCGTGAACCCCGCCGCGCGCAGTGCCGCCGCGCCTGCTTCGGCATGAGTCCCGCTCAGCAGCAAGGGCACGTCGCGGCGTGCCGGATGGACCGGCGCCATCACCGCCACATCGACATAGCGCCCGCCCGCCGCCTCGATCAGCCCCGCCGCCGCGCGCTTGGTATCGGGCGCGACCGAATTCATGTCGCAATAGAGCGCCCCGGTCTGGATCTCGGACGCGCTCTCGCGGGCGGCGGGCAGCGCTTGGTCGGCCGTCACCAGAGACAGGATCAGGTCAACCGAGCCAACCGCGTCAGCATTATCGGAGAAGGGCACCGCGCCGAGGCGGCGATAGTCGGCGAGCTTAGCCCCGCGCGTCGCACCCGGCGCAGTCTTGCGGTCATAGGCGCCGAACGGAATCGTCATGCCCTCGGCAAAGGCCAAAGCGGCCTCGCCGAAGCCGATGAAATTCAGGTCCGTTCTTTCCATGGAGCCGATGGCTAACCAGCCGCCTGAAGCCCGGCCAATCGGAATGGCGTCGAGCTATTCTTTTTCCTGAAGTCTGGTTGCCTCTGCCGCCTCGCGCAACAAGCCGAGGAAGCGTTGCTGAACCCCGGTCGGCCGCCAGCCCTCGCGCGTCGTCACCCCGATCGCCCGGCCACCTTCGGGCAGCGGCGGACCGATCTGGCGCAACACGCCGCCCGCAATCTCCATCGCCACCTGCTCGGGCGAAAGCAGGGTCAGCAGGTCGCTTTCGCGCAGCACTCCGCGGATGACCATCACTGATCCGCATTCGATCGGCGCCGAAGGCGGCGGAGCGTCCGCAAACAGATCGTTCCAATGCTGGCGCAGCGGCGTCTCGGCATGGCCGATGATCCAGCCATAGCGCGCATAATCGATCAGCGTGGGGTTCTGCACCGTGCCGAGCGGATGCTCCGCACGGCCGACGACGACGAGGCGATCCTCGAACAGATAATCCTGGTGAAGGCCCGGCGGCGGCGGATCGCGCAAAGCGCCGACCATCAGATCGATCGTCCCGTCGCGCAGCGGATCAGTCAGCTCGCGCCACGATCCCTCGCGTATGTCGATCGCCGCCCGCGGCTCGGCGCGGACAAGCGAGGCGATCGCGGTCGGCAACAGCAAAGCGCGCGACAGCGGCATCGCGCCGATCGTGATCCGGCTGCCGACGCCCGGATCGGGCGACACCTCTCCGATCGCCGCCGCAATCTCGGTCGCGGCCAGGCGCACGCCGCGCGCGAGCTTACGCCCCGCCGTCGTCACGACCAGCCCCCGCCCCGATCGCTCGGCGAGCGGCACGCCGCACAATTGCTCCAGATCGCGCACCGCGCGGTGCAGCGCCGGCTGGGTGATCCCGGTGCGCACGGCCGCGGCGGCGAAGCTGCCCGCCTCGACGAGGCTGAGAAAGGCATGGAGCTGCGTGCCCGTCATCAGCAGATCCGGCCGCGCGAAGCCCCGGCCGCCGCCGCGCAACCCGCTGCGGGTTGCTTCCGCGAGATGATCCAGCGCGGCACCCGCCCGCTCGGCCATGAGCAGGCCCGCCTCGGTCGGGCGGACGCCGTCGGCGCGACGATCGAACAGCGTCGTACCCAGCTGCCGCTCGATCTTGGCGAGGCCCTGCGTCAGCGCCGGTTGCGACAGGCTGACCGCCTGCGCGGCGGCGCTCATGCTGCCCTGCGCGACGATCGCGGCGAGCGCGCGCAGGTGGCGCAGGTTGAGATCGAACGGCTTCAGCGACACGACATGGACTTAGCAAAATCTTATAGGGCGGGTCCAATTGTGATTGGAGCGCGTCCGGCCCACGCGCCAAGCGTCCGCACAGACCGAGGAGAGTGAGCATGGCGGGACGCGTCGTCCAGAACATCCAGCGCGCCGATGCCAGCGTGATCGACGGGCTGGCGCATGCCGGCGTCGCGACGGTGCACGAAGCGCAGGGACGCATTGGTCTGCTCGCCCCCTATATGCGCCCGATCTATCCCGGCGCGCGCATCGCGGGTTCCGCCGTCACCATCTCGTCGCCCCCGGGCGACAATTGGATGGTCCATGTGGCGATCGAGCAATTGCAGGCCGGCGACATCCTCGTCCTCGCGCCCACTTCGCCCTGCTTCGACGGCTATTTCGGCGATCTGCTCGCGACGTCGGCGCAGGCGCGGGGCTGCCGCGGCCTCGTCATCGATGCCGGCTGTCGCGACGTGCGCGATCTGACCCAGATGAACTTCCCCGTCTGGTCGCGCGCCGTCTATGCGCAGGGCACGATCAAGGGGACCCTGGGCTCGGTCAACGTCCCGATCGTCTGCGCCAATGCCGCGATCGAGGCGGGCGACGTGATCGTCGCCGACGATGACGGCGTCTGCGTCGTTAAGCGCGCCGATGCCGCGGACGTGCTGAAGAAGTCGCAGGCGCGCGAGGCGCTCGAGGAGACCAAGCGCCAGCGCCTCGCCGCGGGCGAACTCGGCCTCGACATTTACGACATGCGGGGGCGTCTCACCGAAATGGGGCTGACGTATGAATAATATCCTCCCCGGCACGGGGAGGGGGACCATGCGTAGCATGGTAGAGGGGGCTCACTACGACCGCTGCGCTCAGCCGAACGCCCCCTCCGTCATCGCTTCGCGATGCCACCTCCCCGTACCGGGGAGGATGAGATGACCTCCGCACCCTGCATGTGGATGCGCGGCGGCACCTCGAAGGGCGGCTTCTTCCTCGCCGCCGATCTTCCCGCCGAAACGGAGGCGCGCGACGCCTTCCTGCTCCGCGCGATGGGCTCGCCCGATCCGCGCCAGATAGATGGGATGGGCGGCGGCGATCCACTGACCTCCAAGGTGGCGGTCGTCTCGAAGTCGGAGCGCAAGGGCGTCGATGTCGACTATCTGTTCCTGCAGGTCTTCGTCGATCAGGCGATCGTCACCGACGCGCAGAATTGCGGCAACATGCTCGCGGGCGTCGGCCCGTTCGCAATCGAGCGCAGCCTCGTCGCGGCAACCGGCGACGAGACGAAGGTCGCGATCTTCATGGTCAATACCAGTCAGGTCGCGGTGGCAACCTGCCGCACACCGGGCGGGCTCCCCACCTACGAGGGCGAAGCGCGGATCGACGGCGCGCCCGGCACCGCCTCGCCCGTGCCGCTCGAATTTCGCGACACGGCGGGCTCTTCGTGCGGCGCGCTCCTGCCGACGGGCCGTCCGGTCGACATGATCGACGGCGTCGCCTGCACCCTGATCGACAATGGCATGCCCTGCGTCGTGTTCAAGGCGACGGATGTCGGCGCGACGGGCTATGAGGATCGCGACACGCTCGACAGCTGGACCTCGCTCAAGACGCGGATCGAGGCGATCCGGCTGAAGGCCGGGCCGATGATGAACCTGGGCGACGTTAAGGACAAATCGGTGCCCAAGATGATGCTGGTCGCGCCGCCTGCGCAGGGCGGCGCGGTGACCGTGCGCAGCTTCATCCCGCACCGCGCGCATGCCACGATCGGCGTGCTCGGAGCGGTCAGTGTCGCCACCGCCTGCCTCGTCGAGGGATCGCCGGCCGCCGAGGTCGCGGTCATTCCCGAAGGTAGCCCTAAGACATTGTCGGTCGAGCATCCGACGGGCGAGATGAGTTGCGTGTTGACGCTGGACGCGAAGGGGCAGGTTGCGACCTCGGCCCTGCTGCGCACCGCGCGCAAATTGATGGACGGGACGATCTTCGCATGAGCACCGACGAACAGGGCCGGGTCCGCAGCTGGACGCTGACGCCGTCCAAACCGGCTTTTGTGCCGCCCCCCGGCGCGGTCGACGCGCACTGCCACGTCTTCGGCCCCGCTGCCGACTTCCCGTTCAGCGCGAAGGCCAAATATCAGCCGCAGGACGCGACGCCCGAAATGCTGTTCGCCTTGCGCGACCGGCTCGGCTTCGCGCGCAACGTCATCGTCCAGGCGAGCTGTCACGGCACCGACAATGCGGCCACGCTCAACGGCATCGCCAAATCGAACGCGCTCGCGCGCGGCGTCGCGGTTGCCGATCCGGCGATTTCGGATGAGGAACTGGACGCGCTCCACGCGGGCGGCATCCGCGGCATCCGCTTCAATTTCCTCAAGCGGCTCGTCGACGACGCGCCCAAGGACAAGTTCCTCGAGGTCGCCCAGCGTATCCGGCGGCTCGGCTGGCATGTCGTCATCTATTTCGAGGCGGACATCCTCGACGAGATGAAACCCTTCATCGCCGCCCTCCCCGTGCCCGTCGTGATCGATCATATGGGCCGCCCCGACGTGACGCAGGGCCCGGACGGCGCCGACATGACCGCCTTCCGCGCCCTGCTCGACAGCCGCGACGACATCTGGGTCAAGGTTACCTGCCCCGACCGCCTCGATCCGAAGGGCGAGCCCTATGACGATTTCGTCGCGGCGGTGCGCCCGCTGGTCGAAGCCTATCCGGATCGCGTCCTGTGGGGCACCGATTGGCCGCATCCGAACATGGAAACGCGCATTCCCGACGATGGCGGCCTCGTCGATGTCATCCCGCGCATCGCCGTCACTGAAGAGCTCCAGCGCAAGCTGCTGGTCGATAATCCCATGCGCCTCTACTGGTCGGACTGACCATCGTGCTCGGCGTTCTCAAAGGCTCCCCATGATCGACGCGATCGCCACCGTATCGCTGAGCGGTACGCTCGAAGACAAGCTGCGCGCCGCCGCCTCGGCGGGGTTCAAGGCGGTCGAGATCTTCGACACCGATTTCCTCGCCTCCGACCTTACCGCCCATCAGGTCCGCGCGCTGCTGGACGAGCTGGGGCTTGCCTGCGTCCTCTATCAGCCGTTTCGCGATCTGGAGGGGATGCCCGCGCCCCAGCGCATGCGCGCCTTCCAGCGGATCGAACAGAAATTCCAGGTGATGCAAATTCTGGGCTGCGACCGGATCCTGCTCTGCACGAACTGCTCGCCCCTCGCCTCGCCCGACGAGGACCGGATCGTCGCCGATCTGCGCGAGCTTGGCGATCTCGCCGCGCGCTACGGCGTCATCGTCGGCTACGAAGCGCTCGCCTGGGCGCGGCACATCTTCGATCATCGCGATGCGTGGCGGATCGTCGAGATGGTCGATCATCCGAATATTGGCATATTGCTCGACAGCTTCCATTCGCTCTCGCGCGGCATTCCGGTGGAAAGCCTGCGCCAGATCGACCCCGCCAAGATCGTGTTCGTCCAGCTCGCCGACGCGCCGATCCTGTCGATGGACCTGCTCTACTGGAGCCGCCACTTCCGCAACCTGCCCGGCCAGGGCGGGTTCGACCTGACCGGCTATGTCGGCGAGCTGTTCCGGATCGGCTATGACGGCCCGCTGAGCCTGGAGATCTTCAACGATCGCTTCCGCGCCAATTCGGCCAAGATGGTCGCGCAGGATGGCCTCCGCTCGCTGACCGCAATCCGCGACGCGGCCGCGCGATCGATCGGCGCGCCGACGACGATGCCGCCGCCCGCGGTGATCAGCCATGTCGAGTTCGTCGAATTCGCGGTGGACGAAGGAGATCGGCTCGGCCTGGAGGCGATGCTGCGCTCGGCCGGCTTCGCGCCCGCCGGATCGCATCGCAGCAAGGCGGTGGATCTGTGGCGCGGCGGCGCGGCGCGCTTCGTGCTCAATTACGAGCAGGAGGGCTTCGCGCACGCCTATCGCACCACGCACGGCACCTCGATCTGCGCGATCGGGCTGGCGGTTTCGGACCAGGCGGCGACGGTCGCGCGCGCACGGGCACTGGGCATATCCGAACATGGCAGCGACATACCGGCGATGCCCGCGTTGCGCGGCGTGGCAGGAAGCCTCGTCTATATCCTCGACGCGGCCAACACGGGCGCGATCTGGGACGAGGAATTCGATGCGGTGGACGAAGGTGGCAGCGCCCCCGACGTGGGGATCGCCGCGATCGATCATCTCGCCGCGGTGGTCCACAACGACGAATTCCTGTCGTGGCAGCTCTACTGGCGCACTTTGTTCGACGTGCGCGTGCAGCTGCCGCAGGACGTGATCGACCCCAACGGGCTTGTGCAGAGTCAGGCGATCCAGAATCCGGCGGGCACGTTCCGCATCACGCTCAACAGCACCGATGCGCGCGGGGCCTTGTCGGCGCGCTTCCTCAGCCATTCGTTCGGCGCGGGCTTCCAGCATATCGCGCTGGCGGTGGGCGACATGCACGCGGCGGCTGAGGCGCTGGAGGCGCGCGGCCTCGCGCGGCTGCCCGTACCGGAAAATTACCAGGACGATGCGGAGATGCGCTTCGCGCTCTCGCCCGAGGAGAGCGCGGCGGCGCGGCGGCTGGACATCATGCTCGACGAGGATCCCGAGGGCGGGCGCTATCGCCAGCTCTACGGGCGCGCCTTCGCGCGGACCTTCTTCTTCGAATATGTCGAGCGGGCCGGCTATGACGGCTATGGCGCGCCCAATGCGCCGATCCGGCTGGCGGCACAGAGCCGGTTCCGCCCGGTCGCGGAGGATTGAGGGATCATCCTCCCCTGAAAGGGGAGGTGGCATCGCGTAGCGATGACGGAGGGGTGGCCGCTGGCGCCGGACGAAAGTTCACCGCACGTGGCCACCCCTCCACCATCCTTCGGATGGTCCCCCTCCCCTTTCGGGGGAGGATGAAGGAGAGGAACAAGATGCGCGTAGTCCGGCTCGGCCACGTCAATATCCGCACTCCGGCGTTCGACGAGACGATCGCCTTTTACGAGACGTGCCTCGGCCTACGCGCGGGACCGGCCGTGTCTTCGGTCGCGCGGCCGCAGAATGTGTGGCTGCACAATGAGGCGGGCGATCCGATCATCCACGTCAACGGACCGATGGGGGACGAAGCGGTCTATCCCGAGGGAGCGGGCAGCCGGCTCGACCATTTCGCGCTGGATTGCACCGGGCTCGACGCGTGCATCGCGCGACTGGAGGCCAATGGCGTGCCCTTCCAGCGCATCCGCCTCGAAGCGCGGGGCATGAGCCAGCTCAACCTGTTCGATCCCAATGGGCTCAAGGTGGAGCTGACCTTCAGCGATCGAGATGAAGGTCTGCCAGCCCGCGCTGGATGATCCGCCGCGTCGAGGCGCGCGCCGCGACGGGATCGGCCTGCTCGATCGCCTCCAGCAGCAGCCGGTGATCCTCGGTGGAATCGCGATGCGCGGCCTCGCGCCGCTTGGCGCGCGCGACATAGCCGACCGACGCGCTGATCGAGGAGGTCAGCTGGCCCATCAGCTCGTTGCCGGCGGCCGAGATCAGCGCCTCGTGGAAGCGGCGATCGGCCTCTTCGGCGGCCTCGCTGTCGGGCTCGTGCTGCTGCATGTCGGCGAGTGCCGCGTGCATCCGCGCGAGATCCTGATCGGAGCGATGCTCGGCGGCGAGCTCGGCCAGGCGCGGCTCGATCGCGAGGCGCAGCTCGAACAATTCGCCGAGGAATTCCGGGGCAGGATCGTTTTCGAGGATCCAGCCGAGCACGTCGGGATCGAGCAGATTCCAGCGCGCGCGCGGGCAGACGCGCGTGCCGGTCTTGGGGCGGCTCTCGACCAGCCCCTTGGCCATCAGGGTACGGATCGCCTCGCGATAGGCGGCGCGCGAGACGCCGAGTGCCTCGCTCGCGCTGTTTTCGCCCATCAGCGTCTCACCCGGCCGATAGCCGCCGGTGACGATCGCGACGGCAATCTCGCGGGCGACGGCCGTGTGCAGCCGCTCGTGGCTGGGCAGGCCGTGAAACTTCTTGCCGCCGGTCTGCACGTTCATGGCCTTTGGGTAGGTCGGCCCGGGAAACGTGTCGAGCGGCTATTTCACCGGCAAGGGATGCGGCCGCACCGGATAATCGGTGACGTGCGCGGCCCATTTGATCGCTTCGAGGAACATATTCTGCTGACGCGGATCGTCCCACGAGGCGTCCGAATGGCCGAGCCCAGAGTAGAAGACGCGGCCCGTGCCGTAGCTCTTGATCCAGGCGACCGGGAAATCCTTGTCGGTGCGGTGGACGTTGGGGCTCGTCATGTCGACCGAGCTGGTGTCGATCCGGGCGAGCACGTCGACCTTGGCGCGATCATAGGGGGCGAGCATCTGATAATGCTCGTCCTTGACGATCGGGCTCTTCAGATAGAGCTTCATCTCGGGTGCATCGGGCCGTTCGACGATGATCTTCGCGTCCGAAATGCCCCAGGGGTGATTGTCGAAATAGCCGCCGATCATCTCGCCATATTCGGGCCATTTCGACGCGGTCGCGGTCGCGGTGTGGATGCCGACGAAGCCCTTGCCGTCGTCATGCACGAAGCTCAGCAGATCCGCCTTCTGCCTGTCGGTGAGATCGAGATCGCCGTTGGTGTAGAAGACGATCGCGTCGAAATCCTTCAGGTTGCGGCCCTTCGCCTGACGCCGCCCGCCTTTCGCATAATCGCCCGTGCCCCACACCTCGTCCTTCGTCACCCATTCGGTATCGGTGCGGATGTAGAGGACGATGCCGGCGGCGCGGGTGATGCGCTCGAGCGTCGCCATCGCATGGCTGACCGCGTCGTGCGCATTCTGGTTGCCGGTGTGGAGATCGGCGACGAGCAGGACGCGCTTCTTGCCTGCATAGGGATCCTCGTAACCGAGCATGCGCCGGCCGGGCGCATAGGTGCCGGGCAGCGGCGCGGCACCCTGCGGCGCGGGCGCCTGCGCGCTCGCCATCCCGCCGCCCAGGGCCGCGAGGCCGGCCAAAGCCGCCCGCATCGTCGATCCGATCCGCATCGCGTCCGCTCCCTTATGCCGGCTGTTCGTCGAGCGTCAGGCGCTCCACCGGTCCGATGATGAAGATGTAAGAGGCGGCGCCGACGAGCGCGACCGCGCCAATATAGAAGAGCGCGCCGTGGAACGAGCCGCTCGCCTGAACGACGACCCCGATCACGATCGGCGTGACGATCCCGGCGATATTGGCGCACAGATTGAAGATGCCGGAGGTCAGGCCGATGTGCGTCTTGGGCGCGACATCCGAGATGAGCGTCCAGCCGAGATTGCAGATGCCCTGTCCGAAGGTCGCGACCGACATGACGAGGATCAGCAGCGTATTGTCCTCGATGAAGCTCAGCGATAGGATCGTCGAGATCAGCAGCAGCCCCGCCACGATCGGCGCTTTGCGGCCGATCGTGGGCGATCCGGTGCGGCGGATCAGCCAGTCCGAGACCACGCCACCGAGCAGCACGCCCGCCGAGGCGGTGATATAGGGCAAGGCGACGAAGAAACCCGACTTGACGAAATCCATGTGGCGTTCGGTCGCGAGATAGGTCGGGAACCAGGTGATCAGGAAGACGAGCGCCGAATTGCTGCAGAATTGGCCGATCGAGGCGCCGAGGATCTGCCGCTTGGCGAACAGCCGCCCCATGTCGCTCCACGAGAAGCGGATCGCGGCCTTGGTCTCGAGCCCGCCGCCCGCCGCGATATGCGCGCGCTCGGCCTCGTTGATCCGCCTCGCGTGGGTCGGATCGCGATAGATGGCATACCAGAACAGGCCGTAGGCGATGCCGATCGCGCCGACGAGGACGAACAAGGAGCGCCAGCCCCAGTTGGCGACGATCCAGAACAGGATCGGGCTCATGAAGGCGAGGCCGAAATATTGGCCGATCGAATAGACGCCGGTCGCGCGCGCGCGCTCGGTCTGCGGGAACCAGCTCGCGAGGATGCGGCTGTTGCAGGGGTAACAGGGCGCCTCGGCGACACCGAGGCCGAAGCGCAACGCAATCAAAGTGCCGATATTGTTCGCGAAGCCGTGCAGCAATGTGAAGGCCGACCAGAAGGTCAGCGAGAGCGCATAGGTGAGCCGCGTGCCGAGGCGATCGAGCAGCAGGCCGCCCGGAATTTGCGAAGCGGCATAGGTCCAGGAGAAGGCCGAGAAGATCAGGCCGAGCATCGCCGGCGAGATGCCGAGCTCCTCGGTCATCGGCTTGGCGGCGACGCTCATCACCGCCCGATCGAGATAGTTGAGCATCGTCGCGCCCGTGACGAGCGCGAGGATCGTGAAGCGCACCTTCGTGGCGCGGCTCGCGATCATGGCTGCGATCGCAGGCGGATGATGTGACGGATGGCGAGCCCGTAGCCGTCGATGCCGAGGCCGCTGATGATGCCCGTCACCGCCTGCGTCATGATCGATTTGGAGCGCCACTCCGCTTCGCGCCGATGGATGTTCGAGATATGGACCTCCACGATCGGGCAGTCGCACATCTTGAGCGCATCGAGGATCGGATAGCCGGCATAGGTGAAGGCGGCGGGATTGAAGACGATGCCCGCAGCACCCAGCCGCGCCGCATGGAAGAAATGGACCATCTCATGTTCGGCATCGGTCTGGTGGAAGACGATATCGAAGCCCGCCGGCTCGGCGATCGCGCGGCATTCGCGCTCGAGATCGGCGAGCGTCGCGGTGCCGTAGATATGCGGCTCGCGCTGACCGAGGAGCCCGAGATTGGGGCCGTTCAGGACGTGGATCGTACCGGGCATGATATTCCCTATTTCGGAAGCGCGAAGGCGACGACGGCGTCGCTGTTGATCGGACTATCGAGGAAGCTGCCGCCCGTCGCCACGACCGTGACGAACTGGCGGCCGTCCTGGCCCTTGTAGGAAACCGGCGTCGCGTGGGCGGATGCGTCGAGCTTGACCGTCCACACTTCACGGCCGCTCTTCGCATCGAAGGCGCGGAACCGGCTGTCGTCGGACGCGCCGATGAAGACGAGCCCGCTGGCGGTCGCGATCGAGCCGCCGATATTGGGGCGGCCGGTCTTGGCATTTTCCGCGGGCACATTGTCGCTGACGCCAAGCGGCACGTTCCAGACGATCTTGCCCGTCGCGACGTCGATCGCCGACAATTGGCCCCAGGGCGGCGCCTGGCACATCAATTTGGTCTCGGGCTGCGAGAAGCGCGCGCTCGGCTGGCCGCGCTCGAACGGGAGCGGCGATCCGGCGGCGGCGGGCACGAGCGATGTTACCTGCCCGAGCTCGTTCGTGTTGACGAACAGCAGGCCCAAAGCGGGATTGAACGACATGCCGCCCCAGTTCGCGCCGCCCTGCAGCCCGGGCAGGTTGATCGTCGTGCGGTTGAAGGCGACGGGCATGTAGATATCGCCCGACTTCATCTTGTTGTCGGCGATCCACTTGCTGCACCAGTCCTTCAGGCCCGGCGCGACATCGGCGATGTCGGTCTTCGGATCGAAATGCGTGCGGACGAGCGGTGGGGTCACGACCGGGAAGGGTTGCGTCGGCGAGGTCTTCTCGCCGGGCACGTCGCTCGGCGGGACTGCGCGCTCCTCGATCGGCAGGATCGGCTTGCCGGTCACGCGATCGAGCATGAAGAACAGCCCGCTCTTCGAGACGATGCCGACCGCGGGGATCGTCTTGGCCCCCTTCTTCACCTCGAACAGAGCGGGCGCGGCCTCGGCATCGCCGTCCCAGATATCGTGGTGGACGATCTGGAAATGCCATTTCAGCTTGCCCGTCGCCGCATCGAGCGCGACGACCGAGGTGCCGTACAGATTGTCGCCCTTGCGATCGCCACCATAGCGATCGAAGCTGGGCGCGCCGATCGGCAGATAGAGGATGCCGCGCGCGACATCGGCACTCATGAAGCCCCAATTGTTGACGCCCGTGCGATGCTCGGTGCTGCCCGGCTCCCACGTCTCATGGCCCGGCTCGCCGGCGCGCGGCACGGTGTGGAAGGTCCAGACGAGCTTGCCGGTGCGGACGTCCCACGCGCGGATGTCGCCCGTCGGACCCTTGGCCGGAAATTCGGGCGTGGCCGAGCCGGTGATGACGAGATCGCGCCACACGAAAGGCGGCGAGCTCATCCCGTAATAGCCGGGCTTCTCGCCCTGAAGGATTTCGGGGGTCTTGAGATCGACGATGCCGGCCATGCCGAAGCTCTCGGCAAAGGCGCCGGTCTTCGCGTCGAGCGCGACCAGCCGCCCGTCGCGCGTGCCGAACAGGATGCGCGCACCCGTCTTGCCGTCGCCCGGCCAATATTCGACGCCGCGCAGCGAGGGCTGGCCCGGGCCGGGTATCTCGCGCGCCCAGATTTCCGCGCCCGTCGTCGCATCCAATGCGACGACGCGGCTGTACGGCGTACTGACATACATGACGTTGCCGACGACGATCGGCGTCGTCTCGGACTGGGCGAAGCGGCTGCGCGGACGACGCATGCCGACGCCTTCGGCCGCGCGCTGCGCCGTCTCGACGGCGCCCTGCCCCGTCGCAGCGGGCGCCGCAGCGGCGTCCGCCGGCTTCATGTGATAGGTCCAGGCGGGTGCGAGCCTGCCGACATTGGCGGGCGTGATCTCGGCGAGCGAGGTGAAGCGCTGCGCGCCCTTGTCGTGCCCGTAGGTCGGCCAGTCGGTGCCGTCCTCGGCGAGCGCGGGCAGAGCGACGGCGGCGGCGAGCAACGCCGCGAGCGTGCGTTTGCGCATGCTCACTTCGCGGCAGGCCCGTGGGTCCGGGCGAGATAATCGACCATCACGTCATAATCCTTGTCCGAAATCTGCGCGCCGAAGCCGATCATCTTGTCGAGCGTCGCGCCCCAATCTTCCTTGCTCTTGTGCGCGGTCATGACCTGCCCGACCGGGTGGCAGGCGGCGCAGCTCTTCTGAATGAGCGCCGCCGTCGCGGCATCGGCGGCGGCGGTCGGCGTCTGCGCTCTCGCCGCACCCGGCAGGAGCATCAGAGCTACGGCAACGATCACGAAACGCGTCATGGTCATCCTTTTCGGTTCAGTCGCGCACACGGTCGGGCCGGGTCGATCGCGCCTGCACGGCGGCGGGGTGCGCCGCCAGCCAATCGAGCCGCTTGGTATCGAGCGGGACGACCTTCGCCGGCACGTCGAAATCCATCTTCACGTCGGTCTTCGCGGTCGTCGCTGGCCAGGCGAGCGCGGTCGTGCTCGGGCTGCCCGTCTCGGCCATCGCGATCAGCGCGCCGAGCATCTGGCCGGAGAGCATGCGATCGGCCTCCGTCCACGCCCGCGTCGGCCGCAGCATGTTATATTTGTCGAGCGTATTCAGCCAGTAAGGCATGTCCGACGTGTGATAGGCGCCGATCGTCGCAATGTCCTGATCCGCGATCTTCACGCCGGGCACGTAGGGGTGCTTGTGCGAATATTCGTCGACATAGCCGTTCACGCCGAGCTTCGACATGGCGAGCGCGCAACGGCGCGAGCTCGTCTCGAGACCGGCCATCGTCGCGTAGCGCTTGGCCTTGGCGGGTACCTCTGCATCGGTCGCGATCGGGAACAGCTTGAGATAGGCATCGGCATTGGCGCCGTAGAGCTGCTGCACGGCCGCCTTATATTCGGCGACGGTCTTGACCCGCGACAGTGGGCTCATGCCCGCATCGATATCGTCCTGATTGTAGCTGGCGATGATCGGCACGCGGGCGATGTCGCCCGACGCCAGCATCTCGCCATTCTGGCGCGGGATCACATAGCCGTCGACGATCGCGCCCTGGATGCGGACGCCCTCGACATGCGCGCCGACCTGCGTCTCGGACTGGACGGCGAGGATCCTGTCGGCGGGCAGCGCGCGCAGATCCTCGAGGCTCTTGGCGCCGAGCTTCTCCTGATAGGCAAGGCCGACCTTTTCCGCCTCGGACAGGGTCATCATCTGCCCGCCTCCGACGCCATCCGCGACGAAATTGCAGCCGCTCGACATCACCGCCGCGCGGAACAGCCCCTTTGCCATCGGATTGAACAGCTGGAGCGAGACCGAGCGCGCGCCAGCCGACTGTCCCATGATCAGCACCTTGTCCGGATCGCCGCCGAACTTGTCGATATTGGCGCGGATCCACTTGAGCGCGAGCGCCTGGTCCATCAGCGCATAATTGCCCGAATGGCCACCCTGCTCGGCGGTCAATTCGGGATGCGCGAGGAAGCCGAGCGCGCCGACGCGGTAGTTGAAATTGACATAGACCGCCCCGGCCTTGGCGACATTCTCGCCATCATAATTGGGCATGCCCGACGATCCGATCGTGAAGCCGCCGCCATAGATGAAGACGATCACGGGCAGCTTGGCGCCGGGCTTGGCGGTCGGCGGGGTCCAGACGTTCAGATACAGGCAGTCCTCGGACGAGGGCTCCTCGCCGAAATAGTGATTGATATTGTGCGGGCGGAGCACCTGGATGCATTCGGCGCCCTTGCGATCGGCATTGAAGATACCGTCCCACTTGACCGGCTTGGGCGCGGCCCAGCGCAGATTGCCAACGGGCGGCTCGGCAAACGGGATGCCGAGATAGGCGCGCACGCCCGACGACAGCATCGTGCCCGAGACGCGGCCGCTGTCGATCGCGACCGGATCACCCGAAATCGGGTTCATCGCGGCGGGCGCGGATGTGCCGGCGACGAACGTGGCAGCCAGCAAGGTAGCAAGAACCTTACGCATCGACATCTCCCTCAATTTTTTGGTTGGTCTGGGCGCGTAATGTCAGGTGGAAAACCGCGGACGGGCGGGGGCAAGCGAGGCGCGGCGACCATTTAGAAAAGGATCGCCGCGCCTGCTTCATCAGAACTTGGTCCGCACGCCGACGGTGATGACGCGTCCGATCGGGCTGGCCTGGAAGGTGTCGTAGCCGCTCGATCCGTTGAGCGTCGCGACATTGTAGAAAGGCGGATCCTTGTCGAACAGGTTGGTCGCATCGACGAAGATCTGCGCCTTCGAGATGAAGCCCTGCGGGATCGTGTAGGCGATGTGCAGATCGACCGTATTGTAGGCCTTCACCTTGTCGCCGCCGCCGGTCGGCACGCCCGCCGCGCTGCGCATGATCGGCGTCAGCGTGGAGGCGCTGTAGTTCCGGTAGCTGCCCGTATGGTTGAGGAAGGCATCGAACGAGAAGCCTTCATATTCCCAGCCGAAATTGGCGCGGCCCTGCAGCTTGACCGACGGGAAGGTCGTGTTGAAGCCCGTCGTGTTGAGCACGCTGAACGTGGGGCCGGTGCCGATCTGCTGATCGAATTTCAGCTCGCGCGTCAGCGCCACGCCGGCGGCGAATTTGCCGATGTTCGTGCTGCGGGTGTAGCTGATGTCCGCATCGATGCCGCTGACCGTGAGGTTCAGCACGTTGCGCTGCCGATAATTGTAGATGAAGAACTGGTTGGCAGGCAGCGCGCTCGTCTGCGGCAGGCCGGCCGTGGCGGCCGCCAGTTGGGCCGCGGTCGGCAGGATCGTCAGCAGCGGATAGAGTTCGGGCGAGTTGATCGCGAGCGACGGGATCGGCGCGGTGATGCCGCCCTTGATCCGGTTGTGCCAGTAGGTCGCGCTGATGCGCAGGCCGCGCGCGAACGTCGGCGTGAAATCGCCGCCGAACGAATAGGTCTGGCCCTTCTGCGGCTGCAGATCGGCGTTGCCGCCGTTGATCTGCACGCCGGTGATCGTTGCCGTGCCGATCGAGCAGATGCCGTTGGTGCAGGACACGCCCGGAATGTTGGCGACCTGCGGGAAGGCCGAGATCGGCACGTTGACCTGGCCCAGCGCATAATTGCCGTAGCCGGATTCGCCGGTGACGCCCGCCGCATTGCTGCCGCGGCTGGTGAGCGCCGGGGCGACGAACGACTTGGCGTAATTGCCGCGCAGCTTGAGCCCCTCGAACGGCTCCCAATTGGCCGCGAACTTCGGATTCTTGGTCGTGCCGAAGTCGCTATAATGATCGTAGCGGCCGGAGATGTTGGCGCTGAGCGACCGGATCGCCGGGACGCCCATCTCGGGGCTTACGATCGGGACGAGCACTTCGAGATAGGCGCTCTCGGTGGTGCGGCGATAGTTGAGGTTGGTCGTCGAGGAGCCGCTCGACGCCGGGCCGATGTTGAGCGGACGGGTGATGTCCTGCGCCAGCGTGTAGCGGATCAGCTCGCCGCCGAGCGCTGCCTTCACGTCGCCGGCCGGCAGCGCGAAGAGCGATCCGTCGATCTTCAGCGTGCCGTCCTGGATCGTCTGGCGCGCGAGCTGGGTGGTCGTGGAGTCGGTCAGCGCCGCGCGCACCGCCGCCGAGGTGCGGTTGGTGGCGAGCGCGTTCCACACGTCGAGGGCGGTCGCCGCGGTCAGCGGCAGCCGGGTCACGATCAGGCCGGTCGCGGGAACCGAGGCGGCGGTCAGGCTGCCCGTGCCGTTGGTCGTGCCGTTGAGCGCGAGATAGGCGCAGCTCGTGCAGAGCTGGCCCACATTCTGCTGCTTGCTGTTGTCGAAGCCGAACGTAGCGCCGGCGGTGATCCGCCAATTGTCGTTGAGCTTATATTCGGCGGTGCCGTGCGCGTAGAAATCCTCGGCGCGGCCTTCGATATAGGCGCCGGGGCCGAGCAGATCGTCCGCATTGAAGCGGATCGTCTCGGAGGTCGCCGCGCTGCCGGGCACGCCGACATAGAAGGGATTGGCCTGCGCGCCGGTTGCGAACACGGTCGACTGGACGCTGCCGCGCGTGACGGTCTGGCGATTGACGCGGTTCGAATAGACCGCGTCGGCCGAGAGGGTGAGCTTGTCGCCCACCTCCTGCGTGATCTTGAGCATCCCGTTATTGCGGATCTCGCGCGGGATGATGTCCGAATTGTCGCTGAAATCGCAGAAGGCATTGGCCTGCGCATTGGCGACGCCCGCACCCGTATAGGGATTGGCGTAGATGAGCGTGCTGCCGGTCGGCTGGATCGTCGCCGGCTGGCAGGCGAAGGTCGCGAAGTTGCTGCCCCCCTGCGACCGGTGATCGAAATTGGTGAAGTCGCGATCGGCCGCGCTCAGCGCGCTGCGGCGCGAATAGCTGTAGGCGAACAGCAAGGAGCCCGTGTCCCAGGTCTTCCCGGCAAGCAGGCTGCCATTGTAGGTGCGGTAATTGTCGCCATAGCCGAGCTGACCGTTGACCTCGATCCCGTCATAGCGGCGGCGGGTGATGAAGTTGATGACGCCGGCGACGGCATCCGAGCCATAGACCGACGAGGCGCCGTCGGGCAGTACCTCGACCCGCTCGATCGCGATCGAGGGGATGATGTTCGGATCGCCGAGCGCGTGATTGATGCCGCTCAGCGGGAAGCGGTGCCCGTCGATCAGGATCAGGGTGGAGTTCGAAGCCGAACCGCCGAGGCCGTGGATCGTCGGCGCGTTGGTGCCCGAGCCATCGGCCGATCCGAACGCGCCCTGCCCCGCCGAACCCAGACCGACGACCGCGGGCACCGACTTCAGCACCTGCTGGACGGACTGCGCGGGGGTCGCGTTGATCTGCGCTTGGCCGATCGAGATCAGATTGGAGCCGACCGGCGGCGCGCCACGGATGCTGGATCCGGTGACGATGATCTCCTTGGCGGCTTCGGTATCGACGCTATCGCCGCTTATGGGCGTCTGCGCGACGGGCGATTGTGGCGTCTGCGGGCCGGTCTGGCCGGTCGCGGCGGTTGCCAACAGGCCGAGCGCAGCTGCGCCGGACATGAGTGTGGCGCGGTTCAGTCCCTTCATCATTCTCTCCCGTTTTTATCTTGTCTGACAAGCTTTATGTACTATCGAGTTAGTGTCAATACGGACGTGCAAAATTCCCCGTCCGCGCTTCTTCCTACGGCGCGGCCACGACCCAGCGCATGACCATCTCGATCACGTTCCGACGACGGATCGCGATCATGTCGGGCGCTGCGATATCGGTGGCGAAAATCCGCGACAAAGTGTGGCGGTTCGAGACGTTGTAGAAGCACAAGGCCGAGATCGACATGTGCAGCTGGAAGGGATCGATATCCTTGCGGAACACGCCCGTCGCGATTCCGCGATCGAGCAGTCGGCGCAGCACATCGAGCACGGACTGCGCGCGCGACTCGATGCCGGGCACCTCGCCGATATTCTCGCCGCGATGGATATTCTCGACCATGACGAGCCGGACGAAATCGCTGTGCGACTGGTGATAGTCGAAGGTGGTGCCGATCAAGGTGGCGAGCGCGACCTGCGGGTCATCTTGCTCGAAGCCGCTCTGCTTCTCCAGTACGCGGATCTCGTTGTAGCGAAGGCCGAGAACCTCGCGGTAGAGGCCCTCCTTGCTGCCGAAATAATAATAGATCATCCGCTTGCTGGTGTTGGTCTGCGCGGCGATCTCGTCGACGCGGCTGCCGCTGAAGCCGTGCGTCGCGAAATGCGAGGCGGCGACTTCGAGGATGTCCGCGCGGGTCCGGTCGGGATCGTTGACGCGCCGGGAGGCGGCGGTGGCCGGACGTGCGACGGGAGCGGGCCGCGCCAATTTGCCCGCCGCCTTCGAAAGTGCCGTCGCCCGCGCCATCAGCCCACCTTTTCCCGCAACAATGCCAGGAGGTGTGTCTGCATCCGATCGGGATCGGCCGCCATCCCCGTGAAGATTTCCAGCGCGCGCGCCGCCTGGAGCACAACCATGCCGCCGCCATCGACCGTCCGGCAACCGAGCGCCCGAGCCGCGCGCAGCAGTTCGGTCTCGATCGGCACATAGATGATTTCGGCGAGCCACATTTCGGGCGACAGAGCGCGCGGCGAGATGGGCGTGCCCGGCAACTTGGCCATGCCGATCGGCGTCGCCTGGACGAGCCCGTCGACCTCGCCCAGCCGCGCTTCGGCGTCGGCGAAGCGCACGGGCAGCAACGTCGTCGATCCGCCGCTTAGCCGCGCGACGAGCTCCTCGGCCTTGTCGGCGTCGCGATCGATCACGAGCAGTTCGCGCGTGCCCATCCGGCACAGGGCATAAGCCGCCGCGGCCCCCGCCCCGCCCGCCCCCAGCAGGGCGACGGTATCGACCGCCGCATCGGGAATCGTGCGGCGCAGATTCTCGCCGAACCCCCACCAGTCGGTATTGTGCCCCTCGCGCGCGCCATCGCCGGCGAAGCGCACCGTATTGACCGCGCCCATCGCCTCCGCCTCGGGGCTCAGGCGATCGAGCAGGGGCATGACCGCCTGCTTCAGCGGGAAGGTGACGTTGCAGCCGGCGAAGCCCTCGGCCTGCATGCGATCGAGTATGTCGGGGAGCGCGGCGGCGCGCTTCGGTTCGGCCTCGATGTCGAACAGCCGATAGGAATAGTCGATTCCGATCGCGCGGCCCTCGGCCTCGTGCAGCGCGGGAGACAGGGATTGTCCGATCGATTGTCCAATCAGTCCCGTCAAGAAACGCTGCCGCAACGCCATGCTCATCCCCTCGCCGTGGAACTATGAACTATCTGGTTCATACGTCAATCATGTCAGGGAAGTTTTTCGCCCTCAGCGACGCCGTGCGCACCGATTTCGAGCTTCGGACAAGCGGATAGCGTTGTCCGACACGGCCAGTCGGGGGGTGGCCCCGCCTGCATTGCCGGACGCTGCGTCAGCAATCTTTGGATTCCGGACTGGCTAATTTTTGACGTCGAAAGGGATAAAGCCGAAGCTACGATGAGGAACGCGGATGGTTACACTAGCACTCTTGTTGGCCCAAGCTCCCGCTGCCCTCACTCTCTTGGAGGTCCGGCAGTTGTCATCGGCTGCGGCGGGCGACGCCATTCTGCGCGATCAGCGGCACGGCCCGGTCGATTCGGTGGAAGAACCTGCCGGCGGGATGAATGCTGCAGGCGTGAAAGATGTGCAGTTCGTAGAGCGGCCAACCGCCATAGGCTCAGCGTGCGTCAGAAGGCGTTGGACCGTGACGTTCCGCGCGGCGCCGGGGGCGGATATCAGCACTGCGACGAGCGAGGGCATGTACAATACGCAGGAAATATCCGGGTCTCGCAATGGCCTCTGCCCGGCCGGACGCTACGTGCACCTGGACCGAGGCGTTAGCGTAGACCGAGCGCGGGACGCGCTTGCGGGCCTCAAAGAAATCAGCACCGGAGTTCGCCGTGCACGGCTCCGATGCTCTGACACCACCTCTTCTGGCTTATGCAAAAATACCAAGTCCGTCCGTCTCGCCTTAGGAACGCTAACGCCGTGGTCAATCAGCCGTGAAGCAGGCGATCTGCTCATTCGACTGGGTGATCCGAATGACATCGTCACCGAAGCGCGCTTCAACTCAATCGGATCGTCCCAGGTCGTCGTGACTCGAAGGGTGCCGCCGCCGTTCTGATCTCATGTCGGATCTGAGCGCTCTGCCAATCATCCACAAATGCAGCGCGTGAGCGGCCACGAAGCCCAGCGATATTGCCGCGATCACGAGAATCTCAGCGCCTTCCTGCCCCGAGCGGGGCGTCGCGACGATGGTTGCGACCGTTAACCCGCAGAGGATGAGTCCCGCCAAGAGGGATGTGAAAGCAAGCGCTATCCGTCGCGGCGCGCTCCAGTTCACGGCACAGGACGCTGACCATTGCATCGGTAGCCGCCGCTCCCGCTTGAACCTCCGGTTCGCGTACAAGGACATGACGAGGAGCGCGCCGAGAGCAAGGACTGCAATACAGGCCTGAACCATTCGCTCTCCCCTCCGCGCCCAAATTAGCGGGAGCGGTGTTGATCGCAATTGACGCGCGAGCAGACCAGACTCTCGGTACCCGCTGAGGGCGGGAAGTGGGGGAAAGCAGTCGTGCGCTTGCCCTAGCCTGCTTTTGCGGGAGGGAGAGCCTCACCGCTCCAGAAGACGAGGAGTCTCATGTCGCGATTGGGGCGTCGATAGGCCGCCATGAAAAAGGCCCGGCGCCATCGACGCCGGGCCTTGCCCCTCTGGTCTGTTAGTGCGAGCCAAGCCGCGCTCGACCCGCCTCAGGCGGGTTCGACGACCTTGCCCGCATTGGCCGCCTCGGCGATGCGCTGCTCCAGCGCCGCCTGCTGGCGTTTCAATGCAGGCGGCAGGCGATCGCCGAAGCTGTTGAAATAGGCGCCGTTGCGCTCGGCCTCGCCCGCCCAGATCTCGGTATCGACCGAAAGCAGCATGTCGGTCTGCTCGGGCGTCAGGCTGAGGCCACTCAGATCGAGGCTGCCCTTCGTCGGCAGCAGCCCGATCGGGGTCGTCTCGGCATCGGCCTTGCCTTCAATCCGCTCGGCGATCCACTTGAGCACGCGCGCATTGTCGCCGAAGCCCGGCCAGACGAACTTGCCATTGCTGTCCTTGCGGAACCAGTTGACGAGGAACAGCTTGGGCAACACGCTCGGATCCGACGCCGCCGAGGCGCCGATGCGGATCCAGTGGTTGAAATAATCGGCAATGTGATAGCCGCAGAAGGGCAGCATCGCGAAGGGATCGCGGCGCAACTCGCCCACCTTGTTCTCGGCCGCCGCCGTTCCTTCGGACGCGATGTTCGCGGCCATATACACGCCATGATCCCAATCGAGCGCTTCGGTGACGAGCGGCACGGCGCTGGCGCGGCGGCCGCCGAACAGGATCGCCGAGATCGGCACGCCCTCGGGCGAATCCCACTCGTCCGCGATCGCCGGGCATTGCGCCGCGGGGACCGCGAAGCGCGCATTGGGATGCGCGGCGGGCTTGCCGCTGGCGGGATCGTAAGGCTGACCGGTCCAGTCGGTCAGGCCCTCGGGCGGCGTCTTGGTCAGTCCTTCCCACCAGACATCGCCATCCGCGGTGAGCGCGGTGTTGGTGAAGATCGTGTTGCCGCTGAGCGTGTCGATCGCATTCTTGTTGGTCGAAGGGCCGGTGCCCGGCGCCACGCCGAAGAAGCCCGCTTCGGGATTGATCGCGTACAGGCGACCATCCTTGCCGAAGCGCATCCAGGCGATGTCGTCGCCCACCGTCTCCGCCTTCCAGCCGGGGATGGTCGGCTCGAGCATGGCGAGGTTGGTCTTGCCGCACGCGCTGGGGAAGGCGGCGGCGACATAGTGGCTCGCGCCCTCCGGATTGGTGAGCTTGAGGATCAGCATATGTTCGGCGAGCCAGCCGTCGTCGCGCGCCATCACGCTCGCGATGCGCAACGCGACGCACTTCTTGCCGAGCAGGGCATTGCCGCCATAGCCCGAGCCGTAGGACCAGATTTCGCGCGTTTCGGGGAAGTGAACGATCCATTTCTCGTCGTTCGACGGCCAGGCCACGTCCTGCACGCCCTCGCTCAGCGGCATGCCGACCGAGTGGACGCAGCGGATGAAGAAGCCGTCGTCGCCCAGCATTTCGAGCACCGGCGCGCCCATCCGGGTCATAATCTTCATGGAAAGGACGACATAGGGGCTGTCGGTGATCTCGACGCCGATGATGCTCTTGTCCGATCCCAGCGGCCCCATGCAGAACGGCACGACATACATCGTGCGCCCCTCCATCGTGCCCGAAAACAGTCCGTCGAGCCGCTCGCGCATCTCGCCGGGCTCGGCCCAATTGTTGGTCGGGCCGGCGTCGTTTTCGGAGTCCGAACAGATGAAGGTCCGGCTTTCGACGCGCGCGACGTCACGCGGATCCGAGCGCGCATAGAAGGAATTCGGTCGCAACGCGGGGTTCAGCGCGACCAACGTGCCGGCTTCCACCAATTTATCGGACAATTCGTTCCATTCGGCGTCCGAGCCGTCACACCAGAGGACCGCGTCGGGCCGGACACGCGCGGCGACCTGCTCCACCCAATCGAGCAAGGCGCGGTGCCGGGTGGGCGTTCCTTCGACGGCGATGTTCCGCTCGTCCGCAGGCTGCATAAGCATATCGTTCTGTCCCTCTCCGAGGATGCGATTCTCGACGATCGCTATTCCTGCCGCGTTGTGCCTACAAATATGTTTATCGGAAAGCTATAAGCTCAGGCTAAACGACATATATGACAAGTGCGCACGACCTCAATCTCCGGCACCTGCGGATGCTGCCGCTGATCGCGGACAGCGGAAGCCTCAGCGCGGCGGCCAAGGCCGCCTCGATCTCGCAGCCGGCGCTGACCCAGGCGCTGGCAAAATTGGAGGCGGGATTCGGCACGGTCCTGTTCGATCGCACGTCCGGCGGCGTCTTCCCCACCCCCAGCGGCCGGCGCGTGCTCCAGCGCGTGGATCGGGCGCTGCGCAGCCTCGCCGTCGCCTGCCGCCGCTGCGCTAAGAACATTCCCGCCGCCCAGTTCGAGAATTACCTGACGACCGCGCATGTCCGCGGCCTGATGGCGCTCGCAGAAGCGGGCAGCTTCGTCCGCGCTGCGGAGGAAGCCGGCCTGTCCGTCCCTTCGCTCCACCGTGCGGTCCGCGAACTGGAGAAGCTGTCCGGCACCGCACTCGTCGAGCGGCGCGGCCGCGGTGTCGGCCTGACGCGCGCCGGGGCCAAGCTCGCGCGCGGCTTCACGATCGGCGTCACCGAGCTGGGGGCCGCGATCGAGGAGACCGCGGACGGCGGCGGCCGTCTCTCGATCGGCGCGATGGCGCTGTCGCGCTCGCACCTCCTGCCCGCGACCTTGGCGGAGTTGCTGCGCGAGCGGCCCGACGTGCGCGTCGACGTGGTCGAGGGCTCCTATCTCGAACTAGTCGAATTGCTGCGCAGCGGGCGGATCGACATCCTGATCGGTGCCCTGCGCGACGTGCCCGGCCGCGACCTGTTCCAGGAGCCCCTGTTCACCGATCGTCTCACGGTGATCGGCCGCGCCGAACATCCGCTCGCGGGGACGGTCGCCGATTTCGATCAGTTATCAGAACATCCCTGGATCGTCGCGCGACGCGCCTCGGGGCTGCTCGATCGCTGGCAGCAGATGTTCGATCGATCGGGCAAGGCGCGCCCGGAGGCGCCGATCCAGTGCGGCTCGGTTGCGCTGATCCGCGGGCTGCTGCTGCGCACCGACTTCCTGACCCTGCTCTCGACCGATCAGGTCCGCTCCGAGATCGAGGCGGGCACGCTCGTCAAGATCGAGTCCGACGTGCCCGATACGATGCGGACGATCGGCGCGATCACGCGCCGCGACTGGTTTCCGACCAAGCTGCAGGACGTCTTCATGGTCGCGCTGCGGCGGACGGGGCGCGAGGCGATGCCCGGGTAGGAGGCGCTTGCCGGCGTGACGGCGACTTCACCTCGGCGACCAGCCTGTGCCATAGGCTTTGCGCAGGAGGATTCGTGCTTACCGAGAATTATCAGCGCGATGTCGAGGCTGTCGGGCGGATCGGGGTCGTCCCTACGATCCTGGAGACGTGCTGCCGCGTGACGGGCATGGGCTTCGCTGCCGTCGCGCGCGTTTCGGACGAACGCTGGGTGGCCTGCAGCGTCCTCGACAAGATCGGCTTCGGACTGAGCGTGGGCGACGAGCTCAAGCTGGAGACGACGATCTGCCACGAGATCCGTCAGACCGCCAAGGCGGTCATCATCCCGGATGTCGGCAACGACCCTGCCTATCGCGACCACCATACGCCGGCGATCTATGGCTTCAAAAGCTACATATCGGTCCCGATCCATCTGCCCAGTGGCGATCTGTTCGGGACCTTGTGCGCGATCGACCCCGCCCCCGCCGATCTCGATCGCCCCGAGATTGCGGCGATGTTCGCGATGTTCGCCGATCTGCTCGGCTTCCACCTGAACGCATCGGACAAATTGCAGCGATCCGAAGACAATCTCGCCGACGAGCGCGCCGCGGGCGAACTGCGCGAGCAGTTCCTCGCCGTGGTCGGCCATGATCTGCGCAATCCGCTCGCGGCGCTGCAAGCCGGGGTCACGCTGCTGGTCAAGAATCCGGCGGCGGAACGGCGCGCGCTGATCCTCGATCAGATGCAGACCAGCATCGCGCGGATGACGGGACTGATTAACGATGTGCTCGATTTCGCACGCGGCCGGCTCGGCGCGGGCTTCGCGCTGGATCGCCGCCGGGTCAGTATCGCCGATCTGCAGGAACAGGTCGTCGGCGAACTCGCCGCCTCGCATCTCGATCAGGTGATCGTCTCCGAATGCGCGATCGAGGCACTTGTCGATTGCGATCCGCAACGGCTCGGCCAGTTGCTGTCCAACCTGATCGGCAATGCGCTGACGCATGGCGCGGCGGACGAACCCGTCATCGTCCGGAGCGATGCGGTCGATGGTCTGCTCGTCATATCGGTGTCGAACAAGGGGCCGGAGATTCCGCTCGCGGATCGGCCGCAACTGTTTCAGCCCTTCGCACGGGGCAAGAGCGGCGCGCATCGCGAGGGGCTGGGCCTAGGCCTCTATATCGCCTCGCAGATCGCGATCGCACATGGAGGCGCGCTGACCGTGGCGTCCTCGGCCGAGGAAACGTCGTTCACCTTCAGGATGCCGCTCGCCTGATCGGCGGGCGCGGACGTGCGCTCAGCGCGCCTGATAAGTAGCGATTGCCTGTTCGACGCTCAGCAGCCCCTCGGCACTCGCCACGGCAAGATCGATCGGGCGGCCGCCGAGCGCGGAATCCTCGGCGTTCAGGAATGCGACCGCCGCACCGGGCTCCTTCATCGCCTCGAACGCGAGACGCGAGACGCGCCCCTGGCGGGTCGCCTCCTCGCTGGTAAGCTGACGGCCAATGGCCTTGCGACGGAAATTTCCGGACATGCGCTTTCCTCGATGAACAGGGGCCGTCGGCTGCGTCAGCGGCGGAATTGCCGTCGAGGGCCGCCGCCGCCACCGCCCGATGTCGGCTCGCGATAGATCAGCCGTCCCTTGGTGAGGTCATAAGGCGTCATCTCCACCTGGACGCGATCACCGAGCACGGTTCGGATCCGGAAGCGCCGCATCCGACCGGCCGTATAGGCGATGACCTTATGCTCGTTATCGAGCAGGACTCGGAAGCGACCGTCGGGCAGCACCTCTTCCACCAGGCCGTCGAGCGTGAGCAGGTCTTCCTTGGACATCAGCGTGCGCCACCGATCGCAGCAAGCTGGAGAAATTGGCCAAGAGCATGACCGTCAGCAAAAGACTGACAATGTGTGGCGGATCGGGTGATAGAATTTTCCTTGAAAACGTTCGAGATTTATCATGCCAAGCAGCGCATAATAAAAAACAGACCTTGAGATTTTTCGAAAATCGACTTTGACGTTTTAAATCGACGCGACGTCCGATGACTTCTAAATAGCGATTTTGACGTCCGGATACAATCCGGCAGCGCTGCCACAAGAGAGATGGTTCCATTCCTATCGCCATTATGATCCGTAGCGTCGCACTGCTGGCGATAGGCTCGCTCGCGATCAGCGCCTGCGGATCCGACGCCCAGCAGGAACGAAATCGGGTCGCGATCGACGATCAGATGAACATGATCCAGGCCCCCACGCACGAGACGATGTGGCATCCCGACGCTGCGGATCAGGGCAATCAGGCCGGCGCGGCGCCGTCCCGCCAGCGCTAAACGATCGCGCGGCGCGCGACCTCGAGCGCGGTGCCGACCATGTCCGCCATTCGCCGAACGGAGTCTTCGGACAGCAGTTCGTCCTGCCGGATCTCGATCTCGGCATAGGCCAGGTCGGCGCGATGGGCGTGACGCGGCACCGTGTAATCGGTTTCGTCCATCCGATAGGGCTCGTTCTCGCCGACGACGAGGTCTGTGCCCGACAGCGACCCGAGCAGCGCGCGCGAGAAGCCGGTCGGGTCGCGATCGAAGAGGATGCTGATCTGCCAGGGCCGGGCGACACCGTTCATCACCGGCGTGAAGCTGTGCAGCGAGACGAGGATGGTGTGCCGACCGGCGAGCCGGCGACGATCGATCTCCGCTGCGATCGCATCATGATAGGCCGCATGGACTTCGCTTATCCGCGCGGCGATTTCGGCTGCGGGAAGGTCGCGATTCGCCGGAATGGCGGACCCGTCACTCGTGGCGGGCATCGCCTCCCGTGAGGCGGGATCGCGATTGCAATCGATCACCAGCCGCGAATAGGTCTGGTGGATGAAGACCGCGTCGAGCCTTCCGGCCAGCGCGAAGCCGAGATCGCGCGAGCCGATATCCCAGGCGATATGCCGAACCCGATCGGCATCGGACAAACCGAGATCGCCGAGCTGCCGCGGAATTGCATTGCCGGCATGATCGCCTACTAGCAGGAACGGCGAGCATCCTCCTTCATTATGGATGCTGACAGGTGGCGGATCGTCCGCGGCCAGCAATGGGCCGTTCGATGATGATCTCACTTCTGTTCGATTCCCCATGCCTTTCCTGACGATAGCGCATCGCACGACCTATACCTATCGCCAGCCGGTCTCGTTCGGCGAGCATCGGATCATGGTGCGCCCGCTCGAGAGCTGGGACCAGCGGCTGATCGAGGCGCGACTGGAGATCGATCCCAAGCCGATCGACATACGCTGGCTGCACGATGTGTTCGGCAATTCGGTGGCGATCGCGCGCTTCGGCAAGCGCGCGAAGACGCTGAGCTTCATCAGCCATGTCCGGATGGAGCATAATCCGATCTATCCCGAGACGGTGCAGGTCGAGGATTATGCGCGCCTCTACCCCTTCACCTACGCGACCGAGGACATGCCCGACCTGCTCCGCTCGATCGAGCGCCGGCATGACGATCCGCAGCGCATGGTCGATGCCTGGGCGCGTGGCTTCGTGCGCCATGACGGGCAGACCGACACGGTCGCGATGCTCACAGAAATGACGGCGGCGATCCGACGGCAGTTCACCTATGTCGCGCGCCACGAAAAAGGCACGCAGACGCCGATCGAGACGCTCCAGAAGCGCCAGGGCACGTGCCGCGATTTCGCGGTGCTGATGATGGAAGCGGCGCGCGCGCTGGGATTGGCCGCGCGCTTCGTCTCCGGCTACCTCTACAATCCCGATCGATCGGAAAAGCTGGTCGGCGGCGGGAACACGCATGCCTGGGTGCGCATTTTCCTGCCCGGATCGGGCTGGGTCGAGTTCGATCCGACCAACGGGATCGTCGGCAATCGCGGACTGGTCCGCGTCGCGGTGACGCGCGATCCGTATCAGGCGGTGCCGCTGTCGGGGACGTGGAGCGGTTTTCCCGCGAGCAGCCTCGGCATGGAGGTAAGCGTCGAGGTGAGCGTCGATCGGGCAGCTCGAGAGTTGCAACAGACAGTTAGACAGGAAGCGAGACAAGATGCTGATTAGGGCCGGCTATGACATCACGTTCAACGTCGATCAGCCGACGCCTTTGCTGGCGATGCTCAGCGTGCATCCGTCGCGCAACCGCGATCTGCAGACCCCGCACCGGATCGAGACGAACCCGTCCGTTCCGATCTACGATTATGTCGACGGCTTCGGAAATATCGGCACGCGCGTGACGATCCCGGCCGGCGGCATGATGCTCTCAGCCGACTTCACGATCGAGGACAATGGGCTCGTCGATGCGTCGGCGGAAGGAAAGCTGCAATTGCCGATCGAGCAATTGCCCGATGACGTGCTCGTCTATCTGCTGGGCAGCCGCTATTGCGAGACGGATCGCCTGTCGGATACGGCCTGGGCGCTGTTTTCGCATATCGAGCCGGGCTGGAAGCGGGTCCAGGCGATCGTGGAATTCACGCACAACCATATCGAATTCGGCTACCAGCATGCCCGGCCCACCAAGACCGCGTGGGACGCGCATCAGGAGGGCCTCGGCGTCTGTCGCGACTATGCGCATCTCGCGATCACCCTGTGCCGCTGCATGAATATCCCGGCGCGCTACTGCACCGGCTATCTGCCCGACATCGACGTGCCCCTGACCGACGCGCCGATGGACTTCGCCGCCTGGTTCGACGTGTATCTCGAGGATGACTGGTACACGTTCGACGCGCGCAACCTGCACCCGCGGATCGGCCGAATCCTGATGGCGCGCGGGCGTGACGCGACCGACGCGGCGCTGACGACCGTGTTCGGCCGTTCCCAGCTCACCGGATTTACGGTTCGCGCGCAGCAGATCCTGACGCTTGACTGACGCGCCTGGCGCAAACCTCCTGTTGCGCGCATGGGATGGGCCGTTCGGCGCGCCGTCCTTCGATGCGATCCATGTCGCCGATTTCCTGCCCGCGTTCGAGATCGCCATTGCCGAGCATCGGCGCGAGATCGATGCGATCACGGCAGACCCCACCCCGCCAGGCTTCGACACTGTCATCGCCGCGATGGAGCGCGCGGGCGAGCGCCTGTCGCGCGTGCGCCGGCTGTTCTGGATGCTGGCCTCGGCGCGGTCCGATGACGCGATCCGATCGATCGAGGGCGACGTGTCGGCAATGCTGAGCCGGCATGGCGCGTCGATCGATCATGATCCTACGCTGTTTGCGCGCGTCGCCGCGGTGCATCTGGCGCGCGAGCGGCTCGGGCTCGATGCCGAGCAGCTGCGCCTCACCGAAAAGGTGCATCGCGGGTTCGTGTGGGGCGGGGCGGCGCTCGAAGGCGAAGCCAAGCTGCGGTTCGCCGCGATCGACGAGCGGCTGGCGGCCCTGTCGATCCGGTTCGGGCAGAATGTGCTGGCGGCGACGGCGGGCTGGACGATGCTCCTCGACGCCCAGGACCTGTCGGGCATCCCGGCGGACGTGTGCGAGGGGGCCGCGCAGAAGGCGAAATCGCAGGGGCACGAGGGCCGCTTCCTGTTCACGCTCGATCGCGGCGATTTCGAGGTCGTTCTGACCTATAGCGACCGTCGGGACATACGCGAGCGGATGTGGCGCGCGTTCACCGGGCGGTGCGACGGCGGCGAGCATGACAATCGGCCGATCATCGCCGAGATGCTGCGGCTGCGCCAGGAAAGCGCGCGGCTCTTGGGTTATGCTTGCTATGCTGATTACCGCCTCGACGGCAGCATGGCCGCCGGACCCGAGGCGGCCGATGCTCTGCTCCGTCGCGTGTGGGCGCCCGCACGCACCCAGGCACTGGCCGAAGGCGCCGTGCTTCAGGAGATGATCGACGCCGAGGGTGGCGGCTTCATGCTCGCGGCGTGGGACTGGCGTTATCATGCGGAGCGGGTCCGCCGCGCGCAGCACCAAGTAGATATGGCAGCGATCCGGAGCCATCTCCGGCTCGGCGCGGTGCGCGATGCGGCCTTCGCGGTCGCCGGGCGGCTCTATGGATTGCGCTTCGAGCAGCGGCCCGAACTGCCGGTCTATGCCGCCGATGTGCTGGCCTGGGCGGTCACCAATGCGGACGGAGCCGATGTCGGGCTCCTCTACACCGACCATTTGGCGCGGGCCGACAAGCATGGCGGCGCGTGGATGGGCAGCCTGCGCGTGCAGGAGAAGATGGATGGCCCGGTCACCCCGATCGTCTATGTCGTCGCCAATTTCGCGCGCGCGGCCGATCCGCTGGAGACGGCCCTGTCGCTCGACGAGGCGCGGACGCTCTTCCACGAATTCGGCCACGCATTGCATATGCTGCTCTCCGACGTGACCTATCCGAGCCTGGCGGGCACCGCCGTCGCGCGCGACTTCGTCGAGTTTCCTAGCAAGCTGATGGAGCATTGGATCGTCGCGCCCGAGATTCTGCGCGACCTTGGCATGCCGGAAGAGCTGATCGAGGCGATCGGACGCGTCGACGATTTCGGGCAGGGGTTCGCGACCGTCGAGCTCACCGCATCCTCGATCGTCGATTTGGCGATCCACCGCGCCGATGCCGACGGCCTCGATCCCGCCGAATTCGAGCGGCGGACGCTTGCCGAGATCGGCATGCCCGACGCCATCGCGATGCGCCACCGCCTGCCGCACTTCACGCACGTCTTCGACGGCGGCTATGCCAGCGCTTATTACAGCTATCTGTGGTCGGAAGTGCTCGACGAGGATGCGTTCGGCGCGTTCATCGAAGCGGGTAACGTGTTCGACCGGGGGGTCGCGGTCCGGCTTCGCCGCGAAGTGCTCGCACCGGGCGACAGCCGCGATCCGCTACAATCCTACATCGCGTTTCGCGGACGTGCGCCCGACGAGGCGCCCCTGTTGGCGGCGCGACGATTGATCGCCGACGGCGGCATCGCGGATACCGCCGTCGTGCGGGACGGCGTCTAGACGCGGCGCCCCTGGATCAGCTGAACGATCACAACGATCACGGCGACGACGAGGATGAGGTGGATCAGGCCACCTCCGACGTGGAACGCGAACGCGCCCAGCAGCCACAGGACGACGAGGACGGCGGCGATCGTAAACAGCATGTTGGTTCTCCCTTGCGCGGGGAGAAGCGATGCAAGGGCGAAACGTTCCCGATCGACCGTTTTGCCCGACGATATCGCGACTGCCGACCTACATTCCGCCGAAAACGCCTCAGCCCAAAGATTCTCTACCAATGCTGTAGGATATACGTTCTGGCCGTCTCCCCAACCTCCCCCTAGTTCCGCGACAGGCTGCGGACAGGACTCTTCCTCCGCCACGCAGCGGGGCAAGGGACCGGCCACGCCCGGATCGGTCTCGACCTGGGAGCATCGCAATGGGCATCGAACCGGATCTGACTACCGGCATGGGCAGCTATTGGCGGCTGGACGAGGTCCTCGCCGAACTGCGCGTGGTGCGCGAGAATTGGCGCGCCGCGCATCCGCGCAACCGCGAGCATGGCTCGGCCACCTTCCCTTCGCGCCGCACGCTGGAGGAGGTCATGTCGATCCTCTGCGGCGTGCTGTTCCCGCTGCGGCTGGGGCCCAGCTATGTCCGCGCCGACAATGAGGCGGCCTATGTCGCCGAGACGCTGGAAAACGGCCTGAGCCACCTCTACGGCCAGCTCCGGCGCGAACTCGCTTACTCGTCGGTCGGCGGCGCGGAGGAGGCGACCGATGCGGAGGCGCGGCGGATCATCGGCGCGTTCGCGCATGATCTGCCTTCGATCCGCACATTGCTGGACACCGATGTCGAGGCGGCGTTCGCGAACGATCCGGCGGCGCGCAGCGTGGACGAAATGCTGCTTTGCTATCCCAGCCTGCTCGCGATCATCCATTATCGCGTGGCGAGCCGCCTGCACCGGCTGGGCGCCCCGCTCGTTGCGCGGATCATCGGCGAGATCGCGCATTCCGATACGGGCATCGACATCCACCCCGGCGCGACGATCGGCCACAGCATCTTCATCGATCACGGTACCGGCCTCGTCATCGGCGAGACCGCTGTCATCGGCGATCGCGTCCGGCTCCACCAGTCGGTCACGCTCGGCGGGCCGGCGGGGCCGCTCGAGGAGGGCCGCGGCCGGCCGCGCCATCCGGTGATCGAGGACGACGTGATCATCTACGCGGGCGCGACCTTGCTCGGCCGGATCGTCATCGGTGCGCGATCGATCGTCGGCGGCAATGTGTGGCTGACCGAGACTGTGCCGCCGGACAGCCGCGTCGAGCAGGCTCGTCCGACATTCTGAGACGAACGTCGCGATCGATCCTGCGATATGCCCCATCGCGATAGATTTCCTATGCGTCCGATAGGATTTCCATCGTTGCCCCCGGAGCCGGATCGATGCTGAGTGCGGCCTCCTCCGACGCATCGCGATCGGAGCCGCCAAAGCACGAAGGGGCATTGCATGAAAAAGGCCATCTCGATCCTGTCGCTGACGCTCGCGGCCGCCGGCCTTTCGGCCTGCTCCAAATCGGCCGAGCAGAATGTGACGACAGAAAATCTGAGCAATTCCGTCGACGTGGGTGCGACCGACAATCTTGGCGAAATCGCGCCGAACGCGAGCGACGCGTCGGGCATCGAGAATGTCAGCAACGCGACCTCCTGAGCTCATCCTGTCGCCTTAGGTTTCAGACTCCCGAGGCGTAGCCTGCGGCCCGGCTTCGCGCCGGGCCGCTTTTTTTGGCCGACGCGCGATGCCGGACACGCCTGATCAACACCAAGAGCCGGTCGCGGGCGGCGGGCTGCTTCATCGCCGCGCGCTGCTCGTGGCGGGCGCGCTTTCGGCGGGCGGACTGGCGACCGGACTGAAGGCGGCAACGGGTGCGAGGTCGCCCGCGACGATGCTGAAACCCGGCGCGCCGCTTTCCGGCGTCGGCGAGCGCGCGCCCTCTGCCGGCACGATCCAGCGCATCGTCCCGAGCCTGCCCTTTCCCGGCACCGGATCGTCGCGTACGCCGCTCCAGCTGCTGGAGGGGACGATCACGCCGAACGGGCTGCATTTCGAGCGCCATCATAACGGCATTCCCGACGTGGCCCCGGCGACGCACGAATTGCTGATCCACGGCCTCGTCCGCCAGCCTCTATTGTTCCGCTACGAGGATCTGCTGCGCTATCCGCGCGAGAGCCGGATCCTGTTCCTCGAATGCTCTGGCAATAGCGGGACGATCGGCGCCGACACGCCCGTGCAGGGGAGCGCCGGCCAGCTCAACGGGCTGCTATCCTGCGCCGAATGGACGGGCGTGCGCCTGTCGACCTTGCTGGACGAAGCGGGCATCGCCCCGCAGGCCCGCTGGGTGCAGGCGGAAGGCGCGGACTCCGCGGGCATGACGCGCAGCGTCCCGCTGTCGATCTGCCTCGACGATGCGATGATCGCGCTGTTCCAGAATGGCGAGCCGCTCCGCCCGGAACAGGGATTTCCGATGCGGCTCCTGTTGCCGGGGATCGAGGGCAATGCCTCGGTCAAATGGCTGCGGCGCCTGAAGGTGATGGCCGCTCCCGCTTTCTCGCGCGATGAGACGTCCAAATATTCGGACATCCTCGCCGATGGGCGGGCCGAGCTGTTCTCGCTGCGGATGGGCGTCAAATCGGTCATTCTGGCCCCCTCCTTCGGGCTCGACCTGAAGTGCGCCGGCTTCCGAGAGATAAGCGGCCTCACCTGGTCGGGCCGCGGCCGGATCCGCAAGGTCGAGGTTTCGGCAGACGGCGGCGCAAGCTGGGCCGAGGCCGCCTTGACCGGACCTGTCTTGCCCAAGGCGCTGACCCGCTTCCGCATGGCCTGGCGCTGGGACGGCGGGCCCGTCACGCTGATGAGCCGCGCGACCGACGAAACGGGTGCAGTGCAGCCACCTCGATCGGAGTGGCTTGCCAAATATGGGCCGGGCCAGACCTATCATGCCAACGCGATCCAGAGCTGGCATGTCGATGCGCGGGGTCGGGTCAGCCATGTCTATGCGTGAGCACCTGATTGCCGGCGGGCTCGTCCTGTTGGCGGGTGCCGCCTCGGCCCTCGCGCGCGACCCGGCGGCCGAAACGCCCCGGCTCGGCCGACCGGCTGCGCCCGAGATCGTGTCGCGGCTGGACCTGACCGTCGCTTCGGACGGGACAGGTCTGCCGCCCGGATCGGGATCGGTCGTCGAAGGCCGCGCCACCTACACCGCGCACTGCGTGGCCTGTCACGGCGCCGCCGGCAGCGGCGGCGTGGCCGACCGGCTGACGGGCGGCATCGACACGCTCGCCTCGGCGAAGCCGGTCAAGACCGTCGCCAGCTACTGGCCCTACGCACCGACGCTGTTCGACTATATCCGGCGCGCAATGCCGCTGACCGCGCCGCAGTCGCTCGACGACCGGCAGGTGTACGGCCTCGTCGCCTATCTGCTCTCGATCGACGGCATCGTCTCCGCCGATGCGCGGCTGGATGCTACGAATTTGCCGAAGATCGCGATGCCGAACCGTAGCGGCTTCGTCAGTCTGGAAGGCGAGCGGTTCGACGGCAATCTGGAACGGGGAAAGACGCCCCACTGATCCCTTCATAGCGGACGACCCACGGATCGTCTGGGCAGCTATCCCACTTTCGATCGAGCGGCTTACATCGGCCGCGGCCCCGGCCGGGCCGTGGGCCATAAGGAGACTGAGAAATGAAGACGGCACTCGTGACTGGCGCGACCTCCGGCATCGGCGAGGCGACGGCGCGCGCGCTGGCGGGTGCGGGCTGGCAGGTCATCGCGACCGGCCGCCGCGCCGACCGGCTCGCGCCGCTCGTCGAAGCCTATGGCGCGCTCATCCACCCGGCCGTGTTCGACGTCCGCGACGAGGCGGCGACGAATGCGGCGCTCGACGCACTTCCGGAAGCCTTCCGCGGCATCGATCTGCTCGTCAACAATGCCGGTCTCGCGCTGGGCACCGGGCCTGCGCAGCGAAGCGATCTCGCGCAGTGGCGGACGATGATCGAGACCAACGTCACTGCGCTGGTGACGATCACGCATCGCCTGCTGCCCGGGCTGATCGAGCGGCGCGGCGGCATCGTCAACATGGCTTCGGTCGCGGGCAGCTACCCCTATCCCGGAGGCAACGTCTATGGCGCGACCAAGGCGTTCGTGCAGCAATTCTCGCTCAACCTGCGATCGGACCTGCACGGCACCGGCGTCCGCGTCAGCGCGATCGATCCGGGGATGGTGGAGACCGAGTTCACGCTCGTGCGCAACGGCGGCGATCAGGCAGCCTCCGACGCGCTCTATGGCGGCGCGCAGCCGATGACCGCCGAGGATATCGCCACGACCGTCCTGTGGATCGCGAGCCTGCCGGCGCACCTCAACATCAACCAGCTGGAGCTGATGCCCGTCAGCCAGTCCTTCGCCGGCTTCCAGGTCGCGCGCAGCTGATCCCCTCCCCGACCAACCCCCACGGAGTGAAGCATGCCCGTACAGTATCGCTATCTCGGCCGGTCCGGCATCAAGGTTTCCCCGCTCACGCTCGGGACGATGATGTTCGGCGGGCAGACCGACGAGGCCACCTCGCACCGCATCATCGACAAAGCGCGCGAGCAGGGCATCAATTTCATCGACACCGCCGATGTCTATAACGGCGGCCAGTCCGAGGTCGTGACCGGCACGGGCATTAAGGCGCAGCGCGATCATTGGGTGCTCGCCACCAAGTTCGTCAATGCGCGCGGCCCGGGGCCAAACGAAGGCGGCCAGTCGCGCAAGTGGATCATCGAAGGCGTTGAGGACAGTCTGCGCCGGCTCGGCACCGACTATATCGACCTGCTCTATTTCCACCGCGCGGTGTTCGATGCGCCGCTGGGCGAGGCGGTGCGCGCGATCGGCGATCTGATCGCGCAAGGCAAGTTGCGCTATTTCGGCGTCTCGAACTTCCGCGCGTGGCGGATCGCCGAAGTCGCGCATCTCGCCGACCGGTTCGGGATCGACCGGCCGATCGCGAGCCAGCCGCTCTACAATATTTTCAACCGCGTGGCCGAAGTCGAGCAGCTGCCCGGCGCAGATTTCTACGGCCTCGGCACCGTTTCCTACAGCCCGCTGGCGCGCGGCGTACTCACCGGCAAATATGATCCAGACAAGGCGCCGGCGGCGGACACGCGCGCGGGCCGAGGCGACAAGCGCATCCTCGAGACCGAATGGCGGCCGGAATCGCTGGAACTCGCGCGCAGGATCGCGGCGCATGCGAGGGCGCGAGGGATCGATCCCACCCACTTCGCGATCGCCTGGGTGCTCAACAACAAGCTGGTGACATCGACGATCACCGGCCCGCGCACCGAGGCGCATTGGGACAATTATATCGGTGCGCTGGACGTAACGCTGACGGCCGAGGACGAAGCCTTCATCGACGGGCTCGTGACGACGGGCCACGCCTCGACGCCCGGCTTCAACGACCCGGGCCATCCGATCGAAGGGCGCGTGGCGCGCGCATAAGCCGAGCGCCTCTCGTCCTTGGCGGGCGGGAGGCGCTCTCGTTCAGGCGGCCCGGCGAATCCCCGGCGCGCGGCATCGCTGGCAGCGCGCGAACCGGCTGACGGGGGCCGGCGGCAGCGACCGCCAGCGATGGAGGCCGATCAGGCAGAAGAAGCGCGCCACGGCTCAGAGGCGCTTGTTCAGGAAATCGGCGACGGCCTGGGCACTGGTGCCGACCGCTGCGACCGCCTCGGCCAGGCGATCGCGGCTGACCCCGAATTTCTTGGTCCAATAAGCGACCTCATGATCTTCGCCCATCGCGATGCGATTGCGATCCCGGACGCCACGGTCTTTCAGGTCATCGGCCACGTATATTCTCCACAACAGACGCGCCCAACGCACCACAAGCCAATTCGGTGCGTCGCCCCAAGACGATGCGATTCTAGATTTCGATCAAGTCCCGCGTCTCGTAACCATTTGTCGACGCACCGAAAATTGCCGGCTGCAGACGGAACGAGGGACAGCAAGGCTCGTTCGGCAGGATCCGATCAGAAAGCATCCCGTATGCCGGCAGCCGCCGCCCCCGCCGCTCCTGCCCTCGCCGCCGTAAAGGCGCTGCCGACCATGGCGATCGGCGAGGTGGCGGCGTCTCTGGCGCAGGCGCTGACGGCAGGCGATGTTCTGTATGCGGCCACGGACGGGCCCCGCGCTTATGCGGTCGCGCGCGCTCTGACGGCGATGACCGAAGCGGATGTGATCTTCTGTCCGGGAAGCGACGCGCTGCCCGGAGACGACGCGCCGGCCTCGCCCGCCAATGTCGGGCAACGCGTCGCCGCGCTCCGGCGGATCCGCCTTGCGCTGCTGCGCCCCGATCGGCAGCCTATCGCGTGCATCACGACCGGCGAAGCGCTGGGCCGCGCTTATGCTGTCCCCGGAGCGTTCGAGACGGCACCGCCCCATGCCGGCGTCGGCGATCCGATAGATCTGCCCGGCCTGTTCGATCGGCTGATCGAATGCGGCTATATCAGCGACGAGCGCGTCGACGAGCCAGGCGAGGTCGCGCTGCGCGGGCAGGTGCTCGACGTCTATCCCGCCGATGCCGAGGAGCCGCTCCGCATCGAGACGGCGGAAGATCGCATCGTCTCGATCCGCAGCTACGATCCGGGTGACCAGCGCACCACGGGCGAACGGCAGGCGGAAGAACTCGGCCGCGTCTCGGAGCCCCCGATCGAGGGCGCTGGGGTCATCCTGACCGAACATCTGCCCGATGCCACGCTGGCGATCGAGCCGGGCGCCGAGGACCGCCGCAAGCGCTTTCTCGCGCTGGCGGCCGATGCCGATCGGCGCCGCCCGAAGCGCGCCGTCCGGTCCATAGCAGATGAGGCGATGTGGCAGGCGGCGATCCGCAGCAAGGCGACCTTGACGCTGGACAGCGCGGGCGACCCCCCGCCCCGCTTCGTGGAGGGCAAGGCGCCGCTGCGCGCCTTCGCCAAGTTCGTTCTGGCCGCGCTGGACGCCGGGGAGCGCGTCGTCCTGCTGGGCAGCGCGCGTGATCTCCGCTTCCTGCGCGCGCGCGCCGCCAAGGCGCTGAAGCGCGACATAGCATCCGCATCCGCCTGGACGGAGGTGCTCGGCGCCGCGCCGGGAAGCCTGCTCGCGCTGGAGGCGCCCGTCGATCACGGCTTCCGCCGCGAAGGCATCGTCGCGATCGCCGCGGCCGATCTGCTGGGCAGCCGCGCCGAGCGCGACGACGCACAGGCGGCTTCGGGCGACATCGCTTTGTTCGGCCTCGGCGAGATCCGCATCGGCGACGTAATCGTCCACGAGGATCATGGCATCGGCGTCGTCGCCGGGATGGACCGCATGCCCGAGACCGGCAGCGGCGAGCCGGGCGACGCGATCGCGATCACTTATGCCGATAACGGCGTACGGCTGGTGCCGATGGCCGAGGCGGACCGGCTGTGGCGTTATGGCGCCGATGCGGACGCGGTGACGCTCGACAAGCTCGACGGATCAAGCTGGGAGAAGCGCCGCGCCACGATCCACGCCGCGATCGCCGAGACCGCCGAGGGGATGACCCGGATGGCGGCGGACCGCGCCGACAGCAAAGCGCCGGTGCTCGATCCCGACACGGCTGCCTATGAGCGGTTCGCCGCCGGATTTCCGTATAGCGAGACGCGCGACCAGGCGCGTGCGATCGATGCGGTGCGCGCCGATCTCGTCGCCGGCAAGCCGATGGACCGGCTGGTCGTCGGCGATGTCGGCTTCGGCAAGACCGAGGTCGCGTTGCGCGCGGCCGCACTCGCGGCGCTCGCCGGACATCAGGTGGCAATAGCCGCCCCCACCACCGTACTCGCCCGCCAGCATATCGAGACGTTTAGCGAACGCTTCGAGGGGACCGGCATCGTCGTCGCCGGCCTGTCGCGCCTGTCCAGCACGGCCGAGAAGAAGCAGGTCAAAGCAGGCCTGGAGGATGGGACGATCCATATCGTGGTCGGCACCGCCGCCGTCGCCAGCAAGAGCGTCACCTACAAATCGCTGGCGCTCGTCATCGTTGACGAGGAGCAGCGCTTCGGCGCCGCCGACAAGACGCGATTGCGCGAACTGGGTGCGGGCCATGTCCTGACGCTGAGCGCCACGCCGATCCCGCGGACGCTCCAGAATGCGCTGGTCGGCATCCAGCAATTGTCGGTGATCGGCACGCCGCCCGCCCGCCGCCAGCCGATCCGCACGGCGGTCAGCGCATTCGACAAGGAGACCGTGCGCGCCGCCTTGCTGCGCGAACGCAGCCGCGGCGGGCAGAGCTTCGTCGTCGTGCCGCGCATCGAGGATATGGCCGCGCTCGCCGAGACGCTCGCCAAGCTGGTGCCCGAACTCGAGGTGCTGCAGGCGCACGGCAAGCTGCCGGCTGCCGAGATCGACGAGGCGATGATCCGCTTCGGCCGTGGCGAAGGCGACGTCCTGCTCGCGACCAACATCATCGAGGCGGGACTGGACGTGCCGCGCGCCAACACGATGGTGATCACGCGCGCCGACCGCTTCGGGCTCAGCCAGCTCCACCAGCTGCGCGGCCGGGTCGGCCGGGGCAGCCGGCGCGGGCAGGTTTTGCTCATGACCGAACCGGACAAGGAGATAGCGCCGGGCACTCTCAAGCGACTGCGGACGCTGGAGGCGTTCGACCGGCTCGGCGCGGGCTTCGCGATCAGCGCGCGCGACCTCGACATGCGCGGTGCCGGCGATCTGCTGGGCGAGGTGCAGGCGGGACATATGAAGCTGATCGGGATCGATCTGTATCAGCATCTGCTGGAGACGGCGCTGCGGACCGCACGCGGCGAGACGGTCGAACGCTGGACGCCGGAACTGCATCTCGGCATCGAGGGCAGCCTGCCCGAGACCTGGATGCCCGATCCCGAATTTCGGGTCATGTTCCACGTCCGCCTGGCGCGGACCGAGAGCGCCGACCAGATCGATGCGCTGCAGGACGAACTGGAAGATCGCTTCGGCGCGCTGCCGGAAGAAGCGACCACCTTGCTCTCGATCGCCCGGGTCCGCGCAAATGCGCGCTCGGCAAAGATCGCCCGCATCGATGCCGGGCCCGGCGCAATCGCCTTCACCCCCCGGCCGGACTTTTCGGGCGATGGGCGCGATACGGAGCTGACCAACAAGGGCGGGCGTCTGTTGCTGGCTGAGCGGATCGAGGATCCCGTCGCGCGGCTCGCGAAAGTCGAGGATTTGCTGAATCGTTTCGTGTCCGACGAACAATAGGCACCCTAAGAGATCCGGGGCGCTTGATCTACTATAACCAAGACGCTTTCGTCTCGGCGCGATAGATCCAAGTCAATTTCATGACAACATCGGCGGATAAGTTGATCTTTGTCTATCGCCGATAATGTTCCACGCGACTGCAAAAATAAAGCGCTCGCATCTTGCGTTCGATTTGCGCAAATGATCCTGAACGGAGAATTTTTCATGGCAGCTACAAAGAACGGCGCGGGCAAGCTGAAAGGCGAAACGCCCGCCAAGGCACCGCCGCTTCCCGCTGGCAGCGATCTTCCCACGAGCTTCGCGGAAACGCCGGGCGCGGGCGGCGAAACGCACCAGAGCACGAACGCCGCCGAACTGACGATGACGACGCAGCAGGGCATCCCGATCGCCGACGGCCAAAATAGCCTGAAGGCCGGACCGCGCGGGCCGACGCTGCTGGAGGACTTCATCCTCCGCGAGAAGATCTTCCACTTCGATCACGAGCGGATTCCCGAGCGCGTAGTGCATGCCCGCGGCTATGGCGCGCACGGCGTGTTCGAACTGACCGATAGCCTCGCCGACGTCACGCGGGCCGACGTGCTCGGCACGGTCGGCCAGCAGACCGAGGTCTTCGTCCGCTTCTCGACCGTCGCCGGCAATGCCGGATCGATGGATCTCGCGCGCGACGTGCGCGGCTTCGCGGTCAAATTCTATACGAACGAAGGCAATTGGGACATTGTCGGCAACAACATCCCGGTCTTCTTCATCCAGGATGCGATCAAGTTTCCCGATCTCGTCCATGCCGTGAAGCAGGAGCCCGATCGCGGCTTCCCGCAGGCGCAGTCGGCGCATGACAATTTCTGGGATTTCGCGAGTCTCAGCCCCGAGGCCTGGCACATGATCATGTGGCAGATGTCCGATCGGACGATCCCGCGCTCGTTCCGCACGATCGAGGGTTTCGGCGTTCACACGTTCCGGCTCGTCACGGCCGAGGGCAAATCGACCTTCGTCAAATTCCACTGGAAGCCGCGCCAGGGCCTGCAGTCGGTGCTCTGGAACGAGGCCGTCAAGATCAACGGCGCGGATCCCGACTTCCATCGCCGCGATCTTTGGAATGCGATCGAGAGCGGCGATTTCCCGCAATGGGACCTCGGCGTCCAGCTGTTCGATCAGGAAACCGCCGACAAGCTGCCCTTCGATCACCTGGATTCGACCAAGTTGATCCCGGAGGAGGACATCCCGGTCCGCATCATCGGCACGATGACGCTCAACCGCAATGTCGACAATTTCTTCGCGAATACCGAGCAGGTCGCCTTCTGCACGCAGAATGTCCCGCCCGGCGTCGATTTCTCGGACGATCCGCTGCTGCACGGCCGCAACTTCTCGTATCTCGATACGCAGCTGAAGCGCCTGGGCAGCCCCAACTTCACGCATCTGCCGATCAATGCGCCGCGCTCCCCGGTCAGCAACTTCCAGCAGGACGGGCATATGGCGATGCGCAACCCGAAGGGTCGCGCCAATTACGAGCCGAACAGCTGGGGTGCCGAGGGCGGTCCGCGCGAAAATCCGGCGCGCGGTTTCGTCAGCTTCGCCGCCGAAATCCAGGCACCCAAGCAGCGCATCCGATCGGAGACCTTCGCCGATCATTACAGCCAGGCGCGTCAGTTCTACGTGAGCCAGTTGCCGATCGAGCAGAAGCATATCGGCGACGCGCTCGTGTTCGAACTGTCCAAGGTCGAGCGGGTCGACATCCGCGCGCGTGCCGTCTCGCACCTGCGCAACATCCATGACGATCTGGCCGCGACCGTCGCGGATGGACTGGGCATGGATCTTCCGAACGCGGCCGTGGCGGCCAAACCGACTTTGGACCTGCCGCCTTCGCCCAAGCTGAGCATCCTGGCCAACGGCCCGGTCAGCTTCAAGGGTCGCAAGATGGGCATCCTGCTGACCGACGGTTCGGATGCGAAGATGTTCGCCGCCCTGACCGCCGCGCTCGATACCGAAGAGGCGACGTGGGAAGTGATCGCGCCGAAGATCGGCGGCGTCACGCTCGACGACGGCACGGCGGTTGCCGCCAAGCACAAGATCGACGGCGGCCCGTCGGTCCTATTCGACGCGGTGGCCATCCTGCCATCGGCAGACGGCGCGGCGATGCTGGCGCAGGACGCGCCTTCGAAGGACTTCGTCTCGGACGCGTTCGGGCACTGCAAGTTCATCGGCGTCGGCGCGAACGCCAAGCCCCTGTTCGACGAGGCGCGGTTGCCCGCGGAGCTGGACGACGGCTTCGTCGCGCTGGCGAAGGGCAAGGACGCGACGGCCTTCGTCACGGCCTGCCGCGAGCTTCGCTTCTGGCCGCGCGAGATGAATGTCGATCTGGATGCCGCGTCGGTTCGCTGACGGATGAGGGAAACCGGCCGGCCGCCCATGAACGGGCGGCCGGCCGGTCCACGCTTGGAATGCGGTCAGCCGAACGGATGCCGCAGGCGACGGAACAGGCCGCGACGCGTGGTCGCCTCGAACATTTCCGACGGGCTTTCGGGATCGAGCACCTCATTGTCGGCGAGCCAAGCCTCGACGCCGTTGAGATCCGGAATCTCATAGGGCCGCAGCGACCGGCCCGTGCCGCGCAGCGCCTCGATCGTCGCGATGAGGGAACCGCGCCGCGCGATCTGGCCGGCAACCTGCTCAGTCGGCACGCCGAGATGCTCGGCGATGAGGCCATTGCGGATCGCGCTGACCTTCGCCTCCCCCTCTTCGCCGGCATCGATCGCGATATCGCATTCGGTATCGAGCCCCATCGACCGGTTGTTCATATTGGCCGAACCGATGCGCAGGATCCGGCCATCGACGATCATCACCTTGGCATGGACGTAGATCGGCTCGCCCTGTTCGGTGAAGGGGTGGTAGATCCGGAACCGGCCCCCGGTATCGCGCTTCTGCAAGGCTGCGATCAGCCGCGCGCGCGCCGTGTCCATCGCCAGCGGCTCGAGCCAGCCCTGCGCGGTCAGCGGGTTGACGATCACGATCTCGGGACCGTCCGCTTCGCCGAGGCGGGCGGCGATGGCCTCGGCGATCTTGCGCGAAGCGAAATATTGGCTCTCGGCATAGATGCTGGTCTTCGCCGCGGCGATCTGCGCGACGAACAGGGCTTCGATTTCGCGGACCTCCGGACAATCCGGCATATCGGGGCGCGTGCGGGCGATGCCGACGGCAATGTTTTCGAAATCGGGTGTCAGTCCGTCGGGCCAACAGTCCCGCGCGCCATCGATGGCCGGGATCGCCTCGCCGCCGGCGCGCTCCCAGCGTTCGCGCGCCAATTCGCCTAGCGCCGCGGCGACCGGGCCCTGCAGCGCTGTCGTCGCATCGTGCCAGGGCTTGTAGGCGTTGCCGCGCGGATCGGTGCGGCCGGGATCGGCGTCGCGATGCCCGCGCGTGTCCCAGCGCTCGCTCGTCATGTCGATGCCGCCGCAAAAGGCGAGGCACTCGTCGATCACGACGATCTTCTGGTGGTGCGACGCGCCGGTCGGATGGAAGCCGTCGAGGCGCGTATGGATGCGCGGATGCCGCATCCAGCGGACCAACGTGAAGATGTTGGAGCCACGCACAAGCGTCTTGAGCGCGCCGACGTCCCAGCGGAGGAGATAGATTTCGAGCTGTGGATTGCGCTCGACGAGCCAGTAGATGAGATCGCCGACGGTCGCGGGCTCGCCCTGGCCGCGGCCCTCATCGATCAGGTGGATGCGGGCGTCAAAATCCCAGCCGATCAGCATGATGCGGCGCCTGGCCTTCAGCATCGCCAGCCGGGCATTGCGAAAATAATCGTCGGCATCGACGATCACGCTCATCCGATCGGCTTGCGCGACGCGCCAAACTGCCTGCTTTTCTATCGCCATGCTGCCCATTTTGCACAGGCGCATAGGCGCTGACGACCGGAGTGGCCAGCGGGGCGGACGGACAGCGCGTCGCGGACCGCGCGTTGCATCGTCTCCGTTGAGACGGGCCAGCAAATATCTTCGCTGCGGGCGCGACGCAGGCGTCGTTCGCGCCCGTCGATCGTTGGATGGCGGACTCACGATAACGGACCGTGAGGTGCAGGAGAGACAGATGCGTATCAAGATCCTGGGCGCCGTATTGGCGACCACGCTGGCGACGGGCGTCTTCGCCCAAGCCGACACCGGTTCCCACAACCCCGCCGTCAAGAACGCCACCGCGCACACGACCGAGATGGCCGCCAAGGGCCGAAATTCCTTCACGGAATCGCAGGCGCGCGGCCGCATCGAGAAGGCCGGCTACGCCAATGTCGGCAAGCTCGCGAAGAACAAGAACGGCGTCTGGCAGGGCATGGCCTCCAAGGACGGCGGCAAGGTCAACGTCGCGCTCGACTATAAGGGCAACGTCACCGTCCATTGATCCATCGCGAACACCGGAGAACGACCATGTCACAGACCATTACGCGCCTTTTCGACAATTATAGCGACGCCACCACCGCCGTCCGCGATCTAGAGGCGCTCGGCATCGATCATAGCGACATCAGCATCGTCGCCAACAATGCGCATGGCCATCACGGCACCGACGATCATGACGGCGTCAACGACGACGGCGATGTGACGCGCGGGACGACCACCGGCGCGCTGCTGGGCGGCGCGGGCGGCCTGCTTGCCGGCCTCGGATTGCTCGCGATCCCCGGTCTCGGCCCGATCGTCGCGGCCGGCTGGCTTGCGGCGACCGCGGCGGGCGCTGGCATCGGCGCCGTCGGTGGCGCCGCGACCGGCGGCCTCGTCGGCGCGCTCAAGAATGCGGGTCACACCGACGAGGAGGCCAATGTCTATTCGGAAGGCGTCCGTCGCGGCGGAACGCTCGTCAGTGCCAAGGTGCCAGACGACCAGGAGGCACAGGCCGAGGCCGTACTGGTACGCAACAGCGCCGTCGATGCCACCACGCGCGGTGATGCCTATCGCCAGTCCGGCTGGGCGTCATTCGATGACGGCGCGCCGGCTTATACCAGCGAGCAGATCGACCGTGAGCGCGCGGGCTACGCCACGGCGACCCCCGCCGAGCGCTACTGACCGAGGAGTGCGCCGGATCCCGTTGGGTCTGGCGCACCACCTCTACGATTTCTGATCCGCCGTCGTTCGCACGCGCGGACACCCTAAGAAGGCGGCCTTATGATCACCCTGCATCACCTGAACTTCTCGCGGTCGACACGCGTGCTGTGGCTGCTGGAGGAGCTTGGGCTGAAATATGAGCTCAAGGCCTATGAGCGCGACCAGAATTTCCGCGCGCCCGCAGCGCTTCGCGCGGTCCACCCGCTGGGCAAGGCGCCCATTCTGGTAGACGACGATCTCGTGCTTGCAGAATCGAGCACGATCCTGCGCTATCTGGAACAGAAATATGGCGACGGTCGCCTCGTCCCCGCTCCGGGTACGCCGGAGCGCGCGCTGCACGATGAATGGCTGGATTTCGTCGAAAGCTCGGCCGGACTGCCGATCATGTTCACCCTGCTGGGCGCCAAGACGGGCGGCCTGCCGCCCGGCCTCGCGGGCTTCACCGCGCCGGAACTGGCGAAGACCCTGTCCTATATTTCGGATCGGGTGGCGGATCGTCCCTTCCTGATGGGCGAGCGATTGACGCTCGCCGACATCCAGATGGTCTATCTTCTCGCCGCGCTCCGCAACGCCGGCCAGCTCGGCGACTATCCGGCGGTCGCGGCCTATCTGGAGCGGCTCGAGGCGACACCGGGGCTGACGAAGGCCGTCGCGCTGGGCGGACCGATGACACCGCCGGCCCGGAGCTGAACGGGCCCGCGACGGCGATCTGCTCAATCCCGACCGCTTCCAGAGACGCTCAAATTGTCGCTTCGTCGCCTTGCGGACCGCGTGCTTCTTCCCATATTGTGCAGTGCAGCAAACGGCATCTGCCGGACCGTTGCGGCCGGCTGTCCGGCTGGGAGTGCGTGATGTCGATATCCATGAGCCCGTTCGCCGGCCTGCCGGGGTGGCCCGATATCGACGACGGCCGCCTGCGCGATCTCGAGGATTTCGGCTCCAATCCCGGCAAGCTGCGGGCGCGGATCTTCACGCCCGAAGGCACCGGCAAGCGACCGCTGGTGGTCGTCCTCCACGGCTGCACCCAGACTGCCGCCGGCTACGACACCGGCGCGGGCTGGTCGGTACTGGCCGAGGAGCAAGGCTTCCTGCTGCTGTTTCCCGAACAGCAGCGCGCCAACAATCCAAACCTCTGCTTCAACTGGTTCTCGGCAACCGATATCCAGCGCGATCAGGGCGAAGCGCTGTCCATCCGGCAGATGATCGCAACGCTCGTCCGCGAGCAGGGCGCCGATCCCGATCGCATATTCATCACCGGCCTGTCCGCAGGCGGCGCCATGGCCTCCGTCATGCTGGCGACCTATCCCGAGGTGTTTGCGGGTGGCGCGATCGTCGCCGGCCTGCCTTACGGAACGGCGAAGGGCGTGCCCCAGGCGATGGATCGGATGCGGGGTCATGGCCTGCCGGAGCCCGCGCAGCTCGACGCGCTCGTACAGGGGGCATCGGCGCATCGGGGACCCTGGCCAACCATCTCGGTCTGGCACGGCACGAACGACATGACCGTTGCCGCCGCCAATGCGGACGCCGTCGTCGCGCAATGGCGCGCGGTTCATGGCGTCGCGGAACAGCCCACCGCTGTCGATTCGATCGATGGTCACCGGCGCGAACTGTGGCGCGACGGGTCGCAGCGCGTGGTGATCGAGGCATATCGGATCGCCGGCATGGGGCATGGTACGCCGCTCGACACGATCGGAAGCCAGCGATGTGGCAAGGCCGGCCCGTTCATGCTGGAAGCGGGCATCTCCTCGACCCGGCATATCGCGGCGTCGTGGGGCCTGTCGGACGCCAAGCAGCCGGTGGAAGAGCCGGATGCGGCGTCACCGCAGGCCGATATCCCGCCTGCCGGGCGGCGGCCTGACAAGATCCGGCTCCCGATACCTCGGATCGTCCGCGCGGAGCGGGTTTACGATGCGGCCCCGGCCGAGGCCACTGGTGCCAAAGGGGTCAAGGAGATCATCGAGCGTGCGCTCAAAGCAGCAGGTCTGATGCGCTGAGGGCATAACCTCGCGACAAAATGCAGAGGAAGACCGCGGGCGGCGCTTTAGCTGAAAATCGCGCTCCCCGGATCGAGCTTGGCGCTATACAGGCTGCGTTCAAGCAGCTTCACTTCAGGATCCTGCGCCGAGCAGTTCGCGTTCACTCGCCTCATTCTACAGGATCGACCGACTTGACACTGACTCTGGGGAGCCTGCGGCTGGTCGTCCGTTGCGGAACGATGACGGCGCTCATCCTCCTCGCCGCCTGCTCCGGCGGCGACAAGGCGAAGCAAGGCGGCAAGGGCAAGCCGACGCCGACGGTGGGCTACGTCGTCGTGCAGCCAACCAGCGTGGATATCGTGACCGAGTTGAGCGGCCGTACCAACGCGTTCGAAAGTTCGGATGTGCGTCCGCAGGTCAACGGCATCATCCGTCGGCGTCTCTTCACCGAAGGCTCGCTCGTCCAGCGCGGCCAGATCCTCTACGAGATCGATCCGCGCCTCTATCGCGCCGCCGTCAACGAAGCGCGCGCCAACCTGCAAAGCGCGCGCGCCAATGCCGAGGCGACCAAGATCCTCGCCGATCGCTACAAGCCGCTTGCCGACATGGAAGCGATATCGCGCCAGGATTATACCAACGCGATCGCCTCGGCGCGCCAGGCGACCGCATCCGTCGGGCAGACCTCGGCCGCGTTGGATACGGCGCAGATCAACCTGAAGTTCACGACGGTCCCCGCCCCGATCACGGGTCGGATCGGGCGCTCTCTGTTCACGGTCGGCGCGCTCGTCTCGGCGAGCCAGACCGATCCCCTCGCGCAGATCCAGCGGCTGGATCCGATGTTCGTCGACATCCAGCAGTCGGCGGCCGACATGCTGGCGCTGCGCCGCTCGCTCGGCCGCAACGGCATTGTCGCGACGCGCGCCGACGTGAAGCTCACGCTGGAGGATGGCGAGGCTTATGGTCCGTCCGGGAGCGTGGAATTTTCCGAGGCGATCGTGAATCGCGAGACGGGTACGGTCACGCTGCGCGCGCGCTTCCCAAATCCGCAAGGGCTGCTGCTGCCCGGCATGTTCGTGCGCGCGCGCTTCGCGCAGGCGATCAACAACCGCGCCTTCCTCGTCCCGCAAGCCGCCGTCGCGCGCGACGCCAAGGGCAATGCGACCCTGTTCGTCGTCGATAAGGCGAACAAGGCGGTGCAGAAGACGATCAAGGCCGATCGCACGCAGGGCGCCTATTGGGTCGTGACCAGCGGGCTCGAGGCAGGCGACCGGATCGTCACGCAGGGCCTGTCCAAGCTCGTGCCGAACCAGGCGGTCAAGCCCGTGCCCGAAACGGAAGCGCAGCGGATCGAAGCGCCGTCGAAGGACCAGCTGAGAAAGAGCGACAAGACCAGCCCGAACAAGGCCGGCTGAGCGCATGCTTTCGCGTATCTTCATCGACCGGCCGATCTTCGCCTGGGTGCTCGCGATCATCGTGATGCTGTGCGGCATCGGCGCGATCATGAGCCTGCCCATCGCCCAATATCCGGACGTCGCGCCGCCGCAGGTAACAGTGCGCGCCACCTATCCGGGCGCGAACGCGCAGACGATCCAGAACAGCGTGACGCAGGTCATCGAGCAGCAGCTGACCGGGATCGACGGACTGATCTACTTCAGCTCTTCGTCCAGTTCGCGCGGATCGGTGACGATCACCGTGACGTTCGAGAAGGGTACCGATCCCGACATCGCACAGGTGCAGGTGCAGAATCAGGTCCAGCAATCGCTGAGCCGGCTGCCGACGCAGGTCCAGCAGCAGGGCCTGGTCGTCCGCAAGTCCAATCCCGATTTCCTGCTGCTCGTCGGCGTCTATGACGAGACCGACAAGCGCACCAATCAGGACGTGTCGGACTATCTCGTCTCGAACCTGCAGGATCAGCTCGGCCGCACCGCGGGCGTCGGCGACACCAACGTGTTCGGCGCGCAATATGCGATGCGGATCTGGCTCAACCCCGACAAGCTCGCCGCCGTCCAGCTGATCCCGAGCGACGTCACCACCGCGATCCAGAGCCAGAATGCCGAAGTCGCCGCCGGCGAGATTGGCGGCCAGCCGCAGCCCGACACACAGATGCTGAACGCGATCGTGACCGCGCAGACCCGGCTGCAGACGCCCGAGCAGTTCGCGAACATCATCCTCAAGACGCAACAGGACGGATCGACCGTCAAACTGAAGGACGTCGCTCGCATCGAGCTGGGCGCCGAGAACTACAACGCGCGCAGCCGCGTCAACCGGCATCCCGGCGCGGGTATCGCCGTGCAGATGGCGCCGGGTGCGGATGCGCTGAAGACCGCCGAACTGGTCAAAGCGCAGATCGAGACCGCCGCCAAGGCGTTCCCGGCAGGCTTCAAATATGCCTATGCCAACGACACGACCAACTTCATCAAGCTCTCGATCGACGAGGTGGTGAAGACGCTGATCGAGGCGATCATCCTCGTCGTCATCGTCATGTTCGTGTTCCTGCAGAGCTGGCGCGCGACCTTGATCCCAGCGATCGCCGTGCCGGTCGTGCTGCTCGGCACGTTCGGAGTCTTCTACCTCGCGGGCTTCTCGATCAATACGCTCACCCTGTTCGGGCTCGTGCTGGCGATCGGCCTGCTCGTCGACGATGCGATCGTAGTCGTCGAGAATGTCGAGCGGCTGATGGAGGAAAATCCGGAGCTGACCCCGCGCGAGGCGACGATCCAGTCGATGGACGAGATCAGCGTCGCGCTCATCGCGATCGCCTTGGTGCTGTCGGCGGTATTCCTGCCGATGGCCTTCTTCGGCGGATCAACGGGCGTGATCTACCGCCAATTCTCGCTGACGATGGTCTCGGCGATGATCCTGTCGGTGCTCGTCGCCCTGATCCTGAGCCCGGCTCTCACCGCAACCCTGCTGAAGCAGAAGCAGAAGGAAGGCGAGGAAGTCCGCGAGGGCTGGACCGCGCGCCACTTTCCGCGCGCGACGCACGGCGTGCGCCGCGCCGGCGACAAGTTCAACGAGGTCTTCGAGAAGGGCATCGACCGCTACACGACCGCGGTGAAGTCGGTCGTGGATCGCAAGTGGCTGTTCCTGCTGGGCTATGCGGCGACGGTCGCCCTGCTCGCTATCCTGTTCCTGCGCCTGCCGACCGGCTTCCTGCCGATCGAGGATCAGGGCCTCGCCAACGTCCAGTTCCAGCTGCCGGCCGGCGCGACCCAGGGGCGTACCTTCGCGCTCCAGAAGCAAATCGAGGATTATTATTACAAGACCGAGGGCAAGAACGTCCTGACGATGTTCACGGTCAGCGGCGGTGGCGGTGGCGGTGGCGCAAGCGGCCAGAATACGGGCCAGGGCTTCGTCGCGCTCGCCCCTTGGGATGAGCGCAAGGGCAAGGACAATGCCGCCGACGCGATCACCGCGCGCGCCTCGGGCGCCTTCCAGGGTTTCCGCGACGCGCAGGTCTATTCGCTCGTGCCTCCCGCCGTGCGCGGCCTCGGCCAGTCCAACGGCTTCACGATGGAATTGCAAAATTCAGGCGGCCTGAGCCAGACCGACTTCGCCGCCGCGCGCGAAAAACTGCTCGCGGCCGCCCGCGCCGATCCGCAGCTCTCCTCGATCCGACTGACCGAGCTGCCCGACGTCGCCACGCTGAAGGTCGATTCCGATCCGCAGAAGCTCGCTGTGCTGGGGCTGACACAGGCGGCGGTGAACTCCACGCTCTCCACCGCCTGGGGCGGCTCCTATGTCAACGATTTCGTCGATCGCGGCCGCGTGAAGCGCGTCTATGTGCAGGGCGATGCCCAGTTCCGCTCGGCGCCGTCCGACCTCGGCCAATGGTTTGTGCGCGGTGCGAACGGGCAGATGGCGCCCTTCTCCTCCTTCGCCAAGACGAGCTGGTCGCAGGCGCCGACTACCCTCTCCCGCTTCAACGGCATTTCCTCCTACGAGATACAGGGGACGGGCGCGGCCGGGGTGAGCTCGGGCACGGCGATGGAGCGGATCGCGGCGCTCGCGGGCGAGATCCCCGGCACGTCGGTCTCCTGGGCAGGCCTCTCCTATCAGGAGCGGCTGTCGTCGGGGCAGGCGCCCATCCTCTATGGCCTGTCGCTGCTCGTCGTTTTCCTATGCCTTGCCGCGCTTTACGAAAGCTGGAGCATCCCGGTGGCGGTGATGCTGATCATTCCGCTCGGGCTCGTCGGCGCGATCCTCGCGGTGACGTTGCGCGGGCTGATCAACGACGTTTATCTCCAGATCGGGCTGCTGACGACGATGGGGCTGGCCGCGAAGAACGCGATCCTGATGATCGAATTCGCCGAGCAGGAAGAGAAGAAGGGCGCGCGCGTACTCGATGCCGCGCTCTCCGCCGCCAAGATCCGACTGCGGCCGATTCTGATGACCTCGTTCGCGTTCATTCTCGGCGTGCTGCCCTTGGCCATCTCGACCGGCGCCGGCGCGAACAGCCGCATCGCGATCGGCACCGCGGTGATCGGCGGGATGCTGACCGCAACCCTGCTCGCGATCTTCTACATCCCGCTCTTCTTCGTGCTCGTCCGGCGCGGCACCCGCGATCTGATGGCCAAGGTGCACGGCCGGCCGACCGGCTTCCAGGGTGGCGACGATCCCAAGGACGGCAGCCCGCCTGACCGTTCGAAGCCGGAGCCCGCCTGATGCGCCGTCTCGCTCTGGCGCTCGCCGCCGTCTCGCTCACGAGCTGCTCGCTCGCGCCCAAATATGCGCGGCCGGACCTGCCCGTGCCCCCCTCCTGGCCCGTTGGCGACGCTTATCTGCGCCAGTCGGAGGCGTCGCTGCCGTCGATCACTTATGCGCAGGTCTTCACCGATCCGCGCCTGCAGCGGATCATCGTCGAGGCGCTCGCCAACAATCGCGACCTGCGCATCGCCGCCGCCAATATCGAGACCGCGCGCAACCAATATCGCATCCAGCGCGCCGAGCTGTTTCCGCAGATCGATGCCACCGCACGCTACGGCTATTCGGGCGGCGGCAACGGCGCGCGCAGCAGCACGGGGAGCGGCACCGGATCGACGGGCGGCACCACCACGGGCACGGGCACGACCGGGGGGACAGGCACGGGAACCGGCACGGTCACGACGGGCAGCACGTCGAGCTCCAACAGCAGCTATTCGGCGAGCCTTGGCACGACCGCGTTCGAGATCGACCTGTTCGGGCGGATCCGATCGCTGACCACCGCGGCGCAAAATCGCTATTTCGGGACCGAGGCTGCGGCGCGCGCGACGCGCCTGACCTTGGTCGGCGACATCGCCGATGCGTGGCTGACCTATGCGGCCGACCGGAGCCTGCTCAAGATCGCGCAGGATACGGCTGCGAGTGCGCAACGCACCGTGGACCTGACCGCGGCGCGGCTGCGCGCGGGCGTCGCCCCGCGGACCGATGTCCGCCAGGCCGAACAGATATTGGAAACCGCGCGCGCCGATGTCGCGCAGCTGACGACGGCGCTGGCGCAGGACGTGAACGGGCTGCAGCTGCTCGTCGGCGCGCCGGTCGATCCCGCCTTGCTGCCGGCCTCGATCGAGAGCGCCTTCCCCACCGTTGCGGCACTGCCGGCCGGGATAGACAGCACGATCCTGCTGCGCCGCCCGGATGTCGTCCAGTCAGAATATGAACTGCGCGCGACCAATGCCGAGATCGGCGCGGCGCGCGCCGAGCTGTTCCCGCGCGTGGCGCTGACCGGGCTGCTTGGGTTCGCGAGCAGCGCGCTGTCGTCGCTCTTTGCGGGTGGCGCCTTCAATTATTCGGTCGCGCCGTCGGCAAGCTACCCGATTTTCCGCGCCGGCGCGGGCCTCGCCAATGTCCGCGTCTCGCAGGCGCAGCGCGATGCGGCGCTGGCGAGCTACGAGCGCGCGATCCAGACGGCGTTCCGCGAGACGGCGGATGCGCTGGCGCGGCAGGGAACGCTCGATGCACAACTCGGCGCCAACCGCCGCAACGAGGCCGCCGCGGCGGACACGTTCCGGCTGGCGGAAGCGCGCTATCGCGGCGGCATCGACCCATTCCTCGCCCGCCTCGATGCCCAACGATCGCTCTACACCGCGCAGCGCACGGTCGTTCAGACGCAATTGATCGGCGCGAGCAATCGCGTCACGCTCTACCGCGTGCTCGGCGGAGACCAGACGCTGAGCGACCGTCCGGTGGAGCGCGCTTCCTCAGCTCTCCTGAATCGCTGAGACCTGCCACGGGCGACCGCCGGTCCGGATGAAGGTCCAGGCTTCGGTGGTCTCGGTGGGGCTCGCGTCCGAACCGCTCACGATCGCACCGGATGCGCGATCGCGCATGACATCGACGCTCTCGTAGCTGAGAATGATCGTCGCATAGTCGCCGCTCGCTTCGCTCCACGATTCCGAGACCTTGGCATCGAGAAGCCGGGTGCCGCTCACTTCGTTGCGGACGCCGCCAACCGCATTCTGCCCCAGTTCCTCGGAAAGGTAGGACATGACTTCCGGCGTCGTCAGCGTGCGCAGGCGGGCATAATCCTCCTTGCCGAACGCGTCCTGGAGATCGATCAGCAGCTGTTCGAACGCTTCGCGATCGCGCGGCATCAGCAGGAGATCACCCCCCTGCCCCTGCGGCTCCGAACGCTCGGGCGCCGCTCCGCCCCAGGGCCGGCCGGCGAGAGGCGCAGCGGCGCCGGATTTGTGGGGGACACGCGTCGGCACCGGCGACCCTGCGAAGCGGCGCCGGACGAACCCGACCACGAGCCAGGCGATCCCGGCCAGGATCGCAATCTGCAGCAGCGCGAGCAGCATGCCACCGCCACCCGATCCCCAGCCGCCGCCCATGCCATTGCCGAGGAAATGCCCGATTAGGCCGCCGGCGACGAGGCCGCCGAGCATGCCCCCGCCGAACCCACCGAAACGGCCGCCTGGACGGGAGGCTTGTTGCCCGAAGCCCTGATTGGCAGCGCCTGCGGGCAAAGCCTGATTGCGCGGTGTCATCGACTGTTCGATCGGGGCCACGGGGCGCGCGCCGGGATATGCCGCGCGGGGCGCGCTGTATGTGCGTGCGCCGCGGCTGCCGAAGCTGCCACCGCGCCGCGCGTCGGCGGGAGCCGGTGCGCCGCTGCAGAGAACCAGCATGCCCAAGGCGGCGGATGCCAGGCAGATCGAACGGTAATTCAACGACAGTCTCCTTGGCCCACGGACAGGGAGCGTGGGCACGCTCTTGTTCTCAGTTTACTGACGCCGGAAGAATGGCGCCGGCGCTCTCTTCGGCGCGGCCGCCCACGGCCATTTGGCTTGCTGCACGTGCCTGTACAGGATCGCGCGCGCCGAAGCGATCATCGCCGGGATCGTGAGGCTTGCAGCTCACCGCGTCGCGTTGCGCCCGGGTGCTACTCGATGCCCACCGGGCGCTGATCTCGACGTCGTCCAAGATATGGCGGCCCAGCATGACGAACGCCGATCCAAGGCTTGCGCAGAGGAAGCCGAGCGCCGCGAGCGCGAAGGCTGGCCATCCGGGCGACGCGGTCAGGTGCATGTGCGCGAGCGACCGGAGCGCCCAATAGGCGATGCCGCAGAGGGCTGCTCCGCTCAGTCTGATGCCGAAGTCCGTCGTTCGTTCGTGATACCCGTTTCGCATGCCACACCTCGTGTGGCGGGGCAGTTATGGCCCTTCGCATAGTGTTTCGAGATCGATTCAGCGGTTCGGCATAGTGCCCGCATAAGCTTTCGGCGTTTGGTCGCATCCTGCTGCTCAGCCGTCGGCGAGCAGGCGATAGCCGACGCCGAGTTCGTTCGCGATGACGCTGCCGACCGCGCCCGGCGCCTCGATCTTCTGGCGCAGATTGCGGATCACGATGCGCAGATATTCGACGCGTGGATCCTCGTCCCCGCCCCACGCCGCCGCCAGGATGCGCTGATGCGTTACGACCCGCCCGACATGCGCGGCGAGCACGGCGAGGACATCGTGCTCCTTGCGCGTCAGGTGCGATTCCTCGCCGTCCCGCCGCACCAATCTCTGATCGAGATCGATCTCCAGCGCGCCCTTGCGGATGATCCGCGGCGCGGTTTCGGAAACACCGCGGTGGCGCAGTGCCACCCTCAAACGGGCGAGTAATTCCTCGCCGTCGAACGGCTTCGTGACATAATCGACCGCGCCGAGATCGAGCGCCGCGACCTTCTGGTCGGTCGCATCGCGCGCCGAGATGACCAGGACGATGACATCCTCCTGCTTGCCGATCAGCGGCACCAGCTCGAGCCCGTCCCGATCAGGCAAGCCGAGATCGAGCAGCACCGCGCTCGGATGTTCGGATGCGACCTTCGCGAGTGCCTCGCGGCCATTGGCCGCCTCGACCACCTGATAGCCGGCCCGCTCCAGCGTGTTGCGGAGCAGGCGGCGGATCGAGAGTTCGTCGTCGACGACGAGGATCTTGGCGGCCATCAGATCTCGCTCCCTTCGGACGGATCGCGCACGATGAGCGCGGAGGGAAAGGACAGCGTGAAGCGCGCGCCCTGCCCGTCCTCGCGATTGGACGCCGAAACGCCCATGCCCATCGCCTCGGAGAAGGCCTTGACGATCGCGAGGCCGAGCCCCGTCCCGCCGACAGCGCGATCCGATCCCTCGAAGCGCCGGAACGTCTCGAACACTTCGCTCTCGCGCCCCGCTGGCAATCCGGGCCCCTGGTCGAGGATCGACAACATCAGCGTCCCATATTCGTGGACGCCTTCGACGATAATCGCCGTGCCGGGATCGGCATAGCGCCCCGCATTGTCGAGCAGGTTGAGCAGGCAATGGTGCAGCAATTGCTGATCGACCCGCACCAGCGGCAGATCGGGCGGCACCCTGAGCTCGATGGCATGACCCTCCAGCGCGCGCCGCGCATCGTGCGCAGCGCCGGATACGGCATCGGTCAGGTCCACCGCCTCGACCTTCAGCCGCAAGGCGCCGGCCTCGACGCGCGCCATGTCGAGCAGATTGGCGACGAAGCGGTTGAGGCGCGCCGCCTCGCTCTCGATCGTCCCGATCAGATCGGGCGTATTGCCGTGATGGAGTTCGGCCGCCGCGGCCATGATCGCGGTCAGCGGAGTGCGCAGATCATGGCTGACGGACGATAGCAGGGCCGCGCGCAGCCGATCGCGCGTGCGCACCTCCTCGACACCGCGCATCTCGCCTTCGAGACGCAGCCGCTCCAGCACGAGCGCCGCCTGATCCAGCAGGCTGACCAGCAGAGGAAGCTGGTCCGGCCGCACCGGATCGCCGCCGCTGTCGCGCGCGAGCCCCATCACCGCGAGCGGCTTGCCGCCGGCGCGCAGCGGCTGGAACAGCCATTCGGAGGCGGCGAGCGTGCCCGATCCCTTGCCCGCCGGCGTGCTCGTATCGAACGCCCACTGCGCCGCTGCCATCTCCATCGTGTCGAGCCGGTAATCGGCTTCGCTCGCGGCTTGGACGACGAGCCCGGTGCCGGCGGGCCCGAGCAGCACCGTCTGCAGGCCGAACAGCCGCGCCAGCTCCTCGCAGATCGCGCGCGCCAGCTCGATCGGGTCGCCCATCGGGGTCAGGCGCCGCAGGAAGCCGGCGAGCGCCGCATTGGTGCGCGCGCTCGACGCGGCGAGGTCCGCCTGCGCGCGCACGCGTGCGGTCAGCTGGCTCGTCACGACCGCTACGCCGAGCAGGACGAAGATCGAGATCACATTCTCGGGATTGCTGACGGTCAGCGTGCCGGTCGGCGGGAGGAAGAAGAAATTGTAGGTCAGGCTGGAGGCGAGGCCGGCGAACAGACCCGTCCTGAGGCCGAACAGGCTCGCCGCCGCCATCACGGGCAACAGATAGAGCAAGGCCACATTGCCGAGGTCGAGCACGTGCGACAAAGCGCTCGCCGCGCCGGTGACCGCAGCGACCATCAGCGCCGTCCACGCATAACCGCTCCGCGCACCCCAACGGCCCGGCCCTGCCGCCGTCGCGACCGGGCCCGCCCCGCCGACCAGCGGCAGCACGTGCACCGCGACATCGGGCAGTTCCCGCACCAGCCGATCGACGACCGAGCCGTGGCGCAGCTCGAACCAGCGCGATCGCTGCGACTTGCCGACGATCAGCTGCGTGCTGCGCGCCTCGGCGACGAAGGTCCTGATGCCCTCCAGCACCGACGTTGCGGGCACGGTCGCGACCTCGCCGCCCAATTGGGTCGCGAGGTTCATCACGGCGGCGAGGCGGCGATGCTCGGCCTCACCGAAGGTCTGCGCGCGCGGCGTCTCGACATAGACCGCCGTCCAAGGCGCTCGCAAAGCGTCGCCGATCCGCTTGGCCGCGCGCACCAGCCCGTCCGCGCCGGGCAGCTCGCTGACGGCGACGACGATCCGGTCGCCTCCGGCCCAGGTGCCGCCCACGCCGAGCGCGCGGACATGCTCCAGCATCTGCGCGTCCACCGCCTGCGCGGCGCGACGCAGCGCGAGTTCACGCAAGGCGGAGAGATTCGACTTGGAGAAGAAATGCGAGAGGGCGCGCGTCGCTTCCTGCGGAAGATAGACCTTGCCCGCCTTCAGCCGCTCGATGAGCTCGTCGGGCGGGATATCGACGACTTCGATCTCCGCGCGTTCGAGGATGCTGTCGGGCACCGTTTCGCGCACGCGCACCCGCGTGAACGACGCGACGACATCGTTGAGGCTTTCGAGATGCTGGATGTTGATCGTCGAATAGACGTCGATCCCGGCCGCGAGCAGTTCCTCCACGTCCTGGAAACGCTTCGGGTGGCGGCTGCCGGCGACGTTGGTATGAGCGAGTTCGTCGACCAGCACGAGCCGGGGCGCGCGGGCGAGGATGGCATCGATGTCCATCTCGTCGAGCGCCCGGTTCTCCTGAGAGCCGACATGGCGCGGGATGATCTCGAAACCGCGGGTAAGCGCCTCGGTCTCGGCGCGGCCGTGCGTCTCGACGACGCCGATCACGATATCGACGCCTTCGCGCCGGCGCGCCGCGCCTTCCGAGAGCATCTCGTAGGTCTTGCCGACGCCGGGCGCGGCGCCGAGGAAGATCTTCAGACGGCCAAGGCCCTCCTGCGACGCCTGCCGCAGGAGGGCCTCGGGAGACGGTCGTCCGAGCTCGCCGCTCAACGCGCGCCGCCGACCCTGTCGAGCGCCCGGTTGAGCGCCAATACGTTGACGCGATCCTCGCCGATCACGCCCAGCAGGGGATGCGCGACCTGATCCTCGACGAGCCTGGCGACGACCGCCGGCGACATCTTGCGCACCTGTGCCACGCGAGCGACCTGCGCGCGCGCCGATGCGGGCGAGAGGTCGGGATCCAGGCCGGAGGCGGACGCGGTGACGAGATCGGCCGGCATCGCACCCGTCACGCCCTCGGCGCGGCGCTTGGCGACATCCGGCTTCACCCGATCGAACAGCGCCTGCGACGCAGGGCCGAGGTTGGAGCCCGAGGAGGAAAGCCCGTCATAGCCCTTGCCGGCTGCAGACGGGCGCGTCTGGAAATAGCGCTCGCTGGTGAAGGCCTGGCCGACGACCGTCGAGCCGATGACCTTGCCGCTCGCCTCGACGAGGCTGCCATTGGCTGCGCGGGGGAAGAGTGCCTGTCCGATGCCGGTCATCGCCAGAGGATAAACAATCCCGAGCAGGAGCGCGAACAGGATCGTCATGACGATCGCCGGCCGCAGCGCGGTGGTGAAATCCTTGCCCATGATGTTCGTCCTTACGCCAGACCAAGGCCGCCGACGGCCAGATCGATGAGTTTGATGCCGATGAACGGCGCGACGAGCCCGCCGAGACCATAGACGGCGAGGTTGCGGGCGAGCAGCGGCCCGGCCGCCATCGGCTTGTACGCGACGCCCCTCAGCGCAAGCGGCACGAGCATCGGGATGATGATCGCGTTGAAGATGATCGCCGAGAGGATCGCCGACTGCGGGGTCGCCAGCCCCATCACATTCAACACGCCCAAGCCCGGATAGAGCACGACGAACATGGCCGGGATGATCGCGAAATACTTCGCGACATCGTTGGCGACCGAGAAGGTCGTGAGGGCGCCGCGCGTCATCAGCAATTGCTTGCCCAGGCCGACGACCTCGATCAGCTTGGTCGGATCGCTGTCGAGATCGACCATATTGCCCGCCTCGCGCGCCGCCTGCGTGCCGGTGTTCATCGCCACACCGACATCGGCCTGCGCGAGCGCGGGCGCGTCGTTGGTTCCGTCGCCGCACATCGCGACGAGGCGCCCGCCCTGCTGCTCCTTGCGGATCAGCGCGAGCTTGTCCTCGGGCGTCGCCTGCGCGAGGAAGTCGTCGACGCCAGCCTCTGCCGCGATCGCTGCGGCGGTGAGCGGATTGTCGCCAGTGATCATCACCGTTCGGATGCCCATCGTCCGCAATTCGCCGAAGCGCTCGCGGATGCCGGCCTTGACGACGTCCTTCAGGAAGATCGCGCCCAGCAGCCGCCCGTCCTGCGCGACCGCCAGAGGCGTGCCGCCGGCGCGGGCGATCTCGTCGGTGACGCGGCGCAGCTCGGTCGCAGCTGCCGTCTGGCCGGAGCCGGGATTGGCCTTCAGGATCGAATCGACCGCGCCCTTCTGGATCAGTGAGCCGCCGGTCTTGACCCCCGAGATGCGCGTCTGCGCGGTGAAGGGGATGATCTCGGCATCGATCGGCAGATCGGCGGTGCGGATGCCGAACCGCTCGCGAGCCAGCACGACGATCGAGCGGCCCTCGGGCGTCTCGTCGGCGAGGCTCGCGAGCAAAGCCGCTTCGGCCAGCGCCTCCGGGGAGACGCCGCCGACCGCGCGAAACTCGCTCGCTTGGCGATCGCCGATCGTGATCGTACCGGTCTTGTCGAGCAGGAGCACATCGATGTCGCCCGCCGCCTCGACCGCTCGGCCCGATTTGGCGAGCACGTTGAAGCGCACGAGCCGGTCCATGCCGGCGATGCCGATCGCCGAGAGCAGGGCCGCGATCGTCGTCGGGATCAAAGTGATCAGCAAGGCGGCGAGGATCGCGACCGGGATCTTGCCGCCCGCATAGCTGGCGAAGGCCGGGATCGTGCCGACCGCGATCAGGAAGATGATCGTAAGGCCGACGAGCAGAATCGTCAGCGCGATCTCGTTGGGCGTCTTCTGGCGCTGCGCGCCTTCGACCAAAGCGATCATGCGATCGAGGAAGCCCTGCCCCGGATCGGCCGTCACCCGCACGCGGATCTCGTCCGAAATGACGCGCGTGCCCGCGGTCACGGCGGAGCGGTCGCCGCCCGCCTCGCGGATCACCGGCGCGCTCTCGCCGGTGATCGCCGCCTCGTTGACGCTGGCGACGCCGGCGATGACCTCGCCATCGGCCGGGATCAGCTCGCCGGTCTTCACGACGACGACATCCCCGGCGCGCAGCAGGCTGGCCGCGACATCCTCGAGCCGATCGCCCTTCAGGCGCTTGGCGGTCAGCTCCGCCTTCGTGGCGCGCAGCGACGCCGCCTGCGCCTTGCCGCGCCCTTCGGCGAGCGCCTCGGCGAAGGTGCCGAACAGCACCGTCAGCCACAGCCAGACGACGAGCTGGAGCTTGAAGCCGAGCGACAGCCCGTCGCCGCCGGTGTTGATGAGGATCGTCAGCAGCAAGGCGACGCAGGCGGTGACGAACATCACCGGATTGCGGACGAGCTCCTTGGGATTGAGCTTCTTGAAGGCGTCGCCGATCGCGGGAACGATCAGGTCTGCCGTGAACAGGGATTTGGTTTGCGTGCGTGCCATGGGACTTGTCCCGTCAGGAGAGTTGGCCGCGGATCATCGCGAGATGATCGGCGATGGGGCCGAGCGCGAGGCTCGGCAGGAAGGTGAGGCCGCCCAGGATCAGCACGATGCCGACGAGCAGACCGACCCACAGGCCGCCGGTCGTGGGGAACGAGCCCGCGCTTTCCGGCACGTACTTCTTCGCCGCGAGGCTGCCCGCGATCGCCAGCATCGGGACGATGATGAAGAAGCGGCCGATCCACATCGCCACGCCCAGCATGCCATTGTAATATGGTGTGTTGGCGGTGAGGCCGGCGAAGGCGGAACCGTTATTCCCGACCGCGCTGGTGAAGGTGTAGAGGATCTCCGAGAAGCCGTGCGGCCCCTTGTTGAGCGGCCCCGCCAGCCCCGGCGTGACGACCGCGCTGATCGCGGTGAAGCCGAGGATGATGAGCGGCAGCACCGCAATGGCGAGCACCGCGAGCTTGACCTCCTTCGCCTCGATCTTCTTGCCGACATATTCGGGCGTGCGGCCGACCATGAGTCCGGCGACGAACACCGCGAGTATAGCGAACAGCAGGAAGCCGTAGATGCCCGCGCCGACGCCGCCGATCACGACCTCGCCCAGCTGGATGTTGAACAAGGGGATCATGCCGCCGAGCGCGGTGAAGCTGTCGTGCATCGCATTGACCGCGCCGCACGAGGCCGCCGTCGTGATGACGGCGAAGAGTGACGAGGCGGCGACGCCGAAGCGGACCTCCTTGCCTTCCATGTTGCCGCCGGCCACGCCGAGATGATGGAGCACCGGATTGCCGGCTGCTTCCTGCCAGTAGGTGACCGCCACGCCAGCCAGGAACAGGATGATCATCGCCGAGAGGATCGCCCAGCCCTGGCGCGTGTTGCCGACGGCCTTGCCGAACGTCCATGTCAGCCCGAAGCCGATCACGAAGATCGACAGCATCTGCACCAGATTGCTCAGCGCGGTCGGGTTCTCGAACGGGTGGGCGCTATTGGCGTTGAAGAAGCCGCCACCATTGGTGCCGAGCATCTTGATCGCTTCCTGGCTCGCGACGGGGCCGATCGCCAGCGTCTGCTTCACGCCTTCCAGCGTCGTCACGTCCACCGTGGCGGCCAGCGTCTGCGGCACGCCGCTCGCGATCAGGAAGAGCGCGTAGAGCATGCACAAGGGCAGCAGCAGATAGAGCGTGATGCGCGTGCAATCCGCCCAGAAATTGCCGACCGTTTTCGCTTCGCGCCGCGCGAAGCCGCGGAACAGCGCGAAGGCCAGCGCGATGCCCGTCGCCGCCGATAGGAAGTTGTGGATGGTCAGGCCCAGCATCTGGCTGAGGTTCGACATCGTCGATTCCCCGCCATAGCTTTGCCAGTTGGTGTTGGTCGTGAAGCTGACCGCCGTATTGAAGGCGAGGTGCGGCGACAGGCCGGCGAGCCCCTGCGGATTGCCGGGCAGCACGCCCTGCAGCCGCAGGATCGCGTAGGTGAACGCCATCAGCACCGCATTGAAGAGCAGCATGTGCAGCGCGTAGCGGCGCCAGCCCTGCTCGGCCGCCGGATCGATGCCGGAGAGTTTGTAGAAGCCGCGCTCGACGGGGCCGAGCACGTTGTGAAGCGGCGTTTTGCGGCCCTCGTACAAGGCGAACAGCCACTTGCCCGTCGGCTTGGTCAGCGCGAGCAATATGCCGACGAAGGCGAGGATCAGGATCCAGCCCTGAATGGTCATGTGATCGCTCCTTTCTAGAAGCGTTCGGGGCGGAGCAGGACCGCCACGAGATAGAGGAGGAGGCCGAGCGCGGTCAGCGCGGCGAGCCAGAGGTCGATGGTCATCGCATCCCCCTCAGGCGTTGTCGCACAGGCGGGCATAAGCGAGCGTCGCCGCCACCAGCCCTGCCATGATCGCGATCCAGAGCAGATCTTCCATGTCCGATGTCCTTGTCCGACTGTGTCAGAATGAAGCGGTCAGCGACGCGACGACGGCGCCATTGGCGATCGATCCCACGCCGTCCTGGCCCTTGCTGAAGCTGGGCTGGAGGTAGGCCGCCTCGCGGCGCGTGATGTCCGTGTCGACGTAGGAGACGTTGAGCGTCAGGTTGCGCCACGTGGCGTCGGCGCCGAGCGACCAGTCCCAATAGGTGCCGGTCGGCGCCGCGCTGGTGGCATTGGGCCCGAGGCCCTTATTGCCGCGCGAATAGCCGATATGCGCCTTGGCGGTGAGCGGCGTCCCTGCGATCGCCAAGGCGCCGTCGCCCCAGAGATAGAGATTGTCCTCCTTGTCGCCCGGGCGGTTATAGACGCCGGCGGCCGCATCGGCGCCGGTGAAGTACCAGCGTCCGAGCGCCTGCTGACGGGGCGCGTAAGCGACGCCCGCGAGTAAGGTCGCGGGCCCGGCCGTGCCGGACAGCTTTACATAGGGCTCGGCGTAATCGGTCTCGTCCGCGCCGCCCGGATACATGTACCAGGTCAGGCCGACGTCGAGCGCGCCGCCATCGCCCAGCTTGTGCTTGTAGCCCCCGATCAGGTCGAGCTCCATGTTGGCACCGCCGAACGTGCCCCAGCCGGACAGATTGGACGCCCACGTGCCGACGTAGACGCCGCTGTCGTGCGCGATCGTGAGACCGCCTTGGACGGCCATCTCCTTGTCGCTCTGCGAGACCCCGCGAAGCCGATAATCGGACGCGATCGCGACCGAACCCGAGACGGTGAAGGCAGATGAGGCAGGCGCGGTCGCCGCGCCGGCTTGCGCGATCGAAGGCGCAGCCGCGAATGCGAATATGGACGAGCCGATAAGAAATCGAAGGCGGTACATGATGATCCCCAAAACCTTCGCGGCGACTGCCGGCCGCGAATCGTTAGGGGAGGCAATTAGGAGCGATCAGCGTAGCAATTCGAGATCGGTTTCCGGAATTGCCGTATAGTTCGCATATGTTTGCAGCGCCGGCGCCGGTCGGGGCGCGGATGGCGTTCGGCGCCAACCGATCCCTTACTGGCAGCTGCTGCGAAGATACTCTTCGGAGCTTTCGTCCAGAAAGACATAGAGCGCCGCGATCTTCCCGTCCTCGACGATGATCACGTCCCAGCCCGTATAAGCCGGCGCCTCGCCCGGCCGCCCCGAACCCCAGGCGAGCCGACCGCCATTCTGGACGACCTGCGGCATCCCGATCGGCGTATAGACGAAGTCCGGATGCGACGCCCGCAGCTCGCCCGCGACCTTGTCGATCGCGGCGCGGCCCCTGACCGCGCCCGGTGGGGCGTAAAGAACGCCGTCTTCCGCCCAGAGCTCGTCGAGTGCGGCGCGGCGGCGTTGGTCGTTGCTTTCGCCGAAGACCTCCTGAAGGTTGCGGTCGAGCAGTTCGCGGACGCGCTCTGCGGTTTCGGCTTCCTGAGACATGACACTTCTCCATGGCGTTTTGCAGCGCCAGACCGGATGGTGCCTACGAGAGAAGGTGCACCATCCGGCCGCGCATTCAGCCGATCGTCAAATTTGAGCCTGGCCGCCATCGACGAAAAGCTCGATGCCGTTGACGAAGCTGGCCTCGTCGGACGCGAGGAACAGCACCGCCTTGGCGATCTCCTCGGGCTGGCCGACGCGCCCGGCGGGGATCAGGCTTGCGAGATAATCCTTCGTGGCCTGCGCCTGCTCGCCACCGCCGAACAATGCGTCGAGGCCCGCGGTCTCGGTCACGCCGGGGCTGATCGTGTTCACGCGGATATGGCGATCCTTCAGATCGAGGATCCAGTTGCGCGCAAAGTTGCGGATCGCCGCCTTGGTCGCGGAATAGACGCTGAATGCCGGCGTGCCCGATATGCTGGTCGTCGAGCCCGTGAGGATCACCGACGCGCCATCCTTCAGCAAGGGCAGCGACTTCTGCACGGTGAACAGGACGCCCTTCACGTTCGTGTCGAACGTGCTCTGATAATGCTCTTCGGTGATCGCGCCGAGCGGGACCATCTCGCCCCCGCCCGCATTGGCGAAGACGACGTCGATCTGCGCGTGCTGCTGCTGGACGGCATCGTAGAGCCGATCGATATCGGCGAGCGTCGCCATGTCGCCGCGCACGCCCGTGACCCGGCCGCTGATCTGCTTTACCGCCGCGTCGAGCGTCTCCTGCCGGCGCCCGGTGACGAACACCGCGGCGCCCTCGGCCGCGAAGGCCTTCGCGGTGGCAAGTCCGATGCCGCTCGTGCCGCCGGTCACGACTACAACCTTGTTGTTGAATCTGTCTGCCATCGTCTGTCTCCTGCTCGCGTCCGGCTGTTCGCCGCTGCCCCGCCTAGATGAAGCTCGAACGATGATGCGTGTAGTCAGCAAATGTGGCACTCAGCGTTCTACAGGAGGAACGCTGATGAGAGTCGACCTCAATGACTTCGCCTATTTCGCAGAGGTCGTCGCACATGGCGGCTTCGCCGCAGCCGGCCGGGCGCTACGCGAACCCAAATCGAAGCTGAGCCGCCGGATCGCGGGTCTCGAGGATCGGCTGGGCCTGCGGCTGATCGAACGGTCCAGCCGCCGCTTCCGTGTCACCGACACGGGTCAGGCCTTTTACGAACGATGCCGCGCGATGCTGGCCGAAGCGGAGCAGGCCGAGGCTCTGGTCCTGCAGGCGCAGGCCGAGCCCCATGGCCGCATCCGCTTCAGCTGCCCCACCGGCATGGTGCAGCCGATCTCCGGACTGATCTCCGCCTTCCTGGTCCGATATCCGAAGGTGCGGCTTCAGCTCGTCGCAACCGACCGCGCAGTGGATCTGATCGAGGAGCGGATCGATCTCGCGCTGCGCGTCCGCGCGAGCCTCACGAGCGACGCCGCGCTGACGATGCGGTCGCTCGGGCTGTCGACCCGCATCCTCGTCGCCAGCCCCCAGCTCGCGAGTTCGGTTGGGAGCGTCGAGCAACTGGCGTCGCTACCCGCGCTTGCGACCAACGACGCGGCAGACGAACTCGAGTGGCACCTGGAAGCGGAGGACGGCCGCACGCATGTCGTCCGCGTTTCGCCGCGGATGGGCTGCGAGGACATGGCGACCGTGCGCGACGCCGCGATCGACGGTCTGGGCATCGCGATCCTGCCCGATCATGTCTGTCGCGAAGCGTTGGAAGCAGGACGTCTCGTGCGCGTCCTGCCGGCATGGCGTGGCGTACAGGGCATCGTCCACCTCGTCTTCACCACGCGACGCGGGCTGCCGCCCGCCGTCCGCGCGCTGATCGATCATCTTGCGCAAGGTTTTGCGCATGATGTCACTCGAACGCGATGAACCGGTCGGGCAATTGACGGCGGCGGTCTTGCAAGCCGCTCTTCCGGCGGAAGGAGCGATGCCTCCATGCCTGATCAGCCTCGATGCGTATGGCTGAACTCGCCGCGGTCTGCCGAGATTGACCCGAGGTCAGCCCCTGCACCAGCAGCTTGCAATTGAGTGCGAAGGTTGATGCGCTTGTGGAGGCGCTGAGTGCGGGTCTGCGGATCGCGTGACGGTTTGGGGCATGGAT
>NZ_JAUOTP010000007.1 GCF_030546695.1 Sphingomonas natans
GGCGAGCGCGCCGCGGTCGCCGAGGCGCGCGCGACGGCGGCGGAGACGCGCGCGGCCGAACTGCCGCCGCTGCGCCTGATGATCGAGGCTTTGCGCGACGAGCGCGATGCGGCGCAGCGCGAGCTGGCGGGCGCGCGGATCGTCGCCGATCGGGTGCAGGCGCTGGAGGCCGCGCTGGTGGCCGAGCAGGCGCGCGCCGGTGCGCTGGCGGCGGAGAAGGCCGCGTTCCAGCGCGGCGAGGCCGAGCGCGCGCAGGCGCATGCCGCGCAGCTCGATCAATTGAGGACGATGGGCGCGCAGATCGACACGCGCTTCCAGGAGCTGGCGGGCAAGGCGCTGGAGGGCGCGCAGAAGCAGTTCCTCGAGCGCGCCGACCAGCGCTTCGCGCAGGCGGGCGAGAAGAGCGAGGCGCAGCTGAAGGCTTTGCTCCAGCCGGTCGAGACGACGCTCAAGCAATATGACGTGAAACTGGGCGAGATCGAGAAAGCGCGGATCGGGACCTATGCGGCGCTCGACAAGGCGATCACCGATCTGACGCAGGGCAACGAGGTCGTCCGCAAGGAAACCGCGCGGCTGACCAACGTCATGCGCTCCAGCCCCAAGCATCGCGGCCGCTGGGGCGAGCAGCATCTGCAGACGATCCTCGAATCGGCGGGGCTCGTCGAGAATGTCGATTTCGAGCTGCAGGCCGCAGCCCATGACGGCGAGCGCCAGCTGCGCCCCGATTGCGTCGTCAAACTGCCGGGCGGGCGCTGCATCGTCGTCGACGTCAAATGCCCGCTCGTCCATTTCGAGGCGGCGTTCGACGAGGAGGACGAGGGCATCCGCAAGGTGCTGCTCGGCAAGCATGCCGATGCGATGCGGACATATTCGGCCGATCTCGGGCGCAAGGGCTATTGGCGGCAATTCGATCTCTCGCCCGATTTCGTGATCATGTTCATCCCCGGCGAGCATTTCCTCTCCGCCGCCGCCGAGCGCGCGCCCGAGCTGATCGAGCAGGCGTTCCGATCGGGCGTCATCATTGCGTCGACGATCAACATGCTCGCTTTGGCCAAGGTTATGGCGGGCATATGGCGCGAGGAGGCGGTGACGCGGCAGGCCGAGGAGATCGGCCGGCTCGGCAAGGATCTCTACGCGCGGCTCGCCAAGATGGGCGAGCATGTCCAGAAGCTGGGGCGCAATCTCAACCAAGCGACGGGCGCGTACAACGATTTCGTCGGATCGCTGGAGAGCCAGGTGCTGACTCAGGCGCGGCGCTTCGAGGCGCTCAAGATCGATACGGCGGGCAAGACGATCGATCCGCTGCCGATGGTGGAGCAGACGGTGCGCCCTTTGACCAAGCTCGCGACGACGCCGGAGTTGCCGGCCGAGGCGGCGGAGTAGAGGCGGGCGCTCGACGGGATGTCATGCTGAACTTGTTTCAGCATCCATGACCCGTGGTCGCCGTGGGGCGCGGCGGTGATGACGGGCCAAGGATCCTGAAACGAGTTCAGGATGACGGTGGAGGGGGGCGGGGCGAAACGGTCAGGTCTGGCCGCTCCTTGCAGGCATCGCGTCGCCGGGCAGCGCCCCTCGCAATGACGCGCCAATCACCGCATGATCCCAAGATGGACCTGACGCCCCACAAGCTTCCGCCCGTGCCGCACGGCCTGCCCGGCCTGCCGCGGTCGCTGGGCGTCGCCGGGGTGCTGTTCCTGACATTGTCGGCGACGACGCCGGCGTCTTCGGTGTTCGTGATCGTGCCGGGGATGCTGCGCGCGGCCGGCTCAGGCGCGCTGATCGCGCTCGCGCTCGCGGCGCTGGTCTGCGTCGCGACGGCGTTCATCTATGCCGAACTGTCCTCGGCCTGGCCGATCGCGGGCGGCGAATATGTGATGGTCGCGCGGACTTTGGGGCCGATGGCGGGGTTCGTCGTGCTCGGCGTCAATGTCGTCAACAATCTGATCTTCACCCCCGTCGTGGCGCTGGGGATCAGCGACGTGCTCGCGCGCGTGATTCCGGGGCTGCCGCAGACGCCGGTCGCGCTCGGGCTCGTCGCGCTGGCGACCGCGAGCGGGCTGCTCAACATCCGCACCAACGCGCTTGTCACGGGCGTCTTCCTCGTCGTCGAGCTGGCGGCGCTGGCGGCGCTCTGCTGGGCGGGGCTGGTCGCGCCGGTCCACGATCCGGTCGCGCTCTTCCTGCACCCGCAGATACCGGGCGGATCGGGCCTCGTCGCGGCGACGCCCGCGGCGATCGGCACGGCGACGACGATCGCGATCTTCGCGCTCAACGGCTATGGCATGGCGGTCTATTTCGGCGAGGACATGAAGGATGCCTCGCGCCGGATCGGCGGCGTGGTGCTCGCCGCGCTCGGGTTGACGCTGGCTACCGAGATATTGCCCGTCGTCGCCGCGATCGTCGGCGCGCCCGATCTCGCCGGCTTCTTCACCGGCGAGGATCCGTTCGGGGCGCTCGTCGCGCAGCGCGGCGGTGTGGCGTTGGGGCGCTGGGTCGCGGCCGGCGTCGCCATCGCGATCGTCAATGCCGCGATCGTCTCGATCCTCGCCTTCGCGCGCTTCTTCTACTCGACCGCACGCGACGGCGTGTGGGGCGGGCGGCTGGATATCCGCCTGCAGGCGATCCATCCGCGGCTCGGAAGTCCGTGGGTCGCGACGCTCGCGATCGGCGGGGTGAGCCTTGCCTGCTGCTTCGTGCCGCTCGATCTGCTGCTCGTGCTGAGCGGCGCGGGGCTGGTGCTGACCTATGCGGCGATCGCGCTGGCGGCGCTCGTCGGGCGGCGGACGGGCGCGACCGCGCACGCCGCCTATCGCATGCCGCTGTTCCCGCTAGCGCCGATCGTGACGCTGGGGGCGCTGGCCTATGTCGTCTGGACGAGCTGGCTCGATCCGGCGGAGGGACGGCCCGGGCTGATCGCGACCGGCGTGCAGATCCTCGCGTCGATCGCCTATTATCTCCTCGTCGTCCGCCGGCGCGGCAGCTGGATCACGCGCGATCCGGCCGGGTGAACCCGGAATTCAGTCAGCCTCTATTCAAGCGGGTTGGATTTTCTGCGCGCCAGCCATTTTTCGCATTCTTTCTTGAGCGCGCTCGTGCATTGCAGCGCTGCAATCTTACGACGGTTGGGGCAATCAAAGGGGCTGCCCTGCAGAAGCAGGCCCCGGGTTCGAAGGTGAGCGATGACGGAAGAGTGGGACGAGCCGGTGACGCGATCGCCGCATGCGCGGCGCAACGCGATGATCGTGGTGATCGTCCTGATCGTGATCGCGGGGCTGGCCTGGGCGTTCACGCGCGGCGGCAGCGCCAAGCCGGGCGCGGGGCGTAGCGCCGGCGCGGCGGGCGGCGGCGGTCCCGGCGGCCCGGGCGGACCCGGCGGCGGCGGTGGCCGGCGCCAGGCGGCGACGGTCGGCACCGACAAGGTCGTAGCGGCCGACATGCCCGAGACGATCGCCGCGATCGGCACGGTCACCCCGATCGTGACCGCGACCGTGCGGCCCCAGCTTTCGGGCAACATCTTCACGATCAACTTCACCGAGGGGCAGGTCGTCCGCCAGGGTCAGCTGCTCGCGCAGATCGATCCGCGCCCCTATCGGCTCGCGCTCGCGCAGGCCGACGCCAATCTCCAGCGTGACCTCGCCCAGCTCAATCTCGCGCGCGTCACGCTCAAGCGCTACCAGACCCTGCTGTCGCAGGATTCGATCGCGCGGCAGGAGGTCGACACGCAGGCCGCCAGCCTCAAGCAATATGAGGGCACCGTCGCGGCGGATCGCGCGGCGATCGGCACGGCCAAGCTCAACCTCCAATATACGTCGATCACCGCGCCGGTCTCGGGGCGGATCGGCCTGCGCCAGGCCGATATCGGCAATTATGTGACGCCGGGCGACGCCAACGGCATCGGCATCATCACCCAGACCGCGCCGCTCGACGTCGCCTTCGCGCTGCCGCAGGCGGATCTCCAGCGGCTGCTGATGAAGGGCGGCGCGAGCATGGCGCTGCCGGTGACCGCGAAGGACCAGGCCGGCACGACGACCTTGGCCGAAGGCAAGTTCCTGACCTTCGACAACCAGATCGATGCGACCACGGGCACCGTCCGCGCCAAGGCGCGCTTCGCCAATCCCGACGGGCGGCTCTTCCCCAACCAGTTCGTCAATGTCGTGATCGTCGCGAACACGCTGCGCCAGGTCGCGACCGTGCCCGTCTCGGCGGTGCGCCACGGCGCGCAGGGCGATTTCGTCTTCACGCTGCAGGCGGACAAGACCGCCAAGCTCGCGCTCGTGAAGACCGGCCCCGCCAATGGCGCGCGGATCGCGGTCCTCTCGGGCGTGAAGGTCGGCGAGACGGTGATCACCGAGGGCGCGGACAGCCTCGACGACGGATCGCCGGTGATCCTGCCGACCGACAAGCGCCCCGAGCGGCCGGCCCGGAAGAAGGGCTTCTTCGCGAGCCTGTTCGGCGGCGGATCGAGCGCGGCGAGCGACGGCGGCCAGGGCAATCGGAGCGGCGAGGGCGGCGAACGCCGCAAGCGCCGCCAGAGCGCCGGCGAGTGATCGGCGGAACGGACGCGGCATGAACGCACCGGTGCCCATCGAGCAGGAGGAGGTCAGCGCGATCGGCCCCGGCCGGCTGAACCCCTCGCGGCCGTTCATCCTGCGCCCGGTCGCGACGACGTTGCTGATGATCGCGATCCTGCTCGCGGGGCTCGTCGCCTATCGCATGCTGCCCGTCTCGGCGCTGCCGCAGGTCGATTATCCGACGATCCAGGTGCGCACGCTCTATCCCGGCGCGAGCCCCGACGTGATGAGCCTGACCGTGACCGCGCCGCTGGAGCGCCAGTTCGGGCAGATGGCGGGCCTGTCGCGCATGTCGTCCATCTCCAGCGCGGGCGCCTCGGTCGTCACGCTCCAGTTCAATCTCGATCTGACGCTGGATGTCGCCGAGCAGGAAGTGCAGGCGGCGATCAACGCGGCGAACACTTTGCTGCCGTCGGACCTGCCCGCGCCGCCGGTCTATGCGAAGGTCAACCCGGCCGACGCGCCCGTCATCAGCCTCGGCATCACGAGCCAGACGCGGCCGCTCGCCGAGGTCCAGAATCTCGTCGATCAGCGCATCGCCAACAAGATCGCGCAGATTTCGGGCGTGGGCCTCGTCTCGCTTTCGGGCGGGCAGCGGCCGGCGGTGCGGATCCAGGCGAACGTCCAGTCGCTCGCGACGCGCGGCCTCTCGCTCGACACGTTGCGCACCGCGATCGCGGCGGCCAACGTCAACGGCGCCAAGGGCAGTTTCGACGGGCCGACGCGCAGCTGGTCGATCGACGCGAACGACCAGCTCGCCACCGCGCAGGAATATAAGGACCTGATCATCGCTTATTCGGGCGGTGCGCCCGTGCGGCTGAGCGATGTCGCGAGCGTCATCGACGGATCGGAGAATATCCGGATCGGCGCGTGGATGAACAAGCAGCCCGCGATCGTGCTCGACGTGCAGCGCCAGCCCGGCGCCAACGTCATCGGCACGGTCGATGCGATCAAGGCGGCGCTGCCCGATCTCGAGGCGACGATGCCCGCCGACGTGCATGTGACCCTGCTGACGGATCGGACGACGGGGATCCGCTCCTCGGTCCACGACGTGCAGGTCGAGCTGGTCTTCGCGGTCGTGCTGGTGACGATCGCGATCTATCTGTTCCTCGGCAGTTTCCAGGCGACGATCATCGCCTCGATCGCGGTGCCGCTGTCGATCATCGGCACGTTCGCGGCGATGCATCTGCTCGGCTACAGCCTCAACAACCTGACGCTGATGGCGCTGACGATCGCATCGGGCTTCGTCGTCGACGATGCGATCGTCGTCACCGAGAATATCGCGCGCCATCTGGAGGAGGGCAAGAAGCCGCTCGCCGCGGCGCTGCAGGGTGCCGAGGAGATCGGCTTCACGATCATCAGCCTGACCGTCAGCCTCGTCGCGGTGCTGATCCCCCTGCTGTTCATGGGCGACGTCGTCGGGCGGCTGTTCCGCGAATTCGCGGTGACGCTGGCGGTGACGATCCTGATCTCGGCGGTCGTCGCGCTCACGCTCGTGCCGATGCTGTCGGCGCGCTGGCTGAAGAGCGAGGCGGAGACGAAGAAGCCGCATTTCGTCGAGAGGACGATCCAGTGGTTCGACGATCTCAGCCACCATTATGCGCGCTGGCTGGATTGGGTGCTGCTGCGGCAGGGCATGACCCTGCTCGTCTTCTTCGGCTCGCTGATCGTGACGGCGTTGCTGTTCGTGATGATCCCCAAGGGCCTGTTCCCGGTGCAGGATACGGGCCAGCTGCAGGCGGTGATCGCGACGCGGCAGGGCGTGTCCTTCGCCGCCATGTCGGAGCTGCAGGGCAAGATCGCGGCGGCGATCCTCGCCGATCCGGACGTGGAGAGCCTGAGTTCCAATGTCGGCGTCGACGGGCAGAATGCAGCGCTCAATCAGGGCCGGATGCTGATCAACCTGAAGGAAGCGCGCACCACCAACCAGACGCGGCTGATGCGGCGGTTGCAGGATCGCGCCAACGAGCTGGCCGGGGTCACGCTCTATGTGCGGCCGGTCCAGGATCTGACGATCGATGCCGAGGGCGGCCCGACCCAATATCGCTTCGCGCTACAGGGCGCGGATTCCGCGCAGATCGAAGGCTGGGCGGACAAATTGCTCGCCGAGCTGCAGACCCTGCCCGAACTCGTCAACATCACCTCGGACATCCAGAATGACGGCCGCGCGGTGACGGTCAAGATCAACCGCGACACCGCCGCGCGGCTCGGCATCTCGGTCGCGACGATCGACAGTGCGCTCTACAATGCGTTCGGCCAGCGCATCATCTCGACGATCTTCACGCAGACCACGCAATATCGCGTGATCCTCGAGAGCCAGCCGGGCATGCTCAGCAGCCCGCAGATGCTCAACCAGCTCTATGTCTCGACATCGAGCGGGACGGCGGTGCCGCTGTCGACCGTCGCGACGTTCGTCGAAGGCTCGGCGCCGCTGCAGGTGACGCGCGTCGCGCAATTCCCGGCGGTGACGGTCGGCTTCGATCTCGCGCACGGATCGAGCCTCGGCCATGCGGTCGATGCGATCAACGCCGCCGAGAAGCGCATCGGCGTGCCCGAAGCCTCGATCACGACGACCTTCCTCGGCGCGGCCAATGCGTTCCGCGCGAGCCTGGAAAACGAGATCTGGCTGATCCTCGCCGCGATCGTCGTCGTCTATATCGTGCTCGGCGTGCTCTATGAGAGCTTCGTCCACCCGCTGACGATCCTGTCGACCCTGCCCTCGGCGGGCGTCGGCGCGCTGCTGGCCTTGTGGATCACGGGCAATGATCTCGGCGTGATCGGGATCATCGGCATCGTCCTGCTGATCGGCATCGTGAAGAAGAACGCGATCATGATGATCGATTTCGCGCTCGAGGCGCAGCGCGAGGAGGGGCGCGATCCCGATACGGCGATCCGCCAGGCGGCGCGGCTGCGCTTCCGCCCGATCATGATGACGACCTTCGCGGCCTTGTTCGCGGCGCTGCCTTTGATCTTCGGATCGGGGATGGGCGCGGAACTGCGCCAGCCTTTGGGCCTCGCCATCGCCGGCGGGCTGATCGTCAGCCAGGCGCTGACTTTGTTCACGACGCCGGTGATCTTCCTCCAGTTCGAGACGCTGTCGCGGCGCTGGGGGAAGCAGGAGCAGCAGCGCGAACTGCCGCTGGAGGCGGCGTCCTCATGATCCTCCCCTGCAAGGGGAGGTGGCACGCCGAAGGCGTGACGGAGGGGGGCCGCAATCCGCGTTGCGCCTTGCCGCACCCCCCCACCACCATCCTTCGGATGGTCGCCCTCCCCGTGCCGGGGCGGAACTGACTGCCATGAATCTTTCCGCTCCCTTCATTCGCCGGCCGATCGGGACTTTGCTGCTGACCGTCGGCATGATGCTGGCGGGCGTCGCGGCGTTCTTCGCGATGCCCGTCTCGCCGCTGCCGCAGGTCGATTTCCCGACCATCTCGGTCCAGGCGAACCTGTCCGGCGCGAGCCCGCAGACGATGGCGACGAGCGTCGCCTCGCCGCTGGAGAAAAGGCTCGGTACGATCGCGGGCATCACCGAGCTGACATCGCAATCGGGGATCGGCTCCGCGCGCGTGACGCTGCAATTCGATCTGTCGCGCAATATCGATGGTGCCGCGCGCGACGTGCAGGCGGCGATCAACGCCGCGCGCGCCGATCTGCCGACGACGCTCCGGACCAATCCCAGCTATCGCAAGATGAACCCGGCCGACGCGCCGATCATCATCATCGCGCTGACCTCGGACACGCGCAGCCCGTCCGAAATCTACAATGCGGTGTCGAACGTCGTCCAGCAGCGGCTGCTGCAGGTGCAGGGCGTGGGCGATGTCGAGCTCGGCGGCGCGGCGCTGCCGGGCGTGCGCGTCGACATGAATCCGCTCGCGCTGGCGCGCTACGGCATCTCGCTCGAGGACGTGCGCACCGCCATCTCGTCGGCGAGCGCGAACCGTCCGCGCGGCGTGCTGGAGGGGCAGGGCAATGCCTGGCAGATCTATGGCGAGACCGCGGGGCTGAAGGCGAGCGATTATGCGCCGATGGTCATCGCCTGGCGCAGCGGCATCGCCGTGCGGCTGAGCGACGTCGCGCGCGTCTATGACGGGCCCGAGGACATCAACACGATGGGCCTTTTCAACGGCAAGCGCGCCGTGAACGTGATCATCAGCCGCCAGCCGGGCGCGAACATCATCGCCACCGTCGATGCGGTGAAGGCGCAGCTGCCGAGCCTGTCCGCGGCGATCCCGCCCGACATCAAGCTGGAGGTCGCCTCCGACCGGACGACGACGATCCGCGCCTCGCTGCGCGAAGTCGAGATCACGCTCGTCATCTCGACGCTGCTGGTGGTGCTCGTCGTCTCGATCTTCCTGCGCTCGCTGCGCGCGACGATCGTGCCCGCGGTCGCGGTCGTCGCCTCGCTGTGCGGGACCCTGGGCGTCATCTATCTGCTCGGCTTCAGCCTCAACAATCTCTCGCTGATGGCGCTGACCGTGGCGACGGGCTTCGTCGTCGACGATGCGATCGTCGTGCTCGAGAATATCAGCCGCCACATGGAGGAGGGCATGCCGCGCCGGCAGGCGGCGCTCGTCGGCGCCAAGCAGGTCGGCTTCACCGTGCTGTCCATCTCGATCAGCCTCGTCGCGGTGTTCATCCCCCTGCTGTTCATGAGCGGGCTGATCGGGCGGCTGTTCCGCGAATTCGCGATCACGATGACGGTGGCGGTGCTGATCAGCCTCGTCATCTCGCTGACGACGACGCCGATGCTCGCCTCGATCATCCTGCGCGATCATAGCGTCGAGGGGAAGAAGGAGGGGCGCCTCGCCGCCTTCGCCGAGCGCCAGTTCAACCGGCTCCAGCGCCGCTACGAACGCTCGCTCGACTGGGCGCTCGCCAATCGCGGGGCGATGCTGCTGCTGCTCGGCGGCGCGGTCGCGCTCAACATCTTCCTGCTGATCATCGTCCAGAAGGGCTTCTTCCCCGAACAGGATACGGGGTCTTTGATGGGCGGGCTGCGCGCCGATCGCGCCATCTCCTTCCAGGACATGCAGAAGAAGCTGACCTCGATCGTGACGCTGATCCGCAAGGACAAGGACGTCGCCACCGTCGTCGCCTTCACCGGCGGCAGCCGCGCGGGCGGCGGCTTCATGTTCGTGACGCTCAAGCCGCAGAGCCAGCGCGACAGCTCGCGCGCGGTGATCGATCGGATCCGGCCCAAGCTTGCGAAGATCACGGGCGTCTCCACCTTCCTGATGCCCGTGCAGGACATGCGCGTCGGCGGGCGCGGCGGCAATTCGACCTACCAATATTCGCTGAAGGCCGACGATACCGAGATGCTGCGCCAGGCCGCGGCCAAGCTGGTCGTCGCGATGAAGAAGGAGCGCAGCCTCACCGACGTCGATAGCGATCGCGCGGACGGCGGCGCGGAGGTCTATGTGAAGGTGGATCGCGATGCCGCACGGCGACTGGGGGTCAGCGCCCAGGCGGTCGACAATGCGCTCTACGATGCGTTCGGCCAGCGGCAGGTCGCGACCATCTATTCGGGGCTCAACCAATATCATGTCGTGATGGGCGTCGCGCCCGAATATACGGGCACGCCCGCGGCGCTGGACGACGTCTATGTGCCGGCGAGCGGCACCACGGCGACGACGGCGACGAGCGGTACGGGCGCGACGACGATCACCGGCGGCGCGGGGACGACCGGCACCTCCACCACGACGGGCGTGACGACCGCTTCGACCACCGCATCGGCGACCGCGACGGGGACGACCTCGGGCGTGACCGGATCGACTCCGGTCTCGACGACCGGCCAGCGCGACACGACGACGGGCTCGGCGGTCAATACGCGCGCGGCGACGATGATGCCGCTGTCCAGCATCGCCAGCTGGTCGACCGGATCGACCGATTCGCAGATCAACCATGACAGCGGCGCGCCCGCGACGACCATCTCGTTCGCGACCGCGACGGGCACGTCGCTCGGCGAGGCTTCACAGACGATCGCGCAGCTCCAACGCGACCTGAAGCTCCCCGTCGGCGTCGTCGGCAGCTTCGCGGGCACCGCCAAGGTCTTCCAGCAATCGACCGCGTCGATGCCGGTGCTGATCGTCTCGGCTTTGCTCGTGATCTACATCGTGCTCGGCATCCTCTACGAAAGCGCGATCCACCCGCTGACCGTGCTCTCCACCTTGCCCTCGGCCGGGATCGGCGCGGTCATCGCGCTGATGATCACCGGCGCCGCCTTCGATCTCATCGGCCTGATCGGGCTCATCCTGCTCATCGGCATCGTCAAGAAGAACGCCATCATGATCATCGATTTCGCGCTCGATGCCGAGCGCACCCGCGGCCTCTCACCGATGCAGGCGATCCGCGAGGCCAGCCTGCTGCGCTTCCGCCCGATCCTGATGACGACACTCGCCGCCGCCTTCGGCGCGCTGCCGCTCGCGATCGGCTTCGGCGAGGGCGCCGAGCTGCGCCGCCCCCTTGGCATCGCGATCATGGGCGGGTTGCTCGCGAGTCAGTTCCTCACATTGCTGACGACGCCGGTCGTCTATCTCGCGCTCGACAAGTTCCGCAGGCGATCCCCGCGCGAACGCATGCTCGGGCGCCTTGGTTCGGAAGGGTTGCCGGCATGAGTCGACGCATGAGTTTCCTCCCCGGCACGGGGAGGATCATGAGCGCCACCCTGATCCTCGCCCTCTCGAGCTGCAGCATGGCGCCGGCCTACAAGCCGCCGGCGATGGCGAGCACGGCGAGCTTCAAGGAAGCGCCGGGCTGGCAGCCGGCGCGGCCCGCCGACGATGTCGCCAAGGGCGAGTGGTGGAAATTGTTCGCCGATCCCGTGCTCGACGGGCTCGAAGCAAAGGTCGCGGCCAGCAACCAGAATGTCGCCGCCTTCGCGGCGGCCTATGCGCAGGCGCGCGCCGCGGTGCGCGAGACGCGCGCCTCGCTCTTCCCGAGCGTCGATCTGTCGGCGGGCGGAACGCGCGCGGGCACGTTCGGCAACGGCACGACGACGATCATCGGCAGCAACGGTACCACCTCCAGCAGCGGCTCGGGCAGCCGGCGCTACTCGGTCAATCTCGGCGCGACGTGGGAGCCGGACGTGTTCGGGCGGATTTCTTCGGGCCTGCGGCAGCAGAAGGCGCTGGCGCAGGCGAGCGAGGGCGATCTGCTCAATGCGACGCTCGCCGCGCAGGGCGAGCTTGCCTCCAATTACGTCCAGCTGCGCGGGCTCGATCAGCAGAAGATCGTCTATCAGGAGACGATCGCCGCCTATGAGCGCGCGCTCAAGATCACGAGCAACCGCTACGATCAGGGCCAGGTCGCACGCGTCGACGTGCTGCAGGCGCAGACCCAGCTCGCCAATGCGCGCGCGACCTCGGCCGATATCGATCGCCAGCGCGCCGCCTTCGAACATGCGATCGCGGTACTCATCGGCGAATCGCCGTCGAGCTTCGCGCTGCCGGCCGCGCCGTGGAGCCGGGCGGTGCCCGACGTGCCCGGCATCCTCCCCGGCACGGTGCTGGAGCGGCGCCCCGACATCGCCGCGGCCGAGCGGCGCGTGGCGGCGGCCAATCAGGGGATCGGCGTCGAGCGCGCCGCCTTCTTCCCGACTTTCGGCCTCACCGGCGACATCGGCACGCAGACGAGCCGGCTGGGATCCTTGTTCACCGCGGCGAGCAGCATCTGGTCGCTCGGCGTGACGAGCGCGCTGACCCTGCTCGATTTCGGCGCGCGATCGGCGCGCGTCGCGCAGGCGCGCGCTTCGTTCGATCAGGCCGCCGCCAATTATCGCCAGACGACGCTGACCGCCGTCCAGCAGGTGGAGGACGAGCTCGCCGCGACGCGCGTGCTGCGCACCGTCGCCGAGCAGCGCAGCGCCGCCGCGACCGCCGCCAACCGCGTCGAGCAGCTCACCCAGAACCAGTATCTGTCGGGGCTGATCGTCTATACCGACGTGATCACCGCGCAGGCGACCGCGCTCAACGCGCGCCAGCAGGCGATCCAGGCGACGGTCGACCGGCAGGTCTCGGCGATCACGCTCGTCCAGGCGATCGGCGGAGCATGGCCGACCCCGGCACCGTGAGCCGGCGCGCGGGCCTCGCGTTGGCGGCAGGGATCCTGTTGCTGCTGTTCGCGCTGGATGCGTGGTGGGCGCTGAGCGGAGCGAGCGACAGGATCGATCATTTCGCGCTCGTCTGGCTGCGCGATCCGGGCGACGCGCGGACGCTCAGGGTGCCGGCGTGGACGCTGCAGGTCGCGATCGCGATCACCAGCATCGGCGCCGCCCCGATCCGCGCCCCGGCGGCGGTCGCGGGCGTCGTCTGGCTGTTCGTCGCCAAGCGTCGGCGCGAGGCGATCGCCCTGTTCGTCGCGGTCGCGAGCGCGGCAATCGCGCTGCCGCTGACCAAGATCGGCTTCGCGCGGGCGCGGCCCGATCTGATCTGGCAGCTCGTGACCGAGAAGAAAGCGAGCTTCCCGAGCGGCCATGCGTTCGGGGCGGCGGTGACCTTTCCTCTGCTCGGGCTGCTCGCGGGCCGATCCTTCTGGATGTGGGCGGGGATCGTGCTCGCCTTCGCGATCGGCCTGAGCCGGGTCTTCCTCGGTGTGCATTGGCTGAGCGACGTGCTCGGCGGGTGGCTGCTGGGTGGGGCGTGGGTGTGTGCGACGGTCGCGGTGCTGGCGAGGCGCTAAGGTCCTCCCCATTGCAGATGGGGAGGACCTTAGCGCCTCGCGACCTGGACCCCGAGCAACTGCCGCGCTTTCTCCAGCGCCGGATCGCGGCCGGCCCTGCGATCCGCGAGCGACGGCGCGATCCGCACGCGCGGGGTGAAGCCGGTGCCCTCCAGCCGTCGCCCGCCGCCGGTGCGGATATCGAATTCGGCGACCGAGACGATGCCGCCGTCGGGCAGATCATATTCGGCCGCGCCCGTCAGCGCGCCCGCGGTGCGCTCGCCGACGGTGAGCCCGCGGCCGCTCTCCTCGATCAACGCGGCCAGCGCCTCGGCGCCGCTCGCGCTGTTCGGCCCGACGAGGACGGCGAGCGGTCCCAGCCACGAGCGCGGGCCGGCGCCGCGCGTCGACTGGTCGCTCTCGCGCGCGGCGATACGGCGGACGAGCAGGCGATTCTCGGCGAAGAAGGATCCGGCGACGCGCGCGATCACATCGGCATCGCCGCCACCGTTGTCGCGCAGATCGAGGATCACCCCGCTCGGCACCGGCTGTTCGCCGATATGATCGGCCAGCCAGCGATCGTCGCCGCGATCGAAGCCGTCGAGCCCGAGCAGCAGCACGTTGCCCGGCAGCCGTTCGACGCGGCGGACCTGCGGCGGCGCCTCGGCCATCGCCTCGATTGCCTTGGCATGGTGGCGGCCATCCTCGTCGATGAAGTCGAAGCGGGCCTGGTCGCCGGCATGCGGCACGAAATCCACGTCGATCGGCTGGCCGTCGACCTGCGCCACCTCCCAGCCGATCTCGACTCCGGCGCGCGCGGCCGGGCCGTCGGCGCGCAGCGACTGCACCCGCCAGACATGCGCGTCGTCGGGCAGCATCGTCATGCCGAAGCCCGCTTGCTCGTCGCCGCGTGTCCGCGCGCGGCCGATCGCGATCTGCTGCGGATCGATCACATAGACATGGCTGTCGCCGAGCGTGTCGAGCATCTCGCCGATCAGGCCGTAGACCGTCCGCCGATCGGGCGCGGCGACGACGCGCGCGCGATAGGTATCGCGGATCGCCTCCAGCTTTTCGACGGCGGGCTTGTTCCAGTATCGGTGCTCGACGATCCCGACCGCGCGATCGAAGATCCGGCCGTTAATGTCCGGTCCGTAGGCCGGCGGCGCGGCGGCGGGCAGGAAGGCGAGCAGGCTCGCGAGAAAGGCGCTTTTTCCGATCCTCATCCAGGCCCGAACGCGCAACGCAGGCTCAGGCTGCGCGGCCGCGCCGAATAGGCGATTTCGGCGCAGCGCGAGAGGCGGTCGCGCCCGATCATGATCCACGGTTCCGCGCCCTGCGGCCGCTCGCGCCGCATGACGGTGATGTCGGCCTCCATCGCTTCTTCGGGCAGCGCATTGTCGCCGCGGAAATCGGCGGTGCGCACGAGCAATTCGGCGAAGCGGAAGCCGGCCAGCACGGGCGGGCGCGCGAAGGCGATCGGCCGGGCCGGACGCGAGACGCCGAGCGTGATCGGCAATGGCCGCGAGGCGCCCGCGAAGCTGCCCTCGAAGCGCTGGGCGAGGATCGCGCCCGCCGCCGCCGTGGCGCTCGAGGTCGCCGCCTCCAGCGAGAAGCGCAGGCTGATATCGGGGCCGAGCGCGGGCGCGGCGGCGAAGATCCCGGTCCGGTCACTCAGCGTCAGCGGCAGCACGATCGTGCCCGTGTCTTCGGGGGCGGCGGCATTGCGCCAGAGGATCGTCGCATAAGGCAGCAAATCCGGTCCGATCGTCCCGTCCGCGCCCTCGGCGGCGATCCGACCATGTTCGGCGAGGAGCACCGGCCGCTTCACGCCCGCGATGACGAGCTTGGTCTCGGCGGTATGGCCCCACAAGGTGATGCGCCCCACCGAGATGTGCCGGCCCGCGCTCCACGGGATTGGCAGGCGCAGCGCCGCCTGCGGGTTGAGCTCGATCGAATCCCACTGGCTCAAATCCACGCGAAGGCGGAAGGGCTTGCCCTCCAGCGTCACGTCGATGACCGGATCGGCGACGTCGAGGACGATCTGATCCCGGACCGGCTTCTTCGCAGGCGCCGGGGATGCGACGGCTAGCAGCAGCATCGCCAGCGCGGCCCTGTACGGCGCCCCGTCGCTCGCGCTAGGGATGCGCTTCCGCGACCAGCAGCGAACGGCCTTCATGAGCGACAGCGATTTCATCTCGGGCCTGCCCAAGGCCGAACTCCACCTCCATGTCGAAGGCAGCCTCGAGCCCGAGCAGATGTTCGCCTTCGCGCGTCGCAACCGGATTTCCATTCCTTTCCCCAATGTGGAGGCGCTGCGCGCCGCCTACAGCTTCAACAGCCTCCAGGACTTTCTCGACATCTACTATCAGGGTGCGGACGTGCTGCGCACCGAAGAAGATTTCCGGGATCTGGCATTGGCTTATTTCGAACGCGCGCACGAAGACGGCGTTGCCCATGCCGAGATTTTCTTCGATCCGCAGACGCATACCGCGCGCGGCCTGCCCTTCGGAGTCGCCGCGGACGGCCTGCTCGCGGGGATGAAGGAGGCCGAGGCGAAGTTCGGGCTGACCTCCAAGCTGATCCTCTGCTTCCTGCGCCATCTCGACGAGGATGATGCCTTCCTGACCTTCGCCGATGCCGAGCCCTGGCTCGATCGGATCGCGGGCGTCGGCCTCGATTCGTCGGAAGTCGGCCATCCGCCGTCCAAATTCGCGCGCGTGTTCGAAGCGGCGGGCAAGGCCGGGCTCAAGCGCGTCGCGCACGCCGGCGAGGAAGGGCCGCCCGAATATGTGCTGGAGGCGCTGGACGTGCTGCACATCGATCGGCTGGATCATGGCAATCGATCGCTGGAAAGCCCCGAGCTGGTCACGCGGCTGGCGCGCGCGGGAATGACGCTGACCGTCTGCCCCTTGTCCAACCACAAGCTCTGCGTGGTCGACGATCTCGCCGCGCACCCGATCGCGGACATGCTGGGGCACGGTCTGCGGCCGACGATCAATTCGGACGATCCGGCCTATTTCGGCGGCTATGTCGCCGACAATTATCGCGCGGTGGCGCCGCTGCTGACGCGCGACCAGCTGGCGACGCTCGCGCGCAACTCCTTCCTCGGCTCCTTTCTCGACGATGCGGCGGTGACGCGGCATATCGCCCGAATCGATGCATATGTTGCGGGAGGCGTGCAGTGAGCGAACCGATGCTGGTGCCGGTCGCCTACGACCAGTTCGTCTCCGACGTGCACACGATCGCGATCGCCCTGGCAGCGAGCGGGTGGACGCCCGATCATATCGTCGGCATCGGCCGCGGCGGGCTCGTGCCCGGCGCCTATCTCTCGCACCGGACGGGGATCTCCTTGCTCTCGGTCGATTATAGCGCGGGCGTGCCGGGCTTCTCGGACGAACTGCTGCTGAAGCTGGCCGGAGAGACGGGCGACGGCACGCGCATCCTGCTGATCGACGACATCAACGATTCGGGAAAGACGATCCTCGCGCTGCGCGCGGCGATCGATGGCGCGGGCGGCGATCCGGCGTGCCTGCGCGTCGCGGTGCTGATCGACAATCTGCGCTCGCCCGCGCAGGTCGACTATCGCGCGCGCACGATCGATCGCGCCGAGGACAAGAGCTGGTTCGTGTTTCCTTGGGAGGCGATGGCGCCGCGCGAGACTTTGGTGGAGGAAGCCGAAGAGGTGCCGGAGCGGCTGGCTTAGGCGTTCGCCGCCTCGAACACCTCCTCCCCGTTCGGTTCGAGCTTGTCGAGAACGCTTACTAGGCTTCGAGCGCAGTCGAGAAGCTGGAACACCTGGCACGGGCTCTCGACTACGCTCGATCCCTGCGCGTTCTCGACAAGCTCGAACCAAACGGGGTGGGGTGCGTGACAAGTTAGGCTAAAGGGGGAACATGGCCTCCGCAGCCTCCTCTCCCGAGCCCTCGCCTGACGACGCACCCGTCGCCGACGATCCGCCGCGCAAGATCATCCATGTCGACATGGACGCCTTCTACGCCTCGGTCGAGCAGCGCGACGATCCCTCGCTTCGCGGCAAGCCGGTCGCGGTCGGCGGTTCGCGCGAGCGGGGCGTCGTCGCCGCGGCCAGTTACGAGGCGCGCGTGTTCGGGGTGCGCTCGGCGATGGCCTCGGCCACGGCGCGGCGCAAATGCCCCGAGCTGGTCTTCGTTAAGCCGCGCTTCGAGGTCTATTCGGAGGTCTCGCGCCAGATCCGCGCGATCTTCGCCGATTATACCGACGCGATCGAGCCGCTGTCGCTGGACGAGGCCTATCTCGACGTCAGCGGAGTCGCCTCCGCGCGCGACGTCGCCGAGGCGATCCGCCAGCGGATCAAGGCCGAGACCAAGCTGACCGCCTCGGCGGGCGTCTCCTACAACAAGTTCATCGCCAAGCTCGCCTCGGACCAGAACAAGCCCGACGGCCTGTGCGTGATCCCGCCGCACCGGGGCGCCGCCTTCGTGCAGACGCTGCCGGTCAAGCGCTTCCACGGCGTCGGCCCGCGCACCGCCGAGAAAATGACGCGGCTGGGCATCGAGACGGGCGCCGATCTCGCCGCGCAGAACCTGCCTTTTCTCGAGGCGCATTTCGGCAGCTTCGCGTCCTACCTCTACTGGGCCTCGCGCGGGCGCGACGACCGGCCGGTGCGCGCCAACCGGATCCGCAAGTCGGTCGGCGCCGAGCGGACCTTCTTCGAGGACAAGCATAAGGAGGCCGAGCTGGTCGAGGCGCTGGGCCCGGTGCTGGACGCGCTGATGGAGCGCGTCGAGCGATCGGGCGCGGCGGGGCGGACGGTGACGCTGAAGGTGAAATTCTCCGACTTCCGCCAGATCACGCGCGCGCGAAGCTTCGCGGCGGCGGTGGGGAGCCGGGACGCGATCGGCGAGGCGGGGGTCGGCTTGCTGCGGGCGCTGCTGCCGATGCCCCTGGGCGTGCGACTGCTGGGCCTGTCGATCTCGGCGCTGGCGGGAGAGGATGAGGCGGACGGCGTCGAGCAATTGGGGCTGGAACTCTAAAGCTCCCCTCCCTGGAAGGGAGGGGCCGGGGGTGGGTCGCTATCCCGCGAAGCGCTCCCGTCGATAGAAACCCACCCCTCAATCCCCTCCCTTCCAGGGAGGGGAGGTCAGTGGCGTTTCGTAAACGGCCAACTCGTCACCCCGCCTGCGAACAAAGCCCACCAGATGATCGCCGGCTGCAGCAGCAGCCGCGGCGCATGATAGCTCCAGCCCAGGCCCGTCCCCGATCCCAGATCCAGGATCGCATGCTGCATGTTCGCCGGCCACACGCACAGGGCGTAGAGCGCGAGCATCACCCCTGCCCACCAGCGCGTGCGCGGGATGAGCAGCCCCACCGCGCCGAACAGCTCGCAGATGCCCGTGGCGACCACAATCTCGTGGGGGAACGGCACCCAGTGCGGCGTGATCCGCAGGAACGGCCCGGGGTGCGTGACGTGGAGGGTGCCGGCGACGAGATAGGCGGCGGCGAGTACCCAGCGGGCAAGGGTGCGGCCTTTCATCTCCCCTCCCTGCAAGGGAGGGGTTGGGGGTGGGTTCGTCGCCGCAGCGTCTGCGCTCTGTCTCGACGCACCCACCCCTCAATCCCCTCCCTGCGTGCAGGGAAGGGCGGCCAAAGTAGCATCCAGCCGGTCGGCGGCGGCGATGCCCGTCTCGTAGGCGCCGTGCGCGGTGGTGAAGTCCTTTGCCGAACAGGCCTCGCCCGCGAGCAGGATGCGTTCGTCGACCGGCTGCGCGAGATCGGCGCGGGCGTCGGCGCAGCCGGGCAGCGCGTGGCTGTAGGAGCCGCGGATCGTCTCGCATTTCGCCCAGGCCGATCCGGTGATGAAGTCCAGCCGCCGCGCGAAATCGCTGCCGAGCAAGGCGCCCAGTTCCTCGCGCGCAAACGCCTCGGCCGCGCCGTCGCCTTCGCTCTCCAGCGCGCGCGCCGCCGCGCCGCCGAGGAACACCTCGATGACCGGATGACCGAACGGGCGCAGATAATAGCTGCCCGTCGCCGCCCGCCGCGGCGAGCCCAGCAGGTGGCCGTTCTCGGGCAGGTCGTTCGGCTCGGGCACGCGGAAGAAGAGCTTGTCGGCCAGCCCCAGCGGCAGCTTCGTCGCCGCATGGCAGGCGGTATCGAAGGCTGACGGAAGGCGGATCGCGCCGGCGGCGAGCATCTCGGTCGAGACGGTGACGATCGCGGCGCGCGCGTCGATCTCGCCCTGATCGGTCGTCAGGCGCACGCCCGCGTCGGTATGGGCGACGCTCGCAACCCGCGTGCCCAGCGCGCGCGGCACATCGCCGGCCGCTCCGGCGATCAGCGCGCCATAGCCGCCCGGCAGCCGCCAGTTGGTCTCGCTCGCGGCGTCGTCATAGGCGAGATAGTCGGCGACCGAGAGCTCGCCGAGTTGCGCGCCGTTGATATAGCTCGACAGCGCCTCGACGAATCCCGCCCAGGGCGAAGCGGGATCGAGCGCATCGCTCGCGCGATCACTCGCCACGCCCGCCCGGATCGCTTCGTTCCACGCCTCGAACGCCGCGCCCGCTTCGTGCTGCTCGGCGGTGCTGAAGCCGAGATTGCGCCACTGATCGCCCCACGCCGATCGGGAGCGATCGATCGCATGATCGAGCGCCTCGGCGACGCCGACCCAGGGATTGCGCTCGGCCGAGTGCAGCCAGCCGCAGCCCATGTCGAGCGCCACGCCATCGACCGCAAGCGTGTGCGCGCGGCCGCCGATCCGGGGCAGCGCATCGATCAGCAGCACCGATCGCCCGCGATTCGCCAGGCGGCGCGCGGCGGCGATGCCGGCGGCCCCGGCTCCCACGATGGCGACGTCGATCCCGCTCACCGAAGTGCAATGCACGAAAGCCTTGCGACGATCCATTCTGCATATGCCTGTTTCGCAAGTCCGCAAATTCACATTTGAATGCGGAACGGCCACGTTACACAGGACATGTCCACGGTCCGAGAGGCGAGACGATGCTGGCGGTGTTGCAGAAGCTCGAGGAAAAGCGCGCGCAGGCCGCGCTCGGCGGCGGACAGGCGCGGATCGACAATCAGCACAAGAAGGGCCGGCTGACCGCACGCGAGCGGATCGCGGTGCTGCTCGATCCCGGATCGTTCGAAGAGTATGACATGTATGTCGAGCATAATTGCGTCGATTTCGGCATGCAGGACCAGATCATTCCGGGCGACGGCGTCGTCACCGGATCGGGCACGATCAACGGCCGGCTGGTGTTCGTCTTCAGCCAAGATTTCACCGTGTTCGGCGGATCGCTGTCCGAGCGGCACGCGCAGAAGATCTGCAAGGTCATGGACATGGCGATGAAGGTCGGCGCGCCGGTCATCGGCATGAACGATTCGGGTGGCGCGCGCATCCAGGAGGGCGTCGCCTCCCTCGCCGGCTATGCCGAGGTGTTCCAGCGCAACGTGCTGGCGAGCGGCGTGATCCCGCAGATCAGCCTGATCATGGGGCCGTGCGCGGGCGGTGCGGTCTATTCGCCGGCGATGACCGACTTCATCTTCATGGTGAAGGATTCGAGCTTCATGTTCGTGACCGGCCCCGAGGTGGTCAAGACCGTCACCAACGAGGTGGTGACGCAGGAGGAACTGGGCGGCGCGATCACGCACTCGACCAAATCCTCGGTCGCCGATCTCGCCTTCGACAATGATATCGATGCTTTGCTCGCGACGCGCGACTTCGTCGATTTCCTGCCGCTGTCGAACCGCGAGACCGTACCCGAGCGGCCGACGGACGATGCGTGGGACCGGCTCGACCACAGCCTCGACACGCTGATCCCGGACAGTGCCAACAAGCCCTACGACATCAAGGAGCTGATCCGGAAGATCGTCGACGAGGGCGATTTCTTCGAGGTCCAGCCGGGACATGCGCCCAATCTCGTCATCGGCTTCGGCCGCGTCGACGGGCGCACGATCGGCATCGTCGCCAACCAGCCGATGGCGCTGGCGGGCGTGCTCGACATCAATAGCTCGCGCAAGGGCGCGCGCTTCGTGCGCTTCTGCGACGCGTTCGAGATCCCGATCATCACCTTCGTCGACGTGCCGGGCTTCCTGCCGGGCGTCGCGCAGGAGCATAACGGCATCATCAAGCACGGCGCGAAACTGCTCTTCGCCTATGCCGAGGCGACCGTGCCCAAGATCACCGTCATCACGCGCAAGGCCTATGGCGGCGCCTATGACGTGATGAGCTCGAAGCATCTGCGCGGGGATCTCAACTATGCGTGGCCGACCGCCGAGATCGCGGTGATGGGCGCGAAGGGCGCGGTCGAGATCATCTTCCGCGGCCGCACCCGCGAGGAAATCGCCGAGCGCACCGCCGAATATGAAGCGCGCTTCGCCAATCCGTTCGTGGCGGCGAGCAAGGGCTTCATCGACGAGGTGATCATGCCGCATTCGACGCGCAAGCGCATTGCGCTGGGGCTTCGCAAGCTGCGCAACAAGCAGCTCGAAAATCCCTGGAAGAAGCATGACAATATTCCGCTGTGACCCATTCACCCCTCCCCTTCAGGGGAGGGGGCGGGGGTGGGGCAGATCGGCGATGCTCCGCGCCGCGCCGCTGGACAGGCCCCACCCCAACCCCTCCCCTGAAGGGGAGGGGCTCAGGAGCATGCCATGAAACTCGGCCGCCTGAACCATGTCGGCGTGGCGACGCCTTCGCTGGCGGCGTCGATCGCTTATTATCGCGACGTGATGGGCGCGACGATCGCGCACGCGCCGTTCGATCTGCCCACGCAGGGCGTGAAGGTGTGCTTCGTCGATACGCCGGGCGAGGGCGGCACCGCCGGCACGCAGATCGAGCTGATCGAGCCGCTGGGCGAGGCCTCGCCGATCCACGCCTTCCTCGCCAAGAACCCGGCGGGAGGACAGCATCACATGTGCTACGAAGTCCCCGACATCCACGCCGCGCGCGCGGAATTCCTGGCGATGGGCAAGAAGGTGCTCGGCGAGCCGCGCATCGGCGCGCACGGGACATTGATCTTCTTCGTCCACCCGAAGGACATGAACGGCATTCTGACCGAGATCATGGAAGTGCCCGGAAGCGGGGCGGCGCATTGATCAATCAGCACCCCCGTTTGCTTCGAGCGAAGTTCGAGCCTGTCGAGAACGCAGTCGAGAAGGGTTCTCGACGGTCGCTTCTCGACTTCGCTCGAAGCTGCTCGAACCGAACGGCTGGGGGGAGTTCGCTCTTATGACCGACGAGACGATCGCCGACTGGCAGGCCGCCTCCGCCAAGGAGGTCAAGGGCCAGGATCTCACCTGGCACACGCCCGAGGGAATCGCGGTCAAGCCGCTTTACACCGAGGCCGATGTCGAAGGCTGGGATCCGGGCCTCCCCGGTTTCGCGCCGTTCACGCGCGGCGTGCGCGCCTCGATGTATGCGGGGCGCCCGTGGACGATCCGCCAATATGCGGGCTTCTCCACCGCCGAGGCCTCCAATGCTTTCTACCACCGCAATCTGAAGGCGGGGCAGAAGGGGCTGTCCGTCGCGTTCGATCTGGCCACCCACCGCGGCTATGACTCGGACCACCCCCGCGTCACCGGCGATGTCGGCAAGGCGGGCGTCGCGATCGACACGATCGACGACATGAAGATCCTGTTCGACGGCATCCCGCTCGACAAGATGTCCGTCTCGATGACGATGAACGGCGCCGTCATCCCGATCCTCGCTTTCTTCATCGTTGCGGGCGAGGAGCAGGGCGTGCCGCGCGCGCAGCTCGACGGGACCATCCAGAACGACATCCTCAAGGAGTTCATGGTCCGCAATACGTATATCTACCCGCCCGAGCCGAGCATGCGGATCATCTCGGACATTTTCGGCTACACGAGCCGCGAGATGCCCAAGTTCAACAGCATCTCGATCAGCGGCTATCATATGCAGGAAGCCGGCGCGACGCAGGTCCAGGAGCTGGCCTTCACGATCGCCGACGGCGCCGAATATGTGAAATATGGCGTCGCCTCGGGCCTCGACATCGACAAATTCGCCGGGCGGCTGTCCTTCTTCTTCGCGATCGGCATGAACTTCTTCATGGAGATCGCCAAGCTGCGCGCGGCGCGCGTGCTGTGGCATCGGGTGATGACCCAGCTCGGCGCGAAGGACGAGCGCTCGAAGATGCTGCGCACGCACTGCCAGACGTCGGGCGTCTCGCTGACCGAGCAGGATCCGTACAACAATGTGATGCGCACCACGATCGAGGCGATGGCGGCGATGCTGGGCGGCACCCAGTCGCTCCACACCAATGCGCTGGATGAGGCGATCGCGCTGCCGACAGACTTCTCCGCGCGCATCGCCCGCAACACGCAGCTCGTCATCCAGGAGGAGACGGGCATGTGCAACGTCGTCGATCCCCTGGGCGGGTCTTATTATATCGAGAGTCTGACGAAGGAGCTCGTCGACAAGGCCTGGGCGATCATCGAGAAGGTCGAGGCCGATGGCGGCATGGCCAAGGCGGTCGCGGCCGGCTGGCCCAAGGCGATGATCGAGGAGGCCGCCGCCGCGCAGGCCGCGCGGATCGATCGCACCGAGCAGGTGATCGTCGGCGTCAACAAATACCGCAAGGACAATGAGGATCCGATCGAGATCCTCGATGTGGACAATGTCGCGGTGCGCGAGGCGCAGATCCGGCGCATCCAGAAAGTGAAGGCCGGGCGCGACGAAGCGGCGTGCCGCGCGGCGCTCGACGCGTTGCGCGAAGGGGCGCGGCGCGGCGACATTCCTCCCCTGCAAGGGGAGGGGGACCATGCGCAGCATGGTGGAGGGGTATCGACGGCGGAGGCGGATCGATACGCTTCGACCGGCGATACCCCTCCGTCATCGCTGCGCGATGCCACCTCCCCCCCGGGGGGAGGATTTGAGACCAATCTCCTCGCGCTCGCCGTCGACTGCGCGCGCGCGCGCGCCACGCTCGGCGAGATTTCGCAGGCGATGGAGGATGTGTTCGGCCGCTACGGCACGACGCCGACGCCGGTGAAGGGCGTCTATGGCGGGGCCTATGGCGAGGATGCGCGCTGGGCGAACCTCAAGCGCGGCGTCGTCGCGGTCGGCCGCGCGAAGGGGCGGACGCCGAAGATGTTCGTCGCCAAGATGGGGCAGGACGGGCATGATCGCGGCGCGAACCTCGTCTCCTCGGCGTTCGGCGATCTCGGGTTCGACGTGCTGGCGGGGCCGCTCTTCCAGACGCCGGCCGAGGCCGCGAAGATGGCGATTGAGGCCGATGTCGACGTCGTCGGCGCCTCCAGCCTCGCCGCGGGCCACAAGACGCTGATCCCGGAACTGATCGGCCATCTGCGCGACGCCGGACGGACGGACATCAAGGTCATCGTCGGCGGCGTGATCCCCGCGCAGGATTATCAGGCTTTGCGCGATGCGGGCGTGCAGGCGATCTTCGGGCCGGGCACCAACCTCGTCGTCGCGGCGGAAGAAGTGCTGCGCCTGCTCGGCCACAATATGCCGCCGGAAGGTATCGACGAGGCAGCGGAATGAACATTGCGACGACGATCATGACAGCGCCGGCACCCACACGTTCGGACATTGCCGCTTTGTTCGATCTGCCCTTCACCGAACTGGTTTTTCGCGCAGCGGAGGTGCATCGGGCGCATCACGATCCGGCACGCGTTCAGCGATCGACCTTGCTCTCGATCAAAACCGGCGGCTGTGCCGAGGATTGCGGCTATTGCAGCCAGTCGGTCTCGGCCGAGAGCGGGCTGAAGGCATCGAAGCTCATGGATGTCGATGCGGTCCTCGCAGCGGCCGCCGCGGCGAAGACTGCGGGCTCGGAACGCTTCTGCATGGGGGCGGCGTGGCGCGAGCCCAAGGATCGCGACATGGCGGCGATCGAGGCGATGGTTGCGGGCGTGAAGGCGCTGGGGCTGGAAACCTGCATGACGCTCGGCATGCTGAGCGATGATCAGGCGACCCGGCTCGCGGATGCCGGCCTCGATTATTACAACCATAATCTCGATACCTCACCGGAATACTATGGTGAGGTCATCACTACCCGCAGCTATGATGACAGGCTCGAGACGCTGGAACGCGTGCGGCGCGCGGGCATCAACACCTGCTGTGGCGGAATCGTCGGCATGGGCGAGACGCGGGCCGATCGCGTCGGCTTCCTCCACGCGCTGGCGAACCTGCCAGAGCCGCCGGAGAGCGTGCCGATCAACGCCTTGGTGCCGGTGAGGGGCACGGTGCTGGGCGATATGCTGGCCGATACGCCGCTGGCGAAGATCGACGATATCGAATTCGTCCGAACGATTGCCGTCGCGCGCATTCTGATGCCGTACTCCGTCGTCCGGCTTTCGGCGGGACGCGAGAGCATGTCGGATGCGACGCAGGCGCTCTGCTTTCTCGCGGGCGCCAATTCGATATTCACCGGCGATCGTCTGCTCACCACGGGCAATGCCGGGGACGATGCTGATGCGGCCTTGTTCGCACGGCTTGGCCTCAACGCCGACACCCATCCAGAGACCGCCGTGACGGCCGCATAGGGACGGATATGTTCAAGAAGATCCTGATCGCCAATCGCGGCGAAATCGCCTGCCGCGTGATCCGCACCGCGAAGAAGATGGGCATCAAGACCGTCGCCGTCTATTCGGACGCCGACGCGCGCGCGCCGCATGTCGAGATGGCGGACGAGACGGTCCGGCTTGGGCCGCCGCCCGCGTCCGAGAGCTATCTGCTCGCCGAGAAGATCATCGCCGCCTGCAAGGCCACGGGCGCCGAGGCCGTCCATCCCGGCTACGGCTTCCTCTCCGAGCGCACCTCGTTCGCGCAGGCGCTCGCCGATGCCGGGATCGCCTTCATCGGGCCGCCGATCGGGGCGATCGCGGCGATGGGCGACAAGATCGAATCCAAGAAGCTCGCCAAGGCGGCGGGGGTCAATGTCGTTCCCGGCTTCCTCGGCGAGATCGCCGATACCGACGAGGCGGTGGGGATCGCCGGCGAGATCGGCTATCCGGTGATGATGAAGGCCTCGGCCGGCGGCGGCGGCAAGGGCATGCGCCTCGCCTGGTCGGAAAAGGATGTGCGCGAGGGCTTCGAGGCGACCAAGCGCGAGGGCCTGTCCAGCTTCGGCGACGACCGCGTCTTCATCGAGAAGTTCATCGAGAGCCCGCGCCACATCGAGATCCAGCTGCTCGGCGATCAGCACGGCAACATCGTTTATTTGAACGAGCGCGAATGCTCGGTGCAGCGCCGCCACCAGAAGGTGGTCGAAGAGGCGCCGTCGCCCTTCGTCACGCCCGCCATGCGCCAGGCGATGGGCGAGCAGGCGGTCGCGCTCGCGCGCGCGGTCGGCTATTATTCGGCGGGCACGGTCGAGCTGATCGTCTCAGGCGCGGATACGACCGGCGAGAGCTTCTACTTCCTCGAGATGAACACGCGGCTGCAGGTCGAACATCCGGTCACCGAATATATTACCGGGCTCGATCTCGTGGAGCAGATGATCCGCGTCGCTTATGGCGAAAAGCTCGGCTTCACGCAGGCCGAGATCGGCATCAACGGCTGGTCGGTCGAGAATCGCGTCTATGCGGAAGACCCGTATCGCGGCTTCCTGCCCTCGACCGGGCGGCTCGTCCGCTATCGGCCGCCTGCGCCGACTCCAGATCCGTTCGTCCTGAGCGAAGTCGAAGGACGTGCCGCGAGCGACGCGTCTGGATCACGTGCTTCGACGGAGTTTATCCAGAGCGACGCCGCAGGCGGCGTCGAAGGGCTCAGCACGAACGGGGTTACGGGCACGTCGGTCCGCGTCGACGACGGCGTCTACGAAGGCTCCGACATCTCGATGTTCTACGATCCGATGATCGCCAAGCTGGTGACGTGGGGGCCGACGCGCGAGCAGGCGATCGACGCGCAGGTCGCGGCGCTCGATCGGTTCGAGATCGAGGGGATCGGCCACAATGTCGATTTCCTGTCGGCGCTCATGCAGCATCCGCGCTTCCGCTCGGGCGCGATCACGACCGGCTTCATCGCCGAGGAATATCCCGACGGCTTCCAGGGCGCGCCGACGCCCGAGAAACTGACCGAGCGCCTCGCCGCGATCGCTGCGATCGCGGGCTCGGTCGAAGCCGCGCGCGCCGCCGAGATCGACCAGCGTCTCAACGGCGCGATCGTCTCGCAGGCCGAATGGGTCGTGACGATGGACGGCGCCGAGCATCATGTGCTGATCGCCGGCGAGACCGTGACGGTGGACGGCCATCCGATGACGATCGCGGCGCCTTTCGTGCCCGGCCAGCGGCTGATCGAGGCACGGTTCGGCGAGGAGCATCTGTCGGTGAAGGTCGATCGCACGCGATCGGGCTGGACCTTCACGACGCGGGGCCGCGCCCACAAGCTCCGCGTCCTGCCGCCGCACGTCGCCGATCTCGCGCGGCACATGATCGCGAAGATCCCGCCGGATATGTCGCGCTTCCTGCTGTGCCCGATGCCCGGGCTCGTCACGCGCATCGACGTGAAGGCGGGCGACAGGGTCGAGGCCGGCCAGCCGCTCGCGGTGGTGGAAGCGATGAAGATGGAGAATATCCTGCGCGCGGAGAAGGCGGGCACGGTCAAGTCGGTCGAGGCGATTGCGGGCGAGAGCCTCGCGGTGGATGCGGTGATCCTCGAATTCGATTAAGCTCGGCTCGTCGCACGCAACATGCTGTCATGGATCGATTCGTACGGCCATGCTTTGGCAGGCCGAAGGAATTTTCGAACGTGACAGTGACGTGGAAGTGGGCGGCCGCGGCCGCCATCGTGATGACGACATCGGCCATGGCGGCGACACCCCGCGAACTTCTGGTGCAAGCGGCGTTCCAGACGACGAACAAGGATCAGGCGCTGGCGCTCGTCGGCCAAGCGATTGCAGGCGCCGAAGCGGGGCTGCTCGCCAATCCACGCGACAAGGAAGCCTTCTTTCAAAATGCAATGGGCACCGGCTACCGCGCCAAGCTGACGCGCAAGCCGGCAGACGCCAAGGCGGCGCGCAAGATGCTCGAACAATATGTGACGCAATTTCCGCGCGATCCCGAGGCGCAGCTCGCGATCGGCGGCTGGCATCTCGATGCGATCGCGGCCGGCTTCCTCGCCACGACCGTGCTCGGCGCGAAGAAGGATGCCGGCGTCGCCGGTGTCGATCGTTCGGTGGCGCTGGGCGGCGACCGCGCCTTCTTCAAGGGCTTCGCGGCGATGATGCACATCCGCCTCGATCCCAAGAATGTCGCGCTCGCGCGCAGCCTCGCCGAGCAGGCGGCGCGCGGCGCGACGCCGACGCCGCTGGATCGCCTCGCCAAGCGCGATGCCGAGGCTCTGCTGATCCCGCTGCGCGCGGGCGACGGCAAGGCGGCGGCACAGCTCTCGCACAAGCTGTTGCCGTTCGGGCGTCTCGAGGACTGACGCACTCGTCATCCTGAACTTGTTTCAGGATCCAAGGCCCGTTGTTTCAACCGGCGCTCGGGTGACGAGGTCGGTTCATGGATCCTGAAACAAGTTCAGGATGACAGCGGCCACGAAAAAGCCCGGACGGTTTCCCGCCCGGGCCTTCCCCTCACGCTACGCTACGCGAAACAGGTGATCCGGGGCCGGATCAAAAGAAGAAGCGGTTATAGACCGTGACCGCGCGCCCGGTGCGGATGTCGACGAGCACGACATCGTTGCCGTAGCGGATCCAGCGGCGGCCATAAGCGGCGGCCGGCAGGCGATAACGATACGGATCGACCCAGTAGCGCCGGTCATAATAGCTGTTGTTGAAGCGATAGCCGGGCGCGATCGAGCGATAGGCATAGCCGCGCGGGCCGACATAGGCCGGACCGCGGAACACGTTCGGATTGCCGCGGCGATAATCCTGCCAGTCGCCGCGATATTCCTGCCGCGCCTCGCGCACGTCGCGCTGCTGGTCGCGGATCTCGCGCGGGTCCGCGCCGTTGCGCACCGCGCGGCGCACGTCGCGCTGCTCCTCGCGGATATCCTGGCGATCGTTCCGCAATTCGCGGTTCTGCGCCGTGGCGACGGTGGGCATCAGGGTCGCCGCCATCAGGCCGGCAATGATGAAGTTACGCATCTCTCACTCCTCTCTTTTGGGACCGGCGGCAGGTGAGCGGCCGCCGGCGTCGCGGGTCACTGGTGACGGATCACCAGAAGAAGCCCGGGATCGAATCGACGACGCGTCCGGTGCGGACATCGATCAGCAGCACGTCGTCATAATAGCGGACCCAGCGATACGGGCCGTAAGCGGGGGGCAGGCGATAGGCATAGGGGTCATCCAGCCAGTAGCTCTGGCCCCACAGCAAGCTCGGCAACACCGCGCCGATCGAGAAGCGGCGATAGCCGTAGCTCCAGCCGCGCGGCGCGGCGTAGCGCCCGGCGCGGAACTGGCCGCGATTGGAGTCGCGATAGCCGCGCCAGTCGTAGCGCTGGTCCTGCCGCCAATTGCCGCCGACCCAGCGATTGTCGCCGCGGCCATTGTTGTCGAAGCGGCGATTGTCGCTGAAGCCGCGCCCGTCGTTGCGCCGCGGATCATAGCCGCGGTTGCCGCCATCGCGGCGATCGTCGCCGCGCGCCTGGGGCGAACCGGCGCCATTGCGATACTGGCCACGGTCGCGATTATTGTCCTGCCCGTTGTTCTGGGCCACGCGGTCGGGGCGCTGCGTCTGATCGGGACGCTGGGCCTGTTGCGGTTGCTCGGCGCGCTGTGCCTGGGCGGCGGCGTAAGCGTCGGGGCCGCGGCCGCCGGCGAAACCGCGACCGCCCTCGGCGGCGCGATTCTGATTGCCCTGGCGATCCGCATCGTCCGGGCCGCGCTGCGCGATCGCCATCGCCGGCAGGCTGACACCGACCGAGGCGGCGAGAAGCAGCTTTGCGATCGTCTTCATCGTCCCAAACTCCTGGCGCTGCCGGCCGATCGCCGGAAGCTTGGGAGATGGTTTGGGCGAGTCGCCGTGAGCGGTTGCTGAATCCGTCCGTCAGCGTGCAGACAGGTTCATGAACGGGCCAGAAAGCTTCGCGGCTCGCGTCTTTCCGACCGAAATCAGCGTGGGCGCGGGCCCGGTGAAAGCGCCGGAACCGCCGCGGCGGCATCGGCCGGATCTATCTTCGGCGGGGGCGCCGCGGCGATCGGCTCGCCGCCTGCCGCCATCTCTCCTGCCCGGCGGATCGCGGCGCGGATGCGCGGGTAGGTGCCGCAGCGACAGAGGTTGGTGATCGATTCGTCGATCTGGTCGTCGGTCGGGCTCGGCGTCTTGGCGAGCAGGGCCGCCGCCGCCATGATCATCCCCGACTGGCAATAGCCGCACTGCGGGACCTGGGCTGCGACCCACGCCTGCTGGACGGGATGGCTGCGGTCGCTCGTCAGCCCCTCGATCGTCGTGACGAAGCTGCCTTCGATCGCGCCGATCGTCACCTGACATGAACGGCGGGCAACGCCATCGACATGCACCGTGCAGGCGCCGCACTGTCCGGCGCCGCAGCCATATTTGGTGCCGGTCAGATTCGAGGCGTCGCGCAGCGCCCACAGCAAGGGAGTCGCGGGGTCCATCTTGTAGTGGACCGGATTGCCGTTGACGGTGAAGCTGGTCATCGAGTCCTTATAGGGTGAGTTTCGGCTCCGCCGAAAGCCGGCTTGCCGGGCCAGCCGGAAGGCTTGAAGACTCACCGTCACGCTGCTAGGGGCGGCGCTTTCCGACGTGGGGCTATTTGGCCGCGCACGGATTCGCTCAACATTCAGCAAGGCGCCGACGGACGCGTCGGCAACTGGAGATCGTTCGGTTTATGCAGATCATCGTTCGCGACAATAATGTCGATCAGGCGCTGCGCGCGCTCAAGAAGAAGCTGCAGCGCGAGGGCGTCTATCGCGAGATGAAGCTGCGCCGGCATTATGAGAAGCCGTCGGAGAAGCGTGCGCGCGAGCGCGCCGCCGCGATCCGCCGCGCCCGCAAGCTGGAGCGCAAGCGCGTCGAGCGCGACCAGGCCCGGTAAGGGCTGATGTCCGAGATTACGGCGGTTCCGCTGCGCCCGGTCGGCAAGGCCGGCGTCACGACGCTCTGGGCGGGGATCGGCCTGCTGATCGTCGCCGGGATCGGCGGCGCTTATGCGATGACCCGCGCGCCGGTCATGCTGGCGATGCCGCCCGCCGAGTTCCTGGTGGCGAACGCCCGGCATTCGGGCGTGAAGACCACCGCCTCCGGTCTCGAATATGAAGTCTTGAAGAAGGGCGAGGGCGCGACCCCGACGATGGCCGATGCCGCGCTCGTCGAATATAAGGGCAGCCTCACCAGCGGCCAGGTGTTCGATGCGTCGAAGCCCGGTCAGCCCGTGCCGATGCAGATCGCGCAGGTCGTCCCCGGTTTCGCCGAGGCGCTGACCTTGATGCCCCGCGGCAGCACATATCGCGTCTGGATCCCGCCGCAGCTCGGCTATGGCGCGCGCGAGGCCGGCCCGATCCCCGCCAATTCGGTGCTCGTGTTCGATATCACGATGCACGAATTCGCCGCCGTGCCGCAGCAGAATGCGGAAATGATGAGCGCCCCGCATGCCGACGGCACGCCGGGCACGCCGCCCCCGACGACGGTCCAGCCGGGGATGTGAGCAAGCGGGACTACGGTCCCGCTTGACGCAGTTCGACACGATAAACCGCTCATCCTGAGGAGCTGCTGAGCGTGTCGAAGCAGCGTCTCGAAGGACGGTCGCGACGCTGCGGCTCCTTCGAGACGGGCCCCTTCGACGCCGCCTGCGGCGTCGCTCAGGACATGCTTCGCCAAGCTCAGTCCCTCCTCAGGATGAGCGGTAATGCTTAGGCAGCCTCCGTCTCGCTCGCCGCATCCGCCTTCAGCGCCGAGCTCTTCTCGAGCAGCACCTTGATCATCGCCACGATCGGATCGGCGAGCGCGAGGCCCAATATCCCGAACAGAGCCCCGAACAGGAGCTGGCACCCTAGCACTAACGCCGGCGGCAGATCTACGGAGCGCCGCGCCACCATCGGCACAATCACATAGCCGTCGAACATCTGCACCGTCGCATAGACGATGATCGCCCAGATGCCGGTATCGGTCCCCGCCGAGAAGCCGACGAGCACGATCAGCAGGCCCGAGACGATCGCGCCGATATTGGGCAGGAAGGCGAGCAGTCCGGTCAGGATGCCGAGCAGGGTCGCCATCGGCACGCCGACGATCTCCAGCGCGATCGCGACGAACACGCCCTCCACCGTCATGCCGAGCAGCCTTCCCGCCATCAGCCGGCGCAGCGTGTGCCCCATCTCCTTGGTCGTCTCGTAGAAGCTCGCGCGCTTCTCGATCGGCAGCATCCAGGCGATGCCGCGTTCGTAGAGCCGCGGCTCCATCGCGATGAACAGGCCGAGCACGAGGATCATCGCCATGCTGGAGAGTGCGCCGAGCGCGGTGCCGAGCGCGGCGGTGACCTTGCCGAACGATCCCATCAACTGCTGGCCGATCTGGCCGACGCCCGATCCGGCGGGAATGAAGCCACGCTGGTGCGCCCAGCCCATCCAGCTCTGGATCTGGCCCAATATGGTGGCCTGCAGCGTCTGCGCCTGCGCGGTGATCTGCGCGCCGGCGAAGAACAGGAAGCCGATCAGCGCCGCGACGACGAGCGTGGCGACGATCGCGAGCCGCCAGCCACGTCCGATCGGCAGGACCCGCCCGAGCAGCCGCACGCCGCCGTCCAGCATCTGCGAGACGACGATCCCGCCGATGATCAGCAGCAGCGGCTCCGACAGGAACCACAGGAGCAGCACCGCGACGACGACGCTGACCCAGACGATCGCGCGCTTCAGCTCGCGCCCGGTCAGCGGATCGCTATTGTCGGCGGGGCCGGGGGCTTCCGTGCGCGCGGCGGCCGCGTCGCTCACTTGGCCGCGGCGGTTTTGGTGGGATGCAGGTTGATGCCTGCGCGGCCGCCGCGCAGCGCGCTGAACCAGGTCAGCGGATTCCAGATCTGCGTCGTGCCGTCATAGGAGAAGGTGATGAAATCGGCGCGCCCGCCCAGATTCTCCCACGCGATCGGCCCGCCCAGGCCCAGCTGCCACGTCTCGTAGCGGCTGTCCGCGCTCTCGTCGCGATTGTCGCCCATCACGAACACATGATCCTTGGGCACCGTGACCGGGCCGTAATCGTCGCCGGTGCCGGGCTGGTAGCCGAAATCGACCGTGTCGTAGGTCACGCCGTTGGGCAACGTCTCGCGGAAGATCGGCAGCTCGCAATAGTCCTTGCCGTCCGGCCCGGTCTTGCGCGCCTCGGATTCGAGCGGCGAGTTGCAGGGGACGTTCGCATCGATCGGCAGCATCTTCACGCCCATGTCGACGCGCTTCACCGGCGTGCCGTTGAGCGAGAGGATCCCGCGATTCACCTCGATCGTGTCGCCCGGCAGGCCGATCACGCGCTTGATATAATCGCTATTCTCGGTCGGCGGCTTCAGGATCACGACGTCGCCGCGCACCGGCATCCGCCCGAAGATCCGGCCCTTCATGAAGGGCAGGACGTGGAAGGAGGGCGAGACGTAGGACCAGCCATAGGGATATTTGGTCACGATCAGCCGATCGCCCTTGATGAGCGTCGGCATCATCGATTCGCTGGGGATGTAGAAGGGCTTGGCGATGAAGCTCCACACCGCGAGCACGCCCAGCACCAGCCAGACGATGCCCTTGAGCTCGGCCCACCAGTCGGTCTTCTTCGGCTCCGGCTTCGCCTTGATGACGGGGGCCGGGGCGGCGAGATCGGGGGTCGTGTCGCTCAAGTGGAGTCCTTAGCCTGGCCTCTTGCCGGCTCTTACAGAGGCCGCGCTTCGAGGATGACGAACGCCTGCGCCCATGGATGGTCGTCGGTGAGCGTCAAATGAATGTGGATCGCGTGGCCCGCAGGGGTCAACGCGTCAAGCCTCGCCTTCGCTCCGCCCGTGAGCGCGAGCGTAGGCGCGCCCGATGGCAGATTGACGACGCCGATGTCGGCCATGAACACGCCATCGCGAAATCCGGTGCCGACCGCCTTCGAGAAGGCCTCCTTGGCGGCGAAGCGTTTGGCATAGGTGCCGGCGCGAGTCAGCGTCCGCCGCTCGGCCTTCTGCCGCTCGATAGCGGTGAAGACGCGCTGCGTGAAACGCTGGCCGAAGCGATCGAGCGACTGCTGGATCCGCTCGATATTGCACAGGTCCGAGCCGAGCCCGACGATCATGTCTCAGTTCCTCCCCGGCACGGGGAGGGGGACCGGCCGCAGGCTGGTGGAGGGGGCGTGCGGCGAAGCGCAACGCTGGTGGAGAGCCCCCTCCACCACGCTGCGCGCGGTCCCCCTCCCCGTACCGGGGAGGAACTGGCGCATTCCTTCACCGCGCCGCGTCCATCAGTTCGCGCATCCGCCGCACGCTCGCGTCGAGGCCGACGAAGATCGCCTCGCCGATCAGGAAGTGCCCGATATTGAGCTCGGCCAGCTGCGGGATCGCCGCGACGGGGAGGACATTGTCGTAGGTCAGGCCATGCCCCGCATGCGGCTCGATCCCGTTCTTCGCCGCCAGCGCGGCCGCATCGGCCAAGCGGCGCAGCTCGCGCTCCTGCGCTTCGCCCTCGGCATGCGCATAAGCGCCGGTATGGAACTCGACGACGGGTGCGCCCAAATGGATCGCCGCCTCGATCTGGCGGGGATCGGGCTCGATGAACAGGCTCACGCGGATGCCCGCCTCGTTGAGCCGCGTGATCAGCGGCTGCAGGCGATTATGCTGGCCGGCTGCGTCGAGCCCGCCCTCGGTCGTCACCTCCTCGCGCCGCTCGGGGACGATGCAGGCAGCGTGGGGGCGATGACGCAGGGCGATCGCGACCATCTCTTCGGTCGCCGCCATCTCGAAATTGAGCGGCAGGGCGATCCCGCCGATCAGCCGGGCGATATCCTCGTCGATGATGTGGCGGCGATCCTCGCGCAGATGCGCGGTGATCCCGTCGGCGCCGGCCGCCTGCGCGATCTCGGCGGCGCGCAACGGATCGGGCGTCAGCCCGCCGCGCGCGTTCCGCACCGTCGCGACATGATCGATATTGACGCCGAGGCGGAGCTTGTTGGTCACGCCGCGGCCCTGCTGCCGGGCTTGATCGCCGGGATCGCGGCGAGCTCGGGCGGCAGCGCGTCGGCGGCGTAGCTCGGCACGTCGAGCCGGATCAGCGGGAAGAAGGGCACGCCGAGATCGACCTTGCCGTTCGATCGATCGACGAGGGACGCCGCCGCGATCACGACGCCGCCCGCCGCCTCGATCGCCCTGATCGCCTCGCGCGAGGAAAGCCCGGTGGTGACGACATCCTCCATCATCAGCACCTTCGCGCCCGGCGCCAGCGCGAAGCCGCGGCGCAGCTCGAACGTCCCCGTCGGCCGCTCGACGAACATTGCGTCCAGCCCCAGCGCGCGGCCCATCTCGTGCCCCGCGATCACCCCGCCCATCGCCGGCGAGACGACCGCGTCGAGCCGGTCGCGGATCTCGGCGGGGATGCGTGCAGCGAGCGCGTCGGCCAGGCGGGCGGCGCGCGCCGGGTTCATCAGCACGCGCGCGCATTGCAGGTAGCGTGGGCTGCGCAGGCCCGAGGACAGGATGAAATGCCCCTCCAGCAGCGCATCCGCCGCGCGGAACTCGGCGATCACCTCGTCTTCGGTCATGCATGGTCTCCTCAGGGCGCGCTGCGGCGGCCCGGCAGATAGACGCAGCCTAACCCCCCTTCAACAGCTTGCATTTCACCTCTAACACGTGTTGAGACGAGGCCGACCGGCCGGAGCCGCGTGGGCCGCATGGCCTGCACGAAACTTCGGTTTCGCCGCCTCGCCTTGGCGCCACGGGGGGAACGACCAGAGTGCTGAAGACCATCCGGGCCTTGATCCTGCCCTTGCTCGCCATGGTGGCCGGCCTCGATGCCGTCCCGTCGCTCGCCCAGGCGCCTGCCGCCGCCGTGCCCGCCGTCGCCGAGACGTCGACCGCGCCCGCGCCCGTTTCCACCCCCGCCGCGGCGGCCAAGGCGCCGGACATCGTCCATGTCGCGCCGACGCCCGGCATCGGCCAGCCCACCGAATCGATCAACCTCCAGCCGCAGATGACGCCGATCGGCGAGGAAGCAGTGCGCTTCCATGATTACATCCTCGTCCCGATGATGTTCATCATGTCGATCTTCGTGCTGATCCTGCTTCTTTGGGTCGTCGTGCGCTATCGTTCGGCTGCGAACCCCACGCCGTCGCGCACCTCGCACAACACGATCATCGAGATCATCTGGACGCTGTTCCCGGTGCTCGTGCTGGTCGCGATCGCGGTGCCCTCGATCCGGCTGCTCGCGCATCAATATAATCCGCCCAAGGCGGATCTCACGATCAAGGCGATCGGCAACCAGTGGTATTGGACCTATCAATATCCGGACAATGGCGATTTCGAAGTCGTCTCGAACATGCTGAAGGAAAAGGACCAGGTTAAGCCGGGCGAGCGCTTCCGCACCGATGCCGATGGTCCCCGTCTGCTTGCCGTCGACGAGCGCATGGTCGTTCCCGCCGGCGCGGTCGTGAAGATCATCACCACCGGCGCCGACGTCATCCATAGCTTCGCGATGCCGGCTTTCTGGGTGAAGATGGACGCGATCCCGGGCCGCCTCAACGAGACCTGGTTCAAGGTCGATCGCCCCGGCGTCTATTTCGGCCAATGCTCCGAGCTGTGCGGCGCGCGCCACGCTTACATGCCGATCGCGATCGAGGTCGTCAGCAAGGCGCAATATGCGCAGTGGGTCGCCTCCAAGGGCGGCACGATGCCGGGCGCCAAGCCCGCGGCCAATCCGGACGCGACGAGCCCGGCCTCGCCGGCGACCGCCGCTGCGGCCGAGCCGGTCCCCACGGCTGCCACCGGCCCGACCGAAAATGTGACGACCGCCGCGCCCGCCCCGACTTCACAGCCTGCCACCGCGCAGAACTGAGGCTCCACGCATGACCGACATCGCCGCCCATCCGAGCCACTTTCACGCTGAAGACGGCCACGAGCATCATCACGATGCCGATCACAAGCCGCCTTTCTTCGCGCGCTGGTTCATGTCGACGAACCACAAGGACATCGGCACGCTGTATCTGATCTTCGCGATCATCGCGGGGATCATCGGCGGCGGCATTTCGGGCATCATGCGCGCCGAGCTCGCCAAGCCCGGCATCCAGATCCTGACGATGGCCTGGCCCCTGGGCGTGGGCAGCGTCGCGACGATGGACGAGGCGCTCCACCACTGGAACGTGCTCATCACCGCGCACGGCCTGATCATGGTCTTCTTCATGGTCATGCCGGCAATGATCGGCGGCTTCGGCAACTGGTTCGTGCCGATCATGATCGGCGCGCCGGACATGGCCTTCCCGCGCATGAACAACATCTCGTTCTGGCTGCTGATCCCGTCCTTCATCCTGCTGCTGGGCTCGAGCTTCGTCTCGGGCGGCACGGGGCCGGGCGCGGGCACGGGCTGGACGGTCTATGCGCCGCTCTCGACGAGCGGGTCCGCGGGGCCCGCGGTCGACATGGCGATCCTGTCGCTCCACCTGGCCGGCGCCTCGTCGATCCTCGGCGCGATCAATTTCATCACGACGATCCTCAACATGCGCGCGCCGGGCATGACGCTGCACAAGATGCCGCTCTTCGCCTGGTCGGTGCTGGTCACCGCCTTCCTGCTGCTGCTGTCGCTGCCCGTCCTCGCCGCGGCGATCACGATGCTGCTGACCGATCGCAATTTCGGCACGACCTTCTTCGATGCGTCGGGCGGCGGCGATCCGGTGCTCTATCAGCATCTGTTCTGGTTCTTCGGTCACCCCGAAGTGTACATCATGATCCTGCCGGGCTTCGGCATCGTCAGCCACGTCATCTCGACGTTCAGCCGCAAGCCGATCTTCGGCTATCTCGGCATGGCCTATGCGATGGTCGCGATCGGCGTGGTCGGCTTCATCGTGTGGGCGCACCACATGTACACGACCGGCCTCAGCGTGAACACGAAGATGTATTTCACCGCGGCGACGATGGTGATCGCGGTGCCGACCGGCATCAAGATCTTCTCCTGGATCGCGACGATGTGGGAGGGCTCGCTCTCCTTCAAGACGCCGATGCTGTGGGCGATGGGCTTCATCTTCATGTTCACCGTCGGCGGCGTGACCGGCGTGCTGCTCGCCAATGGCGGCATCGATAATTATTTCCAGGACGGTTATTACGTCGTCGCGCACTTCCACTACGTGCTGTCGCTCGGTGCCGTCTTCTCGCTCTTCGCCGGTTTCTATTACTGGTTCCCGAAGATGAGCGGCAAGATGTATAACGAGCTGCTCGGCCAGCTGCACTTCTGGATCTTCTTCGTCGGCGTGAACGTCCTGTTCTTCCCGATGCATTTCCTCGGCATGCAGGGAATGCCGCGCCGTTACCCCGATTATCCGGATGCCTTTGCGAAGTGGAATGCGCTGGCGAGCCACGGCTACGAGATCATGGCCGGCAGCATGATCATCTTCTTCGTCAACGTGCTGTGGAGCCTCGCCGCCGGCAAGAAGGCCGGGGACAGCCCGTGGGGCGAGGGCGCGACGACGCTGGAATGGACGCTCTCCAGCCCGCCGCCTTACCACCAGTTCGAGCAGCTTCCCCGGATCGACTGATCGGCGATGCGATACCGATAAGGGCCTCCGGAGAAATTCGGGGGCCTTTTTCATGCGCCCGGGCGACCGTGGATTCGACCAATGGATGAGGGTCGCAGGCTCTCGGTTTACGCCTGGGTAACCACTCGCGCCGTATATCGCCCGGCATGGCCGATCGACTTTCCCGTCCGCGTGCGTCCGCTTTGCTGATCCAGCTGCTGGCGATCGTCAGCATCGTCGGCGTCACCGCCGCCGCACCTCCGGCAAGCGGGCGGATGATGCTCGTGCCGCTTTCGGCGGAGGCGGCGCACGGCATGGTCGCGATGGCGATCGATCGCGGTGCCTCGCTCGTCGGCTCCGGGCCCTTGCCCGGCTCGCTCGTCGTCGACGGCGATCGCGCGGCTCTGCTCGGCGCGCTGGTCCGCCACGGCGTCGCCCTGCTTGCCGCGCCCGCCGCGGGCTGCGGCCAGTGAGACCTTTGATTCCGGTGCTCGACGTTCCGCTGGAAGTGGCGACTCTGCAGCGCGCCGGCGTGCGCGCGATCGTCGCGGCCGCCTGGGTGCTCGTCCTCCTGTTCGCGATCGGCGGCTGGATGGCCGGCACGCATGACATGGGCATCGTCCTGGTCTGCGGCGTGGTGGCCAATCTGCTGCCGACCCGCGCCGCGCTGCGCGGCGATCATGATGGCGTGACGCGCCTGATGGCCGGCACGCTCGCCTTCATCTATCCGGCGCTCGGCGTCTTCCTGATGCGCGGCTTCGCGTGGCAGGTCGACGCGCACATGTATTTTTTCGCCGCGCTCGCCGCCTTGACCGTGCTGTGCGACTGGCGGCCGATCGTGCTCGTCGCGATCCTCATCGCGCTCCATCATCTTCTGCTCGACGCCTTCGCGCCGAGCTGGGTCTTCATCGGCAGCGGCAATATCGGCCGCGTCGCCTTCCACGCCGGCGCCGTGGTCTTCGAGTCCGGCTTCCTCGTCTATGTCGTCCAGCAGCTCCGCCTGCGGATGACGCGCCAGATCGCCCAGCGCGACGAAAGCGAGCGGCTCGCCGCCGAGGCGATCAGCGCGCGCGACCAGCTGCACGCCGCGATGCTGAAGGCGCAGGCCGCCGAGCAGGCGGCCTCCGACGAGCGCCACCGCCGCCACGCCGCCGAGGCGGCCGCAGGCGAACGCCGCCGTCACGACATGCTCGCGCTCGCCGAAGCCTTCCAGGCCTCGGTGCTCGATGCGGTCCGCTCGGTCGGCGTCGCCTCCTCGGATCTGGATTCGTCGGCGCGGTCGCTCGACGGCATCGCCCAATCGGCGACGCGCGACAGCGAGGCGATGGCGCGCACCGCGCGCCGCTCGCTGGACGATGCGCGCCAGCTCGCCACCCGGGTCCGCGATCTCGCCGGATCGGTTTCCGCGATCTCCGGCCGCGTGAGCGAGCAGGCGCGGCTCGGCGGCGAGGCGCGCGCCGCTTCCGCCTCGAGCCACCACACGGTCGCGGGTCTCGCCGATCACAGCGCCACGATCGGCGGCTTCGTCCAATCCATCCAGCAGATCGCGCGCCGCACCAATCTGCTCGCGCTCAACGCCACGATCGAGGCCGCGCATGCCGGAGACGCCGGGCGCGGCTTCGCGGTCGTCGCGCAGGAAGTGAAGGCGCTCGCCCGCCAGGCCGGTGGCGCGTCGTCCGAGATCCAGGCGCTGGCGTCGGCGATCGACAGCGGCGCCGAGGAGGTCAACGAGGCGCTCGGCGCGATCGAGGGCATGATCGCGCAGCTCTCGCGCACCGCCGAGGCGATCAGCGAGGATGTGGAGCGTCACGGTCTGACCGCGCTCGCCGCCGAATCGATCGCCGACCAGACCGCGTCGAGCGCGGCCGACATCGCCGCCGAGGCGATCGGCGCCGCGCGCGCCGCCGAAACCACCGCCGCGCTCTCCGCCAAGGTCACCGGCGCCGCCTCCGGCCTCTCCGGCACCGCCCGCGCGCTGCAGGAAGCGACCGAACGCTTCGTCGACCAGATCAAGGCCGCCTGATCTTCTCCTTTCCCCGCACGCGGGATCCTTGCAAAATTCGGGCTAACTCCAAAACCGTTTGTGCTGAGCCTGTCGAAGCACCGTCCTTCTCGAAAGCTTCAAGAAAAGTACGGCCCTTCGACAAGCTCAGGGCAAACGGGGCAGGGGATTCCAATGAGCCTGCGAGCGGGTGAGAAACTGCGCCGCCCTTCCCCGAATCTCCGCGCGTCTATATAGGCGCGGGCGATGTCCGCTCCCGCTTTCGCCGCAACCCATCCGCTGCCCGCCGACTGGCGCGATTTCCTCGCGCTGACCAAGCCGCGCGTGATGTCGCTGGTGGTGTTCACAGGCCTGTGCGCGATGCTGGCGGCGCCCGTCCACGTCCATCCCGTGATCGGCTTCACCGCGATCCTGTGCATCGCGCTCGGTGCGGGCGCCTCGGGCGCGCTCAACCAATGGTATGAGGCGGATCTGGATGCGGTGATGAAGCGTACCGCCGGCCGGCCCTTGCCCGCCGGGCGCATGGATCGCCAGGCCGCGCTGCACTTCGGGGTCGGTCTCGGCACCTTCTCGGTGCTGCTGATGGGGCTTGCGGTCAATCTGCTCTCGGCGTTGATCCTCGCCGGCTCGATCCTGTTCTACGTGCTCGTCTATACGGTCTGGCTCAAGCGCCGGACGCCGCAGAATATCGTCATCGGCGGTGCGGCCGGCGCCTTCCCGCCGCTGATCGGCTGGGCGGCGGCGACGGGGCAGGTCGATCTGCTGCCGGTCCTGCTGTTCGCGCTCGTCTTCCTGTGGACGCCGCCGCATTTCTGGGCGCTCGGCCTGTTCGTGCGCACCGATTACGCTGCCGCCGGCGTGCCGATGATGCCCGTCGTCGCCGGCAATCGTGCGACGCGGATGCAGGTGTTCCTGTACAGTGTGCCGATGGCGGTGTGCGCGGTCGCGCCCTGGCCGCTGGGGCTGACCGGAGCGATCTACGGCCTTTCCGCCGCCGCCCTGTCGCTCGTCTTCGTCGGCCTCGCTGCCAGGGTCGGGATCAGCCGCGTCGAGGATCAGGCGCTGATGCGCGACGAGCGGCGCATGTTCGCTTATTCGATCCTCTATCTCTTCGCCATTTTCGGCGCGCTCGTCGCGGATCGGATCCTGCTCGCATGACGCCCGAACATCAAAAGCAGTATCAGGCGCGCCAGCGTGCGCGCGCGAAGGTCATGGCGCTCGTGCTCGGCGCGCTCGTCATCCTGTTCTTCGCCATTTCCATCGCCAAGATGTCCTGATGGCGGCGACGGCCCATCCGGTGCCGCGCGGCAAGCGCCGCACGGTGATCGGCGTCGTCCTGCTCGCGGCGGCGATGCTCGCGCTCGGTTTCGCGAGCGTGCCGCTCTACCGGATCTTCTGCCAGGCGACGGGCTATAACGGCACCGCGCGCAAGGATCTGAACGCGGTCGCGCCGGGCGAGGTGATCGGCAAGATCGTCAACGTCCGCTTCGACGCGAACGTGAAGCCGGGCATGGACTGGAGCTTCGAGCCCGATGATCGCGTCAAGCGCGTCGCGGTCGGCGCGCGGCAGATGGCCTTCTTCACCGCGATCAACAACACCGATCATACGATCACGGGCACCGCCGCGTTCAACGTCAGCCCCGATCAGACCGGCCAGTATTTCACCAAGATCCAGTGCTTCTGCTTCACCGAACAGACGCTGAAGGCGCATGAGCGCGTGCGGATGCCGGTGATCTTCTTCGTCGATCCGGCGTTCGCGACCGATCCGGGCACGCGCGACATCAGCGAAATCACGCTCAGCTATACATTCTTCCCCGTAGCCTCGCCGAAAGCGGCAAGCTAAGGGGGAGGATAGAGACGCAAGAACGGGGATCCGCACATGGCCGGCGCGAAGAGCCACGATTACCATATCCTGCCACCGGATCCCTATCCGATCCTGAGCGCCTTCTCCGCGCTGATCATGGCGGCGGGCGCGCTCATGTACATGCATGCCGCGGCATTCGGCGGCTGGGTGTTCTTCGCCGGGCTCGGCTGCGTGCTCGCCTGCATGGCGGGCTGGTGGGGCAAGGTGATCCGCGAGGCCAAGGCCGGCGATCATACGCCCGTCGTCGGGCTGCACCTGCGCTACGGCATGATCCTGTTCATCGCCTCCGAGGTGATGTTCTTCGTCGGCTGGTTCTGGGCGTGGTTCGATTTCTCGCTCTTCCCCTCGACGATCGATGCGGTCGGCGGAGTCTGGCCGCCCAAGGGCATCGAGGTCGTCGATCCCTTCGCCTTCCCGCTGCTCAACACGTTGATCCTGCTCTGCTCGGGCACGACCGTCACCTGGGCGCATCACGCGCTGCTGCATGGCGATCGCAAGGGGCTGATCCAGGGCCTGTGGTGCACGATCCTGCTCGGCCTGCTCTTCTCGAGCATCCAGGCCTATGAATATGCGCATGCTCCGTTCGCCTTCAAAGGGCTGAACTATGGCGCGGCCTTCTTCATGGCGACCGGCTTCCATGGTTTCCACGTGCTGGTCGGCACGATCTTCCTGATCGTGAACCTCGTGCGCGCCTACAAGGGCGATTTCACCCCGAAGCAGCATTTCGGCTTCGAGGCGGCCGCCTGGTACTGGCATTTCGTCGATATCGTCTGGCTGTTCCTGTTCGTGACGATCTACGTCTGGGGCGGCTGGGGCGCGACGATCCACGCCGGCTGATCGGATGAGCGCGACGTTCGAACGCGCGCAGATCCCACGAGCTTTCCAGCTCGCGCAGATCAATGTCGGTCGGCTCGTCGCGCCGGCCGATGATCCCCGAGTGGCGGAGTTCATCGCCGCGCTCGGCGCGGTCAACGCCATGGCCGAAGCCTCGCCTGGCTTCGTCTGGCGTCTCCAGGACGATGAAGGCGAAGGCGCCACGGGGATCCAGCCCGCGCCCGATCCGCAATTCGCGGTCAACATGTCGGTCTGGACGGACGCGGACAGCCTGTTCGACTTCGTCTATCGCAGCGCGCACACGCCCTTCATGGGCCGCCGGCGCGAATGGTTCGATCGCTTCGAAGGCGCCTACCAGGCCTTGTGGTGGATCCCCGCCGGCCACCGGCCGACGGTGGAGGAGGGGCTCAGCCGCCTGTGGATGCTCGATCGCTACGGCCCGAGCGCGAAGGCCTTCACCTTCAAGGCGCGCTTCCCCGCGCCCGGCGAATCGGGCCTGCCCCTGGATATGAAGCCCGATCCCTGGTGCATCGGCCGCGCCTGACGTCCCTGTCTTGACCGCACCCACTCCCCTCGACGCGGGCCTGCGCGGCCTGTGTCCGCGCTGCGGCGCCAAGACGCTCTTCACCGGCTGGATCAAGTTCGTCGATCGCTGCTCTGCCTGCGGGCTCGATATCGCCGCCTTCAATGTCGGCGACGGGCCGGCTGCGTTCCTGACACTCGTCATCGGCGCGATCGTCGCCGCCGCGGCGATCGCGCTCGAACTGTCCGTCTCGCCGTCCTGGTGGGTCCATGTCCTGATCTGGCCGCCGGTGACGCTGGCGCTGATCATCGGATCGCTGCGCACCGCCAAGGGCGCTTTGATCGCGCTCGAATATCGCAACGCCGCGCGCGAAGGCCGGATCTCCGAGAAATGACGCGCCGCATCCCCATCGTCGCGACGATCCTCGTCGGCCTCGCCGTCGCCACGATGATCGCGCTCGGCGTCTGGCAGCTCCAGCGCCGCCACGAGAAGGAGGCTTCGCTCGCGCTCTACGCGACGAACATCGCGCAGCCGCCCGCCGCCTTCGCCGCGCTCCAGCCGCTCGACGACAAGGGCCTGTTTCGCGAGGTGAGCGCGTCCTGCCTGCGCGTGATCGGCTGGACGGTGCAGGCCGGCCATGGCGCGAAGGGCGAGACCGGCTGGAGCCATATCGCGGCGTGCAGCACCGGCGCCGAGGGGCCGGGGTTCAACGTCGACATGGGCGTGTCCACCTCGACCGCCGCACCGCAATGGAGCGGCGGCCCGGTGCGCGGTCGCGTCGTCTGGACCCCCGACGGCGAGCCCCTGATCGCGCGCCTCTTCGCCACGCTTCCGCCGCGCACGCCCCTGATCGTCGCCGAGACCGCCGCGCCGGGCCTCGCCCCCACCGCGCCGCCCGATCCCGCAAGCGTGCCCAACAATCACCTCGCTTATGCGGTCCAGTGGTTCCTGTTCGCGGGCGTCGCGCTCGTAATCTATGGGGTCGCGCTGTGGAGACGGAGAGCCTGATCGTCCCCCTCCCTGGAAGGGACGAGATCGAGGAGTGGGTCGCTCGCCGCGCGCGATCGCGCATCTGGCCCACCCCCAGCCCCTCCCTTTCAGGGAGGGGAGTATGTCCACGCCCTTCCCCTCCGGCCCCGCACGCACTAAGCACCCCGCCCCATGCGATATGTGAGCACCAGGGGGAGCGCGCCCGCGCTCGATTTCGAGGGCGCGACGCTTGCCGGCCTCGCCAGCGACGGCGGCCTGTACGTGCCGGCGGCGTGGCCGAGCTTTTCCACCGACGAGATCGCCGCGATGGCCGGCCTGTCTTATGCCGACACCGCGGTCGCGGTGATGGCGCCGTTCGTCGGCGATGCGCTGACCCGCGAGGAGCTGCGCGCGCTCTGCGTCGAGGCCTATGGCCGCTTCGATCATGCCGCGGTCACGCCGCTCGTCCAGCTCGACGAGCGCAACTGGCTGCTCGAGCTGTTCCACGGGCCGACGCTCGCGTTCAAGGACGTCGCGCTCCAGCTGCTCGGCCTGCTGTTCGAGCGCTTCCTGTCGACGCGCGATACGCATCTGACCGTGATCGGCGCGACGAGCGGCGATACGGGCTCGGCCGCGATCGACGCGCTCGCCGGCCGCGCCAAGGTCGATATCTTCATGCTCCACCCGGCGGGCCGCGTCTCGGACGTCCAGCGCCGGCAGATGACGACGGTGCTTTCGCCCAACGTCCACAATATCGCGATCGACGGCAGCTTCGACGATGCGCAGGCGATGGTGAAGGCGATGTTCGCGCATCAGAGCTTCGCGGGCCGCTTCCAGCTCTCGGCGGTCAATTCGATCAACTGGGCGCGGCTGATGGCGCAGATCGTCTATTATTTCTACGCTGCCGTCCGTCTCGGCGCGCCGGGTCGACCGGTCGCCTTCTCGGTGCCGACCGGCAATTTCGGCGACGTCTTCGCGGGCTATGTCGCCTCGCGGATGGGGCTGCCGATCGCGAAGCTGCTAGTGGCGACCAACGTCAACGACATCCTCCACCGCGCGCTTTCGAGCGGCGATTATTCGGTCGGCACGGTCACGCCCACCGCCGCGCCGTCGATGGACATCCAGGTCAGCTCGAATTTCGAGCGGCTGCTGTTCGATCTCCACGGCCGCGACGGCATCGCGCTCGCCGGGACGATGCACGGCTTCGAGCAGAGCAAGCGGCTCGCCATTCCGCAGGCTATGGTCGGGGAGGCGGCCGGCCTGTTCGCGAGCGCGCGGATCGATCCGGACGGCATGGCGCTGGCGATGCGCAAGGCGTGGCAGACGTCGGGCCAGTTGCTCGATCCGCACACCGCGATCGGCCTTGCCGCCGCGCATGCGGCCGATCTCCCCGCCGACGTCCCGGTCGTGACGCTCGCCACCGCGCATCCGGCCAAGTTCCGCGACGCGGTCGAGCGCGGCACCGGCCAGCGCCCGATCCTGCCGCTGCGCATCGGCGACCTGTTCGATCGCGAGGAGCGGTTCGATACGGTCCCCGCCACGCTCGATTCGGTGGAAACCTATATCGCCGAGCGCGCGGTGCCCATCGCCGTGGGCGCATGAGCGCGCGTCTCCACCGCCTGGCCAACGGCCTGACGCTCGCGGTCGAGCCGATGGCCGGCGTCGAGACGGTCGCGGTCGGTCTCTATGCCGATGCCGGCTCGCGCGCCGAGCCCGCGGGTCTCGCCGGGCTCGCGCACATGGTCGAGCATATGGTGTTCAAGGGCGCGGGCAGCCGCAACGCGCGCGGCATCGCCGAGGTGATCGAGGATCGCGGCGGCGCGCTCAACGCCTGGACGACGCGCGACCATACCGCCTTCCAGGCGCGGATGCTCGCCGAGGATATGGCGCTCGGGCTGGAGGTCATCGCCGATCTGATCCGCGCGCCCCATTTCGACGCCGCCGAGCTGGAGCGCGAGAAGGGCGTCGTTCTCGCCGAACTGGGCGAGGCGCGCGATACGCCCGACGACATCATCTTCGATCATCTCCAGGCGACCGCCTTCGCCGGCCAGACGCTGGGCGAGCCCGTGCTGGGCCATGAGGCGACGATCGCCGCGATCGATGCGCCCGCGCTGCGCGGCTGGCTCGATGGGCAGTACCGCCCGGAAGGCCTCGTCCTCGCCGCCGCGGGCAAGGTCGATGAGCAGGCATTGCTCAAGCTGGCCGAGGCGCGCTTCGGCGATCTCGCGCCCGGCGCGGCGCCCGTGCCTGCCTCCGCGACCTTCGCCACCGGCACGCATCACGATGTCCGCCGCTTCGATCAGCTCCATGTCGCGATCGGCTATCGCGGCGTCGGCCTCCATGACGATGCGCTCCACGCGCTCTCGCTCTTCGCGAGCGCGGCGGGCGGGGGCATGTCGTCGCGCCTGTTCCAGGAGGTGCGCGAGGAGCGCGGCCTCGCTTATTCGATCTACGCCTGGGCGCATGCTTATGCCGAGACCGGCCTGTTCGGCGTCTATTGCGCCGCCGGCCGCCGCGATGCCGCGCGCGCTCTCGCGCTGACGCGCGAGGTGCTCGCCCGCACCGCCGAGACGCTCGATCAGGCCGAGCTCGATCGCGCGCGCGCGCAGGCGAAGGCCGGGCTGCTGATGGGCCTCGAATCGGTCGCCACCCGCGCCGACCATCTCGCCCGCCAGATCCAGATCCACGGCCGGATCGTGCCGCCGGCCGAGAGCGTCGCGCAGCTGGAGGCGGTCACCGTCGCCCAAGCGCGCGCGGCGGGGCAGGCGGCGTTGGCGGGCGGCGAGGCGCTGGCCACGGTCGGCGGCAAGCTGGCGAAGGCGGCGTGAGCACTTTGGGATCCTCCCCGGTACGGGGAGGGGGACCATGCGCAGCATGGGGGAGGGGGCTCTCCATCCTCGTTGCGCTTCGCCGAAATCCCCCTCCACCCCCTGCGGCGGTCCCCCTCCCCGTGCCGGGGAGGATTGGATCATGACCGACTTCCAGACCCTCGTCACCGAACCCTGGGACGATTACGGGCTCGTCGATTCGGGGCACGGCCGGAAGCTTGAGCGCTATGGCCGCTTCCGCTTCATCCGCCCCGAGCCGCAGGCGATGTGGGCGCCCGCCTCGACGAGCTGGGCCGCCGACGGCGACTTTATCGCCGCCTCGGACGACGAGGGTGGCGGCAAGTGGCATCTCTCGCGCGATGTCCCGCGCGGCGGCTGGCACCTGCGCTGGGAGGAATTGCGCTTCCAGGCGCAGAACACCGCCTTCCGCCACCTCGCTTTCTTCCCCGACATGATGCCGCAATGGTCGTGGATGCGCGAGCGCACCGCGGAAGGCAGCGAGATGCTCAACCTGTTCGGCTATACCGGCATCGGCACGCTCGCGCTGGCCGCCAAGGGCGCCAGGGTCACGCATGTCGATGCGTCGAAGAAGTCGGTCGAGGCCGGCAAGTCGAACGCCTTCCTGTCCGACATGACCGACCGCCCGATCCGCTGGATGGTCGACGACGCGGTCAAGTTCGCCGCGCGCGAGGTCCGGCGCGAGCGCCGCTACGACGGCATCGTCCTCGATCCCCCCAAGTTCGGTCGCGGTCCCGACGGCGAGATCTGGCGGCTCGAGGAGCATCTGCCCGGCCTGATCCTGCACTGCCGGCAGTTGCTGGACGAGAATTCCAAATTCCTCGTCCTGACCGTCTATGCGGTCCGCATGTCGGCGCTGGCGATCGGCAATCTGCTCCAGCAGGCGCTGGGCGATCTCGGCGGCCGGATCGAGGTCGGCGAAATGGCCGTCCGCGAGGAAGCGCGCGGGCTCTTGCTGCCGACGGCGATCTTTGCGCGGTGGACCAAGGACTAGTCGATTCTCCAAAGTCCGCTCATCCTGAGGAGAGGACTGAGCCAAGGCGAAGGCCCGTCTCGAAGGACTCGCACTGTCCTTCGAGACGCTGCTTCGACAGGCTCAGCAGCTCCTCAGGATGAGCGATCGGGAGATTATGTCCGTCCCGCCCGCAGGGCTGCCCCGGCGACGAACGGCGCCCCAGCCACCAGCAGCAGGCTCGTCGCCGCGAGCAGCTTTGTCGCGCCGACGCCGCCGTCGCCCAGCGCACCCGCGCCGAAGATCAGCAAGGGGATCGCCAGCGGCAGCATGACCAGCCCCGACAGCGCCCCGGCCCCGCGCAGGCCCGCGGTCAGCGCCGCCGTCGCCACCGCCAGCGCCGCCAGCCCCGGCGTCGCCAGCGCCAGGCCCAATTCCAGCCGCGCGACCGTCGACCCGTCCAGCCCCAGCAGGGCGGCGGCGGGCAAGGTCGCGATCATCAGCGGCGGGCCGAACGCGATCCAGTGCGCGATGAGCTTCGCCACGCCGATCGCCTCCTCGCCGATCCCGCGCACCACGCATTGGTCGATCATGCCGGAGGCGAGATCGGGGGCGACGAGACGCTCGACCGGGAGCAAGGCCGCAAGCAGGGCGGCGGTCAGCAGCAGCCCCCCGCCGATCCGCGCCAGCAAGATCTTGTCCGGCCCGATCGCGAAGGGCAGCAGCGTCGCCACCAGCAGATAGAAGACCAAGGGCAGCACCGCGCCGCCCTGCGCCCAGGCGATGCGCAGGTCGCGCGCGACAAGCCCGGCCAGCGCCTTCACAGCCGCAGCTCGCAGGTGGGGACAAGTCCGATCGGCTGATGGCTCGCGGCGACGAGTATCCCGCCTCCCGCCAGATGCGCCGCCATCGCCGCGCCCAGCCTTTCGAGCGCGCCAGCGTCCAGCCCATTGCCCGGCTCGTCGAGCAGCCAGATGTCGGCGCCGCTCGCGATCGTGCGCGCGAGCACGGCGCGCTTGCGCTGCCCGGTCGAGAGCCAGCCGACCGGCACCTCTGCCAGAGCCTCCAGCCCCATCGCCGTCATCGCCTCGTCGAGCGCCGCCTCGCTCGCCCCGTCGAGCCGCGCCCAGAAGCCGAGCGCCGCGCGCAGCGGCCGCTCCGCATCCAGCGCCGCCGCCTCGGCCGCCAGCGCGAGGCTCCCGTCGCGCTCGATCCGCCCCGCCGCCGGTGCGAGCAGCCCGGCGATGATCCGCAACAGGCTCGATTTGCCCGCCCCGTTCGGGCCGGTGACGAGCGCGGAATCGCCCGGCGCGAGCGCCAGTTCGATCCCCTCGAACAGCAGCCGTTCGCCGCGCAGGCAGGCCAGGTCGTGAAGCACGAGCCGCGCGGGCCAACTCATCCGGGCGCGTGCCCCGCATCCTGCTCCAGCGCGTGCATGTCGTCGTCGGAGAGGCCGAAATGGTGGCCGATCTCGTGGATCATCACATGCGCGACGAGCGTCTCCAGCGTCTCGCCGCCCTCGCACCATTCGTCGAGCAGGGCGCGGCGGTAGAGGTGGATCATGTCGGGCAATGTGCCGCTGTCGTCGATCGACTTGGTGCCGATCGGCCGCCCCGAATACAGCCCCGACAGCTGGAACGGATCCTTAAGGCCGAGCGCGGCCAGCGTCTCCTCGTCGGCGAACTCCTCGATCTGCAGCACGACATTGCCGAGATGCGCGCGAAATGCGTGCGGCAGGCGCGCGATCGCGTCGCGCGCGATCCGCTCGATCGCCCCAGCATCGGGCGCGATGGTTTGACGTGGCGTCGCCATGTGCGCGACATAGGCCAGAGCGTGGCCGGTGCGCCAGCGGGGGACGACGATGACGATCAGACGCCTGAACGAAGCGGAGCGCGCGCTCGCGCTTGCCGATCTCCCCGGCTGGAGCGCCGACGCCGAGCGCGACGGCATCCGACGCCGCTTCGTCTTCGCCGATTTCATCGAGGCGTTCGGCTTCATGACGAAGGTCGCGCTGCTCGCCGAAAAGTCCGATCACCATCCCGAATGGACGAACGTCTGGAATCGCGTCGACATGCTCCTGACGACGCACGACGCGGGCGGCCTCTCGCAACGCGACATCGCGCTCGCTGCCGAGATCGACGCGCTTCTTGGCTGAGGCCGCTCCCGCGCTTTCTTACGAGGCCGTCAGCCGCCTCTATGGGGGCGCCGCCGCGGTCGATGCGGTGACGCTCGCGATTCCCGCCGGCCAGTTCGTGGCGCTCGTCGGCACGTCGGGATCGGGCAAGTCGACCTTGCTGCGGATGGCCAACCGGCTGGAGGCGCCCGACGGCGGCCGCGTGCTGCGCGACGGCGTCGATATCGCCGGGCGCGATCCGGTCGAGGTGCGCCGGGCGACCGGCTACAGCTTCCAGAATGTCGGGCTGTTCCCGCACATGACCGTCGCCGAGAATATCCGCCTGCCCGCGCGGCTCGCCGGCCGCCCGCCGCTGGACGTGGCGGCCGCGCTGGAGCGCGTGGGCCTGCCCGCCGATTATGCGACGCGGATGCCCGCGCAATTGTCGGGCGGCGAACAGGCGCGCGTCGGCATCGCCCGCGCTTTGGGCAGCGAGGCCAAATTGCTGCTGATGGACGAACCGTTCGGCGCGCTCGATCCCGTCACGCGCGACCGGCTCGGGCGCACGGTGCGCGATCTCCACGATCGGCTCGGACTGACGACGATCCTCGTCACGCACGACATGGCCGAGGCTCTGCTGCTCGCGGATCGGGTGGTGGTAATGGCCGGCGGCCGAGTGGTGGGCGATGCGAGTCCGCGGGAGATGCTGGCGGGCGAGGCGGGGGCGGAGGCGGCGGCCTTGGTCGCGGTGCCCAAGGAACAGGCCGAACGGCTGCGGGCGATTGGTGGATGAGGTGCGCCGCCATCAACCGTCATCCTGAACTCGTTTCAGGATCCATGGCCCGGCCTTTCCGCGCGCGGCCCGGTGGCAAGGGCGGGTCTTGGATCCTGAAACAAGTTCAGGATGACGACATTCCAGGGCCGGGCGCATGATTCCAGCGCTCGCCCAACTCCCCCCGCTCATCGCCAGCCACCTGCTCCTCGCCAGCGCGGCGATGGGGCTCGCGCTCCTCATCGGGCTCCCGCTCGGGCTGCTCGCCGCGCGCCGCCCGCGCTTCGGCAGCGTCATCCTCGGCGCGGCCAGCCTGGCGCAGACGATCCCCGGTCTGGCCCTGCTCGCGCTTTTCTATCCGCTCCTGCTGTGGCTCTCGTCGTTCGTCGGCGGCGCGATCCCCGCTTTGGGCTTTCTCCCCGCTCTGCTCGCGCTCACGATCTACGCGCTGCTGCCGATCCTTAGGAACGTCGTCGCGGGGCTGGGCGGGATCGATCCGGCGGTCGCGCAGGCTGCCGACGGCGTCGGCATGACGCCGGGCCAGAAGCTGCGCCTGGTCGAGATCCCGCTCGCGGCCCCCGTTGCAATGGCGGGGATCCGCACGGCCGCGGTCTGGACGATCGGCGCGGCGACGCTGGCGACGACGATCGGCTATCCCAGCCTCGGCAATCCGATCTTCTCCGGGCTCCAGACCGAGAATTGGTCGCTCGTCCTCGCCGGCTGTCTCGGCGCGGCCGGCCTCGCCATCGCCGTCGATCTGTTGCTGGCTTTAGTCGAACGCGGCCTCGCGAAACGCCGCAAGCTGCCGATCCTGATCGGCGCGGGCCTGCTCGCGATCGGCCTCGCCGCCGCCTTCGCGCCGCTCCTCGCCCCGCGCCAGCAGACGGTGGTCGTCGGCGCCAAGAATTTCTCCGAGCAGTTCATCCTCGCACGGCTGATCGGCGCGCGGCTGGGGGCGGCGGGCTACCGCGTCTCCTATCGCGAGGGGCTCGGCTCGGCGGTTGCCTATCGCGCGCTCGCGGCGGGCGATGTCGATGTCTATGTCGATTATGCGGGGACGCTCTGGACGGGCGCGATGGGCCGCACGGATGTCGTCCCGCGCGCAGAAATGCTGGCCGAAATGGCCAAATGGATGGCCGCGGGCCCCAAGACCGCGCTCGTCGGCCCGCTCGGCTTCGAAAATGCCTATGCGCTGGCGACGCGCCCCGGCGCAGGCATCGCGAGCCTCGCCGATCTCGCTGCGCGCGCGCCGACGCTGGCGCTCGGTGCCGATCTCGAATTCCTCGATCGCCCCGAATGGGCGGCGATCCGCCAGGCGTACGGGCTCCGCTTCCGCGACCAGCGCGCCTACAACCCGACCTTCATGTATCGCGCGCTGGCGAGCGGACAGGCCGACGTGATCTCGGCCTTCTCGTCGGACGGGCGGATCGCCGCCGACCATCTCGTGGTGCTCAGCGATCCGAAGCAGGCGATGCCGCGCTACGATGCGGTGCTGCTCGCCAGTCCCCGGCGCGCCCGCGACGCCCGCTTCCTCGCCGCGCTCCGCCCGCTGATCGGCGCGATCCCGGTCGAGGCGATGCGCGAGGCCAATTATCAGGTCGATCGCGACGCGGGGAAGCAGACACCCGATGCCGCGGCGACGTGGCTGGGCAGGGCGATCACCAAATAGCCCGTTCGTGCGGAGCCCGTCGAAGCACCGTCCTTCTTCTTTCACCGTAAAAGAAGGACGGCCCTTCGACAGGCTCAGGGCAAACGGAGAGGGAAGCGCGCGCTCGGCCCTATCTCAAAGCTGGAAGCGCGCCGTCACCCGGATGTCGCGGCCCGCGAGCGGCGCATAATCCTTGAGGAAGGACGAGGCGCGCCGCGCGGTCACGTCGAACAGGTTGTTGGCGGAAAGGATGATGCTCGTCCCCTTGCGATCCGCGAAGGGATGCACGCCGATCGAGGCGTTGACCGTCGTCCAGCCCTTGGTCTCGGTTTCGAAGTCCGAGATCCGGTCCTGGCTGGCGGCGCGCTCCACTTCGGCCCGGCCGAACACCTGCCCGCCGCGCGCCTCGATCCCGCCCAGCACGCGCAGCGGCGGGATGCGCGGCGCCGGCCCCACGTCCAGGATCTGCGCATTCACATAATCGGCGAGCGCATCCAGCGCGATCGTCGTCGCGCCGATATGCGCGAGATCCAGCGAGCCCTGCGCCTCGAAGCCATAATAACGCGCCTTGCCCTGGCGAGTCTGGAAGACAGGCAGGCCATCCTCCAGCGTGCCGGTCGGCAGATCGTCGATATAATTGGCGAAGCGCGTGTAGTAGGCCGATCCCTCGATGTCGAAGCCGTGGCCGTGGATGTGCAGCACCGCCTCGGCACCGTTGGCCTTTTCCTTGGCGAGGCCGGGTTCGCCGATCTCGAATGCTTCGGTGCCGGCATGCGGGCCGTTGGCGAACAACTCCTCGGCGGACGGCGCGCGCTCGGAATGCGAGAGGTTGAGCCCGATCTTGATCCCGTCCGTCACCGCCACCGACGCGCCGAGCGAGCCCGAGAGCAGATCGAAGCTCTCCTTGGCGGCGAGGAACTGGGGCTGGTCGGGGCGCGGCTTGCCCTCGGCGATCGAATGTTCGTAGCGGCCACCCGCCTCGATCTTGAAGCTGCCATAATCGAGCTGCTGCAGCGTGAACACGCCCTGCTGGTCGGTCTGGGTGCGCGGCAGGAACGCCTCGTCGCCGACGACGTCGAAGTCGCGATAGACGAACTGCGCGCCGGTCACGCCGCGCCACGCGCCATGCTGCGCCTGCGCCAGCTCCAGCCGGCCTTCCATGCCCTGATTGTAGAAAGCGGTGCCGATGCTGTTATCTTCTTCCAGCTCGTAATGGCGATAGCGCGCCGCACCCAACCGGAAGCGGATCGCCTCCAGCAAATTGCCGCCCGTGTCGATCTGTGCGCGCGCGTCGATCCGGTCCTGCGCAACGTCGATGCGCGGCGCTTCCTGTTCCTCGCCGAGCTGCGTCGCGTAGCGGATCGGCACGCCGTAGAGGCTGTCATAATGGCTGTAGGAGAAGCCCAGGCTGCCCGTCTCGGTGATCACCGTCGCGCCGACGCCGACTTCCCAGGTCTTGGCCTGCGTGTTGGGAAGCTTGTCCTTCACCGCCGCATTGCCCGCAAAGTCGATCTCGCCAGTGGGATCGCCGCCCGCCGCCGCGGTCGCCAGCGCCTGCTGGCGCAAGGCCGGGGTCAGCGCATAGCCGCCGATCCGCTGGTCGCCCGTCTTGAGATAGCTGCCGTCGACATGGAGGACGAGATTGTCGGCCGCCTTCACGTCCGCCGCGACGCCGCCGGAGCGCTCGTTCGAGGCGCTGCCATAAGTGCCCTGCGCGGTCAGGCGATAGCCGTTCTCGGGAATGGTGCGCGGGATGCGCGTGTCCATGACGTTGACGACGCCGCCGATCGCCTCGGAGCCGTACAGCAGGGCGGAGGGCCCGCGCACGACCTCGATCCGCTCGGCGAGCAGGGGATTGATGACGACCGCATGATCGACGCTGGCGGTGGACGCGTCGAAGCTGCCGACGCCGTCGGTCAGCACGCGCACGCGATCGCCCTGGAAGCCGCGCAGGATCGGCCGCGACGCGCTCGGCCCGAACGAACTGGCCGAGACGCCGGGCGTGCGCGCGAGCGTCTCCGCGATCGTGGGCTTCAGGTTCTGCGCAAGCTCGGTGCCGGACAGGACCGAGACGCCGGCAATCACATCTTCTCGCGAGCGCGACAGCGGCGCGGTGACGACGATGTCGGCGCCGGTCGGCGGCCCGGCATCCTCGGCCAAGGCCGCCGCAACTGGCAGCAGCATCGTTCCGGCCAGCAATCCCGCTTTCAAAACCCGCATGTGATTCCCGCTTCCGTGTCTCGTGTCGGCAGCAATAGCGCGATGATATATTGTATCAAGCACATTCTTCGCAGCCGCAGCACGGTTCGGCGCAGGATGCTAGCTGGAGGATGAACCGGAGCGGGGCGGGGCGATTTCGCGGCGGCCTGCGGCAGCGATGCCACAACGTTCTGCGCGCCATGACATCTGTCATCCTGAACTCGTTTCAGGATCCATGAACCGAGATCGGCCGTCCCACTCGCCGCTTCGGACGGTCCATGGATGCTGAAACAAGTTCAGCATGACGATTCGCGGCGGTCAGCCGCCCATCTGGTCGATCACGAACGCATAAGCCTCGGCGCGCTCGTGGAGCGATTCGTAGCGCCCCGATTTGCCGCCATGGCCGGCGCCCATATTGATCTTGAGTAGCAGCAAGGCGTCGTCGGTCTTGGTCGCGCGCAGCCGCGCCGCCCATTTCGCCGGCTCCCAATAGGTCACGCGCGGATCGTTGAGCCCGCCCGTGATCAGCATCGGCGGGTAAGCCTGGGCGGCGACATTCTCGTAGGGCGAGTAATCGAGGATCAGGCGGAACGCGTCCGCGTCGGTGATCGGATTGCCCCATTCGGGCCATTCGCCCGGGGTCAGCGGCAGACTCTCGTCCTGCATCGTGTTGAGCACGTCGACGAAGGGCACGTCCGCCACCACCGCCCCCCACAGAGCGGGATCGGTGTTGGCGACGACCCCCATCAGCTCGCCGCCCGCCGACCCGCCGTTGATCGCGATCCCGCCGGCTCGCGCGAAGCCCGCCGCGATCAGCCCCTTGGCCGCATCGGTGAAGTCGCGGAACGTGTTCCAGCGCTGCGTCGCCTTGCCCTGTAGGTACCAGTCGTAGCCGAGATCGTCGCCGCCACGGATATGCGCGATCGCATAGGCCCAGCCGCGATCGAGCAGGCTCAGCCGCCCGCTGGAAAAGTTCGGCGGGATCGCATGGCCGTAGGCGCCATAAGCATAGAGGAAGACCTTGCCCGTTCCGTCTTTGGGGAAGCCCTTCGGATAGACGATCGAGACGGGGATCGCCTTGCCGTCGCGCGCGGGCACCGACAGCCGCTCGGTCGCATAGAGCGACGCGTCGTAGCCCGACGGCACTTCCTGCACCTTGAGCATCTCCAGCCGGCGCTCGGCGGGGTGATAGTCGTACACGGTCGAAGGCGTGACGAGCGACGAATAGCCGATCCGATAGGCTTCGGGATCATATTCGGGATTGCCGCCGAGCCCGGCGCTGTAGCTCGCCTCGGGAAAGGCGATGGCGTGCGTGTCGCCTTCGTAGGTGCGCAGCAGGATCTGGTCGAGCCCGCCGATCCGCGCCGAGACCGCGAGATGCTTCGCGAAGCTCGCATGGCCGGTCAAATAGGTCTCGTCGGAGCCGGCGATCACCGTCTCCCAAACCTCGGGCGCGGCCGGATCGGCCGAGGCCAGGCGGAAGTTCACATGATCGTCGTTGGTCAGGATCCAGAGCTTCCCGTGCGCGCTGTCGACCGCATATTGCCGCTTCACCTGCCGCGGCGAGATGAGCGTCTGCGCCCCGGCGGGATCGGCGGCGGGCACGATCCGGATTTCGCTCGTCTGGTTGTCGCCGGTCGCGATCTGGATCCACTGCCGGTCCTGCGTGCCGCCGACCGCGACGCGGAAGCCCTCGTCGGCCTCCTCGTAGAGCGTCGTCGCGGTCGCGGGATCGCTGCCCAGCGCATGCAGCCGCGCGCGATAGCTGCGCCAATTGTCGTTGACCTCGGTGAAGACAATCCGCTGGCTGTCGCTCGACCAGACCACTCCACCATTGGTGACCGCGCTGACCGTCTCCACGTCCGCGCCCGTCGCCAGATCGCGGATGCGTAAAGTGAAGCGCTCGGCGCCGCTCTCGTCGGCCGACCAGGCAAGGAGCTTGCCATCGGGGCTCACCGTGAACGCCGCGAGCCGGAAGTAGGCCTTGCCCTCGGCCTCGGCCGCCTCGTCCAGCATCAGTTGGTCCGCGCCACCCCCAACCGGCTTGCGCCAGCGCCGCGGATATTGGCTGCCCGTCTCATACGCCCACCAATAGAGATACTCGCCGTCCTTGCGCGGCACGGAGGATTCGTCCTCCTTCATCCGCCCCTTCATCTCCTGGAAGATCGCCTCGACGAGCTCGGCGCGCGGCGCCATCGCCGCCTCGAAATAGGCATTCTCTTCGCGCAGATAGGAGAGGACCGCCTCGTCCTTCACCTCGGGATAGCCGGGATCCTTCAGCCACTGATAGGGATCGTCCAGCGTCGTGCCATGGACGGTCGTCGTGTGGGAGATGCGGTTCGCGCGGGGCGGGGGCGGCAGGTCTGCGGGCGTGATCATCGCGTCCGGTGTGGGGATGCGCGCCCCTCATCGCAAGCCATGCGATCGGCTCTTTCCTACAGGACCAAGCTCTGTCACGCTCCCGGGATGATCCCGCTGGCGTCCCTTTCCTCTCTGCGCGACGGCAATCTCGCGCGGAGGTGGGGCAGCGGGGGGTGACGTAGTGTCAACTTTGTCAACTTCCGCGAGTCGCGGCGATGAGGAGAGAATTGTGGCCGACATGCCCGGAAGCAGCGCCTTTTCCCGCGAGTTGCTCGATCTGTTCGATGCCTTCGTCCACGGCGCGATCGATCGCCGCGGCTTCATCGCGAAGGCCGCGCTCTATACCGGCTCGGTCGCCGCCGCGACGGGCGTGCTCGCCGCATTGAGCCCCGATTTCGCCTCGGCGCAGGTCATCGCCCCCGCCGACAAGCGGATCAGCGTCTCCACGGTCGAGATCGCCGCGCCCAAGGGCGACGGCACGATCAAGGCCTATGTCGCCAAGCCCGCGGGCACCTCGCCCAAGAAGAAGAAGCCCGTCGTGCTCGTCGTCCACGAGAATCGCGGGCTCAATCCGCATATCGAGGATATTGCCCGCCGCCTCGCGGTCGACGGCTTCATCGCCGTCGCGCCCGATGCGCTCACCTCGCTCGGCGGCTATCCGGGCACCGAGGATGCGGCGCGCGCGCTGTTCCCCAAGCTCGATCAGGCCAAGGTCCAGGAGGATTTTCTCGCCGCCGCGGCGTGGGCGCAAGGCCTGCCCGACGGCAACGGCAAGCTCGGCGCGGTCGGCTTCTGCTATGGCGGCGGCATCGTGAACATGCTGGCGACGCGCGTTCCCACGCTCCTCGCCGCCGTCCCCTTCTACGGCGCCCCGCCGGTGCTGGCCGACGTGCCCAAGATCAAGGCGGAAATCCTCGTCCAGCATGCCGGCAACGACACGCGCCTCGTCGGCCTGTGGCCCGATTACGAGAAGGCGCTGACCGCCGCGGGCGTGCGCCATGTCGGCTATGTCTATCCGGGCGTCGAGCACGGCTTCAACAACGACACGACCCCGCGCTTCAACAAGGAAGCGGCGGATCTGGCCTGGGCGCGCACGATCGCCTTGTTCAAGCGCACCCTGGCCTGACCGGAAGGAAGAAAGTGGGTTCACGCGGAGACGCGGAGACGCGGAGATGGTGCGCCCCGCGCGAAGCGCACTGCTCCTGCTCGGCGCTGTAGGGACGAGCGCCGCGGTGCGGCGATAGCGCCACATCTCCGCGCCTCCGCGCCTCCGCGTCTCCGCGTCTCCGCGTGAACCGACTTTCTTCTTCCCCGACACAGGGGGCTGAACAACCGCCCCGAGCAGGCCTACATGCGGTTCATGTCCACCCACGCAGACCGCCTCGCCGCGCTTCGCGACGAACTCGCCCGCCGCCGCCTCGACGGCTTCGTCGTACCGCTGACCGACGAGCATATGTCCGAATATGTCGGCGCCTATGCGCAGCGCCTCGCCTGGCTGACGGGCTTCCAGGGTTCGGCGGGCTCGGCGGTCGTGCTCCCCGCCGAGGCCGCGATCTTCACCGATGGCCGCTACACGCTGCAGGTCCGCGAACAGGTCGACGGCGCGAACTGGTCCTATCAGTCCGTCCCCCAGACCAGCGCCGCCCAGTGGCTCGCCGAACATGCGCCGCAGGGCGCGCGCATCGGCTACGATCCCTGGCTGCACACCAAGAGCTGGGTCCAGCAGGCGACCGCCGCGCTGAAGGCGAAAGGCGCCATGCTCGTCGCGGTCGAGACCAATCCTGTGGACGCGGTCTGGCACGACCGGCCCTTGCCGTCCGACGCGCGGCTCGTCGTCCAGCCGACCGAGCTCGCCGGCCGCTCCTCGGCCGAGAAGCGCGCCGAGATCGCCGACTGGCTGACGGCCAAGGGCGCGGATGCTGCCGTCCTCTCCGCGCTCGATTCGATCGCCTGGACGTTCAACGTCCGCGGCGCCGATGTCGATCGCACCCCCGTCGCCTTGGCCTACGCACTCGTCGGCGCGGACGGCACCGCCGACCTGTTCGTCGCGCCCGACAAGCTCACCGACGACGTCCGCCAGCATCTCGGCAACGCGGTCCGCCTTCATCCGCGCGATGCCTTCGCCGATCATCTGGGCGGCCTCGCCGGCAAGACGATCGTCGTCGATCCCGATCGCGCCGTCGCCGCCATCTTCGGCACGCTGGAAGGGGCAGGGGCCAGGGTGCTGCCGCTGCGCGACCCCGCCATACTCCCCAAGGCGATCAAGAATGCGGCCGAGCAGGCCGGCCACCGCGCCGCGCAGGCGCGCGATGGTGCCGCGCTCAGCCGCTTCCTCCATTGGCTCTCGATCGAGGCGCCCAAGGGCGGCGTCACCGAACTCTCCGCGCAGGACAGGCTGCTCGCCTTCCGCGAGGAAACCGGGCGCCTACGCGATCTGTCCTTCGATACGATCTCGGGCGCCGGCCCCAATGGCGCGGTCGTCCACTATCGCGTGAGCGAGGAGAGCAACCGCCCGCTGGAGCTGAACTCGCTCTATCTCGTCGATTCGGGCGGCCAATATCAGGACGGCACCACCGATGTGACGCGCACCGTCGCGATCGGCACGCCCAGCCCTGAGATGCGCGATCGCTTCACCCGCGTGCTGAAGGGCCATATCGCGCTGGCCAGCGCGGTCTTCCCGGCGGGCACACGCGGCGGCCAGCTCGATACGCTCGCGCGCCGATATCTGTGGGCGGCGGGGCTCGATTATGCGCACGGCACCGGCCACGGCGTCGGCGCCTTCCTCGCGGTCCACGAAGGCCCGCAGCGCATCGCCCCCGTCGGCGGCGCCTTCGTCGGCGGCGACGAGCCCCTGCAGGCGGGGATGATCCTCTCGAACGAGCCCGGTTATTACAAGACCGGCGAATATGGCATCCGCATCGAGAATCTCGTGCTGGTCGAGCCGCGCGACGTTCCCGGCGCGGAGAAGGCGCTGCTGGGCTTCGAGACGCTCACCTTCGCCCCGATCGACCGCACGCTCATCGATCTAGCGCTGGTGACCCCCGCCGAGCGCGCCTGGGTCGATGGCTATCATGCCAGGGTCGCAGAGGTGGTGGGCCCGCAGCTCGAGGACGAAGCCGCTGCCTGGCTCAAGAGCGCAACCGCGCCGCTCTAACTACCGTGCTCCGGCGAAGGCCGGAGCCCAGGCCAAAAAGCGCGCCGCTAGTCCTCCTGCGCTCCGGCCTCCGCCGGAGTACCGGGCACTTCACCATATAGGCTCGGGGCCTCCGCCGCCGGCACCTCCGCCGCGCGCGCCTGCGCCTTACGCCTGCGCAAATTCACACGCAGCGCCTCGGCCAGCCGGGCATCGCGCGCAGGATCGTCCTTGGCCATGACCCACTCATAGCGCGCCCGCCGCCCGCTTGCCATTGACCTCGCCGCCCCGCTTCGCCATAGGCGCCACCTTCCCGCAAGGGGAGGGTCACATGCTGGCCGTGCTGCCGTAGCTCAGTGGTAGAGCGCATCCTTGGTAAGGCTGAGGTCGTGAGTTCAATCCTCACCGGCAGCACCAGCATCCCCGCCTGATCCGTCCGGCCCGGCCAGCGCGATCCGGAAGCTGCCGATCGGCCGCCCGGTCGCCTTGTCGACGACCACCGGCTCCAGCCTCCGTCCCGTCTCGGCGTCCACCGAATAGGTCGTGCCGCCTTCGCCGTGATGGGCACGCCCCCATTCGCCGATCACGAGCAGGACGGGCAGGAAATCGCGGCCCGCCTGGGTCAGCACATATTCGTCGCGCGGCGGCCGCTCGCTGTAGCGGCGCTTCTCGAGCAGCCCCGCCTCGGTCAGCGCGCGCAGCCGCCGCGTCAGGATATTGGGGGCGATGCCGAGGTGGCTGCGAAACTGGTCGAAGCGCGTCAGGCCGAAGCCTGCATCGCGCAGGATCAGCATGCTCCATGCATCGCCGACGCGCGCCAGCCCGCGCGCGACGGGGCAGGGGCCCTCACATTCTTTGCTCATGTCCATTGCAAACAGATAGTGACTTCCTATCATAGTGCAACTGACTTGGACGAAGGACGATTTTCATGACGGATATACGAGGGAGAGCGCTGGTGACGGGCGCGTCGACGGGCATCGGCGCGGTCTATGCCGATCGTCTGGCGAAGCGCGGCTACGATCTGATCCTCGTCGCGCGCGACGGCGCCCGTCTCGCCGCGCTCGCCGAGAGGCTCGGCGAGGAGACCGGCCGCACGGTCGAGGTGCTCCGCGCCGATCTGACCGATCCGATCGATCTTGCGACCGTCGCCGATCGCCTCGCCACCGATGCGTCGATCACCTTGCTCGTCAACAATGCCGGCATGTCGCTCAACGGCGGCCTGATCGACAATGATGCGTCCGCGCTCCAGCGGATCATCGCGCTCAACATCACCGCGCCGACCCTACTCGCTTCCGCCGCGGGCAAGGTCTTCGTCGAACGCGGCGGCGCGATCATCAACATCGCCTCGGTCCTCGCGCTCGCGCCGGAGCTGTTCGACGGCGTCTATAGCGGCAGCAAGGCCTATATCCTCAATCTCACGCTCGGCCTCGCCAAGGCCTATGCCGAGAGCAAGCTGCGCGTGCAGGCAGTGCTGCCGGGCGCCACGCGCACCGAGATTTGGGAGCGATCGGGCAAGGACGTCGATGCCTTCCCGGCGGAGATGGTGATGGAGGTCGACGATCTCGTCGATGCCGCGCTCGCCGGCTTCGATTCCGGCGAGACGGTCACGATCCCGCCGCTCGCGGACGAAGGCCAATATCTGGCCTATGACGCCGCCCGCAAGGCGCTCGCCCCAGGCCTCTCCCGCCGCGACGTCGCGGCCCGCTATCGCGTGGCCGTGCCCGCCTGAGCACCTCTGGCCCCCTCCCTTGGGGAGGGGGCAGTCCCTAGAGCTGCAGCCCCGCCGTCTCGGGTAGTCCCGCCATCAGATTCATGTTCTGCACCGCGGCACCAGCCGCGCCCTTGCCGAGATTGTCGAGCGCGGCCACCAGCCGCGCCTGGCCGGCTTTCTCGTCGCCATAGACGAACAGGTCGATCCGGTCGGTCCCCGCCAATTGCTCGATCGTCATCACCGGCGGGGCGTTGTCGACGACGCGCACCAGGGCACTCCCCGCATAATGATCGGCCAGCGCCGCGCGCAGATCCGCCAAGGTCACCGTGCCGGGCAAGGCATGCAGATGCAGCGGCACCTCCACGATCATGCCGCGATAGGTCTTCGCCACCGCCGGCTGGAAGATCGGCGCATGCGTGAGGCCGGCATGGACGGTCATTTCGGGCGCATGCTTGTGCGCGAGGTTCATCGCATAGGTCCGGAAGGCCGTGTCGGTCGCGGCCGGATCGGCGGGATCCTCGAACGAGGCGATCATCGATTTGCCGCCGCCCGAATAGCCCGAGGTCGCATTGACCGACAGCAAAGCATCCGCCGGCAACAGCCCGGCGCGCACGAGCGGTCGCACGAGCGCAAGGAAGCCGGTCGGATAGCAGCCCGGATTGGCGACATAGTCCGCCGCGCCGATCGCCTCGCGGCAACCCGGCTCCAGCTCGGGAAAGCCGTACGCCCAGCCCGGCGCGATCCGGTGCGCGGTCGACGCGTCGATGATCCGCGTCGAGGATCCCTCCAGCAAGGCCACCGCTTCGCGCGCCGCATCGTCGGGCAGGCACAGGATGACGATGTCGGCGGCGTTGAGCGCGTCGCCGCGCGCGCTCGCGTCCTTCCGCAGCGCTTCGCTCAGCGTCAGCAATTCGATTTCGGGGCGGCCGGCGAGCCGCTCGCCGATCTCCAGCCCGGTCGTGCCGACCGCACCGTCGACGAATATCTTCATGCGATCCTCCGCCGCTTCAATATGGGAGCGGGCTCCTGATGTAGGCGCGCGACCACGTCAACCAAGGGCTCCACCGCCACCGCCATCGCAAAGGCATTGGCGTGGATCAGGCGCGTTTCGTCGAGCATCAGCCCGACATGGCCGGGGAAGAAGACGAGGTCGCCGGGCAAGGCCGGCGCATCGGGGTCCAGCTTTGTGCCCAGTCCCTCGCGCTGCATGTCGCTGTCGCGCGGCGCGGCGATGCCGGCGAAATCGCAGGCGACCTGCACGAGCCCCGAACAGTCGATGCCGCCGCCGCCGCGCCCGCCCCAAAGATAAGGCTGGCCGATCAGCGCGGTCGCGGTGGCGAGCAGGTCGCGCCGGGCATCGAGGGGAAGCGCATGGCGCATGTGGACAAAGCCCGCCTCGGTCTCCAGGAACGCGCCGTTTTCCGTGCCGGCGAAGCGCGCGCCGATCGGCCAGTGCGCAAGCACCGGCGCCTTGATGTCCGGGCTTGCGAAGACGAGCGCGCTGGGGACGGCGATCCGGTGGCTCGCGTCGGCGATCGGGCCGAGCCGCGCGACGGGCAAATAGCCGACATAATCGTCATGCGCGCACCGCCCCCATGCCCAGCCGGCGACGACATCGAATATGTCGAACCCCTCGCCGAGGACGAGCTGAGAGACGGCGCGTGCGGTGGAAGATGGCTCGGCGAAGATCGGGCAGGAAGCCGCCGTCACATGGCAGCGCGTGGCGGCGGCATAATGCGGGGCGAAGAGATGCTGGGCGAGCGCGATGTCGGCCACGTCCTTCCGATAGGCATGGACGCGCGGGTCCAGCCGCCGCGAGGGGCCGTCGAGGAAGACGCGTTCAGGCGGGCGCGTGGCGCAGCTGGCGGGCGAGGAGCTTCTCCGCGTCGCTGTCGATGAGACCTCCGAAGCCTTCAAGGAAATGTGCCCCCACGTCGGTATGCGCGATGAAGATGTTGCGCCGGTCGGCTTCGTCGCGTTCGCGGCGCAGATAGCCGAGCGCGCCGAGCGTGTTCAAGGCGCGGGTGACGACGGGCTTCGAGACGCCGAGCGACTTGGCAAGGCCGCGCACCGTGTGCGGGCCGGGGGTCAGATAGACGAGCAAAAGCAGCGCCATCTGGCGGTTCGTGAGATCGGGCTGGCCCGAGCGCACATAGCCGACCAGCGTCTGCATCCACTCCGCAAGAATATTGTCATGCATCATAAGCACGGCCTCTCGTCCGAAACATCCTCCCGGCTGAGTTAACACTCCAGCAGCGGGATTCGTTTCATGGCCGGGACATTCCCGGTGGACGGGTTCAGCGGACCGTGCCGAACCGCTCCTTCAGCATCGCCCAGGCCGCGCGCAGCCCCAGTGCCTCTCCACCTTTGGGCCGGCCCGGTTTGCCGGCCGGACTCCACGCAAACGTGTCGAGATGCGCCCACGCCACGCCCTTCGCGACGAAGCGTTCGAGGAACAGAGCCGCGGTGATCGAACCCGCAAATCCCCCCGAGCCCGCATTGTTGATGTCGGCGAGGTCGGACTTGAGCATGTCGTTGTAAGCGGGCCAGAGCGGCAGCCGCCACATCGGGTCCTGCACCGTGCGTCCGGCGGCAAGCAGGTCCTCAGCCAGAGCATCGTCGTTGGCGAACAGAGCGGGCAGGTCCGGCCCGAGCGCGACGCGCGCCGCGCCGGTGAGTGTCGCGAAATCGATCAGCAGCGCAGGCGGCGTCTCCTCGCAGGCCAAGGTCAGCGCGTCGGCCAGCACCAGCCGCCCCTCGGCGTCGGTATTACCGATCTCGACATGCAGCCCCTGTCGGCTCTTCAGCACGTCGCCGGGGCGGAAGGCGTCGGCCGAAATCGCATTTTCGACAGCCGGCACGAGCATGTGGAGCCGCACCGGCAGCCGCATCTCCATCACGAGCCGGGCGAGCGCCAGCGCGTGCGCCGCCCCGCCCATATCCTTCTTCATCAGCAGCATGCCGCTCGCCGGCTTAATGTCGAGCCCGCCCGAATCGAAGCACACGCCCTTGCCGACGATGGCGATACGCGGATGCGAAGGCTCGCCCCATTCGATCTCGATCAGCCGCGGCTCGCGGTGGCGCGCGGCGGCGCGGCCCACCGCGTGGATCATCGGAAAGCCCTTGAGCAAGGCCTCGCCGCGCGTGACCCGGCACGTTCCGTCATGCGCGGCGGCCAGCGCCTCGGCCGCCGCCTGCAGCTCGGCCGGCCCCATGTCGGCGCTCGGCGTGTCGACCAGTTCGCGCACCAGCGCCACCGCGCCCGCCAGCGCCACGGTCTCGTCGATCGCCGCGACGTCGCTGGTCAGGAGGGTCCGCATCGGCTCGGGCTTGGGGCTGCTGCGATAGGCATCGAAGCGGTGCTGCGCGAGCAGCCATCCGAGCGCGGCCTCGTTTGGCTGGCGCCCCGCCGCGAGCCGATACAGGCCCTCGGGCAATTTCTGCGCGGCGGCTGCCAGATCCCACGGGCTCCCGTCCTCGCTCACGCCGGCGGCCGCGTTCCACTCGTCGATCTTGTCGCCAGGCAGGATCACGACGCTTCCCACCTCGCCTTTGAACCGCGCGACCGAGACGGCGGTGCGCGCACGCTGCGGCAGGTCCTTCAGCCAGGCCTCGAAGCCGGACTTGGTCACCGTATAGAGGATGGTCGCGAGTTGCTGGCGATCGGCGATGAAAAGCGGTGCGAAATCGGTCATTGCCTTAGTGTAAGCGCGCGCGTCCGCGAGCGCACCCCTCTCCCGCTTTCGCGGGAGCGGGAGGGCGAGGCCCGCCAATGCCGGATTGACCCGAACCCGCATCCGCGCGAACGACCATGCGATGAAGAGCAACGGCCGCACCGGCGCGCACGCCCGCGCCAATCTCAAGCCCCCGCCGACCCCGGCCGAGCTGGACACGGCCCGGCGGGAAGTCGCCCAGATCCAAGGACGCCTCGCGCAGCTCGCCGCGGGCCATCCGTCCGTGAAGACCTGGAAGGCCCGCCTGCGCGCTGCCGAAGCGGTCATCGCCCGCGCGCCCGGCTGAACCCGTCCATAAGCCGACATGAAGCTGGCAATGGGCGGAATACGGCGACTGCTCAGAAAGTCGTAACGGGTCCGGCTTATCGCTGGTGCTTTGACAATCCCGTCGGGACCGGAGCTGCACGTGCGAAGCATCAGGCGTCTCGAAGCAAGATGGATCGGCGCGGTGCCGCTGGCGCTTTGGCTCGTGTCGCTCGTCACGCCCGCCGCGGGCTGGGGCAAGGATCCGTCGCCGGAGCCGGGCTGGATGATCCTGCTGATCGGATGGGCGGGTATCGGCAATGGCCAGTTCGGATGGTTCGCGAACCTCGTCTTCTTTGCCTCCGTGCCGATCGGTTTCGGTTCACGGACACTCTGGCGCTGGGTCGGCCTCGCCTTCAGCGTGCTCCTCGTCGCGACGTCGTCGCAGGCGCTCCATTGGCGGGAGGTTCATACCCCCGATGGCCATTTTCCAGTGGTGCTCGGGCCGGGCTATCACATCTGGTTGGCGGCGATGTTCGGGCAGGCGATCTGGCTCGTCGCAAATGCGCGTCCGTGGCGCCTCTCCGGGAGCCGCTGATAGGACGAAGCGGGCCTCGTCTAAGCCTCCGGCGCCCAGCCCGGCGGCGCGAGCGTGAAACCTGCGAATTCGAAGCCGGGGCTTACCACGCACGATACGAGCACCCAGCCGTCGCGCGCCTCGGCCGCCTGCCACCAGCCGGTCGGGATCAAGCCCTGGAGCGACTGCCCCGCCGCGACATCAGGCCCCAGCGTGATCGTCTCGATCGCGCCACCGTCGCCGTCCGCGCGCAGCAAGGCCAGCGGAGCGCCTTGATGCCAGAACCACAGTTCCGCACTATCCACTGTATGCCAATGCGATCGCTCGCCCGCCTCCAGCAGGAACAGGATCGCCGTCGCGGACGCGCGCTCGCCCTCGGCCGCGTCGGCGCGCCACGTCTCCTTGTACCACCCGCCCTCGGGATGGCGGGCGAGGCCCAGCGCGTCGATCAGCGCCGCTGCCTCGCCCATGGGATTTACGCCTTCGGGTGCTTGGCGCGCCACGCCTTCACGGCGTCCATCGTCCCCGTCACATGGCCAACCGGCGACAGCGCCGAGAAGGCGAAGATCACCGTGCCGTCGGGCGCGATCACGTAGGAGGTGCGGTTCGACTTGTCGGGCTTGACCGGCAGGACGACGTCATAGGCCTTGATCGTCGCCGGCGCGGCGGCGCCGACCGCGAACTTGTTGCGGCATTCCTCGACCGAGAATTTGTTGAGCGTCGTGATGTCGTCGGCGGACATGCCGATCACGGTCGCGCCCATCTTGTTGAAGTCGTCGGTCGCCTCGGCGAAGTCATGCGCCTCGATCGTGCAGCCCTTGGTGAAGGCGGCGGGATAGAAATAGAGCACGACCGGGCCCTTCTTCAGCGCTGCCTTCAGATTGAACGGCATCGGCTTGCCCGCCAGGCTGACCTGCGTCGAGAAATCGGGTGCCTTGGTGCCCACCGCGAGCGAGGCGAGGCCCGGCGTGGCGACGAGCAGGGCGGAAGCGGCAGCGGCGATCAGGCGTTTCATGAACATCACTCTCCTCAGGGGATATGTGATCATATCGGGTCAGCGGAGCGAGCGATACGGGCTTTGGGAGGCCCGCGACACCACCGGACGCTGGCGTGGGGCACTCGCGGCGCGTCCGCGCTCCGACAGCCGCGTAGATCGAAGGCAAGAACATCGTAAGAACATTTGCAATTCTGATCGAACAGCGGCTACATTGCCCAAGCAATATGGGGGTCAGGAGCGGTCGTGCCGCGCTATTTCTTTTCGACTGCAAACGGGGAACGACATCCGGACGATGAAGGGCTGGATTTGCCCAATCATGCGGCCGCGCGCGTTGCCGCGATCAAATATGCAGGCGCGATCATGGAGAATGAGCCTGACGTGCTGTGGGATGGCCAGTCCTTCCAGGTCGAGGTCACCGATGATCGGGGACTGATCCTCTTCACGATCGTTTCGATCGCGATCAATGCGCCCGGGGGTGGCGACGGCGGCTGACGGTGCCGCCGCGTTTCCGCAGCGGATGGCGCTCCTTCCCGCGCGTGCTGTCCGGGGCGCCGGATCCAAGTCGGCAGGGCGCGCATTGATGGGGACCGGACGGGCGTGGGGCGGTATCACGGCCAGGCGCGACGACCGAGGGAATCCAGATGCAGCGATATGCGGACGAGCGCGATTTCCTGATCGAGCTGGCGCGCCGGCATCGCGCCGCATCTGACATGCGGCAGGTGATGGAGATCACGGCGAAGGCGCTCGGCGAGCGGCTCGTGGTCCAGCGCGTCGGCTTCTTCGTCGTGCGCGACGATTCGGCGCTCGATTTCACAACGGGCGCGAGCTGGGTGGCAGAGGGCATCGCGCCACTGGACGGCATCGTCCCCGGCTCGGCCTTCGGGGACGTGCTGAACCGCGCCGTGCGCGACGGGCGGACGATCGTCTTCGCGGACAGCCGCCTAGATCCCGATTATGCGGGCACGATCTTTCCCGAGATGGGCGTCGTCGCCTCGATCGGCGTGCCGCTGTCGCGGGGCGGGATCTTCGAAGCGGGGCTCTATGTCCACGCCGGCGAAGCGCGCATCTGGACGCAGGACCAGATTTCGCTGGTCGAGACCGTCGCCGAATTCTCCTGGGACGCGGTCAAGCGTCTCCAGGCGGTCGCCGATCTTATCGCCGCTAATGCCGCGCTCGAGGACAGTATCCAGGCGCGCGACGCGATCGAGAGCCAGCTGCGCCAGTCGCAGAAGATGGAGGCGGTCGGCCAGCTGACCGGCGGCATTGCGCATGATTTCAACAATCTGATCACCGGCCTGCTCGGCAATCTCGAATTCCTCCAGAAGCGCGTCGCCGCCGGCCGCATCGACGATCTCGGCCGCTTCCTGTTGGCCGCACGCGGCGCGGGCGAGCGCGCTGCCTCGCTCACCCAGCGGCTGCTCGCTTTCTCGCGCCGCCAGACGCTCGATCCCAAGCCGACCGACATCAATCGCCTGATCGCCGGGATGGAGGAGCTGCTGCGCCGCACCGTCGGCCCCGCCAACCGGATCGAGATCGTCGGCGCGGCGGGTCTGTGGCCCGCCTCGATCGACGCGGGCCAGCTTGAAAGCGCGCTGCTCAACCTGTGCATCAACGGCCGCGATGCGATGCCCGATGGTGGGCGGCTGACGATCGAGACCGCGAACAAGTGGATCGACGATCGCACCGGCCGCGAACGCGGCCTCGCGCCCGGCCAATATCTGTCGGTGTGCGTGACCGATACGGGCACCGGCATGAGCGCCGACACGATCGAACATGCGTTCGAGCCCTTCTTCACGACCAAGCCGATCGGGCAAGGCACCGGCCTGGGCCTGTCGATGGTCTATGGCTTCGCGCGCCAGTCCGGCGGGCAGGTCCGCCTCTATTCCGAGCTCGGCCAGGGCACGACCGTCTGCCTCTATCTGCCGCGCCATCTGGGCGCGGATGACAGGCCGGAAGAGGAGATCGTCGTCCCGCCCGCCGGCCCGGCGCACGGCGAGACGATCCTCGTCATCGAGGACGAAGCCACGATCCGTCATGTGATCGATGAGGAACTGCAGGATGCGGGCTACACCGTCATCGGCGCGGCGGATGGCGCGGCCGGGCTCAAGGTGCTGCAATCGGGCGCGCGAATCGAGCTGCTGATCACCGATGTCGGCCTGCCGAACGGGCTGAACGGCCGCCAGGTCGCCGATGCCGGGCGCGCGCTGCGGCCGGCGCTGAAAGTGCTGTTCATCACCGGCTATGCCGAAAATGCGGTGCTCGCCAACGGCCATCTCCAGCCGGGTATGGCGCTGCTCACCAAGCCCTTCTCGATGGACGCACTCGCCGCCAAAGTCGCTGAGATGATGACGCCGGCGGCGGGGTAGCCACCCTTCGGATCACGCGCTCCGGCTGAACAGCATCCCGCGTGGCGCCTGGGCGAGATAGTCCTTCGCCAGCTTCGCCGCGTCGTCGGCCCGCGCAGCATCCCCCGCGACCGCTTCCTTGCCATATCGCCGTTCGTCGGAAGTGCTTGCCGTCCCGGTTTCGGTCGCGGTGCTCGCATCGCTATAGGTGATGACGGTCGTCTTGGTCTGGCCGCTTACCGTCGTGATCCGCGAGACTTCGGTCTTCTCGGACGCCCCGCCGCCACCGCCGCCGCCTTTGCCGCCGCCGGCCGGGCCCGCAGCGCCGGCCTCTACCGCCGTGTCGTCCGCTGCCTCTTCGGTCCCGTCCGTGGCCGACGTGCCCGACTGCTCGCCGAGCCATGTCTTGATCGTGTCGGCATCGTCCTGGCTCAGCGTGCCGCTGGCGACGTCCTCGTCGATCCGCTTTGTCAGCGCCGCCGCGAAATCGCCGTCGCTCTCAGCAGGATCGGCCGCAAGGCTTTCCCGCGCGGCATCGACCAGATCGCTCGCCGCAGTCTGTGCCTTGGCCGCCGAGAGGCCCGCGGAATCGAGCTTCCGGGCCAGCCAGGCCGTGGCGTTGCCGGCGCTGGTCGCGGACATCAGGCTAACGGTCATCGCGATCCCTTCTTCGAGGGAAGCAACGGCGCGTCGCCCACGAAGCTTAGAAATTTGCGGCGAACCGAGCCCCTTCATCCCGTTCAGCCGCGATCCATCGCGCCGGGGCTATCCCCGGCGCATCAGCGAGGACAATGATGAAACACATTTATCTGTTCGCATGCTTGCTCCTGGGAGCCAGCGGCGCCGCTGGGGCGCAGACCATCCCCAACCGTCCGATTCAGCGAAACGAGATTGTCGCCGCCGCCAAGCGCCAGTTTGCGGCGATCGACGCCAATCATGATGGGGTCGTCACGCTCGACGAATATGGCCGCTTCCGCGCGACCGCTGCGGGCCGCGCCGCCGCGGCGTCTGACAATCCCTTCCAGCATGTCGGCAGCCATTGGTTCGAGCATGCCGATCCGAACGGGACGGGCCGCGTCACGCTCGACATGGCGGCGCAGCGCCCGCTTCAGATGTTCGACCAGTTCGATCTCAACCATGATGGCACGCTCGGTCTCGACGAACTCAAGCTCGCGCGGACGATGATGGCGTTCACGTCGCGGTGATCGGCGTGGCGGCCGGCTTCCGTTAAAAGGAAGCGCGCGTTGGACGGGAGTCTCGGACCCGGTTTGCCGCGTTCCTCTCCAATGCTGCGCCGCCTCTATCACTGGATCGGATCGCTCTCGGCCGCGATCGCCGACATAGCGGGGCATGCGGTCGTCCAGCTCGGCGTGCTGATCGCCTCGGTCACATGGCTGGTCGTTGGCGGATCCGAAGCCGCGCTCGCCTCGACGATGACGATCGGCGGCTTCATCCTGACGCAGATGGTGCTCAATCAGCAGCGCCGCCGCGAAAATGCGCTCCACCTCAAGATCGATGAGCTGCTGCTGGCGATGAAGGGCGCGCGCGACGAACTCGCCGGCAGCGAACACGCCCCAGACGACGAGATCGAGCGCCTCCGCGAGGACCGCCCCGCGCCGACGCCCTCGCACTCCTGATCGCCGCGCTAGCGACTATCTCCCGTCCCGCCCGGGGGCGAGGGGAAAGGCTCGGGGCTCGGGCCGATCACCGCGCGGCATCTGTTCCATTCCTTGGCGGTCCATGCTCCCGTCTGGTTGATCGTCAGCATCGAAAGATATGTGCGCGCAGCATCGACGTCCTGCGCCCAGCAGCTCAGCTGCGCGAGATGGATATAGGTCCAGTCGACCGGATAGCGTTTCGCCCACTCCGCCATTGCCGGTATCATGATCGCGCCGTCTACGGCCTGCAGATCGGAGGTGCAGCGGCAATAGAGGACGTTCCAGTAGAAGCGCGCATAAGCGCTCGTGCCGTCGCTCGCGCGCGTCTTGTCGATCATGTACTGCGCCAGCGCATCGATCTCGGCGAGGCTGCCATACCATTGCGGCTGATTGTAGCGGTACGCTGCGAAGTAGATTTCGTAATGATAAGGGAAGCGCGCCGTCGCCGCGTCGAGCAGAGCCATAAACGCCTCGCGCGGCGCGCCCACAGCGATGTAGAGCTCGATCAGCCCGACATAATAATGCGGGTCCACCGCCGCGATCGCCTCGCTTTTCTCCAGAAGCGCCAGTGCCGCGGCGACATTATCATGATATGGGCGCCACGCCTCCGCTTTGACGCTGTCCGCATGTCCCGGCCCACGATGGCACCAGCCGCGCTGTTCGAGCAGCGCCGCCTTGGCGATTATCGGCGCGGGCGATCGGGGCGCGCGCTTGCTCCACGCATCGAGGAAGGCGGCGCCATCGGCCTCGCACGGCGCCGTCTCCAGTGACCGGCGCAGCTCGTAGCCGAGCACCTCATAGTAGAATTCGAGCAGCGAACTTCCGGAGATGGTCGTGCCGGCGGGGCCGCGATAGGCGAGCTCCAGCGCATCCAGCGCGGCGAAGTCGCGTGCCGTCACCGCCTGGTGCACCGCGTCCATCGCCGCGCGGCGCGCCTCCGCATCGGGCGTATCGCCCCAATGCCAATGCTCGCCATGACTCTCGGGGCGCGCCTGCGCCGAGCAGGCCGAGCCCGCGAGCGCGTCGATCACCAGCGCCGCTACCGTCACGATCCGCCGCATCATGCCCATGACGATCTCCCGTCCATTGGCGGTTTTAAGCCCCAAACGTATCGAATTGGTTGCCGCTCGGAGGTGCGCCGCGCCGCTTGTTGCCACGCCGCCGCGCGCTTAGGTTCGGCCGATGGGCCTGCACTATCGCGACGCCACCGAGGCCGATCTGCCGGCGATCGTCGCCTTGCTGGCGGACGATCCGCTCGGGGCGTTGCGCGAGGATCCGAGCCTCCCGCTCGCTGCGAGCTATGGCACCGCCTTCGCCGCGATCGCGAGTGCGCCCCATCAGCGGCTGATCGTGGCGGAGGAGGAGGGCCGCGTCGTCGGCACGCTGCAACTCCTGCTCATCCCCGCAATCTCTCGCCGCGGCAGCTGGCGCGGGCAGATCGAGGGCGTCCGCATCGCCGCCGATCGGCGCGGCAATGGTCATGGCGAGGCGTTCGTCCGCTGGGCCGCCGATCAATGCCGGTCGGCGGGCTGCGTCTCGGTCCAGTTGACCTCGGATGCCTCGCGCGAGGCGGCGCACCGCTTCTGGCGTCGGCTCGGCTTCGAGGCCACGCATGTCGGCTTCAAGATGAGCCTGTAGCCCCGCCTGCCATCCGCCCGACGTTTGCGGATCAGCCGCCCGTCTTCAGCATCGACAGGAGCTCTTCCATCCGCTCCGGCATGTGCGGCGCAAGACGCACCATCGTCCGGCGCTGGTCGGACGGATGATCCTCGCACAGCAGCGCCCCCGCCTCGACCAGCTTGTACACGTAGCGCAGGGCGGTCGTCGGCGGCACGCGCGCCGAATGGCACAGTGACGATATCATCATCGCGCCGCCCTGCTCGGTATTGCCGTAGAGATCGAGCACCATGTCCCACGCCGGATCGCGGAACAGGTCGGTCCCGAGCAGCTTGGCCCGCTGCGAGCGCGCGCGCAGCAAGGCGCGCGCGGCGGCGCGCAGATCGGAGCGCGTATCTTCCGCCGGCGTATACCATGCCTCCAGCGCCCCTTCGACATGATCGACGATCTCGCCAAAACCGGCCCGGAAGCGGCCTGCGATCGAGCCGAGGATCGTCACCAGCCGCACGACCTCACCGAAGGGCACTTCGGGGTTCATCCGGGGCGCACGCGACGGAGACGCGCCGTCATTTTCGGATGGAGGCTCAAGCATTTACCACGACGTCTTACATATACTTAACATGGATCAGCATGAAAAGCGGAATATCGGTGCTCTTCCGCTCCGAAACGGAAACTTCGCATTGTCCGGGTAGCGGCTATCCCCGCCGTAGCCGCACCGTCACTGCAGGGCCGGTCGAGACGATGCAGACAGTGCGCACATAGCGGTCGCGCGGCCTTGCGTTGTCGCGTCTTTAGGGCGCCGATTGGAGACCATGGCGCGGTTGCCGGTGGAGAAGCAGCTTCGACAGCCGCTCTCGAATGGGCACGTCGATCAACGTTCCGGCCAGACCGCTGACAAGCGCAATGATCGGCATGGCGAGCCACGGCGCCGCCTCGCGCGGCAGGCCCAAGCGCAGGAACGCCGGCAAGATCAGGATGTAGAGCGGAAGATGCAGCAGATAGAGCGGATAGGAAATCTCGCCTAGCCAATTAGCGATCTTCGCCGATCGCCATGTCAGCCGCGTGAAGCAGCTGGCGATCAATATAAGCGGCATCGCCACGCAGACGGACACGATGGAAAAAACATCCTCGATAGCGGAGCCGATTGGCGCCGCCAGCATCAGAACGAGCGCCGCCACGATCACACCGACCGGCAGTCGTATCCGCACGAGCCGGTTCGCGACGTAGAGCCGGCCGATCAAGACGCCCGCGGCGAACGACAGGGAGAGACGACCGCACGAAACCAGCACGCCGGGATCGTGAAGCGACCAGCGGGGATCGAGCATCGCCAAGCCAACGACCGAGCCTACCATGATAATTATCAACACCGCGGTGGTCAGCCAACGCAGGACGCCAGCGTAGATCATGTTGATTGCCATCTCGTAGAACAGGGACCAGCGCGGCGGCAGGATGGCGAAGTATCGCGCGGGCGGGCTCGATAGGTCGGGCAGGTTGAGTAAGGCGAATCCCAATGACGGGATCAGCGATCCGCTGACGATGCCTGCTCCATGGCCGAACGACCGAGCGAGCATCACCAGCACGGAAAGCGACAGGCCCAACCACAACATCGGACCCAGCCGGATGGCGCGGATAATAGCGAAACGGCCTCGGCTCATCCCTTTGAGCAGCTTCGCCTCATAAGCGCGGCAGATCACGAAGCCGCTGAGCAGGAAGAAAAAATCGACCGCCAGCCGACCGTGCGCCATCTCAAACCAGGTTTGGCCGCGCGCAAAAAGAAGGTGAAAGCCCATAACGCTGATCGCGGCGATCCCGCGCAGGCCATCGAGCAAAACCAGACGATCGGATGACCATTTCGAGCCGTTTGCGGGCAGTACCACTACGGCACGCGCCGACCGGCAAACGGAAAGGTCGAAGGGTCCAATTCGCACTCCCTGTTCACCGCAAAGTCTGTGCGATAAGTGAAAGTCTGTGCGATAAGTGCGCGAAGTGTCAAGTTGATCGGCGATCTATGCATGTTCCCCCCCAGTTTATGGGAGCATAGCCAGTCGCTAAGGGCGATGACGGGCCGCAAATGCCCGCCGCGGAGGAGCAATTCGTCCGACCTGCTGACGGCTGAAAAGGGCGGATGCTCATCGCCAAGATCGGGGTGCAGGCCTAAGGAGCCCCGCATGCACGCAGACGTGACAATCCGGGCGGAGCGCGCCGATGATGGCGCGACCATTTCGGGCATCGTCCTTCGCGCTTATGCCGATATCGCTTATAGCGACCACCGCGAGCAGTTGATGATCGAACGGCTCCGCGGGACGGACGCCTATATCCCCGCGCTGTCGCTTCTGGCCGAGATCGCGGGGGAAGCGGTCGGTCATGTCCTGCTGACCAGGGCCTCCATCGTCGGTGCCGGCCCGTCCGTGGCGACGCTGGCGCTCGCGCCCCTATCGGTGGTCGCCGAATATCAATCGCGCGGTGTCGGCAAGCGGCTCGTGGAAGCGGCGCACCGGCAGGCGATCGATCTCGGCTTTGGCAGCATCGTGCTGGTCGGCATACCGTCTTATTACCGCAATTCGGCTACGAACCGCTGAGCCTCTATTCGATCACGCTGCCGTTCGATGCGCCGGACGAAAACTGCATGATCCTGCCGCTGGCTCCGCACGCGCTCGATGGCGTGGCGGGGGAGGTGCACTATGCGGCCGGGTGGCTCGATCACTGAACCGCAGCGTCCGGGATCGCCGCGCTCGACGGCACGGCCGGAAGGCTCGCTCGCTGTTCGCATCCTCTCCAACCGGCGTCCGCGGACCCGGCTTCTGGCGCCACCGCTGGCCGCCGAAGGGCGCAAGTAGAGAACATCCAGGCTTTTTTTGGGCACCCGCCATGGATCAGCTTCCGTTACGGGTCCGTGTGAGGCGAGGCCCTTGCCATTCGTCGAGCGGAGCATCGCAGACGAGGCTCATACCGATGCCGTCCGTCGCCCGCACGGGCAGCGATGCCGCGTCGAACCCATCCAGACAGAAGACATTGACGCCGAAATGATCGGGGGCGGCGCGCTTCCGATGAAACAGATAGATTCCGCACCGGCGACAGAAATGATGCTTCGCCGTTCGGCTGTTCCACTCGTATGTCGCGAGCAGATCGTGGCCCTCGTGGACCGACAGAGCAGCCTCCGGCACCTTCGCCATCAGCGCGTTGCGCTTCACGCAAAGCGAGCAGTCGCAGGTCGTCAGTTCGACCGGATCGTATTGGACGCTGAAGCGAATGCCGCCACAATGGCAGGAACCGGAATGCCGGTTCATGGTCTCACTCGCCGGCATGGCAGCAGACGCACAGCTTGTTGCCATCCAGATCCCGAAAATAGGCGCCATAATAATCGGCATGATAGTCCGGTCGCAGGCCCGGTCGGCCCTCATCGGTGCCGCCGTGATCGAGCGCCAGCGCATGGCATTCGTCCACCAGCGCGCGCGACGCTGCCAGAAGCGCGATCATATGGCCGTTGCCTACCGCCGCTGCTCCGCCATCGAACGGGCGCGTGATGATGAACAAGGGCCGTTCGGCCCGAGGGTGCTTCCAACCGGCCCATATCGTGTCGGCGAACTTCAGCTCCAATCCGAGCCGCGCCATCAACGGGTCGTACAGGCGTCGCGCCGCTTGCACGTCGGAGACCCCCAAAGTGGTGTGTGACAGCATACAACAGCTCCCGTCCTCGGCGATCGCCCTATGGCCGCTGACGGAGCGTCACGACAAGCTGCCTCGGGACCGACATGGACGGGCTAGCGGACCGTCCCGCTTCGCCGGGCGGAGGCGACACCCTGTCGGGCAACGATCCGGCCGTCCCAATCATGCGCTCCGCAACCAGCCTTGCCCTTTCCCCCGTGGCACCCCCTTGCTAAGGCGCCGCCAAATCGCAACGCCGCATCGCAAAGGAAGCCCCGCCCCATGACCGCCGTCGGCCAGGACACGCTCAACACCCGCTCCACCCTCGATGTCAGCGGCAAGACCGTTTCCTATTATTCGCTGGCGAAGGCCGCGGAGAGCCTCGGCGACATTTCGCGTCTGCCTTTCTCGATGAAGGTCCTGCTCGAGAATCTGCTCCGCTTCGAGGACGGCACGACCGTCACGGTCGATGATCTGAAGGCGATGGTCCAGTGGCTGACGGATCGCACCTCCGAGCGCGAGATCCAGTATCGCCCGGCGCGCGTCCTGATGCAGGATTTCACGGGCGTGCCCTGCGTCGTCGATCTGGCGGCGATGCGCGATGCGATGGGTGCGCTCGGCGGCGATGCGCAGAAGATCAATCCGCTCGTCCCCGTCCATCTCGTCATCGATCACTCGGTCATGGTCGACGAGTTCGGTAGCGCCAAGGCGTTCGAGGACAATGTCGAGATCGAATATGCGCGCAACATGGAGCGCTATGAATTCCTGCGCTGGGGCTCGAAGGCGCTCGACAATTTCAAGGTCGTCCCCCCCGGCACCGGCATCTGCCACCAGGTCAATCTCGAGAATCTGGCGCAGACCGTGTGGACGTCGAAGGGCGTCGACGGCGGGCTGGTCGCTTATCCTGATACGTGCGTCGGCACCGACAGCCACACGACGATGGTCAACGGTCTCGGCGTACTCGGATGGGGCGTCGGCGGGATCGAGGCCGAGGCCGCGATGCTCGGCCAGCCCGTCTCGATGCTCATCCCCGAGGTCGTCGGCTTCAAGCTGACCGGCAATCTGTCCGAGGGCATCACCGCCACCGATCTCGTGCTCACCGTCACGCAGATGCTGCGTGCCAAGGGCGTCGTCGGCCGCTTCGTCGAATTCTATGGCCCGGGCCTCGATTCGCTGAACCTCGCCGATCGCGCGACGATCGCCAACATGGCGCCCGAATATGGCGCGACCTGCGGCTTCTTCCCCGTCGATCAGGCGACGATCAACTATCTGCGCCTCACCGGCCGCGAAGATTGGCAGATCGAACTGGTCGAGGCCTATGCCAAGGTCCAGGGCTTCTGGCGCGATGCGACCGCCGCCGATCCGGTCTTCACCGATACGCTCGCGCTCGACATGTCGACCGTCCAGCCCAGCCTCGCCGGCCCCAAGCGCCCGCAGGACAAGGTTCTGCTCTCGAACGTCGACGAGAATTTCAACAACGAGCTCGTCATGGGCTACAAGAAGACCGGCGACAGCGATCAGCGCCACACGGTCGACGGCGGCGCGTTCGATGTCGGCCATGGCGATGTCGTCATCGCCGCGATCACGAGCTGCACGAACACGTCGAACCCGTCGGTGCTCGTCGCCGCCGGGCTCGTCGCCCGCAAGGCGCGTGCGCTCGGCCTGAGCCCCAAGCCCTGGGTCAAGACCTCGCTCTCGCCGGGTTCGCAGGTCGTCACCGATTATCTCAACAAGGCGCGCCTGAGCGAAGACCTCGATGCGATGGGCTTCAACCTGACCGGCTATGGCTGCATGACCTGCATCGGCAATTCGGGGCCGCTGCCCGCGCCGATCAGCAAGGCGATCAACGATCATGATTTGGTCGCCGCCTCGGTGCTGTCGGGCAACCGCAATTTCGAAGGCCGCGTCTCGCCCGACGTGCGCGCCAACTTCCTCGCCTCGCCGCCGCTCGTCGTCGCCTACGCGATCAAGGGCACGGTCCGCGACGACATCACGACCACCCCGCTCGGCCACACGCCCGAGGGCAAGCCGGTGATGCTGAAGGACGTCTGGCCGACCAACCACGAGATCGCCGACATGATCAATTCGGTCATCGACAGCGACATGTACCGCACGCGCTACGCCAATGTGTTCGAGGGCGATCGCAAGTGGCGCGGCATCACGATCGAGGGCTCCGACACCTATACGTGGAACCCGGGATCGACCTACGTGCAGAACCCGCCTTATTTCGAAGGCATGTCGATGACGCCGGCGCCGGTGCAGGACATCCGCGACGCGCGGCTCCTCGCGATCCTCGGCGACTCGATCACCACCGATCACATCAGCCCCGCCGGCTCGATCAAGGTCGATAGCCCCGCGGGCCGCTACCTCAACGAGCATCAGGTCTCGAAGGGCGACTTCAACAGCTACGGCGCGCGCCGCGGCAACCACCAGGTCATGATGCGCGGCACCTTCGCCAACATCCGCATCAAGAACGAGATGGTCCCCGGCGTCGAAGGCGGCATGACGAAGTATATCCCGACCGGCGAGACGCTCGCGATCTACGATGCGGCGATGCTCTACAAGGAAGAGGCGACCCCGCTCGTGATCTTCGCGGGCAAGGAATATGGCACGGGTTCGTCGCGCGACTGGGCGGCGAAGGGCACGACGCTGCTCGGCGTCCGCGCCGTGATCGCCGAGAGCTTCGAGCGCATCCACCGCTCGAACCTCGTCGGCATGGGCGTGCTGCCGCTCCAGTTCCCCGAGGGCGTGGACCGCAAGACGCTGAAGCTGGACGGCAGCGAGCGCGTCTCGATCGAGAATGTCGCAGGGCTTCGTCCGCGCCAGACGGTCACGGTGACGTTGACCCGGGAGGATGGCGCGAGCGAGACGTTCGAGGCGCGCTGCCGGATCGATACGGTCAACGAGCTCGATTATTTCCTGAACGGCGGCATCCTGCCCTACGTGCTGCGCAAGCTCGCCGCCTGATCCGGCCGATCCGCCGCCAATCGGCGGATCGATCTAAGACGAAGAAAGGGCGGCCCCGTGAGGTCGCCTTTTTTTTGTTGCCGGTGCCGAGCCGGAGAGCGGACAAAAAAAGGGCGACCCCGCAGGATCGCCCTTTTCTATCGGATGAGGCCGAGGATCAGCCGAAAGTGACCTTCGTCTCGCCCGGAGCCCGGCGCTTGCGCATCGCGGCGCCGAGCGCGCCGAAGCCGACGACCATCATCGCCCAGGTCGACGTCTCGGGGACTGCCGACGGGGTATAATTGACCGTCAGCGACGAGATCTTGAAGCCGTCGTTACGGGTCGCGAGGAAGCTCGCGCCGACCAGCCAGACCGAGGCGGTCGGCACCGTGCCGGTCAGCACGCCGTTGCCGGGCGAGGCGGGAATTTCGGTCCAGAGCTTCTCGGAAATGTCGTAGCTGGCGAGCGGAGCCACGCTGCCCCAAGGGACGGTGAGCGCGCCGGTCGTGTCCGCCCAGTAAGCCGCGTCGCTGTCGGTCGAGCCATTCAGCCCGTAGACGTTGCGCGAGATGCTCGAAAGCGACACGGCCTGGTCGAACTGCAGCATGATGAAATCGACGTTGCCGACATTGTCGATCTGATGCTGGTTGGTCGCCGTGCTCTCGCTGGAGCCGGAGCTGCCGCTGAGATAACCGGTCACGCCGAGGCCGCCGTCCCACAGTCCGAGGGTGGCGGACTGGATATCGTCGATATCGGTGCTGTTCGAGCGATCGACCGCCTGCCAGGCGCTGACGCGCATGTTGAGGGTCGTGCCCGATACGGTCGAGCTGAACAGCTTGGACGTCACGGTCGTGTTGTTGCCCGTGGTGTTGAACGTGAAGGACGTTGCCGAAGCAGGGGTCGCCATGGCGACGGCAGTGGCGGTCGCGGCGATCGCCAGACCCTTGATACGAAACGTCATCTCTTCTTCACCCTTGTCATAGCACTATCCCGGTGGTCGTCGCCGGAACCTCGCGTCGATCGCGCTTCCGCGGATCCACTAACACCCCGTAAACACCCCTCCTGCTGCGATGCAAAAGAAAATGTGGTTAACGATCGGTGTTGATTGAAATTTACAATTGTGCGGCCGCAGCAAAGGACGCGGCCGCCTGCACTAGCGGACCGAGACCAGCCCATTCGCGGTTCCGCGACGGCGCAAGGTCGCGCCGATCGCGCCGAAACCGCCGATCATCATCGCCCAGGTCGCGGGCTCGGGAACTGCGCCGAGCACCTTGTTCGCGCTCGTGCCCCAGACGAGTTGGGTCTGGTTGTTGGGGGCCTGCAGCACGGCGAGCGACAGCGTCGGATCGGCCGTCCATGTCTCGCTCGTGATGTTCGACAGATAGGTATTGGCGAGCGACACGGCGCTGCTGCTGATGTTCGAGACCTTCAGGTCGCCGGCGGTGAGATTGTAGGTGCCGCTGCCCTCGTTGACGATCTCCCAGATGGCGAGCTGCTCGGCGGCCGAATGGTTGGCGTCGGTGACGAGCGCCTCGCCATTGCTCAGCAAGGCGCTCAGCCGCGCGATCTTGGTCGACGAGAGCGACGTGCTCGTGATCGTGGCCGGCGTGAAGCTGGCCGCGGTCAGCGAATGGAAGATGTCGATGCAGTAGCTGAGCAGGGTATCGCCCGTGTCGGTCGTCAGCTTCAGGCGGCCGATGCCGGCGTTCACGACATAATCGGGGGTGGTCGGCGTATAGGTGATCGTGCCGCTGACGCCGCCCGGCGTGTCGAGCGCGATGCTGCTGATCGTCACCGCCGCATTCGCGCCGCTCGCCAGCGTCAGCGCGCCGAGGAGACCGGAGGCGATGACGCCAAACCTGCTAACCGCCGAAAATCCCATGCTACGCTCCGCAACTGAAACCGCGGAGAACACCCGCGATGCAGCGGGGCGTTAACAGTAGGTTAGCCAGCCGCCAAACATATTGAAGGTTAACAACATTTTGTTAACCTTCTTTTACAGACGCGTCCTCGGCGGGCGTCGTCGCGCGATCGAGCCAGGCCGGCCGCAGCGTGCCGGGATCGGCGGCGATGTCGGCGATCCGCATGAGGCGCACGGCGATGCCGAGCTCCGGATACCAGGCGCGCGCCGCCTCGCCCGGATCGGCCTCGGCTCGCACCGCCACGAGCCGGCGGTTGACCTTCTGCCGCCAGTTCATCCGCGCCGTATTTTCCTGCCCGACATAACAGCCCTTGGTGAAGCTGACGCCGCCCAGCTCGGCGGCATTGGCCTCCAGCCAGAGCGTCTTGTCCTGCCCCAGCTCGGCAAGCCCCTCGGCCACGCCGAGGCCCAGACGATGCGCGCGCCAGGCCGCGTCCGCAGGCTCGTCGGGCGCTGCGTCGACCCAGCGGCGGCCGAGTTCGGGCAGGCGCGGATCGGGTACGCCCGCATCCCCGTCCGGCGACCAGTGGACCGCCAGCGCGGACTCGCGCGCGATCTCGATCTTGCGCCGCAGCCGATAGAGCGTCAGCCGGCGCGCGAGCGAGTCGGCCTGCGCCGCCTCGCAATCGATCAGCAGATCTTCTCCGTCGGCCCAGACGAGAAAATCGAACAGGGCCTTGCCCTGCGCGCTGAGCAGCCCCGCCCATACCGGCAGCGCGCCCGTTACGTCGTTGGTCACGAGCCCCTGCAGGAAGCCGCGGACGTCGTCGCCCGACAGACGGAGCAGGGCGCGGTCGGTAAGGGTGGTGGCGGTCATAGGGATCAAATAGGCCCGAACGATCGTCTTTTCACCGTCCGTGCGCAGCCCTTCGACTGCCCGCCCGGGCGGCGCTCGGGACAAGCTGGCATGCAGCCGGGCGAAGCACGTGCTACGGGCGAGGCGCCTGGAGCCCGTCCTTCGACTGGCCGCAGGCCAGCCTGCCCTGAGCGACTGCCTTGGCAGGCAGTCGAAGGGCTCAGGACGAACGGAGATGATCGTGGCCGGAAAGACATATGACCTGCTGCTCAAGAACGGCACCGCCTGGACACCGGGTGGCCCGGTCCAAACCGATCTCGGCATCACCGACGGCCGCTTTGCCGGGCTCGGCACGGGCGCCGATGCGGGCGAGACGATCGACTGTACGGGGCTGACGATCCTGCCCGGCGTCATCGACAGCCAGGTCCATTTCCGCGAGCCGGGGCTTGAAGAGAAAGAGGACCTCGAAAGCGGCAGCCGCGCCGCGGTGCTCGGCGGCGTCACGGCCGTGTTCGAGATGCCGAATACCAAGCCCAATACCGATTCGGCCGAGGCGATCGCCTACAAGCTGAGCCGCGCGCGCGATCGGATGTGGTGCGATCACGCTTTCTATGTCGGCGCGACCGCCGCCAATGCCGAAAGCCTGGGCGAGCTGGAGCGGCTTCCCGGCACGGCCGGCGTCAAGATCTTCATGGGTGCGTCGACCGGCGATCTGCTCGTGTCCGACGACGGCGCGCTCGCGCGCGTGCTCGCGCATGGCCGCCGCCGCGTCGCGATCCATGCCGAGGACGAGCCGCGCATGCAGGCGCGAATGGGCGAGCGGATCGAGGGCGATCCTTCCAGCCACCCCGTCTGGCGCGACGACGAGAGCGCGATCCTCGCCACGCGCCGCATCCTCGCGCTCGCCCGCGCCGCGCGCCGCCCGATCCACGTGCTCCACATCACGACCCCCGCCGAGCTGGATCTGCTCTCGCAGAACAAGGACATCGCCACCTGCGAGGTGACGCCGCAGCATCTGACGCTGGCTGGCGAGGAAGCCTATCCGCGCCTCGGCAGCTATGCGCAGATGAACCCGCCGATCCGCTCCGGCGCGCATCGCGACGGGCTGTGGCACTGGCTCAATCAGGGCGTGGCCGACGTGCTCGGCTCCGATCATGCGCCGCACACGATCGCCGAGAAGGCCAAGCCCTATCCGGCCAGCCCGAGCGGCATGCCCGGCGTGCAGACCTTGCTGCCGCTGATGCTCAACCATGTTGCCGAAGGGCGGCTCTCGCTCCAGCGCCTGATCGAGCTGACCTCGTCGGGCCCGCAGCGCGTCTTCGGCCTGACCGCCAAGGGCCGGATCGCGGTGGGCTATGATGCCGACGTCACGATCGTCGACCTGAAGGCGCAGTGGACGATCGAGGACAGCTGGCTCGCCTCGCGCTGCGGCTGGTCGCCCTTCACCGGCATGAAGATCACCGGCAAGCCCGTCGCGACGATCATCCGCGGCCGACAGGTGATGCGCGAGGGCCAGCTCGCCGATGAGGCGAAGGGCCGGCCGATCCGGTTCGACAGCGCAGACTGGTGAACGCCGGGCCGCCTGCGTGGCCGAGCGAAGTTGAGGAAGTTGAGGGTGTCGTGCGACTTTTGGCGATCCTGCGGTGTCAGGGACAGTCATTGCGAGACGCACGTCTCTGGGAGCGCGCACGAGTAGTGCGCGAAGCGGGAGCGTGCGGGGCAGGGTGAAGAGCATCGTGTCCAGCCTTCCGAATCAGGCAGCGGACAGACCAGATCTCACAGCAAATCCTACATTGCAAAGTGGGGCGGTCAGGTGTCCCCGCCCTCTTCTCTGCGCCTCCGGGGCTGCGCGTAAGAATGCGGAATCAGGAAGAAAAAGGGGTGGTTCACGCGGAGACGCGGAGACGCGAAGAAGAAGAGGGCTTTCGATCCAGCGCGCTGGCCGGAATGGCGGCTTTCGCCCCATTTGCCGCCGTTACCTCCCCTCCCTGAAAGGGAGGGGATTGAGGGGTGGGTTGCTGTCCAGCCGGGCGCATCGGTGGATGGCGACCCACCCCCAGCCCCTCCCTTCCAGGGAGGGGAGCTTTACGGTCGCTCCCGCTGGCACTGATTCGCTCCTTGGGCCGCCTCGCGTCATCGCCCTGCGAAGGTTCGGGATGACGGCCCGCGCGGGCCCGGCTAAAGGGCGGCGATGAGCAACGATACGCCCCCCGACCGCCTGTCCACCGATCCGCGCAGCGATTATTACGATGCCGATGCGCTCCAGCGCGGCGTCGGCATCGTCTTCAAGGGTGCCGAGAAGACCAATATCGAGGAATATTGCGTCTCCGAAGGCTGGGTGAAGATGGCCGTCGGCAAGTCGCGCGATCGCTTCGGCCAGCCGATGACGATGAAGATGTCGGGCGATGTCGCGCCTTATTATCGCGATATCGCGGCCAAGGGCGACGAAGCCGATGAAGCGGCGGAACAGGCCGACTGAGCTTTCGTTACACCTGCGACACGCTCATCCACGAGCGTTCGCGGAGGTGATGATGGGTAAGGCATTGATCTTGTGGCTGCTCGGTGTGCCGGGCATCATCGTTCTCCTCCTGTATTTCTTCGTCTTCCGGTAAACAGATATGGCCGGCGGCGACGAGACCGAAGCCGATCTGAGCGGAGGGTCTCAGCGCCGCCGGCCGCGCCACCAGCCCAAGCATATCGGCGGGCGCAGGCTGAGCCCCGCGACGCTGATGATGGGGCACGGTTATGATCCGGCGCTGTCCGAAGGCGCGCTGAAGCCGCCCATCTTCCTGACCTCGACCTTCGTGTTCGAGAGCGCGGCCGCAGGGAAGCGCCACTTCGAACAGGTCACGGGCAAGCGCGCGGGCGCCGCCGAGGGGCTCGTCTATTCGCGCTTCAACGGCCCCAACCAGGAGATCCTCGAGGATCGCCTCGCCATCTGGGAGGATGCCGAGGAGGCTTTGACCTTCTCCAGCGGCATGGCCGCGATCGCGACGCTGCTGCTGGCCTATGTGAAGCCCGGCGACGTCATCGTCCATTCGGCGCCGCTCTACGCCGCGACCGAGACTTTGATCGGCAAAATCCTCGGCCGCTTCGGGGTGACCTGGCTCGATTTTCCGGCCGGCGCGACGCGCGCCCAGATCGATGCCGTGCTAGAGCAGGCCAAGGCGCAGGGCCGCGTCTCGCTGATCTATCTGGAAAGCCCCGCCAATCCGACCAATGCGCTGGTCGATGTCGAGGCGGTCGTCGCCGCGCGCGATGCGGCGTTCGCCGAAAGCCCCCCGCCGATCGCGATCGACAATACCTTCCTCGGCCCGATGTGGGCGCAGCCCTTGCGGCAGGGCGCCGACATCGTCGTCTACAGCCTCACGAAATATGCGGGCGGGCATAGCGATCTCGTCGCGGGATCGGCGGTGGGGGCGAAGGCGATGATCGATCCGATCCGGGCGATGCGTAACACGATCGGCACGATCACCGATCCGCACACCGCCTGGATGCTGCTGCGCAGCCTCGAGACGCTCGAGCTGCGCATGACGCGCGCGAGCGAGAATGCGGCGAAGGTCTGCGCGTATCTGCGCGATCATCCGAAGGTGGAGCAGGTCGGCTATCTCGGCTTCCTGGCCGAGGATAGCCGCCAGGCCGATATCTACCGGCGCCATTGCACGGGCGCGGGATCGACCTTCTCGCTCTACCTGAAGGGCGGCGAGCGCGAGGCCTTCGCCTTTCTCGACGCGCTCAAGATCGCCAAGCTCGCGGTCAGCCTCGGCGGGACCGAGACGCTCGCGAGCGCGCCCGCGGCGATGACGCATCTGTCGGTGCCCGACGATCGCAAGGCGGCGCTCGGCATCACCGACAATCTCGTCCGCATCTCGATCGGCGTCGAGGATGCGGGCGATCTCGTCGCCGACATGGAGCAGGCGCTGGCGGCGGTGTGAGCTACTTCCTGTCGAGCGCGATGATGTCGATCGGGCCATCGACGAAACGCGCGGTCATCCGCCGGTCGCGCCGCAGCGCCGTCAGGAACATGTCGCCCGGATCGTAGGTCGTATTGCCGAGCCGCAGCAGCCAGATGCGGCGCGGGGCGGCGATGCGGGGGGAGCGCGCGATCGCCTCCAGCCGGGCCTTCGGCAGCGAGACGACGCCGCGGCTGCCGGTCGGATGCCAGCCGCCCTGATCGAGCGCGGGCACCGCGACGGGCACGGGCATCACCCGCCATGCCAGCGCCTTGTCCTGCAGAGCGCGCTCCAGCGGCAGCGCGCCCTCGTTCGGATAAGCGAGGATTAGATCGTCGGGCCGGTGGCGCGGCTGCAGCCAGCGAAGCGCGCCGTACCAGTTCTGGATCGGCGGGCTGCCGCGCATCTGGACATCGACGGCGAGCATGTTCGCGGCCAGCATCAGCGCTGCCCCCGCGCCGAGCCAAGCGGCCTTGCCGCGCTGCCCCGCCGCGCCGATCGCGAGCAGCACCAGCCAGGGCACCGCCACGGGCGTCAGCGTGCGCGTGATGAAGACGGGCGCGATCGTGATCGACAGCAGGATCGACAGCATAGTGGGGAGAATCGCGAGGATCAGGAGCATGGTTAGCAGGCGCTGCGCGCGCGCCTGCCGCACCAGGATCATGATGGCGAGCACCAGCAGCACCGCCGCCGCCAGACCCTGCCAGCCGGGCACCGCGTAGAGGACGGGCAGGTGATCGGCGAGGCCCTGGGCGCCGAACGACAACCAGGTCGACCGGACCCAGGTCGGCGCCTGATCGATCAGCATCGCGAGTGCGGGCAGGTACAGGATCGCGACCGCCGCATGACCGCCGACGAACCAGCCCCAGTCCGTCCAGCTGGCTCTGTGCGCCTGGAAGGCGATCAGGCAGGCGAGGCCCAGCGCCGCCGCCCACAGCGGCCCCAGATTGTGGAGCCAGAGCATGGATTCGAGCCCGACCAGATAGACGGCGAAGGCGGGACCCGCGAGCGGCCGGCCCGCTTCCCGCTGGCGCGCGATCGCGATCAGCGCGCGCGTCGTCAGCGCGAAAACGAGGATCATGACCGGATAGGGCCGCACCTCGCGCGCCATCTCGACGAGCGGGATCGCCAGGCAGGCCAAGGCGAAGGCGACGAAGACGAGCGCGCGTCGCCGCGGAACGTCCCAGTCCAGCCAGGCGCCCGCCGCGGCCGCGATCCAGGCGATCGCGAACGGCGTCGCCAGCCCGGCGGCGAGGCCGAGCGCGCGTTCCGCGACCAGCCCGTCGCCGAACGCCAGCGTCCAGAGCCGCAACAGGCTGTAATAGAAAGGCGGGTGCGTCTCGTAGCGTGGCACCACCTGCCAGAGGAAGGCGAAGCCCTTGCCGGCGGCATAGGCGCTATAGGCCTCGTCGAGCCACATCGGCGTCGACGCGATGTGCCAGAGCCGCAGCACGGCGCCGATCGCCGCGACCAGCAAGGCACCTGCGATCAATGTCTTCGTCTGGCTGCGCGCGGTCATCGGCGCAGCCAGTTCCCGCTCGGGATCAGGCGCAGTCCGGTGGTCGGCGCGGGCCAGACATAGCCGATCGCGACGACCGTCCGCTCGCGGTGACGGACGGGTGCCACGACGCGCGCATAAGGATGCGGCGTGGGGCTGTCCGGCGCGCACCCTTCATAGGCGTCGAGCCATGCAAGCGTGCGCTCGGGCCGGCGCAGCAGCAGGAGATCGCCGGCCACGCCCTGCCGCCGTCCGCCGTTTGCGACCAGCCCCGGAAAATGGCGGACGCGAAAGAGGCGGGCGTGGGGCAGGCGGGCAGGGCCGATCCGTCGCGCCTCGCGCAGCAGCCGGCGGGCCTGGCGGTGGCGCGATGCCGGGCGGAGCGTTCCGTACACGAAGAGTAGGGCCGGACGTCGCCTCGCGCCGGCCACGTCCTAGCGCGTGCCCTGCGCTCGGCGGAGCCGGTAATAACGCTGCACATTGGCGTTATGCTCGGCCAGCGTATCCGCGAAGACGTGCCCGCCCTTGCCGTCGGCGACGAAGTACAAGGCCTGCGTCGTCGCGGGCGCGAGCACGGCGGCGATCGCGTCGCGGCCCGGATTGGTGATCGGGCCCTTGGGCAGGCCGGTCATCGCATAGGTGTTGTAATCGTTGACCGCGCGCACTTCGGACCGCTTGATCCGGCGGCCGAGCGGCTTGCCCTTGGTCAGCGGGTAGATGATCGTCGGATCGGCCTGCAGGCGCATCCCCTGGCGCAGGCGATTCGAATAGACGCCCGCCACCATCGGCCGCTCGACGGGCACGCCCGTCTCCTTTTCGACGATCGCGGCGAGGGTGACCGCCTCTTGCTTCGAGTTAACGACCGTGTTCGCCTTCCGGCGCATCCACAATTGATCGATCGTCGCGGTCATCGCGTCCTGCATTCGCGTCAGCACCGCCTTGCGCGGCTCTCCGCGCTGAAAGCTGTACGTGCCCGGCAGGACCGAACCCTCGGGCGGGATCGGCAGCTTGCCGATCAGCACCTTTTCCTTCGCCAGCCGCTCGAACACGAGGATCGAGGGCATGCCCTCGGGAATCGTGATCAGGCGCTGGACGGTCTTGCCGCTCTGAAGCAGCGCGAGAATGTCCTTCGCGCTCATATGCGGCGCGATCTCATATTCGCCGGCGCGGATCGGCGCCGAATCGCCGAAGCGGCGCGCGAAGCGGAGGAAACCGGTCGTCGAGCGGACCGCACCCGTCCGCTCCAGCTCGCGCGCGGCGGCAGCGAGCGTCGATCCCTGCGGGACGATCAACGTCGTATGGTGCGTGGCCGGGCCGGGGCCGATCCAGTTGCGGTGGACGTACAGCCAGCCGGCGCCGCCCACGACCAATGCGAGGATCAGCAGGATGCCGAGGCAGCCGAAGTTGCGGGACTTACGCTTGGGCATAAGGCCGTCTTAGCGCTTACGCCCGTTCGGTTCGAGCAGCTTCGAGCGAAGTCGAGAAGCGTCTGTCGAGAACATCTCGACTACGATCTCGACAAGCTCGATCTCCGCTCGAAGCAAACGGGAGGGGAGCGCGGCCACTCCGCTCAGATCGCGCGCATCACGAGGCTGGCGTTGGTGCCGCCGAAGCCGAAGCTGTTGTTGAGCACCGCGCGCACCGGCCGCTTCTTGGCGACGTGCGGCACGAGATCGACGCCGATGCAATTGTCGCTTGGATTGTCGAGATTGATCGTCGGCGGGACGATCTGGTCGCGCAAAGCGAGGATGCAGAAGATCGATTCGACCGCGCCGGCGCCGCCCAGCAGATGGCCGATCATCGATTTGGTCGACGACATCGAGACCGTGTCCATCGCATCGCCGAACAGGCGGCGCACCGCGCCCAGCTCCAGCTCGTCGCCGAGCGGCGTCGAGGTGCCGTGCGCGTTGATATAATCGATGTCCTTGGGCTCTAGGCCCGCCTTCTTCAGCGCCATCTGCATCGAGCGGAACGCGCCCGAGCCTTCGGGGTGCGGCGCGGTCACGTGATAGGCATCGCCCGACAGGCCGTAGCCGACGACCTCGCAATAGATTTTCGCGCCGCGCGCCTTGGCATGCTCATATTCCTCGAGCACGACGACGCCCGCGCCCTCACCCATGACGAAGCCGTCGCGATCCTTGTCATAGGGGCGGCTGGCCTTTTCGGGCTGATCGTTGAAATTGGTCGATAGCGCACGCGCCTGGGCGAAGCCGGCGATGCCGAGCGGGCAGATCGCGCCCTCGGCGCCGCCCGCGAGCATGACGTCGGCATCGTCCATCGCGATCATCCGCGCGGCATCGCCGATCGCATGCGCGCCGGTGGAGCAGGCGGTGACGACCGCATGGTTAGGCCCGCGCAGGCCATATTTGATCGAGACCTGACCCGAGATCAGATTGATCAGTCGGCCGTGGACGAAGTGCGGCGAGACGCGCGTCGGCCCCTTATTCTCGCAGACGAGCGATTCGCTGGCGATGCCGGGCAGGCCGCCGATGCCGGAGCCGATCGAGAGGCCGGCGCGATAGCTTTCCTCTTCGGTCATCTCGAGCAGGCCGGCATCTTCCAGCGCCTGGCCGGCGGCATCGATGCCATAGATGATGAACGGATCGACCTGGCGCTGGACCTTGTGATCGACGCGCTTGTTCGGATCGAAGCCATATTCATGGTCGGCGGGCTTAACCTCGCACGCGATCGTGCACTTCTGCCCCTCGGGATCGAAGCGGGTGATCGTGGCGGCGCCCGATTTGCCGGCGAGGATGTTCGCCCACGCGGTTTCGACGTCGGCGCCCACCGGCGTCACGAGCCCCAGTCCGGTTACGACCACGCGGCGCATATTCTCATCCTCTCGCTTCGATCGTCCCTCCGGTTGGGTCCATGTCCTTCAATCCACCGCCCGAGCGGGGGGACGGACAGAGGCCGCGGGCTATGCCGGGGACGGATATTCCCAAACCGAAAGCGGCTCCCCGACACCATCGGGTCGGAGAGCCGCTCGGGCTTTCACTGGCTGATCGGATCAGCCCTTGTTGGCATCGATATAGCTGATCGCGTCCTTGACGGTCGTGATCTTCTCGGCGGCATCGTCCGGAATCTCGACGCCGAACTCTTCCTCGAAAGCCATGACCAGCTCGACGATGTCGAGGCTGTCCGCGCCGAGATCATCGATGAAGCTCGCTTCTTCGGTGACCTTCTCGGGCTCGACGCCGAGATGCTCGACGACGATCTTCTTCACGCGCTCGGCGGTCTCGCTCATGGGGCACTGCCTTCCTTAGGATCTGATTGGGCGCCGCCCTAGCCGCGCGCCTTGCGGCCTGCAAGCCTGACGACGTTGACGTGGATCAGCGAGCCCTGCTCACGGCATCGCCATCCCGCCATTAACGTGGATCGTCTGGCCCGTGACATAGCCCGCCTCGCGGCTGGAAAGATAGGCGACCGCCGCAGCGACGTCCGTGCCCTCGCCGAGCGCGCCCGCGGGGATTCGCCCGAGGATCGCGCCTTTCTGCGTCTCGTTGAGCGTGTCGGTCATCGCGCTCGCGATGAAGCCGGGCGCGACGCAATTGACGGTGATGCCGCGCGTCGCCAGCTCCTGCCCGAGCGCTTTCGACATGGCGGTGAGCCCGCCCTTGGACGCGGCATAATTGGCCTGCCCCGGATTGCCGGTCGTGCCGACGACCGAGGTGATCGTCACGATCCGGCCGAAGCGCGCCTTCATCATCGGCCGGGCGGCGGCGCGGATCAGGCGGAAGGCGGCTTCGAGATTGACCGAGATCACCTGATCCCATTCGTCGTCCTTCATCCGCATGACGAGATTGTCGCGCGTGATGCCGGCATTGTTGACGAGGATGTCGAGCCTGCCGCCCAGTGCTTCGAGCGCGGCCGGAATCAGCGCCTCGACGGAGGCCGTGTCGGCGAGATTGGCGGGGACGGGCAGCGCGCCGCCGCCAATCTCCTGCGCGAGCGCGGTCAGCGCCTCGGCGCGCGTCCCGGACAGCGCCACCTTGGCGCCCTGCGCGGCGAGCGCCTTGGCGATCGCCGAACCGATCCCCCCCGAAGCGCCCGTCACCAGCGCGGTCATACCTGTCAGATCGAACATCTCAGTCCCTCGGTTCAGAAGAAGGTGATTCACGCAGAGACGCAGAGACGCGGAGGGGGCGATGATCGTTCACGACCCGTCGGATCCCTTCCCGCAGCGTCGCGCCGGCAAAATTTATAAGCAGCCCCACGGGCTGCTTCGTCAATCGCAGATAGGTCAGCAGTTGCTTGGAGTGGACGGGCATCAACCTTTCGATCGACTTTATCTCGACGATCAGACGTTCGTCGACAAGCAGGTCGATCCGGAACGCGGCTTCGAACCGGATGCCATCATGCACGATATCGACTGGGCTCTGGCGCCTGACATCATAGCCCATACGCTGGAGTTTAGCCGCGAGAAGCACCTCGTAAACGCTTTCCAGCAAGCCCGGGCCAAGGTCTCGATGAATGCCTAAAGCCGCGTCGACGACATCCCCGCTGACCTCGTCAATCTCGCGCATCGGTCTCTGCGTCTCCGCGTCTCTGCGTGAACCCTCTTCTCTACAGCCGTCCCGCCAGAGCCTCGATGTCTGCCATCGTCATCACGCTCGTCACCGTCGCATCGGGGGCGATGCGTTTGATCATCGGGGCGAGGACTTTGGCGCCGAATTCGACGAAATCGGTCACGCCTGCGGTCCACATCGCCTCGACGCTTTCGCGCCAGCGCACCGTGCCGGTGACCTGCTCGACGAGCAGGCTGCGGATCGCGTCGGGATCGGCGGCGGGTGCTGCGGTGACGTTGGCATAAACGGGGACGAGCGGCGGCCGGATCGCGGCGGCGCCAAGCGCTGTGGCCATCGCGTCGGCGGCGGGTTGCATCAGGGCGCAGTGGAAGGGCGCGGAGACGGGGAGGAGCAGAGCGCGCTTCACGCCCTTTTCCTTGGACAGTGCCATCGCCCGCTCGACGGCGTCCTTGTGGCCGGAGATCACGACCTGCCCGCCGCCATTGTCGTTCGCCGCCTGGCAGACCTCGCCTTGCGCGGCCTCGGCGCAGATCGCCTCGGCGAGCGCCATGTCCGCGCCGAGCAGGGCCGCCATCGCGCCCTCGCCGACGGGCACCGCCGCCTGCATCGCCTGCCCGCGCAGCTTCAGCAGTCGCGCCGTCGTTGCCAGATCGAACGCGCCCGCCGCGCAGAGCGCGCTATATTCGCCCAGGCTGTGGCCGGCGACAAAATCGGCCTTGTCGGAGAGCGCGATCCCGCCCTCTACCTCCAGCACGCGCAAAGTCGCGATTGCATTGGCCATGATCGCGGGCTGGGCATTTTCGGTCAGCGTCAGATCGGCGGCGGGCCCTTCGGCCATCAGCCGCGCGAGATGCTGGCCGAGCGCCTCGTCCACTTCCTGCAGGACGGCGCGGGCGGCGGGCGAGGCGGCGGCGAGATCGGCGCCCATGCCGACGGCCTGGCTGCCTTGGCCGGGAAAAACGAATGCACGCATGATCAGGCTCCTTCAGCGGGAGCCCGGTTAGGAAGACGGGCCGGCCGGCGCAAGCGTATCGCGCGGCCGGCCCGTCCGGGATCAGAAGCGGAAGTTCGCCGTCGCGCTCACATTGTTCGTCACGAAGCGCGAATGGCTACGCGCGAAATCGGTGCCGTTGGCATTGACGAGGATGAACGGGTTGGTGACCGGCTGGGCACCACGCGAGACGCGCAGGCGCGCGCCATCGTCCTTCAGGCTCGTGTGCAGGAACTGCAGTCCGATCGACAGATTCTTGTGGACCCGCTGCTCGACGCCGCCGCCGGCGCGCCAGCCCATGACCTTGTCATCCGACAGATCCTGATAGGCATTGGCGCGATTGGACGAGCGGAAGCTGTTGTCCATCTTGGCCCACACGACGCCGCCAGTGCCGTAGACGAGCGTGTTGCGCTCGGCGCCGAACGCATAGCCGGCGCGGGCGCGCAGACCGTAATTTTCGGCCATGCGCCGCGTCCAGGTGTAGTTGGCCGGCGTCGTCGAGAATGCGGTCACGCTATCCTCGGCATAGCCCATGCCGATTTCGGCGAGGCCGCCGACGACGAAGCCGCCGAGATCGAAATCATAGCCGGCGTGGAGCGCGAATTCGAGATTGTCATTGTCCTTGGTGCAGCCGTTCGCCGCCACGGCGGAGCGGGCGCCGCCGCCGCAGAAGCCCGGCGAGAAGGCGTTGGCGCCCGTGGTGGTGCGCACCGTGTCGCCGAAATTGCCGTCGAGATTGTTGTCGAACAGCACGGTCTCGTCGCCGTCGCCCGGCTGGAAGCTGTAGCCGGCGCGGCCGCCGACATAGAAACCCGTCCAGCTCGAAGGATCGGCGGACTGGGCGAAGGCGGGGGTCGCGGTCGCCAGAAGGGCGGCGGCGAGGATCAACTTGGACATGGGTAGGCTCCCTGAAACCCGCAGCTTTTCGCGCGGTCGCAATCAGATACGTATGAAGGGCCGGTTCGGACTAACCGGCAACAAAATGAAATATACTGTGCCTTTGGGGACGAGGCCGTCGCCGCGCCGCCTCGCGGCCGGATCCGCCGAGACTTGCCTCCGCAGCCCTTTTCGGCCATAGGCCCGCTCGTCCGGCGGAGGCTCTTGGCTTTCCGCCGGATTTTACGTTGCACGACAGGCCGGAGGGGCGTCCGCATGGGGCGGCGTCAGCGATCGGCATGGAGATATGAAACATGGCTCTCTACGAGCACGTGTTCCTTGCGCGCCAGGATCTGGCACAGGCGCAGGTGGACGCACTGGCCGAGATGGTCAGCAAGATCGTGACGGACGGACAGGGTAAGGTCGTCAAGACCGAGACCTGGGGCCTCCGCAGCCTCGCTTACCGGATCGCGAAGAACCGCAAGGCGCATTATGTGATGCTCGACATCGACGCGCCCGGCGCCGTCGTCGCCGAGATCGAGCGCCAGCTCGGCATCAACGAAGACATCATCCGCTACATGACCGTCCGCGTCGACGAGCTGGAGCAGGGTCCGTCGGCGATGATGCGCCGCAACGACCGTGACCGCGCGCGTGGTGATCGGGGCGACCGTGGTGATCGCGGCGATCGTGGTCCCCGCGAAGATCGTGGTCCCCGCGAGGATCGTCCCCGCCGCGACGACCGCGACGCAGCGTAAGGAAGGAACAGACTTATGGCCCGTGCCTTTTTCCGCCGTCGCAAGAGCTGCCCCTTCTCCGCGAAGGACGCGCCCCGGATCGACTATAAGGATGTGCGTCTGCTGCAGGGCTTCGTGTCCGAGCGCGGCAAGATCGTGCCGTCCCGTATCACGGCGGTCTCCGCCAAGAAGCAGCGCGAGCTGGCCCAGGCGATCAAGCGCGCCCGCCATCTCGGCCTGCTCCCCTACCTCGTTAAGTAAGGAGCGGACGCCATGGACGTGATCCTGCTGGAGCGTGTCGAAAAGCTCGGACAGATCGGTGACGTCGTCACCGTGAAGAACGGCTTCGCACGCAATTTCCTCCTTCCCCGCAAGAAGGCGCTCCGCGCCAACGAAGCGAACAAGAAGGTCTTCGAGGCGAACAAGACGACGATCGTCGCCGAGAACGCCAACCGTCGCGCCGAGGCCGAGACCGCCTCGAAGGATATCGACGGCAAGACCCTCACCCTGATCCGTCAGGCATCGAACACCGGCCAGCTTTATGGTTCGGTCTCGGCGCGTGACCTTGCTGACCTGCTCGCCGAAGACGGCGCGAAGGTCCTCAAGAACCAGATCGTCCTCGACAAGCCGATCAAGGCGATCGGGATCAACACGGTCAAGATCGTGCTGCACCCGGAAGTCTCGGTGTCGATCAAGGTCAACGTCGCGCGCTCGCCCGAAGAGGCCGAGATGCAGGCGCAGGGCGTCGACGTCATGGCATCGATGTTCGAGCGTGACGAAGCCGGTTTCGTCGAAGCCTATGATCCGAATGCGGAGCCCGGCGCCACCGCCGACGTCCGTCCGGACGCAGAGGACGAAGCCGAGGGCTGAGCCCTTCGCTGACGCCGACAAGAAAGAGGCCGTCCGGAGCGATCCGGGCGGCCTTTTCTTTTTGTGCGCTTCCCCTCCCTGGAAGGGAGGGGTTGAGGGGTGGGTCGCTATCAGTCGGGCGCCCCGTCTGGCTTCGGCCGACCCACCTCCAGCCCTCCCTTGCAGGGAGGGGGGACGGCTAAGCCGGCACGCCGAACAGGTCGTGCTCGTCGGCATCCTCGATCTCGACCTGGACGATGTCGCCGGGCGCGAGGTGGCCCGCGTCGCGCAGGTGGACCTGGCCGTCTATCTCGGGCGCGTCGGCCTGGGAGCGGCCCGTCGCGCCGTCGCCGCCGACCTCGTCGATGATGACGGGGAGGATCCGGCCGACCTTGGCGTCGAGCTTTTCGGCCGAGATGCGCGCCGTGAGCTCCATCAGGCGCGCATAGCGCTCTTCCTTGATCTCCTCGGGCACGTGGTTGGGCAGATCGTTGGCGGCGGCGCCCTCGACGGGCTCGAAGCGGAACGCGCCGACGCGATCGAGCCGGGCCTCTTCCAGCCACTGGAGGAGATAATCGAAATCGGCCTCGGTCTCGCCCGGAAAGCCGACGACGAAGGTCGAGCGGATCGCGATGTCGGGGGCGATGTCGCGCCAGCGGGCGATCCGCTCGAGCACCTTGGCTTCGTTGGCGGGGCGCTTCATCGCCTTCAGCACGCTGGGCGCGGCATGCTGGAACGGGATATCGAGATAGGGGAGGACCAGCCCCTCGGCCATCAGCGGGATCACCCGATCGACGTGCGGGTAAGGATAGACGTAGTGGAGCCGGACCCACGCACCGAGCTGGCCCAAGTGGCGGGCGAGATCGGTCATGTCGGAGCGGATCTCGCCACCGCCTTTCAGCGGATAGGAAGCGTGGCGCAGATCGAGCCCGTAGGCGGATGTGTCCTGGCTGATGACGAGCAATTCGCGCGTGCCCGCGGCGACGAGCTTCTCGGCCTCGCGCAGGATCGCATCGGGGCGGCGGCTGACGAGATCGCCGCGGAGCGCCGGGATGATGCAGAAGCTGCAGCGATGATTGCAGCCCTCGGAAATCTTCAGATAGCTGTAATGGCGCGGCGTGAGCTTCAGATCGCGCTCGGGCACCAGATCGAGATAGGCCGAGGGCGCGATCGGGGCAGCCTCGTGGACCGCGCCGACGACCTGCTCATACTGGTGCGCGCCGGTGACGGCGAGGACGCTCGGGAAGCGCGCGCGGATCGTCTCGGCTTCCTTGCCCATGCAGCCGGTGACGATGACGCGGCCATTCTCGGCGATCGCCTCGCCGATCGCGTCGAGGCTCTCCTCCTTGGCGGAATCGAGGAAGCCGCAGGTGTTGACGAGCACGATGTCGGCGCCGGCATAGTCGGGCGACATGGCATAGCCGTCGGCGCGCAGCTTGGTCAGGATCCGCTCGCTATCGACGAGGTTCTTCGGACAGCCGAGCGAGACCATGCCCACTTTCGGGCGCTCTGGAAGTATCGTTGCCATGGGAGGCAGGCCACATAGGCGATCGCACCCGATTTTGCGAGGGCGGGATTCGGGCGGTTGCTATCGGGTGAGCGCCTCGTTGGATGGCGACCACCCCCAACCAGCGCGGGCGCTGTTCACCTAATGCTCTTTCAGGGAGGGCGGAAGAAAGGCGGCTCTCTCCCGCGTCTAGCTCCTCCCCGGCAGCCAGCTCAGCGGGTTGACGGGTTTTCTCCCGTCGCGGATCTCGAAGTGGAGCTGGGGTTCGCGGGCCGAGCCGGTCGCGCCGGCCTTCGCGATCGGCTGGCCCTGCTTGACCGCCTGGCCGCGCGTCACGAGCAGCGAATCGGCGTGGCCATAAGCGGTGAGCCAGCCATTGCCGTGGCGGATCAGGACGAGCTTGCCGAAGGCGGCGAGATCGCCGGCATACGCGACGACGCCGTCGGCCGCGGCGCGGACCGTCTCGCCCATCCTCGCGCGGATGTTGACGCCGTCGTTGCGCGCGCCGCTCGCCTGCAGGCCGTAGCGGCGCAGGATGTCGCCCGTCAGCGGCCAGGCGAAGCGGCCGGAGAAAGCGGCGGCGGGTTCGGCCACGGCGACGCTCGCGGGCACCGGGCGGGCGGCGGTCTTCACCGGCGCTGCCGGCTTTGCTTTGGGGGCGAGCGCAGGTTCGTTGCCGGTGACGAGATCGTCGATGTCGATGCGGAACGCCTTCGCGCGCTCCTCCATCGACATGCCCGCCACTTCGCGCGTGCTCGGGATCAGCAAGCGCTCGCCCGCGCGCAGGGTGAAGGGCTCTTCCAGATGGTTGAGCTCGGCAATGCGGTTCCAGTCGACGCCGTAGGCGCGGCCGATGGCGATGCCGCGCTCGCCCTTCTGGACGAGATGGTAGCGGCCGGCGGGGATCTTGAGCTTCTGGCCGGGGCGGACGACGAAAGGCGCCTCCAGCCGGTTGGCTTGCGCGATCGCGTCGCTGCCCGCGCCCGTCTTCGCGATGATCCGCGAGAGCGTGTCGCCCGGCTGGACGACATAGGTCTGCGCCTTGACCTCGATCGCGCCGGGGATGGCGGGCGGGGTCGCGTCCGCAGGCGGAGAGGGAGGCGGGGCGGGGGCGGCAGCCGTCAGCAGCAGGAGTGCGACGAAGGCGGCCGCGCCCCTCACCCGAAGCGCGCTTCCAGCGCCGCCTTGGACGGATCGTGCGTCATGTCGAGGTGGAGCGGGGTCACCGTCACATAGTTTTGCGCCGAGGCTTCGAGATCGGTGTCGGCATCGACCGTCTTGGGCACACTGCCATGGTGCATCCACCAATAAGGATAGCCGCGCGGGTCCACGCCATGCTCGAGCTTCGGGCTCGACCAGTCGCGCAAGCCCTGGCGGACGACCTTGATGCCCCGGACCTCGTCCGACGGCGCGGGCGGGAAATTGACGTTGATCAGCGTGCGCGGCGCCCAGTCCATGCCGATCAGTTTTTCGAGCACCTTGGCGCACCAGCCCTCGGCCGCCTCGAACGTGACCGAATCGCCCATGCCACGGCGCGGATAGATCTGGCTGAGCGCGATCGCCGGGATGCCGGCGAGCGCGGCCTCCTGCGCAGCGGCAACGGTGCCCGAATAGCTGACGTCCTCGGCGAGATTGGCGCCGCGGTTGATGCCGGAGAGGACGAGATCGGGAGGTGAGTCTTTCATCACCTCGCCCAGCGCCATGATCACCGCATCGGTCGGCGTGCCGACGACGGCGTGGTGGCGCGCATCGTAGCTGCGCATCCGTAGCGGCGCGGTAATCGTCAGCGAGCGGCCCTTGCCCGATTGCTCCTCGGCGGGGGCGACGACGGTGACGTCGCTCGTGAAGCTCAGGGCGATCCGCTCGAGCAACAGGATGCCGTTCGCGCCCAATCCGTCGTCATTGGTGACGAGGATCCGCATCAGGCTGGGGTCAGCCGCTCGACGCCCGCCATATAGGGACGCAGCACGGCAGGGACGGTGACCGAACCGTCCGCCTCCTGGTAATTTTCCAGCACCGCGACGAGCGTGCGGCCGACGGCGAGGCCCGAGCCGTTGAGCGTGTGGACGAAAGCCGTATTCTTCTCGCCCTCGGGGCGGAAGCGCGCGTCCATGCGGCGGCCCTGGAAATCGCCGCAATTCGAGCAACTGGAGATCTCGCGATAGCATTGCTGGCCGGGCAGCCAGACTTCGAGATCGTAGGTCTTGCGCGCGCCGAAACCCATGTCGCCCGCGCAGAGCAGCATCCGCCGATAGGGCAGCTCCAGCGCCTCGAGGATGCCCTCGGCGGCGCGGGTCATGCGCTCATGTTCGGTCTCGGATTCGTCGGGGCGCGCGATCGTGACCAGTTCGACCTTCTCGAACTGGTGCTGACGGATGAAGCCGCGCGTGTCGCGTCCAGCGGAGCCCGCCTCCGAGCGGAAGCAGGCGGTGAGCGCGGTCAGACGCATCGGCAGCGCGCCGGCGGCGAGGATCTGCTCGCGCACCAGGCTCGTCAGGCTGACCTCGGCGGTGGGGATCAGCCAGCGCCCGTCGCTGGTGCGAAAACTGTCCTCCGCGAATTTCGGCAGCTTGTCGGTGCCGTACATCGCTTCGTCGCGGACGAGCAGCGGCGGCCACGTCTCGGAATAGCCGTTTCGCTCGGTCTGCGTGTCGAGCATGAACTGGCCGAGCGCGCGATGGAGGCGCGCCATATGTCCGCGCAACACGGTGAACCGTGCGCCGGCGATGAGCGCGCCGGCCTCGAAATCCACGCCAAGCGGCGGGCCGAGATCGGCATGGTCTTTGGCCGCGAAATTGAACGCGCGCGGCGTGCCCCAGCGTTTCTGCTCGACGTTACCATGCTCGTCCTCGCCCTCCGGCACGTCGGCGGCGGGCAGGTTCGGCAGCACGGCGAGCGCCGCGTCGAGCTCGGCCTGCGCGTGGCCGCTCTCGTGATCGAGCGCGGCGGTGCGGTCCTTGATCTTGGCGACCTCGGCCATGAGCGCGGCGGCGGTGGCCTCGTCCTTCTGCGCCTTCGCCTGGCCGATCGCCTTGGAGGCTTCGTTGCGGCGCGCCTGGAGCGTCTGGACCTCGGTCAGCAGCGCACGGCGGCGCTCGTCGAGGAGGAGGAGGCCGGCCGCGGTCGGGCCGATGCCACGGCGCGCCAGGCCGTGATCGAAGGCCGCCGGATCGTCGCGAATGGCGCGTATGTCGTGCATCGCGCGGCTATGGCCGGGGGAGGGGGTGTCACGCAAGCCTCGGACCGGCGCGCGCGCTCGCGGGTGCGCCGGCCGGCCCCGTCCGCGGGCCCGTCGCCTCGTCCGGAAGGTCGCGGCAGGTTGATCGTTGGTCAGGAGAGGCGGCAGACAGACGCGACGTCGGCAGAATGAACGAAATACGGCCGACAGAAGAGCAACATAGCATTGCCGACCGACGAATTCAGGGCTTGGTCCTCCCGTCGACACGGTTCGTCGTGGTCAGACTCTCGGGAACCGTCGCGCGACCTTATCTGTTGCTCTGACGAAATCATCAGGAGACCCAGCCATGTTCCGCAAGCTTATATTGATGTCGGGTGCCGCGCTCCTCGCCGCGCCGGCGCTCGCCCAGACCGCGGCCCCGGCCGATGCGACCGCGGCGCCCGCCGCAGCCGCGACTCCGGGTGCGGGCGTCGTCGCCGGCGCCAAGGTCGTCGATACGGCCGGCGCCGATGTCGGCACGATCGAATCGATCGCCAACGGCACTGCCGTGCTCTCGACCGGCGCCGCCAAGGTTTCGGTCCCCGCGACCTCGTTCGCCAAGGGGCCGACCGCGCTCGTGTTCGGCATGACGAAGGCCGATATCGAGGCGAAGGTCGCGCAGGCGACCTCGGCGCCGGTGGAGATCACGGTCGGCGCGGTCGTCAGCGATCCGTCGGGCGCCAAGGTCGGCACGGTCAAGGAAGTCGCGGCCGATGGCGTGACGGTCGCGTCCGAGACGGCGATGGCCAAGCTGCCCAAGGCGAGCTTCGCCAAGGGCGCCAGCGGCCTCGTCATCGCGATGACGCCGGCACAGTTCGATGCGGCGGCCAAGGCGGCCGGCGGCACCAAGCCGACGCCCAGCGCTTCCTGATCCAGACCCGACCAAAAGGCAGGGGCGTCGCAGGAAACTGCGGCGCCCCGCTCGATTCACGCCGCTTGTCGGCCCGCGAGCCGATGTCTATAGGCGCCGCTCGGGGACGGGGGACAGGCCGGGTTTACCCCGGTGTGTCGGTTTGGAAGAGCGGCATGGCGAGTGTAGCGGGCGACGTGGACGGCCGGAACTCCGGCAACGATATCGATCTTCCGCGAGACTATCGGCCGTCGGCCGACGAGCCTTTCATGAATCCCCGACAGCAGGCCTATTTCCGCGCCAAGCTGCTCGACTGGAAGGAAGCGATCCTGCGCGAATCGCGCGAGACGCTCAACCAGCTGCAGGTGGAGCCGCTGCGCGAACCCGACGTCACCGATCGCGCCTCGAGCGAGACCGACTGGTCGATCGAGCTGCGCACGCGCGATCGCCAGCGCAAGCTCATCTCGAAGATCGATGCCGCGCTGCGCCGGATCGACGAGGGCGAATATGGCTATTGCGAAGTGAGCGGCGAGCCGATCTCGCTCGCCCGGCTCGAGGCGCGGCCCGTCGCGACGATGACGGTGGAGGCGCAGGAGCGCCACGAGCGCCAGGAAAAGGTCTCGCGCGACGATTGAATCGCGTCGACTGATCGCGCGGGCGGATTCGTCGCCGCGACGTTAACCGGATTTCAGTTCCCTTGCCCTAACCCTCCCCAGACGTGGATCGAAGGGCATGATGTGGACGCGCCAGTGAGTGGAGCAGACGCCGGAGGAGACGAGGAGGAGCGCTTCGCGCACCTTCGCGCCGCGCCGCGCGACAGCATGTTCCTGCTCGCGTCGATCCGGCGCGCCGGCGGGGCCGAGGTGCCGATCAAGGTCCGCAATCTTTCGCAGGGCGGGATGATGGCCGAATGCGCGATCAGCTTCTCGCGCGAGGAGGCGATCCTGATCGAGCTGCGCGGGATCGGCGAGGTCAGCGGCCGCGTCGCCTGGACGGCGGGCGGCAAGATCGGCGTCGCCTTCGATCGCGAGATCGATCCCAAGCTTGCGCGCAAGCCCGTCACGGGCAATCCCCAGCCGCAGTTGGTCAAGGCCTCCAAATCGATGTGGCGGCCCGGCCTGCGCTGAGCGGGGCGGAACGCTCGCGCGGTTCGCGCGCTTGGGGGGGCATGGAAAAGACAGATTTCTCGCGCGCCGCCGGTCTTGCCGGCCTCGGTCTTGCCGCCGGCCTTGCCGGGGCACTGCTCATGTCGCTCAGCCAAAGGGCCGAAATGGCGATCACCGATCGCGCGCCCTCGGCGACGCCGACAAAGGCGGTCGAGACGCTCGCGAGCATCGATTTGCCCGAATCGGACGAGCAGGCGCTGTCGACTCCCGTGCACCTCGCTTTCGGGACCGCGCTGGGCCTCGGCCTCGCGGCGATGGCGAAGCTGCCCGAGCCGGCGCGCGGCGGTTTGTTCTTCGCAGGCGCGTGGAGCGCGGGCAATGCGCTCGTCACCGGGCTCGGTCTGTCCGATCCGCCGACCAAGTGGGACGCGAAGAAGCTCGCGATCGATCTCGGCCATCACGCCGTCTATGCCGCGGGCGCGGCGGCGGCCTTCTTCGGGCTGCGTCGGCTGGCGCGACTCTAGCCATAGCAATGATTGCGTGACGGCGCGGCGCTCTTTATAGGCGCCGGCTCCGGCGGCCCGATGGGCCGCCTTTTGTCGTTTCCGGAGCCGTTTCCGCCTTTTCGCTGTCAGGAGTAACCGTCATGCCGATCACGCCGCTGATGCCCGTCTACCCGCGGTGCGACGTGCGTCCGGTGCGCGGCGAAGGCGCCTATCTGTATGGCGAGCGCGGCGAGCGCTATCTCGACATGGCGGCGGGCATCGCGGTCAACGTCCTCGGGCACGGCCATCCGGCGGTGGTCAAGGCGATCAGCGAGCAGGCGGCGACGCTGATGCACGTCTCGAACATCTACGGCATGCCGCTCGGCGAGACATTCGCGGCGGCCCTGCTCGCCAAGACGTTCGCCGACACGCTGTTCTTCACCAATTCGGGCGCCGAGGCGGTCGAATGCGCGATCAAGACCGCGCGCCGCTATCATTATGCCAACGGCAATCCCGAGCGGCACCGGATTATCACCTTCTCGAACGCCTTTCACGGGCGGACGCTGGGCGCGATCTCGGCGACCGACCAGCCGAAGATGCGCGACGGGTTCGAGCCGCTGCTGCCCGGCTTCACCGTGCTCAAGTTCAACGATCTCGAAGGCGCGAAGGCGGCGATCGGGCCGGATGCGGCCGGCTTCATGCTGGAGACGATCCAGGGCGAGGGCGGGATTCTTGCCGCCACGCCCGAATTCCTCACCGGACTGCGCGCTCTGTGCGACGAGCATGGCTTGCTGCTGATTCTCGACGAGGTCCAGTGCGGCTATGCGCGCACCGGCCGCTTCTTCGCCTACGAGCAATATGGGATCACGCCCGACATCATGGCGGTCGCCAAGGGCATCGGCGCGGGCTTCCCGCTCGGCGCCTGCCTCGCCACCGAGGAAGCCGCCAAGGGCATGACCTTCGGTACGCACGGCTCCACCTATGGCGGCAATCCGCTGGCGATGGCGGTGGGGCAGGCGGTGCTCGACATCGTCGGCACCGACGAATTCCTCGCGCAGGTGCGGGCGACGGGCGATCGTCTGCGCGGCGCGCTCGAGCAATTGCTCCCGAACCATGATCATGTCTTCCAGGAGGTGCGTGGGATCGGGCTGATGCTGGGCATCAAGCTGAAGCCGGGCGCCGAGGCGCGCAGCTTCGTCGCGCATCTGCGCGACGAACATGGCCTGCTGACGGTGGCGGGCGGCGACAATGTCGTCCGCATCCTGCCGCCGCTCAACATCGACGACAGCCATATCGCCGAATGTATCGAGAAGCTTTCCGCGGCCGCGCGGAGCTTCGCGGTGGCGGAGGCGGCGTAGCAACAAGGCCATTCACTCCGTTCGGTTCGAGCAGCTTCGAGCCTGCCGAGAAGCGACCGTCGAGAACTCTTCTCGACGGCGATCTCGACAAGCTCGATCTCTGCTCGAAGCAAACGGGGAGGGGAAAGTGAGAGCATGACCCGTTCCTTCCTCGATCTTGCCGATGCCGGCCCGGATGGCCTGCGCGCGATGCTGGCCGAGGCGCAGCGGCGCAAGGAGGCGCGCGTCGGCTGGCCGAAGGGGAAGGTCGATGCGGATGCGCCGCTCGCGGGCCACACGCTGGCGATGATCTTCGAGAAGAACAGCACGCGCACGCGCGTCTCGTTCGACATGGCGATGCGCCAGCTGGGTGGCTCGACGATCATCATGGAGGCGGGATCGACCCAGCTCGGCCGCGGCGAGACCGTGTCCGACACCGCCAAGGTGCTGTCGCGCTATATCGACGCGATCATGATCCGCACCGACGATCATGCCAAGGCGGTGGAACTCGCCGCCGAGGCGAGCGTGCCCGTCATCAACGGCCTGACCGACCGGAGCCATCCCTGCCAGATCATGGCCGATCTGCTGACCTTCATCGAGCGGCGCGGGCCGGTCGAGGGGAGCCGCTGGGCGTGGCTGGGCGACGGCAACAATGTGCTCCATTCGATCATCGAGGCGGGCAGCCTGCTCGGCTTCGACGTCGCCGCGGCGACGCCCGAGGGCTATGATCCCGATCCCGAGATCGTCGAGGCCGCGCGCCGCGTGGGCAACCGGCCGCCGATCCTGACCCGCGATCCGGACGAGGCGGTGGCGGGCGCAGATATCGTCGTCACCGATACGTGGATCTCGATGGGGCAGGACCATGCCGATCAGAAGCTGGCGGCGATGGGCCCCTATCAGGTGACCGAGCAGCTGATGCAGGGCGCCAAGGCGGACGGGCTGTTCCTCCACTGCCTGCCCGCGCATCGCGGCGAGGAGGTGGCCGACAGCGTCATCGACGGGCCGCGCTCGGCGATCTGGGACGAAGCGGAGAACCGGCTGCACGCGCAGAAGGCGATCCTGTTGTGGTGCTTCGGGAAGATCTGAGGGTGGCGGCATCCTCCCCTGAAAGGGGAGGTGGCGCGTCGAAGACGTGACGGAGGGGTCGCCGTCTCGCGCGGATCTACCCCTCCACCATCCTGGATGGTCCCCCTCCTTCCAGGGGAGGATGATGGGGTAGAAATTCCGCCCCTCCGCCCCGACATTCGCGCCATGTCCTCGTATCTCGATTCCGCCCTCGGCTTCACCTTGCCCGGCCGCCACGCGCGCGGCCGCGTCGCGCGGCTCGGCACCGTGCTCGACGAGGTGCTCGGCGCGCACGGCTATCCGGCCGCGATCGAGCGCGTGCTCGCCGAGGCGCTCGTGCTCGCCGCCTTGTTCGGATCGACGCTGAAGGATGCGACCGGGCAACTGACGCTGCAGGCGCAGACGCAGGGCGGGGTGATCGACCTGCTCGTCTGCGATTATCGCGGTGGGGTGATGCGCGGTTACATCCGCCACGATCCCGAGCGGCTGGGCGAGCTGCCCGCCGATCCCTCGCTCTTCGCCCTGTTCGGCAAGGGCTATCTGGCGATCACCTTCGATCAGACGATGACGAAGGAGCGCTATCAGGGGATCGTGCCGCTGGAAGGCGGATCACTGGCGCAGGCCGCCGAAAGCTATTTCGCGCAGTCGGAGCAGATACCGAGCCTCGTCCGCATCGGCGTCGCGCGCCTGCCCGACGGGCGCCACGTCGCGGGCGGGCTGCTGCTCCAGCATCTGCCCGAGGGCGAGGAAGGGCGCGACCGGATCCATACGCGGCTCGATCATCCCGAATGGGAACATGTCGCCGCGCTTGGCGGGACGGTGCAGGGCGAGGAGCTGACCGATCCGGCGCTGCCGCTCGAGACCTTGCTGTGGCGGCTGTTCAACGAGGACGAGGTGCGCGTGCTGCCGCCGGTGGCGCTGGCGCAGGGCTGCCGCTGCGATCCCGACCATATCCGTTCGGTGATCGAACGCTTCCCCGCCGACGAGCGCGCGGAGATGGCGGACGAGGCCGGGCTGATCCATGTCGACTGCGAATTCTGCGCGAGCCGCTACTCGATCGAGGCGGCGCTCGGCTGAGCGCATTCACGCATCATTTACCTTGTTGGGGGTAAGGACTGTTCCAGTGCCCCGGCACTGTCCTCCCTAGCGGGCGCAAGCCCGATACTGGGCCGCCCCGTCCCCCGGAGCGGCCCTTTTCTTTTTGGGGGATGCTCCCCTCCCTGGAAGGGAGGGTCGGGGGTGGGTCGGCCGGTGTGGCGCGAGCCGCTCCATGGTGACGCACCCACCCCTCAATCCCCTCCCTGCGTGCAGGGAGGGGAAGTGCTTCCTGCCACCTTTCCCGCCGCGCGCGGCGCCCCTATGTGGCGCGCATGAGCAGCCAATTCTCCCAGCCCGCAGAGAAAGCGGTCGTTCTTCTGTCCGGCGGCCTCGATTCGATGGTCGTCGCCGCGCTCGCGCGCGAGGCGGGGCGGTCGGTCTGCGCGCTGACGATCGACTATAACCAGCGCCACCGGGTCGAGCTGGACGCGGCCGCGCGCGTCGCGGCGATGATCGGGGTCGAGCGGCATATCGTCCTGCCCCTCGATTTGACCCGCTTCGGCGGATCGGCGCTGACCGCGGATATCGACGTGCCCAAGGACGGCGTCGGCAGCGACGGTGCGGGCGGCATCCCCGTTACCTATGTGCCCGCGCGCAACACGATCTTCCTGAGCCTGGCGCTGGGTTTCGCCGAATCGTGCGGTGCGCGCAGCATCTGGATCGGGGTCAATGCGCTCGATTATTCGGGCTATCCCGATTGCCGCCCCGAATTCGTCCGCGCCTTCCAGGATCTCGCCAATCTCGCAACCAAGGCGGGGGTCGAGGGCGATCGCTTCCGCGTCGAGACGCCTTTGCTGCACATGACCAAGGCCGATATCGCGAGCGAGGCGGCGCGGCTGGGGCTCGATGCCGCGATCAGCTGGTCCTGCTACGATCCGGTGCCGACGCCTGAGGGCGCGAAGGCGTGCGGGACGTGCGACGCGTGCCGGCTACGCGCCAAGGGCTTCGCGGAGGCCGGCCTGCCCGATCCGACGCTCTATGCAGGCGCGCCGCCGGCATGAGCTATGCGGTCAAGGAGATGTTCCTGACGCTGCAGGGCGAGGGACTGCAGGCGGGGCGGCGCGCGGTGTTCATCCGCTTCGCCGGCTGCAATCTGTGGTCGGGGCGCGAGGTGGATCGCGCCGACGCGCAATGCCGCTTCTGCGACACCGATTTCGTCGGCGTGGACGGCGAGGGCGGTGGCCGCTTCGCCGATGCCGACGCGCTGGCCGACCGCGCGGCGGCATTCTGGGCCGAGGGGCTGACGGCGCCCGAGGCGCGGCCCTTCGCGGTCATCACCGGCGGCGAGCCGACCTTGCAGCTCGATGGCGAGGCGATCGCCGCGCTGAAGGCGCGCGGCTTCGAGATCGCGATCGAGACGAACGGGACAAACCCGGTGCCGGAGGGCGTCGACTGGATCTGCGTCAGCCCGAAGGCGGGCACGGTGATCGTCCAGACTGCGGGCGACGAACTCAAGCTCGTCTGGCCGCAGGCGGATGTCGACCTGCGCGCGCTGGAGGGCTGGGACTTCACGCATCGGCTCGTCCAGCCGATGGATGGCGTGGGGCTCGGCGATACGCAGGCGGCATGCATCGATTTCGTGCTCGCCAATCCGCGCTGGCGGCTCTCGCTGCAGAACCACAAGATGATCGGGGTGCGCTGACGATAGCGCGATACATACTCTCTCCGTTCGCTTCGAGCGAAGATCGAGCCCGGTCGAGATCGAAGTCGAGAAGTCCTCGACGGACGCTTCTCGACTTCGCTCGAAGCTGCTCGAACCGAACGAGGTTAGATACGCCTCAGCAGGCGATCGCCTTGCCCTTCTTGTTGACGCAGCCGAGCGAGGGCATCGGCATGACGATGCTGTTCGTCCCGTAAGCGAAGACCATGTCGCCCGCGGGCGAGAGGCTGTTGCGGAATTCGCGCATCCGCGCGGTCGCCAGCGACATCAGCTCGCCGCGCTTGAGCGCGAGCGCCTCGCGGCCGATCGACGAGGCGGTCTCGCAGAATTCGAGTTGGCCGTGGAAGGTCGAGAAGCCATTATAGGTGCGCGTCGAGAACTGATCGATCCCGGTCTGCCACGCCTTTGGGCTGGTGCGTTTGAAATAGCCGAGCAGGATCGCATAATTGCTGGCGAGCTCGGTCACGTGATTGCGGAGCAAGGCGTTGTAATTGCTGACCGTGAGCAGCGAGGGCTGGAACTGGCACTGGAGCGCGGCCACGTTCAGCCCGGCGCGCAGGCCCCAGAGCAGATTGGCCTTCACCTCCTTGGGCGTCGCCCCCGGCAGCGCGACCAGCAGGCCCGGCTCGTCGCCATTGACCGGCTCGCCCTTCAGCTGCGGCGATCGCCAGAACAGATAGGCCGAGGCCGGCTGCGCGACCGAGACCGTGACGAGACAGGCCGTCATCACAGCCGGAATCGCGCTTTTCCAAACCCTTGCCATCAAGCCTTCTCCCAAACGCGACTTAAACAGGGTTGCGGTGCGCGCGGCAAGCGTCCCGTGCGGGGCTGCCTGCGCGCGGGCGGCGAGACGTGTCGTCCGTCCGCCCGAAAATCCGGAGCCGGAATCAAAAGGGCTGCCGGTGTGACCCGACAGCCCGATCAATCTTGGTCCGAGAACGGACTTACATCATGTTCGAGCCGTTGCCCATTTCCATGCCCGACATGTCGTTCATCGTGCCCTCTTCAGGCGCCATGGTGTTCATGTCGGTCACGGTCGTGTTCTCGGTGATGTTCGTGTTCTCGGTCTTGCCGCAGGCCGAAACGGCCAGCGCGGCGCCGGCGATCAGGGCGACAGCCGTGGTCTTCTTGATGATCGTGCGCATAGTCCAGACTCCCTAGTGTGATTTGGCCCGGGCTTAGGCTGCCATTTTCCAAATCGGTCGTGATCCTAGCAGAAAGCCCCGTCGTCTCAAGAGTCTACCGCACCTGCGATAAACTCCACAGAAAGTTGGGGAATTCGGCCTGGAGAGCGTTATCGAGGCTTTTCATGTCCGTGGCCACACCCAGACGTTCGAGGCTCGTCACGCCATGTTCGGCGATGCCGCATGGCACGATCGCGCCGAAATGTGCCAGATCCGGCGCGACGTTGATCGAGAAACCGTGGAGCGTCACCCAGCGGCGGACGCGCACGCCGATCGCCGCGACCTTCGCCTCGCCTCCGGTCGGCTCATCGACCCAGATGCCGATCCGTCCCTCGGCGGTGCGCGCCGCAACGCCGAGCCGGCCGAGCGCGGCGATGATCCATTGCTCGAGCTTGGCGACATAGCAGCGCACGTCGCGGCCGCGCGCATCGAGATCCAGCATCACATAGCCGACGCGCTGGCCGGGCCCGTGATAGGTGTGGCGCCCGCCCCGGCCCGAGCGGTGGACCGGGAAGAGATCGGGCGAGAGCAGCTCCTCGGGCGGGGCGCTGGTGCCGGCGGTGATGAGCGGGGGATGTTCGAGCAGCCAGACGAGTTCGGCAGCGCCGCCTTCGCGGATTGCCGCCGCGCGCGCCTCCATCTCGGCGACCGCGCCCGCATAATCGGTCAGACCGGGGCTGATCCGCCAATCGACGGCGGCGCCGGGGGGCGGGCCGGACGGGTGCGGGGCGGGGGAGGCGCAGGCTAGCATCTCGCCGATGTGTGGCGCCGGATCGCGGCTGGCAAGCCGCGGGGTGCGACGGCATCGTGCAAATGCTCGCTTTTCGATGCGAATCGCGGCAGGAGCGGCGCGTGCAGACAATTTCGATCGAGCAGGGCTTGCGCGCGCTCCAGCGCTTCGTCCTCGCAGAATGGCGGCTGGCGTTGCCCGTCGCGCTGGCGTTTCTCGCCTTGCCGCCGTTTATCGTCGGGCTGATCGTCGCGCCCCTGCTGCGCGACGTGCCCGCGACGATGAGCGCGATGCGCGCGCTCGGCCAGTCGATGCCCGCCTGGGTGACGCCGCTGATGCTCGCCGCGGTGCTGATCGCGGTCGTCGGCGCGCTGGCGCTGATGGCGCTGATGCTGCTTCCGCGGATCAGCGTCGGCGAGGCGATCGCGACCGCGGTCCGGCGCCTGCCGGCGTGGATCGGCGCGAGCCTGATCGCCTTCGCCATATTGTTCGCGGTGCTGATCGTGATCGGCCTGCTCGTCGGCTCGCTGCAATCGGGGCCGTGGCTGCTGATCGTGGCGACGCTCGTCGGAATGGTGTTGACCGGCCTGTATCTCGTTCTGATCATGCCGCTGCTTATCGACAAGGCGCTCGGGCCGATCGCGGCCCTCCAGCAGGGCTTCTTCCTGTATCGCGGGCAGCTCGTGCGGCTGCTGGGCGGGCTGGTGATGTTCCTCGTCGGCGCGTGGATCGTGGCGACCGCGATCCAGGTCGCGCTCGGTTCGGTGCTGTTGCTGATCGGTCGCATGGCCGGGCAGATCGAGCTGGCGGCGACGCTCGTCACCCTGCTCGGCGCGCTCGTTTCCGCGCTCGAATGGGGCGCCTTCTACCTGCTCGTCGCCTGCTTCTATCGTCAGCGCGTCGGCCGCGGCTGATCCAGCACCGGCGCGTGCGGCCCCGCCTCGCGCGGGAGCACGCCCAGCAGGCGCGGATCGGCGAAGATCTCCACCGCCCGCGCGAAAGCGACAAAGCCCTGACGTTGATAGAAATTCAGCGCGGACGGATGATCGAGCGTGCAGGTATGGACCCAGACGCGGCCGATCCCCGGCCGCCACGCGCGCGCCAGCGTCTCGGCCATCAGCCAGCGGCCATGGCCCTTGCCCGAAAGCTCGGTGATCAGCCCGAAGAAGCCGATCTCGCATTCGCCCGCGACGCGGAAGTCGAGCTCCAGTATGCCGATCTCGATCCCCGCGCGATCGGTGACGGCATAGACCTCCACGGCCGGGTCATCGATGATCGCGGTGAGCGCTGCATCGTCGAGCAACAGCCGCGAGAACCACAGCCAGGGTGTGCCGATACGGGTGAAGAGCGTCCGGTAGCGCTCCGGCGGCGGGCTCGCCCAGCGAACGAGCCGGAAGGGCGAAGCGGGGAGCGGCCTGGGCTTCGGCCGCTCGCGCATCTCCAGCGAGGTCACGATCGCGGCGAGTTCGCCGTCGGCGACCGGGGTCAGCGCCACGGGGCTATTCCCACGTTGCGACAGGGGGCAGGCTCATCAGGATCGCGTCGATATTGCCGCCGGTCTTGAGCCCGAACAACGTGCCCCGATCATAGACGAGATTGAACTCGGCATAGCGGCCCCGATAGGCGAGCAACGCCGCGCGATCGGCTTCGCTCGGCGCCTCGTCCATCCGCCGGCGCACGATTCGCGGGAAGGCGTCGAGGAACGCTTCGCCGACCGCGCGGACGAAGGCGAAGTTGGTCTCGAAATCGCCTTCGAGATGATCGAAGAAGATGCCGCCGACGCCGCGATGCACCTTGCGATGCGGGATCCAGAAATAATCCTCGGCCCATTTGGCGAAGCGCGGATAGTCGCCCGGCTCCGGATGCGCCTCGCAGGCGGCGCGCAGGGTCGCGTGGAAATCCTCGGTATCCTCGGCGCGGGGCAGCGGCGGATTGAGATCGGCGCCGCCGCCGAACCAGCGTTTGGTCGTGTTAAGGAAGCGGCAGTTCATGTGCACCGCGGGCACGTGCGGGTTGGCCATATGCGCGACGAGGCTGATGCCGGTCGCGAAGAAGCGCGGATCGTCGGCGGCGCCGTGGATCGTCTTGCCGAACTCGCCTTCCAGATGGCCGCCGACGGTGGAGACGTTGACGCCGACCTTCTCGAACACGCGTCCCTTCATCACGCCGCGCACGCCGCCGCCGCCGGGGCTGCCGTCGGGCTCGATCCGGTCCCACGGCACATAATCGAAGGCGGCGTCGCTGCCCGCCTCGCGCTCGATCGCCTCGAAGGCGGCGCAGATCCGGTCGCGAAGCGCCTCGAACCAGTCGCGCGCGCTTTGCTGTTCGGGGTCGAGCGGCGAGGATGTGTTTTGCATGAAACGAGCGCTTGGCGTGCGTCTTTACGCCACGCAAGCGTTCGAATAGTTGCGAACCGCTCGCAATAGCGGGAAGGCGGTTGGCAAACCGGCAATCGCGCGTCTAGAGCGGGCACAACCGCGCCCTTATCAATAGGGCTGCGAGGGGGTTTAGCGCAGAGGTTTTCCGCGAATGGCGATGTCGCAAACGTCAGACGATCCGAACCAGCGTCCGCCGGTCATCGGCGAAGCGGAGGAAGCAGGCGTCGGCCCGCGTCGTCGCGATTTCCTCAATATCGCCGCGGTCAGCTTCGCCGGCGTCGGCGCGGTCGCGGTGGTTTATCCGCTGATCAACCAGATGAACCCGAGCGCGGACGTGCTGGCGCTCGCTGCGATCGAGATCGACATCTCGTCGATCGCGACCGGCCAGGCGATCAAGACGATGTGGCGCAAGCAGCCCGTCTTCATCCGCAACCTCACGCCGAAGGAAATCCAGGAGGCCGATGCGGTCCCGGTCGCCAGCCTCCGCGATCCGGCGACGCTCGCCGAGCGGACGAAGGAAGGCCACAAGAACTGGCTGATCACGCTCGGCGTGTGCACCCATCTCGGCTGCGTGCCGCTGGGCGCGGGCGAGGGCGAGACGCGCGGTGAATATGGCGGCTATTTCTGCCCGTGCCACGGCTCGGTCTACGATACCGCGGCGCGCATCCGCAAAGGGCCGGCTCCGCTGAACCTGCAGGTTCCCGAGTACAGCTTCAAATCCGACACCGTCGTCCAGATCGGCTGAGGTTAGACACGATGAGCTTTCCCTGGGCTGCCCAATACGAGCCGAAGAACCCGCTGATGAAGTGGGTCGACAGCCGCCTGCCGCTGCCGCGCCTGGTCTATAATGCGGTCGGCGCCGGCTATCCGGTGCCGCGCAACCTCAATTATTTCTGGAATTTCGGCGTCCTCGCCGGGCTCGCGCTCGCGATCCAGATCGTCACCGGCATCGTGCTGGCGATGCATTACGCGGCCAATGCCGACATCGCCTTCAACAGCGTCGAGAGCATCATGCGCGACGTCAATCAGGGCTGGCTGCTCCGCTACGCGCATATGAACGGCGCATCGATGTTCTTCATCGTCGTCTACATCCACATCTTCCGCGGCCTCTATTACGGATCGTACAAGGCCCCGCGCGAGATGGTGTGGCTGCTCGGCGTGGTCATCTTCCTGCTGATGATGGCGACCGCCTTCATGGGTTATGTGCTGCCGTGGGGCCAGATGAGCTTCTGGGGCGCGCAGGTCATCACCGGCTTCTTCTCGGCATTGCCGCTCGTCGGCGCGCCGATCCACACGTGGCTGCTGGGCGGCTTCGCGCCGGACAATGCCGCGCTCAACCGCTTCTTCTCGCTCCATTATCTGCTGCCGTTCGTGATCGCGGGCGTAATCATCCTCCACATCTGGGCGCTGCACATTCCGGGCTCGAACAACCCGACCGGCGTCGACGTGAAGGGGCCGCAGGATACGGTGCCGTTCCATCCTTATTACACCGCCAAGGACGGCTTCGGCGCGGGCGTGTTCTTCCTGCTGTTCGCCGCGCTCACCTTCTTCGCGCCGAACATGCTGGGCCATCCGGACAATTATATCCCGGCCAACCCGCTCTCGACGCCGGCGCACATCGTGCCCGAATGGTATTTCTGGCCTTTCTACGCGATCCTGCGCGCCTTCACGGTGAACTGGTTCTGGGTGCCGGCGAAGCTCTGGGGCGTCATCGCGATGTTCGGGGCGATCGCGCTCCTGTTCTTCCTGCCCTGGCTCGACAAGTCGCCGGTGCGCTCGGCCAATTACCGGCCGATGTACAAGGTCGCCTTCTGGATCCTCGTGGCCGACGTGCTCGTGCTCGGCTATATCGGCAAGAGCCCGGCGGAAGAGCCCTATGTCCGCATCGGTCAGTTCACCGCGGCCTATTATTTCGCGCACTTCCTGATCATCGTTCCGATCATCAACCTGTTCGAGGTGCCCAAGCCGCTGCCGAATTCCATCACGGAAGCCGTGCTGAAGGGCGAGACCGAAGAAGGCGCGCCGTATGGCGCCGAGACGCTGGCATCCGCCAGCGGCGCGCACTGAGCCAAGGGGGAATACGAACGTGATCGTCCGCATCGGCGGTTTCCTCGCCGGCCTCGCCTTCGTCTCGGCGCTGCTCGTCGCCTTCCTCATGCCGCGCGATGCCGCGGTCGTGACGGCGGCGCACGAATTCCATCGCGAGCCGAAGGAGATCAGCTACTCCTTCGACAATCCGGTGTGGGGCAAATATGATCGCCAGCAGCTCCAGCGCGGCTTCCAAGTCTATAAGGAAGTCTGCTCGGCCTGCCATTCGATGAAGCTCGTCGCGTTCCGCGATCTGGAGGAGATCGGCTTCACCAAGCCCGAGGTGAAGGCGATCGCCAAGCAGTGGTCGACCGAGGTCCCCACGATCAACGACAAGACCGGCGAGCCGACGACGCGCAAGGCGCTGCCGAGCGACTATTTCCCGTCGCCCTTCGCCAACGAGACCGCGGCGCGCGCGGGCAACAACAATGCGCTGCCGCCGGATCTCTCGACGATCGCCAAGTCGCGGGAGGGCGGCGCGCATTACATCCATTCGCTCGTGACGGGCTATGCGGATCAGGCGGGCTACAAGAACGAGGAAGGCGAGGAGCTGCTCAAGAAGTTCCCCGACGCCAAGACGCCTCCGGGGCTGCACTTCAATCCCTATTTCGCGAACCTCAACATCGCGATGCCGCCTCCGCTCGCTGCCGAGGGTCAGGTCACCTATGCCGACGGCACGAAGGCGACGATCGACCAGATGGGAACCGACGTCGCGGCCTTCCTGATGTGGGCGGCCGAGCCGAAGCTGGAGAATCGTCACCGCACGGGTATCGCGGTGTTCCTCTTCCTGCTGATCGCGACGATGCTGGCCTACGGCTCGTACCAGACGATCTGGCGCGACAAGAAGCACTGAGACCGGTCGAGAGGCTGGGGTGAGGATCGAGGGCTCGGCGGAAACGCCGGGCCCTTTTCTTTTGCGCTCTGCAACGTGCAGGCAGGGCGAGGCGCGGCTCTCGCTGCTGAGCTTTGCAGGCCCGGGGCATCGCCCGCGCCCGACACGCCTGCTCTCACAGAGCGTACCGCTTTTCCCGTAAGCCCTGTCGCTCTAATCGACGTCCATGATCTCCGGCGCCGTCGCTTATTCCATCGCCATGCTGGCCTGTTTCACGCTCGTTTGGGGCGGGATCTGGCTGATCGCGAAGCGGCGGGACCGCAAGCGCGGCATTCTGATGCTCGTCGCAGCGGTCGTGCTGCTGGGCAACGTGCTCGTCTGGGTGATGCCCGTCGGATGATCCGCGAAGAGCCCTGTGCGCCGATCGCGCTGCCACCCGCTCTGGCCGGACCGCTCGCCGGCTATCGCTGGGCACGGGATCTGGTTGGCGAATCGGGCGGCGCGACATTTCGCCTGCATGCCAAGTCCGGCGCGCCGGATCTGTTCCTGAAGATGGGACAGAGACAGGCGGCAGCGGACGTCACCGATGAGATGGTCCGATTGCGCTGGCTGGCCGGACGCCTGCCCGTTCCTGCGGTCGTCCATTTCTGGAGCTCGGCTGAAGAAGCCTGGCTCGTGACCACGGCGTTACGCGGCCAGACCGCTTACCAATTGCTGACGGGCGATCCGGCCGAGAGCAGCGCGATCGTGGATGCGCTGGCCGATTTCATCCGGCACATCCATGCCATCCCGGTCGCCGATTGCCCGTTCATGGCCGACCACGGCTTCCGTCTCGCCCGGGCCCGGGAACGGCTCGAGTCCGGACTCGTCCCTCTCGATCATTTCGACGAGGCGCGCGCCGGCTGGAGCGCCGAGCGGGTTTGGGACGCCGCTATCGGACTGCTGCCGCTGGCATTCGACATGGTCGTCACGCACGGCGATTTCTCGCTCGACAATATCCTGTTCGCGGATGGAGCGGTGACGGGCTGCATCGATGTGGGCCGCGTCGGCCTCGCCGATCCCTATCAGGACCTCGCCATCCTCTGGCATTCTCTGGGCGAGTTCGGCAGTGGTCTGCAGGACCGCCTGTTCGCAAGCTATGGCATCACCGTGCCCGACCGCGACCGCATCGACTTCCATCTGATGCTCGATGAATTCTTCTGAAGCGATGCCGTCATTCGAACCCTAGCAGGGCCTTCGCCGTCCCGTAGCGAATTTGCGCCTTCTCCGCCTCGGTCAGCCCCAGCGTCTCGAACGCCGCCAGCGTCTGCGGCAGCGTATATTGCGGATAGTCCGAGCCGAGCAGGATATGGTCGATGCCGACGTTGCGCATCGTCCAGACGAACTCATCCCGGATCGGCGAGCCGGCGACGATCATCACCGTCGCCGAAATGTCGAAATAGATATTGTCGGCGAACAACCCTTTGGCGCGCTTGGCCGGCATCAGGATATTCCAGAAGCGGAAGTTCATGCCGCCCATATGCGCGAAGATGAACCTGGTCTTCGGGCAGGCGAGCGCGAGATTGAAGAGCTTCTCGCTATCGCCGGGCAGAATGTTCGCATTGTCCATCAGCACGACCAGGCCGAGCGCGCCCGCCCTCGTGACAAGCGTCTTCACGCGCGGATCGGCCGGATCGAATTCCTGCGTGTGCGGGTGGATCTTGAGCACCCTAACCCCGCGTGCCGCGACCCGATCCAGCTCGGCGAGCGCGGCGTCGCCATCATAAGGGTGTACGGTCGCGATCGGCAGCAGATCGGGATTGTTCGCGGCGAGAGCGAGGATCGAATCATTGCCGCGCCGGATCGAGGCGGGGTCGCCCGCCAGCGCCTGGTTGGGCCCGCCGAACCACATCGCGCCGATTCTGGTGAGCGAGACGCCCGCCCTGGCGAGATCAGCGCGATAGGCGGCGAGCGAGGCGGCGCCGTCATGGAGATGGACGTGATCGTCGAACAGGGGGGCTTCGGCCGCAGCCGGCGCGACCGGCAACAGGAGCAGGGCGGCGACCGCCAGCAGACGCTTCATACATGTCTCCGTTCGAACCGCTGCTGAGTGCCACGGGCATGGCAGCGTCGCATAGCCTCCCGCTTCCTTCGGCTCTTCCGAAGGGCTAGGGCGACGACGAACATAAAAGGAGCTTCCATGCGCCCCAGCGGCCGCGCCCCCGATCAGATGCGGGCGATCACGATCCAGCCAGGCTATACCGTCCATGCCGAGGGCAGCGTCCTCATCGGTTTCGGCGATACCAAGGTGCTCGTCACCGCTTCGGTGGAAGAGCGCGTGCCGCCGTTCCTGCGCGGCAAGGGCCAGGGCTGGATCACCGCCGAATATGGCATGCTGCCGCGCGCGACGCACACGCGGGGCAATCGCGAGGCGGCCAAGGGCAAGCAGTCCGGCCGCACGCAGGAGATCCAGCGGCTGATCGGGCGCTCGCTGCGCTCGGTCTGCGACATGGGCCTGCTCGGAGAGCGCCAGATCACGCTCGATTGCGACGTGATCCAGGCCGATGGCGGCACGCGCACCGCCTCGATCTCGGGCGCGTGGGTCGCGCTGCGGATCGCGGTCGACAAGCTGCTGGCGGCGGGCATTCTGCTCCAGGATCCGATCCGGGCGCAGGTCGCCGCGGTCTCGTGCGGCATCTACGAAGGCACGCCGGTGCTCGATCTCGATTATATCGAGGATTCGAACGCGCATGCCGACGGCAATTTCGTGCTCCTGTCCGACGGCAATATCGCCGAGGCGCAGGCCACCGCCGAAGGCGCGACCTATGACGAGGAGGCGTTGCTCCGCCTGCTGCGCCTGGCGCGCATCGGCTGTGGCGAAATCTTCGCCGCCCAGCGTCAGGCGGTCGGGAAATGAGCATCGAGCTGATCGACGACGAGCCCATGCCCGTGCCGCACCGCAAGCTGCAGCCTGGCAAGCTCGTCATCGCCAGCCACAATGAGGGCAAGGTGCGCGAAATCCGCGCCTTGCTCGCGCCCTACGGGATCGAGCCCGTCTCGGCGGCGTCGCTCGGCATTCCCGAGCCGGACGAGACGGGCACGACCTTCTTCGCCAATGCCGAGCTGAAGGCGCGCTTCTCGGCCGACCTATCAGGGCTGGTCGCGCTCGCCGACGATAGCGGGCTGTGCGTGGATGCGCTCGGCGGCGATCCGGGCGTCTATACCGCCAATTGGGCCGAGACGCCCGAGGGCACGCGCGACTGGAACCTCGCGATGCGCAAGGTCGAGGAGGCGCTTGCCGCAAAGGGGCCGGAAGCGGGCCGCGACGCGCATTTCGTCTGCGTGCTGTCGCTGTGCTGGCCGGACGGGCATGTCGAGAGCTTCGAGGGGCGCGCCGAAGGCACGCTGACCTGGCCGCCGCGCGGCACGATCGGCTTCGGCTACGATCCGATGTTCGTTCCGCTGGGCCGCGAGCAGAGCTTCGCCGAGCTCGATCCGGCCGAGAAGCAGGCGATCAGCCACCGCGCGGATGCGTTCAAGAAATTGGTCGCGGCGGTTCTCTGATCGCGCCGATATTATGCCGACGTCCTTAGATACCGTTCGTCCTGAGCCTGTCGAAGGACGTGCTGCGCGTGCGGCCCGTGCTTCGACTTCGCTCAGCACGAACGGGGTAGGGGAACAGCCATCGTCCGCGCTCGCGCTCTACGTCCACTGGCCGTTCTGCGTCTCGAAATGCCCCTATTGCGACTTCAACAGCCATGTCCGCGACGGCGTCGATCAGGATCGCTGGCGCGAGGCCTTGCTCACCGATCTCGCATTCGAGGCGGAGGCCGGGCCGCAGCGGCGGCTGAGCTCGATCTTCTTCGGCGGCGGGACGCCCTCGCTGATGCCGCCCGCCACGGTCGCCGCGATCCTCGCCGAGGCCGAGCGCCGCTGGGGCTTCGCGCCGGGCATCGAGATCACGCTGGAAGCGAATCCTTCCTCGGTCGAGGCGGCGCGCTTCGCCGATCTGGCGGCGGCCGGCGTCAACCGCGTCAGCCTGGGACTGCAGGCGCTCGATGACGAGGTGCTCCGCTTCCTCGGCCGCGCGCATGGCGTGAGCGAAGGTCTCGCGGCGCTCGATGTCGCGCAGGCCTGTTTCGATCGGGTGAGCTTCGACCTCATCTATGCGCGGCCCGGCCAGAGCGAGGCGGAGTGGGCGGCCGAGCTAGCGCGCGCGCTAAGCTTCGGCACCGGCCATTTGTCGCTCTACCAGCTGACGATCGAGCCGGGCACGCGCTTCGCGACGCTCGCCGCGCAGGGCAAATTGCCGCCGGTCGATCCCGATCATGGCGCGACCCTGTTCGAGCTGACGCGCGACATGACCGCAGGTGCGGGGGTGCCCGCCTACGAGGTCTCGAATCACGCGCGGCCCGGCGAGGAGAGCCGGCACAACCTGACCTATTGGCGCTATGGCGACTATCTCGGCGTCGGCCCCGGCGCGCATGGCCGGCGTGCGGGCGTGGCGACGGTGCGCGCGAAGAAGCCGGAGAATTGGCTCGCGCGGATCGACGGGCAGGCGAACGGCATCGCCGAGCTGGCGACGCTCGATCCCGCGACGCAGGCGATCGAGGCTTTGTTGATGGGGCTGCGGCTGGAAGAGGGCGTTTCGCTCGCGCGCTGCGCACCCGCGATCGATGCGGACCGGATGGCGCGGCTGATCGCGCAGGGAATGCTGGTGCGCGAGGGCGACCGGCTGCGGGTCACCGAGGGGAATATGCTCGTGCTGGATGCGATCTTGCGGGAATTGGCGGCTTAAGCGCACCCGTTAACCCCTCTCCCGTTCGTTTCGAGCGGAGATCGAGCGAAGTCGAGATCGCAGTCGAGAAGTCTCGCGTGGGAGTTCTCGACGGACGCTTCTCGACTACGCTCGAAGCTGCTCGAACCGAACGGGGTGAGTTCAGAAGCCCGTGGGGGGGGGCGAGACGACGCTGCGGCCGCCCGCGCCCAATTGGTGGACGGCGAGCGATCGTTCGGCGATGCGGCTGCGATTGAAGCGGAACGCGCCGTCGACGCCGGCAAAGCCGCCCGCGTCGCCGAGCCGGTCGCTCGGGAAGGGGGCGTCGGCCTTCCAGTCGCGCGCGATGCGGACGGCGAGCAGCACCGCATCATAACCTAGACTGGCGAGGCGATAGGGCGTCTTGCCGTAACGCGCGCGATAGCGGGTCGAAAGCTGGCCGAACATCGCATCGTCGACGCTGGCGAACCAGGCGCCGTTCAGCGAGGCGACCGAGGACAGGCCCGGCTCGGCATTCCACAATTCGGTGCCGAGCACCTGCGCGGTCACCGCCTTCTTGCGCAAAAGCGGCACGGCGACGACGGTCACCCGGCCGCTGTCGGCGATCAGCACGGCATCGAACTTCTGCTTGGAAAGCGCGGTCACCGCCGCCGTGATCGCGGCGGGCGAGCGATCATAGGTCTGCATCGCGACGACGCTGCCGCCCGCCGATTCGGCGACGCGGATCAGCGTGCCCGACGCGGTGCGGCCATAAGCGCCCTGCGGCACGAGCCCCGCGAACCGCGTCAGTCCCTTCGAGCGCGCGAAGCGGACGACGCGCTCGATCGACTGCGCCGGCTGGAAGCCGAGCAGCCAGACATTGTCGGCCGACGCGCTCGTATCGTTGGAGAAGGACACGACCGGCACGCCGCGCGCGGCGGCCAGCCCGGCAACCGCGCGGACATCGTCGCCGAGCAACGGCCCGAGAATCAGAGCATTGCCCTCGGCCAGCGCCTTCGTCGCGGCGACGGCAGCGCCGGGGCCGGTGTCGTAGGTCGTGACCCGCAGCGAGCGATCCTTGGTGTCGGCCAGAGCGAGCACGGCCGCGTTGGCGATCGACTGGCCGACGCCGGCATTGGGCCCGGTGATCGGCACAAGCAGAGCGACGCGGTGCCGATCCGTATCCTCGGGCAGGCCCTGCTGGGGTTTCGGCGCGGTGGCGGTCGGCGGTGCCTTGATCGGCGCGGGCGCGGACGTGCGCGGGCCGCCGGCGCAGGCCGAGAGCCACATCGCGACGAGCAGCGCGACGATCGTAAGCAGGATCTTGCGCGCGCCGATTTGCCCCGGCTGCCCGGGGTCTGCCATGGTTGCATTCATGCTGTCAGCTGATCCCGAACCTCTCAAGCCCGGCCTCTACATCGTTGCGACACCCATCGGCAACTTGAAGGATTTGTCGCCACGCGCCGCCGATGTGCTGTCCCGCGCCGATGCGATCGCGGTGGAGGACAGCCGGGTGACCGGCGGGCTGCTCCACCATATCGGCGTCAAGCGGCCGATGATCCCCTATCACGATCATTCGACCGAGCGGGTGCGCGACGATCTGGTCGCGCGGATGGGATCCCAGGCGATCGCGCTCGTCTCCGACGCGGGCACGCCGCTCATCTCCGATCCGGGCTTCAAGCTGGTCCGCGCCGCGCGCGCCGCGGGCCATGCGGTGACGACCTTGCCTGGCCCCTGCGCGGCGGTCGCGGCGCTGACCTTGGCGGGACTGCCGACCGATCGCTTCCTGTTCGCGGGCTTCCTGCCTTCCAAGGCCAAAGCGCGCGACGAGGCGATCGACGAGGTCGCCACGATCCGCGCGACCTTGCTTTTCTACGAATCGGGGCCGCGGCTCGGCGCCGCGCTCGCGGCATTGGCGGCGCGGCTGGGCGATCGCGAGGCGGCGGTCGCGCGCGAGATCAGCAAGATGTTCGAGGAATGCGTGACCGGCACGCTCGGCGAACTGGCCGCACGCTATGCCGAGGCGACGCCCAAGGGCGAGATCGTCATCGTCGTCGCGCCGCCGGGCGAGGCGCCGCCCGCGACCGAGGCGGATGCGGATGTGCTGCTGGCCGCGGCGTTGCAGCGGCTGTCGGTCGGCAAGGCGGCGTCCGAAGTCGCCGATGCGACCGGCCTGCCGCGCCGCGATCTCTATGCGCGCGCGCTCGCGATCAAGGGCGAGGGGTGAGGGACCGCGCACGGTCCGAGCGGAGCGGCCGGATCGCGGAGACGGCCGCGGCGTGGTGGCTGCGGCTGAAGGGCTGGCGGATCCTCGCGCGGCGGGTGCGCACGCCGGTCGGCGAGGTGGATCTCGTCGCCGCGCGCGGCGGGCTCGTCGCCTTCGTCGAGGTCAAGCGCCGCGCGACCGCGGCCGAACTGGATTTCGCGATCGACGAACGGCGGCTCGCGCGCGTCGCCGCGGCGGCGGGCTATCTCCAGTCGCGCTTCGCCGGCGAGGGCCAGGATATCCGCATCGACGTGATCCTGATCGCGCCAGGCCGGGCGCTGCGCCATATCGAAAATGCGTGGATCGGGTGAATCTTCTCGCCGAACGCAAAGGCGAGCTTCCTTGTTACCCGTTCGACCTGAGCGTAGTCGAAGCACGTGCCTGGTAGCCCGTCCTTCGACTTCGCTCAGGACGAACGGAGGATTGATTTCGCATGTCCCTGACCGTCGCCGTCCAGATGGACCCGCTGGAATCGATCAATATTGCGGGTGATTCGACCTTTGCGATCATGCTTGGCGCGCAGGCGCGCGGGCATAAGCTGTGGCATTATGCGGCGGGCGAGCTCTCCTATCGCGAGGGGCGGCTGACCGCGCCGGCCAAGGCGATCACGGTCCAGCGCGTCGCGGGCGATCATTTCGCGGTGATCGAGGAGAAAATGCTCGATCTCGGCGAGGACGTCGACGTGGTCCTGATGCGGCAGGATCCGCCCTTCGATCTGGCCTACATTACCGCGACGCACCTGCTGGAGCGGATCCAGCACCAGACGCTCGTGGTCAACGATCCCGCCGCGGTGCGCAACGCGCCCGAGAAACTGTTCGTGCTGGATTATGCCCAGTTCATGCCGCCGACGCTGATCACGCGCGGGCTGGAGGAGGCGCGCGCCTTCCATGCCGAGCATAAGGAAGTCGTGATCAAGCCGCTCTACGGCAATGCCGGATCAGCCGTGTTCTTCGTCAGCAAGGGCGACGCCAATCTCGCCGCGCTGACCGAATTGTTCGGGCAGGTGTGGCGCGAGCCGTTCATGGTCCAGGCCTTCCTTCCCGACGTCTCGAAGGGCGACAAGAGGATCATCCTGATCGACGGCAAGCCGGCTGGCGCTGTCAATCGCCTGCCCAAGCCGGGCGAGATCCGCTCGAACCTCGCGGTCGGCGGCACGGGCGCGCAAAGCGAGCTGACGGAGCGCGAGCTGGAGATCTGCGAGGCGCTCGGGCCGGAACTGGCGAAGCGCGGGCTGCTGTTCGTCGGCATCGACGTGATCGCGGGCCATCTCACCGAGATCAACGTGACCTCGCCGACCGGGATCGTCGCAATCGACCGCTTCAACGGCACGGATACGCCAGCGCTGATCTGGGATGCGATCGAGGCGCGATTGGCGCGCCGCTGAGCCGCCCGGGACCCGCGCTTGCGAGAATGGATTGCGCGCCGATTGCCTCCTGAACCGTATAGACGCGGCAGGATCGTGGTAAACGAAGTCGTAAAGGACTGGAACCGGGCGCAGGTGCCGAAGCAACGCTACTGGTACAGGTCTACGCTACGCTATTGCACATCAAGGTTACGCTCACGCGCTTTTCAAAACCTTGCGCGCACCGAACGCTCTTAAAACTGCGAAGTTTCATGAACCGAAAATCTACGGGCGGGGCCTTGATCCGCGCCGCGCAGGCGGTTCATTCGGTGCGGATGAGCGCGCCGCCTTCGAGTCTCCTGTAGAAGCAGCTCGCTGCATTGGTGTGACAGGCGGGCCCGTGCGGATCGGCGCGCAGCCAGATCGCGTCCTGGTCGCAATCCATGCGCAGCTCGACGACCTTCATCACATGGCCGGACGTCTCGCCCTTCTTCCACAGCCGCTGGCGCGAGCGCGACCAGAACCAGGCCTCGCCGCTCTCGATCGTGCGGGCGAGCGCCTCGTCGTTCATATGCGCGACCATCAGCGGCTCGCCGGTGGCGGCATGCGTCACGACCGCCGTGATCAGCCCGGCCGCATCCCAGCGCGGCATCAACGTAGTTCCGGTTTCGCGATCGTCCATGCGGGCGCTTTAGAACGGATCATGGTTTACGGAAATCGCTCTCGACCGTTGGTGCTGAGCTTGTCGAAGCACCGTCCTTCTTCGGCGCTGAAGAAAAGGACAGCCCTTCGACAAGCTCAGGGCAAACGGGAACGGAGTGCGGTCTGTCACGCCGGAAAACAGGAAATCGGCAGTCGGAGCGGCCAGCGGGGCGACAAGCCGGGAATCATCCCCTATGGGCAGGCTGCAGCCGCGGGATGAACGATGCTGACCACCAATCCATTCGAGACTGAAGACGGCGACAAGCTGCGCGAAGAGTGCGGCGTCTTCGGAGTCTATGACGCCGAATCGGCCAGCGCGATCGTCGCGCTCGGCCTTCACGCGCTCCAGCATCGCGGGCAGGAAGCTGCCGGCGTCACCAGCTGGGACGGCCACAATTTCCACACGCATCGCGCGATGGGGCATGTCGCGGGCAATTTTGACCGCGACGAGATCATCCGCCAGCTGCCCGGCCGCGTCGCCTGCGGCCATGTCCGCTATTCGACGACGGGCGAGACCGCGCTGCGCAACGTCCAGCCGCTCTTCGCGGAGCTCGCCAGCGGCGGCTTCGCGATCGCGCATAACGGCAATATCTCGAACGCGATGAAGCTGCGGCGTGATCTGATCCGCTCAGGGTCCATCTTCCAGTCGACGAGCGACACCGAGACGATCATCCATCTCGTCGCGACCTCGACCTACCGCACCCTGATCGATCGCTTCATCGATGCGCTGCGCAAGATCGAGGGCGCTTACTCGCTCGTCTGCATGACGCCCGAGGGCATGATCGCCTGCCGGGATCCGCTTGGCATCCGGCCGCTCGTGATGGGCAAACTGGGCGACACGACGATCTTCGCCTCCGAGACGGTCGCGCTCGACGTGGTGGGGGCCGATTTCGTGCGCGAGCTGGAGCCGGGCGAGCTGGTGACGGTCTCCGATGCGGGGATCCGCTCGATCCGGCCGTTCGGCAAGGTGCGCGGGCGCCCCTGCGTGTTCGAGCATGTCTATTTCTCGCGGCCTGATTCGGTGCTGGCCGGCCAGTCCGTCTATGGCGTGCGCAAGGCGATCGGCGCCGAGCTCGCGGCGGAAAGCCCGACCGACGCCGATTTCATCATCCCCGTCCCCGATTCGGGCGTCCCCGCGGCGATCGGCTATGCGCAGGCGAGCGGCATCCCGTTCGAGCTCGGCATCATTCGCTCGCATTATGTCGGCCGCACCTTCATCCAGCCGGCGGACAATATCCGCCACCTCGGCGTGAAGCTGAAGCACAATGCCAATCGCGCTTTGATCGCGGGCAAAAGAATCGTGCTCGTCGACGATTCGATCGTGCGCGGTACGACGAGCCTCAAGATCGTCCAGATGATGCGCGATGCCGGCGCGACCGAAGTCCATATGCGCATCGCGAGCCCGCCGACGCGGCACAGCTGCTTCTACGGGGTCGACACGCCCGAGCGCGCCAAATTGCTCGCCGCGCGGATGACGGTGGCGGAGATGGCGGACTTCATCAATGCCGACAGCCTCGCCTTCATCTCGGTCGACGGCCTGTATCGCGCGCTCGGCGAAGTCGGCCGCAACGCCGCCGCGCCGACGCATTGCGACGCCTGCTTCACTGGCGATTATCCGACGCCGCTGACCGATCACGACGCGCAGACCGTGCCCGACCAGTTCGCATTGCTCGACGAGCGCGTGCTGGCGTGATGGCGGCTCCCCTCCCTGAAAGGGAGGGGTTGGGGGTGGGTCGCTCACGGCGACGGACTGCGCCCCTGCTGTAGCAACCCACCCCTCGATCCCCTCCCTTCCAGGGAGGGGAAGATGATGGAACGACGATGACCCTCCCCCTCGAAGACCAGATCGCGCTCGTTACCGGCGCCAGCCGCGGCATCGGCGCGGCGACCGCCCGCGCGCTCGCCGCCGCCGGCGCGCACGTCCTGCTCGTGGCGCGGACCACCGGCGGGCTCGAGGAGACCGAGGAGGCGATCCACGCCGCGGGGGGCTCGGCGACGATCGCGCCGCTGGATCTGACCGACGGCGATTCGATCGGCCGGCTGGCGGAGGCGGTCGCTGGGCGCTGGGAGCGGCTCGATCTGCTCGTGATCAACGCGGCGACCCTGGGCACGCTCAGCACGGTGCCGGCGATCGATCCGAAGGAATATGCAAAGCTGCTGACGCTCAACGTCGGCGCGCCGCAGGCGCTGATCGCGGCGTTCGATCCCCTGCTCCGGCGGAGCGCACGGCCGCGGATCGTCGCGGTCACGTCCAGCGTCGGCGCGGACCCGCGGGCCTTCTGGGGGGCGTATGGCTCGTCCAAGGCGGCGCTGGAGAATCTGGTGCTGGCTTATGGCGAGGAGAATCGCACGCTCGGCGATCTGCGCGTCGCGATCGTCGATCCCGGTGCCACCGCCACCGCGATGCGCGCCAAGGCGTTTCCCGGCGAGGAGCCGGCGACGCTGAAGGCGCCGGACGTGGTCGGCGAGGCGATCGCCGGCTTGCTCGCGAGCGATTTTCCGACCGGGTACCGGATGCGCGTGGAGGGCTGACCTTCCTCCCCTCCCTGGAAGGGAGGGGATCGAGGGGTGGGTTGCTTTCGGCCGGGCGCTTCGCTGGATGGCGACCCACCCCCAGCCCCTCCCTTTCAGGGAGGGGAGTTCTGTCAGGCCCGCACCTTCGCTCCTGCCGCCAGCGCGCGCTCGCGGCCCTCGCGGTGGCCGATCAGGGGCTCCGGATAGTCCTTCGGCGCGCAGCCCTCGCCATGCGGATCGTGGATCGTCGCGTCACTCAGGTCGCGAAGCTCGGGGACCCATTCGCGGATATAGTCGGCCGCATCGAATTTGGTCGACTGGACGAGCGGCGCCATGATCCGGCCGAACGGGTTGCTGTCGATCCCCGTGCCCGCGATCCACTGCCAGTTGACGCTGTTATTGCCGTAATCGGCATCGACCAGCGTATCCCAGAACCAGCGCTCGCCGCGCCGCCAATCGAGCAGCAGATGCTTGGTCAGGAAGCTGGCGGTGATCATCCGCACGCGATTGTGCATCCAGCCCATGCCCCAGAGCTGGCGCATGCCCGCATCGACGATCGGATAGCCGGTGCGCCCCTTCGTCCAGGCGGCGAAGTCGCGATCGGCCTCGGCGCCCGTGCGCCACGGCAGCCGATCGAACGTGTCGCGGCCATTCTTCGCGCCGATGCCGGGAAAGAGATCGACGAGATTGGCGGTGAAGTCGCGCCAGCCGACCTCGCGCAGGAAAGGCGTGGCGGATCGCGGCGCGGCGTCGTGCGCGGCATGCCAGACGGCCGCGGGCGAGATCTCGCCGAAATGGAGATGCGGCGAGAAGCGCGAGCTGCCGTCGATCGAGGGCAGGTTGCGGTGATGATCGTAGGTGGCGACGCGATCGGCGAAGTCTTCCAACGCCTCCACGGCGCCGGCTTCGCCCGGCGTCCAGACATCGAATCCGCCCGCCCAGTCGGGCTTGGTGGGCAGGAGTTGCCAATCCTCGAGCCGGTCCGATCGAAGATCGCCATGCCCGTGGAGATGCTCGGGCGCGGCGAGCGGCGGCGCCGGCGGAAGCGTCGCGGCCAGCGCGCGCCAGAAGGGGGTGAAGACGCGGTAGCGCCCGCCGGTCTGCGTCCGGATCGTATCGGGATTGGCGAGCTGCTGGCCTTCGTGGAGGACGAGATCGACCTTGTCGGCCAGTGCCGCCTCGGCGGCCTGCCACCAGGGCTCGACATGACGGATCGCGTGGACGCGCGCCGCGCCCGCTTCCTTCGCGACGGCGGCGATCGTCTCCGCCGCCGGGCCGCGGCGGAGGATCAGCGAAATGCGATGGCGGCCGAGATCCTTCGCGAGCGCGGCGAGGCTGTGGTGAAGCCACCAGCGTTGCGCCCCCCCCATCCGCCATTGGCGCGGGCCTTCATCGTCGAGCACGTAGAGCGCGACGATCGGGCCTTCGTGAACGGCGGCGGCGAGGGCGGCCTGATCGGCCAAGCGGAGATCCTGGCGGAACCAGACGATGGAAGGCGCTGTCATGCCCGCCCAACGGCCGAACGGCCGGACGGATGCGCGATCAATTCGCGGCGGGGCCGACCTGCTTGGCGATCGCGCGCAGGAACGGGCCGCGATCGGCCTCCGGCAGGGTCTTTAGCGCCGTCAGCACGCGCTCGCTGGCGCGCGTCCGCATCTGGCTCTGGATCACGTCCATCTGCCGCATGATCGTCGCGACGCGGTCCACATCGACCGTGGGGACCATGATCGCGTTGGAGAGCTGGTCCTTGAGCCCGGTCTGCTGGCGGCGCAGCTGCGAATATTGCGGATCGCCCTGCGCATCGAGCTTGGTCAGGATCGCATTGCCCGCGGGCGACACGCCGGGAAGATTGGTCGGCCGGCGCGCAGGCGCGGCCGGCGCCGGTGGCGTCTGGGCGAGCGCCGGAACGGTGGCGAGGCCTGCGAGGGCGAGAGCGAGCAGATCGACGCGACGCATGGGGGGCGCTCCTTTCGCCGCTCCTTAGGACCGTGGCCCCGCGCCATCAATGGCGGCTGATCGATGCCCTTGATCGGGATCGCGACATGGTCGAAGTCGGCGCCTTCAGAACGCGGAAGCCCCCAAGACGATGACCGATCTCCCCTATCGCCCCGCCGCGGGCATCATGCTGCTCAACGAGGCCGGCAAGGTGTTCGTCGCGTGGCGAATCGATACGACCGCGGAGGCGTGGCAGATGCCGCAGGGCGGGCTCGATCCCGGCGAGGATGCGCGCGCGGGCGCTCTGCGCGAGCTGGAGGAGGAGACGGGGATCCCCGCCAGCCGCGTCGAGATCGTCGCCGAGGCACCCGAGCCCCTATATTACGATCTGCCCGCCGATCTGCAGAAGAAGGTGTGGAAGGGCAAATATCGCGGGCAGAAGCAGCACTGGTTCCTGATGCGCTATCTCGGCCGCGACGAGCAGATCGATCTCGCGACCGCGCATCCCGAATTCCGCGCCTGGAAATGGGCGGATGCCGCCGAGCTGCCGTCGCTGATCGTGCCGTTCAAGCAGGAGCTGTACCGGCAGGTGCTGGCCGCGTTCGCCGATCATCTCGCGGGGCCTGCGTGAACGCACTGCTGCTGCTCGCTGCCGGCGCGCTCGGGCCGGACCTGCCGCTGGAGGAAACCGCGCCGCGCCTGCCGTTCGCGCCCGAGGCGCCCGTCGTCCCGCAGCCGATGCTGCAGTTCGCGCCGCCCGCACCCGGTCTGCCCGGCCCCGTCCGGACGATGATCGAGGCCGCGTTCAAGACCGGCAACGACAAGACGATCAGCGATGTCGTCGGCCTCGCGAAGGACAATTTCCCGACCTACATCACCGAGATCGAAAGCATCTCCGCGCTGCAGCGGACGATGCTCGCCAATGTCCGCGAGCAGGCGCAGGAGCGCGAGCAGGCGCGGATCGCGGCGGCGAGCCTGTTCCAGATCTGGAAGGGCGAACTGGAGGCGGGCGGAACGCGCTCGACCGGCACGACGCGGACGCTCGGCATCTATGCCTCGGCCAAGCTGCAGCGCGACGGCATACGCTGGCGCCAGCGGCTGACCGCCCGGCTCGACTATCAGGAAACCGACAATGAGCGGACCACCGAGCGCTGGCAGATCGCCTGGCAGCCCAATTACAAGTTCAACGACCTACGTTACGCTTATGGCCTCGCCCAATATGAGCATGATCGCTTCCTCGGCATCGAATCGCGCGGGACGTTCGGCGTAGGCTACGGCTATCTCGCGGCGAGCCGGCCCGATCTGACGATCACGCTGGAAGCGGGACCGGCGATCCGCCGCACCGTGTTCATCGACGAGGCGAACCGGACCAAGCTCGCCGGCCGCGGCTCCTTCTCGGCGATGTGGGCGATCTCGCCGACCCTGACCTTCCGGCAGGACGCCGCGGTCTTCTTCGAAGGCACCGATGCGACCGCCTCCAGCGCGACGGCGCTCGAGACCAAGCTGCTCGGCGCGCTCAAGGCGAAATTCTCCTACAATCTCCAGTTCGAGCGCGAGACGCCGACGACCAGCCGCCAGCTGGACACGGTCACGCGCGCGACCTTGGTCTACGGCTTCTAGGATGCGCGCGATCGTCCGCGCGGCGCGGTCGCAGGACCTGGAGCCGCTCTACGAGATGGCCAAGCTCACCGGTGGCGGCTTCACCAACCTGCCCGCGGATCGCGATGCGCTGGCCGAGCGGCTGGCCGCGTCCGACGCGGCCTATGCGCGCGACGAGGATGCGCTCGGCGACGATCTCTATCTGCTGATGCTGGAGGATCTGGAATCCGGCCGCATCGCGGGCACCGCGCAGATCATCACGCGCACCGGTCAGCGTGGCTCCTTCCATTCCTATCGCAGGACGACGCTGACCCAGCACAGCGCCGCCTTCGGCCGCAGCTTCAAGGCCGAGATGCTGGTGATGACCAACGATCTGGAGGGCTGCAGCGAAGTGGGCGGGCTGTTCCTCCACCCGCGCTTCCGCGCGGGCGGGCTCGGGCTGCTGCTCGCGCGCAGCCGCTATCTGTTCATCAAGCTCCACCGTGCGCGCTTCGCCGACAAGTTGATCGCCGAGCTGCGCGGCGTGATCGACGAGGGCGGCGGATCGCCCTTCTGGGACGGGGTCGGCGGGCGTTTCTTCCAGATGAGCTTTCGCGAGGCGGACGATTACAATGCCCGCCACGGCAACCAGCATCTCGCCGATCTGATGCCGCGCCACCCGATCTATCTGGCGATGCTCTCCGAAATGGCGCGCGGCGTGATCGGCGTGCCGCACGCGACCGGGCGCGCGGCGATGCGGATGCTGGAGGCCGAGGGCTTTGCCGACGAGGGCTATCTCGATATCTTCGAAGGCGGGCCGACGATGACGGCGATGGTCGATCGGCTGCGCACGGTGCGCGAGGCGCGCGAGGCCGAAATCGCGTCGGTCGGCGAAGGCGGCGGGATCCGCTCGATCGTCGCGGCGGGGCGCCTATGCGAGTTTCGCGCCGCCTTCGCCTTGCTCGTCGAGACCGCGGCCGGGCTCGAGATAGACGGGCAGGCGGCCGAGGCGCTGGCGCTGCGCCCCGGGCGGGAGGTGCTGCATGTCGCGCGGTAACGAGCTGGACCGCGAAGCGGCGGCAATGCGGCTCGAAGCGCTCGCCGCCGAGATCGGGCACCACAATCGGCTCTATCACGATTCCGACGCGCCCGAGATTTCGGACGCCGATTATGACGCGCTGATCCGCGAGATTCTCGCGCTGGAGATGCGCTTCCCCGATCTCGTCCGCGCCGATTCGCCCAATGTCCAGGTCGGCGCCGAGCCGACCTCGGCGCTCGGCAAGATCCGTCACGCCATGCGGATGATGAGCCTCGACAATGGCTTTGCCGATGCCGACATCGCCGAGTTCATCACGCGCGTGCGCCGCTATCTGGCGCTGCCCGAGGAGACCGTGCTGGCGCTGACCGCCGAGCCCAAGATCGACGGCCTGTCCTGCTCGCTGCGCTACGAGAAGGGCGTGCTCGTCCAGGCGGCGACGCGCGGCGACGGCACGACCGGCGAGGACGTGACGCCCAATGTCCGCACGATCGGCGACATCGCGCAGACGCTGATCGGCGACGACGTGCCCGACATCTTCGAGGTGCGCGGCGAGATCTATATGGCGAAGGCGGACTTCGCCGGGCTCAACGCGCGATTGCTGGCCGAGGCCGGCGATCCCGAGAAGGCGCGGCAGTTCGCCAACCCGCGCAATGCGGCCGCCGGATCGCTGCGGCAGAAGGATGCGTCGGTCACCGCCAGCCGGCCGCTGCGCTTCCTCGCGCATGGCTGGGGCGAGACGAGCGCGCTGCCCGCGGAGACGCAGACCGGCGTCATGCGCGCGATCGAGCGCTGGGGCCTGCCCGTCTCGGAGCTGCTGACCTGCGTCGACACGCTCGATGCGCTCGTCGGCCATTACCGGATGATCGAGGCGGTCCGCGCCGATCTGCCGTTCGATATCGACGGGGTCGTCTACAAGGTCGATCGGCTCGACTGGCAGCAACGCCTGGGCTCGGTCGCCAAATCGCCGCGCTGGGCGATCGCGCACAAATTCCCGGCCGAACGCGCGCAGACGACGCTGGAAGCGATCGACATCCAGGTCGGGCGCACCGGCAAATTGACGCCCGTCGGCCGGCTCGTGCCCGTCACCGTCGGCGGCGTCGTCGTCTCGAACGTGACCTTGCACAATGCCGACGAGATCGCGCGGCTCGGCGTGCGCCCCGGCGACCGGATCGTTGTCCAGCGCGCCGGCGACGTCATCCCGCAGGTCGTCGAGAATCTGACCCGCGACGAGCCGCGCGATCCGTTCGTCTATCCCGATCATTGCCCGGTCTGCGGATCGGAAGCGGTGCGCGAGGAAGGTGAGGTCGATATACGCTGCACGGGTGGGCTGGTCTGCGCGGCGCAGCGTTTCGAACGGATGCGCCATTTCGTCAGCCGCGGCGCGCTCGACATCGAGGGGCTCGGCGAGAAGACGATCCAGGAATTCCTCGATCTCGGCTGGATCCGCGAACCCGCCGACATCTTCCGGCTGGAGGCGCACCGCGCCGATCTGCTCGGGCGCGAGGGCTGGAAGGAGAAGTCGGTCGACAATCTCCTCGCCGCGATCGAGGCGAAACGCCGGCCGGATGCGGCGCGGCTGCTGTTCGGGCTCGGCATCCGCCATACGGGCGTGGTGACCGCGCGCGATCTGCTCAAGCGTTACACGACCCTGCCCGCGCTCCAGGATCTGGCCGATCGGATCATCGCATTGCGCGACGGCTTCCAGCGCGGGCTGGGCGAGGAGGATGGTCGCTTCCGCAATCGGCTCGACAAGGCGATCGCGGAGACGATCGGCGTCGAAAATGTCGGTGCGGCGGTCGGCCATGCGCTCGCCGACTTTTTCCATGAAGAGCATAACCGGCAGGTGTGGCAGGATCTGCTCGAGCAGGTCTCCCCGCCCGATTTCGTCGTCGAGACGCGCGCGAGCGACGTTTCGGGCAAGACGATCGTCTTCACCGGCAAGCTGGAGACGATGAGCCGCGACGAGGCCAAGGCGCAGGCCGAGCGGCTCGGCGCCAAGACCGCGGGTTCGGTTTCGGCCAAGACCGATCTCGTCGTGGCCGGTCCGGGTGCCGGATCGAAATTGAAAACGGCGGCCGGTCTCGGCATCGCCGTGATCGACGAGGCCGGATGGGCGGAAATCGTGAAAAACGCCGACGCCTGACGCGCTTGCGCGCGGCCCGCGCTCCGGTCACAACGCGGCATGCACGACGCGCAACCGCGTAAGATCCCACTGATGCCCCTGGCCGGTCTGGGCATCGTCCTGGTGGCGGGGCTGATCGCGATGCTCATCGCCAATGGCGTGTCGTCGAGCAATCGCTGGATCGATCATTCGGTACAGGTGCAGACCCGGATCATCGAGCTGGGCGAGCGGCTAGCGACGCATGACGGCGCGCTGCGCGGCTTCCTGATCTCGAAGGAGCCGCAGATGGCGGAGGAGCTGCGCGACAGCCGCGACGACATCGTCCTGCGCCTGCGCGAGCTGCGCGAGAAGGTGGACGACAATGATATGCAGCGCCGTGAGCTGGATGCCGCGATCCCGCTGATCCGGCAGCGGCTGCTCTACGGTGAACGGCTCGCCGCGCAGCGCCGTCGCGTGCCGCTCGATCAGATCAACCTGAGCGCCAATCAGCCGAGCGGGATTCCGCTGATCCTCGCCATCCGCCAGCATCTCGGGCGTCTGTTCGCGACCGAAGCCGGGCTGCTGGCGCAGCGCCAGCGACAGGCGCAGCAGCGCACGACCCTGCTGTCGATCGGGCTGGCGGCGACGGTCTTCTTCGTGGTCGTCGTCGCCTATCTGACGGTGACCGAGGCGCGGTCGCGCTCGGAATCGATCGAGGCCGCGCATCGCGAGGCGCGCGCCGCCGTGCTGGCCGCCCGCGCCGAGATGCAGGCGCGCGAGCAGGTCGAGGAGCAATTGCGCCAGATCCAGAAGATGGAATCGATCGGCCAGCTGACCGGCGGGATCGCGCACGATTTCAACAATATGCTCGCGGTGGTGATCGGCAGCCTCGATATGGCGCGGCGCAGGCTGGAAGATCCCGAGCGGCTCCAGCGCAGCCTGGCGAGCGCGATGGAGGGCGCGGGCCGCGCCGCCTCGCTGGTGAGCCGGCTGCTCGCTTATTCGCGGCGCCAGTCGCTGGCGCCCGCGGCGGTCGATCCGAACCGGCTCGTTGGCGAAATGTCCAACCTGCTCGGGCGCACGCTGGGCGAGGGCATCGAGGTGGAGACGGAGCTCGCGCCCGATATCTGGCCGACCTTCGTCGATCCGCTCCAGCTCGAGAATGCGATCGTCAATCTCGCGGTCAACGGCCGCGATGCGCTGGGCGGGCGCGGCCGGATGACGATCCGCACGGCGAACGCGACGCTGGACGAGGATTATATCCGCACGCACCCGGATGTCGTCGCGGGCGATTATGTGATGATCATGGTGCGCGATTTCGGCACCGGCATGTCGCCCGACGTGCAGGCCCGCGCGTTCGATCCCTTCTTCACCACCAAGGGCGTCGGCAAGGGCACCGGGCTCGGCCTCAGCCAGGTGTTCGGCTTCGTCAAGCAATCGGGCGGCCATATCGGGATCGAGAGCGAGGAGGGCGCGGGGACCACGATCCGGCTGTTCCTGCCCCGCCATGCCGAGGCGGAGGCGGCGGTCGCGCCCTATGAGCCGGTTCCGCTCGGCGCGCCGACGCTCAGCGACGGCGGCGAGCGGATCCTGTTGGTGGAGGATGACGATCGGGTCCGCCAATTCTCGCTCGATGCGGTGCGCGACCTCGGCTATCCGGCGGTGGCGGCGGCCGATGCGTCGGCCGCGCTCGCGCTGATCGATCGATCGCCGGGCTTTGCGGTATTGTTCACCGATGTCGTCATGCCGGGCATGAGCGGTACCGAGCTGGCGGCGATCGTGCGCGCGAAATGGCCCGAGATCCGAATCCTCTACACGACCGGCTATGCGCATGAGGCGATCGCGCGCGATCGCCTGCTGGAGCCGGGCGCGGAGGTGCTGCTCAAGCCCTTCACGGTCGCGCAGCTGGCGCAGAAGCTGCGCGACGTGCTCGATCCGGTGCATGTTCAGCCGGCGTCCAGCGACGTCGCGTCATGACGCTGCGGGAGCGGCCACGACGATCGGCCGCCTGAAGGAGACCAGATGCTTCGTTTCGCCCCGATCGCGCTCGCCGCGATTTTGCCCGTCGCCGCGGCGCAGGCCCAGGATGCCGCCCCCGGCTCCACTCTGCACGGCACCCGCCTCGATATCGCCGCAACGGGCGAGGTGACGCGCGCGCCCGACGTGGCGACGATCAGCGCCGGCGTCGTCACCCAGTCCGGCACCGCGTCGAAGGCGATGGCCGACAATGCCCAGCGCATGACCGCGACGATCGCGGCGCTGCGGAAGGCCGGCGTCGCCGATCGCGACATCCGCACCGCGTCGCTGCGCCTGTCGCCGCAATATCGCTATCAGGACAATCAGCCGCCCGTGCTGACCGGCTATCAGGCCAGCAACCAGGTCAGCGTGCGCTTCCGCGAGATCGCGCACGCCGGCTCGATCCTCGATGCGCTCGTCGCCGCCGGCGCGAACCAGATCGACGGGCCGAGCTTCACGGTCGACAAGCCCGAGCCGGCGCTCGACGAAGCGCGCACCCAGGCGCTGGCGACCGCCAAGGCGCGCGCCGAACTCTATGCGCGCGCCGCCGGGCTGCACGTGAAGCGGATCGTCCGCATCGGCGAATCCGGCGGGGCCGAGCCCCCGATCCGGCCGATGATGATGATGGCCCGCGCCAAGGGCGATTCGACGCCCGTCGAGCCCGGCGAGGAAACGCTGAGCATCACGCTGCAGGTCACGTTCGAGCTGGAGTGACGCGGCGGCGCCGGTCACCGGATCGAAAGCCTTGTGCGCGCATCAGGTGACGAAGCCCTTATGCGCGCCTATCTGAGGCTTGCCCCATGACCAACCGTTTCGATCATCTGCCCGCGCGGCGCGCCATCATCGATCGGCGCGCCATCGCCGATGCGCTCGACGCGCTGCAGGCCGCGGACACGCTCGCGCTGCGGCTCGCGGCGACGCCGGTGCTGCGCGCGGCGCTGGCGGCGGGGCGCGACGAGATTGCGCGCCGGCTGACCGAGAGCCCCAGCGCCGGCAACGAGATCGCCGCGTCCTATGCGTTCCTGACCGATCAGATCCTGCGGCTCGTCTTCGATTTCACGACGCAGCGCCTCTACCCGCTCAGCAATCCCTCGGCCGGCGAACGGCTGACCTTGGCCGCGGTCGGCGGCTACGGGCGCGGCGAGATGGCGCTCCATTCGGACATCGACATCGCCTTCCTGACGCCGTGGAAACAGGCCGCCTGGGCCGAGCAGGTCATCGAATCGATGCTCTACACGCTCTGGGATCTGGGGCTGAAGGTCGGCCATAGCAGCCGCTCGCTCGACGAGATGGTGCGCATGGCGAATAGCGATCTCACGATCCGCACTGCCTTGCTGGAGGCGCGCTATGTGTGGGGCGATCAGCCGCTCTACGACGAGGCGGCGCGGCGCTTCGACACGCAGGTCGTCGCGGGCACCGCGCGCGCCTTCGTCGCCGAGAAGCTCGGCGAGCGCAATGCGCGCCACGAGCGGATGGGCGACAGCCGCTATGTCGTCGAGCCCAATCTGAAAGAGGGCAAAGGCGGCCTGCGCGATCTCCACGCGCTCTTCTGGATCGGCAAATATGCCTATCAGGTGCGGGACGTCGGCGATCTCGTCGAGCGCGGCCTGTTCACCGCGCAGGAACTCAAGCGCTTCCGCAAGGCCGAGAATTTCCTGTGGGCAGTGCGCTGCCACCTCCACGTCCTCTCGCGCCGCGCCGAGGACCGGCTGACCTTCGATGTCCAGTCCGAGATCGCGCGGCGGATGCGCTACGCCGATCGGCCGGGCAAGTCGGCGGTCGAGCGCTTCATGCAGCATTATTTCCTGATCGCGAAGGAAGTCGGCGATCTGACCGCGATCTTCCTCGCGCATCTCGACGAGACGTTTGCCGCCAAGGGCCGGCGCTTCGGCATCACGCTGACCGGCCGCAAGCCCCGCAAGCTGGAAGGCTTCGTGCTCGATCGCGGCCGCCTCGCCGCACCGAGCGACGGCTTCTTCGCCGAGGATCCGGTGCGCCTGCTGCAGATGTTCGCGCTGGCCGATCTGCACGCGCTGGAGATCCACCCGCTCACGCTGCGCATGGCCGGGCGCGACGCGAAGATGATCGATGCGCGCGTGCGCGCCGATCCCGAGGCGAATCGCCATTTCATGCACGTCTTGGCCTCGAAGCGCGATCCCGAGCGCGTGCTGCGGACGATGAACGAGGCGGGCATCTTCGGCCGCTTCGTGCCCGATTTCGGCCGCGTCGTCGCGCAGATGCAGTTCGACATGTACCACCATTATACGGTGGACGAGCATACGCTGCGCGCGATCGGCCTGCTCTCGCGCATCGAGCGCGGGCTACTCGAGGATCAGCATCCGGGTGCCGCCAAGATCCTCGAGCAGGTCGTCTGCCGGCGCGCGGTCTATGTCGCGGTGCTCCTGCACGATATCGCCAAGGGGCGCGGCGGCGACCATTCGGTGCTGGGTGCCGATGTCGCGCGCAAATTGTGCCCGCGCTTCGGCATGACGCCCGCCGAGACCGAGACGGTCGCCTGGCTGGTCGAGCAGCATCTCCTGATGTCCGCGGTCGCGTTCAAGCGCGACCTTTCGGACTTCAAGACGATCCTCGATTTCGCCGAGCGCGTGCAGAGCCCCGAGCGGCTGCGCCAGTTGTTGCTGCTGACGACGGTCGACATTCGCGCGGTCGGCCCCGGCGTCTGGAACGACTGGAAGCGCCAGCTGCTCGGCACGTTGTTTGCGGGTGCCGAGGAGGTGCTGCGCCTCGGCCACCAGCAGCGCGGCCGCATCGAGCGGATCAATCTCAAGCAGGACGAGCTGGGCGCGCAGCTCGGCTGGGGCCGGGCGCTGTTCGACGTCTATCGCAAGCGTTTCCCGGACAGCTATTGGGTCGCCGAGGGCGGCGACATTCTCGCGCGCAACGCCCGCCTGATCGCCGCCGCCGATGCGGCGGAACAGCCGCTCTCGATCGAGACGCAGCCCGATGCCTCGCGCGGCGCGACGCTCGTGACGATCTACGCGGCCGATCATCCGGGCCTGTTCTACCGGATCGCGGGCGCGATCCATCTCGCCGGCGCCAGCATTATCGACGCGCGCATCCACACGACGCGCGACGGCATGGCGATCGACAATCTTCTCGTGCAGGATCCGTTCGGTAAGCCGTTCGACGATCCGATGCGGCTGCGCCGGCTGGAGACCGCGATCGAGGATGCGCTCGCCAATCGCAGCCAGCTCGCCGCCAAGCTCGCGACCAAGCCCTCGCACCGGACGCGCGCCGACGCGTTCGTCGTCGCACCCAACGTGCTGATCGATAACAAGGCCTCGAATCGCTACACGGTGGTCGAGGTCAACGCGCATGACCGGCCGGCTCTGCTCCACGCGCTGGCGCATGCTCTGTTCCAGGCGAAGGTCACGATCCGCTCGGCGCATGTCGCGACCTACGGCACGCGCGCGGTCGATACGTTCTATCTGACCGATCTGATCGGCGACAAGATCGACGGCGCGGCGCGGCTGCGCACGCTGGAGCGGCTGCTGCTGGCGGCGGCGGGCGGCAAGCCGATCGAGGAAGAGGCGCCGCGCCCGAAGGAGAAGGCGAAGGTTTCGGCCTGAAGCCGACTCCGGGACCCCGTTCGTCCTGAGCGTAGTCGAAGGACGTGCTCCAGGCGGCGTCCCGTGTCACGTGCTTCGATTTCGCTCAGCACGAACGGGTCGAGTGGCCTACCGCCCCTGCATGTCCCGCGCTTCGGACGGGATCCGCACCGTCAGGCTCCCTAGCCCCTCCTCCAGCCAGATCTGGCACGCGAGCCGGCTCGTGCGCGTCACATGCGCGGCGAGATCGAGCAGGTCGTCCTCATCCTCGCTGGCGCGCGGCAGGCGCGCGAAATCGGCGGGGTCGACGATGACGTGGCAGGTGGAGCAGGCCATCTGCCCCTCGCACGTCCCCTCCAGCGGCTGGCCGTCCGCCTGCGCCACTTCGAGCAGGCGCGCGCCCGGCGCGGCCTCGATGGTGCGGACATCCGCGCCATCGGCCGAGACGAAGGTGACCGTCACGCTCATGCCCATTCTTTCTGCCGCTCGGCGGCGGCGAGGATCGCGGACAGCGCCCGATCCAGCTCCTCTACCGTCGTATAGCGGCCGAAGCCGAGACGGATCGAGGATTTCGCCTGCGCTGGCGTCAGGCCGATCGCTTCCAGCACATGGCTGGGCCGGCCCGATCCGCTCGCGCAGGCCGAGCCGGCGGAGAAGGCGACGTCGCGCACTTCGGCCATCAGTCGGCCGACGTCGAGACCGTCGTTCCGGACGTTGAGATTGCCGGGATAGCGCCGGTCGACGCCGCCGTTCACGGTCCATCCGGCAAAAGCGGCACGCGCTCGATCGAACAGGCGCGCGACATGACCGGCATCGGCCTCGGTGCGCGCGCTCATCAGCTGCGCCGCGACGCCGAAGCCGACACAGAGCGCGGGCGCGAGCGTGCCCGAACGCTGGCCCAGTTCCTGCCCGCCGCCGTGGAGCAAGGGCGCGGGGGCGACGCCATCGCGCAGCCACAGCGCGCCGATGCCCTTGGGGCCGTGGATCTTGTGTGCCGAGAGCGCGATCATGTCGCAGGCCTCGACCGGCAACGGCACGCGGCCATAGCCCTGCACCGCATCGCACAGCATCAGCGCGCCGGCGTCGCGCGCCATCGCGCCGAGCGCGGCGATCGGCTGGATCGTGCCGATCTCGTTGTTGACGAGCATCGCCGCGACGAGCGCGGTGCGACCGTCGATCGCGGCGCGCGCGGCGTCGAGGTCGACGATGCCCGCCGCCGAGACGGGGAGGACGATCACCTCATGGCCCTGCGTCGCCAGCCAAGCGACCGTGTCGAGCACCGCGGCATGCTCGATCGCGGTGGTGACGATGCGCGGGCGGGTGGCGCGCAGCGGCGCGGCGATGCCCTTGATCGCCCAGTTGAGCGCCTCGGTCGCGCCGCTCGTGAAGACCAGGCGACCGCCCGGCCCGAACGGCGCGGCCACCCGATCGCGCGCGAGCTCGACCGCGGCGCGTGCCTCGCGCCCCATCCGGTGGGGCGAGTGCGGATTGCCGAACGCGGCTTCCATCAGCGGCAGCATCGCCGCGCGCGCTTGCGGGGCAAGCGGCGTCGTCGCCTGATAATCGAGGTAGATCATGCCGCCTGCGCGCTCACTCCGCGCGCCATCTCCGCCCAGGCCTTGGCGAAGGCGCGCACCTCGGGCTCGGTCGTCGTCCGGCCGAAGCTGACCCGGATCACCTCGCGCGCGGCCTGTTCGCTCAGCGCCATCGCGGCGAGGACGTGGCTCGCATGGAGCGACCCCGACGAGCAGGCGCTGCCCGCCGAGACCGCGAAGCCCGCCATGTCGAGCCGGATCAATTGCGCCTCGGTGCTCAGGCCGGGCAGGCGATAGGCGGCGATCGTGGGGATGCGCGAGCTGTCCGCGCCGATCACCTCGCCGCCGAGCCGCACGACCATGTCGTCCAGATGGCCGCGCCACTCGGCCTGCGCCCCGACCCACGGAGCGGTGCCGTCGCTCGCGCCCTCAAGTGCGGCGGCGAAACCCAGGATCGCGGGGAGGTTCTCGGTGCCGGCGCGATAGCCTTTCTCCTGTCCCTGCCCGAGCGGGGCGAGCAGGCCGATGTCGCGCACCAGCAAAGCGCCGATGCCGGGCGGGCCACTCAGTTTGTGCGCTGAGACGGCGATCAGGTCGGCATCGGGCAGAGGCAGCTTGCCCGCGGTCTGCGCGCAATCGACGAAGAGGATGCCGCCGGCCTCCGCAACGTCACTCGCGATCCGCTCGATCGGCTGCAGGATGCCCGTCTCGTTATTCGCATGCTGGACGGCGACGATCGCGCCGTCCGGAAGCCCCGCAAGCTGGACGATGCCGTCCGCACCGATCGGCAGGAGCGTCGCGTCGGCGCCCGAGCGCAGCACGGCGCTGTGCTCGACCGCGCTGACGAATACCGGGCGGGGGATTGCGTGCCGCGTCAGCGCGATCGCCGCGCTCTCGGTCGCGCCGCTCGTGAAGATCAGCTCGTGCTGCCAGCCGAGTGCCGCCTTGATCCGCGCGCGCGCCTCTTCCAGCGCAGCCCGCGCGGCGCGGCCCTCGCGATGCGGGGAGGAAGGGTTCGCCCAGCGGCCCAGCGCGTCCGCCATCGCCTCGCGCGCGGCCGGCAGCATCGGCGTCGTGGCGGCATGGTCCAGATAGATGCGGGGTGCCGACAGAAAGGGTCTCCACTCGCTTGTGATTGCGCGTCTTCGCGCGGTCCTTATATAGGCGCACGATCGGCCCTGCCCTAGCGGCGGCGGCGCGCCACGCCAATCGCCACAGGAAACACCTTGCCAGAAGTCATTTTCCCCGGCCCCGAGGGGCGTCTCGAAGGCCGCTTCAATCCGGGGCCGCGCCCGCGCGCGCCCGTCGCGATGATCCTCCACCCGCATCCGCAGGCGGGGGGCACGATGAACAACCGCATCGTCCAGGCCTGCTACCAGACCTTCGTGAAGCGCGGTTTCGCGACCCTGCGCTTCAATTTCCGCGGCGTCGGCAAGAGCCAGGGCGTGTTCGACAACGGCATCGGCGAACTCTCCGATGCGGCGAGCGCGCTCGACTGGGTCCAGTCGATCCACCCCGAGGCGCAGACGACCTGGATCGCGGGCTTCTCGTTCGGCGCGTGGATCGGCATGCAGCTGCTGATGCGCCGCCCGGAGATCAAGGGCTTCATCTCGATCGCGCCGCCGGCCAATCTCTACGACTTCACCTTCCTGGCGCCGTGCCCGTCCTCGGGCATCATCATCCAGGGCGAGGCCGACGAGGTGGCGACTCCGCTCGCGACGCAGAAGCTGGTCGATAAGCTCCGCACCCAGCGCCACATCACGATCCACCACGATACGATCCCCGGCGCGAACCATTTCTTCGAACATGAAATGCCGCAGCTGATGACCTCGGTGGACGATTATCTGGACATGCGCCTGAAGGGATGAGGGGTGATAGGGATGGCCGTCACCCCGGACTTGTTCCGGGGTCCACCCCGCTATCTACCCAGCGGTTCGAGGCCGAGCGCGACTGCGAGGTCGTCCCAATGGGGATTGTCGCGTTCGATCAGGTTCTTCTTCCAGTCGCGCACCCATTTCTTGACGCGCTTTTCGTGTGCGATCGCGTCGATCATGGTTGGTACCGTGTCGAACCAGACCAGCCGGTTGATCCGATGGCGCTTCGTGAAGCTGTCGAATGTGCCGGCACGGTGCTGGACGATACGGGCAAGCAGGTTGGACGTGACGCCGACGTACAATGTACCGTTGAAGCCGCTTGCGAGAATATAGACGCAGGGTTGCCGCTCCCTCATGCCGCCGAGCTTGCCGTCCGGTGGATGCCGGAACAAGTCCGGCATGACGATTGCACTCGGCAAACCTGATGCATATACATCATGCTGATGCTCGCCCCCCGATCGACCTGCGCCTGCACCGCGCTCCGCAAGGCAAGCCGCGCGATCTCGCGCGCCTATGACGAGGCGCTGGTCGGCGAGGGGATCACGACCAATCAATTCTCGCTGCTCCGCACACTGGCGCGCCACGGCGCGACGCCGCTCAGCCGCCTCGCCGATCGGATGGTGATGGAGCGGACTTCGCTCTACCGGATGCTGGCACCGCTCGAGACGCGCGGGCTCGTCTCGGTCGCCGAGGGCCCCGGCAAGGCGCGGATAGCCGACCTGACCGATGCGGGCCGTGCGGCGCTCGCGTCCGCCGACGATGCCTGGTCGGCGGCGCAGGCGCGCTTCGTCGGTGCGCTCGGCGCGGCCGAGTGGACGCAATTGGAAGCTTTGCTGACCCGCGCGACGCGCATTGCCGAGGAGATCGCCGCATGAGCGCCATTGCCCGCAGCCTGCCTCTGTCGGCGCGGCAGCGGATCATCGCCGTCGTCGCCGTCACGTTCGTCGCCTTGCTCGTCTCGGCGGGCTCGCGCGCGGCGCCGGGCGTGTTGATGGTCCCGCTGCAGACGACGTTCGGCTGGGATCGCGCGACCGTCTCCGCCTCGGCCGCGATCGGCATCGTCCTCTATGGGCTCGTCGGCCCGTTCGCGGCGGCGCTGATGCAGACGGTCGGCATCCGCCGGACGATGATCGCCGGCCTGGCGCTGATGTCGGTCGCCACTTTCCTCAGCCTCTGGATGACCAAGCCCTGGCATTATGTGCTCACCTGGGGGGTGATGTCGGGGATCGGATCGGGCGCGGTCGCCTCGGTGATGGGGGCCGCCGTCGTCAATCGCTGGTTCGCGACGCGGCAGGGGCTGATCATGGGGCTGCTGAGCGCCAGCACCGCGACGGGCGCCCTGATCTTCCTGCCCTTCATCGCCTGGCTGTCGCGCGAAGGGGCGTGGCAGCCGGTGGCGATGTCGGTCAGCATCGCCACCGCCGCATTGATCCCGTTCGTGATCCTGTTCATGCCCGAACATCCCGGCGATGTCGGCACGCGCCGCTTCGGCGAGAGCGCGGCGGACACGCAGGCCCCCGTGCGCCGCGCGACCGATCCCTGGCTCGCGATCCGGACCCTGTTCATGGCGGCGCGGCAGCCGGTCTTCTGGCTGCTCGCGGGCACCTTCTTCGTCTGCGGGCTGACGACCAACGGGCTCGTCGGCACGCACATGATCGCCTTTTGCGGCGATCACGGCATCGCCCCCGTGCAGGCGGCGGGCCTGCTGTCGCTGATGGGGCTGTTCGATCTGTTCGGGACGACCGCCTCGGGCTGGCTGACCGACCGCTACGATCCGCGCCGGCTGCTCTTCGTTTATTATGGCCTGCGCGGGCTTTCGCTGATGGCGCTGCCCTTCCTCGATTTCGGCGCGGGCAGCCTCACCGTGTTCGCGATCTTCTACGGGCTCGACTGGATCGCGACCGTGCCGCCGACGGTCAAGCTCACCAACCTCGCCTTCGGCGAGCGCGATGCGCCGATCGTGTTCGGCTGGGTGATGGTCGGCCACCAATTAGGCGCGGCGACCGCCGCCTTCGGCGCGGGGCTGATTCGGCAGGAAACGGGGAGCTATTTGCCCGCGTTCCTGGCGGCGGGCGTGATCGGGGTGATCGCCTCGCTGGTGGTGCTGGTCGGGCGCGTCGATAAGGCGCCGCAGCTGGCTGCAGCCTGATCCTCCCTGCGCGAAGCGCGGGGAGGGGGACCATGCGCAGCATGATGGAGGGGCAGATCCCGAACGTGCCGCATTTCCCCTCCACCAGCTTCGCTGGTCCCCCTCCCCATCTGTGATGGGGAGGATTGAGCGACGGCTCTTGCCGCTTTGCCTCGCCCGGCCCTACATCAGCCGCGATGACCTCCGTCCCCGAACTCGGCCAGCGCGCGCGCGATGTCTTCCGGATGGTCGTGGAAGGCTATCTCGAGAGCGGCGATCCGGTCGGCTCGCGGACGATCTCGCGCTTCGGCGGGCTCAATCTCTCGCCCGCCTCGATCCGCAACGTCATGCAGGATCTCGAGGAACTGGGCCTGCTCGCAGCCCCCCACGCCTCGGCCGGGCGGATGCCGACCGAAACGGGGCTGCGGCTGTTCGTCGACGGCATGATGCAGACGACGACCCTCTCCGACGAGGAGCGCGCCGCGATCGAGGGCCAGACGCGGAGCGGCCCGCTCGAGGAGAAGCTCGCCCAGACGAGCCAGATCCTTTCGGGCCTTTCCGCCTGCGCGGGCATCGTGCTCGTGCCGCGCGTCGAGCCCGTGCTCAAGCAGTTCGCCTTTTTGCCGCTCGCCCCGGGCCGCGCGGTCGCGGTGCTCGTCGGCGCGGACGGCTCGGTCGAGAATCGCGTGATGGAGCTGCCGCTCGACGTGCCGCCGCACGCTTTGGCCGAGGCCGCCAATTATATGAGCGCGATGCTCGGCGGGCTGACGCTCGCGCAGGCGCAGGTCCATCTCGACGACGAGATCGCGATGGGGCGATCGGCGCTCGATGCGGCGGCGCAGGATCTCGTCGCGCGCGGGCTCGCCGTCTGGTCGCAGGACAATAGCCGCCGCCCGGTGATGATCGTGCGCGGTGCGGCCAATTTGATCGATCCGGCAGCCGCCGCCGATCTGGAGCGCGTTCGGCAATTGCTCGACGAGATCGAGGGCAAGGAGGAGATCGCCCGGCTGCTCGACAGCGCGCGCGGGGCGCGGGCGATGAAGATCTTCATCGGATCCGAGAACAAGCTGTTCGCACTTTCGGGCTCGTCCGTGATAGCGGCGCCTTATCATGGGACGGACGGCCGCGTCGTCGGCGTGGTCGGCGTGATCGGCCCGACGCGGTTGAACTATGCGCGAGTCGTTCCCATGGTGGATTTCACCGCCCGAACATTGACGAGATTGATGGCATGACCGACGAAAATACGGCTTCTGAAGACTTGCGCGCCGAAACCGCCGAGCAGGCGCCCGAAGTGGCCGAACATGATCTGACGCAGAAGCTGGAAGCCGAGATCGAGGAGCTTCGCAGCAAGGTCCTCTACGCGCAGGCCGAGACGCAGAATGTCCGCCGCCGGATGGAGAAGGACGCGCAGGACGCGCGCGCTTATGCCGCGACCGCTTTCGCGCGCGACATGCTGTCCGTGTCCGACAATCTCGCCCGCGCGCTCCAGTCGATCCCGGCCGCCGTGCGCGAGGACGAGACGCTGAAGGCGGTCGTCACCGGCATCGACATGACCGGCAAGGAGCTGGAGAATGTCTTCCAGCGCCACGGCATCGTGAAGATCGAGGCGGTCGGCCAGAAGCTCGATCCGAACAAGCATCAGGCGATGATCGAGCTGCCGAGCGAGTCCGAGCCCGGCACGATCGTCCAGGAAATGCAGGCCGGCTACATGATCAAGGATCGCCTGCTGCGCCCGGCCATGGTGGGCGTCGCGAAAGCCGGTTAAGCACCCTCGACCGGCGCAGGGGCGCGCCGGGAGGGGACGGCGATGCGGCTGACGATCGTTCAATATGCCGGCGATTATCGCGAGGCCTATGAGCGGTTCGCGGCCGGCGGCGCCGCCACTTATCAGGCGCAGCGTTATTCGGTCGATACGGTCGGCGCGCTCGCCGCGCGGCTGGAGCAGGTCGCGGTCGTCTGCGGCGTCACCGCCGAACCTTATGACGTGATCCTCGGCAACGGCGTCCGCGCGATCGGCGCCGGCTTTGCGGGGGGCTTCGACGGCAAGGCGCTGGCGCCCCTGGTCGCGGGCACCGCGCCGGACCGGCTCGCGCTCATGACCCCGCTCGTACCGCTGATCGATTGGGCGCTGGAGCGCCGGATCCGGACGATCGCGATGCTGGCCGATTCGTTCGGCCGGGCCGGGGTGCGCGGCTGGATCCGGGCGATGCTGCTGGCGCGCAAGCTCAACCGCCCGACGATCGAATGGATCGGCAATCACGGGCTGAACGCCTGCCTGTCGCTGATGGCGATCGGCGTTTCGCCGGCCAAGATCGTCCCGTGGGACTGGCCGTCCTCGTTCAGCCCGCACGATGCCCCGCCGCGCCAGCGACAGCCGGGTCCGCTGCGGCTTTTCTACGTGGGCGGGATCAACGAGGCGAAGGGCGTCGGCGATCTGCTCGAGGCGGTCGGCCTCGCGCGGCGCGAGGGGCGCGACGTGCGGCTGACGATCCACGGGCGCGACGATGGGGACGCGATGGCGATGAAGGCACGTGCACTGGGCCTGGCCGATGCCGTGCGCCTGGCCGGGCCGATCGCGAACGAAGCCGTCGTCGGGGCGATGCGGGAGGCAGATGCGGTCGTCGTCCCCTCCCGCCACGATTATCCGGAGGGTCTGCCGCTGACGATCTACGAGACGCTGGCGAGCCGCACGCCGCTGCTCGCCAGCGACCATCCGATGTTCCGCGGCGCGATCACGGACGGCGTGAGCGCACTGGTCTTTCGCGCGTCCCATCCCGCCAGCCTGGCGCGGTCCATCGCCGTGCTGGCCGACGATGCGGATCTGTATGCGCGGCTTTCCGCGAACGGTGCGGCCGCATGGGATGCGTTGCAGTTGCCGGTCCGCTGGGGCGAGATGCTGGCACACTGGCTCGCGGACGAGCCGGAGGACAGAAGCTGGCTTGCCGGGCATGCATCGGCGTCCGGCCTCTACGACGAACGGTTTGCGGCCCGGCGCCGCGCGATGGCGGGGGAATGAGTGGGGCCGAGAATGGAGCGCCCGGCTCGCCGCGGCGCCCGTATCGGCTCGCGCTCAGTAAGGCGCGTCGTCTCCCGCGGCGACGGTCTTGGCCTCCGCTTCCGCGGTTCTGCCGCTCGCGAACCCGAAGCGCAGCGGGATAGCCGTCCCGGGCGTGACAACCGGATCGACGTCGAAGAGCATCAGATGCTTGCCGGACGGCGCAAAGGTCGCCGCACCGCCGGCCGGTATCGCCACGTCGGCCAAGGGTTTCATGGCCGACATGCCGTGACCGTCGGTCATGCTCTCATGCATCTCGATCCGCTTCACGAGCGCGCTCTCGACCCGGACGATCGCGTCGTCGCCATGCCCGGTCTGAATCGTGAAATAGGCGGCGGCCGGCCGGCCGGGCGCGGCGGCCAACCGGACCCAGGCTTTCGTGATCTTCGGCCCGGTCTCATGACCGCCACAGCCAGCGAGAACGAGCAGAGCGACGAGCGGGGCGATGCGGATCATATCATGTTCCAGGGTTGGCCGGCTGCCGGCGGAAGTCCGATAGCCGATTCAGGCGGCGGCGCGATCCAGCAGGTCGATCGTCCGGAACAACCGGTCGGGATCGAGCCGGAAGCCGTCCCCATCCGGATCGGCGACGACATAGCCGGTGCGCAACCCCGCGAAGTCGCCGATGATCTTGTTGAAGATGTTGAAGCGGGTCGGCGGCTGGATCGTCAGCATCCGCGCGCCCGCCGGCAGGGCCATCAAGGCATGACAGAGCGCGCTGCCCTCGATGGAGATCACCAGTTCGGCAGCCGCGAGCGCGGTGGCGATGGCGGGCGGAGTCATATGCTCGGGCTCGATCACGGCGAAACCGCGCGCGACGAGCGTTTCGATGAGGGCCGGTTCGTTGGTGAGCGCGCGTTTTGCTCCCGTCGTTCCCCGCGCGATGTACAGCCGGGTATTGGGTCTTGGGTCGCCCACGGCCGCCCGAAGCGTCGTGCGCATCGCTCGGAAGCGCGCGACACGCGCTTCATTGTAGCCGCGATCGTCGATGACCCACAGCCGATCGAAGCGCGCATGTGCTACCTCGGTCGCGCGCAGCTGGAAAAGAGCGCGGTAGCCGGCCTCGTGCATCCAGCGCGGGCGCAGCGTCACGGCCGAAAGCCCGCGCATCGCCGCCAGCGGCTCGGTCGCCAGATTGTCGCACAGCCAGTGCCCGAAATAGAATTCGCCGCCCTGCCCGCCGCAAAACTGGGCCTCGTCGAAATGGGCGCAGGGGCTTGAAACGCGCATGCCGGGGCGCGGTCCGAAGGTGGAATAAGCGCGGCTCGCATAGAGGCCGGCGCCCACGATCGTGACGTTCTCGACAAGACGTCCGATCGTCGCCCCATGATCGAGCATGCCCGCCCCGATCAGCCGGCGCTGCTCCGCCATGTTCGTCGTTTCCATCGCCCCGGTGGCGCGTTCGAACTCGCCCGGCAGCGCGATCGCCTCCGATGTCTCGGCGCGATCGGCCGGGGCGAGTTCCACCGTTTGCGATGCCGCCGCCTCGATCGGCCGATAGCCGCGCAGGCGGGCCAAAATTGGCGCGGCGAGCGGAAGCATGGTGAAATGAGTCGGCATGCGTCGCCGACCTACGTGGGATGTGGGGAAGGCGGAAGCGCGATTCGCGCCGGGAAGCGGAGTTTGCCGAAGTCCACAATGGTTCCCCGCGTCTTGCGATGGCCTTTTGCTCACCTATATCGCCCCCAGTGAACGCCGTCGGAGCGACGCGCTCGCCTGTTGAGGGGGCGCGGCCGAGGGCTGCATATTCTAGGCTTGCAAGAGGAAACCCATGGCCAAAGTCATCGGCATCGATCTCGGAACGACCAACAGCTGCGTTGCGGTCATGGAGGGCGGACAGCCCAAGGTCATCGAGAATTCGGAGGGCGCGCGCACGACGCCGTCCATCGTCGCCTTCGCCAAGGATGGCGAGCGTCTGATCGGCCAGCCGGCCAAGCGCCAGGCGGTGACCAACCCCGAGAACACCATCTATGCGGTGAAGCGCCTCATCGGCCGTCGCTTCGATGATCCGATCACGAAGAAGGACACCGAACTGGTGCCCTATCACATCGTGAAGGGCCAGAATGGCGACGCGTGGGTCCAGGCCGGCGGCGAGGAATATTCGCCCAGCCAGATCTCCGCCTTCACGCTGCAGAAGATGAAGGAAACCGCCGAGAGCTACCTTGGCGAGACCGTCACGCAGGCCGTGATCACCGTGCCCGCCTATTTCAACGACGCGCAGCGCCAGGCGACCAAGGATGCCGGCCGCATCGCGGGCCTCGAAGTGCTGCGCATCATCAACGAGCCGACCGCGGCGGCGCTCGCTTATGGCCTCGACAAGGACACGAACAAGACGATCGCGGTCTATGACCTTGGCGGCGGCACGTTCGACGTGTCCGTGCTCGAGATCGGCGACGGCGTGTTCGAGGTGAAATCCACCAACGGCGACACGTTCCTAGGCGGCGAGGATTTCGACGCCAAGCTCGTCGAATATCTCGCGTCCGGCTTCAAGTCGTCCGAGGGCATCGATCTGACCAAGGATCGCCTTGCCCTGCAGCGCCTGAAGGAAGCCGCCGAGAAGGCCAAGATCGAGCTGTCGTCGACCGCGACGACTGAGGTCAATCTGCCCTTCATCACCGCCGATGCGACGGGTCCGAAGCATCTCGTCAAGTCGGTCACGCGCGCCGATCTGGAGCGTCTCGTCGACGGCCTGATCCAGCGCACGATCGAGCCGATGAAGAAGGCGCTCGCCGATGCCGGCCTGAAGGCCGATCAGATCGACGAGGTCGTCCTCGTCGGCGGCATGACGCGCATGCCCAAGGTGCGCGAAGCCGTGAAGAACTTCTTCGGCAAGGAGCCGCACACCGGCGTCAATCCCGATGAGGTCGTCGCGATCGGCGCGGCCGTGCAGGCGGGCGTGCTGCAGGGCGACGTGAAGGACGTGCTGCTGCTCGACGTGACGCCGCTGTCGCTCGGTATCGAGACGCTCGGCGGGATCATGACCAAGATGATCGATCGCAACACGACGATCCCGACCAAGAAGTCGCAGACCTATTCCACGGCCGACGACAACCAGAACGCCGTGACGATCCGCGTCTTCCAGGGCGAGCGCGAAATGGCGGGCGACAACAAGATGCTCGGCCAGTTCGATCTGGTCGGCATTCCGGCGGCCCCGCGCGGCGTGCCGCAGATCGAGGTCACGTTCGACATCGACGCGAACGGCATCGTCAACGTGTCCGCCAAGGATAAGGGCACGGGCAAGGAGCAGCAGATCAAGATCCAGGCCTCGGGCGGTCTTTCGGATTCCGACATCGATCAGATGGTGAAGGATGCCGAGCAGTTCGCCGAGGACGACAAGAAGCGGCGTGCCGCGGCCGAGGCCAAGAACAATGCCGAAAGCCTGATCCACTCGACCGAGAGCCAGTTGCGCGAGCATGGCGACGCGATCGAGGCGGGGCTCAAGTCCGAGATCGAGGGCGCGATCGTCGAGGCGCGCGCCGCAGTCGAGACCAACGATCCCGACAAGATGACCGAGAAGAGCAATGCGCTCACGCAGGTCGCGATGAAGCTGGGTCAGGCGATCTACGAGAAGCAGCAGGCAGCCGGTGGCGCCGAGGGCGCTGCGGCAGGTGGTGCTGCGGCCGGCGGCCAGGGCGAAGACGTGGTCGACGCCGAATTCTCGGAAGTCGACGACACCAAGTAAGTGGGGCGGATGCGGAGGATCGATCACGGTCCTCCGCATCCCTCAACTTCCTCAACTTCGCCTGGCTTCGCAAAGCCGGGCGGGAGCACGGACGGGTCGGGGCGCTGAATGGCCGAAGTCGATTATTACGAACTGCTGGAGGTCGAGCGCACGGCCGACGACAAGACGATCAAGTCGTCCTATCGGCGCATCGCGATGCAGTGCCACCCGGACAAGAATCCGGGCTGCGCGGACTCCGAAGCCAAGTTCAAGGCCGTCAGCGTCGCTTATGATGTCCTGAAGGATCCGCAGAAGCGCGCGGCTTATGATCGCTACGGCCATGCCGCCTTCCAGAATGGCGGGGGTGGCGCCGGCCAGGGGCAGGGCTTCGAGGGCTTCTCGGATATCTTCGAGAATATCTTCGGCGAGTTCATGGGCGGCGGTGGCGGCCGGGGCGGCGGGCGCACCTCCGCGCTGCGCGGCGCCGATCTGCGCTACGATCTCGAAATCTCGCTCGACGATGCGTTCCACGGCCATACCGAGCAGATCCGCGTCGATGTCGCGGCGGTCTGCGACCTCTGCCACGGTTCGGGTGCCGCCGAAGGCACGGCGGCGCGGACGTGCGGCACGTGCAACGGCCATGGCAAGGTCCGCGCGCAGCAGGGCTTCTTCGTGGTCGAGCGGACCTGCCCGACCTGCCACGGGCGCGGCCAGACGATCTCGTCGCCTTGCACCGAATGCCATGGCGAAGGCCGCGTTGAGAAGACCAAGACGCTGGAGCTGAAGATCCCGCGCGGCGTCGACGAAGGCACGCGTATCCGCATGACGGGCGAGGGCGAGGCGGGCACGCGCGGCGGGCCGGCCGGCGATCTCTACGTGTTCATCCACGTCACGCGCCACGATCTGTTCCAGCGCGACGGCACGACCCTGTTCGCGCATGCGCCGATCAGTATCACCACCGCGGCATTGGGCGGCACGATCACCGTGCCGGGTCTCGACGGCACCGCGCACGAGCTGCGCATCCCGCCGGGCATCCAGACGGGCAAGCAGATCCGCCAGCGCGGCGCCGGCATGCCCGTGCTCAATGGCCGCGGGCAGGGCGACATGGTCGTCCAGATCGACGTCGAGACGCCGACCAAGCTGACCCCGCGCCAGAAGGAACTGCTCGAGGAATTCCGTACGACCGAGACGGGCGAGGAAAGCCCACAGGCGAGCGGCTTCTTCTCGTTCCTGAAGGACAAGCTCGCGGGGGGATAAGCGTTTATAGACGTCATGCTGAACTCGTTTCAGCATCCATGAACCGAGCTTTCCACCGGCGCGCGGATTGAGACGGAGGGAAATGGATCCTGAAACAAGTTCAGGATGACACGTTGAGCGATCTAGCCGACCGGCCCGATCGCCTCGCAAAACGCGACGAACCAGACCCAGTGCGGCGCGGCGAACATCGTCGCAGCCGGCGCCGCGATCCCGGCGAAGGTGATCGCATAGGGCAACGGGTAGCCGCCGCGGAGCCGATCGCGGACGATCAGCGCGAGCGGAATCGCGCTGACGATCGCGTAGGTCGGCGGGAGGGCCGCGGTCAGGCTACCGAACGGCCCGCCGAGCAGCCGGCCCAGCACGGGCGGGAGTACGACCAGCACCGTGCAGCCGACCCAGCGCGCGTGGCGCTGCCAGCGCCGCCGCGTCGCGATCGCCGCCGCCCACAGGCCGCAGAACAAGACAAGCGAACACAGATCCAGCCAGGTCAGCGTGATCCGCAGATCCGGCGCGAAATAGGTCGAATGCCGAAGCTCGTCCTGGACCACGAGGATTGAAGACAGCACGAGCGCCGGCACGATCGCGACCGAGCTCCACCCGATCCGTCTGTGCCAGGTGAGCCGCCACCACCCGGCGAGCCAGCTCTGCGCGACGAGCATCGCCATCCACGTCGCCGCGAGCGTGCCGTGGACGATGCGCAGCCCATCGAGCGGGCCGCCAGCGCCACCGATCGCCGTCGGCCAGAAGCCGGCGACCATGATCGCGAAGGCCAGCGCGAAGCCGAGCCACAGATGTCGGATGGTCCCCCCGGCCATGCGCGAATGATTGCCGACATCGTCGCCACTGGCAAGGCGGCGATCTCGCGCTACAAGGTGCCTCATGAAGACAATCCTGGGGCTCGCTCTCGCCGTCGTGACCGCCATCGCCGCACCCGCCGCCACACCGCCCGCCCCGACCTCCGCGCTGACGCTGGAACGCCTGTTTCAGAGCCCCGGCCTCGCCGGTCCTGCGCCGCGGCTGCTGAAGCTCTCGCCCGACGGCAAGCTCGCGACTTTGCTCAAGAACCGCGCCGACGATCGCGACCGCTACGATCTGTGGGCGATCGACACGACGACGGGTGCGTCGCGCATGCTGGTCGATAGCGAGAAGGTCGGCTCGGGCGCGGCGCTCTCCGAGGAGGAGAAGATGCGCCGCGAGCGGCTGCGCATCGGCGGGCTGAAGGGCATCACCGCGTATGACTGGGCGCCCGACGGCAAGAGCCTGCTCGTGCCCCTGGACGGCGATCTCTATCTCGCCACGCTCGACGGCAAGGCGCGGCGCCTGACCAACACGCCCGAGACCGAGATCGAGGCGAAGGTCTCCGAAAGCGGGCGCTACGTCTCGTTCGTCCGCAACCAGAATCTGTTCGTCATCGATCTGACGACCGGCCGGGAACATGCGCTGACCACCGACGGCAAGGATGCGCTGTCGTGGGGCACGGCCGAGTTCGTCGCGCAGGAAGAGCTCAACCGGTTCTCGGGCACCTGGTGGGGGCCGGGCGACGCGCGCGTCGCCGTCCAGCGCACCGACGAGAGCAAGGTCAAGCTCGTCAACCGCGCCGCGATCGGCGCGAACGAGACGCATGTCGTCGAGCAGCGTTATCCCGCCGCCGGCACCGCCAATGCGGTCGTCCAGCTCTGGCTGATGGACGCCGACGGATCGCATCGCGTGCAGGCCGATCTCGGCGTCGATACCGACATCTATCTAGCGCGCGTCACCTGGGCGAAGGACGGCAAGGCCGTCTATGTCCAGCGGCTGAGCCGCGACCAGAAGAAGCTCGACATGCTGAAGGTCGATCCCGCGACGGGCCGCTCGACCTTGCTGTTCAGCGAAACCTCGAAGACCTGGGTCGATCTCAACGACGATTTCCGCGCTCTGTCCGATGGCAGCCTGATCTGGAGCTCGACGCGCACGGGGACCAAGCATCTTTATCGCTGGGTCGCGGGCACATGGATCCCGCTGACGCACGGACCGTGGACGCTCGAGACGGACGGGCAATCGTTCAACGCCGGGCTGATCGGCGTCGATCAGACGCATCACCGCTTGTTCTTCACCGCGAACAAGGACGATGTCCTCGAGTCCCAGGTCTATACGATCGACTATCTGAAGCCGGGTGAGCCGCAGCGCCTGACCGAGCGCGGCTATTGGAACGACGCGCAGATGGATGGATCGGGCCAGCGGCTGATCGTCCGCCGATCGAGCCCGACCCAGCCGCCGCAATATTATCTGGCGGATGCGGCCGGCCAGCGGCTGACCTGGATCAGCGAAAATGCTGTCGTGCAGGCCCACCCCTATTTCCCCTATCTCGCCGGCCACCGCGAGACCGTGTTCGGCACGCTGAAGGCTGCCGACGGAAGCATTCTTCACTGGAAGATGATCACGCCCAAGATGGAGCCGGGCCGCAAATATCCGGTCTTCACCGAACATTATGGCGGCCCGCATTCGCAGACCGTGCAGCGTGCTTGGGCCAGCCCGATGGGCCAGTATCTCGTGAGCCAGGGCTGGATCTATTTCGAGATCGACAATCGCGGCTCGGCCAATCGCGGCCGCGCCTTCGAGGACCAGATCTATCATGCGATGGGCACGGTCGAGGTCGAGGATCAGGTCGCCGCCGCCAAATGGCTCAAGACGCTCGACTATGTCGATCCCGCCCGGATCGTCACCTATGGCTGGTCCTATGGCGGCTATATGACGCTGAAGATGCTGGAGGCGGCGCCGGGCGTGTTCGCGGCGGGCATCGCCGGCGCTCCGGTCACCAAGTGGGAGCTGTACGACACCGCTTATACCGAGCGCTATCTCGGCGATCCGACGAAGCTGCCCAAGGTCTATGAAGCGTCCAACGCGCTCGCCGATGCGATCAAGATCAGCGATCCCCTGCTCGTCATCCACGGCATGGCCGACGACAATGTCGTGTTCGAGAATTCGACGATGCTGTTCGCGCGGATGCAGGAGGCGAAGGTGCCGTTCGAGATGATGGTCTATCCCGGCAAAACGCACGGCGTATCAGGCGAAGGCGCGCAGACTCATGTCTGGCGGACGATCCTGGATTTCCTGGATCGCCGCCTTTCGAGCCCGAAATCGCACTAAACCGGGAACTAATTACGCCGTGATAAATTATCTTGGGTCAAGATGGAACGCGCGGGGCGCCGGTGCGCTGGATCACGCATGAGTATGCGTAAGCCGGCCGTTCTCGTCGTCGAAGACGAGCCCCTGATCCTGATGAGCACGATCGACGCGTTCGAGGAGGCGGGCTTCGAGGCGATCGACGCGCTCGATGGCGAACAAGCGCTCCAGCGGCTCGGCGAAAGGCCCGATATCCGCGCGATCTTCACCGACGTGAACATGCCCGGCACGCCTGATGGCGTCGAGCTCGCCAATATGGCGCACGCGCTCCGGCCCGATCTGATGATCGTCGTCACCTCGGGCAAGATGATCGTGTCGAACGGGTCGCTGCCGGCCGGCGGGCGTTTCGTGGCCAAGCCGTATCGCAGCAGCCAGGTGACCGGGCTGTTCGCGTCTCTGCTCCACTAGTCATAGCTCTAGGCGCGGGCGCGGCGGCCGGTTAGGAGCCGCCGCATGACCATCGACAAGACCTTCGACCCCGCGACGATAGAAGCGCGCTGGTATCCACATTGGGAGCAATCCGGCCTGTTCCGCCCCGAGCGTGGGGAGGCCGAGCCCTTCACGATCGTGATCCCGCCGCCGAACGTGACCGGCTCGCTCCACATCGGCCACGCGCTCGACAATACGCTGCAGGACATCCTCGTCCGCCACGCGCGGCTGCAGGGCAAGGATGCGCTTTGGGTGGTCGGCACCGATCATGCGGGCATCGCCACGCAGATGGTGGTCGAGCGCCAGCTCGGTGCACAGGGAATCAAGCGGCAGGAGCTTGGCCGCGAGGGCTTCATCGACAAGGTCTGGGAGTGGAAGGCCGAGAGCGGCGGCCAGATCACGCGTCAACTCCGTCGCCTTGGCGCCTCGTGCGACTGGGCGAACGAGCGCTTCACGATGGACGAGGGCTTCTCGAAGGCCGTCGTGAAGGTGTTCGTCGAGCTGCACCGCCAGGGCCTGCTCTATCGCGACAAGCGCCTGACCAACTGGGATCCGCACTTCCGCACCGCCATCTCGGACATCGAGGTCGAGACGCGCGAGGTGAACGGCAAATTCTGGCACCTCGCTTACCCGCTCGCCGACGGCAGCGGCATGATCATCGTCGCGACGACGCGGCCCGAGACGATGCTCGCCGACATGGCGGTCGCGGTCCATCCCGAGGACGAGCGCTATGCGGCGCTGGTCGGCAAGATGGTGCGCCTGCCGATCACCGGGCGCCTCATCCCGATCGTCGCCGACGAACATGCCGATCCGGCTCTGGGATCGGGCGCGGTCAAGATCACGCCGGGGCACGACTTCAACGATTTCGAGGTGGGCAAGCGCGCGGGGTTCAAGCCGGCTGAGATGCTCAACATGCTCGATGCCGGCGCGGCGATCACCCAGACCGCCGACGGGCTGGTGCCGATCGACCTGATCGGCATGGACCGCTTCGAGGCGCGCGACTGGATCGTGAAGCTGCTCGAGACGGACGGCGTCCTCCTCAAGACCGAGGATCGCGTGATCCAGACGCCCTATGGCGATCGCTCGGGCGTGGTGATCGAGCCGTGGCTGACCGACCAATGGTATGTCGACGCCCAGACGCTCGCCGGCCCCGCTTTGGAGGCGGTCCGCTCGGGCGCGATCCGCGTCGTCCCCGAGACGTGGAAGAAGACCTGGTATCAGTGGCTGGAGAATATCCAGCCGTGGTGCGTGAGCCGCCAATTGTGGTGGGGACACCAGATCCCGGTCTGGTATGACGAGGACGGCAATCCCTTCGTCGCCGAGAGCGAGGCCGAGGCGCAAACGCTCGCGGGCAATCGCACGCTGACGCGCGATCCCGACGTGCTCGACACCTGGTTCTCGTCCGCGCTCTGGCCGTTCGGTACGCTCGGCTGGCCCGAAGATTCGCCCGCGCCCCAAGACCCGTTCGTCCTGAGCGAAGTCGAAGGACGTGCTGCCAGCGATGCGCCCGAGGCCCGTGCTTCGACTTCGCTCAGCACGAACGGGGAGGGAGCGGCGCGCAAGTCGCTCCTCGCGCGCCATTATCCGAACGACGTGCTGATCTCCGGCTTCGACATCCTGTTCTTCTGGGATGCGCGGATGGCGATGCAGGGCATCCATTTCATGGGCCGCAACGGGGAGCTGCCTCTTTCCGAAAGCGTGCCGTGGAAGACTTTGTACCTGCACGGCCTCGTCCGCGCGCCGGACGGGTCAAAAATGTCCAAGTCCAAGGGCAACACCGTCGATCCGCTCGGGCTGATCGACCGATACGGCGCCGATGCGCTGCGCTTCACGCTCGCGGCGATGGAAAGCCAGGGGCGCGACATCAAGCTCGATGAGAAGCGCGTCGAGGGCTATCGCAACTTCGCGACCAAGCTGTGGAACGCGGCCCGCTTCGCGCAATCGAACGGCATCGGCGGTTCCGCGACGATCGAGCCGCCGGTGGCGACGCTGGCGGTCAACAAGTGGATCCTGGGGCAGGCGGTCAGGACGATCCAGACTCTGGATCTGGCGCTCGCCGATCTGCGCTTCGACGAGGCGGCGAACACGCTCTACCATTTCGTCTGGAGCCAGTTTTGCGACTGGTATCTGGAGCTGATCAAGCCGGTGCTTAGTCAGCCGCCCGGCACTCAAGAACTGTTTCCGGAGAATGGAGAGGAAACGCGCGCCGTCGCCGGCTGGGTGCTCGATCAGATCCTGATTCTGCTCCACCCGTTCATGCCGTTCATCACCGAAGAGCTGTGGCACGCGCTGGCGAAGCGCGATCACGACATCATCGTCGCCAAATGGCCGATGGCCGATGCGCGCGCGATCGATCAGGACGCGATCGCCGAGGTCGAGTGGCTGATCCGCGCCGTGCAGGGCATCCGCGCGACGCGCTCCGAGCTCAATGTTCCACCCGGCGCCCGCCTGCCGATGCATGCGCGGGGCGCGGGGGAAGCGACCTTGGCGCGGCTTTCCGCGAACGCCGCTTCCTTGGCGAGGCTTGCCCGCGTCACGATCGCCGAGGGCGAAGCGACGGGCGGCGGCGCGGCGCAGATCGTCATCGACGAGGCGACCTTCGTGCTCCCGCTCGAAGGCGTGATCGATCTCGCCGCCGAAAAGGCGCGGCTCGAAAAGGCGGCGCAGGCGGCAGAGAAGGAGGCCGCGTCGCTCGCGGGGCGGCTCGGCAATCCGGCGTTCGTCGACAAGGCCAAGCCCGAGGCGGTCGCCAAGGCGCGCGAGGATCATGCCGGCAAGACCGCCGAGGCCGAGCGTCTGCGCGCGGCACTGGCGCGGCTGGGCTGATCCTCACCACCTCCGTTCGCTTCGAGCGGAGATCGAGCGCAGTCGAGATCGTAGTCGAGAAGGCGGTGCCTGGTGGAACGCTTCTCGGGTTCGCTCGAAGCTGCGCGTTCTCGACAGGCTCGAACCGAACGGGGAGGGGGAGAATGCGCGATATACTTGGGAACGACGCGCACCTCGGCTAGCACTCGCTCACCACCCCGGTCCGGAGCACAGGCATGAGCGACCCGCACAACCGCGACCACCAGATGTTCCCCGTGCTGAGCGACGTCCAGATCGAGACGGCGCGGCGCTTCGCCAGCGGGCCGGCGCGCGACTTCGCCGCGGGCGAGACGCTCTATGCGATCGGCGATCGCGATGCGCCCGCCTGGCTCGTTCTGGAGGGCGCGATCGAGATCACCCGCCGCGACGGGCTTGAGCATGAAGCGGTGATCACCGCGCATCATGCCGGGCAATTTTCCGGCGAGGTCAACCAGCTCGCCGGCCGCGCCTCGATCGCTGCGGGGAAGGCCGGGCCCGAGGGCTGCACGGCTTTGCCCTTCGATGCCGCGCATCTGCGCGCGCTGATGATCGGATCGGCCGAGATCGGCGAGATCGTCATGCGCGCGCTGATCCTGCGCCGCGTCGGCCTGATCGAGGAAGGCGGCGCGGGCACGATCCTGATCGGCGTGCCCGGCAGCCCCGAGATCGTCCGCCTGCAGGGCTTCCTTGCGCGCAGCGGCTATCCCAACAAGGTCGTCGATGCCGCCTCCGATACGGACGGGCATGCGCTCGTCGAGCGTCTCGGCGTCGTACCCGCCGAACTGCCGCTGGTCGTCTGTCCCGACGGGACCATCCTGCGCAAACCGAGCGACACCGAGCTGGCCGGCTGCCTCGGCATGACCCCCGATATCGCGAACGACACGCGTTACGACGTCGCGATCGTCGGCGCCGGCCCGGCCGGGCTCGCCGCCGCGGTCTATGCCGCATCCGAGGGCCTGTCGGTGATCGTCTGCGACGAGCGCGCGATGGGCGGGCAGGCGGGCGCCTCGAACCGGATAGAAAATTATCTCGGCTTCCCGACCGGCATCTCGGGGCAGGCGCTTGCGGGCCGTGCCTTCAATCAGGCACTCAAGTTCGGCGCCGAGGTCGCGATCCCCGTGCGGATCGAGGCGCTCGACTGCGACGGGCCCGAGCCGGTGCTGGAGCTGGCCGAGGGCAAGCGCCTGCGCGCGGGTGCTGTCGTCGTCGCCTCGGGCGCGCGCTATCGCCGGCCCGACATCCCCAACCTTGCCACATTCGAGGGCGCGGGCGTGTCTTACTGGGCGACGCCGATCGAGGCGCGGCTGTGCACGGGCGAGGAGGTCGCGCTCGTCGGCGGCGGCAATTCGGCGGGGCAGGCGGTCGTCTATCTTGCCGCGCAGGTGAAGCGGCTGCACCTGTTCGTGCGGCGCGATCTTTCGGAGACGATGTCGCATTATCTGATCGAGCGCATCGCCGCTCTGCCCAATGTCGAGATCCACGTCGGCAGCGAGGTGGTCGAGCTGGAGGGCGATCGCGCGACGGGCCTGTCCGCCGCCACCTTCCGCAATCGCGCCGACGGCACGACGCATCGCTGCGAGCTCAAGCATCTGTTCCTGTTCATCGGCGCCGATCCCAATGCCGGCTGGCTCGGCGATTGCGTCGAGACCGACGAGAAAGGTTTCCTCGTCACCGGCAAGAGCGCGCTGTCGCTGGAGACGAGTCGCGCTGGCGTGTTCGCGATCGGCGACGTGCGCGCCGGCTCCACCAAGCGCGTTGCCGCCGCGGTGGGCGAGGGCGCGGCGGTGGTCGCGCAGATCCACGCGGCCATCGCCGATCGGGCCGTCGTCGCCGAGCGCGCCAGCGAGCCTGCGTGACGATTGAAGTGCGGCTATCCAGCCCGTTCGTGCTGAACCTGTCGAAGCACCGTTCTTCTCTTCTCTGGCGGCAAACCAGAAGGACGGCACTTCGACAGGCTCAGTGCGGACGGGTTTAAAGGGCGGGATTGCCCGTGCCGTCCCGTGGCGCCGCGAAGCGTCCGCGCCTGTTCGCCGCTCTGGCGATCCTGGCCGTGCTCCTGCTGATGCTCTGGGCGCTGCGGCTCCGCATCGCGGGCGCGCTCGTCGATCGCCGGCTCGCGGCGGCGCATGTGCCGGCGAGCTACCGCCTGACGAAGATCGGACCGTTCCTCGAGCGGATGGAGGATGTGCGGATCGGCGATCCAGCCGCGCCCGATCTCGTCGCGCGACAGATCGACGTGACGATCGGCTATGGTTTGACCGGTCCGGCGGTGCGCGGCGTCGATGTCGATGGCGTGCGGCTGAGCGCGCGGATCGACGATCAGGGCCTCCATCTCGGCGCGCTCGATCGGCTGCTGCCCAAGACCGGCGGCAAGGTCGAGCTGCCCGATCTCACGGTGCAGCTTCACGACGTCCGCCTCGCGCTGGCGACCCCCAACGGCGCGATCCGCGTGGCGCTGGCGGGCAGGGGCAATCCCGCACGCGCATTCGGGGGCACCGCCCAGGTCGAGGCCGATCGTCTGCGCCTGGCCTCCTGCTCCTTGAGCCGGGTTTCCGCCGACCTGAAGATCGCGACCGACCTCGGCGCGCCGCGCGTCAGGGGACCGGTTCGGATCATGGGCATGGGTTGTCCGGGGCTTGCGCTCGGCCGGGGCGAACTGCGGATCGCGGCGACATCGAGCAAGGCGTTCGACCGCGTGACCGGGCGTGCGACGCCGGCGGGCTTTGCCGGACGCGCCGGGCCGGCGCGATTTGCGGGCGTAGGCGGAGCGATCGACGCCGCGGGCACTCTCGGCCACCTGAAGGGCAAAGGCGCCCTGACCTTCGCGCATCTCGCGCTGCCCGATCAGGCGGAGGCTATCGCCGACGTCGCGATCCCTGCCGGGTTGCCGATCACCCCGACCGCTCGCCGCGCCGCGCGTGGCACCGCGCGCCTGCTGCGCGATGCGAGTGCGCGGATCGAATTCGAGGGCGCGATCGAAGGGCTCCGTGCGAGCGTGCGCGTACATCGAATGATGCTCGCCGGCCCCGACGGCGCGCGGCTGAGCGCGACGGGGGGACAGGGCCTCAGCTGGGCGCCAAGCGGCTGGCAGGTCGATACCGACGTTGCCAGCGGCGGCGGCGACCTGCCTCCCCTGCGGCTCCGCATCCGGCAGGCAGGCGAGGGCCAACCGCTCAGCGGAAACGGCCGCCTCGATCCTTATGCTGCAGGAGGGGCGAAAATTGCTGCACCCCGATTGTCGATCGAATCGAGCTGGAGCGGCGCGCGTTTCGACGCGCTGATTGCGATCGATGGCCCGCTTGGCGGCGGCTTCGTGCGTGGGCTCACCGTCCCGATCGACGGCCGCATAAGTGCTGACGCTGGCATTGCGATCAACCCCGGATGCCGCAGCATTTCCTTCCGCAAGCTGCAGCAAAACAGCTTCGTCTTCGATCCCGCAAGCATTCGCGTCTGTGGGCAGCCGCTGTTCGCGCGCACCTCACGCGGGGCGATGCGGATCGATGCCGCGGTCAGTCCCGTTCGCCTAACAGGTCGAAGCGGCACGTCACCGATTTTCCTCGCCGCAAACGGCGTGAAGCTGACCGAGCGAGGCTTTTCCGTGGCCGGCCTCCAGACCGCGATCGGCGCCCCGAACCATCTCACCCGGCTCGAAGCCGTGGCACTCGACGGCCGTTTCGGCAACGCGACGGGCGGCACCTTTTCCGGCGCGACCGGGGCGATCGCCAACGTCCCGCTCGACCTGAAGGGCGCGGCGGGCGAGTGGACGCTGCGTGGCGGCGCGCTTGGGATCAAAGGCAAATTGCAGCTCGGCGATCAAGCCGCCGAGCCGCGTTTCTTCCCGCTCGATGCCGATGCCGTGACGCTCGGCCTCGCCGGCGGTCGTGTTACCGCCGCCGGCATCCTCCGCCAACCTTCGCGCGGCATCGAGATCGCGCGCGTCGCGCTCGCGCATGATCTCGCCACCGGCACTGGCCATGCCGATCTCGCCGTGCCGGGCATCGCCTTCGTCCCCAAGGGCCTCCAGCCTGAGGCGCTCACGCCGCTCACCTTGGGCGTCGTCGCGAACGTCGCCGGTACCGTCTCGGGCCGTGGCCGGATCGACTGGAGCCCCGCCGCCGTCACCAGCACGGGCATGTTCAGCACCGATCGGATCGATCTCGCCGCCGCCTTCGGCCCCGTCTCGGGCATTGCGGGAAGAATCGTCTTCACCGATCTGCTCGGCCTCGTCACCGCGCCCGCGCAGGAGGCGCGGATCGCCGAGCTCAATCCGGGCGTGATCGTCGCCGACGGCATCGTCCACTATCAGCTGATCGGCGCCAATCGCGTCCGGATCGAGGACGCGACCTTCCCATTCGCGGCGGGCAAGCTCCGGCTCGATCCCGCGACGCTCGATTTCAGCAAGGCGCGCGAGCGACGGCTGACCTTCCGCGTCGAGAAGGCCGATGCCGCCGCCTTCATCCAGCAGCTCGATTTCCCCAATCTCTCCGCGACCGGCACGTTCGATGGCACGCTGCCGATGATCTTCGACGATAATGGCGGGCGTATCGAGCAGGGCTATATCGCGGCCGAGGGCGGCGGCACGCTCGCTTATGTCGGCGAACTCACCTCGGCCCAGCTCGGCACGATGGGCAAGCTCGCCTTCGATGCGCTGAAGGCGATCCGCTATTCCGCGCTCGACATCAGCCTCGATGGCCGGCTGGATGGCGAGATGGTGAGCAAGGTCCGTTTCACCGGCATCCGCGAGGCGACGCCCGAGCAGAGCCTCGTCACGCGCCTGATCCGCAACCTGCCGTTCCGCTTCAACATCGCGATCCGCGCGCCCTTCCGCGGGCTCGTCGGCTCGGCGCGAGCTTATATGGATCCGAGCCTGCTGCTCAACCACACGGTCATAGCCCCGCCTGTGGCGACAAATCCCCCCGATCCCCCTATTCAGCCTGCCGAAAGCGGAGACGTGCGATGAAGGCCCCGTGCTGGACGTTACGATGTGCAAGCGCGATGCGAATGGCGGCCGTCGCCTTCGGGGGCGCGGCTCTGGCGGGCTGCATCACCGTCAAGGCGCCGGACAAGCCGATCGAGATCAACCTGAACATCAACGTCAAGCAGGAGGTCGTCGTCAGCCTGAAGAAGGACGCCGACGATTTCATCGCCAACAATCCGGAGTTGTTTCCGAAATGACGACGCGCTCCTTCCTGATTTCTGGCCTGCTCGGCCTCTCGCTGCTCGCTTCCGCGCCCGTGCTCGCGCAGATGGACGGCGAGGTCGAAGCCGCGCTCGATGCCGGCACCGTCGGTGAGCAGGCGGATGGCTATCTCGGCTTCGCGCGCGCGCCGGAGGGCGGGCTGAAGGCCAAGGTCGATGCGATCAACATCAAGCGCCGCCAGGGCTATACGCAGGTGGCGCAGGGCAAGAACGTGCCGATCGAGGCCTTCGCCGCGTCGATCGGCTGCCGCACGCTTTCGGGCCTGAAGTCGGGCCGCGCCTATAATATCGGCGGCGCCTGGGCGGTAAAGACCGGTCCGATCGCGCTGCCCCAGCAGTGCGGCAGCTAAGCCGCGACGCCTCGCGCACGCTGGCTTGACCGTCGCCCGCTAGCGCTTAAGCCTGCGCATCGGGGCAGCGGGGGCGGGGCCGTGACGGGGCGAGCGGATTTCCAGGTGCCGCAGCTGCGGGGCGGGGTGCTGACCGCCTATCGCGTGCTGATGATCGCCTTGCTGCTGATCGCGCTCCCCGGCTTCGTCGCCGCTTTCCTGCAGCAGCGCGACGCGCAGGGCTCGGTCGGGGCGAGCTTCGCCGCGGGCCTGCGATTTCCCGGCGGCACTGACCTGACGACGCGCGTCGCGCCGTTTAGCGACGAGGCGCGGATCAAAGGCGTCCGCCCGGGCGACAAGCTCATCGCGATCGACGGCAGGAGCTTCGATGCCTTCGATTTCGACAGGCTTCAGGCGCTGCTCGCCGGTCCCGACGGCAGCACCTACCAGCTGACGATCCAGACCGAAGCGCAGCCGCCGCGCACGATCCGGCTGACGCGCAGCTCGCATTATATGGCGCAGGCCTACGAGGGATCGGGGCTGACCTTCGCGCGGCGCAACTGGACGGTGTTCGGCTTCCGGATGCTCGACGCCGCGCTCGCGCTGGCGGCGGCCGTGCTGCTGTTCATCCGGCGGCCGACCGATCCGGTGGCGGCGATGCTGGCGTTGAGCGCGGTGCCGCTCGGCGACGGGCTCGCTTATCTATGGCCGGGCGGCGGGGACATACTCTACGGTTTCTCGGTCGTCCGGCACATGCTGTTCCTGACGGCCTTGCTCATCTATCCGGACGGGCGGTTGGTCCCGCGCTGGGCCTTCTGGCTGACGCCCTTGATCCCGGCGATCGAGCTTGTCTCGTTCCACGCGACGAGCGACGAAGCCGCGATCCCGCTGCGCCAGCTCCTCTTCTTCGGTTTCGTCCTGGCGGCGATCGTCGCCTTCACCATCCGCTACAAGACGACGCCGCCCGGCACGCAGCGCCAGCAGATCAAGTTCGTGATGCTCGGCGCAGCCGCCTGGGCCGGGTTCGGGCTGGTCGCACTCGCGCTGGAGCGGATGTCGGCCATCAGCGTCTCGGTGCCCGCAGCCGCCTGGTATTCGCTTGCCTCGCACCTTGCGGAAAGCCTCGCGGCGATGGCACTGGAGGCGGGGATCCTCGTCTCGCTGATGCGGTACCGGCTCTACGATGCCGATGCGCTGATCAGCCGATCGGCGGTCTATACGATGCTCACCGTGATGATCGGGCCGGCCTTCGCCGCGTCGGACAAGATCGTCCAGGTGTTCAGCGCGCAATTCTTCGGGGAAAGCGCGCGGGCGATGTCGGCGGGCTTCGGCGCCGCGATCGCCGCGAGCCTCGTCGTCCCGCTCCACCGGCGTGCGCGCGCCTGGACGGAAAATCGCTTCCAGAAGCAGCTCGTCGATTTCCGCGAGGATCTGCCCAAGTTCGTCGGCGATCTGCGCGTGATCGCATCGCTCGGTTTGCTGATGGGCGGGGTGGTGAAACGGATCGAGCAGGGGGTTCGCGCCAGCCAGGTCGCGATCATCCTGCGCAGCGATACGGCGACGGACGCCGTCTGGTCGTCACGCATCTCCGAAGAGGATGTGCGCGGCTGGTGGCGGGACTGGCGGCCAGCGACCGACGCGCCGCTCGATTGCGATCGCGGCGATGCGGTCTTTCCGGTGCGCGTTCCGCTCCGCGAGGAGGGCGCGGGCGTGGTCGGATGGATCCTGCTCGGCCCGCGACCCGACGGCAGCTTCTACGGCAAGGGCGAGCGCGCGGCCTTGGCCGAGATCGCCGATCCCGTCGCGCGCGCGATCCGCGTCGTGCGCGAGCGCGATGCGCGCGCCGCCGCGCAGGCGGAGCTCAACGCGGCGCTGGAGCGGCGGATTGCGCTGCTGGAGAGGAGACTTTTTGAGCGATCTGCGGACGAGGCCTAGCCCTTTCCAGCGAACGACGGAGAGGGAGAACGCAAAAAGCCGGGCGCATCGCTGCGCCCGGCCAGTTGGATCGGCGGGCGCTTGCGCGCCCGTCGGGGAGGAGCCTTAGAAGTTGTAGCTGGCGCGCACCCCGCCGTAGCGGTTGAAGTCGCGCGACAGATAGCCGAGCGTCGACAGCTGGTTGGCGTGGTTGCCCGTGTCGTTGTTCATGTTCGAGAAGTAATGCTTGTCGAACACGTTGTTGACGAAGGCGACGACCTCCCACTTCTTGTCGGGCGCGCGCACGCCAAGCGAGACGTTGGCGATGCCGTAACCCGGCTGGTAGGTCTGCGGATCCTGGTTGATCGAGAAGTTGATCCCGCTCTGGTAGCTGTAGGCGACCTGCAGCAGGCCATCGAGGTTCTGCGTCAGGTTCGGCGTGAAATCGCCGCTGGCGGCGAGCTTCCAGCGAGGCGCCTGCGGCGGACGATAGCCGGCCAGATTCTGGCGCGCCGGCGTGCCCGTGCAGCCCTGTGCGGCCGTCTGGTTCGGATAGCATTGCGCGAACGGGAATTCGGTGATCGTGGCATCGTTGTAGGTGACGCCGCCGGTGAAGTTCAGGTCCTGCGCGGCGCGGACGCTTCCCTCGACCTCGACGCCCTTGGTGTGCAGCCGGCCGACATTGGCGAGGCGGAAGTTGGTCGTCCCGTCCGAGAGGACCTCGATGCCCTGCGCCTGGAAGTTGCGGAACTTCGTGTCGAACAAGGTGACGTTGAAGGTCACGCGGCGATCGAAGAACTGCGTCTTCAGGCCGACCTGCCAATCCTTCGACCGCTCCGGCTGGACCGGGCCCGAATTCTGGCGGACGAGGTTGAAGCCGGTGCCGATGTCGTAGGCCTGGCCCTTATAGCCGGTCGCGAAGGTCACGAAGCCCATCACGTCAGGCGTGAACTTCTGCTGCACTCCGGCCTTGTACGTCTCGTAATTGGCGCTGTCGTTGCCGGCAAAGCGAGGCGTGCCCGTCGCCGCGAAATCGGTGAACGTATAATCGATCTTGTTCTTGCCCGCGCGCGCGCCGCCGATGAGCGTCGTGGTCGGCGTGATGTCGAATTCCAGCTGGCCGAAGGCGGCATATTGCTTGGTGCCGTTCGTCGCATACCAGTTGGCGATCGAATAGAAGGGCCCGCGCTGGAAGACGCGGTTGAGGCTCAGATCCGAATAATAGAGGCCCAGCGTGTAGCGGAACCGATCCTTGCCCGGCGCGACGAGCCGGAATTCCTGGCTCCAGCTGTGCGTGTGGAAGGTGCCGAACTGGCGATTGTCGAGCGAGGCGACCGGGCTTTCGTCCTGATCCAGAATGTCGAACTGGCGGAACTTGTCATAGCCGGTGATCGACATCAGGCTGGCGAAACCGAGATCCAGCGACGCGCGCAGCGACGCCGAATAGTCGTTATAATCGGTGCCCGAATTGATGTTGTTCGTGACCTTCGTGTTGTCTTCGGTCGCGACGATGCCGGGCGCGAACACGGCCGGCGTGTTGGCCGCGACGCCGCGCAGGCGGGCCGCGCCGCCGAGGCGGATGAACGGACGGCCGATCGTGGTCGTGCCGTCGATATAGCCGCCCGAGACCGCGATGTTCAGGTTGTCGGTCGGATCCCAGACGAGCTTGCCCTTCAGCGAGAGCGTGCGGAAGCCGTTGACGCGATCGCCGGTCGTCAGGTTGCGGACATTGCCGTCGAACTTGTCGTAATTGGCGTTGAGGCGGAAGCCCGCGGTCTCGCCGAGCGGACCCGAGACCGCGCCGTTGATTGCATATTCGCGATCGGTGGTGACGACACCGCCGATGCGGCCGGTGAAGGTCGTGGTCGGCGCCTGCGTGATGATGTTGATCAGGCCTGCCGAGGCCGAGCGGCCATAGAGCGTGCTTTGCGGGCCGCGCAGTACTTCGATCCGTTCGATGTCCGAGAGATCGGCGAAGGCGCGGGCGATGAACTGGACGGGGACGTCGTCGATCTGGACCGCGACGCTTTGCTCGACGCTCGGCGAGAAGGCGAAGGTGCCGACGCCGCGGATCGAGAGCGAATTGTTGACCGGCTGCTCGGAGGGCCGGATCAGCAGCGACGGCGTCGCCTTGGTGAGATCGGAGAATTGGCGGACGCCCTGCGCGGCGAGCGCCTCGCCGGTGACGACCTGAACGGCGACGGGCACGTCCTGGACGCGCTGCGAGCGCTTCTGCGCGGTGACGACGATATCGGCACCCCCGGCGGCGGCGACAGGTGCGGCGGTGTCGGTGGGAGCGGCTGCGGTCTGCGCGACGGCGGCGCTGCCAAGAGCGGCCATTCCGACGACGATCAGGCACCGGGCCATGGCGGTCGTGTTCGAAAGAATCATCGTTTTCCTCCCCATGTTGAGCGCCGACTCTGATCGCCGGCTTATCTCGCCCTCTAGATCCGCATTTTCACGCGTTCAAGTGTTGTATGACAACTTTTCGACGCTTGGCCGCAAAACGCCTACGAAAAAGGCGTTCTCGAACGATTTGAATGCCAAATCCAGAACCCCCGTGGCGCTGGCACCACAGGAAGCTGTCTTGTTAAAGTGCGCGCACCGCCGCGACGAACCGCGCCGCGTCGGCGGCGACCTCGGCGGCCGGCTTGCCGGCGCGATAGAGGTTGGAGCCGAGGCCGAACCCATCGGCGCCGACCGCGCGCCACTCGGCCATGAGCTCCGGCGTGATCCCGCCGACTGCGAGCACCTTCGTCTCCTTCGGCAGCACCGCGCGCTGCGCCTTCAGGAAGGCGGGCGAGGCGCCTTCGGCCGGGAACAGCTTGAGCCCGTGCGCACCCGCGGCGAGCGCAGCGAAGCCCTCGCTCGGCGTGAAATAGCCGGGCAGCGAGACCATGCCCGCGGCCACCGTCGCCGCGATCACGGCGGTATCGACATTGGGCGAGACGACGAGCTCGCCGCCCGCCGCCTTGACCTGCGCGACCTGCGAGACAGTCAGCACGGTGCCCGCGCCGACGAGCGCCTTGTCGCCATAGCGCCGCGCCAGCCGCGCGATGCTGTCATAGGGATCGGGCGAGTTGAGCGGCACTTCGAGGATCGTGAAGCCGGCCTCGACGAGCGCATCGCCGACCACTTCGCTCTCGCCCGGCGTCAGGCCGCGCAGCACCGCGACGAGCGGGCAGGCGGCGAAGGCGCGGGCGAAGGTGGCGGTGGGATCAGTCATCGATCATGCTCCAGATATGGTGGATGCCGGCGACGAACGCCGCCTGGCCGTCAATCGCGGTGGACGTGCCGCCGAACGCTTCGATCGCGACCGCATAGAGAGGCCCGAGATTGGGATCCGACAGGATATGGACAAGGCGGCCCGCGACCTCGCGTGCCGCGACATCGGCGCCGATCAGCAGCCCGCTCGTATACGCCGCGCCATCCTCGCGCGCGCGTCGCCCGAGCAGCACCGAAGCGCGCACGCCGAACAGGCGTGAGAGCAGATCGCCGCCCGCTGCATCGGCGATGCCGGCGCGGAAGGCCGGGCCATCCTCGACCGGGCCCGTCATCATCTCGGCAAGGATGCTGTGATCGCGCAGCAGCGCGAACAGCTCGCCGGTCAGCGCGGTCGTGACGCTGGTGATGCGCGCGTCCTTGAGCCCGATCCACTTGTTGTGCGTGCCCGGCTGACAGAACAAAGCGTCGTGCGGGGCGAGGCCGGAGAGGCACGCGCCGACCGCCTGGACTTCCTCGCCGCGCATGACGTCGGCATGATCGGGCGTGTCGTAGGCGACGCCGGGGACGATGAAGAAGCGCTCCTCGGGGATGCGGCCGATGCCTGTCGCGAGCTCGGTGACGCCCGCCGGCGCGATCACATAAGGGATTTCGCGCCAGCCGCGTGTCGATCCCACCATGCCCGCGGCGATCGCCGGCAGATCGCCGAAGCGCGCGCGGATACCCGCCAATTCGTCGGCCCAGCACCCGGCTTCGACGGACTTGATCCCGCGATCGTCGCGCGCGGTAGCGAGGACGCTGCCGTCGGCCGCCATCACATAGACGCGCCGATTGGTGGTTCCCCAGTCGATCGCCAGATAGGCCGCGGCCGGGCTCGCTCCGGCTTTGTCGTCGCTCATCGTCTCGGCCTGCTTCCTGCGTCCTGCATCGCGCCGCCATCCGCTGGACGCGGCGGCAAGGCAACGCCATATCGCTTGCTTTATCGGGACTTGTCATACAAGTCCGCTTCCCAAGCACAAGAGGATGCGGCACGGCATCCACGGCTTGATACAAGCGGACAGGGCGCACGAGCGGCCGCGCCCCGGAGAGGATTTCATGCAGCTCGCCACCCTCGATATCGCGATCGTCGTCCTCTACGGCTTCGCCATCTTCGGCCTCGCCCAATATGTGTCGCGCGACAAGGCCGGGGCGGGTCCCAAGAACACTACCGATTACTTCCTCGCGTCCAAGGAGCTGCCCTGGTGGGCGATCGGCGCCTCGTTGATCGCGGCCAACATCTCGGCCGAGCAGATCGTCGGCATGTCGGGATCGGGCTATGCGATCGGCCTCGCCATCGCCTCTTACGAATGGATGGCGGCGCTCACGCTGCTGATTGTCGGCAAATTCTTCCTGCCGATCTTTCTGAAGAACGAGATCTACACGATGCCGCAATTCCTGGAGCGGCGCTACGGCCCCGCGATCCGGACGTTGATGGCGGTGTTCTGGCTCGTCCTTTACGTGTTCGTGAACCTCACCTCGATCATCTGGCTGGGCTCGATCGCGGTGACCAAGGTCGCGGGCGTCGACCAGAATATCGCGTTGATCGGCCTCGGCGCCTTCGCCTTGCTCTATCAGTTGCGCGGCGGGCTGAAGGCGGTCGCGCTGACCGACATCGTCCAGGTGACGTTGCTGATCCTCGGCGGCCTCATCATCTGCTGGCTGACCTTGCAGCAGATCGGCGCGGGCGCGGGCGTCATCGCCGGCTGGCACAAGCTGGTCGGCGCCGCGCCCGACCATTTCCACATGATCCTGAAGAAGGGCGATCCGCATTATATGGATCTGCCCGGCCTCTCGGTGCTGATCGGCGGCATGTGGATCGCCAATCTCAGCTATTGGGGTTTCAACCAATATATCATCCAGCGCGCGCTCGCCGCGAAGAATCTGCACGAGGCGCAAAAGGGCGTGCTGTTCGCGGCGTTCCTGAAGCTGCTGATGCCGCTCATCATCGTCGTCCCCGGCATCGCCGCGGTGCTGATTTCGCCCGGCCTCACGCGGCCTGACGAAGCCTATCCGGCGATGATGCGGCTGCTGCCGACGGGGCTGCTCGGCCTCGTCTTCGCGGCGCTGATCGCGGCGATCATCGCTTCGACCGCGTCCAAGATCAACTCGATCGCGACGATCTTCACGCTCGATATCTTCGCCAAATTGCCCTCGCAGCGCGGCGGCGCCGGGATCAGCGAGCAGGGCCTTGTCCGCGTCGGGCGAATCGCGGCGGTCACCGCGATCATCCTCGCGGTGCTCACCGCCAAGCCGCTCGTCGGGCAATCCGAACAGGCGTTCCAGTTCATCCAGGAATTCACCGGCTTCTTCACGCCGGGCATCACCGTGATCTTCCTGCTCGGCCTGTTCTGGAAGCGCGCCAACCAGGCGGGCGCGATCGTCGCCGCGGTCGCCTCGGTGGCGCTGTCGTGGCTGTTCAAGGAGATCTGGTCGGATCTGCCCTTTATCGATCGGATGGGGGTCGTCTTCCTCGCCTCGCTCGCGCTGGCGGTGATCGTCTCGTTGGCCACACCCGCCAGCGGCGACTCCGACGTGATCGAGATGGGCGATGTCAGCTATGCGACGCGCACGAGCTTCAATGTCGGCGCGCTCGCCGTGATCCTGTCGCTGATCGCGCTCTACGCGACCTGGTGGTGATCCCGGCTCGGCGCGTCGCATCCGGCTGGACAGCGCGCGCGCCGGCTGGCTAACGGCGGGCATGGCAGTTGTCGCGACCATCATGAATTCGGCCACAGGTCAGCCGATCCAGAAGATGACCTTCGGGCGGATGCCCAAGCCCTGGGCTTCGTTCACGCTGGAAAATGGCGAGCGGGTCACCGCCGATCGCGTCGATGTCGGCAAGCCCGCACCGGGCAAGGTCGTCGTCCCCGTCTCGGTCTGGGTCACGCCGAAGACCTAGCGCTTCGCCGTCCACGCGTCGGCTATCCGAGACCCCGCGGAAAATGCTGGCGAAAAGGCTAACGGTTCGTTAAGTCGTGCGCCTTTGCGTGGCTTAAGGGGTGGGACCATGAAGACTATCATTCGGATCGCGGCGCTGTTCGGCGCCGGCCTGGTGGCATCGAACGCGAACGCCACGCTCCTCGATTTCACGTACACGACCGGGTTCGGCACGCCCGTGTCCGCGAACTTCCAGATCGACATCGCCGATACGGCCAACGTCCTCGGCGGCTACACCGTCCAGTCCGTCGCGGGCACGGTGAATGGGCAGGCGGTCGCGCTGACGCCTTATACGCAGACCTTTCCGGTCTCGAGCGTCGGCAATTACGTCTTCAACGATACGATCTACAAGGTCGGCAGCAGCTACTTCCTGTCGGTCTCGGGCATGCTCGTCCAGACGGCGTCGGCTTATTACAATTTCGGTGAGGGGGGCTTCGCCGATTATGCGGTCCGTTCGACGACGCCGTCGAGCATCGCGCGCGCGAGCATCGGCAGCTATACGCTGCACCTCGCCGCGACACCCGTAGCGCCTGCTGCCGTTCCCGAGCCGGCGAGCTGGGCGATGATGGTTGGCGGCTTCGGGCTGCTCGGCGCGGCGCTGCGCTCGAACCGTCGCCGCGGGACGGCCGCGATTCGCCTCCGCGCCTAAGAAGGCGCTCCGTTCAGGAGGGCGGCGGCGCGCCGCTGTCGATCCGATACACCTGCAACGGGCTCGATCCGGGCAAAGCGATCCGTCTCAGCCAGGGCACGCCGCCGTGCGCGATCGCGGCCGCCAGGCCGCGCGGGGCGAACGCCGCCATCACCGCGAGATCATGATCGCCGGGGCAGAAGGCGAGCAGGGTCGCGTGGCGCCCGAGCGCAACGGCGCGGGCCTCGTCCGGCGATGCGGTGAAGAAACGCAGCAGATCCTCCAGCGCCTGCGGATCGCGATGATAGGGTCCGGTGATCGCGCGCTGATGGCTCGCCGCGATGATCGACGGCCCCTCGCCGAGCGGTGCGATCACAATGGTCGCGGGCAGGCGGTTCAGGATCGCGAAGTCGTCGCTGCTCGCGCAGGCGCGCTTCGGTGGGGCCAACGGCGCCTCGGGCGTGCGCTGCGCGGCGATCAGGCCGCACGCCAGCGCCGGCCCCCAGGGCGAGCAGACGAAGGTCGCGATCGTAATCGTCACGATCCGTACCGACGGCGTGGCGCGCTCGACCGCGCGGACGATCGCGAGCAGCAGCATCATCGCCCCGGGCATCGCCAGCATGTTCGAGAAAGCCGATGCGCGCATGACGAATGCGCCGATGCCGGTCGCGGCGGCGAGCAGCACGATATAGGTGGCGAGTGGTGCGCGGATTGACCTGTCCGTCCGTACCCAGGCCAGCACCGCGCCGGCGAGGCCGACGATCGGCAGCGGCCCCCACAAGGCGAACAATTCGAGCGGCAGCCGCCACAAGGGCATGCCTTCGTTGACGCTGCGATACCAAAGATGCTGGCCGAGCGGGCCGAGCTGCCCGAACGGTCCGGCCATGCAGCTGCCCGCACCGATCCGGTAGAAGAGCGCGTCCGCCGCCGCACCCGCGATCAGGATCGCGATCGCCCAGCCGCGCGAGGCGCGTGCCGCGATTAGGCTCGTCAGCGTCGCCGCGCCCAGCGCCGCGAGGTGGACGGTCGAGATCGCGTCGCAATGGAGTCCCGCGAACGCGGCCGGCCCCTTCACCGCCAGCAGCAAGGTCGCCGCGCCGATCGTGAAGGCGGCGAGAAAGGCCGAGAGCCGGTCGATATCCGCCTTCGTGCCCATGATCGCGCGCAGCCCCAGCCACGCCGCCGCGGCTGCGCCGAACGGTAGCCCCTCAAGTGAAATATGCGTCCACAGTGCCGCGCACAGGCCGGCGATCGCGGCGTTGCGCCGTGCGGGTGCCGCGGTCAGCGCCGTGACGATGCCGAGCCCGGCGACGATCTGCCAGCCATGATGATCGATCCGCATCGGCCTGAGCGCGAACCAGACCGCGGCGCTCATCGGGCAGATCGCGCTCCCGAACAGAGCCAGCGGCGCGGGCGTCCAGCGGCGCGTCAGTGCCGCCACCAGCGCCATCGCACAGCCGAGCGTCAGCATCGGCACCGCGACCGCGGCGAACGTCTCGGCGCTGCGCTCCGTCCCAAACAGCCGCGCGACCGCGATCAGCGCGGCGACGGGCAGGTCGACGAGCCGCGACCAGTGCATCGAGAGGCCCGCGGGCGGATTCATCCGGTGCTGGCTGACATCGAACCAGCTTTGGCCGCCCATCCAGTCGCGGACTTCCACCAGCCGCATGATGTCGTCGGGATCGGGGATGCGGAAGCCGCTGATGGCGCTCCAGGAAAGCGTGACGATCCAGCCGACGGTGACGATCCAGATCAGCAGGATCCACCGCCAGAAGGCGCGCTCGACGCCGGGCATGCGGGGACTAGGCCGCGATGCGCTGCGGCACGACGCGCACGGAATTCAGCGCCTCGCGCTCCCCGTCGGACAAAGGTGCTGCCTCGCGCGTCGCGTCACCCATATGTCCGGCTTCGTGATATTCGGCATCCTCGTTGACGTTCCAGATGTCGTAGAGGCGCTCGCCGGCGAGGATGTTGCGCACGGTCAGCATCGCCGTCATCATGGCATGATCCTGATTGTTGTAGCGATGCATGCCGTTGCGGCCGACGAGGTGCAGGTTCGGGCAGCTTTCCTCCAGCTCGGCGCGGATCGCCGCGACATGGTCGGCATAGCTGTCGTCATAGACCGGATAGGCCTTTTCCTGGCGCACGACCGTGCCGCCAAGTACGAGCCCCGGATCGCACAGGCCGAGCGCGGCCATTTCGCGCGTGGCGAGCGCGACGAGCTCGTCATCGGGTGCGGACCACAGCCCGTCGCCCTCGAAGCAGAAATATTCGAGGCCGACGCAGGCGACGTCGGGTGCGGGCACCATCTCGGGTGACCAGGAGCGGAAATTCTGAATCCGGCCGACCTTCACGTCGGGCTCGTGGATGTAGATCCAATTGTCGGGGAACAGGTCCGCCGAGCGGATCTTGAGCGCGACCGTCAGGAAGTCGCGATAGCGCAGTGCGCCCGCGCGCGGCGCCGTCGCCGGCAGCGGGTGGATCCGCGCGAGCAACTCGCGGATCGGCGCCGATGAGATGACATGCTTCGCCTCGATGACGCGCTCGCCGTCGGGGCCGGTCGCGATCAGCCGCCAGCCTTCGCCGTCGCGTGACAGACGCGTCAGGCTGTGGCCCATCAGCACCGCGTTGCCGCCCTCGACGACGCGATCGCGCGCCGCCTCCCACATCATTCCTGGCCCGCGGCGGGGATAGCGGAAGCTTTCCAGCAGCGTCTTGGTCGCCATCCCGTCATTCGGCATCCGGTTGAGGCCCAGGCTGCGGCGGAGCCCGTCGAGCACGGCCTTGCCGAGGCTCAGCCCCTTGATCCGCTGCGCCGCCCAATCCGCCGAGATCGCGTCGCAGGGCATGCCCCACACCTTCTCGGTGTAGCTTTCGAAGAAGATCGAGAAGAGCTTCGCGCCGAACTGGTTGATCGTCCAGTCCCGGAACGAGCGCACGTCGCGCTTCGGGAACAAAGTCCGGCGCGCATAGCTCGCGATACAGCTCGCCGAACGGAACAGGCCGAGATTCCGCAGCGCTTCGAACGCGCGCAACGGATAGGAATAGAAGCGGCCGTCATAATAGATGCGGCTCATCCGCGGCCGATCGATGAAGTCGTCGGGCAGCAGTTCGTCCCAGAGCTCGACGACTTCGCGGCTCTTCGAAAAGAAGCGATGCCCGCCGATGTCGAAGCGGAAGCCCTCATGCTCCACGGTGCGGCTGATCCCGCCGACATAGACCGGATCGCGCTCGATCACCGAGACGCGCAGGCCCGCCTTGGTCAGCAGATAAGCAGCGGTCAGCCCCGCCGGGCCGGCCCCCACGATCGCGACGTCGACGGGCGAGGAAAGGGCAGGGGATCGCATCGCGCCGGTCTGCCCGCTAACCCATAAAATAGGGTTAACCCGGCGTTCGCATTCCTGCCGCGCGGTCGCCGGCCGGCAGTTCAGCGGAGTTGGCAGATGTCCTTCACGTCCATGTCTTCATAGTCGAGATTCTCGCCCGCCATCGCCCAGATGAAGGCATAGTTGCGCGTCCCAGAGCTCATATGGACCGACCAGGGCGGCGAGATCACCGCCTGCTCATTCTCCATCACGATATGTCGCAGCGCGTCGGGCTGGCCCATATAATGGAAGATGCGGTCGTCCTCGGCGAGATCGAAATAGAGATAGATCTCGCTGCGCCGCTCATGAACGTGCGGCGGCATCGTATTCCAGACGCTGCCCGGCTTGAGCAGGGTCATGCCGAGGCAGAGCGACGCGCTGGAGCAGGTATGCGGCAATACGAGCTGGTAGATGTCGCGCTCGTTCGACGTCTCGAGGCTGCCGCGCTGCATCGTCGCGGCATCCGCCAGCGTCATCTTCTTCCGCTCGAACGCGCGGTGCGCGGGCACGCTCAGCAGATAGAAGCGCGCGCCCTCGCCGGTGAACAGCACGTCGGCAGTCCCCATCGGCACATAGAGCGATTCATATTTGGCGAGCGCGATTTCCTCGCCATCCAGCGTCACCGTGCCGGGACCGCCGATATTGACGATGCCGAGCTCGCGGCGCTCCAGCAAGGGATGGCCCGCCGCGCTTGCGGGTTCGCGCTGGCGGGGCAGCGCCAGCGGGCTCGCGCCGGGAACCGCGCCGCCGATGATGAAGCGCTCGCCATGCGAATAGGTCAGCACCACCTCGCCCGCGCGGAAGATGTCCGAGACGAGATAGCGGTCGCGCAGCTCCTCGTTGGAGACGCACTCCATCATGTCGGGATGCGTCGCGTAGAAGGTCTTTTCGAACAAGGTGTGCGCTCCAGGCTTTAGCGGGCGGGGCGGTCGAGCGCGTCGATCGCGGTCGCGGCGAGCAGGAAGGCGCCGACGCCATAATATTGGGTGTCGGTCGGCAGGACCTTCTCGGGCTGATCGCTCACCTGCTGGACCCAGCCGAGCCGGCCGTCGGGCTGGATGCTCTTCACGAGCGCGCCCCAGCCCCGCCTTGCGACCGGCTCGTAGCTCGCCTTGTCGAGCAGGCCGGCGCGGACGCCCCAGGCCATGCCGTAGGTATAGAAGCCGGTGCCGCTGGATTCGGGCGGCGAGCCTTCGGTGGCGAGCAGCGAGGGCGCCCAATAGCCGTCGGGCTTCTGCTGCGTCTTCAGCTTCGCCGCCATCTCGACGAACAGCGCCTCCAGTCGCTTGCGATCGGCGCTGCCCTCGGGAAGCAAGGGGATCATTCGCGCGAGGCCGGCGAACACCCAGCCATTGCCGCGGCTCCAGAAGAGCTTGTTCTTGGCCTCGTCGCGCTTCTCGAAGAAGCGGCTGTCGCGATAGTAAAGATGCTCGGCCGGATCGAACAGGAAATCGGTCGTCGCCCAGAATTCCTTGAGCGCGAACTCCTTGTAGCGCGGATCGCCCGTCTGGCGGCTCAGCTCCAGCATCGCCGGCGGCGCCATGAACAGAGCATCGCACCAGCACCAGCGCTTGAGGCACTCGGTCTGATCATATCCTTCGGGCGGCTGGTAGAAGGCCAGCGTCACGTGTGCCGGATTGGCGAGAATGAAGTCGAACGCCTTCTTCGTCGGCGCAATCGCCTCCGGTCCCGCGCCGTGCTTGGCCGCCCAGAGATAAGATTGGGTGATGACGAGATCGTCGGCATGATAAGGCCGCCGCGCAGGCAGCCACTCGTTGGCCTTGCCCATCGTTTGCACCGCCTGCGCGATTCGCGGCGGGGCGCCGGCATCGGCAAGCGCGGTCATGCCGACCCAGAACACGGCCTGCTCCCAGGCGCGCGGATTGCGCGTCTCGGTCGTCACCCGGGCGACATGGCCGGAATCGAGCCGGCCGAGCTGCCACTCGGCGAGCTTGGCGGCGAGCGCGAGCGGCGCGGTCTGCGTGGCGGCCGTCGGGGCCGGCTTCGCCATCGCGACGGCGGGAGTCGCTGCGGCGAGCAGCAGAGCCAAGGTGCGTGCGATCATCCGGGATCCTACGAAGCTGGAGCGTCGAAGCGGGCGCGCACGAAGCGCGGGCTGAGCAAATGAAGCGCGATGATCGCGAAGAAATAGGCGCTGCCCGCGACCGCGAAGATCGGGGCATAGCTGTCCGATATGTCGAGCACATAGCCGATGAACTTGGCGATCAGCATGCCGCCGATCGCGCCGGCCGTGCCGCCGATGCCGACGACCGAGCCGACTGCGGTGCGCGGGAAGAGATCGGAAGGGAGCGTCAGCAAGTTCGCCGAAAAGGCCTGGTGCGCAGCGGTGGCGATGCCGAGCAGCAGCACGGCGAGCCAAAGCGAACTCACATTCTGGACGAAGATCACCGGCAGGATCGCGATCGCGCAGACCAGCATCGTCAGCTTGCGCGCGCGGTTGGCCGAGGCGCCCGCCTTCATCATCCGCGACGACGCCCAGCCGCCGGCGACGCTGCCCGCATCCGACATCAGATAGATGACGACGAGCGGCGGGCCGAAGCTCTTGAGATCGAGATGGTAGCGCTTGCCGAGGAAGTCCGGCAGCCAGAACAGGAACATCCACCAGATCGGATCGGTCAGAAACTTGGGCACCGCATAGGCCCAAGTTTCGCGCTTGGTGAAGAGCCTGCGCCACGCCATCCGGCCGACCGGCTCCACCGGATCGCTCTGGATCAGTGCCAATTCGGCGGCGTTGACGTGTTTGTGCTCGGTCGGGCGGCGATAGAGCGCGAGCCAGACAATCACCCAGACGACGCTGAACAGCCCCGTCGCGATGAACGCCATCCGCCAGCCATAAGCGATCGTGATCGCGGGCACGAGCAGCGGCGTGATGATCGCGCCGACATTGGCACCCGCGTTGAAGATGCCGACCGCCAGCGCGCGCTCGCGCTGCGGAAACCACTCCGCGACTGCCTTCAATCCTGCGGGAAAATTGCCCGATTCACCGATGCCGAGTGCGAAGCGCGCGAAGCCGAAGCCGGTGATGCCGCGGACGAAGCCGTGCGCGATATGCGCGACGGTCCAGAAGCCGAAGGCGATCGCATAGCCGAAGCGCGCGCCGACCGCGTCCATGAAGCGGCCCATGAACAGGAAGCCGATCGCATAGGCCGCCTGAAACCAGAAGACGATGTCCGCATATTGGCTCTCCTTCCAGCCGAGATCGGCCTGGAGGACGGGCTTCAATACGCCGATCATCTGGCGATCGATGTAATTGATCGCGGTCGCGGCGAAGAGCAGGGCGACGATCGCCCAGCGGTAGCGGCTGGCGCGGCCCGCAGCGCGCGCGATCGTGGCGTCGGGGGCAATAGGCGGCGTCACGGCCTCGGGCCCGACATCGTCTTCGCCTGCTGCTCATTCCACGCTGGCGCCACAGAACCTCCCGGCGCGAACTGAGGTCGCGTTACGGGATGTTGTAATACAACCTAACGATGTGGGTCAATGTCGGCACTGGCCGCTTTTTACCGCCCGCGCAGGCGCTTGATCTCGCTGAGATGGCTGTGCCGGCTCAGGCTTTCCTGCATGTGGTGTCGCGCCGCCTCGCGCGCCTTGGCCGAGTCCATGCGGACGATCGCGTCGACGAGGGCGTCATGCTCGCCCCGAACCTTTGCCGCATAGCTCGCATGCGCCTCTTCGGACTGGTCGCGCAGATACAGGTTGCGCGGCGGCACGAGGCGAACGCCGAGAAAATCGACCAGTCGAACGAAATAATCATTCTGCGTCGCGCGCGCGATGGCGAGGTGGAAGGCGCTGTCGGCACGCGCCGCCGCCTCGGGATCGTCGCTGACGGCTTCCATCTGACGGAGCGCGTCGCGGATATCGCCGATGTCCGCGGTGGTCCGGCGCGCGGCGGCGAGCGAGGCCATTTCGGTTTCGACGGCGAGCCGCATTTCCAGCAGCTTGATCACGTCGGTCAGCTCGCTCATCTCGTCGCGCGTGACCTGGAAGGCGCGATAGGGCGCGGTCTCAGCGACGAACACGCCGGATCCCTGGCGCGACGTCGTCAGCCCTTGGGAAGCGAGCCGTGCGACCGCTTCGCGCACCACGGTGCGGCTGACATTCTCGGTCGCCGCAATATCCTTCTGGGTCGGAAATCGCGATCCGGGCGCCATCTCGCCGGACGTGATCCGGCTCTGGAGCTTGCGGAACAGGCTGTCCGAGAGAGAGCCTGCACTTCCCGCCACCTGTGTCTCCCCAATGACCTATCGCTTGGCCCTTCCGCGACTTGTATTACCAATTCGACGGATGTAGCCAGAGCCTAACATCGAAGAGCGCACCGGTCGAGAGAACGGGCCAGCGCCGCGGACAGCGAGAGGCCCGGATTCCGTGCATATTCCTTCCCGTTCCCTGCTCGCCTGTCTCGCCGGGCTGTGCGCGATGCCCGCTATGGCCGAGGTCTCCGCGCCCGCGCTGCCGATCCAGCCGCAGGTCTCCGCCGATCGCCCCGATTGGGAAAACCCCGCCGTGTTCGCGATCAACAAGGAGCCGGCGCGCGCGACGGGCTTTCCGTTCGAGAGCCGCGCTAAGGCAATCGCCGGACATCGCACCCAATCGGATCGCTTCCTGCTGCTGACCGGCCTGTGGTCCTTCTCCTTCTCGCCCAATGCCGATGCCCTGCCGAAGGGATTCGAGAAGCCCGATTTTGACGTGTCCGGCTGGAAGCAGATCAAGGTCCCCGCCGACTGGCAGGCCGAAGGCTATGACCAGGCGCGCTACTTCAACATCACCTATCCGTTCCCGGCGAACCGCCCGCTGATTCCGCACGCGACCGATCCGGTCGGCTCCTATCGTCGCGACGTGGATGTTCCGGCGGGCTGGGCGGGGGAGGACGTGATCCTCCATATCGGCGCGGCAGGCTCGGCTTATTATGTGTGGGTCAACGGCCAAAAGGTCGGCTATTCGGAGGACAGCAAGCTGCCGTCCGAATTTGACGTCACGCGCTTCCTCCATCCCGGCAAGAATGTCGTGGCGATTCAGGTCTATCGCTGGTCGGACGGCTCCTATCTCGAGGATCAGGATTTCTGGCGCGTCTCGGGGATCGAGCGCGAAGTGTTCCTGATGGCTGCACCGAAGACGCGCATCCGCGACTTCTTCGTCCATGCCGGGCTCGACGATGCCTATCGCGACGGCAAGCTGGCGGTGGACCTCGCTGTAACCCCGTCGTCCGCCGCGGCGACGGCGCGCATCGTGCTGCTCGACGCGGACGACAAAACGCCATTGCTCACGGCGTCCGCTTCCGTGAAGCCGGGCAAGGCCGAACGAAATGTGACGCTGAACGCCACGCTGCCGAACGTCCGGGCCTGGTCGGCCGAGACGCCGAACCGCTACATGCTGCTGGTCGAGCTGTACGACGCCAAGGGCGCCATCCTGCTATCGACGTATAGCCGGATCGGCTTCCGCTCGGTTGCGATCCGGAATGGACTCGTCTCCGTTAACGGCAAGCCGATCACCATCCGTGGCGTCAATCGCCACGAACATGATCCCGAGACCTTCCACGTCATCTCGCTGGAATCGATGGAGCACGATATCCAGCTGATGAAGCAGAACAATATCAATGCTCTGCGCACGTCGCATTACCCGAACGATCCGCGCCTCTACGAGCTGGCCGATCGCTATGGCCTCTATGTGATGGATGAGGCCGATATCGAGAGCCATCATTATATGGAATGGTCGAACAACCATCCGGCGCTCCGCGGAAAATATCAGATCGGCTTCGATCCCGCCTGGGAAGGCGCGCATGTCAGCCGCGTGATGAACATGGTCGAGCGCGACAAGAATCACCCGTCGGTGATTTTCTGGTCGCTCGGCAACGAGGCCGGCATCGGCCCCAATTTCGCCAAGGCCGCCGCTGCGGCGAAGGCGCGCGATCCGGGGCGGCTGATCTCCTATCTCGGCTGGGGCACGTGGGACGGCGTCGATCAGCATCGGCCCAACGATTATGCCGATATCTACGCGCCGATGTACGACAGCGCCGCCAAGCTCGCCGATTATGCGACCAACTTCAATTATCGCCAGCCGCTGATCGAATGCGAATATGCGCATATGATGGGCAATTCGGGCGGCGATCTGAAGGACTATTGGGACGTCATCTACGCGCATCCCGACAAATTGCAGGGCGGCTTCATCTGGGACTGGGTCGATCAGTCGATGTACCGCAAGACCGCCGATGGCCGTCGATATTGGGGGATGGGCGGGGAGTATGGGCCCAATCCCGGCGGCGAGCTGGAATTCGGCGACGGGCTCACCCAGTCCGATCGCACGCCCAATCCGCAATTGTTCGAGCTGCGCAAAGTCTATGCGCCCGTCCAGTTCGCGGATTTCGATGCGGCGACCGGCAAGGTCAAGGTGATCAATCGCAACGATTTCGTCGATCTCTCGCGCTATGTTCTGAGCTGGCAGATCGCGAACGACGGCGTGATCGTTGCGCGTGGTGATCTGCCGGTCCTCTCTACGCCGGCGCATGGGCAGGAGACGATCGCGCTTACGCTGCCGATGATCAAGCGGGCTCCCGGCTCGGAGCTTCTGCTGACGCTCGTGGCCAAGGCGAAAGCAGATACGACGCCCGCCGTGAAGGCCGGCGCCGTGATCGGCTGGGAGCAGTTCGCGCTCGGCCCGGTCGAGCCCGCTTCGCCAGCGCCGGTTTCGGGCGGCGTCACCCTGTCCGACGCGCGCGGCCAGGTGACGCTCACGGCAGGCGGCGCCGAACTGGCGATCGATCGCAAGACCGGGCTCGTCGATCATTACTCGGCAGGTGATAAGCTTCTGCTCAGCGGCGGCGCGCCCAACTTCACGCGCGCGGCGACCGATAACGATATCGGTACCAAGGTCGTGACGACCCACGCCGTCTGGCAGCAGGCATCGACGGTGCGCAAGATCGAAGCGATCGAACCTCACCGGCTCGCCGATGGACGGGTGGACGTGATGGTGCGGTACGCGGTCGGCGTCGGCCTTGCCCGTTTCGTCACGCACTACACGATGAGCGGGGACGGCGCGCTCGCGGTCGAGGGCGAGATGACGCCACTCAAATCGGACGCGCCAGATCCGCTGCGCGTCGGCCTTGCGTTCCGCATGCCCTTCGCCTTCGACACGCTGGAATGGTACGGGCGCGGGCCGCACGAAACCTATTCGGATCGCAAGACCGGCGCGCCGATCGCGCTCTGGCGCGGCAAGATCGCCGAGCAGAACCACGATTACATGCGGCCGCAGGAAACCGGCAACAAGGTGGATGTGCGCTGGATGGAGCTGAGCCGTCCCGGCGCGCCGGGTCTGCGCGTCGAGGGCGCCGCGCCTCTGTCGATGAACGCGCTCGCTTTCCCCTATGAGGATCTCGCGCGCCGCGCGCCGGGCACGGCGCGAAGCTCGGATATCGTGCCGCACGATCAGGTCTCGCTGATGATCGATGCCGCGCAGGTCGGCGTCGGCGGCGACGATCAGTGGACGAAGGGCGGCCGCGCGCTGCCGCAATATCGCATCCCGCTCGCCCCGCTCCATTACGCATTCACCCTCAAGCCCTTCGACGGCCCCGGCACGACGCCGCAGGCCGCACGCCCCGCCAGCGCCACCTCCAGCCCGGAGATCGTCCAGTGAAGCATCTATTGTTGAGTGCGGCCGTCCTGATGGCGGCCGGAGTGGTCCCCAATGCGGCGGGCGCGCAGGACGCTGCGCCCGTGATGCCGGCCATCACCCGGGCGCTGACCCCGCCCGCCGACAAGACCCCGCGCGCGGCGGTCGAGCTGGCGCCCTATCGCTACGACGACATCCTCTGGGAGAATGATCGCACCGCGCACCGCATCTATGGGCGCGCGCTGGAGGCGTATGAGCCGCCGTCGGGCTCGGGCATCGATGCGTGGGGCAAGAACGTGCCCTGGGAGTTCGCCGAGCGACAGCTGAAGACGGGCGACCAGCATGGTTTCCATGGCGAAGGCGTCGATTTCTACAATGTCGGCACGGCGCGCGGCGCGGGCGGCTTGGGCATCTGGTTCGACAATAAGCTGTGGACCTCGCGCAATTACCGCTCGTACCGGATCCTCAAGAATGGCCCCGACGTCGCCGATTTCGAGGTGACCTATGCGCCTTGGCCGGTCGACGTCGATCGCAAGGTCTGGGAGACGCGGCGCTTCACGCTCCCGCTCGGCACGCAGTTCACGCGGCTGGTCTCGACCTTGTCGTCCGACAAGCCGGGCGAACTGATCGTCGGCGTGGGTATCGGCAAGCGCACGACCCTTGCCGACAAGGATGGCGAGCTGACCGTCGACAAGGCGCATGGCATCCTGAGCTGGTGGGGGCCGGAATCGGGCGATCACGGGCGGATGGGCATCGCGATCAAGGTGGATCCGGCGATGATCGTCGACGTGAAGAGCGATGCCGACAACCAGCTCGTTCTGCTGCGCGTCCAGCCGGGTAAGCCCTTCGTCTATTATTCGGGCTCGGTGTGGGACAAGGGCATCGCCGGCATCCGCACTCGCGCCGCGTGGGACGCCTATGTTGCCGCCGCCCCCGTCGACTTCACGCCGCCTCCCGCCGCCCCACGTGGCTGACGCTTTCAGGCCCATCGGGACGACCATCATGGAACGACGTCAGTTCATTGCCGCTGCCATGGGCGCAAGCGCGCTTGCAACCAGCCTGGGGACGGAGGCTGTCGCGCAGGCGGGCGCGGCCGCGCCCGCAGCCGGCGGCGGCACGGGTGCCGACGATCGCGCTTATATGGTCGATCTACTCCAGCGCATGGCCTCACCCGTGCTCGGGGCGATGGCGAAGGGGCAGCTTCAGGCGCGCTTCAAGCCGGAGGTCAGCCCGACATGGGACGGGCGGCCGATCAAGGTCGCCTATCTCGAATGTTTCGGCCGGCTGATCGCGGGGCTCGCGCCGTGGCTGGCGCTGCTCGATACGGATGATGCGGAGGGCAAGCTGCGCGCGACGCTCCGCGCGCAGGCGGTCGCGAGCTACGCGCAGGCTGTCGATCCGAAGAGCGGCGATTATCTGTTCGGCGCGCCGTCCGAACAACAGCTCGTCGACAGCGCCTATTTCACCAATGCGCTGATCCGCGCGCCCAAGGCACTGTGGGAGCCGCTCGACGCGAAGACCAAGGCGCGCATCGTCAAGGAGATCAAGGGCCTGCGCTCGATCTCGCCGCCCTATACGAACTGGCTGCTGTTCGCGGCGATGAACGAGGCGTTCCTGCTCTCGATCGGCGAGGAATGGGATCCGGTGCGGATCGATCTCGCCGTCCGCAAGATGCTCGAATGGTATGTCGGCGACGGCTGGTATGCAGACGGCCCGCATTTCCATTTCGATTATTACGGCTCCTACGTGATCCATCCGATGATGGTCGAGATCCTCGAAGTGCTCGTGTCGACCAACGCGCATTTCAACAGCCTCAAGAGCAAGGAGCTGCTGGAGCAGGCCAAGAAGCGTATGCAGCGCTACGGTACGTCGCTGGAGCGGATGATCGGTCCCGAGGGCAGCTTTCCGCCGATCGGCCGATCGCTCACCTATCGCACGGCCGTGTTCCAGCCGCTCGGGCTGCTCGCGTGGCGCAAGTGGCTGCCGGACGCGCTGCCGGTGGGACAAGCGCGCGCCGCCACCGTTGCAGCGCAACGTGCGGTCTTCTCGAACCCGACCAATTTCGACGATAAGGGCTATCTGACGATCGGCTTCGCCGGCCACCAGCCGACACTGGCGGACTGGTATTCGAACGCGGGCAGCATGTATCTCGCATCGCTGAGCCTGCTCGCGCTGGGCCTCCCCGCTACCGATCCATATTGGACCGCGGCGCCGGAGCCCTGGACGAGCAAGCGTGCCTTTGCCGGCACGCATTTCGCCAAGGACTATTACGTCGAATATTGAATCGGCCGCCTCCAGGCGCGCGGACCGACCGGGTTCGTTCCGATCGTCCGCGCACTTGGCAGGTCTTAGTCGTTCGCGCTGCCCGGTTCGGCCATCTTGCGATGCTGCTCGGCCAGCACGGCCGCCGGCGTGACATTGGCGACCGCCGCCTGGATCTTGTTCTTCCAGCCCGATACGATCGAGGCCTTGCCGTCCATCAGCGCATCCCAGCCATCCTTGGCCACGTCGGCGGGATCGCTCTTGTTCGGATTCGCGCCGACCGACGTATCGAGCATGTCGCCACGCGCGAAGAATTCGGTCTCGACCGGGCCGGGCATCAACGTCGTCAGGGTGACGCCATCGGCGTCCTTGATCTCGTTGCGCAGGGCATCCGTGAAATTGTCCACGAACGCCTTGCTGCCATTGTAGACGGCCTGGAAGCTGCCCGGAATGAAGCCCGCGATCGATCCGGTGACGAGCACCTTGCCGTCGTTGCGCGCGACCATTGCCGGCAGCACCTTGTGGAGCAAATAGAGCGTGCCGGTGATGTTGGTGTCGATCACGTGGCGCCAATCGGCGACCGATTGATCGAGGAAGCCGTGGCCCAGGCCATGGCCGGCATTGGCGCACAGCAGATCGATCTGCCGCCCTTCCGCCGCCGCGAGCAGGCTGTCGACGCCCTCGATCGTCGAGAGATCGGCCTCGACCGAGCTGACGTTCGTGCCGAACTGCTTGAAGTCCTCGGCGGCCGCATCGACCAAGGGCTCGTCGGCGACGACGAGGATGTCGTAGCCGTCTTTCGCCGCCAGCGTCGCCAGTTCGAAGCCGATGCCCGTCGAGGCACCGGTGATGATTGCAAATTTCGCCATGTCGTCTCTCCGGTTCAGGCAGCGAAGCCGAGGCCGGGCTTCAGCACGACCTTCGTCACTTCATTCTGGTTGTCGTGGAACATCTTGTAGCCCTTGGGGGCCTCTTCGAGGTCCATCCGGTGCGAGATCAGGAAGGTCGTATCGATCTTGCCCTCCATGATCGCGTTGAGCAGGCCCGGCATATAATGCTGGACGTGCGTCTGCCCGGTCTTGAGCGTCAGCCCCTTCTCCATGAAGGCGCCGAGCGGGAATTTGTCGACGAAGCCGCCATAGACGGCGGGCATCGAGACGCGGCCGCCCTTGCGGCAGGCGATGATCGCCTGGCGGATCGAGTGCGTGCGATCGGTGCCGAGGAACATCGACGCCTTGATCTGATCGACGACGTTATCGACGAAGAAGCCGTGCGCCTCGAGCCCGACCGCGTCGATCACCGCATCGGGGCCGATGCCGCCCGTCATCACCATCAGCGCATCGTAGGTCGCCGATTCTTCAAAGTTGATCGTCTCGGCGCCGAACTTCTTGGCCAGTTCCAAACGGTGCGGGAAATGATCGATCGCGATGACGCGCTCGGCGCCCATCAGGAAGGCCGATTGCACCGCGAACAGCCCGACCGGGCCGCAGCCCCAAACGGCGACGGTGTCGCCCGGCTCGATCTGCGCATTTTCCGCCGCCATCCAGCCGGTGGGCAGGATATCGGAGAGAAAGAGGACCTTCTCGTCCTCGATCCCGTCGGGGATCACAATCGGGCCGACGTCGCTGAACGGAATGCGGACATATTCCGCCTGGCCGCCGGCATAGCCGCCGGTGAGGTGACTATAGCCGAACAGGCCGGCCATGGGCTGGCCGTACATCTCCTGGCCGATATCCTGATTGTCGGCGGGCAGGCCATTGTCGCAGGCCGAATATTGATGCTTGCCGCAATGATAACAGGAACCGCAGGCGATCGTGAACGGCACGACGACGCGCTCGCCCTTCTTCAGCGTGGACTTCGATCCGACTTCGACGACCTCGCCCATGAATTCATGGCCGAGGATATCGCCGGCCTGCATTGTCGGGATGTAGTGATCATAGAGATGAAGATCGGATCCGCAGATCGCGGTCGCGGTCACCTTGATGATGCAATCGCGAGGATTCAGGATTTCGGGATCGTCGACGGTATCGACGCGGACGTCGTGCTTACCATGCCAGGCCAATGCGCGCATCTTAAGCTCTCTCTTCCTGAAGTTGCGCCTGCGTGCGCGAGGAGGTGGCGATCTCGCCGGTTTCCATGAGCTGCTTGAAGCGGCGCAGATCGCGCCGCGCCTGGATGGCGGGCTCGCGCTGGAACATCTTGGCGATCAGCTTGCCGATCGCGCCGCCCGGCGGATCATAAGCGATCGTCGCGGTGACGACCGTGCCGCGCGCGCCGGCGTCACGGAACTCGATGCGGCCGCTATTGGCGACATCCGCGCCGGGCTCGGACGTCCACGCCAGCAGCTCGTTCGGCGTGTCTTCGGTCAGACGCGCGTCCCATTCCACCGTCTTGCCGCCCGGGGCTTTGACGACCCAGTGGGACAGCTCGCCATCGATCGGCGAGATCGAGACGACATTGTCCATGAACGTCGGGAGGTTCGTGAAATCGCGCCAATAGGCATAAAGTTCGCTGGCCGGACGGTTGATCGTGACCGCCCGCGCCGTGATCGCGCCGCCCTGACCGTCGATCAGGTCGGTCGTGACGCCGACCGCCGCATCGGAGTGCTTCGACGTCGCGATCGGTGCATCGTCTGTATAGGTGTCCGGCATGATCGTCTCCGCTCGGCTGATGGATTCCGGGCAGTAGCGATCAGCAGGCGTGCATGTTCCGGTCGTTGCCGAGCCGAAATCTAATCAATCGAGTGACTTGATTTCGATCAGCGCGACCGTCCGCAGCGTCGTCGCGGCAGATTGCCGCCTCGATCTAAAGCAGCGAATTGACGAGCCGCGCGATATTTTCGGTCAGTTTGCGGACGGGGGAGCGAAGGCGCCAACGTTCGGGCTCGAGGCGATCGCTGGCGGCGAGATAGCTGCGCTGCACCGCCTCGACGCGGGCGATCGAATCCGCGTCGTACAGCAGCAGGCTGGCTTCCTCGTTAAGCTGGAACGAACGCAGATCGACATTGCTGGAGCCGACCACCGCGAGCCGGCCGTCGATCGTCACATTCTTCGCATGGAGCAGGAAATCGCGGAACATGTTCACGCGGACGCCGGCTGCCATGAGATCCCCGTAATAGGAGCTCTGGGACAGGTTCACGATCCGCTGGTCCACGACCTGCGAGACGATCAGATTGACGGTGACGCCCCGCGCCGCGGCCGCGCGCATCGCGCCGAGCACCTCTTCGTCGGGGATGAAGTAAGGCGTGACCATGATCACGCGGTCCCGCGCCTGATGCAACTGCCAGACGAGCAAGGTCTCGAACCCCTCGAGCGGATACTCCGCGCCGCTCGGCAGCAACTGCGCCTTCGCATCGCCGGTGCCGGCGGCTATGGCGGGAATGGCCTCGGGGGGCTCGCCCGTCTCCAGGCTCCAGTCGCCGCGGACGATCGCCTCCATCGCCGCCACCGCTGGACCCGTCAGGCGCGCGACCAATTCGCGATTGACGATCCCGGGCCGGAAGTCCTTGGCGACGATATTCTGCGAGCCGGCATAGCCGATGCGGCCGTCGATCACGAAAAGCTTGCGATGGTTGCGCATGTCGCGGCGCGTGCGGCCGCGGATCAGCCGGAAGGGCAGTGCTTCCCGGACATCGACGCCCTTCTGATGAAGCAAGGCATTCGTCCCGCGGCGCCAGCGACGTGAGCCCACGGGATCGAACATCACGCGGACCCGAACGCCGCGCGCAACGGCGCGCCCCAGGGCGTCGGCGACGCGCCGGCCGACATGATCGTCAGCGAAGATGTATACCAGCAGATGCACGGACGTCTGCGCATCCTCGATATCCGCGACCAAGCGATCGACGACGGCATCGTAATCGTCGAGCAGTTCGACCGTGTTCCCGCCGGTCGCGGGCATGTGGCCGAGCGTCTCGGCCAGCGCCGCGATCGGTGCCGCGTCGCCCAGATCGGGCGCGTGCAGCCTCATCCGGTCGGCCGTCTCGGCGAAGAAGGGGAGGAGGCTGCGGAAGCGCTGCTTGCGCCAGGCGGGGAAGCGCGGGCTGCCGATCGCGAGGAACAGCAGCAGCCCGGGGACGGGCAGGAAGAAGATCAGCAGCAGCCAGGCGCGCGTCGCCGACGGCGTGCGCCGCAGCGGCACGATCATCAGCGCGCCGATCCTGATCAGCCACTCGGTGGCGTACCAAGCGATTTCCAGATCGAACGAGTAAGCGTGCATCGATAATGCCATAGACCGGCGGGGAGGAGCGCCGCCATCCTTCCGAGTTGGCGAGATTGCGAGCAAGAATTGCCGGTCGCCAGCAGTTAGAAAGTCGAACGTGTGTCCCCGGTATCGATGACGGTCTTTTTCGATGGCGGCTGCCGGCCCAATCCGGGAGCGATGAGCAGCGCGGTCGTCTGCCGCGGAAAGGCCGCGTTCCGGGACGATCTGGGAGCAGGCGACAATAACGAGGCGGAGTGGCTCGCTCTGCTCCACGCCGCCGAGTTCGCCGCGGACACCGGCGCGTCGGACGTGACGTTCGTCGGCGATTCGATGCTCGTCGTAAAGCAGGCGAGCGGACAGTGGCGCTGCCGCAGCCCACACCTCCAGCCATATCTGGATGCATTCCGTATCGCGGTTGCGGGCTTCGCGCGGGTGCATCTGCGGCACGTCGCGCGATCGAAGAACTTGGCCGGGATCGCGCTGGATCGGCGCGGGCTTCCCTGAGACCCGGTAGCGCTTAGGGCGCCGGCGCTACGCCGACGCCCCTCAGTTCGATCAGAACTTGTACTTCACCGTCGCCTGGAAACTGCGCGGCACCTCGGGCTTCACGTTCTGCGAGCCATAGAGCTCGACGAAGTTGGCGCGGAAGTAACGCTCGTTGAGCGCATTCTTGACGTTGAGCTGGAACAGCCAGTGATCCGTCCCATAAGAAACGCCGAGATCGACCAACGTGTAGGACGGCAACCGCAGCGTGTGGGGATAATCGGCCCAGACTTCGGGCACGTGGCTGGCGCTCGCGGTGAGCGCGATGCCGTTGTCGAACGAATAGCTGGCCGTGCCCGAATAGAGATTGCGCGGGATGCCTGGACGCTCGGCCATGCTCTTGTCGGTGAGCGCGATGAGGCCGTTCGGGGCAGCACCGAAGATGAGCGAGGGATCGACCCCGACCGACTGGAAGGTGCCCGCGCCATAATAATAGAAGAAGGCGCCGCCGCCGTTCAGGAAGGAGAGATTGACGACCTTCGTGTGCGTGTAAGCGCCGGTGACGAGCAGGTGACGATCGACCGCCCAGCGGACCTCGCCTTCGATGCCGGTCGTGCGGATCGCCTGGTTCACAGTTAGCGACTGGACCGTATAATCGGTGCGGGTCTGCTTGTAGACCGAGACGGCCGCATAGAGCTTGTTGTCGAGCCAGCTGCCTTTCAGGCCACCCTCGTAGAGCTTCGACGATGTCACCCAGGTGTCGGCATAGACATTGTTGGGATCGACCTCGGCGCCCTGGCCGGTGATGATGACGGACTGTTTGGAGATCGTCCCGTAAGGAGTGAGGCCCAAAGGCAGCTTGTAGTTGGCGCTGGCCGACCAGGACCAGGCGCCCTTCTCGTCCTGCACCGTCCGATAGCCGCGGGCGATGTCCGCCGCCGTCGTCAGCGCGGTCTGCGGCATGTTCACCGAAAAGGCGGTCGCATCCATCCGGGAAAGCACGGCGGTGGAGGTGACGGCGAGGCGATCGTAGCGACCGCCGAGTACGATATCGAGGCCGAAATCGAAGTCGAGATCGGCGAGCGTGCTGAACGACGTATCCCAATAATGGCCCTTGAAGTCGCTCGAATAGCCTGCGCCGTTCTGCGTCGAAAGCAGCCGCGTCGAGTTCGGCGTATAGCCCTGCGTCAGATCGACGCGCCCGAAATATTCGTAGCCGAAATCGTCGGCATGGTTGAAGCGGGTGTAGCGGACCGACGGAGACGCCTGGATCGAAAATTTGCCGAGGTCGGTCGTGAACTTTTTCGATAGGGTCGTCTTGTTCTCGACCACGTAGGAGCGCGCGAATTGCGAGAAGCCATAGGCATTCTCGTTGTCGTTCTTCGTGCCGTCGTAGAAGCTCTGATTCTTGATCTCGAGATCGTTGCCGCCATCCCAGATGATGTCCGCATAAGCGGTGGTGGCGATATTATCGAGGAAGTCGTCGTCGCCGGTCAGCGTCTTGCGACGACTGAGCTTCGCGGTGCCGACGTTGGTCAGCCCGGAATCGGGATAGACGGTCCGCAGGCACGCATTGGTGATGCCGCTGACGAAGGGATTGGCGAAGGGCGGCGTCGTGCAGAAGGCCGAGCCGAACGTCCCCAGACCCAGCCCGCCGTTCGCCGCCTGAGCCTCGGCCTGCGAAATCTTGCCGTCTCCGTTCCTGTCGAGCGGCCGCGCGGTGCCGGTGATATAGGTCCCGTTGTCGATCAGATCCTGCGTGACGCGGTTCCAGCCGCCATTCTGCGTGCCGCGAAAATTATCGTACATGCCGCCGAATTCGACGCGCAGGCTGTTCGTGATGTCCGTGTCGAACGACGCCTGCAACAGGGTCTGGTGCGTGAAGATATTGTCGTAATAGCTGCCTGAATCGGTCAGCTCGCCGTAGAGGCTGTAGCCGAATTCGTGATCGCCGATCTTGCCCGGGCCGACGACATTGCCCGACAGGACGTTCCCGTTCCAACTGCTGCGCGTGTAGCTCAGCTCCGCCTTCGGTTCGGCGAGATAAGTGCCGTTGCTGGCGCGCGCGGATTTGGGGACGAAGTTGATATAGCCGCCGGTCTTGGCGGGGCCCATCAGCGGGGACGCAGGACCGCGGACGATGTCGATCCGGTCGGCAGCGCCGATCGGCGTCGGATAATTGCCGGGATTGTCCAGCCGGCGGATGCCGCGGAAATAGACTTCGCCGGGCGTGCCGCGAATATCGAGCGAGCCGCCGACGCCGAAGAAGCTATTGGTGAAGGTGCCCGGTGCCTGCGCGACCAAATCGTAGATGCTGGTGACGCCGAAGCGCTCGAGCTGCTCCTTGGAAACGGTGGAGGCAGAGCGCGGCGTTTCGACGAGCGTCTTGTCGAAGCCGAAGACACTGCCGACGTCCTTGATCGGGAGCGCGTTCAGGGAGCCGCTGATGACGATCTCCTCGCCGGGCGTATCGCTGGCGCTCTGCGCTGCAGCAGGCGCGGTCATCGCAGTGCACGCCAGCAATCCGGCCGCAATCGCCAAAAGCGGCATTCGGGCGCCGCCCCGCCGCACCGCCGCAAAAGCCGTCGAGTTACCGGAACAGATGCTGCTCATATCTATCGCCCCCTTTTCGAGGCAGACGCGCACAAGTCCCCCGCGCGCTGCCGATCCCCGCTGTTCAGAGCCGGTCGCCGGTTCATCTGAATTATTGCAGTGCGGCAACGTAATGCTGCGGTCGCACAACTGTAAAGAAAAACTTGGGTATGCGGTTTGGCGCGGGAATCGGCGGCAGAATGACCGGCTGACGCACCGATTGAGCGCAAGCGCGGCGCGTTCGCGGCCAGACGTGCGGCGCGGAGAAAAGGCGATTTTCGAGCGGTCGTAAGACGTTGGTCTAATCCCGCCGGCCGGGACGGGGCGGGGTAAGAGCCGCTTAACCGAGAATGTCGCCTGAGAGTCGCGCACGACAATCCTGTCGTCTGGACGTGGCATGTTGAACCGATCGAACAGGTGGGCGATCCGCAATCGCTTCCTCGGCACCGCGATCCTCGCGGCGGCTGTGATCGGCTGCGCTGTGTCGGCAGCGCCCGCGCTCGCCGATCCCACACTCGCGGGGACGCAGATCGCCAATACGGCAAGCCTCTCCTTCCTCGATGGCGGTGCCCCGCTCCATATCTCGAGCAACACGGTCACGCTCGGTGTCGATGTGCTGCTCGACGTCGTCCTCGAAGCCGAACAAGCCTCGATCCGCCCGTCCGGAGACGCGGTCACGCCGGTCGGCTTCGTGCTCACCAATGGCGGCAATGCCGACGAGACCTTCGCGCTCACGGCGACGAACGATCCCGCCTCGACCGCCATCGTCGGGATCGCGACCGACAGCGACGGCGACGGCGTCTATAGTGCCGCCGATACGATGCTGACCGGCACTTCGGTGACGCTCGCACCGAACGAGCATCGCCGGCTGTTCGTGCTCGCGCGCCGCGGCGCCGGCGGCCAGGACGCGACCGTCTCGCTCACGGCGGCTTCGACGACGGGCAGCGGCGACGCCGGCACGGTCTTCGCGGGCGCCGGCGTCGGCGGCGCGGATGCGATCGTCGGGCATACGGGCGGCCGCGCCACCGCGCACACGCTCCTGACGACGCAGGCGACCGGTCCGAGACTGGAGAAGTCGCAGTCCGTGCGCGCGCAGGACGGATCCGATCATGCCGGGCACGGATCGATCATCACCTATCGTCTGGACGCGCATTTCCCCGGCGCGACGGCCGCAGTCGAACTCCGCGATGCAATTCCGGCCGGCACGGTCTTCGTCCCCGGCAGCATGATGCTGGACGGCAAGCCCCTGACCGATGCCGCGGACGGCGACCCGGCCAGCTTCGATGGCAGTGCCGTCCGCATCGTCCTCGGCGACGTGACGGTCACGTCCGTCCGTACCGTCACCTTCGAAACCAAGATTCTTTGAGGAGTTCGTAATGTTGCGTTCGCTTACCATTGCGGCAGTCGCACTCGGCGCTTTCCCGGCCGTCGCGGCGGGCCCGCTCGAAGTGACCTCGCGCGTGATGGTGGAAGCCAAGCAGCGCGCCGACGACGGCAGCACGCGCGTCGCGTTGTTGCCGGCGCGTCGCGTCGTGCCCGGCGATCGTGTCGTGTTCGTCCTCGCCTATCGCAATGTCGGCCGTCAGCCGCTGAGCGATATCGTGCTCGACAATCCGGTGCCCGCCGGGCTCGCCTATCGCGCGCCCGCTCAAGGCTCCGCCGTTCCGGACGTCTCGATCGACGGCAAGACCTATGGCGCGCTCGCCGCGCTGCGCGTTCCCGTCGCCGGCGGCAGCACGCGCGCCGCGACGGCCGAGGATGTGACGAACGTCCGCTGGCGGATCGACCGTCCGATCGCCGCAGGCACGCAGGGTCAGTTCGCATTCCAGGCGATCCTCCGGTGATCCGCCGCCGCGCTCAGAATCAACAGGGAAGGAAGCTTCAGGCAATGTTCGTGAGAAAGGCCATCCCGGCATTGCTCGCCGGATCGGCGGGGCTCTGCTTCGCAGGGACGGCGCAGGCCGCGCCGCAGACGACCGCCGGCACGGTCATCAACAATACCGCATCGGTAACCTACACGGTCAACGGCACGGCGCAGTCCTCGACTTCGACGACCGCGACCTTCGTGGTCGATCGCAAGGTCAACTTCACGGTCGTGACCGATCAGAGCGGGATGACGCAAGTCAATCTCGGCCAGCAGAATGCCGTCACCACATTCAAAGTGACGAACCTGACCAACGACGCGCAGGATTTCCTGCTCGATCCGGATCAGCAGAGCATTTCACTGGGCATCCTGCCCGGCACCGACAATTTCGACATGCTGAACCTGAAGGCCTATGTCGATTCCAACGGCAACGGCGTCTATGACGCGGGCGTCGATACGGCGACCTATATCGACGAGCTCGCGCCGGATGCTTCGGTCGCCGTCTTTCTCGTCGGCAATGTCCCGACCACGCCGACCGCGCAGCTCGCCTTCGATTCGCTGCACGTGATCGTCGCGGCCGGCGGCGCGACCGCGACGAAGGGCACGGCGCTGATCGCGACCGATCTCAATCTCGCCAATGCCGACAATACGGTGGATATCGTTTTCGCCGACGACGACAGTGACGGTACGCTCTATCTCGGCGACATTGCGCGCAACGGCCAGGGCCGGGCCTATTCGGGATACGAGATCGGCACGCACAATGTCGCGCTGACGGTCACCAAGTCGGCGCGGATCGTCTCCGACGGAGTCAATCTCCTCTTTCCGAAGGCGCTGCCGGGAGCGACCGTCGAATATTGCCTGCTCGTCAACAATGCGACGCTGCTGACGGCGGCAACGGGCGTCAATCTGAGCGACGTGGTTCCGGTCAAGACGACCTACGTTCCCGGCTCGATCTCGATCGGACTGCCGGGCGTGCCGGGCATCGCCTGCGTACTCAGCGGATCGGCCGAAGACGACGATGCCGATGATGCGGCCGAGAGCGACGGCTTCACTGCCTCGTTCGATGGATCGACCAAGACGGTCGCCGCGCATCTCGACAGCGTCAACGGCGCCTCTTCCATCGCCGTCGCCTTCAAGGTCACGATTAACTAGGGTCAAGTCACTCACAAACAAGGAGAAACCACTCCGGCGCACGCACTGTGCGCCGGAGGCCGACGTCTCATGCCTTTCGCACGCGCCCCGCTACTTTGCCTTGCCGCCCTGATCGGGCTGGCCACGGCCGCGCCTGCGGCCGCGGAGCTGGTGACGCGCGTCGACAATACGGCGACACTCTCGTTCGGCAGCGCCGACGCGCGCCAGAGTGTGTCGTCCAATACGACATCGCTGGATGTCGACGTCACCAAGCGTCCGACGACGCTCAGCTTCCGATTGCTGCCGCCCGGCTATCAATTGTCCGGCATGACCTGCGAGACATCGCCCAAGTTGCGTTTCGTGCCCGCACCGATCGATCAAGCGACGCTCGAAGCCGCGCCCGTGCTCGAGACGCTCGATATCGACACGCCGATGATCATGGTCCTCGACAATCAGGCCGGCAATCACGATCCGAAGGCTCGCGAGACGAGCTGGATCACGGTTACCGCGGACAATTTCGATATCGTCTTGCCCCTCGTGGAGACGGGCGAGAATACGGGGGTGTTCGCCGGAGGTGTTCCATCAGGCGGTTCGGATCCGGCAACGTCTGCTTGCGATCCTACGCTGACTCGCCGCGCTAGACTGAAGTTGTCCTTCATAGAGGATGACTATAGCCTCCCTTCGACTTTCTCACTGCTGATCGATCCGGCGGGCTATGTGTTCGATTCTGAGACCGGCGCGCTGGTGGACGGCGCCGAGGTGACGTTGCTCGACGAAAATGGCCGGCCGGCAGAGGTTTATGGCGACGATGGCAAGAGCCGCTATCCCGCCACCGTCATCAGCGGCGCATCGGCGACCGACGCGAGCGGGCGCAAATATGTGTTCGCGCAGGGCCATTATCGATTCCCGCTGGTCGCGGCCGGGCGCTATCACCTGCAGATCGCGCCGCCTGGCGGCTATACGGCACCCTCGAAAAAGGATCGCGCGGCGCTCGATCTGCTGAAGGACCCGACCGGCCAGCCTTTCCTGCTCAACGAGGCGTCGTTCGGCGGCACGTTCGAGCTTTCGGACCCCGATCCCTTCTACTCCGACATTCCTCTCGACCGCGCCGGCGAGACGGTCCTGCTGCTGACGAAAACGGCGTCAGTCCGTGAAGCATCGCCGGGCGACTTCATACAATATCGGGTAGTCCTTCAAAATAGAGGGACAGTCCCCGCATACAATATCCATCTGACGGATATTCTTCCGCCCGGTCTGCGATTCGAGCCCGGTTCGCATCGCGGAGCCGAGCCGCCCAAGGTCGGAGGCAATGGCCGGAACCTCGATTTCGAGGTTCCGGTCGTCGCGCCGAAGGCGAGCGTCGAGGTGCGCTACGTGGTGTCGGTCGCACCGGGCGCGCCCGCGGGCGAGGCGATCAACCGCGTGCTGGCCTCTGGCAGCAGTGGCGTCACGGCGAACGAGGCAGCGGCGGCGGTGCGCCTCAAGCCGCTGCTGTTCACCGATGGGTTCACCGTCATCGGCCGTGTGACCGAGGGCGATTGCAGCGATCCGATCGATCACCGCAAGGGACTTGGCGGCATCCGGCTATTGATGGAAGACGGAACCTATGTGGTTACCGATCATGACGGTCTGTACCATTTCGAAGGGGTCCGGCCCGGCCGTCACGTGGTCCAGCTCGATACGGCGAGCGTTCCGGCGAGCCACGAGGCCGTGGCGTGCGACCAGGACACCCGCCAGGCGCGCAGTGCGATCTCGCGCTTCGTGGAGAGCGATGGCGGCCTGCTGAAGCGCGTCGACTTCCAGCTCCGCCCGACGGGCAAGGCCGCGACGACGAAGCAGGCGCTGCCGATCTTGGTGGCGGACGAGGCGACCGCCGCGGGCAATCGCGACTGGTTCGCCGGGCAGCAGCCGGGCGTGGAGATGCTGTTCCCGCAGATCGATCACAATCCGCGCGCGCCGGCGCTCCGCGTGGTCATCAAGCACCTGCCGAGCCAGCACGTGGCGCTCAGGATCAATGGCGTGCTGAGCGATCCGCTCGCCTTCGACACGACCGATACCGATCCCACGGGCACGATCGCGATCTCGCGCTGGACCGGCCTGCCAATCGGCGAGGGCGATAACCGGATCGAGGCGCGGATCCTCGACGCGCAGGGTGCCGTCGTCACCACGATCGAGCGTGTCGTCCACTCGGCCAGCGTCGCGTCGCACGCGGCGATCGTGCCGGACAAGAGCCGCCTGGTCGCCGACGGCGTCACGCAGCCGCTACTGGCGGTGAAGGTCACCAATCGTGACGGCCATCCTGTGCGCGACGGCACGCTGCTGCCGTTCCACGTCGATCAGCCCTATACCGCGGCGGTGGATGCCGAACTGGCGCAGGCGCGCCAGCTGACGGCCGGCGGCCGCGCCACCACGACGGCGCGCGTCACGGGCGACGAAGGCCTGGCATTCATCGCGCTGGAGCCGACCACGCAGGCGGGTTCCGTGCACGCGCAGGTGACGCTCACCGAAGAGAAGATGACCCGCACCAGCGATATCCGCGCGTGGCTGTCGGCATCGGTGAAGGACTGGATGGTCGTCGGCTTCGGCAGCGGCACGCTCGGCTACGACACGCTCAACAAGCATCGCGGCGCGCTCGACGGCAGCGGCGCGGGCGAGAGCGTGCACGATGGCCATCTCGCGCTCTACGCCAAGGGACGGATCAAGGGGTCCTGGCTGGCGACGATCGCCTATGACAGCGATCGGACGCGCGATCGCGATCGCGGCCTGCTGGGCGTGATCGATCCCGATCGCTATTACACCGTCTATGGCGACGGTTCGCGTCAGGGCTATGACGCGCCGACCGAGCGGAAACTATATCTCCGCCTCGAGCGCCGCGAATTCTACGCTTTGTTCGGCGATTACGAGACCGGCCTCACCGACACCCAGCTCGGTCGCTACAGCCGGACGCTCAACGGCGTAAAGACCGCCTATAACGGCAATCACCTGACTTTCACTGCCTTCGGGGCGCACACCGACGAGCTGTATGCGCGCGACGAGATCCAGGGGAATGGCCTCAGCGGCCCGTATCGCCTGTCCGGCCGCGACATCGTGCCCAACAGCGACAAGCTTCGCATCGAGGTGCGCGATCGCTTCCGCTCCGAGCTGATCGTGTCCTCGACGCAGATGACGCGGCATATCGATTACGACATCGATACCGCGCTCGGCACGATCCGCTTCCGCGAACCCGTCCTGACGCGCGATTCCAGCCTCAACCCGATCATCATCGTCGTCGATTACGAGACCTATGGCCGCGGGCGGAAGCTCGTTGCGGGCGGGCGTGCCGCGCTGAAGCTTGCCGGCGACAAGGTCGAAGTCGGCGCGACGGCGCTGCGCGACGAGACGATCACCGTCGCGACGGTGCTGGCGGTCGATGCCAAGGCGAAGCTGGGGCAGGTTGCGGAACTGCGCGCTGAAGCGGCGACCGGCGGCAAAGACGGGCTGGAATCCGGCCGGGCGTGGCTCGTCGAGGCCGAGCACCACAGCCCGTCGCTCGATCTGCTCGGCTATGCGCGCCAGCAGGATCTCGGCTTTGGCGTCGGCCAGCAGAATCTTGTCGAGGCGGGCACGCGCAAGTTGGGGCTGGACGGGCGCCTGCGCCTGACCGAGCGGCTCGCGGTGACGGGCACCGCCTGGCATCAGGACCAGCTGGCGACGGGAGGCGAGCGCGATGCCGCCGATGTGCGGATCGAGCTGCGCCGCGCGCGGGGCACGATATTCGTCGGCAGCCAGCTGGCGATGGATCGCGGCATCGACGGCAAGAACCGGGACTCGCGCCTGCTGACCCTGGGCGGCACGCAGGCTGTCATGGACGGCAAATTGACATTGTCCGGCCAGACGCAGATCGCGCCCGGTGGCGACAAGGACAGCGTGGATTTCCCGATCCGCCACCAGCTTCAGCTTGCCTACCGCGTGACCTCGGATGTCCGCGTGCTGGGCGGTTACGAGATCGCGCAGGGCAAGGATTTCACCGCGCACACGAAGCAGGTCGGGTTCGACGTCTCGCCCTGGGCGGGCGCGAAGCTGATGAGCACGATCAATCAGCAGGGCGTCGGCAATGCGATCGGCGAGAATGGCCAGCGGACCTTTGCCCAATATGGCCTCAACCAGTCCCTGCCGCTCGGCGAGAAGTGGACGGTCGACGCGACCGTGGATGCGAGCAGCACCGTGCGCGGGCGCATCCCCGAAGGGGCCGTCATCAACGCCTTCCAGCCGGTCGCCTCGGGCGGCACGCTGGCGCAGGACGGCACCAACGGCGATTATACGGCGGTTACGATGGGCGCCAATTATCGCGCGCGGCTGTGGTCGTGGAACGGTCGGCTTGAAGTCCGGCGCAGCGACGCCGGCAACCGCATCGGCCTGACAAGCAACGTGCTGCGTTCGCTGGGCGAGGGAAGGACGCTGGCCGGCGCGGTGCGCTGGTATCAGGTCAAGCAGGATGGCGGCGCGACGGCGGCCTATGCCACCGCCGATGTCTCGCTCGCGTGGCGGCCGCTCGACAGCCGCTGGTCGATCCTTGAGCGGCTGACGGCGCGCAACGAACGCGCCGACGCAGGTTTCACCGATCGCAACGTCCTCGGCGTGCCCGCTTATGGCGGCGGCTATCAGGCGACGCTGCGGTTCATCAACAATGTCGCGGTCAATTACCGCAGCGGACCCGAGGGGCAGGGCCACGGCATCGAGGCGACGCTGTATTACGGTGTCAAATGGGTTCGCGGCAGCTTCGGCGCCGACGATTATTCGGGCTTGATCGACGTGATCGGCTTCGATCTGCGCCGGGATCTCGGCCGCAAGTTCGATGTCGGCGTCCAGGGATCGACGCAGCATGCGTGGGAGCGCAAGAGCATCGCCTTCAGCGGCGGGCCGACCGTCGGCGTCTCTCCCGCCACCAACGTGTGGATCACGGCGGGCTATAATGTCGCCGGCTTCCGCGATCGTGATTTCAGCAAGGATCGCTATACGAGGTCCGGTCCGTATCTCACGATGCGGCTCAAGTTCGACCAGCGCACCATCGGTGATGCGGCGAGCACGGTGCTGGGACGGCGATTTTAGGGCATCGCGATTCGCGCATCACCGCGGCGTATCGGAGCCGTTTGCGGGAACTTTGCTTGGACTAGATTGTCCTGCGTAACGATTTTGGTGCGGCTCGGATGTGGCGTGCTCCGGCACCGGCTGTTTGAGGATGTTGATGAACTACGCCAGCCTTGTGGCCGCTCAGCTGGCAATCGATCGCTTCGTGCAGCAATTGCTCGATCTGGTTCGCGCCCGGGATGCGCGCCCGGCGGCGGCGGCGTTTACACTCGAGATGCTGGCGGCGGCGCTGCGCGATCATTTCGCGGTAGAGGATGCCGTCGTTCTGGAAACGATTGCCGCAACGAAAGATGCTCGTCATGCGCTGGCCGCGCAGGCGGCACAGGCCGAACGCGAGGCGCTGAAGACGGATTGGGCGCGCTATCAGGATCGGTGGGCCGATGCGCAAATCGCTGTCGATTGGTCCGGGTTTTCAGCGGACAGCATTGCCCTGCTGGGCCCGTTTCGCGAGCGCATGAACCGCGCAGCCGCGATCCTCTATTCGCTGGCGCTTCACTATGACGTGATCGGAATCGATTGATGAGCGCTCAGGCGATGAGCGGGAACAGGGCCTGCTCTTCATAGCGCATCCGCCGGAGCAGGCGCGCGAGCAGCGCCCGCGCGGAGGCTCGATAAGCGTGCCATCCATCCTGGATCGAGCTTACCGACCATTCGATCATATGCGCCGAGACGGCTGCGTCGAGCTCCGTGTCCAGCCCGTGATAGACGGCGGCATGGGTCTTTGAGAGGCCGGGAAGCTTCATCCGCTCGACGGCCGAATGAACCGAAAGTTCGCGTATCAGCTCCCAGCGCAGCCGCGGGAAGGCCATATCGACCGGGGGCGAGCTTGCCTCGAGAAAGGCTTCGAGCCGGCCGACGATCGCGCGGAGCCGCTCGTGGTCGTCCATCAATCGCGCGATCACTGCTCGTCCTCCGCTGCGATGCCACGCTCTGCGAACAGACTTAACGGCGCCTTTCGAGGACGCGCGAAGCGACGCCTGCTTCGACCATCGTCTGAGCGGTCGGCGATTTGGCGTCAGCTGGATGCGCGGAGCAGGTCGCGGACTTCCTGGGCGAGCCCGATCGGATCGAACGGCTTGATGATGACCCCGGCTGCACCGCGCGAGCGATAATCGGCAACGTCGGCGGCACGGCCCCGGGCCGTCATGAACAAAACGGGCAGCGTTTCGGCGGCATCGCGCTCGCGCAGATGCTCGAGCACCTCCAGTCCATCCATGCCGGGCATCATCACGTCGAGGATCGCTACGTCGGGCAGCCATCCCGTGTCGACGATCTCGAGCGCTTCCCGACCGGACGCGGCGACGCGGACGGACAGGTTCGGATCGAGCCCCAAAGACAAGGCAACGATGTGGCGGATGTCGTCGTCATCGTCGACATACAGGATCGACAGCGTCACGCATCGACCTCGCGCGCGACCCGGGCACGCACGAGCCGGCGCACGGTGGCCTTGAGATCCGGGATTGAGCCGCGCGCCTTGACGAGAACGGCGTCCGCTTGGGCGACGATCTCCGATGCCGTGTCTTGCGCCGAATAGATGATCGTGGGGATCGCTAGCCCCTCGGGATCGACGAGGAAGGGCAACAGATCAAGCCCGGAGCCTGACGCCAGCTGGATATCGAGGATCACCGCGTCCGGCGATGTCGTCTGCAGCAACGCCCTGGCCGATACGACATCCGTCGCGGTAATGATGCGCACTTCCGGCTCCAGCGCGGCCGCGACCACATCCAGCAGATCGCGATCGTCATCGAGATGCAGGACGAGCGGGCGGCGCGAATCCGTGCGCTGCAGCGCGACGCGCAGCGCGGACGACAGGCGATCGGTACCGCCGGCCTTGTCGATCCAGTCGATCATATCGAGCGGTGAGATCTCCTCGCCCTCCGCGAAGGCGTTCGGGGACACGACGATGATGGGCCCGCGGAAGGGCATTTCGCCATCGCGGGCAAAGCGGGTGAAGGCGAGGCCACCGTCGGCGGGAAGGTTCAGATCGACGATGAGCGCGGCATAGTCGCCTCGGCCCAGCGCCGCCCGCGCCTCGGCATCGCTTCCGGCCAGATCATAGGCGCAGCCCTCCTTGACGACCAAAGCGGCCAATTTGCTGCCGGTCGCGTCGTCCTGCTCGCAGATGAGGATGCGCGGGGCATCCACGTCATGCTCGGCGACCGCGCCGATCCGCGGCAACGCGAAGGCGAAGCGCGTGCCGCCGCCTGGCCTATCCTCGAACCAGATCGTGCCGTCATGGCGCGAGACGATCTCGCGCGAAATCGCAAGCCCGAGACCCGTTCCGGACGAATGATGGCTGGTCGAGGCTCGCTCGAACCGGCCGAATATCCGGTTTCGGAACGAGACCGGGATGCCGGAGCCCCGATCTTCGACCGAAACCACCGCGCGCCCGCCCGGATCGATCGCCACCGACAGGTCCACCGTCGATTCCGCGGGCGCGGCGCGGATCGCGTTCGACAACAGATTGGTGATCACCTGCAACAACCGATCCGGATCTCCCGAGACCAGGACCGGACGGTCCGCCTGATGGCAATCCAGACTGACATCGTTGCCGCGCGCCAGCCCTTCGCTGCCGGTACAGGCCTGATCGAGCACGAGGCGCAGATCGATCGGCTCGCGGACCATGTGCAACTGGCCGGTCTCGATCCGATCGATATCCAGCATGTCGTTGATCAGTCGGATCAGGCGCCGCGAATTGTTTTCGGCAATCTCCACCAGGCGTGACGCGCTTTCGGGCAGCGCGCCGGCGCTGCCTGCGCGCAGCAGTCCCAGCGAGCCGACGATGGACGTCAACGGCGTGCGCAGTTCGTGGCTGACGGTGGACATGAGATCGTCCTTGACCCGCTCGACCCGCTTGCGCTCGGAAATGTCGCGCAGCGACACGACGATATGATCGCCGCTCGGCAGGCTCATGACGCCCATGGCGACATCCACGGCGATGGAATGTCCGTCGCGGTGCAGGACCGTGCGATCCGCGAGGAACGAGCGCCCGAGCTGTCCCTCGCGCAGGTCGAGGCGCTTGTGAAAGCTGCCTTCGCCCGGCGCGATATCGATGATCGATGCGATGTCGCGCCGCTCCAGATCCTCGCTCGCGAAGCCCAGCATCGCGGTGGCGGCGGCATTGATGCGCTCGATCGTCCCGCTCGGGTTCAGGATCAGGATGGCGTCGATCGTACTGTCGAGGATGACCTCGTTCCGCTCGGCCGCCTCGAACGCTTCGACCAGGGCCGCAAAGCGCTGGCGATGCAGCCGCCATCCCGCAAAGAGGAAGGTCAGCAGGATCGCAATCCCGCCAACGCAGACGAGCACAGTGGCCTGCTGGAGCGCGGTGCGCTGGGCGAGATAGGCTGTCCCGCGGTCGTGCGACAGCGCCGCTTCGCGATCGATCATCGCGCCGATATTGCGGCGAAGCTCGGCCATGACCTGCTTGCCCGAACCGGTCGCGACGCTGGCGACCGCCGCGCTGCGATCACCACGCTCGGCCGCCGCGATCGTGCGATCGAGCTCCGAGAATTTCGCGGCGACGAGCGCCGTGATCCGGCGCGGATAATCGCGCGAGACATCCGCGTCGTAGTGATCCCGCATCGCTGCGAGCTGTCGCATGACGGCAGCCCGCGCCGGCGCATAGGGCTTCAGGAAATCCGGATTGCCAGTCAGCAGGTAGCCGCGCTCTGCCGCCTCGGCCCCTTTCAGATTGGACAATAACAGGATCTGGTCGATCCGCCGGTCGTACGAGGCAGCTGCGAGCGTGCGAAGGCGCTCGGATCTCCGAAACTCGCTCTGCAGCACCAGCAAGGCTGTTCCCAGCACGAGCGGAACGAGAAGAGCGATCAGGATAGAGCGCCACGCACGCGGCTCACGAACATAGAGTGCCGACCAACGTTCGCGCTGCGTCACCGCGTTGGCGCCTCATCGACTTCGAATAACGGCCGCACTGCCAGCAGCGCCTGCGTCCGATTGGACACTCCGAGGCGCCGGAATACCGCCGTGAGATGCGCTTTCACCGTTGCCTCGGTGACGTCCAGATCGCGCGCGATCTCCTTGTTCGATCGGCCATCGGCGAGCGCGAGCAGCACCGCATTCTGCGCCGGTGAAAGATCGGCGATGCGGGCGCGGGCGGCCGCGATCGTCGGGCTCGCCGCGATTTCGGACGGAAAATAGGTGCCACCCGCAACGATCCGCTTCAGGATTGCTGCAATCTCGTCGATCGGCCGGCTCTTGAAGACGAAGCCGGCGGCTCCGAGCGCTTTGGCGGCCTCGACGAGCGACGCCTCTTCGCGCGACGTGATCATCACGATCGGAACGTGCGGATCCTGATGCTGCAGCTTCAGAAGGCCGGAATAGCCATGCGCATCGGCGAGCTGGAAATCCAGGAGGATCAGCCGAAACGCAGGCTTGGACTGCATCGCCACCATGGCGTCCGCAATCGAGGCCACGCCTACGACCGTGGCGCCCGGCAGCGTCGCCCGCGCCGCAAGCGACAGCCCCTCCCGCGTCAGCGGGTGATCGTCCACCACCAGGATGCGGCCGCTCATCCCAAACTCCTCTTGCAGCGCAGCAATAGTACTGCGTCAACTTTGACGGCCTTGGAGAACGAGAATAGACCTGAGCCAATGTAAAGGCAACCAAACTCAAATCGGACCTATTATATGGTCAAATCCGTCCCGTTTCCTCTTGCGATGATTGTCGATGGCTCGGCAGTGAACCGAGTTTTTGCCAGAAATGCGCTGAATCGTGCGGGTTGGAGGACGATTGAAGCGGTCGACGGCCTGGAAGCATTGGTCTCGCTGAATGAGACCCCTTCGCTGATCATCATACCCGCCAATATGGATGGAATGAGCGGGCGCGAGTTTGCCGCGGAATTGCGCGGCCGCCATGATGCCTTCGCCAGTATCCCGATCATCGCGCTCATCGCGACGCATGTCGGCAATGTCGGCCTTCTCCACGATCTCGGCTTCGACGATGTATTGGCAAGGCCCTATACTGCGGCCGAACTGGTCGCCGTTGCCGAACGCTGGCGCCCGGAAGGCATGCCGCCGGGGCCCTTGCGTCTCGAGCAGGTCTTCGGAAGCATCGAAATGGCCTCGATGATCGCGGGTCTGCGCGATCTGCTGGAAGCGGCGCTGGACGGACTGGACAAGGATGATGCGGCCGCCGTCGCGCATCGGGTCGCGGGCATCGCCGGCATCCTGGGCTTTTCCGATCTGGGGCGGGACTGGCGCTTGCTCTCGGAAGGCAAGGGCCCGGCGACGGCGACGCTGAGACGGCGTACACGGCTCGCCATTGCCGAGATCGATCGCAATTTCGAACTGAAGCGATCGGACAAGGATCTCAACTGAGCGAAGCAGACGCTTGAGCGTCGGGCTTATCCTTCGGTCTAATCCTCGCAACGGTCCGGAGGCCGATTAAGCGATTTTCAACGATGGCCCCGCACGGCAATCGGATGCGTCTGTACGGACTGGGTCTTTCTTCGCCGCGTTCGGCGCTCCGGGCGTTCGCGCTGGGGCTTGTGGCGGCGATGGCGATCGTCGCCGGGCCGGCTCGTGCCTGCGACGTCGCGACGCCGATCGCCACCAACGTGGGCACCTTCTCGCCGGCCGCGATCAAGGCGAGCGCGCCCTTCGCCAAGACGGGTGCGGGGTTTTCCTGCTCCAGCTTCAGCGTCCTGACGGTGCTGAGCGGTAATTTCCTGAAGGCGACCGTCGCAACCGGCACCCAACTGAAGCTGACTTCGGCCGCGAGCGATATCGTGACCTACAAGCTCTTCGCCGACAGCGCCGCGACGATCGAGATGAAGCCCGGCGTCGATGCTTATTATATGAACGGCGTCCTTCTCAACCTGCTCAATCTGCTCGGTGACGGATCGATCAACGTCCCCGTTTACTTCAAGCTGGCAAGTGCGGCAGCTGTCCCGCCGGGCATCTATACCGGCAGCTTCTCGGTCACCTGGACCTGGAATTTCTGCAACGGCATCGCCGTGGCCGGGCTGTGTGTGGGGACCACCGATTCCGGGACGAAGGCCGGCGTCGTCAACGTGACGCTGACCGTCGAGCCGAAGCCGCCGGTCATCGGCCTCGCTTTGGGCCAGCCGACATGGGACGGGGTGAACGGAACCAACAAGCCGAAGGCGATCCCCGGCAGCAAGCGGCGCCTGATCCTGACCGTGACCAATCCGGACATCGTCGCGACCGAGGCGGATGCGGTGCAGATGCTGCTGCCGACGCCGGCCGGAATGGTGATCGCGCTGGACGGCGACGGCACGGGAATGGGTGCGGTCGTCCAGCCCAGCGAGGGCAGCCCGGCGTCGGGCCTGATGCTGACCTATGCGTCTCCGAGCAGCACGAGCGACCAGATCGATTTCTCGTCCGACAACGGATCGAGCTGGAACAGCTATCCGGTGGCCGGCAATCCTTCCTCGCAAGCGAGCGTCACGACCGTCCGGGCGCGGCCGCTGGGCAGCATGGCGGCGCTTTCATCCTATACGGTGACGATCCCCTACAGCGTGAAGTGAGCGGTGCCGCGGTCGGCTCGGTCGCTGAATCGCCATCGGCGGATCTCGGAAGACGCCGATCCCAGGTCGGCAGCGCCTGCGACCTGCGCTAAGAATGCCGCAAAATCGGGAGAGGCGCGATGATGCGGGCGATCAAACATCTGGGGTGGCTACTTGGCGCGGTATCGGCTGCGGCCGCGGCAGCACAGACCGGGCTGCCCGGCGGCGCCATCAACCGGAATCTCGGTGAGATGGATTACGGCGTCTGCCGCGGCACCGATCCGGCCTGCTTTCATGACTGGCCACGCGCGCCGGCGACCAAATATCGGATCCTGGTGTTCACGCGGACGGGTGCGTCCCGGCACGCCAATCTCGGCAAGGTATTGCCAGGCGGGCTCAACCCAGCGCTCGGCGAGGACAATGTCGTGCAGCGTGCGATGTTGCGCATCGCCGCCGAGAATGGCTGGGACATCGACTATACCGAAGACGTCGCGCAGATGACGAGCCTGACCGGCTATAATGCGGTCATCTTCCTCTCGACCTCGCGCGATATTCTTGATGATGCGGCCAAGACGGCGCTTCGGCAATATATGCGGGCGGGCGGGGGCTTCGTCGCCGTCCACAACGCCTTCGGCACGCTCTACAACTGGCCTTATTACGAGGGGCTGCTCGGCGGCGCGAACTTCTACGATCATGCGCCGGCGCGAGACGGCGATGTCGTGATCGTCGATGGCAAGGACACCTCGACCAGAGGCCTGCCGTCGCGCTTCCGCTTCCATGACGAATGGTACAATCTCGTGCCCTTCCCTACGCGCGTCCGCTTCCTCGCGACCGTCGACGAACGGTCGCTCCCGATCCCGGCCGTCGCCGACACGCCGGCGGCGGTGGTCGCGACGATGGGGGCACCCGGCGCCCGGCTGCCCGCCGAGATCGTCCGTCCACGTTACCCGTCCGTGGTCGGCAGGCACCCGGGTCACGGCACCTTCCACCCGCTGGCGTGGTGCCAATATTATGACGGTGGCAAGGTCTGGGCGACGACGCTGGGCCATGACGCCAAGGCTTTCGAGAAAAACGGCCAGCCGGGCGCCGCCGAGTTCCAGGCGATGCTCATCGGCGGCATCAAATCGGTGATGGGTCAGGCGCCCTTCTGCCGCTAGGCGATCGCGCGGCCGTATTCGAGCCAACGCGACCATTGCGAAAGCGATGCTGCCCTATTACGCGGCCGTAATAGCCGCAGTATTCGGCGCAAACGCCACAGGATATCGGATCATGACGCGTCGCTCGGCCCAGGCGCTCTTCCCCCTGGCCATCGGCTTCTTCGTGCTGATCGTCAGCGCCTGCGTCTCCATCTGGCTTTCGGAGCGTCAGGAGACCGCCACCAGCTGGGTGCGCCACACGCTCGAGGTCGAGAACCGGCTCAACGTGGTGCGCCGGCTCGTGCTCGACGCGGAATCTGGACAGCGCGGTTTCCTGCTGTCGGAGCGCGCCGCTTATCTCCAGCCCTACGAGGCCGCGACCGAGCGCCTGCCGACCGAGCTGGAGGCGCTGCAATTGGCGACCGGCGACAATCCGGTCCAGCAGGCGAATGTCCGCGCACTCAAGCAGGCAGCTCAGACCAAGCTGTACGAACTCGGCGGGAGCATCGAGCTGGTACGGCTCGGCCGGCCAGCCGAAGCGGTAGCGGTGATGCGGACCGACGTCGGGCGGCGCTACATGCTCCGCTTCGTGACGATCCTCGAGCGGATGGCGGCGGAGGAGGATCGGCTGCTCGCCTTGCGGACGGCCTCGGCTGGCTGGGCGACGATCGCGTCGCGCGCAGCGCTGCTGCTGAGCGCCTGTCTGGTCGTGTGGCTGGCGATCTTCTCGGTGCGCGAAGGCGCGCGCCGCGTCCAAGCGCTGGAGATCACCAACGAGCGGCTCCGCCAGGAAGCGCTGGCGCGGCAGAGCGCGCAGTCCGAAGTCCGCCAGTTGCAGAAGATGGAGGCGGTCGGCCAGCTCACCGGCGGCATCGCGCACGACTTCAACAATATGCTCGCGATCATCATCGGCAGCCTCGACATGGCGCGCCGCCGGCTGACGGGCCAGGAACATCCCAAGGTCGCAAAGTTCATCGACAGTGCCATCGACGGCGCAGAGCGCGCCGCGACGCTGACCTCCCGACTGCTGGCTTTCTCCCGGCGACAGCCGCTCGAGCCCAAGGTGCTCGATTGCAACAAGCTGGTCGCCGGGATCTCCGAAATGCTTCGCCGGACGCTGGGCGAGCGGATCGAAGTCGAAACGGTGCTGGCGGGCGGGCTGTGGCGCGTGTGCGCGGATCCTGCCCAGATCGAAAGCGCGCTGCTCAATCTGGCGGTCAACGCCCGGGACGCGATGCCCGGGGGCGGCAAGCTGACGATCGAGACGGGCAATGCCGAGCTCGACGATGCCTATGCCCGCGCACACGAGGAGGTGACGGCCGGCCATTATACCGTCCTGTCCATCTCCGACACGGGAAGCGGCATGACGCGCGAGATCATGGAGCGCGCCTTCGATCCTTTCTACACGACCAAGGGGGTCGGCAAGGGCACCGGGCTCGGCCTCAGCCAGGTGTTCGGTTTCCTCAAACAGTCCAGCGGCCACATCAAGATCTATTCCGAGATCGGCCACGGGACGACGGTGAAGCTCTATTTCCCCCGCTACGTCGGCAAGGACGACACGCAGGACGTGGCCGCGGCACCCGAGCAGACCCCGCTGGGCGATCCGGATGAGATCATCCTCGTCGTCGAGGACGAAGCCGCGGTCCGCAAGGTCTCGGTCGATGCGCTGCGCGAGCTCGGCTACACCGTGATCCACGCCTCGGACGGGTTCCAGGCGCTCGACAAGCTATCGGCGCATCATGGCGTGAAATTGCTGTTCACCGACATCATGATGCCGGGGATGACGGGGCGGCAACTCGCCGACAAGGCGTTGGCCGATCATCCGGAGCTGAAGGTCCTCTACACGACCGGCTATACGCGCAACGCGATCGTCCATAACGGGATGGTCGATTATGGCGTGGCGCTGCTGCAGAAGCCGTTCGCGCTGCAATCGCTGGCGCAGAAGGTGCGCGACGTCCTCAACTCCTGAGATAGGCGCGCCGGCGCCGGCGATCGGACGCGCCTATTTCTGGACGACGTCGTGGTTCATCGGCGCGAGCTTCGACAGCAAGCGGTTCTGGGCCTGGAAGGGCACGCGCTCCGCACGCATCGCCTGCTGAAGCAGGACGACCAGCCGGTTCATGTCGCCGCGCTGGACGCCGAGATCCTTGTGCGCGGCGATCATGTCGCGGCCCGAATAGGCGCAGCCCGCATCGAGCAGATAGCAGAATTGCTCGAACAGCGTCCGGCTCAGGCGGACCTTGTCATGGCCTTCGAAAATCTCGCCTATGACGGGATCGGCATAAGCGGCGGTGAGGGTGCGATCGATGATGCGGCGGATGCCGTCCTGCCCATGAAACGCCTTCGCCATGCCTTCGCCCGCAAAGGGCGACGCCCCGGCATTGGCCGCGGACGGCGTATAAGGATCGACCGCATCCTCGCCGGGCACGGCATAAGGCACGGCCTGAAGGAACAGGAGGGCGATGACGATGCTCTGCATGATCGAAATCCGGTGACGTGGTACTAGAAGGCGGCTTGCAGCTGCACGAACGCACCGCGCTGGCCCTTGACCGTCGCGACCGATCCAAGATCGGTATAAGCGACCGTTGCGGTGAGATTGTCGGTCAGCGCATAAGCGATGAAGGCATCGAACCAGTCGTCCTCGCGGGCAATGCCGAGATTGTCGGGCTTGCGGCGATATTCGCCGCCGATCGCGATCCGGCGCGACAGCTGCCACGCGGCCGAGCCTTCGAACTGGAGCGTCGCGGCGCGCTGCTTGTCGCCGCCGAAGCCAAGCAGGCCCATCTGGTTCGCCTTGGTCAGCCGCGCGGTCGCGCTGAGCAGGATGCTGCGCGACAGGAACAGGCGGCTGACGGTCGCATAATAATCCGCGCCCGAGGCGTGCTTCGCGCCGAGCGCGTGGACGATCGCATCGTTGTTGCTCGTCTTATACTGTGCGCCGATCGCGATGGCGGGAAGCGCGTCATAGACAAGATCGCCGGCGAGGCGGACCTTCGCCCCAAAAATGTCCTGCGCGAACCTGTAATTCGCGCCGAGGCCGAGCAAAGCGCCGATCCGGTTCGTGTCGAAGCGCTGGTGCGCGTAGGACAGTTCGATCCGGTCGCGGAAGCCCAGAGCGGCGCCGGCGCTGGCATAATCATAGTCCTTCACCGGAACGACCGTCGCGTGGGCTGACAGGCCGATCCCATCCGAGGTTTCGTTGCCGGCGATCACCGCCCAGGGCGTGAGGCCGCCGCCCGCGGCGCCGTCGAGCGACGAGATGCCGTTGGTCAGCAGCAGCTTGCCGCCGTTGCGAAGCGGCCTGGCCGCAGCCGGGCAGGACAACAGCGCCAGAGCGGCGACGCAAGCGGAAGCGAATCGACGAGCCATGATGCGGTTTCGATGCACGATCAGGGTTAATGATCCGTCATCCGCGGTCTCGCCGCGTCGTTAACAGCTTGTTGACGCCTGCCGCTTACCGCGTGCGTGATGCGTATCCCGGTTCCTGCCTTGCTTCTGTTTGCCCTGTCCGCTCCGGCGTCGGCCGGCAGCCTCGATCTGCGGATCGTCGATCAGGCGGGGAAGCCCGTTCCCGATGCAGTGGTCACGGTCTATCCGGCCGGCGGCGTGCCGCGGGGTGGGTTCAGCTTCACGCCCGGACCGGTGATGACGCAGGAGAATATCGCCTTCGTGCCGCACGTCCTGATCGTGCCGGTCGGCGCGACGGTGCGCTTCCCGAACCATGACAAGGTGCGCCACCACGTCTATTCCTTTTCGAAGCCGGCCCGGTTCGAGATCAAGCTGTTCGGCAAGGACGAGACGCGCAGCTACACCTTCACCACCGCGGGCACGGTGGCGCTGGGCTGCAACATCCACGATCAGATGAGCGGCTTCATCAAGGTGGTCGACACGCCCTTCGCCGCCAAGACCAATGCCGCGGGGCAGGCGAGCATCAGCGGGCTTGCGCTGGGGACCGCACAGGTGACCGTGTGGCACCCGAGCCTGCGCGCGAAAGACAATGAGCAGAAGTCGGTCGTGCCGATCCCGGCCAGCGGCGCGGTCGCGCGGACGGTGACGCTGATCTTGCCTGCGCTCCGGTGATGCGGACGCGGCTGCCTTTCCCGACGAGCCGTTGGGCGATCGCCTTGTCCTCGCGCCTGACGGTCAAGCTTGTCCTGTTCTACGGAGCGATGTTCGCCGCCGCGGCTTTGCTCTCCTTGTGGGGGACGCGCGAGGCGATCCGCGCCAATGCCGAGCAGACGATCATCCGCGAGATGACCGTCGGCAGCAGCATCTTCGATCGCATCGCGGCGATGCAGATCGAGCAACTGCACCGCGCCGGCGAAGTGCTGGGCAGCGACTTTGGCTTCCGCGCGGCCGCCGCCACCGGCGACGCGCCGACGATCGAATCCGCGCTGGACAGTCTCGCCGGTCGGCTCAAGCTCAACCATGCGATGTTCGTCGCGCAGGACGGCACGATCACGGGCAAGCCGGGGGGCTTCACGCCACGGGATCGCGAGCGGCTGATCGCGGCGCTCAACGAAGGCAGCGAGACGGGCATCGCGCGCTGGGCGGGCGAGCCGCACATGGTCGCCGCCGCACCCGTCAAGGCGCCGATGCTGATCGGCTGGGTCGTCTTCGCGCGCGACATGAACATGGCCGACCTGCGCGCGCTGGCGCAGCTCTCGACCGCCGACCTACATCCGCGGATCGAGCCGCTCGCGCAGGTGCCGCCCAATTTGCGGCCGATCGGCGGGCGCGTGGCGGCGCCCGTGCAGATGACGGCGGATGGCGAGCGCATCCTCGTCCAGGCGCGGCCCGTCCAGAACTTCGGATCCGGCGACGCGCAGCTGCTGGTGCTCGAATATAGCCTGACCCAGGCGATGCAGAGCTACATGCCGATCCTGTGGTCGCTGCTCGTGTTCGGGCTGCTGGGCCTGCTCGTGGCGCTGTGCGGGGTGGTGATCGCGTCGCGCAGCCTGACCCGGCCGATCCTCGCGCTCGCCGCCGCCGCGCGCCGGGTCAGCGAGGGCGAGCATGTCGAGGTGCCGGTCGAGACGCAGGACGAGATCGGGCTGCTCGCGAGCAGCTTCAACACGATGGTGCGCGATATCGCGACGCGCGAGCGGCAGATCGCGCATATGGCCTTCCATGACGGGCTGACCGGGCTCGCCAACCGCACCCTGCTGCGCGAGCAATTGGCGCTGTCGTTCCAGAGCGGCGACCGGCGGGGCTTCGCCTTGTTCTGCCTCGATCTCGACAATTTCAAGTCGGTCAACGATACGCTCGGCCATCCCACCGGGGATGCTCTGCTGTGCGAGGTAGCCGCGCGGCTGAGCGCGGCCTGCCCGACGGGCTTCGTCGCGCGGCTCGGCGGCGACGAATTCGCGATCATCGTCCGGCGCGACGGCACGTCCGAGACGATGGTCGCGCGCGCGCTGATCGCGGCGCTGGCCGAGCCGTTCGCGGTCAACGGCCATCGCATCGTCGTCGGCACGAGCATCGGCATCGCGCGCGCGCCGCAGGACGGCGAGGATGGCATCGCTTTGCTCAAGAATGCCGATCTCGCGCTGTACCGCGCCAAGAATGACGGCAAGGGCAGCTTCCGCTTCTTCGAGGCGGCGATGGACGCCGAGGCGCAGGAACGCCGATCGATGGAGATCGATCTCCACGAGGCGCTGCGCAACGGCGAGCTCGAACTCTATTTCCAGCCCTTGTTCGGGCTCTCGCAGAATCGCGTGACCGCGTTCGAGGCGCTGCTGCGCTGGAATCACCCGACGCGCGGCATGGTCTCGCCGGTCGATTTCATTCCGCTCGCCGAGGAGACCGGGCTGATCCTGCCGATCGGCGAATGGGTGCTGCACGAGGCGTGCCGCGCCGCGCGCACCTGGCCCGATCATATCCGCGTCGCGGTCAACGTCTCGCCCGTCCAGTTCCGCAGCGCCTCGCTCAACAGCGTCATCCTGCAGGCTCTGGCGTCGAGCGGGCTGCCGCCGCAGCAGCTGGAGCTGGAGGTGACCGAGAGCCTGTTCATCGAGAATGTCGAGGCGACTTTGGCCTCGCTCCATTCGCTGCGCGCGCTGGGCGTGCGGGTCGCGCTCGACGATTTCGGCACGGGCTATTCGTCGCTGAGCTATCTGCGCAGCTTCCCGTTCGACAAGCTCAAGATCGATCGGAGCTTCATCATCGATCTGCAGGCGAACAATGGCGCGACGGCGATGATCAAGGCGATTACCGGCCTCGCCGATGCGCTCGGCATCGAGACGACCGCCGAGGGCGTCGAGACGATCGACCAGCTCGATATTCTGCGCAAGCAGGGCTGCAGCCAGATCCAGGGCTTCTATTTTAGCCGTCCGATCCGGGCCGGCGCGGTCGCCGATCTGATCCGCGAACTCGATTATCAGGAGCAGGCCGTCCAGGCCGCCTGACAGCCGCCGTGCAGGCGTGCGTTGCCATTGGCGGCGTCTCCGCCGATGAAGGGGCATGATCGCCCCCTCCCATCCCGCCAGCGCCCTCGAGGCGCGCATCGCCGCCGATCCGCGCTATGTCGCGCTCGTGCGCGATCGGCAGCGTTTCTCGTGGACGCTGACCGCGATCACCGTGATCGTCTATAGCAGCTTCATCTCGCTGATCGCATTCGACAAGCCGTTCATGGCGCGCTCGATCGGCGGGGGCACGACCAGCATCGCCGTGGTGCTGGGCGCGGCGATGCTGATCGGCACGATCGCGATCTGTGCCGTCTACGTGCGGCGCGCCAACGGCGAATATGATGCGCGCCTCGCCGCTTTGCTGGCGGAGCTGGCGGCATGATCCGCCGGCTGATGCTCACCACGGGCCTTACCGCGCTGCTGGGCTGGACGACGGGCGCGAGCGCGGAGATTACCGGCGCGATCACGCAGCAGCCGACCAACTGGACCGCGATCGCGATGTTCGGGGGCTTCGTCGCGATCACCTTGTGGATCACCGGCATGGCCGCGCGGCGGACGCGCACCGTCTCCGATTTCTATACGGGCGGGGGCATTACCGGCTTCCAGAACGGGCTGGCGATGGCGGGCGACTATTGTTCGGCCGCCTCCTTCCTCGGCATCACCTCGCAGATCTTCAACGATGGCTATGACGGGCTGATCTACGCGATCGGCTTCCTCGTCGGCTGGCCGATCGTGCTGTTTTTGATCGCCGAGAAACTGCGCAACCTCGGACGCTTCACCTTCGCCGACGTCGCCTCCTACCGCTTCCTGCAGGGGCCGGTGCGGAGCTTCTCGGCGGTCAGCACCTTGCTGGTCGTCGCTTTCTATCTAATCGCGCAGATGGTCGGCGCAGGGCAGCTCATCCAATTGCTGTTCGGCCTGCCCTATCTCTACGCGATCGTCGCCGTCGGCGGGCTGATGATGGTCTATGTCCTGTTCGGCGGCATGCGCGCGACATCGTGGGTGCAGATCATCAAGGCGGTGATGCTGCTCTGCGGGGCGACCTTCCTCGTGCTAGGCGTGATGGCGCATGTCGGCTTCTCGTTCGAAGCCCTGTTCGCGCGCGCGGTTGCGGTGAAGACGCGGGTCGCGCTGGAAAGCGGCCTCCCGCCCGGCGAGGCGGCAGCCAAGGGGCGCGCGATCATGGGGCCGGGCGGCTTCATCAAGGATCCGATCTCGGCGCTGTCGTTCGGCTTCGCGCTGATGCTCGGTACCGCCGGCCTGCCGCATATCCTGATGCGTTTCTTCACGGTTCCCGACGCGCGCGAGGCGCGCAAGTCGATCCTGTGGGCGACGGTCTGGATCGGCTATTTTTACGCTTTGACCTTCATCCTCGGCTTCGGCGCGATCGTGATGATCTCGTTCAATCCCGAATATGTCGATGCGGCCGGCGCACTTCGCGGCGGCAACAACATGGCGGTGATGCACCTCGCCCATGCGACCGGCGGCAACCTGTTCCTGGGCTTCATCTCGGCGGTAGCCTTCGCGACGATCCTCGCCGTGGTCGCCGGCCTGACCCTGTCCGCCGCCTCGGCGATCAGCCACGACATCTATGCGAGCGTCATCCACAAGGGGGCCGCCGATCCGGTCAAGGAATTGCGCGTCTCGCGGATCACGACGATCCTGCTCGGCATCGCCGCGATCCTGCTGGGGATCGTGTTCCAGAAGCAGAATGTGGCGTTCATGGTCAGCCTCGCCTTCGCGCTCGCCGCGTCGGGCAATTTCCCGGTGCTGGTGATGTCGCTGCTGTGGAAGGGCTGCACGACCAAGGGCGCGGCGTGGGGCGGGGCGATCGGGCTGCTCAGCGCGTTCGTGCTGACCGTGCTGTCGCCCGTCATCTGGGTCGCGGTGTTCCATTTCGACCAGGCGGTCTTCCCGTACAGCTCGCCCGCGCTCTTCTCGGTGCCGGCCGCCTTCCTTGCGATCTGGGCGATCTCGGTGACGGATCGTTCGCCGCGCAGCGCGATCGACAAGGCCGGCTATCCCGAACAGCGGCTTCGGTCCGAGACCGGCATCGGTGTCCACAGCCCTGCTGCGCACTGAGCCGCGACGCCTCCGCTTGATGCGGAGGCCGGTGCGGTGCAGGAGGCGGCATGAACCTCCACACGCGCGCCGTCGTCGCTGCCTCCGCTTATGCGATCGTCTCGAAACACAAGGCCGCCGGCCTGTTCGATCATGCGGCCGGCCGCCATCTGAAGATTGCCGCCGAATGCCGCGGCGATCGCCTGCAGGGCTATGACGGGGAGCGCGAGGTGTCGTTCGGCGGCACGCTGCCCGATCTGTACGATCAGGGCGACAAGGCCTTCATCGCTTACCAAATCGAGGGATCGACGGTTCGAGGCTTCGATCGCGGATCGACGACATCCTTCGTCGCTAACGTGACCGCCGAGCTCGTCCAGCTTTACGATCATAAAGAGAGCGCGTGGTTCGCGTTCACGGTCCAGAGGGCCGATCCGGAATAAGGCGAGCGGCGGCCGCCCCGCCGTCAGCCGCGGTGGCGCAGCTCGGACAGATCGAGCTCGCGCGTCAGCTTGCGCGCGGTTTCGCTGCCGATCCGTTGCGCGCGGACGAGGTCCAAAATCGTGCCGCGCTCGGCCTTCACGCCGACCAGGCGGAACTCGCGAACGAGCTTCTCCTCAGCGCGCGTCGCGTCCGACAATCCCTGGCTGCGGCTCTCGATGCGCTCGCGATAGAGGTCCATGACCCGCGTGCCGGCGGTGGCGTAGCGATCCGCCTCGCCATGATCCTCGGCCAAGGCATGCTGGCGCTCCTCGATGGCGCGGATCGCCGCTTCGGCCGCGGCGACGCGCGCGGCATCCTCTTCCGCCTGTTTCGATGGCTCGGGCGGCATGGTCAGGCCCTTCAGCAGGACCGGCAGCGCGACGCTCGCCAGCAGCAGCGAGACGATGATCACCCCGGCGGCGAGGAAGATGGCGAGATCGCGCGCCGGAAAGGGCGTGCCGTCATTGAGGACGAGCGGGATAGTCAGGACGCCGGCCAGCGTGATCGCGCCGCGAACGCCCGCGAACGACATCGCCGCGATGAGGCGCCAGCCGGGCGACGTCGCGACGGCACCGCGATTCTGTTTGCGCAGGATCGTCAGCCGGAGCGAGACCCAGACCCAGGCGAACCGCAAAGCCGCGAGCCCGGCGACGATCGCCAGGACATAGGCGCCGAGCCACCAGGGCGAGGCATGACCGGTGATCGCGACCGTCCGCGTCGATCCGGCGAGGATCGCGGGCAATTGCTCGCCGAGCACGACGAAGATGATGCCGTTGAGCGAGAACTGGATCGTGTCCCACACCGAATTGCGGCGCATCCGCGTGACCGCCATCGCCTGGCGCGAAATCTCGGCGAAGGTCATCGTCACGCCCGCGCTGACCGCGGCGAGGATGCCCGAGGCATGGAGATGCTCGGCGAGCAGATAGGAGCCGAACGGGATCAGCAGGCTGACGAGGATCTGAGAGCCCGTATCCTCGCCCCAGCGCGCCGTGACCCACGCCTTCGCGCGGCTGACGACGAGCGTCACCGCCACGCCGATCAGCAGGCCCGCGCCCGCGACCCAGACAAAGTTCAGCGCCGCGGCGCCGGCGGAGAAGGTTCCCGTCAGCGCCGCGGCGATCGCGAAGCGCAGGCAGACGAGGCCCGAGGCATCGTTGAGAAGCGATTCGCCCTCGAGGATGTGCATCATCCGCTTCGGAATAGGCACGCGCGACGCGATCGCCGAGACCGCGATCGGATCGGTCGGCGAGACCACCGCGGCGAGCGCGAACGCGACCGCCAGCGGCATCGCCGGGATCATCCAGTGGATGAACACGCCCATGCCGACGATCGTCATGAGGACGAGGCCGAGCGCCAGTTCGACGACGGTCGCGACGTCCTTCAGCAGCGCATCCTTCGGGATGCGCCAGCCGTCGAGGAACAGCAGAGGCGGCAGGAAGAGCAGCAGGAACAACTCGGGATCGAGATCGACGCGGTAGGAGGTCGACAGGCCGATGCCCGCGCCCAGCAGGATCTGCACGAGCGGAGCCGGCAGCGACACCGGGACCATCCGCGCGACCGCGCCGCTGACGACGACCGCCAGCAGCAGGATGAGCACGATCGATACGCTGTCCAAATCTTCGCTCCGGCCTGCAGGAGCATGCCAATTAGGGAGCGAAGGGTGCCCGGGGCAACCCCGGACCCGAAACCAGCGCTACGCTTCGCGCAGGAAGCGGCGCCTGACGGGGATCAGGGCGTACCCCGGCGGCACAGCGTCATCAGCCGATCGATGACCTGATAAGAGGCGAAAGGCGCGTGCATCCAGGCATAAGGGCCGGGTAGCGACGGGGCGGCCTGGCCGCCGACGAACAGCACCGGAAAGGGCAGGGTCTGCGCCATCAGCGCGACCCCGGCTTCGGGCGTGAGATCGACCGCGACGCAGCCGACGATCGACGCCAGATCCTCTTCGGGCACGAGCGTCGCCAACTCCTCGGGCACACCCGTCGCGGTGACCAGCGAGACCCCGCAAAACTCCAGGGACCGGCGAATATAAGCCGCGTTGAAACTGTCCTGCCCCGACAGGAGCAACACTTTTCCCGGGAACATGCCTGTCGGCCAAAGCATCTCGAATCTTCCTCCCTTGCAACGCAAGGTTTCAGGCAGTGGACGGCTAGGCCGCAGCCAGTTCCGCAGCGGATGCAGGAGCCGCCGAACGTGCGATCGCCTTCTCTCCCTGACCGGCGCTTAACCGCTTATACGCCGCGAGCGCCTGACCGACCACCTGATCCATATTGTAGTAGCGATAGGTTGCAAGCCGGCCAACGAAGGTCACGTCCTGCTGGGCGATGGCGAGCGCTTCGTAGCGCTTGAACAAGGCCTGGTTTTCGTCGCGCGGGATCGGATAATAAGGATCGCCGTCGGCGGCCGGATATTCGAACGTGACGCTTGTCTTGCTCGCCTGCTGGCCGGTCAGATGCTTATATTCGGTGACGCGCGTGTAGGGCACGTCTTCCGACGGATAATTGACCACCGCGACGTCCTGCAGCCATTCGCGATCGTGCGTCTGATGCTCGAAGCGGAGCGAGCGATAGGGCAGCTTGCCGAAGCGATGCCCGAAATATTCGTCGATCGGGCCGGTGAAGACGAGATGATCGTGCGGATAGGCCAGGCGCGCATCTCGATAGTCGACGCCGAGCAGCAATTCGATGTTCGGATGATCCAGCATCCGCGCGAACATCTGCGTATAGCCTTCGGCGGGCATCGCCTGGAAGCTGTCGGCAAAATAGCGATCGTCGCAATTGGTGCGGGTCGGCACGCGCGCGGTCACCGCCTTGTCGAGTTCGGACGGGTCCATGCCCCATTGCTTGCGCGTATAACCGCGGAAGAATGTCTCGTAGAGTTCCTGGCCGACCGCGGAGATGACGACATCGGCCGAGGTCCGCACGACATCGACGGGCTCGGCGCGCGAGGCGAGGAAGGCGGCGGCATCCGCGTCGGTCTGGAGATCGAGCCCGTACAGCAGGTTCAGCGTGGTCCGGTTGATCGGGATGGGCACGAGCATGTCGCCGACGCTGGCGAGCACGCGATGCTCGTACGGGCGCCATTCGGTGAAGCGCGACAGATAGTCGACGATGTCCCGGCTGTTCGTGTGGAAGATGTGCGGGCCATATTGGTGGATCAGGATCCCCGCGGCATCGACGACATCGAAGGCATTGCCGGCGATATGCGGCCGCCGATCGACGACGAGCACCTTTTTGCCCCCATCGCGCGCGAGCCGCTCGGCCATCACCGCGCCGGCGAAACCGGCGCCGACGATCATCACGTCATAATGCGGGCCCGGCGCGGCCGGCCACGTCGTCGGCGAGACGATCGGCTGGACATGGTCGGCCAGCTCGATCGCGGCGGCGATCAGGTCCGCCATCGCCCGGTGCGTGCGATCCCACGACATGGTCGCCAACAGCGCGTCGGCCTTGGCCAGCCACGCGCCCTCGGCGCCGAGCGCGAGCGCCTCGTCGCACGCCGCGATGAAGGCGTCGGGCGTATCGGCGATCTTCACCGCGTCGATATCGGCATAATGGCGGATCACGTCGACGATCGGCGTCGATACGACCGGCAGCCCGCCGGCCAGATATTCGGGGGTCTTGGTCGGGCTGATGAAGCGCGTCGCCTCGTTGATCGCGAACGGCATCAACGCCACGTCCCACGCGCGCAGATAGCGCGGCAGATCGGCATAGGCCTTGTTGCCGAGATAGTGGATGTTGGCGCGGCGCGGGAGATCCTCCTCGCCGATCTTGACGACCGGGCCGACCATCACGATCGACCAGTCCGGGCGGGCATCGGCCATCGCCGCGAGCAGCGCCAGGTCCATCCGCTCGTCGATCACGCCATAGAAGCCCAGACGCGGGTGCGGCATACCGGCCATGTCGCCGGGCTCGTCGATCGCGGAGCGCGCCTGCGCGAAATGCGCGACGTCGACGCTCGAGGGAAAAGCGTGAATGTTCGAGTGGCGATCGCGCTTGGCCTCGTACAGGCTGTGGCCGCCCGTGAAGACGATGTCGGCCTGCGCGAGCAGCCGTTCTTCCAGCGGGAGCAGGCTGGCCGGCGCGCCGCGGAAGTTGGCGAGCTCGTCCATGCAATCATAGACGACGCATTGCGCAGGCATGCTTTCCGAGAAGGGAAGCATCATCGGCGTATAATACCAGCGGATCAGCGGCCCCGACCAATCGCCGACGAACGTCTCCAGCAATTGGCGCAAGACGAGTTCCTCGTCCGCGGCGCCGTCCGGCAATTCGGGCGTCGCGACGATGACGCCGGTCATGGGACAAAGCCGGACCGCAAGACGCGCCACGGTCAAATCGGCGACGATGTTCGGCTCTTCCCAAAAGACGATCGTCCCTTCGGTGGCGAATCGCCCCATCAGATGCTGCGGACGCTGCAGCACGAAATCCCAACGCAGGTGGCTGAAGCACAATAACAGGAAATCACCATCATCGTCCGCTGCCTTCCACTGATTTATCGTGGAAATGCCAGCGTGATCGGACAATTGCATGGAGGCCCCTGAAATAAATTTTGGTTAAAACAGAATTCGAACTACAAAAGTTCCTAATGATTACAATTATAATATGTTATGATGCGTCGATTTTTGTTCTGATAATTTTGCCATCCCAAATCGTTACGCCCTCATATTCGATCGTAGGATCAGGAGTTTTTCGCGGATGTCCGATCTCGAATTATGGGGAGGCCCCGAATGCACGATCAATCGGGTCGGCCCGCGCTATGGCGATCAGGTGCGCGAGAGCGGCCACGACGTCCGCTTGAGCGATCTCGATCGCTTTGCCGAGCTCGGGCTCAGTGCGATCCGCTACCCGGTCCTGTGGGAAAGCGTCGCGCCGGACGATCCGGCCTGCATGGACTGGCGCTGGGCCGACGAGCGGCTGGCGCGGCTGCGCGCGCTCGAGCTCCGTCCGATCGTCGGGCTCGTTCATCATGGCAGCGGCCCGCGCCGCACCGATCTCCTCGCGGACAGCTTCGCGCCGGGCCTCGGCGATTATGCCGGGGCCGTCGCGCGGCGCTTTCCGTGGATCGACGAATATACGCCCGTGAACGAGCCGGTGACGACAGCGCGCTTTTCCGCGCTCTACGGCCATTGGTATCCGCACCAGCGCGACGAGCGCGCCTTCTGGCGCGCGCTGCTGAACCAGATCGACGGGACGCGGCTGGCGATGCGCGCGATCCGGATCGTCAATTCGGACGCCAAGCTGCTCCAGACCGACGATCTCGGGCGCACCTATGCGACCGCCGCGGTCCGCGACCAGGCGGCATTCGACAATGTCCGCCGATGGATGAGCTGGGACTTATTGTGCGGCCGGGTCGTCCCGGGCCATGCTTTGTGGGCCCGCCTGTGCGGATACGGATTCGAGCCGCGCCTGCGTGCGATCGCGGATGATCCCTGTCCGCCCGACACGATCGGCGTGAACCATTATCTCACGAGCGACCGGTTTCTCGATCATCGCGTGCAGCGCTATCCGGAGCGCAGCCGCGGCGGGAGCGGCGACCGGCCTTATGCCGATACCGAGGCCGTGCGCGTGCTCCAGCCACCACCGGCGGGGCTGGAGGGCGTGCTGCGCGAAGCCTGGCGCCGCTACGGCATTCCGCTGGCTGTGACCGAGATCCACAATGGCTGCACGCGCGAGGAGCAGATGCGCTGGATGGCGCAGGGCTGGGACACGGCCCGCCGGCTTCGCGACGAGGACGTCGATGTCCGCGCCGTGACCGCCTGGTCGCTGATCGGCAGCTATGGCTGGGATACGCTGCTGACGCGGCCGGGGCGCTACGAGCCGGGCGTGTACGAGATCGTCGATGGACAGCTTCGCCCGACCGCTCTGGTCGAGCTTCTCAAGCGCCTGCCGCGCGACGCGACGCTGCCAGCGGCTGCCACCGGCCATGGCTGGTGGCAGCGCGACATCCGCTTCCAGCATCGCCCGATCCCGCGTCCGGCGCCGTTTCGCGCCTTCGGCCGGGCTGCGGCCCGAGTTGCTCCCGATATCCTCCTGATCGCCGGCGTGGATGAGGCGATCGGAGTGGAGCTTGCGCGCTGCTGCCACGAGCGCGGCCTCGCCTGCCATTTCGAGGAGGCAGGATCGCTGCGCGACGCAGCGCCCTGGGGGGCGATCTGTTCCGAGGCTTCGCTCTTCCGCGTCTCCCGGGCATGGGGTGTCCATGAGGTGCCGGTTCTGGCCTGCGTGCCGGGGCTCGATGCGGCCGCCATCCACCGATTGCTCGACCGCCTGATCGATCTGGCGAGTCCGGCCCAGGTGAATGCCGCAGCCTAAGCCAGATGACATATTCAGGGCGGGCGCAGAACGCGTCCGATACGGCAACACGCCGCTCCGCAAAGGCAGGTCGATGCGGCCGAGCCGACCCCAGCGCGTTAAAGCCCCGCCGCTCGCTATGACCGGTCGCAGCGACATGGAGCCGGCGGATGGCAGGACGACCCTGGAATTACCGGCACGACGATCTCGCGCTGCGGGGTGAGCTTTACGAGCCGGTCGGCACGCCGAATGGCCGTGCGGTGCTCGTGGTGCACGAGGCCGACGGGATCGGGCAGAATGTCCGGAGCCGGTGCGAGTTGCTCGCGTCGCTCGGCTATGTGGCCGCCGCCGCGGACATGCATGGCGGCGGGCAGGTGCTGGCCGCCGAGGATATTCCTGCGGCGCTCGATCGCTTCCGGAGCGACCCTGCGCTCGTGAGGGGACGGGTCGGCGCCGCCCTCGAAGCGCTGTTCGAGACGACCGGATTTCGGCCGTCCGCGGTTGCGGCGATCGGCTATTGCTTCGGCGGCTTCGCGGTCCTGGAGCTGGCGCGGGATGGCGCTGCCGTGGCCGCTATTGTCAGCTTCCACGGTATCCTGACGAGCGCCGCACCCGCCGCGGCGGGCAGCGTACGGGCGCCCATCCTCGCCGCCACCGGCGCGCTCGATCCGCTCGTGCCGCCTCGGGACGTGGCCGCGTTCGAGGAGGAGATGCGCGCCGCGGATGCCGACTGGCATCTGCTGACGCACGGGCGCGCCTATCACAGCTTCACCAATATCGGGGTCGACGGGCTCGACGATCCGCGGATGCGATATGATCCGGTCGCGGATGCGATGTCCTGGGCCGCCGCCACGGCGTTCCTGGAAGCGCGTCTGCGGTGACTTCATACGCCCGCAGCGTCATGCTGCCGGCTGTTCTGCCACAAGGATAGAGACATGGCCCATTTTGCCCCACCCGGTCCGCTCGGCTTCGGCGGCGCGCCGCTCGGGAACATGTTCGATGTGGTCGACGAGGCGACCGCCGAGGGCGCGCTGGTGGCGGCGTGGGAGTCGGGCGTTCGCTTCTTCGATACCGCGCCGCATTATGGCAGCGGCCTTTCCGAACATCGCTTCGGCGCTGCGCTGCGCGCCTATCCGCGCGACGCGTTCGTGCTGTCGACCAAGGTCGGCAGGTTGCTCAAGGGCGATCCGAGCCATCCGGACAATCCGCCCTTCATCGATGGCCTGCCGTTCCGGATCGAGCCGGATTACGGCTATGATGCGACGATGCGGTCGATCGAGGACAGCTATCAGCGGCTGGGCCTCGCGCAGATCGATATAGCCTTCGTCCACGATCTCGCCGCCGATCATCTCGGCGATGCGTGGGACGAGCAGTTCGCGATCGCGCGGACGGGCGCGTTCAAGGCGCTGACCGAATTGCGCGAGCAAGGCGTGATCAAGGGCTGGGGGCTCGGCGTCAACCTGACCGAGCCCTGCATCCGGGCGCTCGAACAGTCCGATCCCGACGTCTTCCTGCTTGCCGGGCGCTACAGTCTCCTCAATCAGCCCGCGCTCGATCGGCTGTTCCCGATGTGCGCCGAGCGGGGGGTCCATGTCGTGGTGGGCGGACCCTATAATTCGGGTCTGCTCGCGGGCGGCCGCAACTATGACTATCAGGACGCCCCGGCCGACATGATCGCGAAACGCGACCGGATCGCTACGATCTGCGAGGCGCATGGCGCCGACATCCGCTCGGCCGCGCTGCAATTCTGCGCGGCGCATCCGGTGGTGGCGGCGATCATTCCCGGCGCCAAGAAAAAGGAGCGGGTCGAGGAGAATGCGCGGCTGATGGCGGCGACGGTGCCGCCAGCGGTCTGGCAGGAGCTGAAGGCGGCGGGCCTCATTCCGGATGGAGCGCCCGTTCCCGCCTGAGCCGGCGGCGCGTGCTGGTGCAGGGTCGAGGCATGCGCCCGATCGACGAGGCGGGACGTTCAACCAGCCCCATCATCGGAGCGCGCGCCATGTCCTCGACCCTTACTGCCAAGTTCGACACGCGGCGCGACGCGGAGATGGCCGTCGAGCGCCTGGTCCAGGCGTTCCATATCGAGCGCACCGACATCTTCATCGCGCCCGAGGGTGCTGCGAACAGCGCCGGCGACGAGGCGGCGGGCGCAGATCGGGAGGCGGGCGAGCCGAGCCCCGAAGGGCGCGAGGACGCGGCCCTTGCCGGCCGGATCGTCGTATCGGTCGATCTGGAGGATGATGACGCCGCCGACGAGATCCGCGCGGCGTTCGCGGAATTCGACGGCAGCGATCCGGAACTTAGCTGAGGCGCGGCGAGGGACTCCGCATGATCCGGCTCGGGACCGCGGGGTGGTCGATACCCGCGCCCGTCGGACCACTGTTCCCCGGCGATGGCCCGCATCTGGAACGCTACGCCGCCGTCATGCCCGCCGTGGAGATCAACTCCTCCTTCCATCGCCCGCACCGCCGATCGACCTATGAACGGTGGGCGCGAAGCGTGCCCGCCGATTTCCGCTTTTCGGTCAAGATCCCCAAGACGATCTCGCATGGCGCACGGCTGTTGGGCACGGACGCGCTCGTCGATGCGTTTCTTGATGAGGTCGGCGGGCTCGGCGCGAAGCTCGAAATTCTCCTGCTTCAGCTCCCGCCGAGCTTCGCCTTCGAACCCGACATCGTCGCGCCCTTCCTGACGCGCCTGCGCGGCCAACTGGCCGACGGGATCGATATCGCCTGCGAGCCGCGCCATGCTGGCTGGTTCACGCCCGCGGCGGAGGAGTGCCTGATCGGCCATCTCGTCGCGCGGGTCGCGGCCGATCCGGTGCGCGTCTCCGGCGCCGAGGTGCCGGGCGGCTGGGCTGGGCTGCGCTACCACCGCCTGCACGGCTCTCCGCGCATCTATCATTCCTCGTACGATACGCAGGCGCTGGAGGCTCTGGCTGCGGCCCTCCCGGCGGACGCCGGCGATCGGCCCAGGCAATGGTGCATCTTCGACAACACCGCATCGGGCGCGGCGCTTCCGGATGCGATCGCGTTCCAGGCGCTGTCTTCATCCGGACAGAATGTCCGATGATCCTGCCGCGGCGGGGCCATCGACTGTCTCGCGCGTTCAGTGAGTGGCGCTTTGGCAGCGCTCCGCCTGATGGCCGAGCCTGCGTTGCGCGCCGCGATGGATTCAGCGAACAGCTGACGGAGAATGACATGACAGATGGCAAGACGCCGGTGCAGGCCGATGGCGGCGGCACGCACAGCGACGCCGAGGATCGGACCGGTCGCGAAGGCGCCGGCGATTCCGGCGGCGGCGCTTACCCGAACCCGCATACGGGCAAAAAGCCCGAGGCCGGCTTCTTCGGCCATGGCGGCCAGACCGAGATCGTCGAGAAAGAGCCCGGCGCGTCCGATTGATCGCCCGCCGCCCGGCTTGATCGTCGCCGCTCCGACCGGTGCCGGACGTGCTAGCCGGCCGCGGGGACCGTCCGGCCTTCGTCCGCGAGATCGCGCAAGGCCTGCCGAAGCATCGGCACGCGCGCGAGCAGGATCCGGGTGAGGCGGGCGTGCATCACCGCATTGGGATGGCCATCGAGCGCAATCAGGAAAGGGAGCGGCGCGGCATCGAAACCGGGTTGAACATCGTTCACCGTCACCGTTCGCAGCTGGCGGGCGCGAAGAGCCTCGACCAGGGCCGCGACCTTCGCGGCGCGGCTGCGCTCGGGATCGTTGAGATCGGGCCAGACGATCACCAGGAATTGCAGCCGGGGGTAGAGCTGGTGCAACCCATCGGCGGCGCGCCGGACTATCGCACAATAGCGGGTCAGATCGAAGGAATTGGGTGGGCGATCGAGCCCGAGCACGCGCGAATAGACGACAGAGCGCGATAGCGCCGCCGCGATCGGACCCGGCACATAGAGGCGATCGTCGAGGATCGACTGTCCGCGATCGAATCCGCCCGCATAGACCAGCCGATCCCCTCTCAACCGATAGCGTGGGCCATATTCGTCCCATCCGCGCAGGCCGGCCACGCGCGCGATATTGTTGGGCAGCGTCTGATAGACGGCGAGGACCGGCAGGTGCCGGTCGCAATGCGCCTTTGCGGCGACCTCGCCGTTCAAGACCTGCCAGAGCATCTGGTGCGCGCCATAGCCGGTGAACGCGAAGTTGCGCGCATAGACGCGACCGCGGCTCAGGACGCCAAGCTGGTAGGCGGTGGTCTGATAATCCTCGACCCCCTCGCCCCACGCCATCGAATCGCCGAACATCAGGACGCAGGCGCGGGGCGCGCCGGGGCCGCCCGGCGGCGTTATCCTGAGGCCGTCACCGTCGACATCGTACCGGACGGAGTAAGCGAGGCGGCCATAGACCGTCCGGATGGAGGTCGCGCTGGCCCCGGGCCTCGGTCGATAGCCGAGACCCGCCGCCGGCATCAGCACGAAATGCCCGGGCCGGGCGAACGTGCCGCCCATCACAACCCCCGCCGGCACGCTATACGGGTTGCGCTGCTGGCCGATCCACAGCGCGCCTTCGCACAGGCCGACCGCGGCGATCACCGCCGCCAGGTTGATCCAGACCATCCGCGCGCGTGTCGAACTCGCCTGGCGGAAGAGCAGCAGCGCACCGGCGGTCCAGAGCAGGCAGATCCAGAAAAGCGGTGCGGCCCCGATCCGCACCCAGATCATCGCGGTTTCGAGCAGGACGAACACCAGTCCGCCCGAAATCCAGATCGTCCGGGCACGGGGAGGGGCGGACACGGGCGAGGATCAGACGATGGCGTAGACGAAGGGCGCAACGTAGCTGAGGCCGCCGGCCAGCATGAGCAGAAGGCTGGCGACGAGGATCAGGAGCAAAATCGGCAGCATGAAGATCCGCCGGCCGCTGGAGAAATGGCCGATCAATTGGCCGATCGTCGATGCGCGCGACGCAAAGTTTCTGACCGCCGATGTCTTTTTCATGCCGCAACCGCCCGCTTGTTGATCATGACGTCCCCCAGCACCATGAAATCGACCGGGTGAGACAGGAAGAATGCCAGCGCATCGGCCTCGCCGCCGACGATCGGCTCGCCGTTGCCGTTGAGCGACGTGTTCAGCACGATCGGCGGCGCGCCGCGCGCTTCCATGCGTGTCAGCAGTCCGAAGAATTCGGGGGCACCCTGCTCGCTGACCGTCTGGATCCGCGCCGTACCGTCGACGTGACGTACCGCGCCGAGATCCGCCGCCCGCTCTTCCACGACCTGGGACGTGGTGGTCATATAAGGCGTCATGTCGTTGTCGTGCGCGGAGAACCATTCGCCTGCGCGATCACGCAGCACCGCCGGCGCGAACGGCCGGAACGGTTCGCGCTTCTTGACGATCTGGTTGATCCGGTCGCGCATCGCCGGCTCGCGCGGAGCGGCGATGATCGAGCGCTGCCCGAGCGCGCGCGGACCCCATTCGAACCGTCCGCGGGCGAAGGCGCCGACCTTGCCCTCGAGGACCAGCCCGGCCGCAGCATCGAGCATGTCATCGGGCTCCTCCCAGGCGATCCCGAGCGCGTTGCACAGCGCGCGCGCCGCGTCGGTCGATATCGGGGCGCCCAAAGCGGCGCTCGTCAGGGCCTCGGGCCGACGACCGTCGAGCGCGAGCGCGCCGAGGATCGCTGCGCCCAGAGCGCCGCCCGCATCGCCCGCAGCGGGCTGGACGAACAGGCGCGAAAATCCGCTTTCGCGCAGCAGGCGCGCATTGGCGACGCAATTGAGCGCCACGCCGCCGGCGAGGCATAGGTTGGCGCTGCCGGTCCTGCGCCGCGCCTCGCGCGCCAGCCCGAGCAGGGCTTCCTCGGTAATCCACTGCAGCGACGCCGCGATATCGGCAAAGCGCTGGTCGTCGCCGTCCTTGTCGACATTCCAGGCCTTGCCGCGCTGCCGCGCCGGGCCGAGCAACTGTTCGAGCTTGGGGCTGAAGGCGATGTTCGTATCGGTGTGGAAGGCGAAATATTCCATTCCGAGCTCGAACGCGCCGTCGGGCTGGAGCCGCAGCAGCCTGGCGAACTCGGTCGTGAAGCGCGGCTGGCCGAAGGCGGCCAGTCCCATCACCTTATACTCGCCCTCATTCACCTCGAAGCCCAGGAAGGCGGTCACCGCGGCATAGAGCAGGCCGATAGAATGGGGATAGGGAATGCTCGCCAGACAGAGCAGGTCGGTGCCGCTGCCATGCCAGATCGCCGTCGATTCATCTTCGCCCATGCCGTCCACGGTCAGCACCGCGGCGTCGTCGAACGGGCTGGGGAAGAAGGCGCTGGCGGCGTGGCTTTCATGATGACCGACAGTGGTCACCAGCTTGCGCGGGACATCGAGCATATTGGCGATACCGTCGAGGACCCACATCTTGCCGCCGATCTGCGATCGCAGCGCGGCGGGGAATTGCCGCCACGAATGCGGGAAGGCCCCGAGCGACGACATGACGACGCGTTCCAGCCGGGCGAACGGATTTTCGTAGAAGACGACCCGATCGAGCTCCGCAGCCGTGATCCCGGCCTGATCCAGGCAGGCCTGCGCGGCCTGTTTCGGTAGGCCGGGATCGTTCTTGCGGCGCGAAAAGCGCTCTTCCTGCATCGCCGCGACGATCTTGCCATCGACGATCAGGGCGGCCGCCGAATCGTGATAGAAAGCGGAAATACCCAGCACCGCGCTCATGCGCCCGTCCATTCCAGCGTGGCTGGTGCGGGGATCTCGCTTCGGACGGGGGTCGCGCGGGGGTGATTGATCCACCCGGCGGGCCGCGGCCGCCACGAGGTCGCCAACCGGGTCAGAGGTGCGCTGATCAGGTAGATCAGCAGCATCAGCACGAAATAGATTCTCGGCGAGGAACCGGCCCATCCGGCGCCATGTCCGCCATTTCTCCCACAAGCGGGCCGCGCGGATCTCCGCGCGCGCGCGCGCCGGGCTGCCCGCCAGCTCGACAAGGAGATCATAGGTGTAGCTTTGATGACGGGACTCGTCGCGAAGGATCGCGTTGAACATCGCGAGGCTCTTGCGATCGCCCTGACGCCCGAACCAATCGCTATAGGTGCCGAACTGTTCGCAAGCGCGGCGCTCGCCGAGATGGACGAACGCAAGGAAGCGCATTTCGCCGAGCGAGACGAACAGATCCTCCGTGTCCGCGACGGGATAGCCAAGCGAAGGCTTGCCTTCGCTCAGCCGCAACTCGCTCGATCGAGACGCGAACATGCGGACGTGGCGAGCTTCGTCCAGCATGTGCCGCAGATATAGCGCCCGACGCTCGGCCGTGGGCGCGAGATGCGCGGCATTCGCCAGATCGAGCATGCTGCCATGTTCCGCCAGGGAAAAGCCGAACAATTTGCGCGCGCCGTGCCCCGGCACGCGCCAGATGATGGGGTTCAGCAAACGGGCGAGGGCGGCGACCATCGCAGCCTCCTGCGCAAGAGGCCGATCAGTGGGCGGGCGCCGCCGGTGCTGCGGGGGCGGGCGCGGCCGGCGAACTCGCGCTGGCCGCCGAAGGATTCGAAGCCGAGGGATTCGCTGCCAAGGAGGCCAGCGACGCAGCAGAAGCGGAGGATGCGAGGGACGCCGACGAAACAAGCGAGGTCGTGGACGCCTCCTTCATTCCACTATCCCGTCCGAACCAGAAGGTTCCGCCAAGCACCAGGATCGCCAGAATGACACTGAGCAAGATATTGGTGGTCCTATCCATTTCATCTCCCCCAAATTATGTTGGCATGACAAAACGACTCGCGTAAAAAAGTGATATGTTTTATTCGGTGAAAGTCAATTGTAGGAAGAATGCCGGTTTGCCTCAGCAAACAAACATAAAAAGGATTTTCATCATGGGAGATCCCGACTCGAAGCGCTATCCGCCGGAAATTCAATCCATGCCGGATGCATTCCGTCAACTATCTGATGCTTCAACATTTCATGGGGTGATTAGCGCTGCAGACGCCGCATCTCTGGCTCAGCAGATGGGAATCAGCCTGGAACAGCTCGCTACGAAACTCGTGCCGTTCGCGCAGCTCTATGCCGTCGTACCGATATCGAATTATCAGGTCGGCGCGGTCGGGGTCGGTCTCACGGGTGCGTTATATTATGGCGCCAATCTGGAAGTCGCCGGCGAGGCACTGAGCTTCACGGTCCATGCCGAACAGGCCTGTATCGCGAATGCGTGGGTGAATGGGGAACAGGGCCTGGCGACCCTGGCGATTTCGGCCGCCCCATGCGGCTATTGCCGGCAGTTCCTCTATGAGCTCGTCGATGCGGCGACGCTGACGATCGCGCTCCCCGGCCAGCCCCTGCAGCCGCTGACCTATTATTTGCCCGATCCGTTCGGCCCGCACGATCTCGGCGTGCAAGGCGGATTGATGCAGGCGCAATCGAACGGATTGTCGGTCGGCCAGCCACTGGATCAAACCGGCCAGGCCGCGCTTGCGGCGGCCAATGCATCGTACAGCCCCTATACCAGTACCTTCGCCGGGGTCGCGCTGCGCACCAGCGCGGGCGTGATCTGTGCCGGTCGCTACGCGGAGAATGCGGCCTATAATCCGAGCATGTCGCCGCTCGAGGCGGCGCTTTCGCAACTCGTCTTCAACAACCAGCCCTTCGATACGATCGTTGAAGCGGTGCTGGTCGAGGCGCCTGGGACGGCGAGCCAGGTCGGCACGACGCAAACCGTGCTCAGCGCCGTCTCCAGCACGCCGCTGACGGTTTACGTGACGAGCTAGCGCCATCGTCCGGCGGTAACGCCTGCGCGTGCCGCAGTCCCGGAAACGCATCCAGGAGTGAGCCGAATATGGCCTTCTTCGCCGAAGCGACGACAACCGATCGCCTCGTCCTGACGGGACGCATCGTGACGATGGATCGGGCGGGCACCGTCCATCCCAAGGGCATTCTGTGCATCGAGCAGGACAGGATCGCCGCAGTGGTCGGGGACCTTGCCCATGTCCCTGCCGAATTTGCCGGGATCGCACCGATCGACACGCACGGAACGATCTATCCCGGGCTGATCGAGCTGCACAACCATCTGAGCTACAATTTCCTGCCGCTGTGGAGCGTGCCGCGGCGCTACACCAACCGCAACCAGTGGCGCACGACCGAGCCCGATTACGACGTCTGCATCGCTATGCCGGCCAAGATCATCGGATCGAACATCGACATCGACTATCCGCGGAGCATCGCGCGCTTCGTCGAATGCCGCTCGCTTCTTGGAGGGGCGACGACGAGCCAAGGGCTGAGCAGCAGCGGCGCGGGGGGCTCGAAATGGTATCGGGGCCTGATCCGCAACGTCGAGGCTCCGAACGACGCGATCTTCCCGGCTGCGGGCGGACAGACGCTTGATTATGCGCCGGAGGAGATCGCCACCAAGCTCGTGCCGGCGCTCGCCAGAGATCGACCCTTCTTCTACCATCTTAGCGAAGGAACCGATGCCGATGCGCGCCAGCGCTTTCTGGACCTGCAATATGCGCCCGGCACCTGGGCAATCGACGATGACCTGATCACGATCCATTGCACCGCGCTGCAGCCCGGCGACCTTCCCCAATTGGCCAATGGCGCCGGGATCGTATGGTCACCCCTGTCCAATCTGCTCCTGTACGGATCGACGGCCGACGTGGCGGCGGCAAAGCAGGCCGGTCTGCGAATTGCGCTCGGATCCGATTGGTCGCCGAGCGGCAGCAAGAACCTGCTGGGCGAGCTCAAGATCGCCCGTATCGTCAGCGACCATCTCGGTGGCCTCTTCACGAATGCGGACCTGGCCCGCATGGTCACCTCGACCCCGGCGGAGATGCTCGGCTGGAGCGGGCAGGTCGGCAGCATTGAGCGTGGCAAAAAGGCCGATCTGCTCATTCTGGAAGGCGATGCCCCCGATCCTCATGCCCAATTGATCGACGCCAGAGAGGATGACGTGCTGGCGGTCGTCATCGACGGGCGCCCGCGGCACGGCCGGATGGGTTTTCTGGACTTCCACGCATCCCGGCAGGAAAGGATCGTCATCGGCGGGAAGGATTACAGCCTCGATCTGACCGAAGCCGGCACGGATATGCTGGCCGGACTGTCGCTCGCCACCGCGATCGCCAAGCTTACCCATGGGCTCGCCAATCTCCCCGCACTGGCCGCGCAAGCGGCTGCGGTCCCGGCCCACGCTCTCGCTTATTTCGATCGGCAACCGGTCAGCGTCGATTTCGAGCTGGAGGATCCGGTCGATTTCAGCGCCTTCCAGACCATGGCGCTGCGCGCCGTGCCCGCGCTGAAGCCGCTGGCGCTGGCGCCGATCACCGCGGTCGACGATGCCGGTTTCGTTCCGGCGCTCAAGGCGAACCGCAATCTGCCCGCATATCTCGTCAATGCCTTATAGGGCGGCGCGCAGGTCGGAGCCCTCGAACCGAGAACGTGAGCGCCGTCACGGCCGTCAGCGTATCGGGCCCGCATCGCAGGCCGTGGCGTCATGCTGCGCCAGCCATTCCCGCGCGGGTGGCGAAGCGCATCCCAACGCAGCGACGCGCTGGACCGCCTCCCAGGTCCAGGCGCCGTCGTTCTGCGCCGCGAGCCAACTCGCAAAATATATTGTGGCGACGTCCGGCGGGAAATTCGCAGCTGCAATCTCGCGCGGCGCGGAGGGCGCCTGCTCGGCTGCATGCACGCCGGCGACGACGACATTCGTTCTGTTCCCGTCGGTCGCGGTCACCGTATAGCTTCCGGCGGCGTAATTCGCACTCGGCATCACCACCGCGCATCGCCCGCGAATATCCTTTACCTCGCTCAGCACGTCCCGATGCTCGTCCTGGATGCGGATCGCAAACGGCTCGACGCCGCCGCGCCAGGCAATCAGCATGCTCCTCTGCCCACGCTGAAAATCATTCTCGAACGCGGAAAGAGCCGGAATGCGGAAGCGGACGGGTTCGTTGGACTTGCCACCCGGATTGGAGCAGGCCGCCATCGGCGATGCCGTCGCGAGCGCACGGCTGGCCGCGAGCACATATTGGCCGCCATTCGGTCGATCGTCTCCCGCGATGCCGCTGGCGAAGCTGCTGCCGGCGGCCGCGCGATACAAAGCGGCGAGCATGTTGAAGAGCCGCTTCGGAGCGCCGGGGATCGCCGGCGCCTGGATCGTGAAATCCGGTGAACCGGGGGGGATGGGCCTCGCCCGCTTTACGGCCCGGACTTCGCCGGTCGTCACCATCCGCAGGATCAGGACGGATTCCGCGTCCCTCAGGAAAATCTGGTCGCTATTCTGGAGGCCGTCGCTCTCTATCTTGGCCGCCTTCACCGGCCGGCCGGCGCGCACGAAGCGCGCCACCTGATCGAGCTTGAGGCCGGCCGGCGCGACGAATTCGACCGCTGCGACGCTGCCGGCCGCCGGATTGGCGGCAGCGGCGCGCTGCGCAAGAAGCGATCCGACGAGACATAATGCGACAGCGCCGGATCGACGCCGCCTCGAAGACCGGCCGGTGCCGTTCGGCAGTCGCGTCGGTATCGCTTGGTCAGGCCCGGCCATGTGCTTCCTTCATTTCATGGAGAGGATGTAATGGCCGGCGGGGCCGACCGCGGAGAGGCGCTCCACGAAGCGGGCCAGCGCGGTGTCTTCGGGCGTCTGGGAAGACAGGTGCGCGAGCTCGGAAAGAGCGGCGGGGTCGCCATCGTCGAACCGCTGGTACGAACGGGCGATTTCCTGCCGGCTGGCGCGCGGCAGATCGGGGACCGGCTCATAGACCGCCAGAGGTGTCGCGCGTCCGCTCAGGACGATCCGTCCCATCGGCCGGAACAGATCGCGCGTACTGCGGATGACGACAGCCTCGCTGACGAGAATCGACGTCGCGAGTTGCTTGTTCGCGCCTTCCAGTCGCGCCGCGCAGTTCATCACGTCGCCCAGCGCGGTATATTGGATGCGGGCGTCTCCGCCGAAATTACCGACGTGGGCGCTCCCGAAATGAAGCCCGATTCTGGTGCGGCCGACACCCAACGCCCGGAAGGTTTCCGTTCGGTGCCGCTCGCCGGCTTCGAAGATCTTCACGGCGGCGTCGATCGCGCGATCGGCATCATCGCCGCGCGCGATCGGCGCACCCCAGAAGGCGACGAGCGCGTCGCCGATATATTTGTCGATCGTTCCTCCATTATCGAGGACGATCGTCGCCAGTTCGCAAAGATAGACCTCGAGGAAATGAGCGACCGTCGCTGGATCAAGCCCGTGGCTCAGCGCGGTGAACCCCTCCAGATCGGTGAAAAGCGCATAGATTTCCCGCTTCTCGCCGGACAGGGTCAGCTGGACCGGATCGCGGATGATCGCTCTTGCGACTTCGAGGGGCAGGATTTTCCCCAGCGCTTCCTGCGCGAAGCGGCGTTGCTCCGCGCCGATCGCCCGCTGGCATATGCCGATCGCGGCGAATGCGAGCACCGCGCCCTGGATCCAGCCTCCCAATGGCTGATCGACCGTATCCATGCCGAGCATCTGGACCAGAACGGTTGCGCCGAGGACGAGGCCGATCACGGCGATGCCGGCGACGAGCGCCCACCCGATCGCAAGCTCTGCACGCGCGAGACAGATGCCGGCGAGCACCGAGACGATCGCCATGGGCCACCGCAACCACCCGGCTATGGGATGGAGGGTCGCACCGTCGAGGCGTTGCGCGAGCATCTCGGCATGGATCTCCAGGCCGGCCGTGCTGCCCAGGCCGAGAACCTTGTCGTTCAGAAGCGAGAAGCGATCCTGGCCGGAGACGTCGCCTCCCAGCAATATGTAGCGCCCGCGAACCTGCTCGCGCAGGAAATCCCGATAATCTTGTGAGGAACCGACCGGATCGGACAGCAGATCGATACTGATCCTGTTGAGAACCGGGGCCATGCCCTTGGGCAACCGATACCGGATCTGGCCGCGATAGTCTGCAAACGAAGCATTGGGGCCGGCGAGAGCGCGAGCAATGATGGGTGGGCCGGTCGCGGTGGCCGCCGGCCACCGTCGCGGTGTCCCGTCGCTGTCCTGGACGAGAACGACGGATGCGCTACGGACGTGGGGCGAGGCTGCACGGCGCAGGAAATCGTCGAGGAAGCGCTGCTGCCAGTCGAACACGCCCCCTCGCTCACCGCCGGCCGGCGCATACGCAATGTGGGTCGGCGTCCGCATCGTGCGGAGAGCCGCGATCAGTTGGGCATCCTCGGGCTGTGGCTGATCGAAGAGGATATCGATCGCAATCGCCTTCGCTCCGAGTGTGTCCAGCATCCGGAGCGCTCGCGCGATCACGGCGCGATCCATCGGCGAACGCCGGCCGATGCGGCGGGCCGTCTCGTCGGTATAGCTGACCAGCACGATGCGGGGATCGGGGCCGACACGCGGTGCCGTCGCGAAGCTCACCAGATCATGGAGCGCGCCGCTGGCTCGCCCGGCGCCGTCATCGTAGCGCGCTGAAGACAAGGCCAATGCGATCAGACCCACCGCCAGCGTCAGCCGCAAAATGCCGATATTCGCAACCAGCCAGCGCCACCGTTCCCCCATCATGCCGGATCAGATGGCGCGGCAGAAGCTGGTCGTTGCGCGCGTGCAGTGGAAAGCGCTGCGGCCCGGTATCGGTGGCAGTCCGAATTTGAGCGCCAGGTCCCGATTGCCCTTGCGCTTGCCGTCCTTGTCGTCCGGATGAAGGCCGTAGCCACAGCCGAACACATGTTTGCCAGCGACGTGCCCGAGATCGTGGACGCCATCGCGATCCCCGCAGGCTTTTGCCACCAGCCTGTCGCCGTCTGCGGTGCCGAGAATGGCGGAACCGCTCGCCACGGGCCCCTCGCAGCGGCTTGTCATGCTCTGCGCGTCGGCAGGCACTATGCAGACGACGACCCCCTCGTCCCAGGTCACCGGCTTGTCCTTTTCCACGGCGACGGCATTCGTAGTGTCGGCGGCGCTCGCGCAACGCTTGGCATCGTTTTTCTTGCAGGCTGCGACGCGGTCGCGCCAGCGGCCCTCCTCCGCCTTGAAATCATCGACCTTTTTCTGGTACGAATCGTATAGCGACTTGCTGGTTTCGTTCAGTTCGGCGATCTGCTTGCGATATTCATCCATATCCGCCGTATGCTTCTGCGCGATCTTGTCGTTATAGGCGACGACGCTGTCGTTGAGTTGCGCGGTCGCAAGCGGCTCGCGGTCGGGGGTCAACCTGCGCGACAGGCCGGAATCGGATGCCAGCTGCGGCTCGCTGCCCAGTCGTTTCACATTGGCATCTGCCAGCTTGATATATTGACCACGCGGAAACTGCTCCAGATAGGCGGCATAAGCCGCGCCGGTGTTCGCGCGCTGCGCATCCTGCCAGGCGAGAAGCTCGACCGAATTCTGGACGCCGCCCTCATGCCCGCCCAGGGATGGAGCGAGGAACACCAGCGTGCTGGTAATGCTTGCGCTGACGAAAGGTCGCTGCGCACCGCCGGTTGCGCGCATCACATCATCACGCACGGCGTTGCCGAGAAGCTGGATAGGCAGATCGGATTGCTTCAGCCGCTGCGACAACGAGGTCGCGAACGGAGAATTCTCGCCTGATCCGTCCGCGGCCGTCTGTCCCGGCGCGGCGGCATAAATGACGACATAGTCGTCGAGCTGCGACACGCCGAGCCCCGCCGAGGTCTCCCCGCGCGTCTTGCTGACCCAGCTTCGCGAGAACGGATTGTTGCGGCAGGCATCGAGAATGACCATTCGCACCTTGGCGAAGCGGATCGCGTTCATGATCCGATCGAGGTCCATCGCATGGACCGGAAGATCATCCGGGCCTTCCAATGCGGCGTCGACCGGGATCATCCAGTTCTTCCCCGCCTCCTCGATGCCGTGCCCCGCATAATAGATGACCGCAATATCGGCGGTCGATGCGCGCGCCTTGAAATCCCTGAGCGCGCCTTCGAATTCGACACGGGTCAGTTCCTGGCGAAGATCGACGGAGTCGAAGCCATCGGCCCGCAAGGAATCCGCTACAAGCTGGGCGTCGTTGATCGGATTGCGAAGGCTTCCACCATTTTGATAATGTGCATTGGCGATGACGAGTGCCACCTTCCGTAGTGCAGCCTCTGCGCTCCGTGGAAAAATGATGAGCAATATCAATATCGCGACTGTGTAGAACTGGCGAATCACGTGAGTCCCCCCGAACTCCCACGCTCTGGCTAGCGCTTATGCTTTCGCATGAGAACACAATATTCTGCGATTTCGGATATGACCGGTATTGATCCGCGAAGACTGTCGGCCTTACTGGACGATTCCTATGTCATACAAATCATGTGGCCTGTCCGCAGGCGGCGGATCGATTTTGCGCTGCTGATAGAGGACGCCTCTCGCGTCACCCTAGAGGCTGCTCTCGCTTTCATTTTCTCGAATGACGGATCGGGCGCGCTTCTTCCGAAACCTCCGATGATCCGGTCGACTGGCGGAGCGGGAGGGATTCGAACCCTCGATGGGCTTTTGACCCATACTCACTTTCCAGGCGAGCGCCTTCGACCACTCGGCCACCGCTCCGCATATCGCTGGAAGCGGGCGCCCTAATGCGGGCTGGCCGCTTTCGCAACCCGCGCGGGCGTGGCAGTCTCTTCCGATGCGCACCCGCCCCATCTTCGCCCTCGCCATTTCCCTGCTGCTCGCCGCCGGCGCGGCCGCCGCGCCGGTGACGCCGGCCTCGGTTCTCGCCGAGGCGCCCGCTGCGGCGTGGATCGCGCCCGCGCCCGACGATCTGCTCGTGATGGACCTGGCCGGCGGCAAGAGGGTCGTGATCGCGCTGGCGCCCGACTTCGCGCCCGTCCATGCCGCCAACATCAAGGCGCTGGCGCGCGCGCACTGGTATGACGGGCTGTGGATCGAGCGGGTCCAGGACAATTATGTCGTCCAGTGGGGCGATCCGAGCGAGAAGAAGCCGCTCCCTGCGGGCGTCGTCGCCGATCCGCCGGCCGAATATGAGCGCGCCGCCGCGGGCCTCGCGCTGACGCCGCATCCCTATCGCGACACGTTCGCCGACACGGTCGGCTTCGCCGCGGGCTGGCCCGTCGCCGAGCAGGGCGCGCAGGCGTGGCTTACGCATTGCTACGGGATGGTCGGCGTCGGGCGGGGCAATGCGCCCTCCACGGGGAGCGGCGCCGAGCTGTATGCGATCATCGGCCATGCGCCGCGCGCGCTGGATCGCAACATCGCGCTCGTTGGCCGCGTGCTGACGGGGTTCGAGAGCATGACCGCGCTGCCGCGGGGGAGCGAGGCGATGGGCTTCTACAAGAGCGTGGCCGAGCGCTTGCCGATCGTGCAGGCGCGGCTGGCGAGCGAGCTGCCCGAGGCCGAGCGGCCGCGCGTGCGCATCCTCGACACCGCCAGCGCCACCTTCGCCGCCTGGGTGAAGGTCCGCGCCAACCGCCAGGACGATTTCTACGTCCGCCCGGCCGGCGCGGTCGATCTGTGCAGCGTCATGCCCCCGGTGAAAGAGGGCGACTAGCGTCTAGCGCGCGATCCCGATCACGGCGGTCGCGACATAGCCGGCGGTGACGCTGCCCGTCATCGTCGGGGTCTGCTGCGCGAGCTGCGCGGCCGTATTGTCGCCGAACACATTGTCGCTCGCGAGCGTGACGCGTGCGAAATTGCTGATGCTGGAGCTGTAGCCGCTCGCGCCGTTATAGACGGTCGAGCTGATCGCGCTCGGCATCGCCAGCTGCGAGGTGAGCAAGGCGCTGCGCCCGGTCGTCGCCGCGGCGAGGCTGGCGAAGACCTCGAAATGGATGTGCGGCCAGCGGCCGTCATAGCAGCCGGGATAGATGGTGGTGAAGGTCACCTGGCCGTTGGCGTCGGTCACCTGCACGCCGCGCAGATAGCTTTCGGCGGGCGCCGAATAGAGCGAATAATTGCCCGATCGGTCGCAATGCCAAAGGTAGATGGCGTAGCCGGCGAGCGGCGCGCTGCTCGCGCTGACGTTGACCAGCGTCAGGGTCAGCGTGACGAGGACCCCGGCGGCGACATTGGTCGAGCCGGACAGGAAGCTCGGGCGGATGTCCGAGCGGACGATGCCGCTCTGGATCAGGACATTGTTGGTCGATCCGCTGGCGCTGTTGGTGCCGTCGCCGGGATAAGGCCCTGCGGTCTCGGCCGGATCGGCGATGTAGCTGCCGGTGGTCGTGGTGGTGGTCGTCGTCGTGGTCGTCGGCGTCGTCGTATCGGTGGTCGTCGTCGCGGTCGTGCCTGCGGTGCTGGCGGAGGCCGTGTCGCCGCTCCCGCCGCCGCAGCCGGTGACGATCGCCCCTGCGCCCGCGCTCGCGAACCAGGCGAGCGCGCGGCGGCGATCGATCAGTTTCTTGTGAATGACCCCCAGATCGTGCGCGAGGCCGCGATCATGGTCTTCGATGTCGTGCTGCATTGAGAGCTCCCCCGGAACATGTGGGGAGGGGATGGGGAGACGAAATTGCCCGCGCATTTCGGCCCGTGGCGGCCGTGTTGCGGCGCTGCGTCAGCCGTGCGTGACGGCGGGCACGAACAGATAGCCTTCGTTGCGGACGGTGCGGATCAGTTCGCCCGAGCCCGCGCCGTCGGAAAGCTTGCGGCGCAGCCGGCTGACCTGGACGTCGATCGCGCGATCATAATGGTCGCTTTCCTCGCCGCGCGCGAAATCGAGCAGTTGATCACGCGTCAGCACGCGGCGGGGATGCTCGACGAAGGCGCGCAGCAGCCGGAATTCGCCATCGGTCACCGCGATCAGATCGTCGGCCGGATCGTAGAGCATGCGCATGCCGAGATCGATCCGCCAGCCGGCGAAGCGCAACGTCTCGCCGTCCTGGGCTTCGGCCTCCTTCTGCGGGCCGGCATCCCTCTTCTCGCGCCGGCGCAGTACGGTGCGGATGCGCGCGAGCAGCTCGCGCGGATTGCAGGGCTTGGCCAGATAATCCTCGGCGCCCATTTCGAGGCCGACGATGCGATCGACGTCGGTGCCGACCGCGGAGAGCATGATGACGGGCGGGCCATCCTCGCGCTGGAGCTTGGTCAGCGCCGAGAGGCCGTCCTCCTTGGGCATCATCACGTCGAGCACGATCAGATCGTAGCGCTCCTGCGCGAGCCGCTCGCGCATCTCGATCGGATTGGCCGCGGTCTCGGTCTGGAAACCATGCTTGTCGAGGAAGGACGACATCAGGCGGCGGATGCCGGCATCGTCGTCGACGATCAGGATGCGCGTCGCGAGGTCCATGTTGATACTGATGGCGTTCATCCGGGCCGATTGCCAGCGGCTTGTACCGCGCATGTTTCATCAATCTTGCCGCGCGGCCTCGTCATGTTGCGGACGCGCTGGCCGGCAACTTCCGCGCCGCCTGCGTGTTGCAGCAGCGAAGAACGGGTGAAGGGTGTTCCCTCCGCTTCGCAATAAAGGGGAAGCACCATGTCCAGCGGCACCGACATCATGACGCATTGGCCGGTGAATCTCCGCCCCGATCCCTCGCGCACGGTGATCCGCCCCTTCGACGTCAGCGACCCGCAAGGCTTCGAGCAGGCCGAGAGCCGACCGCGCCGCATCGCCGATCGCGTCCGCGCGATGGACGACCAGACGCTGCGCGAGGAGCTCGCCCGCGTCATGGACAGCCTTTCCGAGCGGCATCACAATGTCGAGCATGTCGTGACGCGCCGCTTCGAGGAGATGCGCGACATTGCCGGCTGCGTCGGGGTCGATACCGATCGCGGGCGGCTGATCGGGGCCTATTTCAGCGAGGAATATTCGTTCGAATCCGCCGCCCTGTTCAATCCCAGCATCATCGCGCTCGAGGATCAGGACGGCGCGCCCGAAGGCGGCCTGCGCTTCGCGTTGTCGCTGCGCGGGATCGGCGAGGGGCATCTGTCGTCGGTCACCTTCCGGATCGGCAGCTGGGATCCGAAGGCGGGGTTCGCGATCGAGGCGCCCAGCAGCCATGCGATCGCGCCGATGATCGAAAAGGGCCTCAGCCACGAAGACGGCAGCTACACGCGCATCATCTGCGAGGGCAGCAACGATCCCACCGAAAGCGTGCTCTTCCCGGTCACGCCCAGCCAGGCGCGGGGCATCGAGGATCTGCGCATGACGCGCTTCGTCGAGGAGGATGGGCGCGTGCGCGCGCTCGGTACCTACACCGCCTTCAGCGGCTCCGCCGCGCGATCGGAGCTGCTGGAGGCGCAGGATTTCCGCTCGTTCGATCTGCACGCGATGACGGGCGATGCGGCGGCGGGCAAGGGAATGGCCCTGTTCCCGCGCAAGATCGACGGCAAATTTGCGATGCTGGGCCGTCAGGACAATGAGAGCCTCTGGTATTTGACCTCCGACGAGCTGACGCACTGGTCCGGCGGCGAGAAGATATTCGAGCCGGAATTGTTCTGGGAGTTCGTCCAGGTCGGCAATTGCGGATCGCCGATCGAGATCGACGAGGGTTGGCTCGTCATCACGCACGGGGTGGGCTCGGTTCGCAATTATTGCATCGGGGCGTGCCTGCTCGACCGCGACGATCCCCGCAAGGTGCTCAAGCGAATGCAATTGCCGCTCGTCCACCCGAGTCCCAAGGAGCGCGACGGCTATGTTCCGAACGTCGTCTATAGCTGCGGCGCGCTCGTCCACGATCGCGTGCTGCTGCTGCCATATGGCGTGGCCGACAATTTCGTCAGCTTCGCGAGCGTCCATGTCGACGATCTGCTCGCCGCGATGAAATGATCCGGTGAGCGGGGCACGAGCGCGCTACCGCTCGCCGATGGCCTTGCCGGCCGCGGAGCCGCTCGCCCACGCCCACTGAAAGTTATAGCCGCCGAGCCAGCCCGTCACGTCCACTGCCTCGCCGATCGCGTACAGGCCGGGGACGTCGCGCGCCTCCATCGTCTGCGAGGAAAGGCGCGCGCTGGCGATCCCGCCGACGGTGACCTCGGCCTTGGCAAAGCCCTCGGTGCCGTTCGGGTGGAAGGGCCAGGCGGCGAGC
>NZ_JAUOTP010000008.1 GCF_030546695.1 Sphingomonas natans
CCTTAAAACCGCCGAGACCCGGAGCCGCCGCCCACATGTCCCTTCATCATTCCAACAATGAGAAAAAGCCAACCGCCCAATCGGCAACTTTCCTTCCCTCCTGTTGCCAGGGTGGTTGGGTGAGCTACCGATTTAGCGGTGAACCGCGCTTCACTGGTTGGCGAAGCGCCGTTGACGAGGGGGTATCTAGGCGGGGAGCCCGGACCCGTCAACCGCGCTTTGCAATTTTGTGTCGTGACGGCGACATCCAGCTGAAAAGACGTTAGACATCAATCACTTGATCGGCGCGCGATTGCGACAAATCATGCTCCTCGAACAGTTTCGCGAGCCATCCCGGCCCCCGAATCGCAAGGAGTCACCCCGCAATATAGGCCCGCATCGCTTCTGCTTCGCTCTCGATCCGGTCGATCCGGGCCTTCACGAGGTCCCCGATCGAGACGAAGCCGACCATCCGCTCCTCGTGCATCACCGGCAGATGCCGAATCCGCCGCCGGGTCATCAGCGACAGACCGGCGAGCAGGCTCGTCTCGAGATCGACGGTGATCGGCGGCGCGGTCATCATCTCGCGCACGGGGCGATCGAGCGCGGCGGGGCCGAGCCGCTTGAGCGACTGGATCACGTCGCGTTCGGACATGATCCCGCTCACGGCGCCGCCTTCGGTCACGGGGACCGCGCCGATGCGCTTCTCGGTCAGGATGTCGATCAGTTCGCGCAGGCTCGTCTGCGGGGAGACAGTGACGATCTCGTCGCCCTTGTCCCGGAGTATAGCGGCTATCGTCACAACGCAGCCTCCTTCAGATCCTCTCTTGCCGATCTCAACGCCGGCGCCTCGATGATTTCACGAGCGGGACGCAAAGGGAAGCGCTTTCGCCTCCCGAGCCGGGCGTCGCCGGTGCCCGCCGAGGCATTTCGGCAACCTCTCCTAACTTCGTCTTAACCATATCCGCGGCATGCGGGGGTCATGGCAGACAAGCCCGATCGCGACGAACAGACAGAAGCCCCGACCGAGAAGCATCGGAAGGAGGCGGTAGAGCAGGGCGACGTCCTCCAGTCGCGCGAGCTCGGCACCGCGCTCGTCATCCTGTCGGGCGCCGCCTGGATCGCGCTCGCCGGCCCCTGGTTCGTCGGCGCCTGCCGCGACGTGCTCGCGCGCGGGCTGACCTTCGATCGCGCGTCGATCGACGGCTTCGATCCCCGCCAGGTCGCGATCGGCCTGATCCTCCCCGTGCTGCTGCCGCTCGCCACCTTGTTCGGAGTCACGCTCGTCGCCGCGGTCGGCACGCCCGCCGTGCTGGGCTCACTCGGCTTTCGCTGGGGTGCGGTCGCGTTCAAGCCCAACAAGCTCAATCCGCTGAGCGGCATCAAGCGCATCTTCGGGATGCAGGGGTTGATCGAGCTCGGCAAGTCGATGGTCAAGGTCGGCCTGCTGGGCGCGGTCGCCTATTGGATGCTGAAGGGGCGGATGCCCCAGCTCGTCGGCATGGGCCGCGGCGACATCGCCGGCGAACTGGGCGAGATCGGCCACGTCTTCACCGTCTCGATCCTCGTCATGGCGCTGGCGCTCGGCGCGATCGCCGGGCTCGACATCCCGACCCAGCTCTATCAGCGCGCCGGCCGGCTGCGCATGAGCAAGCAGCAGGTCAAGGAAGAGCATAAGCAGAGCGAAGGCTCGTCCGAGATGAAGGGCGCGCGCCGCCGCCGCCAGCACGAGATCCTCAGCGGATCCGCGCGCAAGGCCGTGCCCGAGGCGACCGTCGTGCTCACCAACCCGACCCACTTCGCGGTCGCGCTGCGCTATCGGCCGGGCTTCGATTCGGTGCCGATCGTCGTCGCGCGCGGCAAGGACGAGACTGCGCGCGCGATCCGCGAGCTGGCGGACAAGCATGCCGTGCCGATCCTCAGCTATCCGCAGCTCACCCGAGCACTCTATTTCACCTCGCGCACGGGCCACACGATCCGCGACGATCTGTTCATCGCGGTCGCGACCGTGCTCGCCTTCGTCTTCAATCTCGATCGGGCGATGGCGGAGGGCGTCCGCCAGCCGCAGATTGACGTGCCGCCCGCCGCGCGCTTCGACGAAAAGGGCCGCGCGAGCGCCTGATGACCCGGCCGACCCGACCCGTTTTCGTCGCGCGAAACGCTAAACCGCAAGGCCCAACCGCCGTTATTCCGAACCGGAGACGCCGCCGCTTATGACCACCACCTCATCCACGGCCGCGTCGAGCGGAAGCGCGATCCTGACGGCGCTCGGCGCCGGCTCGGGCATCGACACGGCGAGCCTTGTCACGAGCCTCGTCTCCGCGACCTACGATCCCAAGACGAGCGCGGTGACCGCCAAGGAGACGGCGAACACCGCCAAGGTCTCGACGCTGGCGACGCTCTCGAACGGCATCGACGCCTTCTCGACCGCGCTCGGCACCCTGATCTCGGGCGGCACCCTGTTCACCCAGCCGACCAGCTCGGACAGCAGCGTGTTGACCGCGACCGCCAATGCCGGCGCACAGATCGGTGCTCTATCGGCGCAGCTCAGCGTCCGCCAAGTCGCGCAGGCGCAGAGCCTCGTCTCTGGCTATTACGCCAATTCGGGCGCAGCGGTCGGCACCGGCACGCTGCTGATCGGCTCGGGCGCGGCGAGCTATGCGGTCACGATCGACAGCACCAACAATACGCTCGCCGGCGTCGCCCGCGCGATCAACGGCAGCGGCGCGGGCCTCACCGCCAGCGTCGTCACCGACGCGACCGGTGCGCGCCTGACGATCAAGGGCGCGACCGGCGCCGCCAACGCCTTCACGCTCACGCCAGGACCCAATGCGGCTGCGGGCCTCGCCGCGCTCGCCTTCGACAGTTCGGGCATGACCGTCTCGGGCACCGCGGTGGTCTCGCCGACGCTCACCGACGCAACCACCGCCGCCGTCGGCCAGGGCAGCTTCACGCTGACCACCGCCCAGGGCAGCGCGACGCTCGCGATCGATGCGTCATCCGACAATCTGACGGGCCTTGCCGCGGCGATCAACGGCGCGGGGCTCGGCCTCACCGCCTCGATCGTCACCGATTCGTCGGGCTCGCGCCTGTCGCTGAGCGACGGCAGCGGCAGTGCGCCCAGCTTCACGCTCGCGCCGGCGAGCGATGCGCAGATCGGGCTCGTCCGCTTCGCCTTCCCCGTGCCCACCAACGGCATGACGCGCGCGCAGACCGCGCAGGACGCGATCGTCCGCGTCGACGGCGTCGACGTCACCCGCGCGAGCAACACGATCGACGACATCGTCGACGGCATCACGCTGAAGCTCGTCTCGGCCGCGCCGACGCAGACGATCACGCTGGGCGCGACGCGCCCGACCGCGGCGATCACGCAGGCGGTCAGCGATTTCGTCGCCGCCTATAATGAGCTCAAAGGCCAGATCGACGTCGCGAGCGCGTCCAGCGTCGCGGATGCGGACGGCAACATCACGACCGGCCCGCTCTACAATAACAGCGCGATCCGCCAGATGCAGACGCAGCTCTCGCGCCTGACCTCGACCGTGCTCAACACGAGCGGCGGGCCGAGTACGCTTGCGGAGATCGGCGTCTCCACCAATCGCGACGGCAGCCTCACGCTCGACAGCGCCCTGCTGACCAAGCAGCTCACCGCTTATCCCAACGCGGTCGAGGCGATGTTCAATCCCACGCAGCATGCGTCGAGCCCGCTCATCAAGATCACGAGCGCGATGGGCGCGACCAAGCCCGGCACCTATCAGCTGACCGACATCGTCGCGGAGACCAGCGGCCATTCCGCCTCGGGCTCGATCGCCGGCGTCGCCGGCGTGACGACGGGCTCGAAACTCTATGCCTCGGTCGGCTCCAGCGCGAGCGGGCTCGTCATCGAGCCGAGCGGCGACATCTCCAGCGCGACGATCACGGTCGATCTCGGGCTCGGCGGCGCGCTGCAGGCGATCCGCGATTCGCTGCGCTCCAGCGGCGGCGTGCTCGATTCGCTCAGCACGCAGCTGACCAGCGAGAAGACCGATCTTGCCAGCCAGCTGACCAAGCTGACCGACGACAGCACCGCCTATCGCGCGCGGCTCGTCACCCAATTCTCGGCGATGACGACCCGCGTCGCCGCCTACAAGGCGACCCAGAGCTATATCGAGCAGCAGGTTGCCGTCTGGACGAAGAGCGACAGTTAAGAATGTTCGGAGCACCCTCCCGTTACGGCGCCGGCACCGCGGCACGCTATCGCTCGGTCGACGTGAATGCGCGCGTCGAGGGCGCGAGCCCGCATCAGCTGATCGTCATCCTGTTCGAGGAATTGATGAAAGCGCTCGATTCGCTGCGCGCGGCCGAGGCGGCCGGCGACCGCGGCAGATCGGCTCCGCTCCAGTCGCGCGCGCTCTCGATCCTGCACGGACTGGAGACCGGGCTCGACATGGACAAGGGCGGCGAGATCGCGCTGAGCCTCGCCAAGATCTACCGCGAGGCCCGCCGCCTGCTCAACACGAGCGGCCCGACCCGCGATGCCGCGCTGGAGCAGGCGCGCACGATGCTCGCCGAGGTCGCCGGCGCCTGGATGTCGATCGGCTGAGAGACGTCTCCAGACACCCGCACGCGGGCGATCAGCTGGCCGGCGCCAGCATCAGCACCGTCAGCGTCAGCGTGCGCACGCCCGTCCGGATCGCCTTGTCGTGGTTGGGTGCGAAGAAGGGCGAATGGTTGGTCGGCACCGGCTGACCCTTCGTCGCATAATCGGCGATCACGTCCGCATCATAGCCGCCGATACTGTAGAAGAGCGACGGCACCCCCGCCTCGACATAAGCCGAGAAATCCTCGCTCGCCGACCAGCCGGGCAGTTCGGGCCGCACATAGTTGATCGTGTCGCCACCGGCCTTCGTCAGATAATCGGCCGCCTGCACCGCCAATTTGTGATCGTTCATCACCGCATCGAGCGCATTGGGGTGGCGGATTTCGGGCTCGGGCGCGCCGGCCATGATCGCGGCGCCCTTCGCGGTCCGCGTCACGCCGTCGAGCAGCCGCGTGCGCACCTCGGTCGAGAAGGAGCGGATGCTGAGCTTCACCATTGCGTTGTCGGGAATGATGTTGGGCACGGTGCCGCCCTGGAAGCTGCCGACCGTGACCACGCCGAAGCTGCCCGCTTCCTTCTCGCGCGACACGACCGTTTGCACGTCGCTGACGAAATGCGCGCCCATCACGATCGGATCGATCGACGCGCTCGGGATCGAGCCGTGCGCGCCGCGCCCCTTGAACAGGATCTCCAGCGTGTCGCTGTTCGAGGTGGCGGCGCCGTCCTTGACCCCGACCGTGCCGGACTCGGCCGAGCCGACATGCGCGCCGATCGCAAAGTCGGGCTTCGGGAACTTCGTGAACAGCCCGTCGGCGAGCATCGCCTTGGCGCCCGCGCCGATCTCCTCGGCGGGCTGGGCGATGAACATCACTGTCCCCTGCCATGCGCTCTTCATCGCGACGAGCGCCCTGGCCGTGCCGATCCACCACGCCATGTGATTGTCGTGCCCGCAGCTTTCGGCGACGAAGCTCTTGCCGCCGCCCGCCATCTCGACCTGGACGCGGCTCGCATAGGCCAGCCCCGTCTTCTCCTCCATCGGCAGCCCGTCCATCTCGGTCCGCACCATGATCACGGGCCCCGCGCCGTTCTTCAGGATCGCGACGACGCCCGTCTTGCCGACGCCTTCGGTGACGGTGAAGCCCAGAGCACGCATCTCCTTGGCGAGGATCGCGGCCGATCGTGTCTCGGTGAAGGCGAGTTCGGGGTGCGCGTGGATATCCTTGTAGAGCGCATCCAGCCCCGCCCAGTTCTTGGCGATCGAGGCATCCACCGCCTGCACCGCCGCCTTCGGCTCCATCGCCGCCGCCGATCCGGCCAGCAGCATCGCCGCCACGCCTGCGAAGGCGGCCCTCATCGGCCGGTCCAGACGCCGGCGCGCTTCTCGGCGAAGGCACTCATGCCTTCGGTCTTGTCCTCCGTCCCGCACAGGGAATGGAACAGCCGCCGCTCGAACAGCAGCCCCATCGACAGCCCCGTCTCGAAGGCGGCGTTGACCATCTCCTTGTTGGCGAGCGCGGCCAGCGGCGCCATGCCAGCGATCGTCGCCGCGGTCTTCAGCGCGTCCGCAATCAGGTCGGCCGCCGGCACGATCCGCGCGACGAGGCTTGCGCGCTCGGCTTCCTCCGCGTCCATCATCCGCCCCGTCAGGCACATCTCCATCGCCTTGGCCTTGCCCACCGCGCGCGTCAGCCGCTGCGATCCGCCCATGCCCGGCGCCACGGCCAGCTTGATCTCGGGCTGGCCGAACTTGGCGGTGTCGGCGGCAAGGATGAAATCGGCCATCATCGCCAGTTCGCAGCCGCCGCCGAGCGCGAAGCCGGCTACCGCCGCGATCCACGGCTTGCGCGTCGCGGTGACCCGCTCCCAGCCTGCGAAATAATTGGTGCCGAACACTTCGGCGAAGCCCTTGCTCTGCATCTCCTTGATGTCGGCGCCCGCCGCGAACGCCTTCTCGCTGCCCGTCAGCACGAGGCAGCGCTGCTCGCGATCGGCATCGTAAGCGGCGAAGGCGGCGGTCAGATCGGCCAGCACCTGCGAGTTGATCGCGTTCAGCGCCTGCGGCCGATTGAGGCGGACGAGCGTGACCGCGTCGTGCCGCTCGATCAGCAAGGTCTCGTAATCCGCCATGTTTCTCCCCTCGGGCATCGCCCGCTTTTCGCCGCAGCCCGCCGCATTTGCAACGCGCCGCAGCGCCGCCGCCGCGATCTTGAGGCACAGACCCGGCGACATCGCCGCCCCCGCCTGACATAAGGCGGGCCATGTCCGGCGCGCACAGTCACTCCCACGCTCATGCCCATGGCGATCATGGCCATTCCCATCACGGCCATAGCCATGCTGGCCATAGCCATGGCGGCCACAGTCACGCCCCCGCCAGCTTCGGCCGCGCCTTCGCGATCGGCACCGCGCTCAATCTCGGCTTCGTCGCGGTCGAGGCGGGCTATGGCATCGCCAGCGGATCGATGTCGCTGCTCGCGGATGCGGGCCACAATCTCTCCGACGTGCTGGGCCTCGGCATCGCCTGGACCGCCGCCAGCCTCGGCAAGCGCGCGCCCAAGGGCCGCTATACCTATGGCCTGCGCAGCAGCTCGATCCTCGCCGCGCTCGTGAACGCGCTCCTGCTGCTCGTCGCGATCGGCGTGATCGCGGTCGAGGCGGTCGGCCGCTTCTTCCATCCCGAGCCGATTGCCGCGGGCACGGTGATGATCGTCGCCGCCATTGGCATCCTCGTCAACGGCATCACCGCCTTGCTGTTCGCGCGCGGCGGCAAGGACGACATCAACATCCGCGGCGCCTTCCTCCATATGGCGGCCGATGCCGCCATCTCGGCCGGCGTCGTCGTCGCCGGCTTCCTGATCCTCAAGACCGGGCTCGTCTGGATCGATCCCGCGGTCAGCCTCATCGTCACCGCAATCGTCGCGTTCGGCACGTGGGGGCTGCTGCGCGATTCGGTGAATATGAGCCTCCACGCCGCCCCGCCCGGCGTCGATCCCGCCGCGGTCGGCGCCTTCCTCGCGGCCGAGCCCGGCGTCTCTGCGATTCACGATCTCCACGTCTGGCCGATGAGCACGACCGAGACGGCGCTGACCGTCCACCTGATCCTGCCGACCGGCTATCCGGGCGACGCCTTCGCCGCCGGCCTCGCCGATCGCCTCCAGCACAAATTCGGCATCGATCACACGACGATCCAGATCGAGACCGACGATTGCGGCGGCTGCACCCTCCACGCCGAGGCCACCGCCTGACGGAAAAGATTTCGCTGTCCTACACGCAAAGCCTTTGTCAGCGTGTGTGCCCGGATCCCGAACCAGGCTCTTTCCACCGTCGAGACATGTCCCGCGCAAATCTGCGCCGACCCTCTGCCGCAGCCGGGAGAGCGTCGGATGACGCTATTCTTTGGCTCCCCTCGCATCCGCCCGCCGCAAGCGGATCGCGCTGTCCTTTGGCCCCTTCAGGCCCGGTCAGCCCTTAAGCCGCGCCGCATGCCAGGCCAGATGCCCGGCCATGAAGGTCGAGATGAAATAATAGCTGTGGTCGTAGCCGGGCTGCATCCGCAGCGTCAGCTTCTGCCCCGCCGCCGCACAGGCCTGCTCCAGCAATTCGGGCCGCAACTCCTTGGCGAGGAAGACGTCCGCCTCGCCCTGGTCGATCAGCAGATCGGGCACCCGCGCGCCCGCCTCGATCAGCGCGACCGCATCATGCTTCGCCCAGGCCGCCCGATCCGGCCCAAGATAACCGCCGAGCGCCTTCTCGCCCCACGAGACACGCGAGGGCGCCACGATCGGCGCGAACGCCGACACCGCCTTGTAGCGTTTGGGGAAGGTCAGCCCGATGGTCAGCGCGCCATGCCCGCCCATCGAATGGCCCATGATGGACTGCCGCTCGAGATCGGCCGGAAAGTAGGCCGCAAGCAGCGTCGGCAGCTCTTCGGTCACATAGGTCCACATCCGGTAGTTGGCCGCGAACGGCTCTTCGGTGGCATCGACATAGAAGCCTGCGCCCAGTCCGAAATCATAGGCCCCGTCCGGATCGCCGGGCACCTCCGGGCCGCGCGGGCTCGTATCCGGCGCGACGAAGATCAGCCCGAGTTCCGCGCAGGCCGCGCGATACTCGCCTTTCTCGGTGACGTTGGCATGCGTGCAGGTCAGGCCCGACAGATACCAGACGACCGGTAGAGTCTCCCCTTCGGCATGCGGCGGCACGAAGACCGAGAACGTCATGTCCGTACCCGTCGCGGTCGAGGCATGGCGATACACGCCCTGCTCGCCGCCATGGGCGCGATTCACCGATAACGTCTCCATCGTCAGCCGCCTATCAAGTCGCGCGCTGGGGGATGTGGACGCCGCACAGCTTGTTGCCGGCCGGATCGCGCAGATAGGCGAGATACATCGGTCCGAAGCCGCCTTCGCGCCAGCCGGGCGGATCCTCGCAACTCGCCCCGCCCGCGGCGATCCCCGCCGAATGCCAGCTGTCGGCCTGCTCGGGCGATGTCATCGCAAAGCCGATCGTGCCGCCATTCGCATGGCAGGCATCCTCGCCGTTGATCGGCTTGGTGATCGCGAAGAACCCACCGGGCGCCATCCAGAAGATCCGGCCCTTCTCGTCCGGAAAGCCCGGTGACAGGCCCAGCGCCCCGAACGCGGCATCGTAGAAGGACCGCGACATGTTGAGATCGTTCGTCCCCACCATCACATGACTGAACATCGGCTTCCCCCTTCCTGATCAGTAAACCACCACGCTGCGGATGCTCTCCCCGGCATGCATCAGATCGAAGCCCTTGTTGATCTCGTCCAGCGTCAGCACGTGCGTGATCATCGGATCGATCTCGATCTTGCCGTTCATATACCAGTCGACGATCCTGGGCACGTCGGTCCGCCCCTTCGCACCGCCGAACGCCGATCCGCGCCAGTTGCGCCCGGTCACGAGCTGGAAGGGCCGCGTCGCGATCTCCTTGCCCGCCTCGGCCACGCCGATCACGATCGAGGTGCCCCAGCCGCGATGGCACGCCTCGAGCGCCTGCCGCATCACCTGCGTATTGCCCGTGCAGTCGAACGTATAGTCCGCGCCGCCATCGGTCAGCGCGACAAGGTGCGCGACGAGGTCGCCATCGATCTCGGAGGGGTTCACGAAATGGGTCATGCCGAAGCGCCGGCCCCATTCCTCACGCGCGGGATTGATGTCGACGCCGATGATCTTGTCGGCGCCGACCATCCGCGCGCCCTGCAGCACGTTGAGCCCGATCCCGCCCAGCCCGAAGACGATGACGTTCGAGCCGGGCTCGACCTTCGCGGTCTTCACCACCGCGCCGACGCCGGTCGTGACCCCGCAGCCGATATAGCAGCTCTTGTCGAACGGCGCGTCCTCGCGGATCTTCGCCACCGCGATCTCGGGCAGCACCGTGAAGTTCGAGAAGGTCGAGCAACCCATATAATGGAAGATCGGCTGGCCCTTGTAGCTGAACCGGCTCGTTCCGTCGGGCATCAGCCCCTTGCCCTGCGTCGCGCGGATCGCGGTGCACAAGTTGGTCTTGCCGCTGAGGCACGATTTACACTGGCGGCATTCGGGCGTGTAGAGCGGGATCACATGATCGCCAGGCGCCACGCTGGTGACCCCCGCGCCGATCTCGCGGACGATGCCCGCGCCTTCATGGCCGAGGATCGAGGGGAAGATACCCTCTGAATCGAGCCCGTCGAGCGTGTAGGCATCGGTATGGCAGATGCCCGTCGCCATGATCTCGACGAGCACCTCGCCCGCCTTCGGGCCTTCCAGATCCACCTCGACGATCTCCAGCGGGGTCTTCGCTTCGAACGCGACGGCGGCACGGGTCTTCATGCGTCTCTCCTTGGATCCGGACCTCCCGGACCACAATCGCGGCACGTTGAAAAGCCTGCTCTGCGGATCATCGGCGCCAACATCTTCGTCGCATCCTGCGACATGCCCGTCTCGCCGGTTTTGGCGACGCGCCCGCTTATGGTAAGTCGCAGTCCAGTTCCTCGTCCGGAAACGCGATCCGCACGAGGCGGCCGCATCCGGGGCCATCGGAACATCGTATCTTCCACGACGGTGCCATTGCCGCCCGCTTCGCAATTGCGGACCATGCCATGACGACGATCGAGACCGAGACGCCCGAGCCGAAGAAGCGCCGTCGCATGAAGCCGACGTCGGAGACGCTGCGCCGCGCCGCACGGCGCACCGATATCTCGCGCAAGCTCCGCCGCCGCGACGTGACCTCGGTGATGGCAGGCGTCGCGCTCGGTGTGGCCGGCCTGATGATGCCGAAGGCGATCGACCGACATTATGCGACTTCCGCCCGCGCCGCGGTGGCGTCGAGCGATCTCTCCGCGCTGCCCGCCGTCGTCGAGGCGCCCGATCCCGATGCACCTATCTCGCCGACCGCGACCTCGCTCCGCCGCGCCACCGATGGCCTGTTCTACGCGACCGCGCTCATCAACGGCCAGCCGGTCCGCTTCCTCGTCGATACGGGCGCCAGCGTCGTGACGCTGACCGAGGAGGACGCCAAACGGCTTGATATCATGCCCGACAGCCTGACGAGCGGCCGCGCCGAGACCGCCAATGGCCGCGCCGTGTTCGGCTGGACGCAGATCGCCACGGTCGAGGTCGCGGGGCACCGGGTCGAGGATGTCCGCGCCGCCGTGCTCTCGAACGATGCCGGCGTCTCGCTGCTCGGCCAGAACCTCCTGGCGCGTCTCGGGCGCGTGCGGATGGAGAAGGACAAGATCATCATCGGCTGAACGCATCGGTGACCGATCGGCGGACGCGCGGCGCTCCTCCAGTTCGGATGAGGTGAATCGACCGATCCACTGATACTCTCTCCAAAACGACTCGATGGAGAGCGCGATGCCGGAGGGCGAGACCGAGGCCGCATATTTCATGCGGAGGGCGAAGGAGGAGTCGCGGCTCGCCTTGTGCGCCGGCAAGCCCGAAGTGGCGAGCGCCCATCACGGCCTGTCGATCGAATATTCGAAGCGCGCCAAATCCGCCTTCCCGCAATTCGCCGAAGCAAGCGCGAAGCCGGTCTGATTGAGGAGCGGAAGCACCAAAGCGTGCCCCGCCCCCTGGAAAGTGGGAAGGCCCCAGTCGGATCGCCGGGAGATCATCACGGCTACGGCGCCGTCTCCCGCGATTGCGCCGGCCGGCCCGGCCGTGACCTTGCTGCTCTAGTGCGCCTTTTCGTGGCAAGCGCGGTGGTCAGATGGCTGCCTGCCCGCCCCGGGATGCAGGATCGGCGTTCGGCCCTCGACATTCGCGAACGGCACGCGGAAGGGGGGGGCATGGGCCGCAAGATCCTGATCATCGAAGACGATGTGCCCACCGCGACCTATATTGCGGCGGCGCTTCACGAGCATGGCATGACGACGGACCATGCCGCGACCGGCCGGGACGGTGTCTTTCACGCAACCGATGCCACATATGACTGCATCATCCTGGACCGGATGCTGCCGGGCATGAACGGCATGTCGGTGCTGGGCGCGATCCGCGGCGCCGGGATCACCACCCCCGTCATCATCCTCTCGGCGATGGGCTCCGCCGAGGATCGCATCGGCGGGCTCGAGGGCGGCGCCGACGACTATCTGGTCAAGCCGTTCGCGCTGGGAGAATTGCTGGCGCGCATCAAGCTCCTGCTTCGTCATGCCGACGGCCAGCGCGGTGCGCCCGAGACGAAGCTGATCTCCGCCGATCTGGAAATGGACCTGCTGGCACACGTCGTCCGCCGCGCGGGACGCGTCATCGATCTCCAGCCTCGCGAATATCGGCTCCTCGAATATATGCTGCGTCATGCCGGCCAGGTCGTGACGCGCACGATGCTGCTGGAAGGCGTTTGGGACTATCACTTCGATCCCGGTACCAACGTGATCGACGTCCATGTCAGCCGGTTGCGAAAGAAGATCGACATGCCCGGCTTGCCGCCCTTGCTCTACACAGTGCGCGGTTCGGGTTACCGCCTCGGCGCGGAAGGCTGACCATGCGCCTGCTGCAATCGACGACGGCGAGGATCGCGGCTCTGGTGTTCGTGCTCCAGCTCGGCGCGGCGGGCACGCTGCTGGTCGCGGTCCGGCTGCTGACCACGACCGAGCTGACCGCCTTTGCCCAATCCCAGGCGGTCGCGACGCGCGACGCGCTCACCCGCGGAAACCCGGCGACCCCGTCCGTGCTGCTGGCCGAGCGGATCACGCAATCGCTCGCGCTCGGGCGCAGCCCGGGTTCGGTGATGCTTCTCGTCGACGGCGCCGGACGGCGCCTGGCCGGCAACCTCGCCACATGGCCTGCTGCGCTTCCCGCCTCGCAGGGCGGCGCGATGACCGAGCTGCTGCGCATCGGGCGGGACAAGAGCGAACGGATGCGCATCATTGTCACGCCGGTGCCCGGCGGCGGCCGGCTTCTCACCGGGCATGTGATCGAGATTGAACGTCACTTCACGGTCCTGCTCGGCGAGGCGCTGCTGAGCGCAATCGCGCTGGCCGTGGCGCTCGCTGTGCTAGCAGGCTGGATCACGGCGCGGCTGATCGAAAACAGGCTCAGGGTCGTCGTCGATACCGCGCGGACCGTCGCGATGGGGGATCTCGGACAGCGCGTACCGCTCGACGGCGGCGGCGACGCCTTCGCCGAGCTCGGCACGGCCGTGAACATGATGCTCGATCGCATCACGATGCTGATGACCGAGCTGAAGGTCGCAACCGACGGGCTTGCCCATGATCTGCGGTCGCCACTCACGCGCCTGCGCTCCACGCTGGAGCGCGCGCTTGCGCTCGGAGAGAGCGAAGCGGCGCGCGCGCTCATCGAACGCGGGATGGACGAAGGCGACCGCCTCCTGGCGATGCTCGACACCGCGCTTCGTATCACGCGCGCCGAAGCGGGGCTCGGGCGCGAGGGCTTCGTGTCCACGGACATCGGCGCGATGATCGCAGATATCGCCGAAGTCTATGGGCCGGTCGCGGAGGATCTCGGTGTGACGATCCGGACCGAGACCGAGCCGGGTCTCGTTGCAATGGTCCACCGCGAACTGCTCGGGCAGACGCTCGCCAATTTGATCGACAATGCGCTCAAATACGGCGTCGGACCGGTCGACGTCCGGGCGCGGAACGAGGCGGACCGCATCGTCGTCGGCGTCAGCGATCGTGGCCCGGGCATCGCCGCGGCCGATCATCACGAGGCGCTTCGCCGTTTCGGCAGGCTGGATGCGGCCCGCTCCTCGACGGGCGCGGGACTAGGCCTGCCGCTCGCCGCCGCAGTCGCGCGGCTCCACGGCGGCAGTCTCGCTCTCAACGACAATCTGCCGGGTCTTTGGGTGACGATCACGCTTCCGGCGGGAACGCCCAAAGCAAAGATTACATCGATTTAATGATCCGTCCACGCTGGCGGCAGCCGGCGGCGGCTATCGGGCGGAATGTCCCCGACACCATCACGTAAACGCTTCCTGGTCACGGCGCTCTCGGCGGGCCTTCTCGTGCTCGCAGGGTGCGCCGAGCGCATGATGACGCAGCCGGCTTATTATAGCGGCCCGCGTTCCGATCATTTCGACGGCAAGCACTTCTTCAATCCCGAGGGCGAAAGCGGTTCCGGCGGCGCGCAAAAGGACGGCATCGTCCGCTTCCTGGAGATCGGCGCGGGCGACACCAAGCACGTGCCATGGCCCCGCATTCCCGTGCATCAGACGGTCCCTCCGCGTCGCGTCGAGGGCGATGCCATGCGCGTCACCTGGATCGGTCACGCCTCGACGCTGGTGCAGACCGACGGCCTCAACATCCTGTTCGATCCGGTGTGGGCGGACCGGTCCTCGCCGGTCCAGTTCGCGGGGCCCGAGCGCGTTCGCGCTCCCGGCGTGAAGCTCGAGGATCTGCCGCCGATCGATCTGATCCTCATCAGCCACGACCATTACGACCATCTCGATCTGGACACGCTTCGCTATCTGGCCAAGCGCGATCATCCGCGGATCGTCACCGGTCTCGGCAACGATCGGCTGCTCGCCGGATATGGGCTCAGCGCGACCGCCGGCGACTGGGGGCAGATCATCCCCGTACGGCCCGGCGTCTCCGTCCGTGTGATGCGCGCTCATCATTGGAGCGCACGCTGGCTCAACGACAAGGACAGCACGCTGTGGGCGGGCTTCCGAGTCATGTTGCCCGGCGGGGACGTCTATTATTCAGGCGATACCGGTCCCGGCGACATGGCGTGGGCGCGCGAGGCGGCGGCCGGCCCGCGGCCGCGCTTGGCGCTGCTGCCGATAGCGCCTTACAAGATCGCGTCGACCCCGACCGGCAATCATATCGATCCCGATCAGGCGGTTGCCGCCTTCGCCATGATGAACCCGGCTTTTGCCTTGGGCGTGCATTGGGGCACCTTCCAGCTCGGAGACGAACCGATCGACGGCGCACCCGAGCGGCTGCGCGCGGCGCTGATCGCGCGCGGCATCGATCCGGCGCGGTTCCGCACCACCGAACCCGGCCAGGGGTGGGAAATCCCGTCTCTCCCAAGACCGCTGACGGCACGGCCGCCCTCTCGCAAAACCTCAACAGGACAAGCAGCATGATCCGATCGCGCACGCGCCTTCGCTGGACGCAGGGGCTCGTTTTTGCAGGGCTGGCGCTCGGCCTGATCCTGCTCGCCAGCCACGTCCATCGCAACCTGATCGAGGCGGAGCTGGCGCTGTCGACCTTGCTGTTGCTTACCGTGCTGGGCTCGATCGAAGCGGTGGAGCGCGATGCCGTGCTGATGCGCGGGACGCTCGCTCCGCTCATCGCGATCGTCGGCACGGACGGCTCGGGCAAGTCCACTCTGTCGGCGGACATGTGCCGTTCGTTCGTCCGGAAGCGGCCGACCGCACTCGCCTATCTCGGTCTGGGCACCGGCGACCTCGGCAATCGCATCAAGCAGTGGCCGATCATCGGCGCCCGCATCGAGCGCAAGCTCGCGCGCAAGGCCTCGCAGACGCGGGACGTGCGCGAGAAGATCCCGGGTCTGCCCACCGCGCTCGTGGTCTATGGCCTGTCGCTGCTTCGCGTCCATCGCTTCCGCCGCGTCCTGGCGTTGCGAAGCCGCGGCATTGCGGTGATCACCGATCGCTATCCGCAGGAGGAGATACCGGGTTTCTACGACGGTCCCGGCCTCGCCGCGGCGCGGCCGGGCAGCCGGATCGTCGCGCGGCTCGCCGCGCGTGAGTTGCGGCTCTACCAATGGATGGCAAGCTTCACCCCCGATCTCGTGCTGCGACTGAACGTCGATGCCGCGACCGCGCTCGCCCGCAAGCCGGACCACAAGGCGCATCTGGTTGCCGCGAAGGTGGCGGTCACGCCGCTGCTGCGGTTTCACGACGCGCCGATCGTCGATATCGACGCGACGGCGAGCTATGATCAGGTGCGCAGGCAGGCCTTCGCCTCGGTCGAAGGCATTCTGGGACGGCAGCCGCAATCTGCGGAGCGTCAGCCGCGGTCCGATTCCGGCACATTCGCGGTCCAGGCATAGAAATGGGGACCAACACGCCCAGATCAGCGCCGCTCATCGCGCTCGTCGGCTCGGATGGCGCGGGCAAATCGACCGTCGGCACCGAGTTGCTCAGCTGGATGCAGGCCCAGCGGCCAACCGAGCTCTGCCACCTTGGCAAGCAGACCGGCAATATCGCGCGCGCCATCGCCCGCTGGCCGATCTTCGGACGGCGCTTCGATCGCGTGCTGGATCACAAGACGAAGGAGGCCGAGGCCCCGGCGGGCCCCAGCACCGGCATCGCGATCATCATCTATCTTCTGTCGATGCGGCGCGTGCACCGCTTTCGCCGCATGGAAAAGCTCCGGCAACGCGGCATCGCGATCCTCGCCGATCGTTTCCCGCAAATCGACCTGCCCGGCGCGATCGATGGGCCGGGTCTGTCGGGAAAGACCCCGCGCGGCGCCCTGACGCGCTGGCTCGCGGCGCGCGAGCAGCGCCACTATGCGCGCATGGCGGCGCAGCGGCCCGATCTGGTGATACGGCTGACCGTCGATCTCGCGACTGCGGTCGCGCGGAAACCCGATCATCGGCCGAACTCGCTTGCCATCAAGATCGCGAGCATCGCCCAGCTGCGGTTCGAAGGCGCACCGATCGTCGATGTCGATGCGACACAGCCGCTGGATCGCGTTCTCGATCAGGCCAGGCAGGCGATCGCGCGCGTTCTGGCGACCTATCCCCAGACCGGAGCATCGGGCCGGTGAAGCGCTGGATCGAGGACGGGCTGTTCCGCGCGGTGATGCGTAACGCCGGCTATCTGGCGTCGGGCAAGGCCGCCGGCGCAATACTGGGGCTTCTCGCGCTGGCCTGTGCAGGGCGCGGCCTGACCCCGGCCTTGTTCGGCACGCTGATGATCATTCATACCTACGCGAACGGCGTCGGCGCGCTCGCCAAGTTCCAGACGTGGCAGTTCATCATCCGCAGCGGCACCCCGGCGCTGCTCCGGGGCGATACGCATGTCGCCCGCGATACGGTCCGCTTCTCGACCGGGCTCGATCTGACGAGCGGGCTCGTCGGCATGATCGGCGCGATGCTGCTCCTGCCGGTCATGGCGCGCTGGCTCGGCCTGCCGCACGCCGCACTGCTGCCCGCCTTGCTCTACTGCACGCTCGTTCCGACGATGACCGCAGCGACCCCGACCGGCACGCTGCGGATGCTCGACCGCTTCGATCTGATCGCCAGCCAGCAGGTGGTGACCCCGGCGCTGCGCGCGGCAGGAGCGGTGCTCGCTTTCCTGACACATGCGGGTTTCGGCGCGTTCGTAGCCACCTGGTACGTCGCCGATCTCGCCGGGGACCTCGTCCTGTGGGCGCTTGCCGCGCGTGAACTGAGGCGGCGCGACATGCTCTCGGCTTTTCGTCCCGGCCTGCTCGGCGTTGCCCGGCGCCTGCCCGGTGCGTGGGGCTTCGTGTGGACGACCAACGTCGCGCACTCGATCTATGCGGCATGGGGGCCGCTCAGCAATCTGGTGGTGGCGTCCGCACTCGGGCCCGCCGCCGCCGGTCTGTTCAAGATCGCGGCGACATTGGTGGATTCGACCACCAAGCCCGCCGACCTGCTCAGTCGCGGCTTCTATCCCGAAATCATGCGGCTCGATCCTGCCAGTCGCGATCCATGGCGGCTGGGACTGCGGCTCGGCCTGCTGTCCGCCTGCGTAGGCGTCGGGCTGGTGCTGCTGATCATGCTGGGCGGCGCTCCGGTGATCGGCGCGCTGTTCGGTCATCGCTATGTCGCGGCGGCCGGCCTGCTCCAGATCATGGCATGGTCGGTGGCGATCTCGACCGCGGCCTTCCCGCTCGAATCCTTACTCTACATGGTCGGACGCCAGAAGGCGGCGCTCGCGGCACAAGCCTGCGCCACCCTCGCCTACCTTCCCCTGCTGGACTGGCTGACGCGACGGGAGGGCCTATCCGGTGCTGGCTATGCGGTGCTGATCGGCACCGCGCTGAACGCGTGCCTGATGCTGCTGCCGACTTTGCAGAGCTATCACGCTCGCCGGGCGACCGATCGACACGCGCCCTTAGGGCTTGCAGCATGATGCCGTTGCTGACCCGCGAAGCGCTGGATGCGGCTCCGTATCCCCGCGCCGTCTTGGACGCCTTGTTCAACGCGATCCTCGTCGACGACGATGTCGACGAGACGACGGATCTGCCCGCGTCCATCACGCTGGACTACGATCAGGCGATCCTGACCGAGGCCTATTGCGTCTCGCGGCAGCTCTGGGCGGAGACGGACCACCGGCAGCTCCTGATCGAGCTCGTCGATCGCCTTCGCCAGACCGGGACTCTCGATGGCGAGGACCGCCTCCGCTTCAAATATGCGCGCGCCAAGCTCAAGCATCTGCGCTTCGCCTGTGCCCTGTTCGGCACTGAACATGCGTACCCGACCATGATGGATCATTTCACGGTCGCGCTCGGGCAATTGCAGGATGCCTACAGGGTCGGCGCGCATGGCCGCGTTGCGCGGCGCGCTCGCTTGTGCCGGCTGTTGCTGACGGCGGTGCCGCAGGCGATGATCAGGCGCGAACAGGATCGCTTCCGTCCCTCGACCCGCGACGGCTTCCGAACCTATGTAGCCAGCGAGATTCGTAGCGTCGAAAGCATAGTCCGCTCGCCGACGCTGACCGGCGCCGATTTTCACGCCCTGCGCAAGATCCTCAGCCGCCTCGTCGCCTTCTACAACGCCCTGCTCGCGCTTCGCCCGACGGCCGAAGCCTATCAGATGTCGCGCTACCTGGCAGCGATCAACGGCCTGATGGGCGCCGAGCATGACCGGCTGGTCGAACGCAAGATCGCAGGCGTGCAGGACTATCATCGGGACAGGTTCGACCTGTCGCCGGACATACGATGCCGCATCGGGCGGCTGGTTGCATGTTACGGTCAGTCGGGCCTTCTCGGATCTTAGCGTGACAGGCACCAAGGCCCGGAACTTGGCTGCACCCACCCGCGCCAAATGAACGAAGAGCCCAATCCGCGGTTTCGCCGGCGAAGCCAGCTTCCGGAAAGCGTCCGAACGAAGGCTTCGTTTCCTCGCTGCCGATTCGGTATCTGAATTGCGAGTGCTCGCGCCTTTTGGCGTGACAGCACGGATGCAACTCGGCCGATCGAGCCCGCAACTGCGCATTACGTCGATGGTTTTCAGCGATTTATGAGATTTTCCGAACCGCTCTGGCATCCCCTGAAACAGGGTGATGGTGCCCGGGGACGGAATCGAACCGCCGACACCGTGATTTTCAGTCACGTGCTCTACCAACTGAGCTACCCGGGCATGGGCGTTGGGAGGCGCGCCTATAAGGGGAGCTTCGCCTAGCTGTCTAGCCCGTCGTCGCTGCCATCTTCGCCTTCGTCGACGGAACGCCCGGGAATGCGGTGGCCGTCGGACAGCCATTGCAGCAGATCGCGATCGCGGCAGCCCTGGCTGCAGAAGGGCAGATGGCCTTCGGCGGCGGCTTTTCCGCAGACGGGGCACGGCGCGCTGGCGCGGCGGTTAGGCATATTCGCGTTGGGCATGGCCACCGGAGATGGGAAGGCCAGGCTCGGCCCGCAACCGGACCCCGGCGCCGATCCGCCGCGCGAGTTCGGCACCCCATGCAGGACGCGCCTCGATCGCGGCGACGACCGCTGCGTTGGCGGCCAGCGTGACCGGGCCGGCGCCCTGCGTGCGCTCGGCGCGGCGCAACAGCGCGCGGGCGGCAGCCTTCGCGGGGTCGGCGGCGATCAGTTCGGGCAGCGAGCGGCGCGGGCGGCGACGGATGATCTGGAGGAAACCGAAGCCGTTGACCGCGGTCCGCTCGAAGGGCTGGGGCAAGACCGCGTCCAGCGCGGCGGCGGCGGCCAATCGTTCGGCGCGGTCCGGCAGGGTCGGCAGGTCGATGCCGATCGAACCGGCGATGCCGAAGCAGCGTATCGCCTCGCCCGAGCGACGCGCGCCGGCGATCGCAAGCGCGGCCAATGGACCGCCGCCATCGACGTCGATCAGCGTCATCGCCGGGGTCAGGCTGATCCGGAGCAGGGCGTCGTCATGGGCGACGATGCCGCTCGCCGCCTCCTCTAGCCGTTCCGACCAGCCGTGCGCCTCGAAAGCATCCTCGCCCAGAGCGCTGCGGCGAACCGCCAGTCCCGATTCGGCGATCCGCGTCAGCAGGTCCGGACCGTCGGCGACGCCTGCGCCCGCCGGCGCAACGCGGACGCGCGGCAGCTTGACCGCGCCGCGCTCGGGCAGCGCCTCGCGCACGACCTCTACGATCAGCGCGGCACCGAGGCTCAGGCCCGGCGGCATCGTCACCAGATCGGCCTCACCCCCCGCGAGCGAGACACGCGCCCGGCCGCTCGCATCCGGATTGCGGAGCAGCCTTGCCTCGCAGACAGCGCCGACGCGCAGGCCGCCATCGTCCGGCTCGATCAGCATCTCGACGATGCGGCCCTTCTCGACGAGCGCGGCCCGCGCCTCGCCGATGCCCGCCTCGTAGAGCCACTCGGCCATCTCAGCCCTCGAGCAGCCCCGCGGCGATCAACAGGCCGCGCGTCTCGAACAAGGGCAGGCCGACCACGCCCGAATGGCTGCCGTCGATCCGGCGGACGAACGCCTCGGCCGCACCCTGGATCGCATAGCCGCCCGCCTTGCCGACGCCCTCGCCACCTTCGACATACGCGGCGATGGCGGCGGCGGAGAGGGGCGCGAAGGCGACGATCGTCGTCGACAGGCGATGGCGCGCGACGCCGCCTGCATCGACCACGCTAAGCGCGGTCAGCACGCGGTGTCGGCGGCCGGAGAGCAAAGCGAGGCACGCCGCGACCGCATCGGCATCCTCCGCCTTGGGGAGGATGCGACGGCCGGCGGCGACGACGGTGTCGGCGGCGAGCACGACGCAGCCGGGATGGCGCGCCGCCGTCGCCGCGGCCTTGGCAGCGGCGAGCCGGCGGGCGTGATCGGTCGGCAGCTCCGCCTTGAGCGGGGTCTCATCGATGTCGGCGGGGTCGATCGCGTCGGGGGCGAGGCCCAGGCGGGCGAGCAGGTCCAGCCGGCGCGGGCTCGCGGAGGCGAGGATCAGGCGCGGGCGCGTGGGCACCGGCGCGCCGGGCGCCTTACTTGAAGCGATAGGTGATGCGACCCTTGGTGAGATCATAAGGCGTAAGCTCGACGAGGACCTCGTCGCCGACGAGGACGCGGATGCGATTCTTGCGCATCTTGCCGGCGGTGTGACCGAGAATCTCATGATCATTCTCGAGCCGCACGCGGAACATCGCGTTCGGCAGAAGCTCGACCACCTGGCCGCGCATCTCGAGCAGTTCTTCCTTCGCCAAACAAAACCTCGAAAAAATAGGGGTCGAAAAAAATCGCGCCGCCTTAGCTCCGAAGCCGTCGAAAGGGAAGCGCGCGTGCCCGCCATGTGGGAAAGCGATCGCCGCGGCGCCAGTATCGGTTGCGCGATCCGCCCCCGTCGCGATAGGGGCGGGCGATGGTTCGCTTTTCGTTCTGTGGGGTCGAGCTGGCCACGATCGGCTCCGGCGCGCTCTATTGGCCGGCGCGCAAGGCGCTGATGGTCGCCGACCTGCATTTCGAGAAAGCGAGCTGGTACGCCAAATCCGGCCAGATGCTGCCGCCCTATGACACCGCGGCGACCTTGGGCGAACTGGAGGCGCTCGTCGCGGCGAGCGGCGCCACAGAGATCTGGTGCCTCGGCGACAGCTTCCACGATGCGGCAGGCTGCAAGCGCATGGCCCCCGCCGAGCAGGCGCGGCTGCGCGCGCTGACCGCGGCGGTGCGCTGGCATTGGATCGTCGGCAATCACGATTCGGGCGCGGCCGACATGGCCGATCATTGCGGCGGCGAGCTCATGCCCGACACGTTCGTGGACGGGCTGCTGCTGACGCACGAAGCCAATCCGGCCGAGACGCGGCCCGAGCTTTCCGGCCATTTCCATCCGAAGCTGCGGCTGAGCCTGCGCGGGCGCAGCGTGGCCAGGCGCTGCTTCATCGCGGGCGCGACCAAGCTGATCCTGCCGGCGTTCGGCGCGCTGACCGGCGGGCTCGACGCGCATGATCCGGTGATCCGCAAGGCGGTGGGCGGACGCGCGCAGGCGCTGGTGCCGGTCGCGGACCGGCTGCTGCGCTTCCCGCTGGCGGCCTGATTCGCCCCGAGTCGGTGCGCGGAAGTTGACAAAGTTGACACTACGTCAGGGGTCGCACGCCTTCCCGCGCGTCGCGCTCCGGGTGGAGCAGGCGACGAGCGGGCCGAAGGATGCGCATGCGCCGAGTCTGACGACCCCGGCGCATGTAGGAAAGCGAAAAATCAGCCGCGCACGAGGACCGGCTTCTCGCGCCAAAGCTGGGGATAGAGCTTCTTGAGCGCGACCACCTTCGGCAGATCGTTGACGCGGATATAGCCCGCGTCCGGGTGGAGCGTCAGATAATCCTGATGATAGCCCTCGGCCGGATAGAAGGCCTGGGCGCGCTCGAGGCGGGTGACGATCGGGCGCTGCCACAGCTTCGCCGCCTTCAGCTGACCGAGATAGGCCTGCGCCACCTTCGATTGGCTCTCGTTGGTCGGGAACAAAGCCGAGCGATATTGGGTGCCGCGATCGGGGCCCTGCGCGTTGAGCATCGTCGGATCGGCGACGACCGAGAAATAGACGCGTAGCAGATCGCCATAGCTGACAACGCGCGGATCGAAGGTGACCTTCACCGATTCGGCGTGGCCGGTATCGCCTTCGGAGACGCGCTCGTAGCTCGGCCCGCGCAGCGTGCCGCCCGTATAGCCGGACACGGCCGAGGTGACGCCCTTCACGTGCTGGAACACGCCCTGCACGCCCCAGAAGCAGCCGCCGGCGAAGACCGCCGTCTCGGACGTGCCAGTGGCGGGGGCGACGACGGTGGGCGCGGGCGCGTGGATCGCGGTTTCGGCGGCGAGGCTGGAAGTACCGCCGATCAGGGCATAGCCGAGGCCGAGGGCGGCGACGCCGGCAAGGAAGCGCGAAGCGAGTGGCGACATGACAGGCTCTCCGTTCGGGGACTCAAGCCCCAGATTCGAAAGCCGAATGTAGGAAGTTGCGGCGGGATCGCCAGTATCTCCCCTCCCTGCAAGGCGAGGGGGCGGGGGTGGGTGGCTCTCCGGGGTGGGAAACGGTCGCCTGTTGTGATCGACCCACCCCCAGCCCCTCCCTTTCAGGGAGGGGAGACGGTGCTCAGCGCAGCGCCGCGCAGGCTTCCTGGATGCGGGTGCAGGCGTCGGTCAGCGCCTCCTCCGAAGTCGCATAGCTGACGCGGAAGGCGGGCGAGAGGCCGAAGGCCGCGCCGTGGACGGCGGCGACGCGTGCCTCGTCGAGGAAATAATCGATCAGCTTGGCGTCGGTATCGATGATCTCGCCCTTGGGAGTCTGCTTGCCCATGAGCCCGGTCACGTCGGGATAGACGTAGAAGGCGCCTTCCGGCGTCGGGCAATGGATGCCGTCGACCGCGTTGAGCATCCGGACGACGAGATCGCGGCGGCGCTGGAAGGCGGCGTTGCGATCGGCGAGGAAATCCTGCGGGCCGTTCAGCGCGGCCACCGCCGCCGCCTGGCTGATCGACGACGGGTTGGAGGTCGATTGCGACTGGAGCTTCGACATCGCCTTGATCAAAGCGACCGGACCGCCGGCATAGCCGATCCGCCAGCCGGTCATCGAATAGGCCTTCGAACAGCCGTTGACGGTCAGCGTGCGCTCGTAAAGCTCGGGCACGACCTGCGCGATCGTCGTGAACTGGAAATCGTCATAGACGATATGCTCGTACATATCGTCGTTCATGATCCAGACGTGCGGGTGGCGGACGAGCACCTCGCCCAGTGCCTTCAGCTCGGCTTCGCTATAGGCCGCGCCGGTCGGGTTCGAGGGCGAATTGAGGATGACCCACTTGGTGCGGGGCGTGATCGCCGCTTCCAGCTGCTCGGGCAGGATCTTGTAGCCCTGGTTGGCGCCGGCGCGGATGAAGATCGGCGTGCCGCCCGCGAACTGGACGATATCGGGATAGGAGACCCAGTAAGGCGCGGGCACGATCACCTCGTCGCCCGCCTCGACGGTCGCGACGAGCGCGTTGAAGAGCGTGTGCTTGCCGCCGGAATTGACGCTGATCTGCGACGCTTCGTAGGTCAGGCCGTTCTCGCGCGCGAACTTGGCGACGATTGCGGCCTTCAGCTCGGGCGTGCCATCGACATTGGTGTATTTCGTCTTGCCGGCGCGGATCGCCTCGATCGCGGCCTCCTTGACGAAATCGGGCGTGTCGAAATCGGGCTCGCCCGCTGCCAGGCCGATGACGTGCACGCCCTTCGCCTGAAGCTCGAGCGTGCGCGAGGTCATCGCGAGCGTGGGCGAAGGCGTGATGCGGCCGAGCGCGGCCGAGAGAAAGGGCATGGGGCCATCCTGCGTTGGGAAGAAGCGCGAGCGCCTATAGAGGCCGGGTCGCGCCCGCCGCAACCGCTTAGGACAGACGCGCCGGAATCAATCCGCGCAGTGCGTTTCCGACGAAGAATCCGTCGGCGAGATCGGCCTCGTGCAGCGCATCCTCATAGGCGCGGCCCTCCTCGATCAGCCGCGCGCGCAGGACGCCGGGCAGCAGGCCGAGCGAGATCGGCGGCGTCCGCAGCCGCCCGTCGGCGGCGGCCACGAAGATGTTGGTGAAGCTGCCCTCGGTGATCCCGCCCGACGGGTGGACGAACGCCACTTCGAAGCGCGCCGCGGCGATCCGCGCCTCCTCGTAAAAGGCCCGGTCGCTCGTCTTGTGGCGCAGCCGCACGTCGGCGGGATCGACCGGCAGCGGCCGGAGCGCGACGCCGACCTCGCCCGAGGGCGCGGGCGGCGCCGCCGAGACCTCGATCGCGACCGCACCGCTGCGCGACAGGCGCAGCCGGATCTTGCTCTCGACGGTCCGGCGGAAGGTGGCGGCGTGGAGATCGTTGCGGATCGCGTGGCGATCGACCGCGAAGCCGAGCGCGGTCGCGCTTTCCTTGAGCCGCGCCATGTGCCGATCAAGATCGGGCAGCCCTTCGTCCGGATCGAAGCGCAGCGTCTCGATCAGATCGAATGTCGGCAGACCGGCGTTCACGAACGCGGCCTTCTGCAGGCATTCGGCCCATTCGGACGACGCGGTCGAATCGGCGACGATCGCCGAGCCCAGCCCAAGACGTGCGTCATTGGCCCCCTCCTCCCACTCGATCGTACGGATCGCGACGTTGAACGCCGCATCGCCATCGGGCGCCACCGCGCCGATCGCGCCCGTATAGGCGTGGCGGGGGCCCGGCTCCACCGTTGCGATCGCCTCCATCGCGCGCAGCTTGGGCGCGCCGGTGATCGAGCCACACGGGAAGAGCGCGGCGAGCACATCGATCGCGTCGCACGCGGGCGCGAGCTCGGCCTCGATCTGGCTGACCATCTGCAGGACGGTCGGATAACGCTCGACCGCGAACAGCTCGGGCACGCGGACGCTGCCCGCCTTGGCGACGCGCGACAGATCGTTGCGCATCAGATCGACGATCATCAGATTTTCGGCGCGCTGCTTGGGATCGGCGGCGAGCGCCGCCGCGAGCGCATCGTCCTCAGCCGCGTCGTCGCCGCGCCGGCTCGTGCCCTTCATCGGCCGCGCAGCGAGCCTCTCGCCTTCGAGTGTGAAGAACATTTCGGGCGAGAAGGACAGCAGCCAGCGCGCGCCCGTCGCGACCAGCGCGCCCCAGCCCGCACCTGCCGCCGGACGGAGCCGCGCGTAGAGCGCGGCGGGATGCCCCGCGACGGGGAGCCGCGCGGGGAAGGAGAGATTGGCCTGATAGATGTCGCCGGCCGCGATCAGCCGCTGGATCTCGGCGACGGCGGCCTCATGGTCTTCGCGCGAGACCAGCGGCTCGGGCGCGCCGGCGCAGGCGCCCGCCGGATCGGGCCAGGAGAGGTCGGCAGCGAGCGCTTCGGGCGCGGGAAAGGCGCCGAACCACAGCAAGGGTGCGCCGTCCCGCGCGAGCGGCGCGAGCCGATCGTCGAGCGCGAAGCCCGCCTCATAGGTCAGATAGCCTGCGACATGGTGGCCGGCCTGGATCAGCGCACGCAGGCGATCGAGCGCAGGCCTGACCTTGGCGGGGTGTATCGCCGTTACGATCTCGACCGGATCGCGATAGAGCAGCCGGCGCCCGCCTGGCCGGGCATCGTCGAGCAGGAGGAAGGGCGGGCGCGGCAGCATGGCGGGGCCTTAGCCCCAGCGACTCGGTCTGCAAGCTCTCCCGTTGGGTTCGAGCAGCATCGAGCGAAGTCGAGATGCGTCCGTGGAGAACCATCCCGCGCCTTCTCGACTGCGTTCTCGGCAAGCTCGAACTTCGCTCGAAGCAAACGGTTGGGATAGCCGCCGCTTGCCCCGCGCGCGCTTCGCCCGCATTTCGGGCGGCATGACCACAGAACCCCCGCTTCGCGCCGCGATCGTGCCGGTGACTCCGCTCCAGCAGAATTGCTCGCTCATCTGGTGCACGCAGACGATGCGCGGCGCCTTCGTCGACGCGGGCGGCGACCTGCCGCGGCTGAAGGCGGCGGCGGCGCAGGTGGGCGTGACGATCGAGAGATTGCTCGTGACGCACGGCCATATCGATCATTGCGGCGGGACCGCCATCCTCGCGAAGGAGCTCGGCGTGCCGATCGAAGGACCGCACGCGGAGGACCGCTTCTGGATCGACCGGCTGGCCGATGACGGCCGCAAATACGGGATTGCGGGCACGCCGTTCGAGCCCGACCGCTGGCTGGAGGATGGCGACCGGGTGACGGTCGGCGCGCTCGTGCTCGACGTCTATCACTGCCCTGGCCACACGCCCGGTCATGTCGTGTTCCACCACGCGCCCTCGCAGCTCGCGATCGTCGGCGACGTGCTGTTTCAGGGATCGATCGGGCGGACGGACTTTCCGCGCGGCAACCATCAGGATCTGCTCGACGCGATCACGACCAAGCTGTGGCCATTGGGCGACGCGACCGCCTTCATCTGCGGCCATGGCCCGATGTCGAGCTTCGGGCACGAGCGGAAGAGCAACCCGTTCGTGGCGGATGCCGTGCTGGAGCGAGGCCGAGCGTCGCCCAACACGTCCGGGCCGGGCTGACGCAGCCTCAGCGCGGCATCGCGTAAGGCAGATACAGCGCGTAGCCGGCGAGGATCAGCAGGATCAGCCAGGTGACGAGGATGCCGCCCGCGCGCAGCCTGTTGGGCGCGGGGCGCTCCAGCCCCAGCGGATGCGCGATTCGCGCGAGGATGAAGAGCACCGAAATGCCCCACAGCCACGATTCGGGGCCGCGCGCATATTCGATCAGGAACAGCAGGATCAGGAAGAAGGGCGTATATTCGGTGAAATTGCCGTGCGCCCGGCTGCGCGCCAGCATCTTCGGATTGCCGCCGTCGCCGATCATGATCTTGCCCTGGACGCGGACCTGCGCCGCGCGCACCGCCAGCCAGAGGTTGAGGATGGTCGCCGCACCCGCCATCGTGGTCGTGATCGGCAGCACCATGATATCGTTCCTTCGTTCGTGGACGGCGACGCCTGCCACGCGCGTGATCGGGTTGCAACGCGGGCCGAAATCGCTATAGGCGCACCGTTCGCGACGAGCCGGCCCCAAGCCTTCCCCGACCCTTTGGTTCGCGGGTGGCCACAGGCATTGGCCCGTCGCGCATTTTTTTGCCCTAATGTAGAACAGGTGCCTCGATGGCCGTCCCCAAGAGAAAAACCTCGCCTTCCAAGCGGAACATGCGCCGCAGCCACCATGCGCTGGTCGCCGAATCGTTCCAGGAATGCCCGAATTGTGGCGAGCTGAAGCAGCCGCACATCCTGTGCGGCCATTGCGGCCACTATAACGGTCGCGAGATCCTCCCGGTCAGCGCCTGAACCGATCGCCCGGTCCGGATCTTCTAGGATAGAGACTGGAGTGAGCGGGACACCGCATCTCGCGATCGACGCGATGGGCGGAGACACTGGGCCGGAGACGACCGTCGCCGGCGTCGCCCATGCCTTGCGCCACGATCCCGCGCTTGCCTTCACGCTCTTCGGCGACGAGGCGATCCTCGCGCCTCTGGTCGCGCGCCACAAGGCGTTCGCCGGGCGCGTCGGCATCGCCCATGCTCCCGAAGTCGTCTCGGGCGAGGAAAAGCCCAGCGCTGCGCTGCGCCGCGCCAAGAAGACCTCGATGGGCCTCGCCATCGCCGCCGTGAAGGACGGCAAGGCCGACGCGGCCGTCTCCGCCGGCAATACCGGTGCGCTGATGGCGACCGCCAAGGTCGCGCTGCGCACGATCAAGGGCATCGATCGCCCCGCGCTCGCCGCCTTGCTGCCGACGCTCGGCACGCACGATCTGGTGATGCTCGATCTCGGCGCGAACACCGAGTGCGACGCGCGCAACCTCTTCGAATTCGCGATCATGGGTGCGGCCTATTCGCGCATCGTCCACGATATCGCCGAGCCCAAGGTGCGGCTGCTCAACATCGGCACCGAGGAGATGAAGGGCACCGACGTCGTCCGCGACGCCGCCGCTTTGATCCGCAGCGCGCCGCATCTGCCGCTGCAGTTCGACGGCTTCATCGAAGCCAATGCGCTCGGCCGCGGCGAGGCCGACGTGATCGTCTCGGACGGATTCTCGGGCAATATCGCGCTGAAGACCGCCGAGGGCACCGCGACCTTCATCGGCGATCTGATCCGCCGCGCCTTCACCTCGTCGCTGCGCTCGAAGTTCGGCTTCCTGCTCTCGCGCCCGGCGATCACCCTGCTGCGGCAGGGCCTCGATCCGAACACGCGCAACGGCGCGGTCTTCCTCGGGCTGACCGGCACGGTCGTGAAGAGCCATGGCAGCGCATCCGCGGTCGGCTTCGCCAATGCGATCGCGGTCGCGGCGAAACTGGCGCGCGCGCGGATCACCGATCGCATCGCCGAGGATCTCGCGCAGACTCGCAGCGCCAACGTCGATACCGCGGCATGACTTTGCGTGCCGTCATTGCCGGGACGGGCTCCGCGCTGCCGAAGCGGCGCGTGACCAACGAGGAACTGGCCGAGACCGTCGACACGTCCGACGAATGGATCGTCGAGCGGACGGGCATCCGCGCGCGGCATATCGCCGGCGAGGGCGAGACGACCGCGACATTGGGCGCCGAGGCGGCTCGCCGCGCACTCGATGCCGCCGGGATCGAGCCAACCGCGATCGACCTGATCGTGCTGGCGACCGCGACCCCCGACCAGACCTTTCCCGCCTCGGCGACCAAGATCCAGGACATGCTGGGGATCCGCGACTGCGTCGCGTTCGACGTCGCCGCGGTCTGCTCGGGCTTCCTCTACGCGATCTCGGTAGCCGAGAGCATGATCCGCGCGGGCTCGGCGCGCACTGCGCTCGTCATCGGCGCGGAGACGTTCAGCCGGATCCTCGACTGGGAGGACCGCACGACCTGCGTGCTGTTCGGCGACGGCGCGGGCGCGGTGGTGCTTCGCGGCGAAGATACGGAGGATCGCGGCATCCTCTCCGTCGCGCTGCACGCCGACGGGCGGCACAACCAGCTCCTCTATGTGGACGGTGGCCCATCGACGACGGGGACGGTCGGCAAGCTGCGAATGAAAGGCCAGGAGGTGTTCCGCCACGCGGTGGTCAATCTCGCCGCCGTCCTCGGCGAGGCCGTCGCCAAGGCGGGTCTGGAGATGAAGGCGATCGATTGGGTCGTGCCGCACCAGGCCAATCGCCGGATCCTCGACGCGACCGCGCGCAAGCTGGGCCTTTCGCCCGAAAAGGTGATCGTCACCGTCGACGAACATGCCAATACGTCGGCGGCCTCGGTGCCGCTCGCACTGGATACGGCGGTGCGCGACGGCCGGATCAAGCGCGGCGACCTCGTCGTGCTGGAAGCGATGGGCGGCGGCTTCACCTGGGGTGCGGCCGCGCTGCGTTTCTGAGCCCCCGGAATCCCCGCTTTTCGGTCGCTTGCTGGCGACGGCTTACCCGGTCTAGAACGACCGACCAAAGTTTGGGGGGAAGCAGATGGCCGATTCGGGGACTTTGACGCGCGCAGATCTGGCGGAGATCGTCCATGAGACGATCGGTCTCTCCCGGGCAGCCTGCGCCGAGATCGTCGAGGACCTGCTGGGCCACCTCTGCCATGCGCTGGACAGCGGCGAGAATGTGAAGGTTTCGGGCTTCGGCACGTTCGTGCTGCGCGACAAGGCGCAGCGCGTCGGCCGCAATCCCAAGACGGGCATCGAGGTGCCGATCGCACCGCGCCGGGTGCTGACCTTCCGCGCGAGCCAATCGATGCGCGAACGCATCGTGCAGGCGGGCTGATCCCCGATCCGATGGCGGACAAGGCGGCAGGCGCGTTTCGCACGATCGGCGAAGTCGCCGAGATGCTCGACATGCCGCAGCATATCCTGCGCTACTGGGAAACGCGCTTCCCGCAGCTGAAGCCGCTCCAGCGCGCGGGCAACCGCCGTTATTACCGGCCCGCCGACGTCGCTCTGGTCGAGCGCATCCACCAGCTGCTCAACCGCGACGGCTACACGATCAAGGGCGTGCAGAAGCAGCTGAGCGAGGAGGCGAAGAAGGACGGCGCCGCAGTGCCCGCCGCCGCTTCCCCCTTGCGTACGATCCGCGACGCGCTGGCGCTCGCGCTCGTCGAGGATGCGCGCCGGACGGGCTGAGACCGGCCTCGGTCAGACGCGCAATTCGCCCTCGTCCTCGCCGTCCCAATAATGGACGCGCGCAGCATGCACCTTGATCAGCACCAGCCCCGGGGTGTCGACGCCTTGCGCGAACCAGCGATCGAGATCCTTCGTCCAGTGGGCGGCGAACGCCGATTTGTCGCGGATCAACGCGGCCTCGCCCTCGACCGCGACGAAGAAGGGGCGCATTCCGAGCAGCCCGCTCTTGCCGAGGAAGCTCAGGCCCACCTGCGGATCGGCGGCGATGTCGCGGACCATGCGCGAATCCTCGGTCGTGAAATAATGGCTGTCGCCGTCCCAGCTGACGTCGCGATTGTTGCTCATCGGCCGCGCGCCGATCGCGCCGCCTTCGGTGTGCGTGGACAGCATCGCGAAATCCACGTCGCGCATCTTTTCCGCCAGATCGGCGATCGTCTTGGCCATGGGCATCTCCTCTTCGCTGAGGAGAACGCACGCATCGACGCACTGCTCCCTGACTTCAGCCAAGCGTGGCTTCGTCGCCGCCCCGCGTCGCCGGGAGCAGCGCAGCATAGGTCCCCAGCGGCTCGCCGCGCGCCAGGCGCCACCAGCCGTGCTGGACGATCATGCCCTGTTGCTCGATGCCGTAAGCCTCCAGCGGGCGGCCGGGCACGATCTCATAAGCGTAGCTGCAGAACGGGTGGCGGCGCAGCGGCAGGAGCAGGCCGCGCTGATGTTGCCAGACATGCGTCAGCTCGTGGACGAAGAGCGCGCGGAGCGGCCAGTCGGCGAGCGCATAATCGTCGCGCCACAGGCCGTCATGCGGGTGAACCCAGATGTCGCCGTCGGGCGCCATGATGACGTTCTTCGGCTGGAACGGCCACCAGCGCGCGCGGTGGACGCGCACGCGCGCGGGATCGAGGCTCGCGCCGAACGCTTGCGCCGCCAGCTCTTCCTCGCCGGGCGTGAGCGGCCGGCCGGGATCGCGGGAGAAGCGCAGGCGCGTGGCGATCAGACCTCCAGAGCGAGCGTCAGCGGCATCCCCAGATCGGCGAAGCTCGCCGCGACGGCCTGAGCGCTGGTAAGCAGACCGACGCAGCATTTCACGCCCAAAGTCTCGGCGAGCCTATCATGCGCCATTTCGGGCTGCTCCTGCGCGAGCGCCACCGCCGACAGAAGCGCGCGCTCGTCGCCCGTCATCCGCCCGCAGCAGCAGGGCGCGACCATCAGCCGCTTGCCCGCGACGCGCGCCGATTCGCCCATGAAAGCGCGGAGCAAGACGAGCGGACGGCGGAAATTGACGCCGAAGCCGCCGATCATCGCCTGCGCGGCAAAGGCATCGTCGAGGCCGCCCGCTGCCATCCGGCGGACCGCATAGAGGAGCAGCCGCGCATAGGCGCTTTCGGGAACGGTGAACGGCAGCATCCCGGCCGCCTGCGAATGGCTCTCTCTCATCGGCTGATCCTCCATCATGAGAGGAAGCTGACAGTCCCGCTATTGCAAGTCAATCGCAATAAGCGGTGATCAGACGGGCGGAGTGCCGTTCGCGTCGAGCACCGTGCCGGCCAGATAGAGCGAGCCCGCGATCAGCACGACCGGGGGCATATCGTCCTGCTCGGCCGCGATGGCCGCCAGCGCCGCGGCGACATCCCCGCCGCCGCGCGCGGCGAGCCCCGCTTTGTTCGCAGCGGCGGCGATCGCCGCCGGATCGTGATGGGTATGGCCCGCGACCGGGACGGGATGGATCACGGCGGTGCTGCCCGCAAACGGCTCCAGAAAGCCCGCGAGATCCTTATTCTCCAGCATTCCCAGCACGATATGGAGGCGACGGCCCGGCGCCACGCGCAGCCGGAAATATTCGGCGATGACGCGCGCGGCGGCCGGATTGTGCCCGCCATCGAGCCACATTTCGCTGCCCGGCGCGAGCAAGGCCGGGAGCGGCCCCCGATCGAGCCGCTGCAGCCGCGCTGGCCATTCGGCCCAGCCCATCGCCGCACGCAAGGCGGCGGGCGGGACCGCCAACGCCCGCTGATGGCGGAGCATGGCAATGGCGAGCCCGGCATTTTCGGCCTGGTGCGCGCCGGCGAGCCGCGGCAGCGGCAGATCGAGATCGCCATCGGCATCGCGATAGGCGAGCCGGCCGCGCGATCCATCGACCGCCCATTCGCGATCCGCCGCCAGCCAGCGCGTGCCCGCCGCCGCAGCCGCCTTCTCGACCGGCTCGGCGACGCGCGCCGGATAATGGAGCGTCACCAGCGGCGCGCCCGGCTTGGCGATGCCGGCTTTCTCGGCGGCGATATCCTCGATCCGATCGCCCAGGAATTGCTGATGATCGAGCCCGAGCTGGGCGATGCCGCAGATCAGGGGCTCTCGAATCGCGTTGGTCGCGTCCAGCCGACCGCCGAGCCCGACTTCGACCACGCAGGCATCGGCCGGCACGCGCGCGAAGGCGAGGAAGGCGGCGGCGGTCGTCACCTCGAAGAAGGAGGCGCCGATATCGCCGCCGGCATCGAGCACCTCGCCGAGCAGTTCGGCGAGCAAAGCATCCTCGATCAGGCTGCCTGCGAGCCGGATGCGCTCGTTGAAGCGGACGAGATGCGGGCTCGTATAGACATGGACCTTGTGCCCCGCCGCCTCGAGCCCCGCGCGCAGGAAGGCGCAGGTCGATCCCTTGCCGTTGGTGCCCGCGACATGGAAGACGGGCGGCAGGCGGCGCTCAGGATTGCCCAGGCGTTCCAGCAGCAGCGTGATTCGCTCGAGCCCGAGTATGTCGGTGCCGAGCGAAAGCGTCGCCAGCCGATCGAGCTGCGCCTGGACGGCGGGATCGGACGAGACGGCATGATCGGCCATCAGCGCGCTTTCGGGAAAAGGAAAAGCCGGGCGGCCTCAGGCAGCGGCCTGCTCCGGGCAGAGATAGCCGATCAGCCGCGCGAGCTCGGCGCGGATCTTGTGGCGGTGGACGACCATGTCGAGCATGCCGTGCGCGAGCAGATATTCGGCCCGCTGGAAGCCCTCGGGCAGCTTTTCGCGGATCGTCGATTCGATCACGCGCTGGCCCGCAAAACCGATCAGCGCGCCGGGCTCGGCGATCTGCACGTCGCCGAGCATCGCATAGCTGGCGGTGACGCCCCCCGTCGTGGGATCGGTCATCACGACGATATAGGGCAGCCCTGCCTCGCGCAGCTTCTGGATCGCGACGGTTGTCTTGGGCATCTGCATCAGGCTCAATATGCCTTCCTGCATGCGCGCGCCGCCGGCGGCGGTGAAGATGATGTACGGGCAGCGTTCGGCGATCGCCGCCTCGACGCCGATCAGGAAGGCGGCACCCACCGCCAGCCCCATCGATCCGCCCATGAAGGCGAAATCCTGGACGCCGACGATCGCCTTCATCCCCTCGATCCGGCCGCTCGCATTGACGAGCGCGTCGGTCTCGCCGGTGGCGGTCCGCGCCGTCTTGATTCGATCGGCATAACGCTTCGAATCGCGGAACTTGAGCGGATCCTCGCGCACGTGCGGGCTGGGCAGCGGCACATAGACGCCGCTGTCGAACAGGGCATCGAAGCGCTCGTCGGGCCCGATGCGACCATGATGATCGCATTTCGGGCAGACGGACTCATTGTCCTCATATTCGCGCGTGAACACCATCGTCCCGCAGCTCGGGCATTTGTGCCAGAGATTGTCGGGCGTCTCCTTCTTCTGAAGGAAGGGAACGGCGTTGCGGACGCGATCCAGCCAGCTCATGCGGCCTGCTCCTGTCGGCTGAGCGCCGCGGCGAGGCCGGCGACGATGTTGCCCGCGGCGGCGGCGGGATCGGTGCCCGCGGCGGCGGCCCCGGCGATCGCATCGACGATCGCCGAGCCGACGACGACGCCATCGGCGACGCGGCCGATCGCCGCGGCCTGCTCGGGCGTGCGGATGCCGAAGCCGACCGCGACGGGCAGATCGGTCGCCGCCTTCAGCCGTGCGACCGCGTCCTCGATGCTGGCCAAAGCGGCCTGCTGCTGTCCGGTAATTCCTGCCACCGAGACATAATAGAGGAAGCCGTCGGCGCCCTCCAGCACCGCGGGCAGGCGCGCGGCATCGGTGGTGGGGGTCGCGAGGCGGACGCTCGCGATGCGCTCGGCGCGCAGCGCCGGCCCGAGCGAGGCATCCTGCTCGGCGGGGATATCGACGCAGATGACGCCGTCGATGCCGGCTTCGGCGCAGGCCTGCGCGAATGCTTCGGGCCCGCGGCGGAGCATCGGATTGGCATAGCCCATCAGCACCAGAGGCACCTCCGGGTGGCGCGCGCGGAAATCGCGGGCGATGGCGAACATCTTCGCGCTGGTCGCGCCCGCGCCGAGCGCGCGGAGATTGGCGCGCTGGATGGCGAGGCCGTCGGCCATCGGATCGGTGAAGGGCAGGCCCAGCTCGATCAGATCCGCGCCGCCGGCGACGAGCGCATCGAGGATCGCGGGCGTTGCCTCGGGGGTGGGATCGCCGCCGGTGACGAAGGTCACGAGCGCCGCGCGCCCCTCGGCGCGCGCGCGGGCGAAGGCGTTGGCGATACGGCTCATCAGGCCCTCTCCCCTTCAGGGGAGAGGGTGGGGAGAGGGGGAGTCGGAGCGATTGCCATCAAGACGCCCTCCAGATTTTGCATCACATCTGCATTCGTAAAGCGAATCACGCGATAGCCCTGTCGTTCCAAATAAACCGAACGCGCGGCGTCCTCCGCCTCGCGCCCGCCGTGCGTGTCGCCGTCCACTTCCACCACGAGCATAGGTGCGCGCGAAGCGAAATCGGCGATGTACGGCCCAATCACCTTCTGACGGCGGAATTTCATGCCTTCGAACCGCTTGGCCCTGAGCGCCAGCCACAATATTCGTTCGGGCTCGGTCGGCTCGCGCCGCATCGCCTTCGCGCGCTGCGTAAGCTCGGGATCGCGCACCTTACGCCCCCTCTCCCAACCCTCTCCCCTGAAGGGGAGAGGGCTTGCGGATGCGGCTCATATGGACGTGCCCATCGCGTCGGCGACGGTTGCCATGTCCTTGTCGCCGCGGCCCGAGAGGTTGACGAGGATGATCTGGTCGGCGCGCATCGCCTTGGCCCTTGCAGGGACGGCGGCAAGCGCGTGCGCGCATTCAAGCGCGGGGATGATGCCTTCGACGCCGGCCAGCAGCGCGAAGGCGTCGACCGCTTCCTGGTCGGTCACGCCCTCGTACCTGACGCGGCCGATGTCGTGCAGCCACGCATGTTCCGGGCCGATGCCGGGATAATCGAGGCCCGCCGAGATCGAATGCGCCTCGCTGATCTGGCCGTCCTCATCCTGCAGCAGATAGGTGCGGTTGCCGTGGAGCACGCCCGGGCTGCCGCCGCCGATGCTGGCTGCGTGCTTGTCCGTATGCACGCCGTGACCGGCCGCCTCGATGCCCAGCATCGCGACCTCGGGATCGTCGAGGAAGGCATGGAACAGGCCGATCGCGTTGGAGCCGCCGCCGACCGCGGCCACAAGCAGATCGGGCAGGCGGCCCTCGGCCTCCAGCATCTGCGCGCGCGCCTCGGTGCCGATCACCGACTGGAAATCGCGGACCATCTCCGGATAGGGATGCGGGCCCGCGACGGTGCCGATCAGGTAGAAAGTGTCGGCGACGTTGGCGACCCAATCGCGCAAAGCCTCGTTGAGCGCATCCTTCAGCGTCTGCGCGCCGCTCGTGACGGGCACAACCTCGGCGCCGAGCAATTTCATCCGGAAGACGTTGGCCTGCTGCCGCTCGACATCCTTGGCGCCCATATAGACGACGCATTTGAGCCCGAAGCGCGCGCAGACCGTGGCGGTGGCGACGCCGTGCGACCCCGCGCCCGTCTCGGCGATGATCCGTGTGCGGCCCATGCGGCGCGCGAGCAGGATCTGGCCGACGCAATTGTTGATCTTGTGCGAGCCGGTGTGATTGAGCTCCTCGCGCTTCAGATAGACCTTGGCGCCCATCCCGGGCGCCGCGCCCTTGCGGATCGTCTCGGTCAATCGCTCGGCATAATAAAGCGGGCTCGGGCGGCCGACATAATGTCTGGCGAGCGCATCGAGCTCGGCCCGGAACGCCGGATCGGCCTTGGCCGCGCGATATTCGCGGTCGAGATCGAGGATGAGAGGCATGAGCGTTTCGGCGACATAGCGTCCGCCGAAGCTGCCGAAATTGCCCTGCGGATCAGGCTGGGCGCGGAGGCTGTTGGGAAGCGTCATAGACGGCCGGTCGCTTGGAGGAAGGCGGCGATCTTGTCCACATCCTTGACGCCCGGCGCGCTTTCGACGCCCGACGAGACGTCGACCGCGGACGCGCCGCTGATCGCGACCGCCTCGGCGACGCTCGTCGCATCCAGCCCGCCCGAGAGCGCCCAGGGCAAGGGGTGGTCGAAGCCCGCGAGCAAATTCCAGTCGAAGCGCAGGCCCATGCCGCCGGGGAGCGCGGCGCCGTCGGGGGTCTTGGCGTCGTACAGGATGCGATCGGCCGCGCCGCGATAGGCGGCGGCACCGGCGAGATCGGCAGCGGTGCGGACCGAAATCACCTTCCAGATCTCGGCACCCGTGCTTCGCCGCAGCGCAACAACACGTTCCGGCGATTCATGGCCATGGAGCTGGAGGATCTTCATCCCCGCGCCGATCGCGCGACCGACGAGCTCGTCGTCGGGATCGACGAGGACGGCGACCTTCCCGACATGGCCGGGCATCGGCGCCGACAGCGATGCGGCTTGATCCGCCGTGACATAACGTGGGCTCTTCGCGAACATCATGAAACCGAGCCACGCGGCACCATGGCCGATCGAGGCGGTCACGGCTTCCGACGTCGAGACGCCGCATATCTTGGTCTGGATGCGCATGCGGGCCTCTTAGCGCCTCTGGCGCCGCGGTAATCGCCTAAATACGCATCAGCCGATTGCAGATCATGCAACCGTGGCGGCCTGCTTCGCAGTTGCAGCATCCGGCCGAGCCGGGCATTTGCTGCATCGCAATACAGAATAATCGCACCGTCTAGAGAGAGGCAGACCCCTTCCGTTTTGGAGACCTGCCATGATCAAGTTCGCTCTTCCGCTTCTCGCTGTCGCAATCGCCGCTCCGGCCGTCGCGCAGACCCAGGTTGCTCCGCTCGCCTTCGAGCGTGACGGCATCCGCTACGAAGCCAATGTCATGACCGCCGACAATGGCGTGACCCGCATCACCGGCAAGGAGCTGGACAGCGGCCGCACTTTCGATCTGAAGCTGATCAACGGCAAGGTCGTCGGCCGCTACGACCGCACCGACGTGCGCTACGACGCACCGAGCGCGCGCATCAACTGATCTTCATCGATATGATGACCGGCGGGGCCCGGAGCGCAGCAGCGTTCCGGGCCCCGCTTGCGTCCGCCGCGTGCCGCCTCTAGCCCGGAGCCTCGCCTGAAGGCTCGAAGGGATAGCGATGCGGTTCGAGGGCACGTCCACCTACGTCGCCGGGGAGGACCTGAAGGTCGCGGTCAACGCCGCCGTCCGCTTGCGCCGCCCCTTGCTGGTCAAAGGCGAACCCGGCACGGGCAAGACCGTCCTCGCGCACGAGATCGCCGCCGCCGTCGGCGCGCCGCTCATCTCGTGGAACGTCAAATCGACGACCAAGGCGCACCAAGGACTCTACGAATATGATGCGGTCGCGCGGCTGCGCGACGGCCAACTGGGCGACGCGCGCGTCCACGACATCAAGAATTATATCCGCAAGGGCAAGCTGTGGGAGGCGTTCACCTCGCCCCAGCTGCCGGTGCTGCTGATCGACGAGATCGACAAGGCCGACATCGAATTCCCGAACGACCTGCTCCAGGAAATCGATCGGATGAGCTTCGACGTCTATGAGACGGGCGAGACGATCGCCGCGGCGGACCGCCCGATCGTCGTCATCACCTCGAACAACGAGAAGGAACTGCCCGACGCCTTCCTGCGCCGCTGCTTCTTCCATTATATCCGCTTTCCCGATCGCGAGACGATGCAGCGAATCGTCGATGTCCATTTCCCCGGCATCCAGCAGCGGCTTGTCGCGCGCGCACTCGACATCTTCTACGAGGTTCGCGACGTGCCCGGCCTCAAGAAGAAGCCCTCCACCAGCGAGCTGATCGACTGGCTCAAGCTGCTGCTGCACGAGGACATGCCGCTGGAGGTGCTCCAGACCAAGGATGCGCGCCAGGCGATCCCGCCGCTCCACGGCGCCCTGCTCAAGAACGAGGCCGACGTGATGCTGTTCGAGCGGCTCGCCTTCCTGACCCGCCGGCAGGGCAACTGACATGGCCTATACGGGCCGCTGCGCCTGCGAGGCGGTGACGCTGACGGCGGATGGCGAACCCGTGGCGGTGCGCCAATGCTGGTGCCGCCGCTGCCAGACGGCCGCGGCGGGCAGCCCGACCGTCAACGCGATCTTCCCGGTCGATTCGATCGCGATTCGCGGCGAGCTCGGCTGGTTCAGCTATCGCGCCGACAGCGGCAACGAGCTCAGCCGCGGCTTCTGCCCGGCCTGCGGCACGCAGGTGATCGGACGATCCTCGGGCAATCCGCATTTCCGCGTCATCCGGTTGGGCGTGCTCGACACGCCGCACGACCTGGCGCCGACCGCGGCGATCTGGACCGAAGAGGCGCCCGCCTGGGCGGCGATCCCGCCCGGGCTGGACCGCTTTCCCCGCCAACCCCCGCCACCCCGACCCGCACCCGCCGGCTGATGTTCCTTTCGTTTCTTGAGGAGCTGCGCCGCGCGGGGATCAAGGCGACGCCGAAGGAGCATCTGCTGCTGCTCGAGGCGCTCGACGCCGACGTGATCGAGCGCAGCCCCGAGCATTTCTATTATCTCGCGCGATCGATCTACGTGAAGGACGAGGGCCTGATCGATCGCTTCGATCAGGTGTTCGGCCACGTCTTCCGCGGGCTGCAGGGCACGGGCGCCGGGAGCGCCGAGATCCCCGAGGACTGGCTGAAGGCCGTCGCGCAGAAATTCCTGACGCCCGAGGAGATGGACAAGATCGAGGCGCTCGGATCGTGGGACGAGATCATGGCGACGCTCAAGCAGCGGATCGAGGAGCAGCAAGGCCGTCATCAGGGCGGCAACAAGTGGATCGGCACCGGCGGCACCTCCCCCTTCGGCAATGCGGGCTACAATCCCGAAGGCGTGCGGATCGGCGGCGAATCGACGCACAAGCGCGCTATCAAGGTCTGGGAGAAGCGCGAATATCGCAATCTCGACGACAGCCGGGAGCTCGGCACGCGCAATATCAAGGTCGCGCTGCGCCGCCTGCGCCGCTTCGCGCGCGAGGGCGCGGCCGACGAGCTGGATCTGGACGCGACGATCGCCGGCACCGCGCGCAAGGGCTATCTCGACATCGCGCTCCGGCCCGAGCGGCGCAACGCGGTCAAGCTGCTGCTCTTCCTCGACATCGGCGGATCGATGGATCCGCACGTCAGGGTCTGCGAGGAGCTGTTCTCGGCGGCGACCTCCGAGTTCAAGCATCTCGAATTCTTCTACTTCCACAATTGCGTCTATGAAGGCGTGTGGAAGGACAATGCGCGCCGCTTCACCGAGCGGACGCCGACGATGGACGTGCTCCACAAATATGGCGCGGACTACAAATTGCTGTTCGTCGGCGACGCGCAGATGAGCCCTTATGAGATCAGCCACCCCGGCGGATCGGTCGAGCATATGAACCCCGAAGCGGGCGCGGTCTGGATGCTGCGGCTGACGACTATCTATGCGAGCGCCGCGTGGCTCAATCCGGTCCCATCCGAGCAATGGGGCCATTCGCAATCCACGCGCATGATCCGCGAGCTGATGGGCAATCGCATGTTCGCGATGACGCTCGGCGGACTGGAGGAGGCGATGCGCTCGCTCGCGCGGCGCCAGGGCTGACGCTCAGGCCTGCGCGAGCACGCTTTCGACCCATTCGGGCACGAGTCTGCTCGCCGGCCCTTCCCGGGCCTCATCGAAATGATGGCTGCCCGGCGATCGCTTGAGGTTGAGCTCCAGCGTCCAGGCATTGGTGGCGTTAGCGATCTGGACAAAGCCCGCGGCGGGATAGACCGCCCCCGACGTGCCGATCGAGACGAACGTGTCGCACTCCATCAGTGCGCGCTCGATCCGCTCCATCTCGTACGGCATCTCGCCGAAGAAGACGATGTCGGGGCGCAGCGCGTCCCGCCCGCAGGAGGGGCAGACCCTGCTTTCCATCATCGCGCCGGAGAAACGCGCATTCTCGCCGCAGCTGCGGCACAGCGCCGACAGCAATTCGCCGTGGATGTGGACGAGCCGCTGCGCCCCGGCCCGCTCGTGCAGATCATCGACATTCTGGGTGACGATCATCAGCTGGCCGGGCCATTCGGCGTCCAGCCGCGCGAGGGCCTGATGCGCGGCATTGGGCTCGACCGTCGCCAGCGCGGCGCGGCGCGCATCGTAGAAGCGCAGGACCAGCGCTTCGTCGCGCATCAGCGCCTCGGGCGTGCAGACGTCCTCGACGCGATGCCCTTCCCACAGGCCACCCGGCCCGCGGAACGTGGCAAGACCGCTCTCCGCGGAAATGCCCGCGCCGGTCAGGACGACGATGTTGCGAACCGGGCCCACGACCCGAGAATACGGCAATAATCCGGGAACTGCTAGGACCGCCTAATCTGCATCAGAGATCGACGCCCGCCGCGATCGCCTCCAGCTTGCGGACCCGCTCGCGCAGATCGGCGAGTTCGATCCGGGCCGCGGACGGCGAGGCGATCAGCGCATTGGGCGGCGCATCGGGATCGCGCCGGCCGCCCGACAGCGCATAACGCTGCAGCTCGACCCATTCATGCCAGGCGCGCAGCCCGGCGAGCGCCAGCACGATGACGCCGGCGAGCGCAGTCAGCGCGAGCGCGGCGAAGGAAATGGCATCGGACATCATCACTTGGCTCCTTCCCGGGCATCGCGCAGCGCCTCGATCTCGCGTTCCAGCGCCAGGCCGCGCGTATGATCGCCATCGGTGACGATCCGCTCCAGCACCGCGATCCGGTCCTTCAGCTGGCGTACCTCGCCCAGCACGCGATCGGTCTCGATGCTCCCCTTGCCGGGTGCGGCGGCGGCGTCGCTGGCATTCAGGCGCGCGCGCTGCAGGCGGGTGAAGCAGACGATCGCGACGATCGCGACGATCATCAGGAACGGGGCGAACTCGATCATGAAGACAGTCCCTTCGATCGGACCAGCTGGTTGATGGGCAGATTAGTTGATGGGGGTGCCGCGCAGTCGCTCGATCTCGTCGCCGAGATGCGTCGAGCGATCGGTGAGGATCCGCTCCAGCACCGCGACGCGCTGTTCGAGCCGCTCGGTCTTGGCGGCATATTGGGCGGCGCGTTCGACCGTGTCGTGCGACATCCGATCGAGCTTGCGCTCCTGAAGCTGGAACCAGCGCTTGAGGACGCCGGCGCTGATCGCGGCGAGCGGGATGACGACCCACACGAAATGCCAGATACCCATGATCCTGTTCCCCCTGTTCGCGCCGCGCCCTAGCGCAGCGCCTCGATCTCGGCGGCGAGACGGCTGTTCTGGCTCGTGACGTGCGTCTCGACATCGGCCAGCCGGCGATCGATGTCGCGGAAGCGGGCGCGCACGTCGCGCACCGAATTGGCGGGCTTGGCGCGCACCTTCTGCCAGAATTTGCGATCCTCGCGATCCTCGTAATCGAATTCGCGCGGCTTATCCTGTGCGAGCCAGGCGACGAGGAAATAAGCGAGCAGCTGGCCGCCGCCCATGAAGCCCGTCGCGAAGCCGATCAGCACGAAGCCGACGCGGATCAGCAGCGGATCGATGCCGGTATAATCGCCGATCCCCGAGCAGACGCCGAGGAACTTGCCCTCGCGTTTGTCGAGATAGAAGTGGGTGCGGCGCGGTGTCATCTCGAAATCCTTCCCTGTTTTGGGGCGGCCGGGCGGCTCAGCGCTGGCGGCGACGCTCCGCGATGCGATCGAACACATGATCATCCTGCGCGTCGTCGGCGAGACGCTCGGTCTCGGGCCGGCGGAAGGCGGGATTGTCGGCGGCGACGATCCGCTCGATCGTGGCGAGCCGATCGTCGAGCCGGCGGGCGAGATCGTGGAGCTCGTCCAGCAGATTCTCGTCCTGGATACTCAGCGAACCCGACTTCCGCCACTGCGTGACATAGTGGAAGATCAGCCACGGCAGCCCGACGAACAGCGACAGGATCGCCGCCAGCGGAATGAGGTCGTGCATCTCAGCCCTCCTTGTCGGTCAGCCGCGCCTGCGCGCGGGCCTTCATCGCCTCGAGCTCGGCATCCACCTTGTCGGCGGAGCGCAGCTCGGCGATCTCCTCGTCGAGCGTCTTCTCGACGCCGAGGCCAGCCGCATCGGCGCGGCCCTCGGCGAAATCGACGCGCCGCTCCAGCACGTCGAAGCGCGAGAATGCTTCCTCGACCTTCTGCCCGGCATACATTTCGCGCAACTTGGTGCGGTTGTGCGCCGATTCGAGGCGGGTGGTAATCGAATTCTGGCGCGCGCGCGCCTCGCGCAGCTTGCTCTGCAGCTTGGCGATGTCGCCCTCGCAGGCGCGCAGCGCATCGTCGATCTGGGTGATCTCGTCCTTCAGCTGATCAGCAAGATCGCCGGCCTTCTGCTTCTCGACGAGCGCGGCCTTGGCGAGATCCTCGCGGCCTTTCGACAGAGCGAGCTCGGCCTTCTCGATCCAGCTGTCCGAGACCTGCTCCAGCTTGGTGATCTGGCGGCGCATCTCCTTCTGATCGGCGATGTGGCGCGCGGCGGAGGCGCGCACCTCGACCAGAGTCTCCTCCATCTCGAGGATGATCATCCGGATCATCTTCGCGGGATCCTCTGCCCGATCCAGCAGATCGGTCATGTTCGCGGCGATGATGTCGCGCGTGCGGGAGAAGATGCCCATGGTGAAATACTCCTTGATACTGTCCGTCGCGCGCGGTGGCTGGGCGGCGCGGGCCTTCCAGTCGCCCCACGATAGCGCCGGGGCCGGCCAGGGGGAAAGAGCCGGCCCCGACATCGCCGTCACTTCGCGGCGATCGTGATCATGCCGGCGGTGTCGGCATGGGCAAGCTTGGTGGCGCCAAGGTCGCGGCGCTTGGCTTCGGCGCCGTTGAAGAAGAGGCGCATCGCGACCGTCTGCGGCGTGCCGCGCACCGATTCGGGCAGCTGCGGGTAGGCGATGTGCGAAGCGAGGCGCAGCGCGTGGCGGTCCATTGCCGCGACGCCGGTCGAGCGGGCGATGTCGGCGCCGGCATAATCGCCGTCGGCGGTGAAGCGGACCGCGACCACGGCCTCAGCGCGCTTCTCGCTCATGCGAACCGGCAGATCGCCGCTGCGCAGATCGATCTGCTGCTCGACGGCCTTCTGCCAGCCGGGGACCGTGGCGGGCACGGTCGCGGCGCTGGCGGGGGCGACGGCCGCGCCGACGCAGGTTGCGGTCAGAACGGCGGCGCCGACAGCGGATATGGCGAGGCGTTGCACGTCGAATGTGTCGAAACGGAACATGGCGAAATCTCCTATCCTGAAACCTTGCACACCGGTCGTTCCGGTGTTGCCCCATGCATTGCATGCGCCGTGCCAAATGCTCATCCATCTGATTTCAAACGCTATTCTACGAATGGCGCGGTTCGCCGCAGTCGCCCCTCTTGCCAACAAGTGGTGAAATCCGCCAAGTTGGCGGAATGGATCGAGACAGCCAGTTCATCGGTCAGTCCTCGGAGTTCCTCGACGCGGTCGAGCGCGCGAGCCGCGCGGCCGCGCTCAACCGCCCCGTGCTGGTCATCGGTGAGCGCGGCACGGGCAAGGAGCTCGTCGCCGAACGCCTGCATCGCCTGTCGGGCCGCTGGTCGGGACCGCTCGTCACGCTCAACTGCGCGGCCCTGCCCGAGACGCTGATCGAGGCCGAACTGTTCGGACACGAGGCGGGCGCCTTCACCGGCGCGACCAAGGCGCGGATCGGCCGCTTCGAGGAGGCGGATGGCGGGACCTTGTTTCTCGACGAGCTCGCGACATTGAGCATGGGCGCGCAGGAACGGCTGCTGCGCGCGGTGGAATATGGCGAGGTCACGCGCATCGGCGCGAGCCGCGCGATCCGCGTCGATGTGCGCATCGTCGCCGCGACCAACGAGCATCTGCCCCAGCTCGCCGAGGAGGGACGCTTCCGCCCCGATCTGCTCGATCGCCTGTCTTTCGAGGTGATCACCTTGCCGCCGCTCCGTGTGCGCGAGGGCGACGTGCCCGTGCTCGCCGAGCATTTCGGCAAGCGCATGGCGTCCGAGATCGGCTGGGAGCGCTGGCCGGGCTTCAGCGCGCAGGCCGCACGCGATCTGCAGGGGCATGACTGGCCGGGCAATGTCCGCGAGCTGCGCAACGTCGTCGAGCGCGCCGTCTATCGCTGGGAGGATGAGCGCCGCCCGATCGAGACGATCAGCTTCGATCCCTTCGCCTCGCCCTGGCGCCTGCCGCCGATGAAGCGCGCGACCGAGCCCGTCGCCGAGCCTGCGACCCTGGCCCTACCCGCCCCCGCCGCGCCCTCCGCCGAGTGCGAGGACCTGCGCACCGCCTGCCATGCCTATGAACGGATGCTGCTGGAGGCCGCGCTCGCGCGCTGCCGCTACAACCAGCGCCACACCGCCGCCGCGCTGAAGCTCAGCTACGATCAACTGCGCCATGCTCTGCGCCGCCACGATTTGCTCGAAAAGGCGCCCAACTGAGGCGGTTTTCGCGAACGACTCGCAACAGTCGATTTGGTCGTGACCTTTGCGCATTCCCGGCGTTAGGGCGGCGCGACTTTCAGCCAGGAGACAGGTCATGGCCTTCGAACTTCCCCCGCTTCCCTTCGACAAGTCGGCACTGGAGCCGCACATGTCGGCCGAGACGTTCGACTATCATCACGGCAAGCATCACAAGGCCTATGTCGACAAGACCAATGGCTGGATCGACGAGAAGGGCCTCGCCGGCCTTTCGCTGATCCAGGTGATCGAGAAGGCCAAGGCGACCGCCGACAAGGGCCTGTTCAACAACGCCGCGCAGATCTGGAACCACACCTTCTTCTGGAATTGCCTCGCACCCGCAGGCCAGCAGCCTTCCGGCGCGCTCGCCGAGAAGATCACCGCGACCTTCGGCTCGACCGACGAGCTGCTCAAGAAGATGGCGGCCGAAGCGGTCGGCCATTTCGCGAGCGGCTGGGCGTGGCTGGTGCTGGAGGGCGATGCCCTCAAGGTCACCTCCTATCACGATGCCGACACGCCGATCGTCTATGAGGGCGTGAAGCCGCTCCTGACGCTCGATGTGTGGGAGCATGCTTATTATATCGACTATCGCAACGCCCGGCCGAAGTTCGCCGAGACGGTACTCGGCAACATCATCAACTGGGACTTCGTCGCCCAGAATCTGGACGGCAACGGCGCGAGCCGCGCGGATCAGCAGCAATAAGCTGAACTCGACGACAGTGATCCGCTCGTCCTGAGCGAAGTCGAAGGACGTGCCGCAGGCGATGCGCTCGCGGCACGTGCTTCGACAGGCTCAGCACGAACGGGAATAAGGTCCGGCTAGGGTTTCGACGGTGTCGCCAGCTCGGCCAGTTGCGCGGCCGCGGCCTGGCCTTCGGGCTCGTTGGGGGCAAGCAGCTTCGCGCGCTCCCAGGCCAGCTTGGCCGCCGGCTCCGCGCCCGCGCCGATCGCGATATTGCCCGCCTCCAGCGCCACCGCCGCCGCATCGGGCGCGAGCTTCGCCGCTTCGCTGATGTCGCGCGAGGCGCGGTCGAGATCGTCGGCGCGCCGCGCGAGCGTCGCCGAGAGCAGCCAGGCGAAGGGATCGTTGGGAACCAGCGTCTTGCCCTGATCGATATCGGTCCGCGCCGCCGCCATATCGCCCAAGGCGACGTCGGCGCGCCCGCGATCCAGCCACGCCTCGCCCTGCATCACCGCGGTCAGCCCGGGCAGCTTCAGCGCGCGATCGAGCGCGGTGCGCGCGAGTGCGGGCTCGTCGCCAGCGAGCGCGGCATTGCCCGCCTGCGTCCACAGCAAGGAGGCGCGCGGATCGCCCGCCGATTCGGCGGCGGTCGCGGCGCGGGTGAAGGTGGTCGCGGCGGGGAGCCAGTTGCCCGCCGCCGCCTGCGCGAGGCCCAGACAATGGCTCGCGGGCAGGCTCTGCGCCTGCTTCGCCCAGGCCTCCGCCTCGGTCACGGCGCGGGGCGGGTCGGTCTTGGTCAGCGCGACGCAGGCCTGGAAGCGCGCCTCGTCCCCGCCCGGAAGCTTGGCCAGGGGGACCGGGGCGTTGGCGGCGGCAACCGCGAGAAGAAGGGTCAGGATCACTCAAGTCTCGATCAGGTGGGCGACCGTGCGCACGAGCAGATTCAGATCCTGCGGGCGCGACAGGCGATGATCGCCGCCCTTGACCAGAATCGTCTGCACATCGACTGAACGCAGCGCCCGGCCCAGCCGGAAGGCGATCGAGGGCGGCACGTCGGCATCGTCGAGCCCGTGGATGAGCCGCACCGGGCCATCGAAGCCGATCTCGCCATCGAGCAGCAGCAGATCCTGCCCGCTCTCCCACAATCCCAAGGTCGTGATCGACGGCGTCTCCGAATACGCCGACTCCTCGACGATCAGGCCATCCTCGGCAAGCGTCTCGCGCATCGTCTCGTCGAAGCCCCATTCGGTGAAATCGGGCGCGGCGGCGATGCCGACGAGCCCGACGACGCGCTCCGGCCTGGCGAGCGCGGCGAGCAGCATCTGCCACCCGCCCATCGACGAGCCGACCAGCACGAGCGGCCCGGTGGTGACATTATCGATCAGATCGAGCACGTCGGCGTGCCAGCTCGCCAGCGTCTGTTCGGCGAAGACGCCCTCGCTCTCGCCGCAGCCGGCATAATCGAGGCGCAGGATGGCCCGCTTGCCCGCTTCGGCCCAGGCATCCAGCGCCAGCGCCTTGCCGCCCTGCATGTTCGACATATAGCCGGGCAGGAACACCACGGTCGGACCCGCGCCGGGCCGGTAATGGTAGGCGAGCGAGGCTTTGCCGTCGCGGATCAGATAATCGGTCATCCCCCCGCTCTATCCCCGGACGCGCGCGCTTGCCACGCAAGACGCCGTCAGGAGCGTCTTAAGCTTTGCGCCTTATGGCCTCCGCCCATGTCGATGATGGACCACAGGATCAGCACCGGATCGGGCGACGAGATGGAAATCGGCCGCGTGCTGGAGATTTCCAGCGCCGGCGCGCAGGCGATGCTCGATGCGCGCACGCTCAGCCTGCTCGGCGAGGCCGGACCCGCGCAGCCCGGCGCGATCTCCAGCTATCTGAAGCTGCGCGTCGGCGCGAAATGGGTCGTCGCGCAGGTCAGTTCGCTGCGCCGCGAGGAGGCCGATGGCGATCTGATCGTCGCTGGCGTCGACTTCGTCGGCGAGGGCGAGGCGGACGGGACACGCCTGACGGGCTTCCGCCGCGGCGTCAGCCATCTGCCGATGCCGGGCGCCCGGCTCTATCCGACGAGCGACGCCGACCGCGCGAGCATCTTCGCCGCCGACGAGCGCCCGCACATCACCTTCGGCCGGATCCATTCGGGCGGCGACGCGCGCGCCGCGCTCTACATCGACGGCCTGCTCGGCCGGCATTTCGCAGTGCTGGGATCGACCGGCACGGGCAAATCGAGCGCGACCGCGATGCTGCTCCACCGGATCTGCGAATCCGCGCCGCACGGCCACATATTGATGATCGATCCGCACGGCGAATATGGCGCGTCCTTCGCGCAGATCGGCGCGGTGTTCGACGTGACGAGCCTCGCCATCCCCTATTGGCTGATGAATCTCGAGGAACATGCCGAGGTGTTCGTCAGCACGCGCGGCCCCGAACGCCAGATCGATATCGACATCCTCGCCAAATGCCTGCTCACGGCACGCGCGAAGCACCGGCTGGCCGAGGGCATCCAGCGCCTCACCGCCGACAGCCCGATCCCCTATCTGCTCTCCGATCTCGGCAACATCCTCTCGGCGGAGATGGGCAAGCTCGACAAGGGCGGCACGGGCATCGGCCCCTATCTGCGCCTGAAGGCGCGGATCGACGAACTGAAGGTCGATCCGCGCTACGCCTTCATGTTCTCCGGCATGCTCGTCGGCGATACGATGCAGGCGGTGCTCCAGCGGCTGCTGCGCCTGCCCGCCGACGGCAAGCCGATCGCGATCGTCGATCTCTCGGCGGTCCCGTCCGAGATCACGCCGGTGCTCGTCGCCCTGCTCGCGCGGCTCGTCTTCGATCACGCGCTCTGGTCGCGCGGCAAGGATGCACGACCCGTGCTGCTCGTCTGCGAGGAAGCGCACCGCTACATCCCCGCCAACGCGGATTCGCCCGCGCGCCGCATCCTCGAGCGGATCGCCAAGGAGGGCCGCAAATATGGCGTGTCGCTGGGGCTGATCTCGCAGCGCCCGTCCGATCTCGCCGAGGGCGTGCTCTCGCAATGCGGGACGATCATCGCGATGCGGCTCAACAACGACAAGGATCAGGCACATGTCCGCTCGGCCGTGCCCGAGGGCGCGCGCGGGCTGATCGAGGCGATACCGGGCCTGCGCAACCGCGAGGCGGTCGTCGTCGGCGAGGGCGTCGCGCTGCCGATCCGCGTCGTGTTCGACGATCTGGAGCCGGACAAATTGCCCGCTTCCTCCGATCCGTCCTTCGCGCAGGGCTGGCAGATCGCGCCCGACGAGCCGAGCCGCCTGAGCAAGACGATCCTCCGCTGGCGCGCCCAGGGGCGGCTGCACGCCGCGGATTGATCCGAGCCCCTCGACGGACGCATTTCGCTCGGCCATCATCGCGCGCATGAGCGGGGGTGCGGAGGAAATCGGGGCGATGGCCACGGCAGGCCTGCTGGCGGGCGAGATCGAGCGCGCGCGGGTCGGACTTCCGGCGGCGGGCCATGACGTGCACGAGCCGTGCGCCAATTGCGGCACCGTCCGCCAGGGACCTTATTGCCACGAATGCGGGCAGGCGGGGCATGTCCACCGCAACCTGATGGCGCTGGTCCACGACATCGCCCACGGCGTGTTCCACTTCGAGGGCAAGATCTGGAAGACGCTGCCGATGCTGGCGCTGCGCCCGGGCGAACTTACGAAACGCTATATCGCCGGCGAGCGCGCGAAGTTCGTCTCGCCGATCGCCCTGTTCCTATTCTCGGTGTTCCTGATGTTCGCGGTCGTCTCGAACCTCAGCGGCGGTCACGGATCCAAGGTGGCGGCGACCCAGCAGGGCATCGCCGCCGAGATGGTGAAGGTCCGCGCCAAGCTCGACCGGACGCGCCGCGCGCGCGCCGAGGAGACCGATCCCGAAGACCAGGCGCGGCTCGATCGGAAGATCGCCGAGCTCAGTTCGCAATATGCGGCGATGCAGCCGATCGTGGAGCATGGCCTTGCCGGGATCGGCAAATCGGTCGTCGATGCCCAGAAGGCCGGCGCGGACGCGAACGCGAAGATCAAGGCGGCCGAGCTCGCGGCGAAGGCGGCGCAGACCAGCGCCGTGCCCGGCGGAAAGGCTGCCGCCGAGGTGGAAAGCACGGCCGCGCACGTCGATTCGTCGGTGACGAAGATTCCGTATGTGGGCGGCCTCATCGCCCATGCCGCGCAGAATCCCGAGCTCGTCGTCTACAAGATGAAGAATTACGCCTACAAATATAGCTGGGCGCTGATCCCGATCTCGGTGCCGCTCATCTGGCTGCTCTTCTGCTTCCGGCGCGACGTCGGCCTCTACGATCACGCGATTTTCGGCATCTACTCGCTCTCCTTCATGTCACTGGCGATGGTGGTGCTGGCGGTCGGCAGCTGGCTCGGCATGCCCGGCGCGATCATCCCGATCGCGGCGATGATCGTCCCGCCGGTCCACATGTATCGCCAGCTGAAAGGCGCCTATGGGCTCGGCCGCTATGGCGCACTGTGGCGGACCGCGGCGCTGCTGATCATGACGACGATCGCGCTGAGCCTCTTCTCCTCGTTCGTCTTCTACATGGGCAGCGACTGAAGCCCGGTTTGATCGCAAGCGGCGGGAGGCGCGGCGCACGGCGCGTCGCTAATCGTGCCGTCCGTTCGAAGGACCGCCAGGATGACGTTCGCATTCAAGATCATGGCCTCGCCGGTCGGCCGGTTGACGCTCGTCGCAAGCGGCGAGGGGCTCGCCGCAATCCTGTGGGAGGATGACCGCCCGGGCCGGGTGCAGCTCGGGCCGATGACGAAGCAGCCCGATCATCCCATACTCGTCGAGACCGAGACGCAACTTCGCGCTTATTTCGCGGGCGAGCGGACGGCGTTCGATCTGCCGCTGGCGATGCAGGGCACCGCTTTCCAGAAGAGCGTCTGGCAGCAATTGCTGGCGATCCCGTTCGGCGAGACGCGGACCTACGGCGAGATTGCGCGCGCGATCGGCAGTCCGAGCGCGGTCCGCGCGGTCGGCGGTGCCAACGGCCGCAATCCGCTCTCGATCGTGGCGCCGTGCCACCGCGTGATCGGCGGCAACGGCACGCTCACCGGCTTCGCCGGCGGGCTGGAGGCGAAGCGCTATCTGCTCGCCCACGAAGGGCTGGAGCTGGCCTTCTAGGCGGCATCGATCCGGCGGGTGCCGGCAAGCGCCCCGGTCGGGTCGGGCTGTGCGCGGGGCAGAAAGAAGGGCGCCCGCCGGCCATGCCGGGAGCGCCCTCCTTGCACCGTCGCGACGGCGTCAGGCGAAGTGGACGGCGATCTTGCGGCGGCGCATCGTCGCGCCGAGCAGGCCGAAGCCGCCGATGAACATCGCCCAGGTCGCGGGCTCCGGCACGGCGGCCTGCGCCACCGTCACCGAGGACGTCCCGCTCAGGTAGGACGCGCCGGCCGCAGCCGAATATTGGACCTGCGTCGCCACCGGCGTCGCGGACGAGATGTTTCGGATGAACGTGCCGAGGTCGTTGCGCGAGAAGAAGACCTGAAAGCCGTTCGGACCGATGTCGGTCCCGAAGAACAGATTGTCGAGCGACGCATCATATGCATATTTCAGCGGACCCCAGCCGGTCAGGTTGCTGCTGAGGATCGTCAGGCCGTTCGTCGTGCCCTGGATATTGGCGCTGTTGTCGAACGTGATCGCGAACTGGATGGTCACCGGGCTGATCGGCGCGGCGGTGCCGTTGGTCGAGGTAAAGGCGCCTGCGGTCAGCGTCAGCGTCTTGTCGATGATGGTCGCCTGGGCGCTGGATGCTGCGACGAACGCAGCGGCGCTGACGACGGCGTAAGAAAGGCCACGAAACTTCTTCACCCGCTGTCCCCCTTATAGTCGGATCGGAACGTCGTTCGGGATGATCGATCCCCCGAAGAGATGATCGATCGAGCCCGGCGATCCCGATTCTGTACGCACCATTTCGCGCATCGTGCGAAATGGTTAACAACAGTTAACACATATGCTGCACTGCGAAAGCGGGGTTTTCACGGATTTGTCATGTCCGGGCCGAAATGAGCGCGGCGCCCGGAATTGCTGCGACCCGGCGTCGTTCGCCGGCGGCTCAGGCCGGCCCGACCTGCACCGATTGGTTGTTGAGCAAAGCCGTCCCATAAGCGGTCAGGAAGGCGACGTCGGCGGCATCGCGGCCGACGCCGATCTTCGCCATCCCGCCTTCGCGCGCCATCCCCGTCGCATCGACGAGATGCCATTCGCCGCCGAGGAAGACCTCGGAGACGGCGTGGAAATCCTGCGGCTCGACGCCGAGCGCATAGACCGCGACGACGCGCGCCGGGATGCCCGAGGCACGCACGAGCGTCGTCACGACATGCGCATAATCGCGGCATACGCCCTGGCGTTTGACGAACGTCTCTAGAGCGGTCGTGCTGCCCGAGCTCGATCCGGGGACATAGGTCAGGTGGCTCGCTACCCAGTCGCGGATCGCGATGACGCGCGGCCCGCCGCGCAACGATCCGAACTCGGCGTCGACGAAGGTCTGGAACTGGTCCGACTGACAGAAGCGCGACGGCAGCATATACTGGACCGTCTCGCCGGGCAGCTGATGCGGCGGCACTTCGGGCAGCGATCCCAGATCGCCCAGCAGCCGATCGATCGAGACGGTCGATCGATAGTCGACCGTGAAACGCCCGCTCGCGCGGATCCAGATCCGCTCGCCGATATCGTCATGCGCCGCCACGCGCGCGAAATGCTCGACCGGCGAGAGCGCGATATGCGCGGATTCCACGAACTGCTCGGGCAGCTGGGCGGCTTCCATCTGCAGGAGGATGTCGGTCGTGTGCGGCAGATCATAATCGAGCTGCGTGTGGATGCTGATTCTCATGCCGCCCAAACCTTTGCGTGCGCCGATCGATCCGGTGGGCCAGGAGCGGCCGCACGGAAGCTCGACAAATTAGACAAATGACAGACGAGAAAGGCGCGCTCTTCGACGACTCCTTCTCGTCACGATCGTGACGTTGGCGCTCGCCGCGGTCAGGCGATCAGCATCCCCGCCAGCGCCGCCGACATCAGATTGGCGAGGCTGCCCGCGCAGAGCGCGCGGATGCCGAGCTTGGCGATCATCGGCCGCTGGTTGGGCGCGAGATTGCCCGTCACCGCCATCTGGATCGCGATCGACGAGAAATTGGCGAAGCCGCACAGTGCGAAGGTCACCACCGCGGTTGCATGTTCGGACAGCGGCGGGGCGAGTTTGCCCAGGTGGATGTAAGCGACGAATTCGTTGAGCACGATCTTCTCGCCGAACAGACCGCCCGCCGCGCGCGCCTCGCTCCACGGCACGTTGAGCAGGAACATGACGGGCGCGAAGACCGAGCCGAGCAGTTTCTGGAAGGTCAGGTCCTGCTGGCCGATCAGCTGGCCGACCTCGCCGAGCAGTCCGTTGGCGAGCGCCACGAGGGCAACGAACGCCAGCACCATCGCGCCGACCGCGACCGCCAACCGCACGCCCAGTTGCGCGCCGTCGGCGGCGGCCTGGATGATGTTGGCGGGGCGTTCCTCGGCCTCGTGAACGTCGGCGAGGGCGATCGCCTCGTCCTCGACCAGCTCGGGCGCGGCGCCCGAGCGCGGCCGCGGATCGGGCATGATCAGCTTGGCCATCAGGATCCCGCCCGGCGCGGACATGAAGCTGGCGGCGAGCAGGTAATCGATCTTGACCCCCATCGCCGCATAGGCCGCGAGGATCGTGCCCGCGACGCCTGCCATCCCGCTCGTCATGACGCAGAAGAGCTGGGTCGGCGTCAAACCCGCCAGATAGGGACGGATGACGAGCGGCGATTCCGATTGGCCGACGAAGATGTTGGCCGCCGCGCAGAGCGACTCGACCTTCGAGACGCCGATCACCTTCTCGATCCCGCCGCCGATCCAGCGGACGACGAACTGCATGATGCCGAGATAATAGAGGATCGAGACCAAAGCCGCGAAGAAGATGATCACCGGCAGCGCCGCGATCGCGAAGGCGTGGCCGCCGATCTCGGGCGCGGCGATCGGCCCGAAGATGAAGTCGGTGCCCGCCTGCGCATAGCCGAGCAGCGCGCCGACGCCCTGCGAAAGCCCGCCGATGATGCGCCGCCCTGCCGGAACGTAGAGCACCAGCACGGCGATGCCGACCTGCAGCGCGAAGGCGGCGCCGACGACGCGCAGCCGGATCGCCTTGCGATCGCTCGACAGGATGACCGCGACCGCGATGAGAACGAACATGCCCAGCGGGCCGAGCAGGAAACGGTTCATCGGGGTGCAGGCGTCCTCATTCCGCGAAGGGCCGGCGTCACGCCCCCCGGCGCGCAGCGGGTGCCGGCCCCGCTGCGGCGCAGCTTAGACGCTTCTCGGGCGCGGTAAATGCCTGTCGGTCAGGCGACGCGGCGCGCGGGGCTGTCCAGCGCGGGCAGCGTTTGCCGGTCGCCCAGCCCGATCGCGATCGCGATCTCCTCCTCGCTCGGCATGGGCTGCTCGATCAGGCAGCGAAAGCCGAGCCCCGAAAAGCCGCGGAACGGCGTCGCCGCGGCGAAGGCGGCGACCGATGTCGCGCGGCGCTCGATCCCCGACGAGGTGCCCGTGGGCAGCTCCACCGGTCGCCCGAACGCGCCCGTGCCCGAAGTGCCCACCGAGCGCCCGTCGACATCGACGATCGTCACCGTGATGCCGCGCCCCGTCTCGCGCTCGGCGATGCGCGCGGCGAACACCTCGTCCATCAATTGCTGCCAGTCATATTCCAGATACAGCACGCCATCGATCGGCCCGCCCGGGACGGCGCGGATCGCCTTCACGAAGATCAGCACGGCGTGATAATTGGAGAAGGGATTCTGCCAGACGGCATCGGTGTACCAGGCATCGCCGTCGGTGCTCGCCATCACCTTGCGATACTGATCGGCGTCCGAGAAATCGTGGATCGCCAGGCTGGGTGCGGGGCGCGCGCTCATGATCAGCCGCGCGTCTGCGGAGACGACGAAGGCGTTGCGATAATCTTGCGCCACGTCGACCATCCGCGCGAGCCGCGCATTGCCGGTGGCGATGGCGTCCGGCGTCCGCAGATGCGTGCCGTTGACGATCGCGGCATCGGTCGAAAGCATCGCCAGATGCGTCGCGCGGCCGGCGAGCGTGCGTGTGATCTGCTGCATGATCGTCTCGGCCAGCTCGACGAGCCGCGCGCCTTCGATCTCGGCCAGCATCTCGCTGGCGATGCCGTTGGCGAGATCGAGCCGGTCGAGCACGTCCGCGCGGAACGAGGCGGCCGATTTGCGCGCCTTGCCGGCGAGCGCCTTGACCTCCTGCGCCACGACCGAGAAGCCGCGACCCGCCTCGCCCGAGCGCGCCGCCTCGATCGTCGCATTGAGCGCGAGCAGGTTGGTATGCCCCGCCACCCGCTCCGATTCGGCAGCGTGCAGCTCCACTTCTTCGCGGAGAACCGACAATAAGGCTCGGATGCGACGGGGCATGGGTTGATCCGTTGGCGAAAATCCAACGAAATCTACGCTCCGAATGGTAAATATATGCTTAGCGTCGCGCGGCTGGACAGGCTCGCTCGCGGTCCCTATCCGGCCTTGGGCATGAGCGTCGCCCCGCAAGATTGCATCCTAATCGTCGATTTCGGCAGCCAGGTCACCCAGCTGATCGCGCGCCGCGTGCGCGAGGCGGGGGTCTATAGCGAGATCGCGCCCTTCAACGCCGCCGATGCCGCCTTCGATCGGCTCAAGCCCGCCGGCATCATCTTCTCCGGCGGCCCGTCGTCGGTGATGTGGGCGGATAGCCCGCGCGCGCCGCAGCGCTTCTTCGAAAGCGGCCTGCCGATCCTGGCGATCTGCTACGGCCAGCAGACGATGGCGCACCAGCTCGGCGGGCGCGTCGCCCCTTCCGACAATCGCGAATTCGGCCGGGCTTTCATCGATGTCGTCGGCGAATCGGCCCTGTTCGATGGCCTGTGGAAGCAGGGCGAGAGCCATCAGGTGTGGATGAGCCACGGCGATCGCGTCGAGGCGCTCGCGCCCGGTTTCTCGATCGTCGCCCGTTCCGAAGGTGCTCCATACGCCATCGCGACCGACGAAGCGCGCCGCTTCTATTCGATGATGTTCCACCCCGAAGTCGTCCACACCCCCGACGGCGGCAAGCTCATCGCCAATTTCGCGCGCCACATTTGCGGGCTCGCCGGCGACTGGACGATGGCCGAATTCCGCGCCGCCAAGATCGCCGAGATCCGCGCGCAGGTCGGCGACGGCAAGGTTATCTGCGGCCTGTCTGGCGGGGTCGATTCGGCGGTGGCGGCGGTGCTGATCCACGAGGCGATCGGCGATCAGCTGACCTGCGTGTTCGTCGATCATGGGCTGATGCGTCTCGGCGAGGCCGAACAGGTCGTCAGCCTGTTCCGCGAGCATTACGGCATCCCGCTCGTCCACGTCGACGCCGAGGCGCAGTTCCTCGGCGGCCTTGCCGGACTCACCGATCCCGAGGCCAAGCGCAAGTTCATCGGCGGCGCGTTCATCGAATTGTTCGAGGCCGAGGCGAAGAAGATCGGCGGTGCGGATTTCCTCGCGCAGGGCACGCTCTACCCGGACGTGATCGAGAGCGTCAGCTTCACCGGCGGGCCTTCGGTGACGATCAAGAGCCACCATAATGTCGGCGGCCTGCCCGAGCGGATGAACATGCAGCTCGTCGAGCCGCTGCGCGAATTGTTCAAGGACGAGGTCCGCGTCCTCGGCAAGGAACTGGGGCTGCCCGACGCCTTCGTCGGCCGGCACCCCTTCCCCGGGCCCGGCCTCGCGATCCGCATCCCGGGCGAGGTGACGAAGGAGCGCTGCGATATCCTGCGCAAGGCGGACTTCATCTATCTCGACGAGATCCGCCGCGCCGGGCTCTACGATGCGATCTGGCAGGCCTTTGCGGTGCTGCTACCGGTGCGCACCGTGGGCGTGATGGGCGACCATCGCACCTACGACAATGTCTGCGCGCTGCGCGCCGTGACCTCGACCGACGGCATGACCGCCGACATCTACCCCTTCGACGCGGCCTTCCTCGCCCGTTGCGCCACGCGCATCGTCAACGAGGTGCAGGGCATCAACCGGGTCGTGTACGATTATACCTCGAAGCCGCCCGGCACGATCGAGTGGGAGTAGCGAGCTGATCCGTGGCGGTCGCGGCCCCGTTGGACAAAGCTGAAACGATCGGCGACCTATGCGATTAGGCCATCAAGAGCGGCTGGCGATCCGCATCCTGCTTATCCGCCGGTCCGGAGAGTCCTGAAAGGCAGCGGATATGCGTCTCGCTCTCCTACCGGTTGCAATGATCGCGATCGGCGCATGGGCGGCAGGCAGTCCCGCCGCCACGGCGCCGCACAGGCGGGTGCGGACGTTCCAGGACTGTAGCGCCTGTTCGGCGATGATCGCGCTGCCGGCGGGCGACTTCTGGATGGGATCCGAAGACGGCGAGGTCGGGCGCGGCAAGGACGAAGGCCCCCGGCAGCGGGTGCAGGTCTCCCGCTTCGCACTGGCGGAGACGGATGTTACCCGGGCGCAGTGGCGCGCCTTCGTCGAGGATACCGGCCGGCCCGACGGGCTCGGCTGCGCCTATACCGAACTTCCCAAGGATCAGGCGGGGCTCGCCTCGTGGCGCAATCTCGGCTTCCCGCAGCAGGACGACGAGCCGGTCGTCTGCGTAAGCTGGACCGAGGCGCAGGCCTATGTCCGATGGCTGAGCGCCAAGACCGGACGCGCCTATCGCCTGCCGACCGAAGCCGAATGGGAATATGCCGCGCGCGCGGGCACGACGACGCCCTTCCCTTGGGGCCGCGACCCCTCGCACGATCAGGCCAATTACGGTGCCGACGAATGTTGCACGCCGGCGACCTCGGGCCGCGACCGATGGCGTCACACGTCGCCCGTGCAGTCTTTCCCGCCCAATCGGTTCGGCCTGTACGACATGATCGGCAACGTCTGGCAGTGGACGCAGGATTGCTATGTCGACACGCTGGCTGGGCGTCCGGCGCGGGCCGTGGCGGTCGAGACGGAGGGCTGTCCCTTCCGGGTGGCGCGCGGCGGCACATGGGGCGATCCGCCCGCGCTGATCCGATCCGCCAGCCGGAATTACGCCCCGCCGCCGCGCCGGATCATCGCCGATTATCGGAGCGCCGGCTTCGGCCTGCGCGTCGCGACGTCGGACATTTCGCCGCGGAAACGGGCGCGCTGACCGATTCGAGGCGCAAGCGACTTCGTCAGCGCCCGAACCAGTGCTGCGCTGCGAACCAGCCGCCGACGCTGAGCGCGACGAGTCCGCACAAGGCGGTGACGGCGGCAAAGGCCCAGGGCTCGTGCGCGAAGGGGATGCCGTCGACATTCATGCCGAGCAGCCCCGTGAGGAACGTCAGAGGCAGGAAGATCAAGGCGACGACCGAGATCAGCAGCGCGCGATTCTCGATCTGCTCGGAGCGCAGATCGGTGAGTTGTTCGTGGATCAAAGCCGATCGCTCGCGCACCGACTCCAGCTCTTCGGCCATGCGCGCGAAGCGATCGGCGGCCTCGCGCAGATGGAGGCGATCATCCTCCTCGAGCCAGCCGACCTCGAGCGTCGAGAGCGTGGTCAGCGCCTCGCGCTGGGGGACGATGAAGCGGCGATAGACGATCGCGTCCGAGCGCGCGGTAGCGATCTTGCGGCGTGTCTCATAGGCCTGATCGGGCTCCAGCATCGTCTCGCAATCATCGACGAGGTCGCCCAGTTCGGTGATCGTCGGATCGATCCGCTTGGTGATCAGCATCGCGATATGCGAGACGAAGTCGCCGGGATCCTTGATCTGGCCCTGCTCCATCTGCTCGCGGACGACATGGATCGTCGCGATCGGGCGGTAGCTGACCGAGATGACTCGGCCCTGCTCCAGCCACAGCCGGATCGAGACGAGCGGATCGCCATCGTCGGGGGTTTCGGCGGGGCCGCGCAGGTTGACGAGCGCGCCCTCGGCGATCGCCTCGCAGCGTGGGCGCGTCTCGATCGCGGTGAGCGCATAGACGACCGTCTCGGGCATGCCGCCATGCTCGCGCAGCCAGCCCAATGTCTCGGCCTCGCGCCCGTCGAGATGGACCCAGACGAGACGGGCGGGATCGGGCGTCAGCCGGCAGGCGGCGGCGGGCTCGACCGCATGGCCCTTGCCGTCGGCGCCGAGTTCGATCGCGAAGCGGCTAGTCACAAGATCTCCACGGATAGGCCCGGCAGCGCCAACGCAGGCGCGGGCCCGACGATCCGCACGGCATCGGCGCGCGCGCGATCGAGGATCGCCGGCGGCGCATCGGACGGGTGATAGATGCGGTCCGCCAGCGCGAGCAGGCGCGCGGCGCGCAGGGTCAGTTCGTCGGGATCGGATGAGCGGAGCGTGATGCGTTCAAGACGGGCTGGGTCGGGCGCGCCCTCCCCGGGAATTGCCGGGTCGGGATGCTCGATCATCGGATCGAGCGGGGCGCCGGCGGCGAGCAGCCCGCCGATGAAGCGGCGGCGCGCGCTCGCGTCGGGGTAGCGTGCGCGCAGTGACTCGCGGCTTTGGTGAAGCAGGCGGGCGAGCGCGCCGAGGCTCGGCGGGAGCAGCGCTTCGAGACGCTGGCGGAGCGCAGCGGCGAGCCCCGCGGAGGCGCCGCTCGTGCCGATCGCAATCAGCACGGGATCGCGATCGACGATCGCGGGGAGGGTAAAATCACACAGATCGGGCCGGTCGGCGGCGTTGACGAGCAGGCCGCGCGCCTTGAGCCGGACCGCGGTGTCGTCGGGATCGTCCAGCGCGACGAAGGCCAGGCGCGCCGCCTGATCCGCCTCGCCGACGATCATCGCGCCGGCGCGCTCCAGCAGCCGGCGCTTGGCGTCGGCGGTATCGCCCTCGCCGATCAGGATCACCGGCTGGGCGCGCAACCGGACGAAGATAGGGAAGCTGTCCACGGCGCCTTGTCGCGTGGCGGCGCGGCGTTGCCAAGCGCCACACCGCTTCATGCCAGCGAGGCTGGCACTTAGGTCTGTCGCGGCGGGCGGTGCGCTTCGAAGTGAGAGACATGGACCCCAGCCTTCGCTGGGGTGACGATCCTGGTCTAAGCGGTCGTCAGACGCGCATCGGCATGAGCACGTACAAGGCGGGGGCCTTGTCGTTCTCGCGGATCAAAGTCGGGGCGGCGGCGTCGGCGAGGTGGATCTCGACCGTGTCGCCCTCGATCTGGCCGAGAATGTCGAGCAGGTAGCGCGCGTTGAAGCCGATCTCGAACGGCAGCGAGGTATAGTCCCCCGAGACTTCTTCGGCGGCGGTGCCGTTTTCGGGGCTCGTCACCGAGAGCGTGATCTTGTCGCGCTCGAGCGCCATCTTGACCGCACGCGTCTTCTCGCTGGCGATCGTCGCGACGCGATCGACGCCGTCCTCGAAGCTGCGCGGATCGATCTTGAGCAGCTTGTCATTGCCGGTCGGGATGACGCGGCTGTAATCGGGGAAGGTGCCGTCGATCAGCTTCGAGGTCAGAATCGCGGCGCCCATGCCGAAGCGGATCTTGGTAGGCGAGAGCGAGACCTCGACCGAGCCGTCGACCTCGTCGAGCAATTTGCGGAGTTCGGCGACGCACTTCCGCGGGATGATCACGTCGGGCATGCCCTCGGCGCCGTCGGGGCGGGGCACGGTGACGCGCGCGAGGCGGTGGCCGTCGGTCGCGGCGGCCTTCAGCACCGGGGTCGCATCGTCCGAGACGTGGAGGAAGATGCCGTTGAGATAATAACGCGTCTCCTCTGTGGAGATGGCGAAGCGCGTCTTGTCGATGATCTGCTTGAGCGTCTCGGCGGGGAGCTCGAACCTGGTCGGCAGCTCGCCCTCGGCGATGACCGGGAAATCGTCGCGCGGGAGCGTCTGGAGATTGAAGCGCGCGCGGCCGGCGACGATCAGCATCTTGCCCTCGGCGGCGGTCAGCTGGACCTGCGACCCCTCGCTGAGCTTGCGGGCGATATCGAACAGCGTGTGCGCGGGGACGGTGATCGCGCCGGGCGTATCGACCGCGGCGCCGATCGTCTCGACGATCTGGAGATCGAGATCGGTCGCCATCAGCTTCACGCCGCCATCGGCCGAAGCCTCAAGCAGGACGTTGGACAGGATCGGAATCGTGTTCCGCCGCTCCACGACCGATTGCACATGGCTCAGCGCCTTCAACAAGGTCGCCCGCTCGATCGTCGCCTTCATGTTCCGCCCCGAAAACCGCTTGGACCAAGGCTTATAGCGTGGGCGGGAGCCGCCGCTAGGGTTTGTTTGCCGCACCGGCCCACTCCCCCACCCGACCTCCCAATCAGGATACTCTGTGGGAGGTCGGGTGGGGGAGTGGGCCGGTGCGGCACCCGGTTCAGCGACGCTGAACCGGGCTAGATCAGAAGCGCATGCCGAAGCCGCCGAGGACCTGGTTGCGCGAAACGCCCTGTTCGTAGTTCGAATAGCGATATTCGGCCTTCACGAACGTGTTGGAGCTCAGCGCATATTCGGCGCCGGCGCCGACGCGGACGCCGTCGAGATTGTTCTTGCCGAGCGTCGTCCGGCTGTTGCCGTCGTCGATCGTCGCCTTGTACTGGCCGTTGGTGTAGCCGGCCTTCACATAAAGCAGCGTCTTGCCGCCGACGACGGTGCCGAGGCGGCCGCCGACATACAGGTCGCGCGCGGCGCGGGCGCAGGTCTCGGGATCGGCGGCATTGCCCTGGCCGGCGCAGACCTTGGCGCTGCTGTCGGTGACTTCGCCCTCGATGCCGGCGATCAGCTTGCTGCCGGCTGCGATATCGTAGCCGCCGTTGATGCCGTAGAGGACGCCATCCTTGTGGCCGCCATAGGCCTGGCTGCGATCCCAGCCGGCAATGCCTTCGAGATGGAGGCCGGTGAAATTGGTTGCGGAAGCGTCCTGCGCGAAAGCGGGCGCGGCGACGCCGGCGAGCCCGAGCGCGGCGAGGGAAGCGAATTTCAACATAGTGGTACTCCGTCAATGACTTGCCCGACCGTGGCCGGGGCGGGCGGAAAGCGCGCTTGCGCCTGTCACGAAGATGAACCTCGCGGCCGATCGGCTGCGCGATTGTGCGCTTCGTCGCATTGCAGCAGAGAAACGGGATGAAGCGACGCGCGGCCGGGATGATGATGATGCTCGCGCCGTGGCTGGCCGCTGCGGCGGGCGCGCCGCAGTCGCTGGGGCAGTTCGGGCGCTGGGGGGCGTTCCGCGCCGGCGATCCGGTGCGCTGCTATGCGATCGCGCAGCCGGCGCGATCGGGAAAGGCGGATGCGGCTTTTCTGACGATCTCGTCCTGGCCCGCGCGGCGACTGTTCCGCCAGGTCCATGTGCGCCTGCGCGGCGCGGCCGAGCCGGGCGCGGTGCTGGCGATCGGCGAGCGGCGGTTTCCGCTGGTGACGAAGGAGGCGGATGGCTGGCCTTCAGCGGGGGACGGGCGTCGGATCGCACTCTTCCTGCGCGAGGGCGAGGCGGTGCGGGTGACGGCGCGGATCCGGGGGCGGCGGATCACCGACGTCTATCCCGGCGCGGGCGCGGCGAGCGCGATCGACGCGGCCGATCTGGCGTGTCTGCGGGGGCGGTAGCGGCAGGCGAGTCGCGCCCTTTACCCTCTCCCTCTTGCGGGAGAGGGTTGGGTGAGGGTCTTCTGCTTCCTTCGAGACCGCGGGGCGCGACCGCTTGCCAAGCGAAGAAGACCCTCACCCTCCCACCGTCGACGCGGCGGGCCCTTCCGCTTGGCGGGAGAGGGGTCACACGCGCCCGCTCCTCCCGCCTAGCCGCAAGACCCCCCTTCCCCTATATAGCGCGCCATGAACGCCCCCATGGCCATCCCCGGACTGATCGATCCCGTGCCCGTGCCACGTGCGCCGACGCTGCGCGCCGACGGGCGGATCGATCTGATCGGGCTGCCGCGCGAGACGCTGCGCGCGGTGCTGACCGAGGCGGGGCTCGACGAAAAACAGGCCAAATTACGCGCCAAGCAGATCTGGCACTGGATCTACAATCGCGGCGCGCGCGAATTCTCAGGTATGACCGACATCGCCAAGACCATGCACCCGTGGCTGGAGGAGCGCTTCGTCGTCGGCCGGCCGGCGGTGATGGAGGCGCAGGTCTCGACCGACGGGACGCGCAAGTGGCTGCTCCAGTCGGACGACGGGCATGATTATGAGATGGTGTTCATCCCCGATGCGGATCGCGGCACGCTCTGCGTCTCGAGCCAGGTCGGCTGCACGCTCAACTGCACCTTCTGCCACACGGGCACGATGCGGCTCGTCCGCAACCTCACCGCGGGCGAAATCGTCGGCCAGGTGATGCTCGCGCGCGATGCCTTGGGCGAATGGCCGAGCCAGCCCGAGGGGCGGCTGCTGACCAACATCGTGATGATGGGCATGGGCGAGCCGCTCTACAATTTCGATGCGGTGCGCGATGCGCTGAAGCTGGTGATGGACGGAGACGGGCTCGCGCTCTCCAAGCGGCGGATCACGCTGTCCACCTCGGGCGTGGTGCCGATGATGGCGCGCGCAGGCGCGGAGATCGGCGTCAACCTCGCGGTCTCGCTCCACGGCGTGACCAAGGAGGTGCGCGACGAGCTGGTGCCGCTCAACAAGAAATACGGGATCGAGGAATTGCTCGCGGCGTGCGCGGCCTATCCCGGCGCCAACAATGCGCGGCGCATCACGTTCGAATATGTGATGCTGAAGGACAAGAATGACAGCGACGATCATGCGCGCGAGCTTGTCCGCCTGATCCGCCACTACGATCTGCCCGCGAAGGTCAATCTGATCCCGTTCAATCCGTGGCCGGGATCGGCTTACGAATGTTCGACGCGCGCGCGGATCGCGAGCTTCTCGGACATCGTCTTCCAGGGCGGGATCTCGGCGCCGGTGCGTACGCCACGCGGGCGCGACATCGATGCCGCGTGCGGGCAATTGAAGACCGCGGCCGAGAAAAAGCGGCGGAGCGTGCGCGATCGCGAAGATGCGGCCGCCGCGGAGATTGCAGCCTCCGCCTGAAGCTTTACAGCCGATTTCATGTGGCTGTTCGATCGCGCCTTCCAGAAACTCATCCGCCAGGGCGAGCTCCAGGTCACCGACCATAAGGGCCGGATCTATCGTTATGGCGCCCCCGAGGCGGGCCGCGATCTCGTCGCGGTGCGCTTCACCGATCGCACCACGCCCGAGCGGATCGTCAGCGCGCCGTCTCTGGGCGCGGGCGAGGCCTATATGGATGGCCGGCTGATCATGGAGCAGGGCGACATCCATGCGCTGATCGACCTCGTCACCTACAACAATCGCTGGGAGAAGCGCGGCGACCGGCCCAAGCTGCAGCGCAAGGCGCGGATCCCGGGTGGGCAGCTGAAGGGCTGGCTGCGGACGTGGAATTACGAGCGCCGCGCCAAGCGCAACGTCGCGCACCATTATGATTTGTCGGCGCGGCTCTATGATCTTTTTCTCGACAGCGACCGCCAATATAGCTGCGCCTACTTCACTGATCCGGGCAACAGCCTTGAGCAGGCGCAGCTCGACAAGAAGGCGCATATCGCGGCGAAATTGAAGCTCGACCGGCCCGGCTTGCGCATCCTGGAGATCGGCTGCGGCTGGGGCGGACTGGCGCTTTACCTGCACGAGAAGACGGGCGCCGAGGTGCTCGGCGTCACGCTTTCGGAGGAGCAGCTAATCGTCGCGCGCCGGCGCGCCGAGGAAGCGGGCGTGGCCGACAAGGTCAAGTTCGAGCTGATCGATTATCGCGCGGTGACGGGCAAGTTCGATCGGATCGTCTCGGTCGGCATGTTCGAGCATGTCGGGCCGGGCCATTTCCGCGCCTTCTTCGCGAAGTGTCGCGCCTTGCTCGCCGACGAGGGCGTGATGCTGCTCCACACGATCGGACGGCTCGGCAAGCGCCGCCCGACCGATGCGTGGACGGTCAAATATATCTTCCCGGGCGGCTATATCCCGACCCTGTCCGAGATCGCCGAGGCGACCGAGCAGGTACGGCTGATCACGACCGATGTGGAGACGCTGCGCCACCATTACGGGATCACCTTGATGCACTGGCTGCGGCGGACGCAGGCGGCGAAGGCCGAGATCGAGGCGATGTACGATCCGCGTTTCTACCGGATGTGGGAATTCTATCTGGCGGGATCCGCGACGGGATTCTTCAATGGGCAGATGATCAACTATCAGCTGCAATATGTGCGCGACCGCAGCGCGCTGCCGATCACGCGCGATTATATCGGCGAGGCCGAGCGCGAGCTGCGGGGCGACTGATTCTCCCCGGGACGGGGAGGTGGCGCGCCGCAGGCGCGACGGAGGGGGCTCTCCACGCCGCGTTCCGCTTCGCCGATCTCCCCTCCACCACGCTCCGCCCACGGCTTGCTTCGCAAGCCGGCTTCGCGGCTGCGCCATGCCCCCGGGCATGGCGCTGTCCGCCGCTACGCCCCCCTCCCCGTTCCGGGGAGGATCCTATCTCCGACGTCTGATGCGGGCGGCGGCGATCCTCCGTTCGGGGAGGGACGCCGCCGCCGCGATCACTTTCCCTCCGGACCGCCGTGACCACCGCGGCCGCGCATGTGGCCCTGCATCGCCACGATCATCTCGTCGCGATCGATCGTGCCGTCATGATTGACGTCGGCCTTGTCGAACCAGCCGAGCGCGGCCTTCTGCGCTTCGGCAAGCGTGACCTTGCCGTCATGGTTGAGATCGGCCTGTTCGAGCAGGCGTCCGCTTATCATGCCCATGCCGGGGCCGCGCATCGGCCGATCCATGCCGCCCGGACCATCGGGGCCGCCACGAGGACCGCGCATGCCGTCGGGACCGGGGCCACCGGGACCACGCATGCCGTCGGGACCGCCGGGCCCACCCGGCCCGCCATCGGGGCCGCGCTCGCCGGGGGGCGGCGGAGGCGGCGGCGCGGCATCGAATTCGGCGCGCGAGATCGAGCCGTCCTTGTTGGCGTCGAGCTCGGCGAACATCCGATCGCGATGCATTTTCATCCGCGCCTCGCGATCGGCGCGGCGCTTGGCGACCATCGCGACGCGATCGGCGGCGTCGATGACATTGTCGTGATTGAGATCCATCATCGCGAAATGCTTGGCGACTATGCCGGCCACGTCGGTCCGCTTGAGCGGCTGCATCATCGGCGCCATGCGGGGGCCGCCTGGTCCGTCCGGGCCACCCGGAGGCGGGCCCATATCCTGCGCGACCGCCACGCCGGCGACCAGGACGCTGAGCGCCACGCCTGTCAGAAAAGCTCGCATCGTTTCCACTCCAAACTCGCGGCGCGTTGCCGCACTGTGATCTCTCTCGCCGAGTCGTCTTGCCCGGATAGGTCGGCGGTGATGCGAAGTGTCGGCGCTGACATGTGACACCCCACTCTCCGTTCGTGCCGAGCTTGTCGAAGCAGCGTCCTTTTTGCCGACGCAGAAAGAAGGACCGTCCTTCGAGCTCAGGACGAACGGCGACTATCTCGAGAGAGCCCGCGCCCGCCGTCGCTGAACCGAGGAGCCGAGGCCGATCGCCTCGCGATATTTGGCGACGGTGCGCCGGGCGAGGCCGAAGCCCTTGGCGTCGAGCAGTTCGACGAGCTTGTCGTCGGAGAGGATGTCGTCGCCTTCCTCGGCGATGAGCCGGGCGATCTGGTTCTTGACCGCCTCCGCTGAGACCGCATCGCCGCCGTCGGCGCCGGCGATCCCGCTCGTGAAGAAATATTTGAGCTCGTGGAAGCCGCGTTCGCACGACAGATATTTGTTCGAGGTGACGCGGCTGACGGTCGATTCGTGCATGCCGATCGCGTCGGCGACGGTCTTCAGCGTCAGCGGCTTCAGATGGCTGACCCCGTGGAGGAAGAAGCCCTCCTGCTGCTTCACGATCTCGCTGGCGACCTTGATGATCGTGCGCGCGCGCTGATCGAGCGCCTTGACCAGCCAGTTGGCGCTGGCGAGACAATCGGCGACCCATGCCTTCGACTGGCGGTTGGTCGCGCCCGCCGAAAGCTCGGCATGATAGCGACGATCGACGAGGACGCGGGGCAAAGTCGCGCTGTTGAGTTCGATCTGCCAGCCGGCGCGGGTGCGCGCGACGAAGATGTCGGGCGAGACGGGCGAGGCGGGCTCTCCGCCGAACTTGAGGCCGGGCTTGGGATCGTAATTGCGCAGTTCGCGGATCATGTCGCCGAGATCCTCCTCGTCCACGCCGCAGATCCGGCGCAGCTGCGGGAGCGCGCCGCGCGCGAGCAGATCGAGATTGTCGAGCAGGGCGGCCATCGCCGGATCGTAGCGATCGGCCTCGCGCGCCTGGATGATCAGGCATTCGGCGAGGCTGCGCGCGCCGACGCCGGCGGGGTCGAAGCTCTGGATGAGCGCGAGGATGCGCTCGGCATGCTCCGCGTCGATACCAAGCTGGCGGGCGAGATCATCGAGCGGCTCGGTCAGATAGCCGGCCTCGTCGATCGCATCGATGATCCGCTGGGCGACAAGAAAATCGACCCCCTCCAGCCGCTCGCCGGCCTGCGCGGTGAGGTGATCGCGGAGCGACAGGCTGCCCGTGGCGACGGAGTCGAAATCGAAGCCTTCGTCGGGGACCGTACCGGGGGATGCGCCCGAATCGATCACGCTATCGTGGTGGAAGGTCTCCTCGGCATAATCGACGTCGAGCGGGGCGTCGGCGGTGGCGTCGCCCGTCTCCATGAGGCGATCGGCGGTGGCGGGCTCGTCAGGCGCATCGGAGGGGGCTTCGCCGTCGGACTCGGTGGCAGGCGCTTCCCCTTCCTCGGCGCCGCCGGTGAGCAAAGGATTCTTCTCGATCTCCTCAGCGAGGAAGGCCTCGATCTCGAGATTGGACAAGGCCAGCAGCTTGATCGCCTGCTGCAGCTGCGGCGTCATCACCAGCGACTGGGACTGCCGCAGGTCGAGGCGCGGAGCGAGGCTCATGCGGCGGGCGCGCCCCTTGACCTCCGTTCGTGCTGAGCGAAGTCGAAGCACGTGCGACCGAGCACATCGCCCGCGGCACGTCCTTCGACTTCGCTCAGGACGAACGGGGAAGAGATATCCCCGGACCTCATTCTAGAGCTCGAAGCTCTCGCCGAGATAGAGCCGGCGGACATCCTCGTTGGCGACGAGATCGGCGGGGCTGCCCTGGAAGAGGACGCGGCCGTCATAGATGATGCAGGCGCGATCGACGATGTCGAGCGTCTCGCGGACATTGTGATCGGTGATCAGCACGCCGATGTCGCGGCGCTTGAGATCCTTCACGAGATCGCGAATGTCGGCGATCGAGATCGGATCGATGCCCGCGAACGGCTCGTCGAGCAGCATGATCGAGGGATCTGCGGCGAGGCTGCGCGCGATCTCGCAGCGGCGCCGCTCGCCGCCCGAGAGCGCCGTGGCAGGCGCATCGCGCAGGCGCTCGAGATGAAATTCGCCGAGCAGGGATTCGAGGCGTGCGGCGCGTGCGGCCTTGTCGGGCTCGGACACTTCGAGCACAGCCATGATATTCTGCGCGACCGAGAGCCCGCGGAAGATCGAGGTTTCCTGCGGGAGATAGCCAAGGCCCAGGATCGCGCGGCGATACATGGGCAGGCCGGTGACGTCGTTTCCGTCCAGCAGGATGCGGCCGGCATCGGGCTTCACGAGCCCCATCACCGAATAGAAACAGGTCGTCTTGCCCGCGCCGTTAGGCCCCAGCAGCCCGACGACCTCGCCGCGCGCGACCTCGAGGCTCACGTCATGGAGCACCTGGCGCTTGTCATAGGCCTTGGCGATCGAGACGATCGCGAGACCCGCGACCTGATCGGGCACGGAAGGCGCGGGCGCCGTCATGGTCATCTCGTTCATGGCGCATCCGTAACCGTTCGGGGCTTGATCGGCAATTCGGCTTGGTTCTTGCAGGTCTTCAATCGACGCGTTCGGTCCGGATCCAGCCCGGCGTCTCGCGGCCGCGCACGATCCGGGCGTAGAGCGCGAGCTTCCAGGCCATGTAGAGCGGCAGGCGCGCAAGCGTGCCCGCCGAGAGCATTGCGCGGCCCGCCAACGCCCAGGCGGCGAGCACGGCGGCGACGACTGACGCGCCGAGCAGGAAGGCCGCGATCGGCGCGGCAGCGGGAGCAACGCCGATCGCCCACAACCCAAGCCACAGCAGCATCGCGGCGCCGTTGAGCATCAGCAGGAGGGTCAGCGGCGCGGTGAGCAGATGGAGCCCCATCCAGATCATCCGCCCATCGAAGCGGACGAGGCCGCGCGCGAGCAGCGGCAGACCGAAGCCCCGCGCGGTGGCGAGGAAGCCGCCTTCCCAGCGCGCGCGCTGGGTGGCGGTGCCGCCCTCGCTGCTCGGGTGCGACCAGATCGTCGCGCGCGATTCGAACAGAGGCGGGCGGCCTTGGCGGACGAGCTCGACGCCGAGCGCCAGATCCTCGACGATATTGCCGGTGGCGAGATCGAGCATGGCGAAGAGCGGCCAGGGAAAGGCCATGCCCGATCCGGTCAGCAAGGCCGGCGCGCCGATCCGGCGACTGCCGCGCTGACGGACGAGATTCTTCACCAGCATCGCGAAATTGGAGATCTGGACGATCGGCCCGGCATCGCGGCGCGGCGCGAACAAATAGCTGGCCTGGACGGCGCGGCCGCTCTTCTCGGCGGTGGCGGCGAGGCGCGCGAGCGCGCCCGGCGCGGGCGTGCAATCGGCATCGACGACGATCACCGTCGCCGGCGGCGCTGCCCTCAGCACCGCCTGGCCGCCGGCGAGCGCATAGCCCTTGCCGCGGCGATCGGGCTCGTCGAGCACATGGACCTCGGCCCCGCCCGCGCGCGCCTGCTCGGCGGTGCGATCGCTGCAATTGTGCGCGACGACGAGCACCCGCGTGCCAGGGGGCGATTCGGCGATCATCCGCTCGACCGAGGCGCGGACGACGCCTTCCTCGTTGTGCGCAGGTACGATCAGCGCGATCGGTCCGGCCGGACGGGCGGGGCTGCCATGTTCGCCGGCGCGCAGGCCGAAGAGGACTTCGACGAGGAAGACCGCGTCGGTGACGAGGAGCGGCAGGCAGGCGATCGCGGCGAGAAGGCAGAGGATCGTCATGCGCGGAAGAGTGCCGCCATCGCCGCGCCGTTCGCGCGGGCATCGTGGCGGGCAAGAACGCGGCCGCGGCCGACCTCGCCCATGTCGCGCAGCTGCGCCGGATCGGCGGCGAGCGCTGCGGCCATCGCCTCGACCAGCGCTTCTACCGATCCGGCGGGGACGACCCAGCCGCAGGCGGCATCGACGAGCTCGGGTATGCCGGCGATCGCGGTGGTCACGACCGGGACGCGTAGCGCGAGCGCTTCCATGATCACGACCGGCAGACCCTCGGCGAAGCTGGGCAGGACCATCGCGCGCGCGGCGAGCAGGCGCTGGCGAACGCCCGCCGCATCGAGATAGCCGGTGATCGTGACCGCGTCGGCAAGCCCGCGAGCGACGATCGCCGCCTCGATTTCCGCGCGCATCTCGCCATCGCCGACGAGCGTCAGGTGGAACGGGATATCGCGCGCACGCAGCTTCGCGGCGGCCTCGATCAGCAGCGGCAGGCCCTTCTGGCCGCTGAGCCGGGCGATGCAACACAGTTCGGCGGCGGAGACGGGTGGAGCGGGTGTGAGAGAGGAAAAGGCTTCGTCGATTCCGCAGCGGACGACCTTCAATTTCTCCCACTGATCGGGCTTCGTCCAGCGCATGAGCTGGCTGCGGCCGAAATCGCTGATCGCCATGACCTGGGCGGCATCGCCGATCTTGGCGGGCAGATCGATTGCGCCGGGCGCATCGAACTCCTCGGGGCCATGGACGGTGAAGCTGTAGGGGATGCCCGAGAGCAGATAGACGAGGCGGGCGACGGCGGCGGGATTGGTGCCGAAATGCGCGTGAAGGCGCGTGACGCCGTCGAGCCGGCGCGCGAGCCAGCAGGCTTCGACCAGATAGATGATGTGGCGGAGCGCGATCTTCGGGCGGCCTTGCGCCATGCCTATCGCTGCCGCCATCGCGCCGAGGAAGCGGCCGGGCCGGGCGAGCGCGGTAACGAGCGCCGCCGCCAGCAAGGCGGCTTTTGACTGCGCGAGAATCACTATCGTGCGGGGTAGCTCGGCGCGATCGGCCGCGTCGGGCAGCGACGCATCGGGCGGGCGGATCGAGAAACGCAGCACCTCGACACCCGCCGCCTCGACCCCGGCGATCTCGCGGCGGATGAAGCTGTGGCTGACGGCCGGATAGCGATTGACGAGATAGGCGACGCGCATGTTCGGTTCGTCTGCCCCCGCAACGCTGAACAAGGCGTAACCGGCGCGCGCGCCAGCGTCCAGCAGGGAGCACCAAGCGCTCCCTGCTCAGTGCCCCCGCTTAGAAAGGCAGCTTGAAGCCCGGGGGCAGCGGGAGGCCGGCGGTCATCTCGCCCATCGCGGCGTTGCCCGCGGCATCGGCCTTGCCGCGCGCATCGTTGAGCGCGGCGGCGACGAGATCCTCCAGCATCTGCTTTTCGGACAGGACCATCAGCGAATCATCGATCGCGACGCCGAGGATGCGGCCCTTGGCGGTGGCGCGGATCTTGACGAGACCGCCGCCGGCGGCACCCTCGACCTCGATCTTGTCGAGACCGGCCTGCGCATCGGCCATCTGCGCCTGGACCTTGCCCGCCATCTCCTGCGCGGCGGCCATCAGTTCGTTCAAGTCCTTCATCGCGACATACTCCTGGGATCATCGCCCCTGTCTTCGGGGGCGTAGCCGATCAGCTCGGCATCGGGAAAGGCGGCGAAAGCGGCGGCAACGACCGGCGTCGCGAGCAAGGCATCGCGCGCGGCACTTTCGTGCGCCTTGGCTTCATCGAGCAAACTGGGGCGGCCGATGCCGTCCTGCACCGAAATCGTCCAGCGCTCGCCGAGTTCGCCGATGCGCGGATTGAGGCAATCCTGCAGCTCCTTGCCGAAGCCGGGGCCGATGCCCTGGCCGGCGGCGATGACCATTTCGGGCGGCTGGAAGCGGATCATCCGCGCGCCTTCGAAACAGGACGCGAGGCGATGCGCCTTCTTCTCGATCAGATGATCGTAGAGCGCCTGCGGGCTTTGCGGCAGGCGCGGAAGGACGGGCTCGGCGAGCATAGGGCGCTGCTCTTCAGGCGCGGGTGCGGGCGCTGCCGGCGCCTCGGCGGACCCGAGCTCGCCCGCGCGGATGCGCCTGGCGAGATCCTGCGGGTCGGGGAGCTGGCTGGCATGGACGACGCGCAGCAGCGCCATTTCGGCGGCCTCGCGGGGCAGGACGGCGGTCTGCACCTCGGCATGGCCCTTCAGCAGCAATTGCCACAGGCGGTGCAAGGTCGCGAAGCCCATCCGGCTCGCCCAATCGCCGAACGCCTCGCGCTCCTCGGCCGACAATGCGAGATCGTCGGCCCCACCGACCTTGGCACGGGTGACGCCGTGGACGGTCTCGAGCAGGCCCTTGAGCAGAGCGGCGGGCTCGACACCCAGCGCGTGCTGGTGCGCGACCGAACCGAGCACCGCGGGCACGTCACCGGCGAGCAACTGCCCGAACAGGCGGCGGATCGCGCCGCGATCGGACAGGCCGAGCATGTCGCGGACCTGATCGGCGGTGACGCCGCCGTCGGCCGCGCCGTGCGCGATCGCCTGATCGAGGATCGACAGGCCATCGCGCGCCGAGCCTTCGGCGGCGCGCGCGATCAAGGCGAGCGCCTCCTCCTCGACCGTGACACCCTCGGCATCGACGACGCGCTGGAAGTGCGCGGCGAGCGACTCTGCGGGGATGCGGCGCAGATCGAAGCGCTGGCAGCGCGACAGCACCGTGACCGGCACCTTGTTCACCTCGGTCGTGGCGAACAGGAATTTCACATGCGCGGGCGGCTCCTCCAGCGTCTTCAGCAGCGCGTTGAACGCATTCTTGGTCAGCATGTGGACTTCGTCGACGATATAGACCTTATAGCGCGCCGAGACCGCCGAATAGCGCACCGCCTCGATGATCTCGCGCACGTCGTCGACGCCGGTATGGCTCGCGGCGTCCATCTCGACCACGTCGATATGGCGGCCTTCGGCGATGGCGACGCACGGCTCGCACACCCCGCACGGATCGATCGTCGGGCCGCCCGTCCCGTCCGGGCCGATGCAGTTCAGAGCCTTGGCGATGAGCCGCGCGGTCGAGGTCTTGCCGACGCCGCGCACCCCGGTGAGCAGGAAGGCGTGGGCGAGGCGATCGCGGCGGATCGCGTTGCCCAAAGTCTGGACCATCGCATCCTGACCGATCAGCTCGGTGAAGCGCTGCGGGCGATATTTGCGCGCGAGGACGCGATAGACGGGAGCGGATTCGGACATTGGCGCCAATCTAGGGTGTCGGCGAGCCCGCGTCACGGCCCGTGATCCGCATCCGGACATGGATCGCGTCGCCAAGCGCGATTGCCTCCGCCCGCCGGACCGCGATTCTGAGCGGCAGCAGATAGCCGCCCGCCTTCGGAAAGAGCGACGTGCGGAAGTCCGTGTCGCCGATGCAGGCTTCGACCGGCACGACGCCCCAGCCGTAGCTGGCCAGGCGCGCGGCATAGCTGACCTCGCCCTCATAGGCGGACGGGATTGCCACGAAATGGAAAGGCGATGGCCCGCGCCAGTGGATGACAGGCGCGGTGAAACCGATATCGAGCAGGATTTCGCGCATCGATCAGGCCCATCGGCTCGCCCGCGGCTTACCGGGATCAGCCACAGCGGCGCGTGAACGGGTGGGAGCCGGAACGACCCGATACGAAATCGTTGTGGCTGCTTCCTTCCGGATCTGACCAAGTTGGCGACGGCACCGTCCGCCCGACTCCCGCGCGGCGATATGGTCGACGCTTATCCCGCTGGCAAGGGTCTGGCGAAGCGCAGGATCAGGAAGCCCGCGATCGCGGACAGGAACGAGCCCGCGAGCACGCCGAGCTTCACCTCGTCCAGCATCGCGCCGTCCCCGAATGCCAGCCCACCGACGAACAGGCTCATCGTGAAGCCGATGCCCGCGAGCAGAGCGACGCCGTAGAGCTGGAGCCCGCTCGCGCCTTCGGGACGCGGCGCGAGGCGGAGTTTCAGGCAGGCGAAGGTGCCGAGGCCGATCCCCACCTGCTTGCCGAGGAACAGGCCCATCGCGACCGCGAGCGGCAGCGGCGCCGCCATCTTGGCGACGCTCAAGCCACTAAGCGAGAGCCCGGCATTGGCGAAACCGAACAGCGGCACGATCGCGAAGGCGACCCACGGGTGGAGCCGGTGCTCCAGCATGGGCAACGGCGCGCTGCCATGGCCGCCGCGGAGCGGTATCGTCAGCGCGGCGAGCACGCCCGCGACGGTCGCGTGGACGCCCGAGCGATAGACGGCGACCCACAGCAGAGCCGCCAGCAGGAGATAGGGCCAGAGCCGATCGATCCCGCGCCGGTTGAGCAGCAGCATCACGCCGAAGATCGCGGCGGCGGCGGCGAGCATCACGGGATCGACCGCGGCGGTATAGCCGAAGGCGATGATCAGGACGGCGCCGATATCGTCGACGATCGCGACGGTGGTGAGGAACAGCCGCAGCGATGGCGGAACGTGCCGACCGGCGAGCAGGAGGACGGCCTGGGCGAAGGCGATATCGGTCGCGGCCGGGATCGCCCAGCCGCGCGCCAGCGCCGGATCGGACAGCACGAAGCCGAGATAGACGAGTGCCGGCACGATCATGCCCGCCGCGGCGGCGATCACCGGCAGGACGCGCGCGCCGCCGGTGCTGAGCGCGCCTTCCAGCGCCTCGCGCTTCACCTCGAGCCCGACGAGCAGGAAGAAGAGCGCCATCAGGCCGTCGTTGATCCAGTGCGCGAGGCTGAGCGGACCAAGCTGCGCGTGCAGCGCGCTCTGGTAGGCGGTCACCAAGGGCGAATTGGCGACCAGCAACGCCAGTATGGCGGCCGCGATCAGCGCGATCCCGCCCGCCGCTTCGCCGCGCACGAAGGCGGGCAGCAATGTCTGTCGGCCGGCCATCGCTGCACCGCTATTCCCCGGACGCCTCCGCCGCAACCGCGCGATAGCCGTTGCTCCAGCGACGCAAGATCGACAGAAATGCGCGTCAGGGGGACATGGACGGGGCGATCCATCTCGATGCGGTGCGAGCGGGCGCCGGCTGGCTGCTTGCCGCAGTCACGCGCGAGATCACCTTATTCGCTTTGTTCGGGCTACTCGTGGGTGGGCTGGACGACCTGCTCGTCGATCTTCTGTGGCTCGCGCGGGGCGGCTGGCGCCGGCTGACCGTCTATCGCCGCCACGCGCGGATGACGATGGCGACGCTGCCGCCGGCCGAGGCACCCGGCGCCATTGCGATCTTCGTCGGCGCCTGGGCCGAAGGTGCGGTCATCGGCGCGATGGTGCGCACTGCGCTGACGAACATCCGCCACGAGGATTACCGCCTCTATGTCGGCACCTACCCGAACGATCCGGAGACGGAGCAGGCCGTCGATGCGATCGGCGACGCGCGCGTCCGCCGGGTCGGGGGGATCCTGCCGGGTCCGACGACCAAGGCGGAATGCCTGAACCGCGTATGGCAGGCGATGCTGGCCGACGAGGCGGCAGAGGGGCGTCGCTTCAAGACGATCATCCTCCATGATGCAGAGGACCTCATCCACCCGCTGGAGCTCACGCTCTACGACCGGATGATCGAGCGCTTCGATCTCGTCCAGATACCGGTGCTGCCGCTGATCGCGCGCGAAAGCCTGTGGGCGCGGATCATCTCGGCCACTTACGCCGACGAATTCTCCGAACCAAACTTCGCGTTAGCGTAGCAAACGGCGTGGGCCTCGGCGGGTGGCGCTGTTCCGCGTAGCGGCTATATGATCCTGAAGACGACAGGATCATTTGATGAGCTCGAAATTCTATCGGTTGCTGACGGCAGACGGCTCTTGGCAAAAAGTAATCGACGACTGGCAACGGCAATGCGAGGAGGTCGGCGAGTCAATAGATGAGTTTGCGCCGGAATCACGAGCGCTCCTCCATGGCTTTGCAGAGTCGTGTGAAAAAGACACTTGGGCCGCAGGACTCTTCGAGGACAGCCGGTGCGTGGCGATTGCTATGCTGAACCGCACGATGCTACCGAAAACGAGCGGCTATACCTTGCGTGTTCGCCATGTAATTGTCTCGCCACTCTTAGATTATGGCGCTTTATCCAAAGATGCTTACGCCGATACGCTTGTATCGTTTACGTGGGCGGTCGTTCAGATTTCCGAAACCACTTTGCCTGCAGAGCATGTGAAGTTTCATCTTCGCAGCCCCGGCGACATGGATTACTTCCGTGCGTTTGGGAACGCTCTTGACAGCAAGGGCGTATTTGCACGAGTGAGCATGCACGGCGCTTGGTTGGCTATCACCAAGAGCAATGGCGAAGGGCAACCTTCGGAGTCGATTGAGGAGGGTGCGGCATGAATGAGGGCACCGCCAGGATGTATCTGGCTATCCAAGAAGCAGTCCACGAAGCTGTGGAAATTGTCGGCATCGACGGCGTGCGCCGAATGTCGTGGTTCGCATCATCGGATCAAGCAGAGGCGCTCTCTGCAATGCGAGAGCTTGAAGCCGCGTAAGGTTGATCTGCTACGTTTGAGTAGCAGTGCTTGCATCGTAGCGCGGGGATCCGTCAGCCTATCTCGCGCAGCCCCGTAGCCAGCGAAAGCACTTCGTCAATCTGCCGGACGACCTCGATCTCAACGCCGCGCCGTTCTTCACTTGGGCGCACGATGATCCGAGCGATCATGGCACGCAAACGGGGTACGGCTTCGTCGGCGGCTTCTGGCATGGCGAGCGCCGTCTGCAGGTCTGCGATCTGACGGCGGTATTCTTCTTCTAATCGAGGATGGAGCGCCAAGACCGTCGGCAACGCCTCGAGGCTGGCCAGCTCGCGTCCCAAGGCTTCCTTCTCCGTCCGGGCGGTCGCCAGCGCATCGCGTATCTCTGGCAGCTCACGGAAGCCCGACGTGAAGGCTTCAATAAGGCGATCCAGACGGCGCTGCACCTCCGCCAGCTTCCGATCGAGCCGGGCTCGATCTTTCGCGAGACTGGCCGAGCGGCGCGCGAAATCCCGATGATACTCCCGCACATAGGCAGCCACGACGTCCGGCGCGAGCATGCCAGCCTGTAGATCCGCCAGCACTCTTTCCTGGTATAATCGCGAGTTAATCATGCGATTGTTAGTGCAGGTGCCACCGTTGCGATTGTTGCGGCAGCCCCAGTGATCGCCAGTGATCTTTGTCCAGCTGGTGCCGCAGACGGCACAGACGCCCAGCCCGGACAGCAGATGCTTCGGCCGGCGCTGCCGTTCCGGTCGTGTTCGGCGTCCCGCCTCCAGCCGGTCTTGCGCCGCCTGCCAAAGATCCTCGGGGACGATGCGGAGACGCGGAACCTCTTGCTCGACGATCTGGCTCGGATCGCCTGGCCGCATCATCTTACGCCGCGTCTGAGGGTTGGTGACGACCTTCGACCGGCCGTAGACGATCCTACCAATGTAGATCCGATTCCGAAGGATCCCGAAGCCAGTGCTCGGGCTACCGCTGATTGTCCCAGTCTGCCAGAATCCCTGCCGCGGTGGGGCGACACCTTCAGCGTTAAGGCGCTCGGCGATCGCGCGAGGGCTGCGACCGGCAACGAACTCCCGGAAGATACGGATGACGATCTCGGCTCGATCGGGCTCGATCTCTCGGAGCCCGGCGATTAGGTTGCCTTTTTCGTCCAGGCGGTTCGCGCGTCGATAGCCATAGGCCGGCCCTCCTGAAGATCGCCCCTGCGCGAGCGCTCCTCGCTGACCGCGCCGAACTCGCGCCCCCAGATCCGTCCGAAATTGCGAATCCATGAATCCTTTCAGGAGGCCGATCATCGGCGTGACCGTGCCGTCGAACAGCGTGAAGAGGCGCGCGCCAGCGAACTCGATACGCTCACGGATCGTGTGAGCGTCGGCGATGTGGCGGGCTACGCGATCAGTCGATTCCGCTAGAACCTGATCGATGCCGCCGGCTTCAACCAAGCGAAGCATAGCGTTCATGCCGGGTCGCTGATCCTCACCGATGCCTGCTGCACCGGACAAGGCGGCGTCTCGAAACTCGGCGATGATAGTCCAGCCCTCGCATTCCGCTCGCGCGCGGCAGGCCGCAATCTGGTCATCGACTGACCTAGGATTCTGATTATCGCTGCTGAAGCGGGCGTAGATTACGGTCCGCACGAGCGGGATCTCCCCTTTGTACAGCTGCGAAATCGCGACCGACTGCCGCCCTCGCGAGGGCTTTCACGAAATCGATCACGAGCGAGCTGGGCTGATCAACAGCACTGTCGAAGCGGGCGGATATCGTCACGGGAGCTCATTCTCCTGGACGGGCGGGGGCGAACAGCAAATGAGTCTAACGCGCACTTTGAACCTCATCGTCGGGGTGTGTGTTTTCATACACACATAACGCTTGATTGATCAAGGGGCGGGTGAAATAAGCGGGCGATGCAGACAAAGAAGAAACAAGACGCGGTCGACTTTCCGTACCGACACACTGAAGCGGTTCGGCTGCTCGCCGAGGGTCTGGAACGGGCCAAAGCAAGGGGCGTTTCGCTCCGCGCGGTCGCCAAAGAAATGCGTTACGCAGAGCCTGTGAGCATATCTCACATGGCAACCGGAAGGAGCGCGGTGCCAATCGACCGTGCTCATGAAATTGCATCTGTCTTGAAGCTGGATGCTGACCTGTTCATGGTGGCTGCGCTCGAGCAGCGCCTTCCTGAGTTCGATTGGGCTGCAATACGGTTGCTGATGACTGCCGAGAGGGAGCTCGCCGTATTTCGCGTCGTGACCGGCAGGGCGCTTTCGGACATGACCGATGAACAGCTCGCCATCATCTCCAATGTCGCGAATGCGGACGACCCGGAGCGTCGCTGGATTAAGCCTCTAGAAGTGCCTCTCGTCGAGGCAGTTAGAAAGGCTGATCCAAGCTCAAGCAGTCTCGGGCTGGACTCGAACACCTTGTCTGCGATCGCCGCGGTCGTGGCCGAAGCCCAACCTCGTCAGCCCGGCCTGTTCTAGCCCACCCGCAATAATGGGTGGGCGTGTCCGAGGGACTCGAGACGGAAAAAAGCCCGAAAATTGTTTCAACGTGCGTGACGAAAGCTTCAAAATGCTCCGGAAGATCTCAGCTCGGCGACGTCAAGATTTTAGCGGCCCTCGTCGAGCGATTCCGGCAATCGCTCGACAGAAACGAGAGCTGAAAACGCTTCTTGAGCGCGAGCGCCAGCTCATCGACAGCATGATGTCCGACGGACTGATACGAGCAGCATTCTTGCGCGGCCATGGCGAACCTATCGAGCCCTTTTCAGTATGGCACGATAATGACCATAGCTCAAACCACACGGAGCTTTCACCCTCATGGCTCCCGAAATGGGATCAGCTCTCTGAGGCTATCAAGATGTTTGCGGCCTTTGACACCGGCCAAGAGCTTCAATGCTGCTATTCGTTCACCGCTCACATCGCTCCGGATCTCATAACCCGATGGACGAGCGGGCGTCGAGACCTGATGGCCAATGTGCAGCAAGCTCTTCGACGGGCTTTGCATAAGCTGAACATTGCGGACAGCGAATTTTGCTACGTGGTAGAGACGCGTTCGCGCTCTGGTCGCTCAAAGACGAGGCCACACCTTCATGGGTTCGTGCTGGCAGACGATCCTCGTGATGCGTCCAGATTTCGGACCGCAATCGAGCTCGCTCTCAACCCGACATTGCTGAAGCACGGTCGCAAGCGAGAGATTGAAGTCAAGCGAGCCTATGATCCACGCGACGAGATTGGAGGGCGGGCGCGGTGGGTCAGCTACATTCTCAAGAATGTGCAGCGATACGACCCCGTCCTCGGCAAGCGCCGCGTGTTCATGTCGCAAGAGCTAACCAAGACGGCACGGGAGGCGTGGTCACTTCGTCGTTATCCCGCCTCAGAGCCATCGCCTGCGGGACCCGTAACGCAGGTGCGGAGCATGTCACAGAGTCTCGCGTTGCTGGTTGAATAACTAGAGGAGAAGCCGTGAGCGCCGAATGAGTTGAAGGTCGATCGTCAAGTAAGCTCGATCAGGAAGTCGGGCTCACTCGGCATAGGAGCGCTGCGGCGGTCACCAGCGCACGCCCGCCCTTTTAAGATGAACACCCACCGAAGCCGCCCTTAGCCTCGCCTGCGCGCATCCTGTCGCAATCCAGGGCATATCTCGACCATGTGCTGCGAAGCCACCCGCGTCCCATAAGTGAACAATGCAACGTCGCTTCGTCACAACGCGACGGAGTCATTGAATGCACATTTTCCAAGCCGAAACCGACACGGACATCCTCACCATCTTTGCCAAAACATACGACGATGCCGCCAACCTCTTTTGCGCGTGGCATCTGATCAACTATGGAGACGCGTTGGAGCGGTTTTCCATAGCCCGCTGGGCAAAGACCCGCATCGAGCGTTATGGCCTACCACTGCGCCGTGCGCTGGCTGCCGGACTCTCTGGCGTCGGCGTTCTGGAGGGGGACATCTGGCGCATCTACGGAGTCGATGAGGCTCCTATGGCCTTCGTCCTCGTTGGCTTCGCCACCGATGACAGTGACCACCAGGCTGCAATATTCGCCGAGAGTGTCGAACGCGCGGAAGAGATCTGGGATCACGTCCAGCACCAACTCCAACATATGCCTGCAGGCTGGCTGGGATCCGAGTGGTCGGAATGGCAGCTGCTAGGCCACGGTCGACACCAGCAAGCAGCCGAAAGCCTTCGGAGGGAGGGAGTCGGAATTTACTCGCCTGACACCGGCTGGGCAATCCTGCCGATCGACTATGCGGCATTCGATCTCGATCCGCCGGAAGATGATCCTCGGGAGCATAGCGCCCGGTCGGTGATCAGACAGGCATGATCGAAGTCGCCCATGGTCGATCGTATGACTCATCGACATTGTCACGTCCGTTGACAAAAGACAAATGAAAACTTCTCCCCGTCACGGGGACGGCTGTCTCACGAGTGCAAACTATAAGGATGCGATTTCGGGAAGGTTGCCTGACGCAACCTTCCTACCCGAACACACTCGTGATATAATCTTGCCGTGACACATACCGCTTCAACATCGCGCTTTTATACTCGATTGAGTTCCGAAGATCGATTGGCGATCATCGAAGACTTTGAATTAGGTACAGCGAACGGCCGAGAACTCGCGAGCTTATACCATGTGCACAAAAACACGGTCTACCGACTGCTGAAGGCTGCCGGCGCTAAGAAAGGTAGCCGCGCGCTCGAGGCGATAGCGCCACTGATCGCTGCTCTCGACGAGCGAGATCGACAGGCGGCGATCCAGCAGGCAGAGGACCTCCGGGCTAGGATCGCGCTGCACGACGCTCATATGGCGATCATGGAGCGGTTCATGGCGCGGCTCATCGAGGCAAACGCACGAGGCGCATTGGCGGAGCTGCGTTGGTGTTGAAGCCGCGCATTGACGTGGATCCGTCATAAGCGGCTGGAGCAATAATCGGAGCTTTCGGGGCGGTCGTCGCGGTCAAAGCTGCTACATCAAACCTACGGTCGCTCAAATGACGTGAGCCTCATCCGCGAGCGGGCGATCTCAGCGCCGGCACACCGGCTAATGCGCAGAAACCTCCCAATAGAATAACGCAACCCATTTACAACGCGTCAACAGTGCTGCCAATGCGCGTAGGGGCAAACGAGCATGGGGTGCGCAATGAGATTCGGCATATTGACGGCGATCGTGGCGATGACTGTCGGCGCCGGTTCGGCGCAGGCGGCGCCAATTCTCTATACGATCAGCGGTGGCTTCAGCGGCACGTTCAGTCTCGATTATGACACGCAGACGCTCTCTAGTCTGTCGCTCGATATCGGTGGGCGCTTGTTCGATGAGACCAACTCAAGCGCCTTGTTTCAGAACAGCGGATACACGATCGGCGGCAATATCGGTGGAGCGAGCACACTCATGGTGAATAATACGCCGAGCCCGCTCAATAATGACTTCATATTGTTTCTTCCGCAGAGCAGCTTTCAGAACCTTCAAGCGTCAATCGGCTACAGCACGAACGGCATGAACTATTATTCGGGGCGCGAGGTCACTATCAGGGCTGGATCTAGCGGCGCTGTCCCAGAGCCTGCGACGTGGGCGATGTTCATTGGCGGCTTTGGATTGGTCGGTGCAGGTATGCGCCGTCGTTTAAAATTTAACTTCAAATACGTCTGAGACATTGAGTTCGGCGAGCGCCGCTGATCGCGAGGTCGGCGGCGGAACCGTATGATAGCGAATAGGATATGGATTAGCACAGGCTACGTTCGGCAACCGGATCGTCGCAGCGATAGGCCCCATGCTGAACACGACGGCATGTTTCGGTATTCTCAAACTCCGGGGCTTGGATGCCCGCCACGCGCACCTTCTCTCCGCTGGCATACGAAAGCGGGCCATCGCCGTCGTGGACGCGCGTCGCTGCGCCGGATCAGCAGGGCCGTCGCCCGCCGATCTCCAGATTGTGCCCACGGCCGTGCCGGTCAAACGCTGGTTAAAGGAGGGGAGCAGCTCGCCGGAGCGAACATAGATCGTAACGAGGCGCTGGCGACTCAAGCCAAGTCGCTCACCGGGCTGGACAGCTAAGCGGCGGGCGCTTGTAAGCACCGAACGGCCTGCGTAGGACGAGGCGGGCGCACGGGCGCCCGTGGGGCACGCGGGGCAGACGTGGACGATCCGAGAGCGTCTATCCCCCTGCTGCGCAGCCTCGAAGGCCTGCGCCTGATCTCCAGCCTCGGGATCGTCTCGATTCACATGCTCCCTCATGTCGGGCTTATCCCGCCCGACGGGTTCGATCTGTTTGTCGATTTGTTCTTCGTCATCTCGGGCATCGTTATCGGTCAGCTCTATGTCGGCGCGATCGAGAACTGGAGCACGTACGGCACCTTCCTGCGCCGCCGGCTCGCACGCATCTATCCGCTTCATCTCGCCACCCTCCTTTTTTATATCGCGATCGGCTTCGGGGTGGCCCGCTATCACCTCACCGTCGATGATCCGTCGCGCTTCGACACCGGCCAGATCCTGCCGAACCTGCTGCTAGTGCAGGCATGGTTTCCAAACGGGCGGCTGTCGTACAACTTCGTCTCTTGGTCGATCAGTGCGGAGCTCTTCGCTTATCTCTGCTTTCCGTTGATCGCTGCGCTCGCCACCCGGCGCGCGGCCTGGGGGCTGGCGGCGCTGCTGCTGATGTTGGCCCTCAGTATTGCAATTGCCGAGGGGCTGCTCGGCAGGCCGCTCACCGCCCTCCGCTGGGACTGTTCGCTGCCGCGGGTGATCCCGAGCTTCGCGTTCGGGATCTTCATGAGTCGTTTCGGCGGCGACATTCTCCGATGGGCAGGTGGGGCAACCGTGCGAGCGGCCTTCACCGTGTTTGCGATCGGAACCGTCGCGGGCATGGCGCTGGGAGTCTCGAGCTACACGCTGTTGGCGCTGATCTGGGGGTTGGGGGCGAGCGCCTATCTATGTGATCTCGACGGCTGGCGGACGATCGCGGCGTGGCGGCCGATCAGCGACCGCGGTTACCTCACCTATTCGCTCTATATGCTGCACGTGCCAGTCTCGACCGTATTTTTATCGTTCGTTTTCCCACGTTTGCTTGGGGCATCGCCAGCCGCGCTCGCTGCCTCGATCGTGCTGGCAACGATCATTCTGTTCGCCGCAGCTGAGCTTTCCTTCCGTCTGTTTGAGCAACCGCTGCGAAAGCGGCTGCGCTAGAAGGGCTCGAACGCGTTGTGGCCGGCATGGTATCGGCGGCATACCTACAAGACGGGCTCCAGCCCGCACGAGCGGCGGAAGGCCATTAAGAAAGCTCACTGTGCCGCTACTCGCTCCAACAAAAGATGATGGGGCAGATACTGGCGCGCCTTTGAACATCGGCAAAATCCGCCAACCCAAGTTTCGGCCTGGGCAGAGGCTGAAGGGCTCGCTCAAATAGCATCAATGCTCGACCCCATGCGTGCGGCGCTCGGGGGTTTTCGCAGCCCGCGCCGGGCGACGCCCTCCTTCTCGGTGCAGTGCTTTACCGAGCACTGAAGACCGCCCTCCGTAGCTCACACCGCCAACCATAGCATCTGCGATCACCAAATTAGGCATCTGCCGAGGCGCTCCAAACCGCGCCGACAAAGCTTGCCGCAAAGTGGGGTTCCAAAAGAACCTTGCCCTGAAATGGTAAGCCAGTTCGGGGTGGTGTCCCGGCTGCCCCCAAAAAAAAGATCTTCGAAATCGGGCTCTGTCGCGCCGACGCGCGGGCCGCATGGCTGAGCTGCGTTGATGGTGAGGCATGGGGCCAGCACCCGACTACAGATCCATCCCGCCAGCCGTGTTAAGCAGCGCGGCGCAGCGTGTAGCGCTCTCGTTCGGCGGCGACATGCCCAAGCCTGACGAGAGCGGCGAGCGTGGCAGCTATTCGAGGCTCGACTTTGAGCCCCTGCGCGTAGCGCCGCGCGATCTCCGCGCTGGTCAGCACAGCACCGCTACGCAGGTCGGCAAGGACCGCGGCTGTCTGGCCGATTGCTTCCCGCGGGAAGGTGGGCTTCTTCGCCTTCGCCTCCGGCAGTAGCGCCTCGATCTGCGCGGGCTTGGCGGCGGTCGGCAGCGCGGTGAGGCCTGCCTTGGCGATCTGATAATCGGGGCGCAGCCAGCGGACCGTGCCGGCTTTTTCCTCGGCATGGCGCTCGGCGTTGAGCGCGACGAGGCGGGTGACGATCTCGGCATCGGACAGGTCACGCGGCCAACCATAGGCATCGGCGACCGCGGCATCGATGCGATCGTGCAGCTCGGAGAGGATGTCGATCCGGCCGCGGCGGCGCTGGTCCTGCTCGGCCGCGGTCAGCGGACCGTGCTGGAGCAGCTTTTCGCGCAGATTGTAGAGTCCAGTGAGCGTTAGGTCGGCGTGCTCGGTGAGCACGTCCTTCCGGGTCGCGTCGAGTTCCTCGGCGAGGTCGCCGATGACCGTGCGCTGACCCGGTGTGGCGTCGGGGAACGGAAATGGGTCAAAGCACTGGCTCTTCGTGTATCGTGGCCGATCCTCAAGAGTTCCACCCTGCGCCGATGTCCACGCAAGATCGAATTTTGACCCCAAACATCCAATATGGTACGCATCATCGCTGGCAATGCAGATCAACATGTTGTCGGCGAGAATGGTAGCGTTGAGAAACTGAAAGACGCGATGTCTAGCGGTTTCCACAGTTACGATATAGCGGGTCAGCCCTGCGAGTGCCGGCCGCAGTTCCGTCCGTGGCTTGCCGAAAATCCACCAGCTGCTCGCATACGCCTGGGCATCGGGGGTGGGAGACTTGATCGCTTGCTTGTCACGGTCGACTTTTACCGTGGTCAACAAGTGCTGATAAATCTCCGGGTAAGACCGCCGAACTTCGGCTTCGCTCAGGCCGAACAGATCGATGACCATTTGTTTACGCGAGCGGGCCATTAGATCGCGGCCGTTGCGATAATGGCGGATGTATTGCTTGAGGCCGTCGCGCCTTCCGAATCCAAGCATCTCAGCCTCTTTGGGGGACACAATAAAGCCAGAACCGTGAAGCTTCACGCCGGGCGAGCAAATCCAGTTGTTCGCCCGCAGAGCCTTAGTCTGCGTAACATCGGAGCCTACTGTCAGATCAGCGTGAATTTCGTCTGCCGCATCTCGCAGTTCGATACGCGGTGCATCGCTATTTAACCCGCTTTCATGTGTGACCTCGTATAACACGCCCTTCCGCGTCCCAGCCTCCGCAACCGTCATCGCGATCCGCACCGCGGCCGCATCCGCGGTAGCCTTAGTCCACGGGTGATCCGGGATCGCCATCACCAGACTGATCGGTTTTCTCGCATCCATCCGCGCCGCAATTACTCGTCGACTGAACTCCTGCGTGATTGAATTGGTCGTCACGAAACCGAAGCGCTTGAGCCGGGTACCCTTCTCAGTGAGCCGTTCGGCGGCGCGGTCCCACCAATACATCACGAAATCGGCCGACTTGTTGATCTTCGGGTTCGCCTTCCACAACGCGACGGCATAGGACTCGCCAAGCCGGCTGCGGACGTCCTTGCCGCCGATGAAGGGTGGGTTGCCAACGATGTAATCTGCCTGCGGCCATTCTGGGCGGCGCGGGTTGGGGAGTTCGATGCCGCTCCCGTCGGCGCGCGGGCGCTCGGGATCGTGCTTGAGCACCGCATCCATCGCGGTGATGTTGCTCAAGCGTTCGAGTACGGGATCCGCTATCTCGCCGCCGTTGCGCATCTGCCATTGCAGATAGCCGAGCCACAGCACTAGTTCGGCGATCGCGGCGGCGCGCGGATTGAGCTCGAGGCCGAGAAAGTTGCGCGGGTGGACGGTAGCGGTCTCCAGCGCGAGCGCTTCCTGCCCGCCGAGATCGGCAAGCACCTCGAGCACGTCGCCTTCGAGCCGCTTCATCAGTTCAAGCGCGACGTAGAGGAAGTTGCCGGTACCGCAGGCAGGATCGAGTACCTTGGTTTCGGCCAGCCTGACGTGGAAATCGTGGACCGCAAGGATCGCGGCCTGTGGGTTGGCGGTGCGCTCGCGCTCGACGGTCCCCAGGACTTTAGTTTCCCATTCCCGCTGCAGCGGCTCGATGATCGTCGCGATCACGAGTCGCTCGACATAAGCGCGCGGCGTGTAATGCGCACCGAGCCGCTTGCGTTCGACTTTGTCGAGCGCCTGCTCAAGCAATGTGCCGAAAATCGCAGGCTCTACCTCGGTCCAATTGTGCTTGGCGGCTTCGTAGAGCTCGCCAATCTCTTCCTTGTAGAGAGGGATTGCGGTGCGTTCGGCGAACAGGCCGCCGTTGAATTTGCGGACCTTCCTACGGAGAACGGTCGAAACCAAGCCCAAGTCCATGCTCTGCCACAGCTCCTCAAGCATTGGCGCGAAGCTCTCGGGATTGGCGCGAGCGTCGGAAAGCACGTCCGCGAAGCTTCCGGCCTCGAGCAACCCCGTGTCCTCGGCAAACATCGTGAAAAGGCAACGCATCAGGAAATGCGCCACGGGCTCCGGCTGGTAGCCGCGCTCCTCAAGGAGCTTGCTGACGCTGGCGAGCCTCTTGGCGATGTCGCGTGTGACCGCCGCGGAATGTTTGGCGGGATCAAGCGACTGCGGATCCAGCCAGATTGCGCGTAGCCGCTGGCGGATAACGGGATTGCGAAGGTCGTCGAGGTAGATGCGGAAGCCGGAGCGGTCGGGAAACTGGCGGTAGTTCTTTCCCTGCCCCGAGAAGTCGGCAAACACCTCGATAGCGTGGCCGACATCGACGACCAGGATGAACGGCGGCCAGCCGTGCTCGGTGGGCAGCGCACGGGCATATTGTTCGGCTTGCTCGCGGGCGTTACGCATTAGCACGTCCCAGCCGCGCTGTGCGCTGCGGCGGCCGCGCAACTGCGGCAAGATGAAGCCGGGGAGCGCGGTCTGCTCGGGCGGGAGCGTCACTTCTTTGGCGCCGCCGGGTTCGCGGCTCTGCTTGGCCTCGAGCACGAAGCTGCCACGTTTGTAGAGATCGATGCGGCCGTGGCCGGACTTGCCGGCTTCGTCGCGGAACGTGACCGCACGTTCGAAGACATAGTCGTTGCGGTGGTGGGTAGCCGCCGCAGGCTCGGGCTGCGGTAGATCGAGCAGTGTGCAAAGTTCGGTTAAAAACAGCGGGAAATTAGCGCGTTCGGCGCCGCCCTCGTTTGCACGCCAGCGCGCGATGAAGCGTTCGAGTACGGCGTCTTCCCCCATCGAGTGAACCTAGCCAGAGACTGCCGCCATGGGCAACTGCGAGCTCGCATATCAGTCAGAGGCACTCTCCCATTTTGTACTGACGCCAATAGCGGTCCCATCGCACTGCAGCCCGACCGGCGATCACAGCGCACGATAGAGATCGCCCATTCGGTAGTGTGCACGTGCCTACGTCGTCCGCCAGAACGATCGCGGTATCGGCATCGACATCATGAGCTGGGATGTGCTCGGCGGCATGGCGAGGTGGCCTATGACTAACGTCCGGCAGCTGGGCCTCCCGCAATGGCGCCGTCTCGCCGAGAGACCGGAGAACCGCTGCCTGATCCCGCTGACCGAGTTCTGCGAATGGACGCCCGCCGCATACGACCTCGCTGACGGCAAAAAGCCGGTGAAGGTCGAGATGTGGTTCAGGTGACGGACCAGCCGCTGTTCGCAGAGGCGGGGTTCTGGCAGCCGGTGAAGGATGGCCTAGGCTTCCCGATAATCACCTGTGACTCGAACGACTCGTTGCTCCGATCCATCCCAAGGCTATGATCACGATCCTCGAGCGCGAGGATCACGAGCGATGGCTGACCGGCTCGTATGACGATGTTATCGCGCTCCAGCAGCCCTTTCCCGCCGATCGCATGACGGTGCGCGGACCGGAGTTCCGACGCGAGCGGGAGCGACCTTAGCTTCAACGATGCTATGAGGTACGGCTTCCATGGCAATGATCGAGTTTAAAGATCATGAGCGCCGAGCGCCGGTTCCGAGGCGGCGCGATCGACCTATGACAGCAACTGTGTCTCGGGACTAGCTCGAGCGCAGGCATGCTCCAAGCGATCGTGAGGTGCCGCCCAACACATGATAATGGGTGCCCGATCCTTAGCCGAAGCAGTTGAAGCTACTGGCGATCTCGCCAAGACACGTCGGCCCGCAAGCCAACACTTCGCGGACGACCCTTCATCCAATCCAGCAGCACGACAAATCTCGGCTGGGTTCATACAAAAATATTAGCCGCCCGCGAAAGCTGAACTGAAATGCTCGGTTTGGGAACCACGCCGTCCACCCCGGCCCCTGTAATTCAACGAGATTCGTGTCGCCACAATGGACAGGTTCGGCAGTGGTCGGCTTCACGCGAGACCCGGCGGTCACCGTCCGAACCGCCGAAGGTGCCGCCGGCGTGCCTTCCTGCAGCTGCTCGTGGTAGCCGGTCGATAGCTTGCAGCCGGCACTGCGGGCCGTCGAAATCGCCGTCATTTCCATTCCAGGTGCGGACGAGGCTTTGATCAGATTTGGCAAGACGGCGACAGGCAACAAGGTAACCTGAGGTGTCAGCGCCTCGCTGGTCCCATTCCGCGGTGCGGTCAGATAATAACGTGCATAGAGCTTCACGGGAAGCTCGTGACTCTCACACTCGACAAGATATTCAAACTTCCGAGGTAGACTTACAGTTAGCGGTTGGCCGGGAGTAATATGTCCGCTCGGGCGACCATCAATCTTGAGATCACATGCAAACTGATCCGCCACGAACGTCACCGGATCTACGTTAGCTGGCCGTTGGCTAATCCCTGCACCTGCAGCGGAAAGCATAATCATCATGGCGAGGAGCAAGTTAAGCAGGAGTCGCATGCGGATCTCCCTCGCTAGAATCGGGACTTTCTTTCAGCGAATCTTTGATATTGTCGGCGGCACGGGTGAGGGGGCCAGCCAGTGTTGCGGCCACCGCTCCAGCGGCGATCTGAACATATGGGCCGTAAGAAGTAGGCAGCAAGCTGACAAATGCTTTGAAAGTTGAGGCGATGCCTACCGCCGCGGCAAGCCACGCAACCAGAAGGAGTGGAGTCGCGCCCACGCCATTCCCGAGCCCCGCGGCGATCAGGATTCGGCCGACACCCGATGCGTATGCCAACAGTATGACGCCGCCGGCCAATGCAACACCTGTAAGGGACAGCCACTCAGACGAAGGAATTTGATGGTCTGACGTTTCCCATTTCGAGACCGCTGCCGTCACAGCCCCAGCAATAGCAACACGCGTCTCCAGCCAAGCTTCTGGGCGATCGTACCGGTCGACCTGGAGGTACAAGGTCATCGATGGAAGGCCGCCATGCCCAATGCCGGAGACCAACGCGTTTTCAACAAGCTCCTTATAAAACGCAGCCTTGCTGAGGCCGCCTGCGCCGGTCGCAACTGCTGGAAAGACAATGGCGTTGGTCACATGCCGGCCGTCTGCGAGTTGACGGAAGAGGCTCTCGAGGCTCGAAGCTAACGCGGTGCGTACACAGTCTTGATAGCCATTCTCCGAGAGGGAGATCCCAAATTTCACCCAGCATGGCTGGTTTTCCGAACCGGGGTTGGAATCAACGATCACGGACAAGCGAGCAAGATTGGAGACGCCGAAACGGCTACCATAAATCCCCCTGCAAGGGGCAATCGAAGCCTCTCCAAGAGCCTGAGTCGTGTCGGGTTCGTGCGCGATCGCACAGCCCGCCGAATGGGCTTCCGCCAAGCGTCCCATCGTGGACATGCGTTCGTCTACGGAACTGACGAGGAGCAAATCCTTGCCCCGTTTTGTCCAGACATCGTGCGGCTCGATCGAGCGATCGTAAAATTGCGCTTCGGCTGCAACCAAGGTCACCGCTTTACCGTCGATCGTTAAGAACTTGGCTAAAACTGCCTGCGACCCGCTACCGACGCGGCCACTTTTATCCACCATCGCCTCAAGTGCTTTGTCGAGCGCGAGCCGTGGCGACTCGGCCAGCTGGCTATAGGGAATTACTGTCGCCCAATGTGGCGGATACTCAATCGACAAGCGCCAGAGGCCATACCAACCGATTGCGAAGAGAAGCATGGCACTTAGGAACGCAACCAGACGTCGCCGCGCATCGCTTTGTGCCTTCGGCATTGTCGTTGTCTCCCAACAACTGACACTTTACTCTAGCTTATAAGATGACCGGCGAATGATAGAGAAGCAACCCATTTCTCGCGTCGATGCCGTGAAACTTAACGAGTTTTCTTGACCGGTGAGCATTGCGATCAACGTTGAGTAACCGGTTCCATGGACGACCCGAACCGAGGAAGAAGGCGCCCACTGCAACCCTGCCTTGCTCACAGGCTTTTTAGTTGACCGCCTTCGTATGCTTTCCAGGTGCGATCCCCGCGCCGATCAGGTCCAGAAAGCGGGGCTCACCGGCATCGCCCGCAGCGCGATCCGCCTTCGCCATATCCTTCAGCATGGCGCCGAACGCTTCGCTCTGGAGCCGAACATCGCGAGGCGTTTGCAGGTTGATGTCGCTGGCGATCATGCCCGCCGCAATCAGCATCAGCGCACTCAGCGTAACCCCGATGTCGATCGACCCCTGGGCATTTACGGCAGACGGTTTTGCCCCGGCGACAGCTACGGCGATGGCGCGCGCAACGGCCTCCAACTCTTCGTTGAAGCCCGGCTTGGCGTTCAGTTCTTCGATCTTCGATCTTCGACATGGCCAGACTCCAGCTTGCAAGGCACGCACAAAAGGCTCGCTGCGGCCCGGCGAACAGATCGCCGTCGGCATCGCATCCGATCAAGCACTCGTTCGTTTTCAGCAAGTTAGGAGAGGTCCAGTGAAGCCAAACAAGTCGCACGATACGCCCAGTGATGTCGACGCGGAGGCGGGCCAGGTGCTCGTTGAAGGACCAGATGGTATCATGATCTCATTCACCCCCGAGGCCGCGGTGGAGACCGGGCATCGGCTGCAGGGTAGCGCGAGCAAGGCGCCGGACCAGGCAGACGGGAAGCGGCCGCCGTTCGATGCGCAGTCTCTGCTGCCGAGGCGTTAGGCATTCTACCGAGGCCGCAACGTGATGGCGACAAGTGGTGGTGAGACGTGCTGGTGGCCAAGCTATTCAGTCAAAAGATTGTCTCGAAGTGGGGTACCAAACGTGCTTGCCCAAACCGGTAAGCCACTTTGAAATTGTGCTCGATAGGAACCTCAAGCGCAGGCCGCATGAGATCGGCAAGCCGGTCCGCCGAGACTGATCTCATCCGAGCATTCGTCGCCTCGTTGAAGTATACCTTTCCGAGGCAAAACGTTGAGATGCTTGCCATGCGGCCGGGTCGTCTCTTTAGGGTTGAAAGTCCATTTCCGAGACGTATGGTGACATCATCTAGAACCGAACGAGACGAGGGCGCTGATGTTGGTGGGTTATGCGAGGGTTAGTTCCAGCGGACAGTCCCTCGACGTTCAGGAGGAGGCACTGCAGGAGGCTGGATGTGAGAAGGTTTTCGCTGAGAAGCGGAGTGGTTCCAGCGTTACCGGACGCTCTGCGCTCGCAGATGCGCTCGATTTTGTGCGTGAAGGGGATGTGCTGATGGTCACGCGTCTCGATCGCCTCGCGCGATCAGCCGTTGACCTGCATTCGATCGTCGCTCGCCTCAGCGCGAAGAAGGTCGAGTTTCGTTGCCTGCAGCAAGGAGGCATGGATACGGCCAGCAGCACGGGCAAGCTGCTACTGGGAATGCTCGCCTCCATTGCTGAGTTCGAGACCGACATCCGTCGAGAGCGTCAGCGCGAGGGCATCGACCGCGCAAAGGCTAATGGCGTCTATCGGGGGCGCAAACCCAGCATCGACGCCGCGCTCATACGATCGCTGCGCGATCAGGGCATCGGTGCGACCGAGATCGCGAAGCAGATCGGTGTCGGGCGCGCGAGCGTGTATCGAGTTCTGTCCACAGCGACGCCCTGACCCACAAAGAGAGAAGTCCTAAGCCGGGCGCAAGTCCTCCATCCGGGTCGAGCCTGTCTGGCGGAGTCAATTCGGCTTTGCCCATCCACAGGCCCCGTGGCTTCGGCCGCTCTTCACGTACACACGGCTGGCCGTGGATTGCCCGACCTGGAACCCGAATAGGTACTACGCTAACGCACCATTCAAGGAATCGCACCAGAAGAATCTGGGCCTGCGCGAGGCGATCGGGGCGGCAGTGCCCTCGGCCGGGGTCGGCTGCGCAGTGTCGCGCGCGATGATGGCGCGAATCGCCGACGAGCGGGGCGGACTGCCCTTCGCGGCCGACTGCCTGACCGAGGATTATGAGCTGGGGCTGCGCGTCCGCGCGCTGGGCGGGCGCGGCGCGTTCGTCGCGATCCCCAGCGCTCCGGGCGAAGCCCCCGTGGCGGTGCGCGCGCATTTCCCCGAGACGTTCGAGGAGGCGGTCCGCCAGAAGACGCGCTGGATCATCGGCATCGCGCTCGCCGGCTGGGACCGGCTGCGCTGGGACGGCGGCGTCACCGAGCGCTGGATGCGCCTGCGCGATCGGCGCGCGCCGATCGCCGCGCTCGTGCTGGCGGCGGCCTATGTCACGCCCGCCTTGATCCTGCTCGGCTGGGCGACCGGCGCGGAGCCGGACTGGCCGCCGGGCGTGGCGACCGCCTTCCGGATCACGACCGGCCTGCTCGCGTGGCGGCTGCTGATCCGGGGGCTGCTCGTCGCGCGCGCTTATGGCTGGCGCGAGGGCCTGTTCGCGGTACCGCGGGTATTTATCGGCAACATGATCGAGATGGTCGCCGCGAGACGCGCGGTCTGGCGCTACACACCCGGCGAGACCCCTATCTGGGACAAGACCCGGCACCGCTTCCCGGACAGCGCGCGGTGCGATTGAAGGGGCGCCAGGCGCGCTTCCTCGCGAGCGTGCTCGGCGCGTGGATCGCGGCGCGCGCGATGCTGCTGTTGCCGATGGGTGCGGATGGGGGACGGCTCTCGCGACCAGGAGCGCCCCCGGTCAGACAGGTTTCCGAGATTGCGGAACGGATCCCGACGCAGGCGGGGGGCCGGTTTCCGGGTGATACGGCGCCAACGATTCGGCTGGACCAGGGCGAGCGTGCATTCGTCCGGCCTGTGGCGACGCATCGCACGCTGCCGGCCCTCTTGCGCCTGACCGACGCCAGCCCGATGCCGGCCGAAGCGCTCGCGCAGCCATCGGCGCAGGCCAGCTCGCCGCCCCTCGTCGATAGCCCTTTCCCCCCTGCACCCGCTCCAGCCTCGTCCCCGCGCCGGATCGAGGCGCAAGCCTATCTTTTCGTCCGCCCCGGCAGCGGACAGGCGCTGGCGTCGGGAAGCGCGCTCGGCGGGAGCCAGGCGGCGGCGCGGATCGCGGTGCCGATCGATCCGGCCGGACGCATCGCAGCGGCGGCGCGATTCTATGCGCCGCTCAACGGCAAAGGGGCGGAAGCGGCGCTGGGGATCGACTGGCGGCCGGCGCCCGGCGTGCCGCTGCGCGTCTCGATCGAGCGGCGGCAGAGGCTGGATCCGGCGGGGCGGCGGGCATGGTCGGGTTATGCCGCCGGGGGATTCTATCGCGCGCTGCCGGGCGCGCTGCGCTTCGATGGGTATGCGCAGGCGGGCGTGGTCGGGGTGCATGCGCGCGATCTGTTCGCCGACGGCGCGCTCCGGATCGAACGCGCGATGCGGCTCGGCCAAGGCGAAGCGGGGATCGGCGCAGGGCTGTGGAGCGCGGCGCAGCCGGGCGCGAGCCGGATCGACGCGGGGCCGCGCGCGGCGATGCGCCTGCCGGTGGCCGATCACACGCTGAGCCTCGCGATCGAGGGACGCTTCCGCGTCGCGGGCGACGCGCGGCCGGGATCGGGCGTGGCCGTTACGCTCGCCGCCGACCTTTGAGCGGGAGCGGCGCTTGCCTATATGCGTGACGCGCGCCAGAGCGCTCCCTCCCTGCAAACATCGAGTATTCCCATGTCCGCGATGCTGAAGATCAGCCTGCCCGATGGCTCCGTCCGCGAAGTCGCGGCTGGCACCACCCCGGCGGAGATCGCCGCGTCGATCGGGCCGGGCCTCGCCAAGGCGGCGATCGCGGCGCGCGTCGACGGCGAGCTGCGCGATATCATGCGTCCGCTGGAAAGCGATGCGAGCCTTGCGCTCGTCACCGCGCGCGACGAAGCGGATGCGCTGGAGCTGGCGCGCCACGATTATGCGCATGTGCTGGCGGAGGCCGTGCAGCATCTGTTTCCGGGAACGCAGATCACGTTCGGGCCTTCGACCGACGACGGCTTCTATTATGATTTCGCGCCGAAGGACCGCGCCTTCACCGAGGAGGACCTGCCGGCGATCGAGGCCGAGATGCGGCGCATCATCGGCAAGGACGAGAAGCTGATCCGCGAAGTCTGGGATCGCGACGATCTGATCGCGCTTTGGAAGCGGCAGGGCGAGACGTTCAAGGCCGAATGGGCGGCCGGACTTCCCGACGGCGACGAGATCACCGTGTATCGCGCGGGCGAGTTCCTCGACATGTGCCGCGGGCCGCATATGGCCTCCACGGGCAAGCTCGATCCGAACGCTTTCAAGCTGACGCGCGTCTCCGGCGCGTATTGGCGCGGCGACCAGAAGAACGCGATGCTGTCCCGCATCTACGGGACGGGCTGGCTCAACAAGAAGCAGCTCGACGCGCATCTGACGCGGCTGGAGGAGGCCGCCAAGCGCGACCATCGCCGGATCGGCCAAGAGATGGACCTGTTCCACCTCCAGAGCGAGGCGCAGGGCTCGGTCTTCTGGCACCCCAAGGGCTATGTGATGTGGCGCGCGCTGGAGGCCTATATGCGCCGCCGGCTGGACGCGGCCGACTATCGCGAGGTGAAGACGCCGCAGCTGATGGATGCGCGCCAGTGGGAGCAGAGCGGCCATTGGGGCAAATATCGCGAGAATATGTTCGTCGTGCCCGACGAGGTGCCCAATACCGAGGACGAGGGCGCAATCCTCTCGGGAACGGGCGACCTGATGGCGCTCAAGCCGATGAACTGCCCCGCGCATATCCTGATCTTCAAGCAGGGCATCAAATCCTATCGCGACCTGCCGATCCGGATGGCGGAATTCGGCTGCTGCCACCGCAACGAGGCGCATGGCGCGCTCCACGGGCTGATGCGCGTGCGCCAGTTCACGCAGGACGACGCGCATATCTTCGTGACGCCCGACCAGCTCGTCGGCGAGGTCGTGGCGTTCTGCGACCTGCTCGACACGGTCTACAAGGATCTCGGTTTCGAGAGCTACCAGATCAAGCTGGCGCTGCGCCCCGACAAGCGCTTCGGCTCCGAAGAGATGTGGGACTGGGCCGAGCAGTCGTTGCGCGATGCGGTCGCGGCGACGGGCCGCGCGACCGAGGCGTTCGGCTGGGAAGAGCTTCCTGGCGAGGGCGCCTTCTACGCGCCGAAGCTGGAATTCCACCTGACCGACGCGATCGGGCGGACGTGGCAGTGCGGCACGCTACAGACCGACACGGTCCTGCCCGAGCGGCTCGACGCGAGCTTCATCGGCGAGGATGGCGCACGCCACCGGCCGATCATGCTCCACCGCGCGATCCTCGGGACGTTCGAGCGCTTCCTGGGGATTTTGATCGAGCACCATGCCGGGCGAATGCCGATGTGGCTGTCGCCCGTGCAGGCGGTGGTGGCGACGATCGTCTCCGATGCGGACGATTATGCCCATGCGGCGATCGCGAAGCTGCGTGCGGCGGGGCTGCGCGTCGAGGGCGATCTGCGCAACGAGAAGATCAACTACAAGGTACGCGAGCATAGCCTCGCGCGCGTGCCGGCTTTGCTCGTCGTCGGCCGGCGCGAGGCCGAGGAAGGCACGGTCGCGATCCGCCGGCTCGGCAGCGAGGGCCAGCAGATCCTGAGCCTCGACGAGGCGATCCGCCTGCTGACGGGCGAGGCGACGCCACCGGACCTGATGGCATGACGCGCGGCGCGGCTTTCCTCGCGCTCGCGATGCTCGCCGGCGCCGCGACCGCCCAGCCCGCGCCGACGCATTATGGGCTGATTGGCCAGATGAAGGCGGTGCCGGGCAAGCGCGCCGAGCTGGCAGCGATCCTGCTGGCGGGCACGGCCAAGATGCCGGGCTGCCTCGGCTATCTCATCGCCGAGGATGCCAAGGATCTCGACGCGCTGTGGATCACCGAGACGTGGGACAGCAAGGCGAGCCATGACGCCTCGCTCTCGCTGCCTGCGGTCCGCGCCGCGATCGCCAAGGGCCGGCCGCTCATCGCCGGCTTCGGCCAGAGCATCGAGACGAAGCCGCTCGGCGATGCGGCGACGGCCGCTCGATAATCGCCGTCAGGCGGTCGCCGCGTGACGCTGGCGACGCAGCGCGGCGCCGATCGTACCGAAGCCGAGCAGCATCATCGCCCATGTCGCGGATTCGGGAACTGAGCCGGCCGGGGCCGCCGCCAGCGTGAGCGATGCGGGCAGGATCAGCCGTCCGAAGCCATTGTCGGCGAATTCGTGATAGAAGCTCGTATCGCTGGAATCACGGTAGAGGGTGTAGCCGACGCCGCCCGCAGTGAAGGTCAGCCCGAAGCTGTCGACGTAGCTCTGGAAGCCGTAATCAGGCACGGTCGGAACATAGACTTCGGAAAAATCGGTGAAGCCGTCGATCGCGATGCCGCCACGCGTGCCGCTGATCGCCGTGACGAGATAGCCATTGGCAAAATAGGGATCGGCATCCGCCTCGATCGCGGCCGAGACCGACACGGGCGCGTTCACGCCGTCCGCAAATGTCGTGTAATTGAGCAGAAAGCTCGCGGCGGAAGATGGCGCGGCGCACAGAACGAGCAAAAGTGCGGCGGCGATGGCGCGGATGGTCACGAAAGCTACTCCCTGTTGAACCCGCTCTCTTGGGATAAGAGCGGTTCGACAAAGACGCTTAACAGTCCGGTAACATACCGGAAAGATGTGGAAGGAACTTTGCGCGCCACGGAGGCATCTCAACGATATGAATGATCTCCCGCCTCTGCCGAGCCCCGAGCGCCTCCAGGAATTGCTGTTCGATGCCGCGCGCATGGGGCGCGACGACGTCATCCCGGCGCTGTTGCGCGCGGGTGCGGACATCGAGGGGCTCGACGCGCGTAACCATTCGCCGCTGATCCTCGCCAGTTACAACGGCCAGGAAAGCACGACCGCTTTGCTGCTGGCCGAGGGCGCGCGGCCCGATAGCGAGACGGGCAACAGCGCGCTGATGGGCGTGGCGTTCAAGGGCTATGCGGCGATCGCGCGGACGCTGATCGCGGGCGGCGCGAACGTCGATTACCGCAACGGCGCGGGCCAGAATGCGATGATGATGGCGGTGCTGTTCAACCGGACAGAGATCCTCGATCTGCTGATCGCGGCCGGCGCGGATCCGCACGGCCGCGACGCCGCGGGCAACACGCTCGCGTCGCTCGCCGAAGCGCAGGGAAATGACGCGCTGGCGGCGCGCTTCGCAGAGTCTGCGGGCGTCGACGCAGCCCGCCTTTAAAAAAGCCGCTCGCTTCGCTATATCGGCGCGGTGCGGCATCCAGCCGCGACAGGAGAAAGCGTTATACCACCGCCCATGATGCGTCGTCCGCTCGGCCAGCAGCCGATGCCGATGAACGGCCCCCGCTATAACGAGTTCATCTCGAGCCAGAAGGTTCGCGTGATCGACGAGAATGGCGAGAATCTGGGCGTGATGTACACGCGCGAAGCGATGGCGCAGGCGAACGAGATCGGCCTAGATCTCGTCGAAGTCTCGCCCAATGCCGATCCGCCGGTCGCCAAGTTCCTGGACGTCGGCAAGTTCAAGTACGAGACCCAGAAGAAGGCCAACCTCGCCCGCAAGAGCCAGAAGACGCAGGAGATCAAGGAGATCAAGATGCGTCCGAACATCGACGACCATGATTATGACACGAAGATGAAGAAAATCTTCGAGTTCATCGAGGAAGGCGACAAGGTGAAATGCACCCTGCGCTTCCGTGGTCGCGAGATGGCGCACGGCCAACTCGGCATGCAGGTGCTCCAGCGCGTCCAGCAAGACGTCGCCGAGGTCGCCAAGGTCGAACAGCATCCGCGCATGGAAGGCCGGCAGATGCTGATGGTGATCGCGCCCAAGTAAGGCGTTCGGGCCGGCCGTTGCTAGACGGTCGGCCTTTTCTCAAATCCTTGCAGCGTCTCGTGCGGTGGCGGATCGTCGCCGACGACGACATCCGCGACGCGCGACGCCGGCGAGCCTTCTCGCGCTTTCGCGACGATCGCTTCCACCATCTCCGTGGGGCCCTGCACGACCGCCTCGACGCTGCCGTCCGCGCGATTGCGGACCCAGCCGTCGAGCCCGAGCGCCTTCGCCTGCTCGGCGAACCAGGCGCGGTAGAAGACGCCCTGGACACGGCCGTTGATGCACAGCCGCCGGCGGATCATCGCCGGCCCCGCTTGCGGGCCGGCTGCCCGCCGATGAGCGCGGTCAGCAGGATCGGCCAGAACAGGGTCCAGAAGATGTCGGCGATCGTGCCCGACAAGGTCCATTTGGTCGGGAAGAGCCAGTCGGCGGTCTCGTTGAGCGCTTCCAGCAGCATCAGCGGCAGCAGGTTGCGCGGATCGCCCCAGCGCCGGCCGCGCAGCAGCACCGTCGCCAGCCAGAGGATCAGGCCCGCATTCATGTGGAGCAGCTTGTCGCTGGCGGGGCCGTTGCGCTCGATCCAGAGCGCGGCGCCGTGATAGTGGCGCATGCCTTCGAGCAGGACGGCTTTGAGGGAATGGAGTGACGCGTCGATCATGAGCGACGCGATACCTACCTGACCGTCGGTGTCGAGGGATCTGGCTGGTTTTGCGCCGAGATCTGGATGCGAGGCCCTTGGCGCGGGCTCTCGACTTCGCTCGATCCCTGTGCGTTCTCGACGAGCTCGAACCGATCGGGGGTAGAAGGTGGGACGGCCGCGGCCGTCCCAACCTCAGTTCACAGCTTGCCCGTCAGCTCCGGCACGATCTTGAACAGGTCGCCGACCAGGCCGATGTCCGCGACCTGGAAGATGGGCGCGTCCTCGTCCTTGTTGATCGCGATGATCGTCTTCGAATCCTTCATCCCCGCGAGATGCTGGATCGCGCCCGATATGCCGACCGCGACATAGACTTCGGGGGCGACGATCTTGCCCGTCTGGCCGACCTGATAATCGTTCGGCGCATAGCCCGCATCGACGGCCGCCCGGCTCGCGCCGACGCCCGCGCCGAGCTTGTCGGCGAGCGGATCGATCACCTCGTGGAACTGCTCGGCCGAGGCGAGCGCGCGGCCGCCCGAGACGATGATCTTGGCCGAGGTGAGCTCGGGGCGCTCCGACTTGGCGATCTCGGCACCGACGAAGCTCGACAGGCCGGCATCGCTACCGGTCGCCGCTTCGATTACGCCCGAGCCGCCTTCGCGCGCGGCCTTCTCGAACGCGGTGCCGCGCACGGTGATGACCTTCTTGGAATCCGCCGACTGGACGGTCGCGATCGCATTGCCCGCATAGATGGGCCGGGTGAACGTGTCCGGCCCCTCGACCGAGAGGATGTCGCTGATCTGCATGACATCGAGCAAAGCCGCGACGCGCGGCGCGATATTCTTGCCGTTCGAGGTGGCGGGCGCGACGAACGCGTCATGGTCCGCCATCATCGCGACGATCGCGGGCGCGACATTCTCGGGAAGAGCATGTTCGAACGCGGCATCGTCGAGCACCACGACCTTGGCGACGCCGGCGATCTTCGCGGCGGCCTCGGCCACGGAGCCGACACCGGCGCCGGCAACCAACAGATGCACGTCGCCGAGCTGGCTTGCGGCAGTGACAGTCGACAGCGTCGCGTCCTTGACCGCGCCGGCCTCATGCTCGACCCAGACGAGAACGCTCATGCCGCCACTCCCAATGCCTTGAGCTTCGCCACCAGTTCATCGACACCGGCGACCTTGATTCCGGCCGAGCGCTTGGCCGGCTCGACCACCTTCAGCGTCTTCAGGCGCGGCGTGGTCTCGACGCCGTAATCGGCGGGCGTCTTCTGCAGGAGCGGCTTGGACTTGGCCTTCATGATGTTGGGCAGGCTCGCATAGCGCGGCTCGTTGAGGCGCAGATCGGTCGTCACGATCGCGGGCAGCTTGAGGCTGACCGTCTCGAGCCCGCCATCGACTTCGCGCGTGACCGCGACCGCATCGCCCGTGACCTCGACCTTGGACGCGAACGTGCCCTGGCCCCAGCCGAGCAAGGCCGCGAGCATCTGGCCGGTCTGGTTGCTGTCGTCGTCGATCGCCTGCTTGCCGAGGATCACGAGGCCGGGAGCCTCCTCATCCGCAATCGCCTTCAGGATCTTGGCGACGGCGAGCGGCTCGACCTCGTCGTCGGTCATGACGAGGATCGCGCGGTCGGCGCCCATCGCCAGCGCGGTGCGGAGCGTCTCCTGCGCCTTCTGCGGGCCGACGGAGACCGCGACGATCTCGGTGGCAGCGCCCTTCTCGCGCAGGCGGATCGCCTCTTCGACCGCAATCTCGTCGAACGGGTTCATCGACATCTTCACGTTGGCGAGATCGACGCCGGTGCCGTCCATCTTGACCCGCGGCTTCACATTATAGTCGATCACCCGCTTCACGGGCACCAGAACCTTCATGGCTCGTCTCCTCTCGTGGCCCCCATCGTAGCGGTGGAAGCTCGAACCGGATGCGCCCATGCTGGCCCCGGTCCTGTGTGCAGGGTTTAGCAGCGGATTGACGTATACGTAAAGAAGCTGCCCATTGCGTCTTCGTTGCGTCCGATCGCCTGTCCGCTCCGTTCGACCGGCCCGACGGCGATTGCAAATGCGAATTTGCGGACTTGCGAAGGTCCATTCCGCAGAACGGACCTTCGCAAGTCGGCTCAGGCGGCCTTCTTGACCTGCGCGACGATTTTGCGGGCGGCGTCGCCCAGATCGTCGGCGGCCACGATCGGCAGACCCGAATTGGCGAGGATGTCCTTGCCCTGCTGGACGTTCGTGCCTTCGAGACGGACAACGAGGGGGACCGAAAGGTTCACTTCCTTCGCCGCGGCGACGATGCCTTCGGCGATGATGTCGCAGCGCATGATGCCGCCGAAGATGTTGACGAGGATGCCCTCGACCGCGGGATCGGACAGGATCAGCTTGAAGGCCGAGGTGACCTTCTCCTTGTTGGCGCCGCCGCCGACATCGAGGAAGTTGGCGGGGAAGGCGCCGTTGAGCTTGATGATGTCCATCGTCGCCATGGCGAGGCCGGCGCCGTTGACCATGCAACCGATATTGCCGTCCAACTTGATGTAGGCGAGGTCGTACTTGGACGCCTCGACCTCGGCCGGATCCTCCTCGGTCTCGTCGCGCAGCGCGAGGATATCGGGGTGGCGGTACAGGCTGTTCGAGTCGAACGACACCTTGGCATCGAGGACGAGGATCTTGCCGTCGACCGTCTCGACCAGCGGGTTGATCTCGAGCATCGACATGTCGGTCGCGATGAAGGCGTTGTAGAGCTGCTCGGCGACCTTGGCAGCCTGCTTGTTGAGATCGCCGGTCAGCTTGAGCGCGAAGGCGACCGCGCGGCCGTGATGCGCCTGGAAGCCCTCGGCCGGATCGATCGTGAAGGTGCGGATCAGCTCGGGCGTGTCATGCGCGACGGTCTCGATGTCCATGCCGCCTTCGGTGGAGACGACCATCGCGACGCGGCCGGTGGCGCGATCGACGAGCATCGACAGATAATATTCCGACTTAATGTCCGCGCCGTCGGTGATGTAGAGGCGGTTGACCTGCTTGCCGGCATCGCCCGTCTGGATCGTCACCAGCGTGTTGCCGAGCATGTCGGTGGCGTTGGCGCGGACTTCGTCCAGCGTCTTCGAGAGGCGGACGCCGCCCTTGGCCTCGGGGGCGAGTTCCTTGAACTTGCCCTTGCCGCGACCGCCGGCATGGATCTGCGACTTCACGACATAGAGCGGCCCGGGCAGCTTTCCGGCAGCCTCGACCGCCTCGTCGACACTCATGGCCGCGTAGCCGGCGGGAATCGCCACGCCGAATTTCGCGAGCAGTTCCTTAGCCTGATATTCGTGGATGTTCATCGGAAACCCCTTTTGGGCGAGCGAGGATCGACTCCCCGCGGAAAGGTGCCCCGGCCTAAAGCATAAGCAGCACGCAACCCGCAAGGCTGCGTCTCGCAAGCGCACAAACGGATCGCTATGTAGGCGGCCATGTCCTGGATTGCCGGCCTCTCGCTGTTCGTCGCAACCGTCGCCGGGATGGAGGCGTTCGCTTATGCCGCGCACCGCTGGGTGATGCACGGGCCGGGCTGGTTCCTGCACGCCAGCCACCACCGCGCGCGCAAGGGCAATTGGGAGCTCAACGATCTCTACGCGGTGATCTTCGCCGTGCCTTCGTTCGTGCTGCTGCTCGGCGGGGTGCAGCTCGGCTGGTGGCCGGGCTTCGCGTGGATCGGCGCGGGAATCGCCGCTTATGGCGCGATCTATTTCGGCTTCCACGACTGGATCGTCCACCAGCGGCTCCCCGGCCGCTTCGTGCCGCGCTCGACCTACATGAAGCGGATCGTGCAGGCGCACCGCCTGCACCATGCGGTGGAATCCAAGCATGGCACGGTCAGCTTCGGCTTCCTCGTCGCGCCGCGGCCCGAGATGCTGAAGGCCGAACTCAAGCGCCGCGCGCTGGAGGGCGTCCGCGCGCCGCGCGGTTGAAGCCGACCCTTTTTCGCAGATCGCGCGTTGTTCCGCCCGAGCTGCCCCGTGCAGCCCTTGCAAGGATGACATCATGCGTAAATTCGGAACCGCTCTGTTCGTCGGTCTCGTCGCGATCGGCACCAGCGCCGTCGCCGCCGGCCCGGTCAACGTTCGCCAGGCCAATCAGGAGCGCCGGATCGATGCCGGCGAGCGTTCGGGCAAGCTGACCCACGCCGAGCAAGCCCGCCTGGATGCCGAGCAGCGCTCGATCAAGCGCCTGGAGGCGCAGCTGAAGGCACGCCACGGCGGCCACCTGACCGCGGCCGACAAGCGCCTGATCCATTCGCGCCAGGAAGCCGCCAACCGCCACATCCTCGCGCAGAAGCAGGATTCGCAGCGCGGCCGGAACAAGCTGAAGCTCTAACGTCCGACGCGGGGCGGCTACGGTCGCCCCGCTCCCGCCACTGATCGACCAATACGATCAGATCGCCGATATTATCCAATTTGTTCTTTCAATCCCCGGTTCCTAAATGGACACTGTCGAGACCGACTCACAGCAAGGGAATTGAACCGATGGCGATCATGAGCACGTCCATTAAGCCGTTTACGGCGACCGCCTTCAAGGAAGGCAAGTTCGTCGACGTCAGCGACGCCGACGTGAAGGGCAAATGGTCGGTCTTCTTCTTCTACCCGGCCGATTTCACGTTCGTCTGCCCGACCGAGCTCGAGGATCTGGCCGACATCTACCCGACCCTGCAGGGCATGGGCGTCGAGGTCTATTCGGTCTCCACCGACACGCATTTCAGCCACAAGGCCTGGCACGACACGTCGCCCGCGATCGGCAAGATCAACTATTACATGCTGGGTGACCAGAATCATGTGATCTCGAACAATTTCGACGTGCTGCGCCCGGGCGTCGGCCTGGCCGACCGCGGCACCTTCGTCGTCGATCCCGAGGGCACGATCCAGCTCGTCGAAATCACGCCCGAGGGTGTGGGCCGCAACGCCGCCGAACTGCTGCGCAAGATCAAGGCGCTCCAGTATTGGGTCAGCCACCCGGGCGAGGTCTGCCCCGCCAAGTGGGAAGAGGGCGACACGACGCTCGCACCCAGCCTGGACCTCGTCGGCAAGATCTAACCAACACATCCGGGGCGGCGATCCGTCGTCGCCCCGGCACCTTCTTCCTCTCCAGCTTATCCGGAGTCTCCCATGTTGGACGCCAATCTGAAGGGCCAGCTCAAGGCCTATCTCGCGAACATTCGCCAGCCCATCGAGCTGGTGGCGTCGCTGGACGACGCGCCCAAATCGCATGAGCTCGCGCGGTTGCTGGAGGATATTGCGGCTCTCGCGCCCGAGATGATCTCGGTGCTGCGCGAAGGCGACAAGCGCAGCCCGAGCTTCATGATCCGCCGCGTCGGCACCGATATCGGCGTCCGCTTCGCCGGCATTCCGATGGGCCACGAATTCACGAGCCTCGTCCTCGCTCTGCTGCAGGTTGGCGGGCATCCGTCCAAGGCCGCGCAGGATCTGATCGAACAGGTGAAGGGCCTCGACGGCGACTTCCATTTCGAGACCTATTTCTCGCTCTCCTGCCAGAACTGCCCCGACGTGGTGCAGGCGCTGAACCTGATGAGCGTGCTCAATCCGCGCGTCAGCCATGTCGCGATCGACGGGGGCCTGTTCCCCGACGAGGTCGCCGAGCGCAAGGTGATGGCGGTGCCGACGATCTTCCTCAACGGCGAGCCGTTCGGCCAGGGCCGCATGGAGCTGGAGCAGATCGTCGCCAAGCTCGACAGCGGCGCGGTCACGCGCGCCGCCGAGAAGATCGCCACGAAGGAGCCGTTCGAGGTGCTGATCGTCGGCGGCGGGCCCGCGGGCGCTGCGGCCGCCATCTATACGGCGCGCAAGGGCATCCGCACCGGCGTCGCCGCCGAGCGCTTCGGCGGCCAGGTGCTCGATACGATGGGCATCGAGAATTTCATCTCGGTCAGCCACACCGAAGGGCCGAAGCTCGCCGCGCAGCTGGAGAGCCATGTCCGCGATTATGAGGTCGATATCATGAACCTCCAGCGCGCCGACACGCTGATTCCGGCCGCGCGCGAAGGCGGGCTGCACGAGGTGGTGCTCGAGAATGGCGCCTCGCTCAAAGCGAAGACCGTCATCCTCTCGACCGGCGCGCGCTGGCGGCAGATGGGCGTGCCTGGCGAGGACCAGTATCGCAACAAAGGCGTGGCCTATTGCCCGCATTGCGACGGGCCGCTCTTCAAGGGCAAGCGCGTCGCGGTGATCGGCGGCGGCAATTCGGGCGTGGAAGCCGCGATCGATCTGGCGGGCCTCGTGTCGCACGTCACCTTGATCGAGTTCGACAGCCAGATGCGCGCCGATGCGGTGCTCCAGCGCAAGCTCTACAGCCTGCCCAACGTGACCGTGCTCCTCTCGGCGCTGACGACCGAAGTGCATGGCGACGGCGAGAAGGTGAACGGCCTCTCCTATCGCGACCGCACGACCGACGAGACGCATCTCGTCGAGCTGGAAGGCATCTTCGTCCAGATCGGCCTCGTGCCGAACACCGAATGGCTGAAGGACGTGATCGGGCTCAGCCCGCGCGGCGAGATCGAGGTGGACCAGCGCGGCCACACCTCGATCCCCGGCATCTTCGCGGCCGGCGACTGCACGATCGTGCCCTTCAAGCAGATCGTGATCGCGATGGGCGAGGGTTCGAAGGCCGGCCTGTCCGCCTTCGATTACCTGATCCGGCTGACCCCGGCGCAGGAAGCCGAGGCCGAACGCGAGTCGATCGCGGCGTAAAACTGATACCCCGCTCATCCTGAGGAGGGACTGAGCTTGGCGAAGGCCCGTCTCGAAGGACCCTCATGTCCTTCGAGACGCCATTTCGACAAGCTCAATGGCTCCTCAGGATGAGCGGACATTTGCGACTCAGTCGGGCAGCGCCTTCAGGAAGGCCGTCACCACCAGCGCGCTATTTTCTGAGGCGAGCGGATAGAAAGCGCGCGCCTGATTCTCGCCCGGATCGCCGCCGGCAAGATCGGACAGCGAGCGGAAGGCGATGAAGGGCACCGCGTTCGAGTAAGCGACATGCGCGACCGCCGCGCTCTCCATATCCAGCACCTGCGCGTCGAACGTCTTGAACAGATATTGGCGATATTCGGCGTTATCCATGAAGACCGGCCCCGACACGCCATGCCCGCCGACGACCACGCGCGGCTGCGCCTTCAGGCAGAGCGTCTTCGAACAGCGCCGGAGCGTGACCGGCGGCATGGCGCGCGCGACCGCGATCATCGCCGGATCGGCATCGAACCAGGTGCGCCGCTCATAGGCGCCCGAGACCGGGTGGCGGACGCCGATCGTGCGGGGGTACATCATCCCATAAGCAGGCAGCCCGGCAGCGCCATCGTCGCGATCGGGCGGCACGAAGCCCGCCGGCGTCGCACGCGCGAAGGCCGATTCCAGATATTCGGTCCATTTGTCGGCGACGACGACATCGCCCACGTCCAGCTTCGGATCGATCCCGCCGGCGACGCCCGAAAAGACGATGCTCCTGATCGGGAAACGATCGAGCGCCAGCTGCGTGGTCATCGCCGCATTGGTCATGCTGACCCCGCTCAGGAACAGCACCACCTTCTTGCCGCCGAGCGTGCCCGACAGGAAGCGCGTGCCGTTGATGAGCTGCTCGCTCTTGCCGGTCATCGCGGCCTGGAGCGCGATCCATTCGGGCTCGAACGCCGAGATGACGGCGATGCGCTTTTCGGGCTCCGCGGCCGCGGCAGGCAAAGCGGCGCCGATCATCGCCAACATAGCCATCCATCGCGCCGTGATCCGCATGCTGTTCCCCTTCGTCAAACGCGCAGCCTAGCGGCCAATGCTGCGGCGCAAAAGAGGCTGGCTAGGGCCTGATCCAGAAGGTCGCCGAGGCGACGTGGTTGATCCGGATCCGATTGTTCGGATCGTTGATCGTCTGGTTGAGATAGCCGAGATCGAGCGTCGAGCGGCCCGGCAGCGGCACCTCGATGCCGGCAAAGCTGCGGACCTGATCGAAGCCCTTGTGCGCGCCCCAATCGGTATCGTCGAACGCGACGAACGCCTCGACATGCGCGAGCGCGCGGACCTTCTTCGGATTGCCGAGTGGGTGCATGAAGCGGATCATCTGGCGCAGCCGCCAGCCGACATCGTGCCCGTTGGAGAGCCGGCGATGCTCGAGCCGCGTGCGCAGCAGCATGCTGCCGCCCGCGATCTTGGGCAGCGACCAGTTGAGCTGGCTGAACAGGCGCTCCTCGTTGCGATCCGGGCCGTTCTCGATCGGCAGAACCACATGCGCATAGCCGCCATAGAGCGTGACCGTGGGCGAGAGCTGATAGCCGATCGCCGGGCGCAGCAGGAGCTGGGTCATGCGGCTGACATCCTCGCCGACGCGCGGCTGAATCTCGGCGAAATAGGCAAGCTTGCCGACATTGCCGATGACCGTGACGTTGAGCCACGCCTGATCGTCTTCGTCGGTTCGCGCGAACGCGGGGCTTGCCAGAAACAATCCAGCAAAGATCAAGCAAATCAGGCGCTTCGGGGTCATTTCGCCCCCGTGCACGATCAGCGCGGGCGCGTCCAGAGCGCGGCGCCACGCGGCGGCGGATCGATCGGCGCGGGGCGGCGCGCCGCGCGCCAGGCGGCGATGACCGCGCCGAGCTTCGCCCATTTCGAGGTGAAGACGCGGTGATCCCAGGCCTGCGCACCGCGCCGCGCGACCTCGCGCCCGATCCCGCCATAGATGTCGGCGGCGGCGAGCACGGCCCAGCGCGCGCGGAACGGCAGAGCGTAGGCGCCGATCCGCGCGCTCGCCTCGTGGCGTGCGGCGCCGTCGGTCAGCAGGCGGACCAGTGTGACGAGCCCGGCGCGGTGCGCGGGGCGCATATGCTCGCCGGGCGGGATGTCCATTTCCGCGAGCCATTCGGAAGGCAGATAGCAGCGGCCGACCGCGTCATCCTCGCTGAGATCGCGCGCGATATTGGCGAGCTGGAAGGCGATGCCCAGATCGCAGGCGCGATCGAGCACCGCCTCGTCATCGGGCGAGACGCCCATCACGATCGCCATCATCACCCCGACCGCGCCAGCGACATGATAGCAATAGCGATACAGATCGTCCTCGGTGCGCGGGCTCCAGCCGTCGCCGTCGAGCGCGAAGCCGTCGATCACGTCGAACGGCAGGTTGGCCGGGATGCCGCATTCGGCGGCTACGAGGCCGAGCGCGTCGAAAGCGGGTTCGCCGGTTGCGTGCCCGGCGAGCGCGAGCGTCGTCAGCTCGCGGATGCGCGCGATGCGCTCGGGGCCGTCGGAATGCCGCGTCATGCCGTGGCCATGATCCTGGCCGTCGGCAATATCGTCGCAGGCGCGACACCAGGCATAAAGCAGCCAGGCGCGCTCGCGCGTGGCGGGATCGAACAATTTCGACGCCATCGCGAACGACTTGGAGCCACGCGCAATCGACAGCCGCGCATGCTCGACGAGCGCGGCGCGGTCGGCGCTCAGAGTTCGGCCGCCTTCATCTGCGTGATCGTGCGCAGCGGGACATGCGCCGCCATCTTGCCGAGCAGATCATCGAGGCTGTCGGACGCGATCAGGATGTCGCGATGCTGGGGGCGCAGGAAACCGGCCTCGGCCATCGTCGCGACGAAGCTGAGCAGGCCATCGTAGAAGCCGGCGACGTTGAGCAGCCCGACCGGCTTGGCATGATAGCCGATCTGCGCCCAGCTCAGCGCCTCCCACAATTCGTCCATCGTGCCCGTGCCGCCGGGGAGCGTGACGAAGCCGTCCGACAGATCGGTAAAGGCCTGCTTGCGCTCGTGCATCGTCTCGACGACGTGAAGCTCGGTCAGGCCGCGATGTGCGACCTCGGCGTCGACGAGCGCCTTCGGGATCACGCCGATCACCGCGCCGCCCGCCGCCAGCGCCGAATCGGCGATCGCGCCCATCAGACCGAGCCGGCCGCCGCCATAGACGACACCGATTCCGCGCTCGGCGAGCGTGCGGCCGACGTCGCGGGCATTGTCGATGAAGCGCGGATCGGCGGGGGTGGCCGAGCCGCAATAGATGGCGAGGCGCTTCATGCTGCGACCCTCAAACATCCTGCCGTTCGCCCTGAGCATAGTCGAAGGGCGTGCCGCAAGCCGCGCCGCTTGCACGTGCTTCGACTACGCTCAGCACGAACGGACTCTCGGGCAACGCTCACCGCAGATCCTCCAGCATCAGCCGCGCGGTCGCCTTGGCCGAGCCGACGACGCCGGGAATCCCCGCGCCCGGATGCGTGCCCGCGCCGACGAAGTACAGGTTCGGGATGACGTCATCGCGATTGTGCGTCCGGAACCAGGCGGACTGGGTCAGCAAGGGCTCTAGACTGAAGGCGGAGCCGAGATGCGCGTTGAGATCGCCGCGGAAATCGTCGGGCGTGTAGCAGAAGCGGGTGACGATCCGCTGCTTCAGGCCCGGGATCAGCCGGGCTTCGACCTCGGCGAGGATGCGATCGGCATAGCTTTCCTTGAGCGTCTCCCAGTCGACGGGCAGATTGCCGAGATGCGGCACGGGCGCGAGCGCATAGAAGGTCGAGCAGCCCTCGGGCGCCATGCCCGGATCGGTGACGCTCGGATGATGGAGATACAGCGAGAAATCGGCCGGCAGCACGCCCGTCTGGTAGATGTCGTTGAGCAGGCCGCCATAGCGGGGGCCGAACAGGATCATGTGGTGCGGGATGCCCGGCCACCGACCCGTGATGCCGAAATGGACGACGAACAAAGACGGCGACCAGCGCTTGCGCTCGAGCGACTTGGCGACGCGCTTGCCGCGCCCCGACTGGCTCAGCAGATCGCGATAGCTGTGCATGATGTCCGCGTTCGAGGCGACCGCATCGAACTTGCCCGACCAGCCGCTCTGCGTGCGCACGCCCGTCGCGCGATCGCCCAATGTCTCGATCTCGGCGACCGGATCGCCGAGCCGGACCGTGCCGCCGAGCCGCTCGAAGAGAGCGACCATGCCATCGATCAGCGCGCTCGTGCCGCCCTTGGCGAACCAGACGCCACCCATCTTCTCCAGCTTGTGGATCAGCGCATAGATCGAGCTCGTCGTCATCGGATTGCCGCCGACGAGGAGCGTGTGGAACGAGAGGGCCTGCCGGAGCCGCTCGTCCTTCACGTAGGAGGAGACGATCGAATAGACCGAGCGCCACGCCTGATATTTGGCGAGCGCGGGCGCCGCCTTGATCATGCTCGCGAAATCGAGAAACGCGTGCGCGCCGAGCTTGACGTAGCCCTCCTCGTACACGCCCGCCGAATATTCGAGGAAGCGCGCATAGCCGGGCGCATCCGCCGGACACATCTTCTCGATCTCGGCGCGCAGTGCGGGCTCGTCGTTCGAATAATCGAAATTGGTGCCGTCGGGCCAGTTGAGCCGATAGAAAGGCGAGACCGGCTGGAGCGTGACGTCCTGGTCGATCGACTGGCCGGAGAGCGCCCACAATTCCTGCAGGCAGGCGGGATCGGTGATCACGGTGGGGCCCGCATCGAAGGTGAAGCCCTCGCGCTTCCACACATAGGCGCGGCCGCCGGGACGATCCCGCGCTTCGATGAGAGTGGTGGCGATGCCCGCCGATTGCAGGCGAATGGCGAGCGCCAGGCCGCCGAAGCCGGCGCCGATCACCGCCGCCGTACGCGCTGCCATCAAGCGGATCCTTCCAGAAATATGCGCGCAGCCCGGACGAGCGGCACGGGAGGCTTTCCGCACAGGATGCGGATCTTGTCCAGTTTGGTCGATTGCCCCGCATAGAAGCGCGAGACGAGCTTGGGATCGAGCGCGTAGAAGCGCTCGAGCATGCGATAACGATCCATCGGCGCGGCGGCGCGGAACAGCATCCGCGCGAGCAGGCGATAATAGCTTCGATCGGCCCAGGCCTTCTCGGCATGGGTGCGCAGCGCATCGTGGAGGAGCTGCCCGTCGAGGCTGGGCAGAGCGGCGACGAGCGCGGCGGTGCGCACCGCATCGGGAAGCGAATAGCCCGTCATCGGCTGGAAGAGCGCGGCGGCCATGCCGATCTTGCCGATCCATTGGGGGCCCGAGCGCCAGTGCAGCTCGAAATGGCCGCCGGTGGCGATCGGCAGCGCGGCGACCTCCTCGCGCTCGACCGACCGCACGCTCCAGCCTCGTGCCGCGGCGTAATCCGCGATTCGCTGGCGGATCGCGGGCACGTCGAGATCGGGGGTCGTCGTGTAATAGGTATCTTCGACGAAGATGCGGTCGGGGCCGAAGGGGAGCAGATAGACGAAGCGATAGCCGTCCGCCTGATCGACGGTCGCGTCCATGATCGTCGGGCGGGTCAGCCCGTGCGGGCGATCGAGCACCAGCAGCTGGCCGACGAACTTCTGCCAGCCGAGCTCCAGCGCGGAGAGATCGCGCGCGCCCCGCGCCTCGATGCAGGCCTCGGCCTCGATCCGGCTGCCGTCGGCGAGCGTCACCCCGCCGCGATCGATCGCGAGGACGCGCGCGCCGGTGACGAGATCCTCGGGCGTCAGCGCCGCGCGGACGACCGCGTCGAGCCGCTCCGATTCGATCGAATGATAGGAGTTGGCGATCGTCCGGCGATAGCGCGGGAAGGCGACGTCATAGCCTTCCCAGCTGTGCGAGATCAGCGGGGCGACGAGGCCCCAATCCTCGGGCGCGACATCGCTGCCGAAGAAGGACCAGATATGGTTGCCGCCGATCCGATCGGCGCCCTCGACGAGCATCACGCGCGTGCCCGGGCGCCGCGCGCGGATGGCGAGCGCGAGGAGGCCGCCGGCCAGCCCGCCGCCGACGATCAGCAGATCGACTTTCTTCATCGCGCGCGCTTCTACCCAGCCGCGAAGCGCGCGCCTATAGCGGCGATGTGGAGATCATCGCCGCCATCCTGTTGTCCGCGCTGGCGATGAGCGCGATCGTCGCCGTGCGCTATCTTCTGGCGAGCGGCGGCTTCGCCTGGGCGACGAAGCTGCGCCAGCCGGGACTTTATGCCGGGCAGCGCGGGCAGATCGGGCGCGAGATCGGCTGGAGCCTGGCGTCGGCGGGCATATACGGCGCGCCGGCGGGGATCGTCGCGTGGGGCTGGCGGCAGCGCGGCTGGACGCGAATCTATGACGACGTTCACGCCTTTCCGCTCTGGTGGCTGCCCGTATCGGTGCTGCTCTACCTGCTCGCGCACGATACGTGGTTCTACTGGACGCACCGGGCGATGCACGCCCCGCGCGCCTTCAAAGCGATGCACGCCGTCCATCATGCGAGCCGGCCGCCGACCGCCTGGGCGGCGATGAGCTTCCATCCGTCCGAGGCGTTGAGCGGGGCGATCGTGATTCCCGCGCTCGTCTTCCTCGTGCCGATCCATGTCGGCGCGCTCGGAGTGGTGCTGTCGATCATGACGGTGATGGGCGTGACCAATCATATGGGCTGGGAGATGTTTCCGAAGCGCCTGGTCGAAGGACCGGCGGGGCGCTGGCTGATCACGGCGAGCCACCACCAGCGCCATCACGAGCAATATCGCTGCAATTACGGGCTCTACTTCCGCCATTGGGACCGGCTGTGCGGGACCGACAAGGGGCTCGGGCGGTTCGGAAAGGTATGACGTTCAGCCTTTCTCTCCTTTCGTGCTGAGCCTGTCGAAGCACTGCCTTCTGGAACGCAAGGTAGACCGCTCCTTCGACAAGCTCAGGACGAACGGGGTGAGGGCCGTCTGCCCTGCTACAGCAAACGCGGCTGCTCGATCAGCGGCCAGCTGCCGATCGTGCGGTGCATCGTCAGGCGGAGCAGGCTGTGGATCAGCACGAATTCGTCCGCGCGCCACGCGATCGGGGCAATGACGCGGCCGGACCGTTCGGGTGCCTCGCCATAACCGAGCGTGACATGCGGATTGAACGCCCAATCCTTGCGCGACGCGATCCCGGCGAGCGCGAGCTTTTGCGCGATCTGCGCGTGGAAATGGCGCACCGGCTTGGCGCGCGCCGAGACGAGGCTTGTGCCGAGATGCCCGAAGCGGTGCAGCGCGATATCAAAGGCGTCGATGCGGACGCGATCGAGTTCGGCGGTGATCGCCTGGATCAGATCGACGGGCTCATTCTCGAAATCCTCGGAGACGAACAGGGTCAAATGACGCCGGTCATCGGCGACGCGCGGAGAGAACGTCATCCCCGCCTCGACGCTCGCGATCCGGCGCAGCGCATGCGCGGGCGGACGCAGCGCGATGAACAGCCGATGCTTGACCAGCGAGCCGGCCGGGAAATCCGTCTGATGCAGCGACACGACTCGTACTCCTCAGCCCTGACGATGTCAGGACATGAGGAACATATCAAGAACGATCAGACGCCGCCCATCGCCAGCAATTCCTTGGCCTTCGCGCCCGACCAGTCGAGATCGCCCGAAATCCGCCAGACCTCCTTGCCGTCCGCATCGAACAGGATCGACATCGGCAGCGAGGCCTCCTTCAGCGCCAGCATCAGCGCATTGTCGCGGTCGTGATAGGGATGGATCGCGATCTTCTTGTCCTTCAGGAAGGGCAGGACGACCTTGGCGCCCTGCATATCCTCGCTCACTGCGACGACCTGGAGCCCGTTGGGCGCGTCGGCGCCGAGCTTGGCAAGCGTCGGCAGCTCTTTCACGCAGGGGACGCACCACGTCGCCCACAGATTGACGAGCAACGGCTTGTCCTTGAAATCGTCCATCGTCTTCTCGCTGCCGTCGGCCAGATCCTCGAACTTGGTCGAGGGTGGCGCCTTGCCCTTGCGATCGACATCGACATCGAAGGCGGGCGCGGGCTTGGCCGGTGCGGCGGCGGCGGTCTGCGTCGCTTGCGGCGCCACAGGCTCTTGCCTATTGCAGCCGCCGGTCGCGACCACAGCCAACATCACAGGAAGAAGGGCGATACGCCGCATGTCTGACTCCAACGCCATGTGGGGAGGACGGTTCGCTGGCGGGCCTAGCGCGATCATGCGCGAAATCAACGCCTCGATTCCGTTCGACAAAAGACTTTGGCGCCAAGACATTGCCGGCAGCCGCGCGCATGTCGCGATGCTCGGCGCGCAGGGGATCGTCTCGGCAGACGATGTCGCCGCGATCGACGGCGGGCTGGCGACGATCGCCGCCGAATATGAAGCGGGCGGCGTGCCCGAGGATCTCGACCGCGAAGACATCCACATGACCGCCGAGAGCCGGCTCGCCGAGCTGATCGGCGCGCCTGCGGGCCGGCTGCACACCGCGCGCAGCCGCAACGATCAGGTCGCGACCGACTTCAAATTGTGGGTGCGCGACGCGATCGACGCGGTCGAGGCGGGGCTCGCCGGCTTGCAGGCCGCCTTGGTCGCGCGCGCCGAAGAGCATGCGGCGAGCGTGATGCCGGGCTTCACCCACCTCCAGGTCGCGCAGCCGGTAACGCTCGGCCACCATCTGATGGCCTATTACGAGATGATCGGCCGCGATCGCTCGCGCTTCGCTGACGCGAAGGCGCGGGCGAACCTCTGCCCGCTGGGCGCGGCGGCGCTGGCGGGCACGGGCTTCCCGATCGACCGGAGCGCGACCGCGCGGGCGCTGGGCTTCGCCGGGCCGACGCGCAACTCGCTCGACAGCGTTTCCGATCGCGATTTCGCGCTCGATTATCTGATGGCGGCGACCCAGTGCAGCCTGCATCTGTCGCGCCTCGCCGAGGAATTCGTGATCTGGGCGAGCCAGCCCTACGGCTTCGTGTCGCTGCCCGACAGCTACTCGACCGGCTCCTCGATCATGCCGCAGAAGCGCAATCCCGACGCGGCCGAGCTCGTGCGCGGGCATAGCGGCCGGATCGCGGGCTGCATGGTGGCGCTGACGATGACGATGAAGGGGCTGCCCTTGGCCTATTCGAAGGACATGCAGGACGACAAACCGCCCGTGTTCGAGGCGCACGACCTGCTCGCGCTCTCGATCGCGGCGATGACGGGGATGGTCGAGACCTCGACCTTCCGGACCGAGCGGATGCGCGGCGCCGCGGAGGCGGGTTTTTCGACTGCCACGGATCTGGCCGACTGGCTGGTGCGGCAGGCCGACATCCCCTTCCGCGAGGCGCACCACATTACGGGCCGTGTCGTGAAGCTCGCCGAGACCGAGAATGTCGCGCTCTCGGCTCTGTCGCTCGACGCGCTGCAGGCGATCGACGCGCGGATCGACGAACGCGTGTTCGCCGCGCTGACGATCGATGCCTCGGTCGCGGCGCGCAGCAGCTTCGGCGGGACCGCACCCGATCAGGTGTGCGCGCGCGTCGCCGAGGCGAAGATCGCTCTGGGAGCCGGCGCATGAAGCGGATCGCTCTAGCCCTTCTCGCGGCAGGCGCGCTGGCCGGCTGCGGCAAGATGCAGCCGCTGGTGCCCGCCAAGGGCAAGGCGCTGCCGGTCAAGCCCGCGACCTCGCCGACCCAGCCCAACGCGACCAAGCTGCTCGCCTCGCCGCCGCAGCTGCGCCCGGGCCGCAGCGACGAGTTGCTGACCAAGAGCCAGGTGCGTCCCGACGACCATTTCGATCTGCCGCCGCGCTGACATGGACCATTTCGAGCTTCGCGACGGCAGCCTGCATGCCGAGGACGTCCCGCTGGCCGCGATCGCCGCGGCTGCGGGCACGCCGACCTATGTCTATTCGACCGCCACGATCGAGCGGCATGCGCGCGTGTTCCGCGAGGCGCTGGCGGGTCTCCAAGATCCGCTGATCGCCTTCGCGGTGAAGGCCAATCCGAACAAGGCGGTGCTCGCGACGCTTGCGAAGGCTGGCCTCGGCGCGGACGTCGTCTCGGGCGGCGAGCTGGCGCGCGCGCTGGCGGCGGGCGTGCCGGCCGACCGGATCGTCTTTTCGGGCGTCGGCAAGACCGCCGACGAGATGGCGCAGGCGCTGCGCGCCGGCATCTTCCAGTTCAATCTGGAATCGGAGCCCGAGGCGGAGACCTTGTCGGCGGTCGCGGTCTCGCTGGGCAAGGTCGCGCCCGTCGCCTTCCGCGTGAACCCGGACGTCGATGCCGGCACGCATGCCAAGATCTCGACCGGCGGCTCCGAGGACAAGTTCGGCGTGCCGATCAGCCGCGCGATGCACGCTTACGCGCGCGCCGCCGAGCTGCCGGGGCTCCTTATCCAGGGCGTCGCCGTCCATATCGGCAGCCAGCTGACCGATCTTAGCCCAAGCCGCGCCGCCTTCGTCCGGATCGGATCGCTGATCGCCGAGCTGCGCGCCGCCGGCCATGCCATCGCCACCGCCGATCTCGGCGGCGGGCTCGGCGTGCCCTACGATGCCGCCAAGCCGCTCCCGCCGAGCCCCGCCGTCTATGGCGAGATGGTGCGCGACGTGACCGCGGGCTGGGAGGTGCGGCTCGTGTTCGAGCCCGGCCGCGTGATCGTCGGCAATGCCGGCGTGCTGCTGACGCGCGTCGTGCGCGTGAAGCAGGGCGAGACGCAGCCCTTCGTGATCGTCGATGCGGCGATGAACGATCTGCTGCGGCCGAGCCTCTACGATGCGTGGCACGAAATCCGCGCGGTGGCGCCCACGGGCGAGCGCTTCACCGCGACGATCGTCGGCCCGATCTGCGAGAGCGGCGACACCTTCGCCAAAAGGCGCGAGATGGATAAGGTAGAGGAAGGCGACCTCGTCGTCTTCCTGACCGCGGGGGCCTATGGCGCCACGATGGCGAGCACCTATAATTCGCGCGGGCTGACGCCCGAAGTGATGGTGTCCGGTAACGATTGGGCGATAGTCCGCGCCCGACAAACCGTCGAATCGCTGATATCCGCCGATTCCCTGCCCGCATGGCTCGAGAAGGAACCCGTTGCATGAGCGTGAAGCCCGTCCGGAAAGCCATCTTCCCCGTCGCCGGTTTCGGCACGCGTTTCCTGCCCGCGACCAAGGCGGTACCCAAGGAATTGCTGCCCGTCGTCGATCGGCCGCTGATCCAATATGCGGTCGACGAGGCGCTGGCCGCGGGCTTCGACCAGCTGATCTTCGTGACCGGCCGGTCCAAGCACGCAATCGAGGATTATTTCGATCGCGCGTTCGAGATCGAGAGCGATCTCCACGCCAAGCAGAAGACCGACATCATCGAATTGCTGAAGCCGACGCGGCTGAAGCCCGGCCAGGCCGCGTTCGTGCGCCAGCAGGAGATGTCGGGGCTCGGCCATGCCGTGTGGTGCGCGAAGGGGCTGATCGGCGACGAGCCCTTCGCGGTGCTGCTGCCCGACGAGCTTTTGTGGAATCCGGCCAATCCCTGCCTCAAGCAGATGCGCGAGACCTATGACGCGAAGGGCGGCAACGTCATCTCGGTGGTCGAAGTGCCCGCCGAGCATACGCATCGCTATGGCGTGATCACGCCGGGCGCGAGCGAAGGCGCGGTGACGGAGATCACCGGCATGGTGGAGAAGCCCAAGCAGGGTACGGCACCGTCCAACCTCGCGGTCGTCGGCCGCTATATCCTCCAGCCGGAGGTGCTCGACATCCTCGATGCGGGCAAGCGCGGCGCGGGCAACGAGATCCAGCTGACCGACGCGATGGCCGAGCTGATCGGCGTCCAGCCCTTCCACGCGCAGACCTTCGACGGCACGCGCCACGATTGCGGCGAGAAACTGGGCTTCATCCAGGCGAATGTCGCGCTGGCGCTGGAGCGGAGCGATATCGGCCCGGCGCTGAAGGAGTGGCTGAGCACGCTCTGAGCGTCGCACTGTCATGCTGAACTTGTTTCAGCATCCATGAACCGACGTGAGTGGCAGGCGCGCCGCTCGCTGTGAGTGCGGTTCTTGGATCCTGAAACGAGTTCAGGATGACGGGAGGAGAGAGTCGCTCTCGACAGCGGCGCGCAACCGCCGGATGAAGCGGCACTCATGACCGCCCTCGCCCGCCTCGCGCTGACCGACTTCCGCAATCATGCCGAGCTGATGATCGCGCCGGGGCCGGGGCTCGTGCTGCTCACCGGGCTCAACGGATCGGGCAAGACCAACATCCTCGAGGCGGTGTCGCTGCTCGCGCCGGGGCGCGGGCTGCGCGGGGCGACCTTGTCGGAAATGGCGCGCAGCGACGGGCCGGGCGGATTCGCGATCGGCGCGCGGACGGGCAGCGACGTGGATCTCGGCACGGGGACGCTCGCCGCCGCGCCTGAGCGGCGGCAGGTGCGGATCAACGGCGCCGGCGCGAGCGCGGCGGGCCTCGGCGAATATCTGTCGATCCTGTGGGTGACCCCGGCGATGGACCGATTGTTCGTGGAGGGCACGAGCGCGCGGCGGCGCTTCCTCGACCGGCTCGTGCTGGCGCGCGAGCCCGGCCATGCGAGCCACGCCAGCCGCTACGAGACGGCGATGCGCGCACGCAACAAGTTGCTCGCCGAGCCCGAGGGCGCCGATCCCGCCTGGCTCGCCGCGCTGGAGGCGGGGATGGCCGAGCATGGCAGCGCGATCGCTGCGGCGCGCGCGCGGACCGTCGATCGGCTCGCCGAGCGGCTGGCGACGCAGGCCGAGGGGCCGTTCGCCCGCGCCGGGCTGGCGCTGGGCGGATGGGCGCCCGCAGCGGAGGACGGGATCGGCGCCCTGGCGCGCGAGCTGCGTTCAGGCCGCGGGCGCGATGCCGCCGCCGGGCGGACGCTGGCCGGCCCGCATCGCACCGATCTGGCGGTCACGCATCTCGGCAAGCGCCAACCGGCTGGCCTATGCTCGACCGGCGAGCAGAAGGCCTTGCTGCTGGGCATCGTGCTCGCGCATGCCGATCTCGTCGCCGCCGACCGCCGGGACCGGCCGATCCTGCTGCTCGACGAGGTTGCCGCGCACCTCGATCCCTTGCGCCGCGCGGCTTTGCTCGACCGGCTGGCCGCGGCCGGCGGGCAGGTGTGGATGACGGGAACCGACCTCGCCGCGTTCGGGGAATTACCCGCTCCGGCTACGCTGATTCCGCTCGACGGCGAGGAGGCGGCTGAAGACGCACGGCGGGCGGATCCGCAATAATGTCTGATTATTGCTAATAATCCGCACTACCTATATGGAACCGCTCTGGGCCTAACGCGTCGTTGCCTTGGGGAAGTCCCGCTTGCAGCGGGTCCCGTCCGGGAGTCACTATGGCTATCGACCCGATCAAGGACGAGGTGCTGGAGGGAGCGACCATGCTCCACGACCTCTTTGCCAATGATGCCGAGCCCGCGATTCAGCGCCGCATCGCCTGGGCGCTCGACTGCCAGCGGATCGACGAGGCGATGTACTGGCTCGGCGTGCGCGAGGCGATGTACGGCCAGCCGCTCTAGACGTTCGGATAAAGCCTCATCCACGCCTGACGCGGACGCGCGCGGCGCTCCGCCTCGGACGATCGAGCCCTAGCGCGGCCCCTCCGCATAGACCTTGACCAGTTCGGTCAGGAAATCGCGCCCCGTATAGACCGAATTGACGATCGCGCGCTCGTTGAGCCCGTGCGATCCGTTGCCGTCGGGATCGCCATAGGTGCCCGGCGGGCCGTAGGACGGAATGCCGATAGCCTCGAGATAGATGCCGTCGGTCGCACCCGTCGACATGGTCGGGATCAGCGGCACGCCCGGATAATATTTGGCGACCATCTTCTCGGCCGGGCCGACGATCTTAGGATCGAGCGGCGGCGGCGCCGCGACGGGGCCGCGCGTCTCGGCCTCCGACACGGTCATCTTCGGATCGGCGATGACCTTCATCAGCTCCTGGCGGACATCGGCGGGGGAGACGCCCGGGAAGATCCGGCAATTGATGTTGGCGCCGGCGCGCTGGGGCAAGGCGTTGTTGGCGTGGCCGCCGTCGAGCAAGGTCGCGACGCAGGTCGTGCGCAGCATCGAATGATAGCCCTTGTCGCGATTGAGGATCGCCTCGGCTGCCTTGTCCTGCGGATTGGCGGCGATCGCGATCATCGCCTTGCCGAGCTCATCGCCGCCGCGCGCCGCGCCGGCCTTCGCGAAATAGGCCTTCGTCGTCTCGTTGAGCATCAGCGGGAAATCATAGTCGCGCAGCTTGGCGAGCGCATCGGACAGTTCGTAGATCGCATTGTCGCGCACCGGCGCCGAACTGTGACCGCCGGGATTGGTCGCCTCGATCCGGTAATTGACCGCATTCTTCTCGCCGACATGCAGGCTGGCGACGGCGATCTTGCCATGGCCGTCGCTGCGGCCGCCGCCGCCCTCGTTGAGCGCGAATTCGGCGGCGATGAGATCGGGCTTGTTCTTGGCGAGCCACTGCGCGCCGTTGAACACCCAGCTCGTCTCCTCGCCGCAGGTGAAGGCGAGCTTGATCGTGCGCTTGGGTTTGTAGCCCTGCTCCTTGAAGCGCATCATCGCATCGAGCCAGATCGCGTCCATCGCCTTCATGTCCGAGGTGCCGCGGCCGTAGAAATAGCCATTCTCCTCGATCAGCTTGTACGGATCGCGCGTCCAATCCTCGCGCTTGGCGACGACGACGTCGATATGGCCGAGCAGCAGCATCGGCTTCAGCGTCTTCGATGTGCCGGGCAGGATGACGACGAGCCCGCCCTCCTTGGGATGATCGGGCACCGAGAAGCGCGTGATCTGATCGGCGGCGTAACCCGCGGTCTTCAGGTGTCCCTCGATCTTGTCGGCGAGCGCGGTGCAGCTACCGGTCGTGATCGACGTGTCGGTCTCGACCATCTCCTGATAGAGGCCGCGAAAGCGGACCTGGTCCGGCCGCAACGTGGGCGCCTGGGCCAGAGCCGGCATAGCGACGGAGAGCAGGCCCACAGCTGTCACGGCACGGATCGTCATTCGCATAATCCCCTGAATTCGGGGACGAGAGTGAGCGAGCCGCGCCGCGAGCGCAAGCGGTCGATTCAGCGCGACGCCAGCACGGTGGGGGCGCGCTCCGTCATCGCCTGGCGCAAGGCCGGGAGCGTGATGCCTGCCATCGTCGCCTGCTCGCAGGCGGTCTCCTCCAGCTTCATGTCCGCGCGGCACAGGCGCGCGACGGCGCGATCGACGCGCGCGAGCAGCGCGGCGCGACCAGCCCGGCTGTTCACGTCGAGATCCTCGTAATAAATATGCATGCTGTCGTTGCCGACCTGCCAGCTACCGGAGCGAGGTTGCGCGACGACGTGGGCAGCAAAGGTAGCGGCAGCGGCGAGAGCGAGAAAAGCCTTCATGATCGGGTCCTCCGGCGGAACGCGACATCGGCGTCCGACCTGCCGGACATGCCGCGGCGCGGCCCGATGGGAGAGGATGACGAGCTTTCGAACGCCTGATGAAATGCCGATGATCGACCGATTTGAGGAATCCCGTGACGGCAAAGGACGGCGACACGATCGATCTCGCGCATCCGGCCGGATTTCCGGCTGGGCGAATTGATCGTGCGGCCGGCGCTCCGGCAGTTGGCGCGCGAGGACGGGACGGACGAAATATTGGAGCCCCGCGTCATGCAGGTGCTGGTCGCGCTCGCGGAGGCCGAGGGCGCGATCGTCAGCCGCGACGATCTTTCGCATTGCTGCTGGGAGGGCCGGATCGTCGGCGACGACGCGATCAACCGCGTGATCTCCCGCCTGCGCCGATCGGCCGAAGGGATCGGTGCCCGCAGCTTCCGGATCGAGACGATCACGAAGGTCGGCTACCGGCTGCGCGTCGCAGGCCAGCGCGATCCCAAGGCCGCATCGGTGCCGCCCCGCCGCGCGCAAGGCGCCCTTCCCGATCGGCGAGGCGTGATCGCCGGGGGGGCGCTGATCGCCGCTGCTGCCGGTCTCGGCGGGTGGGCGGTGATCCGGCACCGGGCGGGGCCGTCGACGGTGACGCTGCCGCCGCAGGTCGCCGGCTTCATGGCGCAGGGCATGGCGTCTCTCCGGCAGGCCGATCCCGAAGGCAATGTCCAGGCGATCGGCTTCTTCCGTCAGGCCGTGACGATGGCACCCGATTATGCCGATGGTTGGGGTGCGCTTGCTTACGTCTATGCCAATGCGGCGCGCGGTCGTGCGGCCGAGCATAGCGGCGAAATGGCGCAGCGATGCCGCGAGGCGGCGGACCGGGCCCTCTCGATCGACCCGAAAAACGGCAATGCCCGTGCCGCGCGCGTCGTCGTGATGCCGCGCATCGGCAATTGGGCCGAACGCGAACGGATGCTGCGGGCGGCGATGCCGGACAATCCGGACAACGGCCTGCTCCGCGTCGCGCTCGCCGGGCTGTTGGCGTCCGTCGGCCGCTATCGCGAGACCGCGAACCTGCTGGACCGCGAAGCGAGCCTGCAGCTGCCGACACCCGCATTGGTCTATACGCACGCCCAGGCGCTGTGGGCCGCCGGGCGGCTGGAAGAAGCCGATCGCGTGCTCGTACGTGGGGCCGAGCTTTTCCCGACCCATTTCGCAGTGTGGTTCACGCGATTCTACATCCTGCTTTTCACCGGCCGTATCGACGAGGCCCTGGTCCTGGGCCGCAATCGCGACGGCTGGCCCAACGGCATCCCCGAGAGCAATTTCCGCCAGGTGATCGCCGTGGCCGAAGCCGTTCATTCGGGTGAGCCCGTCGCAATCGATCGGGCGCTCGCGATGAATATCGAGGCAGCGCACAGCGGCGCGGGCTTCGCGGAGAACATGATCCAGTTCGCCGCCTTCACGCAGCGCCTGGACGACGCCTTCCGGGTCGCCAATGGCTATTATTTCGGTCGCGATTTCGACGTGGCCGACGTGCGCTTCACCGCGCAGCAGGGCGCCTATACCCGGCTCGGCGACCGCCGGACCTACATCCTGTTCCTCCCCTCGACCGCGCCGATGCGCAGCGATCCGCGCTTTTCGCGGCTCGTCGCCGAACTCGGGCTGGAGCGCTATTGGCAGGAGGCAGGCGTGTTGCCCGATTACCGCCGGGCCTGATCCCATTTCGCTTGGGTTACGGTCCCCAAATCCCTATATGCTCGGCATGGCAGAACCCGAAAAGACCACCGGCTCCGACGATTACGGCGCCTCCTCGATCAAGGTGCTGAAGGGCCTCGACGCGGTCCGCAAACGCCCCGGAATGTATATCGGCGATACCGATGACGGATCGGGCCTCCACCATATGGTGTTCGAGGTCTCCGACAATGCGATCGACGAGGCCTTGGCCGGCCATTGCGACCGGATCGTCATCACGCTGAATCCCGAAGGATCGGTGTCCGTCGAGGACAATGGGCGCGGCATCCCGACCGGGATCCATGCCGAGGAAGGCGTGTCCGCGGCCGAGGTCATCATGACCCAGCTGCATGCCGGCGGTAAGTTCGACAACACCAACGACGCCAATGCCTACAAGGTCTCGGGCGGTCTGCACGGCGTCGGCGTCTCGGTCGTCAACGCATTGAGCGAATATCTGGACCTGACGATCTGGCGCGACGGCGAGCAGCACGAGATGCGCTTCGCTTATGGCGATGCGGTCGCGCCGCTCCGCGTCACCGGCCCGTCGCCCGAGGGCAAGAAGGGCACCAAGGTCACCTTCCTGCCGAGCCCGGCGACGTTCAAGATCACCGAATTCGATTTCGAGAAGCTCGAGCATCGCTATCGCGAGCTGGCCTTCCTCAATTCGGGCGTGCGCATCTTCCTGGTCGATGCGCGCCACGCCGAGAAAGTGGAGCACGAGCTCTATTATGAAGGCGGGATCGCCGCGTTCGTCAAATATCTCGATCGCGCCAAATCGCCGCTCTTTCCCGAGCCGATCTCGGTTCACGGCCAGCGCGACGATGTCGGGATCGACGTCGCGCTCGAGTGGAACGACAGCTATTACGAGAATGTCCTGCCGTTCACGAACAACATCCCGCAGCGCGACGGCGGCACGCATCTCGCCGCTTTCCGCGCCGCGCTGACGCGCACGCTCAACAATTATGCCGAGAAGAGCGGCGTGATGAAGAAGGAGAAGGTGACGCTCACCGGCGACGATATGCGCGAGGGGCTCACCGCGATCGTCTCGGTCAAGCTGCCCGATCCCAAGTTCAGCTCGCAGACCAAGGACAAGCTCGTCTCGTCCGAGGTGCGCGCGCCGCTCGAAAGCCTGATCGCCGACAAGCTGGCCGAATGGCTCGAGGAAAATCCCGCGCACGCCAAATCGATCATCCAGAAGGTGATCGACGCCGCCGCCGCGCGCGAGGCCGCCAAGAAAGCGCGCGAGCTGACGCGGCGCAAGGGCGTGATGGATATCGCCTCGCTGCCCGGCAAGCTCGCCGACTGCCAGGAGCGCGATCCCGCCAAGTGCGAACTCTATCTCGTCGAGGGTGACTCGGCCGGCGGCTCCGCCAAGCAGGGCCGCGACCGCAACATCCAGGCGATCCTGCCGCTGAAGGGCAAGATCCTCAACGTCGAGCGCGCGCGCTTCGACAAGATGCTGTCCTCCAAGGAGGTCGGCACGCTGATCCAGGCGATGGGCACGGGCATCGGCCGCGACGATTTCAACATCGAGAAACTGCGCTACCACAAGATCGTCATCATGACCGACGCCGACGTGGACGGCGCGCATATCCGCACGCTGCTGCTGACCTTCTTCTATCGGCACATGCCGGAGATCATCGAGCGCGGGCATCTCTACATCGCCCAACCGCCGCTCTACAAAGTCGCGAAGGGCCGGTCGGAAGTCTATCTGAAGGACGGCGGCGCGCTCGACGATTATCTCGTCGATGCCGGGCTCGGCGCGATGACGCTGGAGACGAGCGAGGGCGCGCGATCGGGCCAGGATCTGCGCACCTTGATCGAGCACGCGCAGCGCATGGGCCGGCTGATGGCCTATGTGCCGCGCCGCTACGACTGGGGGCTGATCGAGGCGCTGGCTCTGGCCGGCGCGCTCGATCCCGAGACCGGCGACCGCACCGCCGTCGCCGTCGAGGCCGCCACCTGGCTCAACCGCGCCGATCCCGATGCGCGCTGGACGGTCGAGGCGACCGGCGAGGGCGGCTATCATGCGCGGCGGCTGTGGCGCGGCGTGACCGATCATCATGTCGTCGACGCGGCATTCGTCGCCTCGACCGAATCGCGGCGGATGCACGCGCTCGCGACCGAGCAGGCGGCGAGCTACAAGGGCGAGGCGCGGCTCGTCTCGGCGAAGCAGGCCGAGAAGGCCGACGAGCCGATCGACGAGGATGCCGCGCCCGAGCCCGCCAAGGGCCGCCGCGTGACGCGGCCGTCCGAGCTGCTCGAAGGCATCCTCGCCTCGGGCCGCAAGGGCCTCGCCATCGCGCGCTACAAGGGTCTCGGCGAGATGAATGCCGAGCAGCTCTGGGAGACGACGCTCGATCCCGCCAACCGTTCGATGCTGCGCGTCGAAGTCTCGCAGGCGGACGTCGCCGACGAGATCTTCACGCGGCTGATGGGCGACGTGGTCGAGCCGCGGCGCGAGTTCATCCAGGACAATGCGCTGTCGGTCGCGAATCTCGACGTCTGATGTCCGAAATCGTCTCCATCGCCTCGCCGTCTCTGTCGGCGGACATCTCGACCTTGGGCGCCGAGCTGCAGGCGTTGCGCGACGAGGCGGGGCGCGATCTGCTGTGGGACGGCGATCCCGCCTGGTGGACGGGGCGCGCGCCGATCCTGTTCCCGGTGGTCGGCGTCGTTGCGGGCGACGAGATCCGTGTGGGGGGGATGGTCTATCCGCTCCAGAAGCACGGCTTCGCGCGCAAGAGCGAGTGGCAGCTGGTCGAGACGACCGCGACGGCGGCGACCTTCCGGCTGGAAGACGACGACGCGACGCGCGCCTCCTATCCCTTCGCCTTCCGGCTCGATCTGCGCTTCTCGATCGAGGGCGCGACGCTCGCGATGGTCGCGGTGCTGACCAACAGCGGCACGACGGAGCTGCCGGCGAGCTTCGGTTTTCATCCGGCTTTGCGCTGGCCTCTGCCTTATGGCGCGGCCAAGGAGGATCACCGCCTGACCTTCGCCGCGCCCGAGCCTGCGCCGATCCGGCGGATCGACGGCGCGGGGCTGATGCGGCCGGCACCCGAGCCGACCCCGGTGGTGGGCGACACGCTGACCCCCGATGCGAGCCTGTTCGAGGACGATGCGATCATCTTCGATCGGCTGGCGAGCCGATCGCTGCGCTTCGGCGCGCCGGGCGGGCGCGGGCTCGACATCGCCTTCCCCGACATGCCCGAGCTCGGCATCTGGCAGAAGCCGGGCGCGCCCTATCTGTGCGTCGAGCCCTGGGCGGGCTTCGCCGATCCGCAGGGCTATGCGGGCGAGCTGCGCGACAAGCCCGGCATCCTGCGGCTGCCCGCCGGATCGAGCCATCATTTTACGATGCGGATCACGCTCGAGCCTGATGCGTTGAGTTGACCGATGGTCGCGATTGCCCACATCAATCGCGTCGGAACCGCCACCCCACCCAACGAGGTCCACAGCACCTTCGTGGACTGGGCCAAGAGCCGCATCACCGATCCGCGCACTGCCAAACTGTTCGCGCGGATGGCGGATCGCGCGGGGATCGAGAATCGCTGGTCGGTGCTCGAGCCCGATGCGGCGGCGCGCCAGATCGATCCGGGCGGCTTCTATCATGGCGATTCGCCGACGACCGCGCGGCGGATGACCATCTATGCCGAGGAAGCTCCCAAGCTGGCGCTGGCGGCGATCGCCCGGCTGGGCGCCATCGACGGGATCACGCATCTCGTCGTCGCCAGCTGCACCGGTTTCGTCGCGCCGGGGATCGACCAGATCATCGCGACGCGGCTCGGCCTTTCGGCGTCGGTCGAGCGGACGTTGGTCGGCTTCATGGGCTGCTATGCCGCAGTTGCCGCGCTGCGAACCGCGCATCATATCGTGCGCTCCGAACCTGCAGCAAAGGTCCTCGTCGTCACGGTGGAATTGTGCACGCTGCACTTGCAGCATTCGACCGAGATCGAGCCGTTGCTGGCGATGCTCCAGTTCGGCGATGGCGCGGCAGCCGCGATCGTCAGCGCCGATCCAGTGGGCCTGGCGATCACGCGCACGTTCTCCGCTGCCTTGCCCGACAGCGCGCACATGATCCGCTGGGATATCGGCGATACGGGCTTCGTCATGCATCTGGCGGGGGCGGTGCCGGCGAGAATCGCGGACGCGCTGTCGATCCCCGCGGTGCGGGCCGCGACCGTAGGCGACGATGCCGTCGACCTGTGGGCGGTGCATGCGGGCGGGCGTTCGGTGCTGGACGCGGTCGAGCGCGCGCTAAGCTTGGCCGACGATGCGCTCGACGCATCGCGCGCGGTGCTCGCGGAGAAGGGCAATATGTCGTCGGCCACCTTGCTGTTCGTGCTCGAGCGGCTGCTGCGCGAGGAGCGTCCGGCCGCCAACGGCATCGCGCTCGCCTTCGGGCCGGGCATGGCCGCAGAGGGGTTCGGCTTCCGGAGCGTGGCATGAGCAGGCTCGCCGTCCGCAGCCGTGAGGACGAGCAGATGGACGCGCTCGATCTCGATTTCGAGTCTTATGCTGCGCTGCTGACCGACCTTTCGAAGGTCAATCGCATGCTGCTGTCGGCGCGACCTACATTGGGTTTCCTGACCCGCGCGATCGGTGATCGCAAGCGCTTCCGATTGCTTGATGTCGGCTACGGACATGGCGATATGCTGCGCAGCATATCGGCCTGGGCGCAGGCGCGCGGGATCGCCGCCGAGCTGGTCGGGATCGATCTCAATCCGCGTTCGGAGATCGTCGCGAAGGCGGCCACGCCGGCGGAAGCCGGGATCGATTTCCGCACGGGTGACTATGCCGATCTGGGCGGAGGCGACTTCGATTTCGTCGTCAGCAGCTTCGTCGCGCATCATATGAGCGACGATCAACTCGTCGCCTTCCTGCGCTTCATGGAGGCAGAGGCGCGGATCGGCTGGCTCGTCAACGACATCCGCCGCAGCGCGCTCGCGCACGCTTCCTATCCGTTGCTGGCGCGCGCGATGCGCTGGCACCGGATCGTGCGCGAGGACGGGACGCTCTCGATCGCGCGCGGCTGGCGCGAGGCGGACTGGGCGCCCTATCTGGCCGCGGCCGACATAAGCGACGCCACCGTCGTCCGCCGCTTTCCGTTTCGCCTGTGCGTCGAGCGGATACGCTGATCGTCGGCGGCGGGCCCGCCGGGGCCGCCGCCGCGATCCTCCTCGCCCGCGCCGGCCGCGCGCCGGTGCTGATCGAGAAGCGCGAGCGCCCGGGCGGGATCGTCTGCGGCGGCTTCCTCGGCTGGGATGCGCTCGCCTCGCTGCGCCTGCTCGGGATCGATCCGTCCGCGTTGGGCGCGGTGCCGATCACGTGCGTGAAGATCATCGCCGGACGTCATGTCGCGGAGACGCGGCTGCCGGCGCAGGCGGCCGGTCTGTCGCGCGCCACGCTCGACGAGGCGATGCTGGCGCTGGCCGACGCCGAGGGTGCCCAGCTCCTGCGTGGCGTGGCCGCGCGACGGGTGGACGTCACGACCGCCGAGCTCGCCGACGGATCGCGCGTCAGCGGCGAGCGGCTGATCCTCGCAACGGGCAAATATGCGCTGCGCGGCGCCACGCGGGATGCGAGCGGCGGATCGGTCGGCCTCCGCGCCGCCGTCGCCGCGCCGGCATCGCTGGCGGGAACGATCGAGCTCCACCTGTTCCGCGGCGGCTATGCCGGGCTGCTGACGCAGGAGGACGGGCGCGCCAATCTGTGCCTGTCGGTCGCGCCCGAGCGGCTGCGCGAGGCGGGCGGGCAACCCGAGGCGCTGCTCGCCGACCTCGCCCGCGAGGCGCCCGCCATCGCCGAACTGGGCGCGACGGCCGCGCATTGGGATGCGATCGCCGCCGTGCCCTATGGCTGGCGCACGGCGTCGACCACGCCCGCCACTTACCGCGTCGGCGATCAGGCGGCGGTGATCGCCTCGCTTGCAGGCGACGGTATCGCGATCGCGCTGGCAGGCGGGCGCGCGGCGGCGGCTGCGATCCTCGCCGGCGACAGCGCCGAGCGCTTCCAGGCGAGCTTCGCGCGCCGCGCTGCGGCTCCGATCGACCGCGCCGAGACGATCCGGGGGATCGCCGAGGCGCCGAGGCCCGCTGCGCTGGCGGTCGCCTGCATCGGCCGCGCGCCCTGGATCGCACGCGCTGCGGCCCGCCTCACCCGGATCGGCCATTGACGCGTTTCGGCGCGCTTCCCACATCGTTGCCATGAGCAAGATCGACATTCCCGACACCGAATGGCGCGAGCGGCTGAGCCCAGAACAATATCATGTGCTGCGCGAGGCGGGCACCGAGCGCGCCTTTACCGGCCGCTACTGGGACAATCACGACAGCGGCGAGTATAAGTGCGCCGGCTGCGGCACGCCCTTGTTCGAGAGCGACGCCAAGTTCGATTCCGGCTGCGGCTGGCCGAGCTTCACCAAGGCCGCCGACGACAGCGCGGTGACCGCGCATCGCGACGCGAGCCACGGCATGGTCCGCACCGAGATACGCTGCGCGACCTGCGAGGGGCATCTGGGCCACGTCTTCCCCGACGGCCCGGGACCCGATGGCCTGCGCTTCTGCATCAACTCGGCCTCGCTGGATTTCGAGCCCGGCGCGGACGAGACGAAGGGCTGACCGGCCCGGCGGCGGGACGCCCCGCCGCCGCGACCTTGTGGCCTAGCGGCGGAGGGGCTAATCGCGCTTCCGCATCATGCCAGCCGCAAAATCCGATTCCCCGGGCCGTGTGCGCCGCATCGCGCGCCTGATCTTCCGCGTCTGCCTGTTCGGCGGCCTCGCTGCGATCGCGACGCTCGTCGTCGCCGTGCTCGTGACGATGGCGTCTCTGCCGTCGTTCGCGGACATGATGCAGAAGCCTAATGGACAGACGGTGCGCGTCCACGCCTCGGACGGCTCGCTGCTCCTGTCGCTCGGGCCGAGCTATGGCGATTGGCTGCCTTATGACCGCATCCCCGCCGAGATGCGCAACGCGATCGTCGCGGTCGAGGATCGCCGTTTCTACAGCCATCCCGGTGTCGATCCGATCGGCGTGGCGCGGATGTTCTACGTCGCCAAAAGACTGCACGACGAGGGCCGCCGTCTGCAGGGCGGATCGACGATCACGCAGCAGATCGCGCGCAACATCTTCCTGTCGAGCAAATATAGCTATGGCCGCAAGATCCGCGAGGCGATCCTGGCGCTGGCGATGGAGCGCAAATTCTCCAAGGCGCAGATCCTGGAGCTGTATCTCAACCGCGTCTATTTCGGCGGCGGCGCCTATGGCATCGATGCCGCGAGCCGCAAATTCTTCGGCCATCCCGGCGACAAATTGAACCTGGCCGAGGCGGCGATCATCGCCGGGCTCGTCAAGGCGCCGTCGCATTATTCGCCCTCGGCCGACGCGCAGGCCGCGCGCGACCGCGCCTCGGTCGTGCTCGACGTGATGGTCGATGCCGGCACGCTGACGCCCGCCCAGGCCAAAGGCGTCAATCTCGATTCGGTGACCTTCGCGCCCGAGCCCAAGCAGAATAGCGTGCGCTATTTCACCGACTGGGCGCTCTCCCAGCTCGACACGATCGTCGACGAGCAGGCCGCGCCGCTCGACGTGTGGACTACGCTCGACAAAAGGATGCAGGACGCAGCCGACGCCTCGATCCGCCAGAACACGCCCAAGGACCTGCAGGGCGCGCTCGTCTCGATGGAGAATGACGGCGCGGTCCGCGCGATGGTCGGCGGCACCGATTACGTGACGTCGATCTACAATCGCGCGACGCAGGCGCAGCGCCAGCCGGGATCGGCGTTCAAGCTGTTCGTCTATCTCTCGGCGCTGGAAGCCGGCGTGAAGCCCGGCGATCCGGTCGTCGACGAGCCGATCACGATCGACAACTGGTCCCCGCGCAACAGCAGCCGGCGCTTCCTGGGGCCGATCGACGTGCGCACCGCCTTCGCATTCTCGATCAACACGGTCGCGGCGAAGATCGGCCAGCAGGTCGGCTTCGATTCGGTCGCCGACATGGCGCACCGCTTCGGCATCACCACGCAGATCAATACGCACCCCTCGATGGTGCTCGGCACGTCGGACGTGCGCCTGATCGAGCTGACGCGCGCCTTCGCGGCGATCTCGGCCAATGGCAATGCGGTAACGCCCTATGGCATCCTCAAGGTCTCCACGACCGACGGCACGGTGATCTACCAGCGCGAGGCGGTGCAGCCGCGCGTGCTCGTCGCCCCCTTCGTCGCGGCCGAGATGACCGATCTGCTGCAGACCGCGGTCAATGTCGGCACCGCGCGCGCGGCGCAGATCGGTCGCCCCGTTGCGGGCAAGACCGGGACGACCTCGTCCAACAAGGACGGCTGGTTCCTCGGCTTCTCCAGCGGGCTGACGACGGGCGTGTGGATGGGCCGCGACGATGCCAAGCCGATCCCCGGCCTGCAGGGCGGACGCAATCCGGCGCAGGCCTTCTCGGCCTTCATGCGCGTCGCGCTGCAGACGCGCCCGGCAGAGAAGTTCGCGACCGATCCGACCCTGCCCGAATGGCAGCTGGAGCCCGACGACGAGGCCTATTTCGGCAATCCCGACCAGGGCTTCGGCGGCGACGGCGCGCCCGCGCCGGAGGCCCAGGACGAAGTGACCGGCGAAGTGCCCGACGTGCAGCCCGCGCCGGGCGACGTGCCGCCGCCCGCCGACACCCCGGCCGCGCCGCCGCGCGCCGAGACGCCGGCAGAGCCGCAGCTCGATCAGCGCTGGCTCGACAATGTGCTGCGCGACCAGAAACGGCCACCGCAGAGCCCGCCACGCGGCAACTAGCGCTTAGCTATCCCTAAAGCCGTTCGTGCTGAGCTTGTCGAAGCACCGTTCTTCTTTCGGCCTCAGACAAGGACGGTCCTTCGACAGGCTCAGGACAAACGGTGAAGCTTGTCAGCCCCGTCCGAACACGTGCAGCCGGGCGCCATGGGCGCGGAGCCAGGCGCGTTCGGGCGCGGGATCGCGGCCGAACAGGCGTGTGACCGCGGCGTGGAAGGCCGGGCTGTGATCCATGTGCAGGCGGTGGCCGACTTCGTGCGCGACCGTCGCGCGACGGACTTCGGGCGGCGCCAGGATCAACCGCCAATTGTAACGTATGTCGCCCGAGGCCGAGCAGCTGCCCCAGCGCGTGCGCGGATCGCCGATCCCGACGCGCGCAGGCGTGACGCCCGCCCGCCGAACATAGTCGGCCGTCTCGGCACTCAGCACCGCCAGGGCTTCGGCGCGCAGCCAACGGATGACGCGCTGGCCCGCCAGTTCCTGCGGCCCGCCGACGACGATCTCCCCGCCCTCGATCGTGACCCGACGGCCCGCATCGGCGCGCCAGCGGAGGCGATAGTCGCCGCCGAGATAGGGAATGGTCGCGCCATCGGCCAAAGGTGCGGGCGGCGGCAGCGCGGCGATCGTCGCCTCGATCCAGTCGCGCTTGCTCTCGGCCCAGCGGAAGGCGGCGACGAGGTTCGCGCGCGCGGGCAGGGTCAGCTTAACCGCACCGTCGCGCGGATCGACGACGAGCCGCATCCGCCGCGCGCGCGCCGAGCGGCGCACCTGCAATGTCCGGGCGCCGCCCTGCGGATCGGCGAAGCTGGGCTCAGAGCTCACGATCGACGATATGATATTCGAGCTCGCCGGCGTCGTTTTCCGAGACCGTCCAGCCGCGCGTCGAAATGCCCGCTTCGTGCACCGTCTCGCGGCTTCCGCTGATCAGATAATGCCAGTCGTACAAGGGCTTGCCCTCGGCGACGAGACGATAGGCGCAGGTCTTGGGCAGCCAGTCGATCGTCGCGAGCTTGGCGGGGGTCAGCCGCACGCAATCGGGGACGTGACGCTTGCGATTGGGATAATCCATGCACTGCGCGTGCTTGCGATCGAGCAGGCGGCACGCGACGTTGGTCGCGAAGACCTCGCCCGTCTCCTCGTCCTCCAGCTTGTTGAGGCAGCATTTGCCGCAGCCGTCGCATAGCGACTCCCACTCGACCCGGTTCATCCGTTCGAGCGGCTTCTCTTCCCAGAAGCGGCTCATCGCACCCAGCTCGACAATGTCTGCGTGACCTGGCCGGCATCAGCTTCGACCGGCACAAGCGCGATCGGCTCGCCCTTCGGGCCGAACAGGATCGCGGTGCTCATATGCTCCATCAGATAGCCCGTCGCGCCGGGCGCAGGATCCTGCTTCTTGAAGCTCGTCGCATAATTCTTGGCGACGGCGGCGATCTGCTGCCCGGTGCCCGTCAGCCCGATCATGCGCGGATGGAAAGCACCGACGAATGCCTTCAGCACCGCCGGCGTATCGCGCGCCGGATCGACCGTGATGAAGACCGGCAGGACCTTGGCCGCGCGCGCCGGATCCTGCGCCTCGAACGCCTTCAGCCCCTTGCCGAGATTGAGCATGTCGGTGGGGCAGACGTCGGGGCAGAAGGTGTAGCCGAAATAGACGACCGCATAATGCCCCTTCAGCGCTTCGCTGGAGAAGGGCTTGCCGTCCTGATCGGTGAGCGCGAAGGCCCCACCGATCCGCGCACCGGCGAGCGGCGCATCTTGCGGCGGCGGCGGCGAGCGCCCGCAGGCACCGAGCGCCAGCGCGAGCAGCGCGGCGGCGAGCAGACGTGGATTGTTCATGGTGCGCTCAATCATGCTTTGCTACGGGCCGGCTGACAAGCGCGGCCGGTGGGGCGCCACTTTCCAGGAGCCGAATATGGGTGTTCGCAATCGCTTTGCCATGATTGCCGCAGGCGCGATCGGCCTGGCCCTGGCAATGCCCGCGAGCGCGCAATTCTCGGACAGCTTCTCGTTCCTGAAGGCGGTCAAGGATCGCGACGGCGACAAGGCGATGCCCTTGATCAACAAGCCCGGCGCGCCCGTGCTCAACACGCGCGATCCCAATACGGGCGAGACCGCGCTGCATATCGTGACGCGCGCGCACGACATGACATGGCTCGGCTTCCTGCTCGGGCGCGGCGCCTCGACCGAGATCAAGGACAAGCAGGGGATGACGCCGCTGCTGGCCGCCGCGCAGACGGGTGACGCCGATGCGACGCGGCTCCTGCTCTCGGCGGGCGCGAATGCGAATGCGATCGACAATAGCGGCGAGACATCTTTGATCTTCGCCGTGCGCAATCGCGATCTGGCGGTGGGGCGGCTGCTCATGACGGCGGGCGCCAATCCGGACGCGCGCGATACGATCGCGGGCAAGAGCGCGCGCGATTATGCGACCGAGGACCGGCGCGGCACGGCGATGCTGAAATTGCTCGACGAAGCCAAGCCGGCGAAGGCAGCGAACGGCAAGATTTCCGGACCGGTTCGCTAAAGAGGCATACCCCTCTTCCGTTTGTGCTGAGCCTGTCGAAGCACGGTCCTTTTCTTCTGACGTCGAGGAAGGAAGGACGGCCCTTCGACAAGCTCAGGGCAAACGGTGGGGTTATTTAATCTAGCCCGGCCAGTCCAGGATCGAGCGAGCCGAGCAGGCGCTGCGCGGCGCGGCGGGCGAAGCGCAACGTCTCGGTCTTGCGGCGCGCGCCGGCGAGCGGGCGATGCGCGGGCTCGCGCAGCACCGCGGCATCGTAGCGATCCGCGACGATCAGCCCCGCCACGTCGGGCAGGAAATGCGCTTCCTCGAACGGCGCGAGATCGAAGCCGGCGGGCACCGCCCACAGGAAGCGATCGCAATAATCCAGATAATCCCGCCACTTGGCGTCGCCGCGCAGATCCGCGCGCGAGCATTTGATCTCGACGATCGTGACGCAGCCCTTGGCATCCAGCGCCATGATATCGGCGCGCCGGCCATTGCCGAGCGGCACCTCGCACAGCGCGACCAGATCCTGGCGGAAGAAGAGCCGCGCCACGCCGCGCGCGACATCGGCCGCGACAAGCGGAGCATCTTCGAAGCAGGCGAGCTGGCTGGCCATGCCACGTTGTAGAACGATTCGGGAACGGGTGAAAAGGAGAAACGCGCTGGCCTGTGCTCCGGCGGAAGCCGGAGCGTTGGATGCAAAGTGCGATGCTCGTCCAGCACTCCGGCCTTCGCCGGAGTACTGGACGTTAGGCTAGAAGCTCCAGCGCGATCGTGCGCGCGTCGGCATGGTCGATCTCGACGATCCACAGATCGGGATCGGTACGACGGCGGTTGGCCAGATAGGTCGTTCGCTCCGAGAGATCGGCCGGGCCGGTCTCGCGCCATTCATAGCCGCCCGGCCCGAAGCTGCGCTCGAGCAGCGGCCCGTCCACGCCGCGATCCGCCAAAGCGAGCAGGATCGCGCCGGCGGTGGCGTCGCCTTTGGCCAGGACCATCGCCGAGCCGCCCTTGGCCTCGACCAGCCGCACCAGCGCGAAGACGAGCAGGCCCGAGGCGGCCCGCGGCTCGCTCACGTCAGGCGGCGTCCCGCGCGTCGGCCTCGACGAACAGCGCGTAGAGCGCGTCGCGCGATCCCGCGCCGCGCAATTTCGCGACGAACGCCGAATCGCGCAGCCGGCGGCTGACGCGCGACAAGGCCTTCAGATGCTCGACGCCCGCATCGGGCGGCGAGAGCAGGAGGAAGACGATGTCGACGGGCATGTCGTCGATCGACTGGAAATCGATCGGAGTGGCGAGCCGCGCGAAGGCGCCGACGACATGGCCGATCCCCTCGATCTTGCCGTGGGGAATGGCGATGCCGCCGCCGAAGCCGGTCGAGCCCAGCCGCTCGCGCTCCGCCAGACGCGAGACGATCAGGCGCGGATCGATGCCCGTCAGCTCGCCGGCGGCGGCCGCGAGCTGCTGGAACAGCACCTTCTTGTTGGGAACCCCGAGCTCCGCGAAAACGGCGCTCGGCGCGAGGATATCGGCGAATTCGTCCATCGGCTCTTATACGCTTCGAGAAGAGGAAGATCGGGTCTCAGGCCGCGCGTTGCGGCTCGACCCAGCCGATCGTGCCGTCGCCGCGGCGATACACCATATTGAACGCGCCCGTTCCCGAATTCTTGAACAACAGCGCGTTCGTGTTGCGCAGATCGAGCATCATCACCGCATCGCCGACACTCGCCTCGGGCACGTCGACGCGCAATTCGGCGACGATCGGGGGATGATCGCCCGCCGATTCCTCCTCGGCAGTCTGGAAGACGGTATAGCCGGCATCGTCCGCGATCGCGCCGAGCTCGGCGGCGGCGCCGTTCGAGGCATGCTTGTTCTTCAGGCGATTCATGTAGCGGCGCAGCTGCGTCTCGATCCGTTCGGCGGCGATATCGAAGGCGGGATGCGCCTCGCCGCCCTGGCCGGAGCCCTTCAGGATCACGCCCTGCATCACGTGCGCGACGATATCGCAGGAGAAAGCACCGTGCGGCGCGTGGCCGAAGGTGACGTGCGCCGAAATGCTCCGCGAGAAATATTTGTCGGCCACACCCTGCAGCCGTTCCTCGACATGGGTTCGGAGCGCATCGCCCGTGTCGACCTGATGGCCAGAGACCCGGATGTCCATGTCATGCTCTCCTTCAACAGGGCCGCTTCGCCGGGAAGCGCCGGCCTCAAGCCCAGCATGGGCACAAGGTCAAGCTGCGGAACGCAGCCCGCTCCACAGTGGATCGGCCAGGGTCAATACAAACGCAGCGTGGCGCGCGAGTTCCATTTCGCTCGCATGATGCGGGCGGGCCGGGCGGAACCGGCGCTCGATCGCAGCCGCATCGAAACCGACCTCCACCGTCGTGGGGCCGGTCGCATCCGCCAGCGAGAAACCGATCTGGCGCCCGCCGGTCAGCTCGACATAGATTTGCGCGAGCAGTTGCGCGTCGAGCAAGGCGCCATGCTTGACCCGCTGGCTGCGATCGACGCCGTAGCGGCTGCACAAAGCATCCAGGCTATGCTTGGCGCCGGGATGGCGCGTGCGCGCGATCGCCAGCGTATCCACCATCCGCGTCAGGCACACCGGATCGAGGCCGCAGGCCTGCAGCTCCCAGTTGAGGAAGCCGAAATCGAACGACGCATTGTGCGCGATCAGCGGGCTATCGCCGACGAAGGCGAGGAAATCGGCCGCGACATGCGCGAAGAGCGGCTTGTCCGACAGGAAATGGATCGACAGGCCGTGGACCGCCTCCGCCTCGCTCGGCATCGATCGCTCGGGATTGATGTAGCAGTGAAAATGCTCGCCGGTCTCGACGCGGTTGACGAGCTCGATGCAGCCGATCTCGACGAGCCGGTGGCCGTCGTGCGGGCTGAGGCCGGTGGTTTCGGTATCGAAGACGATCTCGCGCATCGATGCAGTTTATCGACCTGTGCGCGCGCCCACGCAAGCGAGGATAAAGCGCAGTTTGGCGGCGGTCCGCATCCGCGTGCCCCCGGTCGGCACGACGAAATCGGCGCGGCGGCGCTTCTCGGCATCGGGAGTCTGCAGCGCGCGGATCCGCGCGAGCTTGGCAGCGGTCATGCCCGGCCGGGCGAGCACGCGGCGGCGTTGCTGCCAGGCCGCGGCGGACACGACCAATATCGTATCGACGCGTCGCCAGCCGCCTTTCTCGAACAGCAAGGGGATATCGAGGACGACGATCCGCCGGGCGCGATGCCGCCGCAGAAATCCGCGCCGCGCGCGATCGACCGCGGGGTGGACGAGTCGCTCCAGACGATCGAGCGCGGCGCGATCGCCGAACACCGCCTGGCCCAGTCTGCCGCGATCGACCCCGGCGGCATCGGTCGTGCCCGGATGCAGCGATTCGATCGCCGCCAGCAATTCGCCACCCGGCCCCTGGAGGCGACGCACCTCGGCATCGGCATCGAAGACGGGGACGTGGAGTTTGCGCAGCATCGCCGCGACGGTCGACTTGCCCATGCCGATCGAGCCGGTGAGGCCGATCACGCGACTCATGCGAGCAGCAGATCGCGCAGCGCCACCTCGCTCTCGGCATCGGCGGGCGGATCGGCATCGAACAGCAGGCGGAAGGCGATGCGCGCCTGGCCCGTCAGCATCTGCAGCCCATCGACAATCGGGTGGCCGAGCGCCTTCGCCTGCTTCAGCAACGGCGTCTCCAGCGGAGCATAGACCGCATCATAGACAATCGCGCCGGGCGGCATGTGGCTGAAATCGAGATCGAGCGGCGGCTGGCCCGTCATCCCGCACGAGGTCGCGTTGACGACCACATCGAGACGGCCGTCCATTTCCTTCCAGTCGAAGTCGAGCGGCGCCGCGAAATGCGCAAGATCGGTGACGTGGACGAAGCCGGGATCGAAGCCCGCGGCGATCTCGGCGGCCGCACGCGTCCGGCGCGCGGCGAGGATCAGGGTGAAGCCTTCGCCCCACAGGCCGTGCGCGATCGCGCGCGCGGCGCCGCCCGCGCCGAAGATGCGCGCGGTGCGCAGCATGTGCCGCTCGTCGAGCCACGGCCGGAGCGGCGCGAGGAAGCCGGCCGCATCGCTATTATAACCGATCAGCCTGCCGTCGCGCGCGACGATCGTGTTGACCGCGCCGATCTTGGCGGCGACCGGATCCACCGCATCGAGCAAGGGCAGCACCGCCTGCTTGTGCGGGATCGTGACGTTGCAGCCTCGCCAGTCGGGATCGGCGCGGCGGCGCGCGAGGAAGGCGGGAAGCGCGTCGGCCACCACCTGCGTCCGCCGATAATCGCCGTCGAGCCCGAGCGCCTTCAGCCAGAAACAGTGGATGACCGGCGATTTGGAGTGCGCGATCGGATCGCCGATCACCTCGGCATACTGCGTCATGCCGGGATGACCCCGCGCACCCGCAGCCAATCGAGCAGGGGCAGCAAGGGCAGGCCCATGATCGTGAACTGGCTCCCCTCGATCCGCGAAAAGAGCTGCGCGCCGAGCCCTTCGATCCGATAGCCGCCGACGCAGCCGCCGATCGCGGGCCATTCGGCATCGATATAGGAATCGAGGAACGCGTCCGAGAAAGGCCGCATCGTCAGCCGCGCGACATCGACATGCCGCCAGATCGGCTGCCCGCCGAGCGCGACGACAGCGGCGCTGGCGAGCCGATGCGTCGTTCCGGCCAGCGCCGCGAGCTGCGCGCGCGATTCGGCGCGATCCTCAGCCTTGTCCAGCAACGCGCCGTCCGCCGCCTGCACGGTCGAATCGCAACCGAGCACGAACGCCTCGGGATGGCGGCGCGAGACCTTGATTGCCTTAAGCTCCGCCAGCGCATCGGCGAGCCCGCGCCCGTCGAGCCCGTCGGCGATGAGCGCGGCCTTTACCGATTCCTCGTCGACCCCCGCCGCCTCGGCGCGGAACGGCACACCGGCGGCTGCCAGCATCGCCTTGCGCGACGCGGATTGCGAGGCGAGGATCAGGTCGGTCATGGCCGTGGTTCCGTCGCATGCGCGGTCAGCAGGTTGATGATCGCCGCCGCCGTCTCCTCGATCGAACGGCGCGTCACGTCGATCACCGGCCAGCCCTTGTCCGCGAAGATGCGCCGCGCGAAGGCCAGCTCGGTCGCGACCGCTTCCTGATCGACATAGGCGGTCTCGGTCACCTGATTGAGCGAGAGCAGACGGTTGCGACGGATCTGGATCAGGCGATCCGGGCTTGTCGTCAGCCCGACGACGAGCGGCTTCTTCAGCGTGTAGAGCGACGCCGGCGGCGGGCTCTCCACCACGAGCGGGATATTCGCGACCTTGTAGCCGCGATTGGCGAGATAGATCGAGGTCGGCGTCTTCGAGCAGCGCGAGACGCCGGCGAGGACGATATCGGCCTCCTCCCAGTCCTCGGCGGCGATGCCGTCGTCATGCGCGATCGTGAACTGGATCGCATCGACGCGCGCGAAATAGGCCGCGTCGAGCGTATGCTGGCGGCCGGGCTTGGCCTTGGCCTCCTGCCCGAGCAGCCGCTGCAGCGCCTCGGTTACCGGATCGAGCGCGGCGACATGCGGCAGGCCCGCGACCTGGCAGCGATGCTCGAGCGTGCGGCGCACCTCGGAATTGACGAGCGTGTAGATGATGAGCCCCGGCTTCTGGAGGATTTCGCCCAGCACGCGATCGAGATGCCCCTCGGAGCGGACCATCGGCCAGAAATGCTTGATCGTCTCGACGCCGTCGAACTGGGCGATCGCCGCCTTGGCGATCGCCTCCAGCGTCTCGCCGGTGGAATCGGACAGGAGATGGAGATGCAGGCGCATGCGGGATGGGGCCTAACGCAGCCTGTGGAAAAGCATGGGGGTGATCGCTAGCGGAACCCGGTGGGCAGAGACAAGCGGCCCGATCGATCCCCGCACCGAAGCGACGATCCCGCGCTTTCTCCACAGGGGAACGAATGCGAGCCGCGCCTGTGGATAACGGGGGCAGATCGTGCGACTCGTCGGTTCTGTTGGATATTCCGGGCCGTCAAGCTGTTGGCAAGTTGGCGGGGCGCGAATAAACCCCGCTCCCGGCCCGCCTACAGACTCCAACAATATCCTTTTAAACACTTAAGGTAGAGAGAAGGATGCACCCGATCCCGGCGGAGCTCACCCTGGAAACGGCCGTCGAGCGGCCCCTGCTCGCCGTCCTGCGCGGCGAGCGGCGCGACCCTCCGCCCGTCTGGCTGATGCGCCAGGCCGGGCGCTATCTCCCCGAATATCGGGCGCTACGGGAGGAGAAAGGCGGCTTCCTCGCGCTTTGCTACGATCCGGAAGCCGCCGCCGAGATCACGCTCCAGCCGATCCGCCGCTTCGGATTCGACGGCGCGATCCTGTTTTCCGACATCCTCGTCATCCCGCACGCTTTGGGGCAGGAGCTGTGGTTCGAGGCCGGCGAGGGGCCGCGCCTTGCCCCGCCCCTGCTCGACGGGGATCTCTTGATGCTCGTCGCGGCACGCGAGCGGCTCGCGCCGATCTACGAGACGGTGAAGCGCGTCGTCGCCGGCTTGCCGGGCGAGACGACGATGCTGGGCTTCGCAGGATCGCCCTGGACGGTCGCCACGTACATGGTGGCGGGCGCGGGCTCCAAGGATCAGGGCGCGGCGCGCAGGCTCGCCTATCGCGATCCTGGCGCCTTCCAGCGGCTCATCGATGTGATCGTCGCGGCGACGATCGACTATCTGGTCGGTCAGGTCGACGCCGGCGTGATGGCGATCCAGTTGTTCGACAGCTGGGCGGGAAGTCTCGCCCCCGACGAATTCCGCAAATGGGTGCTCGCGCCGAACCGCGCGATCGTCGACGCCGTGCGCGCCGCGCGGCCGCACGCCGCGATCATCGGTTTCCCCAAGGGGATCGGCGAGAAATTGTCGGTCTATGTGCGCGAGACCGGAGTCGATGCGGTCGGGCTCGACGAGACGATCGATCCGTTCTGGGCGGATGGCGCGCTGCCACGCGGGATGCCCGTCCAGGGCAATCTCGATCCGCTTGCGCTCGTCGCCGGCGGCGCGGCGCTGGAGAGCGCGGTCGCGCGGATCCGCGCGGCGCTGAAGGATCGCCCGCATATCTTCAATCTCGGGCACGGGATCGTTCCCGAAACGCCGATCGTGCATGTCGAGCATCTGCTCGCTATGCTTCGCGGATGACGCTGATGTCGCTGGGAGCGGTGCTTGCCTTGACGTATGAATGGATCAAGGCCGGGCATGTCATCTTCGTGATCTTCTGGATCGCGGGCCTGTTCATGCTGCCGCGTTATTACGTCTATCATCAGGAATCGCCGCCGGGCTCGGCCGAAGAGAAACGCTGGATCGATCGCGAGCGCAAATTGCGCACGATCATCCTGACGCCGGCGATGATCCTCGTCTGGCTGTTCGGGCTGACGCTCGCCTGGCAGCTCGGCCTGTTCGCCGGCGCGCCCGGTCTGGGCTGGCTGCACATGAAGATCCTGCTCGTGCTCGCCCTGTCCGCCTATCACGGCTACATGGTCGGCTACGGCAAGAAGCTCGCGCGCGGCGAGCGGCCGGTGAGCGGCAAGGCGCTGCGGCTGATGAACGAAGTGCCGGGCATCGCTACCGTCTTCATCGTCATCCTGGTGATCATCAAGCCCTTCTGATCTCGCCCACGAACGGAGTGGGTTGCCTCAAGGGTCTGCACATCCCATCTGAGTCTTGACGGCGCGCGGCGCGGCATTTACGCCCGGCGCCAACGGCCAAACGCGTCCTGCGTGGCCTCAGCCTTCAAGCTCGGCAGAACATCGCCCGCCTGCGGCCCGCGCGTTCTCCCCCCTCCGCTTCCATCACCGGACTGCCAGATGCACCTCAAAGACCTCAAGAAGAAGACTCCGGCCGAACTGGTCGCCATGGCGGAGGAGCGCGGCGTCGAGGGCGCATCGACGATGCGCAAGCAGGATCTGATGTTCGGCATCCTGAAGGCCGAGGCCGAGGAAGGCGAGCAGATCCTCGGGCTCGGCACGATCGAGGTGCTCCAGGACGGTTTCGGCTTCCTGCGCAGCCCCGAGGCCAATTATCTCGCCGGCCCCGACGACATCTATGTCTCGCCCAATCAGGTGCGCAAATTCGGCCTGCGCACGGGCGATACGGTCGAGGGCGAGATTCGCGAGCCCAAGGATGGCGAGCGCTATTTCGCGCTGACCAAGCTCCTCCAGGTCAATTTCGACGATCCCTCGGCCGTCCGCCACCGCGTCAATTTCGACAATCTGACGCCGCTCTATCCCGAACAGAAGCTCACGCTCGATCCCGCCGATCCGACCGTCAAGGACAAGTCGGCGCGCGTCATCGATCTCGTCAGCCCGCAGGGCAAGGGCCAGCGCACGCTGATCGTCGCGCCGCCGCGCGTCGGCAAGACGGTGATGCTGCAGAACATGGCCAAGGCCATCACCGACAATCACCCGGAGGTTTTCCTGATCGTGCTGCTCATCGACGAGCGGCCCGAGGAAGTGACCGACATGCAGCGTTCGGTGAAGGGCGAGGTCGTCTCCTCGACCTTCGACGAACCCGCCACGCGCCACGTCGCGGTCGCCGAGATGGTGATCGAGAAAGCCAAGCGCCTCGTCGAGCACAAGAAGGACGTCGTGATCCTGCTCGATTCGATCACGCGTCTCGGCCGCGCCTACAACACGGTCGTGCCGAGCTCGGGCAAGGTGCTGACCGGCGGCGTCGATGCCAATGCGCTCCAGCGCCCGAAGCGCTTCTTCGGCGCGGCGCGCAACATCGAGGAGGGCGGTTCGCTTTCGATCATCGCCACCGCGCTGATCGATACGGGCAGCCGGATGGACGAAGTGATCTTCGAGGAATTCAAGGGCACGGGTAACTCGGAAATCGTGCTCGACCGCAAGGTCGCCGACAAGCGCATCTTCCCCGCGCTCGACGTCGGCAAGTCCGGCACGCGCAAGGAAGAGCTGCTGCTCGACAAGTCGAAGCTCTCCAAGATGTGGGTGCTGCGCCGCATCCTCATGCAGATGGGCACGACCGATGCGATGGAGTTCCTGCTCGACAAGATGAAGGATTCGAAGACCAACGAGGATTTCTTCGATTCTATGAACCAGTAACTCCCGCGAGCGCGGCCGGCGGGCAACGCCCGACCGCCGCATGGGCTTCGCCCATGCGGCATCGCCACCGGAACGCATCGACAGGCCCGCCCCGGCCGGATAACACCCCCCGATGTTCGACATCTGGCAGCACATCGTCACCGATTTCGCGAATCTCGGTTCTCCGGCCGCGCTCGGCGCGTTCGGCCAGGTGCTGATGATCGACGTGATGCTCGCGGGCGACAATGCGATCGTGGTCGGCGCGCTCGCCGCAGGCCTCCCCGCCCAGCAGCGCCGCAAGGTCATCCTGATCGGCATCTTCGCCGCGCTCGTGCTGCGGATCGTCTTCGCGCTGGTCGTCACGCAGCTATTGCAGGTCGTCGGACTCGTCTTTGCGGGCGGGCTTCTCCTGATCTGGGTCGCGTGGAAGATGTGGCGCGAGCTGCGCGAAAATCCCCACACCGAGGTTCATGAGAGCCTGAAGCCGGCGCGCAGCTTCGCTGCCGCCGCCTGGGCAGTTGCGGTCGCCGATGTCAGCATGAGCCTCGACAATGTGCTCGCGGTCGCGGGTGCCGCGCGCGACCATCCGGGCATCCTCATCATCGGCCTGATGCTGTCGGTGATCCTGATGGGCGTCGCCGCGAACCTGCTCGCCAAGGTCATCGAGCGCTATCGCTGGATCGCCTATATCGGGCTGGCCGTGATCCTCTATGTCGCGGGCAAGATGATCTATGACGGGCTGATCAATCCCCATGTCGGGATCCTGACGCTCTTCTGAGCCTCAGGGGATCAGGACGGTCGATCCGATCGTCTTGCGGCCCTCCAGCGCGCGATGCGCTTCGGCGACGTCGGCGAGCGGGAAGCTCTGGCCGATCTCGACCTTCAGCGTGCCGTCGGCGATCCGCGCGAACAGGCGCGCGGCGGCAGCTTCGAGCCGCTCGCGCGTGTCGACATAATCGAACATCGTCGGCCGGGTCAGGAAGACCGAGCCGGCCTTCTGCAGCGTCGATGGCAAAACGGCCTCCGGCGCGCCCGAGGCATTGCCGTAGCTGACGACCAGCCCGCGCTTCGCCGCGCACGCGATCGAGGCCGGCAGGCTCGCCTTGCCGACGCTGTCGAGCACCAGATCGACGCCCGCGGGCACGATCGCGCGCACTTCGCCCGCCAGCGCATCGAAGCCGCCGCACAGCACATGATCGGCGCCGAGCGCCTCAACGCGCGCGACCTTCTCCGCCGTGCCGACATGCGCGATGACGGTCGCGCCCAGCGCCTTTAGCCACGGCACGAGCAGCGAGCCGACGCCGCCCGCAGCCGCATGGACGAGCACGTGCTGGCCCGCCTGGACGCCACCGCATTCGCCGACGAGGAAATCGGCGGTCATCCCCTTCAGCATCACCGCGGCGGCGGTCCGATCGTCCACCGCGTCCGGCAATTTGACGAGGCTCGCAATCGGCATCGTCCGCGCTGTCGCATAAGCGCCGAGCGGCGCGCCCGCATAAGCGACGCGATCGCCGGGCGCGAAGTCCGTAACGCCCTCGCCCACCGCCTCGATCACGCCCGCCGCCTCCGAGCCCAGCCCCGTCGGCAGCGGCAGCGGATAGGCGCCCGCGCGATGATAGGTATCGATGAAGTTGAGCCCGATCGCTTTGTGCCGGACGACGACCTCGCCTTTCCCCGCCGTCAGCGATCCGATCGCCTCGCGCTCCATCGCCTCCGGCCCGCCGGTGGCGCGAAGCACGATGCGATAGTCGCTCATGCGAGATGCGCCGCGAAGAATTCGCGCGTGCGCGCTTCGGCCAGACTGGCCGCCTCGTCGCTGCGGCGCTTGCCGAACGTGTCCGCGAAGCCATGATCGACGCCCGCATATTCCTCGATCGTCACATGCGCGTTGCCGTCGAGCGCGGCGTGGATCTTGGCGCGCGCATCGGCATCAATGAAATGATCCTGCTCGGCGAAGTGCAGGAGCAGCGGCCTGGCGATCGCGTGCGATTCTCCGAGCATGCCGTCGATCCCGGCGCCGTAGAAGCCGACGCTCGCGTCGATGTCGGTGCGCGTCGCGGTCAGAAAGCAGACCCGCCCGCCCAGGCAGAAGCCGACGATGCCGATCTTGCCGCCCGTCAGCAGCGCCCGCGCCGCGCGGATCACCGCCTCGACATCCTCGATGCCCTTGTCGATATCGAACTTGGTCCGGATCTCGAAGCCCTCCGCCATCTGCTCGGGGATGTCGGGATTGAGATCGAGGCCGGGGGCGAAGCGCCAGAACATGTCGGGCGCGAGCGCGAGATAGCCGAGCGCGGCCCAGTCGTCGGCCTTCTGGCGGATGCCTGCATTCACCCCGAAAATCTCCTGGATGACGATGATCGCAGCGGTCGGCTTGGCCGCAGGCGTCGCGCAATAGACATCGAAGCTGCCGCTGCCATCGAGCGCCGCGACCTGGATCGTCTCTGCCATGTTCATCCTTCCGTTACAGGGTCGCCGGGGCCGCTTTTGGCGTCCCTCGACGGTTTCGGCCCGATCCTCTACCAATCCGGCAACCTCGCGCAACGGGAACCGGCCGGCCATGAACATCACGATGAATATCGAATGCACGCCGGAGGAAGCGCGGCGGCTGATGGGCCTGCCCGACATGGCGCCGATCCACGATCTCTATATGGACAAGCTCAAGCAGACGATGGGCGAAGGCTTCACGCCGGAGGTGATCGAGAACATGATGCGGACGTGGACGCCGATGGGCGAAGTCGGCTTCGGCGTGTGGAAACAGCTGATCGATCAGATGACGGGATCGGGCAAGAAGTGACGCCCGCCCCCGCGGGGGACACGATCTTCGCGCTGTCGAGCGGCGCACCCCCGGCCGCGATCGCGATCGTGCGGGTCAGCGGGCCCGATGCCGCCACGGCGCTGGAACGGATCGCCGGCAAGCTACCCGCGCCGCGTCACGCGACCTATGCCGCCTTGCACGATGCCGAAGGGCGGCTGATCGACCGGGCGTTGCTGCTGTGGATGCCGGGTCCTGCGTCGGCGACGGGCGAGGATCTCGCCGAATTCCATCTGCACGGCGGCCGCGCGGTGGCCGCAGCGATGCTCGATTGCCTGTCGGGGATGAGCGGGCTGCGGCTGGCGCTGCCCGGCGAGTTCACCCGCCGCGCTTTCCTCAACGGCCGGATCGATCTGACGGCCGCGGAGGGGCTGGCCGATCTGCTCGCGGCGGAGACCGCCGGTCAGCATGCCCGCGCGCTACGCATGGCCGAAGGCGGCCTAGGCCGGATCATCGCGCGCTGGCGCGAGACGATCCTGGCTCTGTCGGCGCAGATCGAGGCGGCGATCGAATATGGCGAGAGCGAGAGCGATGTCGGCACGACGCCCATGCACGAGGAACCGCTGCGCGCGCTCGCCGACCAAGCCGCGCGGTTGCTGGCGACGCCCCCGGCCGAGCGGCTGCGCGATGGCGTTCGGATCGTCGTCGCGGGTCCGCCGAATTCGGGAAAGTCGAGTCTGATCAATGCGTTGGCCGGACGCGATGTCGCGCTAGCGACGCCGATCGCCGGGACGACGCGCGACATCATCGAAGCGCCCGTCTCGCTCGACGGGCAGGCGCTGTTGCTGATCGACACGGCGGGGCTGCGCGAGGGCACAGAAGAGATCGAACGGCTGGGCATCGCCCGCGCCGAGCAGGCGATCGAGACGGCCGAGCTGATCCTATGGTGCGGCGATCCGGAGGCGTGCCCTGCCCCGGAGCGCAGCCTGTTGTTATTCACACGCGCCGACGAGCGCGCCGACCATCCTGCAGGCGAGACCTTGCGCGTCTCCATCGTCGAGGCGGAGACACTCGCTTTGCTGCGGCGCAGCATCGCCCTTCGCTGTCGCACGCTGATTGGCCCGAGCGACGCGCTCGCGCTCAATCGTCGACAGCGGGATCTCGTTGCGTCGATCGGAGCGGAGATTGAGGCGGCGCTGCACTCGGACGACGTGATTCTTCAGGCCGAGCATCTGCGCCTGTGTCGCGACGCGATTGACGCGCTCCTCGGACGCACGGGCGTCGAGGAGATGCTCGACACTCTGTTCGGGCGATTCTGCCTAGGAAAATAGTTCCACGTGGAACATCGCGGCTGGAGCGATTAAGGGCGACTTATGCTTGGCGCCGACGTCATCATCATCGGGGGAGGCCATGCCGGCGTCGAGGCGGCGGCAGCGGTCGCCCGCATCGGCGCGTCGGCAATTCTCGTCACCGCGCGTGCGGACATGATCGGCGCGATGTCGTGCAATCCGGCGATCGGTGGAATCGGGAAAGGGCACCTCGTCCGTGAGCTCGATGCCTGCGATGGTCTGATGGCGCGCGCCGCAGATCGGGCGGCGATCCATTATCGGATGCTCAATCGCTCGAAGGGCCCGGCCGTACGCGGTCCGCGCATCCAGGCCGATCGCAAGCGCTTCCGCGCGGCGATCCAGCGGGAGATCGCTGCGCTAACCAACCTTGCCATCGTCGAAGCTAGCGTGACCGAACTGCTGCTCGATTCCAGGCGCATCACGGGCGTCCGCCTCGCCGATGGCAGAGCAGTGCACGCCGGTGCCGTTGTCCTGGCTACCGGCACGTTCCTCGGCGGACGCCTCCATTTCGGGATGGAGACGTGCGATGGCGGCCGCATCGGCGAGCCCGGCGCGCATCCGCTCGCGCGTCAGATCGCCGCTCTGGGCTTGCCCGTCGCGCGCCTGAAGACGGGCACGCCGCCGCGACTCGATGGCCGCATGATCGACTGGGCGGCGCTCGAAACGCAGCCGAGCGACGAGGAGCCCTGGACCTTTTCCTCCGCTTCCGCCGCGCGGCCGCTCCCGCAGATCGCCTGCGCGATCACCCGGACGAGCGCGGCGACCCACGACGTGATCCGCGCCAATCTCGATCGATCGCCGCTTTATGCCGGGGTGATCGAGGGCGTCGGCCCGCGTTATTGTCCGTCGATCGAGGACAAGATCGTCCGCTTCGGCGACCGCGACGGGCACCAGATCTTCCTCGAACCCGAAGGCCTGGACGATCCAGCCGTCTACCCCAATGGCCTCTCCACTTCTCTGCCGTGCGACGTGCAGCAGGCGCTGATCGCCACCATTCCCGGGCTCGAGCGCGCCGAGATCCTGCAGCCGGGCTATGCAGTCGAGTATGACCATATCGATCCGCGCGTGCTCGATCATACGCTTGGCGTGCGCGACGTGCCGGGCCTCTATTGCGCGGGGCAGATCAACGGCACCACGGGCTATGAGGAGGCGGCCGCGCAAGGAATGGTCGCCGGTCTGGGCGCGGCGCGTCACGTGGCGGGTACGACGCCGGCAATCTTCGATCGGACGCAATCTTATATCGGCGTCATGATCGATGACCTGACGCTGCAGGGTGTCACCGAGCCGTATCGCATGCTCACCGCGCGCGCCGAATATCGGCTGCACCTTCGCGCTGACAACGCCATGTCGCGGCTCGGCCGCTTCGCTCAGGAGGTGGGACTTGCCTCGCCGGATAGGTCCGCGGCGATCGATCGTCATATCGAGGCATTGGCCACGGCGGCATCGTTGTTGGTCCCGCATAAAGAGGCGATTTTGCGCGGTTTGGACGCCGCAACCGTGGCGCGGTCAGACCCCGGTCTTTCGTCGGTCCAGCCCACGGTCCTGGAAGAGGCCGTCGCCGATCTCGCGTATCGGCCGTACGTTGAGCGCCAACGTCGCGAGCAGATCGCCCGCCGCGTCGGCGACGAGGCTATACCGCTGCAACGGATCGCGAACTTCGGCACCGTCGCCGGGCTTTCGAACGAGATGGTCGAGCGGCTCGACCGCGCGCGTCCGGCAACGCTGGCCGATGCCGGTCGCGTGCGCGGGATCACGCCGGCGGCGCTTACCGCGATCCTTGCTGCCGTCCGCCGCGCCGCATGACCGAAGATGACGCAAGGGCGCTCGTCGCCGAAACTGTTCCACGTGAAACATTTGGGCGGCTTGAGGCGCTCGTCACGTTGGTAGCGGAAGAAAATACGCGGCAGAATCTCGTGGCCCCATCGACGATTCCCATCATGTGGAGCCGCCACGTCCTCGACTCCTCGCAGCTCTTGCGGCTGGCAGGCGATACGACGGGGGCCTGGCTCGACATCGGCGCGGGCGGCGGATTTCCAGGATTGGTGATCGCGTCGTTGCGCGACGAGCTGACCTATCTGGTCGAGCCGCGAGCCAAGCGCGCGGCATTCCTGTCCGCTTCGGCCATCGCGCTCGGCGTCGATCATCGGACGACGATCCTCGCCTCGCGCGTCGAGACGGCACCGATCGACCACCCCTGCGCGATCATCAGCGCGCGCGCGGTCGCCTCTCTCCCTGCCCTGCTCGCGATGGCGGCGCGCCATGCGACCGACGACACGCTTTGGCTCCTGCCGAAGGGCCGATCTGCAGCCGCCGAGGTGGCGGAGGCGCGGCGAGAGTGGCAGGGTGCATTTCGCCTGGTGCCGAGTCTTTCGGATCCCGATTCGGCGATCGTCGTGGCGCGGGGCATACGGAGGAAGCGGGCATGAACCGGATCGCGATTGCGAACCAGAAAGGCGGCGTCGGCAAGACGACGAGCGCGATCAACCTCGCCACTGGGCTCGCCGTGGCCGGTCTGCGCGTGCTGCTCGTCGATTTCGATCCGCAGGGCAACGCTTCGACCGGGCTCGGCATCGATCAGACCAGCCGCGCTAAATCCTCCTACCAGCTCATCACCGGCGGAGCGCGCCTCGACGAGGTCGTCCGCGCGACGAGCGTCCCCAAGCTCGACATCGTCCCCGCCACGCAGGACCTTTCGGCGATCGAGGTCGAGCTCGTCGACGAAGCCGATCGCGCGCATCGCCTGAGCGCGGCGCTCGATCAGGCCGATGGCCGCTGGGATATCTGCCTGATCGATTGCCCGCCCTCGCTCGGGCTGCTGACGATCAACGCGCTCGTCGCCTCGTCGTCGCTGCTCGTGCCGCTCCAGTGCGAATTCTTCGCGCTCGAAGGGCTCAGCCAGCTGCTCCACACGGTCGAGCGCGTCCGCGCGCGGCTCAACCCCGACCTCACGATCCTGGGAATCGCGCTTACCATGTATGATCGCCGCAACCGCCTGTCCGAACAGGTCGCGCAGGACGTCCGCGCCGTGATCGGCGATCTCGTGTTCAAGACGATCATCCCGCGCAACGTCCGCCTGTCCGAGGCGCCGAGCCACGGCCTGCCCGCGCTGGTCTATGATCATCGCTGCCCGGGCTCGGAGGCTTATATGGCTCTGTCGCGCGAGCTGATCGGGCGGCTGCCGCAGACGACGGCGGCGGCCGCGTGAGCGAGGTCAAGCGCGGCCTGGGTCGCGGCCTTTCGGCGCTGCTCGGCGATCCGCAGCGCGAACAGCTGACGCCACCCGAACAGCGCACTGACGGCGGCATCCGCACGATCAATGTCGGCGCGATCCGCCCCAATCCCGATCAGCCGCGCCGCCATTTCGACGAAAGCGCGCTCAACGAGCTCGCCGCCTCGATCAAGGCGCGCGGCCTGCTCCAGCCGATCATCGTCCGCACGATCGACGGCGGCTATCAGATCGTCGCCGGAGAACGGCGCTGGCGTGCCGCGCAACGCGCGCAGCTGCACGAGATTCCGGCGATCGTCCGCAGCATGAACGACGCCGAGACGTTCGAGCTCGCGATCATCGAAAATGTCCAGCGGCAGGATCTCAATGCGATCGAAGAAGCCGAGGCTTATCAACGGCTTGGAGCCGATTACGGGCATACGCAGGAGGTGCTCGGCAAGCTCGTCGGCAAATCCCGCAGCCACATCGCCAATCTGCTTCGCCTCCTCGATCTGCCGGCCGAAGTCCGGCTCGCTCTGGCCGACGGACGGCTCAGCATGGGGCATGCGCGCGCGCTGATCACTGCCGCCGATCCCGCCGGGCTCGCCGATCAGGTCATCCGCCAGGGCCTGTCGGTGCGCGAGACCGAGCGGCTCGCCAAGCAGGCCAAGGGCGGCAAGGAAAAGCGTCTCGGCCCGATCGAATATAAGGGCAGCAACACCGATACCGAGGCGCTGGAGCGCCAGCTCGGCGATCTGCTGGGCCTCAAGGTCGCGATCGCGCATGGCCCGAAGGGCGGGACGGTCACGATTTCCTATTCGACGCTCGATCAGCTTGATCTGATCTGCCAGCGGCTCAGCGGCGGACCGATCTAGAGCGCGGCACTAGCGCCGCCGCGCGGCGTGGCGACTGATCGCGAGTATCTCCTCGTCGGCCACGAAGCTGCCCGCATAGCCCGTCGTCTTCAGCCGCCGCTCGGCCTCGCCGAGCCTCCCGATCGCGATGCTGAGCGACTCGGCGGTCCAGCGCGACAGTTCGGAGCGGACCGCGGCGGTCTCCTTCCAGAAGATCGCGCGGCCGGCGGTCTCCATCACCCGATCGATCCCCTCGCCGCCTTCCATCTGCCCACGCAACTGCGCCAACAGCAACGCCCGCCGGCTCAGCGCACGCAGGACGGGCACCCCCTCGATCCCCTCGCTCGTCAGGCGCTTGAGCTCGGAGTCGGCGGTGGCCGCCTCGCCGCCGAACACGGCATGCGCGAGCCGGGTCAGGTCGCCCTCCTCGATACCCGCGCCGAGCGCATCGAGCGCCTCATGGCCGATCTCGCGCACCTGATCCGGCGCGGCGTCGACGTAGAGCGCGAGCTTCTTCAGTTCCTGCGCGAGCACCGCCCGGTCGTTCGAAGCGGCAGCGACGAGCCGGCGCGCGACATCGGGGCGCATCGACAGACCGAGCGCGCGCCCCATCTCGGCAGCCAAGCCGTCGGCATCGCGGCCCTCGGGCGCATAGCAGGCATGGACGATTGCCGCGTCGCTCGCGGTGGCAGCCTTCACGAGCTTCGAATCCTTGCGCAGCCCCGGCCCGATCGCGACCGCCGGATTGCCCGCCGCCGACGCCTCCAGCAGAGCTGCCACCGCTTCGGCGGCGTCGTCGGTCGCGGGATCGAGCCGGATCCAGCGCCGCCCGCCGAACATCGAGATGGAAGCCGCCTCGTCGGCCAGCCGCGCGGGATCGCTCTTGAGCTGCGAGGAGGTGAAATCTACGCGCTCGACGCCTTCCCCCATCGCCTTGCCCAGCCGCGCCGCGAGCGCGCGCGCCCCTGCCTCGTCGGGGCCGTAGAACAGATAGAGGCGGATCGCGGGGTCGGCGGCATCGAGCGCGCGGACCAGCCGCGCCTCGGCGGGCTTCATCGCGCGCCCCGCGTCATTGGTCGGCGGTCTTGGTGCGCGAGGCGTAGAGCGCGAGACGCGCGACGATCTGGTCGGCAACCTCGCCCGACAGCCGCTCCAGCGCGGTCTGCTCGGCCGCGATCACCGCATATTCGGAGGTGACCACGTCGATGCCCGCATCCGATCCCGCGGTCGCATCGAGCAGCACGGTGCCCGCTTCGGCATCGACGAGCTTGTAGCGCGCGCGCAGCGTCCGCCGCTCGCGCGTCACGGTGTTGTCGGTGCGCACGCCGATGCCCAGGATCTGGTCGTCCAGCTCGACATCCAGCCGATAGCGCGACGCGCCTTTCTGGCCGAGCCGATCGACGAGCGCGGTTCGCACCAGCCAGCCATTCTTGCCGCCGATCGGGCCGACCTCGACCGAACTGAGCGTCTGCGCGACCGGCCCTTTGCCGCCCGCGGCATAAAGCGGGTGCAGGCCGCAGCCGTTGAGCAGCGGGAGAGCGGCGGCGAGCGCCAGCGCGAGAGCGATCCGCTTCATGCGACGATGTTCACGAGTCGATCGGGCACGACGATCACCTTCTTGGGGCTCGCCCCCGCGAGGATGATCTGCACCTTTGCGCTCGCGATCGCCAGCGCTTCCAGCTCGTCCTTCGGCGCGCCCTTGGCGGCCATGATCGTGTCGCGCAGCTTGCCGTTGACCTGGATCGCGATCGTCACCTCGTCGTCGACGAGCATCGCCGGGTCGACCACGGGCCAGGCCGCGTCGGCGACGAGCCCGTCGCCGCCGATCCGCTCCCACGCCGATTCGGCAAGATGCGGGATCATCGGCGCGACGAGCAGGATCAATGTTCGTGCGGCCTCGCGCCGGTCGGGCGAGGGGGCCGCTTTCTCGAGTGCGCCGAGCAATGTGAAGATCTTGGCGACGGCCTTGTTGAACTGCAGCGCCTCGACATCCTCGGCGATCCCGGCGCTCGTCCGGTGGAGCAATTTGCGCAAGCTGATGTCGCCGTTGCTGGCGTCTACCGTGTCCAAAGCGGGCTCGGTCAAACGCCACACGCGCTGGACCAGCCGCGCCGCGCCCTCGATCCCGGCCTCGCTCCACGGCAGATCGCGCTCGGGGGGCGAATCCGAGAGCATGAACCAGCGCGCCGCATCCGCGCCATAGCGATCGAGGATCGGCGCCGGATCGACCGTATTCTTCTTGGACTTGGACATCTTCTCGACGCGCCCGACATGGACCGGATGGCCGGTCGGGCGGTGGAAGAGGCCGTCGGCGCGGCGATCGAGATCCTCGGGCGCGACCCAAGTCGAGACGCTCACCGTATCGGTGCCGAGCGCGCCTTTCTCCTCGGGCGTGGCGGGCAGATCGACCTTCGTCTGGTAGGTCTCGTGCGTCACCATCCCCTGCGTGAACAGGCCGGTGAAGGGCTCGGCGATGTCGAGCTGGCCGAGATGGCGCAGCGCGCGCGTCCAGAAGCGCGCATAGAGCAGGTGCAGGATCGCATGCTCGACCCCGCCGATATATTGGCCGACCGGCAGCCAGCGCTCGGCGACGGCCTTGTCGAACGGTCTGTCGACCGGGCCGCTGGCGAAGCGGATATAATACCAGGACGAATCCGCGAACGTATCGAGCGTGTCGGTCTCGCGCCGCGCGGGCTGGCCGCACTTCGGGCAATCGACATGCTTCCAGGTCGGGTGGCGGTCGAGCGGATTGCCGGGGATGTCGAAGCTGACATCCTCGGGCAGCACGATCGGCAGCTGCGCCTTGGGCACCGCGACGACGCCGCACGTGCCGCAGTGGACGATCGGGATCGGCGTGCCCCAGTAACGCTGGCGGCTCACCCCCCAGTCACGCAGCCGGAACACGGTCGTGCCGGTGCCCCAGCCCTCGCTCTCGGCGCGGGCGATGACGGCGGCCTTGGCGGCCTCCGAGGTCATCCCGTCGAGGAAGCGCGAATGGACCATCAAGCCCGGCGTGCTGTCCGCCTCGTCGTGGATCGGCGCTTCGGCCTGCTCGGGCGAAGCGGCGACGACGCGCGTCACCGGCAGCATATATTTGCGCGCGAAATCGAGATCGCGCTGGTCGTGCGCGGGCACGCCGAACACCGCGCCGGTGCCATAGTCCATCAGCACGAAATTCGCTATGAAGACGGGAAGTTTCCACGTCGGATCAAGCGGATGCACCGCAGACAGGCCGGTATCGAAGCCCAGTTTCTCGGCGGTCTCGATCTCGGCCGCCGCCGTGCCCGTGCGCCGGCATTCGGCGACGAACGCGTCGATTCCGGGCGTCCCGGCGGCGACGAGCGCCTGCGCGAGCGGATGATCGACCGACACCGCGACGAACGACGCGCCGAAGATCGTGTCCGGCCGGGTTGTGAAGACCTCGACGCCCGGCAGTGGGCCGCCGTCCAGCGCGAAATGGAGGCGCAGCCCCCTGGATCGCCCGATCCAGTTCGCCTGCATGAGCTTCACCTTGTCGGGCCACTGGTCGAGGCTCTCCAGCCCTTCCAGCAGCTCGTCGGCGAAATCGGTGATCTTGAGGAACCACTGGCTGAGCTTGCGCCGCTCGACGAGCGCGCCCGAGCGCCAGCCGCGCCCGTCGATGACCTGCTCGTTGGCGAGCACGGTCATGTCGACCGGGTCCCAATTGACCGCGCTTTCCTTGCGATAGACGAGGCCCGCCGCGAACATGTCGAGGAACAGCGCCTGCTCCTGGCCATAATATTCGGGTTCGCAGGTCGCCAGCTCGCGGCTCCAGTCGAGCCCGAAGCCGATCCGCTGAAGCTGCTCGCGCATTGCCGCGATATTGGCACGCGTCCAGTCGCCCGGATGGACGCCCTTCTCCATCGCCGCATTCTCGGCGGGCATGCCGAACGCGTCCCAGCCCATCGGGTGGAGCACCTCGTGCCCGGTCATCCGCCGGAAGCGCGCCAGCACGTCGCCCATCGTATAGTTGCGGACATGCCCCATGTGGATGCGCCCCGATGGATAGGGAAACATCTCGAGCACGTAGCTCTTGGGCTTGGGGCTGTCGTCGTCGGCGTGGAAGGTCCCGCGCGCGGCCCATTCCTGCTGCCAGCGGCTATCGGCGGCGGCCGGATCGAAGCGCGCAGCCTGCCGGTCGTTCCGGTCGTCGCTCATCGGATCAGCCGGCGGCGTTGCGCCTGAGGTCGCGCGCCTTCTGGAGGATCACCTCCTCCAGCTTCTGGTTGGTGCCCGCCTGGACCGACGTATCGACCCACTGGCCGCCCTGCAGGATCTGGCGCGCGGTGGAGACGCGCACCGCATCGGCGCGCAGCTCCTGATCGAGGATCGCGACCGAAGCCTTCATCCGCTCGGTGCGGATCGCCGGGTTCACATACCATTCGGTGACAATGACGCCGCCGTTAGAATCGGTCTGCGCGATCGTCATGAACGAGAGCGTGTCGAGCGTTGCGCGCCACAGATAGGCGTTGACACCGATCGTCGTGATCCGCGCCGGCGCGAGCTGCTTGGCGGTCGGCGCCTTCTTGTCCCGATGGCCGAACAGGCCACCCCCGCAGGCGGCGAGGCTCGTGCACAGGACGAGGCCGAGGGCGATGCGGGCGGCACGGTTCATGGATCAAACCTTGGAATTAGGGGCTTGCGAAAGAGCGGCACCGTTATAGATGCGCCGCCACACCCGCAAGCGCGGCCCGTCGCAGCCATTCCGGCCGCAATGGTCGCCCTGTGGATAAGGTGCAACAGACCGAAAAGATTCGGATATCGGCGTGGAACGTTGCGCGCGCTGTATGGTAGGCGACATTGCAACAGGGGTGAGTCCAAGTCTGATGATCGGCACGGGTGACAGGATGGCGAAATGGGGCGGCGCGCTCGCGCTCGTCGCCGCGCTGTCGCTCGCGCCTGCCTCGGCCCGGGCGCCGCGCGCCAAGAGTGCCAAGGGATCGCCGCTGGCCATGTCCGGCTTCGGCGCCTTCACCCCCGCCGCCGCCGATCCGCGCATGGCCGCAGCCTTCGCGCGCAGCGGGCTCGGCACGTCCAATTTCGCAGGCGGCGCCTTCCGCTTCACGCCGGCAGCGCCGGCCAAGAGCCGCGCGATCACCGTGGCGGTCCGCTCGCGCGTCGTCACGAAGGCGGAGGCCGCGCGCAATCTCGCGATCGCCGCCGATATCGCGCCGTCGGCCTACAGCCTCGGCATGTCGGTCGGCTGGAAGCGCTTCGCCATCTCGGGCGACATGTCGCGCACCGATGGCGGGCTGCTCCCCGATGGCCGCGAATCGGCCGATATCGGCTTGGCTTATTATGGCCGCCGCTGGGCGACGAAGCTGGATCTCGCTGCCGATCGCGCCGCGGGCGATCGTCCGATCGCGGTCGGCATCGATCAGAGCTGGTCGCTGGGCCTGGGCACGACCTACGCGCTCACGCACAATCTCGATGTGACCGGCGGCGTCCGCTATCGTGCGCAGCGCGAGCAGTTCCAGTCGCTCGTCGACGATCGCCGCGACAGCCAGTCCGTCTATCTGGGCACGACCTTCCGCTTCTGATTCGTCGGCGGATAAGTTTCCCTCGTGCCGTTCGCACTGAGCTTGTCGAAGTGCCGTGTTTTTTGCCGCCAAGAAGAGCTGTGCTTCGGCACGCTCAGCACGAACGGTAAAGGAGTTCCTCCAGAAACCGCCGCAGGTTAGCTGCTCCACGCGTCGATCGCCGCCCAGCCCGAAGCGCCGAGCGCGCGCATCCGCCGATAGCGCCGCGCATCCATCCCGCCGAGCGCGACGATCGTCAGCGTCGATCGCTTTGCCATCTGCCCGAGTCGGATCGGACCTAATGCAGGCGCGCCCGGATGCGACCGGGTCGCGAAGACAGGCGAAACAAAGGCGACATCCACGCCTGCTCGTCGTGCGGCGACCAGTTCGCGCGGATCATGCACCGGTGCGGTCCGGAATCGCAGCGGCAGCCGAAGCACCCCGCGCCCGTGCCAGCCATCCGCGCCCCAGCCGATCGCATCGCGCGGATCGCCGGCCAAAATGAGGACGAGCCCGCGCGCCTTGGCGATCCGCCGCACCGTCTCGAACCGCGCCCGCCGCGCCGCGCGTGGGGTGGCGTGGTGGCGAAACACGATTCCCGCGCCGCGCGGTAGCCGCCCCAGCGCGCGCTCAAGCCCGATATCGGCGCGCTCGTCGGTGAACAGCCACAACGTCGGCACGGGTTGGCGAGCGGGCATGGCCCCTCCTATAGGGGCGCGATGCCCCAGCCCGAAATTCCGACCGCCGCGCAAAATCTGGCGGAGGTCCGCACCGCGCTCGCCCGCGCCGCCGGTTTGGCGGGGCGCGCGCCGAGCGGCGTCGAGCTGATCGCCATCTCCAAGACGCATCCCGCCGAGGCGATCGTGCCGTTGCTCGCTGCTGGCCAGCGCAGCTTCGGCGAGAATCGCGTGCAGGAGGCGGCGGGCAAATGGCCGGCCTTGCGCGGCCTGTTCCCGGATGTCCGCCTCCATCTCGTCGGCCAGCTCCAGTCGAACAAGGCGCGCGATGCGGTCGATCTGTTCGATGCGATCCACGCCGTCGATCGGCCTTCGCTCGTGACCGCGCTCGCCGCGGCGATGGACGCGGCCGGCAAGCGCCCCGATTGCTATCTGCAGGTCAATATCGGCGAGGAGCCGCAAAAGGCCGGCTGCGCGATCGCCGATCTGCCCGCTTTGCTGGCGCAGGCGCGCGACGCGGGCCTGCCGATCGTCGGCCTGATGGCGGTGCCGCCCGCCGAGACCGAGGCCGCGCCCTATTTCGCCCTGCTCGCCGAGCTTGCCCGCCGCCACGATTTGCCTGGCCTCAGCATGGGCATGTCGAGCGATTACGAGACCGCGGTGATGCTTGGCGCGACCTGCGTGCGCGTCGGCACCGCTCTGTTCGGAGGGCGCGGATGACGCCCGACGCGATCATCTTCGATTTCGATGGCGTGCTGCTCGAGAGCGAGCATTCCGGCAATCGTCATCTCGCCGAGTATCTGACGAACCTCGGCCACCCGATCGCCCCCGAAGAGGCGATGACGCAGTTCATGGGGCTCGCGGGCGCGGATTTCATCGGCGCGGTCGAGGGCTGGGCCGGGCGGCGCCTGCCCGACGATTTCCAGGCGATCCGCCAGGCCGAACAGGCGCGCGAAATGGCCGAGGGCCTCGATCCGGTCGCGGGCGCTATCGCGTTCGTGCGCGGCTTGCCCGCGGATCTGCCGATCGCGATCGCCTCGTCCAGCTCGACCGCCTGGATCGTCGCGCGTCTCGATCATCTGGGCTTGCGCGATGCATTCGGCGATCGGATCTTCAGCGGCCGCGAGCATGTCGTGCGCGGCAAGCCCGCGCCCGACATCTATCTTTTCGCCGCCGCTGCGCTCGGCGTGCCGATCGAACGCACCGTCATCCTCGAGGATTCGGTGGTGGGCGCGACCGGCGCGGTCGCCTCGGGCGCCACCGTCATCGGGCTGTGCGCCGGGCGCCATTGCGGCCTGGGCCATGCCGATCGGCTGCGCGCGCTCGGCGTTTCGAGAATCGCGCACGATTTCATCGAAGTCGCCGCCTTCATTCGATCCTGAGCAGGTCTCCGGGCCGAAGCGCCGGCAGCAGCGTCAGCAAGGCGTCGCGCGCGATAGCAACGCAGCCCTCGGTCGTCGCGCCGTCGCGCCAGCAATGCAGGAAGATCGCGCTGCCCGCGCCGGCCACGGCCGGCGCGTCATTGTGGCCCAGGATGACGATCGCGTCGTAGAGCCCGTCGTCGCGCCATAGCCGCTCCGCCGAATAGGGATGCGGGTGGCGGATGGGGCGATTATAAGCGGGGTCGGCGCTGTCGTCCGACCAGCCATCGTCGCGCCGCAGCCAGCGCCAGGGTAAAGCCAGCGACAGGGGAGCCACGCGATCGGGCCGCAGCAACACGCCCCGGATCGGCCAATCGCCAAGCGGCGTCGCGCCATCGCCCTCGCTTTTGTCCGCCGCCGCGATCGTCCCGCCCCGTCCGATGCTGCAGGCGATGTCGCCTATCGGCCCGCGCAGCAGCCCCGCGCGCGTATCGGCCACCAGCATCACAGCAGATGCCCGGTCCGATCGCGCTTCACATCGAGATAATGCGCGTTGTGCGGGTTCGCGGGCAGCACCAACGGCAGCCGCTCGACGACCTCGATGCCGTGCGCGGTGAGCCCCGTCACCTTGGCCGGGTTGTTGGTCAGCAGCCGGACTCGCTCCTGCCCGAGCAACGTCAGCATCCGCGCGGCGACGCCGAAATCGCGCGCATCGATCGCGAAGCCCAGCCGCAGATTGGCATCGACCGTGTCGAAGCCCTGATCCTGCAGCGCATAAGCGCGCAATTTGTTGACCAGCCCGATGCCGCGCCCCTCCTGCCGCAGATAGAGCAATATGCCCCAGCCGACCCCGGCAATCTCCTTCAGCGCCTCCGCCAGCTGCGGGCCGCAATCGCATTTGAGGCTGCCGAGCACGTCGCCGGTCAGGCATTCGCTGTGCAGGCGCACCAGCGGCGGCGTCCCGTCGGGCGTACCGATCACGAGCGCGACATGCTCGCCCGCATCGGCCGGCCCGCGGAAGGCAATGATCTCGGCGCGCTCGGCAGCCGCCACCGGCAGCCGCGCGCGCACGGCGATGACGAGCTGCGCGGGGTCCTCATAACCGACGACAGAAGCGGCGGAGACGGGCGTCGCTCCCTCGATCGCGCCGTCGATCAGGAACAGGGCAGGCAGCAGCCCGGCGAGCCGCGCGAGCGCCAGCGCGGCGGCTGCGGTCCCCGCATCGGCGAGCGGCTTCGTCCGGTAAGGGCCCTTGAGCGGGGTCGCGAGGTCGTGCGCCGGATCGGCCAGCGCATGCGCGGCGGGCAGATCCAGCCAGCGCACCCGTTCGACCAGCACCGGCAGGCCCGGCGTCGCCGCATCGCGCTGGTTGGCGAGCTTCAGCACCGTCGCGCGGTGCGAGGAGAGCAAAAGGTCGGCGGCGGCCGCCGGATCATAGGCCGCAAGCCGCGCATCGTCGGCGGTCTCCACCGCCAGCACCGTCGCCGCGCCGGTGTCGCTCGTGATCGTCACCGGCCAGCCGCGCCGCAGCGCGTCGATCGCCTGCGCCGCCGCGCGCGGGTCGGCTGCGCTCACACCTCGAACTCGGTGACGAGCGGCACATGGTCCGACGGCTTCAGCCAGTTGCGGCACGATTCGTGGACCGTATGCGCGGTCGCCTTGGCCGCGAGCGCCGGGCTTGCCCACATATGATCGAGCCGCCGGCCGCGATCATTGACCGTCCAGTCGGGCGAGCGGTAGCTCCACCATGTGTGCAGCCGCGCCGGCGCCGGATAGAAATGGCGGCCGAGATCGACCCAGTCGTGCGCCGCCTGCATCCGCCCGAGCAGCTCGACTTCGACCGGCGTGTGGCTGACGACGTCGAGCAATTGCTTGTGGCTCCAGACGTCGCACTCCAGCGGGGCGATGTTGAAGTCGCCGACCACCAACGTCGGCTCGCTCAGGCAGCGCGACCAGTCGACCATCCGCTCGACGAAGGCGAGTTTCTGCGCGAACTTCGGATTGACCGCGGGATCGGGCACGTCGCCGCCTGCGGGCACATAGACATTTTCGAGCCGGAAGCCGGCCTCCAGCCAGACGCCGACATGCCGCGCCTCGCCATTGTCCTGCCAGTCGTAGCGCCAGCATGCGTCCGACGCGTCGCGGAACGGGATCCTGCTCAGGATCGCCACGCCATGATGCATGCGCTGGCCGTGCAGCCGCTGGTGGACATAGCCCATCTTGTGAAAGGCCTGCGCCGGGAAGGCGTCGTCGGCCGCCTTCGTCTCCTGCAGGCAGAGGATGTCGGGATTCTCTGTGGTCAGGAACTGTTCGACGATGCCGATCCGCGCGCGCACCGAATTGATGTTCCACGAAGCGATCTTGAGGGCGGCCATAGGCGTGCGATGTAGCGACGGGCGCGGCGCTCCGCCAGCGGGGCGGGCCTGAGTGTCAACGTCGGTTTCGTATGATGTTGGCTGGTCCGATCGGGCCTGGCCCGAAAACGGAATGGCCCTCGCTCCGGGGGCTTGGAGCGAGGGCCGACCTGGCGTTCGTCACGCAGGCAGGAAGCGAAGCAAGTGCCCTCGGGAACAGGGGGGAATCCGAGGAGCGGCTTCGCGACCGCAAAATCTGTTTAGGACAGGGGACCTGTCGCGAACATGAATGGGTGATCAGCGTCCGCGATTTTGCGGGCGCGGGTCGCTCCAGAGGAACGCCTTGTCGCTGATCGCCATCCCGAATCGCTGGTCGGTCAGCACGACGGTCGATCGATTTCCCTGCGCATCCATCACCGTCCAGCCCGCCAGCATCAGCCCGCCGGGCGCGCTCGGTGCCTTCGTGAAGCCGATCGTGATCGTCCCGAATTCGGGATGCTTGGGATCCTTGCCCTCCACCAGAATCCGCCCCGGCGGGGCCGGGATCAGCCGGCCGTAGCGCGAGACGTCGCGATTCGGATCGATCAGGGCGGCGAGCGGCGAATCGCCGATCGGCCAGCGCGACACCTGCCGCACCTGATAGTCGATCATCGTCAGGGCCTTGCCGTCGCCGACGATCAGCAGCGGTACGCCTTTTTCATATTGGAAGCGGATCTTGCCCGGCCGCTTCAGCGTCAGCATGCCGGCGCGCGTCTTGCCGGTCGCGTCGATCTGCTGGAAGGCGGCGGTCATCGTCGTCACCGCGCGCAGATGCGCCTGGACCTGGACGAGTTCGGGCGCCGGCGCGGCATATACCGGCACGGCGAAAGCGGCGGCGAGCGCCGTGACAGGATATCGGATCATCCGGTGACCCTGCCGCGGGCGGATTGAACCCGCACTGAACTCGGCGCGGTCACTTGCCCCCGGGGCCGAGCAGATTCTTCTGCCAGAAGAGCAGGCTCGCCCAGAATTGATAATCAAGATTGTCCTTCTTCACATAGCCATGCCCCTCGTCGGCGGCGAGGACGTGCCAGACGGGGACGTTGTTGGCGCGCACCGCCTTGACCATCTGCTCCGATTCGGACGGCGGCACGCGCGGATCGTTGCCGCCGGTGATGATCACGAGCGGGATCTTGATCTCCGCGACATGCGTGACGGGGGAGATGGCGAGCAGCTTGGCGCGCTGCTTGGGATCGCGCTCGTCGCCATATTCGACGCGGCGCAGATCGCGGCGATAGCTCTGCGTATGTTCGAGCAGCGAGACGAAGCCGGAGACGGCACGCAGGCAGATCGCGCCCTTGAAGCGCGGCCCGTACCGGATCGCGCTGGCGTAGCACATATAGCCGCCATAGCTGCCGCCGGTCTCGCCGATCCGCGCCGCATCGATCTGCGGGTCGGCGACGAGCCGATCGAGGAAGGCGCCGATATCCTTGACCGAATCCTCGCGCTTGAACGGTCCGTCATCGAGCCCGACGAAGCGCTTGCCGTAGCCGCTCGAACCCCTGACATTGGGATAGAAGAGCGCGACGCCCAGCTCGTTCGGATAATAGTTAGCGCGGCCGAGGAAGCCCGGCCGGGTCTGGCTCTCGGGCCCGCCGTGGATGTCGACGATCAGCGGGCGCTTGCCGGGGAATTTCTTCGGATCGGGCCGGTAGAGGAAGCCCGAGACGGTTTCGCCGTCGAAGCTCTTCACCGTCACCAGCTCCGGCTCGACGTTCGCGGCCGGATCCAGCCCGCCCGTCTCGCTCTGCGTCCAGCGCGTGACCTTCAGCGTCTTGGGCTCGACCGAATAGATGTCGCTCGCCGCGCGCGCCGAGGCGAGGCTCAGCCCGATCTCGCCCCACGGCGCGACCTTGAGCGCGGAGATCACGCCGACCGGCAGATCGGCGACCGGGCGGATGGCGCCCGTCCGCGTGTCCAGCACCTTGAGACGGCTGACTCCCGCCTCGTTGATGACGAAGGCGACGAAATCGCCCTCGGCCGAAAGCGAGAACAATTCGACGTCCCATTTCGTCTGGCCGGGGACGGGCGTAAAGATCCCGCTGCTCGGATCGATCGTGCCGAGCCGCTGGAAGGCCGATCCCTCGTCCGATGTCGCCCACAGCACGCCGTCCTTGGCGAAGCGCGCGTCGGCGTAGGATATCGCTTTCTTGTGATCCCCGATCGGCCGCATCGCGCCGTTGGCGATGTCCATCAGGAACAGGTCGCTCTTCGCGATCGACACATAGCGCCGCACGATCGCGCTCGTCCCGTCGGGCGTGAAGCCGGTCACCGACCAGCCGCCGCCGCTGAGCTGCGCGAGCATGCGGTCGCTCTTCGGGTCGCGCGGATCGACGATATAGAGGTCGCTGTCCGTCCCGTTGCGGCGCGTCGAACTGTAGGCGAGCCAATGTCCGTCGCGCGACCAGGCGCCGATCTGGTTGCGGCTCTTGCCGTCGGTCAGCAGGGTCAGACGGCCGTTCGCGAGCGTGTAGAGCTGCCAGAATTCGCTGCCGCCGACATCCTTCTGGACAAGGAGCGCATCGCCCTTGCCCGGCGCATAATCGCCCGCTGCGATCGTATCCGTCTCGAACGAGATCTGCCGCCGATCGCCCATCGGCAACGCCACTTCGTGCAGCTGGCGCGTATTGCCGAAATTGGTCGCGATCAGCGCCGCCTTGGTGGCCGGGTTCCAGCCCTCGAAGATCGCCGCGCGATATTCGAGATAGGGCCGCGTCTTCGCCGCCAGCGCCGCCGGGATCGCAGGCACGCCATCGCCGGTGATCGCGGCGGGCGGGGCGATGGTGCGTTCCTGGGTCGCCCCGGCGCCGGCTGCAAGCATCCCGAAGAGGAGTCCGTAGATCAGTCTAGCCATGCTGTCCGCCCGTCCCTCGCTAGCCGAATCGCAAAATGCCGGTCTGGCCACCCGATATGGTCAGGTCGCACTGCGAAAGCACGTCCATGCCGAGAAGCGCGTCGAACGCAAAGCCCGAGCGGATACGGAAGCCTTCCACAGCTTCAAAAACGAAAGGAAAGGCTGGCATCTCGCCCTCCCGGGGCAAGCGGATACCGATCCGGAAAATATAGCGATCGACGTGCTGATCTCCGTGCGCTGATGCAACCAGACGTTTGCCAATAACCGGAAGGGCCAGCCGCTCAGCCAGATCACGCGTGACGGCGCTCGCAGTGGCGCCCGTATCGACCAGCGCGACGGCATCGACAGTGCGAAGATCGTTGACGTCGGGCGAAAGGATCAGGACTGGAAGTAGCGGCCGTCGATCTACGATCCGCCAGCTAATTTCCGACATGCGACAAGAAGCCGAGATCGATCGGTTCGTCGGTCACTTCCTGGATCGAGAAGATTCCATCCGGGAATCGCGCGGCGCCTTCACGGAACGCGTCGCCGGGCTTGCCATAGAATCCGATGACGTTCGCATTCTTCATGAGCGCGAACGCGCCGCGATGGTCTTGAAGATACATCGAAAGGTTGCGCACGAAGGCATCGTAATTCCGATCGACCTCGGCCAATTGCGCAGATTGTCCCATGGCGTCCTCGCGACTTCCGGCGATCGTGCCACGGGCCGCAACTATCGCAGCAACCTTGAGTCGAACCGTGGCGAAAACGAGTCCGGGCGTTGCCTGTGTCAGACCGGTTGGCCGTTGCGATCGATCAGGACTTCGCGGCGGCCGACATGGTCGGGGGAACCGACGACACCTTCCTTCTCCATCCGGTCGATCAGCCGCGCCGCGCTGTTATAGCCGATACGCAGCTGGCGCTGGACGTAGCTGGTCGAGGCCTTCTGCGATTCGGCGACGACCTGCACCGCCTTGCGATAGAGCGCGGCGTCGGGCGAATCGTCGCCGGCGGGCGCGCCGTCGAGCGCAAACCCGCCATCCTCGGGTTCCTCGGTGACCGCCTGGATATATTCGGGCGTCTTCTGCGCCTTCCAGTGATCGGCGACCGCGCGGACCTCGTCGTCCGAGACGAACGGCCCGTGGACGCGGACGATCTGTTTGCCGCCGGGCATGTAGAGCATGTCGCCCTTGCCCAGCAGTTGCTCGGCGCCCTGTTCGCCCAGGATCGTGCGCGAATCGATCTTCGAGGTGACCGAGAAGCTGATCCGCGTCGGCAGATTGGCCTTGATGACGCCGGTGATGACGTCGACCGAGGGGCGCTGCGTCGCCATGATGAGGTGGATGCCTGCCGCGCGCGCCTTCTGCGCGAGGCGCTGAATCAGGAATTCGACTTCCTTGCCCGCGGTCATCATCAAATCGGCGAGCTCGTCGATGATGATGACGATCTTGGGCAAGGGCTCGAATTCGAGCTTCTCTTCCTCGTAGATCGGCTGGCCGCTCTCGGCATCGTAGCCGGTCTGCACCTTGCGCCCGAGCGGCTGGCCCTTGGCCTTGGCGGCGCGGATCTTGTCGTTGAACGAGGCGATGCTGCGCACCCCGACCGAGGCCATCATCCGATAGCGATCCTCCATCTGCTCGACCGCCCATTTCAGCGCGCGGATCGCCTTGGGCGGATCGGTCACGACGGGGGCGAGCAGATGCGGGATGTCCTCGTAAATGCTCAATTCCAGCATCTTCGGATCGATCATGATCATCCGGCACTCGTCGGGCGTCAGCCGGTAGAGCAGGGACAGGATCATCGAATTGAGCCCGACCGACTTGCCTGAACCCGTCGTGCCCGCGACGAGCAGATGCGGCATCGGCGCCAGATCGGCGATGACCGGATCGCCCGCGATATTCTTGCCGAGAATTAAGGGCAGCGTGCCCGGCGCCTGCTCCTCGAACGTCCGGCTCGCGACCATTTCGGAGAAGGCGACCGCCTCGCGCTTCTGGTTGGGCAGTTCGATGCCGATCACGGTCCGGCCCGGCACGGTCGCGATGCGCGCCGACAAAGCCGACATGTTGCGCGCGATATCGTCGGACAAAGCAGTGACGCGGCTCGCCTTGATGCCGGCCGCGGGCTCCAGCTCGTACATCGTCACGACCGGGCCGGGGCGGACCTCGGTGATGTGGCCGCGCACATGGAAATCCTCGAGCACCGTCTCCAGCAGCCGCGCATTGCGCTCCAGCGCGGGCTTGTCGATCGGCAGCGCACCGCCGACCGGCACGGGCGCGAGCAGGTCGAGCGTCGGCAGCACCCACGTGTCGCCGAGCGCCAGCTTCGCCTGCCGCTCGCGATTGACGCGCTGGCTGATCACCGGGGCGGGCGATGGTGCGGTGATGTTGGTGCGCGGCGCGTCATCGTCATCGGGCACGATCGTCGCGCGCGGCGCGGGCTTGGCGGGCCGCTTCGCCGGCGGCTCGACCGCGATCGTCGGCGCCTCGGCGACGAAATCCTCATCCTCTTCGTAGCGCTCGCGGCGCCGGAAGAGTGTCGCGCGCTCGGCCGCATCCAGGCCGAGCGAATAGAGCGAGACGGTCAGGCCCAGCGCCAGCAGCAGCGCCGCGCCCGCCAGCCGGATCGGCGGGGCGAGCCCGGGATCGGGCAGCGCGGCGAGCCCCGCTTCGGCAGCGGCCGATGCGCCGATGCCAACGATGCCGCCCAGACCCGCGGGTAGAGGCAGGCCGGTCTCGCCGCGGAACAGGCCCACCGCCGCATCGAGCAGCAGGATCGCCAGCAAGGTGATCGGCAGCATCCGCTTCCAGCGGCCCGCGCCCACGCCGCGCCACAGCCGCAGCGCGACCACGACCAAAGGCGGCAGCAGCAGGATCACGGGCAGGCCGATGAGCGTGAGCAGCAGATCCGCCATCCACGCGCCGGGCAGGCCCAGCACATTGGCGGGCGGGCCGCCCGCGGCAGTGTTCAGCCCCGGATCGGTCGGCCGATAGCTGGCGAGCGCGAAGGCGGTGAGGAGGATGCCCGCGAGGATCGCGAGCGCGCCCACCATCGCCCCGCCGCGCCGGCCCAAATGGCCGACTGTGCCCTGCCAGCCTCCGTCTCGCGCCCGTGTCGCCATCGCCGCTTCGTCCCTTTTGCGCAGGCAATTGTGCCGCAAATGTTCCGCCGGGGCAAACCTTCCGCGACGATCCGCGCGCGTCGGGTCAGAGGCCCCAGTCGAGCGCCGGCCAGCCGCGCCGTGCGGCGAGCGTGCGGAGTTTCCTGCTGGCATTGACCGCGAAGGGCTCGTCCGCCCACTCCAGCACCGGCGCATCCGAGACATGGTCCGAATAGAAGCGGATGCGCGCCTCGTCGCGTGCGATGCCCTCTTTCTCCATCCATGCCTTGATCAGGCGCAGCTTGGCCGGCCCGTAATTATTCTCGCCGTCGATCCTCGCGCGGATGATATCGTCGAGCCCGGTGACGCTGCCGGTCGCGATCACATCGTCGAAGCCCAGCAAGGCGGCGATCGGCTCCACGTAGAAGCGATAGGAGGCGGTCGCGAGCACGAGCCGTCGGCCCGCTTGCTTGTCCTCGGCGATCTGGCGGCGCGCGCCGGGGTGGATATTGGTCTTCCGGATCAGGGCGGCGAAGCTCGCCGTCACCGGCGCGAGCCTCGCGCGCGGCACCGCGCCGCCGAGCAGGAGGCGCTGGTTGATCTCCTTCAGCCGCCGCCGGTCGATCGCCCGGATCGCATAGGCCGCCATCACGAACGGCACGGCGGGTGCGAGCGCGAGCCGCCACGGCGCCAGCCGCGCGGCCGCATGCAGCAGGAAGGGCGTATAGGTGCCCGTCCGGGTCACCGTGCGATCCATGTCATAGATGGCGAGTTCGATCATCCAGCCGCCCCGACACGAAGCGCGCGCCCCGCGCAAGGGGCGAGGCGCGTCGGAACCTTCGCCGCAGCCGCGCGCTTCGCTCGCAACGTCTCGTTTCGCGCCCGTTGCGCTTTTCCACAGGCACGATATCCCTAACCCATGAGCGCGGCTGCCGATTTCAATCTCGACGACCGCGACGGCGGGACCTTGCGCTTCACCGGTGACATGACGCTCGCGCGTCTGGGCACGCTGCCGCACCGCCTCGATTCGCTCGCCAGCCGCCCCGCCAAAGTCGATATCGGCGAGGTGGGTCGGATGGACACGGTCGGCGCGTGGCTCGTCCACCGGATCGTCCGCGACAATGATGCCGAGATCGTCGGCGCCAATGCCGAGGAGGCGCATCTGCTGGAGCAGGTCGCCGCCGCCGACAAGCCGCTCAAGATCCGGCCCGATCGCACTTTGCCCCTGTTCCGCGTGCTCAACCAGATCGGCGCGGCGACGCGGATGTCCGGGCGGACGACGCTCGGGCTGATCGGCTTCTTCGGCGGCGTGCTCGTCACTTACTGGGATCTCGCGCGGCATCCGAAGCGGCTGCGCTGGAACGCGATCGTCCGCCAGTTCGAGGTGGTCGGAGTCGAGGCGCTCGCGATCATCGGGCTGATGAGCTTCCTGATCGGGATCGTCATCGCCCAGCAGGGCGCGATCCAGCTGCGCCAGTTCGGCGCCGAGGTGTTCACGATCAACCTCGTCGGCCGGCTGACCTTCCGCGAACTGGGCGTGCTGATGACCGCGATCATGGTCGCCGGCCGCTCGGGCTCGGCCTTCGCCGCGCAGATCGGGTCGATGCGGCTCGCCGAAGAGGTCGATGCGATGCGCACGATCGGCGTCTCGCCGATGGAGGCGCTCGTCATCCCCCGCATCACTGCGGCGGTGGTGATGATGCCCCTGCTCGGTTTCTATGCGGCGATGGTGGCGATGGTCGGCGGCGGACTCTTCTGCTGGACCTCGCTCGATATCCCGCCCGTCACCTTCGTCGCGCGCATCCGCGAGGTCGTGCCGATCACCGACGTGTGGCAGGCCTTGATCAAGGCGCCCGTCTTCGGACTGATCATCGCCATTTCAGGCTGTTTCCAGGGCATGCAGGTCGAGGGCAATGCCGAGGCGGTCGGGCTGCGGACCACCGCCGCGGTCGTCCAGTCGATCTTCCTCGTGATCGTGCTCGATGCCTTCTTCGCGGTCTTCTTCGCATCGGTCGGCTGGATATGAACGCGGTCGCAGCCTCGAAAACCGCGCCCGCCGAGCAGGAAGCGGTCATCTGCGTACGCGGGCTGTCGAACGCGTTCGGCGAGCAGGTCGTCCACGAGAATCTGGATCTCGATGTCCGGCGTGGCGAAATCCTCGGCGTGGTCGGCGGATCGGGCACGGGCAAATCGGTGCTGATGCGCTCGATCATCGGTCTCCAGGAGCCGATCGCGGGCGAGGTCGACGTGTTCGGCGAGCCGATGATCGGCCGCGACGAGCAGGATGCGCGCAACGTCCGCCAGCGCTGGGGCGTGCTGTTCCAGGGCGGCGCGCTCTTCTCGACCCTGACCGTGGCCGAGAATGTCGAGGTGCCGCTGCGCGAATATTTCCCGCAATTGGGCGAGAAGTTCCTCGACGAGATCGCTGCCTACAAGGTGGCGATGACCGGCCTGCCGCCCGAGGCAGGCCCCAAATTCCCGTCCGAGCTGTCGGGCGGCATGCGCAAGCGCGCCGGCCTCGCGCGCAGCCTCGCGCTCGATCCCGAATTGCTGTTCCTCGACGAGCCGACCGCCGGGCTCGATCCGATCGGCGCCGCGGCCTTCGACGATCTCATCAAGGGCTTGAAGGAGACGCTCGGCCTCACCGTCTTCCTGATCACGCACGATCTGGATACGCTCCACGCCATCTGCGATCGGGTGGCGGTGCTGGCGGACAAGAAGGTCGTCGCAGTCGGCACGATTCCCGAACTGCTCGCGCTGGATCATCCCTGGATCCAGGAATATTTCAGCGGACCGCGCGGCCGCGCTGCCGCCGAGTCTGCCGAACGACACGAAAAGGAAGATCCGGCCGAGGATCGCCGCCGCCGCGAGGCGGCGCTGGCATCGGCCGGGGGAGACGAAAGCGAGGATGCCGCGGCGACGCCCGCATCGACGACGACGAAGGATGAGGAACGCTGATGGAAAACCGGTCCAACAATATCCTCGTCGGCAGCATCGTGCTCGTCCTGCTGCTCGTCACGGTCGTCTTCCTGATCTGGCTCGCGGGTTTCGGCGGATCGAGCGAGAAGCGCTACGACATCCTCTTCAAGACCTCGGTCGACGGCCTGGCGAAGGGCTCGGCGATCACCTTCTCGGGCGTGCCGGTCGGCAAGGTCGAGGATATCGCGATCATGCCCGATCAGCCCGAGCTGATCCGCGTCCGCATCGCGATCAAGAACGACACGCCGATCCTGCAGGGCACGACCGCGACGATTGCGGGCGTCGGCTTCACCGGCGTCAGCCAGATCAATCTCGATGGCGCGGTCCAGAATGCGCCGCCGATCGATCAGCCGGGGCCGTGGGGCTATCCGCTGATCCCGCCCAAGACGGGCGGCCTCGGCGCGCTGCTGAACAATGCGCCGCGCCTGCTGGAGAAGCTGACCGTGCTGACCGAGCGCGTGAGCGACTTGCTCAATCCGGACAATCAGCGCTCGATCACCGGCATCCTCCAGCATATCGATACGCTCAGCGGTTCGCTCGCGGATCGCGGACCCGAAATCGCCGCGACGCTGGCGCAGGCGCGTACCGCGGTGAAGCAGGCGGGCGATGCCGCCGAGAAGATCGGCGCGCTGGCGGACACGACCAACCAGAATGTCGGGCCTCTGCTCGTCAACATGAATGAGGCGGTCGGATCGGCCAAGAAGAGCATGGCCAATCTCGATGCCGCGATCAGTGATGCCCGCCCGGGGATGAAGGCGATCTCAACCCAGACCGTGCCCGCGGCGAACGCGCTGATCCGCGATCTCGCCGAGACCGCCGCCGCCTTGCAGGCGATCACCGCCCGCTTCGATCGCGGCGGCGCGACCGGCCTGATCGGCGGCAGCCGCCTGCCCGATTACAAGCCCGCCAAGTGAGGGACGAGGACGCCATGACCGCCAAGTTCGCCAGCCTGCTCGTCCGCGCCACTCTGATCGGCGCGGCTGCTCTGCCGCTCGCCGGCTGCATCAGCTTCGGCCCGAAGCCGCCGCCGACGTTGATGTCGCTCCATGCGATCTCGCCGCTCGCCGCGGGTGCGGCGCGGACGAGCGACGATGCGCATGCGGTGTCGGTCACCGTGCCGGCCGCGCCGCCGACCTTGGGCACGCAGCGCGTGATGGTGCAGGCCGGCCCGAATTCGATCGCCTATCTCAAGAATGCGCTGTGGGCGGCGTCGCCGACCGTGCTGATGCGCAATCTGCTGGCCGAGACGATCAGCGCCAAGACCGGCCGGTTCGTGCCGGATACGCGCTTCACGGGCGTCCAGCCGGATACGCGGCTGAGCGGCACGCTCAGCGAATTCGGGCTCGACGGGCCGGGCATGACGGTGGTCGTCACCTATGACGGGACGATCACGCGATCGGGATCGACGCAGATCGAGACGCGCCGCTTCTCCGCGCGCGTGCCGGTCGCCTCGGAGGATCCGCAGCCGGTCGGCATGGCGCTCGATCAGGCAGCGAACCAGGTCGCGGGCGAAGTCGCCGACTGGATCGGCACCCGCTAGGCGCGGCGCCGTCCGCGCTCTAGGGAGCGGCCATGACGATCAGCATCGGAATCCTCGGCGCGGCCGGACGCATGGGCCGCGCGATCGTGAATGCGGCAGCGGAGTCCGGTGTCGCGGTGGCCGGAGGCATCGGCCGTGACGGAGCGGTGACGGGGCCGTTCGCCGATCTGGCGAGCCTCGCCACGGCGGCCGACGTGCTGATCGACTTCTCCTCGCCCGCCGCGCTCGACGCGAATCTTGCCGGCGCCGTCGCCGCCGGCATCCCGTTGCTGATCGGCACGACCGGCCTCCAGCCCCAGCATCATGCCGCGATCGATCGCGCCGCCGGGAGCATCGCGATCCTCCAGACCGCCAACACCTCGCTCGGCGTCAATGTGCTGCGCGGGCTCGTCGAGCAGGCGGCGCGCATCCTCGGCACGGATTGGGACATCGAGATCGTCGAGATGCACCATCGGCACAAGCTGGACAGTCCCTCGGGCACCGCGTTGTTGCTTGGGGCCTCGGCCAACCTCGGGCGGGGCGCCTCCTCGACGACCGACCGCAACCGCTTCGATCGCATGCAAGAGGGTGCGCACGAGCGCGAGGAGGGCGGCATCTATTATGCGTCGCTGCGCGGCGGATCGGTCGCGGGCGATCATCAGGTGATATTCGCGGGCGAGGGCGAGCGGATCGAGCTCGGCCACCGCGCCGAGAGCCGCGCGATCTTCGCCAAGGGTGCGCTGCGCGGGGCAACGTGGCTCGCGGGCAAGCCTGCCGGGCGCTACTCGATGGCGGACGCGCTCGGCTTTTCGTGAAAAAGGCCGACGTCTTCGAATTCTATCGCCGCCTCGCCGAGGACAATCCCTCGCCCGAGACCGAGCTGGAATGGACGAACCCCTATACTTTGCTCGTCGCGGTCGCGCTGTCCGCGCAGGCGACCGACGTCGGCGTCAACAAGGCGACGAAGCGGCTGTTCGCCGAGGTCGACACGCCCGCCAGGATGGTCGCGCTCGGCGAGGCGGGGCTGAAGGAGCATATCAAGACGATCGGCCTGTTCAACACGAAGGCCAAGAACGTCATCGCCTTGTCCGAAAAGCTCATCGCCGAATATGGCGGCGAGGTACCGCACGATCGCATCGCGCTGGAATCTTTGCCCGGCGTCGGCCGCAAGACCGCGAACGTCGTGCTCAATGTGGCGTTCGGCGAGGAGACGATCGCGGTCGACACGCACATCTTCCGCGTCGGCAATCGCACGGGGCTCGCCCGCGGCAAGGATGTCCGCATCGTCGAGGACAGGCTCGAGAAGGTGACGCCCCAGCCGTTCCGGCAGCACGCCCACCACTGGCTGATCCTCCATGGCCGCTATACGTGCAAGGCGCGGCGGCCCGAATGCTGGCGCTGCATCGAGATCGATCTGTGCGCGTTCCGCCCGAAGACGCCCGCGCCGAAAGACGTCGCGCCCGTCGCCGCTGGGGGTGGCGAGCGCGACCATCCCCTGCTATCGGCGCGCCCAGGCACCCGTAGCTCAGCTGGATAGAGCACTGCCCTCCGAAGGCAGGGGTCACACGTTCGAATCGTGTCGGGTGCACCATAATTTCAATGACTTAGGCCGATTTCGGTTCGCGCTCCGGTGCGCGTACGCAGCCGGTACGCAAGTCGGTTCGCGCCAGCACTGCATATCCCCAGGCAAAAACGATTCGTCGGGATCGGTGTCAAAAATCTGCATGCCCCCCCGCACGACACAAGACGCTCGTCCGCAACGCGGGCGAGGCGGAGGAGCGGCGGCTATATTCTGAGGATCCTGAGCGGGAGCCCGACCGGACAATGCTGCTCGTGCGAGACGGATGATCGGATCGCAAACCGGTCGCGGTGCCGCAGCGACGCCAACCCCATCGCCCTTTGCGGAACCGCAGATCGCCACAGCGATGTCTCGCGCACGTGTCGATCCTCCCTGGCCAGAGCTTGCCGCTCCAACAGACAGTTGTGCTGTGGACGGGCACTTGTCCTGATGTTTGACTTCGCCCGCCCAGCATGATCGAATCGCGCCGCCACGCATGGTCGTAGCAAAGCGTCCAGCGCTTGTGGCCGGCCGTCTGCTCCCCGTGCGCGCCGGGCAAGTCATGAGGAGGCAGCGGTGAGCCGAGCGTCTATAGAGCGGGCGAATCTGCAAAGGATCAGGCCCCCGTCACGCCGCACCATGGTCGGTCTTGTCGGTGCTGCTGTTTATTGCAGCATTGCCTGGGCCGGGATCGGTGCGATATTGAGCCTGATCTTGGACTAGGTTGCCGCGCCGAGGACATTGTCTTGACGGCCGCGCGGTGATGCTCGCGCAACAAACCGGGTCCGACAAGAATATCGGCTCAAATTGTACATATTGACGATTCGTTAGCCGGCGATCACACAGCCGTTGCCCATGGGGGGTGGGCAAATATGCGATTTCTATGCTGGATGGGTCTGCATCGATGGCGCGCAAAGGCGACTGCGCGGCCCGGCACAACGGTGTATCGATGCCGACGATGCAACACCGTGAAGATCAAACGCCGCCGAGCCGACCGGCCTGGCACTATGTGATACGACGCACCTTGGTATGGGCGTCGTTCGTCTCATTGCTCATGTGGGCGGTCCTGCTCTCGCTCATCTTCACAGGACACACGAAGATCATCTGGACGGTCGAAAAAGCCGCCCACGTGACGGAGCGGGTCGTGCGCAAGGCGCACCGGGAAGTGGGTCGCTTGCAAGGCGACCATGGCCGTGCGCCCTGAAGGTCAGCGGCTAGCGGTGCGACCGTCGACCCCGTCCTTAAAGAAAGGCGCCTGCCCTGTCCGTGCGTCGGTCAAAGCGGCGAAGATGTCCGGCAAATGACCTGCTTGTCCGCGGTATGGCAAGTCCGGGACTTTTGCAGGCGTGCGCCGACTGCTGATGAGCGTGGCCGTGCCGTTGCGTAAGATGAGATGGTCAAAAGTGATCGCTGCTTCGTCGGTGAAGGCAGGGCGACTGGCGACCGTTCGACATTGACCATACCGTGGAGGCGTTGGTCGCCGACGATCGCGCAAGAGCCGACATGTTTAGGCCGCCAAACGCCACGGAGCGCCCGCCTCATTACGCGTTACCGCTCCGACCGAGATGCGCCGGACCAGCGTGCCGGGCCGTGACTTCGAGTCCGAAGCGCGTGTCGGACACCGCGATCTGAGCAATGAGATAGACGGGGGGCGATGTATCGCCACCGATCAAACGAGCGCTGGTTGCGCTGCTCGCGGGGAGCTGGAGGCCCCCGCGCGGCGCCATCGGCTGAGGATCGGCTTCTCGACAAGGTGCCAGCTGAGCAGTCCGCACAATGCTGCACCAAGCACCGTCACGCCATTGACCACCGCGATCGACATGGCGGGCGAGGACCACAGAAGAAGCTTTGAAATGGGCCACGCGTAGAGGTACAGGCCATAGGAGATGTCGGTACGGTTGTTGATGCGGCTGAATAGCTGACCTCTGCATGACACAGCCGCACCGATCAGCAGATAGCCGCCGAAGGTTGCCGCGCCTGGCTCCGCGAGAGCGGGTACGAAGAGGCACAATGTCAGACCGCACGCGCTCAGAGCGAAGCCTATGCAGTTGAACGGAATTGCGTCTCTCCATAGGAAGAACAACGCGCCGAACAGGAACAACCCCGTGAACCTGAGTGTCTGATCGAAGAAGCCGAGCCATATCAACGAGCTCGGCAGCACGGCGTTGACCTGGCGCCAGTATGCGGCATCGCCGAGTTCGAAGGCGGCCAGCAAGATCATTGCTAAGGCAAAGATTGCTCGGGGACGCTGCAGAACACCTGCCGCGCCGAGTACGGGGATGAGAAGGTAGCATCGAAATTCGTAGGCGATGGTCCACATCGGGTTGTTAAGCGAGGGATGGAGCGTACCAGCGAAGACGCCTGGTAACTCCGGTCGCTGCAGTGCGACTGATCTTGCGATCAAGCGACCAGCGGAGGACGTGATATCGAAGAAACGCGCTCCGGCGAGAGGCGCGCCTGCTGCAAGCGAGATGAGGGTGGCGATGGTGAAAGCTGGGTAGATCCGCGCAGCCCGTTTGAGAAGGAACGCGCCAAGCTTCGGATGATCGAGGAAGCTTCTGGTGATGAGATAGCCACTGACGAGGAAGAAGCCGTCCACAGCCAGATCGCCCAGCGAAATAGTGCCGAACAGGTATACCAGCGGCTCGCGATGGCGATCGCCATCTATGATCTCCGGCGTGTGAGAAAAGACCACCGCAATTGCCAATAGCAGCCGCGCCAGCCCAAATGCGTTATTGTGTCTTTCGCCGTGGCCCGATCCCGACGCAGCATCCATACCGCATGACCTTCTGCTAAGAAGCCATGCAGATTTGGACGTTAGCAGCGGTGCAGCAAGATCTACAAGGGATGAGCTCCGCAGCTATTACGGATCCCACACCATGCGGCCCGCGCGTCGTCGAAGCGGGCGCGCAGGGAGAAGATCACGCCGCGATGCGCTGTTCCAAATTGAGACGCTGAGGCGATGACCCAGGCGCAATATCGGGCAGAATTGAAGAGGCCGCTCGTCATATGATGGCTGCGCAAAAACCTATCGTCACAATCGGGCATTACGCTTTTTCAACGGAAGCATGTATCGCGGCAAATATTCGCAGCTGACTCACTGCCTATCGTAACAACTTCTATTGTTAGTCGCGCGTTTGCCGCGTTCAGCGTGATGGATCAGGCACGGCCTGCCGACCGATGGCTCGCTTGATCTGAGTGATGCTAGCGAGCATCTTCACGATTCCGAGAGCACCAATTTCCCCAAGGATCTTTGCCTGACGCGCGCATTTTTCCCACAATTGTCCGTACACCCTCCGCACGCGATGCTGCGTTTGCCGCCCCGCCCGCCTGCGTCGAAGCGCGTCTCATCCCAGGCGAGCTGCACTTTGAAAGCGGCCTTGCGGGCGACCTGGTGCTCTGCCTCGATCAGCGGCTCCAGACTTTCGCGACAGCGCTTTGACGGGACAAGTAGCTCGCCTATCAGAGCCTGCCTTAAGCGGCGAGAGAACCATGGTGGCGTTGGCCACTATGCGGTTAGCAAGTGAAGGGGTAACCAGGCTACGCGCGCCGGTCAGGTTGTTGACGCCATGACCGGCGAGCGGGCCCGAGAGCCAAAGCGCTGATACCCATAGTTCGGGAAGCAAGCAAAGCCGTTTCCCGCCGAAGCGTTGCCATGCATGACAGGGCATAGCACAAGAACGTTTCCACTCATGGCCCAATTATTTTGCGAACATTTCGGCCACCGGGGAGCGCGCTCAAAATTCTCTCTATGACAAGCTTTGGCGACCGCAGGTCCTGGCAAGCCCAAGTCGGAACGGCTATCGATCTTCGAGCTGCCGATCCGACTGACCGGCTTAGCTTGGTCCCATCACTGAAATGCCGGCCTGCTCAGCAGTTCATGCGATGCTCAACCCGCGTACAGCCAAGCGGCTTCGTCCATGGCGGCATGGACTTTGCAGCCGAATCGCCTGTGGCGCAGTTCGCCAACAGCGCGCCAGCGAGCACGATCGAGAGAGTACGCAAAGCCATGATATTATGGACTCTTAGCTTGGCTCTTGCGCGGTCAATCTGCTTCATGTTCCTCGGACACCCAGGCTGGATTCATGGTACCGTGTCTAATCACCGACCACGACGTTCGCGCCATGCCATAAGCCGGAGTCGTCCAAGGCAGTGAAGCCCGTGTGCTAGCGTAAAGTCACGGCGATCAGGATGGCCACACCGACCCATATCGCGGCGGCGGCGGCAAGCCGACACATTGCGATACGCGTCATTTCCTCGGCGCTCATCGGCCTGCGGTCGCGAATCGGTTGCTGCATCACAATTCCCCCATTCTTTGGGGTAAATTTGCTGCGCGGTTTTGAAAATGTAAACAACCGCGAGGCAGTGTTCGGAGGTGTCGAGAGTGATAGCAGCCGCGCCGACGCGCGGCCGCGTGCCTATCGCGTCAACATCGACATGCTGGCGCTGGTTGCACTCCTGACCGGCGCCTTTTTCGTCTCTTCCGCGCAATCGCTTGCCGTCGCGCGGCGACGCCCCAACTTCGCGCTGCTCGCATGCTCGGTGCCTCACGCCGTCTGATACGCGCCACACTGCTCGCGGAGGCGTCGTCTGAGATTGATCGGCGCATCGGTCGGTATCGGGCTCGGCGTCGGCATCACCGCGGCGGTATTACGCCTCGCGGGCGCGGACCGGACAGCGGATTTTCGGAGGAGAGGGCAGGCCGCTCATGCTTGCGCCGGGGGTGCCGCACTCGCCTTTGCGGGCCTCGGACTCGCCGCAGCCCTGATCGGCAGCCACTCTACCCTATCAAGCCGCCAGCTCGGCGGCCGACCGTTTCGCTCAAGACGGTCGGAGACGTGGTCAATCTGCGGATCCGCCGGCTGATCTTGAGCTGACGGACTTTGCCGGTCGACTGTGATGATAATGCTTAGGCCCGTCCATGATTCGCCTCCCCAAGCCAGCGAACACGTCGCTCACGATCGGCGACGACAGCCCCGCTATCGATCGTGCGCGTGAGGGGCTTGCCGGCAATATAGCCAGCAGTGCCGAGCATCGTCGATGCATATTTAACGTTTTTCACAAAAAACAGCTATTTTCCAATCGCCGGCAGTATCCCTGGATGCGTCTCTGACGCAAAAATAGAGTCGTTGCGCATATAACCTTGACGAGCGGGTTGAACGTGGGCCGATCGATTTGGTAATGATCTCGAGTAAACTTGCGTTTGATTCGAGCTTATCCTGATTGGAGTGAGATAATTTGGCGAGAATGCGCCTGTTTCGATGACAGAGCCACGGTAATCCGCGGTCCTCTTTGCCATGCGAAATGTCGCAAAGGCAGCTCAACGAGATGCTTGAAAAGACGAAAGATGCAAGTCCGGATTCGTCGAGGCTGACGCTGCGCGTCGGCGAGCTGGAGAGAGCTATTGCTCGGGCCTCGTCGGCCAATAGTGCAAACGACTGCCTGTCGTATCTGGTGCGCACATTTGAGCAGGCGCCGGGCTTCATTTGCATGCTGGCGGGTCCCGCCCACGTTTTCGTAATGGCGAACGCCGCTTACCGCCGCATCGTCGGGCAGCGGAACATTATCGGTTTACCTGTCCGCGAGGCGTTGCCGGATATTGACGGACAAGGATTTTACGAGCGGCTTGACGAAGCGTATCGCTCCGGCACGCCCGTTGTCGGCCGCGCAGTTGCTGCCGAATTTGCGCACGCAGGCGACGAAGGATGCGAGAAGAGGCTATTAGATTTCGTCAATCAGCCAATCTTCGACGAGAATGGGCAGATCAGCGGGATTTTCGTCGAAGGATATGACGTCACGGAGCGCGAAACGGCTATCGCCTCACTTCGGAGGAGCATAGCGTTTAATAGAAGTATTATAGAGAGCTGCAATGACTGTACTATGGTGCTCGACCTGGAGGGGCGGATCATCTACAGGAATGACGTTTGTCGGCGCGTTGTTGAGGAGCACGACTCCCCTATCCTAACCGAGGCCCCGTGGGCGAATATGTGGGGCGGCAGCGGGGCGGCAGCGACGGCGCTCGCTGCGGCGCGGGCGGGACAAACCGCCCGCTTTCAAGCTGTATCGGTGATAGGCGGCAGCCAACGGTGGTGGGACGTTCAGCTCTCTCTTATCGTGGGCGCCGATCACGAGCCTGACAAAATTCTGTCGGTCGCGCGCGATGTCACAGCGATCAAGCAGGCCGAAGAAGAGCTTCGCAGCTTCGCCGGGCGTCTTGAGAATGAGGTGGAGCATCTCACCCGAGAATGGGAGCTGGCTTGGAAGCATTCTCGCGATCTTCAGTCGGTGGTCAATGACGATGGCATTATCGTCGCCGCGAACGACGCCTGGACTAGCATTCTGGGCTGGCCCGTGGGCGAAGTCGTCGGCCGAAGCCACCGCAGCTTTGTCCATCCCGATCATCCGTCCGAAATTGCGAGCAGGTTGGTCTGCGGCCGACCCCACGAAGCAATGTGCCTCCACAAAGACGGCTCCCCGCGCTGGATCTCCTGGCTGAACGCCGCGGGGCAAGGCGTCACTTATGGGAGCGGCCGCGATATCACGGCCGAAAAGGAGCAAGCCGAAGCATTGCGCCTTGCCGAACAGTCCTTGCGTCAGGCTCAGCGAATGGAAGCGGTCGGGCAGCTCACCGGGGGCTTAGCGCATGATTTTAACAATCTGCTGACCGGCCTGCTGGGCAATCTGGAGATATTGCGGGCGCGCCTCGCGAGGGGGGAGCTGGAGGACCTCAACCGGTACCTGCTCGCAGCAGAAGGGGCGGGGCGCCGCGCCGGATCGCTGACCCAGCGCCTGCTGGCATTTTCCCGAGGCCAGCAACCAGAGCGGCGACCCATTGATGTGAACTGGCTAATCGAAGATCTGCGCGAGATTTTGCGGATAACGCTCGGAACAAGCATCAAACTTGCTGTCACGAGCGAGGTAGCCTTGTGGTCGGTCAACACCGATCGCGGTCAGCTGGAAAATGCGATGCTGAACCTGAGTATCAATGGGCGAGACGCGATGCCCAATGGCGGTGAGCTGCATATCCGAACCGCCAATAGGATCGTCGATGATCGCACCGCGCGCGAGCGGGATGTCCCACCGGGTGCATATGTCTCGATATGCGTGTCGGATACCGGGCTCGGGATGGACGAGCAGACGATCAAACGCGCATTCGAGCCATTCTTCACGACGAAACCGCTCGGCGCGGGAACCGGGCTCGGGCTTTCAATGGTCTTCGGATTCGCGCGACAGTCCGGCGGACATGTTGAAATCCGCTCTCAAATTGCGCGCGGCACGACGATCTGCATCTATCTGCCCCGGCACAGCGGTTCCCTCGACGAGGTCGATAAGCGCGCTGTAGCCACACCGCAGGTTCATCAATCCGGTAAGGCCGTCTTGGTGGTGGAGGACGAGCCTATCATCAGGGGTTTGATTACTGAAAAGCTTGCCGATTTAGGCTATAGGGTGGCGGCCGCAGACGACGGAATTGCTGGTCTCGCCGCCGTCGAAAATGGTGCGTCGATAGACCTTCTCATCACCGACGTTGGACTTCCCAATGGGCTGGATGGGCGTCAGTTCGCTGATAAAGCGAGAGCCCGTCGGCCGGGGCTCAAAATTCTCTTCATTACAGGGTTTGCTGACAGCGACGCGACCAGCGACCTGAGCCTTGAGACGGGTATGGACGTTCTCAGGAAGCCCTTCACGGTCGCGGCGTTCGCCACGAAAGTCGCCGAAATGATGCGCTGACCGCCCTTTAATCGCGGCGACTTTAGGCACTCGCGCCAGACACGGACCCGGCAAGCCGGGCCGATGCGGGCGATTGCCGGTGTCGCGCTCGGCGATGCGTCCTCCACCGGTCGCGCATTCCTTCAAAGTGCGTCGACATGGCATCGCTTGCTGCTGTGTCGTTCAGGCTGGATGGCGATCGCCCGGGCACGCTGACGGGTTCGGTCAGCGCGCCGCTTGAGCCGCGTGGTTGACCAGACCGGACGCGCGCTGCGCCGACCGGTGAATGAAGGTCGCCGGATATAGTCTGTTGGGGGGCGGGCACCGCAGGCTGCTCTCCGTCAAATGCGACGCGGATGACGGCGCCATATTCTGCCATTTCTTGATAAACCGCGCGTACTTCGCGCCCCGACATGAGACGTACCAACCAGGCGGAGCGTTCTGGTGTCAGGCGACCGATTGGCTGACCCTGCTGAGTGATAATCTGAACGACGAGCCGGTCGTCATCGGCCTGTGGTTGCGAGACAAGCATCACGGGTTCGCCCGGCCTGCATCGTACTGCGGCGCTAACACGCTTTGGCGCGTTCCGGTGGGAATGGCAGGGCCCAATTACGGCGAGGCTGAGATGGTGCATTCGCGCAGTCATGCTCCCGATTCGGCTAAAAACAGCTGAGCAATCAGGTTTAACAGCGCGAAAGGGATAAGCGTGGCACGGGCGACTCGCTATGCCTGTGCCCTTTCCACCATAAGCGGGACTGCGCAATGCGCGGGCGACGATGGAGGCTGTGCGCGCAATAGATGCGTCCGACGATGGCGCCGCGGCGCGGACCTTGCTTCCGGCGTCGAAACGTTTCCCGAGCGCTGCGTCGGTGATCCTTGGCGCAAAGTCGGGTGGGCGCGTCGTAGCGCCGGCGTTTGGCGTGGACCGCGCAAGGCATCGAATGGCGCAGTCCGACTCGCGACACCGCGCGCGCCGGACTTTTGCGCGACCCGTCCATGACTAAAAAGGGTCATCTGTGAAGCAAATGGGCCATCATTGGGGATAATGGGCTATTATTGGCGAGAAAGAAGGTCAGAACATTTGACCATGTCAGATCAGAGCGGTCAGCGCAGAGTCGCGCTCGCTCCCAACTGTACCGTTACCGACAGTCTCTGATCGTTACGGCGCACTACACCAGATTGACAGGTGAGTTAACCTCTCAGTAATCTGTCGATATCGGGCGAGTCGCTGTTCCGATACTCGGTTGTGGCGTGATCGTCAGGTTTGGGGAGTAAAGGGCCATGAGAAAGCTTGCCTTGAGCGGCGTCGCACTGTGTGCGTCGCTGATGCTGGCACCATCGGCAGGTGCGACCAATTTCTTTCCTGGCGACCCGCAATTTCAGGTCGTCGGTGACATAACCAATGGTACAGTATCGGCTACAATCGGAAATGCTGGTATCGCGCTCGGCGCTTTTTCCGATACATTCAGCTTCACGATTGATCAGACGGGTACTGGAAGTGGGTCCTTGTCAACCAGCACGTCGATTTTTCAAAGCCCTACTGACCTTGATATCACGTCGGTCATCATCAATGGGCTGTTAGCGACGAAGATGATGACGCCGGACAACCTGTCCGAATTCTTCTCGATCTCGTCTGTTCCGATCATATTCGGGCAACTCAACACAATCACGGTCGCAGGACAGTCGCGTGGCAACGGTTCCTATGGGGGCAATGCCACCTTCATCCCAGCGGCGGCCGACGTTCCCGAGCCTGCGACCTGGATGATGACGATCGTCGGCTTTGGCCTGATCGGCGGCGCAATGCGCTCGCGTAGCCGGACGGTCAGGTTCGCCTGAGCCGGCCTTTATAGCCGGTATCGAACGCGCTCGTCCGCGTGGATGCAATACGGCTCTACGGTTGCGCATGCTCCACCTAGGCGAAGCTCAACTTAGCTCGCCTGATACGGGCCGGCCCGGACACCATTTGCGTGGCGTCCGAGCCGGCTCAAATGTTGCCTGGCTGCCGGAACGAGTGAGGCTCACGCTTTGCGTGGTCGAGCGCTGTGGGCCAATGATCCGCCGCCCAAAGAGAGCGCCACGCCGCGCACCGCCGCACTCCAGCGCATCGGGCCGGCTGTGCCGCACGCTGTCGCTGCCCGGATGCGCCGCGCTCTTCACCGCAATGTCCACCGGAAGGAAGCCGCCCTTCAGAGAAGCGCTTTGGCCGGCTTCAGCTTCTGGAAGATAGCGAACAACGCGGGAATGCCCGTTGCGAAGAGCGGGAGGACGGTGGATGCGTCCATATCTGCCCAGAAGAAAATCAGCGTCACCGAGACCAGCAGCGCGGGGACGCCAATCAGCAGTGGCAACCGGCTGCTGCTCCACGCGCTCAGCCCCTCTTCCTTGGCCCAGCCATGAATGGTGGACACCTGTTCGACCTGGCGCACGAAATTGGCAAAACTACTGTTCATCAACCGCGGGGAAGGATCGAGGACGATCAGTCCGCGCCGAAGCAGCGCGCCGACGACGAGCGCCGCGCGCCCGACATTCATGACGCGCAGGTTGGCCAGATGATGCAGGCCGATGCGCTCGGTGGTGGTCAGCTCGTCCCATCGGGCCTGGTAGTAAGGCGCAAGCAGTCGCCGGAGATGCTCGAGCGCTTCGCCGCGCGAAGGCGCATCTACGCGAGTCGCCCAGTCGAATGCGATGGCAAGCGCAGCCGCTTCGTCGAGATGGTCCGTCATCGCAGGACTGCCGCCTTTGTCTGCCGCGAGGGTCCCGGAAATCACATGCGCCGGCAACAGCTGCGTCTCGAATATGAGGGTGCGAAAAGCGCGGCGTGCGTCATCGGAGCGATCCATACCCAGCGCGTCGAGCCGCTCCGCCATGGCCGGAAGCGCCTGGCGCAGAGGGAAGCGGGAATCGAACGCCGACGGAGTGCGCCCGTCGATGCCGAGCGAAGCGCCAAAGCCAAAAAGCGCGCGGAGCGAGCCGCGTAGCAGGCGCCAAAGTGCGAAGCCAAGGAGTAACATCACCGGCGGCAGCAGTAGCAGCGATGTCGCATAGCGTCCGTGTAGCGCCGGCGTGGTCCATCGATGATCGGACATATAGCCAAAGGCGCGGACGCCGTCCTTGGCAGATGTGCAGAAATCGTCGCGCGAGAGGGGCGCTCCGCCTCGAACGGGGGCACATCCTGGGAAGGCATCGGTCAGGTCGGCGGGCGTGGTCGATTCGATGCTCGGCGAAAACCATGTTTGATAGAAACTGTCGGGGCGAGCGACAGTCGCGAGGCCGGACGGCTCGGCGCAGCGCGCCGGTCCGCCGCCCACGAAGATGTGTCGGTCGCACAAGAAGCCGCTCGCGGCGACACGAGTCGCCGCATCGCTTGGGAACCAGCTTGAGGCGATGTCGGCGAGCGCCTGGCGATGCTTGGCAACCGTTCCGTCCGGTCCGGCGAAGGCGATCGCACGCGCGAGCCGTTCCTCGCTATCTGTATAGATGCTCGCGTCGCGCCAGACCGCGATTGTCGGGAGCACGGAGACGCAGCAGAGGAAGACCAAGGACAAGCGGGTGAACGCGCGCTCGCTGGCAGGAGACAGCGTTCCCGTGAGCTGGGGGATGCCGTGTGACTGGAAATAGAGCAGCGCGACGGCCAATGTGGTGAGCAGCGCGATGGCGGCGATCGGGTAAAGCCCGGCCATCAGCAGAGTCAGGATCTCCACCCCGATCAGCCCGACCATCACGAATGTGACGGTGGCGTAGCTGAGCGACGGGATAATGCCGGTGATGCCGGGTGCCAATTTCTCGTGCGGCCACAGATTGCGCGCGACCTGGGGATAGATCAGCGCCGACAGCCACCAGATGAGAAGCAGGACAAGGCCTAATGTGAGCCCGCTTATGACCGCGCGCGCCGTGCGTTTTACGGGCAGCTTGTCGACATCGGCATAAGCGTAGCTCACCAGTACAACCCAGGGCGTGTGGGGAATGCGCTGCGCGACGAACTGCCGGCTCGCCCCGTCGCTCGTGGCGGTGAAGGGCAAGTTTTCGGCGGCGGCCTTTTCGCTGGTGAGCGAGTAGCCAAGCCATTGGCGAAGCTGGCGCAGCGCGCGCGCGTTTATCGAATAGGCCAGTTGTTCGACGCCGATCCGCTCGGAATGAGAATGGAATTTGACGGGCAGCGTCGGATCCGTGGCATCGACGACCGCCATTTCCAGACCGCGGGGCAGAGCCGGCGACAGCAGCGAGCCGATCACCCCGGTCACCAAGTAGCCGGCGGTCCAGCAAGGCGAGCTGGACGTGCGGGGAAGGCGTCCGGGTATTGCGTGCGCGGGATCGGGCGCCTCGAACAAGATGATCGCCTTATTCACACCGTCCGTTTGGTCGCGGACCTGGTCCACGACATAGCCGAGTGGGGGCACGGCCTTCCCGGCGGGCAGGCGAGGTGCAGCGCCGCGCGTCTGCGCCCAGGGGTAATAGCCGGTAAAGGCATTCGCACTGAACTTCTGGAAATAGGCGCGCCCCGGCACTTCGAACCGACTTGTGCCGAAATCGTGCGTGTAGATAGACGGTACGCCGCATGCGACGGGCCGTCCGTTGGCCGCAATGTGCGTGACGCTTTCCAGCCCTTCAACCGCCATAAAGCTCGCTGGACCGGCGACGGCCGAACCGAGATTTTGCGGTGCGATTAGCACCGTGTCCGCGCGCGCCGCGACATCGGCCCCGCCGGTTGGTTCAGGGACTGTGGGCTCGCGGTGGGCGATGGCGGCGCTCATGAGCGCTGCCAGGTCGGCGGCTGCGCCTTCGGCGATCATTCCTGCGGTCGCCTCGGCCTCAGCCAGCATGCGATTGCGCTCGAAGGCGATATCCGCCCAAGTGAGCAGGGCCAGCGTGACGAGACTCATGCCGATGATGGCACCCCCGACGATCAACGGGAGATTGTAACGGGCCAGCGACTCATTGGGGCCGATCAGCAGCAATCGCGCGATGGGGAAGAGGCTGGCGATTAGCCCGACGAGGAGCGAGAAGCTGATGACGACGATGGGCGTCGCGCGCACGGCGTCGCTCCAAAGCTTCGCGCGGGGCACCAGGCCGACCAGATAGCAGGTCGATCGGGGCTTCGGCCCTGCTTGGGCGGCCGTGCTCGCTCCATTGGCGCTGTCGCAGCCGTGCAGGCCGCCGGGTAGGTGGAAGGGGCGGACATAAGCGATATAAGTACGTCCGGCGATTTCGAGCGTCGTGGGCGCCAACGCCTGGGAAAGCTCAGGATCGTCGCTTGGGGTGTCGGGCACGACCCGTCCGCTGAGGGCCGCCGCCATGAGCTTCGGGCTGATGGCATCCCTCTTGCGACGGAGCTGCTCGAGTCCCTCGACCGGCAGCGACTCTTCGCCGACCTGCTGCACGACACGTTTGTCGCCGTCGACGATCAGGAAGTTCGAAAAATAAGAGCGGGTTTCGCCAAACGAAAGCAGGTTGCGCGTCGCAACCGACGCACCGAAGCACAGCTCTACGCCGGCGGAAGATGGCGGCTTTTTAAAGCCCGCTTTCTGCAGGACGGCGGCTATGTCCTCGGTCGGCGCGATCGTCGGGTGCAGCCGCGTGAAATCGAGCAGACGCGCTTGTGCCAGCGAGATTGAGCCTAAGACCTTCACCACCGCGCCCTCGCCCGCGGCATAGCCGTCGATGAAGGGGAGCCTTGTTCCCTCCTTGCCCTCGATCCGTTGTTGCAGCGTCGCGCAATCGCGCGCGTGCTGGCCTGAGCCTTGCTCGCGCAGCGGGCTGCCGGCAAAGGCGTAGACGATCGTGAAGGTGCCGAGATCCGGATTGCGCATCGTGGTGGTGAGCCGCCAGCCTTCGAGCTCCTGGCGCGGCGAGGCGGGTTGAACGTTCGCGTTGATCAGCTGCGAGACTGCAAGACCCCGCATCGAGTCTGGCCAATATTGCAGCCCATTCGCGGCCACGGACAAAGCGTGCATGTTGCGCCGGTGCGCGTCGCCCAGAAACAATTGGCCGGCGCGGAACACCCACAAAGCCGTGATCACTAGGATCACCATGATGAAAAGGCTCACCATGCGCAGCCATCCGGCGACGCGCGATGGTGCGGCAGTGGGCGTAAGGGCAGTGGCGGGACCGTCAGCGGATATGGCCATGACTATCGTTCCCGGATCAGGCGGCGATCCGATGGCGCGCCAAGGCCTTCACCACCGAGACGCGTTTGCGACTCGGGCTGTGACGACGGCGCCCATGCTGAGCGCGCCTTTGGCTTGCCCCCAGGTTCCTTGGTGAACCCTATAAGACCGTGACCCGCTCGCCCCCGGTGAATTGGCCGAGCATCTCGATGGGCGGGCCCGCACCGCCGCACGCGTTCGGCTTCGCGTCGATAACGGCGCGCTCCACCTCCGGCGCATTGCCACGCCCGCGGACCCGGCTGACGAAGCGGCTCATCAGGAAAAGCGGGGCCTGGATCGACCTTTCGCGGCGGCGCGATAACGCTTTGGCCGACACTCTGCGTGGTCGAGGGATAAGCGAGCAGGCCCATGCGGCTCCCGTCGGCCAGCAGGTCGAGCTGGGCTTCGGCATAGATGTCCCCGTAGCGCGGCGCCTGCTCCTGTTTGAACTGAAGAAAGGCGGCGCGCGCGGGCCCGACCAGAGCACCGGTGAAAGAGCGCGTGCGCGTGTCCGCGGCCGTCGCAAGCCGCTGCCAGGTATCGACCTCGATTCCGATCGAATGCTCGGTGCCGTTACGCCGCCCGCCCCAGCTTGAGACGTCGGCGTGCCACGTCCTCATGGTAAAGGGCGTCGCTTGCTTCGGCGTCTTATCGCGCCCGACCCAGACATGCGCTGCCGCCTGAGCCTGCTTGTTGCGGAACCAGTTGGCATCGCCGCCGAGATCGCCGCCACCGTGCGCCGTGAAGTGCGTCACTCTAAAGGGACCCTCCGTCAAAGCATCACTCCAAGTGGGCGGCTGTCCAACCCAGCAATCTTTGAGTGTGTGACCGGTGATGGCCATTGTTCGCCCCCATTCCGTATCGATGCCATCGGACGGCGGTCTCGATGCTAACACCTTCGTCTGCTAGCGACCATGGCGCGGAGTCATCTCAGGCTCGGAACACCCGATTACATGTCAGCTGATACGCGCACCAAGTGCAGCCGGTGCCTGACCGTAGCATCACTATTTCTGTGGACTCCTCGGGCTGCACTGCTCATCTGTCGGTCTACAGGTCGTGTCAAAGACCGCGTCTGTTGCGCTTCGCACCGGTCATGCTATTGATCATCGCATAATAGACGGCCTCGCAGGGAGGGGACGCTTGCAATTCAGGTTGCTTCGGCTTCGCGCCGTCATCCAGCGAACGGGGTTTGCGTTGGTGTCGGCCGGCCTCGTGCTCGGCGGTCCCATCGCCGCCAAGCCGCCGCAGATCCCCGTTTATGCGGCCGCCACGCGCACGCTGTGGCTCGATCAGGGATGGTCGTCAGGCGATCGGGACTGGTTCCATCACGTTTCGCAGGGGACCGACACTTTGCCGATCCCCTATTCCTGGTTTCTGGCGCTCGAGCGGCCGAACGTGTCGCTGCGCTCGCCCGGACTGTTCAGCGATCCCGCTTTTCTCGATCGATTCGGCTTCATTCCCAGCCCGGCAACGGCCAGCAATCCTGGGGCGCTGTCTGTCGGCTTCGCACGGACGCGCGCCGTCGATCCCACAAACGGTAAGCCGTTCGATCAGCTCGGCTTCACCTGCGCCGCCTGTCACACCGGACGTTTCGATTATCGCGGCACTGCCGTCTATATTGATGGTGGTCCGGCGATGACGGACATTGGCAAGTTCCGCGGGGCGCTGGGCTTCGCGCTGGGCCTGACGTTGGTTTCGCCACCGCGCTTCCTGCGTTTTGCACAGCGTGTGCTGGGACCTGGCTATTCAGCAGCGGCGCTGGCGCAGCTCAAGCTGGCGCTCGCAGCGACCGTCAAGGAAGGCTTCAAGCTCCAGCTGGCCGGGCCGCATCCCAAGGGCGATGTGGAAGAGGGCTTTGGTCGTCTCGACGCGCTCAACCGCATCGGCAATGAGGTGTTCGCCGCTCAGCTCGGCGACAATCGCAACCATGTGGCGCTGAGCGCGCCCGTTGCCTATCCCCATATTTGGGACGCACCCTGGTTCGATTGGGTCCAGTATAATAGCTCGATCGAGCAGCCGATGGTCCGGAATGCGGGCGAGGCGATGGGGGTGCGCGCGCTCGTCAACTATGACGGAGTCGCCTTGCCGCGGTTTACGTCGACGATCTCGATGCAGACGCTGCACGAGATCGAGACGATGCTTGCCGGCAAGCAGGCGCCGACCGCGCACGCGCGTTTCAACGGACTCAGGTCACCCGCGTGGCCGGAGGACGTGCTGTCGCGCATTGATCGCACTTTGGCGGCGCGGGGCGCGGGCCTCTATGAGCAACATTGCAGCCGCTGCCATCTGCCGGCGGTGCAGACGCCGGCTTTCTGGTCCTCGCCCGCATGGTCGCCCGCCAACGCCGCTGGCGAACGGTATCTGCGGCTCGCCGTCGTGCCCGTCACCGCGATCGGCACGGACCCCGCGCAGGCGGTGGACATGAAGAATCGGGTCGTGCGGGCGCCTTTATCATTCGGCTTCAGCGGCGCAGTGGGCAAGGACGGCGCGGTCGGACTCTATCCCTTCGGGCCGGCGCTGGGGCAGATCGTCGAGAAGGTCGTCATCCGCTGGTATGACGCGCAGACGCCGCCGACGCCGGCTGCCGATCGGGATCGGATGAACGGTTATCGCCCGAACGGGATTCGCGATGGCATTGCGAGCCCGAACGGAACGGTGCCCGCCTACAAGGCGCGGCCGCTCGACGGCATCTGGGCCACAGCGCCCTATCTGCACAACGGCTCGGTGCCGACGCTGTACGATCTGCTGTCGCCTTATGCCGAGCGGCCGCGCGACTTCTGGCTCGGCAATCGTGAATTCGATCCAGTGAAGGTGGGCTATGTCACCGGCCCGCTTGCGGGCGGCTTTCGCATGGTCGCCGCGGACGCACGGACAGGCGCGCCGATCCGGGGCAATGGCAATGGCGGGCATCTGTTCGAAACGCCGGTGGACCCGGCCCATCCGCGCCCGGGCACGATCGGGCCGATGCTGAGCCCAGCCGATCGGCGGGCGCTCGTCGAATATCTGAAGACGCTGTGACAGGGGCGCGAGCCGCCGAAGAAGAAGCGAGGGGAGGACCATGGTGGGCAAGCGAATCGCCGCATCGCGCTGCGTGACTTTGTCGGGTCTCGCGCTGCTGGCAACGGCCTGCCATCGCAAGATCGATCCGGTGATCGACGAAGCAGTGCAGGCCGGTGTCGCCGACGATCACTTCGTCCATGCGGGCGAGGATTATTTCCGCGACATGGACAATGGCGTCGCGCTCTCGCCGGAGGAGGTGAAGGGCCGCAATATGTGGCTCGTTTGGTCGGGCGGCAACGACCGGTTCTGGGACAGAATGGGCAAGCCGACGCTCGGCACCTTCGATCTGCTCAAGATCGTCGCGCCGCCGCCGGGCAGTCCGCTGCGGCGGCCAACCCGCTGGCGCTGGCTGGGCGCGGTCAACGAGCCCTGTTTCCAGGTCGCCGACACGCCGGATCCGATTCGGTTCGGCCTGTATTTCGATCAGCGCCAAGCCGATTGTCCCGCCGACCCGTTCGCCGATGAAACCAAATATCCGGGCGTAATGATTGGTGCGCGGGGCACGACATTCGCCGATGGCAAGACGCTGCCGCTTGGCTCTTATTATGGCTGGCCCACCGGAATTGTGGGCCTGCGCCTTTTTCCCAATCCTGCGTTCGACGCGGCGGCCGAAAAGAAATGGGATCCTGTCCGCTATTATAATGATCCGGCTTATTATCAGGATCCCAACCTCGTCCGTCCTTATCGCGTCGGCATGGCGTGCGCCTTCTGCCATGTGGGGCCAAGCCCGATGCACCCGCCGGCTGACCCGGCCAACCCGAAATGGTCCGAACTGAATTCCACCGTCGGTGCGCAATATCTCTGGTCGGACCGGCTGTTCTTCTGGAAGCCGAACGAGGCCAATTTTGTTTATCAGTGGATCCGAACTTATCGGCCCGGCGCATTGGACACGTCGCTCGTCTCGACCGACAATATCAACAATCCTCGCACACAGAATGCGATTTACGAGCTGGGTGCGCGACTGCGCGCGGCCAAGCCGCACGCGCGCGAGACGCTCGCCGGCGGCGGGCTCGACAATGCGCAGTTCAACCAAGTGGTCAGGACCGGCTGGCTGACCGACTTCTTCCAAAAGCCCGCCACGGTCTGGACGCCGCACGTGCTGAAAGACGGTGCGGATTCGGTCGGCGCGCTGGGAGCGCTCAACCGCGTCTTCCTAAATATCGGCCTGTTCAGCGAGGAATGGCTGCGCCACTTCAATCCCGTGGTCGGGGGCAAGCCGCCGTCGCCGATCAGAATCGCGGACGCGCGCGCGCATTCGGCCTATTGGCGCGCGACCGAGAAGGGCACGCCTGCGATCGCCTTGTTCTTCCTCAAGGCGGCCCAGCCCGACAGGCTGGCCGACGCGCCGGGCGGGCGGGCTTTGCTCGCACCGCAAGCGGCTTTGGTCTCGCATGGCGCGGATGTGTTTGCGCAGAGCTGCGCGCGCTGCCATTCGAGCAAGCAGCCCGACCGGGTTCCGTCCGACGTAAAGACAAGCGCGGGCGACTATCTGGACGGCACGCATCGTTGGTGGCGGTGGACGCAGAGCGGCGACTACCAGACACAGATGCGCGCGATCGTGCATCGCCCGGATTTCCTCGCGGACAATTACCTGTCCACCGACCGCCGCATCCCGGTGACCCTGCTGCGTACCAATTTGTGCAGTCCGCTCGCCACCAACGCGATCGCCGGCAACATCTGGGACAATTTCTCATCGCAAACCTACAAGACGTTGCCGGCAGTAGGAACGGTCTCGGTGATCAATCCCTTCACGGGACAGCCTGCGGCCTACAAGATGCCGGGGGGCGGGCGCGGCTATACGCGCGTGCCGAGCCTGATCTCGCTGTGGTCGACGGCGCCCTATTTGGTGAACAACACGGTCGGTCCGTTCAGCCCTGATCCTTCGGTGGCGACTCGTTATCGAGAGTTTCAAAGCTCGATCGAACAGATGCTGTGGCCCGAGCGGCGCGCGATGGACAGCGAACTTGGCGCGCGCGCGGGCGGGCTGATCGATCGCACGACGCGCCGAACCTATTTGTTCGTGCCCAAATCCTATTTGCTCGGACTGCAGGACCTGCTGGCCGATCCGGACCGCGGGCTACTGCGCCAGCTCGTCAACAAGGACGGAGATTTGGTGCTGGGGCCCATTCCGAAAGGTGTGCCGATCAATCTGCTCGCCAGCCTTCAACCCCTGGCCGAGAGCAAGGAGGCAGGCGCTATTGCCGGCCATTATCATCAGGTGCTGGTGGCGCTGACCGAGCTGAAGAAGGCGCTGATCATGACGAAAGGCAAGTCGCTTGACGATCATGCGCTGCGCCAAGCCTTCGCGTCGCTTCGCGCACCGCTCCTGCAGCTCAGCAAATGTCCCGATTTCGTCGTCAATCGCGGCCATTATTTCGGCACCGCGCAGTTCAACCAGGGGCGAACCGCAGACGAGCGGTCCTGGGGTGAAGAAGCACCGCTTGCCGAAGCCGACAAGAAGGCGCTGATTGCCTTTTTGGCGACGCTGTGATCGCAGGGCACGCGCAATGAGCGACGGCTTCGACTGCGATTATATCGTCGTCGGATCGGGCGCCGGCGGTGGCACGCTGGCGGCGCGGCTTGCCGAAGAGGGGATGCACGTCATCCTGCTCGAGGCGGGCGGCGATCCCCGGAGCGAAGTCGGGATTGATCGCTTTCCGGGCGACTATGACATCCCCGCTTTCCATCCGTTCGCCTCCGAACATCCGGCGATGGCGTGGAACATGTTCGTCGAACATTTCGCGGATGCGACGCAAGCGGCGCGCGATCCCAAACGGGTGCCCGGCAAGGGCGTGCTCTATCCACGGGCAGGTACGCTGGGCGGATGCACCGCGCACAATGCGATGATTTTCCTGACCGCACAGGCGTGCGACTGGGATCTGATTGCCCATCTCTCGGGCGATCCGGGGTGGGGCAGCGCGTCAATGGCGCGCTACCAAGAGCGCGTGGAGGCATGCCGCCACCGCCCGGTGTGGCGCTGGCTCGCGCGGCTCGGGATCACGCCGACCGGCCATGGCTGGCGAGGGTGGCTGCCGATCGAAGTTGGCAAGCCGCGCGAGGCACTAGCGGACACGAAGCTGCGCCATCTGCTCGAGGTCGCGGGGATCGCAGCCGCGCGGCGCATCACAGGCTTGCGCGCGTCGATCGAGCGGCTGTTCCAAGGCGCGCTGGATCCGAACGATCGGCGCACCAACGGGGCCGAAGGCCTGTGCTACGCGCCGCTCGCGAACGACGGTCATCGCCGTACCGGTGCACGCGAGCGCGTGCTGTCGGTCGCGAAGCGCTATCCGGAGCGTCTGCGCGTTGAGCTGAATGCGCTCGTCACGCGCGTCCTGTTTGACGCCGACGGCGGCGCGATCGGCGTTGAATATCGCTCTGGACGGCGCCTGTATCGCGCGGCGCCAAACCCGGCGGTCGCGGACGGGGCGCTGCGCACGCTGCGCGCTCGCCGCGAGGTCATTCTGTCCGGTGGCGCCTTCAATACACCGCAATTGCTCATGCTCTCCGGCATCGGTCCACGCGCCGAGCTCGAGCGTCACGGCATCACCGTACGCGTCGACCTGCCGGGCGTGGGCACCAATTTGCAGGATCGCTATGAGGTCTGCGTCCAGTCGAAGCTCGCGCACACATGGGAGTCGCTTGAGCAGGTTCGCTATGAGGCGGATGATCCGGTTGGGCTGATGTGGGCGCAAAAGCGCACCGGCATTTATATTTCGAACGGCGCCGCGCTCGCCTTCAAGCGAAAATCGGATCCGGCGCTCGACGAAGCGGACCTGTTCATCTTCGCGCTTCTCGGCAATTTCAAAGGCTATTTTCCGGGCTATTCGAAGGCGCTGGCAACCGGGCCGGACGTGATCAGCTGGGCGATCTTGAAAGCGCGAACGGACAATCGCGCGGGCACGGTGCGGCTGAGATCCGCCGATCCGCGTGATCCGCCGCTCGTCCAGTTTCACTATTTTGAGGAGGGATCGGACCATGCGGGACGCGATCTGAGAGCGGTCGCGCAGGGCGTGGCGTTCGTGCGCGAGGCGACCGCGCCGCTCAAGCGCAAGGGCCTGATCGAGGGGGAGCTGGATCCGGGCGAGGACATTCGCGGCCCAGCTCTGGACGACTGGGTCCGCGATCATGCCTGGGGGCATCACGCATCGTGTAGCTGTCCAATTGGCAAGCTCAGCGATGGCGGCGTGCTGGACGGCCGGCTGCGCGTGCACGGCGTCAACCGCTTGCGGATCGTCGATGCGTCGATTTTCCCGCGCATCCCCGGCTATTTCATCGTGAGTGCCGTCTACATGGCGGCGGAGCGCGCGGCGGACCTGATTTTGGAGCAGCCCGTGTGCGCCCGCCGTAGCGCCTCGGCCTAGACGAGCAAGGGGGGCATGATGCCGCAAGAGGGGGCGAAGACGGTTGCGGTGCCTGCCACCGCGCTGGAGTCGGTCAAGGCGCTCATCGACCGACGGCGCCGGGTCCGCATCTGGTGGGGCGGTGACGACGCGTGGAGCGACGCGGCAGACCCGCAGCCACCCGTTGGCCTTGCCTTTTCGGGCGGCGGCATTCGCAGCGCAACCTTCTGCCTCGGCCTCATCCAGGGCCTCGCTCAATCGCCGCGCGACGCGCTGTCCAAGATTGACGTGCTGTCGACCGTGTCGGGCGGCGGCTATGCGGGCGTTTTCCTACGAAGCCTGTTCGTCCCCGCCTCCCGGCGAGGGATCAAGGCGCAGCCGGTCCTGGCCGACGATGCCGTGATCGAGGCCATTGCCGAGCAATATGCCTTTGCCCGCGCGGCGCTCGCCAGCGCGCCCAACCAGCAGGAATTGTCGTTCCAGGCGCACAATCAGGGGAAGCCGCGCACCGTGCGCAACCCCATGTGGTGGCTGCGCGAACATAGTCGCTATCTCGCGCCCAACGGGCCGACCGACTTCAGTTTCGCCATTGCCTATCTCGCGCGGAACTGGCTGGCGATGGTCTATCTGTTCGTGCTGGCGTGCACCGCGGTCGCGACGGTGACGGTGGCGGTGGAGGCGGGTCTGCTCGGCTTGCTCGGCTGGGTGCGTGGCGGTCCTGTCGGGCCGCTTCCGGCGAGCCCGCTGTTCGGGCTCGCGCTGATTCCCATCGTGCAGATCGTGGCGCTGGTGATCGGCTATTGGGGCACGCAGGCGATGTCCGCCAACGAGCCGAGCGCGGCCAAGCAGCACCACAATCTCAACCAGACGCTGGGGCGCGTGGCGGTGGCCACCGCTGCGGCGGCCGTGGTCTTGCTGGTGGCGCTGATCGGGGTGGCATGGTGGTATGCCGAGCCACTCGGCCAGGCGGTCACCCGGCATGTCGGGCGGTTTCTGACAGGCGCGGTGGTGCTCGGCATCGTCGCCGCTTCGCTTGGCGCGGCGACCGATCGCTACCATGCGGACCAGCTCAAGACGCAAGGGACGATGCTGACGGCCGAATTGCGCGCGCGTCTCACCAATCGGCTCGCGCGCGCGAACCTGCTGCTCGGTTTGATTGTCGGCGCCGGGCTCATCGACAGCCTCGCGGCCATGCTGAACCGCCTGGTGGAAGGCGGGGTCAGCCGCACGCTCCTCGCCGGGATGCTGCCCGTCTTTGCTTTCCTCATCAAAAAGCTGCCCGACTGGTTCGGTGGCACGGGCAAATCCGCCATCAAAAGCTTGGTCAAGCGTTTCGCGACGACGACCGCGCTCGTCTTCGGCCTCGTGCTGTACGGACTGCTCGCAGTGGCTGCGACCGCGCTCGTCCATCACGCCGCGTGGAGCGACACCATCTGGACGGACCAAGCGAATTGGCCCCGTCTCATCGTGCTTCTGGCGCTGGCGTGGCTGCTGGCGATCGTGTCCGGCAAAGCCGAGGGGTTCATCAACCTTTCGTCGCTGCACACGCTCTACAGCGCGCGGCTGACGCGCGCCTATCTGGGGGCCGGCAACATCGAGCGGCTCGCCCTGCCCGATGTGCGCGAGGATGAGCATCCGGTGCGCGGTGGGCATGTGCGCACGCGCGATCCCGTGCCCGTCAACGAGAATCATGCCGGCGACTATATCCAGCCGCGCGTCTACGGCGAACTCGATCTGCCCGCGCCGATCCATATCATCAATGTGACGATCAACGAGACGCTGGATCTGCGCTCGCAGATCGTCGCGCGGGATCGCAAGGGAGATATTATGAGCCTGGAGCCGGGCGGCGTGCGGATCGGGCGACAGCTCGCCGACTGGCGCCGGCTGACGAACGATCCGCCCGATCCCGACCGCAGCCACGCGGAGAATGTCAGCCTGGGCCAGTGGATTGCGATTTCGGGCGCGGCGGCCTCTTCGGCAATGGGGCGGATGACGAGCCTGGGTTTCGCTTTGGCGTTCACCTTTGCCAATGTGCGGCTCGGCTACTGGTGGTGGGCGCCGCGCATGTGCGAGGATGTGCCGCAGACGCTCGGCTTCAAAGGATGGGTCGCGCAGAATTTCGCGACGTTCGTTTATCTCGCGAACGAGATGACCTGCCGTTATTCACGCGGCTATGATCGCAAATATCTCACCGACGGCGGCCATTATGAGAATAGCGGCGCCTATCCGCTGATCCGCCGGCGTGTGCCGTTCATCATCGTGTCGGACAATGGCGCCGATCCGGACTATGCCTTCGAAGATCTGCAGACATTGGTGCGACAGACGCGCATCGATCTCGGCGGCGAGACCATGATTCTCGAAGGCGTCGAGCTGGCCGATCAGCTGGCGATATTGGGCGTGGTCGATGCGTCGGTCTTCGTCGATCCGGCCGCCGATCCCGACTGGAGGGCCAGCATGATCGACGCCCGGAGCCGGCCGTTCATCTTATTGCTGCGCGTGACACTCGGCGACGACGTGCTTCATCTGCTGTGGATCAAGCCGCGTCTGCTGCCTGGCATGCCGGCCGATGTGGCGGGCTATGCGGCGACGATGCCGCCTTTTCCGCAGCAGCCCACCGGCGACCAGTTTTTCGACGAGGCGCAGTGGGAGTCCTATCGGCGGCTGGGCGAGGAGGCGATGCGCCGCTTGCTCGCGGCATGCCCTCGATTGCTCGCCGACCCAGTGCCCGTCGGAGGACGCGCCGGCGCGACATCGAAGGGGGATCAGGCGCGACGCGCTCCCGCGGTTCGACGCTGAGGGGTATGGATAGCGTAAGGCCGGCATCGCGTTGCAGCGGGGAGAGCCTCATTGGTGTCGAACGAGACGCGACGGCGCCGCGATAGCCTGCGGACATAGCAATGCCGCTGATTGGGGATCGGCGGCGCCGGTACCTCTGCGGCGGGATCAGGCCAAAGTGACCGCCACCCGCGGGCGACGGCGCAGACCGGCACCGACGGCACCGAAGCCCATGACCATCATCGCCCACGTCGCGGTCTCGGGGACTGCCGGCGGGGTGTAGCTGACCGTCAGCGACGAAATCTTGAAGCCGTCGTTGCGCGTCGCGAGGAAGCTTGCGCCCACCAGCCAGACCGATGCGGTCGGCACGGTGCCGGTCAGCACAGCGCTGCCGTCCGACGAATTGCCGGCGATTTCTGTCCAGAGCTTCTCGGACACGTCCAGCCCGGACAGCGGATACACCGCAGTCCAGTCGGTCCCGATGGCCTTGCCCGTATCCGCCCAATATGCGGCATCGCTGTCGTCGGCGCCTTTGACGCCCTCAAGATCATAGACGTTGCGATAGATGCTCGTCAGCGACACAGCCTTGTCGAACTGCAGCATGATGAAATCGACATTGCCGATATTGTCGATCTGATGGTGGTTGCCCGCTGTGCTTTCGCTCGAGCCGGAGCTGCCATTAAGATAGCCCGTCACGCCGAGGCCGCCGTCCCACAGGCCGAGGCTCGCCGACTGGATGTCGTCGAGGTCGGTATTGCCGGCCTTGTCGACCGCCTGCCAGGCGCTGACGCGCACGTTGAGGGTCGTGCCCGCGACGGTCGAGCTGAACACTTTCGACGACACGGTCGTGTTGTTGCCGGTGGTGTTGAAAACGAAGGATGTTGCCGCAGCAGGGGCGGCGATGGCGATGGCAGCGGCGGTCGCGGCGATCGCCAGACCCTGGATACGAGACGTCATCACTTCATCACCCCTGTTATCACACGGTCCCAACGATAGGCTGGGAGCGTCGGCCGCGCCTTTGGGGCGTCAGCTAACGCTGCGTAAACAGACCTGCGCGTGCGGGGCAAAAGAAAAGATGGTTAACGCGGGATCTATCATCAACATTTGTGCGGAAAGGCTGCGATTGCCGCGGTCTGCCATCTGGCACCTCAGCGCTCCGGCCGGTCGCGCGCAGGGTTGACGGCGGGCGGAGCGTGTTTGGGGAGAAGGCTTCTTCATGCGCTGGAGGACAGAGCAAATGCTTTATGCTCCGCGCATGGGGCGGCGACGGAATCGTTAACGTGCGATCGATTTCAGCCTGCGGACAGCACGGCTCCCCTCATATATGCCCCAGATCTGCAAAAGGACTTCCCTTCGAAGAGCAGTGTGCTTTGCTGTCAGGCGCGAGTCGGTGGCCGCCTGTGTGAGTAGTGTTTATGCCCGGTACCTTACAGAACTTCGTGATCGTGCAGCGAAGGCGGATCGATCGCGAGATCGCCATTGAAAAGCTCAAAGCGCGGCCCGACGAGCAGCGCATGGAGCGGTTGCGAGAGTTTCAGCGGGCAGTGGCGTTGGACCTTGTCTTCCAGCGCAGCGCCCGCCCGGAGACGAGCGCGCCCGCAGCGGGCGCGCGATCAGCAGATCCTCCGGTTTGCGATGCGCCCACCGCGCAGGAACCTGATCCGGTGCGCGAGCGCTGCCAAGCGGCCTGAGGGGTCGCATTGTCACCAATTTGCCCGTCATATGCCGTCGATAGATCTGCAGATCCACCACGCGCGATTTCGGCGGCGTCCGCATCCCGTTGAGCGCGGTGAGCATAGTCTCGTGAACAATCGTCCAAGGGTCGCCGCCGAGGCGGCGGGGCATTCCGCCAGGCTCATGACGGCGGTGAGCAAGCCCAATCCGCGAGGCGCGGCCGAACACAGGCACGAGCCGGTCCGCCGCTCATCCCAAATGCCCAAGCGCGCGTCGCGCTGTCGGACGACACAGACTGAACCGCGCATTGCGGTCGCCGCGACGGGGGCGGGCGCTCGCGTTGCCTGATCGGAACGTGTTGTTTGGCGCATAACATTGAACAGGAGCGCCAAGGTCGGTGATCAGAGGCGAGCGGCCGATAGCGCGGACCTCGGATCCGGATTGCCGGCGGACCGAGCGGCAGTCCGTGGCATGTCGGGTAGCGTGTCGGCGAAGACGGATGGTGGCGTGTGGCTCAACCGAATCGCGGCGGCTTGTGGATCCAAGACTGGGTGGTCTCGGTCACAGACTTAAAAAAAACCAAGCTTTCTGGCAATTTTTGGACTCCTCCGCCGCGGCGAGACTTTATATGACAGTGTTCACAGCGAATAACGGCCATGAGGCGATTAACACACTGTAAGCCTTGCGCGGGCTGGCGACGTCGCTAGACAGTCACCTAACATTTGTCATGCGGAATAACTTATGAGCCAGGATGAGACAGGGAGCTTCGAGACACTTCTCGAACTGACAGGCGTGATCGTCGCGGCCTATGTCGCTCATAATCCGATGCAAGCGGGCGACGTGCCGGCGCTGATCGGAGAGATTCACCGCACGCTGGCCGGTCTGCGGACGGCGCCTGAGGCACCTGCGAGACTTGGCGCGTCACCGGGCGCGGTCAGCGTTCGCAGGTCGCTCGCGGACCCGGACCGCATCATCAGCATGATCGACGGCAAAGCCTATCAGATGCTGCGCCGGCATTTGAGCAATAACGGGCATACGCCAGTGAGTTACCGCCAAGCCTTCAATCTGCCTCATGACTATCCGATGACTGCCCCTGGCTATAGCCAGAAACGGCGCGCGATCGCGCTTGCGATCGGCCTCGGCCAGAAAGCGGAAGCCGCGCCAGCCGTGCCTAAGCGTCGCACGGGAACGATCAGCGCGTTCGCAAAGGGCTGACATTTGGCGGCAGATGGGGCCATGCCCTCGGGCGTGTCGGGCACCCGCAGGGACAAGGATAGGCGCGCGTCGCGTTCGCGCATCCTGCGTCGGTAGGGGCGGCGGGCGCAAGATAGCCGCGTGCCGCCTCGCCTCGTCGACGGGCTTGAGCGGATCCGGACCCATCGTCCTGCCATCCTTGCTAGGACAGACGCCAGGTCGCGAGCACCCAAAGTGAAGGCCTTCGGGTTTGCGGCGATCGGGCGCAACGGTTCGAAGCTTGGCCAGCGGCGAAGATGGGACATCGGTTCGTTCCACAGAAGCTCGATAAAGGTCTCCAGTCTGCGGCCGACGGGCCCGAGGAATTGGCCCGCAAAGGCCACGGTCGCTCCTTCCTGGGACGCGGTCGGTTCCGAACCACTCCGCTTAGCGCAGACTATACGAGCAGAGCGACGGGTTTGCCCTTGAGGATCGACTTCTCGCCCGCACCGGTCACCGATTCGTCGGGCACGGCCTTGCGACGCGCGTTCGTCGCGGCGACATCGTCCTTGGCCTCTTGATCGAGGCTCTTCTGACGTCGGCGAGCCTGCGGGAACGCGCCGTCCACCGGTTCTCAGGCCGCAGCGGAACGATGCCGAGCGCACGCGTGCCATGTGTTCGCCGGCGCCTGCCGCTCGACCAAAAGGCAACAGGTCGATCCGATGCAGAACCTGACTTGGGGCCGACATCCTCGTGCATAAACGGAGCAACGTGGGCACAGAGCAACTCAGATCTATGATTGTCTCAGAGGATGGGCTGGGACGCGGCTACTCAGGATGGTTAGCAGATGAGCATAGGGACTACCCAGATCGGATAGACTGAGCCGATGTCAGGCTCGCGACGCAGAATTGCACCTTTCGATCTGGCAGGATCCTGTCTCCATCGCCTTAAGCTGGTTCACCTTTGGAGGCAGAGGCCGGCGTCGCAACATGTCGGCGGCGGGTTAGCGGAGACGCAAAAATCGTCGGCAGAGCGCCTCTCATCCTTTTGATGAGGGCGGCAGCGCGCATGTGGGTGATGCGCCCAGAGCGTGCGACGACGACCGACAGGATTCAGCGCCGCCTTTCGCCGCGCCCACGCATCACTAGGGACGCTCGGGCACGATCCGCACGCTGTTTGACGACCCGCTATGTGCGGCTGGCGCTCTTCACCGCCGACGCGTCGCGACGTGCCCTGCTCTTGCCGGGACGCTGAAGCGCGGTCGTTTGGCCCTGCTCGTTCACGGTCTCACCAGGGTGAATCCAGCCCACATTCTGGGCAAGAATCATTGGTGCCGCTTGGTCGTCCACAGTCGGGGCAGGGTTCGCGCGCGGTGATGCGCGACCAACGAATTGTCGTCCAGCAAAGGAGGGACAATGCGACGATCAGGATGACGACCAAAAAGGCTCCAACGCCGTCCGCTTGAAGCGCATTCGTCATGCGTTTTCATACCGAATCGGCGTCCGTGAATCCAGCGGTCACCGTGACGGCCAGCCACCACCCACGATGGCGCGATCGGGGCGCACGGGGGAGGCAGCGCTGGCACCTGCTCCAGCATGGCCGAGCGAGGCGCGCCTCGCGCTATTACGCTTTGGCGCCGCCTGCGCGCGCGAAGCGGCACGGCCACAATATCTTGCCGTGCCCGCCTGAAAGCAGGATCTGATCCGACCCGAAGCGTTTGCCGCGCCCCGCAATTTGGTTGGTTACAATGAGGATTTGGCGGTGAAGATGCGGCGTCAGCAAAGGGCGGACGACCGTGAGACTCGATCCCGACCTCATCCTGGCCGTGGCGACACGCGCACCGCGCTGTCGACCTCGGCGCGCGGGCTGCAGTCTTTTTATGACGCGACGCACCAAGAAAAGCGGGGTCGTGATGACACACCCTGCTCTGGCCGCCCCCGCGCTTCTCCATAGCCACGTTTCGTCGCTCCATTCTGGGCGGCAAGGTTCCTCACGTGTCAGCCGTGACAGCATCGATGAAGGGCGTGACAGCACGGGATGTCGCGAAATGCGGCACCCGCGGGGCCCAAAGCCGTCACATGCTACGACGCGTCTGATTTGGGGGTACTTCGTTCTGGCGCGGCCAGATCTTGAACACGCGCTCCTCTCGTTCGCGGCAGCATGGCGGGCTTGTGCAACAGGCGCGCGGCTTTAACGTCATTGCCTCCGGCGCGTCCGCGCGAAGATCGTTACCGGGAGAATTTCAGCATGATCATACCCGTCATCCTTTCGGGCGGGTCGGGAACGCGGCTGTGGCCGATGTCGCGCGCGGAGCGTCCCAAGCAGTTGCTGTCTCTGACCGGTGCGGAAACGATGCTGCAGCTCACCGCGCGGCGGACGATGGCGCGCGTCGGTTTCGCCAGTCCGATCATCGTCGCCAATGCCGCGCATGCCGACGAGATCGAGAGCCAGCTCGCACAGATCGGCATCACCGATGCCCGAATCGTCCTGGAGCCCGCCGCGCGCAACACCGCGCCCGCCATCGCGCTTGCCGCGCTCGCCGCCCAGCCGTCCGACCTGCTGCTCGTGATGCCGAGCGACCATGTGATCGACGATGTCGACGCGTTCATGGCCGCCGTCGCCGTCGCCGAGCCGCTCTGCACGCAGGGCTGGTTCGCCACCTTCGGCATCACCCCCGACGCGCCCGAGACCGGCTATGGCTATATCTGCCGCGGCGACGAGCTCGCCCCCGGCGTCAACAAGGTCGAACGCTTCGTCGAGAAGCCCGATATCGAGACCGCGCGATCCTATCTCGCCGCGGGGACGTATAGCTGGAACGGCGGCATCTTCCTGTTTACCGCCGCCGCCTATCTCGGCGCGCTCGGCCGGCTGGAGCCGGCGATGCTCGCCGCCGCGACCGAGGGCATGGACAAGGCGCGGCGCGAAGGCGGCCGCCTCTATCCCGATCCGCACGCCTTCGGCGCCTCGCCGAGCGAATCGGTCGATTATGCGGTGATGGAGAAGGTCGATCGCGTCGCGGTCGTACCCGTCGACATGGGCTGGTCCGATCTCGGCAGCTGGGACGCGCTCCACGCGATCGCGCCGCGCGACGCCGCCAACAATGCGCATCATGGCGAAGTCGTCGCGATCGACACGTCGGGCTGCCTGATCCGCACCGACGGCCCGCTCGTCGCCGCGGTCGGCATCCACGATCTGATTGTGATCGCGACCGGCGATGCGGTGCTGATCCTGCCGCGCGGCTCCAGTCAGGACGTGAAGCGCGCGATCGAGCATTTGAAGCGCGACGGCCACGTCACGCTCGATCGCTTCACCACGGTTGCGAAAGATCTGCTCGATGCCTGAGCGGCGCGCGCTCGGCGCGAGCGGGCTCGTCACCGCGCCGCTGATGCTCGGCGGAAACGTCTTCGGCTGGACCGCCGACCGCCGGACGAGCTTCGACATCCTTGATGCGTTCGTGGCCGGCGGCGGGATGCTGATCGACACCGCCGAAGTCTATTCGGCCTGGGTGCCGGGCAATGCCGGCGGCGAGAGCGGGACGATCATCGGCGAATGGCTGAAGGCGCGCGGTCGGCGCGACGACGTGCTGATCGCGACCAGGTTCGGGATGCGCAAGGGTCCTGGCGGCAAGCGGCCGGATCGCTGTCCTACCGCCGCGGCGGACGCCTCGCGCAAGCGGCGCGGCACCAATTACAGCCTGCATATGTACGTCGCGAAGCGTGGCAGCTAGCGTCCTTGGCGCGGCGAGGTCGACGGACTTGCCCGCTGGCAGACGATCGCCGCGCGGAGTGACCAGATGCTCGGCGCCCAGCGCAATGACCCGTTTGACGGGCAAGGAGATGCTATGGCCATAGCGGACACTCAGAAAAAGCCGAAACGCGTCGGCGCGGCCGGTTTGGCGGTCGGAGCCATCATTCTGGCAGCGCTCGCTTTTATCGCGTTCAGCGCCTTCTCGTCGCGAAAGCCGGTGACCGTCGATACGGCCGAGGGCCAGCATTTTTCGTGCACCGTGCTCAGCGTGTATGACGGCGATGGCCCGATCAACTGTGCGGAGATCGACAGCGCGGGCAACCAGGTCAAGGTTCGCCTGCGCGGCATCGAGGCGCGGGAGGTCGACAATAGCTGCCGTTACGCAGATCTGTGCCCCGTCGCATCCGGGGCGGAGGCCAAGGCGGAGCTGACCCGGATCGCGGTCGGGCGCATGCAATGCCTGTCCTTTGGCCCCTCCTACAACCGGGTCGATGCCAGCTGCCGCACGGCGACGGGGCTCGACGTCAGCTGCGCCATGATCAAGAGCGGCAAAGCCGTCCGCTGGCCCGAATATGATCCGACGGGCCTGATGATCCCGTGCATACCGCGGCGCCGATGATCGCACGGCTCCGGGACGGCTTTGGTCAGACGGCGCTCGGGCCCGCCATTGTCGTCTGGGGGTTCGGCTATGTTCTGGCCGATCTGCTCGCCTTCCTGACCGGGCGGAGCGCGCTCGGGCTTTATCTCATTTTCTGTTCACCGATGTTCGTGCTGGGTGTCGGGCAGACGCTGGCGCTCGAGAGCCTCAGATCCTCGACAGCGTACGCGCCGATCAGGCGGTGGGCAGGCCTTGCGGTCGCGCTCGTCGCAACGTCGCTGATCCAATCTCTCTTCGATCTTTACTGGATACGCTGGATCGCGCTCACGCTCGTTCCCAGCTGGCAGGAATGGTCGCTGACGCTGACGGCCCAGCGGATCGTCACCACCGCGGTGATCTATCTATGGACCTTTTGCCTGGCGCTCACGGTGCTCGGCGTGGTGCGCCTCGCCAGAGCCGCTGACGCCAATAATGCGCGCGCAGCGAGCGCCGAAATCGCGGCGGCTCATGCTCAGGCGGCGGCGCTTCGCCTTCAGCTGAACCCGCATTTCCTGTTCAACACGCTGAACTCGATCTCGAGCCTCGTGCTGGTCGATCGTAAGCAGGATGCAGAGGTCATGATCACGCGCCTGTGTGATTTTCTGCGCGGATCTCTCGACTCAGATCCCTTGGGCGACGTCCCGCTCGCGCAAGAGTTTGAAGTCATCGAAGCCTATCTCGATATCGAGGCAACACGCTTTGGAGATGAGCTTTCGATCGAGTTCGACCTTGAATCCGCGGTGATGGGCGCGGCAGTGCCCAACTTCATCCTCCAGCCGCTGGTGGAGAATGCGATCAAGCATGGGGTGGCAAAAGCCAGAGCGCCGTCGATCATCCAGATTGTGGCGAAAGGCGAAGGCGACGTTCTTGTCCTTCGAATTGCGAACAGCGCGCCTGCCGACAAAGCCGAGCGCGCCCCGTTGGACGGCACTCGAAAACGCGAGGGCATCGGACTTGCCAACATCCGTGAGCGTCTCGCAAAGCGCTATGGCAAGGCCGCATCGCTCGGCGTGGCACGCATCGGCGACGATTTTCATGCGACGATCCGCATGCCGCTGGTCGGCGCGACGCCTGCAGCGACCGAGCCGAGCCACTGACATGTTCTTACGACTCGACGCCGGGCCCCTGCCATCTTGCCGCTTGCGAGCGCCCCCCGCGCAAATGCACTGGCCTGGCGCTTGGGACCCATCCCGCCGCCCCGACTGCGGCTGCCAGGTAGCCTCGCGTTGACGATACGCGCTCCGTCCTATGGCCTTGTCGCCATCGTTGCCGCGCTGATCACCCCCATTGGCCGCTATCGCGTCGTTCGCGCTGCCTGTGGGCCAATCCGGGGCTGTGACCAATCCGGGAACGGCCGATGAGGAAAAACGGGTGCGTGTCGGCAAGCCTGCGCTGTTGGCCGCGCGCTCAAGACTGCGGCCGGGCCTGCTGGCGGTGGCTCGCGCCGCTGCCAATGCGGCCTGTCGCGCTTGGCGACGGTGGGTCCGGTCTGGTGGCGCGGCTGCGAGCTCTCAGTCCGCCACCGCGTGCGCGATACGCATTATGTCAGCTGGTACGAAAGCTCGGGGATTTGCCATGAAAATGATCCGCTTTGCCGACGGGACAACGATCGCTGCTCTCGGGCAGGGCAGCTGGATGATGGCGGAAGATAGCGGCCGCCGCGCCGCTGAGATCGCGGCTTTGCGCGCCGGGATCGACCTTGGTCTGACGCTCATCGACACAGCGGAGATGTATGCCGACGGCGAGTCGGAACAGCTCGTAGGCGAGGCCATCTCCGGCATCCGCGACGGCGTGTTCCTGGTCGGCAAGGCCTATCCGCAAAACGCGTCGCACGCGCAGCTCGCGAGGGCGTGCGAGGCCAGCCTGAAGCGGCTTGGAACCGATCGAATCGATCTCTATCTGCTGCATTGGCGAGGCAACGTGCCGCTCGACGAAACCGTGGACGCGATGAGTCGGCTGATGAACGCGGGCAAGATCCTGCGCTGGGGCGTCAGCAATTTCGATACCGAGGATATGGAGGAGCTCATGGCCGCCGGCGGTAGCGCCTGCGCCACCAACCAGATCCTCTACAACCTGACGCGTCGCGGGCCCGAGCATGATCTGCTGCCGTGGCTCGCCGATCATGACATCCCGATCATGGCCTATAGCCCGGTGGAACAAGGCCGATTGCTGCGCCACCGGCTACTGGTGGATGTCGCGGCCCGGATCGGCGCCACGCCAGCGCAGGTCGCGCTTGCTTGGACCATGCGGCAAGGCGACGTGATCGCCATCCCGAAAGCCGCGAGCGTCGCACATGTCCAAGAGAATCGGGCAGCCGCCGACCTGGACCTGTCGACCGACGATCTGGCCGCGCTCGATGCCGCTTTCCCACGACCGCGCGATCGTTTGGCGCTTGAGATGCTGTGAGCCACCGCTCGCAAATGGCCTCGGACCCCAATTTCTCGGCAGACGAGAAGATCCCAGGCAAAGCTATGGCAAGACGGACGAGGCAATCGGCGCACTGACGCCTGAGCAATATCAGGTGATGCAGAAAGACGGCACCGAGCTTCGGGCACGGGCGCACTGCTCCACACCAAGGCGGCGGGCAGCTATGTCGATATCGTCTCCGGCGAGCCGCTGTTCGCAAGTTCGGACAAATAGGAATCCGGATGCGGTTGGCCGAGCTTCACTCAACCGATCGAGCCGGCAAATGTCGCCGAACTTGCCGACACATCCTTGTTCATGACCCGCACCGAAGTCGGCTCGAAGCACGGCGACAGTCATTTAGGGCATGTTTTGGCGGATGGCCCGCGCGAGTCTGGCGGGCTGCGCTACTGCATCAATTCTGCATCGCTGCGCTTCGTCGATCGCGACGATATGAAGGCGCTATGGCGCCGATCTCCCAGGTTGAGGGGATGAGCACCGAACGCACCGACCTGGCGGAGACTGGTTCTGGGACAGCAGGACCTGATTCGTCGGCTGCCCGGAGTCGTCTCGACTGAGCAGGCTATTGCGGTGCTGCGGCGGGGTCTCTGTTCGCGATGAGCAACTCGATCCAGCGACTCGCGGGCCGCGAAGCATTTCGGCTTGCTGTCGGGCAGTTGGCTTCGGCGGACATCGTGCAGCACCATCCAATCGCTCAACGCGCACATGGTGCGGCCGGACCGGGATCGGACGTGGCGGGGCGCCTCGGCTCGGCTGGCCACGTTGCTGGCTATCGTTGATGCCGGCGATGCCCGGTCGGCGGATTGTGGGCGGGTGCTGACCGGCGCTTGTAGCAGCGCTCAGCGAACGCGCAGTGGTGGAGCGCGTCACGACCTGGGAGAGGGAGATCCGACTCGGTTTCGCAGGCCAAACAGGTTTCTCGGGCATTTTTGAACCAGCGCAATCTCTCCAAAACAGACGGCTTTACTGAGGCGCCGCCTGCCGACTGATTGCTGTGGCGGTATTCGCGCCGAGCCCGCAATCGGCGACGTCGCGCGTCCGACCGTCGCGTCGCGGGTCGGCAGTCGATTCGCTAACCCGCACCGGAGCCCGGCGTTGTTACCAACAGAAGCGTCACGCGCGATGCGTTTTTGACGTGGCAGGTAACCGCGGGCAGGGAGGCCTGATGAAACACCCCCTTTTCGTGTCCGCTTTGGCCTTCTTCGCGCTTGGACTTCTCAGCCGCGTGGTGATCCGGCACCATGAGAGCCGACTTCAGATCGTGGCACTGATGGGCGTCGCCCTCGTCGCGGAAGGGTTTGCGCCACCCTTGTTTGGGCGTGCGCCGTCCTTCGTCGGCATTTTCACCAGCGCCATTTGCTGCGTGGCCGGCGTGATCCTGATGCGATGGTCGATCGAAGGCCTGTCGCACGGGTGACGGCGTGCGACAGGCCGACCAGATCAAAACGAGCTCCTATGGCTTGCCGGCTTAGAGCCGGCACCATGTCCAGGCCTGATAGAGGCTACGTCCCGTCGCTGCGTGCCGAAAACGCAAAAGGACGGCCCCCCGCGGATCCTGACCCGCAAATCTCCTCGCCGATCAATGCCGTCGTCGACGCTCGACGAACGCGCGTCACCGCAGCGACATGCGGGGCCGCCCCATATGAGCGCGCGTCTGGTATTGCGGTCATCCAGTGCCACGCAGATCCGCTCTCATATTATCTACGGAGGCGGCCAATTGGCGCCGCGCGACGCGCGTTTGTCAGAGCGCGCGATGTGCGATGGTCACCGTGCGCATGATGGCAGCTTTGACATTGATGTCGCCGACCAGCGCCCAGGCCATGATCGCAATCGCAAGGAATGTGCCGACGACGACGGTCAGGCTCGCGATGACAAGGGCCGTGCGAAGGCGGCGCTTCCTTTCGCGCCGCGCCCGACGTCGGGCGCGGGCTCGCGCGCGATCCGCTTCTGAAGGCGCACTCTTGCGGATCGCCGCCGCGCATGCCCGATCCAAGTTTTGGCGCGTCGATCTGTCGATCGCGCCAGCAGGGTCGCTGTAACCGTCTCTGGAAAGCTTCGAAAAGATGTCTCTGGCGTCGAAATAGCGTCCGGTCGCGGCAAGCTGCGCCGCTTTATCTGCCACTGTCATTTGCCCCTCCTCTTCTCGTTCGGCGCTCGACATCTTGATTTACGATTCGCAAACCGCAAGCCGAAAAAGCTGCTCATCTGTCCGCAGTCAGCGGGTCGGCACGACTTCCATTGCAAGAGCGTCGCGCGACAGCAGGCAGCGGTGGCGCAGTGCGCGAGCGAACCCTGATGGGCCCGGGGGCGCACATCGAAGCGCCTGGCCGGCCGCTTCCACGATTCGCACCGAATCGGCCCTAGCCGTGCGTCTTTTCTCAGACGCCGCATGCCGCTAGAGGCCGCGAGCAATTGACCGGGCAGGCTCGCCGACGAGCCACACCGATCGTCCTACAGGCATGGAGCGCCTTACACGTGAGCGACATCAAGCGGGTCGTGCTCGCCTATTCCGGCGGACTTGATACGAGCGTGATCCTGAAATGGTTGAAGGAGACCTACGCTTGCGAGGTGGTCACTTTCACCGCTGATCTGGGTCAGGGCGAAGAATTGGAGCCGGCCCGCCGCAAGGCGGAGCTGATGGGCGTCAAGCCCGAGCATATCTTCGTCGATGATCTGCGCGAAGAGTTCGTACGCGATTATGTGATGCCGATGATGCGCGCCAACGCGCTCTACGAAGGCCTGTATCTGCTCGGAACCTCGATCGCGCGGCCGCTGATTGCCAAGCGCCAGATCGAGATCGCGCGCCAGGTCGGGGCGGACGCTGTCAGCCACGGTGCGACGGGCAAGGGCAATGACCAGGTTCGCTTCGAGCTTGGCTATTATGCGCTCGCGCCAGACATCAAGGTGATCGCGCCGTGGCGTGAGTGGGATCTGACGAGCCGCACCCGGCTCATCGAATATGCCGAACAGCATCAGATCCCCGTGCCCAAGGACAAGCGCGGCGAGAACCCGTTTTCGACCGACGCAAACCTGCTCCACACCTCATCTGAGGGCAAGGTGCTCGAGGATCCCTGGGAGGAAGTGCCGGACTATGTGTTCTCGCGCACCGACAATCCCGAAACCGCACCGAACACGCCAGAGGTCATCACGGTCGATTTTGAGCGCGGCGATGCGGTGGCGGTCAATGGCGAGGCCCTGTCGCCCGCGGCGCTGCTGACCAAGCTGAATGAGCTTGGCAAGCTGCACGGCATCGGCCGGCTCGATCTCGTCGAAAACCGATTCGTGGGCATGAAGAGCCGCGGCATGTATGAAACGCCGGGCGGGACCATCTATCATCTGGCCCATCGCGGCATCGAACAGATCACGCTCGATCGTGGTGCAGCGCACCTCAAAGACGAGCTCGCGCCGCGCTATGCCGAGCTGATCTACAATGGCTTTTGGTTCTCGCCCGAGCGCGAGATGCTGCAAGCGGCGATCGATCACAGCCAGGAAAAGGTGTCGGGCACAGTGCGCCTGAAGCTGTACAAGGGCTCGGTCAGCGTCATCGGCCGCCGATCACCCAACAGTCTTTACTCCGAAAAGGTCGTTACGTTCGAGGATGACCAAGGGGCCTATGATCAGCGTGACGCAGCCGGGTTCATTAAGCTCAATGCATTACGCCTTCGCCTGCTCGGGCGTCGCGATCGGTAGTGCTGCACTGCACAAGAGTCGGATTTCAAAGCTTTCTTTTCGTCGCACTTAAGGAACGGCTGGCGCGAAAGTTGCGTTTACCTTACTGAAATATGAAACCGGAGAGGGTGTCATGAATCAGGTTGCGGCGCATAAGCCCGTTTTCGATCGTGTGATCACGCATGTGACGCGTGATCTCGATCGTGCGCCTGGGTTTGCGTCGCCCGCGTCGGCGCCGAAGGACCCGGACGGACTCTTCCGCGCGCTTGCTTTTGCGGTTCCCGTGTCAGCGCTTCTTTGGATGAGCGGCGTTGCGATTGCCGTGACCGCTCTCCGTTGAGCTAGGCTCGACTCGGACCCCACGCGTCGCTTCTTCGAGTCGACTAGCATCAATATTGGATTTTGCTTGTCTCGGGCCTTCCAGCGCCAAGGCTATCGGCCGCTGATGAGATTGATATCGCCATCCTGACAACGGAAACGCGTCGTCTCGCCACGTGCAGGGTTCAGCGACATCCGCATCTGCGCGCCGTACAAACTATCTGAAATCGCGCGATTATCCCAGACATCTGGATTCCTGTGCTGACGAAAGCGGCAGGTGCGCCGCGGCGAAAGCTATATCCGTTTGATGGTTGTCGCGCGGCGCGGTGGGTAGAAAACCTCGCTCCCGACGGAAATCTGCCAAAATAGGCTTAAGCCTTTTGTTAGCATCTTTCTTTTGCGATGCAGCAAGTGTATGCGGGTATCGCTGGTGCCACTTATTCGAGGACTAGTGGGTAAGATGTCGAGTTTAGCGTATCAGGGGGCGGCGCCCAATGCGGGCCGCGGCGCGCCGCATGAGCAGAAACGGCGGGGCCGTTCTGTCGATCTGCTGGCGACTCGAATCTTCGATATTTTGGTTAGCTTCGCGCTGTTGGTGTTCCTGGCGCCATTGATGATGGTCGTCACAGCGATCATTTTGGTGACCAACCCCGGTCCGATCATTTTCGGGCACAAGCGTCTAGGCCGCGACGGCCGAGCCTTTCATTGTCTTAAATTCCGCAGCATGGTCACCGACTCGCAGGAGCGTCTGGCCAACTTGCTCGCGACCGATGCGTGTGCGCGGCAGGAATGGGAGCGGGATCACAAGCTCAAGAACGATCCGCGGATTACGCCGATCGGCGCGTTCCTGCGCAAGAGCAGCCTAGATGAGCTTCCGCAACTTTTTAATGTTTTGCGCGGCGACATGAGCTTAGTAGGGCCACGTCCGATCGTTCTAGATGAGGTGCGTCGGTACGGGCGTTACTTTAGCCACTACACTCAGGTTCGGCCCGGGATTACTGGTCTTTGGCAGGTTAGCGGCCGCAGCGGGACGACTTATCGTCGTCGGGTGGCGATGGATGTCGCATATTCGCGGTCGCGGTCCCTGGGCCTTAACGTGAAGATTCTCTTTATGACCGTTCCAAGTGTACTCCTTGCACGAGGCTCTTGCTAATCCGGCTCGTCAGGTTCGCAGGTCGCGAATTTCGGATCCAGAATTTTAGCGCGATACGGCCGAAGGTCGAAATCATCGTCAGCGGTCGCAGTTTGCGATGACAGTTTCAATTTCAGACGATCAGCTAGAATCGTCTGATCTGGTTATGTATTTCGTCTCTTAATGCTCGCGGCCGCTTCGCCAAAGCGACTGGCCGATCGGTTCGAACAGATAATTGAGCAGGGTCCGCTTGCGTAGCGGCACGAGCACGTCGGCGGGCAGACCGGGCTTCAGCCGGCTGAGCCCGTCGCCCGCATCCTTCGCCTTCGCGAGCGCCTCGGGCGGGACCGTGACCTCGGCCGTGTAATAACGCGCGCCGGTCTTCTCATCGACGAAGCTGTCGGCCGAGAGCCGGGTGATCTTACCCTCGAAGATCGGCAGATCGCGCCCGTGGAGGCTCGGGAAGCGAACCTCGGCCTTCTGGCCGACATAGAGATCAGCGGCGTCGGACGGCGAGATCATCGGCTCGATCACGAGCGGGGTCGCGTCGGGCACGACCTCCATCAGCTTCTGCCCCGGCGCGATGACCGCGCCGACGGTGAAGACGCCGAGCCCGACGATCTGCCCCGAGGCAGGAGCGCGGATCTGGGTCGCCTCCAGCTGGTGGCGGACCGCCTGCCATTTGGGCCACGCCTCGTTGAGCGCGGATTCGTTCTTCTGGAGATCGTCGGCGACCTGCTGCATCCGCTGCGAATCGATCGTCAGCGCCTGCATCCGCGTCTCGCCGATCTGTTCGCGCGCCGACGCGCTGGTCGCGGCGAGATTGGCGGTGTCGCCGGTGAGCGACGCCTCGGCGCGCTCCAGCTCGCGCACGCGATTGACGCTGGCATAACCCTTGGTGGCGAGCTCGCGCATGCCCTTCAGCTGATCGCCGAACAATTCGCTCTGGCGCTTGGTGGACCCGATCTGCTGGCCGAGGCCCTGGATCTTGAGGTTGAGCTGCGCGGCCTGCTGCTGGAGCACGCCTTTCTGCGTCGCGATGGCGCTGCGGCGCGCGGCCATCTCGCTCGTCTGCATCCGCATCGCATCGTCGGCGAGCTGGCGGTCGGGCCCGCGCAGGCCGGCATATTCGGGCGGCGGCGTCATCGTGGCCGCGCCATGTTGCTCGGCGAGCAGGCGCGCGCGCTGCGCCTGGAGGCCTATCACCTGCGAGGCGAGGCCGCGCTCATTGGCGGCGACTTCGGCGCCGGCCAGCTCGATCAGGACATCACCCGCCTTCACGCGCTGTCCTTCGCGAACGTGGAGCGCGGTCACGACGCCGCCGTCGCGATGCTGGACGGCGCGGCGGCTGCCCGAAACCTTGATCGTGCCTTCGGCGAAGGCGGCGGCATCCATCCGGACGAGCGCCGCGAACCCGAGGAACAGGCCGAAGAAGGCGAGCACGACGAGCCAGCCGATCCGCGCCTCGCGCGGCAGATCGACGTCGATCGTCTGCCGGTAATCCCTGAAGTCGACGATCTCGGTGGACATGCTGGGCATCCGTATCACTGGGCCGGGACGATGGGATGGGCGGGCGCGGCGCCCTGATCAACGGCGTCGGGGGCCTGATCAACGGCGTCGGGGGCCTGGCCCGCGGCGGCCGGCTTGGCCGAAAGGCGCGCGAGGACGGCGTTGCGCGCGCCGAACAGCTCCATCTTGCCGTCGCGCAGGAACATGAGCTTGTCGACCGAGGCGAGGATGCCAACGCGGTGCGCGACGATGATGATCGTGACCTTGTTGGCGCGCAATTCCTCGAGCGCGGCGGCGAGCTGCTTTTCGCCATCGGCATCGAGGCTCGCATTGGGCTCGTCGAGGATCAGCAACGGCGGCGCGCCGAACAAAGCACGCGCCAGCGTGATCCGCTGCGCCTGGCCGACCGAGAGGCCCACGCCGCCCCAGCCCAGCTCGGTCTCATAGGCATTGGGCAGGCGCAGGATGAAATCGTGCGCGCCGCAGAGCTTGGCCGCGCGAACCACCTCGGTATCGAGCACGCCCGGGGGCAGCAGCTCGGTCTGGAAGCGCGCGATATTCTCCTTGATCGTGCCGCGGAAGAGCATGGGCTCCTGCGGCACATAGCCGATCGCGCGGCCCAGTTGCTCCTCGGGCCAGTCCTCGAGCGCCGCGCCGTCGAGGCGAACGCTGCCCTGTGCGCCCGGCACGATACCGGCGATCGCCTTCACGAGCGTCGATTTGCCGGCCCCGCTCGGGCCGATGATGCCGAGCGATTCGCCGGCGGCGAGATCGAAGCGGATATTGTGCAGGATCGCGCGATCGCCGGCGGGCGAGGCGACCGCGAGATTCTCGACCGAGAGCGCGCCGACCGGATCGGGCAATTGCGTCGGCCGGCGGAGCGCGCCGCGCGTCGCAAACAGATCGGCGAGCGCGCGATAGGCGGCGCGCGCCTGGATGATGTTCTTCCACGCGCCGTTGACCAGCTCGATCGGCTGGAGCGCGCGGCTGACGAGCAAAGAGGCCGCGAACAGCGAGCCGAGCGAGATCTTGCCCTCGATCGCGAGCAGGGCGCCCAGGCCCAGCGCCAGCGACTGGAGCATCAGGCGCAGCGCCTTGATCGCCGAGGTATAGCCCGCGCTGCGGAAGGTCGCGTCGATCGTGAGCGCGGACGAGGCGCGCCGGTCGCGCAGATGGCGGCGGACCATCGCCTGGCGCATGCCGAGCGCGCCGACCACGCCCGAGGCGGCGAGCGTCGCGTCGATGCCGGTATAAGCGAGCTGCGCCGACTGGTTGGCATTCTTGATCGGCTCGGCCGTGCCGCGCTCGTTGAGCCAGGAGAGGCCCGACAGCAGGATCGCGCCGACGAGCGCCAGCGCGGCGATCGCGGGGTGGAGCAGGAAGCAGACGATGATGTAGAGCGGCGCCCACGGCAGATCGAACAGCGCGAGCACGCCGACGCCCGTCATCGTCTGGCGGAACGTATCGAATTCGCGGAGCACGATCGTGGTGCGCGCCCGGCCGGCGGCGGGGACACGGAGCAGCGCATCGAGGATCGGCCCGGCGAGATCGCGATCCAGCCGTGCGCTGGCGCGGACCAGCAGGCGCGTGCGGACCAGATCCAGCGCGGCGAGGGTCAGGACGGCGGTGGCGAGAATTGCGGTCAGCATCGCCAGCGTGGCCGCGCCGCGCGTCGGCACGACCCGGTCATAGACCTGCAGCATGTAGAGCGTCGGCGCGAGATAGAGCAGGTTGAGGAACGCGCTGAACAAAGCCGCATGGACGAAATGGCGGCGGCACGCCTGGATCGCCCGTCCGATAGGATCGGAAGGATCGCTCATGGAGGAAGATCCGAACGGCAATCTCAGCATGTAGCGCGTCCCACAGGAGCCGCCGACGCGAACATTCGCGTCACTTGCGGCCCAACCGATCACCGAGTCGAATAAAGCGACTTCAATAATAGCCGGTTAACTGTGTGGATTAACCAAGGTCGCATGTTCGCGACCATTGCGCTGACGGTTGGGCAATATCAGAGCGGTGAGCTTAACTGAACGTATACCATGCGGCTTTGATGTAGTCGGCATTCGTCGGTTATATGGCGGTCGCAGATGTTGCCGACGGCCTTCCAAGGGTCGTCGGTGCGCTTGGCCGCGATGCGTCTGAGATGTGTTCGTATGAGCCGGCAGTTTGTCGAGGATGACGACGTCGCCAGCTTCCAGCGCCGGCGCAAGTTCGGTTTCGACGAACTTTTCAAAGATGGCCTTCGTCATCGGCCGATCGATGATCCAGGGGGCAGTGAGGCCACCGTAGCGGAGCCCGGCGATGCCGGTCTGCGTCTTTTAATGTCCGAACGCTGCCCGAGCCTTCAAGCTTGCTCTGAGGTGCTCGGTCGCGCAGGCGTGTAATCTTCGTTGAGGTTGCAGTTTGGTCGATGAAGACGCAGCGTGCGTGACTGCTCGCGCATCCGCGATTGACGATCGAGCCGGCAGCGCTGCGCTGCGGTGCTGGGAGACGTCGTTAAACCCGGACTCCGACACCATCAGGGTTAATTATATCGCAATCTGCTCGATCAGTGCCGGGTATGGAAATGTAGGATGCGCCACGACCTTTGCCCCGCACTTAGGCTTCACGACAAGCTTCATCATGGTAATTTTTTGCTGCGCTCCGACTCATGGAGACCAGCTTCACCGTATGCGGCAGGAGCTTGCCTGCGTTAGGCGGACGCCATCGGTGAGCCGGTGCCGCTGATCCTGTCCTCGTCAAAAGTGAACTGGCTTCGCACGCGCCTCGCGCTCAGGCCAAATCGGCGCGCCGCATCGCGTAGAGGTTGACCCGACGACACATGGTCCCACGCTCGGAGATCGCGCTGGCCCTGCGAGCAATGAGGCCCATGACCCACCTCCCCCATAAGGTCATTTGCACCCGCTTACGAAGTGAATCCTCAACACGGTTCACATTCCATGCTCCATGCTCTAGTCGCTCAACTAGCAGAGAAAGCCGCAGATTGCTTAATTTCGTGTCCGTGCGGCCTGCATTGGTCCCGCGTCGGATGTCCTAAAACAAAAATTATCGCGCCCTGCCAATTGCCAACGCCGAGACACCTTGCGAGGTCGATCTACGACGACGCATCATGCTCCCGATTAACCCGAAGCCTCCGACCATCATAGCCCAAGTCGCCGGCTCCGGTACCGAAGCAATCGTCGAAACCTGACTTGAAAAATAGGGTCTTCCTGCTTGGTCACTATAACCGAATAGAATAGCCAGCGGTTCATTCGTCGAGATGGCTGCAATCAGCGCGCCAAACTTATTCGGGCCCGCCAAAACAAACCCGCCGTTTTGAGGCAGGTTTCCGACTGACAGCGTGTCCGAGCTCTTTGTGTATACGAACTTAAACATCGGTGAGAGCATAGGGCTCAAACTTGTCACTGTCAGTCCGACATCGGTTGCAGCTATATCGGCAGCATTGTCAAAGCTAACCGAGAAGTCAAAATTTACCGGGCCGATGGAGGAGGTGGCACCAGAAGCCAAGTCTTTAAGCTCAATTACTCTCGTAATAGGCGCGGCATTCGCCGAACCCGCCACCAAAAAAAAACCCAAGCCAAATGCAAGGCAGTGTCGCATTACAAAACTCTCCGGAACGCTACTAACCAAGGGCCACGAGACGTAACATCAAGCAGCCTCAAGACCTAACGTTTTGTTAGGGCCGATTCATTTTAATGGTTAATGCGCCACGCCGCGTGGGCAAATTTGAGCCAGTATCTGGCTGTGGCGAAGTGGACCATGCCGAGAAAGCTGCTTCGCTCGTCATTGTCGCAACGAATCAGAGCTTCCCATATTACTAATTTCGATGCCGTGGATGGTCGTGCCAGATAGCGGTCGAAGATTATAACCGGAGGCGGAAGGCGCGCCACGGCATGGCGCCGAACATAGCTGGGTCGTACACCCTTCGCTTCGCGGACAAGCGAGCGCCGTTAGAAGGGAAATCTTTGGGTGACACGCGGCCAAAAGGATCACCACAATGGATCCGCTGTTAACTCGTCCCATTGGCTCGACCACTGACGGTCAAGCGACAAAGTCGCGCCAGCGCCGCGAACCGCAGAGATCCACGCAAAGACCGATGGGTGCTCTCGCTCACCGATTGGCTTGGTAAGCGAGAGCCGGAATCTGACCACGTGGGGTGCCTCATGCGCCCGTTTCGCCGCTTTACGAACAAGGATCAGCGAAGCGAAAGTACTTCCGAAGGGTCTCTCCCTCGTTAGACCGGCCCTTTGCCTACCCCATGATACTCAAAGCCCGCACGCTCAGCCTCTTCGGGCGGGTAAATGTTGCGCAGGTCGACAAGGATTCGCTGCTTCATGAGCCCGGCCAATCGCGACAAATCGAGCGCACGGAACGCATCCCACTCGGTTACCAGCGCGACGGCGTCGGCACCCTGAGCCGCAGCGTACGGCCCCTCGACAAACTCAACGTTAGAAAGCATCTTTTTTGCTTGCTCCGCTCCTTCCGGATCATAAGCACGCACCAGAGCGCCTGCATCTTGCAACGTCTGGATGATAGCTATGGCCGGCGAGTCACGCATGTCGTCGGTGTTAGGCTTGAAAGTTAGGCCGAGCACGCCAACTGTCTTCCCGCGCGCATCGCCGCCCAGAGCCTTGATTATCTTGCGGCCCATAGCGCGCTTCCGAGCGTCATTCACCGAAACCACCGCTTCAACGATACGCAAGGGCGTCCCGTAATCGTCGGCTGTTTTCAGCAGCGCCAACGTGTCCTTAGGAAAGCAAGATCCACCGTATCCAGGACCGGCGTGTAAAAACTTCCCTCCAATTCGGTTGTCGAGCCCGATGCCGCGGGCAACCTGCTGGACGTCTGCTCCAGCTACCTCGCACAGATCAGCCATCTCGTTGATAAACGTGATCTTCGTCGCCAGGAATGCGTTAGCCGCATATTTGATAACCTCGGCTGTTCTACGGCCGGTAAACAGGATTGGGGAGGCCTGGTTGAGCGACAGAGGTCTGTATATACCTCGCAGTACCTCTCGTGCTCCCTCGTCATCGGTGCCGCAGACGATACGGTCGGGGCGCTTAAAGTCCTCGATTGCAGCGCCTTCGCGCAAGAATTCGGGATTGGATGCGACCCTGATACCCTTGGCAGGTGCCGCTTCGGTGACAATGCGCTCAACCTCGTCACCCGTCCCTACCGGCACAGTGGACTTCGTAACTATCACGATCGGTGTGTCCGCCGCTTGGGCAACTTCTCGGACCGCAGCGAAAACATAACTCAGATCTGCATGCCCGTCGCCGCGTCGCGAAGGCGTTCCGACGGCAATGAACACCGCGTCCGCACCCTTTACACCTGCTGCGAGGTCCGTCGTGAAAGAGAGCTGTCCGGCCTTAACGTTGCGAAGAACCAGATCGTCGAGGCCTGGCTCAAATATCGGCATGACGTTCCGGCCCAGAGCCTCTATTTTGGCTTCGTCCTTGTCAACGCAGACGACGGTGTGGCCGAAATCCGAGAAACAAGCTCCAGAAACAAGCCCCACATACCCGGTTCCGATCATCGTAATACGCACGTTAGCCCTCCGTCCAAATTCTGGCCGTCGCCGATAGGTGCTCAACCAGGAGACCACCACCAACGTCGTGTTCCGACATTTTCCTTAGAGCGAGCGATCGCCTTAGCCAAATTTTTTGTGCACTGCACCACTCAACGGCACGACATTCCTGTATTCCTGCATCGACAGCGCCGCTCGGCAAAATCTTTTTGCTTGGCGCTGTCGCCCGATCCGGACGATCAATCCGAGCTGGCCAACTCCGGAAAACTGAGTTCCGTGCACCGCCGCCAGCTGAACAATGATGTGCGGTCGAAAGCGCGCTGAGCCTCCTTCTGTCGCTTTGCCTCGTCAGTGGCGAGAAAGATGAGGGCCCGAACGATACCATTGTCGTCATCCGGCTCAAGCAGTAGGTCGCAGTCGGCACCAACCACCTCCGGGATGCCCCCCACTCGGGTCGTAACCGAAGGGCAGTGCTGGGCGCCTGCCTCTAGAAGAACGAGTCCGAAACCCTCAATCTTCGTAGGGTGAGGCTGCGCCAACAGAAGATGCGCTATAGATCGACGGTAAAGCAACTTTATATCACCGTCGCCTAAATGGCCTGCCATAATGAGCGGCAACTCCAACGAGGCAGCCGTGGCGACTACTTTCTGCGCATAATCGGATTGCTCAGTTCGCCCGACCGCCACATATGCAATCGGTAATCCGGTTGTTTTTTTTACCTCGGCGAGGGCGCGCACCGCGGCGAGCTGGCCTTTGCGATCCTCAATTCGGCCTACGGATACGAACAGCCGCGTGTCGATCGGAAGCGCGGAAAGCGCCGGGTTATCGAACGTCCCTTCACTGGGTTCGCCAAACCACTTTGCGTCTATTCCTAGATATGTGACGCGCGCTACGCTTGGCACGCCAAAGCTTTGCGTAAAAATGTTCAGCGTCGCCAGCGAATTAGCAAGGATGACCTCGGCCCGGTGATATGCTCGCCGCACAATGGCGCCACCGAACGATCGCCCAGCGAACTTACTTGCCTCGCTGCCATGAACCATCGCTCGGAAGGGACGACCGGTCAGGATCGAAAATGATGCAGCCAGCAACACAGTGCGAATATCGGCTGCAAGTATGATTGCATCACTAGGCTGGGTGGCAAGTAATCGAAACGTTGCTAGGGCTGCTCTCGGTGTGATCTTATGGTGACTAAATAGCCGGAACACCCCAGGTTCAGGGACCGTAGGCTTCGGGAGATCCGGATAGTTTGGGGCAACGACGATTGGAGCATATCCAATGTCGCGAAGCGCTGCTGCGACCTGTCCCGAATAGCTGGCAATACCGCCGGGGAAGGGGGGATACTCGCAGGTGAGGACCACGACGCTGCGGGAAGCTTTGTCCGTCGTCATTTGCTCTCGCCCATCGCCGAACGCCGTGCCGTCAGTGATTTTCGAAGCAATCTCTCTACCGGTCTCGAGAGAAACTTTGCGACAAAAAGCGATCCCCAGGCGCGCCCGTTCCAAACGTCTAGCTTCGTCGCGAGCCGAAGAAGCCGAAGCGCGCCCTCGCGATCCCTAGCGAGAAATCTCTGATTTCCTAGTTTGCGAGCCCGCTCCGCAAGACGTCGTGGAACGAGCGTAAGCATAGCTGGATCGCTGACCGCAAAGTTGAAGGCCACGCGAGCATGATGTGCCATCAAGTCTGTACGCCCACCAGTGATACTCGCTGAATGGTTGCGTTTGTAGAGCAAGGGGTTGTGCACCATTGCAAAACTACAGAGCTTCGACATGCGCAAAAAGAAGTCGGTGTCTTCAAAAACACGAATACTTGCGTCGAATTGGCCAACGGCTTCGAACAGATCACGGCGGACGATCACCGTTGAGGGAATGATCGGCGGATCGTTGAGAAAGTAGCGCCGAGTAAGGGCGCCAGCCGCCCCCCCTCTGCTTTCCGAAATATCCAAAACGCGTGCTTTACGGGCGGCATTGAGAGCACCATCAGGAAACGTGTAATACCCAGAGTAAACTAAGCCAACGGAGGGCGAGGTCTCGAGAACCGGGCATTGTTCCTCCAGTTTCGTCGGAGCCCAAATGTCGTCACCGTCGAGGAACGCGAGAAACTCGCCCGTGCAATAAACGGCTGCCGCATTGCGGTTACCGGGCAGACCGAGGCCGCCCGAGCCGTAGAGTATCAAAATGCGCGGATCTAGCTCCTCAATCTGCCGAAGCACGACGATCGTCGCTTCCGCGGAGCCATCGTCTGCGATAACGATCCGGTCGACGAGATCCTGGCGTGTTTGGTCGAGGATCGAACGAACCGCCTCCTCGATGTACGGCCCTTCATTGTAGCATGTCATGATGACAGAGCAGGCCATGGCAACCTCAATATGTTGGGAGATATGTCGGCTAACCCGTTAGCGTGTGATCGGTATCGACAGTGAAAGAGTCGCTGAGGTACCTCTGTATCGATATGATTGAAGATTAGATGCCCTCCACCGGTGCTCTAGAAGCAGCGACACAGATACCCGCTCCGCAACAGTGTGTGCGAGAGACGTGCTAGCAGTGGAAAGATCTTCGGTTCGGCTCTGCGTTAGTGGAGCGGCTGCCTGCAAATCGTACTGGAATGTTCGGTTGCGACGGTTAAACTGGAGCGCAGCGGTCCAGCCTTCGGCCGGCTGCGCGGATGCCGCTAAACCCCACGAAAATGTCTTAATTCCGTTCGAGTAAATGTCCTGGGTTCCCGAGAAAGAGCGCGCAGCTTGGATTGTAAGCGTTAAAAAAGGGCTTGGTGACCAGGCGATGCTTCCATCGCCGGTCAAGCCCCTCGCATTCCGTGCGATGCCAGACCGGTCCACGTGTTCCGAATACCCCACCCTGCCCTTCAAGCCCCAAACTGGGGCTGAGGCATATTCTAACCGCAACCCAAGCGACCTTTCGACAAAATCTGCCCGATAGAATATTTCGTCGCTATTCACGAGCACGGACCTATCTGCGAGGCCGTGTTGCGACACATATCGTAGATCTATCGCGACAATATTTGCGGCGCCCGGATCTGCCTCAGACGGGGCTTGCGATACGTATCCTATGCCGCCTTTGAAATCCACTTGGCGGCTATCTGCAGCGCTGGCCAATAACCCGGAATTTCGACTTACGGAGACTGTCGAGTCGAGCAACACACCAAGATCGCCAGCAACGGCGCCCTTAGCGGCGAAATGCGCGAGGCTTGCGGTTTGAATGTTTCGCGCCGCCACGCGAATATCTTCGAACGAACTAGCGCGCCGTGCTCGGGCAACATTGAGTCGCCCCTCTCCGCGACTGCTGGCGTAGACCAAATCGCCGGCTATATTATATTCAAATGCATTAAGCTGGCTATTGTACCGAAAGAGTGTTTTTTGTGCCGCTGCATTTACGGCGAACGTGAGCGGAGCAATGTTGATGGCATATTTTCCGGAGAGCGCTATAGCACTTGCGACATCGGAACCTCCGTTGGCCAGCAAATTCTGTGACGCCTTCGGAATCCGGAAAATATTGTCGTCATGGGTGGTAACGACGCTAACCCCAACCTGCGGAATCTCGGCTAAGGCGGAGTCCAAGGGGGCCAGTGCGCAGAGGCATGCGCAATAGACGGTCGTTGGGCCGAAAGCACCTACTCGCCTGTGCTGAATAAGCGGATGGCGGCCGATGCGCTCTTGCTGACGACGGCTTAAACTCTGGAGGCTCGCAGAGCAATCTCCAGGTCGGTCTTGTGGTAGTTCCGAATCCAGCGACAATCACACTCACCCCGATTGCTGCGCCGCAGCTGGTGCTACGGTCTTGCGCTGCGGTCAATGCCTTATGGTTTGAAAGGCCGATATCGCTTTATGCATTGCAGGAAGAGGCAGCCGCCACCGGAAAGGGCGGTGGCCCATATAGCCGGCCACCGGGGGCGCTGCATATTGGACTGATAACGCGATCCCGCCGCGCCCGCCGACGCCGACTGCCCCTACGGTTGCAGTTACCCAGAAGTTGACGAGGCGTGTAATGCGTTGTATCTCGTCAGCAACAGAAGCTGTGCGTAACAGGGGTAGCATATGTTCGGCAAACTTACCGTGTTTGTGGCGGCCGCATTCGCCGCTTCTGCGCCGGCCCACTCGCAAGCGTACTCTCTCGGCGCGCTTGGGAGTGGCGCTCCGGTGACCACCGTTGGCGTGCTGACGGGCGGAAATCCGTCGGACGTAGTTACTTTCAGCCTAGCTAGTTCGGGTGGAGTGAGCGCCTCCCTACAGAACTTTTTGGTCGCGATAGGTGGTGTCTCCTATAATCTGTCTAATGCGACAGCCACTTTTTATAAAGCATCAGATGCCGGGGCGGTTAATATCGGCACGTTGACGACGGCGGCGACGCAGAACTTTGCAAATCTCACGAGCGGCAGTTATTTTGCTGTCGTTACAGGCGTGCAAACGGGAAATTCTGGTGGAATTTACGGCTTGAGCTTGCTCGGCGCATCTAATGCCGCTCCCGCGCCTGGGCCTGCGGGCTTTTTGGTTTTTGGAGCAGGCTTGGCGGGCCTTGCAATGCGTAGGCGGCGTGCCGCGCGCTCCATTGCTAATGTGGCGGCCTGAGATCGGCGGTCGGATGGGGCGCTAGGCTTAGCTTGGCGGATATTGGACGCCAATGTTGGAACTGTGCTAATGCTGCTCGATGCTGGTTGCCGTGCGCTTGAGCGGTGTTCGTTTTCAGTTGGCTGGCGATGCTGACGTGAGGGTGTTACGCAAAGCTGGTGCGGGGAGCTCGATTCTTGCAGCAGCAGTCGCAGCAGCGCTGTCTGGATGCCAAAAAAATCCTGTTCCCGCGCAGACGATCGTCATGGGGGACCGTTTTGAAGTTACTGTCTCTGAGCTTGATCAGGTTCTGCGCGCTGCCCCTGGTGTTCGCAAAGAAGAAGTGGGCCCCGCTCGACGCGCGCTCTTACAAGCGCTAATTGGGCAGAAGCTACTCGCCCAGGCGGGCGAAGAAGAGAAGCTCGATCGGCGCCCGGATGTTGTTCAGCAGCTGGCAGCTGCGCGGCGCGCTATATTGGCAAGTTCGTATATACAACGCCTCGAAGGCGATCGGGCTAAACCTTCGCCTGTTGAGATCGAAGCCTTCTATAATCACCATCCGGCTTTGTTCAAAGAGCGAATGGAATTCGCAGTCCGCGAGTTCGCGTTCCCGCTCGCATCTGAGAATATCGGACGCTATTCAAAGTTACTAAATGACCGCGGGTTTGACGGGCTATCCGAGGAGCTCGGCGCAACGCACCCCGAAATTCAGGCGACGGACCGAACCTTAACAAGCAATGAGCTCCCTGTCGGATCAAGGGAGGGAGCGTTGAAGCTTAACGTGGGCAGTGACGTCATGTATCGTACGCTTGAGGCGCTACACTTAGGACGCATCATTGCGTTGCATCCTAATCCTGTGTCGCTCGGAGAGGCAAGGATGCCAATCTACAACCTAATTTTGGAAGAGAGAAGGGCTGCTCTGGCAACGGCCGCGGTTGAGGACCTCAAACGGAAGCGCAACGTGAAAGTCGTGAACCCCAGCTTGATGACGGGGAACAAAACTTGAAATTCCTCAATAGTATTTTCGCCGCAATCGCTATTGTGTGCGTCGCAGGTCAGCCTGCGCTCTCAGTCGACGTCGTGCCGACCGTACCGTCTGAATATAGGGTCGGCCCGGGAGACATTCTAAAGGTGACAGTGTATCGCGCACCGGATTACGATAGCGTTGTCCAAGTTGCCGAGGACGGCACCATACCGTTCAGTGTGATCGGAAATGTAAAAATTTCGGGCATGACCCCTTCGCGTGTTGCGGCCCTCCTAGAACAGGGACTCCGCGACGGAGGAATTTTCAAAAGCCCAGTCGTGAACGTGTTGGTCCAAGAGTATCACAGCAAAACCGTGTCCGTGCTAGGAAACGTGAGCAAACCGGGAGAGTATTCACTGGAGCGGGGGGGGCTTCGTCTCAGCGACCTGCTAGCGCGTGCTGGGGCCACGCTCGGTGAAGGAACTGGGAATGTGAGCATAACGCGGCCGGACGGCGCGACTGAGAATCTCGTTGCGAGCGATATCGTTTCCGGAAAGCACGACCGAGTCGCAGTGGCTGGCGAAACCATTTTAATCGGCGTTCCCCCGGTTTTCTACATCTCGGGTGAGGTGCAAAGATCTGGTTCTTATCCGATCGAGCCCGGGCTCACTGTAGGTCGAGCGATTGCTCTGGCCGGGGGGCTCACTCCTCGCGGATCGCGAAATAAAATAAAAATCACCCGGAGAAAATCCAATCAAGACGAGGCCTCTGTTAAAGCCAAGTCAAGCGACCCAATCGTGGCCAAGGATCTGGTCGTTGTTGGGTCGCGCATTTTTTAGATCGGAACGCTAAGTGACCCCCGCACATGCGTTAACTGTCCTTTTGGCGCGATGGAAGATGCTGGTTGGAGGTGTGGCGATCGGTATTTTCGTCGCGGCGATATACATATTTGTTACTCCGAAGATATATCAGTCAACCGCGAGCCTTGTTCTTAATGTGAGGGCGCCAGAGACCGTCGGAATTCAATCGGTCGCTGAGCAGCTTTCGCCCGATTATCTGATCACTCAGGAAGACATACTCAAGAGTAGCCGCGTTGCTCGCCGCGTGGCTGAGGCGACAGGGGTTGCAACGGAGGTATCGCTCGCGCGTCAATGGGGCTGGACTCCAGCGGATGGCGCCGTGGCCGATTACATGGCGAAGCAGCTTGGAAATTCGCTTTCAATTAGGTCCAGCGCGGTGAATTCGCGAGTTATCGAGCTTGGCTACTCGAGCCCAGATCGTGAATTCGCCGCACTTATGGCAAACGCGTTTGCCGAGGCATACGCTGACGTCATGGTCGATCTACAGACTGAACCGGCTCGTCGCACGGTTGACTCATACTCCCAGCAGCTAGCCTCACTTTCGCTGCAACTCGGTTCCGCGCAAAAGAAGCTTGCTGCCAGGCAGAAGGAGCTCGGAATCGTGTCGTCGACAGATTCTGACGCAGATACGGTTCGGCTTGATGCTCTAGCGTCGCAGCTCGCAATAGCCCAAGCGGAGGGGGCGGCAGTGGGTGGGCGATCAAAAGCCGGCGCCCTACCCGATGCAATGGCAAGCCCGGTCGTGCAGGGATTGCAGGGCGAGATCGCGAAGCTCGAGGGCCAGCGCCGGCAGTTATCTACCGTGGCGGGGCCTAATAACCCCGATTATCAGCAGATCACCAATCAGCTGTCGGAGCTCCGCTCACAGGTCGCGACCCAGCAAGGGTTGATACGCCAAAGCGTGGCCGCATCTTCACAGCAGACCGGTTCGGCGCTTTCTGATCTTAGTTCTTCGATAGCTCAACAGCGGCAACGGGTAATTGAGGCGCGCGCTGCTCGCGCGGAAGTAGCCGTGCTCGATCAAGACGTTAACAACATAAAAACGCTGTACGATCAAGTGGCTGCACGGCGAGCACAGTTGAAAGTCCTGGGAGATGTTGGGCAGACGAACGTTTCAATCCTGACTAGGGCTATGCCCAGCCGGCGACCGGTTTGGCCTAGAAAAGGTCGGATCCTCGTTTTTGGCATTGTGGGCGGCTTCGTGCTCGGCGTGGTTATTGCGATCGGGATTGAGCTCGCGGATAGGCGGCTGCGAGGAAGTAGTGAATTTGAACATTGGCTAGGGATACCTGATCTCGGCTCTATTCAAATGGGCGAACGCCGCCAGAGACGTCTCTCTGGCGGCGTGGCTGGACTAATCTCGTACGGGCGAAACCAGCGATGAATGATCCGCTTTCGCACGGACGCTTTGCCCGGTTGCGCATCGGAGAGATACTGATCGCCCAGGGAAAGCTAACGCCGGACCAAGCTTCCGAAGTTGCCAAGCGCGGCGTTGAGAGCAAAATGTTGTTTGGAGAAGCTGCCGTCTCGCTCGGGTTTGTGTCGGAGCGAGATATAAGCCAAGCGATAGACCTGCGGGAGACGCCCAGCGGGCCGCGGGCCAGACCTCATCGGGATCGCATCGCGATCCTTGACCGCCCACATTCGAGAATGGCGACAGATCTGAAGCGGTTGGCCAAGGCCTTGGCCGTCCGTTGGTTCGCCGATACTCCTCGTCAGCCTGCTTTGTCTGTAATTAGCGCGCAGCCCAGCGAAGGGCGCACCACCCTTGCGGTTAATCTAGCATGCATCTTTGCAATGGGCGGCGCGCGTACATTGCTCGTGGATGGTGATCTCGAGAACCCTCAACTTCATTCGTTCTTCGACCTCGGGCAAGCCGATGTTTCCGACCATGCCTCGGCTCATCAAGTCGCGCCAATCTATTATGCCGTCGATAGTATCGATCAGCTTGCTATTATGCCCGCTAATGAGCTGACAAAGCTGGGGGGAGGCGATCTTATGGCGCTACCACTGCATAGGATCATTGAACTAAACGCCGATCGGTTCGACACCATCTTCGTCGACACTTCGGCCGCAAGTCGCTCAAATGACTTCCTGCTTGCGGCGCAAGCTACTCGAGGAGCGCTGGTAGTTAGCCGAGGAGGCATTACCCGCACGCGGCCTACGATCAAAATGCTTGACGCTTGCGACGACGCCGGAATTAAAATCGTCGGCGGCACGATGATTGCGGACTAGTATTAGTGAGATTTGTGAAATTCAATCCACGTGAGATCGAGAAGCTAGTCTAATGATTAGTTCTGGAACAATGCGTTGTCACAAATTCTCCGAGCTTGGCCGTTTCGCGCCTTGGCTTATAGTTCTCGGCCTAATGTCTCTGTATGTTCCCGTCTTTATCGATTTTGGCGCTAGATTCTGGCTAAACGAAGAAGACAGTCACTCAGGCCTGTTATTAGTCGGTATTATCTGGGCGTATTATAGCGATCGTGCTGCATTTAACGCAACAGCGGAAGACCGAGATTTCTTTTTCGGAGCGCTCATAATCACTGTTGGGCTAATAGCGTACTTTATCGGCCGAGTGACGGAATTCTTTCAGCTTCAGGGTTTGTCTCTCCCCGTAGTAGTTTTTGGCCTGACGTTATCGAATGGCGGGTGGCAGAACGTCCGCCGGTTTTTGCTCATCAATGGCTTGCTTATCTTCACCGTGCCGCTGCTCGGCCCCTTGGGCGATGCCGTGTTGGTCCCTTTACGTCTGGCATTGACCGCTGCGGCCGCAGACTTGGTGCGGCATTTTGGGTATTTTGTGGGTACAAATGGCGTCATCGTGACGATTGGCTACGTCAACCTCAATATCGCGGGCGCGTGTATTGGACTGAGATCGATGGTTTCGCTGTTCGCGATAGGAATGCTCTTTATATATTATTTTCCGTTAGAGCGAAAGTCGCTCACGTTTGCCTTTATTGTACTGCTGCCGTTCATTGGCCTTCTGGCGAACTACCTGAGAATTGTTGCGTTAATACTGATTGCGGGAACTTTTGGCGCTACCGTGGAGTCGGGCATGCACGATATCGCTGCCTATCTTGAGGTTGGTGTGGCGGTTGGATTGTTCTTTGTCCTTGTAAATACACTCCAGCGGTACGCACAGGTTTCATGATCGCCCGCCGCAATTTAATCGCCGCACTGAGTTTTGCGGTCGCATCGGTCGCCGCCGCCGGCGGTAGCTCTGTGCTGACGTCTCGTCGCAGCTTTGTACCGCTTAGCCGCGGAAGCCTGCTCAATCATTTGCCCGGGAGTTTCGGCGCCTGGCGCAGGCGGCCGGCACGTGACGACATGATCGACCCCGTAGTTACCGATGAGGCATTTGCTGAAGCGATACGAATGTACGATGCGACAGCGTCTCAAGACTATGTCACATTGGCGGGCGACAGGATCATGCTGAGTGTCGTATTCATGAGGAAGATCGCGCAGGAGGCGAGGTTTCATCGGCCCGAATTCTGTTACTCTACGCAGGGCTTCCAAGTGGCGCGTCTCCCGTCTCTTCGGATGTCGCTCATGAGGCGGAGTGTGGGCCTCTCCCGTTTTATCGCTTCAATGGACAGCAGGCGGGAACTTGTCGTGTACTGGACTAGGGTAGCCGGCGATTTGCCGACGGGGTCCAACGAGCTGCGATTAGCGATCATGAAAAACAGTTGGTCTGAAACATTTCCGGACGGGGTGTTGGTGCGGGCGTCGCTGTTTGTAGAGCCGGGTGAAACTATCGTCGAGAGAACTGCCGTATTGATCGGGTTCCTTGAAGGGTTAATAAGACAAAGCGCCGGGCCGGTGAGGCGTTTCCTGGTCGCGGTGTAGCTTGGGGCCAAGTTGAGGTCCGTGCGCAAGGTAAGTTGCACGTTTGGACGGGGGCAACGAAAATTTGCATTTCGCACCTGCAGCACATAGGGTCCTATCCTTGAATACACGGGTGCCGAGATGACAGCGCTTCGCTCGGCCGAGTCCGAGGATCATTCTGTGCCCGGGCCGCGCCCTCAAAGCACTGCCGGCGGTCTCCTTTGGCTGATCGGCGGGCGCTTCACAAACTTGGCGATGTCGATCGTCTCAACAGCGATCCTGTCGCGTTTCCTCACGCCTGAGCAGTTCGGCCAGCTTGTACCGGTGCTCATTGTGATCTCACTGTCAGTGGCCGTGTTCGACGGAACGTTTGGCGTGGGCATCATCCGAAGCCAACAACTTGAGCTGGAAAACGTAAGAGTTGCGCTCGGTAACTGTCTTTTCGTAGCCACGATCTTGGTGGCAACGCTTTTGATCGGCTCGCCCCTGATTGAGCGCTTTTTCCATTTTCGTCAGCTTTCGGAGCTGATCGCTGCTGCGTCCCTCGTGGTTCTTCTCCGAGCGGTCTTTGCCATAGCATCTGCCGTCCTGCAGAGAGAGAGGCGCTACAAGGAGATCTCGCTCGCCTCGACGATGGCTGCCCCTTTCGGATCTCTGCTCGTAGCAGTCCCGCTCGCAATCGCCGGCTTCGGGGCGTGGTCTCTACTGATCGGAACAATCTCGCAGAGTCTGGTCGAAACGGCGATCGTCGCACATCGTGCTCGTCTTCCGTGGCGTTTTTCGATCACGCGGGCCGGGATTTCCGAGCTTGGAAGCATGGAAGGATACTTCGCACTAAATCAGTTGTTGAACTGGGCCGCGCTTTCGAGCGCGAACGTCGTCGCTGGACACTATCTTAGCCTAAGCCAGCTTGGTTTCTATTCGCGCAGCTGGCGCTTACTCGACATCGCCGTGGCAGCGACGAGCACGCCGTTACAGCGCGTGCTCGTCCCGATTTTTGCTGGCCTGCAGGCTAATACTGACGATGCGCGTATCAAATTTGAGCAGGCCTTAGCAATTGCTGTGCCCGCCTTCGCAGTCGCTGGCACTCTGGCCTGCATGCATGCAGAGGCCATGGTGAGGTTACTGCTTGGTGACCAATGGATAGCGACGATCCCGTTGGTACAGGTCCTTTTTTCCGCTCTCGTGGCAAGATGCGGTTACAAGATATCGGAAAGCGTCCTCGTGGGTTTCGGCCGTGCTAGGTCCGCCGCAATCCGTCAGTTCGCGTATTTCTTGATGTTGTCTGGCGGAGCGGTCATAGCTGTTCGTTGGCAGGCTTTGGGCATCGCGGTTAGTACGTCAGCAGCGGTTTGGCTTTTCTATCTCATATCAATTACGCAGGCCATGACACTGCTTGGAACACGATGGTCGACTGTGCTAATGATCCATTTGCGCGCCGCGATGCTCGTCACGAGTGCGGTTCTATTTCACTACACGGTCGCCAGTCTTGCTTCTGCCCCGGGCTACTGGCTTGGTGAGGTTATAATCGGGAGCGCCGACGCCGTTTTTATCATCGTGGTAACGCTATTGGCTCCGCCCTGGCTTGTAGGCGCGATGTTGCAGACGTTCGTGCGAAAAAGGGGGGCTATGCGGTGACGCTGCCTCGCGCCAGTGTTAGCCTTCCGACGATTGTGTACTGCTACGGGCAGCAGCTCCCAAATAAGGCTGCTAATTCGGCCGCGGTGATCGGGCTCTGTTCGGCATGGGCGGCTAGCGGCACGCGGGTCGTGCTTGTTTTCCCGCGGAGCGGTGAGGGCGATACCAATCAGCTCGCTAGCGTTTATGCCGCGCACTCGAGAGTTGAGTTTGTCCCGGTCGGTATTCCGCACGGCCCCCTCTATTACCCGGCGCTAGCGGCTGCTGCGATCAGCTCAGCTTCCAGCGGCGGGGTCGTTGTTACGCGCATGCCGCAAGTTGCTGTCTTATCGGCGATGGCGCGCAAAAAAACAGTACTGGAGCTACATCAGGGCGTGGCGACATATAGGAACTGGGCCATTTGGCGCCTACTACTTCACCTTGTGTCTACGAGATGTCTGCGCGTGATCGGAACCACACAGGGCATTGTCGATAACATCGATCCAATCATGCGAAAGATAGGGCGGCCGACAGTTATACCGAGCGCAGCGGCAGACTTCGGCGGCTTCATCGGTGCAACGCCGAAATATGACGTTGGTTTCATTGGCAGTTTCATGCCGGGCAAAGGATTGGAGTTTGTCGAGAAGTTGGCCATCGCTGCGCCGCAATTCAGCTTCGTTCTTTACGGGGACGCATCTAAAGATCTTGCGCTTAGCGAGCGTTTGCGTCGGCTAGGAAACGTTAGTTTGGCTGGTTACGTCAGCCCAAGTAAGATCGGGACGGCTCTCGCTAGCTTTAGGGTTGGACTTGCACCTTATGATCGCGCAGGTTTTGGCGAGCAAGGATCGGCATTCATTCGCGCCGACGCGCTCTCATCACTAAAAATCTTGGAGTATATGTCTGCGGGACGGGTGATCTTGGCCTCCCGCATTCCCGCGGTTGAGGCAATGCTAACAGATGGCGAGACCGCAATGCTGTGTGACCCGGACAATCCCGATAGCTGGACGGCCGGCTTAGACGCGTTAATCAAAAACAGTGAAGCGAGCGATGTGCTCGCTGCTGCCGCTCGAAGACGGTATCAGGAGCATTTCAGCTTCGAGAGTCGCGCCGAGCGCTTCAATACCGTGATACACGGTTTAATGGGTATCCATCCGCCGAAGGCCGCAGCCGAACTTTGATCAGGCGGCGATAGCGTCGGGCTGGTGGCGCCAGTCCAAGGCGGAAGATCTTCGAGGCGGCGGATCGGGTGGCTTGCGATGCGGGCGAGGACATCGGCGAGCCAGGCCTGGGGATCGACA
>NZ_JAUOTP010000009.1 GCF_030546695.1 Sphingomonas natans
TGGCTTGCGATGCGGGCGAGGACATCGGCGAGCCAGGCCTGGGGATCGACATCGTTGAGGCGGGCGGTCTGGATGAGGGTGTAGAGGACGGCAGCGCGTTGGCCGCCGCGATCCGAACCGCAGAACAGCCAGGCCTTCCGGCCAAGCGGCACGCAGCGAAGCGCGCGTTCAGCGGCATTGTTGGAGAGGCAGACCCGACCGTCTTCGAGGAAGCGCGTGAATGCGCCCCAGCGGCGCAGCATGTAGTTGATGGCTTTGGCGAGATCGTGGTTGCGGGACAGTTTTGCGTTCTGGGCGATGAGCCAGGCGTGGAGCTCCGTCATCAGCGGTGCGCTCAGCTCCTGGCGCACGGCGAGGCGTTCGTCGGCGTTCTTGCCATTGATGGCGCGCTCGATGTCGAACAGGGCATCGAGCCGCTGCACGGCTTCGAGCGCGATGGGGGAGATCATGCCGGTGCGCTCGCCGAGGCTTTTCTTGCGCGCGGCGCCCTCGACATCGGCGAGCTCGAAGAACTTGCGCCGTGCGTGAGCGAAACAGCCCGCCTCGAACACGGTGCCAGGCCGGCGACCGGGTGCATAGAGCTCGCCATATCCGCCATAGGCGTCGGCCTGCAGGATGCCCGCCCAAGACGCGAGATGTGCGCGCGGATGTTCGCCGCGCCGGTCGCGCGAATAATGAAACAGCGCAGCGGGCGGGTCGGCACCAGCGAACGGCCGGTCGTCGCGCACATAGACCCAGAGCCGGGCGACATCGGTCTTGTTCTTTGCCATGACGGGGACGGTCGTGTCGTCGCCGTGCAATCGAACGGCTGCCAGCATATGGGCCTCGATCAGCCGGTAGAGCGGCATCAGCGCGAAGGCGGCGGCGCCAACCTGATCGGCGAGCGTCGATATGCTGAGCGGCACGCCCTCGCGGGCGAACCGCTCGGCCTGGCGGTTGAGCGGCTGATGTTGGCCGTACTTCTCGAACAGCAGCATCGCGAGGAAGCTGGGGCCCGCCCAACCTCGCGGCACGACATGAAACGGTGCCGGTGGCTGGGAGATCGTCTCACAATCGCGGCACGACACCTTCTCCCGCACGGTCTGGATGACCTTCCACGACCTGGGGATCACCTCGAGTGTCTCTGTGACATCCTCACCGAGCTTCGACAGACGCGTGCCGCCGCAGGCTGGGCAGGAGCATGGCGCGGGAATGATGACGCGCTCGCGCGGCAGATGGTCGGGAAAGGGCTTCCTGACCGGACGCTTGCGCTCGAACGCGATGACGCTGGTCGCCTTGTCGGCGGCGGCCTCAGCCGCGGACGTGTCCTCGCTGGCGTCGGCCTCGAGATCGGCGAGCTCGAGCTCCATCTGATCAAGCAGGCGACGGCTGCGCTCGGCGCTGGGGCCATATTGCTCGCGCTTGAGCTTTGCGATCTGCAGCTTGAGATGCGCGATCATCGCCTCGGTCGCGCTGGCGCGCGCCTGGGCGTTGGCCAGTTGGGCCTCGACTGTGGCCGCGCGTTGCTCGGCGTCGCCGGCCTTTTTCAGTGCAACCGAAAGAAGCGCCTTCAGCGCTTCGACGTCGTCCGGAAAGGGCGAAACGGCCGCATCCATGGGCGTGATGGAATCACAAAAAGCCGCCCATTTAAAGTGAAAAAGACCTATCCAGCGCTCTGCGGACGCCAGCTGTACTGGGGGTTGCGCCAGTCGATCCCGTCGAGCAGGCAGGCGAGCTGCGAGGCGGTCAGCGACACGATCCCGTCGTTCGCCGAGGGCCATACGAAGCGCCCCTTCTCCAGCCGCTTCGCGTACAGAGACATGCCGATCCCGTCATGCCAGATGATCTTGATCAGCGCTCCAGCGCGGCCGCGGAACACATACAGATCCCCGCCGTGGGGATCGCGCTTCAGGCCCTGCTGGACCAGCAGCGCGAGGCCCTGCATCCCCTTCCGCATGTCGGTGTGGCCCATCGCGATCCACACCCGCGCGGTCGACGGGATCACCGCAACGCCTTCAGCGTCGCCGCGACCAGCGCAGGCGATGCCGACGCGAAAATGCTCATATGCCGTCCACGCGCCAGATCGACGACGATCACCGGAGCCAGGTTCAGATGCGATGACGGACGGTCCGCCATCATCACCGCCTCGACAAAACCCGGATCGGAAGATGCCGGCACCGGTTGTGCGGTCGCGTCCAGCATCTTGCGCCGCCACGTGTAGATCAGCGCCGTCGAGACGTCGTATCGGCGCGCGACCTGCGTCACGATCGCTCCCGGCGAAAACGCCTCACCCAGGATGCGCAGACGTTCGTCGTCGCTCCACCGCCGCCGCCGCTCAACGTCCGAATAGACCGCGACCTGCCCCAATTACTAGCTCCTGATCCTAAATCATTAGAAAATCGCTGGCAAAGATCAATGTGCCTGGTTCGACGTGAGCGAACGGTGTAGTTCCTAGCGGTCCACTCCCATCAGGATCGTAAAGGAGATTACCTTTTATAGGGTCGTAAAGAACGTGCGAGTCCGCCGTCGCCGCTTTAGTTCCAACTTGAAAATATTTTGAGTTCAGAACACCTGGGCCGGCCATGCCGGCAAACGCGCGCTGGGAAAGGTGGATCTTATCTTGGCCGGAGTTGAAGTCTAAGATGTTATCGATGTTAGTGTAACTCACCGCCGTATCAAAAACAAAAATATCATCGCCGCTGCCACCGATCAGTATATCATTCCCGAGTCTTCCGTAGAGAACATCATTTCCATCGCCGCCATCCAGGCTGTTGGTCATGTCGTTGCCATAAATACTGTTATCACTGGCCGAGCCGATCGCGCCTATCGCTTTGCCCGACAATAGTACTATAGTCTCGATCGACTGCCCACTGGCAGAAAAACCAATGGTTGCGTAGACGGTGTCATTGCCTTCACCAGTATTCTCTATCACTCGATCTCCAACATTGTCGACGTAGTAAGTGTCATTTCCCTTCCCCCCGGCCATAAAGTCGGATCCGGCCTGCCCGTACAATATGTTGTTCCCATCATTACCGTACAGGCGGTCGTTCCCATCCGACCCGCTAGCGACAATGTTGGCATCGCCGACTAAAAAAAGGGCTTCAATGTTGGTCCCTTGGAGACTGTATCCAATGGTGGAGTATAATATGTCGTTGCCTTCGCCGATCTTTTCAATCGCCTTATCGGCGAGATTGTCGACATAATATGTGTCGTCGCCCTTGCCGCCGGTCATGGTATCCGCACCGACACCGCCGTCGAGTACGTTGTTAGCGGCGTTCCCGATGAGGACATTATTCTGTGAGTCTCCGTAGGCCGAGATATTCGCCGAGCCCTCCAGCTGAATTCGTTCAAGCGATTGGCCCGCTTGCCGAAAGTCAACGGAGGCGCGGACGATGTCCCAACCCTGATTGGCGGATTCAGTGATCAAATCATTGACATTATCCACAAAGTAGATGTCATCGCCGAGCCCGCCGTTCATCATATCGGCGCCGATTCCGCCGTCCAGAATGTCGTTGCCCTTGCCACCAATCAGCGTGTCGCTGCCGCCCAGCCCCAGCAAATAGTTGTCACCGTCATTTCCGGTGACAAGATTGGAATAGTCATTGCCTCTTCCTGTGATGTTAGCACCGCCAATAAGAGTAAGGTTTTCCACTTCGTTAGGCAGCGTATAATTGACAGAACTAAAAACATAGTCCGTACCGCTCGCGACGGCTTCAACTACCTTGTCGCCAACATTGTCGACATAATAGATGTCATCCCCGCTGCCGCCGGCCATACGGTCCGCTCCCTGTTGGCCGTCCATAATATCTTTACCAGCCGTGCCCGTCAGGTCGTCGTTCCCCGAGGTGCCATAAGCTGCCTGAGTTGTTACCGTGGGGTTTGAATATACACGCACATAATCGACATTCATGTCATATACTGCGTGCGGGTCCTTTGAACCCTCCTCGCTCATTGCCAGGTTCAGTATCATGTAGAACGGCGTCTTAGAGTAATCGCTCGCGGCGACGCGCGCAACTTCCTTGCCATCGAAATAGGTGGTTATCCATTGCGGCGTTATCATCGTGCCGTATGTGTGAAAGCGTCCATCGAACATTGAGGCGCTAACGCGCTCGTAGTTGCCGCCAGCGGTCTTCGATGGAAGGTCAGATGTGCTTTTGCCTGGCGTGTAATGGATCGTGGTATGTAGCCCGGTGGGATCGCCAGAGTACGCCTCGACGGTGTCGATTTCCACACGGGCCGCAGTCGGATCTGTCGTACTTTCGTCGGAAATGAGCCAAAAAGCGGGCCACGCCCCGGCGCCGTCGGGGAACTTGGCTTTCATCTCAAAATAGCCGTACGCCTGTTTAAAGCCCTGCGAGCTGGAATCGACCGATTGCAACAAACCGCTTTGCCATACGCCGTCTTTCTGCAGCATTCGGATGGTGAGGACGCCGTCTGAAACGGAGAAGGGGTCAAGCGCGTTTGGGCCGCGTGCGAAGGATGCGCTGCCGAAATCGCTATGCACGCCCGAGAACCACGCCCCCTGCGTCACTCCGGTGGTAATGGACAGATCGTCGAACTCATCGTCGAAGGATATTGCGTAGCCGTCGAGATCGAGAGCGGTTCCGGCGAACTGTTCTGTCCATGTAACGGAGGGCGTTGGCATAATGGTGATCCGATATGAGTTCCAACCTCTTTTGGAGTTTGGAGGAGGCATTTTTCGTTGCATAGGTTGGTTAATGAGGCGTTATTTCTTCGCTCGTTTGAGACATTCGTCTATACAATAGGCTGAAAAGGGGCGTCAGCTAGCGCGACGCAACATGGTTCATCGAGACGGCGCGCGACGAACGAACCTGATGTATTGCGGATCGGACGGCCATCGGTCGGGCCGGAGAAGCTGCTGCGGACGTGCTGCTGCCATTGCTTATGGCATTCGATTGAAGCGGCAGCTCGTGGCACGGTTGGGTGCCGATCCGTCGCTCCCCTGTGAATTGCTTCCAAAGGTTGTGCCCGCGTCGCACGGCGGGGGTGATCTCATGGCGAGCCAGGAAGGATGGGTGCGGAACCGGCCCGGCAGAACCGCCGTCTATGGCGATGCGCGCGTCTCGTGAGTCGGATCAACGCGCCAGAAGAAGCGGCGAGGTTCCGGCTCGTTGTTTGATGACGGGTTCATCGCTGCCTGGAGGTCGACGACCGAAAGGAAGAAGTCGTTCTTCGGGCGCCGACATGTCAACTTGGCGAGGAATTCGTTCGCCCCGTTTATCCATGAACGTAACGTCGTCCGGAATGGAATTTCCCGCGCGGCCCTCGGAAAATCACGCGCGGAAGCTAGGCTACTTTTGTGCGTATAGTCGTGGACGATGACGCTCACGTTGTTAGCGGCCGGCAATTCGGCCCCGATAGCAATGAGGATGCCAACGAACTCCTATCGTCGGTGGCGATGCGTGTAGCGCGCGATCGCGGGGCTATCGAAAACGTTAAGCACTGCGACAGAGGATGTTTTTTGTGGATATAGTCTCGTCGTTGCACGTTGCACGGGACTGGAAGCTGTGTAAGCGCCCTTTCCGCTCCACCTCGCGGCCAGGTGAGTTGGGCTGTCGATCTGGACGTCCGCGCGCGCGTTCTATTGATTGACGAGATTCAAGCGAGTGCCGACGTCCGCAAGACGAGCGGGTGCCGCAGCGATCTTTCCCGGTCCGGCGGGCGCGTGAAAGCTCGGAGAGTTTCGAGGACGTCGGCGGAAGTGATCCGCCGGATTCGATAGCGCTTGAGCTCAGAAAGGAAATTCACTTATAATCATTCGGAGCCATCAATCGCGTGATCAGAGCAATTGTATCCTCAGCAACGCGACCTATTCCAATGTGGGAAGCTGCATAGGCGCGCGAGGCCTGCGCCATGGCGACCCTTCGTTCGACCGACAAAGCGAGCGCGGCCTCGATTGCATCTCGGAAGGCTTCAGGGTCAGAGCGTTCTACCAAAAATCCGGTTTCGCCGTGAATTACAACCTCCGCGCCGCTTGCTCCGAAAACGATGGGAATCACACCGGCAGACATCGCTTCCAGCAGAGCGTTAGATTGCCCCTCTCGCATAGACGCTGACAAGAAGAAATCGGTCGCTTCGAGGTATTGATAGACATCCGACACAAACCCGGGAAACTCCACTCTTGCGCTAACACCTGCCGCGGCCGCCGCCGCTTCTAGTCGTCCACGTTCAGGACCCTCGCCCAAAAAGGTGATGTCGAGTTGAACGCCTCCCCGGATAAGTGCCGAAGCCGCTTCCCAAAGAACACCGACGTTTTTGTCGGCTACCATTCGCCCCGACGAAAGAAAGCGCCGACCGCTCCGTCGTGCGATTGCAGATTGAATGTTTGATTTCTCAGGGAGTACGACGCCATTAGGGAAGCAAACGATCCGATCACTGGGTACCTTCAGGAGCACAAGATCCTCAGCGATCTGTTTACTATTCGCGACGAATGCACTGGTATTGCGCAAAAGGTACCGCTGGATCCATCTTCCGTAAAGGAATCGCTTCGCCCGCAAGGCCGCAAAATCGGAAGCGTCTCCACCGCCCCCTAATTTTATTAAAAAGGGTGCTCCAGAAGCGCGCGCAGCTAGAGCTGGGCCGAAGGCGTGGAGCCGAGCGTGAAACACGTAGACGGGCGTTGTCGGATCCAGACGTGGCGTGATGTGTTTTCGAAACCAAAATGTCCAAGCCAAGAAATCTAATATGTGGCGGCCCCCAGCGCTGGGGTACTTCCGAACACGAAAGCGCTCGATCCTCCCAAACGAGGTATTCTCAATGGACGGGGCGCTCGCCCAAGTCGTTGGTGCGATCAGCGTAACATCGACACCGCGGGCATGAAGTGCCTCAGCAAGGATCTGTGCCTGCCGCTCTGCTCCGCCGCGGCTATCTGGAAAATAGCCGGCCACAACAAGTGTCAGGCGTTGAACCGAAGAGCGGGCGGTGGTCTCAGTCATTTGAGGGCTGCCTTGATAAATTGGCCATGGTTCTCGAAATCGGGCCGGCCGGCCGGCCGGCCGAGCGTGACATGCGTTCTGGTGCCCTTATACGGCTCCAGCCGCCTGCGCTCGGCGCTTCGCCTCCAGCCTCGCACTGAAGCGATTCAGCTTATCCCTGAAGGGAACTTCAATTGTGCGATAGGTTAAACCAGCAATCGCAATCACTATGAAAAGGTATACTAGCGCAAGCGCATCCATTTGCCAGCGATGACCGGTATCAATAAGGAAACCTGATTCCCCGACGCCTTGCTTAAGAATCTGAGTGCTCGTCTTCGCTTGAATCACGCGCGCAGCCGCATTGAGAACGGTTCCTACCGCAAAATGTACCATATATATCGAATACGAAATCTTCCCGAGGTAGACCAATGGGCGCTTGTCCAAAATTCGTGCACATCGACTTGATTTACCGGACAAGACGATCACGAGGAGCGCGAAAATCAAAGGATTGAGTATGGTTTTCATAGGGATAACGTCGAAGAAAGTCGCGCACGCAGCCGCTGCTGAGAAAATCTCGATAAATCTGTTCGTGCCAAGCGAAGGAAAGCGAGGGCGCACCATTGAGTGCGATAGCACCCCGATAAAAAAGCAATAAACACAGAGAATAGCTCCTTGACCTCGAATAGTTTTCAAGGGAGCTCCCAAAGCTTCGTTTAGAGCGAGAGCTGCACCGCTTCCCGCAACTAATAGAAGTGCTATTAATGGCGCGCTATTTTTACGCATCACCACAACGAAAAATATCAGATAAGTCCAAAGCTCGGTGCTGATAGTCCAGCTCGGGCCATTCCAAGTAAAATCTCGAAAAAATCCAAGACCGTTGATCAGCAATACGCCACCCAACAGTGCGGAATAGGAGTTAGCGCCGGAGAATGCTGGAACGCCGGCCGCTAGCGTTGAGCGGCTAACAATAATCAGCTTCACGCATTCAAGTAAAAAAAGCGCCAATAGCATGGCGATGTGAAGCGGATAGAGCCGACCAATTCGGCGAACCGCGAAAGGAACGAGATCGTCTATGCTAGACAATTTTCTGCCATACGCATGCATCATGACGAAACCGCTGAGGACAAAGAAATATGTGACCCCGAGTCCGCCATTTCGAACAGGTAACAAATTATAGAAATAGCCGTTTGCGCTTAAATGAACCAACGCAACGAGCAACGCACAGATACCACGACAGCTTTCAAGCGCCGCGAATTTTTCAGACTTGGGCTCTTCGCTGGCTCGCTCCGCCGAATCGCCTTGATAATCATCGATTGAGTGACGGCCTACCATGATACCTCAACATTTGCGGTTGCCGATCAAGGCATGTGCGATTTAAACTGAGCGACCGGGGCGAGTTCGAAGCTTGCCGATCACCCCTTGCATCCGCATGAGATTCTCGCTCGCCCCGCAGTATCGGCCCGGGATAGCGCGCTAACCTGGACGCCTGCCGTTCGCACAGCGCAACTAAACCGACCGCCACTCTTTTAGCATACGATCGGAGCTCGTCGGGAGCAAGCGCGGGAGCGCGGGCAAATGGCCGGATCACGCCTATTAGAGGCGGGCGACTCGCACGATTTAGCAAGGGTCGCTCCGCGACCCGATCAAGGCCCCACGTAAGCGCGAACATAGTCCGCGTTCATCATCAGCGGCTCTTGAGGCGTGGACGCCTCCTTAGGTAAAACCGCGAGAGTCAGTAACGCATAGTAATCCGCGCTGAACTGCGGCGGCAAAACGACCTTTGAGATCTCCTGCCGATCCATATAAATGTGCAGGATAAGATCGGACGTCATCTGGGCGCCATAGGTGTGCCATTCGCCGTCTTGCAACGCTGGGATCCCGCGGTAATTCGACTGGCCAGAATGTGCACGATCGCGCGGCCATACGTGGACACCCTGATGGTGGCCTTTAGGGTCACCGCCATACCACTCGATCACGTCGATTTCCGTGTGACCGTCGTTGCCTTGAGGCGATAAAAGCCAGAAAGCGCCCCAAAAGCCGGGCTCCGCTCCTTTTGGTAATCGAAGACGAGCCTCGAAGTAACAGCTCCGACAAGCAAAGCCGCGCTTGCCGAAGGACGCTTTACCCGCGGATTGAGCAGCGTTTGCGCTTTGCACTGACCCAGAGTGCCAAACGCCATCGCGGCGAAAAGCGCGGAGCGTAAGCAGTCCATCGTGAATTTGGTAAGAACGGCTGCCGGGCTGATCGAAGAGGCCGGCTCCATAAGGCGCGTGAACAGGAGCAAACATCTTTGGCCCGTTTAGAGAATCTTCATCAAATTCCTCACTGAAAATTAGCCGCATCGCGTCAACGTCGAGAGAGGCGCCGGCAGAAGACTGGTCCCATTTGACGTTCAGGCTGCCGGCAGCCCTGAGAATGGTGGGATAGGAGACACTTATCGCCGACATAGCTGCAAAGGCAGCCACTGAGCGAAGGCGCGACGTCTCGGAGCGTAATCGGCGTTGAACACAGCTCCTCTTCGACTGGGCTATCAAGATCGACTTGAACCCGACCATGCCCATTCGCTGCATACCAGCTAGCAACCACACAGCGGCCACGCGCATCCAATATGTGCCTAGCCGGCGCCGCCTCGGTTGTGCAGGTTGCGTCATCGATGTAACACTCCAGGCGTAGAGAGAGGCCAACCATACCCTCAAATAATGCTACGTCGACGCAAAACCAGTTTCTTACGACGCGCGCTAGCGATGTTCTCGAAAAGACGTTGCATCGTGCCCATTACGAGAGGGATGGCGCAACGAGCGAAGGTGGGGCCGTTAGGGGAGCACTATCCAAAACGTGCGGCGAAAGGCAAAAGCAAAAATGCCACTCTGACGCACGAACACCGCGGGCGGATTATAATTTTTTTCGATCAAAGATAGCTGTGGTTGCGGCGGCATTGGAGACAGAGGTCGTATGGCGGTAGGTTTGACGATTGTTCACATCCAAACTCGTTTCGCGCGGGCGGGCGCCGAGGAGAATACATGGGCCTGTTGCGTCCATCAGGCGGGGCTGGGCCATAGAGTAATCATACTTTGCGGACCCGATTCTAACATCGAATTTTATGAAAGCATGAATCAGAAAGTCTCGTTGCGTCTAGTCCCTTCTCTCGTGCGCGAAATCTCTCCAAAGAAAGACCTCCGTTGCTATCGGGAGATTCGCGACCTTCTAAAGGAAATAAATCCTGACGTTGTCCATACCCACACAAGCAAGGCAGGAATAATTGGACGGGCCGCTGCGGCATCGGCGCTTGTCCCTACGGTAATTCACGGCGTCCACATCTTGCCGTTTAGTAATATCGGATTGTTCCAGAAGTTGCTTTACCTAACCGCAGAGCATATAGCGGCGCTATGGACTAATTATTTTGTTCACGTAAGTTATGGAACGCGTGACGCGTATCGCGTTGCAAGGATAGGTTCGAGAAGGCCGCATATGGTCGTTCGTTCCGGGATGGAGATCGCCAAATTTGTGGCGGCACCTTGGCCTGAGGACTGGAGATCGATCTTAGGAATTCCCGTGGGTACGGAAAAACCGAAGGTGCTGCTGATGATGGCAGCACTTGAGAGGCGCAAGCGGCATCACGAATTTCTTGACGGATTTGCGGCAGCCACTGCTCCCGGGGAACCTATAAGGGTCATTTTCGCTGGCGAGGGCGAAGAGAGGGAAAATCTTGAAGCGCACGTCCAGAAGCTTGGATTGAATGATCGGGTAAAGTTCGTAGGCCATCGGCCGGACGCGGAGAGACTCGTGGCATTAAGCGACATTGGAGTTCTTTCATCGTTAAGAGAGGGGCTGCCTCGGGTGGTCGTTCAGTATTTAGCTGGAGGCAAGCCGTCGATCGTAAGCCCGCTTCGCGGAATTGAAGAAATCGTAAAAACTGGCGTCAATGGGATAATTTTAAAAAATACGAGTGCTAGCTCTGTAGCTCGAGAGGCCGTGAATGTGGCACGGGACACCTCGATGCTTGAATTTCTGACAAAAGGAGCTGAACTTACGGAGGTTAGCGGCTGGTCCAAGGCGGCGATGTTTGATCAGCTTGACAGAGCTTACGTTGAAGCTTTGGGGACGTCCTATAATTCTATTGGTCCCTCTGAAGAGCAGTGACATTGCTTGCCGCTCGGCTTCCTTTCGCATTTGATGGCGAATATAACCCGGCTGACAGCGCGAAGTTGTATCGACCGATTTATGGCGGAGTACTGCGCTGAAGCTTCGAGACCTCACCGGAAATACTAGGCGCCTGTTCTTTGGCGATGCGCCAACCGGGTCCTTCCAAGATTTGCGCACCTACCAGCCTCAGGCGGCCTCTCAGACGACCTAACAGGCGTGCTCTCAGATAGGTTGAGGCACATGACTGATGGTATGGTCAGGCGTTACGAGGATGGCGAGGTTCTCTCCGGCGTTAAGCGCCGGAGGCGATGGACACCAGATGAGATCACTGCGGGTTGAAACCGTCAGGTATGACTACTATGCCCTTGCGGATAGGCGGTAATACCGTCGACGTCATTGTCGGTTAAGCAGGCCACTTCAAGGCCGGCGATGCTGATCCACCGTTGCGTTCGCTTCGATGGCATGCGTAGGGTCGGTCGGTGCTCAGGTGATCCAATGTCCCCAAATGTAAATCCGATTGATAAAGACCCTAATTCTGCCATAATTAATATGTCGGGGAAGACGCGGTTGCGCGAGGGGCGTTTCTCGCCGAGGCATTACCTGCCGACACCGAGTTCGAGCGTTTACAAACAGCTCCCCGGGGCCTGGATCCCTGAGGTGCTTTTGTTCGGTTGCTACATATCCCTTCTTTATAAGATCACGGGTTTGGGTGCGATCTTATTTACGTTGACGGCCTTGGCTATGTTTCTCCGGCCATACCGAATCTGGAAGTTTTCGTGGCCGGTGGCAGGGTTGGCGGTAGCCTATGTCGCGTTATCTACGGTTACTGCCATGCGCATAAATACCGGCGTCGGCCTAGAGAAAACGGCTCAATTTATGGTCGTGGTATTGTCGGCGTCATTCGCTGTCAGGCACATCTTTATTCTGAACTCTGATGAGCGCTTCAAGCTCCTTAAGCATTTCACAATACTAAATATATTTGTCTTGGCGCACGTCATCGCATATCATATTTTTCGAGGCTACTTTACAACCTGGAAATATTTGTTCGACACAAAACTCGTATTCTCGGTCGGCGTAGTGCTGCTTTTTATGTTCGAGGATAGAATACGCTCATTCTCATCGAGCGTATGGTATATGACGCTTTTGTCATATGCTGTAATTGTGTTAGCGAGCGGTGAGCGGAAGGCGTATTTGTTATTGGCGCTTATCTTCTTATTTTCGAAAGCCAGCGCGAAGACAGTGCTGGCGGTGACGCTGATGTCTATCGCACTGGCGACCGCCTTTGTCTCTCTTTCGCACGGAACGTATGTCGCACGTCAGCTGACGAGCGCTGATCGAAGTCTAGATGCGATGCCGACAAGAGCTTTTTTTTCCGACGCATCTATCGCTGAACATAGCGACATGAGCCGTGCCTTCACCAATCGTATGGCAGATAAACTGTTCGCCGAGCACCCGGTATTCGGTGCGGGGGCAACAGGTTATCAAGCATGGGCGATAAAGACTTACGGTCCTCTCACCCGAACCAATCAATTGCCTATGAACGTTCATGGCGAGCGACACCGCATACCAGCGGAGAGCGGCTGGATCGGAGTTGTGGTGGCTGTACTGCTGCTGATCGTCGCAGCTATCCGAGTCATCCGTTATTTGATTCTTAACGGCGGTTCTTCGGCAACGTCCTTGAGCCGGTCCAGCGCTTATCTGTACCTATTTTCTGTCTGCTATTGCTATAGCGAAGCGATTGATACTACGCTGCTGACGACCGTAGTTATATTCGGCTTTGTATGCGCCGGTCTAGACCAGCCTGTTTTCGATGGACTGCTGCGGCGGTCCCGTCGACGGGGGCCCACGCCGCTCCTATCAGCGCACAAAGAACGTGCGCGTGTGGGTGCACTTCGGCTCGATCGATCTCTTCGCGTCAAGCGACATTATTAAAGAGTCGCGGCAGCTCGCCTGGCCTTCATTCTGGCCCCGGCTTGACTGCCGCTCCTGCGCGATCGTGCAGGCGCCTGACCCGCACGGATCATCGAGGGCGGTATTCCGACCGAGGCGCTGATCGCGCAGGTGCTGGTTTCCAAGTACGGCGAACACCTGCCATTGTACCGGCAGGCCCAGATTTATGCCCGGCAGGGCGTACAGCTCGACCGCTCGACACTCGCCGACTGGGTCCGGCGAGCCGCTTGGTATCTGCGCCTCTTACGCGATCATATTCTCTCGCGACTGCGACGTTGCCGATGAGACGACTGCCACCGTGCTTGATCCCGGCCGTGGGCGGACCAAGACTAGGAAGCCCTGACCAAACTCGCCGACGGGCACCCCGCCAACAACGTCGGCAGCTTCATGCCGGGAAATGCCGTGGGCTGACAACATTCTTACCGCGCGGCAAGCGGTTCTGATGCGTCACAAAACTCGTAATCTGCTGGTCGACAACGTTCCGCACAGATCAACGCTCTGCGAGCTCACGTATCGGAGTATAGCACTGCCACCGGCAAAGGGCCTTCTGGCGTCGGCGCGCTGGTGAAGCTGTAGCACGACGGGCAGGCTGAGTTGCCGGCGGATGCTCGATCTGCGCGACACACCATCGGTGCGCATTTGCGACCTCTGGCAAGCGAGATCGACTCGCTGGAATCCCAGATTTTCGCCTGGCAGCGAGCCGATGACACCAGCCGTCGGATCGCTACGATCCCCGGCATCGGCCCGATCACGGCGTCGGCAATCGCGGCGGCTGTTCTCCAAGCATCACTGTTCCGCTCCGGGCGACAGTTCTCAGCATGCCTAAGGCTAACCACCACGCCCATGGCTCAGGCGGCAAAGAGCGGCTCAGCGGGATTAGCAAGTAGGGCGACGATACTTTCGCAAGCTGCTGTTCGTCGCCGCGACGGGGGTTATGCGGATGGTTCGGATGACGCGAGCCGCCATCCATGGCTAGCACGGCTCCTCGAGCGCAAGCCGGCGAAGATCGCGATCGTCGGGCTCGCCAACAAGACAGCGCGTATCACCTGGGCGGTGATGGCGCGAAACGAAGTCTACGCCGCAGCAGCCGTGGGACCGCTATCCTCTTCGCCCGCTGAAACGGGCGACGGGTGGTGCAAGAGTAGCTGAGTAGTGCTGACGAACCGATTAAACCGGGGATCGAACAAGCTCACGGGAGCAGAGCGCTTCGGCGTTCCGAGCGCGTTGACCTGTTTCCGGACTCGATCCGCGAACTTCATCAGGGCTAGCTCAATGGCCGCTGCGCGGAAACGCGGACAGGCCGAACACATGCATACTCCCGACCGGTGTTCATCGCTGCACGAAAGCTCCTGCACTGCGGGAACAGTCCAGACCGGCGCTCTGCGGACGCCGGCGGTACTGCGGATTACGCAGTCGAGCCCCCCGAGCTGGCAGACGAGCTGAGGTGCGATAAGCAACGCGATCCCGTTCTTCGCCTTGGGCTCCATGATAGGGTGATAGGGCCTTCCTTGAGTCGCTGCGCGCACAGGGACATGCCGATCCAGTCGTGCCGCATGGTCTCGATCAGCGACCGTGCGCGCCCATGAAGAACGTGGAAATCGTCTGCATGGGGATCGTGGCTCAGGCCCTGCTGGAGTTGCAGCGCTAACCCGTGGATCCACTTCGTCATGTTGGTGGGCCCGTCGCGATCGACGCCCGGACGCTCGAAGGGATCATCGGAGTGCCCGCAACGCTGCGGCTATCACCGCGGCTGGCGCGGAACGCAAAAAAAATGGTGGGCTGTCGGCGTCCTGGCAGATCGATGACCATCGCCGGCGCCATGCCTGATGTTGCGGTTCGCGCGTCATCAATCCACACTGCTTCCGAAAAGGCGAGCGCCCGCGCGTTCACCCCTGTGGCGGCTGCCGGGAGCTTGCGCCGCCAAGTGTAGATCTGCCTCGTCGACCAATCGTTGCAACTCGCCACCTCGGCGATAACGGCGCCCCGCACGAACGGCCGAAACAAAGTTCCTACTCGCTCCCCGTCGCGCCAGCGCCGCCGCCCCTCAACGTCCGAGTAGATCGCGACCTGCCTCATTGAAGGGGACCTCTTCAATGATCTTGCGGGCTCATGGTGTCAGATGAGAACAAGGTATGATTGACGGTATGACCAGGCGTTACAGGGGGCGCGAGGCCCTCTCCGAGATGCACCCCGGAGGCGATGGAAACCGGTTTCTTTTACCGGGATTCTGAATCGACTTTCGACGTACGCTGACCCCCCGCCTTTTTTTGAGCAGCTCTCATCAAAAACTGTTTGTAGGTGGGGATAAGCAGACGGGAGGCGTAATAAGACAAATGATTGTCATCGGTGTAAGCAAGATTGCCATTGATTAAGCCGTAGCAGGCGCGGGCGTCACAGAGTTTGGAGGCGTAGCTCGCAACCTGCACGTTTGGCAGATTACCAAGCCTGTCGAGCACCCCTCGATAAGACGCTTCCATAGCCCGGAAATTCTGGATCGGCACAGTCGGAGCAAAATTGTGATAATGAAACAGTCTTGCACGCGTCGCAGCGTTTGCTCCGAATAACGGCGAATTCGCTGATGAAGCTATCAATAAAAATCGGCGTTTTGGATAGCGCATAATAAGCGTGCGGAGCCCGAGCTCAACCGAGCTAGAACTGGCGACCCGTCGGCCATCGCTGCTTAAATAGCCGTCGATCGTCACGGCTTGCCGCCAATAGATCGGAATGATAATACTATTAATCTCCGGATGCCCGTCAAGAACGTGCACCGTCAACCTGTTTAAGTAACGGTATTTGCTTTGCTCGCCGACCTTTTCAAAGCCGAGGAGGGGACGATAGCCCGTTGCGGTAATCTGGTAGCCGGCCTGGCCAACCGCGCGCGCCGCATCAAACACGGCCGGCGCCGCCGCGTCACCATGACTATCTCCAATTACAACGAAGTTCGGCTTAACTCCGGGAGCGCCCAGTACACACAACGTTTCGACTGTCCGCTTTCGATCATAAGCAAGGCCGCATTCTCGATGCGGGCCCTGAAAGGTGCTTTTGTCCGCCGCCCTAACAACAGCTACGGGAAAGCGGCCTTCCCAGCCGTGACGTGCAACCAGGAAGCCGGCAATCGACAAGACGGCCAAGACCGAGCTTGTGATGATAAATAATGTCTGGCGCCCCATGACCGCGCCAGTTCGTCGGAAAGGACGCTCCACGTAGCGCCATGATAGCGTCGCCGCGCCGACAGAGGCCGCCACGATCGCAAATTTTTGGGCGAGGTTGACATCAAGCAAACCATAGCGCGTGTAAACGATGATCGGCCAATGCCAGAGGTAAAGCGAATAGCTTATTAACCCGACAAATCGAAGAAGGGGGTGCGCGAGTAACCGCCCAGCCGAGCTCATGCTATCGCCAAGCCCGGAATGAATAATCAGTGCGGCCCCAAGCACGGGCGGTACAGCACTGATGCCGGGAAACGGAGTATTGGGACCATAGGCGAAGATGGGAACAATCAGCAAAAAGAGTGCGAATGCACCCTCGATCTCAGCAATACGGCGGCTCGTTGGCCCGCGCAAACCGCTGGCTACCAGTGATCCGGCCAGTAATTCCCACGCCCGTGTCGGCAACAGATAGAAATTGGCGACCGGTGACCGTACCGACGCGTAGATGCTTAGCGCGAGTGAGAGAACGAAAAGAACAGCGAGTAACTTGGTAATAGAGCGATCACGCATAAATCGGTGGAGGATTGCGAGCAGGACTGGGAAGAAGATGTAAAACTGCTCCTCAACCGCCAATGACCAGGTGTGTAAAAGAGGCTGCCGTTCGCTAGGCAATCCGAAATAGTCGCCACTAAGAGACCAGAACGTCAGATTTGATACGAACAAGCATGCTCCCCACATACTTGTACCAAGATCGACCATGTCGAGCGGCAGCAGCATCAAGGCGCCGACTAAAAAGGTCAATAGCAGCATTGCAAACAATGCTGGCATAATCCGACGTATCCGCCGCTCGTAGAATGCGGCTATGCTGTAGGTTTGAGCGCGGAAATCATTGTTTAGGCTAGATGTAATCAGAAAGCCTGAAATAACAAAAAAAACGTCGACACCGACGTAGCCACCCGAGAAGCTCGAAAAGCCGGTGTGGAAGAGCACGACCGGCAAAATTGCTATGGCGCGCAAGCCGTCGATGTCGGACCGATATCGGTTCATATTAGCGGTCCGCCCCAGACTATCATACGTACCGGAGCCCCGGCTCGGGCCCGCGTGACGCGGCGCAACATATCGCAGTTTTTGCGCATGCAGCAAGGCTTTACCGAAGGCGGTATCGCTGCTAGATTAGAGTCACGGGGGCCGTATACGTTAAAGCTGATTGTCACGGGCGCTAGTTGCGGCAGCTTCAATACGACTTGAAGTAAGCGACTACTTATCGAGCTTGCCTCGTCGTTCGAATCCTTGCGGCGCGAGGCATGGCAGCGGTGAACGAGGCTGTTCCTGCTGGGCTAATAGGCTCAGGACTCGTTAATGACAGCCAGAATATGGCAGTGGCGGCGATCGCGATGGCTTGACATGATGGTGTGAGCGTGGCGCGCGTGGCTGCGCCGCCAGGCCTTGAGTTTGCCGAACATGATCTCGATCTTCTGGCCGGGTCGGTAGAGAGCCGCATCGTGCGGCAGGGGATCTTGCGATTAACCTTGGAAGGGATGCAGGCGGTGATGCCGCGCGCGGCAAGCGCCTGGCGCAGCCAGTCGGCATCATACCCTCTGTCGCCGAGCAGGAACTTGGCCCGTGGTAGCGCGTCGAGGATCAGCGCCGCACCTTTGTAGTCACTCATCTCGCCTTTACTGAGCAGCATGTCGAGCGGGCGGCCGTGGCCGTCGCAGACGGCATGGAGCTGGAGTCCAGGCAACCTTTGGTGGGCCCGATACGTCTGGGAACATTCCCTTTTTAAGCAGGCTGGCCGCCGTCCGATGCGCCTTCAGATGGGTAGCGTCGATCATCAGCTGATCCGGCTGGCCGCCCTTCACCGCGAGCGCCGCAAAGATACGGTTGAACGCCTCCAGCCGGCTCCAGCGGATGAAGCGGTTGTAGATCGTCTTGTGCGGACCGTAGGCTGCCGGCGCATCCCGCCAGCGCAGTCCGTTCCTGATGACAAAGATAATGCCGTTGACCACACGTTGATCGTCCACACGCGGTACAACACGCGACAACGGAAAATGCCGCTCGATCCGGCGCATCTGCGCCTCCGACAGCCAGATCAGATCACTCATGGCAGCCCCTCCTCGAACCGCCATTGAATCAACCATCGCCACCTTGGTGACCCAATTACCAGTTCCTAAGCCTAAGCCTGTTTCTTTTGTTTGCACGGCAACCGCGGTTTGCGGGACCGCCATACTAGTCTACGCCAGCGGTGCTCTGCGGAGGCTGTGTGACGGTGTACAGCCCTTTTTGGGTGGTATACCAACGAGCTTTGAGGGCAGTTTTCATGCCGAGTCGGGGGGCTCATATTGCAGCGCTACGCTTTTCTAGATAGCCTCAGGGGCATTGCGATCCTCGGCGTCGTGATGACGCACGTGGGTCAATCCGTTGCTGGCTTACCGCCCTATTTTGCTGCGTTCACTCACTTCGGATTACGTGGCGTCCAGTTGTTCTTTATGGTTAGTGCGTTGACCTTATGCCTTGTTGCGAGGGAAGACAACTTTAATCCCATACAGTTTTATCTGAGGCGTTTTTTTCGTGTCGCCCCAATGTTTTATTTAGCCGCAATATTTTATCTGCTTTGCCCAAAACTTTTTGGTATTAGTTTCGCATCGAACGAAGTCTGGGCGGTGGACGCGATCACAACATTCCTGTTTGTCCATGGCTTCAATCCACATGGAATCAACAACGTTGTTCCAGGCGGTTGGAGCATAGCCTCCGAGGCCATTTTCTATGCGATATTTCCGTGGATCGTGCTCTCTCTCGCCTTGTCCAGACGGTGGGTCATTCTGACAGTATTATCCTTCGCGGTAGCCTTTGCCAACGCGGCAATACCGAGCGTCCTTAACATTGTAGATGCTAGCTGGCGAGATTTCTTTCACTTCAACTTCCTGACGAATGCGCCGTCTTTCGCGACGGGAATCTTATTGTTTTTAGCTCTAAAGAGAGTTGGCCCGAAGAGTGAGAATAGCCGGGTGGCGATGATCGGAAGCGCCCTTGTGGTAAGTTCCGCGATTGCCGTGAGTTTTCTTAGTGACGTTCTGCCCGGCGCGCAGCTTTTCATGGTGCCAGCGTTGGGCGGGGTGACCTTCGTCGCCGCTCGCTACGAGTGGCCAATCCTTGTCAATAGATTTCTGTCTTTCTTTGGTGAGACCAGCTTTAGCATTTATCTTGTTCACTTCGGAGTTCTGCATTGGCTGATTGCGGTCGCTCCAGTCATTGGTTCATCGGCTGGCCAATTTGTAATCCTCTATGTTTTTACTTTAATAATTTCGGCGTTTATAGGCATAATCTGTTATAAATGCGTAGAGAGGCCGATGGTTAAAATTGGAAGACGTATTGGCGATCGAGTCGCGGAATGTGAAGGTGCGCGCAAAAAAGTTATGGCTCCGCCGACAGTCAGGTAGGGTAGGGCCGAAAATTTGGCCTTGCACCTGGGGAGGGAAGCGTCGCTATGCTTGATCATGACGCGGGCGCTAACCGGCCTCTCGTAATTAAATCCTGACCCGACGGCGGTTGAACGTAAACCGCCGCGCGCGACAGTCGGGACATCGGGTCTTGAACGTCGAGCAGTGTTGGCTCTACAGGCGTCGAAAGCGATCGGAACGAAAGGCAGGCGCGTGGCAGAGCTGCGCGCACGGACAAGATAGTGATGTCGGCGACTCTGCGGAGAGCGGTTCAGTTGGCGGCAGTTTGGGATGACCTCTCAGCGTCGCAATCGACTAGAACAGTCCTGCTGTCATCGGCGGGTCGAAGCCTGCGCGCACCTGTGTAGATGGTGCTGGTGTTCTTTGGGGCGAAGGCGCGGCCGTGGTTGTCGCGGCCGGCAATCGTGATATGACGCGCCGTTGTTCTCCGCTCCCCGCCTCGGCCGGCGCGCACGGCTGTTCCGCATCAGTGCAGATCTACGTGTCGCCTTTGGCGGTAGCCAGAGCTGAGCGACGAGGGTTTGAACAAGGTCACGGATATTTGGCCATCGAGCAACTTCTCGCGAAGCCGCGATGAGTTGTCTTTTTCAAGCATGCGCATGGCCAGACCGGCTCGACCTCAAGTGTCGCTATTCTAATTTCGCGACACGCCGGCGCAGCGGTGACGATGACCCAGCCCGTTCGACGCCGATGGTCTGCTTGCGAACAACGGCTCGGGCAGAGCCGCGGGTGCGCAACTTAGTCAGTGCGTCGGGGCGACGGGGAGTCCTACCGGGACTCATCGTCGATGGTGAGAATAAATCTCGTGCGCGCTTTCGGTAATTACATCCTACGTTTCTCGTCCAAGTGGTCTAGTTCCTAGATAAATTCACCCAGGGCTGAGGCTACCATTGAGTGCTGGAAATCGTCGCCACGGCGCGGTGGGTGGAACGGATAGTTCACGATTTTCGAGGTATGGTCCGACATGGACCCGCTGCAGCACAATTTTCCCAATGGCCTGAGCGATCTGCTTGGAGGGGGCGATGACTTCGATCTACCGCCGCAGCTGCTTGCAGAGGCGCTTATGTTTGATTTTAACTTTCCCGGAGGCAGCTGCCGCGACATATCCCATTTAATGCCCGTTTTTCCTGGACAGGTGCAAATGGCCGATGGACCGCCAGCACATCCCTCATCCGAACGTGAAGCGCCGCGCCGCATTTTCCGCGAACAATTATTGAGGCCTTCGCAATCCGCTCGAGACATACCTGGTTCCGGCCCGCGGTTCAGGGGGGCTCTCCGTGTTATGCGGCGACTCCGACAATCCTGCCAGCGGTCGACGCCAGGCGACAATTTGACCGCCGGCACTTACGTGCCCGAAGATGTGACCATTGCGATTGTACGCCTAAGATGGCTTGACGTTTACCGTTAGGACGATCGCGCATACTGGCGATCTTGTGTCGGCTTCCTGAGGATCGATTGGTACTCTGGGGTGCCATCCGGGCGGCAATCCAAGCCCCTTGATCTTCCGCCTGATCTCGATGCGGGCGGCGCTTGCGGTTGCTGGCGCTCCCGTTATCGTTGGTCGGCGCGAGGATTGTTGTTTCACCGTCTTTTTAGGACACAGGTTAATGAAGGTGTTGGTCACCGGCGCTGCTGGCTTCATCGGCTCACACGTCTGCCGTTTTTTGCTGAACCGAGGGGATCAGGTCGTTGGAATTGACAGTTTAAATTCCTATTATCAGGTCTCTCTAAAAAAAGACCGACTCAGTTGGATTGAAAAATCGGCGGGGGCTGGTGCTTTTTGTTTTGAGCATGTTGACTTTGCAGATGAGGTCGAGCTTGAAGAGGCGTTGGGCAGGCGCGCCATCGATCGCATTGTTCATCTTGGTGCGCAGGCGGGTGTGCGCTATTCGATCGAGCGCCCACGTGAGTACGCACGGTCGAACCTGATCGGCCATCTAAATATTTTGGAGCTGGCAAGGGCGCGAGGGGTCACGCACCTTGTTTATGCGTCATCTTCGTCTGTTTATGGCGCAAACAAAGCGCTGCCGTTCCGCGTCGAGGATCGGGTCGACTGGCCGGTGTCCCTATACGCAGCGACCAAGCGTTCCGACGAATTGATGAGTGAGACATATTCCCATCTTTATCGGATCCCGCAAACCGGGTTACGTTTTTTTACTGTCTATGGCCCATGGGGCCGACCCGACATGGCGGCTTGGCTCTTCACCGACGCAATTCTAGCGGGCCGTCCAATCAAAGTTTTTAATAACGGTCATATGATGAGGGACTTCACTTTCATCGATGACATCGTTGCGGGGTTGGTCGCGGCGCTGGATAACCCTCCGTTGGACGATGGCGCAGTTAAGCCAGGAGGTAGCTATTCGCCGCATAAGCTCTATAATATCGGAAACAACACGCCAGAGCAGCTCGGCCGCTTGATCGAGTTGATCGAACAGGCGTGCGGGAAGGCTGCGATAAAGGACTTCCAGCCGATGCAGCCTGGCGACGTGCCAGCAACTTACGCAGACCTTACTGCGATAAGTGCGGACTTGGGGTTCGCCCCGTCTACTTCAATCGATATTGGGATTGCTTCGTTTGTTGATTGGTTCCGAAGCTATCATGGCCGCTGATTGGAGGCTGCGACCTGCTTAATGAGAGTGGTTCCACAAAGCGATAAGGCCCGGGTGAGGAGCTTGTTCCTGCTCTTAGATCACCGGCTGAACGTCAGCTCCATCCTGCGCACGGGCGCTTCAAGTGCCGTCGACGGTTCGCCAACGATGTCGCCAATTTACTTCTGATTACGCTTCGCTCCTCAGCGTCATCACATAATGACCGTCGGGCCGTCTCGGCCCGTGTAACGGACGATGCCTGCGATGGCATCGGCGACGGCGGCAAGGTCGGCCAGCGCCGCGGCCGTCTCGAGATCCAACACGCCTTCGGGCCCCTCGTATCGTTCCAGATAAATGCGGAGCGTTGCGCCGCTGGTTCCGGTCCCTGACAGGCGGAACACTATCCGGGCTCCGCCTTCGAAGCGAAGCCGCAGGCCCTGCCCCTGACTGCGCGACCCGTCGACTGGATCTAAATATTCGAACTCGTCCGCCTCGGCTACGGTCAGGCCATGGGTCGTGCGTACCGGCAGCCGAGGCAACGCCGCACGCAATTCGCTCACCAGCCGTTCCGCTGCGACGATGTCGACGCCTTCATAGTCGTGGCGTGCATAATAATTGCGTCCGAAGCGCGCCCAGTGGGCGGCCATGATCGCCTCCACGCTCTCGCGCCGCACCGCTAATATGTTGAGCCAGAGCAGGACAGCCCACAAGCCGTCTTTCTCCCTAACATGGTCCGATCCGGTGCCGGCGCTTTCCTCGCCGCAGATCGTTACCAGGCCGGCGTCCAAGAGGTTTCCGAAAAACTTCCAGCCGGTCGGCGTCTCGTACAGCGGCAGACCAAGCGCGTGTGCCACCCGATCGGCGGCGCCGCTGGTCGGCATCGAGCGAGCGATGCCCTTTAGACCCTGCGCGTAGCCCGGGGCCAAGTGGGCGTTGGCAGCGAGCGCTGCTAGCGAATCCGACGGTGTGACGAAGATGTTGCGGCCAAGGATCAGATTGCGGTCGCCATCCCCGTCCGAAGCCGCGCCGAAATCCGGGGCATCAGGCCCGAACATCCGCTCGAAGAGATCATGCGCGTGTACCATATTAGGGTCGGGATTCAGACCGCCGAAATCTGGCAAGGGTGTGCCGTTCACGACAGTGCCGGCCGGGGCACCGAGGCGTCGCTCAAGGATCTCCAGCGCATAGGGCCCGGTGACGGCGTGCATCGCATCGAAGCTGATGCTGAAACCGTCGGCGATCAGCGCGCGGATGGCGCCGAAATCAAACAATTGTTCCATCAACTTAGCATAGTCGGCGACCGGATCAATCACCGACACGGTCATCCCTGCCATCTGTGTCTCGCCCAACCGATCGAGATCGACGTCCGGCCCTTGAACCGTGAAATAGCGGTCGATCACTTTCGATCGTGCGTAGATCGCGTCCGTCATTTTCTCCGGCGCCGGGCCGCCATTGCCTATATTGTATTTAATACCGAAATCCTCGTCGGGTCCGCCAGGATTGTGACTGGCCGACAGGATAAGCCCGCCGAACGCACCCTGCTTGCGGATGACATTGCTCGCCGCCGGCGTTGAGAGAATGCCGCCGAGGCCGACCAGCACCCTGCCGAAGCCGTTGGCGGCCGCCATGCGGATGATCGTCTGGATCACGTCGCGGTTCAGAAACCGGCCATCGCCGCCCACAACCAGCGTCTGCCCAACGTAATCGGCAAGCACATCGAACACTGACTGCACGAAATTCTCTGCATAATGCGTCTGCTGGAAAACGCGGACTTTTTTGCGCAGGCCGGACGTGCCGGGCTTCTGATCGGCGAACGGGGTTGTGGTGATTGTCATGGTCATGAGGGTACTTTGCCAGAGCCGGGTGGGAGGTAAAGGGGGCCAGAGAATACGGATCAACGAGCGCAACCGATCGCATCCAAGACACTCCACACCCACGACACGAGCGATCAATGTTGCTCGAACCGTTTCCCGGCGCGCGTGAGACCATCGGGCGCGCCGACGCGGCTGCCGTCGACCTGACGTTGCACGCGATCAGACGCCTCCCTCGGGGCGGGCGCCTGTTCGCCCTTCGTTATAAGGAGGTTAGCTAGCGGGCAGCGATGTCGAGGTTGCTTAAGAGGCCGGAGCCACGCGCCCAATGCAGTTAAAAGGCGCGAGTCGCTGGCACGCCTTCCTGGGGCTTGGTTTCAGTGCACCCGACACGATTCGAACGTGTGACCCCTGCCTTCGGAGGGCAGTGCTAGGCGATCTTTGACGTTCCATTTTGTCCCAATATGTAGCGCTAAAACAGCTACTTAGTTTCGCCAGCCCTCTTGATTTCCGATGAGATTTTCGTTACTTTTTCCGTACGCGAGGTGCGCGGAGATCGGGTCATGCTCGACTTAAGCAAAGTGCGAGCACGCGACGAGCTCTTGCCGAGACGAGAGCCATATTGGCAGCGGCTGCGCACAGGCTGCTTTGTCGGATATCGGCCATCGCGGCGAGGCGGTGTCGGAACCTGGGTTGCGAGGGCTTATGCTGGCGAAGGGCAGACGTACCGCCTCAGGGCGTTGGGCGACTTTGGTGACGTTGTCGGACGCGACCGCTTTGCATTGGCCAAGCAAGCAGCGGAGTCCTTTGCCGCAATGATCGAGGGTGGCGACTTGTCCGCTCGAGCGATCGAGACCGTCCGCGAGGCTTGCAAACGTTACGGCCGAGCAGATGTTGCTGTGGAGGCCCGGTTCAGGCGGCACGTCTATGACGATCCGGTCGCCTCTGTGAAGTTGGCGAAGCTGCGACGCGGCCAGCTTAGAGCTTGGCGAGAGCGGCTCGAACAAAAGCCCGTTTTCGTTGGACCGAGCTTTAACGCTGAGCGCTCTGCGCGCGATAGGTCCCCCGCGACGGTCAATCGCGACATGGCCATGCTTCGCGCGGCGCTGAACAGGGTGCTCGCGCCCGGCGCGCCGGGCACCGAAGCCGCGTGGCAGGAAGCGCTTAAGCCGATCCGCAATGCCCACCGGCGACGGACCGTCTATCTCGACCGTGATCAACGTCGCCAATTACTGGACTGCATCGAGCCGGAGGCCGTGCCATTTGTGCGAACGCTGTGCGTGTTACCGCTGCGTCCCGGTGCGGTTGCGGGGCTTGAAGTGGCCGACTTCGATTGCCGGACGTCCGAGCTCAGTGTCGGCAGGGACAAAAGCGGCAAGTCAAGGCGACTTCAGCTGCCGCATGCCGTCGCGCAACTGTTCCTGGCACAAACCGCCGCAAGACCCCCACGCGCGCCGCTCTTCGCTCGCCTGAACGGCAAGCCGTGGAACAAAGATAGCTGGAAGCGGCCCATCGCTCGGGCGGCGACCCAAGCCGGCATGCCGACCGGTACGACGGCCTACGCATTGCGTCACAGCACGATTACCGATCTCGTGAACAGCGGCCTGCCGCTGCTCACCGTCGCGCAAATCAGCGATACAAGTGCCGAGATGATCGAACGACATTACGGACACCTGAGTGGGAAGATCACCGTCCAGGCGCTCGATAGCTTGTCATTATAGTCACCAACTAGGCGGAAATGGCCTGTTGGGAGGCGAGCCTCCCAACAGGCCATCATGCAGCGCGAGGTGTACACGTAGGGGGTGAATATCAGGACTCAGCTTCTTCGCGATAGCGATCCGGATTGGCGGACCATCTGGTCACCGCCGATGCGCGCCAGCCAACGCACCGATCAGCAATTTTGAGCTTTTGCGGGAAGGTCCCCTTTTCCATCCGGCGATAGATGGTCGAGCGGCTGAGGCCGGTTTCGGCGATCACGGTCTTCAGCCGGATAATACGATCGGGCGAGTAGGTCGTCATGGCATGCTCCTATATCGCTTGTGTCGATATGCTCCCCTGATGAGACCTGGGCCGCGGCCTGTGGCGCAGCACAAGAGGTGCGCCGTCGCGGGTCGCCCTGCCACGCCCTTCAGCGCCCATCAGCGCCCATCAGCGCCTTTAGAAATGATCCGAAGACAGCGAAGTGGCGTCCCGCGCCGTTGGCGCGGCCGCGCTCTATTCCGCTGACGCTGCACCGAGTCGCCTGCGGCACCTCGTCCCCTACCGGGTAACGATCACCTGACGCGGAGCCGGATCTGACGCTCCGGCTTTGCGGACATCCGCTGGTGCGGATGGCGTCTGGCCTCCGGCGTCGATCTGGCGAGGTGGGCGTCGCAGCCCTCTAGTCCCGCCGCGGCAAGCCGCAACCCCGGCTAAAGCCGGGGTCCTTCTCTTCGTTGCGGCCCTCCGGGTGCGACCCGCCTCGATCGGCGTGACTGCCGGTCCGCTCCTGCCGCCCACCCCGCCATTCCGGCCGGGGCTGCGGTGTTTGAGAAGGAGCAAGGACATGGTCGAGACCAAGACCGAGGCCTATCGCCAGAGCATCTATGCCGAGGTGACGACGCGTGTGATCAAGGAGCTGGAGGAAGGGCGGCTGCCCTGGGTCCAGCCCTGGGATAGCGCTCATTGCGGCTGCGCGATGCCGCATAATGCAGCGTCCAAGCGGATCTATTCGGGCATCAATGTGCTGATCCTGTGGGCGGCGGGGATCGACAAGGGTTATCGCTCGCAAGCCTGGCTCACCTATCGGCAGGCGCTAGCGGCGGGCGGCAATGTCCGGCGCGGCGAGACAGGCACGATTGTCTGCTATGCCGATCACTTCACACCCAAGGATGAAGAGCAACGCGCCCGCGAAGAGGGACGCGAGGCGCAACAGCGCGCTTTCCTAAGGCGCTTTACCGTCTTCCATGTCGACCAGTGCGAAGGGCTGACGGACGCGCTCATCCAGCCGGCCATGCCGCTTGCGCAGCGCGAGATGATCGCTCGGGCAGACGCGCTGATTGCGGCTACCGGCGCAGAGTTTCGGGTCGGCGGGCCCCAGGCCTTCTATTCACCTCGCGGCGATTTCATCAGTGTCCCACACCGGCAAGCCTTCCACGATCGGATCAATTTCTACCGCACCGCGCTGCACGAACTCGGCCATTGGTCGGGGCATCGCAGCCGCCTCGATCGTGATCAGACCGGCATTTATGGCAGCGCTGACTATGCGCGCGAGGAGCTTGTTGCCGAGATGGGGTGCGCGTTTACCTGCGCGTCGCTCTCGATTCATCCGACCGTGCGCCATTCGGACTATATCGGCGCATGGCTGGCGGTCCTGCGCGAGGATGAACGCGCCATTTTTCGCGCGGCGAGCCAAGCCAGCAAGGCCGCGGACTACCTCCTGAGCCATACGCCCGCAGAGGAGTGGCCGTCATGAGCGAGTCCTCGGATCTGCTCTGGCGAATGGAGGCGATCATGGCCTCGCTCGATCCGCTGACCCGCAACGTTTTCCTCGCGCATAGGCTCGATGATCTGCCCTATGGCAATATTGCCGCAGCTCTGGACATCAGTATTGCAGACGTCGAACGGCGGATGGCGAAGGCGATTTACACCTTGGCCAAGGAACTCGATGAGGCTGAAAAAAGACCGTCCAGATGATGTCTTGCGGCTTGGCCGGGCCGGTTAGCGCTTGCGCTCCGGTCCGCCATGGCCCCACATCGCGAGGCTCACCATGCGCAGCGATCTTGATCATCTCCCCAAGGGCAAGCAGCGCGAACTCGCGCAGGTCGTGCGCGTCTTGTTCGAGGAATTTGAGGCCGCGCTTCGGCCCGGCAACCAGCGCTGGAACAAGCAGGGCCGCATCTTAAAACTCGTCCTCTACGGCTCCTATGCGCGGGGTGGTTGGGTCGATGACCCGATCGGCGGCTATCATTCCGACTATGATATCCTGATCGTCGTCAATGACGAGCGTCTGACCGATTTTGACTATTGGTCCGCCGCCGAGGATCGGCTGATGCGCGAGGTCACGATCGCCCAGACTCTCGGCGCGCCGGTCAATTTCATCGTTCACACTCTCACCGACGTGAACCAGCAACTCGAGCGAGGACGGCCGTTCTTCGTCGATATCGTGAATCAAGGCATCGCTCTATACGAGGCCGAAGGGAAAGCCTTCGCGCACCCTCGCATCCTGCCGCCTGAGGAGGCGAGAGTCGAGGCGCAAGGCTACTTTGACAAGTGGTTCGCTAGTGCGGGAGCGTTCCTAGCTTCTAGCCTATTTCTATCCAATCGCGGCGACGCCAACGAGGCGGCATTTAACCTCCATCAAGCAACGGAGCGCTTCTATCACTGCGCGCTGTTGGTGCTGACGCTTTACAGTCCGAAATCCCACAAGCTCAATTTCCTGCGCTCTCATGCAGAAGAGCTCGCATCTGAACTCATTGAGGCATGGCCTCGGAATGACAAGCTCAGCCGGCGCGTTTTCGAGCTTCTGCGGCAGGCCTATGTCAATGCCCGCTACTCCCCGCATTACGTGATCAGCGATGACGAATTGCGCTGGTTGGCCGAGCGGGTGGGCGTCCTGCAGACCTTGGTCCTAGCGGTCTGCGAGCGCCGGCTCGCGCTGCCCGATCTCTGATCGGATCGCGCTCGCACGCCCCAAATGTTCGGCTAGGTTTCTCGCTTTAAGACCTCGTTAGCAACCTCCGAACCTCTACATTTCGGCCATATCTGCCGGGCGATACAGATCTTGCGGCGTTCCTCATGTCGCCGAAATCATCCATCGTGCTCGAGTTTGGGCCTCCGCAAATCGAAGCAGGCCGGTCGGTCCCGGCCATCGATCTTCCCGATTTAAATGCCCGGGCGCGAGCCCGGATCCGACAGCCAGGTTGATCGCCGCGATCTGGCTATGCATGCTTGCGGAGTCCGCGGGCCCAGCACCCAGGTCAGCCTCGTGTAGCGGACCAGCGAGCAGGCAATCGCACGACACTGCCCTCATCCAGGCTGGTCATCGATGCCGAAAATATCACCGCAATCGCCTCGCCACGGATGGCAACAGGCGAGAACGTGACGCGGGGCAATGCTGCTGCGAGGCTGGCTTGAATGCGTCCCCCTTTGTGACCGATAGAGTGGGCAACCCTCTAAATTGGGGGGTTGCGTTATAAGGCGGGGCCGACGCTCGACGAGCCGCGTTTCCCGGGTGAGGAGAATGGTCATGATCGAACGCGAGGTTGAAACTGGCGGGCCCGACGGCTTCATCGAGGATGTTGAGAGCGACGCCGCTATCGCCGCTGATGAGGTCCAGGGAGCGGCGCTTTACGGACCCGATGGAGCCAAGGTCGGCCACATTCACAAGCTCATGATCGACAAGCGCAGCGGTCAGGTTCGCTACGCCATCGTTACGGACGCGGGGATCCTTGGGATCGGAAATTACCTGCCGGTCAGCTGGAGCCGCTTCAAATTCGATGAAAACCTGCACGGCTACGTGAGCGACGTAACCGCAGAAATCATCGCCGAGCGTGGACGCGATACCGCCGAGCACGGCGACCTGCAGATTTGGTGAGGCAGGATCGCGAGAGGGAGCAGAGCGGCCTCCGCGGCATTGAGAACATGCGCGGCGTGCGCCGCCGATCTCTCTCCGCTAACCGGCCCAGGTAGGCCGCTTGCGTCTGAGCGGAGAATATTGTTGGTTTTGCCCGGGCCTACACCAGCCTGGGCCTGAAAGGGCTCGTCGCCGGATGGCGGTTCAGGACACACCCCCCGGAGCCGTCGTCCGGCGACATCCTTTTGAAGCGCGGCGTGCCGGATGTTGCTCCAAGAGCGGATCAACAGTTTCGTCGATGAAGCTCGGCAGAACTCGCTTGGGCTAAGTCCTTGGAGCGGGTTGTGGCTCCACCGATTCAATCGATAAAGTCACGCTGGGTCCCCTCTTCCCGGGGGTGCCTGGGCTGGCAAGGGCCCGTCGCCGGATGGTCGCTCCCTAATACCCCAGCGGGCGGCCGCCGGCGGCAAACGCAATACGAAGGCGGCAGGCCTATTCCGCCGCGCTTCTCGGCCAAGCGCCGCCCGTAAACTCCTTTGAGCTACACCTTTTGGAGCGGGTTGCGAGCAGGCTCTCGAAGCCGATAACTGATCCCAGGTCTAGCCCTAGGACCCGGGCCCGCAAGGGCTCGTTGCCGGACAGCGGATCGGGGCCGCTGTCCGGCAACACCCGCCCGGGATAGTGAGGCGAGGTGGACATCGTCGGCTCCAGAGGATCGACGAGCCGGTGGCAAGACGATGGCGCACTCACTTAGGCTAAGCCGTTGAGGCGCATTGCGGCGGGGTCGATTGCAGTCGATATATCCACTGCGGGCACGCGCCCCCGACGCGTGCCTCGGCGTCAAAGGCGGGGGCAATTCCGCTCGTGTGAAACAGCGGTCGAAGACCTCGTGCGCCATTAGCGGCACCGTCGAGGCTGCCCTCTATCCGTGACTAATCGAGGATGTGAGCCACTCTCTAAGTGTCGGTGGACGCTCTGACCCGGCCGCAATGACTTGCGAGTCACCGATCAGTTTTGGTATTTTTGGTCTCGGGCCCTCTCCGCGGGCCTGGGCCTATGGCCCGTCGCCGGATGGCCGCTCTCAAACACCCCCGAGGGCGGTCGCCGGCGGCAAATATTACGAGGCACGGCCAGCCGATACTGCCATCGACAGCGCCGTAAACCGTGGCACTGATGGTCTCCATCATGCGATAGCCGGCCGTGTCGCGTGGTTCCTACGGTCGGACCTGAGGCTTCCTCGTTGCCGCCATTATCGACCCGCGAAGAGCAGCTTTCGGTTGCCGATCGATCGGTTTGTCGAGCGCCCGATGTTCGCTGTTGGTCGTGACATCAGGGGGCGTCCGCCGCCTATCATCCTGCCAGATGCGCGTCTCCAAAAGCACAGGCGCGGTAGAGGTCGTGGAGCGCGGATGGTCGAGACATGAAGCTTGCGAGGGGAAAGGGGAGGGGCGTGTGGGCGATGGCAAGATTAAAGCTATGGCACTGGCACCGCACTAAGCCATTGTATAATAATCAATATTTGCCAATAATTTTGGCACGGCCGCCCCGTTGTTAGTGCCAGTCTGTATAAGATCGTCGAGTTTACAGCAGGTTAGGCGGCACCGATTTTCCGGATGACGCCATCTGCGCCGCTTTGACACTTCGCCGCAACGGACCGCACATGATGCGCCGATCCGGTCATCCATTGCCGATGCCGGGCGATTGTCGGGCCTCCATAAGAGGCCACCGCTGTCGCTGCCCGCCGGCGGTCGGCGAGCCGGGGAAAGCAGCGACATAATCGGTCGGGCGCGCGAATCGCCGGGGTTGCATCTCTTTTTTCGCGCCGTATTCTGCGATCGCGCCGGAAACGGCGCCGAGGCGTGAGAACCTCGCTTGAAGAATGGATCCGCGAGGGCGCTGCCGGGAGGCCGGTGCGTATGTCCAGGCCGCTTGCGGCTAAAGGCACCGGCGCATAACTCAAGTATGTTCTCAACTCCCGGCTTTTGCCGAAGGCGCCTTGCTTCGAAGCGCGGGGCGTCGGGAACATGCGTTCAGAGATGCGGCTAGACGGGTTCTGCAGGTGGCGTCGATGCGACTGACGTCGCGCCGCGAGATCCGGCCGATCGAGCTTGGAAAAGACGAGCCACGCGCGCCCGACCCAAAGGACGCGGTGGGGCAGCCTTGCATCGAGGCGCTGTACCGCGAGTATCGCTTAAGCTTGATGCGCCGTCTGCGCCGCACCACCTCGCCTGAACGCGCCAGCGACCTCGTGCAGCAGGTGTTCACCCGGCTGGTCTCGTTGGGGCCCGAGCGGCTTGCGGCGATCACCAGTCCGGCGGGCTATCTGCGGCGCTCGGTCAACAACCTCCTGTTGGACGGTGCAAAATCAGACCGTCGCCAGGCGACTGTGCATCACGTATCTGCAGATGACGTCGATCTGCATGCGCCCGACCAGATCGCCGCACTCGAGGCACGCGACATGCTGCAGCGGCTGGAACAGGCTCTGCGGCGGGTTAATCCCCGGACGCGCGAGATATTCCTGGCGCATCGCATTGATGGTTATTCTTATGTAGAAATCGCCGCACGCACCGGATTGAGCGTGAAGGGGGTCGAGAAGCATATGAGCAAAGCGATAGCCTTCGTCGATCATGTCCTGTCGGCTCGATGAGGTCGCCGTCGGGGGAGGATGGCGCCCCCGTCAGCGCGGCGGCTGCCGATTGGTTCGCCAAGATGCGGGGTCCGGATGCTGCGCGATGGTCCGCTGAGCTGGACGCCTGGCGAGCCGCGGATCCGGCTCATGACGCCGCTTATGCCCGCTTGCTCCAGCGATGGGATCAGTCCGTTTTCCTGACCCATTCGGCGCTCGCGGGGAAGCGCGACCTGCGTCGCGCCGCAATCTGGTGGCGCCGCCCGGCGATCGGTTACGCCGCGCTGGCAGCCGTGCTTCTCCTAGTCGCGGGGCTCGGCATTTTGACGCTGGGACGAGTCGGACACGCCACACCGGCTGCACCAACCCTTTATGCCAGCGCGGGCGCGCGCCCGCGTTCGCTGGCCTTTGCCGATGGGGCCCGGGTCATCCTCGATGCGGCATCAGCGATCAGTGTTCGAGACGATGCGGGTGGCCGCGAAATCCGACTGATCCAAGGGCGCGTTCGCGTCGACGCGACACCTGCGTCCAAGGCTCCATTGTTTGTGGCCGCCAACGCGGCCTTCGCAGTCTCGGACGGCGGGCTGTTCGATGTCAGTATCACAGGCCCGGTCGTTCGGGTCGTGTCATGGCGCGGGACGGTTCGTGTGGCGACCGAGCGCGGCGGCAAACCCGCGGGTCTCCAATACCCGCTTTTGGCCGCGGGCTATGAGATCGCATTGGAGGGAGCTGGGACGCACCCGCGCGCGGTCCCGACCAACCCCGACAATTTCGGCTGGCCGCGCGGAATGCTGACGTTCGATCGCGTGCGACTGGCGGACGCCATCGCCGCGATCAACCGATACAATCTGGTCCAGATCAGTCTCGCCGATACTGTGTCCGGCAATCTGCGGGTGACGGGCGCATTTCATGCAGCCGAGCCGGACGCCTTTGCCAGCGCCGTCGCGAAGATGTTTGATCTGACCGTCGGCAAATCGCCCGATGGTTCGATCCTGCTGTCGCCTGCAATAAAAACGTAGGGTCAATTCGCCCAACGTCGTCCTCCCCCTCGAACGGCTCCGCGCCAAGCGGACCGAACCAGGGGGACGTCCATGTCGCAACTCCGTTTTCATCGTCAGCTCGCCGCGACGTTTGCCGTGTCAGTCGCCGGTGCCTTGGTCGCGCCGGCGGCGCGGGCGCAGGTCAGCGACATCCGACCCTATGATCTTTCCGCGCAGCCGCTTGGAGCCGCCTTGCAGGCCGTCGCGCTTGCCTCCGGCCAGGATATCCTGTCGCCAGCATCGGTTATCGGTGACCGGCAGGCGCCAGCCCTCCTCGGGCGATATACGGCTCGCCAAGCGGTCGCCATCCTACTTGCAGGATCGGGGCTGCGGGCGCGCGCTGACGGAGCGACGCTGCTCATCGTGCCCGCGTCTGATCGATCGGCTGTCCTTGTGGATACGGCGCGAGCGGACGACGATATACTGGTCACCGGGTCCAGGATCCGCGGTGCGCTGATTGCATCGCCGGTTATCCGCCTCAGTCAGGACGATATGCGCAATGCGGGACAGACGAGCCTGGGCGACGTTGTCCGCAGCATCCCGCAAAGCTTTGGCGGCGGCCAGAATCCCGGGGTTGGAACCAACGTTCCCGTCACCCGCGGGGTCGATGTCGGCGGTGGCTCGTCGATCAACCTGCGGGGCCTCGGCAGCGACGCGACGCTGACCCTGCTCAATGGCCACCGACTTTCGTACAGCGCGTCGCGCCAAAGCATCGACGTCTCCTCGATCCCGCTCGATGCGGTCGATCGCATCGAAATCGTCCCCGACGGGGCATCGGCGCTTTATGGATCCGATGCCGTGGCGGGCGTCGCCAATATCGTGCTCAAGCGGGACTTTGCGGGACTGCGGACCAGTGCCCGGCTCGGCACATCGACCGACGGCGGCGATTTCAGCCAGCAATATGGCGCGGTGGCGGGCCGCACCTGGGGGTCGGGCGGGATCATTGCCGCGTATGAATTCAACCGCTCGACCTCGATCACATCGGCCGATCGCTCTTATGCCGCGACCCGCTCGCCCGGACTGACCTTGTTTCCGGCCTTGAAGCGCCACAGCGCGACGATCAGCGGACATCAGGTCCTGGCAACCGATCTGACGCTCGACCTGGACGCCCTTTATAACAAGCGCTGGAGCGTTTCGAGCTTCCCCCTGAACGCCGCGGGAAATCTCGCTGTCAGCAGCGGGACGTCTTATTCCACCGCTGAATCGCTGGTCGTCGCGCCGACCTTGCGCGTTGCGATGGGCAGCGACTGGCAGACGGCACTGACCGGATCTTATGGTCGGGACCATGTGCGCTACGGCGTCGATGTCAATTTCGCCGGCGTCGTCAGCAATGCGGGGTCCGGCTGCTATTGCAACAGCGCCAAATCCGCCGAGCTCAACGGCGATGGCACGCTCTTCCGGATGCCGGGGGGCCATGCAAAGCTTGCGCTTGGCGCCGGCTACCGGCGAAACGACTTCACCAGCTTCAGGGGCGCCGGCAATTACCGGAACGTCTCGAAGTCACAGGACAGCTATTATGGCTTTGGCGAGATCAACCTGCCGTTGGTGTCGCCCGCGCAGGGAATAGCGCTGGTCAGCCTGCTCAATGTCAGCGCGGCGATCCGATACGAAAACTATCCCGGCACCGGCTCTGTCGCGACCCCGAAGCTGGGGACCGTCTATGCGCCGACACCCGACTTTTTGCTGAGGGCGAGCTGGGGCAAATCCTTCCGGGCCCCGACGTTGCTGCAGCGTTACGATCCGCAAAGCGTGACGCTCAACCGCGCGACCTCGGTCGGCGGGAGCGGCTTCCCGGCGGGCGCGACCGTTCTCACGGTTCAAGGGGGGAATTCGGAGCTCAAGCCGGAGCGCGCAACGAACTGGTCGGCGGGCATCGATCTCCACCCTCGAACCGTTGCAGGCTTCCACCTCGAGGTGAGCTATTTCTCGACACAATATCGAGATCGGATCGTCGATCCGGTCGCCTTGCTCTCGGTCGCACTCAGCAACCCGATCTATCGCGACCAGGTCATGCTCAACCCGACGGACGCCGCCAAGGCGAACGCTCTGGCCGCCGCGGGAACATTCTTGAATGCCGCCGGGGCACCTTATGATCCCGCGAAGGTTGTCGCGCTGATTGACGACGCCAGCGTCAATGCCGGTCGTCAAACGATCCACGGCGCCGACCTATTGCTGCGTCTCGACAAGGCGCTCGGCGACCGGGCCGGCAGTCTCCACGCGCTGCTCAATGCGACCTATCTCGCGAGCAAGCAGCAGATCAGCAGCCTCCAGCCCGTCGTGACCCTTGCTGGGACCTTGTTCAATCCGCCGCATGTTCGCACGCGCGGTGGATTGGGCTGGTCGGACGGACCGGTCTCGCTGACGTCGACCGTCAATTATATCGGCAGCATTCGTGACACGCGTTTCCATCCGAGCCCACGCATTGCGTCGTTGACGACTCTTGATCTCTCGGCGCGGGTGCAGACGGATGGGGAGGCGGGCCTGTTCCGAAACTTGGATCTGACGCTGTCGCTCCTCAACGCGACCAACGCCAAACCGGCCGCCATCGCAATCTCGTCCTTCACGGACACGCCTTACGATTCGACCAACTTTTCCCCCGTCGGCCGCTTCATTGCCTTGGGGATTGCGCGGAGATGGTGAGCGTCGTGCACGGGGCCGCACGGGCATGCTCCATTGCCTTCCCCCCGATCGCCAGCGTCCTCCTCGCGACGGCCGCGACGGCGGGATGCACCCAGCTCGTGCCGGATGCCCAGCCCGCAAAAGCGCCGGCTCGCACAATCACAATGCTCGATTTGGTCAGATTGCGCGATATCGGCTTTCCGGATCCGTCCATCACCGGCGGTCCGAGCCCCCTCGCCGTCGCGCCAGATGGCCGCTCTTATGCCTTCGTCATCAACCGGGCGGATCCGGAGACCAATGGCTATTGCCGGGCGCTGGTGGTGGGCAGCCTTGAGGCCGGACGGCGCCTGCGGATCGTCGATCAGGGCGGGACGCTGATCACGCTGACCGACGTCCAGCGGGAGCTTTTCGTGCCGGGTGGATTCCCAGCGGTCGTGACACCGACATGGTCGCCCGACGGTCAATGGATCGCCTACCTGCGACGGGACGACGGGGTCACGCGCGCCTGGAGGGTTCGCGCGGACGGCAAAGTCGCGGTGGCGGTAACGCGTGGGCCCGACGATGTTGAGACGGTGCGCTGGAGCGGGGATGGGCATGCACTGCTCTTCACCACCCGTCCTGGAATCCGAACCGAGCAACAGTCGATCGATCGAGAGGCCCGATCGGGCTGGCTCTATGATGGTCGCGTCGTCACCTATTCAGGGGCTCGGCCCCAGATTCGCGAAAGCGTGGCACCGCTCGTCTGGTTCTCGGCAGACGTTGCTACCGGCATCGTGACGCGTTTGGACGGGCCCGGCGCGGCGTCGGCCAAGAATTCGGTCGCCGAACTCTACCGGACGCCGGAGGCGATCGCACAGGATGGACGGCGCGCGTGGACCGACCACGGTGCTCGGTCGCCGCAAAGTCCGACCGAGCTGCATCTGAGCGACATCCACGGCAAAGCGATCCCCTGCACTGCCGCGATATGTTCCGGCGGGGGGATCATCGGTTTGTGGTGGTCTCCATCGGGCAATGCCCTCTGGGCGCTTCGTCGCGAGGGCTGGGATCGCGGGGATATGGCGCTCTACCATTGGCGCGTCGGTGCCGGGGCGCCGCGTCGCGCATTGCGGACGCAAGATGTGCTCGTTGGCTGCGTGCCGGCAGGCAGGCATCTGCTCTGCGTCCGCGAAGGAACGCGATCCCCCCGCCATATCGTTTTGATCGATCCCGAGACGGGCCGAAGCGAGACCGTCTTCGATGCCAATCCCGAATTTGCCAGCATCGCCTTACCCCGGGTTCAGCGGCTCCGCTGGACCAACGATCGCGGGTTCGAAGCGTGGGGCGACCTCGTGCTCCCGGCCGACTATCGCCGCGGGACCAAGCTCCCTTTGGTCATCGTCCAATATCATAGCGATGGCTTCTTGCGCGGCGGGACTGGCGACGAATATCCGATCTTCGCGTTCGCCGCGCGCGGTTTCGCCGTGCTGAGCGTCGAGCGGCCGGCATTTGCCTCTTCGGCGCTGCCCGATCTCAAAACCTATGACGAGATCAACGCGGCCGATTATAAAGACTGGGCTGAACGACGCAGCCTGCTGTCGTCGCTCGTCACAGGTGTCCGGCAGGTGATCGCCATGGGCGTGGCGGATCCGACGAGGATCGGGATTACTGGTCTCAGCGACGGGTCGACCACCGTCCGCTTCGCGCTGATCAACACGCGTCTGTTCGCCGCCTCCTCGATCAGCACCTGCTGCCTCGAGCCGAAGACGGTCATGACCTATGGCGGGATCGCGTGGGCCGACTATAATCGCCGCATGGGATTTCCGCTCGCGATCGAAGACAATCCGACTTTCTGGAAACCCATGTCGCTTGCGCAGAATGCCAAAGACATCGACGTTCCGCTGCTGATGCAGATGGATGATGACGAATATCTGATCGGGCTTGAAGCCTTCGAGGCCCTGCGCGAATATCGCAAGCCCGTCGAAATGTACGTCTTTCCGCACGAATATCATGCCAAGTGGCAGCCCATTCACCGCCTGGCGATCTACGAACGCAATCTCGACTGGTTCGATTATTGGCTGCGGGGCCATCGCGATGCTGATGCGGCAAAAGACAATCAATATCGACGGTGGGATGCGCTGCGCGTGCTCCGAGACGAGGCGCGCATCAAGCGACCTGGTCAGGCGCCTCTGGCCTGCAGCCAGGCTTCAACGTCGACCAGCTGCATGATCCGGCCATGATCGGCATCGTTGACCGGACGCTCGTCGTCGAGGGCCTGAAGCAGATCTGGCATATTCAGCAGTCCCTGCGCCGCGAGCGAACCACTGAGCAGGAACTTGCGGATGCCCGCGCGCTGATGCTCGTAAATCTCCGCTACGAAGCTGTCCGGTGTGCCTTTCGAGCGTCGCTCCAGGATGACGGCGGGAAGGAGCGCTTCAAAGGCGCGGCGTGCGACAGCGCGATTGCGGCCGCCTTCGAACCAAAACCAGCTCGGCACGCGGAGGCAGAGTTCGACGATCGGCTGTGATAACAATGGTGCTGTCGAAGGAAGGCGGTCCTGCGGATCAAGCCCCTCGACATAGCTCTGTCCGGCGACAATCATGGCGATATGGGCGCCCGCGCCGGGAAGCGTGCCGGGTGGTGCCTGCAGCCAAGGATGGGGGAGGGGCACGGCCAACTCGGCGAGCGCCCGATCCGCAAGCATGCGCGTGTCGATCGCCCAACGATAGTTTCGGTGCTGGCACGCTCGCAAAACTGCGCGTCTGGCGATCGTGGCAAGGCCGGCCTGAGAGAGCTGAGCGATGGTCAGCGTCGTCGGCCAAATGGCTCCCCATGAACCTGTCAGCAGACAGTCTGCGACGGGGGTGACGGACGATAGAGAGCAAAACACATTGTCTCCGCCGCCGCCATCGACGACGATCGTCGCGCCAACGCGGTCCGCAGCCTCGTTCGCGATCCGCGCCGATTCCTGGGCGAAACTTCGCGCCGTCGGCCTTGGCAGGCGAGCGGCAGCGCTGATCCGCAGGTTGATCCTGCTTGGATCCCGATACTTTTCTAGAAGCGGCAGATCGACGAAGGCGGCGGCGGCGCGCGCATAAAGACGCTCGTCGCCGGAAGGATGTTCGGTCACCATGGTGAGGCACGTACAATCCCGGCCTTCCGCGGCGATCGCGGCAGCCAGGATCGATGAATCAAGCCCGCCCGACAATTTGAGCAGCGCATGATCGGGGGCTGCAATCCGCGCTGCGACACACGCCCGTATGGTCTCGCGGAGTGCCTGTGCTGCGACATCGCGGTCGACAATGGCGGCCTTCCGATCCGTAAAAGTCCAGGGATTCCAAAGAGTGTCTGTTTGAATCGATCCGTTCGAGAAGATGGACAGACGGGTGCCACCCGCGACTTCGCTCACCCCGGCGAGGCAGGTTTCATCGCGCCGAAGGTCACCAAACAGCAGCTGTCGGGAGACGGCAGGCCAATGGATGCGAGCGGGCGCTCCGACGATCGAAAGCAGCGCATCCATATCGGACGCGACAATCGTCATCCCGTCGCGCTCAACCCAGTAGCATGGCAAATCCCCAAGCGGCGCCCTGATGATCGCTACGCCGTCTGGGTGAGGTGCCGCGATCATGGCGATGTAGCCACCCCAATAGGCGCCGATCAGATGCGCGCCGCGCGATCGCAAGATGGCAGTTTGGGCGTCGGGGTGCAGGACGGTGCGCGGCGCGATGGGGTGACGCGTGAAGAGCGCGCCCAAGATAATTCCATCGTCGCTCACCATCGTCGGCGCGACCGCCGTCGAAGCGACGACCAACCCATCCCGTTCGAGTAGAAGCCTGAACGAGGCGAGGCGCGACATACGGGCAATGGCGGCGCCGACAGCGGCGCGCGGAGTACCGGTCTGCGTAATGATCGCGACGTAGCGATCGCGCGTCATAAAGCGAGGATTGGTGTGAAGCTGCGAACTGCGTCGAGCCTGTCATTGGCCAGCCAGTCGTCGTGCTGCACCCAAGCGTGAGCCCGAAAAGGGTGCAGCTGGACACCGATGAGCAGATCGGGGCGAAGACCCTGCATAGCGAGACGCCGTGCCATCGCGAGCGAACGCGGCAGGCATCGATCCAGCGGAGATGTGACGAGCGTGAGCATCTCGAACGCGGCGGCCGTTTTTTGAAGTGCTCCGTTTGTTCTTGATTGCCCCGATGCGCTGCTCTTGAGATCCGTGAATGCTCGCAAACTCCGGTCCAGCGCCCCTGCGCGGGTCAAAAGCGTCGCACGCGCTAACGCCCATGCCGCGCCAGACAGATCGAACGAAGTGGGTCGCGCGAGCTTGATATCGAGCAGACTGCGCGTCGCTGCAGGTGGGGCCTCGCAGGGGCGGGGCGCCATGGAACTGCCGGATGGCACCAACAGCCCTTCGCGGATCATGCCAGCAATCGCATCCTGATCATGCTCGCCTAGCGGCTCGGATGCGGTGACCAGCCGAGCGAAGGCGAACTCGGCAGCGGGCTTCAGGCAGAAATAGCGATCATCCGTCACATCCAGAAACAGGATTCGCTTACCAATGCGACAGAAAGAGAGCCCCCTACGCAATTTGAGTCCCATTGCGACCACTCCTGACGGAAGAATGGCGCGCGGTAAGAAACCGCGCGCCACCTGATTAGTCGTCAGAAAGACCGGGGCCATTCTGACCGAGAGCATCGTCCTTGCTGATGCCGACGGGACCCTTGGTCGCCACACTGGCGGCGCCAAGATCGATGATTGAATCGTCGCGATCCATGACAGTTTCCTTTCGAGATGCCGCTTGATTACGGCTGCCCGAAGCTATGTCAGGACGTCTCATATCCGAATTTAATATGCTGATTATATTGGGATTGTATCGCCGGCGAGGCCGGCCAATCGAGTGGCTGCCGCTTAGTCTGCGCGCCTCATTACGAGCGGACAGACAAGCAATCGATATTGGCCCAACCACGGCTCTCGTCTCGCGGTGGTCATTCGACGACGCCCGCGCCGGCAAGCGTCGCTTTTGACCGGAGATAGATTCTGCGGGCGCTACGTCTGCTTCGTGACTCCGCGACTCTCCAGTTCGGCCTCAAGCTCCGTGGCAAGCCGGGTTAGTATCGCGGCGGTCGGTGCCGGTGTCACCGCGATCTCGCGCCACGCATATGCCAGGAGGTCCGTCCAATGCGCGACGGTCTGTGGATATACCGGCCGGCCTCGGTGCCGCCGAGCGCTCTGAAGCGCCCCCTCGAGATTGGTTTGCAGCGACCCATCGAGCTTCACACGGCCGACCCTTCATTCTTTCTTGAGCCATAAACGCGCTCGACCAAAAAGCGCCCCAAAGTTTGTTAGGACGCCAGCATTCACCTTTGAAAACAGGGCTCAGTTTCCAAGCGTGATGGCCGGTCGTACCACCACATCGCAGGATCAATCCACCAGGGGAAACGTCAGTCAGGATCGGCACGGGTGGCTGATATTGCTGCTACCGGGGCAACAACGCCCTGCTGATGCGTATGATCTTGTTCGCCAGCGCGACGATGGCACGTTCCCTTTGGGATCGCGTTCGTTCCTGCCCTCGAAGGCGAATATGGCCGGGTCAATCCGAGGCCAAATGCCCGCATCCTGATTGAGCGACTGCCCGGCTGGATCGTCGCTTATGCCGATGCGCATCCGCATGAAATTCTACGCCATCGAGCACCGGGTACGTTTTTCGCGAAAACCAACCAAAAAAGCCTCCGCGCCCTGTCAGGGATAAAGGCGCCAATGACGAATCTAAAGACTACTGCCTCAAGCAGTGGGAGCAGCGCCTGTACATTCCCACGACATCATCAATTCGCAATGCTGCACGGCAGCATAACAACACGCGCTATCCCGTGAAATAGGTGAATATACTTCAAAGGTGTATCACGCCCATAGCGCTTATGGTAAATTGACCCGATTCCGGGGGAAGTGCCGAGTCGAATTCTTTCCGCGTGAATCTTATGGTCGCTTGCTCCGCCGGTGCTGAGCCGGCCTGGATGGCCGTGCCGTCGGAGCATGTCTGAACGCCTTCCAACCGCTTTAGGGAGTTTGCAGTCATGACCGACATGATCGAAGACCCTGTGCTGCCGGCCGCGTTCGTGCCTACGCCGACGCGCGAATTCAATGCCGCATCCGCCAATCGCAGTGCCGCGCGCCAGCTCATCCGGCCCGCGCTCAAGCTGGTCCGTTCGACCGACGATAAATCCGCCGCCGGTCCGGCGATCCCGATCCCCATACCGCCGTTGCCGATCGCATTCGGATCGCGCGCCTTGATCTACAAGCAGGATCCGAGCGTTACAGAGATTGGGTTGCGCCGAGTATTGCTGCGCGGACTGTTTGGGATTGGTCCGAGCAACAACAGGATCCATCTCGCGGGCGTGCCGCCGGTCGCCCCGAATAGCATGAACGATTTCGTTCAGGCGCCCGACACCGCGGCGTTCGATGCGGTCCATACCTTCTCGATCGTTCATCTCGCGCTGACGATGTGCCAGCGCGCGGTCGGCGCAGTGATCAAGTGGCAGTGGAACAGCGGCGCCAACACCGATCCGATCAAGGTCTTCCCGCACGCCGGCGTGACAATGAACGCATTCTACAGTCGCAACGAAAAAGCGCTGAAATTCTTCTTTTTTAACAAGCCGGGCGCGCCGACGCCGGCGCCAGTGATTTTCACCTGCCGCTCGCTCGACATCGTCGCACACGAATGCGGTCACGCCGTACTCGATTCGCTCAAGCCCGGTTGGCTCAGCGGCACCGGCAACCCGCAGACCGGCGCGCTGCACGAATCGTTCGGCGATCTGGTCGCGATCTTCCTCGCGCTCTCGCAGCTCGACCAGGCCGAGGCCTTGATCGTCCAGACCAAAGGCAATCTCCACAACAAGAATTTTCTGTCTGACTTGGCCGAGCAGTTCGGGCTCGCGCTCGGCCGCGACAATGGGCTGCGCAATGCCGATAATGACAAGAAACTAAGCCAGGTGACGAGCGAGGTCCACGATTTGAGCCAAGTGTTCACCGGGGGAATTTACGACATACTCGCCGACATCTTCCTGCTTGAGCGCAACCTTGGCGTAACCGGCGAAGACGAGGCGCTCACGCTGGTCAAATGCGCCCAATATGTGTTCCGCCTGGTGCTGCGGGCGATCCACGCCGCGCCGGCAACGAACGCGACCTTCGCCAATGTCGTCAACCAGATGCTGGTGATCGCGGCCGCGGACGGGAAGCCGGTCGGCTATCGCAACGCGATCCGCAACCAGTTTACCGCGCGCGAAGTGGTGGTTTCCCCGACCCCGCTGACACAGGACGTGAGCGACGACGATGTCTTCGAAGCGGTCGACCATCCGTTTCTGACGGTCAAAGAGAATGGTCTCCAGGACCGTTCGGGTTGCTGTGGCACGATGCGGTTGCGCGAACATCAGTTCGACGAGCGATACCTTCAGGAGGAACTGGATGAACTCCAGGGCGGGATCGGCGGTGAGGACGATCCGCATCAGCAGTTCGATCATGCCGAGGCGGCCGAATGAGCGGCCGAGCGCGCGCCGCGCTTGCGCAGGGGCCCGCGCATCGGTCAGTATTTGGGTAATCGGATTCAGGGCCGGGCGCGCGGTGGCCGAGCGCTGCCGCGCCGCCCACTGCGATCACGGTCGAGGCCGCAAGTGAGGACAACATGACCGAGGGCTGCAGCAGACTGAAGGTAATGCAGGTTGGCGGCTACGCCGGCACCGTCGCCATGCCGCCGCTGATCGATCTCGACCGGACGCATCTCGACGCAGCGGGCCGCGCGGCGATGGACGATGCGTGCCGTCGGCTGACCGCGGCGGCGCAGACAAAGGCAGCCGCGCCGGTAATCGGCGCCGATCTTGCCGGCTTTCGCGTCGAGATCGTCGGCGCGGGCGGCGCAATCCAAAGCTTCTCACTGCCAGGACCGGAGGCAACATCAGGCCTGACTGGCCAGACCGACGTGCCGCTGCTGCTCGCGCCGTTGTTGGCGCTGTCGGGCGGCAGCGCCTGACAGCCCGATGCCAACGACGATCCGAGCCAGGGTCGTCTTTTTTCGATATCGCCGCCACGTGGCGACCGCGATTCCCGGCGATACGCCGAGTTCGATCAAAGGGTTCGCGCTCCTTTCCTGGACGGTCGCGATGCTGGAGGGGGCGTATCGCAGCGGCGCCCGGCCGGGGATCATCTGAAACGCTGGCGACGTTCCGGGTTCGGTTGTCACCCCGCTCCTCATCGAACCGGGCATCAAAGACTTCTTCCAGCCCGATCTGCTGATCGACAGCAAGACAGCAAGGATGTTGGGCACACCAAGGAGACGCCGGAGATCCTGCGGCTGGCGGCAGCGCGCGCAGGCTATGGCGGCCAAGAGAATGCATGCCTGCTCGTCGGCGACGACGCTGCCGAATGTCGGACCGCGGCAACGGCCGGACTGCGATCCGTGTCGCCGCCTTTGTTCGATGTGTCTGGAAGCCGACTGAAGCGGTCAGCATCGGGGACTCGCCGCCGACAGGATAAGAGCATCGCGCCGGTGGACATGGTTTTTTCTTCAGAGCCTGCCATGAGGAAAGGCCGAGGCGCCAATGCGCACGGCGCGCATGTTGTGCTTATCAGCTCGTCCAACAAAACGAATTCTCGTTTCCGGTTTCGCAATCAAATACCGGAACTCCCAACTTCACGCGGACCCAGACTTAACGACCGCGGGAACTCAGCTATCCTCGAGCCGACACACACGCTGATCGTGCATGGGCGCGGTACGCGCCGCCCCCCATCATAGTCATGCCGCTGAGCTCGTTTACCGATCCGTTACATGACGGATGGATTGCCGAATCCTTCGGCTAGGATATAGTATAGCTAACCGTCGACACGGAGGTCAGCCATGGTCGCTTTGTTGCGCAATATTGCCTGCTTCGTCCTGCTGGCCGCAGGATCCGTCTCACCCGCATCGGCAGCGAGCTATCCCGGCCTCTACGTGTTCGGCGACAGCCTCGTCGATGTCGGCAATGCCTTTTACGGCTCGAACGGCACCCAGGCGAACCCCGTTAACGGTTATTCCGACCTTCGCTTCACCAACGGTTTAAATTTCGCGGATTATCTCGCTCAGGCCGTTGGCGCGCCCGCGCTGCAACCTGCGTTTTTAGGCGGGACCGGCGTAGCGGTCGGCGGATCGACCGCGCAATTCAGCGATCCGCTCGACCAGAATATCAGCTTTCTGGAGCAGATCGCCTATCTCACCAATTTCGTCGCGCCGTCGATATCCAACGATGCGTTGGTGCTCGTCACGTTCGGCGGCAACGACGTGCGCAACACGATCGGGACCGCGGGACCGGTCGACTTCAAAATGTCTGGCGACGATTTCGCGACCGGGCTGGCGGCGCTCTATGGGCTCGGTGCGCGCAATTTCGTGATCACTGGATCGCCCGACATAGGGCTTTTGCCGATCTCGATCGCCACGGCGGGGGCGATCCCGGATCGGCTGGCCGAACTGACGGCTCGCTCCGAGGACATCAGCGCGCTGTTCGAGGCGAAGAGCGGCGGCCTCGCGGTACTGCCGGGCGCGAACGTGACCTTCTTCGATCTGTTCGCCTACGAACATGCGCTGCTGGCCGACCCGACCGTCTTCGGCCTGCCTTCCACGCTTGATTCGACCGCGCCCTGCCAGATCGTGGGTGGCGGCTCTCCGCAGACCGCCAATTGCACCAACTCACTCTATTTCGATCCCGTTCATCCCACCACGCAGGTCCACCAAGCGATCGCCAACGCAATCATCGCGGAACTGGGTGCGGTCCCCGAACCGGCGACGTGGATGACGATGATCCTCGGCTTCGGCGTGGTCGGCTTCGTGCTGCGCCAGCGCGGATCGGTAATCGCGCTCGGCTAACCACAAGCCCCGTCGCTGCGGGTGATGCCGACCAGCGCAGCGCCGACCAGTCGGCGCGTGCTCTCTGGCCTTCTCCCTAGCGCACGTCTCGCGATCGACGATCGCACTCACGAGGCGATCCGTCGGCAGGGTTTAGTATCAGATGGTCGATGCAAAAGTCCGTGTCGCGCGCTCGGGCCCTATTCAGCCGGCAGCGTATGCGAAGCAAGCTGCTCGACGTCTTCGTCGACCACCCGCGTTGCTGGCGGCGCCTCGACGACGCTGTGACTTTCGACGCGCCGGGGCGAGCGCTGCACGCGACTGGCATTGACCGACGAAGTTGCGACCGGACGGACCGCGTTAGACTCGTAATCTATGCGGAGAGACTTGGAGGCGCAGGCCAACCGATGAACGAGGCATAATCGGGCCCCGCCTTTGCGTGGGCGGCGGCGACCAATTGAATTATTGCCGGTAATCGGGAGAAAATGGCGGCATATCACCAGCGTAAAGAATTAGTGAGAGTGACGTCATTTATTACTGAGAGACGGCGTTGATCAAAAATGCAGGTTTGACGGAGTCTTTCTGTTAAACCCCCTCTGGAACCGATCGACCATTCAGGATATTTTTCGAGATACCCCTTAAGGGGGCAGGATAAACAGGAGTGGATCATGCCGAATAGTAGCGGAGATCAAGGCGGGACCAAGGGTTCCGGCCAGCAACAAGACCGTAACCAACAGGCCGATCGCCAGCAAAATCAGCAGAATCGCGATCAGAGCGAGCGCGATCCAAAGAAGACGGACGCGGGCAATCGCGACAAGCAGCAAGGTCAGCAAGGCGGCGACGCCCCCAACCGTTGAACTTGGCTATGACCTGAAATACCGGGGCCGCTCTGCGGCTCCGGCTTTCAGAGGGGGAAAGCGGCGCGTTGCGAGACGCCAGCCAGCGCGCTCTCGATGAGGTCGGCTGGTTGCTGTTACGCAAGTCGAGACTGGGCTCGGGCTCTGCAGTCCGTATTTGCTCGGTCGGCCATTAAGGTCGGCGTCGATGACGGCCAAGCATTGATCCTATCGATGGATCCAATCCCCAATATTAGGTTTCGCTGCTGATCTTCTTTTTAAGGCTTGGGCAGCCAGAACGTGCGCCGCTGAGCCACGCCAGGGAGTGCCCACCGTTTCGGCGCTCTAGGACCATCTGGTTGCCGATCTCGCACGCGCGTTTCCGCGGAAACGTTCGTGGCATAGGCTGATGAGCCGGACACGCCGCCCTCATATGCGTGTCTAAAGTCTTCCTGCCGATGCGGCCAGGGAAACAATTGCAATGGCCGTCCGATAACGCCCCATTCTGCAAAGCATCTTCCTCAAGCGCGATACGGTGAGAGACACTTTATCTGGGTTATTGTGGTGTAATGAAATATCTGTAGCCTAAGCCGATGCCAATATATCGCTTTCACGTGCTCAATGACACCTCCTATCAGGAGGATGAGGTTGGCGTTGACTTGGATGGGCCGGACGCGGCGGATCGCTATGCCAGACTGGCGATAGCGGATATCACTTCGGACGAGCTGAAGCAGGGGCGGAGCCCGATTCATCTTACGATCAGCGTCGAAAGCGCCGCAGGCGAACTTGTTGCGCGCTACCGCTTGGTTACGTCTCTCGAGGTAGGAAAGTCGCCGTTCGACGGCGGGCTGGTTGGCTGAGCTTTGTCTCGGTTTAAGACTATGCCGACGCATTGGTCGTCGCCGTCCTCGAGGGTGTTGCGAATAACTACCCCACGACTTCCGCGACCAAGATAAGCTCGTATGGCCTTCCCAGCTTGGTCGCGATGCGGGCGCAGGCGTGATGCTTGTTCGAGACCGATGGAGCGAGACTTATATCCGATGCGATGGGCAGGGTTGAAACGGATCTTTTGATAAGCCCTGCCGGCGAATAGCACGATAAAATGGGGACGCTCTGAGTGTCTGAAGGGGATCTATACCCTGTATGGGGCATTCGCACCCTAGGGCGCCTTGCTCCGCGCCCCTTGCGCGCTGCGCGCCGGGGCAGCAACGCCCCACCCGAGGTCGCGATCCGGGTCTTTTGATCAACGATTCAAAGGGCTTGGTCAAATGGCGCGGCTCTTGCTCCTCTGCTGTCCGACCCTATTGTAGCCGAGGGAGCGTGCGTGAGGTTGAGCCCGCCAATCAAGCGGTGGTCGAGGCGATCCGGAGCCACTTGCGGCGTTTTCCGGACGCCAGCGACACGCCGCGCGGAGTCCAGGAGTGGTGGCTGCCCGCGCCGCTTAGCGGTTGTCCGCTGCCCGAAATCACGCAGACGCTGTGGCGCATGGTCGCAGACGGCCAGCTCGTCGCTACCCGCTTGGTCAACGGCACGTTCGTGTTTGCGCTCAATCCGTCCGCGCATCCTTTCGCACGGGAGTGAAGCCACTCTCGTCATCGTCCGCAACCTGCCCAGCAAAGGGGGCACGCCATGCCCGTTCAGGTGAGCTATCCGGGTGTCTACATCCAGGAAGAGCCGTCCGGAGTCCGCACGATCACCGGCGTCTCGACGTCCGTGGCCCTGTTCATCGGCATGGCCGGTCGCGGCCCAATGGATACCGCTGTCAGTCTGCTCAGCTATGCCGATTACGAGCGAACCTACGGTTCAGACACGACGGTCAGTGAGACGACCGATCAGGTCAGGCAATTTTTCCTGAACGGCGGGTCTCAGGCCTATATCATCCGCATCGCGTCCGGCGAGCAGCCCGCCGCTGCCGACTTCCAGAACGAGGACGGCGCGGTCGTCCTGCGCATCACCGCCGCGGAGGCCGGCCGGATCGGCGACAGCATCCGCGTCGAGGTCAATTACGCCACCGCCCAGCCGGAGAGCAGCTTCAACCTCGTCGTCTCGCGCGAGACGATCACCTCGTCGGGGGCGACCTTGCTGGTCGATACTGAGACGATTGGCAACCTGTCGATGAATTCGGCGGAACCGCGCTTCGTCGAGACAGCGGTCGCGCAAGGATCGCGCCTGATCCGCGCAGAGGTCCAGCCCACCGCCCCAGCTCCGTTTGAAGGCTATTCGATGAGCGGGCGCGCGGAGAGCGCGCCCGGTATCCTGGCGGCGCTCAATGCGGAACTGGGCGGCGCCGCCGGCAGCATGCAGGTCAGTGTCGACAACGGCCCCTTTGCGCCGGTGACCGTCACCGGACCGCTGGCCGCGCTCAGCGACCTCCAAGACGCCATTAACACCGCGTCGTCGGCCGTCGGCGGAGGCACCGTCACCGTCCAGGCCGAGCCAGTGCCCGGAGGCACGGAGGAAGTGCTGCTGATCCGCAGCAACGCGGCCGGCGGCCGCGTCCGCGTCCAGGCAGGCGCCAGCAACGACCTTGCGGGCCCCATGAACCTCGGCACCAGCAACGACGGACTGGAAGTCGACGGCCACGCGGCCCGCCGCCCGGCGCCGACCGGGGTCTTCGGCAGCCTCGGCAGCCTCGACTCCACCAGCGGGACCTGGCTCGACCGGCTTTCCGGCTTCCTCCGCGCCGACCCGGGCGACCTTCCCGATTTGACCCTGGCCACAGGCTCGCGCAGCGATACCGCTACGATCACCGGCTTCACCCGGCCGACATTCTGGGAGACCACGCCTGCGGCTGGCACAAGCCTCCGCAACGCGCGCGGCGCGCTTGAGCTCTTGGCGGCGCAGGTTGCGCTTGCAGGGCCTCATTACGTGCCGGCCGTGCAGGGCTATCGGCTCGTCCTCAACCCAACCTATCCCGGGTTCGCCGAGCAGGAGACTCTGACCCCATCCACCACCGGCACTTACGACATCGGCAACGCTGGTAGCGGATATCTCGGCCGCGATCCCAACGTTCGCCGCGCGCCGCTCGGCGCTTTCGCCAGCCCGTCAAATTATGTCGTCGGCGTCGCCGCAGGTGCGGACGGCAACTTGCCGACTCCAGCAGACTATTCTGCCGCTTATGTGATCGCCTCGCGCGAAATCGACATCTTCAACCTCCTGATGCTGCCGCGCGTGCTGAACGACGGATCGGGCAACGGCCAGACCGACGCGCAGCGCGCCCAGCTCTGGGGGCCGGCGAGCGCCTTCTGTCTGACTGAGCGCGCTTTCCTCATCATCGACCCGCCCGACGCCTGGACGACCGCGCAGAGCGCCACATCGGGGCCGACCGGCATCGCCAACGTCCGCATCGGCGTGGTCGGCGACCATGCCATGGTGGTCTGGCCGCGCCTGCGCATCCCGGACCCGCTCGGCGGACCGCTGCGGACGATCGATCCCGCCGGATCGGTCGCGGGCGTGGCGGCGCGCATCGACGGCTCGCGCGGCGTGTGGAAGGCGCCGGCCGGGCTGGAAGCATCGGTGATCGGTGTCCGCGGTGTCGAGCGGCGCATCGCCGACGCGGAGAACGGCTTGCTCAACCCGCAGGCGATTAACGTCGTCCGGCAGTTTCCCAACGGCATTGTCATCTGGGGATCGCGCACGCTCGCCGGCTTCGACAATTCGGGCGAGAACGACTACAAATATGTGCCGGTCCGCCGCTTCGCGCTGTTCCTCGAGGAAAGCCTTTACCGAGGGCTCCAGTTCGCGGTGTTCGAACCGAATGACGAGCCGCTCTGGGCGCAGATCCGCCTGACGGCGGGCGCGTTCATGAACAACTTGTTCCGCCGCGGCGCCTTCCAGGGGCAGAAGGCGTCTGACGCCTATTTCGTCAAATGCGACGCCGAGACGACCACGCAGAACGACATCAATCTCGGCATCGTCAACGTGATCGTCGGTTTCGCGCCGCTGAAGCCCGCCGAGTTCGTCGTCGTCACCATTCGCCAGCTCGCGGGTCAGGTGCAGACCTGACGCGAGGCGGGAAAGACGCAACCGAAGCTACGTGAGACAGGAAGGGCAAAGGCATGGCGCAGTTCACCGTCAACGCCACGCGGATCGATCCGTATCGAAACTTCAAGTTCCACGTTCTCTGGGACCAGAAGATCGTTGCGGGCATCAGTAAAGTCGGCGCGCTCAAGCGCACGACGGAGGTCGTGACCCACCGTGAGGGCAACGACCTCAGCACCGGTCGGCACAGCCCGGGGCGTACCGCCTTCGAAGCGATCGTGCTCGAGCGCGGCGTGACCTTCGACCCCGAATTTCTGGCTTGGGCCAACCTCGTCTACAGCACCGAAGGAGACGGCGCGGTATCGCTCAAGAATTTCCGCAAGGATCTCACGATCAACCTGAAGAACCTGCAGGGCGTCGTTGTCCGCTCCTATCGCGTCTTCCGCTGCTGGCCGTCGTCCATCACCGCGCTGCCCGACCTGGACGCCAACGCCAACGCGATCGCGATCCAGTCGCTGACCTTGCAGAATGAGGGGTGGGAGCTCGATCCCGCGGTGGTCGAGCAAGCCGAAACCTGATCGTGGGGAACGCTGGCGATGCTCCACGTCCTTCTCGATCCTGGCCTCGACGGCATCCGGACGGCCCGCCTGCGGACGATGTCGGGTGCCGACGAGCTGGCCGCGGACGAGGGCACGGTCGCGCTCATCGACCGGCTACTGGTCGCAGACGCCGCGGGCGGACTTCCGCCAGGATCCGCCGCACGTCTTCCTGTCGCCGACCGGGACCGGCTGCTCGCAGCGCTGTACCGCGAGCTGTTCGGCGAGGACATCGAGGCGGACGCAATTTGCTCTGGCTGCGCCACGCCCTTCGAGCTGCGCTTTGCCATGGCCGCGGTGCTCGATGGGCGTTCGGCCCGGCGGCCCGACGGCGTGGAGGGCCCGGACCGACTTGGCCGCTACCGGCTGGGCGAATGCGTCTGGCGGTTACCGAGCACAGCCGATCTTGCCGCCGCAAGCACCCAGCATGACCTGCTCGCTGCCTGCATCGTCGATGGCATCGTCCAAAGTCGGGAGGACGAGCTCGAGCAAGCGATGGCGGCGCTCGGGCCCCCGCTCGATGTGGACATCGACGCGCTGTGCCCGCGCTGCGGCACGACGTCGCCGGTGCGGTTCGAGATCGGTGCCTACCTCCTACGCTGCATCGCCAACGAGCGGCGCTGTCTGCTGGCGGAGGCGCACCGCCTTGCCCGCGCTTACGGGTGGAGTTGCACGGAGATCATGACGCTGCCGCGACCCGAGCGGCAGGCGTTTGTGCGCCTGATTAACGCCGAGGCCGCGCCCGCGCGACGGCACCTGTCCCTCGTCGGGTAGCGGCGATGGCGGCTTACCTCCAGCGTCTCCTGGACACCGCGGCACCGGCACGGTCCGAGGCGGTCGGCCTCGCCCCTGTCGTCCGCAGCTCCTCGCCCGTGTTTGAGCAGGACCAGCTTCTCGCGTTCACCGATCACATGTCGCACCCGCCGGGCGTTGGTCCGCTGGAGTCGTTGGATACGGGGGCCGAAACCACGGCGCCGCATCGCTCCGAGGCTCCCCTTCATGACCCCACGCGCGCCCCGCTGAGGCAGACGCCTCCTCTGGCCGTTCAGCCGCTGCCGCCGACACGGTCGGAGCCGGTCCGCCACAGTGCGGACCCAGCGACTCCCCCAGCGATTCCCATCGTAACGCGCGCCGAGGAGGCATTTTTGTCTGTGCCGACGTTGGTGGCGCCACCATCCCCGCCGACGCAATCCAAAGCGGGAATTAAACCCGATACCATCGAACCGCTGCCCCCGACCGCCGAACCGCGCATCGCCATGGCCAAGCCAGCCGCACGGGCCGCCAGCCGACGAGCGATCGAAGCGTCGCCAGCGCTGGAGCCGGACGCCCGACGCCGCGCACCGGCAGAGGATGCGCGTCCAGGCGATCCGGTGCCTGTCGATACGATCCCGACTGACCTTAACCCACACTTTTTCGCCCCAGGCCGTTCGCCGGTGGAATTGTCGCCGCGGGCGAAGTCCGATCTGCCGCCGCCGGTCAATGACGCCGCCCCGCCGATCGCCGTCCCTCCTCCGGCCGCGACCAGCGTCACCATCGGGCACGTCACGGTCGAGATCGTCGACGACCGCCACACCACATCGTCCTCCGTCCGCCCGCTCACCGCTGCTTCTGCCTCGGTCATCGGCCCGCTTGGCCAAGCGCGCGCCGCACGTCGCCTCATCGCGCTGAGGCATCTGTAGCCATGCCGCTGATGGACCTCTCGCGCGTCACCGCGTCGCTGGCCGACACGTTGCGGCTCAACATCACCCAGCGACTCGACCCGACGCTCACGACATTGGCCGTCACCACGCTCCCGCCCGAGCGGGTCAGTGACGCGACCAACACGCTCAATCTGTACCTCTATCACGTCGCCGAGGATCCCCATTACCTCAACCTTCCCGGGAACCTGAGCGACGACAATCCGGCCTCGACCAAGCCCATGTCGGTGATTCTCTTCTACATCATGACCGCGCATCACGAGGTCGACTCGGTATTCGACAGCGTCATGCAGCAGCGGCTGATGGGCTATGGCCTGAAGACCTTTCACGATTTCTCGCGCATCTCGGACAGCACCCGGATCAACGGCACGCCCGTCCTCGACGTCGATCTGCGCGACCGCGACAATGCTCTGGAGATCAGCCTGCGCCCGGTGACAGCCGAGGAATCGCTCGCCTTCTGGGCAGCTGAGGACCAGATGACCACCCGGCTCGCCGCATATTACGAGGTCCACTACGCGCTGCTCGAGCCGGAGCCGCCGCGTCGCCTGCCCGGCATCGTGCTGACGCTGGGCACTTACATCGTCAACATCCTGTCGCCTCAACTCGCCGGCAGCCGCAGCCGAATGAGCTTTACCTTGCCCGCGGTTGCAGGCGGCGGCACCCAGATGATCGAAGCGTCGCCCGCCCGTGTTGGCCCGCCGATCGTCGCTTTGCCCGAAAGCAGCCGACTGACGCTCGTCGGCGGCAACCTCGCGATCGGCCAAGCACGCCGCTTCTTTCTCGGCAACGCGCGCTGGAAGCAGCGGCTGGGCGGAGTGGAGCGGGTCCGCATCGATCCGTTGCTCCCCGCCAACGTGGCCGCCGGCTGGACGATCGTGGAAGGCAGCGCCCAGACCGAACTGACGCTTGGCACGACGCTCACCGTCGCCCAGCCATCCGGACCGCCGGTGGTGCTGCCCGTCGAGCCCGGCCTCTACACTGCCACCATCGAAGTGGTGAAGGACAGCCAGGTCGTTGCCGGCCAGCTGAAGGAGATCACCGACGTCTCCAACCCAACGGGATTCCTGGTCATCCCGCGCGTCATCGGCGCGGTCGTCATCGACGCGGGTGCCCACCGCATCCGTGTCGATCTCGATCCCTCGACCGACCTGACCCCGACCGACCCCGGATCGCCTGGCCCGCTCGACATCCTGTTCGTCGCAAACGGGCAGAACTACCTGCGGCACGACCCATCGGACGCGACGGCGACCTTCGACATTGGCGATTTCCAGCCGGTCGACGACAGGCTCGAATTTCGCTCCGTATTCGATCCGACCGTCTCCGGCACCTACCCGATCCGCGTGATCGTCGAGGGCGCCGAGAGCCAGCCTTTCTGGATCGAGACGTGATCGCGGCCTCCCTCCGGACGCTGCGCGAGGGCACCGAACCCGCGCCGGCGGCGGAAACGGCGCTGCTCGTCGCGCATGTGGCGCGGCGCGTGGAGCGGGTCGCATGGGTGGCAACGCGTGGCGGCGCTGCTGCGGGCGACGACCGTAAGGCCGAGACTGCGGGGCGGCACGACGATGATGCCAGGGGCAAGCTGGATGCCGCTGTAGAGAAGGCCGATGCAGCGCTCGCCTCCCTTCCCGACGGGCGCTTCGCCGAGATCTGCCGCCGGTTCGGCATCGTCGATGCCGAGCGCGACCTGCTCGCGACCGCGCTCGCCGCGCAGCTCGATCCCGCGCTGCTGCTGCTCTTCCATCAGCTCCAAGGCCGTCCCTGGACAACGGAACCGCTCGTTGCCCGCCTGTTCGATCACGGCCACCGCGCCTTGCTGCGCGCGGACGGGCCGGCGACGGTCTGGCGTCTTCTCATCCGCGGTGAGGCCGCGCTCGCCGAACCGCCGCCGCTCGGCGCTGATCCCGTCCTGCCGCACTGGCTCGACAATGTGTTCCCGTTCGATAGCGCGCTTGTCGGGCATGTGCGCGGGGCGGAAGCTTGCCCCCCGCTCGACGACTGGCCGCTCGACGCAACCGTCGCCAGGGTCCGCGCCCTGAGCGAGGCCGGGCTGCCCGTGCGGCTGATCGTCCAAGGCGTGAGCGGCGGCGGGCGGTCGACCTTCGCTGCCGCTGCGGCGCGCGCGTTGGGGCGCTCGGGCTTTGTGATCGAGAGCATTCCGCACGACATGCCCTGGCCGCTCACATGGACGTTGATCCAGCGCCATGCCGTCGCGGCCGGCGCGATGCCGATCTGGCACGGTCCGCCGTCGCAGGCCCCGTCGGTTTCGGTCCTCGCGCCGATCCAGGCCGTGTGCCTTTCGCCGGGCGAGGCCGCACTGCGAGACCCGCGGGTCGTGGACGTGCAGGCGGTCCTCCCCACGCCCAGCCGCGACACGCGTCTTCGCCTCGTCGGCCGCCTGGTGCCCGCAAGCGCTGCCTGGTCCGCTGCCGATAGCCAGAGGCTCGCTGATCGCCCGGGCCTGGCCATCGGCGACATTGCCGCGCTCGGTCGCGCGCGCCTCGCCGGCCCGGCCGAAGCCGAGGCTTTTCTCCGCAACGCGTCGGTCGAGCGATTGGGCGACCTAGCGCAGCGCTTGCCCACTACGCTGGACTGGGACGACCTCGTTCTGCCCCGCACCCTGTTCGAAGGATTGCGCGACCTTGCTTTTGAGGCCCGCACGCGTGCCGCTTTCTGGGATGCGGCCGAACTGCAGCGCCTGTTCCCGGCCGGGCGCGGGCTCGTATCGTTATTCTCCGGTCCGCCCGGCACCGGCAAGACCATGGCGGCGCAGGTCATCGCGCGCGACTTGGGCGTTGATCTCTACCGCATCGATCTCGCCACGCTGATGAGCAAATATATTGGCGAGACGGCCAAGAACCTCCGCACCGTCTTCACGCGCGCCGCGGACGTTCATGCCGTGCTGCTCTTCGACGAAGCCGACGCCCTCTTCGCCAACCGGACGGAAGTGAAGGACTCGCACGACCGCTACGCAAACACCGACACCAATTACCTGCTCCAGCAACTAGAGGCGTTCGAAGGCGTCGCGGTGCTGGCGACCAACCGCAAGGCGAACATCGACACCGCGTTCCTGCGCCGGATCAGCTACGCCTATGACTTTCCCCGCCCGGAGGCGGCCGACCGGCGCCGTCTCTGGGCCAAACTCGCGCACCCGATCCTGGGTGGCATTCCGCTCGCTTCCGCCGCGACGCTGGACGCGTTCGGCGATCACCTCGAGCTCTCGGGCGCGCAGATCAAGAACGCGCTGGTCGCTGCGCATTTCGCAGCCAAGCGGCGCGGAGGCGAGGCAGGCGCCGCAGACCTGGTCATCGGCGTCGGGCGCGAGCTCGCCAAGGAAGGCCGCTCGCTGTCGCCGCGCGAACGCCAGAGGCTGTCTGGCCATGGCTGACATGACTCCCTCCTTGCGCATCGGCAGCCTCACCGTACGCGGCTACGGGATCACCGCCGAGCGGGGCGCGGCGATTGCGGCCGCCGTTGCGCCCGCGCTGGCGGCACGCTTCGGCACGAGCCGGGAAAGCCTGACGCTGCGCCTGCCGGCGTCAGCGATCGGCCGAGACGGCGGCATCGATTCCGCTGCCCTGTCGACAGCTCTGGACAGCGGAGGCCGCCGTGGCTGACACCGGCTACAGCCGCAGCCCCAAGATTGCGAAGGGGGCATTCGTCCAGCTGCTGACGGATATCGTCGGCATTATCCCCAACATCGTCGTCTTCCAATATAATCCGGAATCGATCAGCCGCACGCTTACCCCCTGGAATCCGTTCGCGGTCGACCAAGCCCAGCGCGGCAGCCAAGCGCCCACCGTCCAGCCGTTCGACGTCGCCGAGACGTTCGGCAGCTTCCGCATCGAGCTGGACGCGACCGACGACTTGGAGGACGGCGACCCGATCGCAGTGGTGACCGGGATCGAGACCCGCCTCGCCGCGCTCCGCAAGCTCACGCAAGCATCGGAGGGTCTGGTCGGCGACCTCATCGCCAGCGCCAAGTCGCTGGTCGGCGCCGGCGAGGACGAGGCGCGCCGCCCCACCGTGGCACCGACCCTTTTGGTGTTGGGTCCCCGCCTGATCCTGCCGGTCCGGGTGACCAGCTTCCAGGTCGAGGAGAACGCGCACTTGCCGAGCTATTTTCCGATTCGAGCGGTCGTGACGATGAGCCTGGAGGTGCTCACGCCCGACAGCTTCCGCTGCCAGCAGGACATCGCCGGCAAGATCGCGGTCGCGGCCTACGAATTCACCCGGCTGCAAGAGGACGCCAACGCGCTCCTCAATGTCGCCAATAATGTCGACGCCATCCGGGCGATGCTGCCTTTCTGACGCAGGGAGATGACAGGACAGATGGCGATTTTCGACCCCAAGAGCCGCTACGCAAAGGCGACGACCTATCTCACGATGGACCGGCGTGGGCGGACGGTCACCGCGCTCGCCCCTGCCGAGAGCCCGGTCCAGGTGCATCTCGGCGACCACCGCCGCCGCGACGGACAACGGCTCGATCACCTGTCCGCTTTCTACCTGCTCGATCCCAATGGCTTCTGGAAGCTGGCCGAGCATAATGACGCACTCCTCCCCGACGCGATCGCCGAAACGGGCCTCGTCCGCATCCCGAGAAGGAGCTGAGCAGCCGCCATGGGCTTCGGCGCGATCATCACCACAGGAGACGGCAACCGGCCGCTCGACGCAGCCCTTGCCGGCTGCCTGACGGAAGTGCGCGTGGAGCAGTCGCTTGACGACCCCGCTCAGTTCGCCATCCGCTTTGCCGACGACATTGAGGACGGCAAGCTCAGTCGGGCGAGCGACCCGCGGCTGAAGCCCGAGACATTGATGACCATTGCGGTGCAGGTCGACCAGGCGCTCGTCGTGTTGGTGCGCGGGCCGGTGACCGAGCATCGCAGCCAGATGACCGTCGGCGGCCCGGGCTCGTGGTTCGAGGTCCACGGCCTCGATCGCCGCGACCTGCTCGACCGGAGCTGCGTTCAGGCCGCCTGGACCGGTCGCGCCTCCGACGTAGCGCGTGGGATCCTGCAGGCCAATTTCGATGTCGCCAATGTCGAGGACACGTCGCGCAGCTACGAGACCAACGACACCACGCTCAACCAGCGCAGCACCGATCTCTCCTTCCTCACGCAAATCGCCCGCCGCAACAACCTGCACTTCTGGATCAGTTACGTCGGCGAGCAGTCTCCGCTGGGCGGGCTGCAGGTGACGGAAACGGCGAACCTCGCCTCGTCCCCCAGCCGCGCCACCGGCGCCGTCGGTGCTCCGCTTCCGCTCGCACCCACCACGTCGCTGTCGCTCAAGGTAAACGTGCCGCCCAAGGACTGCCCGAACGTAACAGCCTTCCAGGTCAGCACCGACACGGCCCGGCCCAGCGCCTACCGCACCGGCGCTATGCAGACGGCCGAGGTCAACCCCGCCACGACCGACGTCAGCGATCCCCAGCCGCCCACCGGCGAACAGCCCAAGCGTCTGCACGACATCGGTGGGATTCGCCGGGAACTTTGCATGGCGGGCGCCGGCGATCCGGTGGAAACCCAGGCGCGCGGCGAGGCGGCGCTGACCGAAGCCGGCTTCTTCGTCCAGGCCACCGCGAGCACCACCAAGCACATGCTGGGCGGCATATTGCGCCCCCACGACATTGTGAGCGCGATCGGCGTCGGGCCGGCGCTCGGCCCCGCCGCGTTCCGGGTTAAGCAGGTCACGCACGTCATCAACGCCGCCGAGCATTTCATGGACCTCGCGCTCGAGAGCAATGGGCTGGGGGGCTGACGTGCTGATCGACGATCTCCCCTTTCTCGATGCGGTCTCTGCCCGGCACTTCGGCAAGTATCGCGGACGCGTGGTCGACAACGCCGATCCCGTCTCGCGCGGGCGGGTGCAGGTCGTCGTTCCCGCCTTGCTCGCCGAGCAGCCCGTTTGGGCGCTGCCGTGCGCGCCTTATGCGGGACCGAATGTCGGCTTCTTCGCCATGCCTCCTGTGGGTGCGGGCGTTTGGGTGGAGTTTGAGGGCGGCGATCTCGACTTGCCGATTTGGAGCGGCTGCTTCTGGGCAGACGGGGAGATCGCGTCCGGCGACGCCGCGCCGTCGGTCAAGTTCTGGATCACCGACGCTGTTTCGATCCGCATCGATGACGACGCGGGCGAGATCGTCGTCAAGACCAGCGGCGCGACCCTGACGCTCACCGCAAGCGAGATCACCGCGGACGCAAGCACGGTCACGGAGAAAGCGATGTCGAGTCAGATCACGGTCTCGGCCAGCGGCTTCGACGTCAACAATGGCGCATTCACCGTCGTCTGAGAAGGAGACAGGAAGATGGCAGGCAACATCCAGACCCTCGCAGCCGGCATCTCCGATGCGGCGCAGGTGCCTGCCACGACCAACGTGTCGCCCAACCAACGGGTCAGCGCTGCGACGGGCACGCTTGGCACCGTCGCGGACGTGCTCATCTTTCCCGGTGCCGTCCCGCCCTTCACCGTGGTCGGCAACTGGATTTCGCCGAACACCCGCTGCTCCGTCGGTGGAATTCCGACCATCTCGATCAGCAGCGTCGGTAATTGCGTCAACGCAGTCGGCGTCCCCACCGGGCCGATGATCGTGAAGATCCCCGACAGCCGCGTCAGCGCGCAGTGATGGAAGGGTGACGGACATGGCCGCCAATCTCTTCCAGGCGATTCACCACCCGCTCTCGGTTGCTCCGGGCAGCGGGCGGCTGCGCCAGGAGACAGATTACGAGGCCTATATCAAGCAGCTCATCCGCCAGGTGCTGCTGACGGCTCCGGGCGAGCGGATCAACCGGCCGGAGTTCGGCGCGGGCGTCCGCCGCCTCGTCTTCGCGCCGTTAAGCCCCGCGACGGCGTCGCTCGCCCAGACGATGATCTATCAGGCGCTCACCAACTGGCTTAGCGACCTGATCCGCGTCGAGAAGGTGACAGCGGCGACGACCGAACCGGGCCGCCTCGATATCATCGTCGCCTATCTGCTCCGCGCTCGTGGCGAGCGCCGCTTCCTGAACGTGGAGGTGACGGTCTGATGGCGGAGATCGATCGCAAGAGCCTGATCTGCGACCAGGTGATTTCGACTGTCACGGGCATCGACTTCGTGCGCGTCGCCGACCCGAACGATCAGCGGCGCCTCCACGTCTTCTTCATCGTCGATCCCGACGCGCTCGACGTCGATCCGTTCGACATTACCGTCGCGCCGCCTGTCGGCTTCGCGCGCATCGACGCGGTGGAGGACAGCGACGACACGATCGCGATCGCCGCCCTCGCGTGGGACCGTCTGCCCGACGCGCAGGGTAATCTCCGCGCCGTGCTCGTCATCGACGTTGAGCAGCCGGGCGATTTTCGGCTCTATCGCTTGACGCTGATCGACCCCCACGCGCCGCCGCGGATCGACCGCTTCTTCAACGACGTCATCTTCTCGTTCAAGCAGGGCTGCCCGACCGCGTTCGACTGCGCGTCGCGGCACGATTGCCCGGACGAAGCGCCGGTTGACTGGCCCATCGACTATCTGGCCCGCGACTTCGAGAGCTTCCGTGTGGCGCTGATGGACTTTGCAGCGCAGCGTTACCCCGACTGGCAAGAGCGCATCCCGGCCGACGTCGGCAGCATGCTCGCCGAGCTGTCGGCCGCGCTTGGCGACGAATTCAGCTATATTCAGGACCGCCATTCGCGCGAGGGTTACCTCGAGACTCTCAGTCAGCGCCGCTCGCTCGCGGCCTTTGCCGGGCTCGTCGACTACCAGCTCGACGAAGGGTTGAGCGCGAGCACCTATCTGCGCCTGACCGTCGATATCGGCGGGGTGGAGGTGCCGGCGGGCCTGCGCGCTTGGGCCGATCCCGAAGGCATGCCGGCGATCGCCTTCGAGGTCGGCACGGGCCTGCGCAGCTACCGCGACATTCCGGCCGAAGGCCTGGAGCGCGCGACCTACTGGCTGCATGCCTTGTGGAACGACATGCCCGCGCATGTGCCAGACCCCGCATTGCGGTGCCTGGAGGTCGGCGCGCGCGAGCTGTGGCTGGTCGGCGAGCCGCTGGTCGCCGCCACTTTGCCCGGCACACCGGACCCGGCCGCCGTCACGCGCTTCTGGATCGGCCGCAAGCTCCTCATCGAAACGCGTCCGGTTGCGCGCGACGCTCCCCAACGCCGCCTCATCGTCGAGGTGGACGCGCCCGTCGAGGTCGTCACCGACCCCCTCATAACGGATATCAACGGCAACCCGATCAACACGACGCGCATTCACTGGCGCGCCGAGGACGCGCTGCCGTTCGAGCTCGACCTCGCCTCCACCTTCGTCAGCGCCAATCTCGTGCCCGCCGCCGCCGGGCTGACGGTGCGCGACCATGTTGCGATCGGCTTTCCCCCCCCGCCGCCGCACGACGACCTGCCGACCACGGTCGAGCGCGCCGGCCCGTTCGACCTCGACAGCGGCGCGCGCGCGATCCTGCACCGCCGCAGCCTGCCGCTGACCGACATGTCGGGCCTGGGCTGGCGGTTCGCCGACGATCCGCCGCCGCTCGGCGCGTTCCCGATCCCTGAAATACTGATCGAGGAAGTGCAGCCCAATGGCGGACCTGTCGACAGCCTCCCCGCGGGCGACCTGTGGCACTTCCAGCGCGAGATCCTGCTCGGCGATGAACGGGGCCGGCTGTTCACCATCGAGCCGGGCGTCTGGCGCGACGTGATCAGCTTCGACCGGCTCGGCCAGCGCATTGTCCACCAGGATTATGCAGCCGACGGTGGCGCGACGGTCCGCTTCGGCGACGGCACCTTCGGCCTGCGCCCGCCGGACGGCGCCCTGTTCCGGATCACCTATCGCACGGGCCCCGGCCGCCGCGCCAATCTGCCTGCCGACAGCATCACTCTGCTCGCCGCTCCCCCCGGCGCGCCGCAGGGCGCCGTCGCTGCCACCGAGGCGGCGCTGGTCGCGGTCAGCAACCCCCTCCCGGTCACCGGCGGCCGCGATCCCGAGGATATGGAACTCGCGCGCCGCATCATTCCCGAGGCCTTCCGCGCGCTCGTCTGGCGCGCAGTGCTCGACCAGGATTATCGCGAAATTGCGGAGCGGCTCCCCTGGGTGCAGCGGGCGGGAGCCGTGACGCGCTGGACGGGAAGCTGGCTCACCACCTTCGTCACGCCAGACCCGCTTGGCAGCGCGACGCTGTCCGAGCCGCGTCGCACCGAGCTTGAGGCGCTGATGGACCGGGTCCGCCAAGCAGGCCGCGAGGTCCATGTTATCGACCCAGTGTTCCTCGACATCGACCTCGACATTTCGATCTGCATCGAACCCGGCGCCTATTTCGGCCAAGTGCAGGAACGCGTGGTCCGCGCGCTGACCGGGCCTGCCCGCTACGGCGAGCCGCTGCCCTTCTTTCACCCCGATAATTGGAGCTTCGGCGACCCGCTCTACCGCGCCGAGGTGGAAGCCGCGACCGCCGCCGTACCGGGAGTGCTGGCAGTGGACGGGATCCGCCTGCGCCGTCGTGGTCAGGCCGAATTTGCCGAATTTGCCGACGCGGTGCTTGTTGCCGGCACCGACCGCATCTTGCGCCTCGCCAACGACCCGCGTCTGCCCGATCAGGGCAGCCTCGCCATCCGGCTGCGCGCCGTGGCACCTGCCTGAGGAGCGCGCGATGGCCACCTGCCTTTGCGACGCGCGCGTCTTTCCGCCACCGCCGGATATCCCGGCTGGGCTCGCCCGGCTGCCCCGCCAGATCGGCGGCTTCCCCGACTTCCGCGCGGCACTGCTCGCCGGGGTCGCGCTCAAGCCGGCGCTCGACGGCTGGCGCGCGCGGGAAGGCGACGATTTCGGCCTGATGCTGCTCGAATGGTGGGCGTATGTGCTCGACGTCCTGTCGTTCTACAGCGGCGAGCTTGCGGGCGAGCTGTACATCCGGACGGCGCAGCGCGACCGTTCGCTCCGCCGCCTCGTTGCGCTGATCGGCTACACGCCCAGGCCGCCGCTGGCCGCCTCGGCAACGCTAGTGCTGTTCGCTGAGGCGGGCCGGTCGATCTCCGTCCCCGCCGGTACGGCCTTCCGCTCCGACGTCGTCGCCGGCCAGGCGCCGCAGATCTTCGAGGCGAGCGTGGACACCCAGATTCACCAAAGCCTCAACGAATGGACGATCGCGCCCATCCGCCCGCAGACGTTTGACAGAGGCCCCCTGCTCCTCGATCCGAAAGGCGCGAGTATCGCCGAAGGCCAGATCGTGCTCGTCGAATCGGGTAGCACGCGCCACGCCGCCAGGATTGCCGCGGTCGCCAGCCGCCGCTTCCTCGACGGCGAAACCTATGTCCAGCCGACGCTTGCGCCTGCGCCCATGATACCGGCGGCCCAGCAGCTCGCGACGATCCGCCTCAGCCGCCCCGCACAGCGCGCTGCCGCGAACGCCTTCGCTGGCGCGCCGCGCGCCCGCACCGGAAGCGTCGTGACGCTCATCCTTGACGCCCTTTACCCGCAGCTCCGCGCCGGAACTGCCGTGATCCTGGAGGATGCCGCGACCGGTCAACTCCATGTGCTGACGATCTCTTCGGTCGCGCTTTCCCATGTGCCGCTCGCCGGCAGCTCGCCCGCGCCGACTGTTCCCTTCACCCAAGTCACGCTCGCCGGCGCGGAACCGGATTGGATCGGCTCAGTCTCGCCAGACAGGCTGGTACTTCACTTCAACAATGTCACCGCGGGCCGCGTCGTCCGCCCGGCCAAAGCCGAGATCATGCTCGGCGACCTGCGCGCATCCGCCCCGCTGACTGCCCCGGTCAAGCCGCTCCAGCTCGACACGGCGAGTCGTGTGCTGCTCAGGGACGCGCTGGAGCGTGGTGCCGATCTTGCCGCCAACGTGACCGATGACGGTGCCGGCAACGGCACGCTGCGTCTGCTGAGCACCGCCCTTCTATCGTCGCCGCTTGCCGCGCCTGTCGCGGCCTACGGCAATCTCGTTGCGGTGACTCGCGGCGAGAGTGTGTCGGAAATACTCGGCAGCGGCGACGCGACCAGAGCCTTTCAGACCTTCCGCCTCAAGAAAAAGCCGTTGACCTACATCGCCGCGCCCGGCGCACCCGGTGGCCGGCAGAGCACCCTGCGCATCTGGGTCGATGCTGTCCTCTGGCGCGAGGTGCCCAGCTTGTTCGTGGCCGGCCCCGAAGACCGGGTCTATACGGTTCGTCAGACGGTGGACGGCGAGACCGAGATCGGCTTCGGCGGCCAAGGCTTCGGCCAGCCGCTGCCGAGCGGCGTCAGCAATGTTCGCGCCGCCTATCGCTTCGGCGGTGGCGCGGCGAGCCCGCCCGCCGGCGCGCTCCACCAGCTCGCTCGGCCGGTAAAAGGATTGCGGCGCGCGACCAACCCGCTGGCCGCGTTCGGCGGTGACGACGGCGATCGTCCAGAGGACATCCGCACAGCCGCGCCGAATTCCGCGCTGGCGCTCGGTCGCGCGATTGCGCTTCCCGACTTCGAGGCGATAGCGCGCGGCTATCGCGGCATCCTCAACGCTGCGGCCACCTGGTCTTGGGACACGCGCGAGCAGCGCGCGGGCGTGGCCTTGTGGTTCGTGCCCCCGACGGACGAAGGCGCCGAGCAGCTTGGCGCCGATCTCGCCGCGTATCTCCATGGCATCGCCGCGCCCGGCACGCCGATCAGCGTCGCGCGCGCGACGCCTGTTCCGATGACACTCGCCGTGGACCTCTCCGTTGATGCCGACCGCGAACCCGCAACCGTCCAGGCAGCGGTGCTTGCTCGACTGACCGAGCTCCTTTCCCCCCGCCAGGTGCCCATAGGTGCGCCCATTTTCCGCGCCGACATCCTCGCCGAAGCGCGCGCGACCAAAGGCGTAGACGAGGTTCGAGGCGTCCTGAGCAACGGCGCCACTGCCCCCTTCGCCTTCACTGTCGCCGAGGGCCAGTATCTCGCTATCACTGTTGTGCAGGCGCTGTGAGGCGGCCATGACCCAGCCTATCACATCGGCGACCCGCGCTGCTCACGACGGCTTCGCGCGCTATTACACCGAGAAGCTCTGGGCCTGGATCCCCGAGTTTTATCGCGACCTGGACGGCCAGCCCGACGGCGAGGCGCAGGGCACGATGCGCGCGATCGTCGAGCTTGTCGCGGGTCAGGCCGCGGTGATCCGGCGGGACATCGACCGGCTGTGGGACGATCAGCAGACGGCTCTCGCCGACGACTGGGCGATCCCTTATATCGGTGATCTGCTGGGCACGCTGCCGGTCAGCGAGTTGAACCGCCGTGGGCAGCGCGTCTCCGTTGCGCGCACGATATTCTACCGCCGCCGCAAGGGTACCTTGCCGGTGCTGGAAGCGCTGATCCGCGACATCGCCGATCTTGACGGCATAGTGGTCGAGGCATTTCGCCGCCTCGGCCGCACGCGCCACCGCCTCGACCCCGAGATCGTCGGGCTGGAGGGTCTGGTCACACGGACGACGCCGGGCGGCACCGCCGACCTCCGCTCACCGCGCGTGTCGGACGTGGTCGACGGCCCGTTCGATGATCTCGCGCACATGCTCGACGTCCGCCGCCGCCGCGGACCTTATGGCCGTTACAACATTTCCAAGATCAACTTCCACCTCTGCCGGCTGCAGGCGTTCGCGATGCCGCTGGCGACGACCTTCGACCTCGGTGACAACCGCTTCACCCTCGATCCGAGCGGCCGCGACATCGACCTGTTCCAGCCGCGCCAGCGGCCCGATGAGGGCGAGCCCTGGCGTCCCATCCACGAGTGGGAGGCGCCCGCTTCGCTCACCTGCCGCCGCCTCAACGCAGCGCGCTTCAATCTATCGAGCAACGAGATCCCGACCAGCCTAGCCGACGAACTCGCCCCTTATGCCGGCTTCGAATATCGCACCGAAAGCGCCTTCCGCCGCATGCTCGACGACCGCCTGACCCCGGCGCAACAGATCGTTCACCGCCCCATGCTGCTGGAGGAGGCGCTGACTCAGCTGTCCCCCAAGGTCCACCTTTGGCCCGGCGCGATTTCCCTGACGATCGCGGATAATGCGGGTGCCGCGCCGCTGCTGCGCCATGAAGCGCTCGGTGCCGACCTCGCGACCTGGGCTACCGCCGTCACCGTCGAGCCCGACCGCCGCGCGCTCATCGATCCGGCACGCGGTCGCGTGCAGCTGACCGCCGCGCCCCCAACGGGACAGGCGCCGTTCGCGCAGCGCTACCATTTCGGCCTCGCCAATCCGGTTGGTGCAGGCCCGTTCGACCGCGCCGCGATGTTGTCGGACAACGACGACGTCACCGGCACGCTGCCGACCGGCCCGATTAACGGCGAAGGCTTCTTCACGGATCCTGGTCCGATCGATTCCGTGATCCTCCCAACCAGCGGCGTGCAGCGAGTGCCGACCAGTAAGACCTACATCCCCGATCTCGAAGCCGGCCAGACCTGGGCTGGCGTCGGCCCGCTGACGCTGGAGGCAGCAGATGGCGAGCGCCCATTTTTCCGCTTCGAGCCGCCCGCCGCCGATCCCACCGTCACGATCACCGCCGCCACCGGAGGCGACCCGCCGGACCTCGTCATCGACGGGCTGTGGCTGAGCATCCAACCGCCGGATCTCGCGGTCGTTTCGCTGGCCGACCCGGGCGACCCTGCTCCGGTCGTGCCGGCCCGCATCGTCATCGACGGCGACTGGCGCAATGTCGTGCTCCGTCATTGCACGATCGATCCGGGCGGCGAGCGCGCGCGCGTGACACCTCTGTCGTCGCTCCCCATTCCGACGATCACGCTGGAGGTACGCGGCCAGATCGAGCTCCTCCTCATCGACCGCTGCATCACGGGGCCCATCTTGGAGGCGACGAGCAGTGGCGACGCCTGCTCCGCGCGGGAGATCGTGATCCAGGACTCGATCGTACAGAGCCTCGACCCCGCCGTGCCCGCCATCTCCAGCCGCATCGCGTCGGTTGAGTTGCGCCGCTCTACCGTGTTTGGCGACGTCACCGTTGATCGGCTCTACGCAACCGATGCTCTCATTCGGGGGCTCGTGCGCGTCACCGACACGCAGCACGGCTGCTTCCGCTTCTCCGCTGCGGACGCCGATCCCAATCGCCGGCTGCCTCCGCAGTTCGAATCGCATCTCCTCGCGCCGACAATCCCCAACCACTTTTTCACTTCGCGCCGGTTTGGCGACTCTGGCTTTGCCCAGCTCGGGCCCACCGCGCCGATGGACATCCTGCAAGGCGGTGAGAACCGGTCGGAGATCGGCGTGTTCAACCGCCGCCTGATCGCGATCCGTCTTGCCGACCTCGACAACAAGATCACCGAATTTCTGCCGTTTGGGTTGATTGCGCAGCCCATCACGGAAACCTGAGCATGGGGAAACGTCGCCATGACCTGTGACATCACCGGCTACCTGTTCGATCCCCGACAGGCCTATACCAGCGTGCGGCTGCAACAGGGCCGCGTCCTTACCGACCTAGACTGGAATGAGCGAGAGCGGATCGCCGCGGACGAGCGGCTGCGCCTGCTGGCGGACCTGATCTGCGGCGGCGGATCGACCAACGATGGCTTTCGCCTGCTGGGCGCGGAGCCCGCCACGGCCCGAGTGCCGACGGGCGATGACAGCCTGACGAACCGCGCAACGTACGATGTTCGCCTCGGCGGCGGCACCTTCCTCCTCGGCGGACACCTGCACAGCTGGCCGGGCTTGCTCGCAGACGGCACCGCCCCGCAGAGCTTTCTGCAGCAGGACGATTGGTTGCAGCTCACCGGAACCGATGCCGCCGAGCTGCCAACGGTGCCGGAAGCGCCGCGGACCGACCTCGTTTATTTGTCTGCATTCGAGCACTCGGTCCGTGCGGTTGAGGATCGGGAACTGCGCGAGCGCGCGCTCGGCGGCCCCGACACCTCAACACGGCTCAAGGCAATGCGCCGCGTCGTGGTTCTGCCGAACGCGGGAGACGGGTGCTTTGAGGCAGCGGCCACCCTGCGCGACCATGTCACACAGCCTGCCGATGGCGACACCAGCGGCGTGTCGCACGCCTTTGTCGCCGAACTCGGCGAGGTCCGCTCGAAGGCGCGACTGACCGTAGGCTTCACAGGTGACGCACCGACGCTCGATCCCTGCCGGCCTCGCACCACGCAGGGTTATCTCGGCGCGGAGAACCAGGCGATCCGTGTCCAGCTGGTCGCCGGCAACCGCTTCCTTTGGGCGTATGACAACGCCGAGCCGCTCTACCGCGTCGAGATCAGCGACGCCGCGCCCGGCCCGGACGGCTCCATCGAACTTCGCTTCTTGACCACTCCGCGCGATCCCGTGCTTTTTCCCCTCCAAGGTGCCGTTGCCGAGATCCTGGCCTGGGGCGCGCTGCTGGCCAATGGCGAGAAGGTCGCCGATCTGAGCGGCCCCCTCGCGCGCGTCTCCGCTTCCTACAATCCCGCCACGGCGACGCTCCGCATCGTGCCCGCGGTGCCGCTGGCGATGCAGGAATGGCTGAACGCACCGGAGCGCGATCCTATTCTCAACCAGCTGACCCCCGACGATCCGCTCCGCTACTTCTACCTACGACTCTGGCAGCCCGGACCCGAAGGTGTCGTCGACACGTCCTACCCATTCGTGCCCGGTGGCAGCACCGCGCTGGCTGGCACCGGACTCTCGGTTAGCTTCTCTGCCTTCGGACTGCCCGGTGACTATTGGGTTATCGCGGCGCGGCCGAACACGCCCGACCGCGTCGTCCCTTGGCGCCTGCTCGACGAGGCCGCGCCGTTCGGCCCGCGGCGGTTCTACGCCCCGCTCGGCTTGGTTCGCTGGCGGCGCGACGTTGAGCAGTCCGTCGCCACCGTCGAGGATTGCCGCCACCGGTTCCGCAAGCTCTGTCAGATCGAGACCTGCTGCACCGTCCATGTCGGCGACGGTAGCGTCAGCCACGGCGAGGTAGACGACCTGCAGGCGGCGATCGAGCTCCTGCCTCCCGACGGCGGGCGCATCTGCCTGCTTCCCGGAACCCACCGGGCCGCCGCAAGACTTCTGGGGCGTCGCAACGTCGTCATCGCCGGTTGCGGGCCGCGTAGCCGGATTGTCCCGGCAGAGGGTCAGACCGCGCCGGTGATCGACATCGAGCGATGCTCAGACATCACCCTCACCGATTTCGCAATTGCCGCAGCCGACGTGGTGCCGGTGGAGGCGCGGATCGTAACCGGGATCACCTTCGAACGGCTCGACCTCGCCGCGCGCAACCGCGCCGCCCTGATCGCCACCGCCTGCCGGCGAGCCAGCCTGCTCGACAGCAGAGTCATCCAAGCAGCGCTAACAGAGCCGACGATCGGCACGAACCGGCCGCAGGAGCCGGCGGTGTTCTTAGCCGGCCAGGAACTGTATGTGCTCCGGAACCGGATCAGCGCGCCTACGGCCTCGCGCGCGCGGCTGTCCGCCATAGGCGGGCTGCAGATCGGCGGCGACAGTCGCGACGTCGAGATCGCTCACAACGAGATTGCGGGCGGCCTTAGCTCCGGCATCGTGCTGGGCTCCGTCTCTTTCCACTCCGGGGTGATCCTGCGCGACGCCGTGCAGCTGCGGAGCTATTATGCCGCCCGTCTCGCACGGCCCGACTTCGGTGCGCGCTTCCTACTGGGCGACAACGACTGCGTCACCATCGATCCGCGTCCGCGGCCGCAGCCCAACCCGAACGACCCGACCCCGCTCGATCCCGTGTCCGACGGACCGGTCGAGGACTGCCGCATCATCCGCAATCAAATAACCGAGATGGGCGCGTGCGGCATCACCGTCGCTTATTGGTTCGTGCCCGAGGAAGGCGACTCGATTGTCACCGACCGGCTGCTTATCGAAGGCAATCTCATCCGCAACTGCATGCGGCTGCCAGTCGGCGCGATCCCCGTCGAGTTGGTCGAGATCGCTGGCTTCGGCGGCGTCGCGCTGGCGATCGGCGCCGACATCACGATCCGCGACAATGAGATCATGCAGATTGGTGAGAACCGCAACGCGCCGATCGTTGGCATCTATATCCTGGACGGTGAGGCGGTGACGATCCAGCGCAACCGCCTGCGCGACAACGGCCTGGTCGCGACCCAGCAGAGCGTGACGCCGGTCGGGCGCCACGGCGCCATCGTGTTTGGCACGGTCAGGCCCGGCGTCGACTTCGTCACGCCCTTCGGTGAGCGCCCCAGCCTGCGCCAAGACGGTGCGCCCGCGCTGATCGTGGAAGACAATGTCGCGGTCGCGCGGGAGGGCCGCGCCTTGAGCGTCGTGGGCCTTGGACCGATGGTGGTCCACGGCAACCAGTTCACAGCCCACGGGAGCAACAGCCTTGCACGACCGCCGATCGGTACCGCCCCGGCGAACGGCGTCGCGATTTCGGGGGTCGCCAATAATGGTCTCGCCGCGCGCACTGCCACGCCCAACCCGCTCAGCGCGTTGCTCAATGCCTTGGGCGGTGCGGCGGTCGCCATCCTCAACCTCGGCGTTTCCAACGAGGTCTACCTGCAATTGTTGGGGCTGAGCGGTCTTGGTCAGATTGATCCGGAGCAGGCCGGCCGACAGGCGTTGGGCGATGACCTTCGACTCCTCGCCAACGGCAACGTCCAGTTCAACGACAATCAGATCATGCTCGACAACCTCGCGCCTGCGGTCACGCTGGCATTGAGCTCGATCCTGATCCTGAGCACCGACGACGTTGCGATGCAGGACAATCAGTCCGATTGTGACAAGTTCTTGGACCTTGTGCTGATCGACGCGCTCGTACTGGGCTTCTCGGTGCGGATGCAAGGCAACCGGCTCAAGGAGTCGTTCGGCACCACCTTCCTGTCCGCGCTCACGATCGGGCTCTTTAACGACACAAGCCACAATCAGGGCACGCACTGTTTTTTCCACTTCGGCCTGCTGCAGCCGCGCATCCTGCTCACCGGCTTCGGCACTGGCGCGACCGCCTCGCTCGACACCAACCGTCACTTGGCGCCGGCGAGCCGATGCGAGCGGTTCCAGAGCCAGACCGGCGCGGTCGCGACGGGGGTTGGCGCAAAGACCGACCTCGGCAACGGATAACGGGAGAGAGTCATGGCGGACTGCAGCTCGACAATCGATCCGGACGTTTTGGCGGGGCAAATCGGCGATCTGCCCCGGGCGACCGATCGCGTGCGCCTGGTGGGGCTCGATCACGTTGCCCGGGTGCAGCAGGCGCGGGTGGGTGCCAGCGAGCGCCGGCTCGCGCTGGTGCAGGCGCGACGGCCTGACGAGAGCGAGGAGATCGCACGAACGCAAACGGCTCTTGCCGTAGAGAAACTGGCGCAGAGCAGCTTCATGTTGGCGGTCGGGACGGCGGAGATCGACGCGCCCAAGCGCACGCCCGGCACCGCCGTGATTCATGGGCGGGTGATCGCAGCGGACGGCACGCCCTCCGCCGGGCTGGCGGTCGCGGCGGTCGACGCGAACGGGAGCGTCCGGCGCTACACGTGTACGGACGCCAAGGGCTATTTCCTGATGAGCCTGCCACTGGGTGACCAGCGCGCGGCCGTTGTGTACCTCCAGGTGTCGGACTCGAACCAAGCTGTTCTCTACCGCGGAGAAGAGGCGATCGCCCTTGTCGATCAGGGTGTCAGCTACCGCGTCATCCAAATCGGCGCCGTCCGCCGGGATCCTTGTCCGCAGCCACCAGAGCGCGCGGTTATGCCCGACCTTTTGGGCCGGCCGGAAGCGTCGGCCGTGGGCGTGCTCGGCCGGCTCGGCTTGAAAGTCGGCCAGCGCCTTACGCAGCGCGATCCCGAGGGCGCCGGACTGGTCGTTTCGCAGACCCCCGCGGCCGGCGAGCCCATCGACGCAAACACCAGCGTCACATTCGTCATTGGCACGGCCGACCCCGCCGACACGACGGCGGTGCCGGACGTTGTCGGCCTGGCCCGCGACGAAGCGGAAGCGAAACTGAAGGAAGCCGGCCTGGTGGTGGGCGAGATCTTGCCCCGCCCCGGCGACAAGGCGGGCGGGGTCCTGTCTCAGGACCCAGTTGCCGGAGTTCGCGTAGCGCCGGGCACCGCGGTATCGCTGGTCGTCGCTGTGCAGGCGCCCGACGATCGGGTCGCGGTGCCCGACCTCGTCGGCCAGAAGCTGGAAGCGGCCGACCGTTTGCTCGCAGATGCGGACCTCGTGCGCGGCGAGGTCGAGCTTCGCGAGGACGATCGGGCCGGGCTGGTCCTGGATCAGAAGCCGCCTGCGAAAGCACCGGTGGCAAAAGGCTCGGCCGTCGACGTCGTGGTTGGCCGGCGATCCGACATTGAGCGGACGACGGTCCCCGACCTCGTCGGCTCCACGCTGGGCGAGGCGAAGGCCATCCTAGAGAAGTCCCGACTCCAGCTCGGCGAGGTCACCGGCCCCGCCAACGGGCGGGTGGTCGAGCACAAGCCCGCTGCCGGCAGCACGGCGCCGGTCGGTTCGGCGGTTGCGGTGACTCTGGCGCTTGTCAACCGCAGCGGTGGCTTCGGCGCAAAGTTCGCAACGGCGGTAACCGAGGATCTTGGCTTCGCGAAGCTCGGCCTCGACGAGAAGACGGTTCGCGCCAGGCTCGTCGCCGCGGCCGGCAGCCCTGATACCGCGCAAAATCTTGCCACGCTGCCCGACACCGAGCTGCAGACCATGTTTGAGATCAAAAACCGTAAGCAGGCGCGCGATTTTCAGCGTATGCTGAAAGCCGGTCTGAAGCAGCTCTAGCGGAAGGAGCACAGCCATGGCGACCACCGTACCGCAAATGGCGGCTCCTCGGCACCGCCCGACCCCCACGCGACCGCCACAGCGTCGGTCGTCGACCACGTCTCACGACTTGGCAATTGCGCATCCCTTCGGACGTACGACGTCGACCAAGCTCCATCGCCGCTCCGATGGGAACACGTCCGCCCGTGAAACTCCGTCGTCGTTGGTACGCGATGTGCTCGGCACGCCCGGGCAGGCGCTGGGCGAAGCGACCCGCGCTTTTTTCGAACCGCGGTTCGGCCAAGACTTGGGCGAGGTGCGGATCCACACGGACAATATGGCATTTGAGTCGGCACGCGCGGTCAATGCGCTCGCCTATACGGTCGGCAACGACATCGTGTTCGGTCAGGCGCAATACTCGCCAAATACCATGGCCGGTCAGCGGCTGCTCGCGCACGAGCTCGCCCATACGGTGCAGCAACGGGGCGCAGCCATGCCGGCGACCGGCGATCTCGCCATTGCGGCTCCCGACGACGTCCATGAACGGCAGGCGGAGCAGGTCGCTGATATCGTGATGGCCGCCAATGACGGCGAGGCCACGGAGCTTCCTATGGCGGCGCTGGAAACAAGCCCGCTGCAGGTTGCGCGGGTCCAGCGTGTCGTCTCGTTCACAACGACGCCCGGCACCTTCAATACGAATGCCATGGTCGTGAATGAGGATGCTGCAGGCTTCGTCCTGGGTTCACCCGCACCGACGTTTCAGTGGACGCCCAACGCGACGATACATGGCGCTCCCACCGACGTATTCTCGGATTGGGAGGTCGCGCATCATCAGGTCGGAAAGGTGTTCCAATATGATATCTTCTGGGGCACCGGAGCCAACCGGACGCACCGCCGGCTGAGGATCAATGGCGGCCTGCCAATGCGCGACGCGACGGCGGCTGCGAATACTTGGTACCACGATCCCTTTGCCCAAGGCTTTGCCGCCAATGGCGATGTTGGGTCGCCGGTGATCAGGGACACCCCGTCCTCCGGACGAATTCCATGGACGAACCCGGTTGCCGGGCGAGTCGGGACGCGAGGCTGGTTCAGCTTCTCCGTCGGCTTTGTGTCGACGCTGAGCGCCAGCCATATCCCTGACGGGACAAATGAGGCTGCGTTCCGCCACCTCAACCATGTCCACTGGAATTCGTCGGTAACCGGCACGTTCGACACGACAGCTGCTGTGGGCGGCCGTGTCACATTGAACGGGGGAGCAGTAAATCGCAGCCGCTCCATCCCGGGCTTCGATGTGGACAACCGCCCGATGCACGGCGGCGCAATCATAAACAACAGCTTCCAGACAACCGATACCTGAGGCTCGCTGTTCGTTGAATATCCTACCGGTCTTTGACGATCCGAAACTTGATGCGGCGCCGCGCATCGTCGTGGTCGAGGACGATGACGGCGGGACGCTCGCGCTCTTCCGCGACGCCGCCGCAAACTCTGCGCCATGCCGTACCGGACGACCGACCACGGCGATCATCCGCACGGACAGCCTCAACAGCCTAGACCAGGTCGCCGTTGCGACCGTGGAGCGGCTGCCAGGCCTTACACGCATCGCACTGGACATCCGGCGGCATGTCGGCCCGATCGCCGCAAACGTCCCGTGGTTTGCATTGATCCGCATCCCGATCGGCCTACCGTCGACCGGCCTCAACGAGATTGTGCTAAGCGAGATCGTGACCGAAATCGGGGACAAAGCGGGCGCGCAATCGCCGACAACATGCGAGCAACACCTGAGCTTCCACTGCGATTGAGCAACAGCGCTACGCGTCCGACATACCCCCTTCGCCCTGATATTCCCGCCGGTTGATTCCATGTTTCTGCAGCAATCGTGCCAGCGTCCGGCGCTCCTTGTGCGCGACCCGACTGGCGGCCGAGATGTTGCCTCGGGTCATCGCCATCAGCCGGCTCAAATAGTCATGCTCGAAATCGGCGATTGCGCGCACCTTGGCGGCGGCGAACACGTCGCAGCCGTTCGCTACCGTGCGCAGCCGCGCCGGTGCTGCAGTGGGTTCCAGCTCGAGCTCCGCGCAGCCGATCTCTGGTCCTGGTGAGAGCACGAATGCGCGATGCAGCCGATTCTCCAGTTCACGTACATTGCCGGGCCAGTCATGCGCTTCGAGCGTGTCCAGCGCCTGCGGGTCCAGCCGCTTAGCGCCGCCGTATCGTTGCTGGAGCCGTTGTAGGAAATGATCCGCCAGCAGGGGCACGTCGTCCCGCCGTTCGCGCAGCGGCGGAAGGTGGAGCATCAGCACGCCAAGTCGATAGAACAGATCCTCGCGGAAGCTGCGATCTTTCACCTTGGTAGCGAGGCGCGCGTTGCTCGCGGCGACGATGCGCACGTCGCCGATCTTCACCACGCCGCCGCCCAGCGGGCGATATTCTTGGTCCTGCAGGAAGCGCAGCAATACTGCCTGCGCTGGCAACGGCAACATGTCGACCTCGTCGAACAAGATGGTCCCGCCGCCAGCCTGCTCCACCAATCCCGCTTGACGCACCTCCGCGCCGGTGAAGGCGCCGCGGTGGTGCCCGAAAAGCTCGTTGACGATAAGCTGCTCGGGCAGGGCCGCGCAATTGATCGGCACGAACGGCTCGCCGCGCCGGCGCGACTGATAGTGCAGTGCTCGCGCGGCCAGCTCCTTGCCGGTGCCGGTTTCCCCGTCAATGAGTACCGGGGCGTCGCAGGTACTGAACGCCTCAAGCTTGGCGAGAACGGCGCGGATCGCGTCACTTGCGCCGACCAGCCCGGACCTCGCCCCGGCGGTTACGGTCTTCAGAGCAGCCACGTCGCTTCCCTCATCCCCAATCAAGCGCGATACCCCAGCCCGAACAGGCCGCTGGCCGCTTTGCGCACGCGAGCGGCGAGAGAATCGGCGACGCTGAACGTCGACGGGGCTACGCACACAATCAATCCGTCTTAACAAGAATGCGTGCCCGCCGCTACACGCAGCTTGGCAATCAGAACTGAAGAACCGCGACATTTGGTGCGCTGGCGTCGGAAGTTCGTTGCTTGGTGGTAATGACGACTGCCTATTAGCTGTTGTTCGACAGATGCGCGTCCAACCCGGACCAAGTTAGCCGCGTTACGATTTCCTGGCGGGCAAGAGTCCCTGTAATGCTTGATGTTTCGAAGCTCGCGCAATCCGGATGGCGCGCCAAGGCACTGGCCCGGATCATAACGAAACGATATTCGTTGAAGCTGTGCGCATCCCGGCGTCCGACCGCGGAGCGCCGGAGATGGAAATGGACGGATCTACATATCGCATCGCCCGCGGTCTGGATGGGCAGTGGCTCATCAGCGTGCATGGCGCGATTATGCGGTTCAGCAACGTCGATGACGCAATCCGTTGCGCGTCGCTGGCAGCGAAAACCGAACTTCTATGCGGCAAGCGACCTGTTCTCGCCATCCAGCAAAACGACGGCACATTTCGCACAGAATCGCCGGCCTAGATTTTGACTGTCGTGCAGTCCGGGCCCCCGGCCTTACGCATAAGCGGTGATCGAAACTATTTGGCGGCCGCTATACCGCGACCTTTTATCTGACACCGCTGCTTATCTGACGTTGCCGCGGGCCATCACGTTTCAGTGATCCTGGATTGCGGGTGATCGGCAGGACTGCAATTATGCTACTAGCTCGCGGCTTTGAGGCAAGGCAAGGAGTATATCGATCAAGGCATTCGAGGGCGGCGCCAATACGCAGAGTATGGCGCCGCGCGCGGCCGATGCAGGAGCGCATACGTTGTTATGTTCCACGATTTAGCCTCACCGACATAGACATAAAACTCGATTGCCTATTCAACGCAGAATTTACGTACTCAATGGTTTCCGTATCAGGCTCGAACCGGCGTCCCTCTGTCGCGATCTCACTAGAAGACGATTTGGTCTTGTAAAATAATCTAACCGAGTAAGGGCGTGTGCCGAACAGTATCCGCCTTCTCGGAACAGAAGCCATTCGGAACGCGATGTCTCTTCGCAGATTCTCGCCACCCTTGATTAGGTCCGGCGCCGAATCCGCGTATAAATCCGTTCCTCCTCCGGAATAGGTATAATAGCGGTACGCCGGCAGTTCATATGTCTGCTTAGTCTCGATATCCGTTATCACCGCTCGTGCATCCAATATCACGCCGGATTTTGCGCTTTTGTTCCACATTAAGACGGGTAGCAAGATCCCTGGACGACCAGAGCGTCATAACGCAATGGCGGCCGTATTTCCGAGTTGAACGTCTAGGTTTGCCGGGCTAAAAGACGCAAACCAAGTATTAAAGATCGTTCCCACCAAGGCGAGCGAAGATACAATTGCGGAGTAGATAGCCACGTTAGATGGCTTTTTGTCGATATTTATTCCTGGCACTGAAGCCGAAGTGGTGGGATTATCCTTTGAAGCGCCAGCGTCTGTCATGGCAAACTCCCTGTGCAGCATAACTATAAAATCAAAGGGGGCCTTCGATAGCAGTTTGAGAATTATGTAAATTCAGCGCGTTTCGAGGGCAACGGCAACACCGGACGTCTGTGTAAACACGGTGTGGCGTGCGGATGCTGGCCACTCACGGTTCTTCTCAACAGCGTTGGGCCGGACGAATGACAGGCGACGCGGCGCTGTCGCCGGGCGAGTCTGCGAGCCGAATGGGGTGGTCTTCCATGCTGAAGGCGAAAGCCCAGCGCGCCCTAGGCCGCGCGAGGCACGGACTGTCCAACCGCATCTCGGCGAAACTATAGTCTGAGATGCGGCCGCTTCCGTGTCACTTTCAGTCTACTTCCTTATGGTGAGGCGATGGCGGCGATTAGAGCAAACCACTCTGCAATCCCACTGTTGACTCGCCAACTGAGCCTGCTTGAGGTAAAACCTGATTACGCCTTTTGGGGCATTGGGGCAAAGGTTTTGGAACCGCTATAGGCTGACGAAAAGGGGACGTTTCATGGCTGACGAGGTGCGCGATCAATCCGAAACCCTGCTGGCTCGGATCGGGAACACGCTCGACCAGCTTTTGACACTTGAGGTCTCCACGGTAATAGCGCCAATGACTGTCGGGGTCGACGGAAATGAATGGTCGATCGACCCGAAGACGGGGGAAGCCGCCGAAGCCGTCAGCACAGTTATCCGGCTTGACCAGGGCGACATTCGCAACGCGCTCTCGGCAGGCGCTATCGACAATGAGAAGCTGATGAAGCTTCACAATGATCAGGTGACTCTAAGCCGGCAAATTGTGGCCGACAATCTGAAGGCCGTGATCGACCTGGCGCGCAGCCTGGCTCGGTGATGCCTCATGCCCGACTTCGGCCCCCTCGCGCGCAACCTCCTCACGTTGGAGATCAACACCGTCGAAAAGGACGGGATGTCGGGCCAGAAAATGCCCTCCGGGCCACAGGCGTTAGTGGAAACGGCTGAAACGTACTGGGATTTTCTGTGCCGTGAGGTCAACAGGTTCGGCACGCAGGGAGAGCCGCTGGAGCCGTGGCTGCGCGTGATCTCCATGTCGTTCGACTGGGGCGCGGAGCCATTCCCGCCACCGACAGACGATTCCTCTCAGGCGACCGAGGCGCGCGCCGAACTCGCAACGCGAAGCGGCAAGCCGCTTGAGCAACGGGATGGTAAACGCGTGTGGAAAGACGGTTTTTTGCGGGATGCGCCTGACACCGTAACAGCAGCGGTGCTCGACGACTTACGCCAGATCGCATTCTGGTCGGTCGAGATGCGGTCCCGAATTCTCAACCTCGCCGACACCCGGAGCGACCTGTTCAGTCATTTGCAGGGGCGCGTCCACCAGCTCCTTCCTGATGCAAGCTGGGGCGGAACCATCCGTGGCATTGCCCGCGGATTTCGTCCGCAGGACCGGGCAATTTTTCATCGCATCCGCCGCAACTGCGACCAGTTGAAGGCAATATTCGACGGCGGTCCGGCGGAAATCACCCGTCACAGTCCTGATGAAGTTGTGAGATCGGCGGAGCTCGTGCCGCTGCGAAAGGCTTGGGACATCGGCACCGAGGTCATCCTGATGCAAACGGTAATCCAGATTGACGGTGACGTGGTCAGCCGCTTCCAATCCGGCCTGGAGGGCGGCGAGCGCGCGCAACTCCAGACGCTGCACGCAAGCGCCGTCGACATCTCGTTCAAATATTGGGGCTGGCTTGTAGATGCGCTTAGCAAAATCGCGGGCCAAGCCGTCTCCTCATTGTTGCGGTCGACATGACCGCGTCGGCCCCGGCAGTGTCATTCGGCGAGATAATCGCCTTTTGGCGAATGGGAGGGATGCGCTTGGTCGAGCCGCTCGCCACGCGGGGAAAGACGGCGCGAGGCTTGGCGATCCTCGTCCAACCGGATGGCGACATGGTGCTGAGCGTCCCCAGCGACTTCGGGGCGGATGACGGCGATCTGGCAGCTGGCAGGGCGCTGATCTGCCGCGCAGGCGAGTCCGTACGCCGGATCGGGGCCGATGGTTATGGCAGGCTTTCCTGCCGCGTTGCGAGGCTAATCGACCTTGGCTTGGGCGGCCTGGTCGTTGCGGGATGGACGGCAGGGGGACTGCACGCCGCGCCGCTTGCCTGGAGCGCGGCGGCCACCGTCATCGCCGGCGGCGGCCGCTGGGTCGTGCGCAGGAGCCTTCCGCCCTTCGCCGAGCGCGTGGCGGTGAGCGTGGTTCGCAGTCGCATAGGCTGGAGTCGTCAACGGGCAGGAGGTGAAGATGAGCAGTAAGATCAAGGCAATTCAGCAGGCGCTGAAGGACAAAGGCTTCGATCCGGGCGATGTCGATGGCGACTGGGGCCGTAAGACGATTGCCGCGCTGCGCGCTTTCCAAAAAGCGAACGGGCTGGAGGTGGACGGCGTCTTCGGCCCGAAATCTTCGGCCGCTTTGCTGGGCGGCGGCGGGAGCCTGGATGGCGCAGCGCCGCTCCTCGTTTGGTTTGAGGAGGCGCGTCGACAGTTCGGCACTAAGGAAACGCCAGGTTCGTTCAGCAATCCCGAAATTCTCGAATGGGCGGAGGATCTTGACGTCGCCTATGGCAATGACGCGATCCCTTGGTGTGGCTTGTTCGTCGCCCATTGCATCGGATCGACGCTGACGAGCGAGCCGCTGCCGAACAACCCACTCGGAGCGCGCAACTGGGCCAAATTTGGGTCTTCGACGCAGCCCCGACTTGGCGCTGTCATGGTGTTCTGGCGTGGCAGCAAAGACGGTTTTCAGGGGCATGTTGCCTTTTACGCAGGCGAGGACGGTAAGGCCTATCACGTGCTGGGCGGCAACCAGTCGGACAGCGTCAGCATTGCCCGAATTGCAAAGGATCGGCTGCTCGCAGCCCGCTGGCCGAGCAGCGCCGCCACGCTTGACAGCGTTCCTATCGAACTCACCGCAGGCCAATCCGCGCTGTCCGACAATGAGGCGTGAGATGATGGCCGCGGCGATGTGGGCTGCTTTGGTCGCGCCGGCCAACCCGGCGAACGGCGGAGTGCCGGTGCGCGTGGGTGGCACGGGTCACGAGGATGCATGTGGCAGCCTGGTCCAGGTCGGCAACCTCGGCTCGCGGAGCTTCCTGGCTGTGCGCGACGGCCCCGGCACACGCTTCCGCATGCTCGACCAGCTTCGCATCGGACGCCCGTTGACCGTCTGTGAAGAGCGCGGACAGTGGCTCGGCGTCATCTATGGTGACGGAAATGCGGACTGTGCCGTTTACACTCCACGCCCGCGGCGCACCGCTTATCCCGGCCCCTGCCGCAGCGGCTGGGTGCACGGCCGCTATGTCAAGCTAGTGGCCGGTTAGGAGGCTGCTTTGCCGAGAAAGTATCGCACCGCCACTCTCCTCGTACCGTTGTTTGCCGCCTCATGCGCGACACTGCCGGACACGAGTGGCTACACGTCTGCCACTATAGGGGTGCGGCAAGCTGCGGCTGCGGCTGGCGAGCTGGCTCAAGCGCAGATTGATACAGCGGCTGACACCTTCCGCGACGCCGAGTCGCAACGTTCCGTCCGCGAGAGCGGCGAGGCTTTTGGCGGGGCTTGGGCTACCATGCTCCGTTCGATGGACGCGGCAGTAGCCTATGCTGAGTCGCTTGAGGCGATCACGCATGCGGGAAACAGCGGTGCTGGCAGTGCGCGCGCGGTGGCAGACAGTGTCTCTACGCTGGCCACGACGCTCGGCGTAACAATCGGTCCGGTGGCCGGAGCGATCACGGATACGGCGACTTTTCTCAATACCCAGATTGCCAATATCCGCGCATCCCGTTCGCTGGCAAGATCGCTCGACGCAGCCGACCCGGCGATCGTCCGGCTCCAGACGATCATGTCCGGTCAGATCGCGGCGGCTCGCCTGACTTATACGCGAGCGTTCAACGCTGAGCGGCGGACGATCGAGGCCGATACGGGCTTGGGCTTTTACTTCCTCCAGGACGTGGCAATGGAAAGGGAGGAAAAGAACCAACAGGCACTGCTGGACGACGCGGTCCTGACGCCCGAACGCAGCGCCCGTATCGCACCCGTCAAGGCGCGCCTCGCTGCTATTCGCGCGGCGCGCGCGGGTCTAACCAACGGGCTTGCCCGCTACCAGGCCGCAACCGATAACCTTGCCGCCCGGCGAAAGGCTGGACTGATGGTTTTCGCAGCGGCGGACGACGCAGTCGCCGCTTGGAGCGCCGCCCATATTCGCCTCTCGGCCGGCGTGCGAAATCGACGGCCCATCACGTTCGCTGCGCTGGACGCGGCTGCCGACAATTTGAGGCAGGTACTCCAAACATGGAGGTCGTTGTGAGCGAGATCCGGGGTTTCGAGGCCTGTCGTGCGCGGCTGGCGGAGCTGCTCGCCCAGGCCGACGCTGTGCGGGCAAAGAAAGATGGCGATCAGGCAGACAAGCTCGCGGATGCACTGTCGTCATTTGTGAGCGAAAGCCGGCCTGATGATCCGGGCGATATGGCCGAGCTTGCAGCGATTGCGAAGCTCGATCTTCTTGCCGAAAAAACTCAGGAAGAGATGGCCGCAATCGCGATCGGCCAAGCCGTCAATAGGGTGACGGACCATTCAACAGAACTCGAGGCTATCGGCGAGACGCTTGACCAACAAGCGTTCGGAAATGCAAAAGTCGCACGCCGCGTGCGGCTTGCGCCGGTCAGAGACCTCATTGATCGCATGACCGAGACCGTCGCCGCCGCAAAAGTCGCTGCCAGATCGCTGGACGCGGGCAATCCGGACGAAGCTGCTATCCAGCGGGACATTTTGGCACTTGCCGAGCGCGTCCAGGCTCTCGTCGGGGCCGCCGGTGAAGCGGTCGGCCAACGTGCGGGGTGAGGTTCAGCAATGGATCTTCTGGTTTTGACGATGATTGCGATCGGGGAGGTACTGCAGCTTTACGTCCATACTCACGATTGTCCATCGTTGGCCCGCGGCGTGATGCCGAGCGAGTATCATCGGTGCCAGAAGCGGCGGACCGCCGGAGAATGCTCAAAGGCGGCGCTGATGGTCTCCGTCTGAACAGGTCGAGTCTGTTGTTCGTCAGCGCTCCACAGCTTGGCGCTTTTCCGCGGTGACGGTGGAGCAATGAAGCGCATCGTTCGCATCAACCATCTTCAAAGGTTAGACTTCCCTCGCCAGCGGTTCGATGCCACTCGCTCAGTATCTGGCCCTGCGCCGACTTATTCTTTCCCGTCCGGACCCGGATCGCCCCGACAAAACGGATCGATCCGACGAACAGGAACCCTCCGCCTTCGGCGAGGAGCAGGCAGTCCTTGAAGGCGCAGCGAGTAAAGACGCCGTCTTTCAAGTCGATGGTGCCACCCTCAAACACAGTTTCGATAGCCTGCACGCGCCACCCCAATGCGAGTTCGCAGCAATGGCCGCTCATATCGCACTGGTCTACGTCCGACAGTCGGCAATGGTTGCGACGTCAAACGCCAGAGCGGCCAGACCATGCGACGGATATCGGTCAATTAATACGTATTTGGCGTGCCCTGAGTGGACAGGCGGATCTAGGCGCCTCGCAACAGACCTACCTGACGGTACAGGCCCCAGCCCTTTCGCGGCCCGCCATGATCATGATTTGGTCAGTCTGCGGCCGAACAGCGATGTGCCATCGAACGATCGCAATCTGTCGGACAGCTGCCTCTCGTGATTCCGCGCGGAAGCCCATGTTGCCGATCTGCCTGCTCCGCGCGCGGAGCTGAACTAAAGCGCAGAATATAACGGGTCTGACGTCGTCGCTCGGGCTTACGGGGCTGACCGAAAAAATCGCTGCTGTGACGTTCAAATGGTTGCAACAATTGGCCCTACGCCCCTTAAACAACGGCCTTCAGGCATCCTCTGCCAGCTTTTTTCGGGATCGCCTTCGAGGCTGCCCTTTTTTCGTGCCGGCGATAATGGCGTATTGCACGTACGAGGATCAGATCAGCCTTTTTTGTACCCGAGACGTTCGGCGGGGGTGCAGGCCAGCCATAGGGCGGAGAGCGCGCCGCATCCGGTGTGAAGGCGTGCCGGCCGAACCAAGATTTCCTATGATGGTGCTGATCGGTTGAGTTACGCCCTTGGAGCGTATTGCGACGTGACTGACAGATTTGATAATTGCTTCTGGGTCCATCCCCAAGGGCCTGGGCCTGCAAGGGCTCGTCGCCGGATGGCGGGTTCGACGGCACCCCCCGAAACGCCGTCCGGCGACAACACCGCCGAGTGAGCGCGTGATCTTAATTTGCTGTGTTCACTTGCGCTTATGGCGGCCGATCGTTGCAACGCTTGACCGATGCAAAAGCGGGCAAGCTCCTCGGCCTCGATTGAGGTACTCTGTACGAGCGCCTTGCCGCTCGACAGTCGGCACTGATATTTATCTTTCGGGCCGCTTCCAACGGCCTGGGCATGCCATGGCCCGCCGCCGGGCGGCCGCGCTCAGATCGTCGCTGATTGGGTGGCGTACACCCGGCGGCAAACCTGCTTGGTACGGACGCTGTCAGCGCACACCAGCATGTCACCGCGAGAGACCTATCTCGGCCGACGATAGAGCGCGCGGACAATTGCGGAAACCGCGCTCGCGCGGCGGGCGTGATAGGCGTCTACCGCTTTACCGAGGGCCTTCCTATCGCCTGCGTCGAGCATTGCCTCCAGGCGATCCAGCTCCTCGCCAACCCCCCGCACTATCTGAGCCTCCACTCGTCGGGAGGACTCGAGCCGGTCGCTCGTTCTCGAAAGCTGATGCCAATGCTCGATATTGGGTGAGCCGTGCGCGATCCGACTGAATAAGCGCGAGGCGCGATCAGTGGGGCCATTCGAGCTTGCAGAGCGCGCGTCTGTCTCGTGCTCCGACTTCCACGCGCGAATGATCAGCCGCAACAGCTGACCATTCCAAACGTAGAGGTCACGCAAATCTGCCTCGCTGACGTGAGGTATGTGGAAGCCGTCGCTGGTTCGCGCCTCGACCAGTCCTTGACCCACTAGGACATGCAACGCGTCGCGGACCGGAGTCACGCTGGTGTTCAGTTCGTCGGCAAACCAAGCGGGGTCAAGCCGCGCGCCAGGCCGGAAAGTCCCCGCTAGCACGTCACGCCGGATTGCTTCGAGCACCCGTTCGGACGTGGGTCCGGCATTCATCGCCGCGCACCATCGTCTCTGCCATGGTGGTCGGTCAGCTGCGTCCGATCGGGGCGGAGCGTGGCGGTCGCCTCGATTGAGGATAGCCCGCTATCGTCTTGCAATAGGCTGGGCAGCCATCGCCTTTGGTAGGTGCCGGGCCCCGACCGATAGCCGGCAAGCCGCGCAAGTTCGGGCGCGAACCGGTCGGCGATTGCGGGCGAACCGGCGATGCGGCGATCTTCATAAAGCGGAAGCCAGTCGACGCAGTAGCTGACAAGCATAGCGCGATCCACTTGGTCGCCGCGATTATCGCTTAAGGCGTGCAGCGTCGACCCAAGAAAGATCAGAGCATCGCCCGGTTCAAGTTCGGCAATGTTTGGAACGCGCTCCTCGTCTAGGCGGGCGGAGTGCAGCCCATGCGAGCGCGGATAGATCGCGGCTGCGCCGTTTTCAGCGCTGTAGGGGGTAGAGGGCCACATGACGGTGACGAGATATTCGGTCAGGCCGATCGTGCCCTGCTCCATATCCTGATCGCGATGTGGGAGCTGCGATGGGGCACCGGGGTGAAGCGCGCTTGCCTCCGTCAAATTGAGCCGCAGCTCGTTTCCGCAAGGAGCGGGAACCCGCGCGGTGATAGCGAGAACGAGCGAGTGAAGCAGGGATGGAGCTATCTCGTCCGACCATGTGAGGAGTCGCCCGAAGCATTTGATCCGACGGCCGTACGAGCGCCCCTGACAAAAAAGCATGGTCGCGAACGCTTCGGCGAACCTCGTGTCCCAGGCAGAAACCTGCGTCGGCGCCGCGGCGCCCTTCGACACGCAAAAGCCTTCGGCGAGAAGAATGTCGCACGAGGACGTGGCCTGGCAAACGAGGCGATCAGGCAACATATGCGGTGACGCCGATCAGATAAGTCGTGCGATCATCGTCGGCTTGATCCCGCTGAAATGTTTGCGCCATTCCTTCCTCGTCCCGCCGCGTAAATTCGCCGGAGGATCGCCGGGATCGCGCTGGCGAGCCATCCCCAGGATTGGGGATTTCACCACTTCAAAAGATCGCGAAAGGTGATCGTCCCATCGAAGAGGGTGCGGACGATCAGCGATGTCCTTTTGTGTACGCGATAGCGCCGACGAGCATTCTTGACGTGGCAGACTACCGTCTCCGCGCTGATCCCCAAGATTGTGGCAATCTCCCAATCACTCTTGTCGCGACCGACCCAGATGACGCAGTCCCGTTCCCGATCGGTCAGACGCGCATCTCCCACGACAAGTGGCGCCCCGTGCCACAAACGTCGCGCAGCCTCAAAAGCGAACGCGCCGGCAAGCTGCGCGACCGGTCGTACGCCAGGTGTCGAGATGGGGCTTTGCCCGGTGAACGAGCAGGACCCGCAAATTTCGCCGGGCACGTTCGCGGGCACGGTGAAACCACTGACGATCCCATGATCAGCGGCGGCCGCAAGAAAGCGCCGTTCGCGCTGTGTGAGCTCGATCAGCTGACGAACCTCCTCCCAGGTGAAGCCGACACTAGTCTGGCGGCTGGCGCGATGAATGGGGTGGATGCCGCCGAGTTGCTCCGCCTTGAACCGCCGTGCCAAGTTTTCGGGATAAGAATGCAATCGGATCGGGCTTGGCCGCGCGCGCAGATTGGCATGCTCCGCCACTTCATAATGGTCGAACCCCAACAGGTTCGTGACATGATCGAGCGCCGATGCCAGCTCGTCGATCGTACCAAACGCGCGCATTTGGCGCACGAATTCGTCCAGGCAGGCAAGCACGCTCATCGGCCGGCATCGCGCAGCTGGGCGGTGTCTCAAGCCACCGGTAATCCCTATGCGCCCTTCCTTAAGCTTCGGCCCGCCGCCGGATTCTCACCCCGGGAGCCGGCAGGTTGGCACCAAAGACTGACGGACCGACGTTCGCTCCGATGTTCCGTTCCAAGGTTTCCATTTTGGAATGACTTTTGCGGCGAGTCCTGCCGATCAGGACTCTGTTGATGGCCCCTGATCCGCATCCCGATTGGCGTGATCCGCGCCCTTATTCATCACTGCGCGGCGTGGATCGCGCGGGGCTGATGTGGGAGTGGCTCCGGCGCGATCGCGATTATATCGCATGGCACGCGCGAGCGAGCGTGATAACGGGGAGCCACCCGAGCCATCCCCCCGATCCAGGCGGATGGGGGCTTTGTTTTCGCGGAGCGACCCGATGTCGCAGCGCCCGACGCCCGCATCATCTGGCACGCGGATTTCGATCCCGGGACGCTTCGTGTCCGCGTCGATCCGGCCGGGGCAGCTGGACCAGATAGTATTCACTTGGCGCAACTGGCGCCGTGGCTATCGATCATCACCGACACGACCGGGAGCGAGCACGCAGTGCTATCGGATGGATGGCGCCGCATTCGTATCGACGTGTCAGCAGGCTCATTGCTCGGCGAGGGGCCTGTCATGCTCCATTATGACGTTGCTGGGGTAGAGACGGCGATTGCGCCTTTGCTAACCCTGCGGCGCCTGCTCCATCTATGCCGGTACCGCCGATTCGGCCGAGCGCTCTTCCCGGCCGATCGACGCATGGATCGCTGGTTGAGCGTCCTGCGCACGCACGACGCGCTGGCGGACGGCGCGAGCCAGTATGAAATTGCCTGCGCACTCTTCGGCGAATCGCGGATTGATCGTGAATGGAGGCAGTCTGCAGACGCGTTGCGCTCGCGCGTTCGCAGAATGGTTCGCGAGGCGAGACATTTCGCGGGTGGCGGATACCGTTCCTTAATGCGGCGCAGCGATCCTTCTCCCTGACGATCCAGCGGCCAGGCCATCGATCTTTCATGGGTCGGATATGCATTGAGAAAGTACGGATATCTGCGATGGTTTCCCGCTTGGCCGGTATAGGAGGAGGCCGATTGCAGTGCAGCAAGGCGGGATTGTGCCGCTCACGCGAGGAGCAATGCAGGTCGGTCGATAGCTGATGGCCGCCGACCGCTTCGACCTGCTCAGCGATCGCGAACTGGAAGTTCTGCGTCTGTCAGCCATGGGGCTCAAGCCCAAGATGATCGCCGTGCGCCTGAGCCTGTCGGAACGCACTGTCTATGCGCATCTCGCCAACGCCGCGCGAAAGCTGGGCGTCTCACCGGGTGAGGCAGCGATGGCGCTCGCGCGGCGCGAGGCGCTCGGGCCTTATGCAAAATTGACTAAGCAAAGTTTGCCGGTTGCCCCGGAGGTCCCGTTTCTGGTCGATCTGCTCATACCGGAACTGAGCAGGAGACGGTTCAATGATCTCAACCTAAGCCATCGCATCGTGGTGATCGTCACCCGATGTCTGCTCGTCAGCCTAATCATGTTCGCTCTTACGGGCGTGGTGAGGGACATTGGGCAAATCGTCGGCCGCCACGGCTAACCCGCATTCGTCGCAAGCCGTCAATCATGTCGCTTCTGGTCGGCATGAAAGGAGACGATATGTCCAAACCCATTCTCGATTTCGCCGCGATCCGCACGATTACGAGCAACCTGAACCCGGCCGAAATCGACCTGAGCGGCGCCATCGCCGCTAACGCCGAGCTGATGGCCAGTATCATCCGTGCCGGTCGCCCGATGAACATCTCGCCATCAGTCACGCACGACATGGTCGCGGTTCTGTCCCAGGCCAACGCCGATCTGGTCGCCGGAATGGGCAAGACCATCGAAGTCCATGCGCTGCTCGCGGATCTGCGCGACCGGCTCGGACTCAAAGCGATCGCGTTCGGCGGAGGCATGTGGAAGGGCGATATCCTGACGCCTGAGGCACAAAGCGGAGATGGTATGACGGGGCCGGTCAGGCTCGCTGCTTCCAGTTGACGCTGGCGGTGCCGCGATGCTGATCCTTCCTCATGTTGTACGTCCTGTATTTTGGTTTCTGGGCCATCTTTGCGTTTTTCGCTTGGTGGGCATGGAGCCGCGGCGGCGCATCCGAGCGCTGGGCCGTCGGCATGATGAGCGCTGCAGCTTTGTTCACACCCCTCATCGGTGGCGCGTTCAACACCCATTGGCATGCGCCGCAGCTTGGTATTCTCGCGGTCGATTGCGGGCTGCTTGTTTGTCTCCTGACACTCGCTTTTTACAGCCGCCGTTTCTGGCCGATGAGCGTGGCCAGTCTTCAGACTATGGCTGTCCTCACCCACCCCGCGCTGTGGATCGACTCGACCATCTTGCCGTTTGGATACGCCCTGATGCAGGGTTTTTGGTCGTACCCGATGATGGCGCTCGTGATGATCGGTGCGCGGCGCCATCAACTCCGTCGAGCCGCAGCCAGTGAGCGGGCAGGACGAGGGCCCGCGCAAGGCGCTGCGTGATGGCTGGCCTTACTTTCTGGACAGAATTCGCCAAGATCTCGAACCGTGCGGAGTCGGCTCGATGGCGCTTGCGTCGGTGGCGACTATTCTGATCGAAGAGGATCGAAACCGGGCCCGTTTGTATGAGGCCGGAAATATTAGTAATCCTGCCTGGACCATGTTGCTCGGGCTGTTCGTCAGCGGTGAACGCGGGGAGACCACCATGGTATCAACCGCGTGCATTGCCTCCGGCGCGTCGCTTGCTACCGCACATCGGCATTTGCGGCGGCTGGAATCGCTTGGCCTCGTATCCGTCGCTCGGGACAAGAACGACCGGCGCCGGGCCTATGTAAGCCTCACACCAGGAGCGAACGGGGCGATTAAGGGGCACCTGATGCACTTGCAGGCTCGGCTGACCACGCTCACCGCATAGGTCGTCGGCAGGGTGCTCGCGGTGTCGGGATTTGCAGTTTGCTGCGATCTCCGACATGGGTGGAATGGAACTGCGCCAATTCTGGGACCTGTTCAAGGCTGCCGCGGCGAAATGACATCTCCGCTGATTAACGGCAGATCGGTGTCTGTTTCCTCGTGAGAGTGGAGCGAGCTGCGTGAAAGAGCAAATCACCGACGTCCTCAACAGCGCCCGGTCGATGAGCGCGCGAGAATGGCGCGATGTGATCGTCCAGACAGCGCTGATCGCTGGCATCACCTATTGCATCGGAAGGTTGCTTCAGGCCTGACTCTTGATCGCAAGGCAGTTGGGGAGGCAGGAGCTATCCGAACGGATGGGCCCGCACCACGAGAGTGTTTTGCATTTTCGTCGCCGCCATTGCCATTCTGGTAGCGAAATCGACGCCATTTCGGCGGCTCCGATTAATGACATTCCGGCCAAGGGAGCCGGCCGTGAGCGAGAGCAAGCAGAAAGCACAGTGTTCGGTAAGTGGATCACTGTTTGGGTCTCGATGCTCCGCTCCGCCGATATGGGATCATTATCCGCTATCGTCAGGCGCAAGCTTTGCCGATCTGTTCCGGCATGACGCCTTGGCATTAATCACAGGAGATACCGGTGCCGGCGCTACCAAGCCGCGAGCTTAGCCGCGGCGAAGTGCGCGACCGCGGTGGCCCGCCATTGGCCCAGCGAGAGCGTGGGACGTTCGACGCCGAGCAGGCGTAGCTCCAGTCCACCATCGTGCTCGGTAACGATGATCTGCGGTCGTGGAGCGCAGCAGGACGTGGAGGGAGTCAGACAAGGTCGGAGCCGAGCGGTCGGCCGGTTGTCATCAGCACCGTATTGCCGATGCCCGCCTCGAGTGAGGCGACGACGGGTTGGCGAGTGTCAGCCGGCTCGGAAAGTTGCCCCCTATCGGCTTCGAATATTCCACGTCGATTCACAGCAATGTCGGGTTTCGGGCCGATGCCGACCACCAGGACTGTGCCGCCAATGCAGACGTGGCGACGTGGAAAGCACCGTCCATCGCAAGATCGACGGCGCTTTTCCCTTAGGTGATGTCGATGCGACTTCTGCCTCGCTCGTCCGCGCGCGCTCTTGCGACGCCGCGCCTATAAACGGGCAAGTGATCAAGCGTCTGCGGTCACCGTGGCTTTCGGCTTGCGGCCGCGCTTCACGGGAACCACGACCTCTTCTATCTTCGGCTTGCGCCCAAGGCCAATCTTATGCGCAAGCGCTCGGCGGCTTTCCGCATACTCAGCGGCGACCATCGGGTAATCTCTCGCCAGGCCAAATGTCTCGCGATAGCTCTCTGGCGTGTAACCATGCAGGGCAATGTGACGGCGCAGCATCCTATAGGGCTTACCGTCGATCATGCTGATAAGATGACTTGGCTTGATCGAGGAACGTGCTGACACCGCGCCCTTCGGTTTTTCCGGTTCGGCCGTTGCAGCGGGCGTGCCCAATGCGCCGAGCGCTGCGTAAACGGCCGCGATCAAATTGCCGATTTCTGCGCTAGGCACACTATTGTTGCTCACGTGCGCTGAGACAATATCGGCGGTAAGAGTAATCAAATCGGTATCGTCGGCCACTTAACTTCTCCCAAGGATAGGCACCCTTACTGGATATGGTCGCGCGCGGATAGCTGTCGCTTAAACAGGGGTGCCATATTCATGCTCAGACATCAGTCCAGCCCCGAATTCAAGATTGCCTCGCGCCACGGTCAGCTATGCGCAATTTCGCGAAGTTCCAAGCCATACGCGGCCACCGCCTCGACCTCTTTTTTGTCGCCGAGGATTACCCCGACCCGCTCGTGCAAGCCCTGAGGCTCCACATCCAGGATGCGCTCAAGGCCATTATTGGCGGCGCCGCCTGCCTGTTCGATGAGCAACGCCATCGGATTCGCCTCGTACATCAGGCGCAAGCGGGCTTTACCGGACGTCCGATGATCGGCGGGGTACAGGAAGATGCCGCCCCGTTTTAGAATGCGGTGCACGTCCGCCACCATCGATGCCGTCCAGCGCATGTTGTAGTCCTTTCCGCAAGGACCGTCCTCGCCCGCAAGGCGTTCGTCGATGTAGCGGCGTATCGCCGGGGACCATTGCTGATGACGTGCCATATTGATGGCAAATTCGCACGTCCCTTCGGAAAGCCTCATCGGCCCATCCGTCATTTGCCAAGAGCCTACTTCACGATCGAGCGTGAACTCGTAAACTCCGGTTCCCAACGTCAGCACGAGCAGCGTTTGTGGCCCGTAGATTGCGTAGCCCGCCGCTACCTGACGGCTACCGGGCTGCATGAAGTCTTGTTCCGTGATTTCACGGCCCGAAGCGTCGGCTGGAGCCGTGAGCACCGAGAAGATGGTGCCTACTGAAAGATCGACATCGATGTTGCTCGACCCGTCGATTGGATCGAACAGCAGCAAATATTCCCCTTTGGGATAGCGGCTCGGGATCCGATGGATGGTTTCCATTTCCTCCGATGCCATCGCTGCGAGGTGACCGCCCCACTCGTTTGCTTCGAGCAGCAGTTCGTTGGCAATAACGTCCAGTTTCTTCTGAACCTCTCCCTGTACGTTCTCAGTGGCGAGGTTTCCCAACACCTCTCCGAGCGCGCCTTTGCCAACCGCGTGGCTGATGCTCTTGCAAGCTCGCGCAACGGTTTCGATCAGCAATCGCAGCTCGGGTCTCAACAGCCCGGAGCGGCGTTGCTCCTCGATCATAAAACGGGTGAGGGTAAGGCGTTTCATTTGGTGCACTCGCATCTCGCGGGACGCCGATGGCGCGCGGCGCGAAGACGGTATCAAGTGTTCAGCCTTCGCGCCACTCAACGAGCGGCGGCCCCAACTGGGCGGCTCAACCTTGACGATCATGACTAGCAGCTGGCTCGCTCCCGCGATGGTGCCAAGTCCAAGCGGCTATTAAACCCTGATCCAGCAAGGACAGGCGACGTTCGTCGCATTAATCGCAGCCCCGGACCGTTTCCAAACTGCGCTGGTTGTAAACGCCCAGGTCTGAATGTGTCACTGCGCTGCGGCTTCGAGGCGTTGGTTTCGCTTCACAATCATGATCAGATTATCTTTGGTCGCCAGATCACGCGTCACGGCCACGTCCGGAGGCACAGAAAGTCCGACTGCAGTGAATTCGCTTCCTTTCTTCGCCGCCCAATACATATGCTCGGCCCATAGGATCGTCGGGCAGGATCCTATTAAAAGCGGCATCAATATCTGGCTTTTTGGCAGTTCTATCACCTCGGGCACGAAACCAAGTCCTCGTGCCGCCCTACGGTAGCCGGCGCCAAAGATGACTTGTTCGCGAGAAGCGGCGCGGCTCGCGGGGCGGGGGCTGTAGGCCCAGGCATTGACGGCAATGACCCGGCTCGATGGGCATTGCGCGACGAGCCGCGAGATTTCCCGCGCGCCGCCATACCATCCAGCATGTGCCGCGATCTCGTTCGACGTGACCCAGCATGCGATGACCGACCAAGCTATCATCACAGCCCGGAAGGGCACGCTTTTCGACCAATCACTCGCCGCGCCTGCTGCGAAGACGCTGCACGCAGCAACGAAAAGCGGTATCATATAGCGAGCGACCGCGATCGGCTGGATCAGGTTTAGAAGGAACAAGAGCCCGCCTGTTACGACAATCGCGATCATGAGCAGCTTTTGATAGCGGATGGTCGCTGTGTCGCTGCCCGCGCGTCCGAGAATCGCTGCGCCAAGCGCCGGAACCGCTGCCCAACCAGACGCCAGCAACAGGTTTTTATAGAGCTGCAGCAGATCAGACTGCGATGTCATGATCCATCGAAAGTCCAGTTCCGTGCGCCAGCGCGGCATCTGGACGGCGGCTGAAGCCGATAACAAAAGGCAGCCGGCGGCACCGGCCCCCGCAATCCACGCCAGTTCTGCGCTGTGGCGCCCCCGCAGGGCGACGATCGCCACGCCGAGCAAGACGAGACATTCCAGGCCGGTAACGAAATGCAGGGCGATCATGAAAAAGGCAGACACGCACCCGGTCGCTAGGGGGAGGCGCGCCAGCGCTCTCTCTGGGTCGCGTGTCGCGGCATGGAAGGCGAATTGCAGCCACACCGCTGTCGCGACGAGCTCCAGGAAATAGGATCGAAGGTCGCAAAACTGTTCCATCGTCAAAGGAAGCGTCAGCAGAATGGCAGTGAATATTTTGAAGAAGGCGGCGCGATCAGGGGTTGCTCTGATGAAAATGCGGGTTGCGGAAATTAGGAGGGCGAGGCCCGTCCCGTTCACCACGACACGCTGCAATTCGATTTCGCCGCCGACGAGGCCTCTCGTGAGGCGAACCATAGCGCTGAACAGAAAGGGATGCTGATCCAGGATCCAGCGCTCGCTCATCAATGAGCGCGCCGGCCGCATCGGATCCGTCAGCCAGAAAGTCCAGAATTCATCGAGCCAAGGCCCGCGCCTGAGCGCAGCGCGGACAAAGAAAGCGGCGATAGCGACAAGATAGAGAGCGGTGGAGAGTCCGCTGCGCGCCGATGTTATCGTCATGGCATGGCCACCAGAACTTCCCGAAACGCGCAATCTTCGGCAGCCGTAGCGACCCAACGAATGGCGCTTCCCGAGATGAGTTACTGAGAAGCAGGCCGGTGCTCAAATCCAGCCATTTCGTAGAACTCTATCGATTGCCGATTTTTCGTCAAAACGAGAACCTGGCGTTCTATTTATGCGTCATGCTCGTGTCGTAATGTATAAGCGCTATATGGCTCAGCCGGAAAGAGCGCATACGGTGTCAATCATGGCTGCTCCAAATCTGGATATCGTTCGAGTATCGTGCTCGCGACACCATTGGTCCAGCCAAACCCGTCCTGCGCGGGATATTCTCCGCCACCGCCCGGTTTGCGCTGCTCGACATCATATTTTTCTAACATCTTGCCCGTGTCAGCATATGCCGCGCCAATCGTGCCAATCCATCGTCTTGCAATTTCATGTGCCAAATCGGCCTGACCCGACGCGCGCAGGCCGGCGATTGCGATCCATTGCAGAGGCGCCCATCCGTTTGGTGAATCCCACTGCTGCCCAGTCCGGAGCGGCGAGGTGCGCAGGCCGCCTGGAGCGAGCAAGGTACGGCGAACCGAAGCTGCTACTGCTGCAGCCTGCTCGGTCGAGGCAGCGCCGACGAATAATGGATAGAGCGTGGCGGCTGATACGCGCGGTGTTGGTCGACGCGCGACGCGATCCCAGTCTGCGTAGCGGCTCTCGACTGCCACCCAGAAATAGCGATCGAGGGCAGCGTGCCGCTGCGCGGCAAGAGCTCGGAAACGCACGCTTTCAGCGGCATCGCCTGCCGCGGCGCTGCGTTGGGCGATCGCCTCTTCCATCAGCAGCATCAAGCTGTTGAGATCGACCGGCACAATGTCGGTTGTGCGAATAGACGCCAGCCTTTGCGGGTCGGCGAGCCACCGACTGCTATAATCCCAGCCGCTCTCGGCGCCTGCGCGCAAATGCCGATAGATCGCCGCGGGCGCGCGGTTCGGGTCCTGGCGCGCGGTCACCAGATCCTCAGCAAAGGATTCGTCGCGCGGCAGCGGACGATCATCCCAGTAGCGATTCAACAAGGTGCCGTCAGGCATGCGCACGACGCGATCACAGGCGCCATCGGCGTCGAGGCAGGCCGCGCCCTTCATCCAATAGGCATGCTCCTGCTTGAGCGCCGCCAGCCGGCGAACGGCGAGCGCCGGATCTTCGTCCGTCGAGAGATCCAGCATGGCAGCGTAGAAGGGGGGCTGCGACCGGCCGAGATAATAAGTGCGCATGCCATTGGGAATGTGGCCGTATCGTTCAATCGCATCGGTAAAATCAGCTAGCATCCCTTCGACCAACGGCTGCTGACCGTCGGCCGCAAGGCCCAGCATCGTGAAATAACTGTCCCAATAATAGATTTCCCGGAACCGGCCGCCGGGGACCACGTAGGGCTTGCCCATCGACAGCGCCGAGCTTCCCGCCGGGGCCGTTTCAGGCTGGCGCACCAGTGTAGGCCAAAGAAGGCGGATGTGACGGCGAAGGCCGGCGGCCCCGCGATCGTTGACGCCCGGCACGGTGAAATTGGCGAGGACGAAGGCGCGCAGGTCTTCGGGATTGGCGGGTCGTGCTCGGCGATAGTCCGCCATGATCGCCTCCGGCGATCGCCGCGGAACCGCATCGACGAAGGTCTTGCCGTCCGGGAAGATGCGTCCTGTCTGCACTGCGGCGAACAGCGCGCCATACACGTCCTGCGGCGATGCCTGTTGCGCCGCGATCGGGCTTGCAACCAGCGTCGAGACCATGAGCAGGGTCACTGCCAGCGGGCGCTTGATCCTCATTACCTCCTCCTTTCGTCAGTGGCTCTTGGCGCGTACGCCCAGATGCCGATCCAAGAAATCGGCAGAAAGCCGATATGCTTCGGTTGATTCTGCCATGTCCGGCCAGACCAAGAAGGCGTGGCCAAGTCCGTCGAAGATCTGAAGCTCGCTTGGGACGCCAAGCGCGCTCAGCTTCCGATGTTGTGCCGTCAGGATGCTCGCGGCGAAGTCACGGCCACCCGCGAGCTGCAGCACGGGAGGTAACGTTGCCATAACCGCGTCAGATCGCAGCGGATAAGCGAGCACGTCACTTGCTGGGACGCCCTTCAGATAAACGGTCGGCAGAATGTCCGGTGGCACTCCGGCCCGAATGCGCCCGCCGGTCGTCAGCGGATCGACAAGATAGGCGCTGTCGCCGGCATAGGCTGCGCCAGTACCGCAGAAAGTGCCAATTGCGCCCGGCGGTGGGACACGCGCCCTCCGCAGCCATGCGACGGTCTGGGCCGTGCCGATACCGCCGGCCGAGCAGCCGTAGATGACGATATTTTCGGGCCGCACGCGCCGGAGCAAGGCAACATAGACCGTCGCTACGTCCTGCGATGCAGCGGGGAAGCGATGTTCGGGCGCAAGCCGGTAATCGAGTGTCACCACCCCCATTGTGGCCGCTATAGGAATTGCCTCGACCAGCGCGCCGCTACCCGCGCCCCACAGGAGCGCGCCGCCATGGACGTTGATGAGGGCGCGCGAGACGTTGCGGGCGGGCGTCTTCCCGATTGGGCGCACCACCTCGACCGGCACGCCTCCCATTGTCTCGCGCCGCTCGGTGGTGCGGAAATGACGGCGCATCTCGGTCAGGCGGTCATCGTTGTAGCGGGCCAATACGCGCGCACCGCAGTAACATTATCGCCAAAGTCCGGGAGGTGGATTGCTTGTTGCCGCGTCATCATCCGACGCGCCCTCGGCACTAAGCAAGCTGGACGGCGCAGTGTCATCATGGGCACCTGCACCGTCTGCGCTGGTGCCTGAGCGCTCACCAGCAACGCGATCAGCAGACCTCGGATCGACTGTGGCATAAAGGCGACACTACCCTTTTGTTCTGAAGATTACATCGTCGTTCCGCGTCGACCAAGGGCCGACTCGGTACTAATTATTCCCATTCAAGCGGCACCGTCTTTGAAGTCGGGTCCAATGTGGGGAGAAGGTTATGCGATCCGCGTCCATCCGCCATTTGCTTATAAGTACAGCTGCTGGCGCTCTGCTGGCTTCGGGGCCCGCCGTCGCGCAAAGCGATCCGACCGGCGCCCAGGCCGCGGACAGCAGTCAGCGCGCCACGCCGGAGCAAGGTCTGGTCGACACGAGCAAACCCGACGGCGGAGACATCGTCGTGGTCGGCACTGCTGGCGGCGGTACACGCCGCCAGGATGCTTCGTTTGCGGTGACGGCTCTCAACAACGATGCGATCGAACGAGCGGCGCCGAACAGTACGGCGGATTTGCTTCGCACTGTTCCCGGTGTGATGGCGGAAAGTTCGGGCGGGCAGAACGGAGCCAATATCTTCGTGCGTGGCTATCCCTCGGGGGGGGACGCGCAATTCGTGACCTTCCAATATGCCGGCACGCCGATCTTTGCGCCGCCGACACTGTCGTTCCTCGAAAATTCCCAGCTGATCCGGCTGGACGAAACAGTGCAGCGCGTGGAAGCCGTGCGCGGTGGTACCGGCTCACTCTTCTCGAACGGCCAGCCTGGCCTGACCGTAAACGTGGTGCCGCGCATTGGCGGTCGAACGTTCCACGGCCTCGCAAAACTGTCCTACACCGATTTCGAGGAGATCAGGGGCGATGCCTGGATCTCCGGCCCGCTGAACGAGGACACGGGCTTCATGATCGGTGGCTATTACGCCCAGAGCCACGGCGTCCGCGATCCGCAGTTTCGCGCCGAAAAGGGCGGCCAGCTCACCAGCAACATACACCATGATCTCGATGGGCGAGGCTCGATTGAGATTTATGCCCGGTATCTCAACGATCGCGGCGCATGGCTGCTGCCGATACCAGTGGTGACGAACGGCCAAGGCGACATCAGCGCCTATCCCGGATTCGATGCAGGCACGGGCACGCTGATGGGCCGCGATACGCGGATCACCACCAACGTGGTCGGCCGCAGGCTGGACCTCTCGGAGGGGCGCGGCGCGAAGGTGTTCAACCCTGGCCTCACCTTCGAATACGAGCTTGTCGACGGCCTGCGTCTGCGCGAGCGAACGAGCTATCTGGGCGGCAATGCTGACACGCTCGGTCTCGTTCCTGTGGAAGCTCCCGTTGCAGCATCGGCAATGGCCGCTACTCTCGGCGGCCCCGGCTCCACCGTGGCCACGCTCACGTATGCGAGCGACGGTGCCGCGGTCGCGGGTGGCGCGGACGCGCGCCTCCTGCGGGCCGGCATATGGGAAGTGCGGAAGAAGATCACGTCCTTCGTATCTGACACCGGCTTCGAGTGGGCGGCGGGCAAGAACAAGCTGACGGGCGGCTTTTATTATACGAGCTACACGTCGCGGGATGTCTGGGCGTTGGGCAATCAGGTGCTGCTTGCAGCCGAGCCCAATGCGCGTCGGATCAACATGACGCTGAACGGTGGCCGGACCGCCACGCTCGACGGCTTCTCGAGCGGTCCTGCCTTCCAGGTTCGCGCCACTTACAATGGCGAGGACGCAGCTTTCTACGCGGTCGACGAATTGCAGGTCACGCCCGACTTGCGCATCGACGGCGGCGTCCGGTGGCAGCGGCATAACGTCGATGCGGTACTAGCAACCCCACGTACCGCCGCCGAAGGCGGCACCATCAACCTCGATGGCAATCCGCTGACCTTGTACGACAATGCGGTCACCGTGCTGGGTGCCAATCGCTCGATTCGCTATCAGGATGATGCTTGGTCGTGGACGGCGGGCGCCAACTATGATTTCACCAGCGAAATCGGGGTGTTCGCGCGCTACAGCAGGGGCAACAGCTTCCCGCAGTTCGACAATCTGCGCGAGGCGTCGGCGGTCAACATTGCCGAAAAGACCGGCTTGGCTGCGACGGCCGAGGTGGACACTTACGAAGCCGGCGTAAAAATCTCGACGCGCATGGTCAATCTCTACGCCACCGCTTTCCACAACAAATTCGACGGTCTTGCGACCACCACGCTCATCAACAACGTGCCCGTCAGCTCGAATGGCGGTGCCAAGGCGACGGGCGTCGAGCTGGAAGGCGCGCTACGCCCGACGACATGGTTCAGCCTGACGGCGGCGGGCACATATCTTGACGCCAAGTATCGGGGCTTCTTCACCGGCAACGGCGCGATCGACAACACCGGGAACCGGGTGCAACGCCAGCCAAAATGGACCTGGCGTGTGACCCCGGCAGTGGACGTTGATGTCGGCGGGGTACGGCCGTCGCTGTTCGCCACGCTGCAATATACCGGCGATCGCTTCTCCGATCCGGAGAATCTGCAGACGCTTCCGCACTTCTACCAGCTCGACGCCGGCGTCGCGGTCACGCTCGACAACGGTATCCGGCTGCAGGTGACAGGCAACAACCTGACGGACAAGATTGGTCTGACCGAGGGCAATCCGCGGATCATCGGCGGGCAGGGCACCGGGGCGATCCTAGCGCGTCCGATCCTCGGCCGTTCCTTCCGGTTCAGCGCAGCGTTCGAGTTCTAATCGCCCGATGGACCGCCGCGACGTCCTGAAAGGGATGGCCGGTGCGGCGGCGATGTCCGCCGCGCCGGCCGTCGGGCAACGGCAGCGAGGTCGGCAGCGCAACGTCCTGCTTTTGATATCGGACGATCAGGGCCTCGACCTTGGTTGCTACGGCGTTGCCGTCAAAACGCCGCGACTGGACCGGCTGGCGCGCAGTGGAACGCTGTTCCGCCAATCCTATGCGGCGGTATCCTCGTGCAGCCCGAGTCGGGCGGTGATCAACACGGGGCTCTATACGCATCAGAACGGCATGTACGGCCTCCAGCACGACGTTCACCACCAATCGTTGTTGCCGGGCATCGAGACGCTTCCGTTGCTGCTGAGGCGCGCGGGTTATGCCACCGCGCTGGTTGGCAAGAAGCATGTCGGGCCGGACAGCGCTTTTCCCTACGAGGCGGAACTGGTACCGGAGCGATCGGGCATTCGGGACGTGCGCGAGCTCGCGGTCGCCGCCGCCAGCTTCATCCGTTCGAGTGACGATCGTCCCTTTTTCGTCACCGTCGCCTTCAGCGATCCTCACCGCGCTCCGGTCGATTATGGCAACGATCGCGCATGGCCGGAGGTAAGACCGGTGCACTACGATCCGCTCCAGATCGTCGTCCCTTCGCACCTGCCCGATCTGCCCGCCATACGGCGAGACCTGGCCGGATATTTTGAGTCGATCAGTCGCCTTGACGCGGGTGTCGGCATGATCCTCGACGATCTTGCCGCCACCGGCCGCGCGGACGACACGCTCCTCATATTCCTCAGCGACAATGGACGCCCGTTTCCTGGTGCCAAGACCAACTTCTACGATCCGGGGCTGCACCTGCCGCTTATCGTCTGCGCGCCGGGTGGCGCACCGGCGGCAAACGAGGCGATGATCAGCTGGACCGACATTGCGCCGACCGTGCTCGACTGGGCCGGCGTCGCGCCCCCCACCACCTATCGACTGTCCGGCCGCTCCCTTTTACCCATTCTCGGCAAGGCCGACGATCCGGCACGCGATGCGGTCTTCGCGAGCCACAATTTCCACGAGATCGATCAATATTATCCGATGCGTGCCATCCGTACTCGGGCGCATAACTACATCCTCAATCTCGCTTCCCAATTGCCCTATCCGATTGCCGGCGACGTCGCCGGGTCGCCTGCGTGGAAGGCGATCTTGGCCGATTCCGCGATCCGGCTCGGCAAGCGTACGCAGACAGCCTATCTCCAGCGACCGGCGGAGGAATTGTATGATCTCGCCCGCGATCCCAACGAGCTGACCAACGTCGCCGACAACCCCGCTTATGCCAGCATCAAGGCCGCGCTCGCGGGGCGCCTGCGCGCGATGCGGGCGGAGACGAAGGATCCGTGGCTCTTCGGCCAGACCGATCCCTACGCTCACCAGGCGCAGAAATGAGCGAGGGCATCGGCCGGCGCGGTGTTCTTCTGGCCGGGACCGGGGGCGCGTTCGGTCTATACAGCTTCGCTACCACCGCAGCCTCGCCCGAAAAGCGCCTTGCGCTGCCGCGCAGGCCGGGCGCGACACCCCACAATATTCTCGTCGTCCTCACCGACGATCATAGGTACGATGCAATGGGGTTCATGAAGGCGCAGACGTTCGGCGACACGCCGACGCTGGATCGCCTCGCGCAGGAAGGCGTACATTTCCGCAACGCCTTCGTCACGACCGCGCTCTGCTCGCCCAGCCGAGCGACGATCTTCACCGGTCTCTACGCGCACCAGCATCGTGTGATCGACAACAACCATCCGATCCCACACGGGCTGATTTATTATCCTGAATATCTCCAGGCCGCCGGCTACGAGACCGCCTTCATCGGTAAGTGGCATATGGGCATCGAAACCGACGCGCCGCAGCCGGGCTTCGACCGCTGGGTCAGCTTCAAGGGGCAGGGCCATTATCTGCCGCACCCGGACGGTTTGAACGTCGACGGCCGCAAGGTGGCGCAGACAAGCTACATCACCGATGAATTGACGAACCGCGCTATCGATTGGATCGAACAGCGCGATGGAAAGCGGCCGTGGATGATGCACCTCGCGCACAAGGCGGTCCATTCGGAGTTCCTCCCGGCGCCACGCCATCGAGGTCGCTACGATAAGGAGGTCTTCCGCTATCCCGAGAGCATGAAGCAGGGCGTGTCGGGCCGGCCGATGTGGGTGGAGAACCAGCGCAACAGCTGGCACGGCGTCGCTTATCCATATCACGGTGCGCTCGATATCGGCGACTATTACAAGCGCTATATGGAAACGCTCCTCTCCGTCGACGAGGGCATCGCACGGATCATGGAGCTCCTTCACAAGCGTGGCGAACTGGACCGTACGTTGATCCTCTACATGGGGGACAACGGCTTCATGTTCGGTGAGCACGGCCTGATCGACAAGCGCGCAGCCTACGAGGAATCGATGCGCATCCCCATGCTGATGCGCTGCCCGTCGCTGTTCGGCAGCGGGGTGGTGGAGCAGGTCGTCGCCAATATCGATGTCGCGCCGACGATGCTCGCCGCCGCCGGGTTGGAGGCGCCCGCGGGGATGGCTGGAGCGAACATGCTTCCCCTGATTGGAGGGGCGGCAAGCGTGCCATGGCGAAAAGAGCTGCTGTACGAATATTACTGGGAGCAAAACTTCCCTCAGACGCCGACCGTCCACGCGCTGCGCGAGGACCGCTACAAATATATGCACTTCCACGGCATTTGGGATTTGAACGAGCTCTACGATCTCGCGGCCGATCCGCGGGAGAATGACAATCTGCTCGCCCGACCGGGACATGAGGATCTAGCAGAGCGCATGAGCGCCAGACTGTTCTGTCTGCTGCAGACGACGGACGGCATGCAGATCCCGCTGAGCCCCGACGCGGGCGAGCGAAACGAACTGCGCGATCCGCGAGGGCCGGGCATGGCGCCCTTTCCATCACACTTCTTTCGCACGCCGACGCAGTGAGAAAGCCGGTCGCCGCGCTCGCGCTGACGCTCGCCACGCCCGCCGCGACATGGGGCCGGTCGGTCGATCTGGCGGAACCGTTCGTCGGCACGCTGGCCAACTTCGGGCAGCTCTCGCCGGCTGCGGTCGCACCCTATGCCATGGTCTAGAGGGACCCTGACACCAACGCTACAGATCACGCCGGCTATGAATTTGCGGCCCAGCGGTTGTGAAGGTGCTCACCCCGGCATCGTGACTAGTCAGCGTTCAAGAGAATAATAGTATTACTCCTCTTGAAGGGAGGCAGCGCTCGGCTGGGGCGTGTATCGCCACGTAAACGGCGCCGGGGGGCTTACAACATCGTATCGCGAACTTGGATTGCGTGTCGTTTAGATGCAGCAAGACATGCCGCTTTGCGTGGATGAACTCCGAAAAATCCCAGTTTCCATCCTGCTGCACGATCAGTCAAATCGTAAGAGCTATCTTGAAAAAGGTAAAAGTGCGGTTCGTTTTGCGCCTACTCATCGTCTTGTTTTATTCCGTCAGGGATGCGGGTATGCCACGGAAGAGCAATATAGCTGATAGAAAGCATTCTTTTCGGCCAAACGATGATGATTCGCAAAGATATGAATTCGTTGACGCTTTAAGGCTCGTTGCCGCATCATCGGTGCTTATTCAGCACATATTCGAAAAATCCCGCTATCATATATTGAATTCAATAACAAATCTCAGTCCAGGGGTGTTCGGCGTTGTATTGTTTTTTTTAGTCAGCGGATTGGTGATGCCGATCTCGGTCAAGGGGGGGCTCGATATTGCGAATTTCTCGATCCGCCGTGTCTTTCGCATTTATCCGGCACTCATCGCGGCGTTCATTCTCTGGGCGATAGTACAGGTTGTTGCTCGGGACCCTCGATCCGCCTTCTGGCACGCAACCCTATCCGACTGGCTGGCAAATCTGCTTCTCATCAATGATTTTTTTGGGCGGCCGGCATTCCTTGGCGTCACGTGGACGCTCATCCTTGAATTTGCTTGGTATGCTCTCTTTGCCTTCGGATGGCGAAAGTTCGGGTCGCGGTCAGGATCAGTATTGACCAGCACTGCCGCTCTTGCATCAGCTGGTTCGATCATTTTATCATTGGCGGTCGGGCACAGAATGCCGATGGGACGCATTGGCATGATTTATGCGGCGACTATCGGGTTTCAGTCGTTTCGATGGCTTAGCCGAGAGATAAGGACCTCTACGTTTGTTCGCGATGTGTTTGTCTTCCTGTCGATCATGGCCGTGGGAAACGCAGTCGCGTTCGGCCATTTCCATCATCCAACCATAACTTTTGCCCAGTCATTCTGGCCATGGCTTTTTGCGCCAGCCTTATTCCTGACAATCCTGCATCCGGCGCTCAGGACAACACGCATCTTCGAAAATAAAGGCGTCGCGCGCTTTGGAGCGATTAGTCTCTCTATCTATCTCCTACATCCGATTGCAATGGCGATATGTCTTCGCATCGCGCCCGAGTTCGTCAACATTGTCGCGACGCTCGGTCTTACGATTGCCATGGCCTGGGCAAGTTTTCGGTGGATTGAGCAGCCCGGTATTGCATTTGGTCGTCGCGTGGGAGCGCGTCTTCAATCTCGCTCGGCGGAAGAGGCTCTCGCGCTTGAGCGGTCGCGAGTGCAATGATGCTTCGAGGGCGCTTATTGGTCGGCACCTTCGCCCATAGGCAATTCGCCTCCAAATGGGCGACTGACCCAGTCTTCGTCGGCTGGGCATCCGGACTCCGCGCCCTCCGTCCGGGCAAGGTTGCACCCGTAATAGTCGGGGCGGCAATCGCAGGATTATGCCAAATTGCTCTGATCACGAAGATCGAGACGGCCTTGGCAGCATGAGGAGCTGACGAGGCGCTGGCATTCGATTTTGTAGCGGGGAGGCGCGTTCATGCCCGGAGCCATGCATCTCGTTCAAAAGGCGCGCCGGCCTGCTTTGCGTCTCGGTCTGCCCGACGGCTGGCCGACCGATGTGTCGAGACTGATGGACATAGGCGTGGCGTTCGCGGCGCTTCTCGTCGTAGCACCCCTCATGGTGGTGATTGCGGTTGCGATCTTCCTCACTGATCCCGGGCCGGTCTTCATCGCGCATCGGCGGCTTGGCCGAGGGGGCCGAGACTTCGCCCGTCTGAAATTTCGCACCCGGGTTCTTTATGGAGCTCCTGATCGGCCGGACTATTTCCAACTCGGTTCGGCATCTCGTTGGATCCGGGATGACGAGCAATGCGGTCGGCCGGTTATGCCGCTAATTCCCTTTGGCGAGCTGCTCGCACGAACCAGCTTTGACGATTTGCCACAACTTTTTAACGTGCTCCGCGGACATATGAGCCTCGTCGGACCGCAGCCGATTGTGGGAGCCGATATCGCGTTCTACGGACATTATCTGAGCCACTATACGAGCCTGCGCCCCGGAATCACAGGTTTGTGGCAGACAAGCGGGCGCCGCAGCAGGTCCAGGCGTCGCCGCGTCGCTCTCGACGTGCTTTATTCGCGCCGGCGATCATTAGGCCTAGATGTAAAAATCCTAGCGCAGGCTGTCGCACGCTCGGCGCCGGACAAGGATCGCTAAGCATGCGAAGAATCGGATTATCTGCCCGCGAGCCGTATGACTGGCGCTGGATTTTCGGTTGGCGCGGTTGGCGCGATCGCGGCACCATCGCCGTTTGCGCTGCCGCTGCTATTTGTGCTCCAATCTCGTCTGAGCCGACCAAGCCCACCCCCTTACCTGCGGATACGGCTTACCGGCTCAGCGGTGGAGACAGGCTGCGTGTCACCGTGTTTGGCGAGCCCGCGCTGACCGGCGACTACAGCATTACCGCCGATGGCATTCTCTCTTTTCCTCTTATCGGCGAAATTGATGCGAGAGGGCGTTCGATCGGCGAAGTGAGGGAGGCACTGCGAGAGCGTCTTGGCAAAGGCTATGTCAATGACCCGCGTGTCGCCATCGAAGCCATTTCCTATCGGCCCTACTACGTGCTGGGTGAGGTAAATCGTCCGGGCGAATATCCATATGCTGCGGGATTGCGCGTCGACCAGGCGATCGCAGCCGCCGGCGGCTTCACCTACCGCGCCAATCGCGGCACCGCTTTCGTGCGCAGCTCAGACGACAGCGCGGAGAGGAAGGTGAAGCTACGCAAGCGGCCGGTATCGGTCCTTCCGGGCGATACGATCAGAGTCGGCGAGCGCTATTTGTAGCGGCCATTGTCATCCTCAGAAATCGCGGCGACTGGAGAAGCCTGTTGGAAGTTTTGATCAATGGTCGTTTTGCAACTCAACCGCTGACGGGCGTCCAACGTGTCGCGCACGAGATAACACAGGCGATCGACCGTCTGCTTGATGAGCCATCCTTTCGGACCTTGCGCGTGCGGCTGGTGGTCCCGGCCGGTACGAGGCTACCCTATGCTTTACGCAATATCATCCTCACCCACTCGGGTGGCGGCGCAGGCAATTGGTGGGAGCAGGCGATCTTGCCCCGCCATATCGGCAAGGCAATTCTACTTTGCCTCGGCAACAGCGCTCCGATCTCAAGTTTGCTGCGCCGCCAACCGACGATGGTGATGTTGCACGATCAGGCCTATCGACAGTTCCCAGATGATTATTCGTTTGGCTACAGGCTTGCGCATCACTTTATCGAAAGTCTGATCCTGCGCCGCTCAGACATCGTCCTTAGTGTGTCGGAAGCGGAGCGAACTGTTTTGTTGAGCAACAACAAAATCAACGGGCAGGTCATGGTTGCGCCCAACGGCAGCTGGATCCACGACACCGTCGCGCCTGCCATACGAAGCGGTCCGCCGTCAGAGGGGTATGGACTGTACATTGGTAGTTTCACCAGGAGGAAAAATATCGAGGCCGTGATGGCGACCGCAATTGCGCTCGCGCGGCAGCGCCGGCGCCCATTTCGATTTGTTGGTCCACCGAATCCAATGAGTTACGCCGAGGCGGCGGCGGTACCCGAAGATGTAAAAGACCTTATCAGGTTTGACGGCTATGTCGCGGATCACGAGCTTGCGGAGCTCTACCATGGAGCCGACTTCCTTCTTTACCCGTCATTTTATGAGGCATCTGGATTGCCCCCGAGCGAGGCAATGACATTTGGTTGCCCGGTCATCCTGTCCGACCTGCCAGTGATGCGCGAGCGGTGCGGTGTAGCAGCGCTTTATTGTGCCCCGTCGGATCATCAGGCTATCATCGCCGCGGCTTGTCGTATTCTCGACGAGCCCGAGCTCGCGCGCAGCCTCTCCAGTCTCGGTAGGGATCAAGCCGCCACGTTCACGTGGGAAGGCCAGGCAAAGATCATTCTCGACGTGGCAACGACGATCAAAATCGCGCCAACGCCAAAGGCACGATCGCCACTCATCCGTTGGCGAGCGTCAGAAGCTCGCCAAGCAACCGTTCGCCGGCCCGCCGCCAAGTAAAATCTGCCGCGCGCGCGCGACCATCGGCGATCTTGCGCGCCCGAAGTGCTAGGTCTTGCTTCAATGCCAAGATTGCGGCGATCCATTCGCCGGGCTCATCCACGTCTGCGTAAGTGGCTGCATCGCGGCAAATCTCGGGCATAGCGCCAGCGGGCGCAACAATAGCTGGGCATCCCAGCAGCATGGCTTCGACCGGTGGCAGGCCGAATCCCTCGGTGCGAGACGGGAGGCAAACGCAAATCGCACCTTCGTAAAGCGCGCGCAATTTGCCGTCATCAATCACACCGGTAAATATGGCATTTGCGGGCGGCGTCATGCCGGCGCGCTCGTGTGCAACGCGGCCCGTTCCTATCACCACTAAGCTGGTTCCGGCGAGCTCAGGTCGCTTGAATGCGTCAAAGAGAAGTTCGACATTCTTATATCGCTTGGTGCTTCCGAACAGGACAACATATTCGTTGGCCGTCACACCCATTTCCTCAAAGACGTCGCGATTAGGCTCAAGGTCGAGGATATGATCTGCACCGTTGTGCAATATCGCGATCCTGTGTCGTTCGACGACCCCTGTGAGATCGAGGATTTGACGGGAATATTGTGACACGGTGAGCACGCGAGCGCTGCGTCCTGCCATGCGTGGCGCCAGTAAGCGATGTCCCCAGCGTTCACGAAAAGGATAGGAGCAATCTCTGAAGCGGTACTGCGCGTCGTGAAGCAGCAGGAGCTGGCGGTGGTGCCGCAGGGGAGCAAGATTGCATAAGTTAACAAGAACGTCGTGTTTCGCTTCGCCGGGAAGAATTCCCTGTTCCCAGATCTGAGTGTGCCCAAGCCGCTGTTCGTCGAGCAGCGTAGCCTGAAGAGTAGGCGTCCAGCTCCGCTTTCTTGGCAGGAGCAAGCGCATCGGCGGTCGCTCGCTGACGGGAAGATCGCTCACCTGCCGGTCTACCTCTCGGATCAATCGGTCGGCAACGCGATGCACTCCATTCAATCCACCACTATAAAATTTGCCGTTGAAGGCAATCGCGCGCGGCGGGGGGCTCACGACTTGATCCTTAAGATATAGCGGGGGTCGAGCCGGGCGGTCGCGAGATGTGCCATGGCGAGAAAATTGCCTCGTAGCCGGCCGCGGCGGTCGACATGAGCTTCCGGAGACATGCTGCGCAGAAGGTTGGCCACGACGTTGCGCAGCATCATTTCATACGCGAGCAGCGGCGGCGCACTTCGCTTCCGCAGCAGGTAAATTGGATTTGCGATCTGCGAATAACCGAGTCGGACACCGGAAGTCCGCCCCCCCTTCGCGCCCATATGAACGCCCGAAAGCTTGTTCGAGCGGACGAGGCGGCCATGTCGTCCGAGTTGAAAGGTAACGTCGATGTCTTCCAGCCAGCCGTATAGCGGTAGCGCCTCATCAAAGCGCAGGTCGCCGAGCGCAGATAGTCGGATTGCCATGTTGCAACCGTAGAGCGCTCGCTCGGGATATTCGCGCCGCTCAGACGGAGGTGAGTCTTTTCGCAGCAGCTCCAGCGCGTCGGTGAAACTGTACCCTGCATGATGGATTCCATCAGCGATCACGCGACCCGTCGCGCCCACGACGTCCGCTTGGGACACGAACAAACGCTCAAGCTCGGCCAGATAGTCATCGGCGGCAAGGAAGTCGTCGTCGATAAACAGGACGACATCGGCTCGATCAGCAATATGCCGTAGCGCATGATTGCGCTGGAGACACAATCCTTTGTCCGTAAACAGAATTTCAGGCTGCATCGGAGACTGAGCAAGGTCGGCGACATCCTCATGGCGCACGCTCACGACGACGATGCCGTCTGGCGATCGAGTCTGACTGGCTAGGTGGTCGACTGCGCGCCGCACTGTCTCAGGTCGGCCTATGGTGGGGATCGCCACGAAAATACGCATATACGTCTCCTTAGGACGCTCGAGGCTTGGGCCATGGGGATGTCAGGTGGGCCGCGGGCGAGGCGGGTCGGAACGCTGGCGTAAGAGAGCTGGAGTGGCGCGCTGACCGACGCAGCGCCAGCGCGGCTCCAGCAAATATCGCAAAATCGCCTCCCGGATCAGCTGTTGGGCTGACCACGCTCGCGGGAATAAGCATACACGCGGCCGTCCAGGCGGCGGCGACGCCGGTCGCATCAGCCATATTTTGCACGCGATTGTAGGTCGATGCGCGCCAGGGTTTGAGAACCTGGATGACATAAAGGGATAGCAAGGCAGCGCCGGACAGCCCGGTTGCCCCGATTACCGCGGCAGGCAGGCTCGACGAGCGAAAGCTTCCCGGTCCGATGCCCAGCCCGGACGACGCCCAAAAGGCATTCACGCCCTGATGAGCCCAGAAGGCGCGTTGGAGCGCGGAGTCGCTTCCCTGTTTGCCGACCGTCATAGAAGTGAAGACACGCGAGGCGGTCGCCACGAGGTCGGGCTTGAGGAGAAAGGTGAGGCTCACAACGATCGCCAGCGCCAATGCGACGATCGCTAGCCTGATCAGCTTGGCTGACGAGACGCCGTCCGGCACAAACACAGCGCGCAGGAGGAATACGGTCAGATAGGCAGCTAAGCCGAGATAGGCGGTCGACGAGGTTGAGGCCGCAAGCGTGAGTCCCATTGTCAGGGCGACCCAGCCCGTCACTCGAGGCTGGACGCCCCGATACCAGCACTCGGCCATGAACAGGAACCAGACAAAACCGAAACCAGCGAAGGACGACGGCTCTGGATGGATCCCGTTCATCCGCACCACCGTGCCGAGGCGCTGGTCGAGTTGCGCATAATTGCCGTTTCTAAAAAAACCCAGAACTTCCGACCATGCCGTTCCGGCAAAGACCACGCCACTGATGCCAAAGAACATGTGAAGGCAGCAAATAGCTACCCCCGCCTTTACGAGCGCGGATGCCCCTTCTTCATGACGGCACGCGGCGTAGGAAGCTACCGCCAGCATCATCGTGCCGAGCATGTAGACCGATGCGGTCACATTCTGGCTGGTCGGGCCAAGCTTGAAGACGGCAAACATATATCCGGCCGTTGGCCGCATCGGCACGACCATGATTTGGTCGGCGAAGATCCTCGGACCGACAAACGCCATAGTAACGCCGTACACCGCAAAGCCGACAAGAAGCCCGTTCGCACAAATTCCCTCCTTCACCAGTTCTCCCGCACCGCTTCCCGGTAGGAGCAACCTGAGGACCAAAAAGCCAAGGGCGAATTGGACAGGCGGAATCGACGAACCACCGAGCGCCGGGAGCTGAAACGCGGCCGAGCCACCCATCAATGAAGAAATGAGAGTGAACGCGTACATGGCGGGTATACTTCCACGAAGCAGAAGTAGGAGCCCGATCCCGGACACTATGATCCCAAACACCGTCGGGATCATGGTACGGCAGCCCGTCGCGGGCGGAAGGTCATGCGCATGACGCATGCTCCTGCGTCTTGGCCCCAAGCGCGAGAATGCGAATTCGGTAGGTCAGTGCGTCGCCGTCGAAAACCTTGTTGGGCCCGAACGCGACATCGAGCCTGTCGCCTGTCTTGAGCGTCACCGGCAGCGCTTTCACCTCGAGCCTGTCGGTCAGAATCGCCTGATGGATCACGCGATTATTATGACGGATTTCGATCGATAGGCCGTCATTGTGGGAGCCGGTCGTGAAACAGGCGCTTATCGAGGCGGGGGTCGTTACGCTCGCCGTGTAGCGCACGGTTGCTGCCAGCGGATTGCTGCCCTCGCCAGCGGGCGTAGCGGAAGCTTCCCCGATCGCCAGCGGACGGAGATCAAGGTCTCCCCAATAAGACGTCCAGTTCCAGTCGATGATCTTCAACGGCACGGTTTGGCCCGTCGCTCGCCGCGCGAGATAGCTCCAAGGCGGACCCGCATATTGGTAAAGGCTGTCCGCCATGACCTGACTTGCGCCAAGCGTGACGCGATCAGCGCCAGTGACGATAATTGGGTCGGGGCCCGCCACGAGGGGGCCCACCAGTCGCTGGCCACGCACATCGAAATTGCGCGCATTGCCCTCGACATGGATCGGCCGGGGAACGCCCCAGATCACGTAGGTCTGCGCGCCGAAGCGATACACGTAATTGCGGCGATCTCGAGCGCCAACGCGGACGGGGCGGCCGTGGGCAAGGAGAAGGCGCTTCGCGGCCAACATGGCCTCGCCCGCGGGTTTCGTGCGTGCCTCGGAGTCGAGAAGGCCCGTATTTCGGAAATATGGCTCGTCGATCAGCGCGTACCAGAAGAGTCCCGCTACATCGGGTTCGGCCGCAATGAGGCACAGCATGCGTATCATGAGGCTGGCTGACATTCGAGGGTCATCGACCTCGTCCCCCGTCTCAGTTGCCCAGATTGGCCGCACTCGCCCGTGCCTGTGCATGGCAGCGCGAAGCCTCGGCAGTTCGACCTCGAGTCCTTCCGGGTGATCGCGATAAGGGTGAACGGCAATTCCGTCGGCGCTGTCGAGCACCCCCTGCGCGAACAGAGTGTCTTCAAAGCCGGTTGCCACCATGTTGCTTGATCCGGCGAGGATCTGCACATCTGGGTAGCGGGGCTTTACGACGCTCGCGACCGTCTTCAGCAGCGATGTGTGCGCGGACGCCACGGTAACACCGGCGGGGAGGCGGCTGTCACCGGCGTTGATCTCGTTACCGACTTCTATCGCCTCAATGCATCCGGATCCGAAGCGATCCAGAACTGCGTTAAGATAGTCGGCATAAGCGCGCTGTGCGGCGGGCGTGTGTGCAGTAGCGCCTTTGTCATAAGCTGCATGGTGAGGGTCGATCATGAGCAGCAGCTTCAGGCCCTGCCCACAGGATTGGGCGACATATGCCGCCGAGCCGCCGTCGAAGTCGTACCGGCCGGGCTCTGGCTCGCCTTTGCCCCACGGCAGATCGTCGCGAATGATGCCGATCTGAAGGTCGCGGGTACGCCTGACAAGGTCCAACGGCCAACCCTGATCGAAATGGGTCGCGACACCGACGACAAGAGGCAATGGTCGACTTGCCGCTGACTCGGCGGCAACCGCAGCGCGCTTCCCTGCCAGGCCCACGGATGCGGTCAATGACGAAAGGACGGCCCAGTCGGCCTGCCGATCGCGCACGAGAAGCGCGATCGCGAAAAATACCGCGAGCGCCGCGGACTTGCGCCTCACATCGCTGCCACAAGCGCCGCGCGGATGCCGGCATCGAACTTATCCGGTGCGAACCGGCGCGCCCAGGCCAAGGGAACTTCGGGATTGAATCCCGGTAGCCAAGCCTCCATGGACGCGACGCCTTCGATCAAGCCGTCCGCAGTCTGCTCATCGAAGTGCAAGCCGGTTTCGCCATGGACCACGGTATCAAGAGCTCCGCCCTTGCCATAAGCGAGAACGGGGCGTCCTGACGCCATCGCCTCGACAGGAACGATGCCGAAATCTTCTTCGGCTGTGAATACGAGCGCCCGGCAACGCGCGTAGGCGGCTCGAAGCTCGTCGAAGGGAAGATGCGAAACGAATTCTATATTAGGTCCCGCGCGGCGTTGCAGCTGTTCAGCTTGCTCGCCCTTTCCCACCATCAGCAACGGCAAACCGAGGCGCGTGAAGGCCTCGACCGCGATGTCGCCGCGCTTGTAGGGTGTCATCTGACCGACCCAAAGATAGCGACTTTCGACATCGCGGGTCGGTTTATAAAGATCAACCTGCACGGGCGGGTGCACGACCTCCGACTGCCGGCACCAGACGCGGTGGATGCGACTTTGAACAAAGGTGGAGTTTGCGACAAACATATCAACGCGCGTCGCGCAGGATACGTCCCATTGACGGAGGCGATGGAAAGCCCAAGGCATAATCCACCGCGCGACCGGCCCCGATGACGCAACATAATCGTGGTATTGGTCCCACAGATACCGCATCGGCGAATGACAGTAGCAAAGATGCATTGCGTCTGGCGCTGCAATAATCCCTTTGGCGGGACCGGATTCGCTGCTTATAACGAGATCGTAGCCGCGGAGGTCGAGCTGCTCGAGCGCCATTGGCATTAGCGGCAAATACTTCTGGTAATGCCGTCTGGCACCAGGAAGCTTTTGAATGAAGGTCGTCTTTATCGGGCGTGAGCGGATCAGATCCGAAACGGCGCGAGGCTCATAAACATGGGTGAAAATGTCGGCTTCCGGGAAGAGATGAAGCAATCGCTCGAGAACCCGTTCGCCTCCGCGCATACCAATCAGCCAGTAATGGATGATCGCCACACGTTTCGGCGGACCGACACGTCGGGACGGCGCGATGGCGACTGGCAGCGGTTTTGGAAACAACTGGTTCATTACGTGGCCCTCACAAACTGTAGTATTTTTTGAAGCGAGGAAAATAGAAACTCGGGTCGCCGCGACCGATGCGGATTTGCCGCCGCATATCGACTCGGCTCAATATGACGCCTGCGATCCTGCCGCGCTGCGAGCGCAGGAGATGGAGCGCCGCGTTTGTCGCGTCGTCGGGTGTGTGTCGCCAGCGCACCACGAATGCGATGGCATCAGCCATGATGGCCAATTCGCGCGTTGTGGCTACGGGCAACACGGGGGCGGTATCGACTACGATGCACGAATACCGGTCGCGAAGACTATCAATGAGCGAGCCCATCGCTGGCCCAGTCAGCAAGTCAGCTGCATCGAACGGTCGAGCGCGCATCGGCAGAATGTCGAGCTCGGTAACACTATCCTGCACCAGCGCGTCGTCGAGTTCGACGTCACCGTTCAGGACATTGAGGAGCCCAAATTCTGCATCAGCGGACACCAGCCTATCACTAGCTTGAGCTTGGCTGTAATCGGCATCGATCAGCAGCACGCGTTCGCCCTGGCGGGCGATGGTGCGAGCCAGGCAGATCGATATTGTCGTCTTCCCTTCCTGCGGCAGTGCGGAGGTTACGAGCAGGACGCGTGGCGTTCCCGCGCAAATCTGTCGAAGCGATGTTAGCAGGCTGCGAAAGGACTCGGCGAAGCTCGAGCGCGGCGCGGCGACAACGGTTTCGCCTGTGCCCCGGACCTTCGAGCGGGGGCCAGACAGCATCGGGATCGCACCGAGATAGGCAAGGCCAAGTTTCTGCTCGACCTCGCGACCCGTCGTAAATCCGGAGAAGGTCATTTCTGCGAGGAATGCCGCGGCTAGACCCGCGCCGATGCCCAGCACACCTCCTAAAAGCATATTCAGCTTTGGACGAGGGCTCGTCGGCGCGAGCGGAACGGACGCTCGCGATACCACACTCGCGTCCGGCCGCTCCGTGCCACCTTCCGCGACAGCTTCCTTATACCTGTTCAGATAGCTCTCGTAGAGCGATTGGGAAGACTGAGCGCGCCGTTGGAGGTCATCGAGCCCCGTCATCGCCGCATTGTTCTGCGCGAGCGTGTTGCGCGCCTTTCCCAGACTCTCGGAGATTGAATGCAAACGTTGACTGGAGACCCGAGTGCGTGCGTCCAGGTTGGAGATCACCCGGCCGATCTCCGCGTGAATTTGCTGATTGATGTCGTCTAGTTCACTGGCCGTGCGCCGGACGTCGGGGTGGAGCGCGCCGTAGCGATTTCGCAAGGTCGCCAGCCTGCCACTGACCTCAGCCTGCCTTGCTCGCAGCCCTGACACCACGGCGGACCCTAACGCTTCGCCGACATCCTCGCCATTCGAGCCTTTGAAAAGCTGCTCACGCGCAGTATTGAGACGAGCAAGATCCTCGGATGTCTGCGCGCGAGCAGCCGACACGGCCTGATTGTATGTCGCAATTTCTTGCTCGGTCAAAGATGCTCCTGACGTGCTGAGCAAGTTATTGGCAATACGATATTGCTGAACGCGAGCGGTGTCGGACTGTGCTTGAATGCGCAATTCCTCGAGCCTTCGCTCGAGAAACCGCGTAGCGACACTCCCCAAGTCTATCTTGTCGCGAAGCTGACCTTGCGTATACTGCCGGACATATTCGTTTGCGATCCGAGCCGAGTTGGTCGGCGAAACGGTCGTGATCGAGATCTCCATGGCAAACGTCTGGCCAAGTCTGGTGACGGACAATGCATTCTTCAGGCGATCTATGGTTTCGCGCCCGAGCTCGGCGGGACTCGGCGGTGGAGTTGGCCTCCGCTCGCCTCGGATCAGTCGGTCGAGCCAGCCCTGCTCTTTGGGGGCCACACCTACGCCTGGATTGAAGCTCGGATCGCGATCCAAGTTGAGAGCCTGAGCGACGCGATCCGCAAGGTTGCGCGATTTCAGCACTTCAACCTCGGTATCGGCGCGATCCGCAGGGGTCAGTGTGGTTTCCGCCACCTTCTCGATCGGCGTAATTTGCTCCTGCCGCATGTTGAGCACAATCTCGGCTGTCGCTGTATAGAGGTTCGGCTGGCGCATCGTGACGAAAGCCGCGCCGCTCAGCACGGCAGCGAACACGAGGAAAAACAGCGGCAGCCGGCGCCGTAGCGTGGTGGCAAGCGCTCGTAGATCGAGTGTGTCGGCCCGCATCTCAGTGTTTGGGGTCACAAGCGGCGCTGGCAGCCCAGCGCTTTCGGCACGTACGATGATCTGCGGCTGATTCACGGCGCGGCGCTTTCGCGGAGGCACGCCGCGCGCGTCACTTTTGCACCGTGATCGTGAAACGGGCCTCGCTGCCGCGATAGCTGCGACCCGCTAAGCCTGCGCCGCTTTGCTTACGCCGATCATAGTGGAGGCCCAGCTCCACGAAACGATTGACCAGCAACCGGAATCCCATGTTGGCAACGGTGCGACGATCGCGCCGATCAATCCCGCGGTACCGTTCTCGGGTCCTGGTCAGGCCAGCGTTGAGCAGAAGCCTCCGCATGGGTTCGTAATCAACTTTGCCCTCGACCTCGTCCGTCAGGATGCCGGCCGCAGAAAGAGTTGGGCTCTCGTTGATCGTCCGCCGGCCACGCGCGGATATCGTCACCAATGTCGTGACGTTCCAGGTGAGCGCCCCATCATAGGCAAACGCCGTAGCGGAGGGACTGTTATCGAAGCGTCGGTGCAGATAGCCCGCGCCGATCTCGCCCGAAATGAGGCGAGTAATCGCGAACTGGAGGCCGCCGAGAAGGGTATTCTGGCTCGAGCTCAGCAAGGCGGCGGACGTCACTCTATCGTAGTGCTCGCGCTGGTGCGCACCCTGAACGAAAACGATTATGCCAGGGCCCACCAGATAGCCGAGCCGAGCCGTTACGCCGGATTCCTCATGATCGCGGTAAGATTGGTCGATGCGCTGCGATCCGACGCGCGCATCCTGATAGGACAGGTGGTCAATGCTCCCGCCAATCTGCGCTAGCAAACCGCCTGTGGCGCGACGGATCGTCGCCCCGCCGCCAACCTGTGCAAACCGGATAGGCTCGCCGCGGGTGACGATGTCGCCGGCCGTGCCCCGCCGCTCGATCGAGCGATTTGCATGTGCTTCGCCATCGATCAGCAGGCTACCGGTCAGATCTAGCCGTCCGGATAGAGCGCTGTTATACTGATCATTATTTTCGGCTCGCGCGTTCGGATATCGTTCAAAGAAGGCGTCCGCGTTGAGCTTGAGTTGATGACGGTGCCAGTCGCTACGCAGCTGGAGTGACGGCCGCAAAGTAAAGACCGAGCTCCGACGAATGTTGCGATCGACATCATAAATATTGCTGTCGTAGCCCGAGACGCCTTGCATGGTTGGATAAAGTGTGAAGCCGCCGAGACGGATCCCGATAGGGTCTAATCCCGGCCGTGATCGGGTCAAGATTTCGTTGCCGGCCACGCTTGAAGCGGGCTGCGCCAGCGCGTTCATCGGCCGAGCGGTGAGCGTGACCACCGCAAAGCCAATAAGCCGCAGCATCCGCCTAGCCGTTGCCGCGTGCTGCACCTAGTATCCGCCCCCTTCATCATCGTGATAAAGTTCTCCGAGTCCAGATATGGATCGATGAATCAGTCAGATCGTCGGTTAAGACCCCCGCATCGTCTATCGCCCATAAGGGGTAACCTAAGGCCAATGGGACTACGCACTGAGGTTACTTTGCCATATCCACGGCTGACGCTATGACTTGCTATTAAATTATGGCTCGCTCTTAAATATTGTAAATATTGTGAGGATTTAGATCCTTGATGGGCACGATTCACAGGCCAAGATCCCGCAACCGAACTTGGCGGGCGCATAATCATCTGACGAGGAAGCGCGGACTGCCTACCGGGCCAGTCGCGCTGTTGTGCGCAATCAGACGGGGCTGATCGATGGGCGAGCTCCCCCGGGACCCACTTGGAATGCGGCTGCGCAGGCTGCTCAACGCTGTGGTCGATGAAGCCACGCCCCGGCTGGCGACGTTTGTCTTCCGGAACCGAGCGGGCCGGCTGCCCATTCTGCCCAGCTCGTTGAAAAATTTGGAGCGCGGCGAGGTCATCAATCCAAAAATCGCAGCACCGACGACGCGGGCCGCGTCATGCCCAAAGATAATCTTCCAAACCTGGAAAAGCAGGTCAGAGATTCCAGATAACTACCGGTACTGGCACGGCACGTTCCGGGCTAAAAATCCCGAACATGTAGTGATACTGTGGGACGACGATGACAATCGTCGTTTTATCGCGGAAGAGTTTCCGTGGTTTCTAAATACGTATAATTCGTATCCATCGGAAATATATCGCGCCGATGTTGTGAGATACTTCTTCCTTTTCCGCTACGGTGGGATTTATGCGGATCTGGATACAGAGTGTCTGAGATCGGTGGACGAAACCACAGCGCTGGGAGACGTCGTGCTTTGCAGGATGGGTGCCGACCGCGCGTTCCCGCACTCGGTACCCAATGCGGTCATGGCGTCCAGGCCCGGCGAAATATTCTGGCTCTATGTTGTGCTGCTTGCGCGTCTGGCTAGCGCCGACATGTCGCGAGACGTCAAGGGGGGGCCGGAAGCGATGACCGGACCCGTGCTTCTCAAAAATGCATTAGACGACTTCGTCCGGCTTGACCGGGCCAGCGCGTGGGCCGCGGTCGGCGCGATCAGAGCATTGCTGACCTCTGAACAGCGCGGTATCCTCAGCCAAGGCTCCATTAGGGTGTTAAAGCCCAAGTCCTGGTACCCCTTGGACTGGACCAACCCGATCCATAAATTGCTCCGCAGTCAGCTTCTCGACCGCCGTCAGCTATTGCCAGCGGATGTAGCGCGCGCGCTGTTCCCTGGATCGACCGTCGTAACGTATTGGAGCCACTCATGGTGATCGAGCGCAGCTCGGTAGGATCGGCTGGATGTCCGCCCTCGGCTGACCCCGGAGCGGCTGTCGACGGTGTGATATCGGCATCGTCCGAGCGCGAAACTGCGTTCGAGCCCGACATGCTGGAGACGCTCATCCTTTTGAGGCTTGGCTCGGAACGCGAACGCGTCTCCGCTGACTTTCGACGCTCGCGGGAACAGGGTTGCGGGACCGCGATCGTCGACGATCTCCTTCCGACAGCGGTGCGTGAAGCGATCTTCAGCGCTGTTCCCACGAAGGATCTCATGCTGCGTCGGCAGTCGCTGGGCGAGCGGAAATATTGCATGGCGCAGACCGTGGTGATGCCATCTACGCTTCAAAACTGCGTGAAGGCTTTTGCTTCGCCAGAATTGGCTGACGCCCTAAGCGGGATGATCGACGTAGGTAGGTTGGTTCCGGACGCCAATCTCTACAATGGCGGTGTTACGGTGATGAGCCCTGGCGACTTTATGCGTCCTCATCTCGACAATTCACATAATCGCAACCGGCGGCGCCGCCGCCGGCTTGTCGCGCTCTATTACCTCTCCCCGGTTTGGGAAGATCGGAACGGTGGTGAGCTTAGAATCTGGTCGTGCGACCCGGTGCGGCAATTGCAGGCTATATCCTTCAGACCGAACCGGCTCGTTCTCTTGGAGGTCAGCGATACAGCTTGGCATTCAGTCGAGCCAATTCATGGCGATGCTGATCGCATCAACCTGACCACCTATTACTACGAAGCCGAAGAGACACGCGAGCCGGTTCGGCTTACCCGTTTCATGGGGTGGCCGGGAGAAACGATCATCAAACACGTTCTGAAAGGCCAATTTCATCTACGAATGCTCGGACAGAAAGTCGGCGCAGCGTATTTTACCCGAAATTCGCACATCGATCATGCGGGCTAACGGGCGTCCGGCCCGCATGACCCGATCCGTTCGCGACCTCTCGGTACGTGTCACTGGTGGATGAGGTCGATGCCATCGTTTGTGGCGCTGGCGCGGTCGGGCTCGCTGTCGCGCGCGCTTTGGCTCGCTCTGGCCGTGAAGTGTTGCTCTTAGAGCGCGAGAGGCAATTCGGGACGGGCACCAGCTCCCGCAACAGCGAGGTGATTCACGCTGGAATTTACTACGCACCGGGATCGCTCAAGGCCGCTCTATGCGTTCTTGGCCGCGACCAGCTCTATCACTTCTGCGAAGAACACCATGTTCCCCATCGCCGGATCGGCAAACTCATCGTGGCGCGCGACGCGCGCGAGCTGAGTAAGCTTTCAGAGATCGCATATCGGGCTGCACAAGCGGGCGTCAGTCTGGTCGAGATGGACGCGGGTAAAGTGAGCGAACTGGAGCCGGCGCTATCGTGCGAGGCGGCCCTCTTTTCCCCTCTCACAGGGATTATTGATACGCACGTATATATGCAAACTTTGCTCGGATCCGCTGAAGCGGCCGGGGCCACCCTGGCATGCGACGTCGATATTGCTGCCGTTGAACGACGCCGAGGTCTTTGGCAGGTTTGGCTGGCGGGAGCGCGCAGTCCGGTGGTTGCCGCGCCGATCTTCGTCAATGCAGCCGGTCTCGGCGCGCAGCGCCTCGCGGTGCTAATCGACTCCTTGAATCCCAGCCATATCCCCACTCTCCACATGGCACGGGGTCATTATTTTGCTTATTCCGGCCGCGTTCCGTTTAACCATCTCATATATCCCGTTCCCGTTCTTGGCGGCCTTGGGACTCATCTGACCCTCGACCTTGCCGGAGGGGCGCGCTTTGGGCCCGACATCGAATGGATAAATGACATCGACTACCGGGTCGACACCGCCCGGCATGCCCAATTTGCGGCCGCAGCCACCGCGCTCTGGCCGGGGCTGGATACCACGCGGTTAAGGCCGGACTTTGCGGGCATCCGGCCAAAACTATGCGGACCGGGCGAGGCTGATGCCGATTTTGTGGTTCAAGGACCTGAAGTGCATGGCCTCGAAGGTCTTGTCAGCCTTTTTGGCATCGAATCGCCGGGTCTGACGGCTTCTCTTGCGCTCGCAGATCTCGTTTGCGCGCGGCTGGAGATAGTTCAGGGCCGCGCTTAATGCCTCGCTCAATCCAGCATCAATCTTTAGAGGTATCCAGTTTGAACTATTGCTGAGAGATCATCTCTAATTCAAGCTTCTACCGTGCAATGGGACAGAATCATGTGCCAAAAGCAAACGGGGAAAAGACTTGAAGGCTATGATCCTAGCCGGGGGACTCGGCACTAGGCTATCGGAGGAGACCTCCGTTATGCCGAAACCACTCGTGGAGATTGGTAGCGAGCCGATACTTTGGCACATCATGAAGATCATACGTGGTCACGGTATCAGGGAGTTCATCGTTTGCTGTGGCTACAAAGGATTACTGATAAAGAGATACTTCGCTGAGTATGGACTTCGAGCTCTCAATGTCACCTATGACCTCGCAGAGTCGTCTGTCGAATATCGCGATCGACATGGCGAAGACTGGCGGGTGACGTTGCTCGACACGGGACTTGATACAATGACCGGCGGACGTTTGAGACGCGCCGCGGACCTCCTTGACGACGAGCCGTTCCTCATGACGTACGGCGACGGGGTGGGAAACATCGATATTTCGGCACTTGTCGATTTTCATCGATCCCACGGTAAGCTCGCTACGGTCACGGCCGTCCAGCCGACTGGCCGTTTCGGAGCGATGTATCTTGCAGAGCAGGATCCTCACGTTCGGGCGTTCAAAGAGAAGCCTGACGGTGACGGCACCTGGATTAGCGGTGGCTTCTTTGTGCTGGATCCGCGCGCGCTCGACCTCGTCACCGGCGACGACTGCGTCTGGGAGCATGGTCCGATGGGGGCGCTGACCGAAGCAGGAGAGCTCGTCGCATACCGCCATCAGGGCTTTTGGCATCCGATGGATACGCTGCGCGACAAGCATGTGCTCAATGAGCTCTGGAATTCGGGCAAGGCGCCCTGGCAGACATGGTGAGCGCGCTCGCTGGGACGGGCGACGCGCCGCCTTCTTCAGAGATGACGATCCATGCGATCGGGAATACCGACGCCAGGCTCATCTCGCCGCGCGTACACCGGGATGGTCGCGGCGCCTTCGCCCGCAGCTGGTCCGCCGACATTTTTTCAGCCGCCGGCATCGATTTCACGCCGGTGCAGGGGAATGTGTCGTTCACACGCCGGCGCGGCGTAATCCGCGGAATGCATTTCCAGCGCGACCCATGGCCGGATGCCAAGATCGTTCGTTGTAGTATGGGCCGCATTTGGGACGTGATCGTCGACCTGCGCCCTGGGTCTGAGCAATTTGGCCAGCCGCAGGTTCGTGAACTTTCGTGCGAAAGCTGGGTGATGCTCTACGTGCCACCTGGCTTCGCGCATGGTTTTCAGACGCTGACAGATCATGTGATCGTCGAATATCTCATGGGCGAGCGCTACGTGCCTTCAGCGTATGATGGCTTCCGCTACGACGATCCAGCGGTTGCCGTTCGATGGCCTGAGCCGATCTCGAGCATCTCCGCCTCAGATCTGAAATGGGCGCCGCTTGCAGGCCGTGTGTCGGGCTTTGGATCGAACGATCAATGAAGGGTGGAAGTTCTGAACTTTCTGCACGCGGCCTGATCACAAGGCCGTTGATCGATCTGCACGAAATGGTGCGCCGCCTTTATCCTCTTCCGCGCAGCCTTACCGGAGATGGCGTCCGCGAGACACTTCGGCAAATCGCGCGCGATATCCCACTAGAGATCCACGAAGTTCCTAGTGGAACGCCGGTTCTCGATTGGGAAGTGCCACTCGAGTGGACCATTCGCAAAGCCACGATCCGGACATTGTCCGGCGATAAGATCGTTGATTGGGCGGATAACAATCTTCACGTGGTCGGCTATAGCCAACCGGTTAATCGGCTTGTGTCTCGTGCAGAACTTGCGCGACATGTCCACACGCTTCCGGACTTGCCGGACGCAATTCCGTACCGCACCGGCTATTATGCACAAAGCTGGGGGTTCTGTCTGTCGCACTCGCATTGGTCGTCGATGACCGACGAGATCTACCGGGTCTACATTGACAGTGACTTGGTGTCGGGCTCGATGAGTTACGGAGAGGCCTTCTTTCCTGGCAACTCCGAGGATGAAATCGTTGTAACAGCCCATGTCTGCCATCCCAGTCTGGCCAACGACAATCTGTCGGGCATCGCCGTCGCCACGGCGCTCGCCGCTCGTCGTAATCTCAGCGGCCCGGGCCGCCTCGGGCTGCGTATCCTCTTCCTGCCGGGAACAGTCGGCGCGATCACATGGCTTGCTCACAACGAATTCAAGCTCGATAGGATCAAGCATGGCTTGGTGCTGACCTGCATCGGCGACACTGGACCGTTCCATTACAAGCAGAGCCGCAGCAACGCCCCAATCGACAGGGCCGTTGCGCATGTTCTGAACAATGGCGAGCATGAGTTCGAGATCCGGTCATTCGAGCCCTATGGTTACGACGAGCGGCAGTTCTGCTCGCCTGGCTTCGATCTTCCGTTCGGCTGCCTGATGCGCGCCGTACACGGCAACTTCCGCGAATATCATACCTCGCTGGATGACTGCGCGTTTGTCACTGCAAGGGCCCTGACGGAGTCATATCAAGTCGTGACGCGGCTCGTCGACCTCTTGGACGCAAATCGCAAACTCCTTCGCCAGGACGGGCGTGGCGAGCCGCAACTCGGCCGCCGCGGCCTGTATCGCGCGTTAGCTGGACAAGCGGATGCGGGCGGAGCCACGCAGATGGATCTGCTCTGGGTGCTCAACCTCGCAGACGGCAATCACAGCCTGCTCGATATGGCGGAACGCGCCAAAATTCCCTTCGCCCGGCTCGATGCTGCCGCGGTCATCGCCGAGCAGCACGGGCTCATTAGAGAGGTAGATTAGCCATGGCGACGACCGACATTTTCGCACCGCCCCGCCCACAGCCTTTATCCGAACGCCTCGCGTCCTGCCGCTCCTGCGCGAGCGACGACCTCGAGCGTGTACTTGATTTGGGAATGCAACCCATCGCCAACGCGCTGGTCGAGGTCGATGACGTTGATAGCAGGGAGGCGCGCTTCCCGCTGGAGCTGATGGTCTGCCGCTCGTGCAGTCTGTGCCAGGTCAGCGAGACGATCCCCCCGACGTCCCTCTTCGGCAACGATTATCCATACTTCTCCTCATTCATTCCCGCACTGCTTGAGCATAGTCGCGCCCATGTCGAAGCCCTGATTGCGGAACGTAAGCTCGGTCCCGACGATCTTATCGTGGAGGTCGCCAGCAACGACGGCTATTTACTCCAAGCCTTCCGGGATGCGGACATCCCCATATTAGGAATAGACCCCGCAAAAGGCCCAGCGGACGCGTCCGCGGCGCGCGGCATTCCAACGCTAAACGCCTTCTTCGACGCTGCGTTGGCTGAACAATTGACCGCCGATGGCACACGCGCCTCGGTGATGATCGCAAACAATGTGCTTGCTCATGTCTCAAGCATCAATGACTTTGTAAGCGGTTTCTCGATTTTACTTGCAGATGATGGCATCGCAGAGTTTGAGTTTCCCTACATCGTCGAGTTGCTAAAGAGAAATGCATTTGACACAATCTATCACGAGCACATATTCTACTATTCATTGCAGGCTCTTGAGCCGTTGTTCGCACGTCATGGCCTGCATTTGAATGATGCAACGCCGCTAGAGATTCATGGAGGTTCGCTAAGAATCCGCGTTAGCCATCAGCCCGGTCAGTCGATGCAGCTGATAACGCTCATGAACCTAGAGAAGACACTTCGCCTGAACAGCCTCGAGCCATATATTGACTTCGCCGACCGCGTTAACGCCATCCGTGATGATCTGCGCTCGATGTTGACGGATATTGTGGAAGGAGGAGGAACGATTGCGGCATATGGTGCCGCCGCGAAAGGGGCGACGCTGCTCAACTTCGTAGATCTTCCGAGCGGAATTATAAAGTATGTTGTCGACCGGAACATTCATAAAGTCGGCAAATATATGCCAGGGTTAATGTTGCCAATCCGCAACGTCGCTGAGTTTGAGCATTCACCGACCACACATCTGCTTATTTTGCCCTGGAACTTCGCTGATGAGATTATCTCTCAACAATGCGCATTCGCCAAGGCAGGCGGCAAGTTTCTGGTGGCAATTCCTAAGCCTCAGGTTGTCGACGTCCATTTTGGCCGTTGATCGACCCTTTGACAAGGACCTGACCAATGCGCATTTTGATCACCGGAAATATGGGCTATGTCGGTCCAGTCGTCGTCGCCCATCTTCACGAGACGATGCCAGATGCCGAACTGATCGGCTACGATACTGGCTTCTATGCGGCCAACCTCATCAACGCCCGACCACTGCCCGAGCATGTGCTTGCGAGGCAGGAGTTCGGAGATATCCGCGATCTGCCGGCGCGGCTTCTGTCGGGCGTGGACGCGATCGTGCACCTCGCCGCCATATCAAACGACCCAATGGGGCAGCGGTTTGAGGACGAGACCATCGAAATAAACCAGTCTGCAAGTGTGCGGCTGGCGCAGCTGGCCGCGGACGCGGGGGTTGGCAGCTTCGTATTCGCTTCTAGTTGCAGCATTTACGGATTCGCCGAAGGCGAGCCGCGGCGCGAAGAGGATGATCTTAATCCGTTGACCGCTTATGCGCGTTCGAAAGTTGGGACCGAGCGGGCACTCGCTCGTCTCGATAATGCAGCCGGGATGACGATCACCTGCCTGCGCTTTGCCACCGCCTGCGGCGCGTCGCCCCGCTTGCGCCTCGATCTTGTTTTGAACGATTTCGTGGCGTCGGCGCTGCTCAACGGCGAGATCAAAGTCCTGAGCGATGGGACGCCATGGCGGCCGCTCATCGACGTTGCCGACATGGCGCGCGCCGTTGAATGGGCAGTCCTGCGCCGGCCGGAGCGGGGTGGGCGCTTTCTAGCGGTTAACACAGGGAGCGACTCTTCTAATCGGCAGGTCGCGACGCTCGCTCGCGCGGTCGCCGATATCGTGACGCACACCACAATCTCGATCAACAGCGACGCTCCACCGGACAAGCGATCTTATCAGGTCGATTTTGGGCTGTTTCGCGCGCTCGCGCCCAATCACCAGCCCCGAGTGGATCTAAGCGTTTCGATAGCTGCGCTGCTGACCGACCTGATTGCCTCGCGCCTGCCAGAGCCTGTGCTGCGGGCAACCACAGTCAGGCTGCGCAATCTTGAAGAGCATCTCGACACCGGGCGGATCGGCGACGATCTACGCTGGCGCTCGCGCGCCCAGCTGGAAACAATGGACGCAAGGCTCGCGGTGCAATGAGCGACGGCAATATCGTGATCCTCGGCGGTGGCATGGCAGGCTTCGGTGCTGCCAATCAGCTGTTTGAGATGGGCATCAAGCCGCGCATGTTTGAACAGCGTGCGCGCCCCGGGGGCCTCACGTCGAGCTTTGATCATGGCGACGGCTTCATATTCGACGAAGGAGTCCACATTTCGTTTAGCAAAAGCGAGCGCGTGAAGGACATATTTAGCCAGTCGGTCGGCGGAGACGTGAATATCGGACGCGTCTATTGCAACAACTATTGGCGTGGGCACTGGATAAAGCATCCGGCGCAGGTCAATCTTCATGGCCTACCGGTCGACCTTGTCGTTGACTGCATCAGTGACTTCGTCAGGGCGCAAGCGAAAGAGCCACAGCCGGTCGACAACTATCACGATTGGCTGATCGCAACCTACGGGCCGACCTTCGCTGAGACGTTTCCCATGGTTTATACGCGCAAATACCATACGACGGATGCCAGCAACATGACGACCGACTGGCTGGGTCCCCGTCTTTATCGCCCGGAGCTCGGTGAGGTGTTGCACGGCGCACTAGAACATGAACCCCTAGACGTGTTCTACGTTGATGAATTTCGTTATCCTTCGCATGGCGGCTTCGAGGCGTTTATGCGAAGCATGATTTCGAAGGCGGATGTCTATTGCAGCCATCGGGTAACGTCTATCGATCCGCTGCGCCGTCAAATCAGCTTTGCTGATGGATCGTCGACGGAATATGGCTCCCTTATTTCGTCCTTGCCGCTGCCAATACTGGCGAAGCTCGTCCGTGGCGCCCCCGCCGACGTGCTCGATGCTGCAAACCGGCTCGCTTGCTCGCAGTGCGTCGTCGTCAACATCGGCCTGAATCGTCCGATAAATAGCAGGGCTCAATGGTCGTACTTCTACGACGAAGATATTCCGTTCGCTCGCGTGAGCTATCGCAACGCTCTTTCGCCTTATTCGACGCCGCCCGGCTGCGGTGCTTTGCAGGCGGAAATATACTTCAGCGAAAAATATCGGCCGTTTCGCGGTGCCCCCGAAGAGCAGATCGATCCAGCTATCGATGCTCTTATCCGCTGTGGAATTGTGGCAGACCGGAGCGAAATCATTCACCGGAGTGCAACTTGGTTGCCTTATGCCAATGTCATTTTTGATCATGAGCGAAAGCCCGCCCTAGAGACCGTGCAGGCGTTCGTTGCAGATGTTGGAATTGCTTCATGTGGCCGCTTTGGCCAATGGGGCTATATCTGGACTGACGCAGCTCTGCTGAGTGGTGAACAGGCGGCACGGCGGATTGTGAAGGCGCGGGCCGCATGACAGCGGATTCACGCTCGCCGTTGGCAGTGATTGTAACGCCTGTTTACAATGGTGACGCGTTTCTTGCGGCAGCCATGGAATGCGTTCAGGCGCAAACTTATGACAACCTGCTGCACATCGTCCTTGATAATGCGAGCACCGATCGAACACCTGAAATACTTGACAGGTATCGCAACGCTACAGTCCCGGTCATCGTGTACCGGAATAATACGGTACTGCCACTGACAGACAATTGGGATCGAGCATTTTCGTTTATACCGCGCCGCGCGCGCTACGCAAAACTGTTATGTGCCGACGATCTGATGGCGCCAGATTGTATGCGTCGCTTTGTCGAGCTCTCAGAAGCGCATCCTTCGGTCCAGACGGTGTCCTGCCAAGATGTGCACTGCGATCTTCTTCGACGGGCAAACATTCCGCTCCACCGGACCGTCGTCGACGGGGTGGCCGCCAGTCGCGCCATACTCGACAGGAGCATTGCCTGGCTCCCATTCCAACATCTCTTTGTCCGCCTCCATTCTATTGACTTTGATCAGCCCTTTTTTGGCACGCACGAATATGGCGCCGATCCGTATGCCGTGGTTCGGGCTGCGCTTCGCGGAGACTTCGGATATATTCATGAGCCGTTGGTTTATAGCCGCCGCCACACGCGCGCGGCGTCCAACAGCCTAGCGGCTGACGATCGTAGGCCGCTTTATGCGAGACAGGTCAACATGATGTTGTTGACCTATTTCAAAATGATACTTGTTTTTGGGGAGCGCTGCTGGAGCGTCGACCGCTATGCGAGAGCACGTCGCTTTGCGCAGCGAAATCTTGCCCGCACAGCGCTCAAGTGGCGGCTTCGGGGATTCTCCCTCGCCCATGAAGAGCTGCGAACCGAGCTCGCGGCGGTAGGCCACTCTCTTGGGCTAGCCGATTATTTGGCCGCGATATTTGATTTTCCTGGCTACTGTCTTTGGAAGTTGCGCTGGCGCACGGCGATCGGACCGTCTGTCAGTGAGCAAATGTTCCTGTCTCGCCACACACTCCCAGCGTTCTAACCCCATTAGAGATACCCCCGTTGCGCTGTAGCGCCCAATCCCAATCGGCTTAGAGCGCAATCGACAGGGGGATAGGCTTGAGCGAGCAAATTCGCGAGCAACTCGCGCGGCGGACGGCCAGCGGTGCGGGATTGTTGGTGATCACACGCCTGATCACCCGGGGCATCGATCTCGTGGCGCTCGCGTTTCTTGCCCGGTTGCTGACGCCCGCTGATTTTGGGCTGGTGGCGATCGCCATGACGCTCGTCCTGATCTGCGAGGCAATCTCCGACCTGCCGATTGCGCAAGCGGTTGTCCGGCTACCGATAATCAACCAAGGCTGTCTCGATACCGCATTCACCGTGAGCGCCATCCGTGGCATGGGCATCGCAACGCTTCTGTGCCTTTCAGCTTGGCCGTTTGCGATCGTCTACCGTGACCCGCGGCTGATCGGGCTGCTGTGCGCGCTCTCGCTTGCTCCGGCGTTTCGCGGAGTGTGCAATCCGCGGTTCGCAATATTTGCCCGTAACCTCGACTTCCGCCGGGAGATGCTGGTCGAAGTTTTCGCCAAGCTTGCGGCGTTACTGGTATCGGTCGGCATCGCACGGACGACGCACAGCTATTGGGCGATCGCTGCTGGAACGATCATCGGCCCGGTAACGATGAACGTTGTCGCGTATCTGATGGCGCCGTGGCGGCCGCGATTTACGCTGCAGCAATGGCCGGTCTTTCGAAATTTCCTCAGCTGGGCGAGCGCAGGGCAAATGCTAAACGCTGTTAGCTGGCAGGTGGATCAGCTGGCCCTGGGTCGCTTCGTCGTACCAGGTGAGCTGGGGCTGTTCACGATCGCCAGTACGCTTGCCTTCTTGCCTTTCCAGGTGGTCATCAATCAAATCGCGAGGCCCATTATAGCTGGGTTTGCCCTTTTGCAGACCGATCCACATCGACTTGCTGCAGCCTATCGACTGGGGAGCGCGACCCTCGTCACCCTCTGTCTTCCGGTGATGGTGGGAATGAGTGTCCTCGCCCATCCTATCGCCGCGCTGACGCTGGGGCCGAAGTGGGACATGGCAGCAAACGTGCTGCAGTGGCTGGCGCTGGCAACGGTGCCTGCGTTGTTTGTGGCGACGGTCGGCCCGCTCGCTATGGCGGTCGACCGAACCGACCTAGGCTTCCGCCTGAGTTTCGCCGAGTTCGTCGTGCGCCTCCCGCTAACATGCATTGCGGCAGCGGCCGCCGGCATCGAGGGAGTGCTCGCTGCGCGTGCAGCCGCGACCTTGGCCATGACAATCTACGCTTTGGCGCTCGTGCGAGTGATGCTGGGACTGAGCATTTCTTCCCAAATTCTTTCGTGTTGGCGACCGATTATCAGCAGTATCGTGATGGGGCTGGCGATCCGCCAGCTCTGGGCGACGACGACTCATGGCTCGCTACCACTTCAGTTAGCAATAGAGTTGCTGGGCGCGATGCTCGTGGGTGCGCTAGCCTATGGTCTTGCGACGCTGTCTCTTTGGCATGTTTCCGGGCGCCCGACCGGTCCCGAAGCGCGAGCGCTCCAGTTCGTCGCTCTTATCAGATCGAGCATTGCGGCTGCCGGCAGACGAAGAGCCTGGTGATGTTGAAGATCTACTCCTTCTGCGCCAGGGCACACTAGCAATTAATATTGCAAGCTAGGCTGGAATCGAAACAGATAGGAAATGCTAGGGGTCCTAGATGCAACCTAAGCACGCGTGCTGAATAGGTGCTGGCAAACCGGCGTGGATCTCAGGCCATGAAATTTGGTGAAAGCGTAGTAAGCTGGATCGATCATGAGCAAACTAGAGAGAATATGCGAATGGGCAGGCAGATTGCGATGATGATCCCGCTTGTCGTTTCTAAATCGGCTGGAGGTCGATGGCGAGGATACGCAGCTCGCCTTGCGTCAGCGTGGGCACGCGTCGAGAACCCCACGATTCGAGAATTTGGGATTGTGCGCCTCTTAGGCGAAGACCTGCGTCGCCACGGCCTCGATCTGCTCTGTCCGGGGTTTAAAGCCGTTGCCGTGTATCGCTTTGGCGCATGGGCGCGGATGATAAGGTTCGCCGGCTGGAGGGTGCCACTGTTGCTGCTGCACGGGATTTTTTTTCGCCATGTGAGAAATACCTATGGAATCGAGATCTATAGCACAGCTCAGATCGGTCGGAGGCTGCTAATAGGCCATCAGAACGGTATCGTGATCCATCGGTTCGCAACATTTGGTGACGATTGCCTGATCCGCCAGGGAGTTACCTTTGGCGAGGCTGGCCTTGGCCGGGACAATTTCGCCGCAGGTGTTGGGCCAGTTGTCGGTGATCACGTCGACATCGGAGCCGGCGCCGTCGTAATTGGCAACGTTCGGATCGGAAGCAATGTGAACATTGGACCCAATGCCGTTGTTCTTACGGATGTGCCCGCAGGAACGACCGTGCTCGCGCCGCCTGCACGCATGATGCTTCGGTCTGGCGGTGGGGGAGCCGCGCGTATCTCGACGGACCTAGAAGGATGACGAATGTTGCCGTGCAGGGCCGCTATAGCGAATCGCAGCTGCGGGTCTTAATCGCAGCCGCGCTGTTGGAGGTCGCGTTATCCTGCGGTGCGGAGGTCGTCGAGCCGCTGAGCGACGACCTCGCCCTCCTTGAGAGCGGCCTCGATTCCCTTGGCTTTGCCATTCTGGTGGCACGCTTGGAAGAAGATCTTGGATGGGATCCGTTCTCGCTTTCGGATCAACCCTTTTACCCGGTTCGCTTTGGCGAGTTCGTGGCCTTCTATGAAGCCAATCAACCTTGAAGCGCTGATTGGCGGATCCCGCGACCCCTGCGAGCCGGCGATCCTGTCGCCGGACTGCGGTTGGTCGCTGATGGACCTGATCAAGGCTGGCTCCTGTGCTGCCTTAGAGTTGGCGGTACACGTCGGCGTCGTCGCGATCTGTTGCCGGGACCCCATGAGAATGGTGGTTGCGCTGGTAGCGCTCGATGGCAGGGTCGACCGCCTGATACTTCTTGCGAATGATCTTGATCGCGTAACGATCGAGGAACTGCTCGAACGTTCCGGCGCTCGAATCCTTGTCACAGATCGTGAAGATCTCGACGATTTTGCCCCGGCAATCCGCTGGCGCGGCGAGGTTGAACCGGTTCGGTCAGCGCGTTTCGCGCTTGGCGAGCCTGACCGACTCACCATCTGGACCTTCGCAACGTCGGGCACAACGGGCGCACCGAAGCTGGTTGAGCACGACATCATCTCCCTTTCACGTCCGCTACGAGCAGAGCACGCTTGGCGCTGGGGACAAATGTATGAAATGGCGCGTTTCGCGGGCGTTCAAGTGTTCTTGCAGGCTATGGCAAAAGGCGTCCTGATCTTGCCGCACTCGCGCTGGCCATTGAAGGACAAAGTCGCCTTCATTGCCACCAATGGCGGGAACGCGATTTCAGCGACGCCCACGCTCTGGCGAAAAATGCTCATGACACCGGAAGCCGCTACATTGCAGCTTCACCAGGCCACGTTGGGAGGGGAGATCGCCGATGCCCCGGTCCTTGCGACAATAGCCGCTCGTTATCCAAGCGCGCGGGTGACTCACGTTTATGCGTCAACAGAGGCGGGCGCTTCCTTCGCTGTGAATGACGGGCTTCCCGGATTCCCAGCGGCCATGCTGGACATACGAGGCAGCGGACCGTGCCTTAGGATTCGCGATGGTCGGTTGTTCATCCAATCTGCTCGCGGACGGCGAACGTATGTGGGTACCAACATAGCGTTTTCGGATGATGAGGGGTTTGTCGACACAGGCGACTTAGTCGAGCGCGTGGGCGAGCGCTGCTACTTCAAAGGGCGAGCTAACGGCGTGATCAATGTGGGCGGTGACAAAGTTTACCCCCAGGAAGTCGAGGCTGTTTTGCTGGCGCACCCCGACGTGGCGCTAGCCCGCATTTTCGCCGCTAGCAGTCCGATTACGGGGCAGATGGTCAGCGCTGAGATTATGATGCGCGAGGAGGTAGGAGACCGAACCGTGATGACCCGAAAGCTCCACGCCTATTGTGCTGAGCGGCTGCCCCGTTGGAAATGTCCCGTGATAATTCGGTTGGTCAGGGAGATTGCGGCTAATAGCGGTGAAAAAATGAGCCGTGCTAAATGAAGACGGTTTTGGTGACGGGGGCCACTCGCGGTCTTGGCCTCGCGATAACGCGTCGGCTCGTGCGAGACGGATACCGCGTTATTGCCTCCGGCCGACGGATGAGCCCAGAACTCTCCGCACTAAGCGCGGATTTAGAGGGCAAGATATCCTTTGCGCCCCTCGATCTGCAGGATACGCAGGTGATCGCCTCGTTCGCGCGCGATGTGCTGAGGTCACACGGCCCGATTTACGGACTCGTGAACAACGCGGCGGCGGGCGTGAACGGCATCCTCGGCACAATGCACCTGTCAGATATCGAGCATGTCATGCGCGTTAACGCAATCGCACCGATCGTGCTCGCGAAGCATCTGTCCCGCACAATGGCGATGGCCGGGGAAGGCCGGATCGTGAACGTCAGCTCGATCATTGCCCGCACCGGTTTTGCCGGTCTCGCGGCCTACGGCGCGTCCAAAGCGGCCGTCGAGGGGTTGACGCGGTCTCTTGCGCGCGAGGTCGGCAAGCGCGGCGTCACGGTCAACGCGGTGGCACCTGGCTTCATGCGAACCGATATGACGGCCTCGCTCGAGGACGATAAGCTTTCCACGATACAAAGACGCAGCGCATTGCGCGACCTCGCGTCCCCAGAGGATGCGGCAGCTGCTGTAGCGTATCTTCTCAGCGCGGACGCCCGAGCAGTGACAGGGACCGTCATGACCATCGATGCCGGAAGCACAGCTTGATGAGGCCGACAGTCCTCCGAACGCTCCCAATCGGGGTGGAAATCGCAAGTTCGGACCGTGCGGCGTCCGACGCAGAGGGGCCGCAGTTGCGCGGTCACCGATCCACAGTGAGTGCGGGCTGAGGGCGGCCTTGATGATGCTTGGCCAGCAGGCTGATTCCCGCTCTTTAAGCGGGACATCGATGCCATGGGAGATGGGGGGCGGAGGAGCGAGCACTCATACGGGAGGTCGCTTTTCTGGGTCTAATGAGTGTTCGGTCCGAGATTCTCTGGCGTGTGTCGGATCGGCGACGCTAGACCATTGAGCAGAAGCTGGCGTCCCCTGCGCGATGCGTTCGAGCCGGAGGATCGGTTCTCGCCGGGGCTAGCGGCATGAGATCGGCGGCGGTGATCTATACCTGCGCCCAGACGACGGGCGCGTTGACCGGAGTGACGGTGCCATCCCAACCGAGCTTCGCGCGGGGCAGTTTGCCGAGCCTATCGCGGCATCGCCGCGCCGGGAGCTGTCGCCCAGCCTGGCCTCGGTCGGATCAGGAGCGAGCAGCCGTCCGTCGTCCAATTGGCCGCCGATGCGTCAATGCGTCGGTTGACGCCGACGCATTGTTTCGGTGATCGTCGCCGCATGGCCAAGATCGCCCACTTTAGCAAAAGGACCTGAGTGGAGCGGACCTTTAGCTATGGTTCGCGGGATTTACGATCTCAAGCCGCCTTATCCCGCGAACAACGGCCCATATCGCGGCCTGGGTCCGGTTGGTTACCCTCAGTTTGCGGAAGAGGACTTTGATGCATATCTTCACTGTCGTTACGGAGAGCGACATCCGCTCAGCTATGACCTTGTTCGTCGCGCCGGCTACCAAATGTTGCAAGATTTCGATTTCCTCGCCCGAAAGATCTATCGGCATGCTGGCGTCGGCTCCCGACGGACCAAGCGGTTGATGTCTCAGAAGCTCCGCTATTACGTGAGACGACACGATACGTTCGCCAAGAGAAACGAGATGCAGCGATATCACCATTTGATCGCAGGAAATGTCATCTGAAAGAATGCCTTCGACGCCGCCTCGAATAGCCTCGGAAACGGCGCCGATATCATAACGGTCAATCGTCAGCACGACGCGTGCTTCTGCGAAGAGCTGTTTGGCTACAAGCCATTCATCTGAGTGGGAGCGGTCCGGCGGGGTCGCGATCAGAATGAGGTCGAGCTTACCATCGTCGGCGTCGTTCCCGATCGACGTAAGATCGCGTGTGCTTGGAGCCGACCGTGCGACCCGCAGATTTCGTGCTTCGAGAACTGCCTTCAAACCATCTCGAGCCAGATCGTTCGAGCATACTAAGCCGATACGGGGAGCGCCCAAAGCTGCCTCCTCTTATCCGATAAGATAGCAATTCACCCAAGCTCGCCGGCGCCCATGGAACGTACGGCCGACGAGCTTCGGACTCGAGGCATTCTGACTCGAGGCAGGAGACGAGCTTGCTCTACCTCAAAAACAGGCGGCGCTCCCAATCTGGACAATCGCTGCAGCGCCTACCTGGTTGCGCGCTGCCCAGATCGCCGCCTGCGTCCGATTGTTAAGACGCAGCTTTCGAAGAATTGTCTTTATGTGAACCTTTACAGTTGCCTCTGCAATATTCAGCTGGCGAGCTATGACTTTGTTGGCTTCGCCATCTACCAGATGCCCCAGTATGTCGACCTCCCGTTGGGAAAGACCACTTGTAGACTGAATAGTTTCGGGTAAGCCTGACCGCTCGCTTTTGACACGACCGATCAGATAGTCTGCCAAACGTGCCGGCAATACTCTTTCACCCAGAAATACGAGGCGCAATGCTCCAGCGAATTGGTCGGATGAAACACCATTCAAGATAAGACCGTCAATCTCTTGCTCGTAAGCGAAAATCATATCGTCAAGGCCGAAATCGGCAGCGGTCAGAACGCGCCGCGCCTGTGGAAATGCTGCTGCGAGTTCGGCGCAAGCCCGGGCTAAATCATCACGCTCTCCGATAGCCATGACGACGACCGAGGCTTTCTCGGTCGAAGAAGCGACGAGTTCGTCGATGCACGCCGCTGCGGCAACCACCTCGAAATCTCGCTCGCCAAGAATATGCGACAGCCCCTCTCGGGTAATCTCATTAGGAACGATCAAAGCAACCTGTATTAGCTTGTCCATCTCTATATCCTCCGATAAGAGATAATGGACTAAAAGGTATATCCGCACAAAGCGCGAGAATCTACTAAAAAAGACTCCAATATCGGGATTTTTATATCGATCCGAGATTGACGTTAACGAGCGTCGTTACTTAGCGCCATCTGAGGTGGCACTCATTAATAGCCATAATTGACATAATATGAGTCGGAATAGTTGATGGTCGGTACTGATCCTAGTTTATCTATCAAAAAACCTTAGCAGTCCGTCGTAAGCCGCGTGTTCGGAATAGAGCTCCTTGAACAATTTTTCCGCGGCGGCCTCGGTTGCGGCTCTAAGCGCGGGGTCAGCAAGAAATGCCGAGACGGCGTCTGCGAATTGGTCGGCGTCATCCGCGATGACCAAGCCGTTTCCTGCCTTGACGCGATCTTCGCGCTCGACGCCGAGGCTCGTCGTTACCAACGCTCGGCCGTAGGAAAGCGCTTCTACAACCTTGGTTTTTACACCGTTACTGCCCGACACAAGTGGCGCCACCACGACGTGGGCAGATGCATATTCGGGTTGGAGTTCTCCTACCGGCCCGACGGTCACGATGCCCACCGGTTGCGTTGCCGCAAGCCCGCGGCAAACCGAGCCGACGATACGAAAGTAAGCTCCAGGTTTTGCCCTGTGGATCGCTGGCCAGCAGCGGTCAATAAACCAGCGAAGCGATGCGCGGTTGCAGGATGTGTCAGCCCCTACAAAGAGGACGATCGGTCTGTCTCTCGGGGATGTGATCGAGCGGTGTGGGAATCCCATTCCGACCACCAAGCTCCGGCGCCCGGTACGCTTTTCATAGGACTGAACGTCGGCCTTATTATTGAAGGTAACGAGGTCGGCTGCCGCCAGTTCAGCATCGCGTTCCGCGAGAAACTTCACGTGGAGCTCCGCGGAGGTGGCAAGCTTGCGCTCAGTTTCGGTAAAAAAACCTCGCAGGGCGACGATCGTTGCCCGCTCCTGGGCGAGCTCCTTGGCGAAAGCACATGCGCCAAATGCGAGCAGCACGATGTCTGGATCATGTTTCTGTAATTGAAGTCTTAGCCATTTCCGCTCGGCACTGCCGAACGTCCGGGTGTCTTCGCGGCGGATCCTCATCATTCGTCGAAGCGCGTTGCGCATAACTGCCGGATGGAATGAGAGATAAGTGCGCCGACCAAGCCGTATGGTGCTGCGGATGCACCACTGATGGGCGCCAACCACATTGCTGCGCATTCTGACAATCGGACTTGAGCGCCCGCGCGAACAGTCGGTGACTAGGGAGACAACGTCCTCACCGCGGTCGACTAGATAGCTGCGGAGCCGATCGATATAAATGCCATCGCCCCCGACCACGGTGCCGTAGGGGTAGGCCTCGACGATGGCTATAGAGGGCATTGCGTTTCTCGCGCTGCGCCGCTCGAGATGAGGCGCTCCGGCTCGCGGCCGAGCACCTCACGTAGCAGAATGCGCCACTGTTCGATAAATCGGTCCGGCGAGAAGCGGTCGATGGATCGCAGCAAGACCTTTTTTCGATCTTCCCGTTCGGCAGGGCCCATCGCCGCAAGTCGGCACATCGCGGCAGCAATGTCGTCGATGTCGTCCGCGTCAATCAGCAGAGCTGCGTCGCCAGCGACTTCTTCAAGAGCGGATGCTTTGGTAATCGCCGGAACAAGGCCGTGGCCGATTGCCTCGGCGACGGGTAAGCCGAAGCCTTCAAGTCTGCTCGCGAGAATGAAGCCACACGCATGCTGATACAGCCAGCTTAGCTCGGCGTCGGTCAGATAATGGAACATCACGACGCCGGGCGTCTGCTCTGCTGCACGGGCGGCCGCCTCGAAGCCTGGCTCGCGGCTTCCGCACATTACATAATGGAAACCACGATCACTCAATCCCGAGCGTTCAAACGCCGCAATGCAGGAGATTTGATTCTTTCGGTCGCCAATGCTCCCCACAGTCAGCAAAAATGGCTTTCCGTGAAAATCGCGTGGGGCGACCGGAGCCGCCCTGTTGCCAATGTGAATAGCCGGATAGATCACTCGCCCGGTCATGCTTGGTCCGGTGTTGTAGCGCGCCCCATACGCACGTTGCGATGCATGGCTGACGAACACGACGTTCGGTCGAACGGTAGCGATCTGGTTGTAGATCGCCTCATAAGCTTTACACACATGCGGCTCGAATAATTCGGGATGCGTGATCGGACCGACATCATGGCAAAGGACAATGTCCTCGCGGCGCAGCGCGGTTGAGCCAACTGTGAAGGGATCAAGGTGGAGCACGGGGCGGTGTGATCGCCGTTGCGGTAATCGCCAGCTGCTTTGGCGGACATGCCCGCGCGTCTGCAAATACTGAATTCGCCCCAGCAAAGATCCGAGCCAGCGACCGGGTCGCGCCGATAGCGCTAATGGCCCATAATAGATGTCGCCGATGAAGTCGGAAACGCCCTCTATGAGCTCGCGGCCAATGAAGTACTTTCCAGTGCGATTGTGTATAGACAGGGTAAAGTCGACATCGATCCTGGGATCCGAGTCAAGCCTATGGCTTAGCATGCTGCCCCCCTGCCAAACACCGTGCCTCGTCAAGCCTCGCGCCCAAATTATTCTGCATCCTGTTGCTTGCGCAGCGCTAGACGCGATTGAGTTCACGATACGATGCTTGCGACTCCCTTTTTCTGGATCGTACCGCACAAAACCCGCGGGCATTTTGCGATTCGATCATGATAATGTGTTTATCGCGTGTTAACATGCCGTCAAGTGCGAGTTTTTCTGCTTTGGCGAACAAATCCGGCTTAGCTATTACGAGGTATCGTTGAATGAAGTCACTGCCGCGGGGAACCGATGTAGGCAGTCCTGCGGTTTTAACGCTTCGAGCTAGCTGCGCCGATGAGCAATCCGGGCACCCGATCGAGCGATCGATTGTGACGGCCGAGCATCCGAAACTGGGCTAAGGTTTCGACGAGCGGATCACGATGCGCGAAGGCGCCGAGCGAGGGCTGCTCTCGAAATGGCTCTGGGGACCATAGAATGGCGGCGGTGCTGCGCGTATCGAGATCCATAATATTGATATTGTTCGAGATTGCTCCTTGGGGGCGGTTGCAGTCGGTCGCGCGAGCCGGACGCGCAGCGCTCCCGCCGAGCGGTTCGTTGATGGTTCAACCAGGCACCGAGACTAGACGGTTGGCTGCGTCCGACTCCAGCGGTTCGCGGGATTGGCTCAGATGCAGTTATCCTCACGCCTGTCCTGAAATAGACCAGCGGGGCTCAGCAGTTTTGCGCATTGGGTCTATGACCGGATTCCCAACAGGGCTCGCTTGGCTCGAGACGAGAACGTTTGCTTGGTTGGCAGCGGCAATGCCGAGAAATGGACTGAGCTCTCCGGCGACTTCGCTTCAAAGCATCGCCTACACAGGCACTCGACGTTGCTTTCGTCATAGGTTGCTTCGTCGGTGACGAGGCCGAGATAATCCGAAACCGTAGATGGAGTGATCCTGCCCTCGTGAGCGCACCGTCTGCAGAGTGGCTCTGTTAGCAATTGGCGCATGCGCCGCGCTATGCTCAATTTGTCGGCCCTCAGCCCGATCATCGCGATCATCCTACTGTCCAATGCGGGGCAGGAATAATAACCCCTTTGGAGCAGTTAGGCGATAATAATGATGTATCGCCCCGGTCAGCGGGGTCGGCCGTGGTCTTTGCGATGGCACGACGTGCCTGCAGACGATGGTCCCAACGACGATCTACACGCTTCATTCGATGCAGGCGGCCCGGCATCGTCAACGGGTTTTTCGCGGGCCGCACCGCGAAGGGCGGGGGGCCAGACCAGTCGACGCGCTTTGCTTGAAAGGGCCTGTTCCCCGACAAATCGAGCATACCAAGGGCGACCTGAACTCGAAGCGTCGCGCGGTCTGCGGGGGCACGTCGTTGATCATGCTGCTGAGCGAAGGCCGGATGAACGACTACAGGGGCTTTGCCCTCTTAGTGGACGCCTTGCCCGGCGCCAAAGCCCTGCTCGGTGACAGAGGCTATGATACCATTGGGTACCCATTCGCGCTGGCAGTTTGAAAAATTGCTACCTGCATCCCGTCAAAGGCGAACCGGAAGGAGCCGATCTCGCACAGCGCACCGTTTGACCGCCAGCGACACAAGATCAAAATCGTGATCGGAAGGCTCGAGGACTGGCGACGCATGCGCACTCGCTACGATCGCTGCCGTCCCCTTCATGTCTTCATCTGACTCGCTGTCACTGTCATCTTCCGACTTCATCAATAGGTTCAGAACCTGGCTGGGCACAGTTCCTCATGCGGTTGGCTAGCGCAAACACCTCGGCGGCCAGCCTTAAGTCGTCATCGGTGGCCCATGGAATTTCTGCCCGGGCCAGTGCTTTGATCGCACCCGCTCGTTCGGCTTTGCTGGGGCGCCATGGTGCCAATAGTGGCGGCTGGCACGGCACATGCTTATAGGTAAGGCCCGCCCGGATCATCAAAAGCGCTGTCGTGGATATCCCAACATGCCGGCTTAACGCCCCGAGTGGCGGCCGATGACCGCAATGATGACAGGCGGCGCACAAAGATCGAATTTCTCTGATCTCATCGTCAGTGAATCCTCGAGCTTGGGCCATGTTCCAGAACATCACTTCGAAGATTGCATCCTGCAAATGTTCTTCTGGAATAGTCCAAAGGTGGGAAACTGCCTGAGTCGCGGTCAATGCATGATGAAGGCTACTTCGCTTGCTTTTCAGATCCCCCAGTTGGATTTGGACCGGGCCCCGGCAGTGCTTGCCCATATTAATATAAGGCGACTTACCCGCTGGCCGTGGAGTCGGCAGGCAGTCACCGAGCAGAGGATCAAACGGGCTATGATCACGGACCGGTAGTTCGAATTCGCGGTAACCATCTCGCGCTTTATCGCTGCGGTTATGACTATTTGGGCCGGGCTTTATATTTTCACAGGTGCGGGATATTGAGAGGGAAGCCGGCGTGGGGGAGGATGCCATCCGGTCAGGCGCTCTGCGGTAGCCACTGCGATAGTCAACGGCGCTGCGGGGCGCCGCTCAGAGCATAGCAAAAGCGTCGCGGGTGGACCATGAGCCTGAGGAGGAAGTGGGCAGGAGCTCCGATTGTCGGCATATGGGCCTGCTCTGATCTGCGAAGGGGTGACGATGCGGCTCGCATCACTTTGGCTGATCGGCGTCGCGTTCGCCGGCGCGGCACGCGGCGGTGCCGCCGACTATCATAAGGCACCTGCCGCGATCGCGAAGATTTTGGAGACGCCGCCAACGCCGGCCGTGGCCATCTCCCCCGACCGCAAAATTATCGCACTTCTTGGGCGGGAGAATCTGCCGACGATCGCGGCGCTCTCGAAGCCGATCCTCAGGCTCGCCGGCTACCGCATCGATCCAGTCACCAACGGTCAGGCAGAGGTGCGCACGACCTGGTCGAACACGCTGACGCTGCTGGACGTCTCGACCGGGCACGAGACGCCAGTGGCGCTGCCGGCGGGCGTCCGTTTCGCAACGCCGGGATGGTCGCCCGATGGCAAGCGGCTCGCCTTTGTTGTCCAGGTCGCCGACCAGTTGGCGGTGTGGACGACGGGGCTGGACGGCATCGCGAAGCCGCTGGTGGAGCATGCCAACGCGGCCTTCGAAGGCGCGCCTTTTGCGTGGTTGCCGGACAGCAGCGGGCTTATCGTGCGGACGGTTGACGCGGGGCGTGGGGTTTTGCCCGTGGCAGAAAGCAAGCCCGAAGGCCCGGTCGTGCAGGACGGTACGGGGCGTCGCGGGGCCACGCGCACGTATGAGGATTTGCTGCGGGACAATGCCGATGAGCGCGCCTTCGAGCATTTTTTTGGGGGGCAGCTTGTCCGCGTACCAATCAGGGGAGGGGTGGCGACGCCGATCGGCGCGGTCGCTTTGTGGAAAAGCTTCAGCATTTCGCCCAATGGGAGCTACCTGCTGACCGAGCGCCTCAAACGTCCCTACAGCTATCTCGTGCCTGCGGATTTTTTTCCGACCGAGATCGTGGTCGCGACGCTGGATGGTCGCCCGGTAAAAACGCTCGTCGATCGGCCGCTTGCCGACAACCTTCCGGTGGATTTCGACGCGACCGTCAAAGGCCCTCGCAAGGCCGAGTGGCGCGCCGACGTGCCCGCGACGTTGGTCTGGGCCGAGGCACTCGACGGCGGCGACCCCAAGGCGCAGGTCCCTTTCCACGACAGGATCCTGATGCAGGCCGCCCCGTTCGACGGGGCTGCGACGACTTTGGCCGACATGACGAGCCGCTTTGACCAGGTCGTATGGGGTGACGATCGATTCGCATTGCTCGTCGATCGCGAATGGAAAACGCGCACGGAGCATCGCTACGCCGTCGCGCCCGGCAACCCCGGCCCGACGCACCTGCTCCTCACGCGCAACTATCAGGATCAATATGGCGATCCGGGCGAGCCGGTTACGGAGAGGAATACTGCGGGCCGGCAGGTGATGCGCTTCACGCCCGATCATCAGGCCGTGTTCGCGATCGGGGAGGGGGCGACCAAGACGGGCGCCTTTCCGTTTCTCGCGCGGATGCCCATTTCAGGGGGCGTCCAGACGATCATGTGGCGCGCCAAGTCACCCTATTACGAGCGGGTCGTCTCGCTGCTCGACATGACGGGCGTGAACATTCTGACGCGGCGCGAGAGCGCCACCGAGCCCCCCAACTATTTCGTCCGCAAGGTGTCGGGCGGAGCGCCGCGCGCAGTGACGCATTCCCCCGATCCCGCGCCAATGTTCGCGGCCGTGAAGCGCCGGACGATCGCGTATCAGCGCGCGGACGGGCTGCCGCTCGCCGGCACGCTTTACACGCCCGCCGGTTACGATCCGAAGCGAGACGGGCCGCTCCCCACCTTGCTGTGGGCTTATCCGGCGGAGTTCACCGACGCGTCCGTGGCGGGACAGATCGTGGACCAGGGCAACCGGTTTACGAGGCCGCGCGGGGTCAGCCCGCTGTTCCTGCTGACCCAGGGGTATGCGGTGCTCGACAATCCGGCGATGCCGATCATCGGCGAGAATGGGGCCGAGCCGAACGACACCTATGTCAAACAACTGGTGGCGGATGCCGAGGCGGGGGTCGACGCGGTCGTGAAGCTGGGCATTGGCGATCCCGGGCGCATGGCGGTGGGCGGCCACAGCTATGGCGCGTTCATGACTGCCAACCTCTTGGCGCATACTGCCCTGTTCCGCGCGGGGATCGCGCGATCGGGGGCGTATAACCGGACGCTCACCCCGTTCGGCTTCCAAGCCGAGCAGCGCACCTACTGGCAGGCGATGCCGACCTATACCGAAATGAGCCCCTTCACCTTCGCGGACAGGATCAAGACGCCGATCCTGCTGATCCACGGCGCGGCCGATGACAATCCCGGCACCTTCCCGATCCAATCCGAGCGGATGTATGCGGCGCTGAAGGGCAATGGGGCGACCGTGCGCTACGTCATACTGCCCAACGAGCCGCATAATTATCGCGCGATGGAGTCGACGCAGGAAACACTGTGGCAGATGACCGACTGGCTCGACCGCTACGCGAAACCGCCAAAACCGGCCCCGGCCACTCCGGCCCACTGAAAGGCGGGAGCGCCATCCATCATTTTTTACGATCTTTTAACGATTGGTGCCCGCCCGCTTCACGAACGGATGACAGCCGGAACCCTAATGCGTCTTCATCGGCCGCCATCGTGACGCGCCGAATGGGTCAAGGGGTTCTTGTCATGCTTCGTGCCTTCCTTCTCGCTGCCGCCGTGCTCACCTCCACGCCGCTGTTCGCGCAGGGCCAGCCGGTCGACGCTCCGCTGACCGCGCGCGTCAGCTATGCCGATCTCAACCTCGCCGACGGCGAAGGGCAAAAGGCCTTCAACGCCCGGATCAAGCGCGCGGTGATTGCAGTCTGCCCCGAGCTCAACTCGAGCATCACGAGCAAGCTCGCCGCCAACCATTGCCGTCGCTCGGTTTCGGCTCGGACGCAGCGCCAGATGGCGGTCGTGGTGGCTTCGGCTGCCGATCAGCGCCGCCGAGCGATGAGCACTGTCGCCAGCCGCTAATATGCCGATGCGTAAATGGCGGACGCCCGGCAATAACGAGCCGGGCGCCCGCCGATCTTCGCGTCAAAACTGGTTCCGCTACCGGAGCGAACATAGTAAGCTCGACGTGGCCGAGTGGCGATTCGATGGGGGTTGGGCAATGTCTGTTCTAGAACGGATTGACTCGATAACGCGTGGCGCCGACGCGCCGTTGCACTTCGTCATAGCGCTGGACGGTCCGGACGGCCGCTCCTTCGCGATCTGTGAGCGCATCATGCTCATCCGCCCCGATCAGCGCGATCTTCCAGAGGGCGAGCTTGCGCGCTTCGTCAGCAGCAATGCGTTGAGCGCCGCCGCTATCCCGCTGGACGCGCTGGTGGGCGACGCCGGGCCACATGCTCCCGCCTCGGCATGGCTGCGGACGGCGACCACCGCCCAGTCGGCTGAAGATGACGAACCAGCCGAGGACGACGAAGAGTCCAAGTAACCGCGTCTTCGCGCGCGGTTATCATGGAAAAATTTACCGTCGTGGACGGGCAGCGGCGTACGCGATCGCTGTCCTATACGCTCGTTGCGGCCCGCGCGGCAGCCAAACGGGCCGGCGTGACCCGACTGGCCGACGTGACGGGACTCGCCCGTTTCGGAATACCCGTCTTCCAGGCGGTTCGGCCGCATTCGCGATCGTTGTCCGTCTCGCAGGGCAAGGGCCTGACGCGGATGGCCGCGATGGTCTCCGCTTTGCTGGAGGCGACCGAACTTAGCATCGCTGAAGCCTTCGACGCCGCGCCGCAGGGCGCGCCACTGTCGATCGATGCCGATACCCGCGACCTCTGGTATGAAGCCCCTCGCGATGCGCTGGCGATCAGGCTGGACAGCGCGCAGGAGAGGCCTTTCGCTGAAGCACGCAACCTCTTCTCGGGCGCCCCGGCCATGGTCCCGCGCGATCTCCTGTCGCTGGATTTCACGCGGTCCCGCGCAACCGATATCGCGCGCACTTCAGCCGGCCTCGCCACCGGCAACACGCATGATGAAGCCGCCGTGGCGGCCGTCGCCGAAGTGCTGGAGCGCCACCTGGAGGCCCGCTTCCGCCATTTCGGCCCGCGCGAACGGCGCGCCTGCGAACTCGATCTCGCGAGCATCGCGGATCCCACGCTCCAGTGGCTGATCCGGCGCATTGGCGGGCGCGGTTTCGCCCTTCGCGCCTGGAGCCTCGGCCAGGCGGCCGGGATCGCCGCGTTCCGCTGCGTGATCACCGACGGCGCGCAGGCGGGGCATGTCTTGCCGCCGGCTGCCGGATCGGGCTGTCACACGGAAAAGCGAGTCGCGCTGCTGCGCGCGATGCTGGAGGCCATTCAATCGCGGATCACGATAGTTGCCGGCGCGCGCGACGATCTCACGCCCGCGGATTATGCGCGCGGATCGCAGCTGAGCCTCGCACTGGCCCTCGGCGGGCTGTGCTTCGGCAGCGGACCGCTGCACTGGGACCGGATAGCGGATTGTCCGCTGACGGAGCCGGCGGACATGCTGACCCAGCTGCTTGCTGTCGCCGAGTCGCAGAGCCCGCTTTCGGTGCTGCTCTTCACCCACGAACGGCCCCATCCGGCGCTTGTCGTCGTCCATGCCTTCGCGCCCGGTCTGGAAGACCTCTGCCGTGAACGGCTCACAACTCCGACGCCCGCCCGCGAGCGCATAGCACCGATCATCGTCGCCCGAATCGCGGACAGCCGCCCCGTCCTCTTCGTGGGCCCGAGCCTGCCGCTCGCCCAGATTCCCGGCACGATAGAGGTGCGCCCGCCGGCTGTGTGCGGCGATCTGTCCGATCTGCTCGCTGATCCCCCGCCCGCAATCGGCTTGATTGACGGCTGTTTCGAGATCGCGCCGACCGTGTGGCACAAGGAGATACTCGATCTTCTGGCCCTTGGCGTCCCCGTCCTCGGCGGAGCGAGCCTGGGGGCGTTGCGCGCGGCCGAGCTGCACGAGCAGGGAATGATCGGCGTCGGCGCCATCTTTGAAAGCTATCGCGACGGCGCGACGAACCGGGACGATGCTGTTATGATCTCCCATGCGCCGCCCCAGCTCGGCAATATCCCGCTCTCGATCGCCCTCGTCGATGCAGAGGCCGCTCTGCATGCCGTGGAAATGCCCCCTGCCGAACGTCGGATGCTGCAGCGGATCGTTAGGACGATGGGCTTCGCCGATCGAACGTGGCCTGCCGCGCTCACTTTGTACGAAGCGCGAACGGGGCGCCGCGCGGTGGTCTCCATCGATGCCCTGAATGCGGCGTCGTCACTCAAGCAAGCCGACGCCCGGCTGCTCGTCGCCGCCCTGCTGGCCGCACGTGCGTCTTCGCCGATCGAACCACCGCCGATGACGAGCTTCTATAAGTCTATGCGTGCCACCCGCTTCCGAGCGCGGCGCTGACACCCTCGCGCACGAGCGCGCGATGCTTCTCTTGCCGCAGCGGGAACGTATAGGCTGTCCAATCCAGTACGTCGTCGAGCACGGCCTTCCGCTCGGGCTGCCATGCCTTGCAGAACGCAGCCTCGAATGCCGTGCGCACCTGGCCCCGCGTTACGCTGTCATCCGGAAGACGGGCGAGGTTCGCGAGCCGGAGCGCCAGATATTGCAGGCCCTGTTCGCCTGACGCCTCGAAATGCTCTTCGGCCACCTCGGGGTCGTCCCGGAACATCGCGATCGTCGCATAATCGGCGTGATAATCGGGCGTCGGGAAGGGGTTGAGCAGGAAAGCTCGCTGCATAAGCGGCTCCGCCAGATCCGCCTCACCCAGATGACACAGGCCGAAGGCGCAAACGTTGAGCGTATCGGCATCGAACGGAAGCGCTTTCATCGCCTGCCGAAAGCCGCGTTCGGCGCGAAGCCAGTTGCCCTGCCGCAGGTGGCACCAAGCCAGCCTGAGCTGAATGACGGCATCCGCCGGATCGAGCGCCGCCGCCTCCTGATTCAGTTCCAGCGCGCGGGCACGGAGCGTCGGTACGTCATGGCCCGCAGCGCTCTGCCAGTAATCCGTATTGTACATACGGGCGAGCAGCATCCGTGCGCCCACGTGATGTGGATCGCGTGCGACGAGATCCTCAAGGATTTCGGCGCCCGCGCGCACATCTTCCAAATGGTGGCCTCGCCCGGCCAGCCGACGCGCCTCGGCATAGAGCATCACATCGTCGCGCGTGCCGAGATCATGGCTCAGCGCCTGCGCGATGTCCCGCTCGATCGTCGGGAAGACTGCGCCTGCTGCGCGTGCGACGACATGATCAATCGCGCCGGCCATGTCGGCTAAATCGATCATGATTTGCTCGGACCAAGCGATCGTGCTCGTGTGGATATTGCCAATCTGAAGATTGACGCGCAGTTCCTCTCCCACTTGTCGAACCCGTCCCGTCAGCATGTAAGCTGCGAGCGCCTTGGCGCAGGCCTGCTCGACGCGCGCAGCATCGCTGGCCTCGAGCGACAGCACGCGCAACTCACGATGGCGGGCGAGCGCGGTGCGCAGATCATCCGTGATGATGGCCGCCAGTTCTTCGATATTCGATTGTGTGCCGAGCGCACCGATGTCGCCGATGAAGATCGTGGGCGGCATTGTCACCGGCGCGGCCGCCGGTACCACCGCTGCCAGCGCGGCTGACGCAGCCGGTGCCACCTCGTTGCTTGCGCAGAGCTGGCGGTAGAGCATCTGCGTTTCGGCGGACGGATCGGCTTGGAATTCCTCAGTGAGTCCTGCCACCAGCGCGCGATAGCGGCGGTGCAGCGAGGCGAAATCGCCCGCCGAATGATCGGCCTGCATGCCGAGGCGGGCGATGGTTTCGTTCCACGGATCCAGCCGATCGAGCGCGCGGACGATCGCTTGGATATGGACGGGGCGAGCGGACCCGGTCATTGCGGGCAACGCATCGAGGACGAAAGCCAGCACGCGATCATGCTGCCGTACCCGCTCGGCCACGAGCCATTCGTCGAAAGCTGGAGAAAGGCCTGAACAATCGGCCAGAAACTGATCGCCCGTCGTCTCCAGAACATGCGCGAGGCGAGCGCCATCACGCTGCTCGGCAGCGTCGCAAATCTCCTCGATGTCGCAGACCGGATGGCCGCGGGCATAGCGGACCGCATCGCGCGAGATGTCGAGCGCGGCGCCGAGGACGGCATGTCCCCCGCGAAGCTCCGCCAGCGCCTGGCGAAGGCTTCCGCGGGCTTGCTCGCTGCCGCGGTCGCTCCAGAGGAGATCGGCCAGGCGTTCGCGAGAGGCCGATCGCCCTGCGGCGAGCGCCAGATAAGCGAGTAGGCCGCAGGCCTTGCGACTGCGCGGACGGCAATCGAGCCCGTCCACGAGCAATCGGAATTCGCCAAGCAAACCGAGGCGTAGCGCTGACTGCTCTTCTTGTGCTTCGACCATTCTTCAGGCCCGCCCGCGTCACGTTCGAGCGGAACCGTAGCATCAGCGCGGCGATGTTGCCGTCGAAAACAGTCGATCACGGGCGAATCCGCCAACGTCAAGACGGGAATGTTCATCGGAGGCATCGGGAAATCCTGCGCTACTCGTACCGCGACCGGCACTCTCCATCCGGAGCGCGTCGGTCATCGGTCGTTTCGCAGAGCCTGCGTGAAACCAACGTGAAAAGGGAATCAGGGCATCTGCGGAGTGTCGGCGGCTGCTTCTCCCCGATTCGGATCCGCCATTTCGATCGATCCGGGGCTCCGGCAGCGGACATCGCCTGCAAAATCGCGCTTCGGCCGGGACTGCGCCGAAGAATTCACGGCAAAATCACGTCGTTCTCACGCGGAGGGTGGTCAATCGGCATCACACCAAATCCTCCAGACGATGGGATTTTCCGATGCAGCGCCAGACGCTCTACGCGATCACGACCGAAGCAGCCGAGGCGCCGGGTCTCTGCGCACCCCGCAATGTGCCGGTCGGGAGTAAAGTGTGTCGTGTGAGCGGCCTGCTGTCGGGAGCGCCGACGCGAACCTCCCTTCAGATCGGCGCCTCTCTCCACATCGATTCTGGCACGGCGGAATGGCGCTTCATCGAACATTCGTGTGCGCCCAATCTCGAGATGGATTTCACCGACTGGTCGTTCTGGGCCAGGCGCGACATCGCAGCGCACGAGCGGCTGACGTTCAATTATCTGACGACCGAGGCGCGGATGGCCGCCCCTTTCACATGCCGCTGCGGGTGCAGCGAATGCTTTGACACGATCGCCGGCTTCTCCACGCTGGCGCCGTCGCTGAAGCGGCGCCTCAGCGATCACGTGGCGCCGCATCTGCGCGATGCCGAGATCCACAGGCCAGGCGGCTGCATCTTCGGTGTGGCCGCACGAGCATAACTCCGCCCACAGCAGATCGCTTCGGCTTCTTAAACCTTTGCAACTCGGTCGGGACGCGCCGTTAGGTGGGCGGCATGGGGGCGACGTCAGCGCATGAACAAGCCGGCCAGCGGATTTTGACGATCCCCGCCGACGCCGATCACCCGACCCATACCACGCGCAGAGACGACCTTCGTGCCGAATTTGGGCAAGCTTCCATCGAGCTGGGGCGGCCTATAGGTCCTTTGGCTGCGGCCGGGCCGCGTGAACCACCGCTTCAGAAGAAGCATGACGGGACAGGGGATCGACCAGAACACCATCGCGGACTCAAAATAAAAGAAAGCCATGATGCAGGCGTGAAGGGTCGCGAGTGGCCTGAGTCGGATTTGGAACCCGCCGCGAAGTCGCATGATGGTTTGTCGACCTTACTGCACGGTGACCCGAAAATAGTCAGCGGCGCAGATTGGCCACTTCCACCACTATGTTCGCACGTCGCGTAAATATCCTGCCATGTACAGCCGAAGGTAGCCGATAGCATGCGAGCGCGTTGACACATAAGGCATGAAAATCTTTACCGGGATTGAACTGAGAGGTTCGCGCGATCTCACGCATTATATCGTGCCACTAGCGCTTTATGAGTCTCGATTGCGCTTGCCGTCTATGTTGCGAACCAGTTAATCTTTCTCCAAAGCTGGCTAGTCGCGATCCGGTCGTAGATAATCACCGTAGCAGTTATAGTCGCAATCGCAGCGCCCGTTTCCCGAAAGAATCGGCAAGTCAAAATCGATTTGTACCGTACCGGTACTACCGATGAGCTTACGGGACACTTAAATCGGCGAGCATTCTTGGAGGGAGTCGATAACGGAACGTTCCCGGCGCTTATCATCGTCGACGTCGACAACTTCAAGCTCGTAAACGACGAGCATGGTCACTGGATCGGTGACCAAGTGCTGCGCGAGACGGCCACAATGATGGCGCGATTGCTCGGCCAATTCGGTCGGGTTGGGCGCCTAGGAGGCGAGGAGTTCGCGCTCCTCGCCTATCACGACGATTACAGGCTCTCGCTCGAGAAACTCGAATCGTTTCGAGAAGCGGTATTCAGGTAGCCGATCTTCACTGACACGCTCCCCGTTTCCATCACTATTTCCGCAGGCGTTGCGACCCGCGACCCCGGGCAGGCCTTCCAGCAATTGTTCATCCAAGCCGATTCCGCCTTGTATGAAGCGAAGGCGCTTGGCCGCAACAGGATCGTCCTTGCCTAAGTTATAAGCCTGGTTGGGTACAGAGCAGTGCGCGTATTATATATAATCAGAGATCCTGGTTCAGTCACTGCCGCCTCAGTATCAGTGACGGCGTAGGCCGAGCGAGACCTTTTGTTTAATCTGATTGTTTACTGTCATTGTCACACGCGACCTAAAGTCGATCTGTTCGCCTACGGACATGCGCTGCTGGCCGACCCGACTGCTTACGACCTGCCTTCCACGCTCAATTCGGCCACGCCGTGCCAGATCGTGGGTGGCGGTTCCCCGCAGACCGCCAATTGCACAAACTCGCTGTATTTCGACCCGGTTCATCCGACCGTGCAGGTCCACCACGCGATCGCCAACGCCATCGTCGCAGAATTGGATGCCGTCCCAGAACCGGCCACATGGATGACGATGATCCTTGGCTTCGGCGCGATTGGCTTCGTGCTGCGCCGGCGCGGATCGGTGATTGCGCTCGGCTAACCGCCAACCCGTCGCTGCAAGGGATGGGCTCGCGCAAGCGCCATCGCGAATAAACCGATGTGGCTATATTTGAGCTCACATGGCCGCCTGCTCGTCTTTCGCTTGCCGGGCAAGGGCATCCCCAGGCCGACGCGTCGAGCAATGATCCGTGTAATTATTATCAGGACTTAATCGTCGAATCCGCCGAACGTGCGCGAACAAATAGGCTACGGATGCTCGTTGGTGCCCGATCGAGCAGGTCGTTTGCAAGGATGTGTGGATCAGTGTGGGAACCGGCCACATGCGCGCTCCCGTCGACCGAGAACAGCTCGGCGTGGAGCATGCCGACGTCATCGGCGAGCGCGGCGACGGGGGAGTGACAGTCGGCCCCGAGTGCAGCCAGCAGTGCGCGCTCCGTTAGAATGGAGCGGCGGGTTGGCCCATGGTTCAGCACCGCGAGCAGAGAGCGACTTCGGCTATCGTTCTCGCGCGTTTCGACCCCGATGGCCCCCTGCGCAGGCGCTGGAAGCATGAGATCGATCGGGATCGCCATACCGACTTCAGGGCGTCCAAGTCGGTCGAGCCCTGCCGCCGCCAATAACGTCGCCTCCGCTTCGCCTGCTGCCAGCTTAGCGAGTCGCGTCTCGACGTTGCCGCGGAAAGGGATGATGGTAAGATCTGGTCGCAGTCGTAACAGCTGCGCAGACCGCCGAGGCGAACTCGTCCCAACCGTGGCGCCCGCTGGCAGATCGGCGATCGAAGCGGCGCCGATCAGGCGATCTCGAAAGTCGGCACGCGCCAGGATGGCTGCGATCGTAATTACGGGTGGGCGCGTGGTTTCGACGTCTTTCATTGAATGAACGGCACATTCGATCTCACCCTCTAGCAATGCTCGATCCAGTTCTTTGGTCCACAAGGCTTTCCCGCCGACTTCAGCCAGCGGACGGTCCTGAACGACGTCTCCGGTCGTTTTGATCACGCGGATTTCGACCGCGATCCCGTGCGCCGCGACCAGTCCATCGCGCACTATTTCGGCCTGGACGAGCGCCAGCGGCGAGCCCCGTGTCCCGAGACGAAAAGCGGTCATACGGACCGGCATGCGAGCGCGTGCAAATTCATACGGATCCTGCCATCCACCGCGCGACGATTTCTTTCGTGGCGAGACCGGCTCTGCGCCTACCTGACTGTCATGGCAGACAACTTAAGGTGTCAAGCATCCTATACGCAATCCTTGGACGCGTTAGCGAAACGGGCTGTTCAGCAACACAATTGAAAGGTTCAGATAGGCTGCGAAGCTGACCCAAAGCAGGTATGGTACAATGAGGAGGCTCGCTAAGTGGGAGATCGGCCATAGTCCGCCGACGAGAGCTACCAGCGATGCCCAAAGGAAGACGACCTCGCCGAGCGCCCAATCCGGCCGACGTAACCGAAAGAAGAGGGGGCTCCACAGCAGATGAAATACCGCGTTGCTCGCAAAAAGGAGGATGACGGTACGGCGTGCGAAATTGTCCGACGCGGCACTCCACGCCACCACAGCCGACCATGCCGCGAGACCGAGGATAATCGTCCAGGCGGGGCCGAACGCCCAGTTTGGTGGCTGCCACGAAGGCTTGCGCAGATCGCGATACCATTCGTCAATTGGCGTCATCAGCCCGCCGATCAGGCCGAGCAGCGCCGCGATGCCTCCCGAAATCAGGATCGGTCCCATCATGTCATGCCAGCCATGCTTGTAGAGTGTCCACGCCATGATACAGCGTGTACGTGGGCATGTCGTTCCCCTTTTCGGCGATCGTCGGTCAGGACGAGATGAAGCTGGCGCTGCTGATCGCTGCGGTGGATCCGCGGATCGGCGGTGTCATGGTGTTCGGCGATCGCGGTACGGGCAAGTCCACTGCGGTGCGATCGCTTGCGGCATTGCTGCCACATGTGCCGGCGGAGCAGGCGGGATATCAGGATGGCAGCCCCTGCAAGGGATCGGTGCCCGTGCCATTCGTCGATCTGCCGTTGGGCGCCACCGAGGATCGCGTCGTCGGCGCGCTGGATCTGGAGCGCGCATTGGGCGCCGGCATCAAGGCGTTCGAGCCAGGCTTGCTGGCGCGCGCCAATGGCGGGTTCCTCTATGTCGACGAGGTCAATCTCCTCGAGGATCATATCGTCGATCTGCTGCTTGATGTTGCCGCATCGGGCGAGAATGTAGTCGAGCGCGACGGGCTGAGCGTCCGGCATCCGGCGCGCTTCGTGCTGATCGGGAGCGGTAATCCCGAGGAAGGTGAATTGCGCCCCCAATTGCTCGACCGCTTCGGCCTATCGGTCGAGGTGCGGACGCCACAGGATCTGGGGCAGCGCGTCGAAATCCTGAAAAGGTGCGACATGTTCGAGCGCGAGCCCGTCGCCTTTGCTGCGAAGTGGCATCGTGCCGAGCGCAAGACGGTGAAGCGGATTGCGGCGGGACGGGCGGTGGTCGCAAGCGTTACGCTGTCCGACGCGATTCTGGCCCTCGCATCGCGGCTGTGCCTGAACGTCGCCGCGGACGGGCTGCGCGGCGAGCTTACGCTCATGCGGTCGGCGCGCGCGCTGGCCGCGTTGGAGGGCGTGTGCGAGGTCGACGCCGGGCATATCGCCCGCGTTGCGCCGTTGGCGCTGCGCCATCGGCTGCGGCGCGATGTCCTCGACGAGACCGGCTCGACCGCACGGATCGAACGCGCGCTGGAGGAACTGGCGGCGTGATCGCTTCGAGCGATGCGACGCCCAATGCTCTGGCGGATGCAATCTTGGCGGCGCGTTTGTGCGCCATCGATCCGCGCCTCTGCGGTCTGGTCCTGCGCGGCGATCCTGATGCACGGAATGCGGTGATCGCGGCTCTCCAGGCCGGTCTGCCGGCAGACGTGGCGGTCCGGAGGGTGCCGCTTCATGTCGACGACGAGCGGCTGCTTGGCGGGATCGACCTGACGGAGACCCTGGCACGCGGTGAGGCGGTTTCGCGGATCGGTCTGTTGGCGGAGGCGGACGGGGGCATGCTCGTCCTGCCGATGGCCGACCGCCTGTCCGACGCGACTGCTGCGCGGATCGCAGCGGTAATCGACACGGGTGAGGTCGTAATCGAACGCGACGGCATAGCGTTGCGGGCCGGCACTCGATTTGTGACGGTGGTGCTCGACGACGGGATCGAGCCGGAGGAGGGCCCTCCAGCCGCGCTGGTCGAGCGCATGGCGTTCTGGATCGATCTCGAAGGCGTGCGGTCTCCTGGACTTGGGCAGGACCCTGGTTACCCCGTGCTGGCACCGGAGGATGACCGGATGCTTGAGCAGGTCGGGTGTGAAGCGGCGGAGACACCCGAGCTCCTTGAAGTCGTCGTCCGCACTGCGGCCGTGCTAGGGATCGATTCGATCCGCCCGGTTCTGTTTGCACTACGCGCTGCGCGTGCCTCGGCGAAGCTTGCGAGGCGCTGCGCGATCGCCGATGCGGATCTGACGCTTGCCGCGCGCCTTGTCCTCGCGCCGCGAGCGACGCGAATGCCGGCGCCGGCGGATGAAACGCCATCCGAGCCTCCGCCTCCATCCCAGCGCGACGACGGCGAGGAGGACAGCGCCGTCACCGCCCCGATCGAGGACATAGTCCTTGCCGCTGCGCTCGCGGCGCTGCCCAAAAACGTGCTCGCGCGGATCGCGGCCGGTCGCAGCCGACGGGGTCGCAACATCAACGCCCGCGGGGGCGGGGAGCGGCGCAAATCGTCTGTGCGCGGGCGTCCGATGGGCGCGCGCGCGGGGGTCCCGGGAGGCGGGCAGCGGCTGGCGCTGATCGATACGCTCCGCGCCGCGGCCCCGTGGCAGACGGTCCGCAAGTGCGGGCCAGGGCGCGTGGCGATCCGTCGCGACGACCTGCGCGTACGCCGGTTCGAAACGCGTGCCGAGGCGGTGACAATCTTCGCCGTCGATGCCTCGGGTTCATCGGCGCTGGCGCGGCTTGCTGAAGCCAAGGGGGCGGTCGAGCTGCTGCTGGCCGAGGCGTATGTGAAGCGTGCGCAGGTGGCGCTCGTCGCCTTCCGCGGCAGCACAGCCGAGATAGTGCTGCCGCCGACACGATCGTTGGCGCGCGCTCGCCGCTCTCTGGCGGACTTGCCCGGAGGGGGCGGCACGCCGCTGGCGGCGGGATTGAACGCGGCCCGCGATCTTGCCGAGGCGGCGCGCGCGCGCGGACGGACGCCGTTCGTCGTCATCCTTACCGACGGGCGCGCCAATATCGCCGCCGACGGCAGTGCGGTGCGCAACCGGGCGCAAACCGACGCCACTTCCGCCGCAAAAGCGGTCGGCGCAGCGGGTATCCCTGCCGCGTTCATCGATATTTCAGCGCGGTCGCGGCCTGAAGGTGCCGCGCTCGCCGCCGCGATGGGGGCACGATACCTGCCCCTGCCGCGCGCGGACGCGACGGCGGTGCACGCCGCGATCAGCCAAGCCCGAAAAGCATGAGCGGAGGGCCCCGCTGGGAGGTCGAGGGACGCGCCTGGCCGAACCGGGCGCACAGCCGCTTCGTGGATGCCGGCAATTTGCGATGGCACGTCCAGGCAATGGGGCCGGAAAACGCGCCCGTCGCGCTGCTGTTGCACGGTACTGGGGCCGCGACCCATAGCTGGCGCGGGCTCGCGCCGTTGTTGGCGAGTGGATTGCGGGTAATCGCGCTCGATCTCCCGGGACACGGCTTTACCAGCGGGCGGCCACCTAGCGGGCTTTCCATGGCGGCGATGGCACGCGCGGTCAGCGCGTTGCTGAAGGCGTTTCGCGTGGATCCCGCCGTCATCGTTGGCCACTCGGCGGGGGCCGCGATCGCGATCCGCATGGCGCTCGATGGGTACGCGACGCCGCGCGCGATCGTCGGCCTGGACGCGGCCCTGATGCCGTTTCCAGGTCTCGCGGCAACTTTGTTCCCGACGCTGGCGCGCTTGCTGTTCGTCAATCCGTTCGCGCCGCATATCTTCGCGCGGATTGCGCGCACAAACGGCGAGACCGCGCGCTTCCTCGCACGCAGCACCGGATCGCGGATCGATCCCGCCGGTGTCGGCTATTACGAAACGCTGCTCGGCAATTCGGCCCACTGCGCAGGCGCGTTGGCGATGATGGCGGACTGGGACCTGCCGGCGCTGAAGCGCGACCTTCCTCGTCTGAACACGCCGCTGCTGCTCATCCATGGCGATGCTGATGCGGCGATCCCGCTGTCGAACGCGAGAGAGGCGGTGACCCTGATCGACGGCGCGCGGCTAGTGGCGCTGCCCGGTCTTGGCCATCTTGCGCACGAGGAGAAGCCGGACGAGATTGCGGCCATCATCGATATGTTCGTGGGGGGGATTATCCGGTGAGTGGGGGCACTTTCAGCCTGTTCGACATGGCGATTGCCGGCGTTCCGGTCGTGGCCTTCTGTATCTGGCAACTCGTGTCGGTGAGCCGTGAGATCGCGAGGGACAAAGCCGCCAAGCCGCCGGCTCCATCACCAGATAGCGCGTGGCATCCGGTAGGGGAGCATCGACTGGACGATCAGTGAGCGGAAGCGCCCGAGCGACAGACTTTCGTGGACGGCGCGAACGTCCTCGCCGAACAGCCGGGTGGCCAGCGCCGACCGCGCATAGAAAGGCGCATCGATCCAGGTCTTGATGACGCGCGGAGTTGAGCCAGCATCGGCGCGTGTCGTCCGCTTTATCAGCCAGCCGGTGCGCGGCAGCGCTGCCCGGGCTGGCTGGATGACGTCATGCCAGCGGCCCTGCCCATCGAAGCGCAACGCCAGATCGAACGGCGCGCCGTCCCTGCGCCTTCCGTCATAGAGGATGGCGACGTCGTTCTCCAGATGCGCCCGCGACCAATGCCACTCGTCGAAGCCTTCCTCCAGCGGTTCGTCGCCGAAGTTCGAATCGAAATATCCGGCGCCCGACCAGCTAATGCCGGGATGGGTCATCTCGACTTCGACATGCGCCCGTGGCGCCACGGGGTGCCAGCGGTGCCGCCCGGCGGGGTCGAGCCGGAAGGCGGTTGTGCCGATCATTTCCGGACGGACCCGCACCGTACCGCGGACCTTGTAGGGCAGCGGAGCGGAAATCTCGGCGATGTCGATCACCAGCCTATCACCATCCCAGCGGACCGCGCTGGGGCCGACGGAGAAATGGTCGCGCCCGCGAGCCACGCGATGCGCGGGGCGCTCCGTCATCGCCCAGGCCGCTCCCCGTGGGCCGCTCAGCGCGACGTTGATCGCACAGTGATTGTCGGGGTGCCACCGGCCGCTGAGCTTGTAATATGGCGAGAAGACGCTGCCGACGAAGGCGATGATCGTCAGGCCGTAGGCACCACACTCGCTTGTCGCGTCAATATACCACCAGGCATAGCCGTTCGGCGGGACGGCGACATCGAAGCGCGGTCCTGCAGCAAGCATTCGACGGCTTGCTGGCCGGAAAGCGCCGCCATCGGGACGCCCGCGCCCGGATGGGTGCTCCCGCCCGCGCAATAGAGCCCAGGGATCCGTGTCCGGCTGCCCTGCCGGCGGAAGGAGGCCGCCCACCCGTGCGAGGCCGGTCCATAAAGGGCTCCACCCGTCGACGGATACAGCCCCTCGAAGTCGGCCGGCGTGGTCAGTACCATCGAAGGCGCCAGATCGAGCGAAAGTCCCGCTCGCGAAACGCGATCCAGCATCCGCCGCGTGCATGTCTCGATCTCCGCTTGAGTGAAGCCTGTGGCGTCGCCGACCGGCGGCGCGTTGACGATGATCTGGAGGCGCTCGCCGTCGGCGGGGATGGGCGCCGATGCCTCGCGATCCTGTGCGCAAAGATAGACGCTGGGGTCGTCGGCGAGCCGACCGCAGCCGAGCGCGGAGAACTCCGCGGCGTAATCGTTGGAGAAGAACACGTTGTGGCGCAGCAGCGGGAAGCCCCCGGTTGTGGCGCGGCCCGTCCAGACCATTGCGCCCAGTGAGCGGCGGCGCGCGGGAGTCGGGGCGATGGCTGACTTGGCTGCCTGTCCGAAAAGGCCCGCGCCGATTGCGGCGGGATCGGCGTTGCAGACCACCGATCGGGCAGCGATGCGCTCGCCGCTCGTCAATGTGACGCCGACCGTCCGGCCGCCTTCCGTCCGGATTTCGCGGACAGCGGCTTCGTAACGAAAGCGGGCTCCGTTGCACCGCGCCAGTTCCGCCAGCGCGAGTGCCAGCCGGTGCATGCCGCCATCGATCAGCCACACGCCGCTCGCCTCGACATGCGCGATCAGCATCAGCGTCGCGGGGCACTTGAATGGGGAAGAGCCGCAATAGGTAGCGTAGCGCGCAAATAGCTGGCGGAGACGCGGGTCGTGGAAATACCCGCCGAGTGCGCGCCACAGGGAGGTGTACGGGCGCAAGGTGCAGTAATCGATGAAGCCACGCGCGCCCATCCGCCAGCCCAGCGTCAGCGGGTCCGTGTTCGTATTGCGCAGGAAGGGCCGCTCGAGCGCGTCGAAGATGCGTTTGGCTTCGGCGCGGAAGGCGCGGTACCCGCGCGCGTCGGAGGCGCCAGAGAAATGGCCGATCGCGTCCTCGCTCGCCGCCGGATCGGCAAAGAGATCGAGTTTGGCATCGCCCCAGGCATGACGCGCGAGCGTCGTTGCCGGTCGCATCGTGACGTGATCGTCGAGCGAAGATCCGCAAGCAGCAAAGATGTCTCCGAACGTGTCGCGCATCGTGAAAACGGTGGGGCCAGCATCGATGGCGACGCCGTCGACGGTGATCGTGCGAAGCTTGCCGCCCGGGCCGGCGGCCGCATCGACGACCGTGACGTCGCAGCCGCGTGCGGCGAGCAGGGCAGCGCTGACCAGACCGCCTATTCCCGCCCCGATCACGACCACGCGTTCGTCCGGCATCCACCCGCCCTCCGATTGACGGCTTAACATCCGTCCATAAAAGTAGACAGATGAATCCGTCCAAACTATCGAATTTTTGGGGGTGGTGGCTCGCCCGGCGCAATCTCATGCTCGGATCTCCGGCCTTCCAGCGCGTTGCGACACGCTGCTTCCTTACCCGACCGATCGCGCGCCGCCGTGCGCGGGCGCTGTTCGATCTGGTCGCCGGCTTCACCTATTCGCAGATCCTGACTGCCTGTGTCCGAATCGGATTGCTGGACTTGCTCGCGCGCGGACCGCTGGGCCTTGCGACGATCGCGCAGCGCATCGATCTTCCCCTTGAGGGGGCCGAGCGCCTTCTGCGGGGGGCGGCGGCGCTGGGGCTGGTGGAACGGTGCGGTGCGAACTGGATACTGGGTAGCCAGGGCGCGGCGCTGCGCGGCAATCGGGGGATCGCCGAAATGATCGCGCACCATCATCTGCTCTATGCCGATCTGGCCGATCCCGTGGCGCTGCTGCGGCGCGGCGGGGGCGGCGGGCGGCTCTCGGGACTGTGGCCTTATGCCGAGTCGGCAGGGCGAGGCGGAGGCGAGGCGGTCGCAGCTTATTCGGCGCTCATGGCGGCGTCGGTGCCGATGATCGCGGACCAGGCGATCGACGCTTATCCCTTCCGCCGTCACCGCGCGCTGCTGGACGTGGGCGGCGGCGAGGGCGCGTTCCTCGCGGCGGTGGGTGCACGGGTGCCCGACCTCCGGCTCGCGCTGTTCGATCTGCCGGCGGTCAGCGAACGCGCCTTCGCCCGATTCGAGGCCGCCGGACTTACCCCACGTACCCGGATCTTCGGCGGCGACTTCCTCGTGGATCCGCTGCCGCAGGGATACGACATCCTCTCGTTGATCCGCGTGCTGCACGATCATGACGACGCGCCCGCACTGGCGCTGCTGCGGGCCGCCTATGACGCGCTGCCGCCGGGAGGGACCCTCTTCATCGCCGAGCCAATGGCGCAGACGTCGGGCGCCGAACCCGCGGGGGACGCCTATTTCGGTTTCTACCTGCTCGCTATGGGATCGGGTCGGCCCCGCAGCGCCAGTGAGATCCGGGCGATGATCAAGGCGGCGGGCTTCTCCCGATCGCGCGTCGTCCAGACAGCGATGCCTCTCACCGCAAGTGTCGTCATCGCAACACGCTAACCACTGTCCAATCGGATTGACAATAGGACGTGTCGAGATAAAACGACAGTTACAGCCGAATTCGTTTCGAACCGGCGGAGGGGATATCAAACGTATGGACGCGCTCGCGGTCATACTGGAAGCGCCGGAACGGCTCGCTCTGCGCCCGCTCGCGCTGCACCCAATCGGTGCAGACGATGTCTGCGTAGAGGTCGACTGGAGCGGGATTTCCTCAGGCACCGAGAAGCTGCTGTGGACCGGGCGGATGCCGACCTTTCCCGGCATGGGCTATCCGCTCGTCCCCGGTTACGAGTCGGTCGGCCGTATCGTCGACGCGGGCGCGACAGCGCGCGGCCGGATCGGCGAATGGGTCTTCGTGCCGGGCGCGAATTGCTACGTCGAAGCGCGCGGATTGTTCGGCGGCTCGGCGCGGTCGGTCGTGCTGCCCGCGGCGCGGGCGACTCCCATCCGGGAGTCGCTGGGACGCGACGGCATCCTGATCGCGCTTGCTGCCACGGCGCATCATGCGATCATGATCGGTGGCGTACCGGACCTGATAATCGGCCACGGTATCCTCGGCTGCCTGATCGCGCGCATCGCGGTCGCCTGCGGCGGTGATGCGCCGATCGTGTGGGAGATCAATCCCGATCGTCGCGACGGTTATGGCTATCACGTAATTGATCCTGCCGACGACGATCGCCGCGACTATCGCGCGATCTGCGACGCAAGCGGCGCGGCGGATGTTCTCGATCTCGCATTTGGGCGGCTGGCCAAGGGGGGCGAACTGATCCTGGCGGGATTCTACGATCGCGTGTCGTTCGCCTTTCCGCCCGCCTTCATGCGCGAGGCCCGGTTGCGCATCGCCGCCGAATTCACGCCCGCCGACATCACTGCTGTGCTCGGCCTGCTCGACACCGGCCTGCTCGAACTGGACGGCCTGATCAGCCACGCCCGCCCCGCCATGGAAGCGGCTGACGCCTATCCGCAGGCTTTCACCGATCCCGCCTGCCGCAAGATGGTCCTCGACTGGAGACAGCTATGAGCATGTTCGATCCGGGGCCATCGCGCGACGAGGCCCGTGAGGATCCCGAACCGGTCCATACCGGGCCGATCACCAAGGAAACGCAGATCATCGCGATCTATGGCAAGGGAGGCAGCGGCAAATCGTTCGCGCTCGCTAATCTCAGCTACATGATGGCGCAGCAGGGTAAGCGCGTTCTGCTGATCGGGTGCGATCCCAAGAGCGATACGACCAGTCTGTTGTTCGGCGGCAAATCGACCCCGACGATCATCGAGACAAGCGCCAGGAAGAAACTCGCCGGCGAGGAGATCGGCATTGAGGATGTCTGCTTCCAGCGGGACGGCGTGTTTGCGATGGAATTGGGCGGGCCCGAGGTCGGGCGCGGCTGCGGCGGACGCGGCATCATCCACGGCTTCGAGACGCTCGAGAAACTCGGCTTCCACGAATGGGGCTTCGATTACGTCCTGCTCGATTTCCTGGGCGACGTGGTGTGCGGCGGCTTCGGCCTGCCGATCGCGCGCGACATGTGCCAGAAGGTAATCGTCGTCGCCTCGAACGATTTGCAATCGCTCTACGTCGCCAACAACGTGTGCAAGGCCGTCGAATATTTCCGCAAGATGGGCGGCAATGTCGGCGTCGCGGGAATGATCCTCAACAAGGATGACGGGACGGGCGAGGCAAACGCCTTTGCCGAAGCGGTCGGCATTCCGGTGCTGACCGCGATCCCGGCGAACGAGGATATCCGCAAGAAGAGCGCCAACTACCAGATTGTCGGCAAGCCGGGCGGGCAGTGGGCGAGCCTGTTCGAGGCGCTCGCGCAGAATGTGGCGAGCGCGCCGCCACTGCGGCCAACGCCGCTGGATCAGGATGGGCTACTGGGGCTGTTCTCAGCAGATGTGACGGGGGCGGATTTCGCGCTGAAGCCTGCGAGCCAGGCGGATATGCGCGGCGTGGCGTATCTGCCCAAGCCGAGCCTCGAGGTCGTGTACGATGTCGTCTGAGAGCGGCCTCCTTTCTGCTCCCCGCCCTGGAAGGGGGGGGCTGGGGGTGGGGCGACCCGCTGTCGAAGCCGATCGCCCGCCCCATAGCGACCCACCCCCGATGCGTCCCCTTCAGGGAGGGGAGGCGAGAAGCCGCGACCGGATCGATCTTTCCCCGCAGAACGGTGGCTGTTCGAGTGGCGCGACGCTCCGCGAGAGCGCCGAACTGGCCGGCAAGTCCGATCTCCTCGCGCGCTACGACGCCGATTATCCCAAAGGCCCGCACGACCAGCCGCAATCGATGTGCCCGGCGTTCGGCAGTCTCCGCGTTGGCCTGCGCATGCGCCGCACCGCGACCGTGCTGTCGGGCTCGGCCTGCTGCGTCTATGGACTGACTTTCACGTCACATTTCTACGGGGCCAAGCGCAGCGTCGGTTACGTGCCGTTCTCGTCCGAGACGCTCGTCACGGGGAAATTGTTCGAGGACATCCGCGAGGCGGTTCGCCAGCTAGCCGATCCGGCGCGGTACGATACGATCATCGTCACCAATCTGTGCGTGCCGACCGCGTCGGGCGTGCCGCTGCAACTATTGCCCGACCAGATTAACGGCGTGCGCGTGATCGGGATCGACGTGCCCGGCTTTGGAGTGCCGACGCATGCCGAGGCCAAGGATGTGCTGGCCGGTGCGATGCTGAGCTATGCGCGCAAGGAGGCCGAGACCGGCCCCGTCGCTGCGCCGAAGCAGCGGCCCGACCGGCCGACGGTCACGCTGCTGGGCGAGATGTTCCCGGCCGACCCGCCGGGGATCGGTCTGCTGCTGGAGCCGCTGGGGCTCGCGGCCGGTCCGGTCGTGCCGACGCGCGAGTGGCGCGAGCTCTACGCCGCGCTCGATTGTGCCGCAGTCGCGGCGATCCATCCGTTCTACACGGCCAGCATCCGCGAGTTCGAGGCGGCGGGGCGAACGGGGGTGGGTTCTGCGCCGGTCGGCGCGGAGGGGACGGCGGCGTGGCTCGACGCGATCGGCGCGGCATGCGGTATCGCTCAAGACAAGGTCGATGCGGCCAAGAACCGCTTCGTGCCCGCGATCCGCGGCGCGCTCGCCGCCAAACCCATATCCGGGCGGATCACGGTCTCGGGCTATGAGGGATCCGAACTGCTCGTCGCGCGGCTACTGATCGAGAGCGGCGCGGACGTGCCCTATGTCGGCACCGCCTGCCCGCGCACGACCTGGTCCGATCCCGATCGCGGCTGGCTAGAGGCGCACGGAGTGCGCGTCCAGTATCGCGCCAGCCTGGAACAGGACATTGCGGCGGTCGAGGAATTCGGGCCCGATCTGGCGATCGGCACGACGCCGGTGGTGCAACACGCCAAGCAGAAGGCGATCCCGGCGCTGTACTTCACCAACCTCATCTCGGCGCGGCCGCTGATGGGACCGGCCGGCGCGGGGAGCCTGGCGTTGGTGATCAACGCCGCGCTCGCCAACCAGGCGCGGTTCGACCGGATGACCAGCTTCTTCGATGGGGTGGGGGTGGGGCCCTCGGCCGGGGTGTGGGAACGCACGCCGGTCGAACGTCCCGGGTTCAAGGCGAAATATGCCGCCAAGCGCAGCGCCGCCGCGAAGACGGAAGAGAGCGTCGGGTTATGACGCTGATCCTCGATCATGATCGCGCGGGCGGCTATTGGGGCGCCGTTTACGCGTTCACCGCGATCAAGGGTCTGCAGGTCATCATCGATGGCCCGGTCGGGTGCGAGAACCTCCCCGTCACCTCGGTGCTGCACTATACGGACGCGCTGCCGCCGCACGAACTGCCGATCGTCGTTACCGGGCTCGGCGAGCAGGAACTGGGCCGCGACGGTACCGAAGGCGCGATGAAGCGCGCGTGGAAGACGCTCGATCCCGATCTGCCAGCCGTGGTCGTCACCGGATCGATCGCTGAGATGATCGGTGGCGGGGTGACGCCCGAGGGCACCAACATCCAGCGCTTCCTGCCGCGCACGATCGACGAGGACCAGTGGCAGGCGGGCGACCGCGCGCTGACTTGGCTGTGGACGCAGTTCGGGCCGAAGAAGGTGCCCGCGCTCCGCCGGCAGAAGGATGGAGAGAAGCCGAAGGTCAACATCATCGGGCCGATGTACGGTACGTTCAACATGCCGAGCGATCTGACCGAGATCCGGCGGCTGATCGAGGGCATCGGCGCCGAGGTCGGCATGGTCTTCCCGCTGGGCAGCCACATTGCCGACGTGAAGAAGCTGGCCGACGCGCAGGTCAGTGTCTGCCTGTATCGCGAATTCGGGCGTGGGCTGTGCGAGGTACTGGAGCGGCCCTACCTCCAGGCGCCGATCGGTCTTGAGTCGACCACTTTGTTCCTGCGCAAGCTGGGCGAACTGACCGGCCTCGATCCCGAGCCATTCATCGCGCGCGAGAAGCACACGACGATCAAGCCGCTGTGGGATCTGTGGCGGTCGGTCACGCAGGATTTCTTCGGCACCGCGAGCTTCGGCATCGTCGCAACCGATACCTATGCGCGTGGCATCCGCAAATTCCTCGAAGACGATATGGGGCTGCCCTGCCATTTCGCGGTGTCGCGCTGCGCGGGGACAAAATCCGACAATCAGACGATCAGGGACATGATCGCCGGCAACCCGCCGCTCATCCTCTTCGGCAGCTTCAACGAGCGGATGTACATGGCGGAAGCCGGCGGGCGGGGCGTGTATATTCCGGCGAGCTTCCCCGGCGCGGCGATCCGCCGCCACACCGGCACGCCGTTCATGGGTTATTCGGGGGCCACCTATCTCGTCCAGGAAGTGTGCAACGCGCTGTTCGACGCGCTTTTCCACATCCTGCCGCTGGCCGGCCAGCTCGACCAGGCGCAGGCGACGCCGGCGCGGATCGAGCGCGAGCTGGCGTGGGACGCCGCCGCCAAGACCGAATTCGATGCCGTCGTCGAGCGAGCACCGGTGCTGGTCCGCATCTCGATGGCCAAGCGCATCCGCGACGCCGCCGAACGCGCGGCGCGGCGGGCTGGCGAATCCTCCGTCACGCGCCAGCGCGTCGCGCTCGCGATCTCCGAAAGCCGTGGGCGATGACCGCGGAACCTCTCCCACGTCGATCCGGCAGGGTTGTCTGGGACCAACCAATCTCCCCGGGCGTCGCGCCCGGGCGGATGCCGCCGGGGAGCGCTTTTCACGCTCCTGCCCTCAATGGGATTGATGGAGACGTAGAATGAACGATCCGAACGAAAGGATAGGGCTGGGTACGTACCTGACCCCCGAGGAAGCCAAGGAGTTCCACAGGATCTTCGTGACGAGCTTCCTGATCTTCACGGCGGTGGCGATCGTCGCCCACATCCTGGTCTGGAACTGGCGGCCCTGGCTCTGAGCCGGCGGGAAACACGCCTCAACTTCAGCTGAAAGAGAGAAGGAACCACGACATGTGGAGAATCTGGCTGATATTCGACCCGCGCCGTGCGCTGGTCGCCTTGTTCATCTTCCTGTTCGTGCTGGCACTGCTGATCCACTTCATCCTGCTCAGCACGGACCGGTTCAACTGGCTGGACGGGCCGCACAAGGCGGCGGTGGTCGCTGCTCCGGCCACACCGGTCGGACCCTGATCCGATGGCGCCGTCGCGCTGATGCGCGGCGGCGTAGGGACACGATCGGTACGGCGTCGGACGTCCCTTGATCCGGCCACCAGACACGATCCCCGGCACCCGCCGGGGAACGGAGGCATGACATGGCGCTGCTGAGCTTCGAGCGAAAATACCGGGTGCGAGGGGGCACGCTGATTGGCGGAGACCTGTTCGATTTCTGGGTCGGCCCCTTCTACGTCGGGTTCTTCGGCGTCGTCACCGCGATCACCGCGTCGCTAGGCACCGCGCTGATCTTCTACGCCGCCTCGCTGGGGCCGACGTGGAACCCGTGGCTCATCAGCATCGCGCCGCCCGATCTGCGCTACGGTCTCGGCCTGGCGCCGCTGCGAGAGGGCGGGCTGTGGCAGATCATCACGATCTGCGCGATCGGGGCGTTCGTTTCGTGGGCGCTGCGCGAGGTCGAGATCTGCCGCAAGCTGGGCATCGGCTATCATGTGCCGTTCGCCTACGGCTTCGCCATCTTCGCTTATGTCTCGCTGGAGGTGATCCGCCCCTGGCTGCTCGGCGCCTGGGGGTTCGCCTTCCCCTACGGTATCTTCAGCCATCTCGATTGGGTGTCCAACACCGGCTACCAATATCTCCATTTCCATTACAACCCCGCACACATGCTGGCGGTGAGCTTCTTCTTCGTCACCGGCGGGGCGCTCGCTTTCCACGGCGCGCTCGTACTGTCGGCGGTCAATCCGGCGCCGGGCGAGCCGGTCAAGTCGCCCGAATATGAGGACGCGTTCTTCCGCGACACGATCGGCTATTCGATCGGGACGCTCGGCATCCACCGGCTGGGCCTGTTCCTCGCGCTGTCGGCGGGATTCTGGAGCGCGATCTGCATCATCATCTCGGGGCCGCTGTGGACGCGCGGCTGGCCCGAATGGTGGACGTGGTGGCTCAACCTGCCGATCTGGTCCTGAGGGGGGTGTGATGGCGCGCTATCAGAACATATTCACTCAGGTACAGGTGCGCGGGCCGCTGGAAGCGGGGCCGAGGATGCACAACAGCACCTTCACGCGCAGCGGCGCGGGCGGCTATCATTACTGGCTCGGCAAGCTGGGCGCCGCGCAGATTGGCCCGGTCTATCTCGGCCCGCTCGGCATGGCTTCGCTGACCTTCGCGTTCCTGGCGTTCGAGATCATCGGGCTCAACATGTTCGCGAGCGTCGGCTGGAATCCGATCCAGTTCTTTCGCCAGCTGCCCTGGCTGGCGCTGGAGCCTCCGGGGCCGCAATGGGGCTTCCAGCTGCTCGTGCCGCTCGCTGAGGGCGGCTGGTGGCAGATGGCCGGCTTCTGCATGACGACCTCCCTGCTGCTCTGGTGGCTGCGCACATTCCGCCGCGCGCGCGCGCTTGGGATGGGGACGCACGTCGCCTGGGCCTTCGGCGCGGGCATCCTCCTCATCATCACCTTGGGCTTCATCCGGCCCATGCTGATGGGCAGCTGGGCCGAGGCGGTTCCGTTCGGTATCTTCCCGCACCTGGATTGGACCGCGGCTTTCTCGATCCGCTACGGCAACCTCTTCTACAATCCGTTTCACTGCCTCTCGATCGCGTTCCTCTACGGATCGACGATGCTGTTCGCGATGCACGGTGCGACCATCCTGGCGACCGGACGCTACGGCAGCGAACGCGAGATCGAGCAGATCACCGATCGCGGTACGGCGTTCGAGCGTGGCGCCCTGTTCTGGCGCTGGACGATGGGGTTCAACGCCACCGCCGAATCGATCCATCGCTGGGCGTGGTGGTTCGCGGTGCTGACTCCGCTGACCGGCGCGATCGGCATCATCCTGACCGGCACCGTCGTCGACAATTGGTATCTCTGGGCCGTCATGCACCATTATGCACCGAGCTATCCGGGTACCGGCGTCGTCGATCCCGCGAGCCTGCCGGGAGCGCCGCAATGAGCCGGTTTCTCGATCGGATCGCGGCCGCGTCGATCGGGGGGCTGGGGATCCTCTTGCTCGGCGGCTGCGAGCTCGGCCCCAAGCAGGCCACGCAGACGGGCTATCGCGGCACCGGGCTGGAGCAGATCGTCGATGTCAAACACATCGCCAAGGTGAGCCTGATCCCGCCTGCGCCCTATCCTCTGCCGCCCGACGGCGGGCCGACCGCCGGCGAAAGCTACCAGAACATCAAGGTCCTGAACGGTGTGAGCAAGGAGCGCTTTGATCATCTGATGGCGGAGATCAGCCAGTGGGTCGCGCCGCCCGAGCAGGGCTGCAACTATTGCCACAATCCCGAGAATTTAGCGTCCGACGAGAAGTATACGAAGGTCGTCGCGCGGCGCATGATCCAGATGACGCAGAATATCAACTCGCGCTGGTCGAGCCACGTCAAGGAAACCGGGGTCACCTGTTACACCTGCCATCGCGGCAATGCTGTCCCGGTCAACAAATGGGCGCTGGCGCAAGGCACGCCCAATCCGGGCTCGATCCTCGGCAACCGCCATGGCCAGAATGCGCCAGAGGCGAATGTCGGTTACGCCTCGCTGCCATCGGACCCGTTCGCGGCATATCTGAACGAAAATCAGCAGATCCGCGTGGCGGGCAACAGCCCCTTTCCGTCTCGCGATCACGTCGCGTCGATCAAGGACGCCGAGACGACCTACGGCATGATGATGCACGTCAGCACGGCGCTGGGCGTGAATTGTACTTTTTGCCACAATAGCCAGTCGTTCCGCGCCTGGAACCTAAGCCGGGCACAGCGGGCGACGGCCTATTACGGCATCCGCATGGTCCGCGACACCAACGAGAATTATATCGGCTCGCTCCAGACCGTCTTCCCGGCATATCGCAAGGGGCCGCATGGCGATCCGTACAAGGTCAATTGCACGACCTGCCACCAGGGCATTTCCAAGCCGCTGAGCGGGGTCAGCATGATCGCGCAGGCACCGGCGTTGAAGGGCGTATCAAAGCCGACCGCGCCCGCCGAGGGTGGACCGGCCGCGGCGACCAATGTCCCCGCCGCGTTCAATGATCCGCAGGCGATGACGGGCACGAAATGACCCGATCCCGCGCCGCCTCGACTGGCGGCGCGGTCGTGCTGGGTAAACCGGCGGACGTCGGATGACGATCGACGACCATCCACTCCGCGCCGCACTCTCCGACGAGATGCATGTCCGCCGGCTTCCCCGGATGCGCGCACCTTGCCGCCTCATGCAGGTCGTGACCGTCTTGGGCGAACCAAACGCCGATGCAGCGCGCGTGCATATCGAGGCGCTTATGGTCGGCGCGGCGGTGCTGGTCCCGCTGTCCGCTAAATATGGCGTTCTCGCGATCGACGGAATCACGCTTGTCTGGGAACGGCATAGCGAATTTGCGACCTATACGTTGCTGCGTCCCGGCACGACGGCCGAGCCGTTCGATCCTCACGACTTCGATCCGGTACGCCGCATCATCTATGCGGATATGCCGGGCGAGATTATCCGTGCGACGCAGATCGCGTTGATCGCGGACGACGAAGCCGATGCCGCGGTTGCGGACCCGACGCGCTGGTTCACGGACGAGGCGACGATCGTGTGCGATGTCGCCGGCGGGCAGGCGCGGATCATGTCCGATTTCAGGCTCAACGCCGATGGTTATGGCCGTCTGCTCGTGCGCGATCGTGGGCTGCAGCGCAACGAGCCCTCCCAGGTCGTGCTGCAGCTGCAGGAGCTCGGCAATTACCGCAACATGGCGCTGCTGGGCCTGCCGCTCGCGCAGCGGCTGACGCCTGTGGTGACCGGCCTGGAGACACGCCTTGCCGAACTGACCCATGCGGTATCGGAGCGGTCGTCCGAGGACGACAGGCTGCTCGACGAGTTGACCTATCTCTCCGCGGAGCTCGCCTCGCTGGTCGCCGAGACGCGCTACCGAATGACTGCGACGCGGGCCTATGCGCAGCTAAGCGTCGATCGGGTCGCGAGCCTCAGGATCGGCGAGGTGCGCGGTTACCAGACGCTCGACGATTTCACCGAGCGCCGACTGCTGCCCGCGGTGCGCACCTGCGATTCCTTCTCGGCACGGCTCGAGGATATGTCTCAGCGCGCGGCCTGGACGAGCGAGTTGCTGCGCACGCGGATCGATACTGCGCTCGCTCGCCAGAACCGGGATCTTCTGGCGTCGGTGGATCGGCGGACGGATCTGCAGCTTCGCTTGCAGCAGACCGTCGAGCGGCTGTCCGTGGTCGCGATCAGCTATTATCTGGTCGCGTTGATCGGCTATCTGCTCGGCATCGTCACCATCGTGCCGCACGAGGTGGCGATGGCCATCACTGTGCCGATCGTGCTCATCGGTGTTGCGCTGGCGCTGCGCCGGGCGCGTCGACACGTTATGCAGTAGCTATCGACACGACGGGGCGGCGATGATTGCTCCTTTCGCCTGGGCAAGCCCCGTCCAGGCGATGCCCGGTTACGCCGCCATCGCCCGTCGCGCGAGTTCGCACTGCGACCAGATCTCACTCAGCGCCTTCACCAGGCGATCCACGTCGCCATCGGTGTGGACTGGCGAGGGAGTGAGGCGCAGCCGCTCGGTGCCGACGGGCACGGTCGGGTAATTGATCGGCTGGACATAGATACCGTGATTCTCGAGCAGCCAATCGCTGATGCGTTTGCACTTGTGCGCGTCGCCGACCATGATCGGAATGATGTGGCTGGGATTGTCCAGGGTCGGGATACCGATCGCATCCAGCCGCCTGCGGACCTGCGCGACCCGGTCGCGATGCCGCGCGCGCTCCATCTGGCTGGTCTTGAGGTGGCGGATACTGGCAGTGGCACCGGCGGCAAGCGCGGGCGGCAGCGCGGTGGTGAAGATGAATCCGCTGGCGAAGCTGCGAACGAAATCGCACAGTGCAGCGGATGCGGCGATATAGCCGCCCATCACCCCGAACGCCTTGCCCAGCGTACCCTCAATCACGGTCAGGCGATCCATCAGCCCTTCGCGCTCAGCAACGCCGCCGCCGCGCGGGCCGTACAGGCCGACGCCGTGGACCTCGTCCAGATACGACATTGCCTTATGCTTTTCGCACACGTCGAGTATCTCGGCGATCGGCGCGATGTCGCCGTCCATCGAATAGACGCTCTCGAAGGCGACCAATTTGGGCCGGTCCGGATCAAGCAGCGACAGCCGGCGATCGAGATCCTCGGGTGAGTTGTGTTCGAACTTATGCACCTCGGCGCGACTGTGCCGGATCCCCTCGATCATGGAGGCATGGTTCAGCGCGTCGGACAGGATAACGCAGCCGGGCAGCCGCGCGCCGAGCGTACCGAGCGCGGCCCAGTTCGAGACATAGCCGCTGGTGAAGAGCAGCGCCGCTTCCTTGCCATGCAGATCGGCCAATTCCGCTTCCAGCAAGACGTGGCTGTGGGTCGTGCCCGAGATGTTTCGCGTGCCGCCGGCGCCGGCGCCGCATCGATCCAGCGTCTCGCGCATCGCTTCGAGCACCTTGGGGTGCTGGCCCATGCCGAGATAGTCGTTTGAGCACCACACCGTCACCGGGCGGGTCTGCTCCCCGAAGAATTGCCGGGCGGCGGGGAAGGCGCCGGCCTTTCGCTCGAGCTCGGCGAAGATCCGGTAGCGGCCATCCTCCTTAAGCGTCGCCAGCTCGGATTTGAAAAATGCCTCGTAGTTCATGCGATCTTCCCCGATCTTGTACCGTTGATAGCGGCTTTTGCCGCTTGGTGTGAAGTAGATGAGGCCCAGCGCCACATCCTGGCGTCGCGGAGCGGCAGGACGAGAAATAGATGCTCGACCACGCCGAGCGCGGCGAGCCCGGCGAGCAACGTCGCGCAGGCCGAGGCGCCGCTGCCGGGCGGCGCCCATTCGGCCGCGATCCACGCCCAGGCGGCGATGGCGCTGCCAAGCAGGATCGAAACCGGGAAAAGCGGGTTCAACGGCGCCTTGCGGAAATAGCTCTTGAGGTAGGCGAGATGAGGCGGGAACACCTCGTCGCTGAGGTTCGGCACGCCCAGATAAAGATTGAACTTGGCTGAAAGCCGCAACACGAACAGCAGCAGGAAGGCGAGTGGCGCGGCCTGGTTGGCAGCGCCCCATGTCACGGCCGCCAGCAGGATCGCGGTCGCGGCGATCGCCAGTTCGTGGTGGATGACGGTTGCCGTCGCCGCGGCGAAGCGACGCCAGCCGGTTGCGCCCGGCGGGCATATGGCGCGGTTCGGCCCCGCGACGACGCCCATCAGAAAGCTCATCTCGTGCCAGCCCCAGATCACGATGGCCGCAGCGAACCCCACATAGGCGCCGCCGGCGCTGACATCGTCGGCCTTGATCCAGACCAGCACGATCGCGGCGATCGCCGCGATGCCGGCGAGCTTCAGGCTGGTGGCGAAGGTCTCACGCGGACGGCTGTCGAGCCACACGATCGTGCCGGTGCCGATGAACCACATGAGAAGCGCGAAGAGGAGCGGCGGGACGGTCACCAGGCCGGGACCATCCGCACGGTTGCCGGCGCAACGTTGTGCTTAACCGGCGTCAGATACAGTCCGGCGAAGGTGACGGCGGCGGCGCCCGCGAGCCCGACGCGCCGGATGGCGCCGATCAGCCCGCCCTGCGCCTCCGCCGCATCGGCCCGGCGCGCGATCCGGCACATCCGCTCCAGCCCGCGCACGAAGCGTGGGTTGTCAGTATCGAGCACGACCGGAAACACCTGCCGCGTGATCTGCGAGCAGATCGTGAAGACGCGATGGTCATAGTCCGTGGGATCGATCCCGAGCGCCTTGTGGAAGGCGGGGCGGTTGTGATCACGCACGTACATCGTCGCGTAGACGGCGACGAGGAAGAAGCGGATCCAGAGTTTGTTGATCCCGGCCAGCAGCTTGGGATCTGTCCGCATCAGGATCGCGAAGGCGTCACCGTGGCGGAACTCGTCATTGCACCACAGTTCGAACCAGTTGAAGATCGGGTGGAAGCGCAGCTCGGGCTGTTTCGCCAGATGGCGGAAGATGGTGATGTAGCGCGCATAGCCGATTTTCTCGCTGAGATAGGTGGCGTAGAAGATGAATTTCGGCCGGAAATAGGTGTATTTCTTGGTGCGCGTCAGGAAGCCCAGGTCGATGCCGATGCCGGCATCCTTCAGCGTCTCGTTGATGAAACCGGCATGGCGGCTCTCGTCGCGGCTCATCAGCTTGAAGAGTTGCTTGATGTCCGGATTGGTCACCCTTTTGGCAATTTCGGCGTAGAGGATGCAGCCTGAGAATTCGGCGGTGAGCGAGCTGACGAGGAAATCGGTGAACTCTTCCCGCAGGCCATCGGGCAGGCTTTCGATCACGCCGTCGAACGCCGCGGTGCGCTTGAAGTGCAGCCGGTTCGGGTCGCTCGCCATCTCGCCGATAAGCGCGTCCCATTCTGAGCGGACGGGCGAGACATCGATCCGGTCCATCGCTGCGAAATCGGTCGTGTAGAAGCGCGGGCTCAGCACGGTGTCCTCGCGCGCGATCGCCATCGTATCGGCGTCGCTCTTGATGGCGGTGATCGCGTTCATTTCATGGTCCGATCCGTGAAACTGACGTCGTAGAGTTCGGTCATCTCGAAATGGCCAGCGAGTTTGGTCCACAGCCGTGCAACCGCGCCGGCATGCTCGACTGTTGCGATCCGCTGGACTACGCGGCGCTCGCCGAAGCCGATGTGGATCGGCGCGCCCTGGATACGCACCCGATCGCCCGGCCCGATTGAGACGCCGCCCGCGAGTTCGACATGCGCGTACAGATTTTCGTCGCTATGTTCGAGCTCGACCGTGCAGGGCGTTTCGAAACGCTTCCGGCGCAAGGAGGTCATGCGGCCGGACCTTTCGGCAGCAGCGCCACGAAGGCGGCGCGATTGGCTGATCCGAACGCGGTCATCTCGATCGAGCGGCCGGTGACGCTGTCGGTCAGCGAGACTTCCCCGTCGCGCCACAGGGCCAACGTAAAGGGCGGTCGGTCGCCGATGCCGCGCATCCGCCGCTCGCGGGCGAGCCCGCGCATCACGCCCCGGATGAACCCGGTCTGCTGACCTGGCTCAATCACCGAAGCGGTGCCGCCGACGCCGGCATCCTCGATCACGACCGCCCCGTCGGCCCGATCGACGAAGCGCAGGCTGCGCGACGAGACCAGAGCGACATGGTTGGCCGCGCGCATTGCGATCGGCGAGGCGGAGGCGGGCACGCCGACGATGCGCAGGATCGCGACGGCGGTGAAGGCGAACAGCACCAGCGCGCCCGCGATGAACAAGGTGCCGCGTGGCAGCATGTCGGCGTGGCGGTGCGTGCTCATGCCGCCACCGCATCCGCAAAGGACGGGGCCCGCTGCGTCTGCGGTTTCGCGATGGCGGCCGGGGCCTGATGCTGCGCGGCGCGGCAGCTATCGGCGATCAGCGCTGCGACCGCTTGCGCTTCGGGGATGGCGCGGAGCATCGGGCGCGGGCGCACGAACGTCCACGGCCGGGCATGCGGCCACAGCGCGAGGATGCCGAGCTTGGCGGGGCCGGCGATCTCCAGCGGCACGTCGCCAGTCCCGTTCGCGCGGGTGGCGAGGTCGACCGACCCGATCATGCCGAGCGGCAGGTTGACGCATTTGGGCACGGCGATGCCGATGCGCAGCACGATCCGGCGATCGGTCAGCGTATAGACCGTCGATCGCGCGGCCGCCCAGGCCAAAAGGTGCAGCAGCACAACCGCGAGCGCGCCGAGCGCGATCGTCATCTCCAGGCCCAAATAGCCGCCGTGCGTCGTGAACGCGCTGGCGCCCGCCCAGCCGGTGAGCAGCGCGAAATAGCCCGCTACCAGCCGCGTGTGATAGGCCGTACGCGCCAGTGTGCGCCAGTCGGGCGCGCCCTGCCACAGGATCGTCTCGCCGGCGGGGAGATAGCCGGGAAGGCCGCGGATCGGCTCATGATCATATTCTGTCACAGCCAGGGCTCCTGGCGGCCGGCATTGGCGTAGAGATAGCCGCCGCCGAAATAGGCCTGCACGCGCTCCTCCTCATACAAGGTGATCTGGTCGGTCGCCCCCAGCCGGGGGACGCCGGCGAACTGCGCGGCGTTGAGCGCATCGATCACGATGCGGCGGCGGCGGTGATCGAGCTTTGCCATCATCATCGGGGCGAGCAAGGGCCCGCCTTCAGCTTCGAGCTGGAGATAGCGGACCAGCCGATCGGCGGTATCGATCCACAAGCTGATGACATGGCCGGCCACCGCGCCGTCCGCGCCGATCACGGGCCAGCCCGACAGATCCGAATCCTCGCGCGCGATACCATAGCCCGCCGCGCTGCCGAGCGGCACGATCCGGGGATGCCCGTCCATGTCGAGATCGGGCCGTTTGGCCCGATCGGCCCACGCCGCGGGACCGATGCCATCGATCAGCGGATCGCCGGTCGGTGCGTAGGGCGCGCCGTGAGAACGTTCCGTCCGCCGCGCCGCGATGTCGAAGAGCTCGCGGCCTTTGGTCGGCGTGGTGACGATACCGTGATCGAACGGCAGCAGGAAGGATTTGGGCGAGGCTGCGGAAAGCGGGCCACCGGGCACGGCCTGCCGCCCGGTCAGTTCATCCTCAAGCGGATAGCCCTCGCGGCGATCCTCCCGGCGCAGGTAGATGACCAGGCAGATGAAGAACAGGACGAACGCCCAGAACACGAGCAGGGCGACGTCGATCCCGGCCGTCAGATTGGGATGCATCGGACTTCCCCTTTCATATCGGAAACTCTCGCAGGCCGAAGCGCCCGGCCTCGGGAAGCGGAACGGCGCCGCCGCGGACCAGCGGCCCGAGCGCGATCAGCGTGCACAACAGCAAAAGTATCTCTATCCCGTAGACGAAGGCGTAGCCGGTCGCGGGGCCGGCCAGCGTCGGCCCCAAACGGCCCGCAATCGCCGCCTGCGAGATTAGATCCCGCGCGAAGGCGCCGAGCGCTATCGCCAAGCCGGAACAGGTCGCCTGGACGGCGCCCCAGGTGCCGAGCGCGAGACCTGTGCGGCCGCCCAGCGCTTTGTCGTCGGAAAGCGCCATCGCCGCCGTCAGCGTGCCGACCGAGAACAGACCTCCGCCGAGCCCGATGAAGGCGGCGCCGATCGCGAGCAACGCCACCGAATGCAGCGGCCCGGCGAAGAGGACGAACAAGAACGCGCCGATGCCGGCAACGCCGCCGAAACCCGCCAGCCGATGCGGATCGCCACCCTCACCAAGGCGATTGGCGGCATGGGCAAAGCCTGCGAGCATGCCGACCGCCCAGAGAGCGGTGAGCGAGGTGGTGGCACCGACCGTCAGTCCGAGAATCTGGCCGCCATAGGGCTCCAGCAATACATCCTGCATACTGAACGCCGCCGCCCCCAGGCCGACCGCGACGAGCAGCCGCATCGTGCGCCGCCGGGCGATGAACATCCTCCAGACGTCGCGGAAGGCCGGCTGAATGTCGCGGACAACCGTGGCGGCGCGGTTGCGCGCCTCCTGCTTCCATAGGGCGATCAGATTGAGGATCATCGTCAAGGCGGCGGCGCCCTGGACGATTTGGACCAGCTTGGTCGGCGTGAAATCCGCGAGCAGCCGGCCGATCACGATCGCGCTGACCATCATGCCGACCAGCAGCATCATGTAGAGCAACGCAACGACGCGCGGGCGGGCGTCTTCGGGCGCCAGATCGGTGGCGAGCGCGAGGCCGGCGGTCTGCGTGGTGTGCATGCCAGCGCCGACCAGCAGGAAGCCCGCCGCCGCGCCGAGATGGCCGACGAAGGCCGGCCCGGTGCCGCCACCCGACATCACCAGCAGCGCGAAGGGCAAGATCGCGAGCCCGCCGAACTGCATGAGCGTGCCGAACCAGATATACGGCACCCGCTTCCAGCCAAGCAGCGACGCATGATGATCGGACTTGAAGCCGATGAGCGCGCGCAACGGCGCGAACAGCAGCGGCAGCGACACCATCACCGCGACGAGGCTCGCGGACATGCCGAGTTCGACGATCATAACCCGGTTGAGCGTGCCGGTCAGCAGCACCGCTGCCATGCCGACCGATATCTGGAACAGCGACAGACGCAGCAGGCGGCCGAGCGGCAGATCCGCGGTCGCGGCATCGGCGAACGGGAGGAAGCGCGTGCCGGGCCGGTTCCAGAATGCACCGCTCCTCAGGCTCTCGAGGCGCGCGGAGCCGCCCGCGCTGTCCTGCGCAACAGGCGGCGTCAACGAGGCCTTCAAGGCATTCAGATGGCTCACCCGACCACCACCTCCATCGCATGGCTGGTATAGAAGCTCGCCGAGATGCGCCGGTCCCGACCGATCCGGGCGTGCGGCAGGGCGTTGCGGATCAGGGTGCGGAGAAACCGGTCCCGCACCGGGAGGATAGCGGGCGAGCGATCGGCGCGTGGGAAAAGCCGCCCCACGCCGAGCATCGCCATCAGGAGCGGCGTTTGCGGGGCGAACGTAAAGGCGATCGAGCCGCGTGTATTTTCAGCCAGCCGCGCCAGTACCGCGACGATGTCGAACGACTTGTAGTGGATCAGCGAATCCATAGCGACGACGTGATCGAACCGACCGAGCGTGGGATCGATCATCTCGCCGACGCGCCAGTCGATGCAGGGACCCGCCGGCGCGCGATCGCGCGCGATCGCTACTAGGCTCCCCGCCACATCGACTGCGACGACGTCCGCGCCGCGCCGTGCGGCTTCCACCGCCAGTGCGCCCGTGCCGCAGCCGGCATCCAGCACGCGCAGCCCGCGCAGATCGGCGGGTAGCCACGACAGCAACGTATCGCGCATCTCGGCACGCCCTGCGCGGACGGCGGCGCGGATTCCGCTGACCGGCGCATCGGAGGTGAGCTGCTCCCACGCCTTCGTCGCGGTCCGGTCGAAATAGGTTTCGAGGTTCCCGCGGTAGCGATCGTAAGTCGCCGTCGTCATCACTCGAACCCCAGGAATTCGAAGATCTCGCGATCCTTCATCGGCTGCGCGTCGAGCGGTTCGCAGCCCGCCCACAATTGCGCGGCGAGGCGCTTATATTCGAGGCAGGCGGCATCGACCTCGGGCGTCGGTTCCATCTCGAACAAGGTGCATTTCTTGAGGCGCGAACGGCGGATCGCATCGAGATCCGGAAAATGCGCGAGGCGCTTGAGACCAGTCGCCGCGTTGAAACGGTCGATCTCATCGGTCGCGGCCGAACGGTTGGCGATGACGCCCGCCATCCGCACGTCGTAATTCTTCGCCTTGGCCTTGATCGCCGCAACGATCCTGTTCATCGCGAAGATGCTGTCGAAATCGTTGGCGGCGACCACGACCGCGCGTTCGGCATGCTGGAGCGGCGCGGCGAAACCCCCGCATACGACATCACCCAGCACGTCGAACAAAACGACGTCTGTGTCTTCTAGCAGGTGATGCTGCTTGAGCAGCTTGACCGTCTGGCCGACGACATAGCCGCCGCAGCCGGTGCCCGCGGGTGGCCCGCCCGCCTCGACACACATGACGCCATTATAGCCTTCGAACATATAGTCTTCGGGGCGGAGTTCCTCGCTGTGAAACTCCACCGTCTCGAGCACGTCGATCACCGTCGGCATCAGTTTCTTGGTCAGCGTGAAGGTGCTGTCATGCTTGGGGTCGCAGCCGATCTGGAGCACGCGCTTGCCGAGCAGCGAAAAGGCCGCCGACAGGTTCGACGAGGTGGTTGATTTGCCGATCCCTCCCTTGCCGTAGACGGCGAACACCTTGGCGGTGCCGATCCGGTCGGCCGGATCGAGCCCCACCTGGACGCTGCCTTCGCCGTCGAGGAGCCTTTCGCGCGTGCGGATCGGGGGATCGAGCAGGGCCATGAGCTGTTCCTTACGCCGCCACCGCAGTGACGCCTTCGAGGCGATCTTCGAGTTCGTCGCTGGCCGCATGGAGAGCGGCCAGGGTCGCGGCATCGGGCGACCAGAATTGCCGGTCGCTCGCCTCGATCAGGCGGTTGGCGACGCGCGCGGAGGCCTTGGGATTGAGCTCCGCCAGCCGCTCGCGCATGTCCGCGTCGAGCATGAAGGTCTCGCTGATGCGCTGATAGACCCAGGGCGACACCGCGCTGGTCGTGGCCGACCAGCCCATCGTGTTGGTGACATGGCTCTCGATCGTACGGACACCCTCGAAGCCATGCTTGAGCATGCCTTCGTACCAAGCCGGATTGAGCATGCGCGTGCGGGTTTCGAGATCGACCTGCTCGGCGAGCGTGCGGACCTTGCTCGGCCCCTGGGTCGCGTCGACGATGTAGATGGGGGCGGGCGTGCCTCTAGCGCGCGTGATCGAGCGGCTGATCCCGCCGAGCGCATCGACATAATGATCGATATCCGTGACGCCGAGTTCGACCGAGTCGAGATTCTGATAGGCGAGATCGACGCCGGCGAGCGCGGTCTTGAACAGTTCGGCCTGGCGGGCCGGCGTGCCGGCGCGGCCATACGCATAGCCCTTCTGGCGCTCGAACACCTCGGCGATCTCGTCCGGGTCGCTCCAGCAGCCCTCGTCGATCAGCATGTTGACGTTGGCGCCGTAAGCGCCCTCGGCATTGGAGAAGACGCGAAGCGCCGCCGTCTCCAGATCGCAGCCATGCCTGGCGGCGTGCGCCAGGCTATGCTTTCGCACGAAGTTGTGGTCGAGCGACTCCTCGGCGGTGGCGGCGAGCCAGGCCGCCTCGGCGATCATCCGCGTCTGCAGCGGCAGCAGATCGCGGAAGATGCCCGAGAGCGTGACGATCACGTCGATGCGGGGACGCCCGAGTTCGGCGAGCGGAATCAGCTCGGCGCCGGCGAGGCGGCCATAGCCGTCGAAGCGGGGGCGCGCGCCGATCAGCGCGAGCGCCTGTGCGATCTGGGTACCTTCGGACTTGAGGTTGTCGGTGCCCCACAGCACCATCGCCAGCGTTTCCGGGAAGCGCGCGCCGCTCGCCAGGTGGCGCGCGATCAGATCATCGGCCTGGGCTGCGCCCTGCGCGCACGCGAAGGCGCTCGGGATGCGGAACGGATCGAAGCCGTGGATATTGCGACCGGTCGGCAACACCTTGGGATTGTGGAGGATGTCACCGCCGGGTGCGGGGCGGATGAAGCGGGCATCGAGCGCGTGGATCAGCCCGTCGAGTTCGTGATTGGCATGCGGGAGGTCGGCGTCGGCAGCGGCGACGACGAGCTGCGCGTGGGTTTTGTCGGACATCGCCGTGCCCAGCACATGCAGGCCGTGCGGGATCAGTTCGCGCTCCAGTTCGTAAAGGCGCGCGGCGAGCGTGGCGAGATCCGCCGCGTCGAGATCGAGCGCCTCGGCGCCCTCGCGGATCAACGGCTGCAGGGCGGCTTGCTCGGTTTCCGACGGCGACGAGCGCCACCGCTCTAGCAGCGCCTTGAGGTCCGTCAGCCCGTTGTAGAGGCCGGCCTGCGCGACCGGCGGGGTGAGGTAGCTGACCAGGGTCGCGCCCGACCGGCGCTTGGCGATCAGGCCTTCGGACGGGTTGTTCGCGGCGTAAAGATAGATGTTCGGCAGGTCGCCGACCAGTCGCTCGGGCCAACAGTCGCCGGAGAGGCCGGCCTGCTTGCCCGGCATGAACTCCAGCGCGCCGTGCGTGCCGAAATGCAGCACGGCGTGCGCGCCGAAATCCTCCCGCAACCAGCGGTAGAAGGCGCTGAAGGCGTGCGTCGGGGTGAAGCGGCCTTCGAACAGCAGCCGCATCGGATCGCCTTCATAGCCCAAGGCGGGCTGGATGCCGACAAAGACCTTACCGAAGCGCGCGCCCAGCACGTGGATCGTACCGCCATCTCTCTGCTGCTTACCGGGCGCCGGCCCCCACTGCGCCTCGATCTCGGCCAGATGCGGCTCGCGCCGCACATGATCGTCGATGGCAATGCGCGCGTGGACATTGGCGTCGGCACCGTAGCGCGCGGCATTGCCGTGCAGCACCGCCTCGCGCACGGCATCGACGTCGGCGGGAACTTCGACATCATAGCCTTCGCGGGCGAGCCGGGCGAGCGTCGCATGCAGCGATTCCCAGACGGCAAGATGCGCAGCAGTACCGGTCGCGCCGGCATTGGGCGGGAAGTTGAACAGCACGATTGCCAGGTTGCGCGCCGCGCGATCCGTGCGGCGCAGCGATACCAGTCGGGCGACCTTGGCAGCCAGCGCTTCGGCACGATCGGGGCAGGAGCGCATTTCGCGCGTGAGGCCTGATGCCGGGAAGGTGCAGCGTCGCGCGCAGCCGGTGCACGCGCCCGACCCATCGGCGCGGCCGCCGAACACGCTTGGCAGCACCGCGCCGTCGAGCTCCGGGATTGCGACCATCATCGTCGCCTCGATGGGCAGCAGCCCCTGTCGGCTGGCGCCCCATTGCTGGAGCGACTGAAACTCGATCGGATGCGCGGCGACATAGGGCACATCGAGCCGCGCGAGCATCGCCTCGGCCGCCTCGGCATCGTTATAGGCAGGGCCGCCGACGAGGCTGAACCCGGTCAGCGAGACGACCGCATCCACCGTCGCCTGGCCATCCTTTAGGAAGAAGGCCTCGATCGCGGGACGCGAATCCAGCCCGCTCGCAAAGGCAGGGATGACGCGCAGCCCCTTGGCCTCGAGCGCCGCAATCACGCCGTCATAATGGCCGGCGTCGCGGCCGAGCAGGTAGGAGCGCAGCATCAGCAGGCCGACCGTGCCGGTCGTGCCCGGCGCTGCGGGCAGCGCGTCCAGCTGGTCGGTCATCCGGTCTGCCAGCCGCGGGTGATAGACGCCGACCTCGGGATACTCGCGCGGCGCTTCCGCACGCTCGGCGTGGCCGGCATAGCGGTGGGCAAGCGCGCGGACCATGCCGACGACATTGTCGTCGCTTCCGGCCAGCCAATATTGCAGCGTGAGGAAATAGGCGCGGACATCCTGCGCGGTGCCGGGAATGAAGCGCAGCATCTTCGGCAGGCGGCGCAGCATCTTCATCTGGCCTACGCCCGACGAGCCTGGCTTGGACGAGCCGCGCATTCGCTTCAGCATGGCGAGGGGCCCCTTGGCGGGCCTGTCCATGCGATAGTCGCCGAGCCGGGTGAGCTTCACCACCTCGCTGCCTGACATCAGGCCGAGCATTGCGGCGCACGCTTCGCGGCGTGCCTGGAGCGCGGGAAGGACGGCGCGAATATGGTCGTCGAGGAACAGCATCGTCGCGATGATGATGTCGCCGCGACCAATATCGGCCAGGCACGCGCCGAGCGCGCCGGCGTCGCGATCCCAGTCCGACGCGGCGTGGAAGCCGATCGTGATGTTTGCGCCATCGCGGGCGAAGCGCGCCGCTGCCCGCTCGGCCGCGCCCGACAGATGATTGTCGAGCGTGACGATCACGACGTGCAGGGGCGCGCTAGCGGGCATAATGCGCCTTTGCGTCGTACAGCGTGTCCAACGTGATTGCAGCGAGCCCCCGCTCGGCGGCGAACTTTTCGGTATTTCGCCGCGCCTTGCCGCGCACGAAGAACGGGATCTTGAGCAGTTCGCGTTCGGCGTCCGACTGCCATTCCGCGCGCTCGCCGGCGGAAGCGGGCGGGGACGAGGGTTCCGCCATCGTCGATACCCTGTCGGCAGGGAGTGGGGCGGGACCGCAATGGCCGAGATGGCTTGCACCGCCGGCGTCCGAAAACTCGAAATCGTCGCGGAACATCGTCAGGAGATGCTCCTCCAGACCCATCACCAGCGGATGGACCCAGGTGTCGAACAGCACATTCGCGCCTTCGAACCCCATTTGCGGGCTGTAGCGGGCGGGAAAATCCTGAACGTGGAACGGCGCCGAGATTACCGCGCACGGAATGCGCAACCTCTTGGCGATGTGGCGCTCCATCTGCGTACCGAGCACCAGCTCCGGCTGGAGCGCCTGGATCGCCTCCTCGACAGCGAGATAATCGTCGGTGATCAGCGGTTCGAGTCCGTGGGACGCGGCCGCCTCGCGCAGGTCGCGCGCGAATTCGCGGTTGTAGCAGCCCAGCCCGACGACCTCGAAGCCGAGTTCGTCGCGCGCGACGCGCGCTGCGGCGATCGCGTGGGTGGCGTTGCCGAAAATGAAGACGCGCTTGCCCGTCAGATAGGTCGAGTCTACCGAACGGCTCCACCAGGGCAGGTTCGAGCCGGTGAGCGCGGCGGACGGATCGACGTCGGCGAGAGCCGCGACCTGCGCGATGAAATCGCGCGTCGCGCCGTGGCCGATCGGAACAGTACGGACGGTCTTCTGACCGAACTGTCTTTCGAGCCAGCGGCAGGTCGTGTCGGCGATCTCCGGGTAGAGGCAGATGTTGAAACCGGCTGCAGGAAGCCGCGCGAGATCATCGGGAGTCGCACCCAGCGGGGCGGTGACGTTGACGGCGATGCCGAGCGTCTCCAGCAGGCGCGTGATCTCGATGACGTCGTCGCGGTGGCGGAAGCCGAGCGCGGTGGGGCCGAGGAGATTGGCGCTGGGTCGGTCACCGGCGGAGCGGGGCGCGCGTTCCGTGCCCGGACTCATCGTGCGGACGAGCCGGTAGAACGTTTCGGCCGCGCCCCAATTCTCCTTTCGCTGATAGCTCGGCAATTCCAGCGCGACGACCGGACAGGGCAGCCGCATCGCATCGGCGAGGCCGGCAGGATCGTCTTGGATCAGCTCGGCCGTGCAGGAGGCGCTGACCAGCATCGCCTGCGGCGTGAACCGTACATAAGCGTCGCGGGCCGCCGTCTGGAACAGCTCGGCGGTGTCCTTGCCGAGATCGCGCGCCTGGAAGGTGGTGTAGGTGACCGGTGGGCGCTTGCCGCGCCTCTCGATCATCGTGAACAGCAGGTCGGCGTAGGTATCGCCCTGCGGCGCGTGAAGGACGTAGTGAACGCCCTCCATCGCCGCTGCGACGCGCATCGCGCCGACGTGAGGGGGGCCTTCATAGGTCCAGACCGTGAGCTGCATCGCCTCAGACCCTCAGCACGTCGCGGCGCCGCAGCGGTCGCGCAAAGAGTTCGGCGAGGTCGCCTGCCTGATCGAAGCCGTGGATCGGCGAGAAGACCAGCTCGATCGCCCATTTTGTCGTCAGCCCTTCGGCCTCCAGCGGGTTGGCGAGGCCCAGGCCGCAGACGGTCAGGTCGGGCTGCGCGGCGCGCACGCGATCGAGCTGCCGATCGACGTCCTGGCCTTCGCTGATCAATGTGTCAGCCGGGAGGAGAGCCAGCTCCCGAGCCAGATGACGGCGGTGGAGATAGGGCGTGCCGACCTCGACCGGACGCATCCCCAGCTCGGTGGCGAGAAAGCGGGCGAGCGGCACTTCGAGCTGCGAGTCCGGCAGGAAGGTGATGCTTTTGCCGTCGAGGCGAGCCCGGCTGTGTTCGATCGCGCGCTTGGCCCGTTCGCGCCCCGGCGCGATGACCCGGCGGAAATGCATCTCGTCCACGCCGAAGGCCATCGCAGCGGCGTGGAGCCAGCTGGTCGTTCCCTCAGCGCCGAAGGGAAACACCGCATCGAGCCGGATCGCCCCGCGATCCTCCAGCGCCCGCGCGGTTTCGCCGAGAAACGGCTGGGCGAGCAGGAAGCGCGTGTTCGGCCCCACCGGCGGCATCGCGTCGGATTTGCGAGCAGGGAACGAATGCACGGTCGCGATGCCGAGCTCTGCGAACAGCCGGAGGAATTGATCCTCGACGATATCCGGCAGAGCTCCGACGATCATCAGGCTCGGCGCGTCGGAAGCATCGGCACGCAGCTCCGGGACTATCGCGGCAAGGCAGGCATCCTCGCCCTCGGTAAAGGTCGTTTCGATCCCGCTGCCCGAATAGTTGAGGATTCTGGTCGTGCCCGCATGCTTGACCGATAGCCGCGCCGCGGCGCGCGACAGATCGAGCTTAATCACCTCGGATGGGCAGGATCCGACGAGGAACAGCAATTTGATGTCAGGGCGGCGCGTGAGGAGCCGATCGACGACGCGATCGAGTTCCTCGTTGCAATCAGCCATCCCGGCGAGATCGCGCTCCTCTATGATCGCGGTGCCGAAGCGCGGCTCGGCAAATATCATCACGCCCGCTGCCGATTGCAGCAGATGCGCGCAGGTGCGCGAGCCGACGACGAGGAAAAAGGCGTCCTGGATCTTGCGATGGAGCCAGATGATTCCGGTCAGCCCGCAAAAGACCTCGCGCTGGCCGCGCTCGCGCAGCACGGGGGCAGACTCACAGCCCAGCGGAAGAGTGGCGGGCGGCGCCGGGCTCACGATGCGAATGCCATTCTGCTGCTCGCCAACTGCAGCCTCGCTGCGCGCAGTTTGAGCACAAACTGAATCGCGTTGATTGCGTAGGCAACGTACGCAATCAGGGCGAGAAGCATGCGGTCACGCTCGCCTCCAAAGTCGCCGATCAGCGCCACCAGATAGGCGGTGTGCAGCGCCAGCACGAATATGCTGACCACATCTTCCCAAAAGAAGGCGCGGGCGAACAGCCATTTGCCGAACACCCGCTTCTCCCAGATCGAGCCGGTGATCATTATCGCGTAGAGCGCGCTTGTCTTGACGACGATCGAGACCGTCGCTGCTGCCGAACCTTCGCCGGTTGCCAGATAGCGCAGGACGAGAACGAGGCTGACCAGAAAGATCAAGAACTGGATCGGAGCGAGAATGCCTTGGATCAGGGTCCAGGGCGAGGAATCGCGGCGGCGGCGCTCTTCGGGCGAGTAGAGCTCGGCGCTGCTGCCGCTACCATCCACCGCTATAGAAGGGTCGCCCAACCGCATCGCTTCCCGCCTGCCCCACATTTCTCCGGAAGATTAAGCCGGCGGGGCGAGAAGTGTCAAATAAATATGACGTCCGAAATATGTTACACAGCGCTCGTTCGCACGCGCGTTGCATATTGTCAGCGAAGCTTGAGAGGCATAGTCTGCGAGTCGGGCGCCCTTAGAAAAACAAGTCATTGGGCGCGGTTGGAAATGTGTCGATCAGGCTGGGAGAGCCGGAGATGGCATCGATGATCCGATATGAAGGCGCGTTACCCGCGATCGACGGAGATCTGTTTGAGCGCAACTTCGCTCCGGATCCGGCAAGTCTCGCGGCCTTCCTCGTTCATGTCGATACCGATCATGCTCGCTCCCTTTCAACTTTGATCGAGAGTGAGATCATCCCGCGCCTGATGATCGCGCATGCGGCCCCGGCACGGGCGACACCGGCAGGCGAATTCGATCCGATCATCGATGTCGTCGAAATCGAGGCGTTCGCTCCTCTGGTCATGCAGGTCGAGGCAGACGCGCTGCTCTCCCATGTCGAGACGATCCTAGCGCGCGGCATCGCGTTCGAAACCGTGATGGTGGATCTGCTGGCGCCGACTGCGCGTCTGCTGGGCGAATATTGGGAGGAGGACCGCTGTGATTTTGTGGACGTCACGATGGGCCTCTGGCGCCTCCAGGAGGTCATCCACGAGATTTCGGCCCGGGTGCCCGCCGGAAAGCTTGCGCCCTCGGGCGGCCGCCGCGCTTTGTTCGCCTCGATGCCGGGCGATCAGCACAGTTTTGGCGCGGTCTTGATCGACGAGGTCTTCCGGCGCGACGGGTGGCTGACCGACCGGCTCAGTGAACCGGAAGCCGCGTCGCTGTTGAGGCGCGTGGCCGCGGAGTCGTTCGACATAATCGGATTGACCGTCAGCTGCGACTGCCATATCGCGAGCCTTGCCTCGTTCATTGCTGCGCTGCGGAACGTTTCCAAAAATCCGCGGCTCTGCGTGATGGTAGGCGGCAGGATTTTCAGCGCGGATCCAGATCTGGCGGCGCATGTCGGCGCCGATGGCACGGCCCGCGATGCGAAGCTTGCCTTGAAGGTCGCCGTTGAACTCGTCCGCGCTCGCGAATGGGAGGCCGCAGCCTGATTTGATTCTGCGTGGAGTGCGGCGCTCGCCGATGGACCAGCATAGTGCCCCGCCCGTTAAAACGGCCTTTGCGACGTCCGCGTTGCCAGCGGCGCTTTCGGCAGAGGTAGCCGCGCCCCTGCTCGCTGCGGTCGGTGATGTGACATTCATCCTGACCCATGACGGCACGATCCTGGATGTGATGGCGCAGGGCGATCTTACAAATCATGGCTTCGCCGATTGGGTCGGCGAGTCCTGGATCGACACGATGACGATTGAGAGCCGGACGAAGGCCGCCGAGATGCTGGCCGCCGTTGCCGAGCCCGCGCTCGTGCGGTGGCGTCAGGTCAATCATCCTGCGGCCGGCGGCGATGTGCCCGTACGATATATGGTCGTGAAGCTAGGCGACCGGCTGATTGCCATCGGTCGCGACATGCGCGCCGCCGCGGCGATGCAGCAGCGCCTGCTTCAGACCCAGCAGGCGCTGGAGCGCGACTATATCCGCTTGCGCCAAGCCGAGACGCGCTATCGGATGCTGTTCGACATGGCGTCCGAGCCGGTCCTGATCATCGATGTCCAGACGCGGCGCATCCGCGAGGCCAATCCGGCGGCGCACCGCCTGCTCGGCGCGCGCGAGGGAGCCCTGATCGGCACTCCCATTGGCGCCATCGTCGCGCAGGACCAGCGCGACGACTTCGTGGCCTATCTCGGCGCGGCGGAAGCGGCCGACAATCTCGAGCCGACCTCGCTGGAACTCAGCGCGCGCGCCGGCAGCGCGCGGATTTCGGCGCGATTGTTCCGTCAGGCGCGCATGCCTCTCCTGATCATACGCATCGAGCCTTCCGAAGGTGGCGAGGCGGAACACCGCTTCGATGCGGCGCTGGGCGACGTGATCGAGAGGATGCCCGATGCGTTCGTGCTGGTCGATCGCGACCTGAACGTGCTCACCGCTAACGCGGCCTTCGTCGAACTGACGGAGATGCCTTCGGCCGATCGAGTGGCCGGGGCGCGTCTCGGATCGTGGATCGGCCGCCCGGGCATCGATCTGGAACTGATTGTCGCGCAATTGCGCGAGCATGGTTCGGTGCGCAACGTCGCGACCATCGTGCGCGGCGCAGCCGGCGCGCAAGAAGATATCGAGATGTCCGGGGTCGTGGCGTCGGTGCAGGGCGGCGAATGCTTCGGCTTCACCATCCGTAGCGTTGCGCGCCGCGTGCGCGAGGCGCCGGTTGCCGTTCGGGATGCGCCGCGATCGGTGGATCAGCTAACCGAGCTTGTCGGGCGGATGTCGCTCAAGGAGATCGTGCGCGAGAGCACCGACATGATTGAGCGGCTCTGCATCGAAGCGGCCCTCGCTTATACATCCGACAACCGCGCTTCGGCCGCGGAGGTGCTCGGCGTCAGCCGCCAGAGCCTCTATTCCAAGCTCCATCGGCATGGCCTGGGCAATCTCGTTTCGGGCGACAGCTGACAGCGCGTATCCGTCAATTCCATTTGACGCATTTTTATGTCCAGTCTAGCCTCCTGGTATGGACCGGCTGGCCGCTTTCCGTATGGGGACCCCCTCTCCTGCTCTACGCGACATTATCGAGCTCCTTAAGCCAGTCACCTGGTTCCCGCCGATCTGGGCGTTCATGTGCGGGGTGGTGTCGTCGGGCGTCGCGGTCGCCGATCGCTGGCCGTTCCTGATCGCCGGCGTGCTGCTCACCGGGCCTCTGGTGTGCGGGACGAGCCAGGCGGTCAACGACTGGTTCGATCGCCATGTCGATGCCATCAATGAGCCGAAACGGCCGATCCCATCGGGCCGGATCGCAGGGCGGTGGGGGCTCTGGATCGCCATCGCCGGAGCGGCTCTGTCGTTACTGGTAGCATCGGCGACGGGGCCGTGGGTGCTGGCCGCTACCTGTCTCGGGCTGGTCTGCGCGTGGGGTTACAGTGCGCCGCCGTTCCGATTCAAGGCTAGCGGCATATGGGGTCCTGCGGTGGTCGCGCTGACCTATGAAGGGCTGACCTGGTTCACGGGCGCCAGCGTGATGGCGGGAGCGCTGCCCGCTACGCACACGCTGATCATTCTCGCGCTCTACAGTTTCGGCGCGCATGGCATCATGACGCTCAATGATTTCAAGGCGGTGGAAGGCGATCGCGCCACCGGCTTGCGCTCGCTTCCCGTGCTCCTGGGGGTAGGACCCGCGGCGCGACTCGCATGCAGGGTGATGGTCGCGCCGCAAGTGGTGGTCGTTGCCTTGCTCGCGTCCTGGGACCATTGGCTGGCGAGTGGTATCGTCGCTGCCTTGCTGATCGGGCAAGCCGTGCTGATGCGCCGCCTGCTTGGCGATCCTCTGGCGCGCACTCCGTGGTACAATGCGACCGGCACGACACTATACGTGCTCGGGATGCTCGCATCAGCTTTCGGGCTCGGCGGGGTCGCGGAGCTGTGAAGCCGACTTCGCTGGGCTGGCTCGGCATCGTCCGGCTCGGGCTGGTCCAGAGCGCGATCGGCGCGATTGTGATGCTGGTCACGTCCCTGCTCAATCGCGTGATGGTCGTCGAATATGCGCTGCCCGTGGCGTTGCCGGCCGGGCTGGTCGCGTGGCATTATGCGGTGCAACTGTCGCGACCGCTGTGGGGTCATGGCTCGGATCGCGGGCAACGGCGCACGCCGTGGATCATCTTGGGCATGGGACTGCTCGCGTTCGGCGCCATGCTGGCGATCTGCGCGCTGAGCCTGCTCGCCGCACATTCGGCCGGGGGTTATGCGCTTGCGATCGTCGCATTCTCGATGATCGGCGCGGGCGTGGGCGCGGCAGGCACGTCGCTGCTCGCGCTGCTGGCGACACGCGTCGCGCCGGAGCGGCGCGCGGCCGCCGCATCGATCACCTGGATCATGATGATCGCAGGCATCGTCATCACGGCCGGCATCGCCGGGGCGCTGATCGATCCTTTCTCGCTGCGCCGGCTCGCGCTCGTCGCGAGCGGAGTCGCGGGCGGGGCGCTCTTTCTCGCGACCGCGGCCATTTGGGGTGTGGAAGGCCGGGCTGGGGCGGTGCAAGTCGCCGCGGGGAGTGCGACCGAGCCGGACTTCGCCACGGCGCTACGGGAGATGCTCGCCGATCCGGAAGCGCGCCGCTTCACGCTCTTCGTCTTTCTGTCGATGCTGGCATACTCGATGCAGGACCTGATCCTGGAGCCGTTTGCCGGGCTGCTGTTCGGCTTCACACCGGGCCAGTCGACCCGGCTTTCCGGGCTGCAGCATGGCGGCGTGCTGGCCGGCATGATTCTGGTGGGCGTCGGTGGGAGCGCGTTCGGCGGGCGTACTGCCACCAGTTTGCGCGGCTGGATCCTCGGCGGCTGCGCGGGTTCGGCGCTGGCCTTGGTCGGGCTGGCGCTGGCCGCGCGCGCCGGGCCGAACTGGCCGCTCTCCGCCAACATCGCGGTGCTGGGTTTCGCCAATGGCATATTCGCGGTCTCTGCGATCGGCGCGATGATGGGGCTGGCCGGCGGCGAAAGCGGGCGCGAGGGAATGCGCATGGGCGTTTGGGGTGCGGCGCAGGCGATCGCGTTTGGGCTGGGGGTGCTGATCGGTGCCATCGGCGTCGATGTCGGTCGTGCCGTGATCGGCTCGACGCCCGAGACGTTCACGGTGGTGTTCGGCGGGGAGGCTTTGCTTTTCCTCGTGGCAGCGTCACTCGCGCCGAGCGGTGTCGCGCGACGCAAGCGGCTGGAGCCCAAGGTCGCATGACCGCGGGGTATGATTGCATCGTCGTCGGCGGCGGGCCCGCCGGTGCTACCGCCGCGACCGATCTCGCCTATGCAGGGCATCATGTCCTGCTGCTGGACCGGGCCGGACGGATCAAGCCGTGCGGCGGCGCGATCCCGCCGCGCCTGATCCGGGATTTCGAGATACCCGATCATCTGATCGTCGCGCGAGTAACGTCCGCACGGATGATCGCGCCGTCCGACAATAGGATCGACATGGCCGTGGATCGCGTCGGAGACGGCAGTTTTGTCGGCATGGTCGATCGCGAAAGCTTTGACGAATGGCTGCGCGCGCGGGCGGCCTCGGCTGGCGCCGCCCGGTGCACCGGCCGCTTCGACCGGATCGAGCGTGACGGAGACGGTCGTGCGGTGGTGGTGCATCACGATCCCGATGGGATCGAGCATAAGACGCGCGCGCGCTGTGTGATCGGCGCCGACGGAGCGCGATCGCGCGTCGCCCGTGCGGCCTTCGCTGAGGCGGAGCAAACGCCCTGCGTGTTCGCTTATCATGAGATCATCCGTTCGCCCGCCAATGACGACGCCCGCTTCGATCGCGACCGCTGCGACGTTTTCTATCAGGCGGCGCTTTCGCCGGATTTCTACGGCTGGATTTTCCCGCATGGCGACACCGCAAGTGTCGGCGTCGGCAGCGCGTGGAAGGGCTTTGGGCTGCGGGACGCGGTCGGCCGGCTCCGCGCGCAAGCGGGTCTGGGTCAGTGCGAAACGATCCGGGGCGAGGGCGCGCCGATCCCGCTGCGTCCCTTGCGGAAATGGGACAATGGCCGCGACGTGCTGGTGACCGGCGACGCGGCGGGCGTCGTCGCGCCAGCATCGGGCGAGGGCATTTATTATGCGATGGTCGCCGGCCGCGAAGCGGCTGGTGCGGTCGCCGAATTCCTCCGTTCTGGCGATCCGAAGGCGCTCCGCTTGGCGCGTCGACGGTTCATGCGGGAAAATGGACGCGTGTTCCAGATTTTAGGGATCATGCAACACTTCTGGTATCGTAACGACCGGCGTCGCGAGCGCTTCGTGACGATGTGCGAGGATAGCGATGTGCAGGACCTGCTCTGGCCGGCCTACATGAACAAGCGGCTGATCTATGCGAAACCACTCGCGTACCTGCGCATATTCGCGAAAGATATGCGGCACTTGCTGCAGACGGCGGTCTGACGATCGTGAGCCGCTCCTGGGCTTTTCCCATCGTCATCGCATCTTTTGGCGCAGCGATCGTTGCGCTGCTCGGGGCGACGATCACCGACATCGGGCTATGGTATCATAGCCTGATCCAGCCGCGCTGGGCTCCGGCGGACGTGGCTTATGGGATCGCCTGGACGGCGATCTACGCCTGCACCGCGCTCGCAGGCGTAACGGCGTGGCTCGCGACGTCGCACTGGGTTGAGCGAGAACGACTGCTTGGCCTGTTTGCGCTCAGCGGATTTCTCAATATCCTGTGGAGCCTGCTCTTCTTCCGCTTGCACCGTCCTGATTGGGCGGTGATCGAGGTGCTGGGGTTGTGGCTGTCGATCGCAGGACTAATCATCATCGTCTGGCCGCGTTCGATGCTCGCCGCGGTGCTGCTGCTGCCCTACCTGCTATGGGTGACCTTCGCCGGCTATCTCAACATGACGATCGTCCAGCTCAATGGACCGTTCGCCTGACCGGAGCCGGCTGGATAGCCTGGCTGTTCGCCAGGGGTCATGCCGCCGACGTCGTCTTGGCGGTCATGCTCCTTGAACTGGTTTGGCTGGTGTCGATGTGCGCTTGGCGCGGGACCGATGCGCTGCTGAGGCTGGTGCCCGGGGCGTTGATGCTTCTCGCGCTGCGGGCGGCACTGACCGGGCTGGACTGGCGCTGGATCGCACTTTCCCTAGTGGCGTCCTTTCCCGTGCACCTTGCTGATCTCGCGCGGCAGAGACGATAGATCCGGCCGCCGACCGCCGGAATGGGCGCGATCAGCTGTTGCTCTTCAGATAGGCGATCACGTCGGCTCGTTTCTGCGGATCAGAGAAGCCGGCGAAGGTCATCTTGGTTCCCGGCACGACGCGTTGCGGCGCTTCGAGATACTGGAACAGCTTCTCGGGCGTCCATGTGATCCCGCTATCCTTGTTTGCGGTTGAGTAGGAGAAGCCCGCGATGGTGCCGGCCTCACGGCCGACCACGGCATGCAGCGACGGGCCGATCTTGTTCACACCCGCATCGATCGAGTGACATGTCTGGCAGGTCAGGAAGGCGATCTTGCCTTTGTCCGCATCGCCCGTGTAGCTCGCATATTTCACGCCGCTGATCGTGTCGGTATTGTCGGCGGCGGGCGCTGCGGGGGCAGCGGGTGTAGCAGTTGAATTGGTCGATACTGGGACAGTTGTCTCGGGTATCGTCGGCTCGGTAGTGGTCGTCGAAGACGGCGGAGTATCCGTGGGCTCCGCCGTCTTCGAGCAGGCTGAGAGGGTGAACGCGGACATCGCCGCACAAAGCGTCCATCCCGAGAAACCAACCATCGAACCCGATCGAGCCATCCGACCTCTCCACCGCATGTTGAGCCGCCGTTCTCGGCGCCCAACCACAAACTGTCCAACATATTTTACGTTCCGTCTGTCCAGTTCGATTTCTCGCGATCCTGTTCCATCCCGCCGACGAGTCCCAGCAAGGCGCCTCTGCCCAAGCGTCGCGACGATCTGTCGGCGGGTCACGTCGAGATCCCGCGCACGCGCCGGGACGCGTGTCGAAGCTGAAGTTTTGATCTGCGGTATCGTATACCGCTCGGCCCACAACGCGGAGACCGGTCGGCTCCCTTGCCTACCGTGCGGGTGCGTCTGAAAGGAGATTGGCCCCCCCAGGCGACTATGCGGGAGGAATCGCGGTAGCAGGCTGGCGAGCCTCAGATCGCGCGCCATCCGTGCGGCCAGTTGGTCGATCGAGCAGCTCCGCGATCCCGGCCCAATGGTTTCGTTCACCGGGATGATCGGATCGGCCGCGGCAGCGCCGGGGCAGGATTTCGCAACGGCCAAAGCCGCCCAGAGAGACCGCACTTAAAGCGCGTCGGTTGAAGGATGCCCTCGCCCGAGATGGCAGGTAAGCCGGCACAAACGCGGATGTCATGACTGGCTGGGCAGCCGGAACGTGGTCTCGAAACGCTTGAGCGCCCGTCCGGCCTCGGTGTGAAAGTTGCGCTGAGCGTCGGCGTCATAGGCGATGCCGCGCAGCGCGAGCAAGCAGAGAACAGGCATCTTGGCAATCTCGGCTAGAGCCGCGGTTCACTGCGTCGCAAAAATTACCTAAATTTGTGCGCGGCGCACGATAGGCCCGATATTTGAAATGGATCAGGATTCTATCGTTCAATTTCACCAAATATAGGCACATGGACCCGAGCTCTTGGAAAAGCGCTTTTGACTGTTTCTTTGATGCGACGCGTGACCTGGTTGTACGCCTTGTTTAGTAGAGTATGCCGAGTAAACACAAGTCTATGCTCAATACGGCGAAACCTCAGTATTTGTGCAAATAGAGCTCGACCTCCTGCCGTCTCCGGACTATCGGCATCAAACTCGAGACCCATCATGGCCGCGCGGTCTACTGCTGCGAGAATCAGGAGTTTGGTTGCCTCAGGGTTCGGTTTAGACGCGTTGGTGGTAGAAGGGCGCCTGCGTGTGGAAAGCCAGTAATAATATCGGTTTCTGTCCCATACGCAGGCGATCGCGGCATCCGGCATGCCTTCGCTGCAAGGCTCGCGCATATTTATGGCAACTATCGCGTGCGCTTGTCCACGAGCAATGCCTTCGCTTAGAAGTTGATGTGCAGCAACGAGGGGAGAGTGGCTTCGCGAGGGTAAATTGTGCCGATAGAACCGGATGAAGTGATCGGGATGTATGTCTTGTATTGTCATTTCATTCGCTGCAGCTCTGATTTGTGCTCGGTGCCGGCTTTTCATACGCGAGAGTATATCACTGTCGCCTGGCTGATTAAGATAAGTCGGCAAGAGAGTTAGGCTGAACCCTGCCGCCATGAACTCGTCCCGCACGATCGCTGCGTAGTCAGAATTGCTATCGCACACGAAGCGCATGCTCACATCAGAGGGCAACTCGCTCACGAGATGGCGAATAGTATGGCGCTGCCTATCCGATGATAGACCGCTCCGTAGAACCGGGCCGCCGAGATGCGTCCAGAACGGAGACACGCCCAAGCGCAATCCGATTTTGTTTCTATAAATGATGTAGCGCAGCCAGCCTTCGCACGATTCAGCTGATCCGGCATTGATATCGACTGTCGAACAAACATTGCGGCAAGCCGCATCAACCCACCAGTCCTGAAGAAACACCGGTCGGTCTTGTGAGTCAGCTTCGGCGCTGCCGTGCGACCACGGAGCTGTGTCCATCAACTCACCTGTTTAACGTTGGCGCACAGATTCCTCGCTAGTCCGCTCTCGTTGAGCTGGTGTCACTACCCCCGATGGCTAGCAGAACCTTCTCTTATTGATTAGCCAATACCGCTATTAGTTCACCGCGTTCGAAGACCTCAACTTCGGCCGTCGCAACGTCAAATCCAAGCATCGGTTTCAAGGCCATCGTGGCGCGCCGCGAGCGCCGTCTGGGGGCGCTGGCTTCGACGAGCTCTCATTCTGGCAAGCTGATGTCGGCCCAATGCGTAACGTTTTCGATCGGGAGGACATCGCGCGTTCCCGCCCATCCGGGTCCGTCGAGCCCATTGTCGAACCAGGCTCCTACTTCGGCGTCGCCGTTCCAAAGCAGCATGTCGCGCCCGTCCTTTCGATCATCTGGCATAGCCGCGATCGCCTGCCAATGAATGAGCGGAAGGGTGACCATCCGATCTTTCTACTATTTTTGGGAAGAGCTCGCCATGACCGCGCTGACAAAGGTTCTCGCTGATCTTGCCGTCCGGCTGTTCTTGCGCCCGTCATCCCGCGCCCTGATCATCGCCGCCTGCAAAGCCGAGGTCGGGCGAGAGAACGTTAGGCTGGACCCAGCGCCGAGAGGCTTGGTAGCGTGCTTCGTGTTGCTGCCAGCGAATGCCGGTGGGCCGCGGACGTGATGGCGACGCCAGCGTCGGCAATCAGAATGAGCACCGTCGCCACCGTCTCGCTCGGGACGCGTGTACATTACTGTTTTGCGGTGCCGCCGCGATTTAGTAAGGCAAGGTCAAAATAAAACAGATGCTTAATCTGGATGAGCGCCTCTTCAGAGCAAGGACGGTCGTCAATTCGTCAAACCCGGGTCAGCCGTGGTCGCTCTGTTGCGCAAGCTTGTCTGCTTCGTCTCGCTCGCCGCAGGATCCCTTCCACCCGTTTGGCGGCAAGCTATCCCCGCCTCTATCTGTTCGGCGACAGCCTCGTTGATGTTGGCAATGCCTTTTCCGGCTCCAAGGGCATCCAGGCGAACCCGACTAACAGCTATTCTGATCTTTGCTTCAACAACGGGCTGATTTTTCGCGGACAATCTCGCCAACGCCATGGCGCGCCAGCAAATATGAGGTGGAACTGATTCTGATCCTCCTGGCCCCTCCCGGAGGGGGCGTCCGTGGCGATTCAGCGCTCGACGATGCGGGTGTACAGATGCCAGGTCGCATAACCCAGCACGGGCAGGACGATCGCAAGCCCGATGAAGACCGGGATCGACCCCAGCAGAAGCAGCGCCGCCACCGTTGCGCCCCAGCGCGCCGTTGCGCCCGGGTTCATCGCCGCCGCCCGCAGCGAGGTACGCACGGCGAGGTCCACGCTCACGGGCCTGTCGACCAGCATCGGCGCGGACACGAGTGTCAGGACCAAAGTCGCTGCTGCGATCAGCGCGCCTGCGGCATTGCCAAAGATGATCAGCATCCAGCCGTCCGCCGTCGTAAAAAGCAAGCTGACAAACCCTGCCGCCCCGACGGGCTCGAGCTGGCCGAGCGTCGCCGCATACAGAGCCCAGGCGACCGCCAGCCAGATCGCGAAGAGGCCGACCATCATTGCAGCCAGCCCCACAATTCCGTTCCGTCGATCAGATAGGAGCGGATCGAGGAAGTGCGACCAGCCCGCCGGTTCATTTTGTTCGCGGCGCCGCGCAAGTTCGTAAAATCCCGACGCAACGATCGGTCCGAGAATCGACAGGCCCGCGGCCAGGGGGAAAAAAAACGGCAGCAGCGAACTTTTCAGTGCGATCACCGCGGTGATCAGCCCGATCGCCGGATACAGCAAGGCCACGAACAGGACATCGCCGCGTTTAGCAACGAAATCCTGCCAGCCGCTTTGCAACGCCCAATGCAAATCGTCAGGGCCGATCCGGCGAACGGCAGGTTGTGCAGATGGTGACGAGACGGACCCGGTGGGATTCAGTGCGGCAGGCATGGCAGGCACTCGCGCTGTGCAAGCGGGAGCATTGCGCTCTCGGTCGCCATCACGCTCGCGTCACAACCGGTGGCGATACTTCTCTATACGCTCTCAAAGAGACCTTGACGAATCTTGCGCTTCCTCAAGCCATCCGACGCTGCGCGCCTCCATAGCCACCGACCACCTCGATCCATTTTCGTTGAACGAGGCCGACACCCGTCGCCTCCCCGGCTTTATTTTCCGGGCACCACCACTTTGACGATTTCGCCACCGCCGAAGCGCATCGCGGCGGGATGCCCCAGAGCGTTTGCGCTCCGACCGTCGCGGCGTTGGCACTTTGACGTGCGCCGGTAAGCGAGCTTGCCCTCCCGGGCCAGCGCTTGCAGGGCGGCGTGCTGGCGGCCGCCGGCCTCGACGGAGAACGTGCGGCGCAGCTTGCGACTGGCGGTCACGATCAGATTCTGGAGCAGTCCGCGACAGGCGTCGCCGCCATCTCGAACGCCTATCAGCTTCTCTGGCCGATCACCGGCGCAAGCGCGGCAACGGCGCTCTTCTTTGGTATCGCTCTGCTGGCCTCAGGCCAAAGCAGAACCTAAGCGGGATGATCGCGGGACGCGCTGAGCACAAAGCAGCGACGGCCCTCTTCGCCAGAGGCTCCTCTATAGCCGCAACGACGGTAAAGCTCGACCTTTCCCGCCTACCAAATGTCTGTCTGACTGCGGCTTGGTGGCACGCCGCTTGCGGAAGCCTGGCAGCGTAGCCGTATCGCGTAGCCATCTGCCATCGCATTGGAGCGATTGGCGTACTTCGCTCGCAAACGACGGCATTCGTGGCACGCCATTTTTGCCCGACGCACAAGGGGAACGCCATGCCACGATGTGCGGTTCGTTGTAAGCCGACAGGTCGATGCCCAGGCATTCAATGCGTACCATTGATTCGGGAATGTGCCGATGACAATCCAGGTGAACATCACGCCGAATGGCCGCATGAGCCTGCCGGTCGAGATCCGAAAAAGGCTGGGTCTCAGCGAGGGCGGACAGATCTTTCTGGAAGAGATCGAGGATGGCGTCGTGCGGCGGACCGCCGCGCAGGCCGTTGCCCGCGCGCAGGCTATCGCAAGACAGTTCACCGGCGATCGGCCGAGTGCCTCGGTCGATGCTTTTCTGGCGTCACGACGGGCGGAAAGCGGCGAGTGAGCGAGTTCATCCTCGATGCGTCCGGATTGATCGCCATGGTCAAAGGGGAAACGGGTGGCGTCAAGGTGGCTGATGCGATCGCCTCGGCCCGGATCAGTACGGTCAATTATGCGGAGGTCGTCAGCCATTTGTTCACGCCGGCACGGGCCTCCGTGACGTGGATGCGATGCTGGACCCGCTCCCCATTGAGCTGGTGCCGCTGGACAAGTCTGTGGCGAAGCTTGCCGGTCGACTCGGCGCGCTGACGTCCAGCGCGGGTCTATCGCTGGGTGATCGCAGCTGTCTCGCGCTGGCTTTGCGAGACGACCTTCCCGCGTGGACCGCTGACAAGACCTGGCGCACGATCGCCGACGCCGTGAAAGTGAAGGTCGTGGTCATCCGCTGACCACGGGCTACGTATTGCCCGCTCAGCGGGTAAGCTTGATACGTTCTAGACTGTAACCGGACGGCCGTCCTACTCCGGCCGGATAGGTCAATTCGCATTTGCAACCCGTCAGCATCACCTGCTGATGCCGGCGCACGCCGACGCTCCTGCACCTGACCAGCCCCGCTTAACGAATCCAATAGCCTTGGCCCCAATCAACAAATGGGTCGGATTGGCGTGACTTTGTTTTCGACCCTGCCGCGATGTGCGGTGACAGCGCCATTGAGTGTCCGGGCGGCGCGATCGGGCAGTCGCCTTAAGTCGGAGCCAGCCCATGAACGAGAGCGACGACACTGCGACTCGTGCTCGAAAAGCGCGTCAGAGCTCGCCCTTCCTAACAGCCAAGCAGACCGCCTTTTACCTCGGCCTTTCGGGCAGCACTTTGAAGGGAATGCGCAGCGAGGGGCGCGGACCGGTTTGCCGCATGCACGGCCACGCTTATTATTACCATATTGACGAAATCGATGCGTGGTCGAACGCTCGCAAAAAGGGCGACAAGGATGCGTGAGCGTCGCGATCTTGGCTTGTTTGGCTCGGGCAATGCGGTGCGAGGCGCGCCATCCGGTGACCGTCGAGTTGCGCTGCACGCAGCGCTCATTAGCACCGGATGCGCGATCGTGCTCATCACGATTGTGCTGCCGCCGTTGCCCCGGCTGATCTGGAACGCCAGTTCCAGCGCGCCGACCGGCCTGTATCAAATCAACCCAACTGCCCCCATCGCGACCGGCGACATCGTGGTCGCGCATATGCCTGCCGACGTACGCGCGCTGGCGGCCGGCCGTCATTACATCCCCGCAGGAGTACCGTTGGTAAAGCGTGTGGCCGCATCGAACGGGGATCGGGTCTGCGCTCTAGGAAGCAGCATCACGATTAACGGCCGTCGCGCTGTCAGTCGCCGGACACGCGATGCGTCGGCGCGCGCGCTTCCCCAGTGGCGGGGATGCGTGTCGCTGGGTCATGACGCACTGTTGCTGCTGATGACGGATGTACCCGATTCGTTCGATGGCCGCTATTTCGGGCCGACGCAGCGCCGGGATGTGCTGGGCAGGGCGACCGCGCTGTGGTTGCGCTGAGGGGCGCGTCGCTTGCGCTCATGCTGGCGACCAGCCCGCCGGTCCGGGCCCAGTCAATTGCAGATTGGACGCCGCATATCGTCGAGGCATCTCGTCGGTTCGGCGTGCCGGTGTCGTGGATCGAGCGCGTCATGCAGGCCGAGACCGGTGGCCGCAGGACGCTGAATGGGCGCCCGATCGTCAGCTGGACAGGCGCGATGGGACTGATGCAGCTCATGCCGGGCACTTGGGAGACGATCCGCGCAACACTGAACCTCGGACGCGATCCGTTTGATCCACGCGACAATATCTTTGCTGGTACCTTCTATCTGCGCAAGATGTACGAGCGGTTTGGACACCCAGGTCTGTTCGCTGCCTATAATGCCGGGCCGGCGCGCTACGTGGCGTTCCTCAGCGGACGGCGCGGTCTTCCGGCGGAGACGAGGACCTATCTCGCTAAGGTCGCGGGCGGGCCTCTGTCTGCCCCAGCACTGCTATCGGCGCAGTCTCCAGTGACGACCTTCGCAACAGCGACGGCGGTGGCCGCACCTCTACCGTCGCCTGTGGAGCCCGCGTCCGGTTCCAACCTTTTCGCTATCCGCGTGCCGTAATGGAGCGCGTTACCGCGCTTCAACCCCTCCAATCAGAGGGGTGTCGCTGTGCGCGGTGAGAGGTGGTCTCGGGTCGGGCCGCGCCACGCTGTCGAGCCCGGCCAGACCCGATGGTTCAGCCGACTTTGCGTGCGTTCGAAACATGATCCTCACTGGAGCGGTCACCGCTAAGCCAGCGCATACATTACTATCCTGTCGCGGCCCCGATCACTGAGCCGCCACTTGGGCACAGATTGAGCGGGCACTTAAATCGGGCTTGGCTCAGTCGTTATCGAAAGTGTCGGCAGGCTTCCCCGCTATCCGACATTAGCGAGGAGCACGGCGGATCCGACAGGCTTGGCCGTGCTCCGAGTCGCCGCTCCGCAGCGGTTGGGCGCCTGATCTAAGCCTGGCGCCCGCCAACATATGATCCGGTATCCCGCGATTGTCGTCCGGCCAGGTCCTTGGCCTTCCACGGCGCCAGTGTCGGTTTGCTTTGAAATGCTGGGTTTTCGACGCTTTGGGTAGCACCGATTTCCATCATAGCCCGTGTGAGCGATGCTGTGTCGAAGCGCTGACGGAAGGCGTCGATGGCTGACGATACCGAGTTCGAACCTGCTATGGGTCGCATGCGCAACCAGCGCGCGCGTACCTATCTTGGACGCGCGATCGCCGCTGCCAATCTGGCCGGCGGCAGGATCGGCAAAACTAGCCCCCGGCAACGTTGCCTGGGCGCGCGCATCGGGCGCGGAGCAGGGGTCGGGCGCGTCCTTGCCCAGCGTGGCGCGCGCGCGAGCTTCCGGTCACGTCGCGTCATCGTCAAGGCGAGCATCGTCAGACTGGCCGGTAAGGGGGCGGCAAGGGCGAGTGCGCATCTGTCCTATCTGCTACGCGATGGCACGACGCGGGCCGGCGACCCCGGCTCGCTCTATGGGCGGGACTCCGATCTCGTCGATGGCGCGGCATTCCGCGGGCGCGGCGCTACCGACCGCTACCAATTTCGTTTCGTTGTGTCGGCCGAGGATGGCGCGGAATATGAAGATCTGAAACCGCTGACGCGGCGACTGATGGCGCGTGTCCAAGAAGATCTCGGCGTCAAACTTGACTGGGTTGCGGTTGACCACTTCGATACGGGTCATCCGCACACGCATGTCGTCGTGCGCGGCAAAGATCAGTTAGGCGGCGATGTGGTGATCGCGTCGGAATATTTGACGACGGGCATTCGCGAGCGCGCATCGGAGCTTATCGATCTCGATCTTGGACCGCGTTCCGCGCGCGACGTGCAAGCAGGGCTTCGCGCTGAGGTCCAGCAGGAGCGATTGACCTCGCTCGATCGATCGCTGGCGCGCGATATGGACGCGGATCGGACAGTTTGTCTCGCCTATGGCAGCCCTTTCGATCGCGCGCTTCGCGCCGGCCGGCTTGCCAAGCTCGGCACATTAGGTCTGGCAGAACCGATCGGCGACGCACGCTGGCGCTTGGCGGCCGACTTCGATGCGACGCTGCGTGAGATCGGCGAGCGCGGTGATATCATCCGCACGATGCAGCGTGCCTTTGCCAGTCGTGGACTTGCTCGAGCGCCTGTTGATCAGGTGATCTACGATCCCAAAGCTGCGCAAGCGCGCCAGCTCGTAGGTCGCGTCGTCGAGCGCGGGCTCGCCGACGAACATGCAGCCCGCCATTATCTCATCATCGATGGTCTTGATGGCCGTACGCATTTTGTCGGCATTGGCAGGGGAGCCGATCTTGAGCACCTATGCGAGGGCGCGGTAGTAAAGATCGAGCCGCTCCGAGCCGAAACACGAGACGCCGATCGCATCATCGTCGCGGTCGCTGCCGCTAATGGCAATCGCTACGACGTGGAAGCGCATCTTCGCCATGATCCCAGCGCTACCGCGGCGTTCGCCGGGTCTCACCTCCGGCACCTCGAAGCCATGCGCCGTCTAAGTGGGAGCGCGACCCGCGAGCCATCAGGCCAATGGATCATTGCCACTGATCATCTTGCGCGCGCGGAAGCGCACGCAGCGAGGGTGCTGCGCGACCGGCCGATCTCCGTTGAAATCTTGTCGGTGAGGCCGCTGGCGCACCTGATTGATGCGGACGCTGCGACATGGCTCGATCGCGATCTCATCGGGGCCCAACCGCTTATGGCCCGAAACGCTGGCTTCGGAGCCGAAATGCGAGATGCGCAGGATCGGCGGAGGCAATGGCTCATCGCCCAGGATTTGGCGGTAGAGGACAATGCAGGAACACGTTACGCTGCGGGAATGCTTGGCATTCTTCAAAGGCGCGAACTGTTACGCGTCGCCGGGCGACTGTCGGAAGAGACGGGACTGTCTTTTGTCGAGACGCGGCCCGGCGCCCGGATTGATGGTGTCTTCCGCCAGCGGATTGAGGCGATCAGCTGTCGGTTCGCGCTGATTGAAAACTCGCGCGAGTTTACTTTGGTACCGTGGCAACCGCCGCTTGAGCGGCAGCTAGGAAAGCCCGTCTTAGGAATCATGCGAAGCGACAGCGTCAGCTGGTCGATCGGACGAGGGCGGGGCGGGCCGACCATCTCTTGATCGCTATGCGTCGCCGATCGGGCTGGCGACCATCCCTGTAAGGGCGCGATCGGCGCCCCGATTGCCTCCGCCATCTTCCTGCTGCAGACGCGGTCGCGAAGGCGGGCAGGCCGATTTAGCGCTAGGCCGCTGCGCTGCGCGCAAAGATCGGATGCCGCCCAGCGTCGCTTTCTAACCGACCGCGTGTTGGACCTTAGACGGCGGATCTCACGTCATCGAACGGTGCAATAAGCGGGAGAGCGCGCCGCTAGAACCCTTTTCCAGCTAGAGCGCCGACGAGAAACGGTCGATGCCCGTCTCGCCCCCGAACCCTACCTCCGCTGCGGGGTTATCTTCCATGCGCTTGCGGCGCTCCGCTGATCGGTGCCATTCTTGTGCGGACGTCCCAAACAGGCCGGAGCGCGATCCCGCCGGAATGTAAGGGGAGTGGGGTTCGAGCCCGTCAAATCCGTGAGCGATGCGACGGCCAAGGATCGTTCATGCACCCTGACGTAGTCGGGCACGATGCGTATCCATATCTTTCTCGTCGTGGCGATTGCGGGCTTGCTGTCGAGTGCTGGGAGGACCGAGAATCTCCCCTTCGATCTAGCCGGCCCGACTTTGCGGGTCTCAGTCACCCATGCAGGCAAGGTGCTTCCGATCGCGAACGTTCCGCAACTGGCGACCGGGGATGAGATTGATGTCCGCGCCGACCTGCCGGAGGACCAGTCCGCACGTTACCTACTCGTCGCCGCCTTCCTGCGCGGCGCGACGAACCCGCCCCCCGAGAATTGGTTCACGCAGTCTGAGGTATGGAATAAAAAGGGCCGCAGGGGTCTGACGCTGACCGTGCCGGACGGTGCGCAACAGATCATCCTGTTTCTAGCGCCCCAAACTGGCGGCGACTTTTCGACCCTCCGAAACGCCGTCCAGGGAAAACCCGGCGCTTTCGTTCGAGCCGCGCAGGATCTTGCGCAGGCCTCGCTCGACCGTCGCCGACTCGAGGCGTTTCTTGCAGCCGTCAGGAGACCGGCGCCGGGTGACTCCGATCGCCTGGAGCGAATCACGCCGCTTCTGGCCCGCAGCCTGCAGATCAAGATCAACAGCGATTGCCTCGCCAAGGCACCCGAGCTGCAGGTGGCATGCCTTCTCCAGAATCAGGACGCGTTGGTACTGAACGACGGCCACAGCAATGCGATCACCGATGCGCTCGCGGGCCCGGGCGTCGATCTCGCGCTGCAGATCAGCTCGACCCCGCAAGGGGGGCTCGGCTATTACAGCCCGTACATTGCGGCGGTGCGCGATATTATCGGCATCTTCAGCACGATGCACACTGCGAAATACCAGTATATTCCCGCGCTCGCGACGCCGGACGGCAATGCGCTGCGGCTCGTGCTCAACACCGCGCCCTCCTTCCATAATCCAAAGTCGGTGTTGGTTACAGCGCTTCCGATCGTCGCGCCGGTTCGGCTGCCGCCTCTCGAGATCGCCGACACCGATCCGGCGATCTGCGCGCAAGCCGATGAGATCGTCATACCGATCAGCGGCGCGCCACTGGTCTACGCGACCGACTATGCGCACGATCTGGTGTTGAGCGTCGAATTGCCCGGCGGGACGATCGATCTGCCAGCGACGCCAGACGTGGAGCGTGGTGGTCTGGTGATCGCAACGAACGGCAAAGTGCCAATGACGGTAACGACGCCGCTGAAGGCCACCGTCCGCGGACTATGGGGGTTCGTCCCTTTCGAAGGTCCAGCGATCCGTCTTCAGCCTGCCAGGCCTGGTGCCTGGCGTCTCGCGTCGGATGCGCCGGCGGTGAAGCGCAGCGGGCAGGTCGAACTCGCCGGCGGAGCAGCCGCGTGCGTTACGCGGGTCTCTCTCGGCGTTGCGCCGGTTGCATGGAAGCGGCTCGCGCCAGATCGGATCAGCCTCGCCGCCCCCCGGGACGGCACTACGATCGAAGTGAGCGGCCCCAAGGGCATAGAAGCGGAACGGATCGTGCTTGCGGCTCCGCCACCCCTTGCTCGTTTCGCGGCGACCGTGATTGCTCGGCACATCGAGCGCCCGACGCAGGTGTCGTCGCTGTCGCTTGCGCTAGGATCCGACGATCAGATCCCGTCCGACTCCACACTCCGCGTCTCGTTCCGCGCCGTGGACAAGGCGCGTTTTACTGGGCGTGAGACGATCGAGGTCTCGGCAAGCTCCGGCGGCGTCACCGCTAACCTGACCACTGCCAATGGGCTGACAATCGCCGATCCGCAGGTCGCACTCGCGACAATACAGCCGGCGAACGCGTTGGGCTCGTCTGCCTTCGGTCCGCTGCGAGCACGGATCGTTCGCGACGGCGTGGCGGGCGATTGGCTTTCGATCGGCACGCTCGTCCGACTGCCCGCCGTCCGCCAACTGCATTGCCCCGACGATCCGGCGGCAACCGCGTGCGAATTGAGCGGTGACAACCTCTTTCTGATCTCAGCCGTCTCGTCCACGGCGGGTTTCGAGACGTCGGCAGCCGTTCCCGACGGCTATCCGGGCAACTCCATTCAGGTGCCGCGTCCGTCGAACGGGGCCTTGTATGTTCGCTGGCATGATGATCCGTCGGCGGTTGGGCGTATCGGGCAATAGATCGCCTGTGGCTCGTGATGTTACGCCGAGCAACCGCAACGCTCCACGGATTTGTCCGATCTGCACTCGCCTTCGCCGCGAAGGCTTCAAGCATGATCTAACATGATTAGGGCTTAGTTCCTGAGGGACGTCGATCTCATCGATGGTCGCCATATTTGTCCGTAGCTGACCCGACGGCGCCCTTCAGCATCCTGTAGTTTCACCTTCTATTCGACGAGTCATTGGCCGTCGGGATCGCGCCCGACGGGAGCTGTCTCGTGACACCTACCAAGCTGCTGATCGGCCAGATTCTCGTCGTTTTCGCGATCGTGCTCGCGGGGCTATGGGCCGCGACCCAGTGGGCGGCGGCAATGCTGGGTTACCAGCCAGAGCTCGGAAGACCCTGGCTGATTGTCGGGCATGCTCCCGTCTACAAGCCTTGGTACTTGTTTTGGTGGTGGTATCACTACGACGCTTACGCGCCGCACATCTTTGACAAAGCGGGCTTATTGGCTGGCGCGTCCGGGTTTCTCGGATGTGGCGCCGCCGTTAGCGGATCGCTTTGGCGCGCACGTCCCGGCAGCAACGTGACAACTTACGGCTCGGCCCGCTGGGCGAGCGTGCGAGAGACTGAGCAGGCCGGACTGCACAGAGATCACGGCGTCTTTCTCGGCCGAAAGGGAGCCCATTACCTTCGCCATGATGGCCCGGAGCATGTCATGGCGTTCGCTCCGACGCGATCAGGGAAGGGGGTTGGCCTCGTCATACCGACATTGCTGTCATGGACAGGTTCGACCGTTGTTCACGACATCAAGGGCGAAAACTGGACGCTGACCGCCGGCTGGCGTTCACGCTTCTCGCATTGCCTGCTGTTTGATCCGACTGACGCTCGATCAGCACACTACAATCCGCTGCTTGAAGTCCGGCGCGGCGCCGATGAGGTTCGCGACGTCCAGAACATCGCAGACGTTCTGGTCGATCCCGAAGGAGCGCTGGACAGGCGCAATCACTGGGAGAAGACCAGCCATTCTTTGCTGGTCGGTGCAATCCTCCACATCCTCTATGCGGAGGAAGAGAAGTCTCTAGCGCGCGTCGCCACCTTCCTCTCGGATCCCCAACGCAGCTTTCTCGATACCCTGCGGCAGATGATGTCGACCAACCATCTGGGCACGCAGGAACTGCCGCGTGTCCATCCTGTGGTCGCATCGGCGGCGCGTGAGCTGCTCAACAAGAGCGAGAACGAGCGGTCTGGCGTGCTGTCGACGGCGATGTCCTTCCTCGGTCTGTATCGCGATCCGACAGTCGCTGAGGCCACATCGCGCAGCGACTGGCGCATCGCCGATCTCGTCGAGGGCAAAAGTCCGCTGTCGCTCTATCTCGTCGTCCCGCCCTCCGACATCAGCCGGACCAAGCCGCTCATCCGTCTTGTTCTCAATCAGATCGGCCGCCGGTTGACCGAACGCCTCGAACCGTCGGGTATCGGATCGCGCCGACATCAGCTGCTGATGATGCTCGATGAATTTCCGGCACTCGGCCGTCTCGATTTTTTCGAGACCAGCCTCGCATTCATGGCAGGCTACGGGATTCGGGCTTTCTTGATCGCCCAAAGTCTCAATCAGATCGAGCGAGCTTATGGCGAACACAATTCGATCCTCGACAATTGCCACGTCCGCGTTGCCTTCGCGACCAACGACGAGCGCACAGCCAAGCGGATTTCCGACGCACTCGGCACTGCTACCGAGCAACGCGCGATGCGCAACTATGCCGGCCACCGGCTCGCCCCCTGGTTGTCTCATATCATGGTCAGCCGCCAGGAAACCGCGCGAGCGCTGCTGACGCCGGGCGAGATTATGCAGCTCGCCGCCACCGACGAGCTGGTGCTGATTGCGGGCCTCCCCCCGGTTCGGGCGATCAAGCTACGTTATTTCGTGGATCGCAATTTCAGCAGCCGGGTCTTGCCCGCTCCGATCCCATCGGCAGGAACGTATGTCGATCGACCGGCGCTTCGACTCAACGACTGGGGTCAGCTCGTCCGCCAGACCGATGCCCGCCTTGAAAAGCTCATGGAACCGCGCGCCGGCGATGACGACGACGGCATGCAGCTGCAGCGCCAGCCCGGTTATGCCGAGGAAGCGCCGCCAAAAGCCGCCGAGGCGGACCCTGCGTATGCAACGGGCAGCGAGGACGACGACGATGTCGCCATTCACCAGCGTGCGATGAACCAGGCTCGCGGCCTTGCCAACGTCACGCGCACCTATGGCCTCAATGAGAGCCATCGTGGCGATCTCATTCCGAGTCTGGGATCATGAAGGTCCGGCAAAACCTCTACATCGATCGTGATTTGAGCGACGCACTGGAAGCGCTCGCGAGCGGCCCCGGCGTCAACAAATCACGCCTCGTCAGCGACGCGATCGCCGCTTGGCTTGCGCGTCGCGGTTCAAAGGAGATCGATGATCTGCTGAAGCTGCGGCTGGATCGTATATCGCGGGAGATTGGGCTGGTCCGGCGCGACATCGATGTCGTCCTGGAAAGCCTCGCATTGTTTGTGCGCTACCAGCTGCTCGTCACGGCCCCGCTCCCGGATGCCGACTCCGCAGCACTCGCTGTCGGGCTTGACCGGTTCGAGAAGTTCGTCGGCCAGGTCGGTCGGCAGCTCGCGTCCGGCAAGCGGACGCTTGGTCCGACCAGCTCGGCGGAGACATCCTTGTGAGCGCCGGGACTGTCGATGCGATCTCGCTGGCGCGTCGTCGCTCGATGCTGAGCACCGCGATGGGACCGAAGATCGCCGCCGCACTGGCCGATCCGCTTGTGCTTGAGGTCATGGTCAATCCCGACGGGAGCCTGCGGCTCGACCAATTGGCAGGAGGCAGGACCGACACGGGCGTTCGCTATGATCCGTCCCAGGTCGAACGAATTATCCGGCTCGTTGCCAGCCATGCTCACACTGAAGTCCATGCGGGCTCACCGATCATCTCAGCTGAGCTGCCGCCGCATGGATCGGGAGTGGGAGAGCGGTTCGAGGGTGTGCTGCCCCCCGTCAGCCTCGCCCCGTGCTTCTCGATCCGCAAGCCCGCGACCCGGATCTATACGCTGAAGGATTATGTGTCAGACGGCATTATGGCGCCCGACACGGCGCGGCTGCTGACGTTGGCAGTCGTCGATCGTCTCAACATTCTTGTCGTCGGAGGTACCAGCTCGGGCAAAACGACGCTTGCGAATGCCTTGTTGGCCGAGCTGGCGCATCTTGATGAACGTGTTGTCTTGATCGAGGACACGCGCGAGCTCCAATCGCCTGTTCGCGATACTGTTGCACTGCGCACCCGTGTCGGCAGCGTGATGATGGCCGACCTTGTTCGCTCGACGATGCGGCTTCGTCCCGACCGGATCATCGTCGGCGAGGTGCGCGGCCCCGAGGCGCTCGACATGCTCAAGGCCTGGAACACGGGCCATCCGGGCGGCATCGCGACGGTCCACGCCAACAGCGCGATCGCGGCACTCTATCGTCTCGAGCAGCTCGTGCAGGAAGCGGTCGTCACCGTCCCGCGTCGGCTGATTGCCGAGGCCATCGACATCATCGTGTTCATTGCCGGTCGCGGCACCGCGCGCCGCGTGGAGACGATCGCGCGCGTCGGCGGGCTCGACCCCGACGGCGCCTACCGCCTCACCGCCATCACCCCCGCAAGCCCTCAAGGAGAATGACGATGAACACTGTTCGCCTGTCCGATCGCCGCTCGACCTTCCTCTTCGGCGCCGTCCTCGGCCTCGGCCTCACGCTGGCCAGCCGTGCGCACGCCGCTGGCACCGGCATGCCATGGGAAGAGCCACTCCAGCAGGTGCTCGATTCAGTTCAGGGACCGGTCGCCAAGATCATGGCGGTGGCCGTCATCGTCTTGACCGGCCTCACACTCGCGTTCGGCGAGACCGCAGGTGGTTTCCGCCGGCTCATCCAGATCGTGTTCGGCCTCTCGATCGCGTTCGCGGCCTCGAGCTTCTTCCTGTCCTTTTTCAGCTTCGGCGGCGGGGCGCTGATCGCATGAACGTCCCTGTCGACAGCGGTCATGTTGGTGGCTTCGAGGTCCCCATCCATGGGAGCCTCGGGGCGCCGATCCTGCTCGGTGGCGCACCGCGGGGCCTCGCCATCGTCAACGGCACGCTGGCGGCAGCGGTCGGGCTCGGCCTCCAGCAGTGGATCGCCGGGATCCTCCTCTGGCTGGTCGGGCACAGCATCGCGGTGTTCGCCACGCGCCGCGATCCCGCCTTCGCCGCCGTGCTCGTCCGCCACCTTCGCCAGAAGGGCTATCTCGGATGCTAGCCTTGCACGAATATCGCCCCACCGCTGATCGGCTCGCCGACCATCTGCCCTGGGCGGCTTTGGTCGCCGAAGGCGTCATCCTCAACAAGGATGGCAGCTTCCAGCGGACGCTGGCGTTCCGCGGGCCGGACCTGGAAAGCGCGACCGAGGCCGAGCTCGTCTCGGCGAGCGCGCGCGCCAACAACGTCCTCAAGCGGTTCGGCACGGGCTGGGCATTGTTCTTCCAGGCCGAGCGCCGCGAAGCGCTCGGTTATCCCGCCAGCACGTTTCCCGACCCGGCGTCCTGGCTGGTCGACCAGGAACGGCGGGCCCGGTTCGAAGCCGAAGGCGAGCATTATGAGAGCCGCTACCACCTCACTTTGACGTGGCTGCCCGCAGCCGACCACGCCGATGCGGCCGGGCGGTCGCTGGTCGATCGGCCCGATATCGGCACAGGCCGCGACTGGCGCGCCGCGCTCGACACCTTCATCGCCGAGACGGATCGCGCGCTCGACCTGTTCGCGGGGTTCATGCCCGAGATCCGGTCGCTAAACTCCGCAGAGACGCTGACCTATCTGCACGGCACGATCTCGACGCGCCGACATCCGGTCGCGGTCCCCGAGACGCCGATGTATCTCGACGGGCTGCTGGCCGACGTTCCTTTGGTCGGCGGTCTCGAGCCGATGCTGGGAGGGCGGCACCTTCGGACGCTGACCCTCACCGGCTTTCCAAACGTCAGCCGCCCCGGCATCCTCGACGCGCTCAATGAGGCAAATTTCCCCTATCGCTGGGTCACGCGCTTCATCGCGCTCGACAAGACCGATGCGACCAGGCTGCTGACCAGGATCCGCCGCCAGTGGTTCAACAAGCGCAAGTCGGTCACCGCGATGCTGCGCGAGGTCATGTACAATCAGCCAGCGCAGCTGCTCGACAGCGACGCCGACAACAAGGTCGCCGATGCCGATTTGGCGCTCCAGGCGCTCGGCGGCGACCATGTCGCGTTCGGCTATCTGACCACCACGATCACCGTCTCCGACGACGATCGGGAGGCCGTCGTGGCCAAGCTCCGGCAGGTCGAGCGGATCACCGGCGGTCTTGGCTTCACCACCATCCGCGAGAGCGTCAACGCGGTCGAGGCGTGGTTGTCGTCGCTGCCCGGCCACGCTTACGCCAATGTTCGCCAGCCCGTCGTCCACACGCTGAACCTCGCGCATCTGATGCCGCTGTCGAGCATCTGGGCGGGGCCGAGCTGCAATGCGCATCTCGACGGGCCGCCCCTGCTGGCCGCGCAGACGGCGGGCTCAACCCCGTTCCGGCTGTCCACCCATGTCGGCGACGTCGGCCATATGATGGTGGTCGGGCCGACCGGCGCGGGCAAGTCGGTGCTGCTCGCGCTGATCGCGCTGCAGTTTCGCCGCTATCGGCATGCCCAGGTCTTCATCTTCGACAAGGGCTTCTCCGCGCGCGCGGCCGTGCTTGCCATGGGCGGAGCCCATCATGCGCTCTGCTCGGGTGCGGATGCCGACGACGGGCTCGCGTTCCAGCCGCTCCGGCGGATAAACGATCCGAACGAGCGGGCATGGGCATCGGAATGGATCGCGGCGCTGCTCGCGGCCGAGAAGGTCTTGGTCACGCCGGAGGTGAAGGACGCCGTCTGGTCGGCTTTGGGCAGCCTGGCGTCCGCGCCCGAGGTCGAGCGTACGATGACGGGCCTGGCGCTGCTGCTCCAGTCCAATGCGCTTCGCACCGCCATCCAGCCCTACACGCTGGACGGCCCGCATGGCCGCCTGCTCGATGGACACGAAAGCGGGTTCGCATTCGCCGATGTCCACTGCTTCGAGACCGAAGCGCTGCTCGGGCAAGCAAGCGTGGTCGCGCCGGTGCTGACCTATCTGTTCCACCGGCTCGAAGAGCGGTTCGACGGTCGGCCGACCTTGCTGATCGTCGACGAGGCCTGGATTTTCCTCGACCACCCACTGTTCGCCGCACGCATCCGCGAGTGGCTGAAGACGCTGCGCAAGAAGAACGTCGCGGTGCTGTTCGCCACCCAGAGCCTCGCCGACGTCGCGGCCAGCAGCATCGCGCCGGCCATCATCGAGAGCTGTCCGCAGCGCATCCTCCTGCCGAACGATCGCGCGATCGAGCCGCAGAGCCGCCAGGCCTATGAACGGTTCGGCCTCAATGAGCGCCAGATCGAGCTGATCAGCCGCGCGACCCCCAAGCGCCATTATTACCTGCAGTCCGCGCGCGGCAACCGGCTGTTCGAGCTTGGCCTGGGGCCCATCGCGCTCGCGCTGTGCGGCGCGTCCGATCCTGCCAGCCAGAAGCGCATCGACGCGATCCTCGCCGAGCACGGCGCCGATGGCTTCGCACGACACTTCCTCGCGTCCGCCGATCTCGGCTGGGCCGTCGACCTGCTCGCCGACTTCCCCAACCCCTGACCTCCCGCTCTCGGAGAACAGCCATGACGAAGAGACTGCCGCTCAAGAAAGTCCTTATCGCCTCTACCTTCGGCATCGCTGCCGCCGGCGCGCTTTTGATGGGAGTGACTACCAGCGTCAGCCCCGCGCACGCCCAACTCACTGTGTTTGACCCCAGCAATTACAGTCAGAACATCTTGACCGCGGCGCGCACGCTGCAGCAGGTCAACAACCAGATCCGCTCGCTCCAGAATCAGGCGCAGAGCCTCATCAACCAAGCGCGCAACCTCGCCACGATCGATTTTCCCGAGCTGCAGGCGATCACGCAAACGATCCAGCAGATCGATCAATTGATGGGCCAGGCCCAGGGCATCCAGTATCGCGTCGGCACGCTCGACCAGCAGTTCCGGGCGATGTTCCCGACGGGTTTCGCGCCTGCGCTGACCAACGACCAGCAAGCCGTCGATGCGCGCAGCCGGCTCGACACGTCGATGGCCGCCTACAAGCAGACCATGACCATCCAGGCGCAGGTGGTCGAGAATATCGCCGCGGACGAGGCGACGCTGGGCGGGATCGTTCAGCGCAGCCAGGGGTCGCAAGGCGCGCTGCAAGCGCAGCAGGCCACCAACCAGCTGCTCGCGCTCGTCGCCAAGCAACAGTTCCAGCTCCAGAATTTGATGGCCGCGCAGTTCCGCGCCGATGCGATCGAGCGCGCGAACCGCACCCAGGCGCAGGCCGATGCGCAGAGTGCCGCCACCAAGTTCCTCGGCTCCGGCACCGCCTACACCCCCCATTAGGCGACGCCGGACAGGCGATGGCGGTCCGCCTCACCGCCGTCGTCGCCGCGGGGCGCGTCGCACCTCCCCCAGGCGCGCTCCGCGGCATCTTTCAACAGCAGGACGCCCGACCCCGATGAACGACCTCAGCATCATCGACCAGTTCATGGCTGCCTTCATCACCTACATCGACAGTGGGTTCGGGCTGCTGCGTGGCGACGTCAGCTTCCTCAGTCGCACGCTGATCGCGCTCGACATCACGCTCGCCGGATTGTTCTGGGCGATGGGCGGCGAGGACAATGTGCTCGGCCGGCTGATCCGCAAGGTCCTCTACGTCGGCGCGTTCGCGTTCATCATCAACAGCTTCTCGACGCTCGCCGAAATCATCTTCCGCTCATTCGCACAGGCAGGGGTCACGGGCGGCGGCGGGACCATCGCGGCCTCCGATCTGCTCAAGCCGGGTCGTCTCGCCGGCACCGGCTTTTCCGCCGCTTGGCCGCTGCTTCAGCAGGCCAGCCAGATGATGGGGTTCACGAGCTTCTTCGACAATTTTCTGACGATCATCATCCTGCTCGTCGCCTGGCTGCTCGTCGTCATCGCCTTCTTCATCCTCGCGGTGCAGATGTTCGTGACGATCCTCGAGTTCAAGCTGACTTCGCTGGCCGGCTTCATCCTCGTGCCGTTCGCCTTCTGGAACCGGACAAGCTTCCTCGCCGAGCGCGTGCTCGGCAATGTGGTCAGCTCCGGCATCAAGGTGATGGTGCTTGCCGTCATTGTCGGCATCGGCAGCAACTATTTCACGCAGTTCACGACCGCGCTGCAGGGTCATGAACCCGACGTCGGCCAGGCGATGAGCCTCGTGCTGGCGAGCCTTGCGTTGTTTGGGCTCGGCATCTTCGGCCCCGGCATCGCCTCCGGCCTGGTTGCCGGCGCGCCACAACTCGGTGCGGGCGCGGCGTTCGGGACGGCGCTCGGCGCCGGCGGCATAATGTATCTCGGCGGTGCCGGTGCGGCAGCCACAGCGCGCGGTGTCGCCGGCGGTGGCCTTGGTGCGATTCGCGCGGGTGCGTCGATGGGAGGTGCTGCATCCACCGCCTACGGCCTTGGGCAGGAGAGCGCCGGTTCGACCAGCGTCGGCGCCGGTCTTGGCGGGATCGGCCGAGCGGCGAGTAATGCGGCCAGATCCGGCGTCTCTTCCGCGATCGGGCTCGGCGAAGCCGTCGAGGCCGGCCGTAGTGCGGGCCGCGACGCGTTCGCCGGCAATGCCGCGGGTCCCACCTCGAGCACCGCGGCGGGCGATGCCGGCATGCCCGGCTGGGCGCGCGCCATGAAGGCCACTCAGGCCAACCGTAATCACCGCCAGACCGCCCTCCACACGATCCAGCAAGGCGATCGCGGCGGTGCCGGCGCGCATCCCGACATCAAAGAAAGGGACGACTGATGGTCTTCAAACGAGCCGTGCAACGTTATGGGCAGACGCCCGCACCGCAGACGCCCTACCAGCGCGCCGGCCAGCTGTGGGATGAGCGGATCGGGTCGGCCCGTGTCCAGGCCCGCAACTGGCGATTGATGGCGTTCGGCTGTCTTGGCCTGACGACCGCCATGTCGGGTGGCGTGCTGTGGCAGTCGCTCCAGAGCAGGATCGTGCCCTATGTCGTCGAGGTCGATCAGCTCGGCGAGCCACGCGCCGTGGCCGCCGCCGAGACAGGCTATCGGCCGACCGACCCGCAGGTCGCATGGTTCCTGACACGCTTCATCACCAACGTGCGCTCGGTGTCGCTCGATCCGGTGCTGATGCGGCAGAGCTGGCTGTCGGCTTACGACTTCGCCACCAAGCGCGGCGCGATCTTCCTCGGTGACTATGCCCGCGGTGCCGCTCCGTTCGCTCAGGTCGGAACGCGAACCGTGTCGGTGCAGGTGACAAGCGTGGTGCGCGCGTCGGACAAGTCATACCAGGTCAAATGGGCCGAGACCGCCTTTGAGCGCGGCGCGCAGACGGGCAGCTCGCATTGGACCGCGATCCTGACCGTCATGCTCGATCCACCGTCGAGTGCTGACACGCTGCGCAAGAACCCGCTCGGCCTTTACATCGATGCGATCGACTGGAGCCGCGAGCTCGAGCCCAACGCGGCGACGCCGCCGGCTGCGCCAGCGCCGTCAGCCCCGGCACCAGCACCGACGAACCTGCCGCTGGGATCGCCGCTCGATCCCCATCTGGCTCCGCTCCCGCCATCGCAACTGGAGGACCGCTCATGAAGACCGCCCTGCTCCTGGTGATGCTCGCCAGCGCCACATCCGCATCGACCCAGACCGCGCCCGTGCCGGCGACGCCGATCAAGCCCCTGCTAGCGGGTGCGACTGCACCAGTGGCAGTGCCGGGCTCGTCAAAGGCCAAGCCTCCAGTCGTGCGTCGCGTGAGCACCCGACGATCGGCAGCGGAGCTGCGCGTCCGCGCCGCCAACCGTGCGGCGACACTCGAGCCGGCGGCCGCCGGGTTTATCAACGCGGTGCAGGTCTACCCCTTCAGCGACGGCGCGGTCTTCCACGTGTTCACCGCGCCGGGGCAGGTCACCGATATCGCTCTGCAGCCGGGTGAGGCACTGGGCGCGGTCGCGGCGGGCGACACGGTGCGCTGGGTGATCGGCGACACGACCAGCGGCACCGGCGATGCGAAGCGCACGCATGTGCTCGTGAAGCCGTTTGCGCCCGGACAATCGACCAACCTCATCATCACGACCGACCGGCGCGTCTATCATTTGGCGCTGACCAGCGGCGCGCGTGCCGCGATGGTGGCGCTGTCCTGGACCTATCCGCAGGATCAGCTCATCGCCCTCAAAGCGGCGGCTGAGCAGGCTCGCGCGGCGCAGCCCGTGGCGAGCGGGCTGCAGATCGAGCAGCTTCATTTTGATTATGCCATCTCCGGCGACGAACCGCCGTGGCGGCCGCTGCGCGCGTTTGACGATGGCCGGCAGACCTTTATCGAGTTCCCGGCGAGCCTTGTGGTCGGTGAGGCGCCGCCGCTGTTCCTCGTCGATGCCAAAGGCACAGCCAGCCTCGTCAATTACCGGGTGCGGGGGCGCTTCTACGTCATCGATCGCTTGTTCGATGCCGCCGAACTGCGGCTCGGGCTCAAGCATCAGGACATCGTGCGCATCAGTCGCGCGGGCGACGCCGAGGTGCGGCGGAGGGCGTCGTGACCGAGGCCGTGGCCACACCCGCACCCAAGCTCGATCCCGAGAGCCTGGCGATTCGCGCGCGGCCGCCGCGGGCGATTCGGTTCAAGCGTGGGGTGATGATCGCGATTGCGGCGATCGGCTCGATCAGCCTGATCGCTGTTACATGGATGGCGCTCAAGCCGCGCCTGTTTCACCAGGCTGACTCTCAGGAGGAGCTGTCCCAGCCGAGCGCGCAATCCAAGAATGAGCCGCCGAAAGGCGCGCCGACCTCTTACGCCGACGTACCGAAACTCGGGCCGCCGCTGCCCGGCGATCTCGGCAAGCCGATCCTTGAGCACCAGCAGACGACGCTGACCGCGATCGGCCCCGCCGACCAGCAATGGCAGCAGGCCGAAGCTGCCGAGCGCGAGCGGCTGCTTGCCGAACTCAAGGCCGCACGTGAATCAGGCTTGCTGGTGCACGGGCACCAAGCGACCGCGGCTGGAAACGAAGTCGGTTCGCCCATCACGCCCGTAGCGCCGGCCGCCCCGGAGCGAGCAAGGCCGGCGTTCGACTCAGAACGCGATCCGAATGCCCAAGGCCGCAAGGAGGACTTCGTTGGTGCCCTCGATCCGCGCGGGGACGTGAACCCGCATGCGCTAATGCCGGTGCCATCCCCCTACACGCTGTCGGCAGGAAGCGTGATCGCCGGTAGTCTGATCTCGGGGGTGCGCTCGGATCTTCCGGGGTTGGTCGCCGCGCAGGTCAGCGAAAACACCTATGACAGCGCGACGGGACGTATCCTACTCATCCCGCAGGGTGCGAGGCTGGTCGGGAACTACGACAGCGTGGTTGCATTCGGCCAGACGCGCGCTTTGATCGTCTGGCACCGGATCATCATGCCGGATGGCAGTTCGCTTCGCATCGACAATGTTCCCGCGACCGATCCGTCTGGCAATGCCGGGCTCCAGGACAAGGTCGATCTTCACACGTGGCAGTTGTTGAAGGGCGTCGCGCTCTCGACGCTCCTAGGGGTGAGCTCGGAACTCGCCCTGTCAGGCCAAAGCGATCTCGTCCAGGCACTCCGCATGTCGACGCAAGACAAGGTCTCGCGCGCGGGCGATCAGGTCATCCAGCGTAGCCTTGGGATTCAGCCGACAATCACGATCAGGCCTGGCGCGCCAGTGCGGCTGGTCGTGCATAAGGATCTCATTCTTGGGCCGTGGGGCAGTTAGGAGACCGAGCGTGGCAAATCTCAAACTTGGCAAGCTCCCCGAAAGAATGCCGCTTAAGCTGACAATCGCGATTTCACCGTCTCTAAACCAGGATCTGCTACAATATGCTGACGTCTATGCGGAAGTGTACGGCCAACAAGAATCCATCGTCGATTTGATACCGGCGATCCTGGCGGCATTTATCGACGGCGATCGCGCATTTTCCAAGTTTAAGATGACGATAGCGCCGAGAGGACAAGATGTCTGAGTGAGCGGACGCGGTGTCCTTCTATGTTCCAGCCGACACCAGATTTAGCGGGCAGATCTGGATGCGCGTTTGGACCACAGTGACCAACGGGACACGGCAGCCCTGGCGGGATGCCATTAGAAGGTCTCCGCCCTCGACGATCTCGTTCGAACCAAACCGCAGTGGCAACGAAAACAAACTTAACGCGCACGGATCACCTGCGTATATCCCGCGACGCGCTGGGGGCAGACGCCGACAACTGGAGAAAGTCTGTGTTGGATGCAAAAGCCGCGTGAAACGAATGGCTGGCCTTCTCAGCGGCACGACACAATATGGGGGTGACCTCAATCCTCATCGGGACCACCGTCGTCCCCGATCGGTTACTGATTTTGGGGGCCGCAAAAACTTCAAATCCTAACATTCGTTCGTAAAATCTACGGTGGATTGGGCTTACCTCAATAAGCACATCGGTACATCCGTAATGCTCAGAGCCGTGCCGCAGGATGGCACCGAAAAGCGCCGCGAGGAGCGGTCGGGACTCAGCTGCGTCAAATGCAAGCGTCGTCAGCTCACATAATCGCGCGCCGGGTCGGCGGCGCAACGCTGCGACCTCTTCACCAAAAGTGGCGTCAATGGCCAGACCGGCTGTCGAATCCACCCCAAGCGTCAACGTGCCAATGGTAGCGCCGTCCAGGCGGACGACGAATGGGATTTTGTGTTCACCGCGATCTGCATCGTGATCAGCGGCATAGCCGGCAGGTTCGTACAGACGGCTAAGGAGTGCCGACGCTTCGGCTCGCAACGCCTCTCTCTCAGCGAGCTCTATCTGGACACGGTCTGGCAAATGACCTGTCACGAACGAGCTGCCTCAAAAACCATTACGAAACGTTAACATGCCCGAGCCGGGCTAGATTGTCCATAACGACGCAGCGCAAAAAGCTTAGGTCAGCTCATGACCGGCTCGAGCGCTCGGCGATCACGCTCCTATAAGTGCTCCCGGCCAATAGCGTGCCCGCTGTGAAAATCGGCAACTTTGACGCTTTGCACCAACCGATAAAGGCCGGAGTTTGGTAGCGTCGCTCGCGTGTCATGTAACAAATCGTCACGTCAACGGCTGTGGGCTTTCCCAATCTGTGGCAAGACTATAAAGAGGCCAGTGTTTCTACCGAAGTGATAAGCGAGTTTGCGTCTATGATGGAGCATTGCCTAGCGATGGAGCGGATCATCGCCGCTTTTGAACATGGTGCCCAATCCGCCGAGTCGCCTATAGCGATCGATGGGGATTGCCCGTTCGGCGACTCGGAACCAGGTCTCCGCGAATATTGGCTGGATGGCTTTTACATCGTTAGAAGCGCGTCGATCCGCGACGGTCGGAACCGTATTGTTGAAAGGCCGACCGAACAAACCGTTGTCGCTCTGTGACTGATCTCGTTCGGCTATTTCATCTCATCTTCGATACTTAAGCGACCCCGTCGCCTGCTGATACGACAAAGGCGGGCCAGCTGAATTCGACGCCACAATCCGATTTCAGCCTGCGGGAGGGAATAACCTTCCTTAAAAAGTTTCCAGAGCACCGATCGCACGTCTCGACACTGTCCAGACGAGGCAAGCTCCCGCGCTCTGTCATATCCTCCCATTGCGCACCCCTGGCCAAAGACCTTATGGGTTGTCAACGTCCGCAAGCAGCTGGCCGCGCTCACGGCGTGCGCGCTTTCGACAATCAGCCAACGCCTGAAGAGCGCGGCAAGCGGCTCGGTCCTGTGTCCAAGATGTCCCAGTCGCTTGCCGAGTCGCTATGACGGCCGCTTGTCGAGTTTGTTGCAGACACTACGCTCAAACGCACAACGATTAAACGCGTGATATGGTGCGTAAGCCAAGGCTAAAGCTCCTTTTTTTCCGCCACGGAAACCGCCTCGTATCCACCGTCATTCAGATATTGCTTGAGATCGGGCAGTGTATGGTCGTGTGGTAAAAATTCGCTTCGCCACGCTTTCGCCTTGCTGCAATGAGGGTCGCACTGGTTCTTGATAGGACAATATCGCCGCTCGATCTCGTTGACGACGTCGATAATCCATTGGAGGCTGCCGTTGGCCCATTCGCAATATTCGCACCACAGTTTGTCCATAAGGCCGAGGTGGGCAATTCGGTGACGGTCATAATTGTAATAGGGCTTACGAATAATTCTATGTTGGTTCCGTACCCAGAAATACACTCTATTAAAAAATAACATATATATAAATAGGGGAATCAAAAAAAGTGCAAATCCAATTATCAAAATAAAACCCGCTACTGGCGCCAAAGGGCCAAGTCGCTGCCTATTGGCCTTCTTTTTGTTTCGAAGAAAATGGTAGTAAGAGATATTTGATTTTTCCTCAGCCATTCGATCCTCCGATTGGTATAGTACGGTAAGTATTGTGAGTAAGGCGCCTTGCATGACCGGGGGCTTTAGGCGGTGCTACTAGCGGGAAAGCATGATCCTTCTCGTCATCACATCTCCATCGGATTGCGCCCAATCCATGGCTGGGGCCGCATCGAAATTAGGGCGCAGCGCGAGGTAAGCGACCTAGCGCCGGCCGATGCCAGGTAACGTGCCCGGCGCGAATTGGAAAACCGCGCTGATTCAGTTACCATCCGAATCTGCTGGGGGCCGTGTTTCCGGCTTTTTAGCGGAACAGCCGTGGGCCGCCGTGGAGACCTTCCCGGCAAAGCGTGGGCGCTGAGGCGAGCTGCAAAACAAACCCGCACGGAATGCGGAGGTAAGTTGAGATTATGGCGATATGAAATTGTCGGAAGAGCAGGTAGAGGAGATCCGCTATTTAGCGAACAATCCGTGCCCCCTATGCGGTGCGACGCGCAAAGGATCTTCTTTGGCCCCCCAATTCGGGGTATCTCGCATTACAATTTGGCAAATTTTAAGTGGCAAGGCCTGGCACTCTGTGGCGAGCCCCGTCGCCCCATCAGAGGGAGCCCATTCTCCCCTTGATTTGGCTGAGGCCGTCCGATGGCTCAAACGCAAAGACATCGCGTGGAGCAGCGATGCCGATCTTGCGCTAGCTACCAGCATTCTAGCGCTTCCCCAGACGTGGTAGATTGAAGCGCAAGCGCTCACAGGTTCGCCTCTAAAACGGCAGCCGAATTGCTTCTCAGGGTCGTCGAAGCTGCTTTGACATGTTTTCGGGCTCGATACCCGTTGCACGTCTCGGTTCACGACGGTGACGTGAGAACACGTGATGCTGAGCCTCGCACAGCTGCTGAACCCGCATTAAACAGCGCTGCGCTGCCTCGTTAACGTCGTTAAAATACGCGCCTTACCGCTGATGCTTTGATCGCGAAACCGCGCGCATTTATCCAAAACAGGTTCCTTCGGGGTGGGATATCTGGTGTGTCGGTTCATCGCTCGCGCGGATTCAGATGCTTATCTGCCCGGAAAGTCTGCGGCGCGCAGCAACTTGATGTCAGCTGATATGCGTTGGAGGCTAATTCCGTCTCGCAGCCACCGCGCAGCGTTTGTGCCGAAGTGGCATATTTACATTTTGTGAACGGTGCCGCATCTTCGGGAAGGGGGGAATCATGCCTTTCAGAAAGATAAAGCGGAACACTCAGTTTGTCCCAACGAAACTTGCAACGCGTAAAGCAGCTGCAGCGTTTGCTGTGGCGATGGTCTGCTCAATCATGGTCTGGGCAGGGATCGCCGTGATTGTAAACTGGATGATTCGCTAAAGACGGGGCAGCTGATTGCACGCTGCAAAAAACGTCAGCCCGCAGGCCAGCTATGTTCGGATGTCTGATCTCTGCAACTGGATGCGCAATGCAGGTTGGGGGGGGGCGCGTAGCGTTCGTCGGGGGGCTAAAGACCGACGCTGGTGATCGCCGGCGGCGATCGGATATTGATAACGAGCGCGCAAGCTGCGAAGTTGGCCTTTGTTGAGGATCGAAGGACTAAGCGCTTGGCGCTTTTCCGGATCGTCGCGATCGGGGGACGAAATGCCGGCTGTGAATTGGCGTTCGCTACCATCGGTACCCGGTGGCAGCCGCACCTTTAGCCGGCGGCTGGGTCAGCTCTTGTTAGCCCTGCGCCGTCCAATTTCCCACTTGACGCTACGCGGCTTGCTAAATCGCGCGAAGATGGCAGATCTGGCGGCAGATGAGCGACGTATTTACTGGAAATATGTCGGGAATTACTTTGACGTCGAGATGCGCGGCGATGAGCGCCGTCAGATAATAGAAGATCATTACGAGTTTATCTTGCGTCATTTTCCAAAAAATACGCTCAATATCCAACCACCAGATGGTGAAATATTTTGGACGAATCAAGCAGCCAACGGTTCAACTTACACGATGGCTCTCATGGCCGCGTATCGCTCGCCAATGGAGGGTGAGCTTGAGTTGGTTTTTCGTGAAGATGCAAATGATCTGGCTTCCATAGCCTTTCTCTTTAGCCGAGGATCGCGTGTCGACATGGCGCACAGCGAGGTCGTTCTGATTGGCGGCCTTCAAGGAGCTTTTGGGCGAAGCGCCGAGTACCGTCGTGCTACAAAAGAAAATGACAACACGACGCCGATAGCCATGCTAATCGTGGCTATACGCGCGCTCGCAAGCGCGATGGGTCGAATTCCCTTGGTTGGAGTTTCTAATAAAAAGCATATTGCCACTCTGTACGCCGGCGGTTCAAAAACCTTCGACTATGACCGAGCTTGGCAGGATTTCGACGCGCGTCGGTTAGCAAGCGGTTATTTTTCTTTGGATGCCTACGAGCAGAGCCAGCGATCCTTGACGCATCTCACTAGCTCCCACAAAGCCCGTGCGCGGCGCAGAATGGCTGTCAAAAGGCGCCTGTATGAAAGCATATGTGAAAGTTTCGAGGCACTCTTAAACGCCAATCGAGCAGGAAATGCGGTATCATTGTAAACAATGGACAGCCCAGACGTCTTACGACCGAGACTTGCGGTCTTGGCGTGGCACATCCGCTAACGCGCGATTTCTCCGTGAGAACCACTTAACTTGCAGGCTAGACGAAGGACGTGGGACGCTAGCCGGAGCTGCTCGTCTCCTGACCAGCTGATGCCGTGGAGGCGTAGGAAAGTCGTTGCGGCGGCCATTTGTTCGCCGGTGGATGGTGATATCGGCGGGTCCAGCGATCCTTGGCTCTTTACCCGGCGAGCGCCTTGAATGATGAATTGAACTAGGCTCCGCGAAACCCCGAATTGCCTAGCGATGTTGCCCAGTGACCATAGCTCACCACAGGCCTCGCATTTTTTACCAGCGATTGACTTGATATACGACACCTGGTCGGCGCTGATTTTAAGCATGCGCCGTCTTCGTTGTGCGTTTTTGAGATCGCTGGGCATTACAGGGTCCTGGATCTGGTCAGCTTGATGGTAAGAAGGCAAGCAGCCCGGGAACAGAATCGTATATCCCCGAGGGCACAAACGCCACCGCATGTATATCATCTGTTCGCATGAGTTTTCCAGGCTCCCCTTAACGTGTTAGCGGACTGAGCAAACTAGCCATCGATCGCCCGTGATTACGTCAACGCCTGAGGAAATGGCTAAGTTTGCGTCTTAAGAAATATGATGTGCGGCGGTGTACCGAGCGATCGAGAGCTCGTCATCAAATTCGCACCAAGTGCTGCAAGGGACGAACACCGGCTGTGGCGCCGCCCCTCCCGCGGCCAATCGGGCGATAATACTGTGCCACGTCTGTTTAATTCCCGAGGTCCGCTCATCCTCCAGAGCCTCCATAACGCACATTCGGCAAAGTTGAATAACGTCGCGACCGCGAAGCTGTAGTAGGCCGGCCGATAACTCGAATGCCGTGAGAGATCCCAATCGCTTTTGGGCACGAACAATGCCTGATCTAGCGATCTCAACTTGTACGTCGTCGGGGTCCGCTTCGGAGGAGCTACTTACGAGCATAGCGGCTGGAGCCTGAGCAGCAGCGAGCGCCGAAATAGCGGTCGCCTCAAAGATGGTATCTCCATTTCCTATTGTGAGGCTTTCGATTTCTCGCGGGAGCGCCGACAGCGCAATCTCTATCGAGCGAAGCGGGCCAGCAGCCGCGAAGTCCGGATTAAAAATGGTGCTCACTGTTGTCTCAGAATTCTGCCATTTTCTCGCAAATCCCTCGAGTGCGTCTGCTCGGTAGCCGGATACCAACAGGACCGCAGAGCCGGGCAGCGCTGCTGCAATTGCCTCAATGGTGTGCTCCGCAATCGGACGTCCAAGTATCTCTACCAACGCCTTGGGCTGGTTTTGGGTGAGCGCGCCCATACGGCTGCCTGCGCCCGCCGAGAGGAAAACATAGTCCATCATCAAGGACGCGAAGAGGGGGGAGGCATGAACATCTGAAGGCGGGTATATGCGATCGGTCATTGAAGGAACAAGCTACGTGGCCGCAACGGCGGGGTAGTGGCGTCGGCGCTCTTCGGCCGGTTCGAGCGATGATCGGCGAGCGCTTCCCAATGAACGATGCGGCAGCGCGCCGCATGCCCTGTGTCGGGAGCGCTGCCCCGATACTTCCCGGTTACGCTGGTCAAGCCAGGGATCGCCCCGACCATTCGGATGGTCGCCACTCCCTCGGGCACCTTCATCCTCTCCGGACCGAAGGCGCGTATTCCGGAGAATTCGCTATGGCTTTCGCAGCCTCTCGCGACTGTGAATTGGTAGACAAGCGCGTTTGGCGCGGCTGGTTTCTTAGCCTTTCGACCGCGCGTTCCATACCGTCGCAATTGCAGTAAGCTCGCTTTTGCTCAATGGAATGATCAAAGGCAGGGCTTCGGGGCAGAGGCGAACAGAAATGCTTTCTGGCCGGCAAGTCGTTATGCAATCCACCAAGGCGGCTCAACCTGATTGAGGGAGCGTATTCGATCCCGAGCGACTTAGATAACGAACGTTTCGGTCTCGAGTCCGTTGGGGCTTATTGGGGCAGTCTGGGTTACCTTTCGCACCTATCCCACCGATCCCGCAGCACGCTTCTCATTAACGCGTACTTCGTAGGCAGCGAGGGCATCTGCGAGATAATCCCGCCAGATCAGCAACGCCTCGGCTGACACAACCGCATCGGAGACCTCGGGATCCAACCCGCCTGGTGACAGAATATCGCGCAGTTTGGTAACAACCGTTCTGCGGAGATCGTGCCGGCTCCAGCGCGCAACCGAAACGCCGATTGGGCCAGCCCGCTTGTTCGCATCCCAAATTAAGTCAGCGTGCGCTTTGCTAAAGCTGAAGAATTTTGTCTCGCTCTTGTCGGGCCCAGCCGGAAATACAAATTCCTCCACCTTCGCACCTGTAGCCTTTAAACCCTTCAGCCAAACGACGGTCTCGGGCGGCAAAACGAGACGGTTTGCATGCCCGGCCTTCGCTCCGTGAGTCTGAAGCCATTCACCCGCCTCGAGGTCAAAATGCCCCCAGGTAGCCGCGAACGCTTCCTCGCGATGGCACCCGGTGGCTACCATCAGCTTTAAGCCCCTTGCATAGATGGCGGTCGCCCCCGCTGTTTTGGCTGCTCGTGCCTCAATGGTGGCGAGAACGACGCCAAGCTCGTCGCGATCTAAAATTCGCTCCCGTTCATTCGCGCCTGTCGGCTTTAATAGGGAAGCGGCCGCGTTGTCGCGAAGCCCGGTCAAACTGCGAAGGTCGCCTGTAAGGGCGCGTTTGAAAATCGCCCGCAGCAGGCCCGCCACACGATTGGCAGAGACCGGCGCGGTCCTGGCGCATTTGGCCACCGTCGCGGCGAGAGCCTCGTGGTCGAGATCCAGGAGTAGTCTGTCGCCTATATAGGGCCTGATTCGCCTTTCGTAGAGCCGTGCTGTCTCCGCCTTGCCCTTCAATTTTTCTACGAAGCGCGGCTTGTAATACTCCGTCCAGAACGCATCGAGCGTCTGATTGGAAAGGGTGGCGTTCGCACGAGCGTCCATCGCGATCGTCTGAACGCCTAGAGCCTCCTCGTGGGGAAGCCACACGCAGCGCTTTTTGCCGTCGTTGATTGCCTGTGCGCGGGAGTTCGCTTCGGCAACTCCAAATGTAGCCGAGTATGTGCCGAGTGTGACCTTCGCCGCCACACCATCCGGCCTACGTCCCCGCCAAAGCCAAACCTTTACGCCGTTTGGTCGAACCTCAAGAACGAGCCCCTTGGGCTCGCCTTTCAAATGAATGACCTTTGGAGGCGCCTTCATACTGCTAATGACAGCATCGCTGAGCCCGGACTGCACGGCCATCTTGCCCCATCAGGTCAACATTGAGGTAGAAGCAGAATTGGCTAAGATCGGGAAATACGTCAATCGGGCGGTGGGAAATCGGTTGGACCGAACCTTACAGACCAGAAAAGCGTAAACGAACAGCGGGAATGTCGCCCTCAACAACCAAGATGTCGAACTGCGAATCAGGCCTTTCGCAGCGATGGGCGCCCACGAAGTGCGGGAGCAAAGCCTCTCTGGACGCGGACCGCTTTGCAGTTCCCGCAAAGTCAGTCGCCATCCGGCGCATCGGCCTTCGCCAAGCTCGGCGGCAACGCTGATTAACATTGGCCAAGCAGCTTGCCATCGTGCACGTTATGCAGGGCTGGCTGCGTCCGGCCACCGAGGCGATCTGCGGTGGATGGAGCGGAGGTCAAGGCGCTCCGTGACCGTTGCGCGTGCAGCTTGGCCTCTTCAACCATAGCTGCTCGGCATACTTAAACCTCAGCCGGTCGGCGTTGACGGCCAAACGGATCATCGAACTATCAGTTCGCCAGATCGTTCCGCTAGCGCTACGAATATTTTGCTGGCTGCTGCCCTTTTCTCTTGTGAGCCAATGCGGGACCTCGAGGCGGACTCAAACAGCGGTGATTTTCTGCCTGCAGATGGCAATTTTTCTGCTCGTTGATCCAATGAACCCGACAAAGCCGCCAATTAACCATACCGCAACGCAAAAAAAGTCTTGCTGTTAACGAAACGGAAAGGTATGTGAGTCGCAACCGGAATGGTTTGCTCTTCTCAGGGCGCCGCGCGGTTGGCGTATGAGTTCAGGGAGATTTCAGAATGGGTGTTCGCAAGGCAGTTTTGCGCGCTGGTGCAATCGCAATCGGAATGCTAACGCTTGCTTCGGCAGCGGATGCGACGGTCTTTCACGTCGGTGATGACAACGCCGCTGGCATGTTCAAGCTGACGAATGGCACGGGCCCATTCTCCCCGGTGATCACGGCTCGCTTCGGGGCTGATTACAGCGTCGGTGCGTCGGTCGTGAATTTCGCAGATTCTTTCGTTTTCACGATCCCTCAGACCGGAACTGGCAGCGGCAACGTCTCGACCAGCTTCACGGTCACGTCCGACATGCTGACTCTCACGGACATCCTGTTCAACAACGTCTCGTATGCATTTGCGATCGCGCCGACTTCGAGCGGAACGTCGTTCACGATCAATAATTTGCCGATCTACAGCCTGGCCGAGAACACACTGCAGATTAAGGGCACCGCGACGGGCATCAACGGCTACAGCGGCAATCTGACGTTCGTTGCGGCGCAAGTGCCGGAGCCAGCTAGCTGGGCGATGATGGTTGTCGGTTTTGGTGTCATCGGCGGCGCATGCCGTCGCGTTCGCAAGTCGAATACCGCGGTTACGTTCGCCTAAATCAAGCGGATCACGAATACGGGCGCCGGGAGCTACTCCTGGCGCCCTTTTTTTGTTTTTGAAACATGCGTCGAGATGGAATGCAGCCTCAGGCTGCGCCGAATTCTGGCTGCCAGATTCGCGCGCGGAAACGCTGCGCGCCTCACCACCGTCAACCGAAAAGAAGTTCGCTGCCATGCTTTCGCAGGCTCAGATCGCGACAAGCCTCATCTGATGTGAGCTTTCGTTTCGAGCATATGCCGGTGGCGGATCGCCAGATCCTGGAAAGATCTCGATGAAATCTTGAAACGTCGCTTGGTCTAGGCTGGCTCCAGCGGCATTTGACCAAAGATTTAGGCAGACGTCAGCCTCTTCCAGGGTCGACAAAAAGAACGGGTACAACGACCGACAGCTGGCGTTCGCGGAACGGCTTTCATCGATCTTGGCATGAATGTCTGCAACGCGCAGCCGCATTAGCTGTGATGGGGCGTTTACGCTTTCGTTTGTCCGAAGGTCGCCGACGCGCTCGAAGCCCAGCATCATTTCATAGAATCGGCGATGGCGAGGGTTCACCTCGATAAAGAGGTCTGTTCCCTCATGCTTCCAGACCCCATAGATCAAGACGACATGGAACAGGGCTGCGAGCAAATGCTTCGACTCGGCGGTCGTATCGAATGCAAGCTTGGTGAGCTCACAGACCTTCGCGCGTGGTTGGTTCCGGTAATGGTCGATTTCCGCCCGAAATAATGCATCAACGGCCAAACCGCGCTCAGAGTCCGCAGCCAGCGTGACCGTTCCAATGACCTCGTCATCCGCGGCTACCGTAAATGTCGTATGTGTCGGGCGCTGGTCCAAACGATGGCTGTCGCCATAGCCTCGCCAAGAATACATGCGATTAATGAGCTCGCACGCCGCGTCACGACGGGCGTCGGATCTCACGATTTCGATGCTAACATCCTTGCCGTTATACTTCCGGCCGGGAAGTGGAATTTGCCAACAGGCGGAATCGCTGAAGCTATCCCTAAAGGACTGTGGATAGATAAACTCACCAACGACGTTACCCGTCGAGACAAGGTCAAGAGACATCTTGTACCTCCACATTTGAACGCAACAAAACCTTAGCCCCAGAATGGCCGTGATATGTTGCAACAGGGTAAATGTGGTGGGTTAACAACTCTGTAAAAGCGCAATTTCGCGGCTTGAAGCCAGATTTTCAATAACATATTCTATTTTTCGCCCGCTGATGCCCAGCGCCAAGGCGCGCCCGAGTCGGTCGTAATCAGTCTGATCCACTGCTCGAGTGCCCCCACCAAGCCTGACCGCAAAGTAGCGCGTCGGGTGTAACAGTCTAGCTATCGCGCGTTGAGGCGTGCCTCCCGTAGGGCCGGCCGCTCGGCGGTCCCGGAACAATCTCAGCCTGCGGCATAACCGAGCTGCTGTTAAACTTTTTGCTCGGTCAAACTCCTAGCCTAAGTGTCGTGTCGTGCTAGTTCCAGGGCAAATTCGGAGGCAGGTTGCCGTCACAGCTGACTATCGCGCTCGGAACCCGCTGCTCCGCGAGAAGCGCTAACGGCATGATGTTAAACTGGAGGCTCGCTGACGGGCGAGGATCTCAACGGTTGGCGATCCTCCATGTCCGCAATGCACTGCTCGACGCGAACTTGTTATGTTTGCGGCGGTGCAAAATGGCGCTAATATGTCGACATGCCAGCGCCGGCAAAATTATCTGACCGCGAGGTCGTCGAAATCCGCAACCGTTTGGGCAGGCCGTGCTCCTATTGCGGAGCTCCTCCTAGCCTTTCGGACATTGCAGCGCGTTTCGGCGTGTCCCGCGTGATGATATGGAAGATTGTCCACGCGCGTGGACGGCTGAAGGCTAGAGACAGCTTCTCGGATACTGGAAAGGCTTTTGGCGCCGACGCGTCCCCAAAAGAAGTTGCGAAGTGGCTTGAGGATGCGGGGATTAGCTGGTCGGACGCAGATCAGCTGCGTTTAGCCGCGCAGGTAATCACCATCGCCAAAGTAGTCGATCTCGAGTGAAGCAAACGCCGAACTGAAAGGCGAGGTTGGGGCTTTGATCAGGTGGCGTGATCGGATGGCGGATTGGCTATCCGGCTAGCAGTTTCGATATTAGAGAAAAAAATTGTTGGACCGGCTCACACGCGGCTTAGCGATGGATTGCAGCTGCAGCGCAGCGCGCTCACGTCGACGAGCGGGGATGTGTACTGACCTGATGTGACGGCTGTGTCCGTCAGGCAAGCGCATCTCATCTGAGTTCACTCATCTACGCTTTGGACCGCACGAAGTCAGCGCAAACAGATTGGTGGCTCGTGGCTGTCGCCGATCTGACCTCGACGTTGTAACTTAGGGCGCGGCAAGCAAGCCGCGACGTGTTGGGTTTCGACGCGCAAACCAGTCGATCAGCAGGGCCGCCAGCATCGTCAGCCCGGTGAGCGGAAACAGCGCGCCGCAGACGAGCATGATGACGAGCAGCCCCCGCGTCGCCGCCTGCGGCCGCGGTCGCGGCGGTGCGGCGATCCGTCCTGTCGGCCGGCGCTTCCACCACATGACCGGCGCGCTGATTGCGAGCAGCAGCAGTCCCGCGCATCCCGCGAGCATCACGAGCCGGTTGATCTCGCCATATTCCAGCCCCTGGTGCGTCTGCACGCCCCAGTCGATCCAGCGCGAGCCCGCCCCGTAGCGGGCATAGCCCGTGTTTTGCAGCACGCGGCCGTCGCTGCTGCTCACATAGAGCGTGCGCTCCTCCTCGGCCGCGCGCGCCGTTGTCGAGAAGAGATACGGTTTGCCGGGCGCGGCGGGGACCGTGAGCGTCCACGCGCCCGAAAGGCCCGCCGCCAGTGCCGCGTGGATCGCGCGATTCGGACCGATATCGGAGCCGGGCGTCCCCATCTTCATCGCCGGGTCCATCGGCATCGCCATGCGCTGCGTCGCCCACGGCATCGATGCCATGCCCTCATGCCCGGCATGTTCGCCGCCGCCGCCGCCCGGTGCCTGGGGCTTGCCCAGTGCGTGGCTCGTGACCCAGCCCTGTACCGTCTTTCCCCAGACGCCGCTCCACGGCATGCCCGTGACCGCCAGGAACAGGACGATCCCGCCCGCGACCAGCCCCAGCGACGCATGCAGATCGCGCCAGAACATTCGCTGCTTGGGAGCTCCGCGCACCCCGATCACCGGCGAAGTGCCGCGCGGCCACCACATATAGATGCCCGTCAGCACGAGGATGATCGCCCAGCCGGCGGCGATCTCGATGAGCGCATTGCCGATCGGCCCGGCGATGATCAGGCTGTGCAGGTCTTTCACGAGTCCCATAATCCCGCCCGGCCGGGTCAGACCCAGGACATGGCCGTCGGCGGGATCGACGAACGCCATCTTCCTGGCGCCGTCGGCGAGGGTGACGCTCATCCGCCACGCCTCGTCGGGAGCTGCAGGCTTGACGATCTGGCTGACCGTGCCGCCCGTCTCGGCCGCGACGCGCTTCACCAAAGGCGCGACGGCGGGCGTCTCGGCATGCGGCCCCGCCGCCATCCAGCGCGCGTAGAAGGCCCGCTCGATCTCGGGCTTGTAGAGATAGAGCGATCCCGTGATCGCCAGCCAGGCGAGGAAGGGCAGGACGAGCAATCCGGCATAGAAATGCCAGCGCCAGACGGCGCGATAGAGATCGGGCGCACGCAGCGGCGCGCGAAGGGCAGGGGCCATGAGAAAATCCTGATCGGGCGCGGGCGTGCCGCGCAAGCGCCGCCGGGGGGCGGCAGGCGAGGTCGATCAGACGGTGACGGGCGGTCCGGTCGGCGGCGGCGGCGGCGCCGCCAGCCCCGCGCCGATGCTGGCCGCCGAAGACGCCGCCGCTATCATGGCCGGGCTCAGCAGGACGGGAAGCAGCGCGCCGATTGCTCCATCGGGTTCGGCGAGCGCGCAGGCGAAGCCGACGAACGCGCAGGGCCTGTCGCCCTTGTCGCTCGTATCATGGCCGTCGTGATGCGGCGCCGGGTGATGTGCCATCGGCCCGTGGGTGGTCGCTGTGGCCACCCCGAAGCAGGGTACCAAGCCGATCCGGTCGCCCGCCGGCATCCATCCCGACGGGATCAGGATTCGCAGCAGCAAGGCAAGGCCCGCAAGCATCACGGCCTGCCGCCGCCATAGCCTTTTCGCCGCCTGTGCCCGCATCGCGCCGGACGATATGGCAAAGCGCGATCCGTGTCGATGATCCGCACCGATCACGCCCGGATGCGCTGGAATCCTTCATCGCTGAAATAAAGTGGATGCTTGTCGCGCTATGGCGCGGCTAGCAGCGCAGGATTTCACCGCATGTACCAAAAGCACCATCTCCGACGAGAACCGGATCGCTCCGGCGCGTCATGCGAACGATTCTCAATAGACGTTGCAGATGCGAATCATTCGCGCTACCGGCCGCTCTTGTGAACGCCCCAACCCCGCTCCCGAACGCCTTGCCGAAGAAGCGCCGCCGCATCTCGCGCGGCTGGTGGCTCAAGCAGCTCCACACCTGGCACTGGATTAGCGCCGCGGTTTCGCTGATCGGCATGCTGATGTTCGCGATCACCGGCGTGACGCTCAACCATTCCAGCATTATCCCCGCGCACCCGCAGGTCGTCCAGAAAGCGGGGACGCTCGCGCCGTCGCTGCTGCGGCTTCTCAAAGCCACGCCGGCCGAGGGCGCGCCGATGCCTGCCGCCGTCGCCGAAGCCGTTGCCGCGCAAGTCGGCCTCGATCCGTCGGGCCGCACCGGCGAGTGGAGCGAGGACGAAGTCTATGTCGCGATGCCGCGCCCCGGCGGCGATGCCTGGGTCAGCGTCAATCGCGGCACCGGCGCGATCGCGTCCGAGGTCACGAGGCAGGGCCTGATCTCCCTGTTCAACGATCTCCATAAGGGCCGCAACACCGGCCTGGGCTGGCGGCTGTTCATCGATGCCTTCGCCGCCGCCGCGATCCTGTTCACGGGCACGGGCCTGCTGCTGCTCCAGTTTCACGCCAAGCATCGCAAGAAGACCTGGCCGCTCGTCGGCCTGGGCTTCGCGGTCCCGCTCATCGTCGCCATCGTCTTCATCCACTGAGGAATTGATCCTATGCGCCCCAATCCTTTGCGGACTGCATCCTTTGCGCTGGTCGGCGGGCTGTCCGCCTCCGCCGCGACTGCCGGCACCGTTAGCGTCACGCTGCCGCGCCTCGCGATCGCCGAATATCACAAGCCCTATGTCGCGGGCTGGGTCGAGCCCGCCGGGGGCGGCACCGTGCGCAGCCTGTTCGCCTGGTACGATATCAAGAAGGGCGGCGCCGAGCCCGGCCACAAGTGGCTCGCCGATCTGCGCTCCTGGTGGCGCAAGAGCGGCCGCAGCCTGAAGCTGCCCGTCGACGGCGTCAGCGGCGCGACGAAGGGCCCCGGCACCTATACGATTTCCCTGCCGAACGATCTCGCCCCCGGCGCCTATGTTCTCAATGTCGAGGCCGCGCGCGAAGGCGGCGGGCGCGAGCTCGTCAGCGTGCCGATCACGGTACCGAACGGCAGCGGCAAGGCTTCGGGCAAGACCGAGCTCGGCGCGGTCACGGTGGCGGCCAAGTGATGCGCGCGCGCATCCTCGGCGCCCTGCTCGCCGCCGCCGCCCTGCTGCCCACCGCGGCGCAGGCCGATCATTCGTTCATCGTCCCCTCGGGCACGCTCTTCTCGGGCAGCAACAATTTCGTGACTTTCGATGCCGCGGGATCGGAGCATGTCTTCTTCTTCGATCACCGCCCGATCGGCATCGAGAGCATCCGCATCTGGAAGCCGGACGGCACCGAGGCGAAGCCGACCGCGACCTTCTCGGGCCGCCTGCGCTCCGCCTTCGACGTGCGCCTCGATCAGTCGGGCACGTGGAAGATCGCCAGCCAGCAATCGAACGTGATGGGCACGCTCAAGCTCAACGGCGAGGAGCGGCGCGTCGGCGGGCGCGGCGGTCCGCCGCCGGGCGCGGGTGGCCCGGGAGGCCCCGGTGGTCCCGGCGGCCCGGGTGGCCCCGGCGC